>NZ_FNBP01000021.1 GCF_900102535.1 Sulfitobacter delicatus | reverse complement strand
CTTTCAGGAGAGGGCCGCTTGCAGCGGTCCTCGCCAGAAACCCCGCCCCAATTTTCGGCACCAGACCGGATAGGGCATCACCACAAGGAGGCCAGACATGGCTGATATTCATTCGGAAAACACCGCAGATGCGGCTGTCGAGGCGGCGCGTGTCGCGCTGATCGCAGAGCAAAACGACCAGTTCCGCACCACATGGGGCGCTGACTTCACCGTTCCCGGCCAGATCGTCATGACGCGCGGCGTGGCCGCACTGTCGCACGAGGCACAAGTGGCGATCATGGTCGCGGTCATGCAGTTTTCCGAGTTCACCGAGGACAACGACCCTTACGGCACCCACGATTTCGGCATCTTCACCGTGGCCGAAGGCGAACGCGAGGTTCGGCTTTACTGGAAAATCGACCTCTACGACGCGGGCTATGAGTTCGGTTCCGACGATTGCGCGGACACCACCAAGACCCGCCGCGTGCTGACCATCCTTCTGCCCGAGGAATACTGAGTTCGGTTGCGGGGCCTCTCCCTGCCCCGCGCCGAGGCTGGCCTGTCGAGCAGGCCCAAGGGAGGGGCGGCAAGCGCCTCTCCCACCCCTTCACCACAACGGAAAGGAAGGTGAAATCAATGAGCAATGAAACCATGAAGCGCCGCATTGCCGAGGCTTGGGCGCTTCTCAGGAAGGGCGATCACTTTGGCATCGGACGCCGCTTCCTGATCCAGCACGGGGCCATCTAAGCCCCCTCGCCTCAGCCCGTCAGGGCTGGGGCACCGATAACACAAAAACTCACCACACGACAAGGATAAGACCCATGACAAAGCAAGAGACGATCATCGCCCCCATCGAACAGGTTCCCTTCGATGATCTGTATGTTTCCGACCTGAACCCGCGCACTGTGTTCAGCCCCGAGGGGATCGAGGCACTGGCAGAGAATATCCGCCAGCTTGGCCTGATCCAGAACCTCGCAGGGCTGCGCGATGAAACCGGCAAGGTTGGCATCGTGGCCGGAGGCCGGAGGCTTCGCGCCCTGGCTCTGCTGCAAGACGATCCGCGCTTCGCTTCGGTTTCCGTGAAGATCGCGCCCGATCAGGCGACCGCCGAGATTTGGGCATCGAGCGAGAACCACCACCGCGAGCAACCCCATGCCGCCGATGAAATCCGCGAATATGGCAGCATGGCCGAGCGGGGCGTTCCGGTTCCCTCCATCGCCATCGCGTTCGGCGTCAATGAAAAGCACGTCTATCGCCGCTTGAAGCTGGCAAGCCTGCCGGTGTCGGTTCTGGACGCCTTGAAGGCCGGGGAAATCACCCTGTCGAACGCCGCCGCCTTCACCGTCAGCGAGGACGAGGCGAACACGCTGGCCGTGCTGGAAAAGGTGCGGGGCGAGGGCTACAGCGATCACCAGATCAAGCAGATGCTCAAACCGGACTCGGTGCGCAGCACGGATCGGCGCGTGAAGTTTGTTGGCCTTGAGGCTTACGAGGCCGAGGGCGGGCGCGTCACTGGCGACCTTTTCGCAGATCAGACCTATTTCGATGATGTTGCCTTGCTGGACGAACTGTTCAAGGCGAAGCTGAATGCCACCGCCGAGGCCCTGACCGGCGACGGTTGGAAATGGGCCGAGGCGATGGACACCACCTATCTCGGTTACTACGAGATCGAGGAACGGAAGCTGGACCGCATCTATCGGGATGAAGGGACGCTCACCGAAGAGCAGTCAGAGCGTTACGACGAACTGGCGGAATTGGCCGAAGGTGAGGTTCTGGACGCCGAGGGTGAGGCCGAACTGGCGGCGCTGCAAGCCGTGTTGGATGGTGCATTCAGCGCCGAACAGAAGGCCGTTTCGGGCGTCCTTGTCTACGTCAACCAGAGCGGCGAGGTTCAGACCGCCGAGGGGCTGGTGACGCGCGAGGACCGAGCCGCCGCCATCGAGGCCGGTTTCCTGCGCAAGTCCAGCCATTCGAGCGCCGAGGCCGAGCCGAAATCCCCCATCAGCCAGAAGCTGCGCGACGACCTGTCCCGTGTCGCACAGGGCGCACGGCAACATGCGGTGTTGCGCGATCCCGATCTGCTGATTGACCTTCTGGCCTACCAGTTGAGCCACGCCCTGCGCTGGAACGATCCGCTTGGCATCGCCACGACCGAGGTTCCGAACTGGCCTTCGACCGAGGCTGAGGGCTATGCCCTTGACGAGCGCCTGACCAGCAACCCGCCGCGCGATATGTGGGATGCGAAAGACCTTGGCGCATCCTTCCGCGCGTTTCGCAAGAAAGGCCCGGAGCATGTGCGCGGTGAACTGGTCCGGTTCCTTGCCGCTCAATATCGGGGCGGCGACGAGAAGCTGGCCGCGATGATCGACAAGGAGACGCAGCCGAATATCCGCGAAGTCTGGACCCCCAATGCGGCGAACTTCTTTTCCCGCGTCGGTGGCCCCTATCTCAACGATCTGTGGCGCGATCTGCTGGACCTGTCCGACGATCACCCGACCGCCACCAGCTTCGCCAAGCTGAAAAAGGGCGAGAAGGCCGACAAGCTGGAAGCCCTGTTCCGTGGCGACCACGATCTGCGCAGCGCCCTCGGCGTCACAGACGAGCAGGCCGCGAAGATCGGCGCATGGCTGCCCGAAGGCATGAAGTGAGATCGAGGGCGGGGCGTCAGCGCCCCGCCCACCGATGGAGGTTCCCATGAGATGCAAGCGTTCACCCCGCCACCCGTTCACCGACACGCCCCGCAAGCGGGCCGCGCTGCGCCGGAAACAGCGCCTTGAGCGTGAGGCCCTTCCGTTGCTGGCCGATCAGATTGCCGAGGCACAGCCGAGCGAGGACCGCGTTATGGCAGACCGCGCACAGGCATGGTCCGAACAGGAAGTCAGGGACCGTCGCGCAAGGGCAGAGAAGTGGCATGAAGCCCGCCGCCAGATCGACGCCCTGCCCGGCGATGAGCGCCGCGCCGTGCGGCGGGCATGGGACTGCGCCCCATACCCCGCCGACCCGTCTTATCTGTTGAGCGTCCTGCACAGCTACAGCCAAGGCAGGATCGACTTGAAACGCCCGCCTTTCCCGCTGTCGCGCACCGACGCCTCGGGCGCGAGGATCGCGAACCTGTTCGCTTCATCTGACCTGATCGTGACGATCCTCAAGGCGCGGGAGATTGCCGCCGATCCTGACCGTCACCCGCTGGCGGAACGTCACGCAGCCTATCACCATCTTCAACTGGCGGCATCGAAGAACAAGGATCGCGACCGCGCCGCCCAGGATCGCGTGTTGGCCTCGCAGCTATTCCTTCGCCTCGGAGAATTGGAGAACGCCCATGCCTGATTTCACCGCCCACCGTCATCCGGTCCTTGCCGTGCGCTGCCCCGATTGCGGCAGAGCGCCCGGCGTCTGGTGCCGCCGCCCGAGCGGACACATGGCGAGCGACTTTCATCATAGCCGCAAGGTGGAGGCGGATCGCGTCTTCATCGACCAGCACGGACCTGACGCCAGCATCCTGCGCGACGGCGACGGCTGGATCATTGACCCACGCGGGCGCGTCGGTATTCGACCACAGCCCGAGCAACTGGCCTTGTTCTGAGGGATATTCATGGTGCTGGCGAGAGCTGATCTACTGTGCTACGACTGGAACTAAAGGAGAACTTAGATGTTTGATCGCCGCGCTCACGCTGAAGAAATCATTGCCGATCTGATCGGCAAGATGTGGAACTGGTTCTTTGTCGGAGCTGCTGGCGCGGCCTTCGTGATCGCCGCTTGCATCGCGTTCTTCGCGGGGTTCAACGTCCCCAATCTGATTTACTGGATCGGCACAGCCATCGCCTTCGGGTGCTTTGCGCAAGCCGCCAACCTGTCGAACGAAATTCGGAGCCGCCGCGCGCATCTTTGACGCCGGGCAGGCCAGCTATTTGAGAATATCCTTGTGGTGAGGATAACACTGGCCCCGCTCGCGCGGGGCCTCTTTTTTCCAGGGACCGACATTCAGGACGAAAATGCACGACGACGACGAAACCACCTTCAAGGATAGACTCGATCTGCTTCAGTATCGCATGGCCGAGATCGTCTTTCGGCCGGGCCGTGTCGTCCGGGCCTGCTGGCGCGGCGGGCGACCGACGATCAACCGCTATATGCTGGCCTTCCTGACTGTGTTCCTGCCTGCCCTCGGATTCGGCATCGTCATGGGATGGGCCATGAGCGGGTCCGAGCATTTCCTGTTCGGCGCGGAACGGACATTCACCCGGCAGCTTGGCGAGGCGTTCATGCTGATCTGGATGATTGCCGTTCTCTACCTGCTCGCCATCGGCATCACGATTATCGTCATGGGATGGTTCCGAAAGGGGCCGCGTCGAGGGTGATGCCCGGTGCGGCGGGACTGCGCCCCGCCGCACCGGCCTTGCGCTACCCGCGCAGGGGCCGCTTCGCGGCTTGGCCGTCAGCACCAGCCCTGCCGCCTGCCCCCATTGTATTCCCGCGCCAGCCCTTCCCCGATCAGGATACCGGCCACGTCCGCACGACCGATGTAAAGCCGCGCAAGCCCTCGGTCATATCGGTCACGGCCCGGCAACACGATCAGTTCCACCAGCTCGCCCGAGCCGATCAGCTCGCGCAAGCGCCTCGTCGCCTCGTCACCAAGCGCCTTTTCATATGCACATTGCGGATCGTAGGTTTCCGGCGTGTCGAGACCGACCAGCCGGAACCGCTCACCGCCCAGATGAATCGTGTCGCCGTCGATCACATAGACTGAAGCCGGATTGATCGGCTCCGCCGCCGTCCCGGTGTCGATCGACAGCAAGGCCGCGACGATCATCGCACCTGTTGCCGCAACTCCAAACAAGCGCCTGCGTCGCGCATGTCGTCCGCGTCTCGATCCAGTTTCTCGCCGCCAGTTTAGCAAGCCGCTCTGCCCTCTTCCGTTCCTGTGCCAGTTGTCGCTAGGCCGCCATCGGGTTTCCCTTGACCCATTTGCCGCTGCGCAGATGAGCATCCGTCGCCCCAGGTTTCGACCGTCGCCGTGATTGTCCTTGCAGTATGAATCGAGCCTCTGTCGAGATCCACACGCCGCTGCCTTCCTTGATCTGGAACCGACACTGAAATTCGTGCAACCCAGGTATTCACCCGTCTCCTTGGCCCGTGTTTCTCAAACGGAACATTGCTTGTTCCTCTCTTAGCGACCGTCCGGGGCTAACGCCCCGCCCTTCAATCAAAAAATCGGTTTCCGCTTTGCGGACCCTCCGATTTTTGGTTTGATCGCATCGAGGACCAGCATGACCGTTTTTCATCGAAACACTAAGATACCAAGGAGACTAAAAATGAATACCTTCGCAGAGTTCGAAATCATCGGTCGGGTCGGTCAGATCAAGGAAGGCAACGGCGTCCTCTGGGTTTCCATCGCCGCCGAGTATGGCCGCAAGGACAATCACGGCGACTTTCAGTCGAAACCCTTCTGGAACGACGTGAGCATCTTCAACGAGAACGTCATCAAATGGGTCAAGGAAAACACCGTCAAAGGCGACCTGGTTCGTGCGACCGGCACCATCCGCTCCGAGAGCTACGAGACCAATAGCGGCGAAACCCGCCACGGCGTGAAGCTGGCCTGCGACAACTTCTCCAACCTGGCCCACATGATCCGCAAGCAGATGGAGCGGCAACAGGCGGGCTGACCGCCCGGGCGGGCCTCGCGGCCCGCCTGCCCTTCGGGCGCGGCGCTGCGCCCCGACCAATCGGCCGCCCCCATCGAGAGGGCGGCCGATCGCGCTTCACAGCCTTCAGCTCCGAACCGCCGACAAGCGGCAATGCGACACTGGACCCCCTGCGAAGGTGCAGGGTCTGCCTCCTTGAAAAACAGCGGCCACTCTACACGGCGCGGCGAGCCGTCAACACCAAGCCCTTCGGGGCGCTGCGCGCGTGTTGACGGCCCGCCTTTCCCGCCGTGTCACCGAGCCTCGTTTGTGATGATGTTGACGCAGGTGGTTTTGCCTGCTCCGTTGGGGCCGATCAACCCGACAATTTCCGCCTTCTTTAGCGAAATCGTCACGTCATCCAGAGCCTTGAAGCCACCAAACGCAACGCTGATTGATTCCAGTTCCAATGACAAAATCTTATCCTTCGCGTTCCTGTTCCGACCGTTGTGCGCCACAGCCGCCAACCGATGGCGGCTGTGGGTCCTGGTGATGCTCACTAGGTCCAGTGCGCCACGCTGCGCCGCTCGAAACTCTCGCGGAACTGTTCGATCGTCTTGGGCAGCGGCTCGCCGGTTTCCCAATCCAGGATCACCGCATAGCGTCTCACGGCGTCCATCGCGTCGATCTCGCCTTTGCGATACATCTCGGCAACCTTTTCAGGATCAATGCGGGCCCAAGCCACGCGGTTTTCACGAATATGCGCCCGCAGTTTCTCGGTCTCGGCCTCATCGACCTCATATTCACACAAGTCCGCATCAATCTCTTTGATCACAACGCCATAGTCCAACGCGGCTCGTTTGATAGAGACATAGTCATCCACCACATCCGTCAGAACAGCCTCTGTCTTGCGTTCAAGTGGGTCGCCAAAGCCGCCGCCCCCCGCGGTCGGGCGCGCAAACTCATCTCCCGAATACATCGGGAAGTCAGAGAAGACAGACCCAAGCCATTCGTGCGTGTCCGAGCCGGCGCGTTTGATGGTCAGACCATGCGGCATGGAGGGCAAACCGCCATCAACACCCCAGACGACGGCGCGTTCGCGGTCGCAGACATAGGACATGACGGATTTTTCACTTTCCAGAAGCAGGGAGGTTTTCTGCACCCCTGTCCCTCCGCGCCATTTGCCCGGGCCTGCGCTGTCTTTTTTGATCTGAAATTCAAGCGTCCGGGTCGGGTTGACCCGCTCGTTGCCTTCGTTGGGCTGAGACATGAGCCCGGTTCCGAAGCAGGCTGTGGTGACGTCGCTGCCATCCTTACCGCGCCGTCCGCCCCAACCGCCGGGGAGCCATTCGTAGAACATGAATGTAGAGTCCTCCTCGCGCCGCTTGTCCGTGCCCCCCGCCAACAGGTATTCAAGATTGAATGCACAGGCGATGGCGCGCTCCGGCATGATCTCCGACCACATCTCGAAAACCGAGTTCATGATCTTTTCAAACAGCATCAGGAAGCCGGTGACCGCCGTGGGCCACTGGGCACTGACCACCGAATTTTCCGGCGCAGCGACAGAGAGCATCCGATAGAAGCCGGAGTTCAACGGCAGGTCAGGAAAGAAGGTCTTCATCCCCGCGACGACAGCCGAGAATGTGGCTCCCGGCGCGGAATTGTACATCGAACCAATCGTCGGGTGGCTGCCTTCGAAATCGTAGTGAATCTGATCACCCTTGATTGTCATCTTGATGTGGATCGGGATCATCCCCTCGCCGCCTGACGGGTCCCGGTCGATGTAGTCGACGGATTTCCATGTGCCGTCGGGCAGCGCCGCAATACGCTGGCGCACGGCGCGTTCAACGTAGTCCTGCACCTCGTTCATGCCCTGCTTGACCTGCTCGCGCCCGTATTTGCGCACCAGCCGCAGGATTTCACGTTCGGCCACCTGCGTGGCCTGTGCCTGGCTGTGGATGTCACCGATAATCGACGCGGGGTCGCGTGTGTTGTTTGCGATCAGGTTGGCAACGTCGGAACAAAAATCGCCGGCACGGAACAGCCGGACAGGTGTGATCCGAACCGCCTCGCGGAACATGTCTTTCGCCGTCACATCAAACGAACCGGGCACAGAGCCACCCAGATCAGACCAGTGCCCGTTTGACTGCGAAAACCCGATCAGCTCGTCTTCATCAAAGATCGGTCGCACCAGACGGACATCGCTGAAGTGCGTGCCGCCTGCGTAAGGATCGTTGATTGCGTAGACATCGCCGGGCATCATGTCGCCCTTGAAGACGCGAATAACGTCTTTGCAGGTAAAGTGCAGCGTGCCGACGTGCACCGCGATGTCATCGTTGCCCTGCGCAACCGAATTGCCTTCGGCATCATGCAGCGCGTTTGAAAAGTCGCGGTTGTAGATCACAAAGGAGTAACAGGTGCGCAGCATCTGCTCGGCCATCTGGTCAACGGATGTGATGAAGGAGTTCTTGAGAACTTCAAACGTGACGGGATCTAGGGCTTTTGAATCACTCATAGTATTACTCCTGCACTCGGATGAGAATGTTCATGTATTGATCGACTTCAGCAGTCGTGTTCGGCGGAATTACGGTGGTTGAATCGAACTGCTCGACAATGGCGGGGCCATCAAAGGTCGCACCGGCGGTCAGGTTTTCACGCTCGAAAATCATCGCCGTGTGGGCCTTGCCGTCAAACCAGACATCGCGTGTCTTGTCGGTCTTGGGCTTGTTCTTCCTCACCTCGTGCTTTTGCAGCTCGGCCTTGGGAACCATACCCGTCGCCGTCAGCCCCACACGGAAGATCGACACCGGTGCGTCATCCCGGCGGAAGTTGAATTCGCGCTGGTGTTCGCTGTGGAACCCGTCGATCAAGGCCTCAATATCGGTGACCTTGGACGGCGCAGATACTGCCAAGGCACGCCATTGGCCCTGATACATCATCTCGACCGTGCGCTGCATGACAATGTCCTTGGGCGCTACGCCTTCGTGCTTCAAACGATCAGCGGCCATGGCCTCCAGCCGCTCGAAGGCGGCCTCCAAATCCTCCGGCTTGGTATCAGCCGCAGCAGCCATGAAGCTGTCTGAGAAGTCGTGCTGGATATCGACCAGCAGGCAACCCAGAGCCGATGTCACACCCGGATTGGGCGGGATAATGACAGTCGGGATCGACAACTCCTTGGCAATTGCCGCACCATGCAACGCCCCGGCTCCGCCAAACGCCACAAGCGCGAAGTCCCGTGGGTCATAACCTCGGCTAATCGACAGCAAACGCACCGCATTGGCCATATTTGCATTTGCAACCGCAACCACGGCTTCGGCGGCTTCGTGCAGCTCCATTCCGAAAGGCTCGGCCACAGTCTCTCTGACCGATGCTTCCGCAAGCGCCGGATCAAGGGTAATCTTGCCCCCCGCGAGCGATGTGCCAAGGCGGCCCAGCACGACGTTTGCATCGGTGTTTGTGGCAACCTCGTTGCCATTCTTGTAGCAGGCAGGCCCAGGGAAGGCGCCCGCCGATTGCGGTCCGTTGCGCAGTGACCCGCCTTCGTCTTTCCACGCCAGAGATCCGCCGCCCGCACCGATGGTCAGCACTTCGATCGACGGGAACCGGATCGGATAGCCATATTCGATATACCAGTCTTTGGTGACACGCGACTTGCCTTCATACACCAAGGATACGTCCGTGCTGGTCCCGCCCATGTCAAAACCGATAGAATTGTCAAACCCGCAAAGGTTGCCAATAAAGCGGCTGGCAATCGCGCCCGCGGCAATGCCCGATCCTGCCAGACGCGCGGCAAAGTCTTTAACGCTGGCCGGGGTCATCACGCCGCCGCCCGTGTGCAGCAACAGCAGATCGCGTTCGTAGCCGCCGTCAGCCAGCTTACCCTCAAGGCGCGCTACATAATCAACGACCGAAGGCGACACGACCGCGTTTGCCATCGTTGTCGAGAAACGCTCGTGCTCAAAAATCTCCGGCAGGACCTGTGAAGAGATCGACACCGGCACATCCGGCATCACACTCAGCAGAATGTCTCGCATCCGCTCTTCATTGGCCCCATTGGTGTAAGAGTTCATAAAGCAGACAGCAACAGAGGCGACTTTGCGCTTCTTCAAAACATGCGCGATGCGCAGCGCTTCTTGTTCGTCCAGCTTTTCCAGAACCGTGCCATTGGCATCAACGCATTCACGGACGGTCAGACGGTCCCGACGCGGGATGTAGGGTTTGGCCACATCTTTGTAGGTGTCCCACAGATCCTCCTTGTTGGCCCGGCGGATTTCGACCACATCGCGGAACCCTTCGGTGCAGATCATCGCAGAACGCGCCAAATTACGTGTGATCAGCGCGTTTGTTGCCACGGTTGTCCCGTGCGAAAACATCGACACCTCGCTGAGGTCGATGCCGCCCTGATCAATCCCGTTGAGAATGGCAACCATCGGGTCATCCGGTGTCGATGACGTCTTTTCGATGCGGATCGCACCCGTTGTTTCGTCCATGATGACGACGTCGGTAAACGTCCCACCCACATCTACGGCAACTCTGGTATTCTTCATGTCTAGGTAGTGCCCCCGGGCGTGGTGTAATTCCGACGGTAGCGCGGGCTGAGTGGAGCCACGCGTAGCTCAGGCGAAGCCCGCGCGGGTTGCTGGGCGGCCATGGACGTTCTCCGGTAGGGTTTGGGTTGCACACCTAACCTACCGATCAAGGAGAACCCCCATGACCAAGGATATGATATCAGAAACAGCCGCGTTGAAAGCGCTTCTTTCGGAGACCGCCGACCACCAGATTCTGGCCGAGATGCTGGGTTTCGTTGCCGACCGGCTGATGGCCCTCGATGTTGACCAACTGTGCGGTGCCGAAGCACATGAACGCTCAAATGAGCGCTTGAACCACCGAAACGGGTATCGCCCGCGCCGATGGGAAACCCGCGCCGGGGCCGTCGCTGTGCAGATCCCGAAGCTGCGCAAGGGGTCATATTTTCCGGAGTTTTTGGAGCCCCGTCGCGCTTCGGAAAAGGCTATGACGGCGGTGATACAGGAAGCCTATATTCAGGGCGTCTCGACGCGCTCAGTGGACGATCTGGTCAAGGCAATGGGTATGACAGGCATTTCCAAAAGCCAGGTCTCGCGCCTGTGCAGCGAGATCGACGAACGGGTTGATGCCTTTCTTGATCGACCGTTGGAGGGCGAATGGCCTTACCTCTGGCTGGACGCCACTTACATCAAGGTGCGGCGTTCCGGGCGGATCGTCAGTGTTGCAGCCATAGTGGCGGTTGCGGTCAACACCGACGGGCGGCGCGAGGTATTGGGCATCGCCATCCAGCCCAGCGAAGCCGAGGTGTTCTGGGATGAATTCCTACGCGCTCTGGCCGACCGTGGCCTTCGCGGTGTCAAACTGATCATCGCGGATGAACACAAGGGCCTGAAGGCCGCAGCCGCCAAAGTGCTGGGTGCTACCATCCAGCGCTGCCGCGTCCACTTCATGCGCAATGCGCTGGCCTGCGTCGGCAAGAAAGACCGCCCCATTGTCACAGCTGCGCTCAGGACGGCCTTTGATCAAGACACGCTGGCAGACTCGAAAGAGCACTGGGCCAAGCTGATCGAGGCCTTCCAGCCACGCCATCCCAAGCTCGCTGAGCTGATGCTGCGCGCTGAAGACGACGTGCTGGCCTACAAGACTTTTCCGCAGGCTCACTGGCGGCAAATCCATTCAACCAATCCGCTTGAGCGCCTCAACAAAGAGATCAAGCGCCGTACCAATGTGGTCGGCATTTTCCCGAATGAAGCCGCCATAAGGCGCCTCGTCGGCGCGCTGATGCTGGAGCAGAACGATGAATGGGCCGTCACCCGTCGCTACATGACACTGGAAACTGTCGCCACCATCTGCGAGGATAACACCATGGACCCGGCGAAAATCGCCGCCCTGTAAACCGGCTCAACACCCAGCCGGAGAACAAATTACACCACCTCTCGGGGCACTATCCATGTCTACATCCTTCAAAAGACAACAGGGCATCAGGAAGGCGCCGGCGAAAGCCGACCCTACTTGGAGATTTTCGGTTTTAGCTAAGGGTTATGGAGGGGCCGACTTCTGGCCTTACTGCGCGGCTTTGCGCGTTTCGGTCGGTGTGCAGCCGAACTGCGCACGATAGGCTTTGTTAAACTGGGATTGATCCGAAAACCCCCACCGATGGGCTATCTCGGCAATTGTGATGGCCCCTTCGACGCTCAGGTCCTCGCGCGCGCGCACCAGACGCTTTTCGCGGATGAACCCGGAAACCGACCGGCCCGACTCCGAGAACAATTGTTGCAGATAGCGCTGCGACACATTGCAGGCCTCTGCCACAAGGCTTGAGGAGAGATTCTCATTGAAGAGGTTGTTGCGGATAAACTGTTCTGCGCGGTGCAGATGTGCTGCGCGGATTGTCGAGGTTTCGCTGTCCAGCACACGGTCATCTTTGCGGATTGAGAGGCACAGCAGATCAAGGATGTGCTTGCCAGCGGCCGCGCGCGCCTGCTCATCAAGCAAATCGACGTGCAGCGCCGTTGTCTTGACGGTATCCAGAAAATAACTGGCCACACCGGCTGTGCCATCAAAACTCAGCGCGCCCAAACGGTCTGTTGGGCCGATGCGGGCCCGCACGCTTTCGGAAGACACCTTCAGCACCAACAGCTCGTTCGTCTGTTCATGCCAGAACTCGTAGGGCAAATCGCCCCGTTCGACCAAAAACTCGCCCGGTGAACATTTCGCCTGGCGGGCATTCTGGTCAAAGCCGACCGTCCCCAATCTTGGAATGGTAATCAGCAGACTGCTTTCAACTTCGTCCAGAAAGTGCCGCTTGTGCCTTTTGTATAGAATGCCGTCGCAACGCATCTGCGACAGACCGACGATACCGAGGCTCCAAGTATTGAGATCACCTGAAAAGGACTGGTCATCCGCCATCGTGGTCTCTAGGGGAAAGAACGTATCTGAGACAGCCGCCTGCCACTGGGTGGCAGTCATGAGCTTTTTTGCAGCTTTGTCCTTCTGATTCATCCAACGTCCCCCAAACACAAATGGCGTAAACACAACTGTCTCATGTGTTAAAATAATCGTAGCATCGTTCCGGCAAACCACTTTGGCAAAAAACGCACAAACTCTTGTGTCACGTGTCAATTCGCGCACTTGCGATTCTTTCATCGGGCCCAGAAAGGCCCTGGAAAATCCTAAATATCTAACTAAAACATATTTTTACCAACCATTTGCAGCGCGAGAACACCGCCAAATCGGGTCTTGGTTTTGTGAAACGGAAAGCTGCGAAGGCAACAACCTGAGCGGGATTGGGCCGCATTTTCCCCAAGATTCACGGCCGCTGCGCTTCAAAAAAACGAAGCATCCAAACAGAATCACAGGATGGAAGTGTCCTCAAACCACGACCGAAATCCCGGCGGGCGTTTCTGCTTCAAATGGGCGGCCTCGCTGGCCCGCAGACAGGATGCTCGGAACAAAACTGCTTGCTAAAAGCAAGAAAGCGGCGATAGCACTGAGGGCAAATCGCGGCCCCCTGCCGCGTGAAAAACGCCAACTTACAAGAAGTGATGCCTGCCATGGATGTGCGACCAAATTCAGACGAAGCCCGTGATATCGCTTATCATTTTCACAGCTATACCAATGCCGAAGCGCATGAAAAAATTGGTCCGCTGATCATTGAATCAGGCGAGGGAATCCACGTCACCGACTCAAACGGCAACCGCTATATCGAGGGCATGTCCGGCCTTTGGAGCGTGGCAGTCGGGTTCAACGAACAACGCCTTGTGGATGTCGCCAGCCGGCAAATGCAAAAGCTGCCTTACTACCACAACTTCTCGCACCGCTCGCATGGTCCGGCGATTGATCTTGCTGAAAAGCTGATCGAAATAGCCCCCGTGCCAATGAGCAAGGTTTTCTATACCAACTCGGGCTCCGAGGCGAACGATACGATCGTCAAGATGGTCTGGTATCGCTCGAACGCGCTCGGCAAGCCCGAGAAAAAGAAGATCATCTCGCGCCTGCGCGGCTATCACGGCGTGACAGTCGCCGCCGCGTCGATGACGGGTCTGCCCTATAACCACAAGTCCTTCGATCTGCCGATGGAGGGCATCTTGCACACCACTTGCCCGCACTACTGGCGCGAAGGTCAGGACGGCGAAAGCGAAGAAGCTTTTGCGTCACGCTGTGCCCAAGATATTGATGATATGATCCAATCAGAGGGCCCCGAAACTGTAGCCGCATTCATCGCCGAGCCTGTCATGGGCGCGGGCGGTGTTGTTGTTCCTCCGGCGACCTACTGGGAGAAAATCCAAGCGGTTCTGGCGAAATACGATATCCTTCTTATCGCAGATGAAGTGATTTGCGGTTTTGGCCGTACGGGAAACATGTTTGGCTCTACAACCTTTGACATAAAGCCCGACATTCTCACCATGTCCAAGCAGATCACCTCCAGCTATTTCCCCTTTTCGGCTTTCATGATCAACGATCGGGTCTATCAGCCAATCGCCGACGAAAGCGGGCGCATCGGTGTTCTGGGGCATGGCTATACGGGCGGTGGCCACCCCGTCGGCGCAGCCGTAGCGCTGGAAAACATCAAGATTATCGAAGAGCGCGATCTTGTGGCCAATGCCGCCGAACGCGGTGCAGAATTGCAAGCTGGATTGACCGACCTGACGTCCCACCCTCTCGTTGGAGAGGCACGTGGCATTGGCCTCATAGGCGCACTTGAATTGATCGCCCCAGAGGGTAAATCAGGCGATTTTGCCCCTGGAAAACTCGGCGCCCAAATGAACGCAATCATGCTGCGCAACGGCCTCATCTCACGTAATATGACAGACGCGATGGCATTTTGTCCGCCATTGATAGTGGGCGCGAATGACGTGCGAGAAATCATCCAGATCACAAAAAAGAGTCTGGAGGAACTGGCCGCAGACATAAACGGGGCCGCCTAGTCAGGGGAACGACAAGCCAGAACTCTTACCCTTTCCCATCCGGGAAAAACTTGGGTCGGCCTGTCTACACATTTTCCGGGTGGCGCCTGTCACGCGAGCTGATCTTTACAAATCTCGTTCAACCAAGAGCTTCTTCGGGTGAACCTTTGCTGAGCGGCTTTCAGACCGGCGAGACTCCGTTCTTGTTGACGGCCTCTTCGTTGCTTTGGTGCGTTGCGGCGGCGCGGGCCGAGCTGTGACGCGCAGGACGCGGACGACATGCGCGACGCGCTTCTGCATGAGGCGGCAGAGGCGCGCCGCTTGCCCTCTGATCCTGACTGGGACGTCATCGAAAACTCCGGCCTCACCTGGGGCGGGCCGATCAGGGAGCAGGGTGGACCGTGGTAGGATCACCTGGAACGATTGGGCGGTTTGGGAGAGCGCACGCCCGACAACTTCAAGACGTTCGATTTCTTCGACGAAGATCGAGGCCTTGCCACAAGCGCAAAGACGCTCGAAACCCGCGCGCCGGGATATGCGGACCGGCCCAGCCGTATCTTTGGTGCATTGAAGCGCTATATTGATCAGATCGACAAGTTTGGAGGGGGTGTCGTAGGAGAAACAGTAATACTGCAAGCTCTCTGGGATTTCACCGTAAAGCCCTTCATCTACAAACTTCTCGGCCAGCTCCCGCAATGTCTCGACATGGTAGATGTCAATGTCATGCTGACCGAGCATTTCCTCGAAAGTGTATCCGCATTGTAAGCATCCAGGGAAGCCCCTCTGCACTGTGATCATAGCAGCTCGTTGATTGTCATTCGGCGCTAATGATTGGCCGTGGTTCCGACCAGTTTCAGCCCAACAATCCCAGCAACAATCAAGAGAAGACAGGCGACACGAGCCAAGTCTTTTTGCTCTCCCAAGATGGTCATTCCAATAATAGCAACGCCCACAGCCCCAATACCTGCCCAAACGGCATATGCAGTACCTACGGGAATGTCTTTCATTGCTTCAGCCAAGAGCCAGAAGCTTGCGATCATTGCGAGCACGGTCAGGACAGATGGCTGAAGTTTCGTGAAGCCTTGAGTGTATTTCAGACCAATTACCCACCCACATTCAAGAAGACCCGCAAAGAACAAGTAAACCCAAGCCATTTTACCTCCATAGGCGTCAATGAAAAGTTTGATCAGGCGGCGTGTTGATCCCCGACCTCAGCATTCTGCGCGTTGATCATGCCCTGAGATGCCCAAGGTAGCAACAGGGGGATGCGATTGACGGGATGATCCTGGATGCGTTCGAGCACCCAAGCGAGCCAGGCTTCGGGATTGACGTTGTTCATCTTTGCGGTCTCGATGAGAGTATAGGCGATTGCTGCGGATTTGCCGCCTGCCTCTGACCCCATGAAGAGGTAGTTCTTTCTTCCAACGGCCACAGGACGCACTGCCCGCTCGGCTGTGTTATTGTCGATTTCCAAGAAGCCGTTGTCGAGATAAGGCCGTGCCTTTGGCAGGCGCGCGAGGGCATATCGGATGGCCTTAGCCAGTGGCGTCTTGCCGGAGATTTTACCCAACTGCTCCTTGAGCCAGATCTCCAGATCATCAAAGATGGGCTTGGCGAGTTCCTGACGCAGGGCCACGCGCTCATGGGGTGGTAGGAACCGTGCCTGTGTTTCAACGTCATAGAGCTTTCGAATGCGCAAGACCGCTTCGCCCGCCACAGGCAGCTTCAGGCTTTCATACAGGGCATAAAACTCCCGTCGCACATGGGCCATACAGGCCATCTCCTTGATGCGCCCCGTGCGGTAGGCATCGTTATAGCCTGCATAGGCGTCCGCATGGGCGTAGCCCGTGTAGGATTTGAGATGTTCGCTCGGGTGTTCCGCACCTCGGTTGGTGGAGAACTGATACCACACGGCGGGTGGCGCGGCCCCGGACCAGGCGCTCTCATCTCGGGCATAGACCCATAGCCGTGCGGTTTTGCTCTTGTTTTTGCCACGCCCTTTGCCCTTCTGGAGCAGCTTGACCGTGGTATCATCCATGAAGATGGCTTGTGCCTCAAACACATGGTCACGGATGGCATCTGCCACGCGTTCAAGCAGCTTGGTGCATTTGCCCACCCAGAGGGCCATGAGCGATCCGCTCAGGTCGATGCCTTCGTTCTCAAACATCTGGCTTTGGCGATAGAGCGGCAGGTGATAGCCGTATTTGCAGCACAGGATATGCGCCATCAGCGCGGGACCCACAAAGCTCTTGGGGATGGGGCGGCTTGGCATCTCCGCCTGAACCACCTTGTCACAGCAGCTACAGGCCAAACGCGGGCGGTTGATCTGATTGACGATGTAATGGCCTGGAACATATTCCAACTCTTCCAGAACATCTGTTCCCAGCTCCCTGAAGCGGCCACCACAGTCTTCACAGGTCTCACCGGGGGTGATGGTCTTCTTGACCCGCTTAAGCCCCTTTGGGAAAGGCTTGCGTTTGCGCGGGGTGCGCGGCGGCTTTGGGACGTCTGCCTCGGAAGACGTCTGGCCCTCACCATCACCTTCAGTCTCTGCGGCTTGCTCGATCTCCAACTCTTCGAGGATCAGTTCCAGCGCCAGTTGCGCGCTGCTTTCCGACTTTGACCCAAAGCGGTGCTTTTTGTGACCATGCAATTGCAAGCGCAGATCAGCAATGAGGGTATCTCGGCTCTGGATGGCCCGCGCATGGGCGGTGCGCTCGGCAGCAAGGGCGGCTTCCATCTCATCCTTGAGGCGTTTTTGGGCGGAGGCATGGCTCAACGATTGGCCCAACAACTCCGCATCCTTACGGGCCAGTTCCGCCGCTTGTGCGGCTACAAAGGCCTGCACGTCAGGTGGCAGATCAGCCAGATTTGGAGGGGTCTTACGCATGCCATTCCATAGCAAAATCGGACATCAGGGGGAATCCCAAAACAGCAAGAAAGCCCATAAAACATTGCCTCAGCCCACCATCGCGGGCCGCCATGTCTTCTGCGGCATGCGCCAGTCTATGCCTTCCATCAGCATGGCCAACTGCGCGCGGCTCAGGTTGATTTTACCCTCGCTGGCCGTGGGCCAGACAAACCGACCCCGCTCCAAGCGCTTGGTGAACAAGCATGCACCCTGACCGTCCCACCAGATCATCTTGATCTGATCACCTCGCCGTCCCCGGAACAAAAACAGATGGCCGGAATAGGGATCGCCCGCCAGAACCTGCGCGGTCTGTGCCGCCAGACCGTTGAACCCACGCCGCATGTCCGTCACACCCGCCGCCAGCCAGATCTTCGCATCCGCCAGAACAGGGATCATGCCGCCAGCCCCCGCGCCAGTTCCAGCACAAAGCCAGCATCAACCCCGTCGCTAACGCTCAGCTTGCGCCCATTCTCCAGCGTGATCTCTATCCGGGAGCTGGCTGTAGGCCGCGCTTCCGGCAGCATCGGTACTGCATCGTGATCGCCGCCTGAAATCTCAACAGGCATGAACCCGGCATCATCAGACCCATCGGGTTGAAACCTGTCATCGCTGCGCCACGAATAAATCCGGCTTGTCGGCACGCCATGACGGCGAGAAACCATCGGCACACTGACACCATCGGCTTGGCTCTCTGCCACCAACCGCCGCTTGAACTCATCCGAGTATTTGGAACCCCGCCCAACCCGCCGTTTACTCATCTCAAAACCCTCATATTGCGCCAGTCAAATCGCCAGCCTCGCGCAATAATCGCACCTCAAATCAGCCCAAAATAGAGGGGGTTCCCTTGATGCTTACCCTCGTTTTTTCAATCAGGAGACAGACCATGAAATTCATTCGCAAGCGTTCCATCAAACTTCGTCGCATCGCCGCTCGCCGGCTCCGTGCCATCCGCAAGCTGCTGCGCGCAATCGACCTCAGCCTTACGATCTCGATCAACCTCGGCTTCCTGAAGGTCGGGATCACCCTCAAGCGCCGCCCCGAGTAGGGCGGCTGCAACGGCCAGGCCCTCCGGGGCTTGGCCTTTTTGCATTTCATCTTCCCTGAAATATCCTCGGGGGAGCGCCGCCAGGCGCGGGGGCAGACAGCCCCCTACAAGAATGTTTGGTTTCCTTCGAGCCACAGTTCTAATTTAGCTGTGTGCTGGCGTGCATGATATACGGTCTCTCGGACTGTCCAGAATGTGCCGAAAGCACATAAAGCTACTATCGTGTAAAACGTGCGATCGGTGAGCAAGCTGAGATCCCAAACAACGTAAGCAACCAAAGCGACAAGGGGGAAGATGCCGATCAGGAGCGAGAGCAATGCGGCTCGGGAGCGATGCCGATATACCTCCGTCAAGAGTTGGTCGTGGCCGCTCGCCAAGATCGGATCGACCACGCGCTCTTCCCAGCTTTCGCGCTTTTTCCGACTCGCGATGAACCGGCCTCTGAGTTCAAGAAGGGATCGGAACGGGTTCAGCATGAGCATGAAATATCACAGAACACTGGCAGAGAAAACAGAGCGGAGCTGTCCAGCCTTTCCTCCGACCCTTTCATTTTCCCCAAAAAATCCTCGGGGCAGCGCCGCCAGGCGCGGGGGCAGACAGCCCCCTCACCCCTCCGGGCACATGCGCCGCAGCGCGGCCATCCCATCCGTAATGGCCGGGCCGCTCGGCACCTGAAGCTGGCCCAGGTTCTCGGTCACGGCCGCCGCCGCCGCCAAGGCGTCGTCATCGCCGCTCGTCGCCAGATGCGCCAGCATGGCAGCCTGATTTTGCAGCATGTTGCCGGTCACTTCGATGTTGGCGATGTTCGCCTGCACCATCTGCGACATGGCCGCGCTCACCAGCTCGCAATCGTCAGCCGAGCCTTCCTGCGCATGGGCTGCTGCTGCGCCAATCAGGTATGCCGCCGCTGGCAGGCTGCGCATTAGGTTTGCCGCGATCAGTTTCATCGAAAGCTCCTTTCTTCCGACCTCATGCGAGATCGGTTTTCGCAAAATCATCGCCTTTGTAGAGCAAGGGGGCATGAAACGCCTTAGCGGCGGCATAGGCGAGGGCGTCGCCCATGTTGAGCTTCGCCGGATGACCGGCCACCTTTCCATATTTCCTCAACGCCGCGATAGCCGCCGTGCCCATGCTTTCGGTGAGGTGCATTTCACGAACGCCAAGTGATTGGATCAGGTCTGCGACAAGCTCGCTCGCCTTGTCGAAGTGCGCCTCGCTGATATGCGTTGCGCCTTCCTTGTCTTTCAAGTCCCGTGCGATCCCGAGCGTCGTTTCTACCCGAACAACCGGCGAGATCATCAGCTTGCCTCGGGCTTGTTCCATTGCTTTGAGCATTGCCGGGGCTTCCGCCTCATTCAAGAGGACGGCGCAAAGCGCGCTGGCGTCGATGAACATCAGTCATCACCCCACAGCTCATCCATGAACGGCTTGTCGTCGGATTCGCGAGGTTTCAGACCTGCTTCGGCTGCCTTTCGCTGAACCTTCGCTACACGTTCCGCGAGGGTTTCCTGCTTCTCCAACGCCGCTATACTGTTGAGCAAGGCCGTGCGAACCGCTTCGGTTTTGTTCCTTGCGCCAGAAGCAGCAAGGTAGCGGTCAACGAGCTTATCTACGTCCGGATCTTTGATGTAGAGGGGCATGTGCATATCCTTTCAGGATATATAATATAGCCGAAAAGTATATCCCGCAAGGGCCAGTGTCTTCGATTGTTCGGTTTCGTGGCGAATCCCGGTCGTTCGTAACCTCGTGCGGTTGCTCGAGGACACGCCCGCCCAGGACCGCGCCCTAGGCTTCGGCCGGCAAACGGCCTGCGCCCCGAGCCTTTCCCCCTGCCCG
>NZ_FNBP01000020.1 GCF_900102535.1 Sulfitobacter delicatus | reverse complement strand
CCCTAAGAGCGCGATATACAGACGTTGATCCATCGAATGAACCAAACCGCCCACACATCTCTTCAGATATCAAATTTTCAAACAGCGTTGAGACAAAAGAAACTGAGATGCGCCCTAACTTCTTGGCGCGCCCCGCCTCTGATACCTCTAAATTTTTATCCGCTTTCCGAACCGTCCGTCTGCGTCTCCGCTGCCGTCCGCCCCGTCTGGCGCCCCGTTGGTGCATCTCTGCGCCGCCGGTAGAGGGGGTTCTAAGGTTAGTGCGCCAAACCCGCAAGCAGAAAATTCAGAAAACTGCGCACTTTCTGGAACCAACGCCTAACATGTTGAAATTACATCCAAATAGGATGATTAGAGAGATCACTATCCGCCTTTACGGGGCACGGATAGGCTGATCCTAAGAGGCAATCGCGGCCCTAAGGTAGATTGAGCGCGCGATTCACCTCTGAATCGGGTGAATCGCTGCCCCCTTCCCTTCACTCTTCTTCATTTGCCTGTTGCAGCGGCAGTGGCTCTTTGAAGGTTAGCGTACGGTAGGGAAAGGGAATCTCGAGCCCTGCATCATCCAAGGCTCGCTTCACGGCGGTCACGACCTCATCCTTCGACCGGCGCAGGTCGACCGGGGCCGAGCCAGTCCACCAAGTGACCTCGAAGTTAATAGAGGAATCGGCGAACTCTTGGGCGAAGACCTGAATTGGGTGGTCCCCCTGCTCTACTGTCTCGCAGCCCTCTACCGCTTTGGTGATCACGCCGCGCGCCTCGTCGACGTCTACGTCATAAGCAATGCCACAAATAATGGTGACCCGGCGGTGCTTCTGATCGGTGCGTACATAGACAGGGTTCTTGAACAGCATCGCGTTGGGCACGATCACCAACTGCCCGTCCGTCTGGCGAATATGACTTTCGCGGATGGCGATATGGGCAACCTTACCCTCGATCCCCTCGCATTCGATATGGTCGCCCATGCGCATCTCGCGGCGGAAGAGAATGATAATCCCGGCGAGGAAGTTCTCGAAAACGTCCTTGAAGGCAAAGCCGATGGCGACCGAACCAATGCCGAGCCCCGCAAGGATGCTCGCCGGGGTCAGCCCCGGAAACACGATGACGGCGGCGATCATAATGCCAAAAACCCAGATCGCGATTGAGGTGAGTAGGATAAAGAGATCTTGCAGGCTTTGGCGCAGACGGGTCCGGCTTAGCGCCCGGCCGATCAAGGCGCGCCCGGCGGCTGCCAGCGCCCATGTCAGGATGAGCACAAGGACCGCCACCCCGATCTGTGGCAGAAGCGCGATTGTGTCGCGCGTCATCTCCGTCACCTGACGCCACATGATCCTGATGGGTTCCATCGGCCGTTCCTTACCTGTGCGTGACATCAGCCTATCGGGGAAAGGCCCTTCTTGGGTATCTTTTTAGGGCGGCGCCCTCCTGCGGCAAGACTGGTAAGGCAACCGCCCCGCGCTAGATGGCAGCTTCGGTCATAATAAAGGAGGCACCCCGGCACGCCGGGACATTCATATGGATATCATTCGGATCATCGTCGCCATTCTGCTGCCCCCGCTCGGGGTCTTCTTGCAGGAAGGTCTGGGAAAGCATTTCTGGATCAATATACTTCTGACGCTGCTCGGGTATCTGCCCGGTATCGTCCATGCGCTCTATATCATCATCAAGCGCTAGGGGCTTACGCGGAAACGCTTTGCCCCCGGCGCGACGGCCGGGGGCAAGCATTAGATCGGTTTTGAGCCCGCGATCAGTCGGACAGTTTGTCCTTCGCGTCGCCGAGGCCTTTTTGCACTTTGCCTTCGGCCTGATCGGCTTGGCCTTCGCGCTTCATGTCTTCGTTATCTGTGGCGTCGCCAGCTTCTTCTTTCAACTTGCCACCGATGTCTTTTGCTTTGCCTTTGGCTTGGTCTTCGTTTGCCATGTCGTCTCTCCTCTATCTTGGTAAAGGAGCAACGTGCGCGTGGGGGCAGAGTTCCATTCCGCCCCCGACAAAGCCCATGAGCCTAGCTGACCTCGTGCTGACGCAATTCGCTTTCGCGCATCGGACCGGGGTGGATGCAGGCTACACGGTGCAAGTCACCATCGGGCTGCGGCACCACTTCGGCACAATCGGCTTGCGCGCGGGGGCAGCGGCCCCGGAACACGCAGCCCGACGGCGGGTTCATCGGTGACGGCATGTCGCCCGTCATCGGCACGATCTGTTTGGCGCGTTCCGCGATTGGATCGGGGATCGGCACGGCAGAGAGCAACGCTTGGGTATAGGGGTGCTGCGGCTGGTCATAGAGCATGGCTTTGGGCGCCTTCTCCATGATGCGGCCCAAAAAGAGCACCATCACCTCGTCCGAGATGTTCTTCACCACGCTGAGGTCATGGGCAATGAAGATCATCGCCAGCCCCAGATCACGCTGAAGCTCTTTGAGCAGTTCGATCACCTGCGCTTGGATGGACACGTCGAGGGCCGAGACCGGCTCGTCGCAGATCAGCAGTTTGGGCTCGACGATCAGCGCCCGCGCAATTCCGATACGCTGACACTGTCCGCCGGAGAACTCATGCGGGTAGCGGTTGATCATCTGCGGCAGCAGGCCCACGCGTTCCATCATCTGCGCGACACGGGCGCGGCGTTCCTTGGCGGGCACGTCGGGACGATGGGTCTTCAGCGGCTCGGCAATGATCTGGCCCAGTGTCATGCGCGGGTTGAGCGAGGCCAGCGGGTCTTGAAACACCATCTGGATCTCGGAACGGAAGGGTTTCATCTGGCGCGGGCTGAGGGACAGCAGATCAGTCTCATTGCGCCAGTTCACCTGCCCCGTTGCCGGGACCATCTGGATCAGCCCGCGTGCGAGGGTGGATTTCCCGCAACCGGATTCACCGACCACGCCGAGGGTCTTGCCCGGCTCCAGATCAAAGCTCACCCCGTTCACCGCATGCAGATAGCGCGGCTTGGTCCAAGGCATGTCCCCGGCGCGGGTGATGGGGAACTTCACGTGTAGGTCACGAACGGACAGAAGCGGGCTCATGCGGTGACCTCCGCGATCGGACGGTGGCAGGCGCGGGCACGCTGTTCGGCGAAGGGCGCAAGCGGCGGCATCACGCGGCAGTCTTCGCCTGCGTAATTGCAACGCGGGCGGAAGGGGCAGCCCTCGGGCGGGGCGGCCATATTGGGCGGGTTGCCGGGGATCGCCTTCATGGTGGCGTCTTCGTCATCGACCCGCGGCACGGCGGCGAGAAGGCCGCGCGTATAAGGATGGGTCGACTCGGCAAAGAGCGGCTCGGCTGGCCCCTGCTCCATCACGCGGCCACCATACATCACCAGCACGCGCTCGCAAAAGCCCGCGACGACGCCGAGGTCATGGGTGATGAGGATCGTGGCCATGCCGAAATCCTTTTGCAGATCGCCCAAGAGGTCCATGATCTGTGCCTGCACGGTGACGTCCAATGCTGTCGTCGGCTCATCCGCAATCAGCAGGTCGGGCTTGCACAGCAGCGACATGGCGATCATCACCCGTTGGCGCATGCCGCCTGAAAACTCATGCGGGAACAGGCGAATGCGCTCCTTCGCCGCCGGGATTTTCACCGCGTCCAGCATCCGCACCGATTCAGCCAGCGCATCGCGTTTCGACAGCCCTTGGTGCAGGGTCAGCACCTCGGTCATCTGGTCTGCAATGCGCATGTAGGGATTGAGCGAGGTCATCGGGTCTTGAAAGATCATCGCAATCCGCTCGGCGCGGATTTTGTTGAGCAGCTTGGGCTTCGCGCCCAAAATCTCTTGCCCATCGAAGCGCACCGACCCATCGGTGCGCCCGTTAGGGGCCAGCAGCCCCATGATGGAAAAGGCGGTTTGCGATTTGCCCGAGCCACTTTCGCCGACGATGCCGAGGGTCTCGCCCCGGTCCACCGAAAGCGACAGGTCATTGACCGCATGCACGGGGCCATCTTCGCCGTCAAAGGTGACGGAGAGGTTATTGATCTGCAAAAGGGACATCAGCGATCCTTGGGGTCGAGCGCGTCACGAAGCCCGTCGCCAATAAAGAACAGGCCGAACAGCGTGAGACAGAAGAACAGCAGCGGGAAGCCCAGCTGCCAGGTGGTGCCATAGGCGATGGTCCCTGCCCCTTCGGAGATCAGCGCCCCGAGGGAGGTCAGCGGTTCCTGAATGCCGAGGCCGAGGAAAGAAATGAAGCTTTCCGTCAGGATCATCAGCGGGACCAGCAGTGTGGCGTAGACGGCGATTACGCCCAGCAGGTTCGGCACGATATGGCGCAGAATAATGACCGGGGCCGACACGCCCGTGGCGCGGGCGGCTTCGACAAACTCGCGGCCCTTGATGGTCAGGGTCTGGCCGCGCACGATGCGGGCCATCTCCACCCATGAGATCAGACCGACGCCCGCAAACAGAATGGTGATCGAGCGGCCATACATGACCAGCAGCAGGATCAGCACGAACATGTAAGGCACGGCCATGAAGATATCGACCAGCCGCATCATGATGCTGTCGGTGCGTCCGCCGAAGTAGCCTGCAACTGCCCCATAAAGCGTGCCGACCACACAGGCGATAAACGCGCCGACGAGGCCCACGGCGAGGCTGATCTGCGTGCCCTGCACGGTGCGAGCGAAGAGGTCGCGGCCCAGATCGTCGGTGCCGAAGTAGTGGCCGCTTGCGATCGACGGCCCGCCAAGTTCCACGATCTGGCCCATGACGTTGTAGTCGAGCTCTTCGTTCGACCATTGCGCCAGATAGTTGCCAAAGAGCGCGAAAGCCACGACGAAGCCGAGGATCACCAGACCCATCAGCGCCGCCTTGTTGCGAAAGAACCGCCGCCGCGCATCGGCCCAAGGGGAGCGCCCCTTGCCCGCCAGTTCGCTGGCTTCGACCCTTTGTTCAGATGTCATCACCATGTCAGTACCGGATTTTGGGATCGATCCACCCGTAAAGGATGTCGACCACGAGGTTAAAGAAGATCGTCAGCGCACCGACGAGGATCGTGACCCCCATCATCACCGCGTAGTCGCGGTTCAGCGCTGAGTCGACAAAGGCTTTGCCGATGCCGCCGGTGGAGAAATAGATGTCCACCACCACGGAGCCGGTAATCATCGCCACGAAGGCGGGCCCGAGGTAGGAGATCACCGGCAGCATCGCAGGTTTCAGCGCATGGCGCAGGATGACCCGCCGCTCCGGCAGCCCCTTAGCGCGGGCGGTGCGGATGTGGTTGGAGGTCAGCACTTCGAGCATCGAAGAGCGGGTGATCCGGGCAATCGACGCCATGAAGGACGTAGACAGCGCGATCACCGGCATGATCCAATATTCCGGCCCCTGCCAACCGCCACCGGGCAACCAGCCGAGCCAAAGCGTGAAGACCAACACCAAGATCGGCGCCATAACGAAATTCGGCAGCACCTGCGCCCCGATGGAGACGCCCACAGCGGCATAGTCCAGCGCCGAGTTGTGCCGCACGGCTGCGGCAACGCCAAGGCTCACGCCGACGATCACCGCCACGGCAAAGGACAACAGCCCATAGGTCAGGGTGATGGGGAAACCTTGGGCGATGATCTCGTTCACCGAGCGGTCCTTGTAGACGAAACTCGGCCCGAAATCGAAGTCAGAGACGATGCCCCAGACATAGCTGCCGATCTGCTTCCACAGCGGATCGTCCAGCCCGTATTTTGCATTGAGGTTGGCCAGCACCTGCGGCGGCAATTCACGCTCTGATGTGAAAGGCCCACCGGGGGCGGAATGCATCAGAAGAAAAGATATCACGATCAACACGAGCAGCGTCGGGATCGCGATGGCAAGACGCTTGAGAATGTAACTGAGCAAGGGCTGCGCGCTCCGGAAACGGGTTAAGGGGGTACAAATAGAATCGGGCAGCCCCACTTAAACGCAGGGCTGCCCGGATGTCGATAGGTTACTCGGCGGTACGGTAGAGGTCTTTGCCGTACCACGTGTTGTTCACGTTGTTCTCCGGCAGACCTTCGATGTCTTCCGCAATCATATCAACGTTCGCGTAATGGTAGATCGGAATGATCGGCATTTCTTCGGCCAGAATGCTCTCCGCTTCTTTGTACAGCGGCTGCGGGTCTTCGGCGGTTTTGCTGTCCTTCATGACCTTGTCATAAGCGTCGTTGTAGAACTCGCCGTTGTTGTGACCCGAGTAGGAAGTCATCAGATCGAGGTAGGTCGAGGCTTCGTTGTAGTCCCCGCACCACGCATAGCGCGCCATGTCGAAGTCTTGGTTCTGCATGCGGTCGGTGTGTACCTTCCACTCATAGTTGTCGAGCGTGAGGTTCACGCCGATCTGCTTGAGCATCTGCGACGCAGCGATGGCGATCTTCTTGTGATCTTCCGACGTGTTGTACTGCAGCGTCAGATCGAGCGGGTTGTCGGGACCGTAGCCTGCTTCAGCCAACAGTTCCTTAGCCTTTTCCACGCGCTGTGCCTGATCCATATTGTCGGCCCAGTCGAGCTCAGGACGCTCAAAGTCAGCAATCGCCCAGTGGGTCCAGTTGTAGGACGGCTTCTGGCCACCCTGCAGGATACGGTCGACGATGATGTCGCGGTCGATGGCATAGGCCAGCGCCTTGCGCACGTTGACGTTCTTCAGCGCTTCCGGGCCCTTTTCACCGACGTTTAGCATGTAGATGTAAGAGCAGTTATAGGGCGTGGAAACGGCCTGCTCGGGGTACTCTTCTTTAAGACGCGGGTACTGCCCTGCGGGGATGTCCACACGGTCCAACTCGCCAGCCAGATAGCGGGTCAGGGCTTGGTTCACATCGTTGATGGTCAGCGCGGTGATCTTCTCCATCACCACATTATCGGCGTCCCAATAGGTGTCGTTCTTCTCCATCACGACGCGCTCGCCCAACTGGTGCTCAACCAGCGTGTAAGCGCCGTTGCCGACCAGCGTGCCTGCATCGGTCCAGTCGTCGCCATGCTCTTCGACCACGGCCTGCGGCACGGGGAAGGTCGAGCCATGCACCAGCATCTGCGGGAAGTAGGGCAGCGGCGTGGTGATTTTGACCTCAAGCGTGTGATCGTCGACCGCGCGGATGCCCAGCTCTTCGGGCGATTTGTCACCCGCGATAACTTCGGGCGCGTTTTCGACCTGCATCAGCTCCATGTACCACGCATATTCGGACGCAGTCGCGGGATCGGCCAGACGGCGCCACGCATAGACGAAATCATTCGCCGTGACCGGCTCACCATTCGACCATTTCGCATCGTCGCGCAGGTTGAAGGTGTAGGTTTTGCCGTCTTCGGAGACTTCGTGGTCAAGCGCCACGCCGGGCACCAATTCGCCATTGCCGTCTTCGTTATAAAGACCTTCGAACAGGTTGCGCAGAACGTCGGAGCCTTCAACGTCCGTGTTGATTTGCGGGTCCATCGACTTGATCGCGTCCAAGAGCCAGAACGTATAGGTCTGCTCATCGGCCAGCGTTACGCCTTCGGGCACATCTGCGGCCTGCGCCTGTAGCGCCAAGCCCAATGCCAGCGCGGAGGCAGTCATCGTCTCGCGAAATTTCATCGGGATTCTCCTCGTGGTGGGTGAACATCTCATCGTGTTCTGATTGAGCGAGGAGAACGAAAATCAGGGCCAGTTGCAAGAGCTTGCGTGACGTCAGCCAAAGCGAGCGATATGGCGCCGTTCGCGGCGCTGATAAGGCTGGGAAGACGGGCGACACTGCAGCCATGGACGCGGGCACCACCGCGCAAATCTGCGCCAAGTAAAGCGCGCAACCCAATGTTATTGTTGCATACTTAGCATTCAGCACAAAAATACTGGACAGGTGACCAAATTTCCTGCTCAACTATTGTCAGAATCTCGGACAGCCAGTGGAGGGGCGGTTCGCGATGATGAAAGTGACTGGGAGGAGTCCAAAATGAACACCCGTAACAAGACCGCCGAACAGGCTGCCGTGGCCCGCGAATTTGACGCAGGCCGCCTGTCACGCCGCGACTTCATGCGCAAAAGCGCGGCACTCGGCGTAACCGCCGCAGCACCGCTGGCCTTTGGGGCGCGTCATGCGAAGGCACAGGCCGCCGACCGCTATGATTACATCGTAATTGGTGCAGGCTCTGCTGGGTGCGCGCTGGCCGCACGTCTGTCGGAGGATGCCGACAAGAATGTGCTAGTGCTCGAAGCCGGCCCTGCCGACGAAAACCAGTATATCCACATCCCCGCCGCTTTCCCCAACCTGTTCCAGACCCCGCTCGACTGGGCCTATACCAGCACGCCGCAAGAGCATTCCGACGGGCTGCAACTCTATATGCCGCGGGGCAAGGTGTTCGGCGGCTGTAGCTCTATCAATGCGATGATCTACAAACGCGGCAATCCCGTCTGCTACGATGCTTGGGGCGCGGACAACCCCGGCTGGAGCCACGCAGATGTGCTGCCGCTCTTCAAACGGTCTGAAAACAACGAGCGCGGCGCGGATGACAGCCACGGTGTGGGCGGCCCATTGAACGTGGCCGACCTGCGCGATCCGAACCCTGTGTCGCTCGCCATGGTCGAGGCCGCGGTCGAGGCAGGCTATCCCACGCAGTCTGACTTCAATGCGGGCACCGACCAAGAAGGTTTTGGCCTCTATCAGGTCACCCAGAAGGACGGCATGCGCAATTCGACCGCCGTAGCCTTCCTGCATCCGGCGCTGGAGCGGGACAACCTTGCGATCCAAGCCGAAGCGCATGCGCAGAACCTGATTATTGAAGATGGCCGTTGCACCGGGGTGCGCTTCAAGGCCGGGGAAGAGATGCATGAGGTCTTTGCCGATGCCGAAGTCATCCTTTCCGCCGGGTCTATCGGTTCGCCACAAATCCTAATGCTGTCCGGCATCGGCCCGCGGGCGCATTTGGAAGAGATGGGGATCAGCGTATTGCATGACCTGCCCGGCGTGGGCCAAAACTTGCAAGAGCACCTGATGGCCCCCGTCGCCCATGTCTGCACACAGCCGGTGACGCTGGCTCATGCGCTGGAGCCGGAACAGGCTGAACTGCTGGGCCAAGGTATGGGGCTGCTGACCTCAAACATCGGCGAAGGTGGCGGCTATCTGACCGTGATGGAAGACGCCCCTGCCCCCGATCTGCAATTCCACTTTGCCCCGACTTGGTTCATCTCCGACGGCGCAGGAAACCCGACAGACAGCGAAGGCTTCACCATCCTGCCCAGCCTCGTCGGCACCAAATCGGTTGGAGAAATCACCCTCGCTTCGGCCAACCCCGACGATGCACCGCTGATCAATCCCAATGCCTTTGCCGAGCCTCAAGACCTCGAAATCCTCGTCGAAGGGGTTAAGATCGCGCGCAAGATCATGGCATCTCCGGCGCTGGATGACTTCCGGGGCGAGGAGCGTTTCCCGGGCCCTGCTGTGCAGACCGATGAGGAAATCCGCAACTACCTGCGCGGCAACAGCCAGACGATCTATCACCCTGTCGGCACCTGCAAAATGGGCTCGGGCGACATGGCTGTCGTCGGTGCGGACCTTAAGGTGCATGGCATCGAGGGGCTGCGTGTGGCGGATGCTTCGATCATGCCCACGATCGTTAACGGTAATACGAACGCGGCCGCCATTATGATCGGCGAAAAGTGTTCTGATCTGATCCGGGCCTGACCCGGTTCTCCCCCCTGTGACCTCGGGCAACCGGGGTTGCAGGACCCCTTTTTCTACCACTTCAACAGACAGGGAGCCGACCCATGCTTGGCAAAATGATGGACCAGCAATTGCTGATCTCGTCCCTTATAGACCATGCCGCACGATGCCATGGCCGGACCGAGATCGTCTCGGTCGAGACATCGGGTGAGGTCGAGGTGACGAATTGGTCCGAGGTCCACTGCAATGCGCGCCGCTTGGCCTCTGCGCTGACCGGCTTGGGCCTGCCACCGGAAACCCGTTGCGGCACAATCGCTTGGAACAACCGACGCCACCTTGAGATTTATTTCGGCACATCCGGCGCCGGGTTCATTTGCCACACGCTCAACCCGCGTCTGCACCCGGATCAGATGGTATATATCGCCAATGATGCGGAAGACCGGGTGATGTTCTTTGACCGCACATTCCTGCCCGCCGTTGCCCAACTGAAGGACCGATTTACGACGGTCGAGCACTATGTCCTTCTGGGTCCGCGCGACGCGGAAGCCGCCGCGATGCTCGACGGTCTGCAGTTCTATGACGAGCTTATTGCCCAGGGCGATGCAGATTTCATCTGGCCCGAACTAGACGAACGGCAGCCCTCCTCACTGTGCTACACCTCGGGCACGACGGGGAACCCCAAAGGGGTCTTATACACACACCGTTCGACCCTGCTGCATTCCTTGGCCGGGAACCACCCCGACGGGCTTGCGATCTCGGCGCGTGACACCGTGATGCCGGTCGTGCCGATGTTCCACGTCAATGCATGGGGCGTGCCCTATACCGCCGCCGCTGCGGGCGCCAAGCTGGTGCTGCCGGGGCCGGGGTTGGACGGCGAAAGCCTTGTCGGGCTTATTGACGGCCATGAAGTCACCGCGGCCTTCGGCGTGCCGACAATCTGGATGGGCCTCTTGGCTGCGCTGGAAAAGACAGGCTCAAAAGTGCCAAGCCTGACCCGCACCATCGTCGGCGGTGCGCCGATGCCGCCTTCGATGTACACAGCTTTCCGCGATAAATACGATGTTGAGTTGATCCAAGCCTGGGGCATGACCGAAACCAGCCCCGTCGCCACGGTGAACCAGACCCTCAGCCAGCACGCGAAACTCCCGCAGGACGCACAGACCGCCATTCGCGTAGGCCAAGGCCGCGCCTTATTCGGTGCCGAAATCCGGCTCGTCGATGAGAACGGAAACACCCTGCCCCAAGACGGCAAGACGCAGGGCGATCTGCAAGTGCGCGGGCCTTGGGTCGTCCACACCTATTTCGGCAAAGAGCAGCATGCGCTGACCGAAGATGGTTGGTTCGACACCGGCGACGTCGCCACGATCGACCCCGATGGCTTTATGGTGATCCGCGACAGATCCAAGGACATCATCAAATCCGGTGGCGAATGGATTTCCACCGTTGAGCTTGAAAACATCGCCATCGGCCATCCTGCCATCGCCAACGCGGCGGCCATCGCCGCAAAGCACGAGAAATGGGATGAACGCCCGATCCTCGTTGCTGTGAAATCCGACGACGTTGGGGAGACGGATCTGCTGAATTTCTACGACGGCAAAGTCGCGAGCTGGCAGGTGCCGGACCGTGTGATCTTTGTCGATGAACTGCCCCTCGGGGCCACTGGCAAAGTCGTAAAGCTCAAGCTGCGCGAAGCCTATGCCGATATCCTCTTGGAGGGAACAACATGAAACATCAAAGCGCTTTCACCCCCGATCTGCAGTCTGCCTATGACGCGGACCTCGCCGTCCTGGACGGCGCCAAGCATGACTGGGCCAAAACATCGCTATCCGACCGCATCGCCGTCCTTCAGGCGGTCAAGGACAGTCTCATGCGTGTTGCCGATGATTGGGCCGAGGCCGCAGGCCGCGCCAAGGGCATTCCCGAAGGTTCCCCCCTCGTGGGCGAAGAATGGATTTCCGGCCCTTATGCCGTCATGTCCTGCTGCAACGGATTGATCGACACGCTGTCCCAGATGGAAGGAAAGCGCTTTCTCGATGGGCTCAAGAAGCGCAGCTTGCCCACCGGCCAAACTGCTCTGCGCGTGGTGCCCCATTCGATCTGGGACCGGCTGCTGCTGTCTGGCGTGAAGGCGGATGTCTGGATGCAAAAAGGGGTTAACCCTTCGAACCTGAAAGACAATGCCGCATGGGCCTATGACGTGCCGCCAGAGCAGCGCGTCGGCAAGGTTGCCTTGGTCCTCGGCGCGGGCAACATCGCGGCAATCACCCCGCTTGATGCCTTCCAAAAGCTGTTTTTGGAAAATCAGGTTGTTCTGCTCAAAATGAACCCGGTGAACGACTATCTCACCGAGCCACTCAAGGCCGCGCTGAAACCTCTGATCGACCGGGACGCCCTGCGCATCCGCCGCGGCGACGGCCCCGCAGGTGCCTATCTCACCGACCACCCGCTGGTTGAAGAGATCCACATCACCGGCGCGCGTGCGACCCATGACCTGATCGTTTGGGGTCCGGGTGAAGAAGGCGCCAAGAACAAGGCCGCCAACACGCCCAAGAACCCGCGTCATATCACATCCGAACTCGGCGCCGTTTGCCCGACCATCGTGGTGCCCGGCCCGTGGTCAGCCGCCGACCTGCGCTTTCAGGCAGAGAACATCGCGACCATGAAGCTGCACAACGGCGGGTTCAACTGTGTCGCGGTGCAAAGCCTGATCCTGCCCAAAGGATGGGACAAGACCGCGACCCTGATGGAGAACGTCGCCGACGTCATCGCGAAACACACCAAACGCGCGGCCTATTACCCTGGCGCAGAAGACCGTCAGGCCGCTTTTGTCGATCACGCCAAAAACCCGCGCAAGCTTGACCGCGGGCAGGACATAGCCCCCCTTTACCTCGCCGATATGGCCGAAGGCGACAGCGCCTGGCTGGCCCAAACCGAGGTCTTCACCTCTGCCCTAGGGGTCATGCACCTTGAGGCGAAAGATGCAGAAAGCTACCTGATCGAAGCGATCAAATGGGCCAATGACACGCTCTACGGCACACTAGGTGGCAATATCATCATCCACCCGGCCACGATCCGCGCCATGGGCCGCAAACGCTTTGAAGAGATCATCGCCGACTTCCGCTACGGCGCTATTGCGGTCAACGCTTGGTCTGGCCTCGCTTTTCTCGTCACCGCCTGCCCCTGGGGCGGTTTCGCGGGCGCCACCTTGCAAGACGTGCAGTCGGGGATCGGCACGGTGCATAACACGTTTATGCTAGAGAACGTCGAACGCACGGTGATCGAAGCCCCCTTCCGCCCCTTCCCGCGCAACCTGCTGTCCGGCGGCATGACCTTGCTCCCGCGCCCGCCTTGGTTCGTGTCCAACAAGCGCCAACATCACATCGGCCGCCTGCTGACCCGCTTCCAGTATCGCCCCAGTTGGTTCAAGCTGCCACGTGTTTTCTTTCATGCGCTGTTGGGCTAAGTCTGAAGGGTCAAACGCGAGTACCCGATGAACGACATGACCCATGCCTCCAAGCTTGCGGACCGCAAAGCCAACAAGGTCCGCAAGCGCGAAAGCCGCAAGCGCGAGATCGCCCAAAGTGCGATCGACGCGCTCAAGCTCTATGGCTATGCGCGCACCACCCTACGCGACATCGCCGCACAGTCAGACATGTCGCTGGGCAGCCTGCATTACTACTTTGAGGACAAAGACGAGCTGCTGATCTACTGCGTGCGCCAGTATAAAAGCGATTTTGTCAAAGCGGTTGCCACGTCAGTGGACGGCATCTCGAACCCGCGCGACATCAAGACCGCCTTCTGCATCGCGCTGGCCAAAACCATCGTCGAAGAAGCCGAACTGCACCGTCTATGGTACGATATCCGCAATCAGGCCATGTTCGATGAGACCTTCGTCCCCGCCATCAGCGAGATTGAAGACCAGTTGATCGAAATGATGACCCCGCTAACCGCTGACCGGCGCGAGAAAGAGCTGCTTTATATCCGTTTCGACGGGGCGTTTCGCTATCTTCTGCAGCATCATTTGGCTGGACGACCGCGCAGCCTGAGCGAGATGACGAGCTTCTTTGAGAATGTCGCCGCTTGGAAAGACTATTGATGGGCCGCCGGCGTTCTGACGGTGATTGAACCTGAACGGGATCGTGTTTGCGAGGTGACATCGTATTGGGCTGAAGGCTGACAACCATTCAACGCAGATGTGACGCGGCGCTTTAGTTTTTGCGGACGTAGAGTGCAGGATCAACTTCGCTGGGAAGAAGTGGTGCCCGGGGGCGGAATCGAACCACCGACACGAGGATTTTCAATATGCGGTCAAAGATTTTGCAAGTGAGACGCCTTGCGACAGCTTGAGATCACATGACACGGCAAAACCCCTCCAACCATTTGAACTATATCAAAATTACACGCCCGTCTCAAAGCCAAACTTCATCTCACGCAGTCTCAACTTGGCTCAGAGAAACCCACCGCAGCACAACAGTTATGTTGTCCCGGTGTTGTCCCGACAGAAACTTCGCCAATCTTCTCCTGCAAATTTTGGATCGGTCCAACCTGCTACCTGTAATCAACTTACAGGAGATGCGACATGAACTTTCTGAACGTCGACACGATGACACCAGCCAAGGCTATGAAAACCCGAAAAAGCAACATGAAGCCACTGACAGAAACATTCATCAGGGGCCTAAAACCCACCGGGGAGCGTAGAACCTGGTCCGATAGCACTTGCCAAGGCCTTAAGTTGCGCATGGGTGCATCCGGCTCCAAGACGTTTGCCTTTATGGGGCGAGATTGCCACGGTGAGAACCGCACCATAAAGTTGGGGCGCTACCCTGACCTCGGCCTCAAAGACGCTCGTAGAAGTGCTGACGAACATCGGCGAACATTGAGCAATCCAGACAGACTTCGAGAGTTTCTTGAACAAATACCGGAGGTCGAGGAAATCACCCTTCTTGCATTTCTGGTGGAAGTTGAATCTCATTTTGGCCAAAAGCAGCAGAAAAGGATTTGGTTGCCGAGAGGAAAAACGAAAGACGTGTCCACAGCGCGGCAGGTCATTTCGAAGGTTTTCAGCGGCTTACTCAACAGACAACTCAGCGAATTGACTATTCAAGAGTTTGTAAGCTGCACGACCGGATATAGACCTGTAAGTGGTAAATCTTCAGCAAACGGTCAAGTATCGAAGGCATTGGCGTATCTTCGACCATCTTTCGATTGGGCGGCTCACCGAGGAAATAAATTTCAAAAACTGGGCTACGGTCGGGCAACCCGTCTTGACTTACCAGACCTTGCCAAGATCCATGACCCAGCAACCAATGACCCCCTCTTGGAGGGAGAGCGTGATCGCGTCCTCGTCCCATGGGAGCTTGAGAGCATCATGCAAGAACTCAATGTAGGTAAGGTCGGCGAAACGGATCGCTTTGCAGTCGATCTACGACCAATTGCGCACCTGTTTATACTCTTGACCCTGTCGCGCCGATCTGAAGTAGAGAACGCTCGCTGGGGAGATATTGATTTAGACCTCCTGACATGGACTAAATCTGTTAAAGCGCTGAAGGGTCCGCGGCAGGTAACGCACCCAATATCAGATGCTGCGGCTGAATTGCTCCGCAGCCTGCCTGGCTACCCAGATGCTAAAGATGCCGACCTTGTATTTCCCAACCGTAACAGGGTCCCATTGGACAACTGGCCGAGGTCAACAGAGACAATTCAAAAGGCATCTGGGACATCTGACTGGACACGCCACGATCTTCGACGTTCATCGGCTACAATTTTGGATAAGATGGGGGTCGCTGTGCCACTCATCGATACTTTGCTATCGCACCAGAACGCCTTCGCGAGCGAGCACACCAGTAAAGCCGCTGCTGCATACATCAAGATCGGGAAGCAGATCAAAGGTCTGCCAGATCCCTTACGAGACGCGGTAAACCTGCTCGCAGAAGTCTTGCAAAGCATCAAGAATGGAGAGTTCACATAAGTCAGTGGTGGCAAGGTTCCGTCCGGAGAAGCTATTCTCGGCGGAACCCGTCATTCCCCACTATACCCGCATGAGGATGTCCTTATACACTCCCTTGTTGCACGCCAATTGAGCCACGTGTCGCAAAGGCGAAAACTGATATTTTTTCTTCTTCAACCTGAAATTGGCCAATATTCAGTTTATATCGAGAACAGGAGGCTCGGTCGCGTCCTACCCTTCGAAACCCCATCTTGACGGCCGCGGCGGCGATCATCGCTGTCCCAACCTATGCGGCCATTGGGCTAAGTCGCCCAGGACTCTCCGAATGGAGGTTCACCATGAACTTTACTAACCGCGGCCACACCGCAAAATGCATTCATACCGCTATCGCACCCTACATAGACGCAACCGTCCACGAACAGGCACTGGAAAATGTAGGTTCTTGGCTTGACGCTGAGGGAGATACAGTCGGGCGCATGCTCGCCCAGACGAACCAACGAAAAGCTGGCTGCGCACTGAAAGCGCTGTATCAATTACATCTTCGCCCAGATTCCACTGCCGAAGACCTCCGGTGCCTGCTGGGAGACGCGAAGGTTCACTTCGAAATTCTTCTTGAAACCTTTCGCACCTTCCCCAACCATTTTGAGCCTCAGAATGCATGGAGTTTGCCAGGGTGTGATGGGTTTGAGCAGCAAGTGTGTTGGTCAGGGGCGCGTATCGAGGAAAACTTGGCAACTGTGCGTCACGCGCTAACGGACTAAAATCCAACCGCCCCGGGCATTGTGCCCGGGGTTCTCACATAGTTTTTGTACTTTACTGGTACGAAGTGCGTCAACGCAGGCAATTTGTATAGATTTTTAGAGATATTCTGAGCTTGGCTAAAGCTCAACGTGAGCAGCATTGGAATGAGGAAGAAAAAGATAAAATTTCCAGCCTTGGCAGGAGATCGCTCCAAGCCACAGCGCCGATATGGCTAAGATGTCGTATCATTACTATCGAAGACCATAGCCTCGGATCTTCTTGGTGTTAGCACAATGACGGTATTATGTTCTCTATACCGGTATACCCATTAAGATACTTGGCGATACCGAAGCGATTTCAAAACGTTAGCGCCCATGTTGTTTCGACACTGACATCAGCATGTTTGGCTAAATTGAGCTTCCCCCGTTGTAGTGGTTCGCTGCCCTCGGTGGATACCTCAAACCAAACTTGACATCGGGCAACTGAATCGCAGATTGAGAACATAACAAGAACAGTTAGGATTCCCATGCCAGTTTACCCAATTGATGAACCCGTCCACATACCATCCCAAGCTGTTCGAATTGTCAGCACACCAGTCAGCGCTGGTTTCCCTTCGCCAGCTGGAGACGATCTGGAAGATGAGATCGACCCTATAGCATGGGTCGTGCGCCATCCTGCGTCCACTTTTTGGTGGCGCGTCGAAGGGGACTGCCTGTGGGACGCTGGGATACGTGATGGCGACATCATCGCTGTAGACCGTGCTGGCAAGCGTCGCATCGGGCGAGCAGTGCTGGCCGTGGTGGACGGTGCAATCACAGCAAAGATCCTGCGTAGGCGTGGTGACAGATATTACCTCGCACCCGCAAATAGCCAGGAACAGTTCCCTGATGTTGAACTGACAGAGGATAGTGAAATTTGGGGCGTCATTGCAGGTGTCGTCCGGCGCTACGACCTTGCATGAAGCGACCTGTTGCCATCAGTGACAGCGCCAACTTCTATGTGAGCGCTGAACGGATATTCGATCCAACGCTAAAGAGCGTCCCGGTGATCGTGCTATCCAACAATGACGGCTGCGCCATAGCGCGCAGTGATGAAGCAAAGGCCTTAGGGATCAAGATGGGCACCCCGCTGCATCACATCCGGGATAAGATCGATGCGCATGGCATTCGTGTCTTCAGCTCGAACTACACGCTCTATGGCGACATCTCTCGTAGGGTGGTTGAGGTCTACGAAGACTTTACGCCGAATGTTGAAATCTATTCTATTGATGAATGCTTCCTCGACTTTGTCGGATTCAAGGATCGCACTGCACATGCCATGGCGCTTCGTGCAGCGGTCCTTAGGCGGATAGGGGTGCCTGTCCGCATCGGTATTGCACCCACCAAGACCCTTGCAAAATGCGCGAACGACATTGCCAAGAAGAACCCCATCTTTGCAGGTGTGTTGGATATGATGGACGAAAGCCTCGCAAACTGGCTTCTGCCACGTGTGCCAGTCGGGGACATATGGGGCGTTGGTCGAAAGACTACCGACAAGCTAAGGAGCCTTGATGTGCATACGGCAGCCGATCTGCGCGACATGCCGATCCGACGAGCACGGACTGTTGGCACCGTTGTATTGGAAAGGATCGTATTGGAGTTACAGGGTGAGGCCTGTCTTGCGTTTGAGGACGTGGAGCCACAGCGCAAGGGTATGGCTGTAACGCGGTCCGCTGGCACTCCGATGACAGACTTCGACATGCTGTTCCAAGCGATCACCGCGCACGCATCACGGGGGGCTGAAAAGCTACGCCAGCACGGATTGGTGGCCGGTACTCTGACCGTGTTCTTTCATACCAACAAGCACCGGCCAGATCGGCCTCAGTATGCAGTATCCAGAACAACCCGCATGACGCCGATGTCGTCGGATACCTTCGACCTCATTAAAGCCGCACGACGCTGCGCGGAAGCCGGATGGCCAAAATCAGATGCTAATACCTTTTTCTTCACCAAGGCCGGGATTATGCTGAATGATCTGGTGAGGTTCGAAGATCGCCCACGAACGCTATTCGATCAAGCGCGCCCGAAATCACCTGCGTTGATGAAAGCGCTGGATGACGTAAATGATAGGTTCGGCAAAAAGACGATGGTTCTTGCCAGTGAGGGTATGAAGCAAACATGGCGACTTCGCGCGGATCATCGGAGCCCGCGCTATACCACGCGAATGGAAGATCTACCGGTGGTGCGATAGGGGAGGCCAAGCGGACCAGATGGATTTTTTGCAAATTATGAAGGCTGAATCTAACTGTACGCTTCGGGCCTGATGCCGACTTACCCCGCGATGTCGATAAAAAGCCGCTGAATTTTAATTGGAGCAAATGGGATAGATTCTCCATGGAAGCTAAGGCGCTTGGCCTAACCCGGACAGTCATACGCTTGCGACTTTCTGCGACGTCGTTTTGTCGGGCCGTACCTTCGACTCCGCAGGTGCCGTTTCCCCCCCCCTTGTCAGCCAGCAAACTCCTGAGCGCGGATAGACTTCTAAGGCATTAGGATGCCACTACTGCGGTGACTTGGAAAAAAGACAATCGCCTCGCATTCCCGATCATGCGAGGTTTGGTTGAAAATGTATCTAACAAAAGTTTGGGGCTTGGGATGTGCTATGATGGCGATGAGGAGCAAAAAGCTCTGAGAGAAGAATACCTAATTGCAGCCAGCTTGGCTGGACCCAACCGGTTGTGCGCAAGGCGTCAAGCGCTTGACCGCGCTTGGTCTGTCAGGAACTTTGAAATCGACCTCTATTGGAAGCGCTCTCTCTACTTCTGGGGGTTTCAAGTGGCCTTTTTGGCAGGTGCGGGCGTCGCTATTGGCATGCTAAACGAGGCAGATAGTCAGATAGAACCGTTCCTACTTGTATTTGGCGCTCTCCTCTCATTGCTGGGATGTATCTCTGCTACTCTTTGGGCGGCATTGGAGCGCGGCTCAAAAGACTGGCAAGATAATTGGGAAAGGCACATCGATCTTCTGGAAGAAGAGTTCACAGGTGCAATCTATAAGACCTACGTTGTGCCGGTAGAGAAAAAAGGACGGTCGTTCAGCGTCTCGAAACTGAATAGCTGGATGACTCTGGCAACAGCTGGGTTCTGGTGTGCAACACTCGTCATCCTACTTTACGGCTTGGTTGCACGTTTCGGTTATTCGCTTCCCCACTACGGCTTCGGAATGTTCTCGGTATTCATATTCGTAGTATGCGTTCGGTGGTGGGCTGGAATAGAGTTTAGCGTTAGGTCGGGGTGGAGTACGGGCAATCAAGTCCAAATTTCTTCATACAAGATTCTAAACCGAAACCTTCAAAGAGGGTCTGAGAAGTAAAAGCCGACCGACCTTCAACAGGAAAGATGGGGGGCTTTTTTGATTGAGCTTAGAATGATGAGGGCGACGAATGCGTGTTATACCTCTGGGGGCTGGTGCATAGAAGAGCTAAGGTGCTTCCCTGACTGGTCAGAGGATGCCGATTGCCAATGACTTCTTCCCAACACTCTTCAATTTGAAGACAGCCTCTAACCCTTGAGTGTTGCGTGATGGGCTATTAAATTATCTTCAGTCCCAGAAAGGTATCGTCGATACGGATGCCTATCTTGCAGCAGGTGTAGACATTGAAGAATTACATAGCGAGATAGCCGTCAAGCTGGCCCGTGTTGAACCAGTGTCCGATAGGCTTGATCGAATAATTCGTTTGAGACCTTACAATCAGCTTATTTTTCTTTTTGCTACGACGCTGAACGAAATTGCGAACGGCCCAGTGTTCCAAAGCCACATTGATCTCTCAAGTTCGCTTGAACCTGAAGGTGTCCTCCTAACTTTCAATTGGGACACCCTTATGGATCGCGCGCTGATGGTAAGCGGCGGCTACGCGGCACTTGAGATCAGCTTAACGGCTGGAAATTCCACGGAAGAAGGTCGTCGATGCGATTGGCAGGATGACCTAACGCAATCGCTTCGAGGGTGGCTTTGAGGTATGCGAACGGTTCGACATCATTGACCTTCGCCGTGGCAATGAGAGATGCAATGCGGCCCCAGGCGCGACCACCTTCGTCGTGGCCGGCAAAAAGCACATTCTTTCGCGTCAGGGCAATTGGGCGGATTAGGTTCTCGACGGCATTGGAGTCGATCTCGACCCGACCGTCGTGCAGGAAGGTTTGCAGCCCGTTCCATTGACGATGGATATAGGTC
>NZ_FNBP01000015.1 GCF_900102535.1 Sulfitobacter delicatus | reverse complement strand
CGAGATCGCGCCAGGCACGGCAGTCGTTCTCGACAACCTCGCGACCCATCGCAACAAAGAAGCCGCTGCGGCGCTCAAGGCTCATGGGTGCTGGTTCCTCTATCTGCCGCCATATTCACCAGATCTGAACCCGATTGAGTTGGCTTTCTCCAAATTGAAGTCTCACCTCAGACGCATCAGTGCGCGATCATTCACCTCGGTGTTCGAAGCCCTTGGCGATATCTGCGCAATGTACTCCCCGCAGGAGTGTTCAAACTACTTTCAGGCTGCCGGATATGCCTCAGGTTAAATTAGAAATGCTTTAGGCGGATTAATCCTTTGTTTTGCAAGGCATTGCGCTGCCCGATCCCCCATGGTTCCGGGCAGTTTTACTATGCGGATCATCAAGACACTTGCGAGATGCCACCACTCGGATAGGGTGAAGGTGTCAACAGGCCCGACGCTGAAGCCCCGCCAAAAGGGGCGCGGCGCGGGGACATAGGGAGGATCCGTCAATGATCGGATGTCGTCTGCCCCTCGCGGGGGGCCGAAGCTGTCGCCGCATGGGAGTGGGCGATTGCTGAAAATCGAAGATCTGCATCTGTCCTTTGGCGGGATCAAAGCGCTACAGGGTGTGAATTTCGAAGCGAACGCGGGTGAGATCACCGGCGTTATCGGCCCGAATGGCGCGGGTAAGACCTCACTTTTCAACGCGATATCAGGGTTTTACAAGCCGGACCGCGGGCGTGTATCGTTCGAGGGCGAGGACATCACGACGCTGAGCCCGGATAAGCGGGCGGGCTTGGGTCTTGCACGGACCTTTCAGAACATCGCGCTTTTTCGCGGCATGACCGTGCTCGACAATATCAAGCTTGGTGGGCACACGCGTCTGAACACCAACGTCTGGCAAGCGCTCCGCTACTTCGGCTCGGCGCAGAAGGCTGAGTTGGAACTACGTCGCGAGATCGAAGAGCAGGTCATCGACTTTCTCGAGATCGACCACATCCGTAAATATCCGATCACCATGCTGCCCTACGGTTTGCAGAAACGCGTCGAGTTGGGCCGTGCGCTGGCGATGCGGCCCAAGGTGTTGCTGCTGGATGAACCTGTCGCGGGCATGAACCGCGAAGAGACGGCGGATATGGCGCGCTTCATTCTGGATGTGCAGGAGCAGTTCGGCACCACGATCCTGCTGGTGGAACATGACATGCATATGGTGATGGACATTTGCAGCCGCATTGTCGTGCTGAACTTTGGCCAGCAGATCGCCAGTGGCACGCCTGAAGAGGTCTCGAAGGATCCGGCGGTGATTGAAGCGTATCTGGGGGCAGCGGCATGACGATTTCTTGCAAAGAAATCGGGCCGGAATTTTTTGAAAATTCCGGGGTCCGGCGCGGGGAGGGGCTCTGATGGGGCAGTTTGTGCAATTTGCGATCAACGGGCTGATGGCGGGGGCGATTTATGCGCTGATCGCTGTTGGGATCGTGAGCGTTTACAAGGCCACCAAGGTGGTGAACTTTGCCCATGGTTATCTGATTATGTTCGGGGCCTATTTCTATTTTACCTTCGCGGTGATTGTCCCCGGCCAGCCTTGGGCGCCAACGTGGCTTGCGTCATGGCAGCCCGCTTGGATGATCGAGATGAAGGGCGACTTACCGATGTTTTCGCCCGTCGCAGCAGTGTTGGACTGGGTGGCGAACCTGCCGCGTATTCTGCTGGGGCTGGCGGGGGCGCTGGTGTGTAACGCCATTCTGGGCCGGATCATTGAGCGGGTATTGATGCGGCCGCTGATGGGGCAGTCGATCTTTGCGATGATCATGGTGACGGTTGGTCTGATCTCAATCCTATCGGGGGCGGCACAGCTGATCTGGACGGCGGATGCCGCCAGCGTGCCCTATATCGCGCCTAATATGCCGATCCGGTTCGAGTTGTTCGGCACGATGATCTTCCTTTTTGGCACCGATCTGGTGAACATGTTTGTGGCGCTTCTCTTGTTTGGCGGCATCGTGGCTTTTGTGAAGTTCACCAAGGGCGGCATTGCGATCCGGGCCACTGCTGAAGATCAGTCGACGGCCTATTCAATGGGTATTTCGGTGCCGAAGGTCTTTTCCCGCGCTTGGGTCTTGGCCAGTACGACAGGGGCAATCGCGGGGGCGATCCTCGCCACGCGCAACGGGATTTCGCCGAGCCTCGGGCTCTTTGGTTTTTCGGTGCTGGCGATTGTGTTGATGGGCGGGTTGGACAGCTATGTCGGCGTCTTGATCGCCGCGATGGTCGTCGGTGTGTTGGAAGCCATGACCCAGTGGAAGATGGGCGGCGGCTGGGCCGAGATTGTGCCTTACGTCACCGTGCTGGTGGTGCTGGTTTGGCGTCCACACGGGTTGATGGGCCAGAAAGAGGTTGAGCGGATATGATTAACGCGAACCTCAAATCGACCTATGCCGCCGATGAGCGGGTGCTGAACAATCGCTACAAGCAGGCATTTGTTTATGCGATGATCGCCGCGCTGGCGCTGTTCACCGCCTTTGGCAATGACTACCTGATCCTGATCGCCAGCCAGATGGGCATCCTGCTGATCGCGGTGGTGGGGATCAATATTCTGACCGGCTATACCGGGCTGGTCTCGCTGGGCCATGGCGCCTTTGTCGCCATTGGCGCCTATGCGGTGACGATTTTTGGCAACCTCGGGGCCGGGGTGATCCCGGCGGGGCTGATGCCCTTTATCTCGGTGCCATTGGCGGTGGCATTGGCCGCCGCCGTGGGGGTGCTGGTGGGGCTGCCGAGTCTGCGGGTCAAAGGGCTGTACCTTGCCGTGGCGACGCTGGCGGCGAATTTCATTGTGATTTTCTTGATCGAAGAAGACCTCTTTGCCCCTTGGACCGGCGGGATGGTCGGGATCAACACCAATGTGCCGAACCTGTTGGGCTGGGAGCTGGACACCAAGCGCGAGATGTTTGGGCTAATCGCTGTGGTGGGGCTGGTGTCGCTGCTGGCGGCGCAGAACCTGATCCGCACCCGCGTGGGCCGCGCCTTTATCGCCATCCGCGACCGCGATTACTCCGCCGAGATCCTCGGCATCTCGCTGTTGCGGTACAAGTTGATGAGCTTTGCCCTCTCGGCCGCCTATTGCGGGTTGGCGGGCGCGCTTTTCGCCTATTTCTATGCCCGCATCCTGCCCGAGCAATTCGAGTTGGCGCTGTCGCTGAACCTTGTCGCCGCGTTGATCATTGGCGGCATGGGGCGGACAATGGGGCCGGTGTTCGGCGTTATCATCGTCGTGATGGTGCCGGAATTGATCAAAGTGCTTTTTGGGGCGCTGGCGGGGGATAGCGCCGGGGCAGGTCAGTTGCGTGCGCCGCTGCAACAGATCGCCTTTGGCGTCCTGCTCGTGCTGTTCCTGCTGAAAGAACCGCTCGGCATCAACCAGATCGTAGACCGCATACTGCGCGCCGCAAACAGATGGCCCTTTGCGCGCGGATAAGAACAACGACGGCCACATTTAGGGAGAAGACCAAATGACCATGAACCGCCGATCCTTCCTCGCCACCACCGCCGCCGCCACGGCGATCACCGGCACGCCGATGATCCTGCGCGCGCAGCCCAAGGAATACGTGCTGGGCGCCTCGCTGCCGCTGACCGGGCCTTTTGCCACCGCGGGCCAGTTGGTTGCCCCGGCCTTTGCCATGGCCGCGAAACTGTTCAACGACGAAGGCGGTATCGCAGGCACGCCGATCCGTTTTGTCACCGAGGATTCGGGCTATGTGCCGCAGAATGCGCTGAACAACTACCAGCGCGCGCTAGCCTCTGAAGGCAAGAACATGATCGGTTATTTTGCCGACAGCACCGGCGCGATGAAGCTGATTGCGCCTGAGTTGAAGGGCGAGAATGCGCGGATCATGGGCTCGACCTCATTCGCTTCTGAATTGGCGGACCCAGCGACACATCCCTACCAGTATCTCTCGGGTCCGACTTATCAGAGCCAGTTCGATATCCTGCTGCAGAACATCAAGAACGAGGGCGGGCAGAAGGTCGCCTTTATCTTCTCCAACACCGAGTTTGGCCGAGACCCGATTGAGCATGGCCGCAAACGCGCCGAGGAACTGGGGCTAGAGGTCGTGCTGGAGGAAAGCACAAAGGCCGAGGGCGCAGACATTCCGACCCATGTCACCAAACTGGCACAGTCCGGCGCGGATCACTGTATCTTGCAGGGCTATGTCACCGGCGTCTGGCCGCAGCTCATCGGCGGCGCGCGACAGTTCGGCCTGCCGGTCAAGTTCAAGGGCACCTTCTGGGGCATGGAGAAGCTAATCGCGGACCGGATCACCGCCGAGGCGGGACCCTTCCTTGCGGGCTACGAAGGCGTCATGCCCTACCGCTATTTCTATGACCGTGAAGACGCGCCGCGCTATCAGCAGTACGCGGAGCTCAGCAAGGCGATGTTCGCAGGCACGCCGCTGGAGAACTACATGTCGACCTGGGCGATCCAGACGATGTGTGGCTTGGAGATCGCCATGAAAGCCTTCCGCGACACCGCCGAGGCCGGGCAGGAACTGACAGCGGATAACATCGCTGAGAACCTCGCGGGCATTTCCGATTGGGATTCGGGTGGCTTCTTTGGCGGGCCGGTGAGCATGGAGAACAATGCGATCGGGACAGGCCGGGTCTATGGCTACAATCCCGAGGACGGGCTGTTCACGCCGAAATCCGACTGGTTCACCGTTTAAGCGCAAAAGGTTCGGGGGCGCTGCCCCCGGACCCCCGAAGTATTTTTGGCCAAAAAGAGAGAGGGCGCGCCCTGTGCTGACCATCGAGAACATCGAAGTGACCTATCATCACACGGTGCAGGCGTTGCGCGGGCTGTCTTTGGAAGTGCCGGACGGGAAGATCGTGACGCTGTTGGGGACCAATGGCGCGGGCAAGACCACGACGTTGAAGGCTGCGAGCAACCTGCTGGCGCTAGAGAATGGCGAGGTCGGTGAGGGGCGGATTTCGTTCAAGGGGCAATCGATCATGACGATCCAGCCCGACCGTCTGGTGCAACAGGGGCTGTTCCATGTGCGCGAAGGGCGGCGGATTTTTAGTGAGATGACGGTGGAGGACAACCTGATCGCGGCCTCTTATGCGCTGGATCAGCGTAAGGCGAAGCCGGACTATGATAAGGTCTATGCGTTTTTCCCGCGGTTGAAAGAGCGGCGCAAGCAGATCGCGGGCTATCTTTCGGGTGGGGAGCAGCAGATGTTGGCCTTTGGCCGGGCGATGATTGCGCGGCCGGAGTTGATCTTGATGGATGAGCCGTCCTTGGGGCTGGCGCCCAAGGTGGTGGCGGAGATTTTTGACACGATCAAGCGGCTTAACCAAGAGGATGGTACGGCGATCCTCTTGGTCGAACAGAACGCGGGCGTGGCCTTTTCCGTCGCGGACTATGGCTACATCATGGAAAGCGGTCAGATCGTCATGGAGGGCGATGTGGAGAAGCTACGCGGCGATAAGGACATCCAGTCCTTCTACCTCGGCATGGGCGAGGAGGGCGGCGCACGGCAGTCTTTCCGCGATGTGAAGCACTACAAACGCCGCAAACGCTGGCTCAGCTAAGGAGGCCACCATGGCATTTGATGAGTTTAAGGGCGATTTCGCGCCGCTGGTGCGCATGGTGCACAACCATGCCGACAACCGCCCCACGGGCGTGGCGATGCGGCAGAAAGAATTTGGCATCTGGAATGAGATCACCTGGGCGGGCCTGCAGGAAATCATGCAGGCCACCGCCGCCGGGCTGGTCGATCTGGGGCTGGCGCCCGGCGGCCATGTCGGCATCCTGAGTGAGAACCGCAGCGAATGGGTGCAGGCGCAGTTTGGCATTAACGCGGCTGCGGGGGTTGTGGTGGGGATGTATCCCACCAGCCCGGCGGCGGAGTTGGAGCATTTGGTGAATGCCTCGGATACCACGGTGCTGTTTATCGAAGATCAGGAACAGCTGGACAAGATCAAGGAGTTGGGCGACCGGGTGCCGCAGTTGCGGCAGTTGGTGATTTTTGACCCCAAGGGCACGCGGGGCGAGGATCTGCTGGGGCTGATCAGCTTTGACGATCTTTTGGCGCGGGGGCGGGCGCGGTTGGCGGATCTCGCTGATGATCTGCGCGCGCGGCAGGCGGGGATCGAGCCGGACGACACCGCGATGATGGTCTTTACCTCAGGCTCTACCGGGCTGCCAAAGGCGGCTGAAATTTCCTATGGCAACATTCATGCGGGCGTGGCCGTGGCGCGGGATGTCTTTGGCGACTACCCGCCCGGCACCGACGTGCTAAGCTATCTGCCGCTGTGCCACATTGCCGAACAGGCGGTGACGGTGATCAACGGACTGTCGCAGCAGTTTGTGATGAACTTTGGCGAGAGCCTGCGGACCATCACGCTCGACCTGCGAGAGGTCGCGCCGCAGGTGTTTTTCGGTGTGCCGCGGATTTGGGAGAAGATGCAGGCCGGGGTGCTGGTGCAGGCGCAGACCGCCGGGCGGCTCAAGGGGCCGATGACGCTTTTGGCGCTGAAAGGCGCGCAGCGGCGCGGGATTATCCGGCGCGACAGGTGGAGCGCGGGGGACCGGATGGCCCATGCCTTTTGGGATACGCTCGTTTACCGCCATATCCGCAGCTATCTCGGGCTGGGGCGGACGACATTTGCGATCTCTGCTGCCGCGCCAATCAGCGCGGAACTGCTAGGCTTCATGCGCGGCATCGGGGTGAATATCCGCGAGGCTTGGGGCATGTCCGAGACCTCGGGCGTGGGCACGATCCAAAAGTCTTGGGGGCAATGTGATGGGCGGATCGGCTTCCCGGTCAGCGGCGTGCGCACCAAGATTGCTGAGGACGGCGAGGTGCTATTCACCGGCGGGACGATCTTTAAGGGCTATTACAAGAACCCCAAGGCTACCGCCGAGACCATTCAGGACGGCTGGCTGCACACTGGCGATGTCGGGCGTCAGGAGGCCGATGGGTCGATCACCTTGGTGGACCGTAAGAAGGACATCATGATCAACGCGGCGGGCAAGAACCTCGCGCCTGCGCATATCGAGAATGTCATTAAGGCCAGCCCCTTTATCAAAGAAGTCATCGCGGTGGCCGACAAGCGGCCCTTTGTCACAGCGCTGGTGCAGATCGACATGGACACGGTGCGGCTCTGGGCCGAGGGGCAGGGGATCGCCTATACCACCTTCCGCTCGCTGGCCGAGCACCCCAAGGTGCAGGAGCTGATCGCGGCCGAAGTGGCCAAGCACAATCGCGAGCTTGCGCGGGTCGAGCAGGTCAAGAAGATCTGGCTGATGCGCAAGGAGTTGGACCATGACGATGGCGAGGTCACGGCGACGATGAAGGTACGGCGGTCCAAGGTCTATGAGGTCTATGCGGGCGAAATCGAGGCGCTTTACGGCTGAGCCTTAGAGCACACCGATCTCGGCCAGCGCGCGGTTCAGTTCTGCCGGCAGGTCGGCTTCGCTCTCGCGGCCTTCGGGCAGATCGGGCGGCGCATCCTCTGGCGCAAGGTAGCGCCAGCCTTGGAAGGCGCGGCGCTGGCTGCCTTGGGTGCGGATGATCTCGGGGTCGAGCACGATGGCACAGCGGCGGATACCATCGGCGCGGGTGACTTCTTCGAGCCGGATGATGCGTTGCCGAGCCTGAACCACGCCTTTGATGACCCAATAGATCGAGCCGCCGTTGAGAATCTCGGCCTCGCGCTTGGGCCACATGCGGGTGACATGGCGCGGCAAACCGTCTTTGGTCCGCACGTCCTTGCGCGCCTGCCATTTGGCAAGGCTCTCGACGCCCTCGGTGCCAACCGAGAGCTTTATCAGGTTAATTTTGCCGGTCACATCGCCCCCCAGCGATTCCATTGATCTACGCCATATAAGGTAGTTGGATTTCAATCACATGCAAATTCTTGTATGCTCAGAGGTGAATTTACTGTTTTCACGGCGGCACAGCCTAGCTAAGAAGACCATCTGCCACTGACCTCAGGAGTTTCACAATGTCCCGCTTTACCGCCCCGATCGCCGAACAAATTTGGGATATGAAATACCGTTTTAAAGGGGCTGATGGCGCCGCGAAAGACGCTACGGTCGAGGACACTTGGCGCCGCATCGCGCGTGACCTCGCGCAGGTCGAATCGAAGGCCGATGTCTGGGAAGACAAGTTTTTCAACGCGCTGGAGGATTTCAAATACCTCCCCGCGGGCCGTATCACCGCCGGTGCCGGCACTGCGCGCCGCGTGACGCTGTTCAACTGCTTTGTCATGGGCACCGTGCCTGACAGCATGTCCGGCATTTTCGACATGTTGAAAGAGGCCGCACTGACCATGCAGCAGGGCGGGGGAATCGGCTATGATTTCTCGACCATCCGCCCGCGTGGCGCGGATGTGCTGGGCGTCTCGGCGGATGCTTCGGGCCCGCTGTCGTTCATGGATGTCTGGGACGCCATGTGCCGCACCATCATGTCCGCAGGCTCGCGCCGCGGCGCGATGATGGCGACCATGCGTTGCGACCATCCGGATGTCGAAGATTTCATCTCGGCCAAGTCCGACCCCGCCCGTCTGCGCATGTTCAACATGTCCGTGCTGGTCACTGACCCCTTCATGGAAGCGGTCAAGGCCGATGGGTCGTGGGATCTGGTCTTTGGCGGGAAGGTCTACAAGACCGTGCAGGCGCGTGATCTTTGGAACAGCATCATGCAAGCGACCTATTCCTACGCCGAGCCGGGTGTGATCTTCATCGACCGCATCAACGCCGCCAACAACCTGAACTATTGCGAGACCATTGCCGCCACCAACCCTTGCGGCGAGCAGCCCTTGCCGCCTTACGGCGCCTGCCTGCTGGGCTCGATCAACCTCGCGCGCCTGGTGGCGCAGCCCTTTGACGAGGCCGCCCATCTCGACCAAGACGCGATGAGCGAGTTGGTCGCCACCGCCGTGCGCATGATGGACAACGTCGTCGACGTGTCGAACTTCCCGCTGCCCGAACAGGCCGCCGAGGCGCAGAACAAGCGCCGCATTGGGCTGGGTGTTACCGGTCTGGCCGATGCGCTCTTGATGGTCGGCCTGCGCTATGGCTCGGACGAAGCGGCGGCGCAGACCGAGGCTTGGCTCAAGGCCATCGCCCGTGCTGCTTACCTCGCAAGCGTCGATCTGGCCAAAGAGAAGGGCGCCTTCCCGCTGTTTGACGCCGAGAAATTCCTCGCCTCCGGCACCATGCAGGCGATGGATGACGATGTGCGCGACGCGATCCGCGAACATGGCATCCGGAACGCACTGCTGACCTCCATCGCGCCCACCGGCACGATCAGCCTCTACGCGGGTAATGTCAGCTCGGGCATCGAGCCGGTCTTTGCCTATGCCTATACCCGCAAGGTGCTGCAAAAAGACGGCAGCCGGACCGAAGAAGAGGTCGTGGACTACGCCGTGCAGATGTGGCGTGAGCTGAAAGGCGACGCGCCGCTGCCGGATTACTTTGTCAACGCGCAGACCCTGCCGCCTGCCGATCACGTCAAGATGCAGGCCGCGGCCCAGAAATGGATCGACAGTTCGATCTCCAAGACCATCAACTGCCCCGAAGACATCTCCTTTGACGACTTCAAAGATGTCTACATGCAGGCCTGGGATCTGGGCTGCAAAGGCTGCACCACTTACCGCCCCAACGACGTGACCGGCTCGGTCCTCAGCGTGTCATCGGAAAAGACCGACAAGGCCCCCGCCGACAGCCCCGATCAGGTCAGCGAAGGCGGCGAGATCGTCTATATGTCCGACCCGCTGGACCGCCCGGCGGAGTTGGAGGGCAATACCTACAAGGTCAAATGGCCCGACAGCGAACATGCGCTTTACATCACGATCAACGACATCGTGCTGAACGGCCACCGTCGCCCGTTTGAGGTCTTCATCAACTCCAAGAACATGGAGCATTTCGCTTGGACCGTGGCGCTGACGCGCATGGTCTCTGCCGTGTTCCGCCGCGGCGGCGATGTGTCCTTTGTGGTGGAAGAGCTGAAAGCCGTCTTCGACCCGCGCGGCGGCGCCTGGATGCAGGGCAAATACATCCCCTCCATCCTCGCGGCCATCGGCGGCGTGATCGAGCAGCATATGATCGCGACCGGGTTTATCGCGGGCGAGGGCATGGGACTGAAGACCGATCCACAGGCGAAGGTCGTGGGCTTGGATGCCCCGCGTGGGAAGTCTTGCCCCTCCTGCGGTCAGTTCGATCTGCGGATGGTCGAGGGGTGTATGACCTGCGGGAGCTGTGGGCATAGCAAATGCGGGTGATGCTGCGCTGATGATGACGTTTTGTCGGACATAGCAATAAGTGGCCATTACTGCTGTTTTTTGACCTTTCGACCCACATCAAATGATCATTAGAACCTCTTACGAAATATAAGATTCCGATTTTAAACAACTTTATAGATGCCGGTCCGAAAGGGTCGGCATTTTGCTTTCTGAGTTAGGGAACGAGGCAAGGTGGTTGACGGAGGTCGGCGGATGTTCTCATAACGTCCTCAACGATACGGATCCTCTCGATTAACCCGAGGCAGCCCCGCGCTTCTTAGATCCCAAAGTTGCTACGCGACGCGCAGGTGGAACCAAAGCCTCTTCAACGAGTTAACGTTAGGTCAACGGTAGGCAACGACGTCGATCGTGGCTTGGTGGGAGGAACAGAAATGGGTCAGACGGTTACGAAAGCTATCGAGAAATTTGAGAGAGAAGGCCTGAAGCCGCAGGCTGTCCGGTATCTGCGAAAGCACCCGCAAAGCGTGGAGCATCTTACGTTTCGGGAGCTTCGTGAGCAGATCGTTATGCATCCTGATGCGCAACCAAGAGAGATATCTGTCAGGTAGGCAGCGGCGATAAAGTTTCAGACCTCAATGTGATGGTACTATATCGATCGTAGATTTACGTGTTCGTTGGCGGGACGACCACTTGAATGTGTGAAGCGGAACGGTCCATTCACGTGTTTGCGTGTTTCGCGAGGCATTGCTTTTGCGTGTCACAGCGCAGGATTGTATCGTTGTTCGGTAACTCCCGCGTTTCAGTACCGTTGAGATGTCTGAAAGCTGAATCCCTATCCAGCCTCCATTCACAACAGCCGAAATTCGCTGAATAACTCCAGCTATATCGATACTTCCGATAGCAAATCTTCTTTCGAAAACTGTGTTTTGCTGCCCTGCAAGATCACTTCTCCGCGCCGGAGGGCGACGAAGCGGTCTGCCAGTTCATAGGCAAATTCAAAGTATTGCTCGACCAATACAATGGCCATCTGCCCTTCCTCGCGGAGACGAGAAATCACCCGCCCGATCTGTTGAATAATATTGGGCTGAATGCCCTCGGTCGGTTCGTCCAAGAGCAACAGTTTGGGCCGAGTAATCAACGCTCGGGCGATGGCCAACTGTTGTTGCTGGCCGCCAGATAGATCACCACCGCGTCGTGCCTTCATTTCGTTCAAGACAGGGAAGAGCTCGAAGATTTCTTCAGGCACCCGCCGATCGGCAGGAGGTAAGCATCCGAACCCAGTTTCAAGGTTTTCTTTAACCGTAAGCAGGGGAAAGATCTCGCGTCCCTGCGGCACGTATGCGATTCCGCGGCGGGCGAGCAGGTGGGCTGGCAGCACCGGAAGCACCTCTCCGTCGAGTGCAAGCGTGCCACCGGAGCGCGCATGGGTTCCGGAAATCGCTTTCATCAAGCTGGTTTTGCCGACGCCGTTGGTCCCCATTACGCAGGTGACTTCGCCGCGCGCCGCTTCAAAACTGATCCCGTTTAGGATTTGCGAGCGTCCGTAGTGCAGGGTCAGGTCCTCTACACTCAACATGATTTAGCGCCCCAAATAGACATCGATGACCTCCTTATTGGCCGTGACATGATCGAGGCTGCCTTCTGCCAGCACCGACCCTTCGTGCAACACAGTGACTTTGCAACCAAGGCGGCGCACAAACTCCATGTCATGTTCCACCACCACCACGGCGCGCGTTTTGGCCGCTTCTACAAGGATGCTGGTGGTATGTTCGCGCTCTGCCGGGGTCATTCCGGCGGCAGGCTCGTCGACCAGGAGCAATCGCGGCTCTTGGGCTAGGAGCATACCGATCTCCAGCCACTGCTTCTGACCATGGCTGAGTTCGCCGGACTTGCGCCGTAGCTGGTCCGACAGGCCGATCTCATTGGCCAGTTCTGCGACCCGTGCCAAATGGGCCCTTTGTGGACGGTAGAATAGGACAGAGAACGGGCCGCGACGGTCTTTCAGCGCCATGAGCAGGTTTTCCTGCACACTTTGATCTTCAAAAACCGTAGGCTTCTGGAACTTGCGACCCACGCCTTCGCGGGCGATCCGGGCCTCTGACAGGCCGAGCAACGATAGGCTGCGCTCGCCCCAGATCACGCGACCTTCGTCGGGTTTGGTCTTGCCTGTCACGATGTCCATAAAGGTGGTTTTGCCGGCACCGTTGGGCCCGATAATTGCGCGCATTTCTGCGGCGCCGATTTGGAAGGACAGGTTGTTGATCGCCCGGAATCCGTCAAAGCTGACCGAGACGCCGGAGACTTCGAGCAGGGTGGTCATTCGCTCGCCTCCTTCTCGCGCAACGCGCCTTGGTCTGGGCCAAGGTCCGCACCGTGGCGGTCGGGCGCAATGCGCCGTTCCAACAGGTCAAACAGCCCGCCGATGCCCTTGGGGGCAAAGAGTGTGACCAGTACAAAGGACAGCCCCAGCACGACGAGCCACCAGTCCACCCATTTGATCGTGTAGAACCCCAGCGGCACGTCAGGGGCCTGTCCACCGGTAAACCACGAGGACACGAGGCTCACGAAACCTGCACCGATCACTGCGCCGTAAAGCCGCCCGCGCCCGCCGATGGCCACCCAGACTGCCAGATAGATCGAGGCGATGGGGGCCAGTTCAGCCGGATTGATGATGCCCGCTTGGGGGTAGTACAGCGCGCCCGCAATGCCAGCGAGACAGGCGGTGCCTGCAAACAGTACCAGCTTGTAGGCTTCGACCGGATAGCCAAGGAAGCGCACGCGCGCTTCGTCATCGCGGATGCCACGCAGGACGGAGCCGAATTTGCCGGACACGACCCAGACTGACAGCAAATAGCCCGCGGCCAGGGCAAAGGCCGCGCCCCAGAAGAACCAGACGGAGACGAGCGCTTGTGGCACCTCCGTTAAGCCGGGAATATTCTGCAGGCCGGACAGCCCGTTGTTGCCGCGCAACCCGTTGTCGTTCTGGAAGAGGTAGAGCGACAGTGCCAGCGTCATCGCCTGCGTCAGGATCGACAAATAAACGCCTGCGACACGGCTGCGGAACGCCAGCCAGCCAAAGACGCCTGCCAGAATGCCCGGCACCAGAACCACCAGCAAAAGCTGCGCAAAAAGACTGTCGGCGAAGGTCCAGATCAGCGGGAACTCCGCAGTGCCCACCACGCCGAAAATCTGGTTCGCCACGGCGTCGGATACTTCCTGTGCTGTGGGCGGGATCGGCGCGTCGGCCAGTGAGGTCACCACGATTTCGCGCGTCCGCTCGTACATCAGCCACATGCCGATCATATAGCCGCCCAGCCCGAAGAAGGCGAAATGCCCGAGGCTGAGAATGCCTGCATAGCCCCAGACCAGATCCATTGAGATCGCCACCAGCGCGAGGCAAAGGGTCTTGCCCAGCGTTTTGACGAAGGACGTGGAAACCATCCCGATGCCGACCCCTTCAGACAGCAGCGTCACGACAAGGGTGAAGACTGCCAGCAGCAGCAGGAAGATCGCGGTGGAACGGTTGCGCCCTTGGTAAGCCCTTTGCATAACCTTAATCCCCCGCCGCGCGGCCTTTGAGGGCAATGATGCCCCTTGGCCGGAACTGAATGAACATGATGATAAAGACGATCATGAAAGTCTGTGCCGCCAGTGTGTTGGACGGGTTGAACCATTCGATGCCCTTTTGCAGGAAGCCGATCATTGCAGCGCCCGCCAGCGTCCCCCAGATGTTGCCGACACCGCCCACCACCACCGTCATGAAGCTTTGCACGATGTAGTCGCTGCCAAGCTCGGAGGTGACTTTGGCAAAAAGCCCGATGGCCACGCCCGCCACGCCTGCGATGCCCGACCCGAGCCCGAAGGTCATCATATTCACCTTGTTCAGATTGATCCCCATCGACGCGGCCATGCTCGGGTTCTGCGTCACTGCGCGGGTTTCCAGCCCCAACCGGGTGCGCCGCATGATGAAGAGGTAGACACAAAGGAAAAATACGGCGAGCACGAAAATCGCGATGCGGATATAGCTGATTGCGACCACGTCGTTGATGACCCATGCCCCGTCGAGCCACGAAGGGGACGTCAGCGGCCTTGCCTGCGTGCCAAAGATATTCTTGGCCAACTGTTGCAGCGCAATGGAGACGCCGAAGGTGGCCAACAGGGTCTCAAGCGGGCGGTTATAGAGCCAGCGAATTACCAGCCGCTCCATGAGCACGCCTGCGGCAAAAGTCACGGCAAAGGCCAGCGGGATCGCCAGAAGGATGCTGGCCGTGTGGTTCGGAACGATCTGCTGCACGACGTAGCCAGTATAGGCGCCCATCATGATAAACTCGCCATGGGCCATGTTGATCACCCCCATCACCCCAAAGGTGATGGCCAGCCCGATCGCTGCGAGGAAGTAAATGGAGGTCAGCGAGAGCCCGTCGAGAATGAGGTCAAAGGTCTGGTTCGCCCCAACTGTCAGAGCGATGGTATCAAGCGCTTCGGACGCGGCGTCAGTCACGCGGGCCGAGGGTTCGAGGTAGACCTTAACAAAGCTGTGCGCGGCCAATGCCTGAGCGATCTGCGCCGTGTCGGGGGCGGGGGGCACTTTGCCTTCCTGCGCAAGCGCGGCATAGGCCTGTAAGCGTATGTCGGGATCATCAAGCCTGTGCACAGGCACACCGCCAACCGTGCCGCCAACAATATGTTCGGCCAGAGCGTTGCGGACCTCATCCGCTGTGACGCGGGCCGGAACCAGATTGGCCGCGACCAGTGTGTCATAGGCTTCTGTCACGCCAATAGTCTCGCCCGGGACAAGGGTTTCGGGGATGTTGAGCGTGTCGGGGGGCGGACCTTCGAATACTGCCCTGCGGGTGCTTAGCATCGGGTTTAGCGTCGCGCGCACATCGACGCCGAGATCGCCAGACATCTCCGACATTGCCGCGATCCGTTGGTCTTCGTCAGCGTCATAAGCCATCGTCAGCAGGCGTTCGGCCCGTTGCTTCATGGCGAGGATTTCGGGGTCCGACTCTTCCGCAAGAGACTCGCGCAGGGAGGGCAGCACCTCTGCACTCGGGTTGCGCTGCACAGAGGTCAGCGCGGCGAGCCGCCGCTTTGGGTCAGGGTCCTGCAATTGGAACCGCACCAAAGCCGAGCCGATCAAGGCACGAATGCCGCTGTTGGGTTTGATCTGCTTTAGCTCCGACGACGGCGCTTCACCGACGACCTCACCACTGTCAAAGTCGTAAAGAGCGTAGGTTTTGCCTTCGACCTTCTCGCCGCGAAAGAACAACCTGTCTGCGCTGCGTTGCCAGAGGTTCTTGGCCTGCCACGCCTGCAGAACGTCCTGCGCCTGCGGCAACCCGCTGTCCGAGACTGCCGCGATGGCCGGGGCGACTGTCCGCCGCGAGTTGTCCAGGATCAACGCCGACTGTTCCTGCAAGATCGTCTGCATCGGTGCTTCTTGAGCGTGCAGGAGGGTGCAGCTCATCGCCACGGCGAGCACCGCAAGTAGGAGATTTTTCATTTGGGGGTCCTACGAGGTGGGAAGGGGCAAAGCGCCCCTTCCGCTTCTCGGTTTCAATGATCAGTAGTTCGACAGGGTCTGAACGCAGGTCTCGGTCTCGGTATTATACATACCGCAGTTCAGGTCCTTCCAATCGGAGGTCAGCAAGGCGCTCTCTGGCAGGAAGTCCGTCCATGCATCGCCCGGCACTTCGGCAGTCTGGCTGACGATATCGAACTGTCCGTCTTCTTGGATCTCGCCGATCAGAACAGGCTTGGCGAGGTGGTGGTTCGGCAGCATGACCGCTGTCCCGCCGGTGAGGTTCGGGAATTCCTGCCCATACATCTTGTCACGCACGGCATCGACTTCGGTGCTTTCTGCCTCGGTGGCCGCGTTCACCCACATGTTGAAGCCGATGTAATGCGCCTCCATCGGGTCATTGGTCACGCGCTCTTCGCCCATCTTGGTTTTCCACGCTTCGATAAAGCCGGTGTTGGCGTCGGATTCGGCAGACTGAAAGTAGTTCCAGGCAGCAAGGTGGCCGACGAGGTTCGCGGTATCGAGACCCGAAAGCTCTTCTTCGCCCACCGAAAAGGCGATGACCGGGATATCGTCAGCAGAGATTCCTGCGGCGGCCAGTTCTTTGTAAAAGCCGATGTTCGCATCGCCGTTGATGGTCGAGATCACGCCGACTTTCTTGCCGTCAGCGCCAAGTGCAACGACGTCGGCGACAATCTTGGACCAGTCGGAGTGGCCGAAGGGCGTGTAGTTCACGAAGATGTCGCTGTCAGCAATGTCTTTGGACTTCAGGTAGCTTTCGAGAATGTTGTTCGTGGTGCGCGGATAGACATAGTCAGTCCCAAGCAGCGCGAACTTCTCGACGCCCAGTTCTTCAAGGAAATAATCCGTTGCCGGGATCGCTTGCTGGTTCGGCGCGGCACCTGTGTAGAACACGTTTTTGGAGCTTTCTTCACCCTCATATTGCACCGGGTAGAACAGAAGGCCGTTCAATTCTTCCACGACCGGCAAGACCGATTTGCGGCTGACCGAAGTCCAGTTGCCAAAGATCACGTCCACCTCATGCACCGACAGCAGCTCGCGCGCTTTTTCGGCGAATAGGGGCCAGTCCGATGCAGGGTCGACGACTACGGCTTCAAGATCGCAGCCCAAGAGGCCGCCCTTAGCGTTTTGCTGCTCGACCAGCATCAGCATGGTATCTTTCAACGTGGTTTCCGAAATCGCCATTGTGCCAGACAGCGAATGCAGCACACCGACCTTGATCGGGCAATCAGCGGCGTAGGCCGGTGCTGTGAGGGCGGAAAAAGCAAGCGTTCCGGCCAGTAGGGATCTGTAGTTATTCATGATGTTCTCCTCGCGGGATCATCGCGGGAACACTTGCGCGGCAGCGCTCGGCATCCTACGTCGATCCTGCAACCTTGTTGTTGCAATCCGTGTGGTGGCCGGGTCGGGCTTCACTTCGTCCGGCTGCCACACACCTTTTCTGCCAAAATGGGTGGCGGTGGGCAGGCTTATGGTTTCTGCGTTGCAGCAAAGCAGGCAAGCTGCATCTTGCTGCCCGCGGGTTCTGCGTCGCTCGGTGATTAAATTGTAGGCGGTTCGGGCAATCCCCGCATAGATATGCGGCAACTGATAAGGCCGAATGAGTCGCGCAGTTCTGCTTTTGCTTCCCTAACAGTGCACAGACGCCCTGTTTCCCCAAACATGCCATTTGGGGATTCCCCGTATTGCACAGTTGAGCCTAGCAGCGTCCTCAGGCCCTAGAATCTGCCGTTTTCGCATTTGCCTATAATTTGAGGGCCCGATCGACGGAACCGTAATAACTCTATCACTGTTCGCGCCGAAAAGTGATTTGACCATCCATAACGGTAACGATCGCATTTACATCGATAAGCGCCTCGGCGGGCCGTTGTGTCAGGTCGTGACTTAGAACCGCAATGTCGGCGTCCATGCCTATCTTCAACCTACCGCGTCTTTTTTCGGCAAACTCTGCCCACGCATTATCCAGTGTATAGCTTGCAAGTGTATCTCGGAGTTTTTGCGCCTGATCGGGCCAATCGTTCCCTAAGTTCAGTGGAGCGACGGCGGCCTTAATCGTCGCCATGACGTCTACAGGAATAACTGGCCAATCGGTTGAGAATATCACTTTAGCCCCGCTCTCACGAATGGTTTGCCATGCGTAGGCCCCTGCGATCTGTTGGGGGTGAATATAGCTTCCTACCCCAGCGGGGGGAAAAATATGCCCGCGCGGCGCGTGGCCAGGTTGCAGCGAAGCCACAATGTCCAGATCGGCTAGCCGGGGAATGTCGTCGGGGTGGATCACTTCGATATGCTCGATCCGGTGGCGACTATCGCGTTTTCCGTTTGCCTTTTGGGCGGCTTCATAGGCGTCTATCGTCCGGCGCACCGCGGCGTCACCGATCGCGTGTACAGCGATCTGAAACCCCAGACGATCCGCTTCGACACAGGCCGCGACGAAATGCTCTTGGGAGAAAACCTCGTCGCCGCAGTTGCCATTCTTGCCCATCTCTCCTGGATAGGGCTGCAACATCAGTGCGGTACCGCTTTCGATAACGCCATCTATGAACATTTTTACATGGCTGCAGCGGACCTTATCGCCCTGAAAGTCTTCGCGCAGGGTAGGGGCTTCATGGGTTAGGCGCTCGACAGGGTCCGTGCCTTTGAGGTGAAACGGTACATGACAGCGGCAGAGCAGGCGGCCTTCGGCTTCCAACTCCGAGAGGAGTTCAAGCTGATAGCGGTTGCCATCCATCAAATGCAGGCCGGTGATGCCCTGAGCGGCGCAATGGGCCAGCCCGCCTGCGATGACATCCTTGTCCATCTTGCGTTCCGCAGGGGTGGCGGGCGGCTCAGGGTCGCGTCCGGCGGTGAGGCCCAACATATCGCGGCCGCCATAGCGGGTGAGCGATAGTATCGGGCTATAGGCGCCCGGCTCAAGCAGCTCGCCGCTGGCAAGCCCGTCATCGCCCATCACGATCTCGGAGCCCGCGTCGACCTCCCCCCCTTGCAACAATCCTGCCGCCTCCAACGCAGCGGTGTTGGCCCAGACGGTGTGATGATCGGGGGCGAACATGGCGAGCGGACGGTCAGGCAGAATGGCATCAAGATCATGCCGGGTAAGGGTCTTGCCCGTACCGAGAATGCCGTAATCCGCCATGACGCAGAACAGCATCCTGTCGTCGGGGTTAGCCTCGGCATAGGGCAGGATCACCCGGCGCATCTCCTCCAGTCCGGCGATGCCGTAGAGATTGAGATATTCCAGTTCGACCGACCCGCCAAACAAATGCACATGGCTGTCAATGAAGCCCGGCAGCACCGTGCCGCTCTGCGCGTCGATGACCTTGGTGTCCGGTCCGATCTTATCAATGATCTGAGCGTCTGACCCGACCGCCGTAATCTTGTTGCCGGTGATGGCCAGAGCGCTGGCGTCGGGCTGGTCAGGGTCGAAGGTGATCAACGCGCCGTTATGGATGACAATATCTGCCGGCATGGGCTTGGGGTCCTTATTGCGATGCGCGCCCCGACCAAAGGCCGGGGCGCAATGTGTTTATCGAGCCAGTTGGCGTTACTTCTGAAGGTCGGTCCAGATCGCGGTATAAAGCTTTTGCGCTTCGGGCGGGCAGACCTTGGCGACATAGGCGGCGCCCTTTAGCTCTTCAGGCACTACCACTTCCGGGGCGGACTTCTGGCGGTCGCTTAAACTGTCGATCCTGACAACGCTCGCCTGACGTGATGCCGGTTTCGGTCTGAAGCCGCTTTAACTCCAACTGCATTTTCTTGCGCAGCTTAAAGTCCAAGGCGCTCAGCGGTTCATCCAGCAGCAAAATCTTGGGCCGCGGTGCCAAAGCGCGGGCGAGGGCGACGCGCTGCTGTTGCCCACCGGAGATTTGGCTGGTCTGCCGGTCGGCCAGCTGGGTCATCTGCACCAGTTCCATCATCTCATCCACGGTCGTCTTGATCGCCGCCTTGGACGTGCCGAGCATTTGCAAGCCGAAACCGATGTTTTCGGCCACGGTCATGTGTGGAAACAGCGCGTAGTTTTGAAAGACAGTATTGATCGGACGTTTGTAGGGGGGCGATGCGAGTAAGCTCTCCCCGAACATGTCCAGACGGCCAGACGTGGGATGCTCAAACCCCGCAATGAGCCGCAGCAGGGTCGTCTTGCCGCAGCCCGAAGGACCCAGCAGCGTGAAAAATTCGTTGTCCTGAATTTCCAGATCGATACTCGCGAGCGCTTCAACCGGCGGATTGCCAGAGTATACTTTGCGCAGCGCCTGTGCGGTGATTGCTTTGGTCATCTTTCCCCCTGATCGCCCAACTCGGTTCTTGTTTTTGAGCAAAGCTTGTCTCGCATAATTGCGCCAATAGTAATTGGTGAATATACCCCTTGAGGGGTAGTGTTCTTGAGTTTTTGATCAGATTTTGGAGTATCTTTGGGCGAAAGGCTGTCAAATACAGCGATTGAGCAACTCCGTGATGCGCTTCATGCCGTCGGCACTCCGGACTTTTTCGAGGCCTACAAAACCTTCTTTAGAGCGCGCATAGCATTTGGGACCTTCTTGATGTTGCGTTTTGATGCAGACCAAACGCCCTTGCTCTTGGATCATTGGATCGAGCCGGGGAAACTGATCGGACGGCCACTCGAAGACTATATGGAGAGCAGCTACGGCTTTGACCCGTTTTATCTACACCGTGGTCTGCCCAAGGGTGGCGGGGTGTTTCGTCTGGCTGACATCGCGCCGGACCGGTTCTTTTCTAGCGAATATTACCTCCAATATTATCGTGGCACCGGACTTTGTGACGAGGTTGGTCTACTCGCACCATTACAGGATGGTGGAGTTGCGCATTTGTCGCTGAGCAAGCGGGATAGCCAGGGCCCCTTTCGGCGCAGTGAGCTTCGGGATCTAAAAAGCTATGCGCCATTGCTGCTGGAACTTCTGGCGCAGCATTGCAATGCCGTGGCTCCGGCCCCGGCCAATCAGCCAGCAATTGCCCGCCCCCCACTTTCGGATGCCATTAGAGGCTATGCGGGGGATCGGCTGAACATCGGTCTAACCGTCCGAGAAGCGCAAATTGCAGGGCTGGTGCTGCAGGGCCATTCTAACGCATCCGCTGCCAAACTGCTCAGTATTGCGACCGAAACCTCTAAGGTCCATCGTCGAAATTTATACCGGAAACTCGTTATATCGTCGCAGCGCGAGTTGTTCGGGGTGTTCAAGCATTTGTTGTGATCTGTCACGGAATATCGGTATGCCGGACTGCTTCCAAAGCGCATAAACTGAAATTTTACTGCACTGGCCACTATCTTCGAAACTAAGCTTGAGCCAATTAATGATCGGTTAGATCAAACCATCTGTGGGGGTGCCTAGCCGATCACTTTCGCAATAGTTTGCCGTCAGGCAAAGGGCCAAGGAGCATCAACCAATCCTACGCAGGCTTGCCATTTGATGCGGGCTAAGCGGCGAATGTTGGGGGAGGTTAAGCAGTCGAGCGCCATCCTGCTTTCCAATCGTTATGCCCCGGTTTCTTCGCCCAGCATCGTCAGAATATCTTGGCAATGGCTGATTTGCCCGCCACAGCAATCGGAAAGCAGAAAGCCAATCATCGCGTTGACTGAGGGCAGATTGGCCTCATAGCGGATTTCCCGCTGGTGCCGCGTGCTTGCGATCAATCCTGCGCGTCTGAGGATCGCTAGATGACCGGATAATGTCGATGGTTTCGCGTCTAAGCGCGATGCGATGGATAGGGCAGGGACGGCCTGCGGGGCGCTGCGGACCAGCAGGCGGAACACTGCTATCCGCGTGGGATGGGCGAGAGCCGAGAAGGCAGCAATGGCGGTGTCCTGATCCATAATTCGTTCATGCCCGAAATATCGAAGCTTGACCAGTGGCTATGGATGCCATAGCCCTATTCTCAATTCGTAAAGTGCCGAAATGACGTTCGATGGCTAACCGCAAGACTTACGCAGACGTGAAGCATCAGAACCATCCACGCTTCGCAAACGCCAATGCAGAATTTTCAAATTTGCCAGAGGGAACAAAATGACTGATCAGACTGCCAACATCGGTGAGCCCATGGGCATATTCGAGCGCTACCTCACACTTTGGGTCGCGCTTGCGATGATCGGCGGCATTGCCATCGGCACCGTCGCTCCGGGGCTTGTGACTGCCGTCGCGGCAGCCGAGGTCGCATCGATTAACCTTGTCGTGGCCGTTCTGATTTGGGCCATGGTTTACCCGATGATGGTGAGTGTCGATCTGGGCGCCGTTGCTGGTGTCGCCCGCCAGCCCAAAGGGCTGCTGGTGACCCTAGCGGTGAATTGGCTGATCAAACCCTTTACCATGGCGCTCCTAGCGGTACTGTTTTTCGAGTATATTTTCGCTCCGTTTCTCGACCCACAAGATGCGGCCCAATATACCGCCGGACTGATCTTGCTGGGGGCTGCCCCTTGTACCGCGATGGTGTTTGTATGGTCGCAGCTTACCCGCGGAGATGCGACCTATACGCTGGTACAGGTCTCCGTGAATGATCTGATTATGGTGGTGGCCTTCGCTCCGATTGTCGCCTTCTTGCTCGGCGTCACTGACATCGTTGTTCCATGGCAAACGCTGGTGCTGGCCACGGTGCTCTATGTGTTGCTCCCCTTGGCCGCAGGGCTCGCCACGCGCCGCCTTTTGAGCACTCCTAAACGGATCGATGCCTTCACAGCGCGGATCAAGCCCCTCTCCGTGGCCGGGCTGATTGTAACCGTGGCAATTCTATTTGGGCTACAAGGCGAAGTGATTTTGCAAAAGCCTTTCGTCATCGTAATGATTGCCGTGCCGATCCTAATCCAATCCTACGGCATATTCGCGCTTGCCTATGGGGCGGCCTACCTCTGGCGGGTTCCACATCGCATCGCAGCACCTTGCGCCATGATTGGTACGTCGAACTTTTTCGAACTGGCCGTCGCGGTTGCGATTAGCCTCTTCGGCCTGAACTCCGGGGCGGCATTGGCCACCGTGGTCGGTGTCTTGGTCGAAGTGCCGGTAATGCTGTCGCTGGTGGCCTTTGCCAACCGCACGCGGGCGCGGTTTCCCGAGGCGGCCAGCTGACAGCGGGAGGTCGAAATACGGTGATGAATTGTAAGCTATGGCCGCTTCGCATCACCGTATTGCGAACCCAGTGATCACTGGCGGTTCAGGTGAACCTTGAAACCGCCTGCCTTCAGGGTGAATTTAACAAGCTTCCCGGCGCTATAAGCCAGCTCCACCCCGAACTTTCTAAAGTGAAACGGAGAGACGTAACCGGGCCCCATGGTGACGCGGTAAGACATGTCGCAGAACACTGTTTCCCCGTCTTGTTCCATCGCCGTCGCAGCCATCCGCACTACACGCCGACCGTCGTACATTGCTATCGGAGAAGGGCAGGTTGTGCTGTTTGCCACTGCGGCGAAAAATTCGGGCGGGAAAACCACACCGCTTGGTACTTTCCCAGCCTCTGTCATTTCGGTCATCTCTGATGGGGGCGCCACCGAAACGGAAGTAACCTTGTCTGCCTTCCGACCAATGGCGATATCGCGTGTTTCGCTGCCGCGGTTCTGCCCGAGGTAGTCAACTTTGCCCCCCGTCGACCGAGCGACTGCTTTGAAAGTTCCGTTCTTCAGACCAAACGGCGCGTTGTTCAGCGATAAGAGCAGACTAGCGTCGTTGCGTTCGCCTTCGAACTGAAGCGTGCCCAGCTGTCGCGAACCCAAGGATACGGTGTAGGTTTGCTCTGCGGCCATCGCAGGGGCTGTGAGGAGGCCAAACAAGGCCGCGAGGCTGAGAGCGCGTATCATGGCATTTCCGGCGGTTAGGGCTTTGGGTTCTCTACCGTCTCACGTGACCTTATGCGACATCATATTTTTTATGCAGTTCTGGATCGGCACTAAATCCCCGTTTGCCGCTAGAACGGGTCGAACAGCTAAAGACCAGACCACTCTTCCCGTTGCGCTAAAAGCTGCTGCGTTTCCGACGTCCCTGCATGCAACTTGGGCGATGAGAGCCGCGTGAAAAGAAAATCTCTATTTTCTGCGACGGAATTTGTTTTGCTGCCCGTATAAGGAAAAGCACAAACCCCGCACCGGCGCTTTCATGAGATTACCCCACGCAACACTGCACTGAACAATGCTGCCCTTCGCACAGCGCAACGCCGGTCTTTGACGGGGCGCTGACACGTCGTATCTCGGCAGCGTTCCAATGCGGATCGCCCCTTAGGAGCCAAGAAGATTTTGAAGAAACTATTCCTCGCCTTGCTATCCGTCGTCATCATCGCGGGGGCTTATGGCTTTGCCTTTGGCGTGCCCGAACCGATTGCCCAGCTTTGGGGCGGTGATAGCACAACCGAAACAACGGAAGCGCCCAGAGAGGCGCGCGCGGGGCGGCGGGGGCAGGGGCGTGCAACGACCGTTGTTCTGACGCCGCTCGAGGCTCGCTCTCATACACTCGTTCTGCGGACTGTCGGCAGCGCGGTAGCACTTCGCCGTACGGAAGTGACGGCAACCGATGCGGGAGAGGTGGTTGAGACCACCTTGCAGGCCAATAGTAGCGTCGAAAAGGGCGACGTCCTTTTGCGTTTGGATGACAGAACCGAGCGGTTGGCGCTCGAAATCGCTCAGGCCAATCGTGATCAAGCACAGGCGACAGTTACACGCTATGAAGGGCTGCGCAGCAATGGCAGTTCGGTCGTGACCGATGTTGCGCTCTCGGAAGCGCGCGTGGCGTTGCGTCTGGCCGAAGCCAATGTCGGGCTGGCAGAGGTCGCGCTGGACGACCGCACGATCTTGGCGCCGATCTCTGGCCAACTGGGGCTGAGCGATGTCAGCGCCGGGGACCGACTGGCAAGCGGGGATGCGATTGTAACGATCGACGATACCTCCAGCCTGCTCGCGACTTTCGAGGTGCCGGAGCGGTCCATCGGACTGTTGGCTGAGGGCAAGCCTGTTTTGGTCTCGACCCCAACCTATGCCGGACGTGTGTTTGAAGGCGTGGTTACTGCCTTTGACAGTCGGCTTGATAGTGTGACGCGCAGTGCCACCGTTCAGGCAGAAATTGAAAACCCCGAAGGATTGCTGCTCTCCGGCATGACCTTTGCTGTGCGCATGACCGAAGAAACCGACCCGCTGCCGGTGGTGCCAGCAACCGCAATCACATGGGACCGCAGCGGCGCAGGCATCTGGCTTGTCGAAGACGGCAGCACCAGTCGCTTTCCCGTCACCATCCGCTACCGCGAGGGCGACAAAGTCTGGGTAGAGACCGAAGCCCCCCTCGGCGGAGAGATCGTGGCTGAGGGTGCGTCGAAACTGCGCGAAGGCGCGCAGGTTACTGCTGCAGGCGCACGCAAAGGTCCGGGCGCATGAGTTTCGAGAAAAGAGCGCATAAAGCCGGTTTCGCCGACATCTTTGTCGCGCGACCAATCTTTGGCATCGTCCTGAACCTGCTGATCATCATCGCGGGTCTGGCCGCCTTTACCTCTGTCGATATCCGAGAGATGCCGGACGTTGACCGGCCCGTGCTGTCCGTCAGAACGACCTATGAGGGCGCTGTGGCGAGCACAGTGGACACGGAAGTGACACAGGTTCTCGAAGACGCGTTGAGCGCGCTTGAGGGGATGTCCTATATCGAATCCACCTCAAGCACCGGGTCGAGCCGCATCACGATCGACCTGTCTGACGATACGAACGTGGATGTCGCCGCCAATGAGGCGCGTGAGATCGTATCGGGCGCTCTGCGTTCTTTGCCGGATGACATCGAAGACCCCAGCGTCAGCAAAAGTGACAGCAACGCAGATGCGATCATTCGGCTAGCGCTGCTAGGAGATGCCAGTCTCGACGCTTTGACAAGATTGGCTGAAAACGCGGTTTACGAACGGCTCTCTTTGATCGACGGCATTGCCGAAGTGACGCTCCGAGGTGACCGGGCCAATGAATTCCGAGTGACGGTAAACATGCCCTCGCTGCTGAGCCGGGGTCTGACGATCTTTGACCTCTCAACCGCATTAGCGCAGCTTCGCGATGATACTGCGCTCGGGTCGTTGTCGAGCGAGTCTCAGACCCTGTCGCTGCGCGTTGGTAACGAAGACGTCACAGTAGATACCATCAAGCAGTTGCCGGTCAATGATACGACACAGGTGGCCGATATCGCCTTTGTCCAACTGATCCCGGAAGATACGAGTGTCTATACCCGTGTGAACGGGGAAACTGCCATTGGTTTGGATATCACCCGGCAATCGGTGGGCAACACGCTGGAGATTTCGCGGGACGTTGCCATCGCGGTTGAGGAATTGCGCGACCAAATGCCCGAAGGCGTGCAACTGCTTGTAACCTCGGACGACGGTATCTTCATCGAAGGCTCGATCAACGAGGTCAGCAAGTCCATCTTGATGGCCACTGGCATTGTTGTGCTTGTGATCTTTCTGTTTCTTCGCTCGCCGCGCGCAACCTTGATCCCTGCGGTCACGATCCCTGTGGCCTTGGTCGGCACTCTGGCGGCAATTTGGCTAACGGGTTTTTCCGTGAATACCATCAGCCTGCTCGCGCTGGTTCTGGCGACGGGGATGGTGGTGGATGACGCGATCGTGGTGGTTGAAAACATCGTGCGCAAACGCAAATCGGGCATGGGGGCTTTCGCCGCTGCGGCCTCCGGCACCAATGAAGTGTTCTTTGCCGTCATCTCGACGACCGCAACACTTGCGGCAGTGTTTATCCCGATCTCCTTCCTCCCCGGGCAGGCCGGGGGCGTTTTTTCGGAGTTCGGCTTCGTGCTGGCATTTGCCGTCACGCTGTCGTCGATCACTGCGCTGACCCTTGCGCCCGTTCTGTCGGCCCTTTTGGACCCCGGCAAAACGCAAGCCGGGGCGGAGCAGGCAGCGCCGGGGGCTTTGGCGCGCGGCTTTGACCGGGTGATGGATTTTGCAATCCGCACGCCTTTGCTGGTTCTTGCGGTTGCCATCGGTTTCGCGATCATCGCGATGGGGGCGGCAACGACATTGCCCTCTACCGTGACGCCCGAAGAAGACCGCGGTTTCTTTCTCGTCCAGGCGCGCGGCGCATCGGATACCACAATCGATTACCTTGATACGCAGGTCTTGCTGGTTGAGGATATCCTCGCTCCCTACCAAGAAAGCGGTCAGATCGAGACCGTTCAAAGCATCATTGGCGTCGGTGGCGGTACCAGTGCCTTTATTGTTGTGCGCATGCCGGACTGGACCGAGCGTGACTTTACCCAGCAGGAATTGATCGGGCAGATCAGCGGCAGGCTTGCCTCGGTGCCCGGCGTGCAAGTCAGTGCACGGTCAACCAACAGCCTTAATATTCGCGGGGCAGGGGGCGGGCTAAGCTTTGCTGTCACAGGTACGAACCTTGCCAATATGACCGAAGCCGCTGGCACACTTGCCGCCGCCATGTCGCAGGTTGAAACATTCGTGAACCCCCAACTGTCCAACAACAGCGTGAACGCGCAGTTGGAGGTTACAGTGGATGACAGCGCGGCGAGTGACATGGGGCTCGACAGTTCGGACATCACAAGCCTTGTGCGCGCTATGGTTCAGGGTGATGTGGCCGTTAGCGTGTTTGCCGATGATGTGGAAACGGATGTGAACGTTGTGCCCGGCGGCCCCCCGATTGATGATCCTTCCGACATCGCTTCTATGTCCATCCGCCTCGAAAGCGGCGCCTATATTCCACTCTCAGCCGTGGCCTCGCTGGACATGGTGGTTAGCGATGCGCAGATCGAACGTTTGGGCGGAGCCTTGGCCGTCTCAATGCAGGCGAACCTGAACGAAGGAGTGGACTTGTCGACAGCGATGGGCCGGGTGCTCTCAATCGCTCAAGAGGTTTTGCCTGACGACATGGGCATCACCTTTACAGGCGAAGCCGCCACGCTCGACGATTCTCAGAACGGTATTTACATGGTCTTCGGCGTGGCATTGATTGTCGTGCTTTTGGTTCTTGCAGCACAGTTCGAGAGTTTTGCCAGCGCGGTCGTCATTATGATGACCGTTCCATTCGGTCTTGCTGCGGCGGTGCTGGCGATTTCGATCACCGGTGGATCGCTGAACTACTACAGCCAGATCGGCCTTGTGATGCTGATCGGTGTTATGGCCAAGAACGGTATTCTGATTGTCGAATTCGCAAACCAGTTGCGCGAAGCGGGGGCGGATATCGACAGTGCCATTCGAAGTGCCCTGCGCCTCCGCATCCGGCCGGTGATGATGACAATGGTCTCGACTGTCTTCGGTGGGCTGCCACTGATCCTCACGACTGGTGCAGGCGCAGAAGCACGTATCGCTGTCGGCTGGGTGATCGTTGGCGGCCTTGGCTTTGCTACTGTGTTTACGCTGTTCCTTACGCCGATCTTCTACCGCTGGATCGCCGTTTGGGGTGCCACACCCGGTGGGGCGGCCCGCAGGCTACAGGCCGAAGCAGAAGCCGCCGCGAGCGTGAGCGCCTAGCCTTACGCAGAAGACCGGAAAGCGCATGTCGTCTTGCTTCTAAGCGCGCCTTTGAAACCCTGCCCGGACGGTGCAGGGTTTCAACCTTGGCTATCTGCTAGGCACATGGTGGCAATAGCACTCACCGATGCTTAATTTGCGGTCATTCCGACCGTATGGCGCCTAAAAATTCAGCAAGTCACAAGGGCAGCGACCCCGCGCTCGACAAATCCATGACTCCGCCCGGTGGCTGTGATGGGTAGGGGAAACCAACCCTTTGCCGGAGCCACCCCGATTACGCACGCGGCCATCATACCCACCCTCCCCGGCGCCAGCGTCCAGCCTCGTGCCATCGGGACAGCGCTTGTCAAAGCAAAGCGGCGGTCCGGGCAATCGGTGATTTCCGATCTGCACCAGTCCGGCGCGATGAAGCTGCTGTTTCCCCGGACGTATAGTGATGCGCTTCAGGCGGTTGCGATCAACACGGCGGGCGGAGTGACAGGCGGGGACGACTTCTGCCTTAACGCCTGCGCAGAAGAGGGGGCCTTTCTCACGATAACCACACAGGCTGCCGAGCGCGCCTACCGCGCGCAGCCGGGGCAAGTCGGGAAAATACGCAATCGGGTAACGGTAAGGGCGAAGGCGCGGCTGAATTGGCTGCCGCAGGAAATGATCCTTTTCGACGCCTGTGCGGTGGACCGTCGGTTGTCTGTCGATCTCGAAGATGAGGCTTCGCTGCTTTTGGTCGAGCCTTTGGTCTTTGGCCGCGCTGCCATGGGTGAGCGGCTGACCAACCTCAATTTCAAGGACCGTATCGAAGTGCGGCGTGCGGGGCGTCCAATCTATCTTGATGCGATTGCTTTGACGGGGGACGTCGCAGAGCATCTTGCCGCGCCGCATATTGCAGCCGGTGCCGGTGCCTTGGCGACGATCCTTTATATCGCGCCCGATGCAGAAGCCCGTCTAGCTGAACTGCGCACTCAACTGCCTTCCGAAGCTGGGGCGAGCCTGATCGGGCCCGACATCCTCCTTGCCCGTATTCTCGCCCCCGACAGCTTTGAGCTGCGCCGCGCGATGATGCCAATATTGCACCGCCTCAGCGCTGAGGCTCTCCCCCGATCCTGGACCACCTGACATGCAACTGACCCCACGTGAAAAAGACAAACTGCTGATCTCCATGGCCGCCGAAGTGGCCCGCAGGCGGCTTGCGCGTGGGGTCAAGCTCAACCACCCCGAGGCCATTGCATTAATCACAGATGCCGTTGTCGAAGGCGCCCGCGATGGGCGCAGCGTGGCGGATATGATGCAAGCGGGTGCGCAGGTCATCACCCGCACACAATGTATGGACGGGGTGCCCGAGATGATCCCCGAAGTGCAGGTCGAAGCGACATTCCCCGACGGGACCAAACTTGTCACCGTTCACAACCCCATCAGATAGGACCAGCCTATGCCCCGATTTGCCCCCCTCCTTGCCCTGCCGTTTATGTCCTGCGCCATGGCAGCCTTCGCGCATCCTGAAGTACTCCCGCACACCCACGGCGCCGAGGTAGATGCGTCCCTGACAACCTATGCCGTCGCCGGGTTGGCCTTCGCGCTTTCTGGCGCAATCCTCCTGTCGCGGCGCCTCAAAGCGGCCAAAGCATGATCCCGGGTGAGGTCTTTCCCGCGAAGGGCAAGCTGACCCTCAATGCCAACCGTGAGGCGATCATTCTGATGGTGGCCAATACTGGTGACCGCCCGGTGCAAGTTGGAAGCCACTACCATTTCGCTGAGGCCAATCCCGCGTTGGATTTCGACCGCGACGCGGCGCGGGGGCACAGGCTCGATATCGCAGCTGGCACCGCCGTGCGCTTTGAGCCCGGCCAGCGGCGTGAAGTGGCGCTCATCCCTATCGCCGGCGCCCGGCGGGTCTTTGGCTTTAACAGCGCGGTCATGGGAGACCTCTGATGCCTGTACGGATCAAACGCAGCGAATATGCCGCGATGTTCGGCCCGACGGTCGGGGACCGGGTCAGGCTTGCGGATACAGACCTTATCATCGAGGTCGAGCGCGACCTGACGGCGGAACATGGCGCAGGCAACAGCCCCAGCTATGGCGAAGAGGTCAAGTTCGGCGGCGGCAAGGTGATCCGCGACGGCATGGGCCAGTCGCAGGTGACACGGGCAGCGGGCGCGGTGGATACGGTAATCACCAATGCGTTAATCGTCGACCACACCGGCATCTACAAAGCCGATGTCGGCCTGAAAGACGGGCGCATCGCCAAGATCGGCAAGGCTGGCAACCCCGACACGCAGCCGGGCGTGAATATCATCATCGGCCCCGGCACCGAAGTGATCGCGGGCGAGGGGCGTATCCTAACCGCCGGTGGGTTCGACAGCCATATCCACTTCATCTGTCCGCAACAGATCGAAGACGCGCTGCACTCCGGTCTGACCACCATGCTCGGTGGTGGCACCGGCCCCGCACATGGCACGCTCGCCACAACCTGCACACCGGGGGGCTGGCATATCGGGCGGATGATGCAGGCCGCCGATGCCTTTCCAATGAACCTCGCCTTCGCAGGTAAGGGCAATGCCTCGCAACCCGCCGCACTCGAAGAGCAGGTCAACGCAGGCGCCTGCGCGCTGAAGCTACATGAGGATTGGGGCACCACTCCTGCTGCGATTGATTGCTGCCTGTCGGTAGCCGATGCGATGGACGTTCAGGTGATGATCCACACCGATACGCTGAACGAAAGCGGTTTCGTCGAGCACACAGTCAACGCCATGAAGGGCCGTACAATCCATGCCTTCCACACCGAAGGCGCGGGCGGCGGGCACGCGCCGGACATCATCAAGATTTGCGGCGAAGAGCATGTGCTGCCGTCCTCTACCAACCCGACGCGGCCTTTCACAGTCAACACGCTCGAAGAGCATCTCGACATGCTGATGGTCTGCCACCATCTCGACAAATCCATCCCAGAAGATATCGCCTTTGCCGAAAGCCGCATCCGGCGCGAGACCATTGCCGCCGAAGACATCCTGCATGACATGGGTGCCTTTTCGATCATCGCGTCGGACTCGCAGGCTATGGGCCGGGTGGGGGAGGTGCTGATCCGCACCTGGCAGACCGCCGACAAGATGAAGAAACAGCGCGGGCGACTGGCCGAGGAGTCCGGGGAAAACGACAATTTCCGCGTCCGCCGCTACATTGCGAAATACACGATTAACCCGGCTATCGCGCACGGGATATCGCAAGAAATCGGCAGTATCGAAGAGGGCAAGCGCGCCGATCTGGTGCTCTGGAACCCGGCCTTTTTCGGCGTGAAGCCCGAGATGGTTCTCTTGGGTGGCAGCATCGTCTGCGCGCAGATGGGCGACCCCAATGCCTCCATCCCCACGCCACAACCGGTCTATTCGCGGCCCATGTTCGGCGCCTATGGCCGCGCGGTCGAAAATTCCGCCGTGGTCTTTGTCAGCGAAGCAGCGCAGGCCGCCGGGGTGGGCGAGCGCCTTGGCCTCGCGAAACAAACCCTCGCCGTGCGTAACACGCGCGACATTGGCAAACGCGATCTCAAGCTCAACGATGCCTTGCCCAAGATCGACGTGAACCCCGAGACCTACGAGGTCCGCGCCGATGGCGAATTGCTCACCTGCGAACCCGCCTCTAGCCTGCCGATGGCGCAACGCTACTTCCTTTTCTGAAAGCTCCCAATGTCCCCGATCCTTTGCCAAGATACCCGCCGCGCCTCGCATTGGTCTGATGCGGCTGATCAGGTCGAACTGACCTACGATGGCCGTTTCCTGCGGCGCAAGGTTTTGACCACCACGGCTGGCCTGTCCTTCCTCGTCGATCTACCCCAGACCACCTCGCTCGACCACGGGGATGCTTTTCTGCTGGCGGATGGGCGCCTGGTCGAGGTCGTGGCGGCGGATGAAGACCTTCTGAAAGTTATCGGCCCCGATCTGCCGCGCATTGCTTGGCACATTGGCAACCGGCACACGCCTTGCCAGATCGAAGCCGACCACCTCGTGATCCAGCGCGACCATGTGATTGCCAAGATGCTGGAGCAGAACGGCGCGCAAACCCGCGAAATCACCGCCCCGTTTCGCCCCGAAGGCGGCGCCTATGGCCATGGCCGAACCCACGGGCACGACCACAGCCATGTGCACGAGCATTCCCACGCCCATGCAGGCTAACCAACTCCTCACCCTGGTGCAGATGCTCTCGCCCGCCTATCCGGTGGGTGCCTTTGCCTATAGTCACGGGCTGGAATGGGCTGTGCAGGATAGGGCTGTGCAGGATTGTAGAAGCCTTGAAGCCTGGCTTGCCTCCGTGCTGCGTCACGGCGCGGGGTATTCTGACGCGCTCTTCCTTTCCGCGGCTTACCAGACCGAGGATCCAGCAGAAATCGACGCGCTCGCCCGCGCATTTGCACCCTCGGCGGAGCGGCTAAAGGAAACGGTGTTGCAGGGCGAAGCCTTTGCCCGCGCGGGTTCTGAGATTTGGCAGATCGCGCTGCCACCGCTTTGCTACCCCGTCGCTGTTGGCCGTGCGGCCCGTCTGCAAAACCTGCCGCTGCCCCAGACGCTGGAAGTCTTCCTTCACACATTCATTGCCAACCTTGCGACCGCTGGCATGCGGCTTATCCCGCTGGGTCAGACCGAGGGGCAGATCGTCATTCGAAACCTAGCGCCGCTCTGCGTCGAGATTGCCGCAGAGGCGCAAGAGGGTACGTTGGACGATCTCACCTCGACCGCCTTTCTAAGCGACATCGCTTCGATGAAACACGAAACCCAATATTCGAGGATTTTCCGCACATGAAACCAACTAACGGCCCTCTGCGCGTGGGGATTGGCGGGCCCGTTGGGGCGGGCAAGACCACATTGACCGCCGCACTCTGCCGCGCGCTGCGCGACCGCCTGTCGGTCGGCGTTATCACCAACGACATCTACACCCAGGAGGATGCCGAGGCCCTCATGCGGATGCAGGTCTTGCCGCAAGACCGGATCATCGGGGTCGAAACCGGCGGTTGCCCTCACACCGCCATTCGCGAGGATGCGTCGATCAACCTCGCCGCCGTGACCGAAATGGTCGCACGGCATCCCGACGTTGAGATCGTGCTGATCGAAAGCGGCGGGGACAATCTGTCGGCCACCTTTAGCCCCGAGTTGGCAGATGTAACGCTCTATGTGATCGACGTTGCCGCGGGCGAGGAAATCCCGCGCAAGGGTGGTCCCGCAATTACCAAATCCGACATTCTGGTCATCAACAAGACCGACCTCGCGCCGCATGTTGGTGCGTCCTTGGAGGTTATGGAGCGGGATAGCGCGCGGATGCGGCCTGACCTGCCGACGGTCTTTTGTTCTTTGAGGGCTGATAAAGGGATTGATACCGTTGTCGGCCATCTGGCGCGGATTGGCGGGATGGTGGTCTAAAGGCGAGGGACGGCGCTCGGAATGCCGACGCAGCAGAGCCTTCGGTAGACAAGACCCGCCTAGGCTTGGCTTGCGACAGCTCTACCCTATGTTGTGGGCGGCCGCTCAAGGCAAGCAATACGAAAGGCTTCCCGCTTGGAGACAATGTCGCCCCTCACCCTCGGTTTTTTCGGCAGCCTAGCCGCTGGGGCGATGACCGCCGTCGGCGCGGTGCCGGTGTTGTTCGGTAGCACCCCGTCTCGGGAGATGCGCGATATGCTGCTGGGGTTCGCAGCGGGGGTCATGCTGGCCGCCTCGTTTTTTTCCCTTATTATTCCAGCATTGGAAGCGGCAGAAAAGCAATTTGACAATGGGGCCGCTCCGGCTGCGATCGTCTGTGTCGCAATTCTGCTCGGCATGGCAGCGGTGGCCGTTATGAACGAGCTTCTGCCGCATGAGCATTTCAAGACCGGGCGCGAGGGGCCGGCGTCCGCATCACTTCGGCGGGTGTGGCTCTTCATCATCGCGATCACCATTCACAACTTTCCCGAAGGTCTCGCCGTTGGCGTCGGGTTTGGCGCGGATGGGATCACAGGTGGGCTGCCGCTCGCGCTAGGCATCGGCCTGCAAAACGCCCCCGAGGGACTCGCCGTGGCGGTAGCGCTTTTGGGTGAAGGTTATGCCAAAGGCCGGGCATGGGGAATTGCTGCGCTCACCGGGCTCGTGGAGCCGATTGGGGGGCTGTTGGGTGCCGGGATCATTGCATTGGCCGAGCCGCTGCTGCCTTGGGGGCTCGCCTTTGCGGCGGGCGCGATGCTCTTTGTCATCAGCCATGAGATCATCCCCGAGACCCACCGTTGTGGGTACCAGAACAAAGCGACGCTTGGCCTGGCTATCGGACTGGTGCTGATGCTGTTCTTGGATGTTTGGCTGGGGTGAAGGCTCAATCTGACACAGCCAACTAAGCCGCAACGCCTTCGAATTCCCGGAACAGAAGGTCATTCCACGCGTTTGATTCCTTAACGCTGTATTTCAGGCGTATTCACTGATGGGGAGAAACAGATGGCCAGAACGCGCGCAACGCAAGCAACCACGATGACCCGCCGGGGGATGCTCTCAGCCGTGTCTGCGGCCTCACTCCTCTCCCTCACACAGATCCCGACCCGCGCCTTCGCAGCTAACTTGGACGTCGAGGGATTCTTGGCCCTCTCCCAGAAGACACTGCAGAAAGACGACCTGTTCGAAGATGTCGCGGCACCAATGTTAAAGGCCTTTGCGGATATCGACCGCAAGGACGACCTCGCTGCCTTGGCCGAGGGGGCGGAAGACCAAGCTCTGTCGAATGAAATTGCAGCCGCGTGGTATTCGGGCGTCTCGCCTGATCCGGACGATCTGGAAGTGATCACCTACACCGATGCGCTCATGTGGCAGGCGATGGATTACACCAAGCCGATGGCCTATTGCGGCGGCCCCATGGGGTATTGGGCGGACCCGCCAGAAAGCTGATGACACCAATCGTTACGCTTTGAAATTACCGACCAAAGGACATTCCCTATGGCAACCGACATCACCGCAGACATTCTCATCATCGGCACTGGCGTCGCTGGCGCGATCACCGGAGCGAAGCTGGCGCAAAAGGGGCTCAAGGTCGCTTTTCTGGAAACCGGCAAGCGCATCGACCGTTTTGAAGCGGTTGAGACCTTCTGGAAGGCCAAGATCAAAGTGCCAGAATCGCCCTATCCCAATGACGAGACAGCGCCGCACCCTGTCTCTCACCGTATCAACGATTACTATCAGCAGATGGGGCCTGAGCCGTTTAAATCCACCTATACTAAGCTTGTTGGCGGCACGACATGGCATTGGCTCGGCACAACTCTGCGAAACGTCCCTGCGGATTTCAAACTGAAGTCGCTCTATGGCCGCGCGATGGACTGGCCAATTGATTATGACACGCTTGAGCCATTCTACCTTGAAGCCGAAAAAGAGATTGGTGTCGCAGGTGACAGTTCCCAAGACCTTGGTTCTCCCCGCTCGGGTGATTTCCCGATGCCGATGATCCCGATGACCTATCTGGACAAGCAATTCGTCCAAGCGCTTGAAGGCTCGAAATACCAAGTCAGCGCAACGCCGCAGGGCCGGAATTCGATGTTCCACGACGACCGCCCTGAATGCTGCGGCAATGCCTCCTGTATCCCGATCTGCCCGATCCAGGCCAAGTACGATGCAACTGTTCACGTGCGTCAGGCCGAAGAAGCCGGTGCCGTGGTGCATGACGAGACGACGGCAACGCGGCTGAATCTCGGTGAAGGTGGCAAGATCGCCTCTGTCGATTTCCGCCGCGCAGACGGCAGCACCGGGACCGCTAGCGGCAAGGTGGTTGTCGTCGCGGCTCATGCGATTGAGACGCCACGCCTGCTGTTGAATTCAGCGCAGGAGGGGGCAGAGAATGGGGTCGCGAATGCCTCTGACCAAGTCGGGCGCAACCTGATGGATCACCCGACCAAGCTTAGCTGGGCCATGGCGCCCGAACCGGTCTGGCCATACCGCGGGCCGCTTTCGACGTCGGGCATCGAAAACCTGCGCGACGGGGAGTTCCGCAAGGACCGCGCCGCTTTCCGCATTGAGATCGGCAACGATGGACACTCCTGGCCCACCGGCGCGCCGGTTTCCACGGCGGCGCGGCTGGCGCAAGATGGCCTGCGCGGCGACGAGTTGGACGCGGCCCTCAAGGATGAGACCTCGCGCCACATTCGTCTGGCCTCCCTTGTCGAGCAATCACCCGACCCGGAGAACCGGGTCACCTTGGACCCTGATAAAACAGACGCTAACGGCATGCCTCTGCCGCGTATTCGTTTCGACTATGACGACTACACCCGCGCGGGTCTTGATGCAGCGCAAGAGGCGCATGACGAAGTTTTCACCGCTCTTGGGGCGACGGACGTCAACCATTCGCCTGATATCCAAGGGGCAGGCCATGTGATCGGTACGTTACGAATGGGCACGGATGCAAAGGCGTCTGTGGTGGACCCTGATCTGCGCAGCTTTGAGCACCGCAATCTGTTCTTACTGGGCTCTGGCGCTTTCCCGACTTCGGCGACGGCGAACCCAAGCCTCACCATCGCGGCGCTGTCGCTGCGGGCCGTAGATGTGATTGCCGAAACCGCCAAGGAAGGGTGAGTTTCAGCGGGCTTAGCGCTATGTCTGTTTCGGTGCTTGCTAGTGACGCAGGCATCGAAACCTCCTAGCCTTGCGTTTCTCCTTCGGTCTCGATCTTCAGCGGTTCGCCGCAATGTTTGCAGTGGATCGCATCCGGTTCGTGCCGGTTAAGGCCGCATTCGGGGCATTTGTGCTTAATCTTGGATGGCTGAAAGATCGCTCTCGCGAGCTGCACGAAGAGCGCTACCCCGACCACCATAATAAACACCGAGAGCAGCTTGCCGCCGGGGGTGGACATTGTGATGTCACCGAACCCCGTGGTCGTCAGCGTCGCCACAGTGAAATAGAGCGCATCGACATATCCGGTTAGGCCCGCGGCTTCGCCAAAGGCCAGAACGAAGACGATCGACGTTGTGACGAAGATGAACACGAAGAGATTGACTGCAGCGAGGATCGCATCTTCGTGTCGCCGGAAGAACAGGCTTTCTCGACGCAGATCACGAAGCAGGTGATAGGCATGGATTAACCTGAGACCTCTGAGCACGCGTAGGAACGCCAGGTTCCCCGTAATAAACGGCGCCAGCAACAAAGAGAATACAACGGCGATATCGGCGAGCGTGTAAATGCGGGTGAGTTCGCGCCGGGGGGAGTGGGATATCCACAGCCGCGCGGCAAAATCTATAACGATGATGATCCCGAGCAGCGTATTCAAAACCGTCAGCGTCGTCGTCTCGGGGAGGGCAACCGTCGTGATGAAGTAGACGATGGTCAGCGCATCGAACGTGATTAGTCCGTAACGAAACCGCCGGGCGCGCTTGCTGTTGCCGGTATAGAGCCGCCGGATCTTGCTTTTTAGATCTGTCATTCTTTCAACATGGCATAAGCAATCCGCGGGAGCCATATGGTCCATATCGGATCAAAGTCGCGGCTTTTCGCGTTTCCATTCCAAGGAGCAACCCGGAAAGGAGCGTGACTATGATAGACCAAACCCTCGTTCTGCTCGGCGGCGCCCATGTTCATCTGCCGGATCATCTGGAACACATTAAAAAGCGGGGCTGGCGCATCTCGCATGTCTTCGACCGCGATACCGAACGGCGGGATGAACTTTGTAAGTCGCTGAAGGCGGAACCGGCTGATCCAGAGAGATTGGCCGACCTCGGGTGTCGCAGGGCTGTCGTTTGCAGTGAGACCGTTTTTCATGAAGAAGACATTTTAAACGCGCTTGAGGCCGGGCTGCATGTCTTCACCGAAAAACCTCTGGCGGGGTCGGCCCAAGCCGCAGAGCGATGCGCCCGAAAGGCGGAACGTCTGGGTCTGACGCTGCACACTGGCTATTTCTTTCGCACGAATGACGCCTTGCGGCGCCTACATGCCATGCTTCGCGCCGGTGCTTTCGGTACGATTGTAGACGTGAGGATGCGTTTCTCGCATGACGGCGGCTATGCCAATTGGCTCGATCTGGACTGCTGGATGACGGATCCTGCGCTGGCCTGCTACGGCGGTTTCGCGGATGAGGCCGTGCATGTCATTGACGCGTTGCAGTGGCTGATCGGACCCATCCACTCGGCCCATGCCGTCACTGGAAATGCACTGGGTTGGCAGGTTGACGATCACGGGGCGGGGCTGGTCAAGTTCGAGAATGGTGCGACTGGCGTGGTCGAAGCAGGGTGGACAGACAGCGAAATGCGATTGGAAATTGACCTCACCGGTGAAACCGGTTGGGCGCTGTTGCGGGCAGGCAAACTCGAAATTGGACGGCGCGGAACTGAAGCACCTGAGGACGTCATCCCCCTGTCGCCCTTAGACGCGGGAGAGGGAATCGAACCGTTTCTGGATCGGCTCGAAGGCGCAGAAGCCTCGGCGCTTGTTCCACCATTCGACGCCGTAAGGGTTAACCGAGTGCTTGATGAGATGGGGGTACGGCTGCCGCAATAAGGGACAAACGTGCAGTTTAAATTGGGCAATTAGGGCCCCGTGCGCCTTTAAAACACGCGTAACGTAAAGGTCGAACTAGGCTCGGTTTGCCGCCTTAATGTCAAATCTTGCCATATGAACTCAATCGGTTAGTCTTCAATCTCGGATCGCCACGCCTGAACATTATTCAACGCAATAAAGAGCGATCTCTCTGGGAGGAGACAACATGACTGATACTAAGAAGTTCAACCGACGTTCGTTTCTGACGAAGTCTGCACTTGCTGGGGGGGCGGCTACTGGGAGCATGCTCGCCGCACCAGCCGTGCTGGCACAGGCACCGATCGTCATCAAAATGCAGACGTCTTGGAACGATGCAAACATCTGGCAGGACTTTGCCCGCGACTATGCGACCCGTGTGGAGGAGATGTCGGGAGGGCGTCTTAAGGTCGACGTGCTGCCCGCAGGTGCCGTGGTTGCCGCGTTCCAAGTGCTTGATGCCGTCAACGATGGTCTGATCGACGCCGCACACTCCGTGCCCGTCTATTGGTACGGCAAGAACAAAGCGGCTTCGCTCTTTGGCACAGGGCCCGTCTTCGGCGGTTCTGCCACCACCATGCTGTCGTGGTTCTATGAGGGCGGCGGTCAGGAGCTCTACAACGAGCTGACGCAAGACATCATGGGCCTCGACGTTGTCGGCTACATGGGCTTCCCGATGTTCGCGCAGCCCTTTGGCTGGTTCAAGGAAGAGGTCAACACGGTCGACGACCTGCAGGGCTTCAAGTACCGCACCGTGGGCCTCGCCGCCGATCTGATGGCGAAGCTGGGCATGTCCGTGGCGCAGTTGCCGGGCGGCGAAATTGTGCCCGCGATGGAACGCGGCGTGATCGACGCCTTTGAGTTCAACAACCCCTCGTCGGACAAAGACTTCGGCGCGCAAGACGTGGCCAAGAACTACTACCTGTCGTCTTACCACCAGGCGTCCGAGAGCTTTGAATTCCTGTTCTCCAAGATGTTCTTCGAGGACCTCGACTCCGATCTGCAGGCGATCCTGAAATACGGTGTTGAGGCTGTGTCGACCGCGAACACGGCTAAGGCGATGAACCGCTATTCGGCGGACCTGCAGTTCCTGCAGAACGAAGCCGGCGTCAGTGTGAAGCGCACATCGAAAGAGATTCTCGATGCGCAGCTGAAAGCATGGGACGAACTGATCCCTGAGCTGGAATCTGATCCCTTCATGAAAAAGACGCTCGACAGCCAGCGTGAATGGGTCGACCGCGTGGCCTATTATGAGCTGATGAACTCGCCGGATTACGGTCTTGCTTACGAGCATTACTTCCCCGGCAAGATCAAGCTCTGATCACGCAAACCCAAAAGCAATAAGACCCCCGGCGCCGCCGCGCGCCGGGGGTTCTGCGAGACACTGGGGACATCATGATTTCATTCATTCGGTTCGCCGATAACCTCTCCGCTTGGTTCGGCAAGGCCTTTGCCTGGCTCATTCTGCTGATGTCCATCGGCACGGGCTATGAGGTTTTTGTGCGCTATGTGCTGAACAATCCAACCGCCTGGGCCTTGGACGTGTCGTTCATCATGTATGGTACGCTCTTTATGATGGGCGGGGCCTATACGCTGTCTCGCGGGGGGCATGTGCGGGGCGATTTCCTCTACCGTCTGTTCCAGCCGCGAACGCAGGGGATGATTGATTTGGTGCTCTACATCATCTTCTTTTTCCCGGGCGTCACAGCGCTGATCCTCGCGGGTTGGAAATACGCCGCGCGCTCTTGGTCCTATGGCGAAGTTTCGGTCAACAGTCCGGCGGGCGTGCCGATCTACCAATTCAAGGCGGTCATCGTGGCGGCGGGAATACTGCTGTTCATTCAGGGCATCGCGCAAGTTTGCCGCTGTCTTATCGCCATACGTTCAAACTACTGGCTCGAAGCCGAGGAAGACGTCTTTGAGACCGAAGACCTCATGATGCGCGAAGCCAACAAGGCCGAAAAGGGCCATCTCACATGACTGATCCGCAAATCGCCCTGATGATGCTTGGGCTGTTCATCGTCTTTGTTTTTCTGGGCTTTCCGATTGCTTTCACGCTGATGGCGATGGGCATCGGCTTTGGCTACTACGCCTATTTCGACGCGCGCCGTATGTGGCGCAGCTTTGACCGGTTGGAGGAAACCGCCGGGCCGTGGGAGCAATGGTCCACTTGGATAGACGGGTTTTTCAACAACCGAATATTCGACCTATTTGTGAACCAGACCTTCACGGTGATGTCGAACGAAGTGCTAACCGCCGTGCCGCTGTTCCTCTTCATGGGCTATATCGTCGAGCGGTCGAACATCGTGGACCGTCTGTTCACCACGCTTAACATCGCCTCAAAAAACATCCCCGGCTCCATGGGGGTCGCAGCGCTGATCACCTGCGCGCTTTTCGCCACCGCCACCGGGATCGTCGGCGCGGTTGTGACTCTGATGGGCTTGCTGGCGCTGCCTGCGATGTTGAAGGCGCGCTATGATCCGTCCTTCGCGGCGGGCATCATCTGTGCGGGCGGCACGCTGGGCATCCTGATCCCCCCGTCGATCATGCTGATCGTCTATGCGGCGGCAACCAACGTCTCCATCGTGCGCCTTTATGCAGCCGCCCTGCTGCCGGGGCTGACCTTGGTCGGGCTCTATCTGATCTACATCATCGGTCGGTCGCTCTTGCAGCCGTCTTCCGCTCCGCGACCTACGGCGGATGAGGTGCCGGATATGCCGATGGGCAAGCTGCTCTTGATGATCGCAACATCCTTCTTGCCGCTCGCCTTCCTTATCTTCGCGGTGCTAGGGTCGATCCTTTTCGGCCTAGCCACCCCGACCGAGGCAGCCTCAATCGGTGCGCTTGGCGGCATCTTCCTCGCTTTCATCTACCGCGCAATGACGTGGCAGCGGATGCGCGAAAGCGTCTATCTGACGGTGCGGACCACGGCGATGGTGTGCTGGCTTTTCGTCGGCTCCTACACATTCTCGGCGGTGTTTTCCTACCTCGGTGGCGAGCATGTGATCTCTGAGTTCGTGCAGTCGCTGAACCTCTCGCCGATCATGTTCCTGATCCTCGCGCAGTTGATCATCTTCCTGCTGGGCTGGCCGCTGGAATGGTCCGAAATCATCATCATCTTCGTGCCGATCTTCTTACCGCTGCTTGCAGTGTTTGAGATTGATCCGCTGTTCTTTGGCATCCTTGTGGCACTGAACCTGCAAACCAGTTTCTTAACGCCGCCTATGGCCATGTCGGCCTATTACCTCAAAGGCATCGCGCCACCCGAACTGCGGCTGACACAGATCTTCGCGGGGGTCATGCCCTTCTTGTTCTGCGTCATCCTGTCGATGGTGCTGATGTATGTCTTCCCGCAGATCGTCTTCTACCTGCCGGAGGTGTTCTATGGGGGCTGAGCCACAGATGACGGCGAGTGCGCCGCTTACGGTGGCCGAGTTGCGCGACCGGCTGGCCTCTGGCGCGTTGGACGCGCTGACGCTGGTAGAAAGTTGCATCGCCCGTATTGAGGCGCGTGAAGCCGAGGTGGGCGCATGGGCGTGGTTCGATCCGGACTTCGCCCGCGCTCAGGCTCGGACGCTGGACAGTTACCGACGCGCGGGCCGCCCTTTGGGCCGGTTGCATGGCTTGCCAGTGGGTCTGAAAGACGTGATCGATACCAAAGGCATACCGACGGAGAACGGCACGGCGCGTGACAAGGATCGGGTGCCGCTGCGCGATGCCTTTATCGTTGAGCGGCTCAAGCAGGAGGGGGCGATTATCATGGGCAAGACGGTCACGACCGAGCTTGCCTTCATGGACCCGGGAAAGACCGCTAACCCACATAACCTTGCGCATACGCCGGGTGGCTCCTCGCAAGGTTCGGCGGCGGCTGTGGCAGACGGAATGGTGCCGCTGGCGATTGGCACGCAAACCGGCGGTTCGGTCATCCGGCCTGCGTCATATTGCGGCGTTACCGGGTTCAAGCCCAGCTTTGGCGCAATCCCGCGTCGCGGGGTGCTCACGCAATCGCCTTCGCTCGATACGATAGGGGTCTTCGCCAGTGATCCTACGGGTGCCGCGCTTTTGGCCGAGGTGCTATTTGGCCACGACCCCGAAGACAGCGCGACCGAACTCGCCCCGGCGCCCGCATTGTTCGCGCAGGCGACAACCGCGCCGCCCATCCCGCCGGTCTTTGGCTTTGTCCGCCCGCCGGGGTGGGAAGATGCCAATCCTCAGCTTCACGCGGCCTTCGACGAACTGGTCGCAGCGCTTGGCGATCAAGCCTTTGAAATGCCTTTACCGCCTGTATTTGATGCCGCCGCCGCGCAGCGTAAGGTGATCAACCTGGCGGAAATGGCCTATCACTATTTCCCCTATCAGCGCGACACAGCGGACCAACTCGGCCCCGAAGTCCGCGCCGCGATTGAGCAGGGCAACGCCGTCCCGGCGCGCGATTACCAGTCCGCGCTGGACTACCCTAAACTACTAAACGCCGCGCTGGAGGAAATGCTGACGCGCTGTGACGCGATCCTTTGCCCCGCTGCAACCGGCCCCGCCCCACGCGGCCTCGACAGCACGGGCGACCCGATCTTCAACGGGCTTTGGACGCTTTGCGGCACGCCCTGCATCACGCTGCCGCTGCTGACCTCGGAAGAGGGGCTGCCGATGGGGGTGCAACTGGTCGGGACCAAAGGCAACGACGGCCGCCTTATGCGCAGCGCGCAATGGCTGTTCAACTGGGCAGATGGGACATCACAATGAGGGATAAGACATGAACCGCTTTCTGGCCCTTCTGGCTTTCGCCGCCATCGCGGTCTTTCTGCTGATCCTCGCCTTTGAGGTGCCCAGCATTGACCTGATCATCATCATCGCGATCACATTGGCTTTCGTGGCTTACGACTTTTTCACTTCGTCAAAGAACAAGAAAGACTAGCCCGTGGCCAAGCCCGTCATCTGGATCAGCCGCAAACTATCCGACGCCACACTGGCGCGCGCGCAGCGGGATTACGAGGTGATCTGGGATGCAGCTGATAAGCCCGGCAGCGCCGAAGACATTATCGCGATGAGCGCGCGGGTGGATGGAATGATCCCCTGCCATTCAGAGCATTTCACGGCTGAGGTTGTGGCGCAACTGGACCCTCGGCTTAAGATCATCGCGAACCATTCCGTTGGCGTCGATCACTGCGATCTGAAAGCGTTGAAGGCACGCGGCATCACAGTGACCAATACCCCCGGCGTGCTGTCGGACGCGACCTCGGAACTGGCGATGATGCTGATGCTCGGCGCGGCCCGGCACGCGGTGGCGGGGGACCGGATTGTGCGCTCGGGTGAGTGGCAGTCATGGTCGCCTGCGCTGCTGGTCGGCAAACAATTGTCCGGCGCGCGTTTGGGGGTTGTCGGTATGGGTGGCGTGGGGCAAGCCTTTGCCCGCAAGGCGCGCGGCTTTGACATGGAAATCCATTATCACAACCGCCGCCGGTTATGCGTTGAAGAGGAGCAGGGCGCGATCTACCACGACGAGCTTGATGACCTCCTCGCGGTATCGGACTTCCTCTCGCTCCATTGCCCCGCGACCCCTGAGACGACCGGGTTGATGAACGCGGCACGGCTGGCTCGTCTGCCGCGTGGGGCGGTCGTCGTGAACACGGCCCGCGGCAATCTGATCGACGAAGACGCATTGCTCGAAGCGCTCGAAACCGGCCAGATCGGCGCGGCGGGGCTGGATTGTTTTGTGAACGAGCCGGGTGGCAATCCACGTTTCGCGGCGCATGAGAATGTGATGATGATGCCGCATGTTGGCAGTGCAACCGTCAAGACCCGCGACGCGATGGGGTTCAAGGCGCTCGACAACCTCGACCATTTCTTTCGCGGCGATGTGCCGCCAGATCAACTGTGACCGTCACGGTACGGATGGGAGCCATTCGGCAGGAACCCGTTGTTTTTAATCGCCGCATCATGTGATGCTCCGCGCAAGAAGGGGAGGGGTGGATGAAAACCCAAGTGGCGATCATCGGCGGCGGACCGTCTGGGCTGCTCTTGTCACAATTGCTTAGCACCGTCGGCATCGACAGCGTCGTGCTGGAACGCAAGACTAAGGACTATGTGCTGGGCCGTATCCGCGCGGGTGTGCTGGAGCAAGGTCTCGTCGGCATGTTGGAGGAGGCAGGTTGCGCCGACCGGCTCCATGCCGAAGGCCATGTGCATGACGGCGCGCTGCTGTCTTACGGCGATGAGACCTTCCGCGTCGACTTCAAAGGATTGGTCGACGCCTCGGTGGTGGTTTACGGCCAGACCGAGGTTACACGAGACCTCTATGACGCGCGGGAGCGGGCGGGCGGGGAGATCGTGTTTGAGGTCGAAAACGTGCAGATCCACGGCGCCGACGAAGACGCGCCTTTTGTCACCTACGACAAAGACGGCGAAGCCCACCGCATTGACTGCGATTTCATCGCCGGCTGCGACGGGTTCCATGGGGTAAGCCGTCAGGCGATCCCCCTGAGCGTGCGCCGCGAGTACGAGAAGATTTACCCCTTCGGCTGGCTGGGCGTGCTGAGCGAGACCCCTCCGGTGCATGACGAATTGATCTACGCTAATTCCGAGCGGGGCTTTGCGCTCTGCTCCATGCGCAATGACCACCTCAGCCGCTATTACATTCAATGTTCGCTGAGCGAGACACCAGCAGACTGGACCGATGCGGCCTTTTGGGAGGAACTGAAACGTCGGATCCCGACAGATATGGCGGCAAAGCTGGTCACGGGCCCCTCGATTGAAAAGAGCATCGCACCGCTGCGCTCGCTGGTGACCGAGCCGATGCGGTGGGGGCGGCTGTTTCTTTGCGGAGATGCTGCGCATATCGTGCCGCCCACCGGCGCCAAGGGGCTGAACACCGCAGCTTCGGACGTGCACTACCTGTTTCAGGGTCTCAAGTCCTATTACCGAGACAAGGATCCGGCGGGGATCGACGGCTATTCGGCGAATGCCCTCCGCCGCGTGTGGAAGGTCGAGCGGTTCTCTTGGTGGTTCTCCTCGCTCTTGCACCGCTATCCGGATCAATCGCCTTTCGACCTGAAAATGCAGATTGCAGAACTGGATTTCTTGCGATCCAACGAGGCGGCACAACTGGCGATGGCGCAGAATTATGTCGGGCTGCCCTACTGAAATCGTAGCGCGGCTCCGCAGCAAAAGGAGCACCACAGATGACCGACCGTATGAGCAAAGGCATGGCCACCCGCCGCGCGGTGCTGGGCGACGCCCATGTCGACCGGGCGGAGGCCGCCAAGTCCGATTTCGACGCGCCGTTTCAGACGCTGATCACCGAAGGAGCTTGGGGCACCGTCTGGTCGGACGACACAATCACCCACCGGGAGCGCTCTATGCTCACGCTGGCGCTCCTCGCGGCAACGGGCAATTTTGAAGAAATCCCCATGCACATCCGCGCCACCGCCAATACAGGCGCGAGCAAGGACGACATCATTCAAGCCTTCCTGCATGTGGCGATCTACGCGGGCGTGCCCAAGGCGAACCATGCGATCAAGCTCGCCAAACAGACCTTTGCCGAGATGGAAAAGGGCGCCTGAACCCGGCGCCCCTGATCCTACACCCCAAGCCGGTCGCGCAGCCCGTACCACCATGAACCAATAACGGAATAGGGCACACGCAGCATGCGACCACCGGGGAAAGGGTACCACGGCACATTGGCAAAAACGTCGAAGCGGGTGAGGTCACCGTCAATCGCCTCGGACAGGATACGCCCAAAGGTATGCGAGCCGGTCACGCCATGGCCACTGTATCCATGGGCAAAATAGGTGTTGTCGCCAATCCGGCCCATCTGCGGCACGCGGCTGAAGGACAGGGCAAAATTGCCGCTCCAAGCATAGTCGATCTTAACGTCTTTCAGCTTTGGAAAGACCTTGTCCATATTGCGCCGCAGTTTGGCTTCGATGTCGCGCGGATCGGCCCCGCCATAGACTGTGCCGCCGCCAAAGAGCATGCGTTTGTCGCCCGACAGGCGGTAGTAGTCGAGGATGTAGCGAATGTCTTCGACGCAGGCGTCTGTGGGCAGCAGTTCCTGGGCTAGGTCTTCGCCCAACGGCTCCGTCGCCATCACCTGCGTGGAGACCGGCATGACACGCGGCGCAAGTTCCGGCACCACATGGCCGAGATAGGCGTTGCCGCATAGAACCAGTGTTTTGCAGGTCATCGACCCGTTCTTTGTCCGGACCACGGGCCGCGTGGCGCTGTGGTCTACATCGATCACCGGTGACACCTCATAGATCGTGCCGCCGTTTTTCTCGAATGCCGCCGCTTCGCCAAGCGCAAGGTTCAGCGGGTGCATATGGCCGCCGGAGTGGTCGATCAGCCCGCCCTCATAGAGGTCGGAGTTCACATGCGCGCGCAACTGGCCCTTGTCCAGCATCTCTTGGTTCTTGATGCCGTAGCTTTCCCAGAGCTTCATCCGGTCTTCCAATTCGCGCATATGCGCGGTGGTCAGACCGGTGAAGATGTTCTTTTCCTTGAGGTCGCATTTGATGTCATAGGTGCGGACCCGTTCGCGAATGATCTCGCCGCCCTCTTGCACCAGACCCGCCACAAAAGTCGCCGTGTCTTGCCCGTAACGCCGTTTGATCGTTTGCAGGCTAGCGTTCAGCCCGTTGACGATCTGCCCGCCGTTGCGCCCAGAGGCCCCCCAGCCGACACGCGCGCCTTCGATGATTGCGACCTTATAGCCCTTTTCAGCCAGATGCAGGCCCGTGGACAACCCGCTGTAGCCCGCGCCGACGATGCAGATGTCGATCTCTTGATCCCCCTGCAGCGCAGGACGTTCGGGGGCGGGGTTGGCCGAGGCTGCGTAGTAGCTCGTGGTATGGCTGCCGTCGCCGGCGTAGGGGTGGCTGTGCCGAGACATCGGGTGCTCTCCGGTTCGTTCGTGGGGTAAGGCCGCCGCGGTCACATGGGGGTGCTGCGATTGGATTTGATCAAATTACATATCACCCGGCGCGGGCCTGTCAATCAACTGCTGTGCGATCTGAGGGCGATAGCAGGGCCGCAACTCTTGTAACTTGGGTCCGGACTACAGTAACTGCCCCTATTGCCATCGTTTTATCCTTGCCCGCCACCTTAGCCCCAATTGGAGCCCGCCCAATGAGCGTTACCCATCTCGTCACCCATTCCGGCGGTTTCCATGCGGATGAGTTGCTGTCTTCCGTGATCCTAACGCAGCTTTACCCCGATGCGACACTTGTACGCTCGCGCGATGCCGATGTGATCGCGCCCGGCGCGGGCAAGATCATCTATGACGTGGGTCGCGACTATGACGCCGACGCAGGGATTTTTGACCACCACCAGCGCCCCAACCCGCTGCGTGAAGATGGCCAGCCCTATAGCTCCTTCGGGTTGATCTGGCGGCACTACGGGTTGGACTACCTCCGTGCTCTGGAGGTGCCAGAAGCCGACGTGGAAGACATTCACCGCAGCATCGATGCGGGCTTCGTGCTGCCCATCGACTTGCTCGACAATGGCGCGCTGGAACCATCTGTCGCGGGACCGCTCGCGGGGATGACCCTGCCTGTGCTGCTGGAGTCGTTAAAGCCTGCCTTTGACGCCCGCGACCCCGAGGCCGACGACCAAGCCTTCATGGCAGCACTGCCCGTCGCGCGGGCCTTTGTTGAAGCGGCGGTTCGGGGCAAAGCCGCCAAGCGCCGTGCCGAAGCGATGGTCATGCAGGCGATTGAGGCGGCAGGTGCGGGGCGCGTTTTGGAATTGCCGCAGGGCATGCCCTTCCGCTCGGCGGTTGAGAAGGCCGGCGCCGATCAGCTGCTCTTTGTCGTGCACCCGCGCGGGACCGACTGGGCGCTGACCACGATTCGCAAAAGCGGTGACAGCTTTGAAGCCCGCGCCGATCTCCCCGAGGCATGGGCCGGACTGAATGACGCGGCGCTCGAAGAGGCCAGCGGCGTGCCGGGCGCAGTCTTTTGCCACAACGCGCGGTTCATCGCCGTGGCGCAGACACGCGAAGCGATTCTGCGCATGGCGGAAATTGCTGTGGCCGAAGCTGAGTAAGCGGCGGGGAGACGCGCTAGCTGCGGTCTTCCATCCAGATCGACAGGAAACCTTCGGCCTGAGCGGCGGTTTCGGCCTCTTGCAGCGCCAACTGCCGGGCCTCGGCGCGGCGGCGGCGGATCAGGTCGATGCGTTTGGCATCTGCAAATAGGCTGTTCAGCTTGTCGTGGATGCCCGCACTATCCGCGCGCAAACGCTCCGCCTCGGCTTCCTTGCCATGGATTGTCTCGGACACGTTTCGGATAAAGGCCGAGACAACGCGCGTCGCCTCCACGGCATCAGGATCGCCGCGGTCGTTCAGCTGTTCCATCAGCCGATGGCGCTCGTTTTCGATCTCGGAAAGAGCGCGGTTCACTTCGACCATCTCAAGCGCCACATTCTCCATCTCGTAGCGTTTGAGGCGCGACAGCACCGCAAGACCGTCTCCGCGTTTCGGCTTCACTTGCCCGCGCCCTGCGAAAGGACGATGAGCCGTTCGCGCATCCGGGCGAGTATTTCGGGGTCGATCAGCGGCAGACCTTCCATCGGGGGGACATGGCCGATCACGCCGTGCTGACGCATAGAGGCGGGCAGGGCAGGCTCGGTAGGCTCTTCCTCTTTGGCCTCGTCCTTCTCTTTCGCCGCTGCCGCCGCAGAAGCTGGCCCTGCAAGGAGGGCCAGCAGCAGTGCTATAGTGAGGTGCCGGAGCATCATACCGCCGGAAGTTCGCGCTGCGATGCTTCGACGGAAGAGAAGTTTGGCTGTTTGGTCGTTGGGATGTTGCCGCGGCCAAGCTCGATGCAGATGCTCGGCGGGTGGCCCGCCACGATGGCAACGATCACGTCACGGATGACCGTATAGATCGCGCCGTCTTCTTCTTCGATCTGTTCCAGGCGTCCGGCAATGGGCTGCACCATGCAATAGGCCAAGAACACGCCGAGGAATGTACCAACCAGAGCGCCGCCGATCATGGCACCGAGGATCTCTGGCGGCTTGTCGATCGAGGACATCGTCTTGATCACACCCAGAACCGCCGCAACGATGCCGATCGCGGGCAGGCCGTCGGCCATGCTCTGGATCGCGCTGGCCGAGACCAGCGATTCATGGTGGTGCTTTTTAATCTTGCGGTTGATGACGTCTTCCATCTGGAAGCGGTCGTCAAACTGCATCGACATCATGCGGAAACTGTCCGAAATCAGATCGGTGATGAAGTGGTCCTTCATCAGCTTTGGGTAGCGCTGGAAGATCGCGCTGCTCTCGGGATTCTCGATATGCTCGTCCATCGCCACGATGCCCTTGGTCTTGTACAGGCGGGCCAGTTCGAACATCAGATCGAGCATGTCATTGTAGTCCGCCGCTTTCCAGCGCGGCCCTTTGATGACCCGCATCACCCCACCAAGTGACGATTTTACCACAGTGAACGAGTTCGCAATCACGAAGGCGCCGAGGGAGGCGCCGCCGATCATCATGCCTTCATAAGGCAAGGCATGCAGAACGATATCCATATTCCCGCCTGACAGCATAAAGCCGCCAAAGACCAGCCCAAAGACCATTACAAGACCAAGCAAGAGTGTCATTGATGCACACGCCTCCAAAACAAAACTATTCTTACTTTATCCTTGAGTAATCGCGTTTAGACAAGTATTATGTAGGAAAGAACTTGGGTTTTCATGATGAATAGTGGTTTTTCTGTCAAAGAAGAGTTGAGCGAGGGAGCACAGGGTCCGCAGGAGCCTGATGCCTTCGCCTATTTCGTCGATCCAGCCGAGCTGACACAGCTTGTGCGGGGCTGGCCCGAGGGGATGCGTCTGCTGCTCTGTATGGATGCGGCCGGGCTTTGCGAGTTCGTTGTCTTTCATAATGACGAGGAACATGCGGTCTTTGACCGGGTGGCCGATATCCTTGACCGCCCGGTAGGTAGCTTCGCGGTAAGCCCCGAGGTTGAAGGGCACCCGACTCGGCGCCTGCTGTTCTCTGAGGAGAACGCGCTGCTGAAAGCGATCCAAGACAGTAAGACGCTCGAAGAGACCGCAGCCGACTACCTTATCAACTACAACTTCGCGCGCGAAGAAGGGCTCGACTTCGACGAGCTGATGCGCCCGCGCTTTGAGTTTGACGAGGGGCAGGGTGCCCGCGTGACGACCGACAAGATCTTCCCCTTGGGTTCTCGCAATGGCCGCAAGCGCCGCAAGCTGCGTTCCGGCCCGCCAGAAGGCTATGTGCCCTCTACCGAGGTGAAGTCGGGTGAATGCTTCTACGTAAGTCTTGAGATGTGGCTAACCGGCGGGCGGATGCGTATCGCCAGCGACCCGGATCAGCCGCTTCCTATGGTCCCGACATTGGCGCGGGACATCGCCTTCCGCGATGATTTCGCCTCTGTCTACATCCCGCGCGACACGCTCGCGTCTGACTGGCGGCCCAAGGATGACATGGTCATCGACATCCCTGCAGAGCTTTTCCCGGCAGGTTTCAGTGACAGCTGTCAGCGTCGCGAAGTCAAAGTGGCGGTTATGCCGCGTGGTATCTTTGTCGAATTTGGCGCGCCGATTGAGGTGCCCGAGCAGCCAGAGCCTGAACTGCTCGACCCCTCCGCACTCGCGCCGCAGCCCGTCGCGCCGCGCAAAAGCCTGTGGAAGAGCCTACACATCCCGCTCATCGCAGTCGCGGGCTTGGGTGTAACCGGGCTTTTCAGCACGATTATCGCGCAGACGACGGGCAATGATCCCGCCCCGCGCGCGACAGCAACGCCGGCGGTTTTCGAGACCGTCGCGCAAATGCAACCATGACACGGTTTCAACAATATGGCGGAAAAGTGCTTGCCAATGCTTGCGTGACTTCCAAATACAGTTCGAATCGTGATAAGAATAAATGGCAAAGAATAGTCTATCTTTGCCGCACTAAGTTTGAAGCCCTCGACTGGGCTTTTGTGGACCTTGCAGAAGGCAAGATTAACTTAACGAAGGAAGTTTCTTCATGCCTAATGTCACCCACAAGCAGAACCTGAGCGACACCGCAATTGCGACCATCGTTTCGGGCTTCGCCAGCCGCAGCGACGTCAGCATTGACGATATCCTAACATTGGTCGACCGCTTGCGCGCCACGCCTGGTTCATCGCTGCAAACGGAAACCGCCATTCCCGGCATGACTGTCGCCCCCAAGGCGCAGGCGATCCCTGCTGCGGCGGTTGAGCAGACCATGACCGAAGACACGATCTTTTGCCTGTGCTGCGGCAAGGGGTTCAAAATGCTCAAGCGTCACATCGGGGCGGAACACGGTCTGACCGAGGCGGAATACCGCGCCATGTTCAACCTCCCCGCCGATACACCGCTGGTCGCGCCAAGCTATTCCAAGCGCAAAGCGGAATACGCGAAACGGGCCGGTCTGGGCAAATACGCTCGTGACAAGTCGGACCGCAACGCAGAGCTTTCCTGATCCGGGCCTGCGCCCGATCGCGACACGCCGGGAGGCCCTGTAATGGCTGACAAAAAGAACGCGATGATCATCATCAAGCGCTATGACGCGGAGGGTGGTCACGCCCACCACGGCGGCGGCTGGAAGGTGGCCTACGCCGACTTCATGACAGCGATGATGGCGTTTTTCTTGCTTCTGTGGATCCTTGCCGCGTCAGACGAGGAAAAACTGCGCGGGCTTGCGAATTACTTTACCCCGACTGTCTCGGATGGCGGCTCTTCTTCGGACGCCGCGGCTGATCTGCGCCCGCTGATGGCCGCAGGGGTCATGACAGGCGCCGTGGACAATACCGGCAACGTGAAAAAGCCGAGCTTTGGCCGTGACAACCCGATGATGGTCTTTGACAGCCGTTTGCGCGACAAGCCGCCTCAGGTGGTGGTTGAATACGCCGAAGCCCCCGAACTTGGCGAAACAGAAGAAGCCGCGGATCCGGCCACACTGGCCGCTGCCGAAGAGGCAGAGCGCCGTGAGGCCGAGATCGATCGCATGGCCGAGGATATCGCTGAGCGTATCACTTCGGACGCAGAACTCAGTGATCTGGCGCGCAATGTGCGGCTGGAAAAGTCGGGCGGGGCGCTCACGGTGCAGGTGCTTGATCAAGACGAGCGGTCCTTGTTCCAGCGGGGCAGTTCGGAAATCTCTGACAAGACGCGCGAGTTGCTCCTGGCCATCGGCGATGTCATCGCCGATCAGAACCAGCCGGTTGAGATCGTGGGACACACCGATGCAGCCGCCTTTGGCTCGAACACCGGCTACAGCAACTGGGAGTTGTCTGCCGACCGCGCCAATGCCACACGCCGTACCCTGATGGCTGCTGGCATTTCCGGCGCGCGCTTCCTGCGGGTCTCTGGTGTGGCCGATACACAGCCGATCAATACTGTCGACCCCATGGCACCAGAGAATCGACGCATTTCGATTCGCCTCGTCTATCAGGCCAGTTAGAGCGTTATTTTCATAGCGATCTAGGCCATCCTGCCGCCCTAAAAAAGTGCGACATCCCTGCCTCGTATTTCTGAAAATATGGCGCTGCCGTGTAAAATTGTTGACGGTCAAGGTCTTGCGATCTAGACCTAAAGCATTTCTAATTTAACCTGAGGCATATCCGGCAGCCTGAAAGTAGTTTGAACACTCCTGCGGGGAGTACATTGCGCAGATATCGCCAAGGGCTTCGAACACCGAGGTGAATGATCGCGCACTGATGCGTCTGAGGTGAGACTTCAATTTGGAGAAAGCCAACTCAATCGGGTTCAGATCTGGTGAATATGGCGGCAGATAGAGGAACCAGCACCCATGAGCCTTGAGCGCCGCAGCGGCTTCTTTGTTGCGATGGGTCGCGAGGTTGTCGAGAACGACTGCCGTGCCTGGCGCGATCTCGGGGATCAGGACCTTTTGCACATAGGCCGCGAAGGCAGGGCCATCCATCG
>NZ_FNBP01000013.1 GCF_900102535.1 Sulfitobacter delicatus | reverse complement strand
TGCTGACATAGTTCATCCTCCCAAACAGGATGAATCACAATCAGACCAGTTTGGGAATCCCCGGCGATTCAGGTTTTGTTAGAAGCGCTTTAATGACGCTACGTCAGGTCAACTGATCGATCAAAGCTTTCAGCGCTTTCCGGCTGTGATCCTCCAGCGGCGCCATCCGCGAACGCCAGAGTGTCGCCTGCGATTGCAGGATCAGACCATCACTAAGGATCTTCAAGTGGTTGGCGCGCAGGGTCTCTCCGCTTGAGGTGATATCGGCAATCGCTTCGGCGGTCTCATTGAGCACGGTTCCCTCGGTCGCCCCTTGGCTGTCGACCAATGCGTAATCGGCAACGCCATGTGTGCGCAGGAACTCTCGCACCAAACGGTGATACTTCGTCGCGATGCGCATGCGGAAACCATGCTCGGCCCGAAACGCTGCCGCCGCCGCATCCAGATCATCCAGTGTGTCGACATCGACCCAAGCCTGCGGCACCGCAATGATCAGATCGGCATGACCAAAATTCAATTCCTCCAGCGGTTCAACCAGTTGGTCCCAAAGCGCTAATTTCTCCTGCACCAGATCGGTGCCGGTCACGCCCAGGTGAATGCGCCCCGCCGAAAGCTCCCGCGGGATTTCCCCCGCCGACAGCAGCACCAGCGAGACATCCTCGATCCCTTCGACCTTGCCCGCATACTCGCGGTCAGACCCGGTGCGCTGCAAGCTCACACCACGCGCGCCAAACCACTCAAAGGTTTTCTCCATCAACCGCCCCTTGGACGGCACCCCAAGCTTCAGCGTCATTGCGCGCCCTCCAATTCCAGCATCAGACCGGGGCGCATCACGCCGCCCACCGCCGGGATCGCATCGCCCTGCCCCAAGCGCCGGGTCAGCGCGTCATAGCGTCCGCCACTGGCGATATTGGGCAGGTCAGGCCGTGTTTCTGCCCGGAAAGCAAAGACAAAACCGTCGTAATATTCCATCGATGACCGGCCATGACTGGCCTCAAAAACCAGCGCATCCGTGTCGATCCCGCGCGTGCGCATCGCTTCGGCACGGTCGGCCACGCGGGTCACCGCATCGGCAATCGCAGGCATATCCACCATCAAATCGCGCAGGCGGCTCAGCGCATTTGGCAAGGTCTCGCGCACTTCCAGCAGGGCATCGAACAGATCGACCTGCTGCTCTGAGATCGGCGCGGTCTTGGCATCTTCGCGCAAGGCAGCGACCCGCGCTTCGATCTCGGCACGCGAGCGCAGACCAACCATCGGCGCATCGCAATCCGCGCCCCCCTCGGCCAGCAAGGTTTGGCGCGGTGCGGGCACCGGGCTGCGCCCGGCATAGCGGTCGAGCAGCGCCCGAAACCGCCGCGGCCGCCAGATGTGGCGCATCAAGGCCTGTTTGCGGGCGGGCGACGTCTCCAACCCCTGCACCGCCGCCATCAGCACGCCGATGTCGCCCGTCACCGGACGCACCGGCAGACCCTGCATCGCTTCAGAAATCAGGGCAAAAACCTCGGCATCCGCCGCCGCCGGATCGGCGCGGTCAAAGACCTCGAACCCCACCTGAATATACTCATTGGGCCGGTTTGGATCATGCTCCTGACGGCGAAAGACCTCGCCCGAATAGGTATAGCGCGCAGGCTCGGCCCCATGCGCCATATGCATCTGCACCACCGGCACGGTGAAATCAGGCCGCAACATCTGCTCGCCGCGCAATGCGTCCGAGGTCACATAGGCACGGGCCCGAATGTCCTCGCCATAAAGGTCCAAAAGCGTATCCGCAGGTTGCAGGATCGGCGGCTCGACCAGAACCGCCCCCTGCCCCTCAAATATCGCGCGAAGACTGGCCGCACGGGCCAGTGTGTCAGAGCGTGTCGGCATCAGCTTGTCCGATCCAGAATATCGCGCACCGCCTGCACCAGATCGCCGCGCTTCACCTCATATTGGTTCTTGCGCTCTTTCCACTCATCATGGCTCGCGTCCTGCGCCATCTGCGCGCCCAGTACCATGTCTTTGATCTGCACCACACCACGGTCCTGCTCGTCGCCACCTTCGATCACCACGACCGGGCTTTGACGCTTGTCGGCGTATTTCATCTGGTTGCCGAAGTTCTTGGGGTTGCCGAGGTAGACCTCGGCACGGATGCCCGCTTGGCGCAACTCGGCCACCATGGCCTGATAGTCGGCCATGCGGTCCCGGTCCATTACGGTGACGACGACAGGCCCGGTGGCCTCGCCCGCCAAACGCCCCTTAGCCGCCAGCGCCGCCAACAACCGGTCCACGCCAATCGAGACGCCCGTCGCAGGCACTTCCTGCCCGGTAAAGCGCTTGACCAGATCGTCATAGCGCCCGCCTCCGGCGACGGAGCCAAAGTTCCGCGCACGGCCCTTCTCGTCCTTAATCTCAAATGTCAGTTCGGCCTCAAACACAGGCCCGGTGTAATAGCCAAGCCCACGCACGACCGACGGATCAATCTCCACCCGGTCCGGCCCATAGCCGCCGGCTGCCAGCAAATCCGAGATCAGCTCCAACTCATCCACGCCCTGCACACCGACATCGGAACCCGCAACCAACTCGCGCAGCCGCGCCACAGTCTTGGCCCCGCTGTCGCGCTTGGCCTGCATGAAACCCATCACCACATCGGCCTGCGCATCCGCCAGCCCCGCGCCCTTGGTAAAGTCGCCACTGTCGTCCTTGCGGCCCTCGCCCAGCAGAGCCCGCACGCCCTCGGGCCCCAACCGGTCCAGCTTATCAATCGCCCGCAAGACGATACCGCGCTCGGCGTCCTTGTCGTCGCCCGCCAGCCCCGCAACCTCCAGCACACCATTCAGCACCTTGCGGTTGTTCACGCGCACAACATAGTCGCCGCGCGCGATCCCGACCTCTTCCAGACAATCGGCCAGCATCGCACAAATCTCAGCATCCGCCGCCACCGAAGGCGCACCCACGGTATCCGCATCGCACTGATAAAACTGCCGGAACCGCCCCGGCCCCGGCTTTTCATTGCGCCAGACCGGCCCCATGGCATAGCGCCGATAAGGCATCGGCAGATCATTGCGGTGCTGGGCATAGACCCGCGCCAAAGGCGCCGTCAGATCATAGCGCAGCGCCAGCCAATCGCCGGGCTTGTCGCCCTCCGCATCCTCTTGCCACGCGAAAACACCCTCATTGGGCCGATCCACGTCGGGCAGAAACTTACCAAGCGCCTCGACCGTCTCCACGCCCGAACTTTCCAGCGCGTCAAAACCATAGCGCTGATAGACCGCCGCGATCTTCGAGAGCATCTCGGCCCGATGGGTCACCTCAGCGCCAAAGTAATCGCGAAACCCTTTTGGGGCCTGCGCCTTGGGACGGGGGGTTTTCTTGGGCTTTGCCATGGCAAGGATCCTCGGTGCATCAATTGGCCTCGCGTCTAGCCCAAGCCCCCCCCGAGGGCAAGCGACGCCGCTTCTTCGCTCTTTTTGGCCAAAAATACTTTCGGGGGGAGGCGCGGCACGCGCCGGGGGGCAGCGCCCCCTGTCCCGGCCCGCCAAGCCATGCTATGCCCGGCCAAAAAGGATGCCCCCCATGTCAGACATCACCGACCGCCTCGAAGAACAAATCGCCCATCTGACCCGCAGTGTCGAAGACCTCTCCGAAGTCGTGACCCGGCAGGAAGAGGAAATCGTCACCCTGAACCGCCGCGTCCATATGCTGATGCAGCGCGAGGGCGAGCGCGATTCCTCTGGCGGCGGCGCGGTGGTGCTCGGCGATGAACGCCCGCCGCATTACTGACCCGGCAGCTTAATTCGCGGACTTCATCGCCACGGCCATGACGTCGCCGTCATGCACCAAGATTTCGGACCAGCGCGACGTCTCGCCGAAACGCTCATAGGCGCTTACGAAAAAGGTGTTCTTATCAAGCGTCGCGATGCGCTTGCCACAGGGCTGTCCGCGCCGCGTGCCGCAGACCTGTCCTTTAATCTGCTCATAGGTGGCGTCAGTCTCGCCGTAAGGCAGGTTTTCGCCCGCCGGGCCAAAACGGATCTGCTCATAGTCAGACGCGTCCGCCAGCAACACATTCGCTGCCGTCAACTGGCGCGGGCAGCCGTCTGAAAAACCGGTGATGTAATAGCTGCGCGCCCCCGACGTGCCGGGTTTGGTATCGTAGAGGCGGTAGCCCCGTGCAGCGTTTTCATTCACCTGCTGCCCCAGATCGCGGCCCTTAGCGTCGCAAACACGCGCCACCTCACCAAAGTGCTGCACCGCGCCAAACTCCACGTCCCGCACATCCGCCGCGCTTTCGCCGGAAAAGCTGCCCCCGCCCGGCAGGGCCCCACAACCGCCCAGAAGCGCCAGAAGGATGAAAAGGCTCGCTACTCGGTTCATGGTTCGCTCCCGTTGGTTTGAGGCGGAGGTAGCGCAAGGTCCAAGGGTCGTCCACCCGGACCGCAGATTAGATTTCCTCGACCTCCATCACCCCATCCAGCGAGCGGATCGCGCCCTTGATTTGCGGGGTGACCGGAAATTCGCGGCCCAGATCAACCTCGACCTCGCCCGGCAGATCAGGGTGCATGAGACAGAACTGCACCGGCCCCTTGCCCGCCGCCTTGACCGCTTGGCGCGCCCCGTCAAGTACATCGGCCACCGCCTGGATCGCCCCCGGCCCGTCGATAAAGACCCGTAGCCCCATGCTGCCCGCATCCGCCACCGCCGCGTCAATCGGTGCGACCGAGCGGCCCAGCAGCTTGAGCTGGTCGCTCTCCATCGTGGCCTCAACGGTGATGACGATTTTCGAGCCGACTTCGAGATGTTCCCGCGCCAGTTCCAGCGTGTCCGAAAACAGCGTCACCTCATAGCCGCCCGTGGTGTCCGACAGCTGCGCAAAGGCAAAGCGGTTGCCCCGCGCCGATTTGCGTTCCTGCCGTCCCGCGACCACACCCGCCAAACGCGCATTCATCGCGCCGCGGGTGCTGACCTTTTCGGTCAATTCATCCAGCGTGAGGAAGGGCAAGCCGGTCTCCCGCGCCCATTTGCGGCGCAGCGGCACCATGTAGTCATCCAGCGGGTGGCCCGAGAGGTAGAAGCCCACCGCCTTGAATTCCTCGGCCAACCGCTCCGCCGATTGCCAGTCATCGCAAGGCAACATCCTCGGCTCGGGCAGATCGTCGCCCGCCTCACCAAAGAGCGAGACCTGATTGCTGGCCTTCTGCTCATGGATCGCCGCGGAATAGTTCACCAGCCCATCGAGCGACTGGAACACCCGGCGGCGGTTGCTGTCGAGCTGATCAAAGGCCCCCGAGCGCACCAACATCTCCAAAGGCCGCTTGCCGACGCGTTTCAGGTCCACCCGCCGCGCGAGGTCATAAAGGGTGGCAAAAGGCTTATCGACGCCGTCCACCTTGCGCCCCTCGGTCACCAGCTTCATCGCTTCCAACCCGACGTTTTTCAACGCGCCCAGCGCATAGACAAGCGCGCCATCTACCACTTTGAACGTCGCATCCGAGCGGTTCACACAAGGCGGCACCCAAGGCAGTTCCAGCCGCTTGCGCACTTCTTCGAAGTACACGGCAAGCTTGTCGGTTAGGTGGATATCGCAGTTCATCACCCCGGCCATGAACTCAACCGGGTGGTTCGCCTTCAGCCAAGCCGTCTGGTAGCTGACCACCGCATAGGCCGCGGCGTGGGATTTGTTGAAACCGTAGTTGGCGAATTTTTCGAGAAGGTCGAAGACCTCCGCCGCTTTCTTTTTATCCACCCCATTGGCCATCGCACCCTTTTCAAACTTGGGGCGTTCCTTGGCCATCTCCTCGGCGATCTTCTTACCCATCGCCCGGCGCAAGAGGTCCGCGCCGCCGAGCGAGTAGCCCGCCATGACCTGCGCAATCTGCATCACCTGTTCCTGATAAACGATGATGCCTTGGGTCTCTTCAAGGATGTAGTCGATCGACGGGTGCACCGATTCCAACTCACGCTGGCCGTTCTTCACCTCGCAATAGGTCGGGATATTCTCCATCGGGCCGGGACGGTAAAGCGCCACGAGGGCCACGATGTCCTCAATACAGGTCGGCTTCATGCGCTTAAGCGCATCCATCATGCCGCTGGATTCCACCTGAAAGACCGCCACGGTCTTGGCGCTGGAATAGAGCTTGTAGGTCGCGGCATCGTCGAGCGGGATCGTGGCCACGTCATCGACATGCCCCTCAGGCGGTTGGTAAATCTCGGAGCCATCGGCGGCGATGTGCAAATGCCGCCCGCCCGCTTTGATCTGGTCGACGGCGTTTTGAATGACGGTCAGGGTCTTCAGGCCCAGAAAGTCGAACTTCACCAGCCCGGCCTGTTCAACCCATTTCATGTTGAACTGCGTCGCCGGCATGTCCGAGCGCGGGTCTTGGTAGAGCGGGACCAGTTGGTCCAGCGGTCGGTCCCCGATCACCACCCCCGCCGCGTGGGTCGAGGCGTTTCTGAGGAGCCCTTCGACCTGCTGACCGTAGTTCAGCAGACGTGCCACGACCTCTTCGTTCTTCGCCTCTTCGCGCAGACGCGGCTCATCCGCCAGCGCCTTTTCGATGCTGACGGGTTTGACCCCTTCGACCGGGATCATTTTGGACAGACGGTCGACCTGTCCATAAGGCATTTGCAAGACGCGCCCAATGTCACGCACGGCAGCCTTAGACAGCAGCGCACCAAAGGTGATGATCTGCCCCACTTTGTCGCGACCATATTTCTCCTGCACATAGCGGATCACCTCTTCGCGGCGGTCCATGCAAAAGTCGATGTCGAAGTCGGGCATCGATACCCGTTCGGGGTTAAGGAAACGCTCAAACAGCAGCGAATAGCGCAGCGGATCAAGGTCGGTGACCGTCAGCGCATAGGCCACGAGCGAACCCGCACCCGAGCCCCGCCCCGGCCCCACCGGAATGTTGTTGTCCTTGGCCCATTGGATGAAGTCGGCAACGATCAAAAAGTAGCCGGGGAAGCCCATGCCTTCGATGATGCCCAACTCGAAGTCGAGGCGCTTTTGGTATTCCTCGACACTCACCGCATGGGGGATCACCGCGAGGCGTGCTTGCAAACCCTCATTCGCCATACGGCGCAGTTCCGCGACCTCATCATCGGCGAACTTCGGCAGGATCGGATCGCGGCGATAGGCCATGAAGGCGCAGCGTTTGGCGATCTCAACGGTGTTGCTCAGCGCTTCGGGCAGATCGGCGAACAGCGTCGCCATCTCGGCCTGGGACTTGAAGTAATGCTGCGCGGTCAGGCGGCGGCGCGGCTGTTGCTGGTCAACATAGGCGCCCTCGGAAATACAGATCAGCGCGTCATGGGCCTCATACATATCGGGCTTGGGGAAATAGACATCATTCGTGGCAACCAATGGGATGTCCATCGCATAGGCCATCTCGACAAAGCCGCGCTCGGTCAGGCGCTCAGGCTCGGGTTGGCCGCCGTCTTCGGGGTGGCGTTGCAACTCGACATAGAGCCGGTCGCCAAAGGCAGCTTTCAACCGCGCCATCAACGCCTCTGCCGCTGGGCGCTGGCCCCCTTGCAAGAGCATCCCCACCGGCCCCATTGGGCCACCGGTCAGGCAGATGATATCCGCGCTCAGCGCTTCCAACTCGGCCAGCGTCACCTCTGCCACGGCCCCGCCCTTATCGAGGTAGAGGCAGGAGTTCAGCTTCATCAGGTTCTCATAGCCCAACTCACTCTGCGCCAGCAGCACCACCGGCGCGGGCGGGCGCGGCTTTTCACCGGGCTGCACCTCGACATAGGCGACATCGACCTGACAGCCGATGATTGGCTGCACCCCGGCGCCGGCCATGGCGACAGAGAACTCAAGGGCGGCGAACATGTTGTTGGTATCGGTGAGCGCCAGCGCGGGCATGCCCGCATCGCGGCACATGCCGGGCAGCTTTTTCAGCCGCAGCGCGCCTTCCAGCAAGGAATACTCGGAATGGCTGCGCAGGTGAATGAATCGGGGATCATTGGACATGGGCGCAAACTACGCCAGCCACCCCGGAGGCACCAGCGCCGGATCACCCCTCGCGCAATTTTCCCCCGGTGCATTTTTCCTTGCCAAGATGCCCCCTGCCCCGCTAGCCTGACCTCCACCTTGCCCGCGCCCGGTTCTACGCCGCATCGAACCCCGCGCATCTTCATGGGCCACCGAGTACCGCGGCGGATGAAAACCGATGGACATCACTTTTCTTCTTAACGGAGAAGTCGTGTCGCTCTCCAAAGTATCCCCGACGACGACACTGCTGGACTGGCTGCGCGAAGACCGCGGCCTGACGGGGACAAAAGAGGGCTGCAATGAAGGCGACTGCGGGGCCTGTTCGGTCATGATCACCGATGAGAACGGCAGCCGTGCGCTTAATGGCTGCATTCTGTTCTTGCCGCAGGTGAACGGCAAAGCCGTCACCACGGTCGAAGGCATGGCCAGCCCCGACGGCGCGCTGCATCCGGTGCAGGAAACCATGGTCAAGTATCACGGCAGCCAATGCGGCTTCTGCACGCCGGGTTTCGTGGTCTCCATGGCCACCGCGCATCTCAACGGCGCCACCGACCATGACGTGCAACTGGCGGGCAACCTCTGCCGCTGCACCGGCTATGCCCCAATCATCCGCGCCGCCGAGGCCGCCGAAGGAGCGCCGGTGCCCGAACATCTGCGCAACCTCAAGGGCAAACTCGCCCAAGACATCCCCGCGCCCGCCAAGGCCGAGGGCGCACCGCATGTGCAGCCCGAAAACAGTGACGAACTGGCCGCATGGTATCTCGACAACCCCGAGGCTACGCTGATCGCCGGGGCCACCGATGTCGGTCTATGGGTCACCAAAGGCTTCCGCGATTTGGGCGCCGTGGCCTTCCTCAACCGCTGTGCCGATCTGCGGGGGATCACCGAGGATGAGACCGGGTTGCGCATCGGCGCGATGACCACTCTTACCGAAGTTGAGGCCAAACTCGCCCCCCTCCACCCCAGCCTCGGCACCATGCTGCGGCGCTATGGCTCGACCCAAGTGCGCAATGCCGCGACGCTGGGCGGCAATATCGCCAATGGCTCGCCCATCGGTGACGGCCCGCCCGCGCTGATCGCTCTTGGGGCAACCTTGCATCTACGGCGCGGTGACACGCGGCGCGAGATTGCGCTGGAAGACTTCTTCCTCGACTACGGCAAGCAAGACCGCGCCCCGGGGGAATTTGTCGAAGCCATCACCATTCCGCGCCAGCATGACACGCTGCGCTGCTACAAATTGTCGAAACGCTTCGACCAAGACATCTCTGCCGTCTGCGGCTGCATCTCGATCACCGGAAACGGCTCTGAAATCCTCACCGCCCGCGTGGCCTTTGGCGGCATGGCCGCCACCCCCAAACGCGCCGCCGCCGCCGAAGCAGCGCTGGTCGGCCAACCGTGGAGCGAAGAGACCATCCGCGCTGCGATGACCGCGATGCAGGACGATTTCACCCCGCTCTCGGACATGCGCGCCTCTGCCGCCTACCGGATGGAATCCGCGCAAAACATGCTGCTTCGCTATTTCCACGACGCCAACGGCCAAGCCACCAACCTGCAGGAGGTCTCGGCATGAGCGTTGCAAAACCCCTTCCCCATGATGCCGCGAAACTGCATGTCACCGGTGCTGCGCGTTACGTCGACGACATCCCCACCCCGCGCGGCACGCTGCATCTAGCCTTTGGCCTCAGCCCCGTCGCTGCGGGCGATCTGACGGGTCTCGACCTCGATGCCGTGCGCGCGGCACCTGGCGTGGTCAAAGTACTGACGGCGGCAGATCTTGAACATGATTGCGACACCTCGCCCTCGAACCATGACGAACCGCTTTTGGCCACCGATCAGGTGCATTTCGCGGGCCAACCACTCTATCTGGTCGTCGCCACCAGCCACCTCGCCGCGCGTCGCGCCGCGCAGCTGGGTAAGCCACAGATCACCCCGCGCGATCCGATCCTAACAGTAGAACAAGCGCTCGCGGCGAACAGCCGTTTCGAAGACGGCCCGCGCATCTACCAAAAAGGCGATGCCGAAGCCGCCCTGCCACAGGCCCCGCGCCGCCTTTCGGGCCAGATCGAAATGGGCGGGCAAGAGCATTTCTACCTCGAAGGTCAGGCCGCCATGGCGCTGCCGCAGGACAACGGCGACATGCTGGTGCATTCCTCGACCCAGCACCCGACCGAAATTCAACACAAAGTGGCCCATGCCATTGGCCGCTCGATGCATGCCGTGCGGGTCGAAACCCGGCGTATGGGCGGCGGTTTTGGCGGCAAGGAAAGCCAAGGCAACGCGCTCGCCGTGGCCTGTTCGGTGGTCGCAGCACAGACCGGCAAACCCTGCAAAATGCGCTATGACCGCGATGACGATATGATCATCACCGGCAAGCGGCATGATTTCCGCATCAGCTATGACGTGGGCTTTGATGACGCGGGCCGCATCACCGCGCTGGACGTGACCCATTACACCCGCTGCGGCTGGTCGATGGACCTGTCGCTGCCCGTGGCCGACCGCGCCATGCTGCATGCCGACAACGCCTATCACCTGAACGACATTCGCATCACCTCGCACCGCTTGCGGACCAATACCGCCAGCGCCACAGCCTTTCGCGGCTTCGGCGGGCCGCAAGGCATCGTCGGGATCGAGCGGGTGATGGACCATATCGCGCAGGAACTGGGCCTCGACCCGCTCGCCGTGCGCCGCGCCAATTACTACAGCGACAACGGCCACCGCCCGACCGAGGTCGAGAACACCGGCACCGCGATCGACAACCGCACCCCGCCGGAGGCCGAGGCGGATCTCTCCTCGCGCGGCGCACCGCCCGCGCCCACGGAGGCAAAAGCTGTCCCCGCCGCCCCTTCGGACGTGCAAACCACGCCCTATCACCAGCCGGTCACCGATTGCATCATCAACGCCCTGACCGACCGACTGGCCGAAAGCGCCGATTACGACACGCGCCGCAAGGCGATTGCAGAGTGGAACGCGCAAAACCCGCTCCTGAAACGCGGCATCGCCATCACCCCGGTGAAATTCGGCATCTCCTTCACCCTCACCCATCTCAACCAAGCGGGCGCGCTGGTGCATGTTTATCAGGATGGTTCGATTCACCTGAACCACGGCGGCACCGAAATGGGGCAAGGGCTGTTCCAGAAGGTGGCGCAGGTCGCCGCATCGCGCTTTGGCGTCTCGCCGGACCTGGTCAAGATCACCGCCACCGACACCGCTAAAGTTCCGAACACTTCGGCCACGGCGGCCTCTTCGGGCTCGGACCTCAACGGCATGGCCGCGCAAAACGCCTGCGACACGATCCGCGACCGCATGGCGGCGCATCTGGCCGAACGCTACCAGACCACGCCCGATCAGGTGACATTCGCAGGCGGCATGGTGCAGATCGGGGGCGAAGAAATCACTTTCGCCGAGGCCGCCGCTTCGGCCTATGAAAACCGGGTGAGCCTGTCGTCCACCGGGTACTACAAAACGCCTGACATCGAATGGGACCGCATCGCCGGGCGCGGACGGCCCTTCTACTACTTCGCCTATGGCGCGGCCTGCACCGAAGTGGTGATCGACACGCTGACCGGCGAGAACCGCATTCTGCGCGCCGATGTGCTGCATGACGCGGGCGAGTCGCTGAACCCCGCACTCGACATTGGCCAGATCGAAGGCGCCTACGTCCAAGGCGCGGGCTGGCTCACGACCGAGGAACTGGTCTGGGACGAAACCGGCACCCTGCGCACCCATGCGCCCTCGACCTATAAAATCCCCGCCTGTTCGGACCGCCCGCCGGTCTTCAACGTGGCGCTCTGGGACCAGCCGAACCCGGCGCAGACGGTCTACCGCTCCAAAGCTGTGGGTGAGCCGCCCTTCATGCTGGGCATCTCGGCCTTTATGGCGCTGTCGGATGCGGTCTCGGCCTGTGGCCCCAACTACGCAGACCTCCAAGCGCCCGCCACCGCCGAAGCCGTGCTGGCCGCCGTCGGGCGGGCGCGGAAATGAGGGCGATCTACGTCGAGGTCACCGCTACACGCGGCTCGGCCCCGCGGGATGCGGGCGCGGCAATGAAAGTCACGCCGGGCGACATCGACGGCACCATCGGCGGCGGGGCGTTGGAGCATCAGGCGATTGCCCATGCGCGGGCGATGTTGGCCGAGGGCCGGACCGAAGACAGCCAGACCCTGCCGCTCGGTCCCGGTCTGGGCCAATGCTGCGGCGGGGCGGTGACCCTGCGCTACACCACCACGCCGCGCCCGCTCGATACGGGCACACCGTTGCCCCTCCCGAATGTGCAAAGCGACGCGCCACTCTGGATTTGGGGCGCGGGCCACGTGGGCCGCGCGGTGGTCTCCGCCTGCCCGCCGCGTGCCTTTGATCTGACGTGGATCGACAGCGCGCCAGACCGCTTCCCCGACCACGTCCCGCCCCATGTCACCGTCACCCCCGCCGCCGACATGCCGCGCCTCGCCCCCCATGCGCCGCGCGATGCGCATCACCTGATCTTCACCTATTCCCATGACATCGACCTCGCGCTTTGCGCCGCTTTGCTGCAGCGCGGCGCCGCAAGCATAGGTTTGATCGGCTCCGACACGAAAAAGGCCCGTTTTTCCCGGCGTTTGGGCATGATGGGGCTGGACCCCTCGGGCATCATCTGCCCTATTGGCGAAAAATCGCTGGGCAAGCTTCCGGCGCAGATCGCCCATGGGACATTGCAAGCCCTCATCGCCCGGACCCAGACAAAGGTTTCCGCATGACTGACTATCTTCTCGACCTCTCCGGTGTGACGAAAGCCTACCCCGGCGTTGTCGCGAATGATGACGTCTCGCTGCGCATCGCGCCGGGCGAAGTGCACGCCCTGCTGGGCGAAAACGGCGCGGGCAAATCGACCTTGGTAAAAATGATCTACGGTCTGGTAAAACCCGATGCCGGGCAGATGCAGATGCACGGGCAAAGCTACGCCCCCACCGACCCCCATGCCGCGCGCCAAGCGGGCGTGGGCATGGTGTTTCAGCATTTCTCGCTGTTCGATGCGCTCAGCGTGGCGGAAAACATCGCGCTTGGCATGGAAAACCCGCCCAAGATGCGCGAGTTGAGCCAGCAGATCCGCGACGTGTCGGACACCTATGGCTTGCCGCTCTCGCCCGACCGCATCGTTGGTGACCTTTCGGCGGGCGAGCGTCAACGGGTCGAGATCATTCGCTGCCTGTTACAAGAGCCCAAACTGCTGATCATGGACGAGCCGACCTCGGTCCTGACCCCGCAAGAAGTTGAAATACTGTTCAAAACCCTGCGCAAACTCAGCGCCGAGGGCACCGCGATCCTCTATATCTCCCACAAGCTCGAAGAAATTCGCAGCCTTTGCGACAGCGCCACGATCCTGCGTTTGGGCAAGGTGGTGGGCCATTGCACGCCGCGTGAAACCTCGGCCCGCGACATGGCGGAAATGATGGTCGGCTCCGCGCTGAAAACACCAACCCGCGAGAGCAAAGAGCCGGGCAAGGTCGTGCTGACGCTCGACAAGCTTTCGGCACGCTCCGACAGCGCCTTTGGCATGCCCCTGCGCGAGATTTCGGTCGAGGTGCGCTGCGGCGAGGTGCTGGGCATCGGCGGGGTCGCGGGCAACGGGCAGGACGAGCTTCTGAACGCGCTCTCGGGTGAGACTTTGGTCAGCCCCGGCATGCTCACCTTTGACGGGCGCGACATTGGCCTCTTTGGCCCCACCTCCCGCCGTGCGCTTGGGGTGCTGACCGCCCCCGAAGAACGGCTCGGCCATGCCGCCGTGCCGGATATGTCCCTGACTGAGAACGCCATGCTGACCGGTGCCGCCCGCGAAGGGCTGGAGCGCGGCGGGATGCTCGACTGGGCCAAGGCACGTAGCTTTGCCGAGAAGATCATCGAAGCCTTCGACGTGCGCACCCCCGGCCCCGGCAATGCGGCGCGCTCGCTCTCGGGTGGGAACCTGCAAAAATTCGTCATTGGCCGCGAGGTGCTGCAACGGCCTGAACTGCTGGTGGTCAACCAGCCGACATGGGGCGTCGATGCCTCTGCCGCCGCCGCGATCCGGCAGGCACTGCTGGACCTCGCCTCGGGCGGCACCGCCGTGATCGTCATCAGCCAAGACCTTGATGAGCTGATGGAGATTTCCGACAATTTCGCCGCCCTGAACGAAGGCCGCCTCTCGCCGCCCCGCCCCGCGCAGGGGCTGACGGTCGAAGAGATTGGCCTGATGATGGGCGGCGCGCATGGTATGGAGGTGGCGGATGTTTGACGCGACCCTCGCAACTTTCACTCTGACCATTGGGGGTGATCTGTGATCCGCCTAGAAAAGCGCCCGCAGCCCAGCCGGGCTCTCTCGCTGTCGACGCCGATCATGGCGGTATTGGCCACTTTCGTTTTTGGCGGGCTGCTCTTCGCCGTGCTGGGCAAAGACCCGGTTGAGGCGCTTCAGACCATTTTCTGGCAACCGCTCTTTGGCGAATATGCCTTCTATTACCGCCCGCAACTGCTGATCAAAGGCGCGCCTTTGGTGCTGATCGCCATTGGCCTGAGCCTTGGCTTCAAAGCGGGCATCTGGAATATCGGAGCCGAAGGCCAATATATCATGGGCGCGATTTTTGGCGCGGCTGTAGGGCTGGCGTTCTACCCCGCCGAGGGGTGGTACATCTTCCCGCTAATGGTCCTCGCCGGCGCTATGGGCGGTTGGGCCTGGGCGATGATCCCGGCCTTTCTCAAGGTCCGTTTTGGCACCAATGAGATCCTCGTCTCGCTGATGCTGGTCTATGTGGCCGAGCAGTTTCTCGCCTCTATGTCCTTGGGACTGTTGAAAAACCCCGAAGGCTACGGCTTCCCCGGCTCGCGCAACCTGCAACAATATGCGCCCGCGCACAACGCCGAGCTGTTCGCAGGCTCCGGCATGCACTGGGGCGTGGTTGCCGCGCTGATCGCGGTGATCTTTGCCTATGTCCTGCTCGCCAAACACCGTCTCGGTTTTGCCATTCGCGTCACCGGCGAAGCACCCCGTGCCGCGCGTTTTTCGGGCGTGAACCCGGCGCGGCTGGTGCTGTTTTGTCTGGGTACCTCGGGCCTGCTCGCCGGGCTCGCGGGGATGTTCGAGGTCTCTGGCCCCTCGGGGCAGATCACCATCGACTTCAATGTAGGCTACGGCTTTACCGCGATCATCGTGGCCTTTCTGGGCCGCTTGCACCCCATCGGCATCCTGCTCGCAGGTGGCTTGATGGCGCTCACCTATATCGGCGGTGACATCGCACAGTCCAACCTTGGCCTGCCCGCCGCCGCGATCCAAGTGTTTCAGGGGATGCTTCTGTTCTTCCTGCTCGCCTTGGACGTTCTCACCCATTACCGGCTGCGCATCGGCGCGGCGGAGGCTGTCTGATGGATCTTTCTGCAATCAACCCGCTTTTGTTCGTCGCAGGCTTTCTGGTCGCGGCCACCCCGCTGATCTTTGCCGCCATCGGTGAATTGGTGGTCGAGAAATCCGGCGTGCTGAACCTCGGCGTCGAGGGTATGATGATCACCGGCGCGATCTGTGGCTTTGCCACAGCGGTCGAGACCGGCTCGCCGCTCTTGGGCTTTGCCGCCGCTGCGGTCGGGGGCGCGGCGCTGAGCCTGCTCTTTGCCTTCCTGACCCAAGTCACTTTGGCGAACCAAGTCGCCTCTGGCCTGTCGCTGACGCTCTTTGGCCTCGGCCTCTCGGCCCTGATCGGGCAAAGCTACGTCGGGATCAAACCGCCCCGGCTCGGTGACATCGACTTCGGCCCGCTGGCCGACATCCCGGTGATCGGCCCGATCCTCTTTACCCATGACATCATCCTCTATCTGGGCATCGCACTGGTCGCGGGGGTCTGGGCGGTGCTGAAATTCACCCGCGCCGGGCTGATCCTGCGCGCCGTGGGCGAAAGCCATGATGCAGCCCATGCGCTTGGCTATAAGGTCAAACGCATCCGCACCGCTGCGATCCTCTTTGGCGGCGCCTGTGCGGGGCTTGGCGGGGCTTACATCAGCCTCATTCGCGTGCCGCAATGGACCGAAGGCATGACCGCCGGGATCGGCTGGATCGCCCTCGCCCTCGTTGTCTTTGCCAGCTGGAAACCATGGCGCGCCCTGCTGGGTGCCTATCTTTTCGGCGGCATCACCCAATTGCAGTTGAACTTGCAAGGCGCGGGCGTTGCCATTCCTGTAGAGTATCTGGCAATGTCGCCGTATATCATCACCATCATCGTTCTGGTGGTGCTCTCGGCCGACAAAAGCGCCGCGCCGGCGTCACTGGGCCGAACCTTCCACGCCTCGAACTAGGGGCATCACGTCACGCGGCCAAGACCGCATATCAAGCTCCGACAAAGGGGCAAGCAACAGGGGAAACCACATGAAATTAACCACCCTCATGACCAGCGCCGCCATGGTGCTCGGCCTCGCGACTGGCGCGATGGCCCAAGACAAGACCAAAGTCGGTTTCGTCTTTGTCGGCCCCGTGGGCGACGGCGGCTGGACCTACGAGCACAACCAAGGCCGCTTGGCCGTCGAAGAAGAATTCGGCGACAAGGTTGAGACCGTTTTCGTGGAAAGCGTTGCCGAAGGCCCCGACTCTGAGCGTGTGATGACGCAGATGGCGCTCGACGGTGCAGACCTGATCTTCACCACTTCGTTCGGCTACATGGACCCAACGATCAACGTCGCCAAGAAATTCCCGGATGTGAAGTTCGAGCACGCCACCGGCTACAAACGCGCCGACAACGTCTCGACCTATTCCGCACGTTTCTATGAAGGCCGCGCCATTCAGGGCCATATCGCGGGCTCGATGACCGAAAGCAACATCATCGGCTACATCGGCTCCTTCCCGATCCCTGAAGTGATCCGCGGCATCAACTCCGCCTATATCCACGCCAAGAAAGTGAACCCCGACGTTCAGTTCAAGATCGTCTGGGCCTACACATGGTTTGACCCGGCCAAAGAAGCCGACGCCGCCAAGGTGCTGATCGAACAGGGCGCCGACGTGGTGCTGCAACACACCGATTCCACGGCGCCTCAAGCGGCGGCACAGGAAGCGGGCAACGTCATCACCTTTGGTCAGGCCTCCGACATGGCGCAATACGGTCCCAAGCCGCGCGTGAGTTCGATCATCGACGATTGGGCGCCCTACTACATCGAGCGCGTCAAAGCGGTCATGGATGGTACATGGGAGTCGACAGACACATGGGACGGCATCGGGCCGGGCATGGTCGGCATCGGCGAGATCTCTGACGCCGTGCCTGCAAACGTCAAAGAAGAAGCACTGGCGCTGAAGGACAAGATCGCCTCGGGCGAGTACCACCCCTTCACAGGGCCGATCAACAAGCAGGACGGCTCCGCCTGGCTGGCCGAAGGCGAAACCGCCGATGACGGCACGCTGGCTGGCATGAACTTCTACGTCGAGGGCATCGAAGGTTCGATCCCCGAGTAAGCCGCATTGGCTGACGTAAGACCAAGGGCGCCGGGCAACCGGCGCCCTTTTGCGTTGCAGCGCCATGCAGTCTTGCTAGGCTCGCCCTTCTACGCCCCGCCCGAAAGGCCCAGCCCCATGATCACCGTCCACCACCTCAACCGCTCGCGCTCGCACCGCATCCTCTGGCTGCTCGAGGAGTTGGACCAGCCCTATGACATCATCCGCTACCAGCGCGACGCCAAGACCAACCTCGCCCCGCCAGAGTTGAAGCTGGTGCACCCTTTGGGCAAATCCCCGATGATCGAGATCGACGGGCAGCTGGTGGTCGAAAGCGCCGCCATCGTCGATCTGCTCTGCACCCGTTTCGCGCCCGAGATGATCCCCGCCCCCGGCACGCCCGAGCACCTGCGCCATATGGAGTTGATGCATTTCGCCGAAGGCTCCGCCATGACACCGATCCTGCTCAACCTCTATGTCTCGCGCTTGGGCGATGCGGCGGCCCCGCTGCATCCGCGGATTACTTCGGAATTGGACAACCACTACAGCTATATGAACAGCCTGCTGCGCCCCTCGGGCCATTTTGTGCAGGATACACTCTCGGCCGCCGACATCATGCTCAGCTTCCCCGCCGAGATCGCCATGCGCCAAGGCCGCGCCGCGGATTACCCGGCACTCAAAGGTTTTGTCGAAATGATCCAAAGCCGCCCGGCCTATCAACGCGCGCTTGAAAAAGGCGAGCCAAGGGAGGGCTGAAAGCGCGCGCCAAACCCATTGCGCGCACCTCCGCGTCATGCCACCAATCAGGCATGACACAGCTCACCAGCCCCGACGGCACCCGCGCCAGCCGCCTCGCCTTTGGCACCATGCAATTTGGCGGGCGCGCCGATGCCGCCGCCTCCCGCGCCATGTTCGACGCCTGTATCGAGGCCGGGATCACCCATTTCGACACCGCGCATCTTTATACCGACGGGGCGTCCGAGACCCTGTTGGGCAGCTTCCTCGGCGACCACCGCGACAGCCTGATCGTGGCCACCAAAGCGGCCTTTCACGGCGGTGCGGGCCGCGCCAATATCCTCGCGTCAGCCGAAACCTCGCGCCAGCGTATGCAGATCGACACGCTTGATGTGCTCTACATCCACCGTTTTGATCCTGACACGCCGCTGACCGAAAGTTTCGGGGCCCTGGCCGAGCTCAAACAACAAAGTCACATCCGCTACATCGGCCTGTCGAACTTCGCCGCATGGCAGGTCGTGAAAGCCGCGCATGTGGCGGCGGGCTTTGGGCTGGAGATCGCGGTGATCCAACCGATGTACAATCTCGTCAAACGGCAGGCCGAAGTCGAAATTCTGCCAATGGCCGATGACATTGGCATTCAGGTTGCCCCCTATTCACCCTTGGGCGGCGGGCTGCTCACTGGAAAATACGCCCAAGGCGGGACGGGCCGTTTGAACGAACTGGCGAACTACGCCGCGCGCTACGGCAAGGAGGAGATGCACGGCACCGCCGCAGGCCTCACCGCCCTCGCGCGCGATCTTGATACCCATCCCGCCACCCTAGCCGTGGCCTGGGCCGCCGCGCACCCCACGCGCCCCACACCGATCATCTCGGCCCGGTCACCCGACCAACTCGCCCCCTCGCTGGCCGCGTTAAACTACACCATGTCGCCGCAAACCTACGCCGCGATCACCGCCCTCTCGGCCACCCCGCCGCCCGCCACCGACCGGCTTGAAGAACAATCATGAGCCAGCGCCTCCCCCCCAGTGCCAGCGTGGCCGAGCCCACCGAGGGCGACCGCCTCTTCGCCCCCGCCGCCGCCCGCAATCTCGAGCCGCTCTGTGATCTGCTGGCCGCACATGCCCCACAAAAGGGCCGCGCACTGGAAATCGCCAGCGGCACCGGCCAACACGTCATTGCCTTCGCCACACGCCTGCCCGGCCTCACATGGCAACCCAGCGACATCGACACCGCCCGCCGCGCCAGCATTAACGCCCATGCCGCCGATGCGGACCTGCCCAACATCGCCGCCGCCTTGCCGCTCGACGCCACCCAACCCGGCTGGGCCGCCGAACATGGGCCCTTCGATCTGATCATGCTGGCAAACCTGCTGCACCTGATCCCAACCAATGCCGTACATAACCTCATCACCGAAGCCGCCGCTGCCCTGGCCCCCGGCGGCACACTAATCCTCTACGGCCCCTTCAAGCGCGCAGGCCAACTCACCTCCCCCGGTGACACCCGCTTTGATGCCGAGCTGCGCGCCGCCGATCCGGCCATCGGCTACAAGGACGATCTCGACATGGCGCGCTGGCTCAGCGATGCTGGCCTCAGCCCGATCGACCAGATCGACATGCCCGCCAATAACCTCGCCTTTATCGCAGGAAAGCCCAGCCCATGATCCTCCGCCGCGCCCTGATCCTGTCGCTCCTCGCCCTCGCCGCCTGCGGCGCCCCAAGCGCCCCACCCCCGGCGGCCCCCGGCGTGCTCTTCCCCGCAAAATTCGGCGACAGCGACCCGGTGGACTTCGACGGCCGCAAGCCCCAGTCCTACGCCGTCCACGGCATCGACGTGGCGCGCTTTCAAGATAACATCGACTGGAACACCGCCCGGCGCAACGGCGTCAACTTCGCCTTCATCAAGGCTACCGAAGGCGGCGACCTCAAAGACATCAATTTCGACGACCACTGGCGCGGTGCCGGCCAAGCCGCCGTGGCCCGCGGCGCCTATCACTTCTACTACTTCTGCACCTCGCCAGAAGACCAAGCCCGCTGGTTCATCCGCAATGTCCCCCGCACCCCCGGCATGCTGCCCCCGGTGCTCGACATGGAATGGAACCCCTTCTCGCCGACTTGCGCCCACATCCGCCCACCCGGCGCGGAAGTCCGCGACCAAATGCGCCGCTGGCTGGCGGTGGTCGAGCGCCACTACGGCCAACGCCCGATCATCTACACCACGCCCAAGTTCTACCGCGAAAACGACCTCGGCAGCTTCCGCGGCTACGATTTCTGGCTCCGCACCACCGCCAAAACCCCAAGCGAAGCCTACCCCGGCCAGCCCTGGCGCTTCTGGCAATACAGCGCCACCGGCACCGTCCCCGGCATCTCCGGCGACGTCGACATCAACGCCTTCTCCGGCAGACGCGCCGACTGGCAAAACTGGGTCGCCACCCGCGCCCTGCGCTAAAGGTTGCGGGGAAGCACCCTCCCCCCTCCTTCATCCTTTTAAAAATACCGCGGCGCGACCGCAGCCCCAAGCGCGACGCCCACGCTCAATCCCGCGCGTAATGCCGCGCCACGACGAACAACCCGCCCACCAGCAACAGCGGCAGCAAAAATATCCGAAACACATGCACCCCCAGCACCGCCAGCAAGGCGCCGATCAACTCATCCGCCCGGCTCCACAGGTTGCTGGCCAACTGCCGATACTCCGTCAGCCCCGGCTCTTCCTCGCCCAAGGCCTCGCTGCCGCCGACACGAGCGGTGATCTCTTCGATGACCTCCATATTGCGCCCGTACACCCCCTCGGTAAGCGTCCCGGCCAGCGGCTCTGACACCACCAAGGCCATGGGCAGCGCCAGCCCCAGAAAGCCGCCATACCACGCCAAACGCCGCGGCAGCCCGCCATGCCCGCGCTTGCTCAGCGCCCAGATCCCAAGCGCGAGGCCCAGCAATCCTAACCCAATCGCGCTGACCGGGCCAAGCGCCACAGCAATCACCCCCGTCGCCACCATGACGCCAAAAACCAACCCCGCAATCCGCTCCACCGTGTCGTCAATCGGCTCCAACACCTTCAAAGGCCGCGCCGAGCCGGAGGCGATGAACGACAGCCCCACTTCGATCTCCTGCGCGGTGGATAAAAAGGCATTGAGCGTGCGCAGCGTGACATAGCTCGCCGCCGCCGTGGTCGCCACATCCGCCGCATAGCCCTGTGCGGCGTTGACAACCGGATTGTCGCGCAACAGTGCCGCCGTCAGGGCCAGCACACAGAAAATCCCCAGCAACGCCCGCCGGATCAACCGTCCGCCCGGATGCGCTGGTTCTTCGGATCATAGGGGCTGTCTTCGACCACCTCGGCCTCCCACAGTTGATCAAGCATCTTTACCTTCAGCTTCGTGCCTACCACCGCGTCTTGCACTTGCACATAGCCCATGCCGATGCTCTTGCCGAATGCGACCGAATAGCCACCCGAGGTCAGCCGCCCGGTCCGACGCTCGCCATTGTAAAGCACCTCACGCCCCCAAGGATCCGCATCCTCCGGCCCGTCGATAAGTAGCGTCACACATTTCACGCGGATGCCGTGATCCACCATCGCCTGCTTCCCGTGAAACTCTTTGTTCAGGTCCACAAAGCGCGGCAGATCGGCCTCCAGCGGTGTCGCATCCCGGCCCAGCTCATTCCCAAAGGCGCGGTAGCTCTTTTCTTGCCGCAGCCAGTTCTGCGCCCGCGCGCCGACCAGCTTCATCCCATGCGGTTCCCCCGCCTTTTCCAGCGCATCAAAGAGATGGTTCTGCATCTCAATCGGGTGGTGCAATTCCCACCCCAACTCGCCGGTATAGGCCACCCGGATCGCCCGCACCGGCACCATCCCAAGCTCGATGTTGCGCATGGTGAGCCACGGAAACCGCTTGTTGCTAAGCACTGTCTCAGGCGCCGCATCGCGCACCAAGTCTCGCAGCACATCACGCGACTTTGGCCCCGCAATCGCAAAAACACCCCATTGCGTGGTCACGTCATGGCATTCGACATAGCCCACTTCCGGCATCTTATCGGCAATCGCTTTGCGCAAATAATCACTGTCATAGGCCGACCACGCCCCTGCAGAGACCAAATAGTATTCGTCCTGCGCCAACCGCACGATGGTATATTCCGTCCGCGTCGTCCCCGCGCCGGTCAGCGCATAGGTCAGATTGATCCGCCCCACCGAGGGCAGCTTGTTGCAGGTGAACCAATCCAGAAACGCCGTCGCCCCCGGCCCGCGGACCAGATGTTTGGTAAAGGCCGTGGCATCGATCAGCCCCACGCCCTCGCGAATGGCCCGCGCCTCTTCCACCGCATGCTGCCACCAGCCGCCGCGCCGGAAGGACCGGCTGTCGTGGTCGCTAAACCCCTCGGGCGCAAAGTAATTCGGCCGCTCCCAGCCATTTACCTGCCCAAACTGCGCCCCCCGCGCCGCCTGCCGGTCATAGGCCGGAGAGGTCCGCAAAGGCCGGCAGGCTGGGCGCTCCTCATCCGGGTGGTGCAAGATATAGACGTGCTCGTAAGCCTCCTCATTCTTGCGCGCCGCATATTCCGTGGTCATCCAATCGCCGTAGCGCTTGGGATCAAGGCTCGCCATGTCGATCTCGGCCTCGCCCTCGACCATCATCTGCGCCAGATAATAGCCCGTGCCCCCCGCCGCTGTGATGCCAAAGGAGAACCCCTCCGCCAGCCACATATTGCGCAGCCCCGGCGCGGGCCCGACCAGCGGATTGCCGTCGGGCGTATAGCAAATCGGCCCGTTGAAATCGTCCTTAAGCCCCGAATCCTCGCAAGACGGAATCCGGTGGATCATCGCGGCATATTGCTCTTCAATCCGTTCCAAATCCAACTGAAACAAATCCGCCCGAAAACTGTCCGGCACCCCATATTCAAACCGCGCCGGCGCGTGTTTTTCATAGACCCCAAGGATCCAGCCGCCCCGCTCCTCACGCACATAGCTCTGCGCATCGGCATCGCGGATCACCGTATGCTCGGGGTTGCCCGCCGCGCGATAGTCCACCAACGCTGGATCGCCGTCCATGACGATAAACTGATGCTCCACCGGGATCGCGGGCATCTTGATCCCCAACATCCGCGCCGTGCGCTGCGCATGGTTGCCCGAAGCGGTGACCACATGTTCCGCAGTGATGACAACCTGCTCGTCCGACGGCACAAGGTTGCCGCCCTTCTCCACCATTTTTGTGCAGGTCACCTCCCAATGGGTCCCCGTCCAATGAAACCCATCCGCCTGCCATTTGCGCTCGATCACAACCCCACGCTGCCGCGCCCCCTTGGCCATGGCCATGGTGACATCCGCGGGGTTAATATAGCCATCCGTCTGGTGATAGAGCGCGCCTTTCAGGTCCGAGGTCTCAATCAGCGGCCATTTCGCCTTGATCTCCTCAGGTGTCAGGAACTCATAAGGCACACCGCAGGTCTCGGCGGTCGAAGCATAGAGCCGATACTCATCCATTCGCTCTTCGGTCTGCGCCATGCGCAGATTGCCCACCACAGCAAAGCCCGCGTTCAACCCGGTTTCCGCCTCCAGCGTCTTATAAAACTCGACCGAGTATTGATGGATATGCGTGGTCGCGAAAGACATATTGAACAGTGGCAAAAGGCCTGCCGCGTGCCACGTGGAGCCAGAGGTCAACTCGTCCCGCTCCAGCAACATCACATCGTCCCACCCAGCCCGCGCCAGATGATAGGCAATTGACGTCCCGACCGCGCCGCCGCCGACGACCAATGCTTTGACCTGCGTTTTCATGACCCGGATCCCTCTGTCTGACACTTACTCTTTTAGTCAGACGCCAGCGACGTTGCGCAAGACTGCCGACCTCTCAGTGCAGAAAAGCGACGTAGGGAGGATTCTTTAGGTCTGCCGTGGCGCAGGCCAAGTAGTCTACAGAATACCGAAAATGCGCGCCCATAAGGACGCGCATTTGAATTGCTTCGAACAACAAGCTGTTAAACGGCGGCGGTGTTTTGCACTGCGGCGTTGGTGATGCTCGCATTCGACGTCAATTGATCGCGAAGCTTGCTGCGCTCGCTGTTGATCATGCCTGGGATCAAGAAAGCATCCACGACAACCCAGATGGCCACAACCGCAAAGGTGAAGATACCAATCACAATAGCCATGGTTACAAAGGAAAACAGGCTCAGTACGAGCATGGCGACAGCCGATCCCGTTTTGTCCAGATAGAAGCGATGCGCGCCAAACCAACCTAAGCAGGCCCAAAGCAAATAGGCGACAACGATGGATTTCGCCTCATTGGTTACGCGCTGTTCAATTAAAATTTGTTGTTCTGTGGAAAGTGTCATGAAAGTCCCTAATTCGTTTTACTATAACAATGCCTGAATACGGCCTTTGCAGCTCTAAATTCCCTGCTCGTTAAAAATATCAGCAGGAAATTGGTTGTATAGTTCAGAATATGAAAAACATGACTGTCCGGTTCGACTGTTGCAGTTAAACGCAGTGGCGCGCCCAAATCGCGCCCACCTTCCTTCATCCTTTTTCAAATACCGTGCCCAACATAGCCTGTCGCGAAACATCTGGGCGGAGCACCTCCCCCCTACTCTGGCAGTATCTTTCCCGGATTTAGAATATTGTGAGGGTCCAAAGCAGCCTTCACAGTGACCATCACATCAACCGCCCCGCCCATCTCCTTAGTCAAATAGGACCGCTTGCCTTGCCCGATCCCATGTTCGCCGGTGCAAGTACCATCCATCGAAATCGCCAACTCAGCTAGCCACTTCACAAAGGCCTCGCCGCGCGCGACTTCCTCTGCATTCTCCATATCGACCAAGAGCGACGCGTGGAAATTCCCATCTCCCGCGTGACCGACAATGGGGGCGATCAGCCCAAGCTCAGCCGCACGCGCCTGTGCCGCGGTAACAGCTTCGGCAAACCGCGAAATGGGGACGCAGACATCTGTAGCGACTGCCTTGCACCCAGGGCGCAGCCCCACGATCGCCCAATAAGCATCATGCCGCGCCTGCCAGAGCTTATTGCGTTCTTCTGCGGTTGTCGTCGCAGCATAGCCATTGCCGCCGAACTCTTCTGCCAACATGCCAAAGGTCTCCGCCTGTTCGACCACCCCGGCTTCTGAGCCATGGAATTCCAGCAGCAACAGCGGCGTCCCGGGCAGGGTCAGCTTGGAATAGGCGTTCACGGCCTTTACCACGTCGGCATCCAACAACTCGATCCGCGCCACGGGCAGACCGTATTGGATCACGGCCATGACAGTCTCACAGGCCGCCTGCACCGTCGGAAAGGAACAGCGCGCCGAAGAGATCGCCTCGGGGATGCCCTGCAAGCGCAAGGTAATCTCCGTAATGATCCCCAAAGTGCCCTCAGAGCCCACCATCAACCGCGTCAGATCATAACCCGCCGAAGACTTCCGCGCCCGCCCGCCAGTGCGGATCACCCGGCCATCAGCGAGCACCACCTCAAGGCTCAGCACGTTGTCCTTCATCGTGCCGTAGCGCACCGCATTGGTGCCGCTGGCCCGCGTGGCGGTCATCCCGCCGAGCGAGGCATTGGCGCCCGGATCAATGGGGAAGAACAGGCCTTGATCACGCAGATGAGTATTGAGCGCCTCGCGCGTCACTCCGGGCTGCACCCGGCAGTCGAGATCGCCCGCATTGACCGCAACGATCTGATTCATCTCCATCAAGTCGATGCAGATGCCACCCGCAGGGGCATTCACATGCCCTTCCAACGATGTGCCGGTGCCAAAGGCGATAACGGGGACTTTGTGCGCGGCGCAGATGCTAACCGCCCGCGACACATCTTCGGTAGAGGTAGCCATAATGACCCCATCAGGCGCCTGCGTGTCGATCCATGTTGTTGTATGGCCGTGCTGCTCGCAGATCGCCTGCCCGGTCAGCAGCCGTTCGCCAAAGGCCGCCGCCAATTCATCTAGTGCTACCGCAATGCCGGCCTCGTTGCGCGGCAGTTCTGCTATCTTCGTCACGTCACTCTCCTAATGCGATGCCCTCGCGGCGCGGATCAGCCCCGCCGCGCAGGTCATCGCTAATTTCAATCATATGCAGACCTGAGGTCAGAGCTCGCAGGTTCGTCTCAAACCCTATGTCCTGAAGCGGCCTGGCGATGGCCTCAAGCGCGCTCCCTTCTTCGAGATCAAAGGTTCCGAACCGGTTCACCGCATGGGGTGCGGCCACGGCCTGCTGTACGTCCATACCCCAGTCGAGGTGGGCCATGATCGCGCCCGCCACATATCCGATAATGCGACTGCCGCCGGGGCTACCCAAAGCCAGCACCGGCGCGCCATCTTTCAGCACGATGGTCGGCGCCATGGAGGAGCGTGGCCGTTTGCCGGGCTCAACCCGGTTGGCGATCGGCACGCCATCCGCATGGCTCCGGAAAGAGAAATCCGTGAGTTCATTGTTCAATAGGAAACCCGCCGCCATGACCCGGCTGCCAAAGCCATTCTCGATGGTGGTCGTCATGCTCGCCACATTGCCCATCGCGTCCACGATCGAGACATGAGAGGTTGACGGCAGTTCAATCGCCTCATCGTCCGCCCAATTCAACGCGTGGTCAAACTCCGGCGCGCCCGGCGCGACCTCAGGCAATGCGTCATCACCTTTCAGCAGTTCGGCACGTTTGGACAAATAGCCGGGGCCCAGCAGCCCCGTGACCGGCACCGGCACGAAATCATGATCCGCCAGATACCGCCCGCGATCCGCAAAGGCGAGCCGCGAGGCGTCGCCGATCAGCCGCAAGACTTCGGCATCCTGCGGCCCTGCGGACAAGTCGAACCCCTCCAACAGACCCAAAATCTGCCCCACGGCAACGGCCCCCGACGATGGCGGCCCCATGCCACAAACCTCATGCCCGCGATATTCGGCACAAACAGCTCCGCGCTCCTTGACCCGGTAGATTGCTAAATCCACCTCAGACAACACGCCGGGCTGTTCTGCCGCCTGCACCGCCGCGACGATCTGCTTGCCGATCTCGCCACCGTAAAAGACCGCTGCCCCCTCTGCTGCAAAGGCGCGCAAGGTCTCAGCATAGGCCGGGTTGAGCAATACGGCCCCCGCTTTGATCGGCTCGCCATCAGGCAAAAAATAAGCCGCAGTATCGGGCGCGGTAGAGAGGCGCTCTACGTCGCCGGCCACCAGTTCCGCCAGCCGTGGCGACACGGCAAAACCAGCCTCGGCCAGATCCGCCGCCGGTGCCAAAAGCGCTCCCCAGTCCTGATTGCCCCAACGATCATGCGCCTCTGCCATCAGCGCAGGCGTGCCGGGCGTGCCGACCGAAAGCCCGCCCACCACGGCGTCAAAGAACTTCAGCGGCTCCCCCGCCCCATCCTGAAACAACTGCGGCGTCGCGGCCAATGGCGCGGTCTCGCGTCCGTCCAGCGTGGTGACCTCGCCCGAAGCCGCATCATACCAAACCAGAAAGGCGCCCCCACCAAGTCCCGAGGACTGCGGCTCAACCAGCCCCAACATCGCCTGCACCGCAACCAGCGCATCGGCCGCCGTGCCGCCGCGGGCCAGCACATCGGCCCCGACCTCCACCGCATGAGGATTGGCCGCTGCGACCATCCAGTTCTGCGCGACGACGGGCCGCCCCTCGGCCTTCGCCGCCAGTGCGGCAGTTACCCGCTCCGACATTCCCTCAAAGACGCCAGCCCCCGTGCCCTCGGGCGCCACCGCATCCGCCGCTTGCTGCGCCGAAACGGAGCCTGCCAAAAGCAGCCCTGCAAAAGTTGAAACCACACGCATCGCCGACACCCCTCTTTTTGGCCATAAATACTTGGGGAGCTTGAGGGGCAACGCCCCTCATTCCCAAATAAAATAACGCGCGGCTACGCCGCACCGCTGAACAATGATGGCCGGGTCAGCGATATCTCACAGCATCGACGGCACGACCTGATCCGGTGGCCGGTGGCCATCATCGAAAGTCTTAATGTTGATTAAGACCTTTTCGCCCATCTCGATCCGCCCTTCGAGCGTGGCTGACCCCATATGCGGCAGCAGCACGACGTTCTTAAGCTCACGCAGACGCGGATTGATCTCGCGCCCATGCTCATACACATCGAGCCCCGCGCCCTTGATGTCCCCCGCCCGCAGCATCCGGGTCAGAGCATTCTCGTCGATCACCTCGCCCCGCGACGTGTTCACGATGACCGCATCGGGCTTCATCAGCCCCAAGCGGCGCGCGTTCATCAAATGGAAGGTGCTGGGCGTATGCGGGCAGTTGATGCTGATCACATCCATCCGGCTGACCATCTGGTCCAGACTGTCCCAATAGGTCGCCTCCAAAGCGCCCTCGACCTCTTCGCGCAGACGTTTGCGGTTGTGGTAATGCACCTGCATGCCAAAGGCCCGCGCCCGGCGCGCCACGGCCTGACCGATGCGGCCCATGCCCAGAATGCCCAAACGCCGACCACCCACGCGTCCGCCCATCAGCGCCGTGGGCGCCCAACCGCTCCAATCGCCCGATTGCATCACCGCCATGCCCTCGGGCATGCGGCGCGTCACGGCAAGGATCAGCGCCATGGTCATATCCGCCGTGTCATCGGTCAGCACACCCGGCGTATTGGAGACCAGCACCCCGCGCTGCCGCGCCGTGGCCACATCAATATGGTCGACCCCCGCGCCGTAATTTGCGATCAGCTTCAGCCGCTCGCCGGCCTGCGTGATCAGCGCTGCGTCGATGTCGTCGGTGATCGTCGGCACCAGCACATCGGCCTGCCGCATCGCCACGCCCAATTCCTCACGGGTCATGGGGCGGTCGTCTTCTCTTAGGGTCACGTCAAACAGCTCCGAGAGGCGCGTCTCCACCGCCTCTGGCAACCGTCGCGTCACTACAACACTCAACCGCTTCTTTGACATGCCTGCTCTCCCGGTCTTGGCGTCGCCTCGTTTCAAAGGCATGGTGTCCCATGCAGCGACGAGGCACAAGAACTCGCGCGGCAAAAAGAGCAACGACCCCGCAGAATTGCACAGACCGATCCACCGCAGTGACCCGACTTGCAGGCAGCCCCATGATAACCGCTTTCCTTCGCAGCACCCTTGTTCTGGGCATGCTGCTTTTGGCCCCATCCGCCCCGCTCAGCGCCGCTGAACAGCGCGGGCAAGTGACGAACCTGCCGCTCCCACGCTTCGTTTCGATGAAGGCGTCCGAGGGCAATGTGCGCCGCGGGCCGTCGCTGTCCCACCGGATCGACTGGGTCTACAAGCGCCGCGACCTGCCCCTGCGGATCACCGCCGAGCACGGCCACTGGCGCCGCGTCGAAGACCGGGACGGCATGGGCGGCTGGGTGCATTATTCGCTCCTTTCCGGCGTTCGCACCGTGCTGGTTGAGCAAGATATGCTGCCCTTACACGGAAAACCGGACCCAAAGGCGCCTGTCGTGGCGCGGTTGGAATTGGGCGTGGTCGCACGGCTTGGCGAATGCACGCTAGAATGGTGCGAACTGCGGTCGGGCGGCTACACCGGATGGGCGCCCAAAGTGCGGCTCTGGGGTGTCGAGCCCGGCGAAGTGCGCGAGTAATTCCACCCGGCTGCGATTGCATGCCTCTCACGCTTACGCCACTCTGCCCCCAAAGAGCCATCCGGGGAGAGACCGCCATGCATGCCGTTACCTATGACAGATTCGGAGCCGCCGCAGATGTGTTGCGCCTGACGGAGATCGACACCCCCGCGCCCCAACCCGGTGAAGTCTGCGTGGCCCTGCGTTTCTCTGGTGTGAACCCCTCAGACGTAAAGGCGCGCGCGGGCACCCGACCCGGCGTCACCAAACCGCCTTTTCCTCAAGTTATCCCCCATAGTGACGGCGCGGGCGAAATCACCGCTGTTGGCGCAGGCGTTGATCGGGCTCGGGTCGGCCAGCGGGTCTGGCTTTGGAATGCCCAGTGGCAACGCGCTTTCGGTACCGCTGCCACCCATATCACCCTGCCCGCGCATCAAGCTGTCCCCCTGCCCGAGAGCGTGTCCTATGAAACGGGAGCACAGATGGGGATCCCCGGCCTAACCGCCTGTCATGCCGTCTTTGGCGGCGGGGCGGTCGCCGGTGAAACCGTGCTAATCCAAGGCGGCGCCGGCACGGTCGGCTATCTTGCCGTGCAACTGGCAAAATGGGGCGGCGCACGCGTCATTGCCACCTGCAGCCCTCGCGACGCTGACTTGGTACGCAATGCCGGAGCCGATGCGGTGTTGGACTATGCCGACCCCGAACTGGCGCAGAAGATACTGAAGGCCAATGACGGCAAACCGGTTGAGACCATCGTAGAAACGGAGTTCGGCCTCAACGTCGATACCGACACCGAGGTCATCGCCCCCAATGGCCGCATCGCCGCCTATGGCTCAGCGGGCGAAATGTCCCCCACACTGCCGTTCTACCCGCTGCTTTTCAAGGCTGTGACGATCGACATCGTCCTGATCTACCTCCTAGCCGCTGGCCCACGCGAACAGGCGATTACCCGGCTGCACCACGCTCTTGAAGACGGCGCGCTGCACTGTCCGGTGGATAGCGTGCTGCGGCTGGCCGAAGCTGCTCGTGCACATGAGATGGTGGAGGCAGGTCGCCGAAGCGGCGCGGTGCTGCTCGACTGTCAGAGGTGAGACGAGGCGGAGATTGATTCGATGCGCTTGCGAGGTGCCCTGCTGAAGCGCGCGGCCCTGAACAGCGGGTCATGCGCTATGAGAGCAGAGTTCGCCCGGTCTCACCTCGCAAAAAGACGCCAAATTCTCCCGCCAAACCCCGCTCTCCTTTGCTGCGCGCAAAGAATGGGCTATTTTATAAAAAACGGTCTTGCACACCGCGCCGGAGAACTTTAGTTAGCGCCCTGTGTTGGGATGTAGCCAAGTGGTAAGGCAACTGTTTTTGGTACAGTGTACCGTAGGTTCGAATCCTACCATCCCAGCCAACACACCACTCTTAAGAGTTTAGATTCATCCCGGCCCGATTTTTGTCGGATTAGCTGAGCAGCCAACTTGACCTCGGTTAGATTCGATAGTTTTATCTGGCGCAGCCGGAGGCGGTCATCAGCGTCGTGGCGATCTCCAATTGATGCTTGCTGGTCGTTCTGACGTCTGCAGTGGCGGTATTGATGTTGAAACGCCGAACAGTCGACAAGCCTTAAGTGGTCAATCGTTGTGGCCCGCGGTTAGTTTATTCCGGGTATTTGGGGCAAACGATCAAGAATACTTCAGGACGGGCGACCTGCTCTTCCATGTGAACTGTGACCCCACGTTCTAAGGTCGAGCTACTGTTGTTTTACTCGCGCGTATCACCGGCCTCAGTGAGAACATCGCACTCCAACAAAATACGCGCTGCATCGCCCTCCAGATCTTCGTACTGACCGTTGCGCAATGTCCAAAGGCAGGCAGCAAGCCCTGCTGCGCCGAGCAAAACGGAAACCGGGATCAAGACAATCAGAATATTCATCGGCGCACCGCATTCAAAACGACGAGGATGGAGGAAGACGACATCACCGCAGCCGCCATCAGCGGAGTGGCGAAACCCATGACGGCAACCGGGATCGCCACGGCGTTATAGACTGCGGCCAGCCCCAAGTTCTGCCGGATGCGGCTTCGCGCCCGGCGGGCCAAGCGCAGGGTCTCTTCTACTGCACATAGATCACGGCCCAGCATCACCCCATCCGAGGCGACCCTTGCGGCATCAAGCGCCGTGGCGGGCGCGAGTGACGCATGTGCGGCCACGAGCGCGGCAGTGTCGTTCAGCCCGTCGCCCACCATAAGCACGCGCTTGCCCCGCTCAGCCATTTCGCGCACCAGCGCCGCTTTATCTTCCGGGCGCACCCCCGCATGAACCTGCGTAATCCCCAATCTTGCCGCCAAAGCGTCTGCGCGGGACTGCGTGTCACCTGAGACCATCGCCACGTCCACGCCCTGCCCCTGCAATGCCTCGACCACCGCAACTGCGCCGGTGCGCAGCCTTTCATCTAGCGGCAGGGGGATGCAACGGTCCGGCAGGTAAAGCGCGGATCCGTCCTCACCCCGCCCCAACCGCACGGGCGCGCCATTCCACAGCCCATAAATACCCTCGCCCGGCACCTCATGCAGACCGCTCAACGCGGCGGGCCTGTGCGCGGCAAGAGCGGCCGCCAAGGCACGCGACACCGGATGATCCGACGCCTGCGCCAAGCCCAAGGCCACAGAGGCGGCGGCGGGGTCAAGATCAGGCAGTTGCGCCACGCCTTCGGTCAGCGTGCCGGTCTTGTCGAACATCACCATGTCGGCTTCGGCCAGCCGCTCCAGCGCAGTAGGGGATTTAAGCAGAACACCCCGCCGAAAAAGCCGCCCTGTCATCGCCGCTGTGACCGCCGGAATGGCAAGCGCCAGAGCACAGGGGCAGGTAATGATCAGCGTCGCCGTGGCCACCGCAATGGCATGATGCAAATCCCCCGTCAGCCCCCACCAGACCCCGAAAGCCACGGCAGCCAGCCCATGCACCACCGGCGCATAAAGCCGCGCTGCGCGGTCGGCGATGCTGCTGTAGCGGTGCTTGCCGGTCTCGGCCACATCAACCAAAGCCGCCAAGCGGCGCAACGTGCTGTCTTCGGCCCGCCGGGTAACACGCAGGGTCAGGGGGGCACCAAGGATCACTTCGCCTGCACAGACCGGATCACCGGAAGCGATGGCGATTGGCGCAGCCTCACCGGTGAGGGCCGACCGGTCGACCATCGCGGCAGCTTCGGCGACCCCATCCACCGGAGCCCGCGCACCTGCGGCTAATGCGATCCGGTCCTCGGGGATGAGCGCGGCCACATCCACGGTCTCGCGCCCCTCTTCGGTCAGCCGGGTCGCACGCGGCAATTCCAGCGCTGTGAGCTCCGCCGCTGCAGAGCGCGCCGTGGCCCGTGCACGATGCTCAAGATAGCGGCCCACGAGCAGAAAAAAGGTCAGCGACAGCGCCGCATCGAACCATGTATGCGCCCCGGTAGCGGCGAAGGTCTCATACAGCGATGTCGTCGCCGCAAGCAGGATCGCCAGCGCAATCGGCACATCCATGTTCATCCGTCCAGCCCGCAAAGCAACGGCCGCCGACGCAAAGAACGGCACCGCCGAAAAAGCCAAAGCAGGCAGTGCAATGGCCGCCGAGACCCAGTGGAACATCACCCGCGTGACATCCCCCGCCCCTGACCAAACGGCGACCGACACTGCCATCACATTCATCATTGCAAAGCCCGCCACAGCGGCACGGGCCAACAGACGCCGACCTTCGTCGTCGCCCGCTGGTCGCAGGGCGGTGGCGTCTAGCTCATGCGCTTCAAAGCCCGCGTCGTTCAGCGCTTGCAACGCCGCGCTGGCGTCATATCCAGGGGCAAGGACAACACGCACCCGCTTGGCCCCAAGGTTCACCCGCGCCGCCCGGACTGATGGCAATCTCGCCAGCACACCTTCCACCCCCGAAATACAAGCCGCACAACGGATTTGCGGCAGGGCGAGATGGAGGGCCGCCTCGCTTTCCGGCAGGCTTCGCGCCACAGCGTCAGCCGAAGGGGCCGCCGCAATGCAGCCCGGACAGGCGGCAATCGTCATCGCACTACCCTGAGCGGGATACGACGGCGAAAGAGCGTGCCGTCGCCCGCGCGCATCTCGATCCGCAGGTTCCAATTCCCCGGCCCAGCCGTCACAGGCGCGACCCAGGCTTTGCCGTCCCAGTCGAACGCGGGGGTCATGTCATCCGCCACGGTTGTCGCACGGCCCAATGTTGCGGTGATGATCTCCGGCATGACAACACCCGCGCCCGCGTCCTGCACTGCAAGTCTGAGCGCTGTTTCTGTCAGGTCGGTTTGCACAGTCCAGCCCAAGGCCTCCTGCGCGGCGCGGTCCGTATCGAAGTTTTGCGAGGCGACATAGCTCGACTCGGTTTCTTTGCCGGGAAAGGTCCGCACCGCGTTGACCGCCAAAGCAAGGTTCACCGTGATGATGATTGAAAAACCACCAACGAACATCGCCAGCACATGCCAGCCTGTGAGGGGGCGTTCAGTCTGTACTGCGTTCATTGAGACCTTCCTTTCCATTAAAAATCGTATTGCTGTAAGCCCGCTCCCCCGAGGTGACGTCTTCGACCCAGAGCCGCAGATCACTGCGCTGCTGTCCGGCGGCAGGGGCTTGCGAGGGCGCGATCACGTAGACCCGTTGCAATCGACTGGTGTCAGCAGGCACCTCGACCACTGTGTCGGGCGCGCCTTCGAGAGCCAGTTGCAAGCCCGTGTCAGCCACCAGCGACAGCCGAAAATCCCGCGCCTCACCGTGCTTGTTGCGCAGGCGGATGTCATAGGCGTTGCGGATCGACCCGTCAGAAAGGGTGACGTAAGTCGGGTTGCGAACCGGGGCGATGGTCATGTCGATCTCGGGCCGGATGAAAAGGGCGACAACCAGCGCCGCCCCGATGGCGGCCCAAGCGGTGGTGTAAAAGATCGTCCGAGGGCGAAAGATATGCTGCCATAGTGGCTTGGGCTGCCACGGGGGTTGGTTGGCCCCGGCAACGTCACCAGCGGGCGCTTCGGCAAGCCCCGCGACCCCGGCGCATTGCATCGGTTGGGTTGGCGGCTCATCGTCCAGCGCGAGATAGTCAATCAACCCACGGGGCCGCCCGATCTTGGCCATCACATCATCGCAGGCGTCAATGCAGAGCGCGCAGGTGATACACTCCATCTGCTGACCTTCGCGGATGTCGATCCCCATCGGGCAGACCGCCACACACGCGTTGCAATCAATGCAATCGCCCAGCACCTCGCCGCTGCGCGACTGGCGTTCGGCGGCGGTGTTCTTGTCCACCGCCGCCCCATAGCGCGCCACGGCATCGCCGCTGCCAATCGCCTCGGCTGCCGCCTTTTGACGTTTCACCCCACCCTTGCCACGTGGCTCCCCGCGCCATTTGCGGTAGCCGACTGTCAGCGTTCCGGGGTCCATCATGGCACCTTGGATGCGGGGCCAAGGACACATGTAGATGCAGACCTGTTCGCGCATGAAACCGCCAAAGATAAACGTCGTGGCGGTCAGCACGGCGATGGTCGCATAGGCCACCGGGGCGGCCTGCAGGCTCATAAGGTCACGCGCCAAGGTCGGCGCATCGGCAAAGTAGAAGACCCACGCCCCGCCCGTCGCCACGGCGATGACCAGCCAGACCGCCCATTTGGTCAGGCGCAGCCGCCCTTTTCGCAGGCTCCACGGAGCATTGTGCAAGCGGATACGCGCATTGCGGTCGCCTTCGATCCAACGCTCGACAGTCATGAAGAGGTCCGTCCAAACCGTCTGCGGGCAGGCATAGCCACACCAGACCCGGCCCAAAGCGGAGGTAAACAAAAACAGCCCCAGCCCCGCCATGATCAGCAGCCCGGCCACGAAATAGAATTCATGCGGCCAGATTTCGATCCAGAAGAAATGAAAGCGCCGATTGGCCAGATCGACCAGCACCGCTTGGTCAGGCAGGTTCGGCCCCCGGTCCCACCGGATCCACGGGGTGATGTAGTAGATGCCCAGTGTGAGGATCAGGATGAACCATTTCAACCGGCGAAAGAAACCGCTCACCCGGCGCGGAAAGATCGGCTCACGCGCAGCGAAAAGCGGGGGGGAGGCGTTTGACATAAGGGGTTTGGCTCCGAGTTATGTCTTGCGGCCTACACCCTTGATGTGCAGGCCGCTTTGATCTGCATCAAACCTGCAAATCATCTTTTGCGCTGGCTCATTCGGCAGGCGCAGCCTCAGCATCGCCCACGGCAGCCTCACCGCCGCCCAGACCATAGACATAGGCGGTCACAGCCCGGACCTCAGCTTCGCCCAAACGCGCCTGCCAAGGTGGCATTACCCCCATGCGCGGCGCTTTGAGTTGCCGCAGGATCGCCTCTTGGCTGTCGCCACGCAGCCAAATCGCATCGGCAAGGTTCGGAGCGCCGATTTCGCGGTTGCCCAGCCCCTTTTCCCCGTGACAGGCACTGCAATTGTCGGCGTAAAGCGTAGCCCCTTTCGCGGCGGCGGTCGCGTTGTGGTCGAGATCCGACAGGCTGCGCACGAAATGGGCGGTGGCGTCCAATTCAGCGTCTTCCATCCAGTCAAACGGCGGCATTTCCGAAAACCGCGCGTCGGGGTCTTCTTCGTTGCGGATGCCGTGGCGGACGGTATAGGCGATGTCGTCCATCGTGCCGCCCCAGAGCCAGTCATCGTCCAACAGGTTGGGGTAGCCCGAAGCCACAACGCCCCCTGCCCCCGCGCCGTGGCATTGCGAACAATTGGCTGCAAAGACCGAGCGCCCGGCTTGAACCGCAAAGCGGTGCAGGTCTTCGTTGTCCCGCAGAACGGCCAAATCGACAGTGACGAGGCTGTCGATCAGATCGGCGTTCGACAGGTCAACGCGCTCAATCTCGGCCGCGACCTCGGCGCGGGTGGAATAGCCTAACAGCCCCGCCGTCGCGCCTGAGACCATCGGCCAAGCCGGGTAGAGGATCGTATAGATCACACCCCAGACAATGGTGGCGTAGAAGGTCCAGAGCCACCAGCGCGGCAGGGGGGTGTTCAGTTCTTCGATGCCGTCCCAACTGTGGCCGGTGGTCTCGGTCCCGGTGGTGGGGTCGATCTTGGGATTGTCGGTCATTGGTGGGCTCCGTCATTGCGGGCTTGGTCAGGGTTTTCATTCCGAAAAGGCACATCCGCCGCATCATCATGCAGAGCGCGCGAGCCGGGGCGGTAGGCCCAGCCGATGACCCCTAGAAAAATGAGCGTCAGAACCAACAGCGCCCAGCTGTCGGCCAGTTCACGAAGAAGAGAATAAGTGTCCATTACAGCGCCCTCAGCGGTTGGCGTCGGGCACGAAGGTAGAGAAATCGACCAACGTTCCGAGCATTTGCAGATAGGCGATCAGCGCATCCATTTCGCTGACCCCGGGTTGGCCATCAAAGCTGCGCACCTGCGCGCCGGGGTAGCGCTCCAGCAGCCCGTCGTAATCGCCGAAAGGATCGACCTGCACACGGAAATCCCCGCTGGCGCTGGCGATCATCTCATCGCTGTAGGGCACGCCGACCATGCGGTGTGTCTCAACCAGATCAGTCACATTGTCCGCCTCAAGCGGCGCATCCATCAAGAAGGCATATTTTGGCATGACACTTTCCGGCACGACCGATTGCGGGTCCATCAGGTGGTCGACATGCCACTCGTCCGAATAGCGTCCGCCGACCCGCGCCAAATCCGGCCCGGTGCGCTTGGAGCCCCATTGGAACGGGTGATCATACATCGATTCAGCGGCAAGGCTGTAATGGCCATAGCGCTCTGTCTCGTCGCGCATGGGACGGATCATCTGGCTGTGGCAGACATAGCAGCCCTCGCGCACATAGATTTCGCGCCCGGCCAGTTCCAGCGGAGAATAGGGGCGCATGCCCTCAACCTCCTCAATAGTGTTCTCCAGCCAAAAAAGCGGCGCAATTTCGATAATGCCGCCGATGCTGACCACCGCCAGGGATGCAATCAGTAACAGGGTCGCATTGCGCTCAAACCGCTGGTGAAAGGTGATCGTCTGCGTCTCGGGTGGCAGCTCATTAGGAACTTTGCCCGTCTTTATGCCTTCGCTGGCAGTGACGACCTTGGGGTCGTCGGTGGGGTCATAGTTCGGGCTTTGGGGGTTCTTGGCCATTGATCTTACTCCGCTGGCAGGGCGACGGTGATGGGGCGGGCTTCGGGGGCGCGGATGGTCATCCACATGTTCCAGACCATCACGACGCCGCCAGCGAGGTAGAGAACCCCACCCAGACCACGGACCACATACATCAGGTATTTAGCTTCAACGGTGTCGGCAAAACTGTTGACGAGGAACCCATTGGCATCCACCTCCCGCCACATCAGGCCTTCCATAATGCCCGATACCCACATTGAGGACGCGTAGAGCACGATGCCCACGGTCGCGAGCCAGAAGTGCAGGTTGATTGCCGAAAGCGAATGCATCTGCGCCCGCCCCCAGAGCCTTGGTGTCAGGAAGTAGAGCGCGCCAAAGGTGATGAGCCCGTTCCAACCCAGTGCGCCGGAATGCACGTGACCGATGGTCCAATCGGTATAGTGGCTCAATGAGTTGACCGCCCGGATCGACATCATCGGCCCCTCGAAGGTCGACATGCCATAGAAGGCCAGTGAGGCGACAAACATGCGGATGATCGGATCGGTGCGGATCTTGTCCCACGCGCCCTCAAGCGTCATCAGACCGTTGATCATGCCGCCCCAACTGGGCATCCAAAGAATGATCGAAAACACCATGCCCAAAGTCGCCGCCCAATCCGGCAGCGCGGTGTAATGCAGGTGGTGCGGACCGGCCCAGATATAAAGAAAGATCAGTGCCCAGAAATGGATGATCGACAGCTTGTAGCTATAGACCGGGCGACCCGCCTGTTTCGGCACGAAATAATACATCATTCCAAGGAAGCCGGCGGTCAGGAAAAAGCCCACGGCGTTATGGCCGTACCACCATTGCGTCATGGCATCCTGCACGCCCGAGAAAACCTGCACGGACTTGGAGCCCCAGATCGACACCGGGATCGCCAGATTGTTTACCACATGCAGCATCGCCACGGTAATGATGAAGGCCAGGAAAAACCAGTTCGCCACGTAGATATGCCGCTCGCGCCGCCTCAGGATCGTGCCGAAGAACACAGCAAGATAGGTCAGCCAGACAATGGTCAGCCAGATGTCCACGTACCATTCCGGCTCGGCATATTCCTTGGATTGCGTGGCCCCCAGCAGATAGCCTGTCGCCGCCAAAACGATGAAAAGCTGGTAGCCCCAAAAGACAAACCAAGCCGCATTGCCGCCCCAGAGCCGTGCCGCTGATGTGCGCTGCACGATATAAAAGGAGGTTGCGATCAGAGCATTGCCGCCAAAGGCGAAGATCACCGCGCTGGTGTGCAGCGGGCGCAGGCGGCCAAAGTTGGCATAGGGCTGCGCCCATTCGATATTGAGCGCGGGAAAGGCGAGTTGGAAGGCGATGTAAGTCCCGACAAGGAAACCGACCACACCCCAAAAAGCCGTGGCAATCACCCCGTAGCGCACTGGCCCGTCCATATAGCCCCGTGGCGCAGAGACGCGAACCGCCTCTCCTGCTTCTACAGGCATTTGCCGCAGCTGCCAAAAAAACAGCCCCGCCGCGATCACTATAATCAGCAGCGCATGGACCATATAAGCCGGATCACGCGCCCAATCCGCGCCCAGTGCTGCAAAGAACACAATGAGCGCAAGCACGATCAACTTGAGCGTATCGAACATATTCCGAATCCCTTCATCTTTGAGAGACGGATCGCATGTCGGACATCGCTGCGTTTTGACTTAGATCAAATCGTGGCGAAGGGATGCGTAAAAGATGCGAAAGGAATGCACGTCAGCAAGGTGAAAGCGAACGTATGTTCGTGCGGCCAGCGTGAGGCAGGCCTGAAACTCAGTGACCGCAATTGATCCAAATCAATGCGGTCGCTTGCAAAAGCGTCAGGGTGATGGAAACGCATATAAGGAACATCGCGATGCAGAATACGACGATCACTGTTATTCTCGGCGAGGCCGCCCAGCCGACTGATCTGGAACAACTGAGCCGCACAGCCTGCGAGCACAACTTGCATCTTATTGTTCTGCTGCTGGGCGAAGTTCCTCCCATCCCCATTTATTCCATCGGCATTGGAGAGTTCAGCGCCTATTCGCTGCCCGAAGGATGGCAGGCCGATGTCGACGACGCTAACACCGCTTTGGAAAAACAGCGCGACAGTATTTCCCAATATTTGGTCGATCAGGGAGCGAGCGCCGAAGTGCGGGCCGTCTGCGGCGAGGCTGCCGGATTGCGCAACGCTGTGGCGCGCGCAGGTTTGACCTGTGATACCATCATTATCGGCGATGATCTGCGCGCGGAGGCGATGCTCTTCAACGATATCGTGCACGCAGCACTTTTCGACTCTTCGGCAGCGGTCATGCTGAACGCACTGTCCAGCAAAGAGGCGCTGGCGCCCCAATCTGTCTTCGTCGGTTGGAAAGCAGGTATTCCTGCATCGCGGGCAGTTCGCGCTGCGATGCCAGCTCTGCGACAAGCGCAGGATATCACTGTCGCGCTCTTTGATCCGATCGCAACTTCTTCGCGAGACGGGGAAAATCCTGGTTCTGACGTGGCTGCTTGGCTTGGCCATCAGGGATGCCGCGTCGCGGTTCAGCAGTACCCCAGCGGTGGTCAGGAAATTGGCATCGCAATCACAAAGCGAGCCAAAAAAACCGGAGCAAACCTAATCGTAATGGGCGCCTATGATCATTCGCGCCTGCGTGAAACGGTCTTTGGTGGCACCACACGGACCTTGATCGATCAGCGCGAATGGCCTGTTCTGCTTTGTCATTAAGCGGGGTCAGACTACGGTGATCGTTGACCCATCAAAAGGCAGTTTTTTAATGCAACTTCGTCTCGCAGCCATCGCCAGCCTTTCCTGCGCACTTTTGTCCGCCTGCACTGAAGGCTCTATCGCTGAGCCTGATAACGTCCGCGAAGGGCAGCGTGTCTATGCAAAGGAATGCGCTGCCTGCCATGGGGCGAGTGGCGAGGGGGCGGGGCCCGCCTCTTTGGGTTTGGATGTCATCCCACCCGATCTGACCGGCCTCAAACAGCGCAACGATGGGTATTTCCCGCGCGAGTTTGTCAGGAGGTTTGTCATGGGACGTCTGGAGAAAGACGATCCGACCTCACCGATGCCCGATTTCTCGTCCGTAGGATTACGCCATGTCTATCCTGATGGAGGTGCAGATGGCGAAGTTTTGGAAACCGATTTCGCAAATCTGCTCGATTACCTTGAAGCGATTCAAGAGTAGGTTCGCGATGGGAATGATGACAAATCTCGACGCAAACCTTGTCTCAGGAGAATGCTGCGTAGCGAGGCTGGCAACGCGCGACCCGTGGATTGTACCTCCGGAGGTGTCGCTGGCCGAATTGGTTGACGAGGTATTTCTGAAACACGCAATCAGCTTTGTGCCCGTCGTCGAGAACGGCATACTATTGGGCTATGTAGATACCCAGATCGTTCGAAACATCGACCGCGAGTATTGGATGACAACCACGGTTGACGATGTGGTTGAGAGCACGAATGAGGGGAATACGGTGTCTTCCGACATGTCGATTGCACGACTTGCGGCCAAGATATCCCGAACTGGAAGGCGCAAGTTCCTTGTCACAGATACGCATGGGTTGGTGGGGGTGATTGCGCTGTCAGATCTTACGACGCTTCTGAAAGTCACAAGCACCGGCGGATAGCTTGCATAGGACAGCGGAAGCGCGTTTGCTGCAGCTAAACCCATCGCACACGGAACCATTGCATGAAGATCAACGACGAAAGCCCTGTCCTGCTCGCCCTTCTGGATGCTGCGGTCGATGCCATGGTCGTTGCGGATCACTTGGGCAATATCATGCGGGTGAACAAGGCCGCAGCAGCACTCTTTGGCCATTCTGCGGATGCTCTGGTAGGACAGAACGTTCGCATTTTGATGCCGGATGCCATGGCCTCGCAACACGATGGCTTTTTGCGCCATCACCTTGAGACAGGGGAAAAACGGATCATCGGGATCGGGCGTGATGTCGAGGGCCTTCGCGCCGACGGGAGTGTTTTTCCACTGCATCTTTCCGTAGGGCGCGCCGACATCTCTGGTGAAGTCGCTTTTGTTGGCATTATGCACGATCTCTCGCGCCGAAAGGCCGCAGAGGAAGCGACCGCGCGATCTCAGCGGATGGATGCGATCGGTCAGATGACCGGCGGCATCGCGCATGACTTCAACAATCTGCTCACCGTTGTCATCGGAAATCTGGAACTGCTCGAGATGTCCGAAACCTCTGAAATGAGCGGGGCGTTGATCTCGGATGCCTTGGAAGCAGCCGAGATTGGGGCCGATCTCACGTCTCGGCTTATGGCTTTTGCCCGCAAGAGCACGCTGAATGCGGAAGTGATCGACTTGAACGCCGAAGTCTCCAAGGCCGTGGCGATGCTCTCTCGCACCATCGGCGCGCATATTGCGGTCAAGACAGCCTTTGCCGGCGACCTTTGGCAGGCAAAGGTAGATGCGACCCAGCTTCAAACAGCCGTCCTAAACATTGCACTGAATGCGCAGGATGCCATGCCGTCCGGCGGCAAGATCACCTTGGAAACCCGGAACATGCGGCTGGACGATACCTATGTTGCGCAGGAAATCGGCATCGACATGGGGAACTACATTCGCCTGTCCATCGCCGACACCGGGGAAGGCATGTCGGCGGAAACCAGAACCCGCGCGATGGAGCCCTTCTTTTCAACCAAACCGGTTGGACAGGGAACCGGGCTGGGTCTCTCCATGGTCTACGGGTTCATCAAGCAGTCCGGCGGGCATATTGCGATCTACAGCGAGGTCGGGAAGGGAACGACAATCAGCCTGTATTTCCCGGCCTTAGAAGAAATCACCACGCGCACTTCGGCGCTTGGCCACCAAGCCGAGCGACACGATGGGATTGGCGCGGGACTGCGTGTGCTTTTGGTTGAAGACGACCCGATGGTGCTGCGCCTGTCTGAAACCCGCGTGAAGGCCCTTGGCTTTGACTGTGTCACAGCTACAACTGGTGACGCGGCTTGGGAAATTCTGCAGACGCGGGATGACATCGAAGTTGTTTTTACCGATCTGGTAATGCCGGGCGAGCTTTCTGGCCATGCTTTGGCCACGCGGGTTGCTGAGACAATGCCTGACCTGAAGATTCTGCTCACCTCAGGATTTTCAGAGAACATTTTGCGCGGTGAAGAAGCCGATTACGACTTTGCCATTCTGCGCAAACCCTACAGGCAGGCCGACTTGGCCAAAGCATTTCGCACTCTGCTGGACAGCTAGTGCTCCACGGCCACGGCGTTCTCTGTCAGGATATATCCGATGCCCCGCACTGTCTTGATCAACATCGGACGGGCCGGATCACGTTCAACTTTCTTGCGCAGCCGCGCCACCTGATTGTCGATGGTACGGTCCAGTGGCGCCCAGGCCTGTCCGTCGATCAGGTCCATCAGCCGGTCCCGGGACAGCGGTTTTTTGGCATGATTGAGGAAAGCTGCCAGCAGTTTAAAGTCTGCGGTGGTGAGGTCGCACTCTGCACCCTCTCGGTCCACCAGCAACATACGGTCGAGTTTGACCTTCAGACCGTCCAGTGACAGCCAAGGATCCTCTGCCCCCTGCCCCGTGTCCTGCGAAGCATCTTCGGGCTCGCGTTTGCCACTGCGGCGGAGGACAGATTTAACGCGGGCCAAGACTTCTCGAACGTGAAACGGCTTGGTCAGATAATCGTCTGCACCCAGTTCCAGCCCGACCACGCGGTCGATCACATCGTCCTTCCCCGTCACCATGAAAATCGGAACATCATGATCGCGGCGGAGCTCTCGGGCGATATCAAGTCCGTCATCCGCGCCTAGGTTCAGGTCCAAGGTCACGAGGTCGAACTGATCCGCCTCAAACGCCTCTCGAACGCTCTGTGCGCTCTGCGCTTCGGACACGGCGTAGCCGTCCCCTTCGAGGCACCGCCGAAGGAGGGTCCGAATTTTTGAGTCATCATCGACGACGAGGATCTTTTTCTCAGACACAAACACTTTCCACAGCAGCTTCGCTTTCCTTACCCGCCCCGCCGCTGCTTGCCACCAGTCCTGCGGTGAGGCACCGCGACAAACCGATACAAACGGTTACACCGACAAGGGTCTTTCTGAGACGCGTTCCTGAGAATGTGAACGCGACCTAAGAAGGACGAGCGCATGTACGTGACATTATCGAATGAATTCTCCCCCGCAACCCGTTTGCCCGAGATCAGCCGCCCTCGCCGTGCACCTGCCGCCGCCCCGCAACGGAAACAACAAGCGGTCGGAACGCATCTCTTTCGCGAAGGCGACATCGCCAGCAACATCTACGAGATCACTTCGGGCGTGTTCCGCCTGACCCGTGTTCTTGAAAACGGACGCCGCCAGGTCATCGCCTTTGGCCTGCCGGGTGACATCATCGGGTTTCCAAATGACACGCTGCACCACACGGATTGCGAAGCCATCGCCCCTGCGGAAGTGATCGCCTATCGGCGCAATGCTCTGGACGCTTTCGAAGGTAGCCAAGAGACCCAACAGCGAATCTTGCATGCCGCGCTGCGCGAAATTTCTGCGATGCAGGATCATTTCATGATGCTCTCGCATAAATCCGCGATGGAGAAGGTCGCGTCCTTTCTCATCACCTTGGTGCAACGCACAGGCACCCCGATCGGCAACTACACTACCTGCACGCTCCCCATGAGCCGGGCCGACATCGCCGATTTCCTTGGCCTCACGGTAGAAACCGTAAGCCGCGTTCTGACCCGGTTGCGCAAAGAGAATGTAATCACCTTGGAACGCACAAAGACGGTCCTGATCCGGGACATGGAAGCGCTGGCGCTGGCCTCACAGGTTGGCGACTGAAAGCGCAAGAGAACCTCATATCCGACCGCCGGTAGGACACTCACCTCAGACCGGCCCAACTCCGACCCTCAGGAGAACACCCATGACGATTAAGACAATCCTCGCCTGCCTTACCGACGTTCAGTCGGCAGATAGCGTCCTCAATGCAGCAGCGCTGCTCGCTCGTCGTCACAATGCCCATGTCACCGGCCTACACACTGTTGAGTCGTTGATGGTCTATCCGGGCATTGCGATGCATGTGCCTGACATTGTTTTCACTGAGTATGGCAAATCTCAGATTGAGCGATCCGAAACCCTCAAGGCGACATTTGAACGGCATTTCCATGCAGAGGAGTTCGCATCGGAATGGCGTTTGTTGAAAAGCCAATCTGAAACCGCCGCAGAACGGATCATCGAAAGCGCTCAATCCGCCGACGTGGTGATCATGGCCGCTGCTGACCCTGATGCCGAAACCCATGCGCACGCCCGTCTTGTGGAGACGGTGATCCGTGATGCGGGGAGACCGGTGCTCGTGGTGCCGTGGGACTACGATGCTGACGCCCTCGGCCAAAGCGTTGTGATCGGGTGGAATGCCACGCGGGAAGCGGTAAGGGCCGCGCATGATACGCTGACTCTGCTAAAGGACGGCGATACCGCGCATATTCTTCGCATTAACGATCATAGCAAAGACGCAGGGACTGATGCGATCTCAAGCGATCTGGCCGCAGCATTTGCGCGACGTCAGATCCAGACAACCTTGGTAGAGCGTTGCTGGGAACGTCCGGGCGTTGCTGCCGCATTGAACAAAGAGGCGCTGGAAAAAGGGGCCGATATGATTGCCGTGGGTGCCTTCGGCCATTCGCGCACCTACGATCTGGTCATCGGCGCCGCGACGCGCGAGTTGCTGAGACAGTCGAACTTTCCCGTGCTCTTTTCCCGCTAGGCTCGCTGTAGGGCCGCACGAAGCCAGCCGCCGCGCCTTCTGCGCCCTGCCTAAACCTTAGCCCCAAACGAACAGACAACCGCCCGGCACCTGCCAGCGTACGAAAACCAGGAGAGCATAATGTATACCAAAATCATGGTTCCCGTTGACCTAAGACACATCGATAAAATGAGCAAAGCACTTCGGGTGGCGGCTGATTTAGCCAAATTATACAATGCTGAGGCTCATATTGTTGGGGTCGGGCACAACCTGCCGAGCCAGGTCGCACGAACGCCGGCTGAGTTTGCTGAAAAGCTCGCGGCCCTTGCCGCTGAAACCTCTGAAGCAAATGGCGTGCATTTTGCCCCTCACGTGGAAACCAGCCACGACCCAGCCGTTGATCTGGATACCGTGCTAAAGCGTGCTGCCGATGCGATTGGAGTGGACCTGATTGTGATGGCCAGCCATCTTCCTGGAGCCGCCGAGCATATCTTCTCTTCAAACGCTGGCTATCTTGCTTCGCATGTCGCGATTTCGGTGATGATTGTACGCTAAGAGCGCATTTATCATTACGCCCATAGGCAGAGGATGCGCGGACGGCATTGGTATGACAATGCGTCGCAGAATGGTGGTGGCTATGGTCATGGACGCAGCCAAGTTCTAATGAAGCGCATGGCCACCCGTTCGCGCATATCCGCCTTTCCGGTTGCAGTTACGCTGCTGCTGGCTTTGGCACTCGGCAGTCTGCCGTTCGCACATCGCGCGACAGCCGAGACGCAGCAGGACCCGGCTTTCATCGCCTTTATCCAAGCGGGCGGCACCTTGGCCGACCTCTGCGATGGCCCCGTAGATGGCCACGGCGTCGCCGCTCTTGATTGTGAAGCCTGCCGGATCATCGGCGCGCTGCTGGTCCCCACGTTAGCAGCGGTGTGGCTCCCCCTTAAACGCGCAACCGGGCCAACCCGTCGCGTAGGGACGATAGCTTGGGTTCCGCAAATCCAAACGGGCGCGCGCCCCCCCGTACGTGGCCCGCCATTCGTCTGATTGACCACCCTCAACACCACAATCAGACAATGGATGAACCAATGAAACGTATTACAATCGCGGCCTTTGCCGCATTCTTCGCCCTGCCCGCCGCTGCGCATGACTACAAGACAGGCGGTCTTGTCGTGAACCACCCGATGGCGTTTGAAACGCCGAAAGCTGCCAATACCGGTGGCGGTTACCTCACCATCACGAACACGGGCGAGACGGCAGACCGGCTCGTTGCAGTGCAGGCCGAAGGCTTCGATGAGGTCTCCCTTCACGAAAGCAGCACCGATGACATGGGCGTTGCCCGTATGCGCCATGTTCCCGGCATCGACCTGCCCCCGGGTGAGATGGTGTCATTGGAGCCGGGCGGGTATCATGTGATGTTCATGGGGCTGAATGGCGACCCCTTTGAGGTCGGCGAGAAGATCCCCGCGACGTTGCAATTCGAGCAGGCAGGACCCCTTGACGTGACCTTCAATGTCGAAAGCCGCCGCGACGCTGGACATGGCGAGATGGACCATTCCGCGCACGGTGCGCACGACTAGACGCAGCCCCCCCCACACACAAAGACACCGGCGCGCTCTACGCCGGTGTCAGCGCGTTATGCGCAGTGCCGCTGCACCAGCTCTTTGTAAAGCGCCTGAATACGCTTGGTCACGGGGCGTTCACCGTCGATTGCCCTTCCGTCGATCTCGGCCACCGGGGTCTGCGCCCCGAATGTACCGGTGAGGAAAGCCTCATCTGCGCCATAGGCCTCGTAGAGCGAGAAGTTCTTTTCAAACACCGGAATGCCATTCTCGCGGCAAAGATCGATGACCTTTTGTCGGGTCACCCCATTCATGCAGTAATCGCCGGTTGAGGTCCAAACCTCGCCCCGGCGCACAATAAAGAAGTTACAGGCGTTGGTGGTGTTCACAAATCCATGCGGGTCAAGCATCAGCGCCTCATCCGCGCCCGCAGCCTCAGCCTGAAGGCAGGCTATGATGCAGTTCAGCTTGGAGTGGCTGTTGAGCTTAGGGTCTTGGCTATGAGGCAGCCCGCGCACCTGCGGAACCGAGGCCAGCTGGATGCCCGTCGATTGTAGGCGGTCCACTGGTTTGGAATGTTCCATGATGATCACCAGCGTCGGACCAGAGGTGCTGAGCGAAGGGTGTTGGAAGGGTTTATCCTTGATCCCGCGGGTCAGCATCAGGCGGCAGTGCACGTCGTTGTGCATGTCGTTCGCCTCGGCCGTGCGGCGCAGCGCTTCGGCAATGCCCGCTTTGTCCATGCCGACATCCATCGATACGGCTTTGCAGGAATTGAAAAATCGGTCCATGTGCTCGTCGAAAAACGCCCATGTGCCTTTATAGAGACGCATACCCTCCCAGATGCCGTCGCCCAGCATGAAACCACTGTCATAGACCGAGACCTTGGCCTCGTCGCGGTGGACGATGTCGCCGTTAACGTAGATCTTGATGTCGCGGTTGCGGAAATCTTCGTCGGCGGCGTGGGTGGTGGTGTGTTCGGTCATGTTGTGGGTCCGTCTGTGGAGTGGTTTGGTTATTCATAGCGAAACGGGTCGCCCATACCACCCCAGGCAGTCTCTGGTCTACACCCGCCAACTGAGCACGCGCCGCTCTACCGCGGCTACAACCGCCGACACCGCGACCCCCAGCAGCGACAGGATCACCACGCCCGCAAACAGCCGCTCCAGATCATAAAGGCTTCCGGCTTGTAGAATATAGGCCCCGATCCCGTACTCCGCGCCAAGCATCTCTGCCGCGACCAGCAGAATAATCGCGATTGTTAGCGAAATCCGCAGACCCGACAGGATCCCCGGCATTGCCCCCGGCACCACGATCTTGGATACAATCGACCACCAACTCAGGCCAAAACTTTGCCCCATCCGGATCAACACGCGGTCGACATTGTCCACCGCCGCATAGGTCGCCACCACCGTGGGTGTGAACGTGCCAAAGGCGATGAGCGCGTATTTACTGGCCTCATCAATGCCGAACCAGATGACGAAGAGCGGCAAGAGCGCGATTTTCGGGATTGGAAAAATCGCTGCCACTAGGGGCACCAGCCCAGCGCGGACCAAGGAGAAAAGCCCGATCAGCACCCCGATACCGATCCCCATCGACGCCCCGATCAGCGCGCCGACAAACAGACGCGTAAGCGAAGGGGCGAGATGTTTGAAAAGCATCCCCGATTGGTAAAGCTCCTGAAAGGTTAGCAACACATCGCTTGGTCGTGGCAAGGTCAGCGCCGAGATAAAGCCGCTGCGCGTGCCCCATTCCGCCAGCAGGATCAGTACCACGAATACGGCCAGCCCCACGCCACGCCGCGTGCCGGGCCGGAAACCACCGCCACGAAAGGTCACTTCGCGCGCTGTACCTTGTGTTAACTCACCCATCGATCAACTCCGCATCCGCCGCCGCGGCCTCGTCTCGCATGAGCCCCCATAGGTGCTGTTGCTGTGCTTCCAATGCCGGGTCGCCGTGGTGCCGCTCGGCCAACGGCATGTCCAGTTCAACGACCTCGCGCAGCTTACCCGGACGGCGCGACAGCACGACGATTTTATGCCCAAGGCGTACCGCTTCGGCGAGGTTGTGGGTAACATAAACGGCGGTGAAAGGCTGCCGCGTCCAAAGGGCCACGAGGTCATCCATCAGAAGTTCGCGGGTCTGGCTGTCGAGCGCACTTAACGGCTCGTCCATCAGCATGACAGCAGGGTTCACCGCCAACGCCCGCGCAATCGCCACGCGTTGTTTCATTCCGCCAGAAAGCTGCTTGGGAAGGGCGTCGGCAAAATCGGTCAGCTTGGTGCGGGCAAGCACATCGGCGATGATCGCATCGCGCTCCTTGCGGCTCAGCCCGTGATCTTCCAGCACCAGCGCGACATTGCCATGCACCGTACGCCATGGCAGCAAAGCGAAATCCTGAAAGATATAGGTGAGCGGGTTCAAACAGCCCGCGGGCGCATCACCCAATTGCAACACCTTGCCCTCACTCGGCCTCTCTAAACCGCCCAGCATTCGCAACAGGGTGGATTTACCACAACCCGACGGGCCGACAATGCAGACGATCTGGCCCGATGGAATGTCGAGCGAGATGTCACGCAGCACTTGCGTGTCGCCGTAATAATGGCTGACGGAGGAGAGCTTGAGATCCATGGCGTTCTTTTCCGGTAAAAGGCGGCCATGTGCAATGCGCGGTTCACCGGTCCGGGCGATCTTTTGGGCCGTGCAACCTCTCCACCGCTATGCCGGCAGTAAAGCCATGGAGGAGCGCGGACAGAAGAATAGCAAAACCAACGATGGCCCAGATCTTTTCCTCATTCCAAAACTCAACCTTCGCGGCGGCATAGGCGAGGTAGTAAATCGACCCGATCCCCCGAATACCATAGAGTGCCACAACCCAGCGGTCGCGCGCACCCAGCGGGGTACGCCCCAATGACAGCCACCCAGCAAGCGGACGCACGACAAAGAGCAGCCCGAAAACGATTGCCGCGCCAGACCATGTGAGCGCGCCGAGTAGCATTGGCAAGACGGCCCCCAAGGCGACGAGCAGCAAAGCCGTCAGCGCGTGTTCGACGGCTGAGACGAAATCGTGCAAGCGTCGATGAAAGGCGTGATCGCCTTCTACCCGTCGGATCACCAACCCGGCGACAGCGACCGCGATAAAGCCGTAGCCTTCAACCAACTCGGTCGTGCCATAGCACAAGAGCACCCCTGCCAGTGCCACAACACCCGAAGACGTCTCGGCCAGCGCTGCACTGCGCGGCACGTTGAAAAGCACCTGCCCCAAGGCCCATCCCCCGGCGGCGCCCATCGCGGTGCCAACGGCAATCCGCCAAAGCACATCCCGCCCGAGCCATTCCAGCCCCCAAGCCCCCGGCGCCAAACCGTCGGCGGCCACCAGCAATCCGAGATAGACAAAGGGAAAGGCCAAACCGTCGTTCAACGCGGCTTCGGTCGTCAGAGCAAAACGCACAGGATGCTCTCCGCCCTCCTGCGGCGGACCGACCTGCACATCACCAGCTAGGACCGGATCGGTTGGCGCCATGACTGCCCCCAGCAGGATCGCCCCCGCAATCGTCATCCCGGCCAGCGCATACCCCATGAAAGCCACGGCAAATATGGTGATCGGCATGGTCAGCGCCAAAAGCCGCACGGTCGGACCCCAGCGGGGAAAGCTCGACAGATTGTCGATTCGCAGGCCGGTGGCAAAGAGCGCAACGATTACGCAAAGCTCGGCAACGACCTCCCAAATATGCGGATGGGTGCGCGGATCAGGGACCACTGGCATACCCGGCAGAAAGGCGAAGACGGCCATGCCGAAAAGGATCAACAGTCCCGAAGCAGCAGGCTCGCGGCGGCTGATGAAACGCGGCAGCCAGTTGGCCAGGATCACAATAGCTCCGACAGCCCCAAGCGCGATGTGGTAGCCGTCTAACCCAAAAAATGACCCGTCGTTCATAGAGGTGTCCGTCTGTGGTTGCCGCGTATGTACCGCGCTATTCACTAGCTAACGCGCGTAACGACTTTGGGTTGCCATAAAATGCGCGGCGCGTGGGGAGGCCGCTCGCAGTCCTCCGCATGCCAGCCGCCAAACACAAAAAAGGCGCGCCACTTTCGCGGCACGCCTTTGGTTCAGGTGGGCCGAAGTTGGCCGTTTAGCTGCCTACGGTCTCGACATAAGACGTGTCGATTAAGGTCTCTAAGGTGATGTCGCTGTCGACAAGCCCCTCAGACTGGAACCATTCCAACTGATCCCGCACAGAGCCGACATTAAGCTTCGCACCCTCGTTCAGACGCATGGTGCCATTGATGATCGACGGTGCGGCTTTGTCACGCGGCCGGTCTGTATAGACGTATTTGTGAATCAGATCGACCATCTCGTTCACGCCATCCTCGCCGCCATCCTTAGCGATCATTGCCGCATTGTAATCGGCCACGCCCTTGGAATAACCCGCGAGGAAGTTTTCCGTCATTTCGCGCTCGCCTTCAGCGTTGCTCGCCGAGGTAAAGACGGTGGTCACCTGATAATCCGGTAAATAGGTCGCCACATCGCCGATGATGTGCACCGCGCCCGACCCAGCCAGCGGTTTGGCGATATGCGGTACGATAGACCATGCGTCGATCTGGCCAGACTTCAGCGCACCAATGACGGCGCCGACCTTCTGCAGCGGCTTGAACTTGAGCGAAATGCCTTCTGCCTCGGCCATCTTCGAGCCCATGTAGTGAAAGGACGACCCCGCCTGCGTCATGCCGTAGCTCTTTCCGTCCAACATGCCGGGCTCGGTGATGCCAGCTTGGAAAGCGGCGTCGGAGACGAGGAACTTCTGTCCGTCGATGCCCTGTTCCTCCTGCAGTGCCCCGCCGATCACCTTGACCGCGCCCTTTTGCGCCAGCGACACCAGACCGCCCGAGATCGCCGTCACAGCATAGTCCACATCGCCACTGGCAATCGCCACCGCCATCGGCTGGGCTGCCTCAAAGAAGCGTAGTTCGACGTCCAGCCCGGCTTCTTTAAAATAGTCCCGCTCAAAGGCAACGAAACTACCCGCGTGGCTGGTGAAACGCAGCGCGCCCACGGTGATCTTGCGGTTTTGCGCCAGCGCCGGGGCGGCAAGGCCTAGAGCCGTGGCAGCCCCCATGGTTGCGATGGCCTGACGGCGGTTAAACAGGGTCATAGTCTCACTCCTCACTTTTGCGCAGCATGGTCGGGCGGTACGGCCAGAGTCAAGCGAGAGCGGGTTTTGCCTGCCCCTCTGGGTCTGGCATTCCCTCGCGCGCCGTGGCATCGATTTGCCATGAAGCTCTTTTCCTCCAAGACCCGCCCCATGCACCTCGGCCCCTTCCCGATGGAGCGCCTGCGGCGTTTGCCTGCGCCCCTGTCGCGGTTGCCCGATTTGCCGCTGCCGGTATTGCAGTTCGAACGGCCAGAGGCGCCGGAAAGCATTTGCAACGCCATGGCGCCCTTTCAGGCCATGATGGATGTGCTGCGCGACGGGCCGATCAATGCGGCGGGCGCGGCCATCCCCGCCGACCCGGTGGAACGGGCCAATCACCTCAAGTCCTTTGGCTATTACAACGACGCCTCCATGATGGGGGTCTGCGCTCTGCCACGGGACGCGCAACTTGCGACGCCCCGCCGCAGTGCAGGGACTGCACAGTTGGCGGACGATCTGCGCAACCGTCAGACCAAAACATTGGCCGCCGGGGTCGATGTCATTATGGCCAACTTGCGCGATGCAGTGGATGCGCCGGAAACCTCAATTGACGGTCACAGCCATGCTTTGGTGATCCTGACTGCCTACCCCCGCGATCCGCGTGCAGATGAGCCGGGCAGCGATTGGATCAAGGACGCCCAGCCACAGCGCGCCTGCCTGCGCGGGACCGAGAATGCGACTGTGCTGGCTGAATACATCCGTCAGTTGGGGTTCTCTGCCAAAGTGCATTCGGAGACGACCAGCGATGTCCATCCCGGCAAGCTGGCCGTGGCGGCGGGGCTGGCGGTCTGGGAGGATGGCGCACTGCAAGCGCCCTGGATTGGGGCGCGTTTTGGTCTCGCCGTGGTGACCACCGACATGGCTCTCGCCCCCGACATGCCGCTCCGCCCTCTGGCAGACCAGCCGTGGTCGGTTCTCAAAGGCCCGCATTGGCAACTTGGCACCCACGGCGGGGTCAGCGCCCGCGATGTCGATCCCTATGCGCGGCGCGATTATGCCGCCGGGCCGCATCCCTTTGAGACCCTGAACCGGGTCGAGGAGCCCACGACCTATATCGACGCCGCTAATGTGCCGCGCGTCCCGAAACGCGGTGACCTTTTCGCGCGCGGCCAGTTCGGCGATATGGGGCCAAAGGTCCAAAACGCCATGAAAGGCGGCCACCACGTGGTGAAATCAGCCCCCTCCGCCGCGCAACGGCGTCTGCTGGGCGCGCTGATCCTGTTGCAGGACGGCCCGGTAAATACAGACACCCCTGCTGCCGAAGATGCCGCCCGCAATGCCGCGAACCTCAAGGCGGCGAGCTATTTCCTCGGCGCAGATGCCGCGGGTCTCTCGGCTTGCCCCGATTGGACATGGTACAGTCACGACGCCACCGGCACGCCGATCACCCCGCCCCATGGCGAAGCGTTAAGCCTCATCATCGACCAAGGCTTCGACACGATGGAAGGCTCTTCGGGCGACGACTGGATCGCCGTGTCGCAGTCCATGCGCGCCTATCTGCGCTTCTCGATGCTCGGTGGCGTGCTGGCGCAACACCTGCGCAACCTCGGCCATGCCGCTAAGGCGCATACGGTGATGGACGGCGATGTGTTGCAACCACCGCTTTTGCTGCTGGCCGGTCTGGGCGAGGTCTCTCGCATCGGCGAAGTGATCCTGAACCCTTTTCTCGGCCCGCGCCTGAAATCCGGCGTGGTGACGACCACCCTGCCCGTGGCCCATGACAAGCCCATCGACTTTGGCCTGCAAAAGTTCTGTGAAGCCTGCAACAAATGCGCCCGCGAGTGCCCCTCCGGCGCGATCACCGCTGGGCCGAAGAAAATGTTCAACGGCTATGAAATCTGGAAATCCGACAGCCAAAAATGCGCCACCTACCGGATCACCAACCAAGGCGGCGCGATGTGTGGCCGCTGCATGAAGACCTGCCCTTGGAACCTCGAAGGGCTCTTTGCCGAGGCCCCCTTCCGCTGGGCCGCCTCCAACATTCCCGCCGCAGCGCCGCTGCTGGCGAAGCTCGACGACAAGGTCGGCAAGGGCCGCCTGAACCCGGTGAAGAAATGGTGGTGGGACATCGAGCGCGACGCAACGGGCCGTTTTGATGCGCCCGCGCAGCCGGTCAACGCCCGCGATCTGCAGCCTGATCTTGACCTCAAGTTCGAGGACCAGACGCTGGCCGTCTACCCCGCCCCGCTGGCCCCGCACCCTTGGCCCTACCCCGACCCGATGAACCGCGAGGCCGGGATTGCCGCTCATGCCGCGCTCCTGAGCGCCGATGAGCACCGCCGCAAGACCGCGGCGGGCGAGACGGACCATCTGCACCTCTACAAAGTCGGCAGCGACACCCCGGTGCTCGACCTGCGCATCACCGAGGTCACCCGCCTGAACGCCACCACGGCGCTTTACGACATCGCCCATCCCGAAGGCCACGACCTGCCCGCCTGGACAGCAGGCGCGCATCTCGATCTGGTCGTCGCCCCCGAATTCCTGCGCCCCTATTCGCTGCTGGGCGACCCCGAGGACTGCAAGCGCTACCGCATCGCGGTGCTGCGCGAAGACGCAGGCCGCGGTGGCTCGGCGCTGCTGCACCGGGTTTTCACCAAAGGGCGGCGCATCTTTGTCGGCAAGCCGGTGAACCATTTTGAACTCATCGAAGACGCACCCCATAGCCTGCTCATGGGCGGCGGCATCGGCATCACCCCGATGATCGCCTTTGCCCATCGCCTGCACGCGCTTGGGCGGCCCTTTGATCTGCATTACTCTGCCTCCACCCGCGAAGCCGCCGCCTTTGCCGACCAACTCGCGCAGGCCCCTTGGGCCGACCGGGTGCATCTGCACATCTCATCCGAGGACACCCGCGCCGACCTGCCCAGTATCATGGACCGCGCCGCCCCCGGCACCCATGTCTATACCTGCGGGGCGGACGCCTACATGCAAGCCGTCATGGCCGCCGCCGAGGCCGCCGGCATCCCCGAGGACGCCCGGCATCTGGAGTATTTCTCGACCCCCGAGGTGCCGGACTACGTGAACCACCCCTTCACATTGAAACTCACCTCCGGCCGCGAGATTGCTGTCGCAAAGGACGAAACCGCCGCCGACGCCCTCATCGCGGCAGGCGTGTCGGTGGACCTCAAATGCAGCGACGGCATCTGCGGCGTTTGCAAATGCGGGCTGCGCGGCGGAGAGGTGGAGCACCGCGACTTCGTCCTCTCGGCCAAGCAACGGGCGGAATCGATCATCCTCTGCCAGTCCCGCGCGGCGCAGCCCGGCGGGGTGCTGGAACTCGACCTCTAGCCCCTTTCGCAAAAAGCGCGCAGGGGCTATGAGGGGCCAACCTCTGCAACAAAGGCCTGCCCCATGACATTCGACCGTTCGATCAAGATCGCCCCCTCCATCCTCGCCGCCGATTTCGCCAATTTCGGGGCCGAATGCGAAGCAATCGAGGCCCAAGGCGCAGATTGGGTGCATGTGGATGTGATGGACGGGCATTTCGTGCCCAACATCACCTTCGGCCCCGCGATGTGCGCGGCGATCCGGCCCCATATCAAGGGCGTGATGGACGTGCATCTGATGATCTCGCCCGTCGATCCCTACATTGATGCCTTCGCCAAGGCCAGGGCCGATTTCATCACCGCCCATGTCGAGGCCACCCCGCATATCCACCGCACCCTGCAGGCGATCCGTGACGCGGGCGTGAAGGCTGGTGTGGCGCTAAACCCCGGCACCCCGGCGAGTGCTGTGGCCGAGTTGCTCGACATGGTGGACCTGATTTGCGTGATGACCGTGAACCCCGGTTTTGGCGGACAAAAGTTCATCGACATGAGTGCCAAGATCCGCGAGCTGCGCGCGATGATCGGCGACCGGCCCATCCATATCGAGATCGATGGCGGCGTTGACCCCAAGACCGCACCACTGGTCGCACTGGCCGGGGCTGATGTGCTGGTGGCAGGCTCGGCGGCCTTCAAGGGCGGATCTGTCAGCGATCCTGCGCCCTATGGCGAGAACATCCGCGCCATTCGCGCGGCGGCGGAAGGTACTTACGTCTAATTTGGCGGAGCGCATTTAGGCTATGCGTGCGCAGGAGTCTTTCTGGCGCCCCCTGAGGGGGGGGGGCGCGGTGCCTCCGGCGGAAGTATTTAGGGCCAAAAAGAGAGGACGGTCTCGCTGGGCTTAGTCCTCTAGCTGATCCGCAAAGGCTGTCAGTAGGCGATGTTTCAAGATTTTGCCCGTGGGTGCTGCGGGTAGGTCCGTCGCAACGATGATTTGCGACGGGCGTTTATAGCCGGTCAGGCGTTCCTTCACGAAACCGCGCAGCTCCTCTGCTGTGACATCGTCGCCTGAGGCAACTTGCACGAAGGCCAGCACTTCTTCGTCACCGCCTTTGACCCGCCCGACAACCGCAGATTGCACCACCCGCGGGTGATCGTTCAGCGCGGCTTCGACCTCGGGCGGATAGACGTTAAAGCCGCCGTGGATGATCAATTCCTTGCTGCGGCCGAGAATATGCAGCCGCCCCTTTTCGTCGAGCTTGCCCAAGTCGCCGGTATGCAGCCAGCCCTCCGCGTCGATGGCTTTGTCGGTCTCGGTCGGGTTGCGGTAGTAGCCCTTCATCACATGCGGGCCACGCACCAGCACTTCGCCTTCGCCCGCGCCGTTGCCGCCTGGGGCTTGGTCGTCAATCTTGCATTCGGTCCCCGGTGTGACAGGCCCCACGGAGGTATCGGGCGAGCCGATGGGGTTGTTGGTGGCCGAGGCGCCCGAGCAGGTCTCGGTCATGCCAAAACCGTTTTGCAGCGGCAACTCGTAGAAGGCCTCTGCCTTGCGCTTCCACGCCGGGTCGAGCGGTGCGCCGCCGGAGGAGACATAGCGCAAACACGGGCTTTCGAGCTTGGGCATGCCGCGCTCGCGGGAATATTGCATCACCAGCGCGTGCATCTGCGGCACGGCGGGCAGGATCGTTACATTGTCATGGGTCGCGGCATGGAGTTTCGCGGCGGAAAAGCGTGCCTCTTGCCGCACATGCGTCCCGGCGCTGGCCGAGGCCATCAGCACAGAGACGAGGCCAAAGACATGGGTCATCGGCAGAACGCCGTAGACCACATCGCCGGGCACCATCTGGCGCAGATCAGCCGAGGCGCGCGCGCCAAAGCGCAGGTTGGAATGGGTCAGCATCACGCCCTTGGGGTCGCCCGTCGTGCCAGTGGTATAGAGCAGCACGGCCACGTCATGCAGATCGGCATCTGGGGTGCTGGGCAGCGGCGTCGCAAGGTGCAGACTGCCGAAAGCGCCGGAGACCTCGCGGGCCGACATCCGCGCCGCATGGGCTGCCGCTTCGGGGGAGACGTCGCAGGTCAGCAGCACCGCCGCCGGGGTGGCGTGGTCGATGATGCGGGTGACTTCGGCTTCGGTCTGGCGGGCATTTACTGGGATCGCCACGGCGTCCAGCGTCCAACAGGCATAAAGTGCTGCCACCGCTGCGGCGCAGTTCTCGACCATCAGCAGCACGCGGTCGCCTGCCTGCACCCCCGCCCCGCGCAACGCCTCGGCCAGATCGGCCCGCGCGCGGTCCAGATCGGCATAGCTCCACGCGGTCCCGCTGGCATCGCTTAGCGCCGGGGCCTCGGGGCGGGTCGCCACTTGCTCAGCTAGAAAATCCTGTACCCTGGCGTTCATTGGTGTCTCCTCCTGCCTAAAGGCGCCGCCTCTCCCCGGGCGGCGCTGCCCGGTCTAGAACCGGGGTTTGCGTTTTTCCAAGAAGGCCGCGATGCCTTCGGCGGCCTCATCACCCCCAGCCGCATGGGCCATGGCGTCGCGTTCGGCATCCAGCTGGTCGGCCTCATCGGTCTCATAAGACTGCGCCACCAACTGCCGGATCACACCCTGCGACGCGCGCGGGCCAGCAGCCAGCGTGTCGGCCAGCATCAGCGCTTCGTCCAAGGCTTTGCCATTGGCGCATATCCGGTTGACCGCGCCCAGTTCGGCAAAGCGCATGGCCATGACCGGACGGCCCAGCAGGCACATTTCCATCGCCAAGGGGCGTGGCAAGAGCCGTGCCATGGAGGCGGTGAGACCTGCGTCCGGCACCAGCCCGGTTTTCACATAGGCGGCGGTGAACTGCGCGTCTTCGCAGGCCACGATCATGTCGCAGGCCAGCGCCAAGGAAAGCCCCGCCCCCGCAGCACCGCCCTCAACCGCGGCGATGAGCGGCACCGAGCAGGCCCGCATTGCGCGGATCAGATCATGCAGCCCGTCGACCCGTTCGCGGCGTTCCGGCTCGGTCATCTTGCGGCGTTCGATCAAGACGTTGAGATCGCCCCCGGCACAAAAGAACCGCCCCTCGGAGGTCAGGATGACCGCGCGGATGCGTGGGTCTTCGGCTTGTTTCATGGCCTCGGAAATGGCCTCGTAAAGCGCGGGCGACAGCGCTCCGCGTTTTTCGCGGTTGCCGTTCCAGATGATCAGCCGGTCGCCGCGGTCTTCGATCCTTGCGCTCATGTCTTTGCCCTTTTGAATACACCCGTGGCGCGCGACAGCAGCTTACCCTCTGCGTCTTGCAATTGCGCTTCGGCATAGAGAATTTTGTACCCCCCGCCGGTGACGCGGCCCGTGGCGATAACCTGCCCCTCGCGCACCGCCGAGATGTAATCGGTGGTCAGCGAAAGGGTCAGCATCGGCACAAACGGCCCGCTCATCGCGCAGTGCCGCGCGCAGGCAAAGCCCGCCGCGACATCCAGCATCAGCGTATGCAGCCCGCCGTGCAGAACGCCCGAGACGTTCAGGTGCTGCGGGCCGAGATCAAGTGTGACGCGGGTGCTGCCATCGTGGTTCGACAGATCGGGCAAAAACCCGATAAGCTGCTGAACCCCGCTGGTCGGCGCATCATGCGGCGGATAGTGCAATGAAACGCTCCAAGTGATGATCAGTGTCGCCAAAGCGGTGGTCGGCGATGGTGATGCGTTTGGCGATATGGGCGAGCTCATATTCTTGGGTCATCGCGATGCCGCCGTGCATCTGGATGGAATCTTCCGACACCAGACGCCCGACACGGCCCATGAGGTTCTTAGCCGCCGAGACATGACGCTCGCGGCTGGCGCGGTCGTCGGCCAGATGGCCTGCGGCGTTGATCACGGCAGAGCGGGCCTGTTCAAGGTCGATGAGCAGGTCCGACATGCGGTGCGCCAAGGCTTGGAAGCTGCCGATCGGGCGGCCAAACTGCTTGCGCGTGCCGAGGTATTCGCGGGTCAGCGTGCAGGCGGTTTCCATGGCACCCAGCGTTTCTGCGCAAAGCGCGGTGGTGGCCACGGCAGTGCGCGCTTCGATGGCGTCGAAAGCCTTGCCTGCGGCACCCAGACGGGCGCTTTCGGGCAGGGTTACATCGTCCAGCGTCACCTCGGCAGCACGGCCCCCGGCCAGCAGGGCATAGCCTGTGACGGTCAGCCCCTTGGCGTCGGCAGGCACGAGGAACAGCGAGATGCCCGCCTCATCGCCAGCCTCACCGCTTTCGCGGGCCGAGACGACGAGCATGTCGGCGGCTTCGGCATTGGCGACGACAGCCTTGCGGCCATTCAACACGATGTCGCTGCCGTTCTGCGCGGCGGTACTGGTCACGCGGTTCAGATCATAGCGGCTGCCCGGCTCGCCATGCGCAAAGGCCAGTTGCAATTCGCCGCCAATCAGCGCTTCGACATGCTCTTGCTGCGTCTCGTTGCCGAGGTCGGCGATTAGACCGCCAGCCAGCACGGCGGAATCGAGCAGCGGCTCGACCACGCCAGCGCGCCCCAGTTCTTCGAAGACGGTGGTCACGTCAAAGCCCGCGCCGCCAAAGCCGCCTTGCTCTTCGGTGAAAAGCGCGCCGATGACGCCCAGTTCGGCCAAGCCGTTCCAGATCTCGGCAGAGAAACCCGCATCGCTTTCCAAAATGCCATTGCGGGTGGCGGTGTCGTATTTGTCGCGCAGGAAACGGCGCAGGCTGTCTTGCAGCATCTGGCGTTCTTCGGTCAGGTCAAAGTTCATTTTGCGCCTCCCAGCATGGTCTTGGCGATGATCTGTCGCTGGATCTCGTTCGAGCCGCCAAAGATCGACAGTTTGCGGTTGTTGAAATACTGCGCGGCCACGGGGCCTGCGTCATTCGGGTCTGGCAGCGCGTCATTGCTGCCCGCCACCGCTTCCGAGGCAAAGGGCATCGCATAGACGCCGGCCGCCCGACGGGCGAGGTCGTTGATCTCTTGCCGGATGATCGTGCCTTTGACCTTGAGCATGGAGCTTTCCACGCCCGGTGCCTGCCCTGCGGCGGCCTTGGAGATGATACGCAGGTTGGTTGTCGCCATCGCCATCAGATCAATCTCGGCCTGTGCCACGCGGGCGGCGAAATGCGGGTTTTCGATCAGCGGGCGGCCCCCGGCCATTTCGGATTTGGCGATGCGTTTGACCGCCGAGAGGCCCGCTTGGCTAAAGCCCACGCCCGCGATGTTGGTGCGCTCATGGGTCAGCAGGTATTTGGCGTAGGTCCAACCCTTGTTTTCTTCACCGACAAGGTTCTCGGCAGGCACTTTGACGTTGTCGAAAAAGACCTCATTCACCTCGGCACTGCCATCCAGCAGGATGATCGGGCGCACGGTGATGCCGGGGGTGTCCATATCGATCAGCAGGAAGGAAATGCCCTCTTGCTGCTTCACGTCCTTGTCGGTCCGCACCAGGCAGAAGATCATGTTGGCGTGCTGGCCAAGGGTGGTCCAAGTCTTCTGACCATTGACGATATAGTGGTCGCCATCCTTCACGGCGGTGGTCTTCAGCGAGGCCAGATCCGACCCGGCACCCGGCTCGGAATAGCCCTGACACCACCAGTCCTCGCCCGACAGGATGCGCGGCAGCCAGTAGTCCTGCTGCTCTTTCGAGCCAAATTTTTGCAGCACCGGGGCCAACATCGACAGGCCAAAGGGCACGATGCGCGGCGCGTGATGAGCGGCGGCTTCTTCCTCAAAGATGTGGCGTTGCACGGCGTTCCACGCGGCCCCGCCAAATTCCTTGGGCCAGTTGGTCGCCAGCCAGCCTTGGTCGTTCAGGATCGCATGCCAACGCTCGTGACCTTCCTTACCCAGTTCTTCGCCGCGTTTGACCTTGTCAGACAGGTCTTTGGGCAGTTTCTCGGCCAGAAAGGCCCGCACGTCTTCGCGAAAGGCGCGTTCTTCGTCAGAATAGCTCAGGTCCATGTCGGTCCCCTTTTCAGTAGATTTCAAAGAGGCCAGCCGCCCCCATGCCGCCGCCGATACACATTGTCACAACGCCCAGTTTGGCCCCACGACGCCGCCCTTCGCGCAGCAGGTGGCCGGTCATCCGCGCGCCGGTCATGCCGAAGGGGTGGCCGATGGCGATGGAGCCGCCGTTGACGTTGCATTTGTCGGTGTCGATGCCCAGCTTGTCGCGGCAATAAAGGGCTTGGCTGGCGAAAGCCTCGTTGAGTTCCCACAGGTCGATGTCATCCACGGTCAGACCGTGACGTTCCAGCAGACGCGGCACGGCAAAGACCGGGCCGATGCCCATCTCGTCGGGCTCGCAGCCCGCCACGGCAAAGCCTTTGAAGGCGCCCATGGCGTCGAGGCCTTGCTGTTCGGCCTGTGTGCTGTCCATCAGCACCAGAGCGGCGGCCCCATCGGACAGCTGGCTGGCGTTGCCTGCGGTGATGAAAGCCCCCTCGCCGCGCACGGGTGTGAGGCCCGCGAGCCCTTCGAGCGTGGTGGTGGGGCGGTTGCATTCATCACGGTCCACGGTGACTTCGCGGGTGGAAATCTCTTTGGTTTCCTTGTCCTGCACGCCCATCGTGGTTTGCATTGGCGCGATCTCATCGTCGAAGATCCCGGCTTCCTGTGCGGCCGCAATCAACTGCTGGCTGCGCAGACCGTAGGCGTCCTGATCCTCGCGAGAGATGTTATAGCGTTTCGCCACGATGTCGGCGGTGTCGATCATCGCCATGTACACTTCGGGCTTATGCTCCATCAGCCAAGCCTCTTTCACCGATTTGGCGTCGGGCTGGACCATCGAGATGCTCTCGACCCCGCCCGCGACCATCGGGCCTGCGCCCTCCATGCAGATGGCATTGGCGGCCATGGCGACGGTCTGCAGACCCGAGGAGCAGAAGCGGTTCACGGTGACGCCCGAGGCGGTGATCGGCAGGCCCGCGCGTAGCGCGATCTGGCGCGCGATGTTGGAGCCCGTGGCGCCCTCGGGGTAGCCGCAGCCGATCATCACATCTTCGATGGCCGAGGGGTCAATGCCCGACCGTTTCACGGCTTCGGCGACGACGTGGCCGCCCATGGTGGCACCATGGGTCATGTTGAACGACCCGCGGAAGGATTTGGCCAGCCCGGTGCGGACGGCGGAGACAATGACAGCCTGTTTCATTTGGCAGCTTCCTTGTTCAGATCATCAAAATTGCGGTTGGTCTTGACCAGTTCGGCCAGCAGCGGCGCTGGTTTCCAGAACCACGGGTCCTGCTCGGCAAAGCCTACGATGGCGGCGAGGACATTGGGCAGGCCTTGGATGTCGGCCCATTTCATCGGGCCACCCCAGTAGCGCGGGAAACCGTAGCCAAAGAGCAGCGTCATATCGATGTCGAGCGGGCGTTTGGCGATGCCCTCTTCGAGCACCTTGGCGGCCTCATTGACCATGGCGCACATGTAGCGGCGCACGATCTCGGCCTCGGTGAACTCGCGCGGGGTGATGCCGCGCTCCTTCTGCTCTTCTTCGATCAGGCGGGTGATCTCCGGGTTCGGCGTGCCGCCGCGTTTGCCCTTTTCATAGATGTAATAGCCTTGGCCGGTCTTCTGGCCAAAATGGCCCTGCTCGCAGAGCCGGTCGATATAGGTCGGCACCCGCTCTTCGGGGTGGCGTGTCGCGGCCTTGCGCTTGCGCGTGGCCCAGCCGATGTCGAGCCCGGCAAGGTCGGCCACGGCAAAGGGGCCCATGGCAAAGCCGAATTTCTCAAGTGCTGCGTCGATCTTGTAGGGGCTGGCGCCGTCGAGCACCATGTGGTCCGCCGCCGTGCGGTAGGTGGCGAGGATGCGGTTGCCGATGAAGCCGTCGCAGACGCCAGCGCGGACGCTGATCTTGCCCAGAGCCTTGCCGAGGGCAAAGCCGGTGGCGACGACCTCGGGTGCGGTCTTGTCGGCCACGACAACTTCCAAGAGCTTCATCACATGCGCGGGGGAGAAGAAGTGCAAACCGATCACATCGCCGGGGCGCGAGGTGCTGGCGGCGATCTCGTCCACGTCGAGATAGGAGGTGTTGGAGGCCAACACGCAGCCTGGTTTGCAGACCGCGTCGAGCTTGCCGAAGACCTGCTTTTTGACGTCCATGTCCTCGAACACGGCTTCGACGACCAGATCGACGTCGGAAAGGCTGTCATATTTAGTGGAGACGGCCAGCGCCGTGCCGGTGAGCTTGTCAAACTTGGCCTGATCGATCTTGCCGCGTTTCAGCGCGCCTTGCAGGTTGCCCGAGATACGCTCATGCGCGGCCTTGGCGGCCTCGTCCTTCATCTCGATCAACACGACCGAGAAGCCCGACAAGAGCGCCGCCGTGGCGATGCCCGCGCCCATGGTGCCGCCGCCGATGACACCGATGGCTTTAAGGTCGCGCGGCTCTACGCCTTTAAGTTCCGGCAGGTTGCTGACGGCGCGTTCCGAGAAAAACGCGTGGATCATGCCTTGGCGCTGGTCGGTGTTCATCAGTTCCGAGAATATGCGGCGTTCGGCTTTCATGCCCTCTTCGAAAGGTTTTTCGACCCCCGCCTGCACGGCGCGCACGGCCTCTGCGGGGGAAATCTGGCCGCGACCCTTTTTCAGCGTCGCCTCATAGGCGGCATCCCAGTCGATGGGTGCAGGTGCGGGCATGTCGCAGATCGGCCGGCGCTCGGCACCGCTGTCGAGCAACTCACGCACGTAGGCCAGACCAACCTCCTGCGGATCGCCCTCTTCCACGCGGTCAACGATGCCCATCTCAAGCGCCTGTGGTGCCTTGATGTGGCGGCCTGTGGTGATCGCGTCGAGCGCGGGTTCAACGCCGATGAGACGCGGCAGGCGTTGTGTCCCGCCCGCGCCGGGGATCAGGCCGAGGTGCACCTCAGGCAAACCGACACGTGCCGAGGGCTGGGCGATGCGGTAGTGCGCCGACAGGGCGACTTCGAGACCGCCGCCGAGGCTGACGCCATGCATGGAGGCGACGACCAGCAGCGGTGACGCCTCAATCCGGTTGCACAGATTGGGCAGATGCGGCTCCATCGGCGGCTTGCCGAATTCGGTGATGTCGGCCCCCGCGATAAAGGCCCGGCCTTCGCCCACGATCATCACGGCGCGCACGCCGTCTTCAGCCTCAGCGCGGTCCATGCCTTCGGCCAGACCTTGGCGCACGGCTTGGCTCAGCGCGTTGACGGGCGGGTTTTCGATGCGCAGCACAACGATGTCGTCATGGCGGGAATAGGCAATCTTGTCGGTCATATTCGTAACTCCTTGTTCTTATCCGCGCCGTGACAGGGCGGGTGCCCGTCCGGTGCGTTGTTCGATGCCGCTGACCACGTCACGCAGCGCTGGTCCCACTTGTGACAGAATGCGGTCGTCGGGCAAGTCGGCGGGCAAAGCGCCGCAGGTAAAGGCGACAGGCTCGCCAAACTCGCCCGCGTAATAGGGCACGCTGACGGCGTTGATGGTCCGGGCATAGCGGGTGTCCGGCGGGGCGAGGACAAAGCCCTGTGCCAGCAATTGCTCATAGCCTTCGCGGCGGTAGTCGCGCAGTTGGTCGTCTGGGGCGAGCGCGTCAAACCGCTCTTCGTCAAGGCTCGCCAGCGTCGCCAGCCCCGACGACGAGCCATAGACCGGAATACGGTGGCCCGGCTCCAGCCAAATCGTAGAAGCGGTGCGGGGGCGCCATGTGCGCACCAGCATCATCCGCTCGCCATCGCGCACGGCGATCAGCGCCAGCGTGCGGGTCTCATCGGCCAGTTGCTGCATCGCGTCAGAGGCCATATCGACAAAGCTGACGGCGACCGAGGCCACCGACCCCAGAGCAATGGCCGCAGGCCCAAGCCGAAACTTGTCGTTCCGCCCGCCATGCGCAAGGTAGCCCAACTCGCACAGCGTATAGGTCAACCGCGAGACAGTCGGCTTAGGCAGCCCCGTCCGCTCGGCGATCTGCGCGTGGGACAGCCCGCTGTCACTGGCGCGAAAGGCCCGCAGGATGCCCAAGCCGCGCGCCAGCGTATTGGCGAACTTGCGGTCCGTCATGCTGTTCGCCTGTTCATTCATCGCGCGGCCATCGGGATCAGAAGCGAGATTGCCGGGAAGGACATGATCAGGATCAGCACGATAAAGTCGACGCTGAGAAAGCGCGTGATCCCCGCGAAAATCTTGTCGATCGGCGCTTCACGGCCCACCACATTTGCAATGACAAAGACATTCAAGCCGACGGGCGGTGTGATCAGGCCAATCTCCAGCAGTTTGATGACCACCACGCCGAACCAGATGAGGTTGAGATCATAGCTTTCGACCAGCGGGATCATCAGCGGCAGGGTCAGGACCATGATGCCGATGGGGTCAAGGAACATGCCCAAGAGCAGATAGATCAGCGCGATGCAGAGCATCAGCACGACAAGGGACATCTGCGCGTCCGACACGAATCCGACGATGGTGCCCGCCACCCCGGTCAGGGCCACGAAGGCCACAAAAATCTTGGCGCTGGCGGCGATGAGGAAGATGGCCGAGGTCTGCACGCAGGTTTCCTTGACCGCTTCCCACAGGCCCGCCCAGTTGAGCTTGCGCTGCACGAAACCGATCAGCGTGGCGGAGACGACGCAGACCGCGGCGGCTTCGGTTGCGGTGAAGATGCCGCCGTAGATGCCGCCGATGATCAGCACAAACAGCAGGATCGCGGGCCAACTGTCGAGCGCCGCGCGCCAGCGCTCGCCCGCGCTGTAGCGTTGGTCTGTCGAGGGCGCGACCGCCGGATCGCGCCAGACCCAGACGGCGATCACCAGCACGAATCCCGCGAGTGTCAGCAAGCCCGGCAGGACGCCCGCGAGGAAGAGCGATGAGATCGAAGTCTCGGTAAAAATGCCATAGATGATGAACAAGACCGACGGCGGGATCAGAGAGCCTAACGTGCCGCCCGCCGCGACCGAGGCCGTGGCCAGACGCGGGTCATAGCCCATGCGCAGCATCTCGGGCGTGCAGATCTTGCCCATGGTCGAAGCGCAGGCGATGGACGAACCGGTGATTGCGGAAAACCCGCCGCAGCCCATGACAGAAGCCATGGCAACACCGCCCGGCAGACGGGTCAGCCAGACCTTGGCGGCGTGATAGATTTTCGTCGTGATGTCAGCGCGGTAGGCAATGTGGCCAAGCGCCACGAAGAGCGGGATCATCGACAGATCGTAGGAATGAATGAGATCGAAGGAGTTGGAAAACACCATCGAAGTGGTCGCCCGGATCGCGCGTTCGGGCATGAAGGTGCCGGTGCGGAAGGCGAAGATAAAGAAGGTGGCGACAGTTGCCACAGCGGCTAGCGTAAAAGCAATCGGCACACGCAGGGCGAGCAGGATCAGAACCGCGGCAAAGGCGATCATTCCGATGGTCGAAGCATCCATTACAGCACGTCCTTTTCAACCATCAGGTCCGCAGCATGCTGCTGCTCATCCGACACCACACCGCCCGCGAGGATCGTCTGGCCATCGCGCCATGTCAGTTCGGCCAACCGCAGGAAGGTGGCGATCATGCCCACCAGAAACAGCAAGCGCCCCGGCCATTTCGGCAGGTTTAGGTCACCATAAAAGAAGCTGCCCTTTTCAACGACAGCCAGAAATTCACGCCCGCCCGAATAGATCAATGGGGCCAGCGCCAGCATCCCAATGGCCGAGCCCGCGACGATCAGCACCGAGCGCGCGCGTGGCGGGAAACGGTCCGACACAAAGGCCACGCTCACATGCGCCCGCGCGGCAGTGGCAGCGGCGAGGGGCAGCAGGATGGCGGCAACCATGAGCTCGCGCACCATGGTCACACTGTCCGGCACCTGACTGGCGAAAAGCGCGCGGGCGATCACGTTGGAGGTGATCAACACCCCCAAGGCAATCACCGCCAAAGCGCCCAACCCCAACAGGATTTTCTCCAGATTTACCAACATATGCTGCCCCTCCCCAGTTTCAGCGATTAGTTGCTTTTGGCTTCCCAAGGGTAGCCGTTTGCATCGCGCTCTTCGGTGTATTTGGTGATCAGACCCTTGTACTCTTCCAAGAGCTCTTCACCCGGCAGGCCAGCGGCACTCGCAGTTTGCACCCATTCGTCGAGGAACTTCTGACCGGCTTCGACCAGTTGCGTACGGTCTTCTTCTGGCAGGGTGATGACTTCGACACCCTGCTCTTTCATCGACTCAATGGCCTTTTCGTTGGCACTGGTGATCAGGCGACCAAATTCATCCGCCATATCTTCACCAACTTCAGCCAGCGTGGCCTGCTGTTCATCGGTCAGGCTGTCGTGCATGTCTTTGTTCATAAAGATGCCCAAGCCGCCGACCTGACCCCAATCGAGGATCGTGTAGCTGTCCATCACTTCGGCCTGCTTCAGCGCCGCAACAGCATAGCTGTAGCCCTGCGAACAGTCGATCAGACCGGTGTCGAGACCTTGGTAGGCGTCATAGATCAACATGTTGACCATGTTCGCGCCCTGCTCGCCGAAGACCTTACCGTAAGCGCCCACACCGCGGACTTTCTTGCCAGAGATGTCATCCACGGATTTAATCGCGCCGCCCTTGCAGCCGATGTTCACCTGGGACGTGGTCCATGTGCCGATATAGACGAGGTTCTTCTCGGCCAGATCTTCTTGGATGGCGTCGCTGGTGCGCATCAGCTCATCCGTGGCGCGCATGCCAACCCAAGCGTCGGGGTTGTTCACCGGAAGGTCGGCGATGCCGTAGCCAGCCATTTCCTGCGGGTAGTAAACTGCGATCACCGAGCCGCTGTCGGCCACGCCATCGGCGATGGATTGCACAGCCGCATTCGCTTTGAAGAGCGCGCCGCCCCATTGAATGTCGAATCGCATATCGCCATCCGAGCGTTCGGCAACTTGGTCGGCGAACCACTGAAGCGCCACGGCGCGGGCACCGCGGTTTGGGCCGGCTTCGCCGTGAATCAACACTGTTTCAGCGCTTACAGCGCCGCCAGCAAGCGCTACGGCAGCCGCGCAGCTTAGGGTTTTAAGAATTGTCATGTAGGCTCCTCCCAGAGACTTGTTTCGCAATGCGAACCTGAGTTTCGCAATTGTCGCAGGTCACGCTAGTCGCAGGATCAGAGCCGATCAAGCAAAACTTCTGCGAGCTGCGGCGAACTGGTCTAAGCCCATGTTATCACATGGGGGAAATCCGCCTTCGTCCCCGGAATGTCATGCTTGCGCCGTATTGCGAGACTTGCAAAGCTGGCATCATGAAGAGCGACAGCGACCCTTGTTTTGCGCATTTGCTGGTAAACGGCCAGCCCGTCGACCCGGATACCCGGCGCGATGTCTCGCGCTTTCGCCGCGCGGAACGGGAGCGGTTACTGCAGGCGCGACGCGCGTTATCCGCAAGCGCATTGGCCGCCCAGTCGGATTGTGTTGCTAACGCTCTGACGGACCTCGTTGTTGCGCGCGAAGGGCTGACCATCGCAGCCTATTGGCCGATCCGAGGCGAGTTAGATTTGCGTCCTTGGATGACGGCGGCCTATGAGAATGGTGCCCAGATCGCCCTGCCCGTGGTGATCGAGAAAAACGCCCCGGTCGCCTTCCATCTATGGCAGCCCGGCTCTCCGATGAAGCGTGGCATCTGGAACATCCCGGTCCCGGAAACAGGCGTCGCAGTATCCGCGGATGTGGTGATCGCTCCCCTGCTGGGCCTAGACGCGGCTGGTTTCCGGCTCGGGAATGGCGGGGGCTACTATGACCGCACTCTTGCCGCGCTGCCGGGTATGCCGCAGGTAATCGGGGTGGGCCATGATTTTTGCTGCATGGAAACGATCTTCCCCATGCCTTGGGACATCCCCATGCAGCAATCTGTTCTGGGAGACGGCAAAGTAATAGACCACGCCCATTAGGACGTGGTCTGCGGAGTTACTCGTCGTACCAACCGCCCATTTTCACTTCGACGTCAGTGCCGACGCGTTTGGCAAACTCCTCAGGGTCCTGCGTGCCGCCATCTCGACCACGGTAGTGGTAGGGGTAGACGTAGTTGGGTTTAAATTCTGCCACGGCGGAAGCGGCGGCGTTGGAATCCATTGTGAAGGGGAGATTCATACAGACGAAGGCCAGCGAGATGTCGGTCAACTCGCGCATCTCGGGGATGTCTTCGGTATCGCCCGAGATATAGACGCGGAAGCCTTCAAAGCCGAGGATATAGCCGTTGTCGCGGCCTTCGGGGTGGAATTTCTTGCGTTCTTCCGTGGTGTTATAGGCCGGGATCGCGTTGATCGGCAGGCCGTTGAAGTCCGTGCTTTTGCCGTTGGCGAGTTGGCTGGCGTTTGCTTTGAGGTCTTCGGGGAGCATTTCGAAAACGGCGGGGTTGGCGATGAGGGGTGTGTCGTCACCTACGAGGGCCGCGAGGGTTTCAGCGTTGTAGTGGTCGCCGTGCTCATGGGTGATGAGGATCAGATCGGGCTTGGGGAAATCGCTGTATTGGGCGGCGTCACCGACCGGGTCGACGTAGATCACGCCGGCGGGGGTTTCCATTAAAAATGAAGCATGTGCAATGGGATGCACGGTGATCGGGCCAGCGTCGGTCTCGAATGTGTCGCCACTATGGGCGGCGGCGCGGGCGGTGAAGGGGAGCAGGGTGACAGCCCCTACGGCGGCGCTGGCGGCGAGGAAATGGCGGCGGGAATGGGTCATTTCAAACTCCTGTGTTGATGGGCAGGAGGTAGCTGTCCTGCCCGTGGTTTCAACGCAGTGTCCGGAAATGGGCCGGATCAGGCCGGGCGGAGGCCTAGGATTTCGCGGGCTTGGGCCGGGGTGGCGACGGGTCTTTCGTATTTATTACAAAGACTTGCGGCGCGGTGGATCAGGGCCGCGTTGGAGGGGGCGAGGGTGTCGCGGTCGAGGCGGATGTTGTCCTCTAGCCCGGCGCGGGTGTGGCCTCCGGCGGCGATGGCCCATTCGTTGAGGACGATCTGGTTTGGGCCGATTCCGGCGGCGCACCACTGAGCATCAGGGGCGAGGCGGTTTAGGGTTTTGATATAAAAATCAAAGGTTTCGCGGTCCACGGGCATGGCGTTTTTGACGCCCATGACAAATTGCACGTAAAGCTGGCCGGGGATGCGGCCGTCGCGGTTCATTTCGGCGGCTTTGTGGATGTGAGATAGGTCGAAGGCTTCGATTTCTGGTTTGATTTCAAAGGCTTTCATTTCACTCGCCAACCAGTCGACCAGTTGCGGCGGGTTTTCGTAGACGCGGGTGGGGAAGTTGTTGGAGCCGACCGACAGGGATGCCATATTGGGGCGCAGGGACAGCATGCCGCCGCGCTCTTGGCCCGCGCCGGAGCGGCCTCCGGTCGAAAATTGTATAATCATATCAGGGCAATGCGCCTTGACCCCCTCCATCAACCGGGCGAATTTTTCGGGGTCGGAGGATGGGGTTTCGTCGTCATTTCGGACATGGGCGTGGCAGATGCTGGCCCCTGCCTCATAGGCCTCATGGGTGGATTCGACCTGCTCGGAGACAGAGATCGGCACCGCGGGATTAGCCGATTTCGTGGGCACAGAGCCGGTGATGGCGACGCAGAGGATGCAGGGGTTGGTCATGGCCGATCTTCCTGTGGTGACAAAGGCTTGGCGCGCAAAGTGAAAGTGGTGCGCGAAGATTTGTTAATCAGAGGTTAAATGTCACATATTGTACACCGGCTGTACACCGGGCGTGCATATGCGCGTCGCGGGGTTCGCTTCAGCGTTTTTTCACAAATTCGGTCAGGATCACGATGCGCTGGCCCTCGACCCGTCCCTCGATATGGGCGGGGTTGTCGGCGACCAGCGAGATGCGGTGCACGGCGGTGCCGCGTTTGGCGGTGAAGCCCGCGCCTTTGACGGTGAGGTCTTTGATTAGCACCACGGTATCGCCCGAGACCAGCGGCACGCCGTTGCTGTCGCGGTGGGCGGAGGGCTGGGGGACGTTCTCGGCCCATGCTCTCGTTTCGTCGTCGAGGTAGAGTTGCTCAGCGAGGTCGCGGGCCCAAGGCTCGGGGATTTTGGCGAGGGTGCGGGCGGCCAAGACCTGAATGGCGGGGTCTTCGGACCACATGGTGGAGGCCAAAGCGCGGAAGTGGGCCGGGTCTGGCGTGTCGCTGGCGGTCTGCTCGGCGCAGGGGACGCAGATTTCGGCGCTGGCGTCAGCGGGGCCGCCGGGGACCGGGGTTTGGGTGAGCGGGGCGTTGGCTGTGGCGCAGAGGGGGCATGTCATGGGGGTGAGGCATAGTCCGGCGGAGCCGGATTGAACAGTCCGGGGGACTGTTCAAAATGACGAACGCACAATTCGTGAGAATTGGGCCGGGCAATAGATCGGGTGTGGTTGATTGGGACCGCCGCGCCCGAACCGAGGGGCGGGGAATAAGCGAAGCGCCCGCCCCGTGGGGGCGGTTCGGGCGCTGCCAAATCGAAGATTTGGCATTATAGGATTGGCTTACATGATCCAGCTAAATCAATAGCTTACTTGGAAAGCGCCTTTGAGATCATCCCCGACAGGCCGATATCCATCGCCCCATCGTCATTAATAATGCCATCCTGCGTAGGTCGAAATAACGATTGGAGAACCACTGCTTCGTGCTCACCAGTTACCTCTCCTCCCTTCAAAAGCGAAAGATAGGTTTCCGCAAATGCTTTCCTCTCACGAGCGTCAAGAAACAAGTGTCGCTCGCTCAAATGAACTTTCATCTGTAGACGCAAAAACCAAAGCCAGACTGTAGAAACCAAAAATATAGCCGAAACCACAAGCGGCCCTTTGGGAGAAATACTGTCGCAACTCTTTTCAAAACCGATCTGACAGGATGATGGTACGAAAGCGTCAGCTATCGCATCCCCTAGAAAAATGACCGAAGAAACCGCTGCGACAGCGAACAAAATTGAACCACCCAGAAAAAGCGACCATGCCTTTGCTGCGTTATCTCGATGCTCTTTTTGCAAGTCATTCCAAAGGTCGACCGGTCGGGAAAGACGCATATGGGCATTAAAGGCTTGAAGCAGTTCTTCAAACCGTTCACTTCGGCGGTCTTCTTCGACTTTAGCTTCTTTATTCTGGTTTCGCGCGCTGTCTACGATTCTACCATGCAGCCTTTTCCAACGCACGGCTGTGTCTTCTTTTGATCGCTCGAGCTCTTCTAGAAGCTCCGCTCTACGATGGCTTATTACTTCCATATTCTCCGCGGATTTTCTCAAAAGGTTGTCTGCGGCTTGAAGCTTGAGGTCAATATCGGCCGACGACCTTTCCCCCGACCCTACCGCCGCAACCGAGCTAATGGCTAAGTAATATCCCCTTGAGAAGCCGAGAATGGCACCCTCTAAGGAAGTATTATTAATGTTATTGTACAACTTAGGGTCTTGAGAATAGGCTAAGCCGAGGACAAGCGCACCCGCATCTTGATAGTTAGCCTCCCTATAGTTCTGGGCAAAAGCCAGTGCGGTGGGTGAGCTGGAGTGCGGCGGTCTAACCGTACTACTCTCTATGTCGGATTTAAAACGTGGAAAAAACTCGTTTACCGCTCGACCATCCTGCTCATCCAGAAAGCTTAGTCGGCTTTCCCAGAACTGCAAAAGCCCGATAATATGAGATCTACAGCTAGCTAATTTCTGCCGCCACAAATTCAGTGTCGTCGCATTCTCCAGCAGAGAAAAATCAAACGATGACCAAAATTCATGTTCGGAGCTTACGAGTTGCCGCAACTCGCTAAACGTATCAGCCTTAAGTTGGCCACCCGAAAGTTCTATTATAAATTTCAAACTGCGCATCCATCTCAGAAACTATCAAAAGAAATAGGATGCATTGTGTTGCGACCCGCGCGACTTTGCAACAAGCTAGACGCATCTGCTCGTGTCTACCCGAAAATACCCAAGCGGGAACGCGCATTGCTTCGCAACACCCAGCCTCCCGCGCGCACTAAAAATGGCCAGCTTTTAGCTGTCCATTTTTAGTGCGGAAATAAACGCCTCCTGCGGGATATCCACCTTCCCGAACTGGCGCATCTTCTTTTTACCGGCCTTCTGCTTCTCCAGCAGTTTCTTCTTCCGCGTCGCGTCCCCGCCGTAACACTTCGCGGTCACGTCCTTGCGCATCGCGGACAGCGTCTCGCGCGCGATCACCTTGCCGCCGATGGCCGCTTGGATCGGGATTTTGAACATGTGGCGCGGGATCAGGTCTTTGAGCTTTTCGACCATGGCACGGCCCCGCATTTCGGCGCGGTCTCGGTGGACCATGGTGGACAGCGCGTCGACCGGCTCGTCATTCACCAAAATCGACATTTTCACCAGCGAGTCGGTGCGGTAGCCAATCATCTGGTAGTCAAAGCTGGCGTAGCCCTTGGTCACCGATTTCAGGCGGTCGTAGAAGTCGAACACCACTTCATTGAGCGGCAGATCGTAGACCACCATCGCGCGGGAGCCGGCGTAGGTGAGGTTTTCCTGAATGCCGCGGCGGTCTTGGCAGAGTTTTAGCACGTCGCCGAGGTATTCATCTGGCACAAGGATCGTCGCCTTGATCCGCGGCTCTTCGATATGGTCGACATGGGTGAGGTCGGGCATGTCGGCGGGGTTGTGCAACTGCTCGACGCTGCCGTCTTTCATATGGATGTCGTAGATGACGCTCGGCGCGGTGGTGATGAGGTCGATGTCATATTCGCGCTCGATCCGGTCGCGGATGACTTCGAGGTGCAGCAGGCCCAGAAAGCCGCAGCGGAAGCCAAAGCCGAGGGCGGCGGAGGTTTCCATCTCGTAGGAGAAACTGGCGTCGTTGAGGGCGAGTTTTTCGATTGAGTCGCGCAGGTCTTCGAACTCGGCGGCGTCCACGGGGAAGAGGCCACAGAAGACCACGGGCTGCGAGGGTTTGAAGCCCGGCAGCGCGTTGTCGGTGCCTTTTTTCTCATGCGTGATCGTGTCGCCCACGCGGGTGTCGCGGACCTGTTTGATCGAGGCGGTGAGGAAGCCCAGCTCGCCGGGGCCAAGCACGTCGATCTCGGTCATCGCGGGGCGGAAGACGCCGATGCGGTCGACATGGTGGACGGAGCCGTTTTGCATCATGCGGACGCGGTCGCCCTTGCGCAACTGCCCGTCCATGATGCGGACAAGGACGATGACGCCGAGGTAGCTGTCGTACCAGGAATCCACCAGCATGGCCTTGAGTGGCGCGTCGAGCGTGCCTTTGGGGGCGGGCAAGCGGGTGACAATGGCTTCGAGTGTTTCCTTGATGCCGATGCCGGTTTTGGCGGACACGCGGATTGCCTCGGAGGCGTCGATGCCGATGACGTCTTCGATCTGCTCGGCCACGCGGTCACAATCGGCGGCGGGGAGGTCGATCTTGTTAAGAACCGGCACGATCTCATGGTCCGCGTCGATGGCGTGGTAGACGTTGGCCAGTGTTTGGGCCTCGACGCCTTGGGTGCTGTCGACGACCAGCAGCGAACCTTCGACCGCACGCATGGAGCGGGAAACTTCATAGGCGAAATCGACGTGGCCGGGGGTGTCGATCAGGTTAAGGATGTAATCCTGCCCATCGTCGGCGGTGTAGTTGATCCGGACGGTCTGGGCCTTGATCGTGATACCGCGCTCGCGCTCGATATCCATGCTGTCGAGCATCTGTTCCTTCATATCCCGGTCGGCCACCGTTTTGGTGGATTGGATCAGCCGGTCGGCGAGCGTGGATTTCCCGTGGTCGATATGCGCGACGATGGAGAAATTGCGGATGTTTTCAAGCGGTGTCATGCAGGGGGATATGGCGCAGTGCTGCGCCTGCGTCAATTGGTCATGAACGCGCGGGCGGCCCTTGCCCTGCTATAGTGGCGCTTTGTGGCGCAGGGTTGGGTGACCTCAGCACGGTGGGTGCTCAAAACAGCCGGGGTACTCCGCCCCCAGCGCTGCGGAGAAAAGCCGTAGAATGTCATTCCGAAGGAAATCCACCCACCATTTATCAACCAAGAGGACCGCCACCATGGCGATCAGCACAAGCGTCCCGAGCACGGCCAAGAAAACTGTATCGCGGTCCTTTAGCAACCGGTCGTGTGTGGCAGAAGCCGAGGCAATTGCGATTTTCCACTGAAAGGAGAAGCGCGAGCATTCATAGACAAAAAGAGTGAGGAAGATGCAGGTGAAGGAGATCACGAAAGAAACCACATCGAACATCAGCCCCGCCCCGCGAAAGGAGACGGCAAGAAAACACACCCCGACGCAAAGTACACCCAACACAAGATTTTCGGCGGAAGAGAAACTGGTGATCCGTTCAACCCGGATGCGTGCAGCGGCCGTGTCGAGCGCCTCAGCGACTAGTGCTTTCTGCGGCGTAGCAAGCGCAGCACGCTCAAACACCCGATTGTCTAGAAGATCGAGAAATCTACCTGCGGACACTCCAGCACGCTCTGCCTTGAGGACCCCCTCGGATGTGCAGATCGACATTTCGCGCACGTCGTGCAGTTTGCGCTGCAGTACGAAGGACACAAGGATTGCAAAGGCGCCGACGGTAATGCCCAAGGAGCCCATGTATTCTTCGCTCTCAGCCCCCGGAACCGTGTAGATCAATGCGCCCAAGAGTAATGTAGCACCGCTAATCCAAAAGAAACTGGCCCGTCGAATCGTCCCAATAGCAGAGAAGATATTGGCAAAGAGGATTGGCAGCAGCGCGAGGATATGCGCGTCGCTAAGCTCTTCGCCTTTGAATATCATCAGCCAGATGACAGAAATGATCGGCGTGAGATACCACAACAGAATATGACTTGATCGGCTCGAATAGCGTAGCCCTGAGATTGCCATTACTGAAGCTAGCCCGAAGGCGGTAACGCCAAGCGCCCCACCCCAGAGCATCGCCTCGCGCGACCAAAGGTCAGCCCCCGACGCCAAGGCTAAACCTAAGCTTAATGGTAGCCCAACAGCACGTACTAAAGCGATCGTATAACACGCCCCGGCAAAGCTCGGAGTTGCTTCAAAACGGTAGTAAAGTTCGGTTTGCACGACCGTCGCACCCGAAGCGATAGCTGCCAGCACAGCCAGCAATACACCCGAGGAATACCACAAGGCGCCCCCAAACCGCAGGGTGTTATGATCGGCGATGACGAGAATGATGATGCCAACACCACCGAGCGCAAAGAGCAGATAGTTGCGTAAACTCAGATCCTGCCAGTCCTTCTTGATGAAAAGTGCCGCAAAGAACAGGGCGAAGAAGGGCCAAAGCTCAAGTGAAATTGTAGCACTCAGGGAGCTTGACCGCGCCACCGAGGAAAAGAAGAAGACCGCAGTGAAAAGGGAGGCCAAAGAGAGTACGACAAGCATTAGAGGTGCCCGGCGTAGGTCCGAAACGATGGTTTGGGGTGATTTGCGTTTAGAAAAGATGAGTGCAAACGCCAGCCCAGCAATCTGGGAATAAAAAAGCGCGGCCCAGGGAGACGCGCCTGCTGATTGCACCGAAAACAGCGGGAAGAAGCTCCACACCAAGACATTAATAAAGATATGGAGCAGTCCGCGCGCATTATCTGTCATAGCAAATCTTTGTTTTTGAAAATGAATTTTTCTTAGCGCTGGAAGTGTACAGGCACTCCGGCTCATCTCAAGCGCAAAGCCCTTGCGGTCGACGCAGATGCACGACTGTAAGAATTGCGTGGCCCCTCGTTTTGCGGCATACTGGGGCGCAGAGCAGACCGGGCCGACAAGGGGAAAACCCCATGGCCCACAGCAATAGGGCAAATTAATGCGGACAGTTGTAAGTTTGATGGCGCTCGTCGTCTTGGCGGGCTGTGGCAGTTCACGTTATTCGAGCGATGCGGCCGTGGGGCGGTTCGCGCCTTCGCCGGTGCTTTTTGCGACCGGGCCGATCCAAAAGGCCTGTTTGGCGGATGGGCGGCGCGAGGCGAGCCATTCGCGGTGTGGCTGCGTGCAAGCGGTGGCGGATCAGAAGTTGTCTTGGTCTGAGCAGCGCACCGGGGCGAAGCTTTTCCGCGATCCGCATCGGTTGCAGGAAATGCGCCAGTCGGACAACGCAAGCGACAATGCGTTTTGGAGCACGTGGAAGGCCTTTGGCCAGAGCGCTGCGGCGGCCTGTTCGCGGACCTGAGCGGGCTTAGCCGTCTTCCAGCGGCGGGCCGAAGCGGTCAATCAGCCGTCCGACGATCTGATCGCGGGCGGCGCGGAACTGAGTGAGCTTGGCCTCGCGGTTTTCGCCGAGGCCGGTCGGGTCGAGGATCGGCCAGTATTCGACATCGAGGTGATAGAACCGCGTCAGTTCCAGCGCCCGGCGCTGGCTGGCAGGACTGAGCGCGATGACCAGATCGAATGAACCGAGGTCGTCGCCCCAGTCTTCCATTTCGTCAAAGCTGCGACTGCGGTGGCGGTCGAGTTCGACGTCCAACTCACTACAGACCGCGATGGAAAAGCCGTCGATCTCCATGTCGTTCTTGACGCCCACGGACTGCACATAGGTGCCTGTGCCGTAGAATTTCTTCATCAGCCCCTCGGCCATGGGCGAGCGCACTGCGTTGTGGTCGCAGCAAAACAACACGGATTGGGGCAGCTGCGTCATTCAGCCGCCGAAGTGCAGGACGCAGATCAGGGTGAAGAGACGCCGCGCGGTGTCGGTGTCGATCTCGGCTTTGCCGGAGAGGCGCTCTTGCAGCACACGGGAGCCTTCGTTGTGGATGCCGCGGCGGGCCATGTCGATGGTCTCGATCTGGCTGGGGGGGAGTTTCTTGACCGCCTCAAAGTAGCTTTCGCAGATTTGGAAGTAGTCTTTGACCACCTGCCGGAAGGGGCCGAGCGAGAGGTGGAATTCTGCTGCTTTTTCTGCGGCTTCGGTTTGCACGTCAAAGACCAGCCGTTTGTCGCGGATCGACAGAGACAAGTGATACGGGCCTTCGGGGGCCGGGCCTTTGTCGCGGGCGGGCAGGACGAAACTGTTCTCCTCCAGCAAGTCGAACATGGCCACTTTACGCTCCTGATCGATCTCGGGCGTGGGCGGCGGCATGTTCGCGTCATCAAGCGCGATATGGGTGATGCGGGTCATCGGCGCATCCTTTTTGCTGGCGATACCGTTTGTGGATAGCGCAGCGGTGGGGATGGGGCAATGCGGGATGATGACCTATGGGGTTGTGGCAGTAGGCTCCGCGTGGCGCGGCACGACGGCTTCGCGGTAGAGGTGCCATGTGGCATGGCCCAGCACCGGCAGCACGACGATCATGCCGATAAAGAGCGTGAGCACTCCGACGGCCAGCAGCGCCACGACGATTGCGCCCCATGTCGCCACGACAAGCGGGTTGCGTTTGGTCACTTCGACGGAGGTGGCGACCGCGCGCGGCAGGCCGACATGGCGGTCGAGCAGCATCGGGAAGGAGACCACGGTGGAGGCCAATACGGCAGCGGCAAAGACCCCGCCGATCAGGAGGCCCGCGATGAGCATGGTGAGGCCGGCGCTGGTGGTGAATACATCGCGGAGCAGCGCCATGGCCGAGGCGGGCGCTTCGGGGCCGAGGGTGACGTTGTAGAGGCCAAAGGCCACCAGCATCCATGCGGCAAAGAGCATCAGGAGGTAGCCGCCGAGCACCATGATCGGCGTGAAGGAGGGGGATTTGATGACGTTGAATGCATCGCCCCAGCCGGTTGGCAGCCCCGCTTCGCGGCGGCGGCTGAGTTGATAAAGGCCGATGGAGGCGACGGGTCCGAGCAGGGCAAAGCCGGAGATCAGCGGGAAGAGCAGCGGCAGCAGGTCGCGGTTGATGGCGAAAACCGCCAGCAGCAGGCCGATGACCGGGTAGACCAGCACGATGAACATCACATCGCTGCGCATGGCGGCGAAATCGTCGATGCCTTTGCGCAGGGATAGGGTGAGGTCTGACATGGAGAGGTCGTAATATTCGACCGGGGCTTGGTCATGGGCGCCAAGCTCGTGCATGCCGTCGCCGATGTAGCGCGAGCCGCTCTGCGCGGTATGGGCCGCGAAGGTCAGGGGATTGCCGATGATCTTGGGTTGCGTTGGATTGGCCATGATATGCTCCCTTGATGGGTGCCCGCAGGGGCGATTGCCCCGCGAAATCAGACCGGTCCCGCTGCGGGGATTGAGAGGTAGCATAGCACGTTTTAGGCGATTCTTCGCGTCCTTCACGCAAAGGTGCGCTGCGGCTTCAAACGCCCCGCCCGTGGGAACCACGGGCATCGCCCTCCCTCCCCCCGGAGGGCGATTTTGCAACGTTTCAATAGACGGATTGGCCAGCGCTTGTTGAACCCGCGTGTCATCCTGCGACGTTAGGATCGCCCCCCAGGGAGGACGATGCCCTTAGTGCCCCCTGCCCTAGGTGTTCAGCTTGCGCAGGCGGGCGGTGACCGAAAGGCCGTGCGCCTCAAGGCTTTCCGACTGCGCCAGACGCTCTGCCGACGGCCCGATGGCGCGCAAGGCTTCGGGCGACATCTGCGCCAGTGTGGTGCGCTTCATAAAGTCGAGCACCGAGAGACCGGAAGAGAACCGCGCCGAGCGGGCGGTGGGCAGCACGTGGTTCGGGCCGCCGACATAGTCGCCGATAGCTTCAGGCGTCCACTGGCCGAGGAAGATCGCGCCCGCGTGGGTGATCTTGGCCGAGAGCGCTTGCGGGTCCGCGACGCAAAGCTCAAGGTGCTCGGGCGCGATGCGGTTGCTGAGGGCAGCCGCGGCGTCGAGGTCCGGCACGGTGATGATCGCGCCATTGTCGCGCCAGCTGACGCCCGCGATGGCGCGGCGCTCCAAGGTCAGCAGGCGTTTCTCGACCGCCTCTTCCACCGCTTGGCCAAAGGCAGGGTCGGTGGTGATCAGGATGCTCTGGGCGCTCTCGTCGTGCTCGGCTTGGCTCAGCAGATCGAGCGCGATGAAGTCGGGGTCATTGTCCCCATCCGCGATGACGAGGATCTCCGACGGGCCAGCGATCATATCAATGCCCACCTTGCCGAAAACCCGACGTTTGGCGGCGGCGACGAAGGCGTTGCCGGGGCCGGTGATCTTATCGACGGGCGGGATCGTCGCGGTGCCATAGGCCAGTGCTGCCACGGCCTGCGCGCCACCGATGCGGTAGATTTCGTCCACTCCGGCGATACGAGCGGCCAACAGCACCAGCGGGTTCAGCACGCCGTCGGGGGTTGGCACGACCATCGCAAGGCGCTCGACGCCCGCGACCTTGGCGGGGATCGCGTTCATCAGGACCGACGATGGGTAGCTTGCCAAACCGCCGGGCACATAGAGACCCGCAGCAGAGACAGGCGTCCAGCGCCAGCCGAGGGTTGCGCCGTCGGGGTCGGTCCATTCGGCGTCTTCGGGCAATTGCCGCGCGTGATAGGCGCGGATGCGGTCGGCGGCGAGTTCCAGCGCCTTGCGGTCTTCGGGGGAGACTTCGGCCACGGCGGCGTCGACCTCTGCGGCGCTGATGCGCAGGGTGTCGGGGTTGAGGGTCACGCGGTCGAATTTGGCGGAAAGCTCGATCACGGCAGCGTCGCCACGGGCGCGCACGTCAGCGATGATCTCGGCCACCACGGCGTCGACATCGGGGCTGTCCTCGCGCTTGGCGTTAAGCAGTTTGTCGAAAGCGGTTTCGAAATCGGCGGCGGTGGCATCGAGCGTGACGGGCATGGGGTCTTCCGGGAATAGGGCGGCCCGAGGGGCGGCGAGAATGGGTTAGGAACCGGGGCGGCGCAGGCTGGGTTCGGCGCGGAGGCCCGCGTTGGTCGGGCCAGCGGCGGCGGGCGGTTTGCGCTGCGCGAGCCGCATGGCGCGGGTGTCTTGGGCGTTGTCGAAGACGGCGCGGGCGACATGGGCGGCGAGAATGGCGAAAAGCCCGCCTGCGATAGCCGCAGCAGGGGCAAGCAGCCCCGGCAGGGTGACGGTCCCCAAAAGATGGCGCACGGCCAGCGCTACGCCGAGCAGCAGCAGCGCCCAGCCGGTGGCCTCGGTCAGCAGCGCGGCTACACGCCCCCGGGTGAAACGGTTTTGTTTAAGTTCAGGCATCGGATCGATCCTTGCGCCCTTAGGCGGGCGTCATTCGGGGTGAACGGGCCGTTTTTTGGAGGGCGCGACATAGGGGCGGGTCACGTCCTTGAGGGTCACTTCGAGCGCTTCGACTTCAAGCCGGATCGCGCCGTCGCCGGCGAGGGTCAGGGTGACATGGCCCGAGGGCGCGTCGGTCGGCTCGAAGGTGATGTCGAGCAGCGACAGGATCGTGTCGGCATCGCCCTTGGGCACGCCTTGGCTAGCGACGCGCAGGACGTTGTTGAACATCAGCACCGATTGCACACGTTCCGGGGCATGGCGGTCCGCGCCCGTGTCCTCATGCCGCAGGCGGTTCAGCAGCAGCGCGAAACGCGCGCCGGTGCGGTGCCAGCGCATCTCCGAGGCCGGAAAGACCGCGTCTTGGGTGAGTGAGGCGATCACCGTCAGATCCTCGGCGTCGAGCGCGCCGAGGTTCAGGGGCGCTTCGCGGCCATCTTCGAAACGTGCGTCTTGGGTCATTTGGTGCTGATCCTTTCGATATCGGCGCCAACACCGCGCAGCTTGGCCACGACATGCTCGTAACCGCGATCAAGGTGGTAGACGCGGCTGACCGTGGTTTCGCCCTTGGCCGCCAGACCGGCGAGGATGAGCGAGATCGACGCCCGCAGATCGGTCGCCATAACAGGCGCGCCTTTAAGTTTCTCGACGCCGTGCACCGTGGCCGTACCGCCGTGCACATCTATGCGTGCGCCCATGCGGATCAGTTCGGGGGCGTGCATGAAGCGGTTCTCGAAAATTTTCTCTTCCAGAACCGAGGTGCCTTCGGCGGTGCACAGCAGCGCCATCATCTGGGCTTGCAGGTCGGTCGGAAAGCCGGGGAACGGCTCGGTTGTGACGTCCACCGCCGAGATACGCCCGTTGCGGCGGGCGACCTTGAGGCCCTTGTCGGTTTCCGAGACCTCAATACCCGCCGCGTCCAGCTTCTCGCAGAAGGCTTCGAGCAGGTCGATGCGCCCGCCCAGCAGTTCCACTTCGCCGCCGCAGAAGGCCGGGGCGAGCATATAGGTGCCAAGCTCAATGCGGTCGGTGACGACCTGATGGGTCGCGCCGTGCAGGCTGTCGACGCCTTGGATGGTGATGCTCGACGTGCCATCGCCTTCGATCTGCGCGCCCATCGCCCGCAGGCAGTCAGCGAGATCGACAATCTCCGGCTCGCGCGCGGCGTTGTTGATGACGGTGGTGCCCTTGGCCAGCGTGGCGGCCATCAGGATATTTTCCGTGGCGCCGACCGAGGCAAAGGGGAAGTCGATCACAGCGCCCTTAAGCTTACCGCCTGCCGCCTTGGCATAAAGGTAGCCATCCCGCAGGTCGATTTCCGCGCCCATCTTGGCCAGACCGTCGGTGTGGATGTCCATCGGACGCGCGCCAATGGCACAGCCGCCGGGGAGCGACACCTCGGCATGGCCTTCGCGCGCCAGCAGCGGGCCGAGCACAAGGTTCGAGGCGCGCATCTTGCGCACGATGTCATATTCGGCGCGTGTGTTGATCTCGCCGTGGCAGGACATGGCAATCACCTTGCCGTCTTGCATCGACGTGACCTCGGCCCCCAGCGACTGCAACAGTTCGGTCATGGTGCGAATATCGCTCAGACGCGGGGCGTTGGTCAGGGTCAGCGGCTCTTCGCTGAGCAATGTCGCAGGCATCAGCGCCAGACAGGCGTTTTTGGCCCCCGCGATGGGGATTTGCCCGTTCAGCGCGCCGCCGCCTTTCACCAGAATCGAATCCATCGTTCAGCTTTCCTTTTCTGACCCTTGGGGGTCATTGCCTGTATCTTGCGCCATATCATCAGCCCGCGCCCGTGCCTGAGCCTTACGCCGGGCCATATTGGCCTTAAGCGCGGCCTTTAGCCGGGCCTCGCGGGCGGAGGGTGTTTTCGCGGTCTTTTCCGGGGCGTTTTGCTTTGCCATGACGCCTATCTAGCGCAGGGTGCACGAAGCGTCCAGATCAGGGGTTGCGCCCCATTTCGAATAGGGCTAATCACCCGCCCACGGCGCTGCTGTAGCTCAGAGGTAGAGCACTCCCTTGGTAAGGGAGAGGTCGAGAGTTCAATTCTCTCCAGCAGCACCATAAACCCTCACATTGTTGGATACGTCGCCCCTAGCATTGCGGTTGGTCTCTCGACTTACGGCTGACGCTGCGCGGCCTTAAGCGAAGTTCACGGCACATAGTTAAACGTTCACTCCTCGCCTTATTCGAAACCTAGATCAACTAAGCCGATAAATTTCCTCCCGGTGGAGCAATAGCTGTCAGCCGGAATTTGCCCAATTTGCTTCCAATCGTTTACAACCGTATCAACCTCATCAGGCTTGAGCGTTCCAATTGAAATTGCGATCCACCCATTGTTTGATCGAAATCCTTTGAGAAACCGACGGTCAGGTACATTCTCCACTACAAAGTTCTTGGCCTCTGCTAACGTCCTCCTGGATGCCACGACTAATGCACAATCACCCGCTGCAATGTAGTCAGAGACATCAAAGGATTCACTTTCACGCTGTGTCACGGCTGCTAACTTATTGCGGTCCACAGTAACAATGACGGACTGAAAATTCCCGTCCTCGTCGTACCATAATACCCCAGACGGACTACGTACTGGTCTGCGACAGGCATAATCGGTCGCCTGATCTAGCTTGAAACACACTTCATTCTTAGAAACATAGTAGTGTCCTTTAGAAAGCTTCCCGCTTGCGAATTGGAACGTCGTGGTTCCATCACGATAGAGCGCGGCAAACCATTTCTTTCCGCTGGCAACGAGTTGACCGGTCACAACGTTTCCACGCCACGTTTCCGGGTTCGACAAATCTACGGCATTGGATGGCGGCCCCAGTCTGTTTGGGGACGGCGCTGCTCCAATCAGGCCGAACCGGATCTTTTCAGCAGGTGACAGCACATAGATGTCGTCGGGCGGCGTTCTAAGCATCAACGCTATTAATTCTGATGGTACATTGTATTTGTCCAAAGCTTCAATCACGTCAGCCAGCGCATATTGCCCGGCTACTAAGCTGCCTCGTCCATCCGGAGAGCTAATTTGGTGAACGCCCAAATCTCCATAGGCCAGCCGCTCTCTGCCAGCGAAGAAGACCAAAGCACAGGCTGAAAGACACTCGCTATTTTCCAAGACAAGGGTAGACAAGCCTAGACCTTGGACACGAGCCCCGATTGAAAGAGCGCTGTGAACCATACCACCCGGACTGTCCAAGATTAGGATCGATGCATTGGGAACGGCAGATAGCACTCGCTCGAATGCTAAAGGAGTGCGGAAATCGATTTCCCCTGCAATCGCTATGACCCCTTCTTCCCTATCAATCACCAGCACCGGGAAGTTTGGATTTTCTGCTGATTGAGCGGATACATGAGTTGCGAAAACTGTGAGCGCCATCACCAATAGCGCAGAAATTGTACCTGTCATGTGCGCCATACCTCTATTGTGCGTGATAACATCACATTTTCGTCCAAGTGAGTCTACTCTGAGTAGACTGGTTAGCTACGAGCCTCCGGTGGGAAACGCGCGCCATTCTGCTGGTTGAGGATTCTAATAGCAGCAGGGTAAGCCCCCCATTTGCCTCCTTCCCCGCCACGCCTAAGTTTGGCGCAAAGGAGGCTCCATGCATCAGCTTTACGTAACCATGGCCATCGCAGCGCTGACGGTGATCGGGTTGGGGCTGGCGTCCGGGGTCTTGGAGAGGTTGCCGCTGTCCAGCCCGCTGCTGGCGCTTGGGGTCGGAGTGGCCGCGGGGCCTGTGGGGGCGGCTTTGCTGACGCCCGAGGCTTGGGGCGAGCCGCATTTGATCTTGCGGGAGGCGGCGCGGGTGACTTTGGGGATCTCTGTCATGGGGGTCGCGCTGCGCATCCCTGTGGGGGATCTGCGCCGCTTGGCGCGGCCGCTTTTGCTGCTGCTGGGGCCGGGGTTGCTGCTGATGTGGGCCGTGTCGGCAGGGCTTGCTTGGCTGGCCTTTGGGCTGGCGCCTCTGATGGCGCTGCTCTTGGGGGCGACGTTGGCGCCGACTGATCCGGTGGTGGCGGCTTCGATCGTGACGGGGGCTTTGGCAGAGGAGAAATTGCCGCGGGACAGTCGGACGATACTTTCAACGGAATCAGGCGCAAATGACGGGCTGGCCTATTTGCTGGTGCTGCTGCCTTTGCTGATGTTGAGCGAAGGGTATGCGGCAGGGCTGAGACAGTTTTTCACCTATACGCTTCCCGTCGGGGTCTTGCTGGCAGTGGCGCTTGGAGCGGGGCTCGGGGCCCTGACGGCGCTTGGGCTGCGGTTTGGTGAGCGACATGGCTGGGTCACGCAGAGCTCGATCCTCGGGGTGACGGTGGCGCTGTCGCTCTTAGCGCTTGCGGCGGCCCATGCGGTGCAGTCGGATGGCATTCTCGCGGCCTTTGCTGCCGGGATCGCTTTTAACGCGCTGGTCGACCGTCAGGCCGAGATGGAAGACGAGAATGTGCAGGAAGCCATTGCCAAACTCTTTACCCTGCCCGTTTTCGTCCTGACTGGCGCGATGCTGCCTTGGGGCGAATGGGCTGAGGCCGGATGGCCCTTGGTGGGCTTTGCGCTGTCGGTGCTGCTGCTGCGCCGTCCGCTGACGCTGTTGCTTTTGGCGCCGCTCATGCGGATCAAGCGGCGCGATGCGGTGTTCTTTGGCTGGTTCGGGCCGATTGGCGTCGCGGCGATTTACTACGCATTACATGCGCGGGAGGAATTGCACAAACCGCAGCTTTGGGTGTTTGCCAGCGCGGTTGTGGCGCTGTCGGTGCTGCTGCATGGGGTGAGCGCGAGTTGGGGCGTCTATCGCTACGCGCGGTCAGGCGACGAGCCGGGCTGAGAGGATCTCGCTTAGCTTCGCGAAGGGCCGCGCGGTGGGGCCATAGGCTGCCGCGACCAGATCCGGGCTTCCGCCCCCCTGCCCTGCCAGCGCGGGCAAGAGTTGGTCAAACTCAGCCCGGGATTTCGGCGACAGCATCCGCAGCGCAGTCGGGCCGGGATAGAAGCTCTCGCTGGCGATGCCTTCGGCAAAGACGATCTCATGCTGGGCAAAGAAAAGGTGCACATAAGTCACCTCGCGCTTGCCATGGGCGATGCGCACGCCGGGCACGTCTCGGGCCAGATGGATCGCACGGACAAGGTGGTCGGCGCCGATCATCACGCCATGTTGGCGCGAGACCAGCAGATCACGGGTGTTGCCCAGCGTTCCTTCGGTGATCAGCACCGGGCGCAGCTCTTCATTGGCGATAAGCTCCGCATCCCCCACATGGCGCTGGCCGACCCAGAGCAAAGGCTGCGGGCCGTGGTCCAGCGTGTTGACCAAATCGCCGGGGCGCAGGGCTTCGATCGCGACCTCGCCGCGGGGGGTCATCACGCGGGTGCCGGCAGCGAAACAGACGATGCCGGTGTTGTCGTAGGTATAGGTGTTGCCGTCGGCGTTATTCACCGTCATCGATGAGGTGGTTCCGAACTGTTTGTTGTCGGAGTAATCGACCGCATTGCCTTCGTCGTCGCGGGTGTTGGACTGGTTCAGGATGCCATCATCGGCTTGGTCAGCACGTAGCTCGTCAAGACTGTCGTAATACTCTCCGACGTTCAGGAAGTCGTTGTTGTCCCAGTTTCCATCTCCGGTACGACCGGTATTTCCGGTGCCGAAATCCGTGACCGTGTCATGGCCGTCGCTGACATAGAAGAAGTCGTTGCCCGCGCCCCCGGTCAGCTGATCGTTGCCGCCGCCGCCGTGCAAAGTGTCGTGACCCGCGCCGCCGGTGAGCGTGTCGTTGCCATCCGCCTCGGTCGAGGTGGCGCCGCCGTCCCCACCGGACTGAAGATGGGTCGCGTCCGTCCCGGTGCTGTCGTCACCTTGGAGGTAGTCGTTGCCCTCACCCCCATCGATATTATCGGACCCCTGCCCGCCGATCAGCCGGTCAGAGCCTGTCCCACCTGCGATTTTGTCGTCACCATCACCGCCAAAGATCGCATCGTCGCCGGAGCCGCCGGAGATCGTGTCGCTGCCCGCCTCCCCGTGCAGCCGGTCATTCCCGTCACCGCCATCAATCAGGTCGTTGCCAGCGCCGCCTTCGATCCGGTCATCGCCGGTTTCGCCATAGAGACTGTCGTTGCCCGCGCCGCCGAAGAGCCTGTCGTCTTCGGTGCCGCCATAGATCCGGTCAGCGCCGTCGCCGCCTGATATGCTGTCGGCGCCCCCGCCGCCATACAGGCTGTCGTTCCCCGCGCCGCCATTGATGGTGTCATTGCCGAGCTCGCCATAGATCGTGTCGTTGCCCGCATTACCGTCAATGCTGTCGTTGCCGTCACCACCCAGGATGTAGTCGCTGCCTGAGCCCGTCGCGATGGTATCGTCGCCCCCGCCGCCGCCAACCCCCATAAAGCCGGTGTTGGCCGAGCCGTCGACGCTATCGGCTTGGTTCGACATCCAGAAAGCTTCGACGTCGGTGAAGGTAACGTGATCGGTTCCCGCGGTGGCGGTGCCCTGTTCAAAGCCTGTGATCGTGACCGTGACGCTTTGGGTATGGCCGCGAAAATCTAGGAAGTCATAGTCGGTCGGACCGCTGCCGCCATCGATTGTGTCGGTGCCAAAGCCGTCATTGGCGATGAAATAGTCCATGCCGGCGCCGCCATGAAGCGTATCGCTGCCCGTCCCCATGTGGATGGTATCATCGCCATCGTCGCCATAGACGACGTCATTGCCCGCACCATCGTAGATGTGGTCGGCTCCGGCGCCACCATGGATGACGTCATCGCCATCCTGGCCATAGATCGTATCCGCTCCGTCGCCGCCACTGAGCGTGTCGTTCCCGGTGCCCCCTTCGATCCGGTCAGTGCCTGCGCCGCCCGCGATGGAATCGTTGCCCGCCCCGCCGACGAGGGAATCATTGCCCGCACCGCCGGATATCGTGTCATCGCCACTCCCGCCCATGACGCTGTCATTGCCGCCGTTGGCCTCGACATTGAAGCCTTCGGTGGCGGAGCTGCCATTGAAGCTGTCGTTCTGGTTTGAGAGGTTGAAGCGCTCGATCTCGGAAAAAGTTGCACTATTGCTCCCGGAGCTTGCCGTGCCTGCCTCTGTGCTGCTGAGGTTGACGTAGACGCCCTGCGTCAGATTGGTGAAGTCCAGAACATCGTCGTCAACGCCGCCTTCGCCACCGACAATCGTATCAGAGCCGAAGTTGTCGCTGAGGAAGATGTTATCTGAGTCATCCCCGCCGTCGATATAGTCGTCACCCGCGCCACCGTCGATCGTATCGGCGCCCTCGTAGCCATAGATGACGTCGTTATTACCGTCCGTCCCGTCGACTTGATCGCCTTCGCCGTCGCTATATCCAGCGCCGATCGCATCCGCGAGGGCCGTGCCATCGACGGTATGCGGGACATCGGAAAAGGTGGAGTAGCTCGCCGCGTTGCTGTCATCGACATCATTGTTCGCAATCGAGATGCCGCTGTAGGTCGCGTTCGGTTCGATGGGGCTGCTGACCAGATAGCCGACATGCACCCCGTCAATCTCAATGCTTTCAATCCAGATCGACTTGCCTGTCGATCCGCCGCTGATCGCAAAGAACTCTTCGTCGTAGATCAGGCCAGAAGCAATCGTATTGCCGTTCTGATCGGTTACAACACCAGTTTGGTTCGTATCAGAACCGACCTCGTCCGCCCCGGCATCGCCGTCGAAGATATTGTCATCGTCGGTGATGGTCAGATTGATGAGATGGAGTTTCGAATCGAAATCAGGTCGCAAAGACCATGTATTTGATGTCGCATCATAAATCAGCGCATCAGCAGAGTAGGTTGTGTAAGAATACTGGGACAACGGGTCGTCCCCCCGCGAATAAAGAGTGCACAATAGCGGCCACAGAATAATCGCCGCGTTCACACATTAAGGACGCAATTGTGTCATTCTTTTGTCAGTATTCGCGCAGGGGGCAAAGCGTGGCTTTTGCGCATCACCACGACTGGTCTAGCTCTGTGAAAAGGCCTCCCCGTATTCTCCGGGAAGGCCTCGCTCTTTCACTGCCGTTTAGGACGCTTCAAAGGTTCCGCAAGCGATCCGGTCGCCCGCCGCGCCAGAGGGCTGCGACTGGTAGTCATCGGGGTCAGCGTGAATGACAAAGGCCGCGCCATCCTCGTCCTTGATCATCGTGTCGATGTCCAAGAGGTCGAGGAACACTTCGGCTTTCAAAACGCCATCGTCCCCTACCACCATATTGGGCATATCCCCCGGATGTGGGCCGCCCTCTACAAGCACGCCGTGCTGGTGGTCTCCGGCGATATGGCCGCCGGCGGATTTGAAGTCGTCCGCGCTGCAATCACCGGTCTCATGCAGGTGCACACCGTGGGTGCCCGCAGGCACGCCGGTCACGTCGATCTTCACCAGCGTCCGACCGGACGCGCTGGTGTTGAGCATCACGGAACCGGCAATCTCGCCCTTGCCCTGAACCTCAGCCGTGGCGGCGGTTTGCATATGGCCCTCGGCCAATGCGGCGGTGCTCGCGGTGGCCAAAGCCGCGCCGAGCAGGATGTTTCGCAATGTCATGGTGGTCCTCCTGAATAAGTCTGTCGGATAAAGGACCAACCCACCGGGATGCGTCGGGTTCCTCTTGATGAGAGCCAAGGCTTACCCCTATAAGCGCTGCCAGTGCTCCCTTAGCTCAGCTGGATAGAGCAGCCGACTTCTAATCGGCAGGCCGAGGGTTCGAATCCTTCAGGGAGCGCCACTTTTCTATGTAATTCTCAGTTGGCTTGGCGAGATTGTCCGCCCCACCACGCTGTCCTGTACGCATTCGAGACGCGGTTCAGTTGGCCAACAGCTAAGGCCCGCGCGAAGTGGGCGCCAACTTAATGTTGCTTTGAATGGAAGGCTTATTGCTACGTCCCAAACGCAAAACCGCCGCAGCTTGTTTGCTGCGGCGGTTTTGTTATTGGTCATCGTATCGAGAGATACTTTATACTAGGAACTTATTAGGTTTGGCGATGACCTACTCTCCCACGTCTTAAGACGCAGTACCATCGGCGCTACGGCACTTAACGGCTGGGTTCGGGATGGGACCAGGTGTTTTGCTCGCGCTATGATCACCAAACCAAATAAATTCCTGATAAAGCGCTCTGCTCTGCAGAGCGACGGCGGGAGGCAGGGTATCCGAAGGATGCCCGTTCCCGCTCCGTCACCACTGAAGCGCAAAGCGTTGTTATTTCCAAGTCATGTACAACTGATTGTATGTGTATGCTTTTGATAGATAAGTCGAAGTCTTGCTTCTACTGGATCAAATCAAGCCTATCGAGCAATTAGTACCAGTCAACTGAACGTGTT
>NZ_FNBP01000012.1 GCF_900102535.1 Sulfitobacter delicatus | reverse complement strand
CCAGTGGAGCGAAGAGCGGCTCAGCGGCCTCCGGCGCCGGTAGCAACAGCTTTCCTTGCTTGGCCAGTCGACGCCACGCCGATAGCTGGTTCGGAAGGATGCCATATCGCTCAGCGACAGCGTTCACCGTTGCACCCACCTCAAGCGTGTCCGCCACCGCCTGTGACTTTGCGGTATCCGACCAACGGCGGTGGCCGGACGCATAAATCTCAACGCCAAGCGATCTGAGAAACGAATTTGTAGCGCACATTGCGAAACGCACTCCCCATCATAAGATGGGTTCGTTCTCGCAGCCCGGATCACACCCTACAACGTGACCCCGGGCCAACGCTTACTTATAAAGTGACTACAGAAAATATGATGATTAGGCCCCTACCCTGCTGAAAATATGATCGGCAGCTTTAACGCCAGATAGATGATCTCCGCGCACTTTTTATGAAAAACGGAGATCAGTTATGAACTACGAAACACATAGCATTCTGCACTCCAGTCCGGATGAGCTTGGCGGATGGTCAGGATGTATCAGTGAGAATTGGATCCTGAGCCTCGTGACTGATGTGCACGGCCGCGTTCGTGACGCGCGGGTCTGAACGAATAATGTGGAGTGGGTAGCGCCTTGTGATGATGGAAACGATTGCCGCTGTACCGGGTCCGCTGAACTCGGAGAAGTCTACTGTCCGTTCGCAATACCAGAGCAAAGCTCGAGCAGTATGACATTCATTGGATCTATCGGTGTCCGCTCCAAGTATCTGGATACTGCCGGGATGCGCCCTGCTGACGTGCTTGAGGCATTTAATGTGCTCAGCTATGGCCCGGAGTATGATAGGATCATGGCGCTACTGAAGAGACCTTGGGTGTGCGCCACCGAAAGCGACACGCAGAAGATCTTCGACGGCGAAGATTGCTAAATGCCACTTCCGCCTCCCCACAGCCACATATTTCGTAGTCTCCAGTGGTTACAGAAATTAACCTTTACTAGCCATATCCTAGGATACTAGGGCGCTAGCAAGAGGCGGGCAGAGGGTAGAATATGATAGTTATTTCAGTGGTTCACCAAAAAGGCGGCGTGGGGAAATCTACCATCTCCCAAGCGCTTGCTACAGGTCTCGACGGTCAAACTCGAATTTATGACGCAGATCACCAGGGTACCACTTCCAGATGGGTGGAACGCCGACAGGAAGATGGCGTAGACAAACCGGAGCTTGCAGTAGGTCGCATTGAACAGCTGCCGGATCTTATCAGCCAAGCGGAAAACGAGGGCGTCAATTGGTTCATCATCGATACGCCCCCAGAACACTCAGGTGAGGTAAACCTGCGGACCGCTCTATCCGTCGCAGATTTCGCGGTCATGCCCACTCGAGCTGGTGCGAATGATGTTCAGGTGCTGCCGAAAACCATGCGGATCGCGCGGCAGATCGGAGTCCCCTTCTCTGTAGTCATGAATGAATACGACGGCCGTCGTTCGCTGCACAAACAAGTGCTCGCCGATCTTGAGGATATGGCCACGAGAAACGGGCAAACTGTCCTGCGACCATTGCGCAGCTTGGCAGCTCACCAGGACAGCACCTACGCAGCTCAAACCGCAATCGAATACGCACCAAGCAGTGATGCAGCTAGAGATATGATCCTGCTCACCAGAGAAGTGACGCAGATAACACGAGGAGAGCAATAGTATGGCTAAGAAAAAATTGAATACGACTGGACTAATCGATGATGCCGCTGAGCGGGTTGGTGAACTGGATCCATCACCGGCTGCAAGCCGTCATGACCGGGCGCCACTGAAGCTTGAGAAGCGCACGCGAACAGCCACTGAGCAGATGAATTTCCGGGTCAGTGAAGGTCTCGGCCGTGACATTCGTCGCTGGGCGCTCGACCATGATGTGACGCCTGCTGATGTGCTCGAAGCTGGATTCGAGATGCTAAAAGCGAAGTATGGTCCTTAATTGCCACTAAAATATGGCTGCCCTATAGTATCCTAGGATGCTAGGATGCAGTTTGAGGAGTTTAACTAGTATTCAATCTATCTACTATATTGAACACATAGCCGCCCACATGACCTGTTTTCCGCCGAATAGGCGGCTTGCCAATTAGGGCATCAACAGAACAGGAGAAAATTATGACAACTAGACTAAACACGCGTGGTGACGCCATGCATGCATACAGCAATCCGGCTGAGGTTCAGCAATGGGCCGCAACTCAGTGGCTGATCGAGTACGTCGAGGATAATAACGATAACAATGACGCCAGCTGGTCTGATTGGAGCGGCCCTGATCACATCATCAGAACCTATGAGCCCGCCGTAGGCGAGGCGACCGGGAAATTAACGTCGTTCGATCCTGACGGCCACGAGGAGTCACTTCGCCGTATCACAATTGGAGACCGGGGCAGGGAGGTGCTGGCAGCCTGCATCAGAGGTCAGGAACATGGCGAGCTTATGAGTCAATGGTCTCTGAAGATTGAAGAGGCTAGCGCGTCACCGTCTCCATGAAGCAGCATCCTATCATCCTATCATCCTAGCGCTCTAGTATTATAGGATGCTAGGCTTTCCCTAAGAGGGCCACCAAATGCCATCCCACCTGCCTCTGCGCGATCGTATCGGCCTTTGGATCGAGGGCCAGATAGATGACAAACTGCCAGTTCCCAGCACCCCAGAATTTCGGCGAACGCTACGGCTCTGGTATGGCATACAGCGCAGCACTCAACTGCCGTTTTCAAGCGGGCATATGGAGCTGGCAGCGGCCGAGTGTGTGACTGATGAGAACCTGCCAGCCGTCCTGAGAACAGTTCTCCATAAACCTCTCGAGAAGTGGCTCGAGGGCACCTATAGCGACCTGGTGGCTCATCTAGGTGGCATCAGCCTCCCAGAAGGGCAGGGGAGCCCACCGCTGCTGGTCGGGGTGCTGTCAAACGTGCTCGAGGTCCACATCGCGGAGTTCACTGTGGTGACCGCAGGAAAAGGCTGGGTCTCGGTTGCTGATGATCCACTGGTTGCAGATGTGCGCGATGAAAATATGAAACTTCAGGGACCGCTGGAAGACCTTTTGGCAGCAACTGCGATGCTCTCGATAGTGCCCACGGTACCAGCGTGAGACTCGGTGCTCTCTACATCTAGTCTGGCCTGTTCTTCGGCGTATAGCGGACCTCAAATCCCCAAGGCTTTCCGATGCGCCTCATAGCCTAGAAAAGTTCCCCCATCTCGCCATTCTCGATGGCCTCGATCTGCTCGACGGTGACGTGGAACTTCTCCGTGAAATATGACTGAGACCAGCCTAGGCCCTCTCTGATAAAGCGCACGCTCTCCGGCAAGGTCATCTCTCCAACAACTGCTCGGCGGTGAATTTCGCGCTGATGTCGCCGGGTCTCATCTCTCGTTGTGGTCACGCCTGCCTCCATGTGGCACAGGTGTGGTCTACATCTATGATGGTAGGAGGCGAGGGACTCGAACCCTCTCGCTCACGCTTATCTGGCGCCTCGGGGATATAAGGCCCGACCGCATACCCATGCTGCCTCCCACAGTGGTGTTGTGGGGTATCCTGAAGGTCAGGATATTCGGCGCGAGGTATGCAGAATCGTGTTCATAAGGCGATCATCACGCAGAGAACGGATGCGGTCAATGGTCAGATGTAGACGCCATATTGAATTTGCGTCAGCAGTATCTCCATCTGGTCCCGGCCGGATTGGGTCTCCATGAGATCCGACGGACGCTTGCTTTCCAGTCCAATCGCGGGCGAGGACCGCCATTCCTCAGCGTTCTCGGCCGAGCCCATTACTTGGGTGCAGAGCTCAATCAGTTCCGTCTGGTTCATAGTCAGTTGCCCTGAGAAGAGGTGTTAACATGCTCAGGTGCGTGCGTAATATATCAGGGCTCCTCTCTCACCATTAAATCACAGTTAAAGATGGTCGTACTTTACCCTGCGGTAAATTGCATGGGCAGTACGTATACTGTACATATCAGATACAAAATTAGAGCAGACCCATGAAAAAACTAAATATTTCCCAGATCAGCGCACATAAACATGCGGAGCCATCCACCCCCCGAGAGCTCCTAGAGGCCATTCTGGCGGGTTGTGATCTTGAGGAGGATGATATTGCAGCCTCTCAGATCGATGATGCGGCGCAAGACCTGCTCGCAGGGGATGAGAGCATCGAGGAACTCCGCGACTACAATGATCAGGATACCAATTTCTATCGCCTGGGGCATGAGATCTGCGGCTACGTGGTAGCGGTAGGCGTCCTATACTGCGGCTCTATTGAGGAGCACGCTGCATCTGCCGTAGAGGATTTCCGCACACACCTCGCGGAACAAGATGATGATGACCTCAGTGCGGGTAGTTCTGTTCGAGCGATGTGATCATAGGGGCGCTCAAGTGCGTCCCTGTTTTTACATCACCTCTTCGTTGATCACCTTTATGGCCAGCTAGAGTTCCGGCGGCTTCCTCTTCGGTGTCACCTGGCTAGAGTCAAAGAGATCATATCTGACAAGCCTGCGGCCATTGCTGTACTCAAACCGGTTATAGGGAAGCCTGCGCGAGATCGAGATCACCTTCTGAATAGGATATCTGAGATGGAACAGCAGGTCACTCAACTCACGGAGGACATCTCCTAGGTTCCTAGGATGCTAGGGTGCTAGGAACATGGATAAGATGATCTTGTCAGAAACTTTCTGAGGCTTCATATTTTCATGGCTGGGTAGCTGTGACAGCTTGTGACAGTGCTAGGATGCTAGCAAGGGGGGAGTAACAGATGACCAGAGATGAGGTGATCGAACTCGCGGAACGGGTGCTGAAAGATCAGGATCGTGCACGAGAGTGGCTCGCCAGGCCGCATCCATTGCTAAAAATGCATCCACCTCAGGATCTGCTGGACAGCCATTTTGGTCGAGATCAGGTGGAGCAGCTCTTGGTGAGCGCCGAGGCCAGTTTTGTCGTCTGATGATGTATCGGATCCAATGTTCGGTAATCTAGCGACACATGTGGAGGTGCGCTGCTGGCAGTGTAGTCATTCAATAACACTGAAGCGCCATCAGGTGCCTGATGGCTTGGACCGGCACGACTTCGAGAGGCGTGCTGTTTGCAGCCAGTGCTAGGCGACCTGGCCGCAGACGACACGGCTCCCAAAGAAAGCTTCACTCACGAGGTGAAAGGGCAACCTTTATCAAGGCGGACGCCTTCGGTGACGATTGTGTGCGCAAACAAGGTTGGCACGACCTTGGCCTCATTGAAATCAGTCTTGCGCGCTGTCAGTAGGTCTGCGTGAGCGCCTGATTTCCTTCTGAGTCTGAAAGCAGCCTGTGGACTGTCGATGTCAGCAGGTGCGTCATCAGGCACCACGGCCAGCAGATCGTAGTCGCTATCTTCATGATGGTCGCCTCGAGCACGGCTGCCGAACAGCCAGACCTCAGTCGCCTGCATCTCTCTTTTGCAGAGTTCTACAAGCTGCTGCACCTCGTGAGGGAGCTCGATGTGTCTCATATGATTCTAGCATTTTAGCATCCTAGCATCCTAGCATCCTAGTTCGCTAGCAGCGCGAACTATCGTCGATATGAGGGGCTGATGCCGGACGACGCACGGATCCTACGCTAAGGTTATGCCGCATTAGCAGGCTGCTGAAGAAGTTGGCTTTGAAGGACGCTGTTCTTGCCATCACGGTTTGAAGGTGACTCTTTGCGGCTGCGGACGCCGGGTCCGGTTTGACCCCCTCGTCAGGTGGCAAGGAGTTTCGGTAGTCTGGCCAGATTGCAGGCTGCCATGGTCATTGTGAATTGGGCGCGGACCCTGTCGAGGCCGCGATGAACAGTCTGGGCCATGCCGCCCACGGTTTTCGCCCAGCCGAAGGGTTCCTCGATCTTCTTCCGGCGCCGCTGTGATGCGGCATAACCGGGATGCTGGGTGGTTCGCCCGTCGATTGCGGAATGCCGAGCCTTCTGCGCGACATGCGGCGTCACAACCATGCGCCTAAGTGCGGTAATAAATTCGGCGCTGTCATAACCCTTGTCTGCTCCCAGCGTCAGGCGCCGGGTCGAGCCAGGGGAGTGTCGGTTGATCATCTCGAGCGCCGCCTTGCGCTCGCCGTGACCATCGGCGTGGGTCAGATCGGCCTGCACGATCAGCCCGCTGCGGTTCTCCATCAGCGTATGCCCCATGAAGCACAGTGTCGCCGCGGCGCCCGGCGCCTTCTTGTAGAGACGGGCATCGGGGTCCGTCACAGAGGTGTGGGTTGCGTTCGAGCGCTTCTGGCCCCGGAAGTTCACTGCGGCGTTGCGGATATGGCGGGGCGTGTCGGGCATCGGCTGCGTCTCTGTCTGCTGGGGCTGCCGTTCGGTGTTTGCGGAGGTCGCGGTGGTCGGTGGCGGCGGTCCGCCAAGATCATCGTCATGCGGTGGCGGTGCGCCGTTCTTCGGCTGAAAGCTCTTCATGGACGCCCACGCCTTGACCAAAGTGCCGTCTACCGAGAAGTGTTCATCCGAGAGGAGCGGACGGACCTCCGGGTGCGCCAGGATCGCGGCCATCAGCTTGCGCGACATGTCGGTCGTCAGCAGCCGATCACGGTTCTTGGTAAACACCGTAGGGACCCAGACCAGATCGTCGATCCCAAGGCCGACGAACCACCGAAACAGCAGGTTGTAGTCCATCTGTTCCATTAGCTGCCGTTCCGAGCGGATCGAGAACAGAAGTTGAAGAAGGCTCGCACGGATCAGCCGCTCCGGCGCGATGGAGGGGCGGCCAAAGTCGGTGTAGAGCGCGGCGAACTCGGCATCGAGGCTCGCCAGCGCGTCATTGACGACCCGACGGATCAACCGCAGCGGATGACGCTCCGGAACCCGCTCCTCAAGATCAACATAGCTGAACAGCGACCCGCTCGCCTCGTCCGTCCCACGCATCGCCACCTCCCGCCGCCGCTGTCATGCTGAAAGTGAATCATGTTCCCATAACCGCGTCGAGGGCCGACTTTTTCAGCAGCCTGTTAGATGCACCATGCGGCGAAAGAAGGAGGTGAACCCTCTTTACCGAATGTTGCTCCGAAGCATTGTGCGAATGCAGAATAACTTGTCCTACGCGAACGGCCCGGACCTGCCTTTCACTTACATCGCAGGGAATGCCGGAACCCTTTTCTGTTGGACTCCTCCTAACAATGAATTGCGTAAAGATGGAGCTAGGCTTGACTGGAATGGCTCATAAGCGTGGCCAACGCTGTAATAACTTGAGCATGAACGAATGGTTTTGGTATCAGGACACTCTTTGGGACGCCTTCAGCCTCCCACTCGTGAGAGCTATCGCCAGTCATATATACAATCGGCATCTCTGGCTTTTGCTGCCTAATTTGCCTGGCGAGGTTCCATCCATTGGGCTCTTTACCTAGGTTAATGTCGGTCACGACAGCACTGATGCTCATCGGATCTGCCTCGAAGGCCTCTACGGCTTTTGACCCATTTATAGCCGTCACGACTTGAAATCCTTCATTAACAAGGGCGGCTTCAATATCCATTAGAATGAGCGCCTCATCCTCAACCAACAAAACTACTCTGCTGCTCATTCTCAAACCCCACTAGATAACGTACCTTAACCAAAGGCGGGCCATCTAGTTCCAACTTATTCTAACTTGTAAGACATAAACTTGGCGGCTGTGCCAATCCGGCTGCTGGGTCGATCAGACATCATTACCGTGGCACGACGATTTATCTCCGTAGACTTCGGCGGGAATCCTCCTAGTTCCAAGCTGTTATCTGAGCACTATAACCTTAGATAGGGCCAGTCCGTGAAGGAAGTTACATGGTAACCAGAGCGATTGTTGGTTCAGCTCGTGCTGCAACTATCTTCATTGCCGTCACCTTTTTGGTGTATTCCAGCATCGTGGGGGCGCTCATCTATCAAGGCTACAACGCTGCCCAAGATAGAGCAGAGAGTTCAGTGACGGCCGCCGCCAAGGCAGTAAAGATCAACACCGGTTGGATCGTTGAGGTGGCCAGGCAAGCGCTGCGCCAGATGGTCGTCGCCCTTGGGCCCGATGTTGAATCCGACAACCCTGCGACCTTAACGAGCATCCGGGCCTCACTCGAAGGGCTGCCCAGCAGCGCCAAAGCCTACATCGTTTCCGCTGACGGGCGAACCCTCTATACGACCGACCCCGACGCTTCAAACATTGATGTTCGCGACAGAGAGTATTTTACGGGTCCCGCCTCAGGACAGCAGTTCTTCACTTCTTCACTTCTCACCAGTCGCATCGATGGCAGTCCAATATTCACGTTCAGCCGACGGCTTGAACGGGAGGGCGTCTTCATAGGCGTTGCAATAATTTCGTTCGATGCAGCCCTATTGGGGGAACTGCTAGACTCTCTCGACCTAGGGGCAGGATCGACACTGGCTATTCTACGCAGTGATGGCATGTTGGTGGCCCGTTATCCCCCTGTCGATGGCTCGGTGGACCTCACTCAACATGTAATATTCAAAGATCACCTGCTCAATTCAAACGCAGGCACCTATATTAGCGAGTCTCCTGTAGATGGCGAAAAACGGTTTGTAGGATATCAGACCGTTCCCGAAGGGAAGCTCATTACAATTGCCTCGATGGGCTATAGTGAAGCGTTGGAGCGATTTTGGCGACGTGTCTGGGTTTTCCTCGCGATCGTCATTCCATCCATTCTCGCGCTTGCCGCATGCGCCTTTTGGGTCATCAGCCTTCTTAGGCGAGATGTTGTGAAAAATGAAAAGCTGGAAGCATCGTTCGAGACAAATAAAATGCTGTTTCGCGAGATCCACCACAGAGTTAAAAACAACATGCAAGCGATGCAAGCCCTTGTAGGCATGCAGAAACTCACCCCCGAAGTGGAGACCAATTTCAAATTGCGACTAGCGGCGATGGCTACTGTACATGAGCATATGTACAACTACGACAAATACGCTGCTCTGGACGCGCCAGCATTTATCGCCTCAGTGACGGAAAATATCTTTAAAGCACATGGCTCGCCCGCGCGTTTGAACCTTGACGTGGATCAGATCCCAATCAGCCACGACCAGGCCACCTCTCTAGCTATGCTGATCAATGAAGTTGTCACCAACTCTTTGAAATATGCCGTCATAGATATGACAGATGCTGAGATCCGCATAGGTCTTAAGCTTTTGACGGAAGACACAGCTGAACTGATCATCGCTGACAACGGACCTGGGTTTGATCCCAACACGGGTCACTCAGGAATGGGCACAAAAATTATTAAGGGGATGGTCATGCAACTCCACGGGTCGCACGCTTATGACTTTAAGGCAGGTACAAGTTTTTCCCTTAGGTTCCCCATAGGTTAGTGTCGATAACTGTCGATGCCAATTGGGGCATGAAGTTCCCGCCCCATGCCATATTTTCGGATAGGGAAGCCCTATTTTCGTGAATAGGGCTCCCATCCTCTCTCCCCCGAATAGGTCTCCTGCGGGTCCTCTTCTGGTCTTCTGACATGCATCGGAATGCTCCCCTGCAAGGGTGAGGTTAACGATTCCGAAATGGTTGGTGCATAGCTCTCTATTTTGACAGCCAGTTGTGTTGCTAGCCGCCGCCACACGCCGGTCCGTAACATCCTGGCAAGGGGGGCTAGGCCCCCCGTTGACCCCCGGGGATGGTTCCCATCGCCCACCAGAAAGGAGAGCAGGCATGAGCAGGTCAGAGAGCAGACAGATGAGCCACCAGATAGGTCTCAGACTTGATGATGACCTGTATGCTCGTCTGGTGGCTGCTGCACGTCGACATGATGTCGCTCCGACGGCGTGGGCCCGCCACCTAATCTCACAGTCATTGGGTGCTGAGACCGAACGCGTGCTGCCCCGGGCGCGACGTGGATCCAATCACAAGATCACTGAGGAGGGCAGGGGCGCCATGCGCTTCGCCGGTGAGCTGGGGGCCGTTGGCAGCAACCTCAATCAGGCGCTGGCTCAGGTACATACCGCGCGCAAATCAGACCAGCTTACCGAGAGCCATTTCAAGCAGCTCGAGACGACCATCAAAGAGGTACAAGCGCTCTATGCTAGGATCCTAGGAGAGCTGCTGGCATGATCATCAAAAGCACCCGCGTTCCAGTTTCTGATACCGGCGCCATCGCAGCCTATTTTGGTAACCAGAGCGAGAACGAGAAAATCGGTTGGCTGCAAGGCACGCAGGCCGAAATTCAACTCATGGGCATCACCGCCAAACTGGCAGAACGTGCGTTCAGTGTCAGACACCTCATTATCGCCCCTGGTGAAAAACTTGGCGGGCACGAGCTAGGACAGATCCTGGATAACGTCTGCCAAGAGTATGGCGTCACTAAAAATATGAAAGATCGCATCACAGCCGTCGTTCATAAGAAGCCAAGAGAAGAGGGCGCTGGCTTCGAATACCACTATCATTTCGCGGTGCCTGAACTGGATACGGACACTGGCCGGGTGCTCGATAGCAAGTTCACTCACATGCGGAATGAGAAGATCAGTAGGTTAGCCGAGCTGCGAACCGGGCACGAAATCACGCCGGGACGCTTTAATCGTGAGGTTTACGATGCCCTAGCCCGCGAACAGCCTGATCTCGATCTTAGTCGGTACCAAGCAGCACTCGAAGACGCCTCTGAGGCTGCCGGTCTGAAACGCGGTAACTGGAAATCCTTTAGAGCTGAGAGCAGCTACACGTCGACCAGTCACCAGGTCATCAAGCGCAAAGCGCGCACCGCCGGTGTCGAAGCCGATCTCTCGATCCCGAAAATTCGAGCTCAGATGCGAAAATGGGCGGCCGATAGGTCACCCGAACAATTCATCGAGCATGTCCTGACTTCTGGCTACGAGCTCAAACCAGGCAACAATAAGGATATCTGGCGCCTGCACGGACACGGGCACGACTTGGGATCCATCGACAGGCTGAGCGGGATCAAACGCCATAAAATCAATGAAATTATGGAGAGAAAGTATGATGACATCTTTTTAGGCCCCAAGGATGGAAATGTGGCATTTCGCAGGGGATAGAACCTCTGAGGTAGTCGTGAGATTTTCGAGCTTAACCCGTGGCATGACTGCGTCCGGCCATGTTGCAGGCGCGGTGAAACAGTGCTCTGACTATCGGCATGGAAGCTATCGAAAGACTCTTACAGCTACCCTATCAAACCCTAGCAATATTGGTTGCCGGGTATCTATCTTATCGACTGGCTTATACAGGGCGCGATAGCACCCACCAGACCTTGGACACGTTAGCGATTGCCCTCGTTTTTGCCTTCATATCGCAAGCCGCATCCGCTCTCCTTCTTGCAATCTATCTGGCATGGAAGCCTACAATCCCCACCCATGCTGGCGCACTGCCCTTATGGGCCGGATATGCTGCCAGTGTGGGGGGCATAGTGGCTGCACTGGTTGTCGCTGCTATCTGGCGTCGAGTGAGTGCCCACAGCCTTCCAGAAATTCTACGTGGTGCAGGGATATCGTCATCAGACAGAAATACCGCTGCATGGGAAACGGTTATCAATCGAGAAGATTCCGGACCGTCCCAGATCACTGTTGTAAAAAAAGACGGGGTAACACTGCAATGCGAGCGTCTTGACGACTTCAAGAAGGCTCCCTTTGGCCCAATGATACTCGGGCAAGACGGCTCTATCGCACTCTATGTGACTGACTACCGAGACGAGGAATCCGGTGAATGGGAAAAGATTGATCCCGAGCATGGCGACTGGGGGCCGGAACTAACGATCATTACTGCCGCAGAAATCGCAGAAGTGCGCATCAGGCACGCCCCCTCACTTCTTCGGCGGTGGCGACGAGGACGGAGAACTGGGAAGGGGTCTGGCGTTGTCGGGGATGAAGACCCGCCCGCTAGCTGATATCGGCGTCTGATTTTCGGATGATTGCATTTTTTACCTCTTTGGGGGCGGCGGCGCAATCGGTGCGCTCGGGCTAGGTCTCGTATTCGTTTCGGGTGTTGAGCGGGGAATGCTTGAAGGGCGGGGGACAGGCGGGGGCGCGGGCTCTCTTGCCATCTGTTTCACCTTTTGGGTTTTGGTGGCGGTGGTGTTCGAGGTGCAGCAGCAATGGGCTGCTGTGACCCTTGGACTTTGACCCCGAATGTTGTCTTTCGCGGAGGCAGTTTGACTGGGGGAGGTTTCGGGGTCTTCGCCACTACGCCTATCTCTTTGGCTTTGGCGGTGGCGACGCGACGGGAGCGCTTGCCAGGGGCTTTTGCGAGTTTATCGAAACGTTCTCACTGCTCTGCTGCCTTGTCTCCATGACTGGTGCAGGCGTCGTTTCTCTGCTGCTGCTATCGTTTTCACCCCGCATACTCTGCCTTTCAATGTTGCTGACCTAAAGTCGAACATACTGGCAACCTTGTTGTAAATCCAGCTGAAGAACTGAGATGTGACTCAACTGATCAGATCAAACATCGCCAGCTGCTGAGGCTCCACCCAATAGCCACGCTGACGCTTAGAGGCTTCCAGTGCAATCAGAGCCGCGACGGCCTGTTCTTCATTTACGAACCAATCCATCCGAGCCTGGCCGCCATGCCCTATCCGGCCCCATTCGCGGCAGAGCGTCCATTCGCCAAACAGGTTTGGCAAAACTGCCATTCGGTAGAACCGGGCGACGTTCTTCACCGGCTGATGTTTTTCGAGATAAGTCTGCATGGCTCAGAGGTGCATGATGTCTGTAGTCGGGGAATTCAAACAGTATAGAGGTTTTGAACTGGCAATGAATGACCGGTTCGATGAGCGATAGCGCAGGGAACTAAAACCTCCCAAGATAGACCCCGGACAACATAGCAAGGGGCGGCACAAAAACAATATGAAGTTAACGCATACAACAATGATACGATATATAGTATTATCGAGGGCGGTTCTGAGCAAGTCTAGGTGTGAGACCGTTGTCTAACCCAGTCCTTGCCTGTTTTCTGATAGTTCTGAGAAGGAGAATACGATGACGAGAATTAAGGGCAAGGGTGATGGCCCAGGTGGAAGAAATGAACATTACGATGTCGGTAGCAGGAAAAACGTACCTCGTCGCAACATCGTCGCCGAAATTAAGAAAGGCGAACACCCTGATGCACACATCGTTAAAATCGGCGGCCGAGAGTATGCTAGGGATAACCCCGATCGCTCAAAAAAGGACAACGTGAACCGCGACAAGTGACATCAGAGGGCTGCTAAAGCTATGACTTATGCGCCAAGTGAGGTAAAAACCACTCATGATCCGTAGGTAAAAAAATCAACGGTCTCTCTTTCGAGTTTGGCCACCTCGCGTTTGACCATCTTCCAGTAGATATCCTCGACCTCGGACCGATCCATTGTTCCAAGCGCTTCAAGAGACGTACCCTTGACCAGATGAATAGCTCTCATCATGTCCGCGAGTGTGAAGTTGTCAAAGTCGGGTATGTAGGTCGTGCCACCCCTGTTGTATCTTGTTTCGTGGTAGGCTTTAGCAAACCTCTTCACACTCGAAATGTGATCCTTAAGGCCATACAGCTTGAGTTGTTGGCGGACAAAGGCATCCATCCTGTGGAATTGCCCAACATCGGTTGATTGCCTGAAGAAGAACACCCAGCCAACCGATCTTTCTTCAACCCGGCATCCGGTAATGATCAGGTTCAGTCTCCATAGTACCTGCTCAGTTCGTGCCGTGCCTTTCAACGGTCGAAGACATCCGACAATCGCACGGAACATCTTCTTGTAAGATCGCTCCCTAATTCTGAGACCGGTACTCGAAATATGATACCCAAGATATTCTGTGCCCGATTCAACAGGCGTGATGGCAGTTTTGTCTGGCTGCTTTGGGTCAAGTTCATGGGTCCTTAAGGCAAGATCAACCTGCATATAATCCGCAATCTCATTGTGAACGCTGACAGCCTCAGCTTCCGCAACTATCAAGAGCAAATCATCTACATATCGAAAATACTGATACTTCTCGGAAAAATGATCATCTAGGCCTTCCAGATAAAGCATGGACAAAATATTCGAAATACTCAGCCCTTGAGGCACACCAACTTCGGATGCATCCCCGTTATCAAACCCTGTAGGGTTCGTGACAGCGCGTTCAATCAATGCAACGGTTCTAGGGTCAGCCCCCTTGCCTCTAAGCTGATCAAACAAAATTTTATGATTGATTGACGGATAGAAGTTCACGACATCCAACCGCAGGAAACGATCCGAAGCAGCCGCCCGTTTCGCGGCAATCGCAACCCTTTTTGTGCAGTCATGCGGTGGCCGCATCCTACACTCGCGGAACTGATGTGTGAGGTGATCACATAGAGCACGTAGGGCTATGGCGTCTCGCACCGTTGGTATCGAAATCTGGCGGGGTGGTTTTCGCGACGTCTTAAGGATCAGTTTTTCTCGAAACCTCGTAAAGTCGAACTCTCCACACAAAACCTTTCGACTGATCAGCGCAATCTCAGCATCCAAGTCCCTTCTGAAGGAACACACCGAAACTCCGTCTAACCCGATAAACTTGGCATCTTTTAAACGATCTTCAAAAACCGATCTCAGGTACGGCTCCGAAAAAACATGATCGAAGGTGAGGGGTTGATCATCCTGCGACATACAAAACTGCTAGAAAAATTACTGGACAGGTAAGTACAAATAATGTGCCGAAAATTCGGCTAAGCTGCCGGAATTCGAACTTTCTAGCTCTCCACCAGCTATATTTCAAAACACCGGAACGATCCCTAAGCTCCTTGTTCTGAGACCAAACATTTTTGTATAGCATCGCTTCATAGTCGAAGTCTGATTGGTTTGGATATCGATCAAGAATCTGATGATATGTTGCAACGTTCTTCCGAGCATCTTCGTCATCGTACAGACGTTGTAAGGCCAGATAACACTCTCTGTGCTGATCAGCGGTTTTCCCAAACTTGAGGCCCCAAATCACGAGCGAAGCGCATAGCACCGAAAGGGAAAGCACTATCGACACCTCTGACGTGTATGGACCGAGCTTGGTCTCGCTCAAGTGCCTTGAGAAAACAGAGAACCCCAGAAGCAAGACTGAGTACGCTGTAAGTACGATGTGCGATATAAGGTCATACCGCGTATATTTCGCGTGCGACTGCATCCGTGTTCGGGATGTAATCCAGATATTCCCAAAAGGGTCGCCAGGCTGTTCTTTTTCTTCTTCGTTCAATCAACTGCCTCAAAAAAATGTGCGGGCGCAATAATCTCACAGTTTGGATTCCTAGAATTTCTAGAAGTAGCCTAAGCTGGGACATGCCCGTGCTTTAAGTTTAGTCCCTGCCAGGGGAACTAGCGCAATGCGCTTCGCCCGCACATAATAAAGGTACACATTGTAAGCGGCCTGCACAAGTAAGCGAGAAAATCGCTTAAGCCCCTATGTGAAGTCGCGCAGTGTACGGATACGGGACGCTCCTGAGACTCTTACCCAGACAGATATATGAAACGCCCCGTCCAGTATCAGTCCGCTCTTTAGGACCTCGTCGAAAGCGTCAGGAAAATATGAAACCCGCCAGTCATGTGACCGACGGGCTCATACGATTTGGCCGCGAACACCCACCATACAGCGAGGTGCGCAGCATGGGGAGGCATCTAGCACAGGGAAGGCAGCGCCTAACTAAAATTTAGGTTGCACACTGGCTAAATGCAAATGAGTTAACAAAAAAATCGTCGGATCAACCTGAATATACGGACAGCTTTAACCGCGTTTTAACCACAACTCGATACTGTGCCCAATATCAATAATGGGCGCAATTTCGCGTCAGCATCACCCTGGGCATCGCATCGGCCGCCATACCACTGGGAATGCAATCAAAGGTGTATAGAATGCAGTCCAATTTCGAAAAAGAATTTGCGTCACATTTTTTCTTTGAGGCAATTGTGCCTTCACCACGTGCGCGTGCTTACAAAGCTACAGCGGTTGGCCAGAAGGCTGGCCACCGATGGCACGGCTAGATCATAGACATTTTTCAACTAATACAGCATCAGAAACTAAGTCAGCTTCCAAGAAGAAGCAGGCTCGCAGCCCGGCGCAGGTCCGCTGGGACAATAAGTTCCGGTTCTCAATCGGCAACGACATGAACATGTCTTTGCTGCTGCCGCTGCAAGTGACAGACTACCTACATCTGAAGCACATGTCGACGTGGAGCCGGTGTGCCAATGAAGATAAAAAGATCATAAAGAAACTGCCATTGTTCGATTATGTCGATGCGCACTATATCGATCTCCACCCACCACTCAGAACGAAAAAAGGACGTGCGCCTGAACGCCGGATCGCAATCGTCCTTGATGTAGACAGCAATATTCGTCCGTCTGACATGCGTGAAATCGGCATGCCGATGCCGAAAACTTTCACAGCAAACAGCGCCAACTTTGGCGGACGCTCTCCAAGCGATCCTGAGCCTTCAGAAGATTTCTCGGTTAACCGTCCACATCTCATTTACTGGCTCCACACGCCGATCTGGATGGACGACTACGAGCAGGCAAACCAATACAGATTGATTGCCCGCCGCCTAGCAAGATTGGTCGGCACTATCAGCTACGTCGAGGCCGTGAACCCGATCACAACCAAAAATCCAGCTAAACTACGCCACTATAGCAGCGAGCAATTATATTGGGACGTCGTCGAAGGCGATAATCGTACTTGGACGCTTGCGGAACTGGATGAGGCTATCACTGAAGCTGAGAACGCGCCTATTCATCCTGCGCAGATCACTTACACTCCACCACCAAAGGCCAAGAAGACATCGTTCAGGTCTGCTGATGGCTCCAAGCGGGCAACTCATGCCGCCCCTTTCGATGGCAAAGGCTCCGATCAGTCGTATCTGGAGAGAACGATTGGCGCCTCTTTCGACGAGGAGTACGCGGCACGAGGCAAAAACTGCAATCTATTCTCAAATATTAGATATCTCGCGTATGCATTCAAAGCGAAAGCTTCTTCGGAGGAGCACCTGTATCGCTACATGCTTCAGCAATGCGCAAAATACAATGAGACCAAATTCTCAGATAATTTGCTCCCAGACCACGAAATCCATGAAACTGCGAAGTCGATCAGCTGGTGGACCTGGAACGTCTATTCCGGATCCGGCAGCACCAAAGATCGCGGCGCCTGCAAACGGGCAGGCCTCATCAATGACAGCATGGAGATCGATGAGCGCCAGGCCATTGGCGGTCGGTACGCTGCTAAACAGAACGCAGACAAGAAGCGCCAGATCGTCCTCGATGCGGTCTCTGAGTTGCGGGCTGCTGGTGACAAGATCGTCGTCTCACAGCTGGCCAAGAAGCTTGGTGTGAGCCGGAACACTATCAATAAATACTTGCCTGATGCCGCCAAAAAAACCGCTCAAGAAGCTGCCCAAAAGACCTCTTCTGATGTCACAATTGAGCAGCTTCTGGGAAATGTTCAAAACGGTGTCATCAGGGGAAACCAACCACTAGAACCTGAAGGCTCGGGGGCCACAAAGCCTGATCTCTTCCCAGTCGGGGGTCCAGATATCGAAGGATACGGAATCCTCTCATCAATCTGGTCGGATTGTAGTGAGGTTATACTACAGCGCGGGCACCAGGAAGGCTTACAAATCGGGTCGGATAGATCAGAAATACCCCCTGAAAGCTACAGAAGCGGGTTTTCGGGCCGGGAATCTAACAAAATTCCAGATCTCGGAATCTACTACCCTACGAGGTTACCTATCATGACGGCTCAAACCCTAGGAGGCGCCCGCCAAATCATACTTGGACTTGGAAGCAGATCCATGGGGAGGCAGTCAGGCACATATTTTTTCCATTCTTCCAGGGTGCTCTCATAATCCTGTGTAGCTAGGAACTTCGAAAGGTGTTCATTCTTTACGCTCTCAAACTCAACCGATAGCCCTTCTGCTCTAGCAAGAACCTCTAATGCTTCAGTAATTGCGGGCATTCGATTTCCTCGGCAATGCTCCTTGCGCTGAGCCACGCAGGTAGTCTTTGGGAGATCAGTAAAGCCTTGAATGTTCGCGATGGTAAAGTGACCTTTCCTACAGCGTGAGTAGATCTCAAATGGAAGAACGTCGGGGCCATCATAGTACCAGTAACTGGTAGGCGAAAGGCCATAAGAAATCCGAGCGATGGCCAGATAATACTGGATTGTGAAAGCCTCCGGTAAGGCGCAGGTATAATCTCCCGCTTCGTTGCGCAATTGAACATCAGCAGCGTTTAACCGTTCCAGTGGGCCCTGCTTTGTAGAAGGATTAGGAAACGAACCCATGGCAAATCTAACCTGTTTTATCCCGCTGATGTTTATAAAGGAGAGGCGGTATCCAGTTGGCGCCGATCAACCACTTGATCTACGAGATAAAGTGGTGAGCCGTGATGGGATCGAACCATCGACCCACTGATTAAAAGTCGCGACCTTAGCCGCGCTCTGATGCTAAGCTGTCTGTCAGGTGGTTGGTCACATCGCAGACACAGTACGTATGGCGGCTTGTTGCTCGACGGCCAATCTGGTGCTGGCCGACAGACGCTGTGGTGTGGTTCTGCCCTCATGCCGGTTTCTCGACTGCACCTTTACGCAATTGTTTGTCTTGGGCGTGCGCATGAGTGGAGGCCAAGCTTTCGCCGTCTGGTGCGGATCAGCAGAATAAGTCTTTTTGCTGTGATCTTGTGGTCTTAGCAAGTCTCACAATCTGTTTGATGTAGAAAGCTCTAACAGGTCTTTTATATGGCACTGTTAATGCTCCGTGCAATGGATCACTTAACACCTTGTGCCGCTGCCTCGTGCAAACTGCTATTTATGGCAGGCATTGCCGTTTCTCCGGGCTATCACATCAGTGTGCAGTATTGCGCAATGCAATTCGTTCGACAGGTGAAAGGTGGGCTGGAGGGTGGATTGAATTTGGGCGGGGCTTTAAAAGCCAAATACTATCAATCACTTATCGGGGAATATTGGTGCCCAGGAGAGGACTCGAACCTCCACACCGTTGCCAGTACTAGCACCTGAAGCTAGCGCGTCTACCATTCCGCCACCTGGGCACGTATCGTGTGGGGTGCTCTAAGGCTCGGCTGGGCGGCTGTCAATCGCATTTTGGCGGAATTCCTGAAAATCCGTCCCAAAGACCGCCGACGCTAGGGGTTTTGCCTTGTTACAGGGGCGGCGCGCAGGTACATCCTGTCAAAGAATAAGCTACAGGAGCGGCAGAATGTCTAAGCTGGTCACGATTTATGGCGGTTCGGGGTTTGTCGGACGCTATATCGCGCGTCGGATGGCCAAGGCCGGCTGGCGGGTGCGGGTGGCCGTGCGGCGCCCCAATGAGGCGCTGTTTGTGCGCCCCTACGGCGTTGTCGGCCAGGTCGAGCCGATCCTGTGTAATATCCGTGATGACAATTCGGTCCGTGCAGCGCTGCGTGGGGCAGATGCGGTGGTGAATTGCGTGGGCGTGCTGGTCGAAAGCGGCAAAAACGGTTTCGACGCAGTCCAATCAGAAGGGGCCGAGCGCGTGGCGCGGTTGGCCGCCCAAGAGGGCGTTCCGCGCATGGTGCAGATCTCTGCCATCGGGGCCGACATGGACGCCGACAGTGATTATGCCCGGAGTAAGGGTGAGGGCGAGGCCGGGGTGCTAAAGCACATGCCGCAGGCGGTCATCCTGCGCCCCTCCATCATGTTTGGGGCCGAAGATTCCTTTTTCAACCGCTTTGCCGGGATGACCCGTATGGGGCCGATCCTGCCGGTGGTGGGGGCGGATACACGTTTTCAGCCGGTCTATGTCGATGACGTGGCCAAGGCTGCGGAAAAGGCCGTGTTGGGGTTGGCCGCACCGGGGATCTATGAGCTTGGCGGGCCGGATGTTGATACCTTTAGGGGGTTGATGCAGCGGATGCTTAAAGTGGTCCATCGGCGCAGGCTGGTGCTCAATATGCCTTGGGTGGTGGCGCGCGTGATGGCCTTTGGTTTTGACATGTTGCAGGCCGTGTCTTTGGGGCTGTTCACAAACTCCATGCTGACGCGGGATCAGGTCAAAAACCTGCGCAACGACAATGTTGTGGGTGCAGACGCCAAGGGCTTTGCCGAGCTGGGCATCACGCCGGTCACGATGGAGGCAGTCTTGCCTGACTATCTGTGGCGGTTCCGCCCCTCTGGGCAGTATGACGCCATCAAAGCTTCGGCGCGAAATCTGCGCCAAGGCTAATGGATAGTAATACGACGCTGATCGCCGCCTTTCTGGGTTTGCTGGAGGGGCTGACGGAGTTCATTCCCGTATCCTCGACCGGGCATTTGTTGCTGGCTGGGCATTTTCTGGGGTTTGAGAGCGCAGGGCGCACCTTTGAGGTGGTGATCCAGCTGGGCGCGGTGCTGGCGATCCTGACGGTGTATTCGGCGCGGCTTTGGGCGGTGTTCTCGGCGGCGCCCCATGACCCTCAGGCGCGGCGGTTTATCTTGTCGGTGCTGGTGGCCTTTTTACCTGCGGTTTTTGTGGGCGTGCTGGCGCATGACTTTATCAAGACCGTGCTGTTTGAGACGCCTTTGCTGATTGCAGTGATGTTGATTTTGGGCGGGATAATTTTGGTTGTGGTCGACCGGATCGCGCCGCCGACGACGGAGCCGGACGCGATGCGGTTTCCCTTGCCGATGGCATTGAAAATTGGCGTTATTCAGTGCCTTGCGATGGTGCCGGGCGTGTCGCGCTCGGGGGCGACGATTGTGGGGGCCTTGATGTTGGGAGCCAGCAAGCGGGCGGCGGCGGAGTTCTCGTTTTTCCTGTCGATGCCGACGATGGCGGGTGCCTTTGCTTACGACCTCTATAAGAACCGTGACGTGCTCGATGCCTCGGCAATGGGTGAGATCGCGGTGGGCTTTGTCATGGCCTTTATCTCGGCAGTGATCGTGGTGCGTTGGGTGCTCGATTACGTGGGGCGCTATGGCTACGCGCTGTTTGGCTGGTGGCGAATCCTTGTCGGTGGGCTTGTTATACTGGGGCTTTGGGCTGGGGCGTGAGGCGTTAGGTCCGCATCGGACCTTAAATGATGCATAAAAATGCGGGCTGGGCGGGGTGAATGCCCGGAAAGAGTTAAATAGGTCAGCATTGCTGTCTTTTCTTTACTGAAGCGCTGTCGTATGCGGGTCTTCTGACGGAATTTGTCGAAGGAACGGGTATATGGCGAAGCAGGTTATGCTGAAATTTACGGATGTGGCGCGGGATATGCCTGAGAAACGTCCGCCCAATTTGCGCCGGACGGATTTCGACGAGATTTATGCCGAGTACGCCGACCGTAAGGCGGCCGAGCAATCCAGCCGCTGTAGCCAATGTGGCGTGCCCTACTGCCAGACCCACTGCCCGCTGCATAACAACATCCCCGACTGGCTGCGCCTGACGGCTGAGGGGCGGTTGGAAGAAGCCTATGAGATCAGCCAGGCGACGAACACCTTCCCCGAGATCTGTGGCCGTATCTGCCCGCAGGACCGGCTTTGCGAAGGCAACTGCGTGATTGAGCAGTCCGGTCATGGCACCGTGACCATCGGCTCGATCGAGAAATACATCACCGATACCGCGTGGGAGAAGGGCTGGGTCAAAGCCCCGGCACCGCGTGAAGAGCGGCAGGAAAGCGTCGGCATCATCGGCGCTGGCCCCGGCGGGCTGGCGGCGGCGGATATGCTGCGGCGGGCGGGTGTGCAGGTCACGATCTATGACCGCTATGACCGTGCGGGCGGGCTGCTGACCTATGGCATCCCCGGCTTTAAGCTGGAAAAGGACGTGGTCGAGCGCCGCAATGCGCAGCTTGTCGAAGGCGGCGTGACCTTTGAATTGAACTGCGACGTGGGCACCGACATCAGCTTTGGCGCCATTCGCGGCAAGCATGACGCGGTGATCATCGCGACGGGCGTCTATAAGACCCGCGAGATCGAAGCGCCCGGTGTGGGTGGCTTTGGTGTTGAGCGGGCGATTGATTTTCTAACGGCCTCTAACCGCAAAAGCTTTGGCGATACGGTTGAAGAGTTTGAGAATGGCCGTCTGAATGCCGCTGGCAAGAAGGTCGTTGTGATCGGCGGCGGTGACACGGCGATGGACTGTGTGCGGACCTCGATCCGGCAGGGCGCGGAGAGCGTGAAATGCCTGTATCGTCGGGACCGGGCCAATATGCCGGGCAGCCAGCGCGAAGTGCAAAACGCCGAGGAAGAAGGCGTTATTTTTGAATGGCTGAGCGCGCCGAAGGGCTTTGTTGGCGATCCGGTGACGGGTGTCATGGTGCAGAAGATGCGCCTTGGCGCGCCGGATGTGACGGGCCGTCAGGCACCTGAGGTGATTGAGGGCGCGGATTACGTTGAGGATGCGGACCTTGTTATCATGGCGCTGGGCTTTGAGCCGGAAGACCTGCCTACGCTTTGGGATGAGCCGGACCTGCCGGTGAACCGCTGGGGCACGATCAAGGCCGATTACGTCACCGGGGCGACGGCGCTGGAAGGTGTCTATGCGGTGGGGGATATCGTGCGGGGTGCCTCGCTCGTCGTTTGGGCGATCAAGGACGGGCGCGACTGTGCTGAGGCAATCTTGAATGATTTCAACGGGGTGCAGCGTATAGCTGCGGAATGACATGAAGATTCATTACCCAAAGGTTAAATGTCACAAACTGTACACCGGAGGTACACAGGGCGTGCATATGCCCTTGCGCCCGTTTTTGACCGATAGGTCAGCATCTGTGACCTTTGCCGGGGCGAAGGTGAAGAATGTCTGAAGAGAAGCATCACGGGCACTGTCTTTGTGGGGCGGTCACGGTCGATGTCACCGGGCCGCTTGGTGAGATTTCGGCCTGCCATTGCGACCCCTGCACGCGCTGGAGCGGGTCCATGCAGATGGGCATTGAGGTGCCGCGCGAGCAGGTGAGTTATGCGGGGCCGATCCGGACCTATGCGTCATCCTCCTTTGCCGAGCGGGCGTGGTGCGAGACTTGCGGCACGGCGGTTTGGTTTGCCGATCACGAGGGCGATAATGCGCATCTGCTGGAACTGGCACCGGGGCTGTTTGACGGCTTTGGCGGGGCCAAGCTGGCGCGGGTGGTCTATGCCGACCGTGCGCCGAGCAATGTGACGCTCGCGGGTGATTTGGAGCGGGTGAGCAAAGCCGATTACGAGGCGCGCAACCTGCATGTGGAGGACAAGCCATGAGCCGTTTGGAAGGTAAATGCCTGTGCGGGGCGGTGACGCTGAGTTTCGAGCCGCTGAAGGATGCGCTTGGGGCCTGTCATTGCGAGATGTGCCGTCGTTGGACCGGGAGCGCTTTTCTGGAGATCGACGCGAAGCCCGGAAGCCTGACCCATGAGGGGCCGGTGAAGAGCTTTGCGTCGTCAGACTGGGCCGAGCGCGCTTGGTGCGACGCCTGTGGCACGACGCTTTGGTATCACCTGACGCTGCCGGGGCATGATTATTACAGCATTAGTGCCGGGCTGGTTGATGACGCCGGCGGGCTAGAGCTGACAACCGAGATTTACATTGATGTGAAGCCCGCAGGCTATGCCTTTGCCGGGGAGCACGAAACCAAAACCAAGGCCGAAGTCGAAGCAGGATTTGCGGCATTTGTGGAAGGAACCAAGCCATGACCAAATATGATGACGCCTGGGTAGCCCGCGAAGAAGCCAAACGCGCGATGATGGCCGAGAAGGGCATGTATAGCTTTGAAGAGGAACATTCCTCTTGCGGTGTTGGCTTGGTGGTGAACGTCAACGGCGAAAAGACCCGCGAAGTGGTGCTGAACGGGATCAACGCGTTGAAAGCGATCTGGCACCGGGGGGCGGTGGACGCGGATGGGATGACCGGCGATGGCGCGGGCATTCACCTGCAAATTCCGGTGCCGTTCTTTTACGATCAGGTGCGCCGCACCGGGCATACGCCGCGTGAGGATGAGCTGATTGCCGTGGGGCAGGTGTTCTTGCCGCGCACCAACTTTGCCGCGCAGGAGACGTGCCGGACCATCGTTGAGACCGAAGTCCTGCGCATGGGCTACTACATCTATGGCTGGCGCCATGTGCCGGTGGATATTTCCGTGTTGGGCGAGAAGGCCAATGCAACGCGGCCCGAGATTGAGCAGATCCTGATCTCCAACGCCAAGGGCGTGGACGAGGAGACCTTTGAGCGTGAGCTTTATGTGATCCGGCGCCGGATCGAGAAAGCTGCCATCGCGGCGCAGGTGCCGCAGATGTATATCGCGTCGATGTCCTGCCGCAGCATCATCTACAAGGGCATGATGCTCGCCGAGCAGGTGGCTGAGTTCTATCCCGATCTGAAGGATGACCAATTCGTCAGCGCCTTTGCGATCTATCACCAGCGTTATTCGACCAATACTTTCCCGCAGTGGTGGCTGGCGCAGCCTTTCCGCATGTTGGCGCATAACGGCGAAATCAACACGCTTAAGGGCAACACCAACTGGATGAAGAGCCATGAGATTCGCATGGCGTCGGCGACCTTTGGTGAGATGGCCGAGGATATCAAACCGATCGTGGCGGCGGGGTCGAGCGACTCGGCGGCGTTGGATTCGGTGTTTGAGGTCTTGGTGCGGGCGGGGCGTTCGGCGCCGATGGCGAAGACGATGTTGGTGCCGGAGTCTTGGTCCAAGCTGGCGGTGGAATTGCCGCAGGCGTGGCGGGACATGTATTCCTATTGCAACTCGGTGATGGAGCCTTGGGACGGGCCTGCGGCCTTGGCGATGACCGATGGCCGCTGGGTCTGCGCGGGGCTGGACCGGAACGGTCTGCGCCCGATGCGCTATGTGGTGACCTCGGATGGCATGCTGATCGCGGGTTCGGAAGCCGGGATGGTGCCGCTGGATGAGGCGCGGGTCGTGGCCAAGGGCGCGCTTGGGCCGGGGCAGATGATTGCGGTCGATATGACCGAGGGCAAGCTGTTCCACGACACTGAGATCAAGGACAAGCTGTCGGGCAACCAGCCCTTTGGTGACTGGGTCAGCAAGATCCATGAGCTGGACGATGTGTTGAGCGCGGTGACCGAAAAGCCGCTGTTTGAGGGCAATGAGCTGCGTCGGCGTCAGGTGGCGGCGGGCTATACGATTGAAGAGTTGGAGCAGATCCTTGCGCCGATGGCCGAGGACGGGAAAGAGACGCTGGCGAGCATGGGGGATGATACCCCGTCGGCGGTCTTGAGCGGGCAGTACCGGCCTTTGAGCCATTTCTTCCGGCAGAACTTTAGCCAGGTGACCAACCCGCCGATTGATAGCTTGCGCGAATTCCGGGTGATGAGCTTGAAGACGCGCTTCGGGAACCTGAAGAACGTGCTCGACGAAGACAGCAGCCAGACCGAGATTCTGGTGCTCGACAGTCCTTTCGTCGGCAATGCCCAGTTCGAAGAGCTGATGGCGCAGTTCAAAGTGCATACAGTGACAATCGATTGCAGCTTTGAGCCGGGCAACGGCAACCTTAGCGCCGGCCTGGCGCGTATCCGGGCCGAGGCGGAGGATGCCGTGCGCTCGGGCGCGGGGCATCTGGTGCTGACGGATCAGTATAGCGGCGAAGACAGGGTCGCGATGCCGATGATCTTGGCCACCAGCGCGGTGCACAGCCATCTGGTGCGCAAGGGGCTGCGGACCTTTACCTCGCTCAACGTGCGCTCTGCGGAATGTGTCGATCCGCATTACTTTGCCGTGCTGGTGGGCTGTGGTGCGACCGTGGTGAACGCTTATTTGGCCGAGGATTCCTTGGCGGATCGGATTGGGCGTGGGCTGCTGGATATGTCGCTGACCGAAGCGGTGCAGAAGTACCGTGAGGCGATTGATCAGGGTCTGCTCAAGATCATGGCGAAGATGGGGATTTCGGTGATCTCGTCCTATCGCGGCGGGTTGAACTTTGAGGCCGTGGGCCTGTCGCGCGCCATGTGCGCCGAATATTTCCCCGGCATGACAAGCCGCATCAGCGGGATCGGTGTTGTCGGTATCCAGCGCAAGGCCGAGGAAGTTCATGCGCGTGGCTGGTTGGGCGATGGCGTCGTCATGCCAATCGGCGGTTTCTACAAGCAGCGCAAGTCGGGTGAGAAACACGCTTGGGAGGCGAGCAGCATGCATATGCTGCAGATGGCCTGCAACAAAGCGTCCTACCAGATGTGGCAGCAATACTCGAAGAAGATGCAGAGCAACCCGCCGATCCATCTGCGTGACTTGCTCGACATCAAGCCGCGGGGCAATCCGGTGCCGTTGGAGGAGGTGGAGAGCATCACCTCGATCCGCAAGCGGTTCGTGACGCCGGGCATGTCGTTGGGGGCGCTGTCGCCTGAGGCGCATAAGACGCTGAACGTGGCGATGAACCGTATCGGTGCGAAGTCAGACAGTGGTGAAGGCGGCGAAGATCCAGCGCATTTCGTGCCGGAGTCCAATGGCGACAACCCGAGTGCCAAGATCAAACAGGTGGCCTCGGGGCGCTTTGGCGTGACGGCGGAGTACCTGAACCAGTGTGAAGAGTTGGAGATCAAGGTCGCGCAGGGTGCCAAGCCCGGTGAGGGTGGGCAGCTTCCGGGGATGAAGGTCACCGACCTGATCGCGCGGCTGCGGCATTCGACCAAGGGCGTGACGCTGATCTCGCCCCCGCCGCACCACGACATCTACTCGATCGAAGACCTCGCGCAGCTGATCTATGACCTAAAGCAGATCAACCCGCGCTGTAAGGTGACGGTAAAGCTGGTGGCGTCTTCGGGTGTTGGCACGATTGCTGCGGGTGTGGCTAAGGCCAAGGCAGATATCATTTTGATTTCCGGCCATAACGGCGGCACCGGGGCGTCGCCTGCGACCTCGATCAAATACGCGGGTTTGCCGTGGGAGATGGGCCTGACCGAGGCGCACCAGGTTCTGTCGATGAACAACCTGCGCGACCGGGTGACATTGCGGACCGATGGGGGTTTGCGGACCGGGCGTGACATCGTCATGGCCGCGATGATGGGGGCCGAGGAATATGGCATCGGCACCGCTGCGCTGATCGCGATGGGCTGCATCATGGTGCGCCAGTGTCAGTCGAACACCTGCCCCGTGGGTGTTTGTACGCAGGACGAAGCCCTGCGCGGCAAGTTCACCGGGAACGCGGATAAGGTGGTGAACCTCATTACCTTCTACGCCACTGAAGTGCGGGAGATTTTGGCCAGCATTGGGGCGCGGAGCCTTGATGAGGTCATTGGCCGGGCGGACCTGCTGACGCAGGTGAGCCGAGGCTCGGCGCATCTGGATGATCTGGACCTGAACCCGCTTTTGATCACCGTCGATGGCGCGCATGAGAATGTCTATGACCGCGATAAGCCGCGTCAGGTGGTGCTCGATACGCTGGATGCGCAGATCGTGCGTGATGCGGCGCGGTTCTTGGAGGACGGCGAGAAGATGCAGCTTTCCTATGCGGTGCAGAATACGCATCGGACGGTGGGCACGCGTGTGTCGAGCCATATCGTCAAGCGGTTCGGGATGCGCAATTCGTTGCAGCCGGATCACCTGACGGTGAAGCTGACCGGGAGTGCCGGGCAGTCTTTGGGTGCTTTTGCGGCGCCGGGACTGAAGCTCGAAGTCTCGGGCGATGCCAATGACTATGTCGGCAAGGGTTTGTCGGGCGGTACGATTGTGGTGCGGCCTTCGATGGCCAGCCCGGTGGTGGCGTCGGAGAATACGATCATTGGCAACACGGTGCTTTATGGCGCGACGGCGGGTTATCTCTTTGCCGCTGGGCGTGCGGGTGAGCGCTTTGCGGTGCGCAACTCGGGCGCGCATGTGGTGATCGAAGGCTGCGGCAGCAACGGTTGTGAATATATGACCGGCGGTGTGGCGGTGATCCTTGGAGAGATCGGGGCGAATTTTGCCGCCGGGATGACTGGGGGAATGGCGTATCTGTATGATCCTGATGGGCTGGCGCCGAAGCTGATGAATGCCGAGACCATTGTGACCTGTCCGGTGACGGTGGATCACTGGATGGATCAGTTGCACGGGCTGATCGAGCGTCATTTGGCGGAGACGGGTAGTCGCAAGGCAGCGGATATTCTGCAGCATTGGGAGACGGAGAAGCACAACTTCTTGCAGGTTTGCCCGAAGGAGATGTTGGTGCATCTGCCCGCGCCGTTGAGTGTTGAAGAGACGGCGGTTCCGGCTGAGTGACGAGGGCGATCGCCTGCCCGCGGGTGGGCGATCCTCCGTGGCCTCATGCCACTTTATGGTTCGGCCTTGATGTGCGCTTGAGAGGGCACGCCTAGTCTTTCGAAATCGCCTACCCGTCCGGGCGGGCAGGCGATGGCCCGGCGCCTGCGGCTTGATTCCGGGCTGGGGTGGTAGAGATTGCCGGGGGCACTACCTCAACCGTCTTACAGGAGGCGGTATGCGGAAAATTTTGATCATCTTGGCCCTGTTCATAGGCCTCACCGCCTGCACAGACACCGCCCCCCGCGGCGCAGGCGACATTCTCGTCCTCGGCGATTCCATCATGGCATGGAACGGCAGCGCCGCGATCCCCGATGTCATCGCCAGCGCAACGGGCCGCAGCGTCACCAGCCGCGCGGTGCCGGGGGCGCAATTCGACAACGACTCGACCATTGCTTCCGCCGTCGGCTTTGACATCCAACAGCAGTTCCCCGGTGGGCGCTGGAACTGGGTGCTGGTCAACGGTGGGGCCAATGACCTGAGCGCCGACTGCGGCTGCGGTGCCTGCGCAGCGTCGGTCAACGCGCTCATCAGCCCCGATGGGCAGGGCAGCATACCGGCCTTCCTGCAAAGGCTCCGCGCGGAAACCGGTGCGCAGGTGATGTGGATGGGCTATTACGCAGGCTCTGGCAGCGGTTCCTTCGCCGGGTGCCGCGACGATCTGGTCGAGATCGAAGCCCGCATCGCCCGCTTCGCCGCCCGCACCCCCGGCGTGCATTTCGTCGATTCCGAAGACGTGATCGACCGCAGCGACCGGGGGCTCTTTGCAGGCGACAATGTGCATCCCTCCAAACGCGGCTCGGCACGGATCGGGGCCTACCTCGCCCAAGAGATCACGGCGCGCGAGAAACGTTCACAAACGCCTGCCAGCAGCCTATAGCTAGACCATGAGCACACGTAAAAAGACCGCCACCAAGGGCCGGGGTCGCCGTAAGGCTGCGCCGCAGATCACCTTCAAACAACGCGTCACACGCTGGTTTTTCGGCGCGATCCTCCTGTTGGGTGCGCTGGCGGTGCTGCTCGTGCTGCTCTTTCGTTTCGTCAATCCGCCGACCGGGGTCTATATGTTCTCCGAAAGCCGCCGTTTGGGCGGGGTGCAGCGCGACTGGGTGCCGCTGGAGCAGATTGCCCCGGTTATGGCGCGCTCGGCTGTGGCGGCGGAGGATGCGAATTTCTGCAACCACTGGGGCTTTGACATGGAGGCGATCCGCACGGCGATCGAGAACGGCTCGGAGCGCGGGGCGTCCACGATCAGCCAGCAGACGGTCAAGAATGTCTACCTTTGGCACGGGCGCTCGTGGATACGCAAAGCGATGGAGGCCGGGATGACGCCGCTGGTTGAGGCGCTTTGGCCGAAGCGGCGGATTATCGAGGTTTATCTGAATGTTGCGGAGTTCGACGAGGGCGTCTTTGGCGTCGGCGCAGCGGCCCCACATTACTTTGGCGTGAGCGCTGGGGACCTCAGCGACAAGCAGGCCGCACGGCTTGCGGCGATCCTGCCGGACCCCAAAGACCGCTCGGCCTCCAAGCCCGGCGACTTCACCCGCAAACGCACGGCACAGATCATGGACGGGGCGGCGACCATCCGCGCGGACGGTCGCGCCGCCTGTTTCGAGAGTTGAAAATCCCTACGCCAACAGGCATGGAAGAGTGTAACCCCTTTTATCAGACGGACTTCTTATGACGGCTCGCTTGTTTCATGTTCCCTTGTCTCCCTTCTGCCGCAAGGTGCGGCTGAGCCTGGGCGAGAAGAAGATCGAGGTGGAACTGGTTGAGGAACGCTATTGGGAGCAAGACCCGGATTTCCTGCGCCGTAACCCGGCGGGCAAAGTGCCTGTGCTGCGGCTGGACGGGATCATGATGTCCGAAAGCGCGGCGATCTGCGAATATATCGAAGAGACCCGCCCCGAAGCGCCCCTGCTGCCCAGCGACCCGGTGCAGCGGTTGGAGGTGCGGCGGCTGGTGAGCTGGTTTGACGACAAGTTCCACCATGAGGTGACGTCAAAACTGCTTTATGAGCGGGTGAACAAGAAGGTCACCAAGCAGGGCTACCCAGACAGCAAAAACGTCAAGGCCGGGGCTAAGGCGATCAAATATCATCTCGATTACATGACATGGCTGCTCGACCACCGCCGTTGGTTGGCGGGAGATGTGATGACGCTGGCGGATTTCGCGGCGGCGGCGCATTTGTCCTCGCTCGACTATATCTCGGATGTGGATTGGAACCGCTCTGCCGTGGTCAAGGACTGGTACGCCAAGATCAAATCGCGCCCGGCCTTCCGCTCGATCCTTGCCGATCAGGTGCCGGGCTTCCCGCCGCCCAAGCAATACAACAACCTCGACTTCTGATGGCGTCCGAGGCGCCACGAGGGTGACTGTGGACAGCGAAGACCTGAAGGCGCGCGTGGTGGCACGGGCGCTGGAGGAAGGGTTTGTCGCCTGCCGCATCTGCCGCCCCGCTGACGTGCCGGAGGTGCCGGAGCGGTTGAGCCGTTTTGTCGAAGCAGGCTTTCATGGTCAGATGGGCTGGATGGAAGAGCGCATGCATTGGCGCGGCAACCCGGCGGTGCTGTGGCCCGAGGCGCGGTCGGTCATCATGCTGGCCGAGAGCTATACGCCCGAGCATGATCCGCGTGCGGTGTTGGAGCAGCCTGAGAAGGGGGCGATTTCCGTCTATGCGCAGGGGCGTGATTACCATGACATCGTCAAGAAACGGCTCAAGCGGCTGGCACGTTGGCTGATGGAAGAGGCGCGCGCGCAGGAGCCTGAAGTGAAGGTTTTTGTGGATACCGCCCCGGTGCCGGAAAAGGCCTTGGCGCAGGCGGCGGGGCTGGGGTGGCAGGGGAAACACACCAACCTTCTGAGCCGGAAGTTCGGCAATTGGGCCTTTTTAGGCTCTGTTTTTACGACCCTCGATCTGGCAACCGATGCGCGGGAGGTGGACCACTGTGGCTCTTGTCGCGCCTGTTTGGACGCTTGCCCGACCGATGCTTTCCCCGCGCCCTATCAACTCGATGCGCGGCGCTGCATTTCCTATCTGACGATTGAGCATAAAGGCCCGGTCGATCTGGAGCTGCGCGAAAAACTGGGCAACCGGATTTACGGCTGTGATGACTGCCTCGCCGCCTGCCCATGGAACAAGTTCGCCGTGGCGGCGAGCGACATGCGCTATCACGGCCCAGCGGTGCAGCCTGCCGATCTGGCAGAGCTGGCAACACTGGATGATACCGCGTTTCGCGCGCGGTTTTCCGGCTCGCCGATCAAGCGGATCGGGCGGGACCGCTTTGTGCGCAATGTGCTTTATGCCATCGGCAATTCTGGGCTGGCAGAGCTGCGCCCGGTGGCGCAATCTTTGGCGGAGGATGCCGATGCGACGGTCGCGGATGCGGCGCGTTGGGCGGCTGAAAGGCTTGGGTAGGCAATGACAGTGTTACTGGGTGTGGACACGGGTGGCACCTATACGGATGCGGTGTTGATCCGGGATGAGACGGAGGTGATTGCTTCGGCTAAGGCGCTGACGACGCGGGCGGATTTGGCAATTGGTGTCGGGAATGCCGTGAGCGCGGTGCTGGCGCAGTCGGGTTTCGCGCCTTCGGACATTGCGATGGCATCGCTGTCGACGACCTTGGCGACCAATGCGTTGGTTGAAGGGCAAGGCGGGCGCGTGGCGTTGATCTACGTCGGGTTTCGGGCGCGGGACTTGGCGGCGCATGGGCTGGAAGAGGCGCTGCGCGGCGATCCATCTTTGCTGCTGGCAGGCGGGCATGACCATGCCGGGGCCGAGGTGGCGGCGCTGGATGAAGCGGCGCTATTGGCCTTTTTAGAGACACATAAGCGGGATGTGAGCGGCTTTGCCGTGGCAAGCCAGTTCGCCACGCGCAACCCGGCGCATGAGGTGCGGGTGGCGGAACTGGTGGCTGAGGTGACGGGGCGACCGGTCTCGGCCTCGCACGAATTATCGGCGCGGTTGAACGGACCGAAGCGTGCGCTGACGGCGCTGCTGAATGCGCGGTTGATTGGGATGATTGACCGCCTGATCGGCCGGGCAGAGACGCAGTTGCGCGCTTTAGGGATCAACGCGCCGATGATGGTGGTGCGCGGCGACGGCGCGCAGATGTCGAGCGCGCAGGCGCGGCAGCGACCGATTGAGACGATTTTAAGCGGACCTGCGGCGTCCTTGGTCGGGGCCAAATGGCTGACGGGGGCGGAGCATGCGCTGGTGTCGGACATTGGCGGGACTACGACGGATGTGGCTCTGTTGCGCGATGGGCGGCCCGCGATTGACCCGGCGGGGGCGCAGGTCGGGGCCTATCGCACGATGGTCGAAGCAGTGGCGATGCGCACCCATGGGCTGGGCGGGGACAGTGAGGTGCATTTCGTCGCCGAAGGGCTGATGGCGGGGGTGACGCTGGGGCCGAAGCGGGTTTTGCCGGTGTCGCTGATGGCCACGGAGGCACCGGAAGTCGTCCACACGGCACTTGATGCGCAGTTGCGGCGGACGGTGCCGGGCGAGCATGACGGGCGCTTTGTGCGGGCTGTGTCCGGGCAGGAGGCGGAAGGGCTGGCCCCGCGTGAAGCGGCTCTGTTGGAGCGGATTGGTGCTGCGGTGCATCCTTTGGGAGATGTCCTGCGGTCGCGGATGGAGAAGGGCGCGCTGGCGCGGTTGGTGGCGCGGGGCTTGGTGCAGGTCGCGGGGGTGACGCCTTCGGATGCGAGCCATGTGGCGGGGCAGTTGGACGCTTGGGATGCGCATGCGGCGCGCAAGGCGTTGGAACTGTTCGGGCGGCAGCGCGGGGGATCGGGGGCCAAGTTCTGTCCGGAGCCTGAAAAGCTTGCGCAGATCATTATCGATCGGCTCATTTATCAGACCAGTTTGGCCTTGTTAGAGACTGCTTTTGCGGAGGAAGACCCCGGTTTCGACCTTCCGCCGGAGGTTTTGGCGCGGCATGTTTTGTTGCAGCGGGGTTTGGCAGGGCATCGGGGGCTGTTGCGAATTGATGCGGGGCTGAACTTGCCTATCGTAGGGCTGGGCGCGTCGGCGGCGAGTTACTATCCGGCGGTGGGGGCGCGGCTTGGGACCGAAATGATTTTGCCGGAACATGCGGGCGTGGCGAATGCCATCGGCGCGGTCGTGGGGCGGGTCATCATGCGGCAAAGCGGGACGGTGACCTCGCCGGTCGAAGGGAAGTTTCGCGTGCATTTGGACGCGGGGCCGGAGGATTTCAGCGATCCGGAGAGTGCTTTGGCCCTGTTAGAGACGGTTTTGACGCGGGCCGCACGGGAGCGGGCAAAGTCAGCGGGTGCGGCGGAGATTGAGGTGCAGGTCTCGCGCAATATCCGCACGGCGGGTGTCGAGGGGCGGGAGGTTTTTGTTGAGGCGGATGTGACCGTCGAAGCCTCGGGCCGTCCGCGCGTGGCGGTGGGCTGAACCCCCGGCGCGGGGCCGGGGGCAGTCGTTTATTCGGCGGCGTCGCGTTTGGGCAGCACCCAATCGGCGCGGGGGAAGTGGCAGGTGTAGCCGTTGGGCATCCGTTCCAGATAGTCTTGATGGTCCGGCTCGGCTTCCCAGAAATCGCCAACCGGTTCGACTTCGGTCACCACTTTGCCGGGCCAGAGGCCGGAGGCTTCGACATCAGCGATGGTGTCTTCGGCCACGGCTTTTTGCTCGTCGCTTACGTAGTAGATTGCGGAGCGGTAGCTCATGCCACGGTCATTGCCTTGGCGGTTGATCGTGGTGGGGTCGTGGATCTGGAAAAAGAATTCCAGCAATTCGCGGTAGGAGGTTTTCTCTGAGTCAAAGATGATCTCGATTCCCTCGGCGTGGGTGCCGTGGTCGCGGTAGGTCGCGTTAGGCACGTCGCCGCCAGTATAGCCGACGCGGGTCGAGACCACGCCGGGGCGGCGGCGGATCAGGTCTTGCATGCCCCAAAAGCAGCCACCGGCCAGTACTGCGCGTTCGGTTGTCATGTTACGTTCTCCACTTGGTTGAGGTATTCGCCATAGCCTTCGGCTTCCATGTCGTCGCGGTGGATGAAGCGCAGGGAGGCGGAGTTAATGCAATAGCGCAGGCCGCCCCGGTCTGGTGGACCGTCGGGGAAGACGTGGCCGAGGTGGCTGTCGCCATGTTTGCTGCGCACTTCGGTGCGGACCATGCCGAGCGAGGCGTCTTGTAGCTCTTCGACATAGGCGGGCTCGATCGGTTTGGTAAAGCTCGGCCAGCCGCAGCCGCTTTCATATTTGTCGCCGCTGGCAAAGAGCGGTTCGCCAGAGACGATGTCGACATAGATGCCCGGCTCTTTGTTGCTGAGATATTTGCCGGTGCCGGGGCGTTCGGTGCCGCTGCGTTGGGTGACGTGGAACTCTTCCGCGCTCAGCGCGTCGATGGCTTCGGTGGTTTTTTCGTATTGGGGCATGGCGTCCTCCGGATGGGGTGTTGGCCTATTAGATGGGGTCTGGGAACGGAATTCAAAGGGTTTGCGGCTCACAGAGGTGTTACGTTTTACGCTGGCGCGAGACCTGCACGGCGAGGATGCCGCCCGCGATGATCGCCACGCCGAGGATGTCGCGGGGGCCGAGGGTTTCGCCCAGCAGCATGGCCGCGATGGCGACGCCGAAGAAGGGGTTGAGGAAGTGGAAGGTCGCCGCGCGGGTGGCGCCGATGCGGTTGACCAGCCAGAACCAGACCACGGTGGCGGCAAGGCCGGGGACGAGGCAGGTATATGCGAAGGCCAGCGTCAGGCGCAGGCTGGGGTCGATGCGCGGGGCCTCAAACAGAAGGGTCGCGATGCTGAGCGCGACACAGCCGACGAGCATTTGCAGGCCGACGACCATGAGGAAATTGCCGCCCGAGGTTGCACCGCGCACCAGCAGGGTGGCGGCGGTGAGGGCGACGACGCCGATGGCGCAGAGGATGAGGCCGTAGAGGTCGACTTGGCCGCCAAGGCGCGCGCCCATGATGATGGCGACGCCGAGGACGCCTGCGAGGAGGCCTGCGATGCCGAGGGGGCGGAGTTTTTCCCCCAGAAAGGCCCAGGCGGCGAAGCCGACGAGCAGGGGCATGGTGGAGGCGATGATCGCAGCGAGGGAGGCTTCGATAGTCTGCATTGCGATGAAGTTTAGGCCAAGGTAGACGGCGTTTTGCAGGATGCCGAAGATCACCGTGGCGCGCCATTGGGCGGGGGTGAGGCGCCAACTTTGGCCCAAGGCGAGCGCGATACCGACACCGATGAGACCGGAGATCAGGTAGCGCAGGGAAAGGGCGAGGAGGGGCGAGGCGTCCATCACGATGATGCGGGCGGAGGTGAAGGCCGAGGACCACATCACGGCAAAGGCCAGACCCATGAGAATTGCGCGTATGTCCATGAGATGCCCCCTGTTCTGAACTTGCTAAGCAATGGCTGGTTTGCGGGGAGAGGACAAGGTGGGGAAAACGGGTAAGGCTACCACCCCAGCCCGGAATCAAGCCGCAGGCGCCGGGCCATCGCCTGCCCGCCCGTCACGCCAAAGGCGTGCCGTGTTTTTAGGGGCGCACCTCTGGTGCGACCGGGTAGGCGATTTGGTGAGGCTGGGTGCGACTTTGCGAAGTCTCATCACGGTTGAACCACAAAGTGGCACGAAGCTGGCCTCGGATCGCCGACCCGCGGTCAGGCGCTGGCCCTCAGATAACTAGTTCTCGGGCTGATAGGGATGCGGTTCTCCGTTTCGATCTGCCCCCGGCCCGGGATCAAGCCGTAGGCTCCGGGCCATCGCCTGCCCGCCTCACCGGGTAGGCGATTTGGTGAGGCTGGGTGCGACTTTGCGTAGTCTCACCAAGGCTGAACCATAAAGTAGCACGAGGCGACGTTGGATCGCCGACCCGCGGGCAGGCGATGGCCCTCAGCGTCCCCAACGAAAAAGGGTCGCCCGCGGGCGACCCTTTCGTAAACGCTCAGCCGATGGCTTACTCGTTCACGCTGTCCTTCAGCGCCTTCGCGATGGTCATCTTGACCACTTTGTCGGCGTCTTTCTTGAACTGCTCACCGGTCGCGGGGTTACGCACCATACGCTCGGGGCGCTCGCGGCAATAGATTTTGCCAACGCCAGGCAGGGTTACGGCACCACCAGCAGACACTTCGCGGGTGATCAGGTTGCAAACGGCGTCAAGCGCTGCGCCTGCGGATTTCTTGTCCGTGTCCATCTCTTCTGCCAGAGCGGCGACGAGCTGGGTCTTGGTCATTGGTTTGGTTGCCATGTTTTTTATCTCCTTGGACTGCCCGTTTTTTAGGGCCTCTAGGGCAGAATGTAACGGTATGTTGTGGCATAACACAACGAATTGTGGTGCCGAAAACACGAAAACATGCGATTTTCTGCTGTTTTTGCCCTTACAGGAAAGCGGTTTCGTCGAAGGACCGCAGTTTCCGGCTATGGATACGCTCCAACGGCATGCGTCGCAACAGCTCCATCGCCCGAATGCCGATCATCAAATGACGTGCCACTTGGGTTTTGTAGAAGTCCGACGCCATGCCCGGCAGCTTCAATTCCCCATGCAGCGGTTTGTCCGACACGCAGAGCAGCGTGCCGTAAGGCACCCGGAAGCGGTAACCGTTGGCGGCGATTGTGGCGCTTTCCATATCCAGCGCGATGGCGCGGGATTGGCTCAGGCGTTGCACCGGGCCGGACTGATCGCGCAGTTCCCAGTTGCGGTTGTCAATCGTGGCGACGGTGCCGGTGCGCATGATGCGTTTCAGCTCATAGCCCTCCAGCTGGGTGACTTGGGCCACCGACTGCTCCAGTGCGATTTGAATTTCGGCCAACGCTGGGATCGGCACCCAGACTGGCAGATCGTCGTCAAGCACATGGTCTTCGCGCAGGTAGCCGTGGGCCAGAACGAAATCGCCCAAAGCCTGCGTGTTGCGCAGACCCGCACAATGGCCAACCATCAGCCAGGCATGCGGGCGCAGCACGGCGATGTGGTCCGTCGCCGTTTTGGCGTTGGAGGGGCCAACGCCGATGTTGACCAGCGTGATGCCCGACCCATCGGCGCGTTTGAGGTGGTAGGTCGGCATCTGCGGCGTCTTCAGCGTCTCGGGCAACGGCGCGTCGGGGTCGCTGATCTCGGCATTGCCGGTGGAGACAAAGGAGGTGTAGCCGCTCTCGGGATCGCGCAGCATGGCGCGGGCGTATTGCTCGAACTCGGTGACGTAGAACTGGTAGTTGGTAAAGAGCACATGGGCTTGGAAATGCTCAGCGTCGGTCGCCGTGTAGTGCGACAGGCGGGCGAGCGAATAATCGACGCGCTGTGCGGTAAAGGGGGCAAGGGGGCGGATGTCGTCTTCGGGGACGAAGGTGCCGTTGACGATGTCATCATTGGTGGTGCTGAGGTCCGGCACATCAAAGACATCGCGCAGGGTGAACTCCGCCGCGCCTTCTTGGGGGACGTTCATCGCATTGTCGCCGCCCATGGCGAAATGGACCGGGATCGGCGTGGTCGAGGGGCCGATGATCACCGGCTGGTCGTGGTTTTCGATCAGGAGGCCGATCTGCTGGATCAGGTAGTTCCGGAACAGATCAGGCCGGGTGATCGTCGCGGAAAAGCTGCCGGGCGAGGAGACATGGCCAAAAGACAGCCGGGTGTCGACCTGCGCATAGGACGACGTGCGAAAGCGCACCTCCGGGTAGAAAGCGCGGATGCGGGCCTCGGGCGCGCTGCTTTGCATCGCCTTGGCAAAGCCGTCGCGCAGGAACTGGGTGGCGCTGTGGTAAAGCTCGGTCAAACGGTCCACGGCGGCGGTGGCGTCGCGGAACTCTTCGGGGTGCGGGGCGTCCGGGGTCAGGATGGTGCTCATGTTTGCGGCTCTAACAATGGAATAATTTCAAATTTCTGCACATCGACCAGCCCAAGGTCCGAGATCCGCAGTTCCGGGATCACGACGAGGGCCAGTAGCGAGTGCTGCATATAGGCGTTGTTCAGCTTGCATCCACAGTCGACCATCGCCTGCACGAGACGGTCGGCATCGGCGGCAACCTCGGCGGCAGGGCGGTCGGACATCAGCCCGGCAATTGGCAGGGCGACGAGCGCCAGTTCTTCGCCTTCGCGGAAGATGGTGATGCCGCCGCCGACTTCGCGCAGTCGGTTCGCGGCCAAGGCCATCTGCTCGGCATCGGTGCCCACAACGATCATATGGTGGCTATCATGCGCGACGGTGGAGGCCATGGCCATGCGGCCCTCGTAGCCGAAGCCGGAAACAAAGGCGTTGGTCACGGTGTCGGTGGCGCGGTGGCGTTCGACCAATGCGATCTGGCAGACTTCGCCGGTGGCTTGCACGCGGCCTTCGGTGACGGGCAGTTCGAATTTGAGCGCGCGGGTCGGGGCTTGGTTTTCCACCACGCCGATGACGTTGGCGGTGACGGCATTGGCGCCCTCGGGGGCGGGGATGTCGAAATCCTCGGCCGAGAGGTCGCGCGCCATGTTCACGGTCTGGCGCGCCATGTCGGGCCAGTCGAAGTGCGGGCAGTCGGCGAGGCATTTGCCGTCTTCGGCCACGACTTCGCCCCGGGCAATCACCGTCTCTACGGGGAAGGTTTTGAGGTCCGAGGTCAAGATGACATCGGCGCGGCGGCCCGGTGTCAGCGAGCCAATCTCGCGTTCCAGCCCGAAATGCGTCGCGGTGTTGATCGTTGCCATTTGCAGCGCGACCAGCGGGTCGCAGCCGCAGTCGATGGCATGGCGCACGACGCGGTTCATGTGGCCTTCGTTGGTGATTGTGCCCGAGTGGCTGTCATCGGTGCAGAGGATCATATTGCGCGGATCGAGACCTTTTTCCGTGATCGCGGTGATCTGGGTCTTCACGTCATACCATGCCGAGCCCAGTCGGATCATCGACCGCATGCCTTGGCGCATTCGCGCCACGGCGTCGGCCTCGCAGGTGCCTTCATGGTCATCCGCAGGCCCGCCCGCGACATATGCGGCAAAAGCGGGGCCAAGGTCGGGCGAGGCGTAGTGGCCGCCGACGGTCTTGTTCGCGCGTTGGGTTGCGGCGATCTCGGCCAGCATCTGCGGGTCGCCGTTGCTGACGCCCGGAAAGTTCATCATCTCGCCCAAGCCGACAATGCCGGGCCATGCCATGGCCTCGGCCACATCCTCGGCGGTGATCCTAAAACCGGTGGTTTCCAACCCCGGCGCGGAGGGCGCGCAGGAGGGCATTTGGGTGAAGATGTTGATGGGCTGCATCAGCGCTTCGTCATGCATCATGCGCACGCCGTTCAAGCCCAGCACATTGGCGATCTCATGCGGGTCGGTGAAGGCCGATGTCGTGCCATGCGGGATCACGGCGCGGGCGAACTCAGCCGGGGTGAGCATGGTGCTTTCGATATGCATATGCCCGTCGCAGAGGCCGGGGACCATATAGCGGCCCTGCGCTTCAATCGTGCGGGTATCGTCGCCGCGGCAATGGCTGGCGTCGGGGCCGACAAAGGCGATGCGCCCGGCAGAGATGGCGATGTCATGGTCGGGCAGGCATTCGCGGGTATGGACATTGACCCAGATGCCACCGGTGATGATCGTGTCAGCAGCGCGCCGTCCGGCGGCGACTTCGACCAATTGTGCGGCCACATCGGGCCAAGAGGGGAACGTTTTATCTGTCATGTCGCAAGGTGACATAGGTGTGTGGGAGGTTCAAGCGGGCGAAACGCCCGCTCTGGTTGCCAGAGGTGCGCGCTTGCGGCTAACTGGGGCGCAAGGCAAGAGCAGGACTACGGATGAATTTTCTCTTTGTGCATCAGAACATGCCCGGCCAGTACCGGGAGTTGGTGCAATGGTTGGCGCAGGCGGGCGGACACCGGATCTATTTTCTGACGCAGCGACGCGATGCGCCACAGATACCGGGAGTAGAGACACGCATCTACCGCCCCCATCACCGCCCTGATGGAAAAGCCTATGGTCTCTCGAAGGTCTGGGAAGAGGCCGCGGGCAGCGGTTTTGGGGCGGTAACTGCGGCGCAGCAGATTGAAGCCAAGGAAGGCTTTCGCCCCGATATCATCATCGGCCATGTGGGGTGGGGGGAACTGACCTTTTTCAAGCAGCTTTGGCCTGATGTGCCGATCATCGGCTACTTTGAATACTACTACAACATGACCGGCGGGATGGTGGGGTTTGACCCGGAGGAGCCGATCTCGGAACATGCGCCCTATCTGAACCACGCGCGCAATCTCGTGCCGCTGGCGAATATCGAGACGGTCGATTTGGGGCACTGCCCGACGTATTGGCAGCGTGACCGTTTTCCGAAGAGCTTTCACGACAAGATTTACGTCTGCCATGACGGTATCCGGACCGACAAGCTTTTGCCTGATCCTAAGGTCAGCCTGCGTCTTGGCCGTTTGGCGCGGCCCGTTACCCGCGACGATGAGATCATCACCTATGTCGCGCGCAATCTGGAGAAAGCGCGCGGCTTTCACATCATGATGCAGGCCCTGCCGCGCATCTTGCGGGAGCGGCCTAATGCGCGGGTGGTGATCGTTGGCGGCAACGACGTGTCCTATGGCAAACAGAGCGACCATCCCGGTGGACTGCGCGGCGAGATGGCGGCCAAGGTCGGGCAAGAGGTCGATTGGGACCGGGTGCATTTTGTCGGCAAGGTGCCTTACCCCGAGTTTCAAAAGCTCGTGCAGATCAGCCGCTGTCACATCTATCTGACGATGCCATTCGTGCTGTCATGGTCCTTGTTGGAAGCCATGTCGATGGGAGCCACTATTGTCGCGGCGGATGTCGCTCCGGTGCGCGAAGCGCTGACCCATGGGGAAACGGGGATGCTGGTTGATTTCTTCAATCCGGACGCGCTCGCCGCCCAGGTTGTCGACGTGGTCGCGCGGCCAGAGGGCCATGCGCATCTTGGCCAGGCGGCGCGGGCGCATGTGGTTGAGAATTATGATTTCCTCACCCGTTGTCTGCCCGAGCATATCAGGCAGATCAACGCGTTGGTGCCTGAGGACAAGCGGATTAGCTAGATCGGCGCAAAGGATGCGCCGATCTGGCTGGGATCAGTTGCCCAGATTGCCCGCGGTATTCACCAGCCCGAAGACCGATCCAACAATGCCGAGAATGGTGCGGGTATCGGTCAGCGGGCTTTCGGTTGCCAGTACCAGATCGCCGGACTGGATATAGAAGTTCCGCGCGGAGAAGAGCCCGTCAGAGGTGGTCAGGTCGAGGGTGAAGACCACCCGCGTCCGACGCGGTCCGCGGACCCCTGCGCTGATCGCGCTGGCGGGGTATTCGCGCAGGATAAGGATGCCTTCGGGATTGGCGCGAGAGTCGTTCACACCACCAATGATGGCCAGCGCGTCCAGCGCCGAGACGTCATCGCGGTTGAAGGGGAATTGCGCTTCGCGGCCCGCCGCACCAAGCGACAAGAAGTAACGGCGGTCTTCTTCGATGATCAGTTTGTCGCCGCCAATTAGCCGCGTGTCGAGATGCGGGTTTTCGTAAAGCTCCGCGACTGATGTGGCATAGATTTTCGAGCCACGCAGCAGCTTAACCTGCGGGTTTTCGAGATTGTTTTGCACCCCGCCGCCTGCTGAGATCGCGGCCAGAACCGTGAAGTTGTTGTCGGGCATCAGGATATTGCCCGGGCGGCTGACCCCGCCGACCAGGTCAACCGAATTGCCACGACCTTCGGTCATCGCAAGCTGTACCTGTGCTGAGGGGACGATCGCCTCAAGCCGTCGTTGCAGCAGGGAGCGTGCAGATCCCGGTGTGCGGCCCGAAACCCGGATATTGCCTACATAGGGCACAAAGATCGTTCCGCTCTCTGACACCCGGATGCCCGAGAGGTTCGCTACCTGTTGAGCGGGTGTTGTGAGCAGTGAATTATCGCCGCTGTCCCAGACCAGTAGATCCAACCGGTCTCCGGGACGAATGACTTGCGCGTTTGACCCGCGGCTCGCGCCAATCCAGCCGTGCCGGGCTTCACCCGTCCGGGGCCATTGCGCGATACTGGGAAGAAAGGCGCGGGTTACGGGGTAAACCGCGATATCGGATTCGGGTGCCGTGGCATCCTGCGTGACTTCTTTTTCGATGGCTGCGCCGCGGGGCAGAGAGCCACAGGCCGCGAGGGTCAGTGCCATCAGAGCCGTCAGGAAAAGCTTGGATACTTGCTTCATATGTCGCGCGACCGCTTTCTTATGTTTTATCCCGGTGAACCGGTTTGGCCCCGCCTGTATGCAGTGGGGAATCGGTGGTGGTAAAGGCTGATTTGAACCCACCCCCATTGGAGTTCTCACCGCGACAGGATAGTGACTAGACCTATGGCGTCAATGACTTCTACGGATAGCGAGCAAACGGGTGACGTGCTGGTGATTGGCGCGTCCGGGCAATTGGGGGGCATGTTGCGCCGGCACTGGCCGGTGGCAGGGGAGTTGCGCTGTCATAGTCGCCGACCGATCCCCGGATTTATTCCTTTTGAGCTTCCGAAACCGGGCGGGGCTGCGTCTGACACGGCCCTGTCCGCTGCGCGGGGTGTCCGAGCGATCATCTGTCTTGCTGGCGTGACCCCTGCCGCTGCGAAGCGCAGCGGCGCACTTTTGAGCGAGAATGCCAATCTCGCGCTTGCGACTTTGGAACTGGCCCAAGAAGCCGCGGTGCCGCGGGTATTTTTTGCCTCATCTGCGGCGGTCTACGGCGCCCGGGGGGGGATGCTTAGAGAAACCGATGAGCCTACGCCGCTGTCTGAATATGGACGTGCAAAGCTGGAGATGGAGCAGACCGTGCTCGCCCGCGGGGTGACAGGCACAACCGTTCTACGCATCGGGAATGTCGCAGGCGCTGATGCAATCTTGGGCGGTTGGCGCCCCGGCATGCAAATTGACCAGTTCCCAGACGGACGCACCCCGCGTCGCAGCTATATCGGGCCTGTTACCTTTGCTCGGGTGCTTCACCGCCTGTGCGCGAGCAATGAGCTTCCGTCAGTGCTGAATCTCTCGGCCCCGGGTGCGGTAGAGATGGGGGCGTTGCTCGACGCCGCGGGTTTGCCGTGGGAGCCTCGCCCGGCGGCGGAGGGCAGTATTGCCGAAGTGCAGTTCGACACGAATATGCTTGAACGCCTTGTGGATTTTGCGCCAGAAAACGAAAGCCCTTCCGGATTGGTCGGCGAGTGGCAGAAGGACCGTAACCACTCATGAGCTCTACCCAATGACTTGGCGTAAACGCATCTTTGATCTGTTTTTCGCCAGCCTTCTTGTCATCATCCTAGGTCCGATCTTGCTGGGACTGGTGATCTGGCTTCTGCTAAAAGAAGGCCGACCGCTGTTTCATGTCGCCGAACGGATGAAGACACCGGAGCAGAGCTTCAACTTGTGGAAACTTCGCACGATGACGGTTGTCGAAGGGGATCAGGGCGTTTCTGGGGGAAACAAAAGCGCGCGGATCACGCCGACAGGCGCTTGGCTGCGCAAACGCCGGTTGGATGAATTTCCGCAGTTGTGGAATATCCTAAGGGGTGATCTGAGCTTTGTCGGCCCGCGTCCACCGTTGCGTGAGTATGTGGAGCGTTTCCCGGATATTTACGGTCAGGTGCTTCAGTCGCGTCCCGGCGTGACCGGTTTGGCGACGATCCGGTTTCACAAGCACGAAGATCGGTTGTTAGAGCGTTGTAAGACCCCCGAGGAAACTGACGCCGTCTATTGCCGGATCTGCGTTCCCCGGAAAGCGCGCCTTGATCTGATTTACCAGCGTCACCAAAGCACCTGCTATGATTTTGACCTCGTATTCCAGACAATCGGCAATCTGTTTAAACGGCGTTAGCGCGGCATTCCGCGGCAGGTTGCCGCCCAAGCTTTTGAGCAGGCTCTGGTTTTTTCTGTAAAGCCATGCCATTGTGCAGGTTGCATCGGGGATGATTAAGATTCGAAAAAAATTGAATTTCTCGAAAAGGTCGGGCATTGGGCGCGGCGCGAGAATGTTGCCATTGCGGCAGCTGGTCCGATATTGCCGGACCCGATCATTATTGATTGTTTAAATGGTGTTACTAAGAGCAGGGGAAAGCCCATGTTGAGCTTTATTAAGTCGCTAACCAAACGGCAAAAGCGCGCCATCCTGCTGACCGTCGATTCAGTCTTAGTTATTCTCGCTATTATCTCTGCATTGGCACTTCGTGGTCTTCCTAGCGGCCTCATTGATGCTCTGGCCGGCTATATCCCTGTGTTGCCCTATGTGCTTATCGTTGCGGCAGGAACTTCAATATGGCTCGGGATTTGTAGCATTCAATTAAACGCCTATGAGACGGCGGCAGTTGGGGTCACGGCTGTACTGGGCATAGTATTGGCGATGACATCCTTCCTCGTATCAATGGTGTTGGGGGTGACCTACCCATTTGGCGTCCATGTGATGTTCGGCGCCATTTTCTTTTCATTCGTCGTTATTTCACGCGCGCTGCTGTTGCAGGTGGTTTTGGCGATTTACCGCAAGGGTGCCGCACGTTGCCGTGTTCTGATTTACGGCGCTGGTACAACCGGTACCCAACTCGTTTCAGCTCTGCGCGGGCATGAGAATATCGAGCCCATCGCGTTTGTAGACGACAATATTGCACTGCAGGGCTTAAACGTTGCCAAGCTCCCAGTGCATTCGCCCATGCGTATCGCCGAACTGGTGGCGGAGAAGCAGATTAACCGGGTGCTGCTGGCGGTTCCTTCGCTCAGCACACCTAAACAAGCGCAGATTGCCCGGCGGCTCGAAAAAATGGGGCTGGAGGTGCAGACCCTGCCTTCTTTTGCGCAGTTGATTGGCGAAGAAGCGCTTGTAGACAAACTTTCGCCAGTTGCGCCGCGCAGGTTTCTAAATCGCGACGAAGTTGCGCAGACAATTGGTGAAAGCACAGCCTGTTACGCTGGAAAAGTTGTTTTTGTTTCGGGGGCCGGTGGGTCAATCGGGTCGGAAATCTGCCGACAGGTTTTGGAATGTCGCCCCACAAAGCTGGTGCTTTTCGAGCTGAGCGAGCTTGCGCTTTACAACACTGACATGGAAATGCGGCAGTTGGCCGAAGGCACTGGGATCGAGATCGTGACAGTGCTCGGCACGGTGACTGACACAAGGCAGCTGCGCAAAGTCTTCTCCGACCATTCGGTCGATGTGGTTCTGCATGCGGCAGCCTACAAGCATGTGCCGTTGGTCGAAGCAAATCCGCTATCTGGACTGGTGAACAATGTGCTTGGCACGCAAGCGCTTGCCGAACAGGCCGCGCGGGCGGGGGTTGAGCGGTTTATCCTGATCTCTACCGACAAGGCTGTGCGCCCAACCAATATCATGGGCGGGTCTAAGCGGCTGGCCGAGTTGGTGGTGCAGGATATGGCGCGGAAGTATGGCGGGCCAGGGGGTGTCATCTATTCGATGGTGCGTTTCGGGAATGTTCTGGGCTCTTCGGGCTCCGTGGTGCCCTTGTTCCAAGACCAGTTGAGCCGCGGCGGCCCTCTGACCGTAACCGATCGTGGCGTTGCAAGATATTTTATGACGGTGGAAGAGGCGGTTCAGTTGGTGCTGCAAGCTGGTGCACAGGCCGAGGGTGGTGAAGTCTTCGTTTTGGATATGGGCAAGCCGGTGCCAATCTTGAAGCTCGCCCGGCAAGTCATCGAAACCGCAGGCTACACGGTGCGGGACGAAGAGAACCCCGACGGGGATATCGAGATCGAGATCACCGGCCTGCGTCCCGGCGAAAAGATGACCGAAGAGTTGACCCTCAGCGGCAGCTTAATCGGGACCCAACACCCCAAGATTTTCTCGACCCGCGAAAATGGGGTGAACGAAATTGAGATCGCCGCAATCCTGCGCGATCTGCGGGAGGCATTGGTCGCCAGCGACGAGGATATGGCGCGTAGTGTCGTTTACCGCTGGGTCGAAGGCTTCCAGTCAGACGAAGCGGTTCGAAAATCTTCCTAGGCTTGCATCTGTCGCGTTAATGCCGCGCTCCGCTCCGCGGGCGCTGTGAAGCCAGCTTGAAGATTGCTTTCACAGCGAAGTCTGTGTCACATCGGTAAGGCAACGCAGGCAGGGAGCGGAAGTGCGCATGGGGACGGAATTAGGAATGCTAGAACGCAGCCTGTGGTCTGGCAAAGCGACGCTGCTGGCTTCGGCGATTGCGGTCGGACCTGCCGGGCTCGCCCTCGCAGATTCGCCCTACAGCATCTTTGAAACCCCTAACCGCCCCTCGTTGAACTTCTACGGCTCACCGGGGCTGGTAGATATGCCAACGGCTCATGCTATGCCGGACGGGCAGTTTGCGATTGGCGTGTCGCATTTTGCGGGGATGACCCGCAACACCCTGACATTTCAGGCCACGCCGCGTCTCTCTGCCAGCTTTCGCTACATTGGTATTCAAGATTGGAACTCGGTCGTTCCAAGTGCTTTTGAAACCTATCGGGACCGCAGCTTTGACCTGCGCTATCTGTTGAAGAAAGAAGACGGGTTCTGGCCTGCCGTTACTGTCGGGCTGCAGGATTTCGCAGGCACAGGGATTTACGCCGGCGAATACGTTGTCGCCACCAAGACATTCGACAACAGTCCGCTACCGGGCACCGTGAAGGTTACCGGTGGTCTGGGTTGGGGGCGCTTGGGCAGTCACAACAGCATTGGGTCACCGTTCGGGGGAAACCGGGGTGCTTTCACGCCGGGCGCGACGGGCGGCAGACCGTCTTACGACCAATGGTTCCGCGGCCCCGCTGCGCCCTTTGCGGGCGTTGAATGGGAGGTGAATGACCGTTGGACCCTAAAGGCCGAGTACAGCTCTGACGCCTATGAGACTGAAGAAGGACAGCGCGGCGTATTCACCCGTAAGTCGCAGTTCAACTTCGGTACGGAATACCAATATTCCGAAGGTTTGCGGCTGGGTGCCTATTATCTTTATGGGTCTGAGTTTGGCGTAAACCTGCAATACCAGTTCCACCCTCGGAAGCCGGCCACACCGATCGCCAATACCCCGACGGCCCCGCTTCGTGTCCGTCCCAACCGTACGGTAGAGCCTCAGGCCTGGGATACCGCTTGGGCGTCTAGCACCCAGTCTAAAGTTGGCCTGCGTGATGGTCTTAAAGCTATCTTGGACGAGAGCGGCTTGACGCTGGTAGCGCTCCAGCTCGGCTCAGCCAGTGCCGAGATGCGCTTTAGCAATGAACGGTATCAGGCGCCCGCAGTCGCCGTTGGCCGGGCTGCGCGGGCCATGGCACAGGTGTTGCCTGCCTCTGTCGAGACCTTCCGCATCGTATTGGTGCAAGACAATCTTGCCCAATCCGCGGTGACGGTGCGTCGCACCGATCTGGAAGCGCTTGAGTTTGATCCGCAGGCGGCTGACGCGCTTCTGGCGGTCGTCGGAATTGGCGAGGCTGCGCCGCGCTTGCCGGGCGCGTTGGAGAATGAGGACCTATATCCCGACTTTGCTTGGTCAATCGGGCCCTATGTCTCGACCAGCTATTTCGATCCTGAGGCCCCCGTTCGGTTGAATTTAGGGGTCGAGGCCACCGCGACCTACCGTCCGGCGCCCGGCTGGACGATTGCAGGCAGCCTGAAGCACCGGCTTTGGGGTAACAAGGGCAATGACGCCCATAGAAGCAACTCGAGACTCGAACCCGTGCGCACCAACGGCCCGCGCTACTTCACGGCCGAAACCGTATTGGATAATGCCTATGTCAGCAAGCAGTGGAGTGTCGGAAACGATCTTTATGCACGGGTAACGGCAGGCTATCTTGAGCGTATGTTCGGGGGTGTTTCGGCTGAGCTTCTTTGGAAGCCGGTGACCAGCAATCTCGCCCTTGGGGTAGAGGCGAACTATGTCAAACAGCGCGAATTTGACGGCGGTTTCGGCTTTCAGGACTACAGTGTCGCCACGGGCCATGTCTCGGCCTATTACGAATTTGGCGGCGGTTATCACGGACAGGTAGATGTGGGCCGCTATCTCGCTGGCGATATCGGGGCGACGGTGACGGTTAGCCGTGAGTTTGAAAACGGCTGGCGGGTCGGCGGTTTCTTCACCGTGACCGACGTATCTGCGGATGATTTCGGGGAGGGCTCATTTGACAAGGGCATCAACCTGACGATCCCGGTGAGCTGGTTCTTGGGCACACCAGACAAACGCAGCATTTCGACGACCATTCGGCCGATCCAGCGGGATGGCGGGGCGCGGCTTGATGTGCCGGGTCGTCTCTATGAACAGGTGCGCAGCGGACATCGCAATGCGCTCGAAGATCAATGGTCGAGGGTTTGGGAATGAAGCGTTTTGCAATCGGATTGACCGTGATCGCTGCCCTCACCTTGGCTGCCTGTTCCGGGGGCGGTCGCGAGACGGCGCGCAGCCCGATGCTAACCGCGGGTTCGGCGCTGGTGAATTCGGTCAAAGCAAGGGGTGCGAATGGCAATGCACCCCTGATCAAGGTCGCGGTAACACGCGCAAGTTTGGATAAGACGCCCGGCGCTGTTTTAGAAGTTGTGCCAGACAGGACCGGTCTGCAAGACTTCTTGAAGTTGGTCGGACAACGCGACGACCCTACACCCGGCAAAGTCGAAGTTTGGCAATCCTCGGACAATGCTCAAATTATCCTGCGCGAAGGCGTTCTTGTCGGCACTAAGGGCCTTGGCGGCGACATGCGCTCGGCACAGGCGCAAACTACGATTAACGGGTTTGACGGGCAGGGCGGCGGCGGCGAGCGGCTGATCACTTTGGCGCGTTTGGATGGCACAGCACAAACCGTGCCCTTTTCTTGCGATGTGACCCAGCTTGGTCGTGACGTGATCCAGATTGTAGATCAAACTGTGGCCACCCATCACCTTCGCGAAGACTGCGCCTTTGGCGAGACCCGATTCAGCAATGAATATTGGGTCGAGACAGGCACAGGGAAGATGCGCCGCTCAAAGCAGTGGGCCGGGCCGACGTACGGGTATATGACGATCACACGGCTCAAGGGCTGATCATCTCCGCGTCAGGCGGGGCGCTCTGCGCTTGTGCTCCGCAGGCGGGCAGGTCAGTTTGCCGGCATGAACAAAACGCTTCTTTCGATAGGTTACGGGTATAGCGCGCGCGCTTTGGCGGCACGTCTCATCCCGCAGGGGTGGCGCGTTATCGGCACGACACGGAGTGCCGACAATATGCGTGAGATTGCCGATACCGGTGCGGAGCCACTGCTTTGGCCGAGTGAAGATCTCGCGCCGCTGCTGAATAAAATCCCCAATGTATTGGTCTCAGCCGGGCCGGGGCCGGAGGGCGATCCGGTGCTCTTGGCACTCGCGGACCAGTTTGCTGCGGCTGCTCCGTCGCTACGTTGGCTCGGCTATCTGTCCACCACCGGCGTCTATGGCGATCACAGCGGGGACTGGGTGGATGAGTCCACACCGCTGACCCCGTCCACCCGGCGTGGAGCTGCGCGGGTGCAGGCTGAAACAGCCTGGGGTGCGATCCCCGATTTGCCGCTGCATATCTTCCGGCTTGCGGGCATCTATGGCCCCGGTCGCGGCCCTTTTGCCAAGGTCCGCAGCGGCAACGCGCGTCGCATTATCAAGCCCGGTCAGGTCTTTTCTCGGGTGCATGTAGAGGACATCGCACTGGCGTTGGAGCTTTCGCTGAAGTCGCCCCAGCCGGGCGGCGTCTATAACCTTTGCGACGATGACCCAGCACCACCGCAGGATGTCATCGCCTATGCCGCCGAACTTTTGGGCCTGCCCCTGCCGCCTGAGGAGGGTTTCGAGAACGCTGAAATGTCCCCCATGGCGCGCAGTTTCTATGCCGAGAGCAAGCGGGTGCGGAACGATCATGCGAAGGCCGCGTTGGGCTGGCAGCCGATATATCCTGGCTACCGCTCTGGTCTGGCCGCCCTTCTGGCGTCGGACGGCTGAACCCGAGGCTGCGCATGCGCCAAGACGAACATACACTTGCCTTTCTGCTCGACAGTATCGACCGCGCGGCTGAGCGGGAGACGGTTTCGATACAAGACGTGTTGCAGGAGATTGGCGACCGGTCGATCACGCCCTTGATCTTGGTCGTCGCGCTGCTGCTGGTCTCGCCGCTTTCGGGCATCCCGGGGGTGTCGACGCTCGCTGCGGTCACGATCATCATTCTCGCTGTGCAGGCGGTGCGGGGGAAGCGGAGCCTTTGGCTGCCGGGTTTCCTGCTGCGCCGCGAGGTCGCTGGCCAAAGGTTGAGCGGTTGCGTCGGCTATCTGCGCCGCCCCTGCGCCTTTGTCGACCGCCGCTGCCGCCCGCGATTGCAGTTTCTAACCACCGGGCCAATGCGTTTTCTGACCCTATTGATGGTGACGATCATCCCCATCGGATGGCCCTTTATGGAGGTGCTGCCGATGATGTCTTCCATCGGCGCCGCCACCGTGGCGCTGCTGGTGTTCGGGCTTTTTACCCGTGACGGGCTTTTTGTGCTCTTGGGCTACCTCTTTGTGGCGATAACCTTGGGGGCAGGCGCATGGCTGCTGCTCACCGCGACCTGATGGTCAGGCGCGCTGCGCGTCGAGATTTCCGATGCCGAGGACCTCGAGCACTTTGGCGGTGATCTGTTCGGCATTCATCCCCGCCACTGCATACATATCCGCCGGGCTGGCCTGATCGATGAAGATATCCGGCAGGACCATCGAGCGGTATTTCAATCCGGTATCAAAAACGCCTTCCTCGGCCAGAAGCTGTGCCACATGGCTGCCAAAACCACCGATTGCGCCTTCTTCGATGGTGATAAGCGCCTCGTGATCTTCGGCCAGTTTCAAGATCATCTCGCGGTCCAGCGGCTTGGCAAAGCGGGCATCGGCGATGGTGGGGGTGATGCCTTTGGCGCTAAGTGCTTCGGCGGCCTTTTCGACCTCTTCAAGCCGCGTGCCAAAGGACAGAAGCGCTACTTTGCTGCCTTCCTTAATCATCCGACCCTTGCCGATTTCCAGCGGCGTGCCGCGCTCGGGCATCTCGACCCCGCGTCCTTCGCCACGCGGGTAGCGGAAGGCGATGGGACCCTCGTCATGCGCGGCGGCGGTGGCCACCATATGGCGCAGCTCGGCCTCATCGGCGGCGGCCATGACCACAAAGCCCGGCAGATTGGCAAGGAAGGTCACGTCAAATGCGCCCGCATGGGTTGGCCCGTCAGCACCCACCAACCCGGCGCGGTCGATAGCGAAACGCACCGGCAGCCGCTGGATCGCGACGTCATGGACGACTTGGTCATAACCGCGCTGCAGGAAGGTCGAATACATCGCGCAGAAGGGTTTCATCCCTGCCGCCGCAAGCCCTGCGCAGAAGGTCACGCCATGTTGCTCGGCGATGCCCACGTCAAAGCAACGGCTGGGGTAGCGTTCGGCGAAAAGGTCCAGCCCGGTGCCGTCCGGCATCGCGGCGGTCACGGCGCAGATTTTGTCATCGGCGGCGGCCTCAGTCAGCAGGCTGTCGGCAAAGACGCGGGTGTAGCTGGGCGCGTTGGAGGGGGATTTCTTTTGCTCCCCGGTCACCACGTTGAACTTGGCCGTCGCATGGCCCCGGTCACGTGCTGCTTCGGCGGGGCCATAGCCCTTGCCCTTTTGGGTCTGGATATGGATCAGGATCGGCCCGGTGGCGCGCTGGCGCACGGTGCGCAGGACGGGCAGCAGTTGGTCCATGTCATGCCCATTGATCGGGCCGAGGTAGGAAAAGCCGAGGTTCTCAAACAGCGTCCCGCCGACGGCCATGCCCTTGAGCATATCTTTGGCCCGCTTCGCCCCCTCGCGGAACGGCTCCGGCAGCAGGCTGACGGCACCTTTGGCGGCGGCTTTGAAATCTTGGAATGGCGCTTCGGCGTAGAGGCGGCTGAGGTAGCTCGACATCGCGCCCACAGGTGGAGCGATGGACATCTCATTGTCGTTAAGGATCACGATCAGGCGCTTTTTCAGATCGCCCGCGTTGTTGAGCGCCTCGTAAGCCATGCCCGCCGACATCGCGCCGTCACCGATCACGGCGATTGCGTCGCCCAAACCTTCGGGCACCACGCCGCCCAGATCGCGGCCCACGGCAAAGCCCAAGGCCGCCGAGATCGACGTCGAACTGTGCGCCGCGCCGAACGGGTCATAGGGGGACTCGCTGCGTTTGGTGAAACCCGAGAGCCCGTCTTTCATGCGCAGGCTGCGGATGCGGTCGCGGCGTTCGGTGAGGATTTTATGCGGGTAGCACTGGTGGCTGACGTCCCAGATGATCTTGTCACGCGGGGTGTCAAAGACCGCGTGCAGCGCCACGGTCAGTTCCACCACGCCAAGCCCTGCGCCCAAGTGCCCGCCGGTTTCCGACACGGCAGAAATCGTCTCGGTGCGCAACTCGCGCGCGACCTGCGTCAGCTCGGCATCGGACAGGCGTTTCAGGTCCGCCGGGCGGGCGATCTGGTCGAGCAGGGGGGTGGCGGTTGTGTCACTCATCGGGGCCTCTCTGGTGCCGGTGCGGTGCATTTGCTGCGCGACTAGCTGTCGCGGGCAATAACGAAGGCCGCAGCCGCTCGCAAGCTTTGCGCCTCTTGTCCATAGTCAGATAGGGCGTCACAGGCCATGTCCACCAATTCGGCGGCACGGGCCTTTGCCCCATCGAGGCCGAGGTGCGAGACGAAGGTCGCCTTGCCCGCCGCATCGTCCTTGCCTACCGCCTTGCCGACGGTCGCGGCGTCGCCTTCGACATCGAGGATGTCATCGGCGATTTGAAAGGCCAGACCGAGGTGTTTGGCGTATTGACCAAGCGCGGTCGGGTCAGCCCCCGCCATGCGCGGGCCGGCCATGGCGGACCATTCAATCAGTGCGCCGGTCTTGCCTGCTTGCAGCCGGGTGATCTCGGCCAATGTCAGCGGCTCGGCGGCAGTCTCGGCGGCGATGTCGAGTGCTTGGCCGCCCACCATGCCGCCGACGCCTGCGGCTTCCGCGAGGCTGATCATTAGATTTAACCGCGCTTCGGCAGAGCAGGGCAGATGCCCGATCAACTCGAACGCCAAGGTTTGCAGCGCGTCACCAGCCAACACGGCGGTGGCCTCATCCCATTTGCGGTGCACCGTGGGCTGGCCGCGGCGCAGGTCGTCGTCGTCCATGCAGGGCAGATCGTCATGCACCAGCGAATAGGCGTGCAGCGCCTCGATCGCGCCCGCCGCCGGGGCGGCCATGCCGGGGGCGAGGCCGTGGAGGCGCGCGGATTCGATCACAAGAAACCCGCGCAGCCCTTTGCCGCCGGTGCATGCATAGCGCATCGCCTCGGCCACTGGGCCTGCGTGAGGGGCAAGCGCGGCTTCGATCTGGGCCTGTGCCAGATCGCGGGCGTGGGCCAGCGCGTCGCGCAGGGAAGGTTCGGTTTGGGTCAGCATGTGGGCGGTCAAAGCCCTTCGACAGGCTTCAGCCCATTGGGGTTGCCTTCGCCGTCGAGGGTGATCGCAGCGACCTTTTCCTCGGCCTCTTTCAGCTTGGCTTCGCAGCGGGCCTTCAGCTTGGCCCCGCGCTCGTAAAGCGCGATGCTTTCGTCCAGCGCCACATCTCCGCGCTCCAACTGGCCAAGCACTTTTTCCAACTCCGCCATGGCGGTTTCGAAGTTCATTTCTTCTACGGGTGTGTCGGACATATTGGGCCTCATGTATCAGAATTTCGCGGGACAATAGAACGCCGCGCCGGGCATTGCCAGCGGGGTGCTGCGGAATTCGGCAGAGCCGCGCCGGGGGTCAGTCGGTGTTCAGTCTGGGGCCAGCATATAGCCCGCGCCGCGCACGGTTTGCAGGTATTGCGGCTGTTTCGGATCGCTCTCGATCTTGCGGCGCAGGCGGGTGATCTGAACATCCACCGCGCGTTCCTGCGCTTGGCCCCGGTCGCGGCCCAATTCCTCGACCAGCTTGGCGCGGCTGAGCGCGATGCCGGGCTGGGCCGAGAAGATTTTCATCAAATGTACTTCGGTCGCGGTGAGACGCACCAATTCATCGCCCTGCCACATCTCGCTGCGTTCCATGTCATAGCGGATCGCGCCGAGCGACAGCACCTTTGGCGCGGTGTCGGCGGCAGAGGTGTCGGGCATGCGGCGCAGGATCGCGTTGATCCGCAGCAGCAGCTCTTTAGGCTCGAACGGTTTGGGCAGATAGTCGTCGGCCCCGGCTTCCAGCCCTTCGATGCGGTTGTCGGTCTCGCCTTTCGCGGTGAGCAACAGGATCGGGGTTTGCAGGCTCTCGCGTAAGGAGCGGGTCAGCGCCATGCCGTCTTCGCCGGGCATCATTACGTCGAGCACGATAAGGTCGAACTCCAACCCCGCTAGCACCCGCCGCGCATGGGCGGCGTCGCGCGCGGTGGTGACCAGAAAGCCGTGCCGCATCAGGAATTTCTTCAACAGGCTGCGGATGCGCTCGTCATCATCGACAACAAGCAGATGGGCGTCCATCTCATTCATGGGCAGCTGTCTCTCAGCCGGTCAAAGCTTTCGCGCATTTCGGGGTCCATCATCGCCTCCAATACCGTCCTGAAACCGGCCACGGCTTCTGGCCCGGCGGTCCGAAAGGCCAGTCGCATGCGCGCGCGCTGTGCGTCCGACAGTTCCTGCTCCAGCGCCCGACCTTCGTCGGTCAGATACAGATGCCGCTCGCGCTTGTCATTGCGGCCAACCCTGCTTTGCACCAGACCATCCGCGATCAAAGTGCGCAAGACACGGTTGAGCGATTGTTTGGTAACGCCGAGGATGTTCAGCAGGTTATTCACCGTCGTGCCCGGCGCGCGGTTGATAAAGTGGATCGCCCGGTGGTGCGCGCGCCCGTAGGCCATGTCGGCCAAGATCCGGTCCGGATCCGCCGTGAAACCGCGATAGGCAAAGAACATCGCCTCGATCCCCTGCCGCAGGTGTTCGTCGGTCAGGAACAGCAGGCTTTCGCCGCTGTGCGGGGCCATCATGCGCCCATCTGCCATATCGTGCCTCATCCTTGGCTTAGCCCGCGAAGGGCCGGTCGAGATCAGTTTATGTCAGCGTTGTTGACATTCCAAGGGTGAAAGGCTATCGAATCGTGAGTTTTGCGCAACTAAATGTCCGGTTTTGCCGGTGTTTGCGCAATTTATGAAAAGATATTGGGTCATTTGGGAGGGTAAAACCATGACAGGCGGATATGATGATCGGGACGGGCACATCTGGATGGACGGTAAAATGGTCGAATGGCGTGATGCCAATGTCCATATCCTGACCCATGCGCTGCACTATGCCTCTTCGGTTTTCGAGGGCGAGCGCGCCTATAACGGCAAGATTTTCAAAAGCCGCGAGCACTCCGAGCGTCTGAAGCGCTCGGCCGAGATGATCGACTTTGAAATCCCCTACACGATTGATGAGATCGAAGCCGCCAAGGCCGAAGTCCTCGCCGCCTCCGGCTTGCAGGACGCCTATGTGCGCGCAGTCGCGTGGCGCGGTGCGGGGCCGGACATGGGTGTCGCCTCGGCGCGCAACCCGGTGCGGCTGGCGATTGCCGCTTGGGAATGGGGTGCCTACTACGGCGACGCCAAGATGCAGGGCGCCAAGCTCGACATCTCCAAATGGAAACGCCCCAGCCCCGAGACGATCCCAAGCCACGCCAAGGCTGCCGGTCTCTATATGATCTGCACCATGTCCAAACATGCCGCCGAAGCCAAAGGCTGTTCGGACGCGATGATGTATGACTACCGTGGCTATGTGGCCGAGGCGACGGGCGCGAATATGTTCTTCGTCAAAGACGGCGAAGTGCACACGCCGCTGGCTGATTGCTTCCTCAACGGCATCACCCGTCAGACCGTGATTGGTATGCTCAAGGACAAGGGCATCACCGTGCATGAGCGCCACATCATGCCGGAAGAGCTTGAAGGCTTCGAGCAGTGCTGGCTCACCGGCACCGCCGCCGAAGTGACCCCGGTGGGGCAGATCGGCGACTGGCATTTCGAGGTCGGCGCGCTGACCCGTGAGATCGCCACCGACTACGAAAAGCTGGTGCGCTCCTAAGCGTTTCCGTTGAACTTTGCCAAAGTTATGCCGCCGTCCTGCAAACCCTTGCGGACGGCGGTTGCGATTTGAACGGCCTCCGCGGTGTCGCCGTGCAGGCAGATGGTGTCGATCTGCGTGGGGATGTGTTTGCCGCTCTCGGTGATGATTGCGCCGGCCTTGACCATTTCGACCATGCGCATGGCGGCGGCTTCGGCGTCATGGATCACCGCGCCGGGCTTGCTGCGGTCGACCAGCGTGGCGTCGTCGTTATAGGCGCGGTCGGCAAAGATTTCCCCGGCCCATTTGCAGCCCAATGATTTCACTGCGCGTTCTTGCGCTGTGGCGGCGAGGACCATGACGATCAGGTCCGGCGCGACGCTCAGGGCGGCTTCATAGAGGTCGCGGGCCAGCCCTTCGTCCTCCGACGCCATATTGGCCAGCGCGCCGTGCAGTTTCAAATGCCGCACTTCGGCCCCCACGCTGCGCGCCATGCCGGTGCTGGCGGCGACCTGATAGCGGATTTGGTTTTGCAGCGTGGCGCGCGGCACCGAGAGCCGGTTGCGCCCAAAACCGGCGAGGTCCATGAACCCCGGATGTGCGCCAATGCCGACGCCGTTGTCATGCGCCATGCGCATGGTCTTTGCCATGACATCAGGGTCGCCCGCATGGCCGCCGCAGGCGATATTGGCTGAGGTCAGGATTTGCAGCAGGGCTGCGTCATCGCCCATCGTCCAAGGGCCAAAGCTTTCGCCCATATCGGCGTTGAGATCGACGGATGTCATGTCTTGTCCTCTTCGAAAGGGTCGGCGGTGGCCGAAACCACGCCGGAGATCAATTGATAGGCCAGCAGATCGCGGATGCGCGCAGGGTCGCGCAGCAGGGGCTGACGCTGTTTGGGCAGGGCCGCGAGGGCATCGCGGTGGCGGGTCTCGGCGGCCAGCGCCTCGTCGAGGTCGATGAACTCGAACCGCAGCGCAGCGCCCGGCTGGGCTTGCGCGACGATCGGCAGGTCGCAGGGGATCACCGTGCCAATGCGGGGGTAGCCGCCGGTGGTCTGGCATTCGCACATCAGCACAAAGGGCGCGCCGTCGCCGGTGATCTGGATGTCGCCGGGGGTGATGACTTCGGAGACGATGGTGAGCTGCCCGCCGGTGGCAAAGCCGTCGCCGTCGTGGTCCATCCGCGCGCCCATCCGGTTGGCGCGGGCGTCACGGCGGAAGGTGGTATTGGTGAAGCGGGTGCGGGTCTCTTCGTCAAAAGCCTCGGTCTGCATGGAGGCGACGATGCGCACGCGTTCGGCACCGAAGCGGCTGTCGCGGGGCAAGGTTTGACTGGTCTCGCCGCCGCTGTCTTTGCTGATGGGCAGGCTATCGCCACTTGCCAAGGGCTGGCCGATGCCCGCGGCGAGGTGGCTGGAGCGTGAGCCCATTACTGGCTCTATGTCGATCCCGCCCCCGACGTGGAGATAGCCGTAAGCTCCATCCCGTGCGCCGCCGATGGTCAGCGTGGCCCCCGCAGGCAGCAGGTGGCTGGCGTCCCATGCAACCGGCTCGCCGTCGATGCTCACCTGCATCTGCGCGCCTGCGAGGGCGATGCGGGTGTCGCTGTCCGCCGAGAACTGCCCGCCGCTGCCCGCCATTTCAAGCGCTGCGCAGCCGGGGTCTTGGTTCAACAAAGCGGCCCCTTCGTGCAGCGCTATGGGGTCGGCGGCCCCTCCGTGGGTCAGGCCCAAGGCGCGGTAGCCGGGGCGGCCAAGGTCTTGGACCGTCATGGCCGGGCCGGCTTGGAGGATGGTCAGGGCGCTCATGTCAGCGCCTCCTGCTCGGCACCGCCGGTGGGGTCATCTGCGATGCGCTCGAACTCTTGGCGGGTGATCGACGGGAAGATCAATTCATCGCCGGGGGACAGCGGAAAGGGCATTTCGCTGCCGGGGCGGAAGGTGCGGAAGGCGGTCTGTCCGATATGCCGCCAGCCGGTGGGGGAGGCATTGGTGAAGATGATCAACTGCCGGATCGCGACGACCAGCGCCCCGGGCGGCACGGATTTGGTGAGCCCCTGCTGGCGCGGAATGTCCCAATGCTCGGCTAACTCACCCATATACGGCTGGCCGGGGGCGAAGCCGATGGTGAGCACCCGCACGCGGGACTGCGACAACTCGGCGATGGCCGCATCGGGGTCGAGGCCCGCGGCTTCGGCGGCTTCCTCAAGCTGCGGGGCGAGGTCGGTGCCATAGACCGTCGGCACATGCCACAGGCTGCGCCCGGCGGGGAGCGCTTCGGCGAACCAGTCGCGGGTTTGCAGCAACGCGCGCAGGCGGTCGGTCATCTTTGCGATGGCGTCTTGGCTGACCTCAAACTGCACGAAGGTCGACACCAGCGAGGTGCTGGTCTCGGTCACCTCCGGCCAGTCCTGCGCTTCGACCGCCGCGCGAAAGGCGAGTGCTGCGCGGTTGGCGGGTTCGGACATTTTCTCGGCAAAGGTGATCAACAGGCCAGAGAGGCCGACGCTGCGAATGCGGGGCCAGTCAGTCATTGCGGAGCATCCTTTCGTAAAGGCGCGGCAGCAGCACCGGGGTTAGATACATCGGCAGTTGCCAGCAGCCGATAAAGATCATCAGGGGAGCCAGAACCTCGGGCGGGAGTGCGACGAGGAAAAGCGCGATATTGCGGTTCCCGGCGCCAATCGCCAGTGGTCCGGCGACGGGATGCAGCGGGCCACGGCGCAGCGCCAGCAGAGCCGCCGCTTGCAGTAGATAGCTTAGGGCGAAGGCCAGCACCGTCCAGCCCGCCACGACCCAAGGGTCGCTGCGCAGCGCGGGGTTGAGCGCGGCCATCAGGCCCACGACGATGATGCAAAAAGCCAGCACCGACGCCCCGTCGAGCGTCTCGATCTGGCGCGCTGTTGGGCGGGGCAGCAAAAAGTGGCGCAGGGCGAAGCCGAGCCCGGTGGCCGCGACGATCACAGCCAGCAGCCTTAGGGCCGGGGCAACCACGTCCGACGCTGGACCAAGCTGCGGCAGCAGCGCCAGAACCGGCAGGACCGTCAGCGGGAACGCGGCGGTGCCCAGCACCATTAGTTGCATCATCCGCCCTGCGTCGAGCCGCAGCAAAAGCGCGAGGTTGACGCTGCCCGTCAGCGCGGGCGCCGCCGAAGCCAGCGTCACCGCCAGCGCCGCAGGCGTGTGTCCCAACCCTGCGAGGGTGAAGCCTCCGAGCAGCACCAGCGGCAGCACCGTCTGCAAGGCCAGCACCGAGGCCAAGCCCCACCGTAGATCGCGCGCCGCGCCCGTCGCCGCACGGTGCCCGATCCTGAGCGCCGTGAGCGTCAACAGTGCGGCCACCATCTGCGGCAGCCAGTCTGCAAGCGCCGCCGCGAGGCCGGGCAGGACCAACCCGGCCAGCAGGCCAGCGACCAGACAGGCCCGCGCATGGCGCGAGGCCAGCCTCAGGATATGCAGCATCTAGGATCACCCGGTCGCCGGACCGCTGCGCAGGTTTTCGGGCAGCCATGTGGCGACCTCGGGGAACCAGATCAGGACAAAGACCATAAAGACCATGATCGCAAACATTGGCAGCGCGGCCTTGGTGATATAGCCCATCTCGTGGTTGGTCATGCCTTGGAGCACGAAGAGGTTGAAGCCGATGGGCGGGGTGATTTGTGCCATCTCAACTACGACCACCACGAAGATGCCGAACCAAATCAGGTCGATCCCCGCGCCGCGCACCATGGGCTCGACCACTGCCATGGTCAGCACGACCGAGGAGATGCCATCAAGGAACATGCCCAGCACGATGTAAAAGACCAAAAGCGCCATCAGCAGCTCAAACCGCGAGAGTTCCATTGCCGCGATGCCGTCGGCCAGCGCGCGGGGCAGGCCAGTGAACCCCATTGACAGTTTCAAGAAGGCGGCACCGGCAAGGATAAGCGCGATCATCGCGGAGGTGCGCATCGCGCCCATGAGGCTTTCGCGAAAACTGTGCCAGTCGAGCGAGCCTTGGAACAGCGCCAGCGTCAGCGAGCCGATCACCCCAATCGCGGCGGCCTCGGTCGCGGTAGCAAAGCCGAGATACATCGAGCCGATCACGACCGAGATCAGCGCAAAGACTGGCAGCAGGAAGCGCGAATTGCGCAGCTTTTCCGCGAAACTCATGTCGGTCTCGACGTCGGGGTTCCAGTCCTTGGACATGAGGCTGGTGATCGCGACATAGCCCATGAACATCAGCGCCAACAGCAGGCCGGGCATGACGCCGGCAAAGAACAGTTTGGTGATGCTTTCGTTCACCGTCACGCCATAGACGATCAGCGCCAGCGAGGGGGGGATCATCAGGCCCAGCGTCGCGGCGCCCGCTAGCGTGCCAATGATCATCTTCTCAGGGTAATTGCGCGCCCGCAGTTCCGGGATCGACATCTTGCCCACGGTGGTCAGCGTCGCGGCGGAAGAGCCAGAGACGGCGGCGAAGACCGTACAGCCGACGATATTGGTATGCACCAGCCCGCCCGGCAGTTTCGCCAGCCAAGGCGACAACCCTTTGAACATGTCCTGCGATAGCCGCGTGCGGTAGAGGATCTCGCCCATCCAGACAAAGAGCGGCAGGGCGGTGAGAGTCCAGCTTGAGGAACTGGCCCAGATCGTGGTGATCATCGTGTCGCCCACGGGGCGGGTGGTGAAAAGCTCCATCCCGACCCAGGCGACGCCCATCAGGGCCAGCCCGACCCAGACACCGGTGCCGAGCAGGAAGAACAGGACGATCAGAAACAGGGCGATGGCGTAAATCTCGGTCATGGCGTCATTCCCCGAAGCTTTGATCGACAAGATCACGGGTGACGCGGTGGTCGCCCTTAAAGATGAGATGCAAAAGGTTGTCGGTCAGCGCGATGGCGAGAATGCCGCCGCCGATGACCATGACCGATTGCGGAATCCAGAGCGCAGTGGCGTCTTGGTCTTGACTGACTTCGTTGAACTTCCACGACCAGTAGACAAACCAATAGGCGTAATAGGTGAAGTACCAAGCGACAGCAGCTGCCACGGCGAAGCACCAGATATCGAGCAGGCGGCGGCCTTTATCGCTCAACGCATTCACAAGGATCGAGACGCGGATATGCGAGCCGCGGTTGAGCGCGTTGGCAAAGGCCAGAAAACTGGCGCCGGCCATGGCGTAGCCCGCATAGCTTGCAGCCCCCGGAAAGACATTGCCGGTCCAGCGGGCGACCATCTGGGCGACGATCAAGGTAAGGATGGCCACCAGGCAGACCGCCGCCAGCGCCCCCGCCCCGGTGTATAGCCCGTCCAATATTTTGCGCAGCGTTGTCATGTGACCCTCCCTAGATCATGCCTTGGCATGAAAGCGGCGGCCCCGGATCAGGGCCGCCGCAGATGCGATTACTGCATCGCTTTGTAGTTATCGACGATCGCTTGACCGTCTTCGCCCGCGGCTTCAAGCCATTCTTGCGTCATGGTGTCGCCGACTTCGCGCAGGCCTTTCATCAGCTCTTCGCTGGCAGGCTCCACGTTCATGCCGCCTTCGCGCAGACCGTCATAGGTGAACTGGGTGTATTCTTTCGACGCTGTCAGACCGCGCTCTTCGGCTTCGGTGGCGCAGGTGGTGATCGCCTCTTTGTTGGCGTCCGAGACGTCTTCCCAGACATCCGCGTTGATCATCACGTAGTTGCGCGGCAGCCATGCGTCGACTTCGTAGAAATGCGTCAGGCTTTCCCAGACCTTTTGGTCGTAACCGGTGGCCCCCGAAGAGATCATCGATTCCGCGACGCCGGTGGCAAAGGCTTGGCTGACTTCAGCGGCCTCGATGGTAACGGGCGACATGCCGGTCAGCTCGGCCAGACGCGCGGTGGTGTTGTTGTAAGAGCGGAACTTGACGCCCTTCATGTCCTCAACCGAGCCGACCTCTTTCTTGAAGTAGAGACCTTGGGGCGGCCATGGCACGTTATACAGGAGCACGAGGTTCTGCTCGGCCAGCACCTCTTCGACCTTGGGCTTGGCGGCTTCCCAAAGCTGCGCGCTGGCCTCAAAGGAGGGCGCGAGGAAGGGGATGGAGTCAAAGCCGAAGACCGCGTTCTCGTTCTGGTGGCCGGAAAGCAGACGCTCGCCCAGCTGGACCTGCCCGGTCTGGATCGCCCGCTTGATGTCCGCGCCTGCGAACAAGGCGCCACCCGGGTGCACGGTGATCTCGATCTCGCCGCCGGTCGCTTCGGTCACGCATTCGGCGAATTTCACGCCATTCTCGGAGTGGAAGTTTGAGGCCGAATAGGCCATCGGCATGTCCCATTTCTCGGCCGCGAAAGCGGGCATGGCTGTGCCCAGTGTCAGAGCCGTCATGGCCGCGCCGGCCATCAGTCTTGCTGTCAGTGTCATTTGGTTTCTCCCTTTTTGGTTCATCTTCGCGCTTGGCGTTATCTGTCAAAGCGCTGGGGGTGATACGGGGTCAGATCCGTGTTTGGCGGCTGCCCCGTGATCAATCCGGCGATCAGTCGGCCCGTTTTTGGCCCGCCCGTCAACCCGATGTGGTGATGCCCGAAGGCGGTATAGATCCGGCTTGTCCCAATCTGCCCGATTAGGGGCAGAGAGTCGCTGGGGGCGGGTCGGTGCCCCAGCCATTCGATTTCCTCGGTTGCAGTGAGATGCGGAAAGGCGGCCTTGGCTTGGCGGCGCAGCAGGGCGAGTGGGGCTTTGGACGCACCCGCCTTCAGCCCGCCGAATTCCACGATTCCGGCGCAGCGCAACCCTTCGGTCATTGGGGTGGCAACGAATTTGCCCGCGGCCATCATGGTGGGGCGCGAGGGGCCGCCTTGGGCAGCTTTGAAGACGATGTGATAGCCGCGCTCGGATTCCAGCGGGACGTTCACACCGAGCTTTTGCATCAGAGGTTTGGACCAAACCCCGGTGGCGAGCAGCACGCTATCGCAGGGTAGGGAGCCTTGATCGGTTAGCACCGCGGTGGCGCGCCCGCCGGTGATCTCGACATCCTGTACGTCGGCCTGCCGGATGGTGCCGCCCATCGCCTCAAAGGCCTTTGCCAGTGCCCGGACATAGCCGCCGGGGTCGGCGATGAAGCCATGATCGGCCAGTCGGGCGACGCAGGTGATCTGCGGGCCATAGGCCAGGTCAAACTCTTGCACCGCTCCGCCTTCGATGATCTCCGGCGTGAAACCGGCGTCTTTGCGCCGCGCCCAAGTGTAGGCTTCGGCTTCAAAGGCGGCGCGGTTGGTATAGGCAAAGCAGTAGTCACTGTCGCGGACCCAATCCTCCAACCCCAGATCGGCGCAGAGCGCTTTGTGCTGGGCGACACTGTCCGCGACGATCGGCGCCAAACTGCGAGAGATGCGGCGGGTGTCAGCGTCGTTTGCGTGGCTCAGGTAGCGGCGTAGCCATGGCAGCAGACGCGGCACATAGGGCCAGCGCAGGAACAGCGGAAACTCCGGGTCGCGCAGCATTCCGGGCGCTTTGCGCAGCAGCCCCGGTCCGGTGACCGGGGCGACGCCCGCCGCAGCCAAAACACCGCCATTGCCATGTGAGGTGCCACGCCCCGGCTCGCTGCGGTCCACAAGCGTCACCTCAGCGCCCGCTCGGCGCAGCCAGATCGCGGCAGAGACGCCGACGATGCCAGCGCCGATGATGACGACATGCTGGGTCATGCGCAGGCCCAAGAGCAAGTGAAAGGTAAATCAAGCGATTCCATGCCGCCATCTTCACATAAAATTTCAACACGTCAACAAAATGCTGATAAAATGTCATTGTGGGTGTTTCGCTTGTCCCGCCTGCCCATCGAGGGCAAGTTGCGCTTAAATGGAGGGCATATGGCGAATGAACCCAAGGCGCGGCTGGGGATCCTCATGCTCGATACGCAGTTTCCGCGCATCCTCGGCGACGTTGGCCACGCAGGCAGTTGGCCCTTCCCCGTACGCTATGCCGTGGTGCCCGGTGCGACTCCCGAAGCGATTGTCTGCGATGATATTGAACCTTTCGTGCAGTCCTTTATCGCGGCGGGGCGGGAACTGGTGGCCGAGGGTTGCACTGGCATCGCTACTACCTGCGGATTTCTGGCCCTCATCCGGCCCCGTCTGGCCGAAGCACTTGGCGTGCCTGTCGCAGCCTCGGCGCTGGAGCAGGCGGGGATCATAGCGGCCACTCTCCCGCCGGGGCAGCGCGTCGGCATACTGACCATTTCCGCTGCAAGCCTCTCGCCTGCCCATCTGCGCGCCGCCGGGGTGCCAGAAGGCAGTTCGGTCGAAGGGCTGGAGGAAAGCAGTTTTGCGCAAACCATCCTTGGCAATCGGCGTGACTTGGACGTTGCTCAAGCGCGCAAGGATATGGTGCTGGCGGCGCAGAGATTGGTCGCGCGTCATGAGGATGTCGGGGCGATCCTGCTCGAATGTACCAATATGGTGCCCTATGCGATTGACATTGCAGCGGCGACGGGGCGGCCCGTGCATTCGATCCATAGCTATCTAACGTGGTTTCACGCCGGGTTGCAGCCGCCGGTTTTCGCTGCGCCTTAAAAGGTCAGACCGCCGCGCGCAGCCAGCCGTCCGCAAAGCTCACTTGGCTGACCCCAGCCAGCGGCAGCAGACGTTGCAACTCCGCCTCTAACGCCTGGTGCCGCAGCTTGCCCCAGCGAACGCCGCCTTCGGGCCAGAGGGCCGTAACGTGCAACTCATCCGCATCGCGAAAGGCTTTCATGTCGATGCGCCCTACCAAACGGTCCCCTTGCAGCAGCGGAAAAACATAGTAGCCGAACTTGCGCTGCGCGGCGGGGACAAAGACTTCGATCCGGTAGTCAAAGCCAAAGAGTCGCGCCGCACGCTTGCGGTCGCGCAGGGCGGGGTCAAAGGGGCTGAGCACGCGCAGGCGGTTGGGTGGCTCGCAATGCTGCGCCGGGTCCGTGGCCCAATCGGGCCGGGCAAAGGCGGGCCGCAGGCCGCCGTCCGCCCCTTCGATGTCGATCTCTTCCAGCCGCCCCGCTGCATGTTCCGCCAAACACCAACCACGCGCTTCAGCCGGAGTGATATGCGCCCAGAAGGCGGCCAATTCCCCCGGCGTGGCAAACCCCAAACGCGCGAGTGCTTGATCGCAATACCAGTCGATGGTCTGGGTCTGGTCCGGTGCCAAAGCTGGTTCATGGAGCGGGGCAGGGACCACGCGTTCTGTCAGGTCATAGCGCTTGCGAAACCCCTCGCGCCCGACTACCGCCAGCGCCCCGCTGCGCCAAAGATACTCCAGCGCGGTTTTTGACGGATGCCATTCCCACCAACCCCTGCTGCTGCGCGGCTCGTCCCGGCCCACGTCTGATGAGGTCACCGGCCCTTCTGTGCGGATCTGCTCCAAGACGCTGTGCAATTTCGCTTCGAAATCATGGCGCTGCCAGTCTTTCCAGCGCCTGAACAGCTTCGCCGCATCGCGCTCGCGCCGAAGCTGCCACTGCGGGTAAAATTCCATCGGGATGATGGCGGCGTCATGGGTCCAATGTTCGAATAGAGCCCGGTCTTTTTCATAGAGCCGCTTCAGCGCCGCCGGGCGATAGCGTGGACGGCGGGCGAACAGGATCAGGTCATGCGCCCGCGCGACCGTGTTGATGCTGTCGAGTTGCACAAAGCCAAGGGAGTGGATCACGTCTAGCAGCGCCGCCCCGCTGGCGGGACCTTGCGGTGGCTCCGCCAACAGATGTCGCGCGAGGAACAGGCGACGCGCGGCCTTGTTGCTCAGCCGCGGTCGGCTCACCCCTGACGGCGGCGGCGCAGGGTGTCGCCTAGCGACAGGGTCGGGGTCAGAGTGATCTGCGTCGGTACATCTGGATCCGGGTCGGGGATCGTCTGGTTAAGGATGATGCGCGCAGCGGCCTGACCGATTTCATTGCGGCAGGCATCCATCGTTGCTAATTGCCGTGGCAGACCTTGCAGCAGTTCGACATTGTTAAACCCCGCCAGCCCGATCTGCCCCGGGATGTCAATCCCTTCGTCGAGCAAATGGAGCAGCCCGCCGGCGCCGATCATGTCATTGGAGTAATAGAGAAAGTCGAGATCTGGCGAGCGCTCCAGCATCTCCCGCGTCATCTCGCGGCCCTTCGCCAGTGCCGAGCCGCCGGAGTAGAAAGCGCGGTCTTCAATCTCGACGCCTGCTTTGGCGAGGCCTTCGGTGAAACCTTCAAAGCGCTTCCGCGCGCGGTGGTCCAACGGCATTTTCGTGCCCATGAAGCCGATCCGCTCATAGCCTTCGCGCAGGATCGCTTGGGCCATCTCCCGCCCCGCACGGCGGTGGGATATGCCAACCATCGCATCTACGGGCTTGCCGTCAGTGTCCATGATTTCAACCACCGGAATGCCCGCATTGCGCAGCATCGCGCGGGTGGCCTCGGAATGCTCAAGCCCCGCGATGATGACGCCAGAGGGCCGCCAAGAGAGCATCTCGTAAAGCACGCGTTCTTCTTTTTCGGGCAAATAGTCAGTCACCCCGACTACCGGCTGCAGCGGCGTATCCTCCAGCACCTGATTGACGCCGTTGAGCACTTCGGGAAAGACCATATTGCCGAGCGAGGGAATGATCACCGCCACAAGGTTCACCCGCTGGCTGGCCAGCGACCCGGCGATCTGGTTCGGCACATAGCCAAGCGCCTTGGCAGCAGCGAGCACACGGTCGCGGGTGGCGTCGGACACATCACCGCGTTTGCGTAGAACACGGCTGACCGTCATCTCGGAAACGCCACAAGCATCGGATACATCTCGAAGGGTCAGCGGGCGTTTGGGGGGTGTGGTCAATTGCATTTTCCTGTTTGCCTCTCCCCTAGTTAGCGCGAAGGAGGTCACGCGATCAAGCGCTGGCCGCGCGGGGTCGTCTCAGCGTCCTGCCCGCGGCAATTCTGCCGATGACATCGACGCTTGCTTGGGCTACACCGCCCCCGTCGGCCCCGTGGCTCAACTGGATAGAGCAGCCCCCTCCTAAGGGGCAGGTTGCAGGTTCGAATCCTGCCGGGGTCGCCACTAAGGTTTCTTGTATTTCGTCCCAGTTATCCGCGGGCGCTCATCTGCAAGCGCTTCTCAGCTAAACCTTTGTTAACTTTAGCCTCAGGCGCCCGTGCGATAACTGTGCCCTATGTTGCAGAATTCCAAGCCCGACGCGCTGAACTCCAGCCATTTCGAATTGATCGATGCAATGACCGACGAGGTGGTGATCACCGACGCTGCGGGCGTAATCGTTGCGGTTAATACCGCGTGGAAAATGTTCTGCGAAGAGAACGGTGGCGACGCCCAATGTCACTACGTTGGGGCGAATTACTTTGATATCTGTAATACGGCCGTCATGGGTTCCGTGGTGCAGGCAAAGGATGTGCTAAGAGGGCTGCGCACGACGCTGAAGACCGGAACACCCTATGCGGGGGAGTACCCTTGTGACGGACCTCGGGTTCGGCGCTGGTTTCAGCTGAATGCCAATCGGATGGTGGTCGGTAAGACACCCTATCTTCTGATGCAGCACCGCAACGTGACCACACGGCGCATTGCGCATGATGACATCGAAAAGGCGCATGTTCAGGCTGAGACCTTCGCGGCACTTGTCGCCACGACCGGTGAAGCGATCCTGACCTATGACCTTGAGGGGCGAATCATCAGTTGGAACCCAGCCGCCGAACGGCTCTACGGTTACACCGAACAGGAGGCGCTCGGCCAATCGGTGGAGATCCTTTATCCAGAAGACGCGCCGAAGGGCATTTTGGAATATCGTGACGAGATCATTGCCGGGGGCCTCCGCCAGTTCGATGCCCTACGGATAGCAAAGGATGGAAGCGAGCGTCATGTGGTGATCTCTTGCACGCCCATTCGTACGCTCTCGGGCGATATTGTATCAATCTCGAACATCCACCACGACGTTACAGCGACGCGTCATGCAGAGGCCGCCCGCGATCTCGTTGCGCGCGAGGCCATTCACCGGGGCAAGAACATGCTGGCGCTGGTCACTGCGATGCAGCGCCAAACCGCAGCTTCGGCGAACTCATTAGAGGAGTTCAACAAAGCCTTTGGCGACCGCATTCAGGCTCTGGCGCGGTCGACAGATTTGCTAGTGGAGGGAGATTGGTCTGCGGCGGATCTGAACGCCTTGGTTCGCGCCCAGCTTGAGCCGTTCTTGCAGGGGGCCACGGCGGCGGTCACTGTGTCCGGCCCGCCTGTCGAACTCAGCCCGCAAGCTCTGCAACTATTAGGAATGGCGCTGCATGAGTTGGCAACAAACTCCACAAAATATGGCGCTCTAAAAGAGGGGCAGGGGGCGATTGACTGCCATTGGTCGAAGAACGCGAACGAAGGATTGCACTTCGTTTGGGCCGAAACGGGCATTTCTGTCGATCCGGCAGCACGGCAGAAAAAGGGGTTCGGCAGCAAGGTGCTGTCGGTACTTGCGCCATCCATGGTCGATGGGACGGCTGAAACGATTGTCGATGCAACGTCTTTGACGTGGTCTGTTACGATCCCTGCGGCGCACCTCGCATTGCCCGCTGAGTAACCGCCGGTCGCACTAAGATTTAGTTAGATTTAGCGGCGAGAAGACTGTTTCCCGTGGAACTTTCTGATGCCCACGCGGAACTTTCCTGCGCTGGAACCTCGTTTGTCCCCCAGAAGCGATCTTATTTGGGAGGCGAACCAATGGTGTATCGGGGTCTTTTCGTGACGGTGGGCGCACTGGCAATGCTCGGGCTTTCGTTGCTTAATTCTAACGGGCCAGACTATATCCTCTACGTTGGCATGTTGTTTGTGGCGCTATCTTGCGGGGCGTTCCTGCATAGCTCCAGAAGCACCCCGGCCCCCGTTGTGGCCCGCGGCGGTGAACGGCGGCTTACTCGTCGAGACTAGCCCACCTTTCAAACAGTACAGTAACAGTTGTCTAAATAAACTCGGTTCACCTCCGGTGATCGGAGACAGATAGGAGCGCCGCAAATGGCAGACGGAAACGGTAAAACCGCACAGTTGTACCGGATGGTGATGAAGGATCACCTGTGCCCCTATGGCCTTAAATCCAAAGATTTGCTGGAGCGGCAGGGCTACGATGTCGAAGATCATCACCTGACATCGCGCGAGGATATCGATGCGTTCAAGGCGCGCGAAGGGGTCGAAACCACGCCACAAGCCTTTATCGGCGGTAAGCGCATTGGTGGGTTCGAAGACCTTCGGGTGTATCTCGGGCTCGATAAGCCGAAGGAAGAGCAATCTGATACCAGTTACCAACCGGTCATCGCGATCTTCGGCGTGGCATTTTTAATGGCCCTGGGCCTGTCGTGGTACAGTTTTGGCAATATATTTACTCTGCGGGCATTCGAATGGTTCATCTCCATTTCCATGTGCTTCTTGGCGGTGCAAAAGCTGCAGGACATCGAGAGCTTCTCAACCATGTTCCTGAACTACGACCTGCTGGCACAACGCTGGGTGCCTTACGGCAAAATCTACCCTTTCGGCGAAGCTTTGGCCGGCATCCTGATGACAGCGGGGGCGCTCACATGGCTTTCGGCCCCGGTGGCGATAGTGATCGGCGGGATCGGTGCTGTCTCGGTCATTAAAGCTGTCTATATCGACAAGAGAGAGCTGAAATGCGCCTGCGTTGGTGGCTCAAGCAACGTGCCGCTTGGCTTTGTTTCGTTGACTGAAAACGTGATGATGTTTGGCATGGGCCTTTGGATGTTGTTCAGGTTCTACGCGGGCTAGACGTCAGATAGAATGAAGCATGGCAACAGGTTGTTAAGCCACCCTGTGCTACCGGAGAGGCGAACGCTCACTCGGGTCAGGAACGCCTGCCATGCAATTCACCTTACAGGAACTCGGACTGCTGGATGCGCCGCCCGAACCAGAGTTTGACAACCTAAGCCTCCTTGCATGCGATCTGCTGGATGTGCCGATGGCGCATGTGTCGATCTTGGATCATGAAAAGCGCAGGATTTTCTATAAGAGCCAGAATGGACATCCTGCGCATTTGGCAGAAGCCCGCGGTCTGCCCATGCAGATGACCTATTGTCAGCACGTCCCATTGACTGAAGCGCCCGTTGTCGTGCCAGATGCGCGGGAGCATCGGCTGATTAAAGCAACTTATGCTAGCGTAGGGGGGCCGCTTGGATACCTTGGTCTGCCAATCTCGGCGCCTTGCGGCACGGTGGTCGGTGGGCTCTGCCTAATGCAGCCCGAGGTGCGCAGTTGGACGAAGGGAGAGATATCGCGGGCCAATAAGCTGGCTGCCTGTGTATCGGACCTGATCCGCCTGCGGGCTGCCATGCTCACCAGCGAAAGACTGCGCCGCGAGCAACGGGATTTTACCTATTCGATTTCCCATGATCTGCTGTCGCCTGCGAACACCGTGCGGATGATCCTCGACGAGTTGAAATACGAAGAAGACCGCCTCACCGCCGACGCGCGCGGTCTGATTAATGAGGCTGTCGGAACCTTGGGACGGATGGGGCAGCAGATTGAAGACGTGCTCGCCTATTCGCGTACGCTTGGTCAGAAAATCGTTTTTGAACCCGTCAATCTCGAGGCGCTGCTGACCGATATCCTCAGTGACCTGAAATCGGCAATAGACCAGCGGGGCGCCGCCATAAAGCGTGGACCGCTTCCGGTGGTACAGGGCAACGCCATGCAGCTTAGGGCGTTGTTGCAAAACCTCGTGGGCAACGCACTCAAATTTGCCCGCCCGGGCGTGGCGCCAGTGGTCAGCATCAGCGCAGAACGGGGTGCGGCGCGTGGTGAGCTTTGCCTAGCGGTTGCCGACAACGGGATCGGTATCGCTCGAGCAGACCAAGCGCGGGTTTTTGAGTTATTTGGGCGGTTGAACCTAAGGGACGATTACGAAGGAACGGGCATCGGTCTGACCCTCTGCCGTCGGGTGGCCGAGAACCATAATGGCACGATCTCGGTACAGTCAGACGGCAAAACCGGCACGACGTTTTCCGCACAACTGCCGGTATTGCGGCCGTGAGCGCTTTGCCGAGGATCGGCACCGTGATGACGGTGGACGACGAAAAGGTCGACCAAATGCTCTACCGGCGTATTCTCGAGCGCTCGGGGTTGGTAGATAAGGTGCTCGCCTTCCGAAGGGCCGCTGACGCATTGGCATATTTGAAGCAGCCGGATTGCGAGGGGGTGGATGTGATCCTTTTGGATGTGAACATGCCCCAAATGAACGGGTTCGAATTTCTCGAAACAGCGGTGGCGGAACTGGGAGATAATTTTGTGAATGGCGTGGTCATCATGCTGACCACCTCTTTGAACCCAGAGGACAAAGCCCGCGCGTTGCGGTTCAACGTGGTGCGCGATTGTCTCGACAAACCATTGCGATCCGAGAACCTGTCCGCCATCGCGGAGATGTTGGCAGGATCATCGGCGGGTGACGAAAGAGGGTAGATTTCAGGGTATATCTGGTCGGGCTGAGAGGATTCGAACCTCCGACCCCCTGCTCCCGAAGCAGGTGCGCTACCAGGCTGCGCTACAGCCCGACCGATGTGGAGCGCATAGCGCAGCTTGCCGCGATTGGCAATTGGTGAGTTAGGGAGCGGGGCCGGGTTTGGTTTGCGTAGCCGAACCGGCTGTTGTGTGTGAAGCGGTGGCTGTGGGGGCGCTGCCCCCATCGCGCCGGAGCGCGATTCCCCCGCGGGTATTTGAAAAAGGATGAAGGATTAGGAGGGCGTGTTGCGGAGCAGGGTGACGTGGGTGTCACCGTATTTACGCGTATCGACTTTGGTGAAGCCTTCGGGCGCGTGCATTGGCGTGCTTTCTTCCCAGACGATTAGGGTGTCAGGCGCGAGCCAGTTGCCGGACGCAACGACGGCGAGGGCCTTTTGCCCTAGGGATTTTCCGTAAGGTGGATCCATGAATACGAGATCGAAAGCGGCTTGGGGGTTGGGGCTGAGCTTAGTGGCGTCGTGGCGTAGCAGTTTGCTGTCTGCTTCTGTTTGTAGCTTGGCGATGTTCTCGGCGATCAGCTTTTGGCCGGTGCGGCCATTCTCGATGAAACAGACGGATTGCGCGCCGCGTGACAGGGCTTCAAACCCCAAGGCGCCGGTGCCTGCGAAGAGGTCCAGCACCCGTGCGTTTTCAATCACATCGTGGTGGGTCAGCATCGAAAATAGGCTCTCGCGCACGCGGTCGGATGTGGGGCGCAGGTGCGCGGCGGCGTCACCTTTGCCGAGGGCTGCGAGCGGTCGGCCGCGGTATTTGCCGGCGATGATTCTCATGCTTTGAGAAGCGATTTGAGGTCGGTTTCGGTGTCGGAAACCATCTTCGGATCGGGAGATTTGCCTGCTTCGATCAACCGTTTGCCGACCATATAGCCGCGTGGATCGTTCATGGCATCGACCGCCAGCAGACGGTCGCCGCTGTAGTACCAGAACGACGCGCTGTCCGGGCCGCGGCGGCTGACCACGTGGTCATAGCCGCTGTTGAGGCCAGCGATTTGCAGCTTCACGTCATACTGATCTGACCAGAACCACGGTTTGGCGATGTAGTCTTTTCCCGCGCCGAGGATGTTTTCTGCCACGCATTCGGCTTGGTCGATGGCGTTGGGCACGCTTTCAAGGCGGATGCGGCCATCACGGTAGGGGAATGAGGTACAGTCGCCGGCGGCCCAGATGTACGGGGTGCTGCTGCGGCCTTGGGCGTCTACTTTGATGCCGTTGTCGACCTCCAGTCCGGCGGCGCTGGCCAATGCGGTATCAGGTTCAATGCCGACCCCGGTGATGACGAAGTCCGCCGCGATTTCGCTGCCATCGCTCAGCCTTGCGCCGGTGACGTGATCTTTGCCTATCAGTCGGTCTAACCCAGTGCTCTCTCGAAGGGTGACACCGTGGCGCGTATGAAGGGCGCGAAAGTAGTCGCTGGTCTCGGGGGCGGCGACACGTTGCAGGATGCGGTCGGCCATTTCGACGAGGGTGACTTCGAGACCCAGTTTGGCAGCGACCGCTGCTGCTTCCAGTCCGATATAGCCACCGCCGACGATCAATACCTTTGCGCCTTTTACGAAGCGCGGGGCCATTGCGTCGACATCGGCGAGGTCGCGGACGGTGAAGACCCCATCGAGCGTACCGCCAATGGATGCGGGCAGGCGACGCGGGGTGGAGCCGGTGGTGAGGACCAGCTCATCATAAGCAATCTCGCCTTCGGTCGTGGCAATGGTTTGCGCGCTCGGGTCGATTGCCGTGACATGACAATTGGTTTTCAGCGTGATGTTCTGATCGCTGTAAAAGGACTCGGGCCGTAGGAAAAGGCGCTCCAGTGTCATCTCTCCAAGCAGGTAGCCTTTGGACAGCGGTGGCCGCTGATAGGGTGGGCAAGGCTCGGCGCCGATCAAGGTGAGCTTGCCATCAAACCCGCTGTTGCGCAGTTTGGCCACGCAGGAGGCCCCCGCTTGCCCGGCTCCGATCACCACCACATGCTGCATCTGTCTTCCCCGATTGATCTGGTCTCAAACCCGGTCAAAGCCTATATCTTGGGCCAAGACAACCACAATGACAGGAGAGGCCCAACCCATGACAATTTCACAAGGTGACACGCTGCCGGACGCAAAGTTGGTTCAGATGGGGGCGGACGGCCCCGAGCCTGTGCAGATGGCTGATAAGGTGAAAGGCCGCAAAGTTGTCGTCTTTGCCGTGCCGGGGGCGTTCACGCCGACCTGCCATTCGGCCCATGTGCCCAGCTTCGTGCGCACCAAGGATCAGTTTGACGCCAAAGGGGTGGACGAGGTGATCTGCATCTCCTGCAACGATCCCTTTGTGATGAAAGCTTGGGGCGAGGCGACGGGTGCGAGGGAAGCGGGCATCACCATGCTGGCGGATGCGAGCAGCGAGTTTACACGCGCTATCGGTATGGATTTTGACGCCGCGCCTGCTGGGCTGGTCGCTCGCTCAAAGCGCTATGCGATGTTGGTGGAGGATGGCAAAGTGACGCTTTGGCAGCCTGAGGAAAGCCCCGGCGTCTGCGAGGTGTCGGGCGGCGAAGCGCTTTTGGACAACATGTAAAAAGAGAGCGCCCGGCGGATAAGGCCGGGCGCTTGATTGTGATAACTTCGATCCGCGTGCTGCAGGTCTACTCCGCCGCCTGCACGATGGTGCGTGTGGGGAAGGGGATATCCACCCCGCCTGCGTCCAACGCCTCTTTGACCTTGCGGGTCATATCGGCTTTGAAAGCGAAGAAATCGTCGGCGCTGCACCAAACCCGGACAAGGAAATCGACCGAGCTGTCGTTCAAGTTGGTGACCTGAATGAAGGGTTCAGGATCGGTGTGGGCGCGCTCGTCGGCCATGATCGTGCCGCGGATGATCTCTTCGGCGGTCTTGAGGTTAGCGCCATAGCCCACGCCAAAGGTCCATTCAGCACGGCGTGTCGGGTTGACCGAATAGTTGGTGATGACGTTGCCCCAAACTTCGGAGTTCGGCACGATCACTTGCACGTTGCTCAGATCGGCCAGCACGGTGTAGTTCAGATTGATCTGTTTGACCGTGCCCATCTCGCCTGCGATCACAACGAAATCGCCGATCTTGATCGGGCGGAACAGGATCAGCATCACCCCGGCGGCCACATTCGACAACGTGCCTTGCAAGGCCAAGCCAATCGCCAAACCCGCGGCACCGATGACCGCCACGACCGAGGTCGTTTTGACGCCGAAAGTGTTAAGAACAAAGAGAACGGTGAACCCGAGCACGACATAGCGCACGATGGAAGCGAGAAACTCGAACAGCATCTCGTCGAGATGTTTGTGGCGTTTGCCAAGATTCTCGACCCGGTGCTGCAACCAGCTTGAGATGATCCAGCCCAGCAGCAGAATGACAATCGCGCCGATCACCGATCCTGCCGCGCTGACGAGGAATTCGAGCGTTAGAAGGTCAGCGATCGTCTTGCCCTGCCACAGTTCGGTTTCAATCACATCTTCCATCCGGTCTCTCCGTCAGTCTTTCTCGGCCCCAAAGAGACCATCCATCTTGCGCGCCAATTTCACGTCGAGCGAGCTTAGCCCGTCCACGTCATGCGTGATCAGCGTTACATTTACACGGTTGTAAACATTATGCCATTCGGGATGGTGATTCCATTTTTCCGCCCAGATGGCCACCCGTGTCATCCAGCCGAAGGCATCGGCGAAATCCTTGAACTTGAACGTCTTGTGAATGGCATCGCGTCCCTCGACCATGTCCCAGCCGGTATCAAACAGGGGTTGCAGGAGGGTCTTGCGGGTTTCTGGGCTCAATCTCTCGGTCATTCCTGTTCCTCGATCTTGGTTTTCTTGAAGGGGCCGTAGTCGGTCAGCACGCTGATTTCCTCGTCCACGGCCTCGGCTTCGGCTTGCAGATATTCCCCCACGGCTGCGGCAAAGCCCGCGTCGCGCATCCAGTGCAGCGACCATGTGGGGGTTGGCAGATAGCCACGCGCCAGCTTGTGTTCGCCCTGCGCACCAGCCTCGACCCGGTCAAGGCCGTGGGCGATGGCGAAGTCCATGGCCTGATAGTAGCACAGTTCGAAATGCAAAAACGGGTGGTGTTCGGTGCAGCCCCAATAGCGGCCATAGAGCGTATCGGCCCCGATGAAGTTCAGAGCACCTGCGACCCAGCGTCCGTCACGCTCGGCCAGTACCAGTGCGATGTCGTCGCGCAGGTCTTCTTGCGCGTGGTCGAAAAATGCGCGTGTCAGGTAGGGCGAGCCCCATTTCCGTGCGCCGGTGTCTTGGTAGAACTGCCAGAAGGCGTCCCAATGCTCCGGTTCGATCTGATCGCCGGTAAAGGTCTGAATGCTGCCGCCGAAATCCTGCGCCTGGGCGCGTTCCTTGCGGATGTTTTTGCGTTTGCGCGACGACAGGCTGGCAAGGAAGCCGTCGAAATCGGCATAGCCCTGATTGCGCCAGTGAAACTGTTGGCTTTTGCGGATCATCAGGCCGAAATCCTGCGCCCGCTCGGCTTCTTCGCCGGTGCAAAAGGTCACATGCAGCGAGGAGAGCGCGTTGTTATCCGTCAGTTGCACCGCGCCTTGAATAAGCGCCGCCATGCCGGATTCTTCGAAGCCGGAGCGCACCAAGAACCGCCGTCCGGTTGCAGGCGTATGGGGCACGGCGATCTGAAGCTTGGGGTAATAGCGTCCGCCTGCGCGCTCGTAAGCATGGGCCCAGTTGTGGTCGAAGATATATTCGCCCTGACTGTGTGACTTGGCGTACATCGGCGCGACGGCGATCACCTGTCCCGCAAGGCGCGCAACCAAGTACTGCGGTTGCCAGCCGGTGCCGGGACCGACGGACCCGCTGCGCTCTAACGCTGAAAGGAAGCGATAGGTGGTGAAAGGGTCGCGCGGGCGGCTGCCATCGGCTGTTTCGGGGCAGGCGCAGGCGTCCCAGTCCGGCTGGCCGATCTGGGCCAGTTCCGGCACGACCGTAATCTCGATTTCTTGCGCGCTCATGGTACCTTGCCTGCCTTGCGTCCTATGTGTGGCCTATGGCGCGCGGATCAAGGGCGAAGCGGGAGATAGCCTTCGAAGGTGATGTTCTGTGCTACCTGCCGTGCGGCCTCTTCCTCTGCTGCGCTACAGATCGTCCAGCATAGAACCGCAGCACCATTGGCTTGCAGATCGGCGACCCGGGTGCGGCTCAAGTCATCCGCCTCATGACTGATAAAGCAAGCGCCGCAATCATTGTAATCGGGTATGTCCCGCAACCGGTCGCAAGTCCGCTTCGGCAGTGGCCAATCTTCGTATCGGTAGGCGCTGGTGGTCAGGCCTCGCAGGGTCTGCGGGAGCAGCCGGGCCAGTTCGCGGACAGAATGGGGATTGAAGGACATCACCGCCAAGGGGCCTGCGTAGGCCTCTAACGCCTCGGCTGCAGCAGCCTCCAACTCACCAACATTCGGCCCCATTGCGCCGTCTTGGTCTTTGAATTCGACCAAGAGCGGCACTTGGCCATCGACGAGTTCCAGAACCTCCGGCAGTGACGGAATGGTCTCGTCGCCGCCAATGAGTGGAATGTCCGCAAGTTCCGCCGCACTGCGCAGCCGGATCGCCCCCTTTTCCGGTGTTAGCCGGTCGAGCGCATAGTCGTGAAACACCATCGCCTGACCGTCAGCGCTAAGCTGTAAATCGATCTCGATCCCATAGCTGGCATCAATCGCCGCGCGGATTGCCGCGCGGCTGTTTTCCGGTCGCCCTGCTGAGAGATCGTGCAGTGCCCGATGGGCCAGCGGTGTGGTCAGGAAGCTTGACGGAACGGTCATTCGATTTCGAAAATGCCTTCGATCTCGACCGCGACACCCAGCGGCAGCGCGGCAGCCGAGACCGCAGAGCGTGCATGGCGGCCCACGTCGCCGAGCGCTTCGACCATGAAATCCGAAGCACCGTTAATCACCTTGGGTTGATCCTTGAAATCAGCAGTCGAATTGACGAATCCGGTCAGTTTCACGACCCGTTTCAGGCGGTCGAGATCACCATCGCAAGCGGCTCGCACCTGTGCCAGCAGGCTCAGCGCGCAGGTGCGGGCTGCCGCGGCGCCGGCATCTACGTCCATGTCTTCGCCCAGTCGCCCGGTGATCAGCCCGTCCGGTCCGTTGGAAATCTGGCCCGAGACATAGACGGTGTTGCCTGTGACCACGAAGGGCACGTAGTTCGCGGCAGGGGCGGGCGCTTCGGGCAGGGTGATGCCGAGATCGGCGAGGCGGGCGGTCAGGGACATGGCTATTCCTTTGGCTTCAGATGATGCCGCGACGCTAGCCGCCCTCAGCGCGAAGGAAAAGCCCCATCAGCTTTCACGGAAGGCGCGGGCAAAGTAATCGGCCATTGGTTTGATGAGATAGGCCATGGGGGAGCGTTCGCCGGTGCGAATAAAGGCCTCCACCGGCATGCCGGGCAATAGGATTGTTCCCTCGGCCAGCTTGTCGATCTCGCCCGGGTTCAGCGCGATTTCAGCGCGGTAGTAGGCTTGGCCCGTCGCTTCGTCCTCAATCGCATCTGCCGAGACCTGCAACACCTGCCCAACAAGCTCCGGCGTCGTGCGTTGGTTCAAGGCCGAAAGCCGCAGGTTCACATCTTGCCCCACAGCGACTTGGTCGACATGGATGGTCTGCACCCGCGCGGCGATCACCAGCGGGCGGTCTTGGGGAACGAGATACATCAGTGGCTCTGCCGCGCGCACGACCGATCGGGGGGTCTGTACCTGCATCGCATAGATGACGCCCGACACGGGCGCGCGAATGTCGAGCCGGTCGATCTGTGCCAGCAAAGCGCGGCGCTGTTCGGCCAGTTCCAATTCGCGGTAACGCAGATCGCGCAGCCGGGTGATGGCCTCTTCCCGACCTGCCGAGCCGAGCTTAAGCCGTTCGATATCGATCTCGGTCACGCGCTCTTGCAGCTGCGCTTTCTGGGCCGAGAGTTCGCCAATTTGCCCCCGTAGCCGCGCCTGTTCCCGCTGCAAGGTCAACACTGCCGAGGCTTGTGTGAGCCCGCGATCGAGCAGGGACTGCTGGTTACCCAATTCCTCCTCTATCAGCTCCAACTGCCGGGCGAGGGCGGTTTCCTGAGCCGCGACCCCTTCGATCTGCGCGCCGATCTGCAAACTGCGCTTGCCCAGTTGGTCCAACTCTTGAGCTACCGAGACCCGCCTTGCATCGAAGAGGTTGCGCTGGCCTTCCATCAATTCCTGCGTGTCAGAATTGGCGGCGCCCGCTGCGATCAGGACCTCGTCGAATTCGATATCATCCGCTTCGTCACGCTGCGCTTCGAGCCGCCCGCGACGGGCCATAAGCTCGAAAAGCTGGCCCTCGACAATCGCCAACTCCGATTCAAGCTGTTCCCGGTCGAGCTTCAGCAGCGTGTCACCAGCCTGAACGCTGTCGCCCTCATCCACAAGGATCTCGGCCACGACGCCGCCGGTTTCATGCTGTACGATCTGGCGATTACGGTCGACTTCAATCCGACCGGAGGCAACGACCGCGCCCGCAATCTGGCTGGTCATCGCCCAGGTGCCAAAACCGCCGAATAGGACCAACAACCCGATGAACCCAAGGATCAGGGGCCGTGTGGCAGACCACGATTTTTGATTCTCACTCATGTCACACCTCCCGAATGGGCCGGGGACTGCTTGATCTCGCGGTGGTTCTTGACCATCCCAGCGAGCACTTCGTCTTTGGGGCCGAATGCCATGCGCATGCCGCCATCAAGGACCAACAGCATGTCACATTCTTGGATCGCAGCAGGACGGTGGGCCATGATGAGCACCGAGCGTTCGCTCGCTTTCATTTGCCGGATCGCGTGGTTCAGAGCTTGGCTGCCGATGTTATCGAGGTTCGAGTTCGGCTCGTCCAAGACCACGATCACCGGGTCATCATAAAGGGCGCGGGCCAATCCGATCCTCTGCATTTGCCCGCCAGAAAGGCGCACCTGACCTGCGCGGATTTGAGTGTCATAGCCCTGCGGCAATTCCAAAATCATCTCATGCGCGGCGGCCATCTTGGCGGCTTTCACGACCTTGGCATCATCCGGGTTTGGTGACAGCCGCGCGATATTCTCTGCGATGGTACCGTCGAATAGTTGCACCCGCTGCGGCAGATAGCCGATGTGACGGCCCAATGTCTCTGTCCCGTAATGCTCCAACGCCGCGCCATCCAGCCGCACCGATCCGCCGGCAGGGGGCCAGACGCCGGTGAGCGTGCGCGCCAGCGTCGATTTACCCGCGCCCGAAGGGCCGATCACGCCGACCGCCTGCCCGGGCTCGACCTGGAAGGCAATGGACTTCAGCGCTGCCTGTTTTTCACCCGGAGGAACGACCGTGAGTCCTTTTGCCGTGAGCCGTGCTTTGGGTTTGGGCAATGTGGTGCGGCTAGGTTCAATGCCCACCGCGCCCAGCAATTCCGCCAAGTTGGCCCAGCCAAGCCGCCCGCGCTGCACAATTGGCCATTGATTAAGCGCCAGTTCCACGGGAGCCAGAGCGCGGCCCAGAAGGATCGACCCTGCGATCATCGCGCCCGGCGTCATCTGGTTTTGCAGCACCAGCCACGCCCCCAGTCCGAGCATAGCGGATTGCAGAAACAGGCGTAGCGTTTTGGTCATGGCGGTGAAAGTGCCGCCCACATCGGTTGCGCGAACCTGCTGCTCCAGCGCGCGGCCCCGTGCCTTTTGCCAGCGGGTGAAGGCCGCGTCACGCATACCCATCGCCTGAACCATTTCGGCCTCGACCCTGATCTGGTCAGACATGGCCCCGGCGGCCTGACCTGCGACACCAGCCTCAGCTTGGCTCTCGCGCAAGAGCAACTGGTTGGCAGCCGTGATCCCCACCAGCACCAGCGCACCGCCGACAGCCAGCCAGCCGAGCATCGGATGGAACAAGAATATCGCGGCAAAGAAGATCGGTGTCCAAGGCGCGTCAAAGGCAGCCATCAGAACGGGTGAGGTCATCAGACGCTGGACGGCTTCCAGATCAGCCAGCCCTGCGTTGGTCTTGATGTCTGGCGCCACCGCCGATTTGCGCACCACAGCGTCGAACACCCGCCGGTCGAGATCAGCTTGGAAACGCGCCCCGACACGGGCCATAATCCGGCCCCGGGTATAGTCCAACAAGCCCATCACTCCGTAGAGGAAGACGACAAGGACCGAGAGCGCGATAAGCGTTTCTTCTGAACCTGAGCCGAGCACCCGGTCATAGACCTGCAGCATATAGAGCGGACCGGTCAACATCAGCAGGTTGGCGAAAAGGCTGAAGAGCGCGACAGCCCAGTAAAGGCCACGGCTGCGTTTGCGCACTTGTCGCAGCTCTGCCGCGCCTCTTTTCACCAGATCACTTTGCATCGGCACCTTTCGACCAATCTCAGAGCGCTATCCGCCCTGTCCCCTTAAGGCATAGTTGCTTTAACAAGCCATTGCCAATTCTGGTTTTGGCCTCAAGGAGATTTGCGGGTTACCTGTCCTGAAAGTTCGGCGCCGGCGCACTGGCGCCCGGGCCGGAGCTGCCGCTGCCAAAGATATCCCGCAAGACCCTGTCGATCACATTGTCAGCGCCACCCCGGTTGCCTGCAGGCTGGCTGGGTTGCGGCTCAGGCGCGGGTTGGGCTTCGCCGAAATTGCTGCGCGGGGCGGGGGCCATCATCGGCAGGTCCTTAACGGGCAGCCCTTCGTGCACGCGGGTCATGGTTTCGCGCCAGATTTCTGCGGGAAGCCCCCCGCCTGTGACACCTGTAAGCGGCGTGTTGTCGTCATAGCCCATCCAGACCCCGGCGACGTAATCGGCAGAGAAGCCGACGAACCAAGCATCCTTGTTGGCCGAGGTGGTGCCGGTCTTGCCAGCCAGTTGCCGCCCGCCAAATTGCGCGCGCTGGCCAGTGCCTTCGGAGATCACCTTTTCCATCATATAGACCAGTTGGCGCGCCGCATCTTCCTGAATGACGCGCTCATTGATCCCGCCCCCGGTGCCCATCAGCGGCTCTGTCTCACCCAGAAGGCGCAGATCAATGAGACCGTACGGGGTTACCGATGACCCGCCGTTCAGGATGCCCGCATAGGCGCCTGTCATTTCCAGTAGCGTGCTCTCGGAAGCGCCGAGCGCCAGTGCGGGACCAGCGGCCAGATCGCTTTTGATGCCAAACTGCGATGCAACAGCGCTTACGGTCTCACGGCCTACGCTTTCTGACACTTTGACCGCCGGGATGTTCAACGAGCTTTTCAGCGCGTCGGTAAGGCTGACAGGGCCTTTGAAGTTTTTTGTGTAGTTTTTCGGGCACCATTCACCGGAGCCGGGGATGTTCAGGCAGTAGGGTTCGTCAACGATGATGTCATCGGGTGAATAGCCCAGATCAAGCGCTGCGGCATAGATGAAGGGTTTGAACGCAGACCCGGTCTGCCGCATCGCCTGTGTCGCACGGTTGAAGGCGCCGGCGACTTTGGTTTTGCGTCCGCCCACGAGGGCGCGCACTGCGCCGTCGGCGGACATTACGACAATCGCCGCCTGGGCCTTGGACCCGGGTTTGACCTTGTTTTCAAAGACCCACTTCAAGCCATCTTCGGCAGCGCGCTGGATGCGTTGGTCGAGGGTAGTTTTAATAATCACGTCCTCGGTGGTCTTGCGGGTAAAGAACTCAGGCCCTGAGGACATCACCCAGTCAGCGAAATAGCCACCCGCTTCGGCCTCGGCGGCTTCAGAGAGCTGTGCTGGGTTCGCAATAGCGTCATCTGCCTGCGCTTGAGTAAGGTAGCCTTGCTCTTCCATCAGCCGGATCACAGTTGCCGCGCGGCTCTGGGACCGGTCGAGGTTGTTTGTGGGGGACAGAGTGGTCGGGGCGGTCAACAGGCCAGCCAGCATCGCGCTTTCGGCAGGGGCAAGGGCCGATGCCGGTTTGCCAAAGAACCGCTGGGCCGCGGCTTCGGCACCATAGGCGCCACCGCCCATATAGGCGCGGTTGAGATAGACCGACAGGATGTCGTTCTTGCTGTATTTCAGTTCCATCGCCAGCGCGAAAAGCGCCTCTTTGGCTTTACGAGCCAATGAGGAGCGACGACATTCGGACTCGTACTCTCGTTCGGTCAAACCCGAGCTTGGATCATAGGGCTCACCAAGACAAAGCAGCTTGGCCGTCTGCTGGGTGATGGTCGAGCCGCCGTGACCCTGCAACGGGCCGCGCCCTTCGCTCAGGTTGATGCGCACGGCGGAGGCGATGCCGCGCGGGCTGACGCCAAAGTGTTTGTAGAACCGTTTGTCTTCGGTCGCGATAACAGCGTTCTTGAGGTGTTTGGACACGGACTCCGCCGTCACCACACCGCCAAACTGATCACCACGCCACGCAAAGACATCGCCTTCGCGGTCCAGCATCGTCACCGAGCCGCGCGCGCGACCGTCGAGCAGATCATCAAGCGGCGGGATGGTGGTATAGGTATAGCCGACGGCCAGAGCGAGCGCGAGGAAGGCGACAAGGCCAAGGCGCCAAGTGATCGTCCAGATTAAACGCCAGAACCAGCGCGCGACACCAGCAAAGAACCCGCCGATCCCACCGCGCCGCGGTGGTCTTCCACGGCTGGCTTTGCGCCGGGCGGGGGCGGCTTTGCGGGCTTGCGGTTTTGCCTGTTTACGCGGCTTGGGTTTGGCTTTGCTCTTACCCGCATACCGCTTATCCGCCACTAAGGGACGTTTGCGCTTTGATTTATCACTCATAACTTTGCCTGCCCGGCCTGATTTTTCGTCACTTTAAACTGCCTACGCCGGATTGTTTAGCGTCGCGAGCCGCAATCGGCGTCAATTGTCTGATTAATTTTCGAGCGTTTTCGCGCAAGCGCCTGTTTTTTGGGCGCCGCTTCGGGGGAAGAGCAGGAATCACGTCATCAAACCTGTGCAATCTCGCCCTGTTTCCGTTTTCTCGGGAGCGCAGCGGCCAAGGCGCCGCACCGTTTCGCCATTTTCGACCCGCATATAGGACACGATCCGATGAAATCCAGTCTAACCCTTCCCATCGCCGCGGGGCTGAGCGTGCTGCCCGGCCTTGCCCTTGCGCAGGACGCCGAGTTCGCCACGCTGGCCGACACCACCTTTATCTTCAATACGCTGCTGTTCTTGATCGGCGGTTTCCTTGTTTTCTGGATGGCCGCTGGTTTCGCAATGCTGGAAGCCGGTCTGGTCCGTTCCAAAAATGTGACCACGCAGTTGACCAAGAACATGGGGCTCTTTGCGATTGCGGCGGTCATGTATTGGCTGGTCGGCTATAACGTCATGTACCCCGGCGACGGCAACTGGATCATCGAAGGCGTCTTTGGCACCTTTGGCACCAAGGACATCAAGACCGAGATTGACGCAGGCGGCTACTCCAACGCTTCCGACTTCTTCTTTCAGCTGATGTTCTGCGCCACGACGGCTTCCATCGTGTCGGGTGCACTGGCCGAGCGCATCAAACTCTGGCCCTTCCTGATCTTCGTGGTTGTCCTGACGGGCTTCATCTACCCGATCGAAGCATCCTGGCAGTGGGGCGGCGGTTTCCTTTCCGCGATGGGCTTTAGCGATTTCGCCGGCTCGACCCTCGTACACGCTGCTGGTGGCTTTGCCGCACTGGCCGGGGCCATCGTTCTGGGGCCGCGTCTGGGCAAATACGGCAAGGATGGCCGTGTGGTACCGATGCCGGGCTCGAACCTCGCGCTCGCCACTTTGGGTACATTCATCCTCTGGATGGGCTGGTTCGGCTTCAACGGCGCGTCGCAGCTTGCCATGGGCACCATCGAAGACGTCGACGCTGTGGCGCAGATCTTTGCTAACACCAATATGGCCGCTGCTGCTGGCGCCGTTGCTGCTCTGCTCCTGACGCAAGCACTCTACAAGAAGGTCGACCTGACCATGGTGCTGAACGGCGCATTGGCGGGCCTCGTCTCCATCACCGCTGGGCCGCTTGACCCGACATTGTTCGGTGCGCTCTGGATCGGTGCTGTTGGCGGTATCATCGTGGTTCTGACGGTGCCAATGCTCGACAAGCTGAAGATCGACGACGTGGTCGGCGCGATCCCGGTCCACCTGATTGCAGGTTTCTGGGGCACGCTGGTGGTGCCGGTCTATACCGAGGGCACATCCTTCATCACCCAGATCATTGGCTTCGCCGCCGTAGGTATCTTCGTCTTCGTGGTCAGCATGGTCGTCTGGGCAATCCTGAAGGCCACCGGCGGTATCCGGGTCAGCGAAGAAGCTGAGATCACCGGGCTGGACATGTCGGAACTGGGGATGGAAGCCTACCCTGAGTTCGCAAAGGGCTAAGCCCCGGCATTCGTACAACAAAGAACCGCCCGGCCTTCAGTGGCCGGGCGGTTTTGCGTTAAGCGGCGAGTGGCAAAGCAATCGTGAAGGTGGTGCCGACACCGGGCGCACTGACATATCGGATGCTGCCCCCGTGGCGATCCAGAATCTGGCGTGAGATATGCATGCCCAACCCGCTGCCATAGGCGGTTTTCGTGTCCGAGCCGTCCAATTGCGAAAACGGTGCGAAGACCTTGTTCTCGGAATTTGGCGGAATGCCACAGCCTGCGTCGGCCACCGTGATGATCGCCTTGTCCGCCTCACGACCCAATGCGACCTCGACCGAGCCACCAGGCGCCGAGAATTTCACCGCGTTAGACAGGACATTGCTCAGCACCTGTCCCAGCCGCTCTCGGTCAGCGCGTACCATGAGATGTTCGTTGATACGTTGGTAGCCAAAGCGGATGTTCTTATCCGGCTGCAGGCTCTCCGCACTGGCCGTCGCGTCAGAGACGAGCGTCCCGAGGTCGCATTCGCTGAACTCCATGGTGAACTCGCCGGTGCTGAGGCTCTGGGTATCAATCAGGTCATTCACCAGTTTGGTCAGTGTTGCGACATTGCTCGTCGCCCGGTCCAGCAGGTGCTCTCGCTGCGCCTCTTTCAGCTTGGAGCCGCGCGCCAGCAGGCCCAAGGACCCGTTGATTACCGTAAGAGGCGTGCGCAGTTCGTGACTGACGGTGGCAAGGAATTGGGTCTGCATCTGTTCGGCTGCGATGGCCTTTTGCGCTGCGATTTTCTGCGTGGTTACGTCCAGTAGGGCCACGGCCCAACCGAGCTGCTTCTGACCTTCGCCGAGCGAAATCACATGCGCCCGCACTGCGAAGTGGCGCTTGCCCATCTGTATGTCCGTTACATCCGGGAGGGCATTGTTTTTCACCAGATGTCGAATCACATCGCCCAACTCGCCTGCTTCCAGTGGGGAGACGCCCGCAGTATCGCTTTCTTTGAGCAACTCGCCCGCGGCTGGGTTTGTCTCAATCGTGCGGCCGCGAGGGTCGAGCACGAGCACGGGGTCGGTCGTGTTGTAGAACAGCAGTTCGCGCGCGATCGCGTTGACATCGACCCAGCGGTTATCGGCAATCAGCCAAGCGACCAGAATGAGCGACAGAGCGAATGAGAACGGCGTGGGATCCGAGCCGAAGAGGCGGAAGTCGCCGATCAGATAGGACAGATTCGCCGCTACCGGAATGATCGTTCCGGCAAACAGTTTGAGGAAAAAGCTCCGTACCGCCGGGTTGGCGTTCTGCACCGCGCGGCCGGTGATGATGATGGCCGACATGATAACGAAATAGAGATAACTGATGGCCACATAGAACAGCGGGCCATGGTCAAAGTAGACATAAGGCGCGCCGCTGTCGGTGACGAGCCGCGTTTCGGGGCCGTAAAAGGCCTGATGCCAGCCCGTGGTGGCTGCAGCCGACGTAATTAGCACCGGTGCGACGAACACTGTGATGCGGAAGATCCAGCGCGGCACTTTGGCGCCGAGAGCATATTCGTAGAGGAAAAAGGCCCAAAAGGTCGGCAGCAAAACGATTCCGACCCAAGCGCCAATGCCGATGGTCAAAGCGCAATCAATAGAATGTGTCGATAGCTCCAGCCCGACGGAAAGCATCCACCAGACCATCGCGAAACTGGCCAGAAGGTACCAATGTTTGCCCGGCATGCTGCTGTGGCTGCGGACCCAGAAGCCCAGCACAGCAACCAGCAGGATGGTCACATAGACCAACTGCACGGCAGGTATGGATGCGTCTAATAGGACGCATGGGGTGCTTGAAATAAGAATGGTTGCTGCCTCTAATATGCTTCTTTTTTTACGCGATCTTAACTAATCACGGATTTCGGACCAAGTTCTGTTTCGATTGGGCCGTAAATAAGGCGATGTTAGGGCATTGTGGGAGGGCCGCTCGGCGGGGCCAGTAGGAGCTCCGGACGGTATGCACCGCCCGGAACTTTTGATTTAGATACCGACGTCGATGATCGCGCGGGCAAGGATTGGCACGCTGTCGCTGTTCAGGCCTGCGATGTTCATGCGGCTGTCGCCAACCATATAGATGCCGTGCTTGTCGCGCAGTGCGTCAACCTTGTCAGGCGTGGTGCCGAGGCGCGAGAACATGCCGCGGTGTTGAGCCAAAAAGCCAAAGCGGTCAGAGCCGGAGAGTTTTTGCAACTCGCCAGCCAGTTGCTCGCGCAGGCCGAGCATGGCGTTGCGCACGTCTTCAAGCTCGGCCATCCAGTCGGCTTTCAACTCAGCGTCGTTCAGAATGGTCGAGACGATCCGCGCACCGTGGTCAGGCGGGAAGCTGTAGTTCTGGCGGTTGAGGAAAGCCAGCGTGGCTTGGTTCAGCCCCTGAGCGGCTTCCGAGGTAACCATCATCAAGATGCCGGTCCGCTCGCGGTAGATGCCGAAGTTTTTCGAGCAGCTCGCTGCGATCAGGCATTCCGGCACCGAAGACGCCACTTTGCGTGTCGCCGCCGCATCGGCTTCCAGCCCGTCGCCAAAGCCCTGATAGGCGATGTCGATCATCGGCACGGCACCGGTGCTTTGCAGCACCTCGATCACCGCGTCCCATTCGGCGCTGTTGAGGTTCGCGCCCGTCGGGTTGTGACAGCAGCCATGCAGCAGAACCACATCGCCCTTCTTGGCGGCCTTGAGGTCTTCGATCATGCCGTCGAAGGCCACGCCGCCGGTCTCGCTGTCGAAATAGCGGTAGTTCACCACTTCCATGCCCAGATAGGACAGGATCGACAGGTGGTTTGGCCATGTGGGGTCGGACACGAAGACCCGCGCCTCGGGGTTGGCCATGCGTACCAGCTCAAAGGCCTGACGCACCGCACCGGTCCCGCCGGGGGTGGCTGCTGCGGCGACGGAACCGCGGGGCACAGCGTCCCCCAGCACAAGGGCGGCCATCGCATCAGCATAGGCTGGATCGCCTGCCAGCCCGGTGTAAACCTTCGTATCTTGGCTTTCCCAGATGCGCTGCTCGGCGGCTTTCACGGCGCGCATGATCGGGGTGTTGCCGCTGGCGTCTTTATAGACACCGACGCCGAGGTCGATCTTGGTGTCGCGCGGGTCTTCGCGGTAGGCCTGCACGAGGGCGAGGATCTTGTCTGCGGGTTGCGCCTTGAGCGTCTCGAACATGGGTGTCTCCCGTTGGATGATCTGAGTTGGTTAAGCTGCGCCGGTGGCCACAGGCACGGTGGGGAACATGCCCCATTCGGCCCAAGAGCCGTCATAGAGCGCCCATTTGCGGTGCCCCATCCGCTCCAGCGCCAGCGCCAGCACGGCGGCGGTGATGCCCGAGCCGCAGGAGGTGATGACCGGTTTGGCGAGGTCGATGCCCGCGGCCTCGAAGATGGCGCGGGTCTGCTCTGGCGTCTTCATCGTCTTGTCGTCATTGAGCAATTCGGTGAAGGGCACATTGCGCGCGCCGGGGATATGGCCTGCGCGCAGGCCTTCGCGGGGCTCGGGCGCATCGCCGCGGAAACGGGCGGCGGCGCGGGCGTCGACGATCTGCGGATCGCCCAGTTTGGAGGCATGGGCCACTTGCGTCACATCGCGGACCAGTTGGTTTTGGAAGCGCACGGTCATGTGGCGGTCGCGGGGGACGGGGGGCATGTCCTCGGTCGGGCGGTCTTCGGCCTGCCATTTCGGCAGACCCCCATCGAGCACGGCGACGTTTTCCTGCCCCATGAGGCGGAAGAGCCACCAGACACGTGCGGCGGACATCAGCCCCGCGCCGTCATAGACCACGACCTGATGCCCATCGCCCACGCCCATGGCCCGCAGGCGGGACATGAATTTTTCGATCGGGGGGGCCATATGGGGCAGGTCGGAACGGGCGTCCGAGATGTCATCAATGTCAAAGAACCGCGCGCCGGGGATATGGGCCGCGTCATACTCGGCCTCCGGGTCGCGCCCGGCGTCGGGCAGATACCACGAGGCATCAAGGATGCGCAGGTCGGGGTCTTTCAGGTGCTGAGCCAACCAGTCGGTTGAAACCAATGTCTTGGGATCGTCGGCCATTGGGGCCTCCTTCGTCGCGGGCGTTGCCTCTGACTATAACCGGCGGGGGGTACTGGCAAGTGGAAGGGGTGCGAGAGGGGTAAGGAGGGCTATCGACTGCCCGCGGGTCGGCGATCCAGCGTCGCCTTATGCCACTTTATGGCTCAGCTGTGGTGTGCGTTCGCGAAGTTGCGCCTAGCTTCACCAAATCGCCTACCCGGGGGGCGGGCAGGCGATGGCCCGGCGCCTGCGGCTTGTCCCGGGCCTGCCGCGAGTATCAGCCGTGGTCTTTCAGTAACCGCTGCTTTTGCCGCGACCAATCGCGCTTGGCCGCTGTCTCGCGCTTGTCATGCAGCTTCTTACCCTTGGCCACACCGATCTTGATCTTCGCCATGCCGCGATGATTGAAATACATCACCAGCGGCACCAGCGTCATGCCCTTGCGCTGCGTCGCGTTCCACAGGTCCGCCAACTGCTTGCGGCTCACCAGCAACTTACGGCGGCGGCGTTCCTCATGCTGGAAGGTCTTGGCCTGACGATAAGGCGCCACATAGGAGTTCACCAACCACAGCTCACCGTCCTCCACCGCGGCATAGCTCTCGGCGATATTCGCCCCGCCTTCGCGCAGGGATTTAACCTCGGAGCCTTCAAGGATAATGCCGCATTCGATGTCTTCTTCGATCGCGTAATCAAACCGCGCACGGCGGTTTTCGGCGATCACCTTGTAGTTCGGATCGGATTTGGAGCTGGATTTGACCTGTGACATGCCAAAGCATGTAGAGCGCGCCCCGCCCCGGTGCAAGATGCGACCGTTCAGTCGCCGAGCTTGGCGTGCACTTCATCAAGATCAATCTCTCCAATCGGCAGCTTATTCCCCGGATTGTCGAAGTCATACTTGAACAGATCGAAGTCACGCTTGTAGATCTCGCGCATCAGATGCATCGACAGATCGTCAAAGTAGTCCTCCACCGGATGCGCGCGCTTGGGGCCGTGTCCTTCGCTTTCGTTAAATCGAGGGATCGCCGCAAGGTCTACCTTATGCGGCGTATCTACTGCATCGAGCACCTTTTGCATGCCGTCGTTGAACTGTTCCGTCCAGAAGATCTGATCGTATTTGCCGCCGTTGATGATGAAGGTGCTGACATGGCCCGAGACTGCAGACCAGTGAATGTCTGGGTCCATTGGGCGCCGCCAGCGGATCGTGTCGCGCGCAAAGAGCAAGAAGCGCCGGAAGCTGGCGATCTGGTCGAACTCCTGCTTGCCGTCATCGCCGCCAACTTCGATCCCGTATTTTTGCACCAGAAGCGGGACGAGGTTGCCGCGGTAACGCTTACCGTTGCGCTGGATGCCGCAAATTTTGTCAAAGAAGGACGACAGAACGCGGGTGTATGGGTTGCGCACGCACGTAAAGGCGAGGGACTTATGCCCGGACACATTTTCGGTGATCGGCCCCTGCGACTCGTCGAGCGCCCATTTGTGAATACCCGCTTTCGCGTCGTGGATGTCCCCGTCGAAAAATTCGCCCTGGTCTGAATAATACATGATCTGACCGATCGTCGAGCAGGCGCATTTGGGCACCACGCGGTACACCATGCTCTCGCTCTTCGTCATCCATGTTCCGGGAAAACCCATGCTTTCTTGCCTCCTGCTGGCGCTGACTGTCTTGAGCAACAGTTTGGCGTTGGCGTAAAAAAGCAAAGAAATGCTGTTTATTCAATCTGTCTTCACGAATAACTAGGTAAACGGTCCGAGGTGGCGGGCCATAAGAGAAGGGCTTTCGGAACTCTGCATGGCTAAAATTGCCTATATCCTGCTGTGCCACAAGGATCCGGATGCCATTATACGGCAGGCGGAACGGCTTACGGCGGTGGGCGATTATATAGCGATCCACTTTGACGCCTCCTCTGACGCCGCAGCATTCCAGAAAATTTCCGACACATTAGCTGATAACCCGAATGTCACATTCGCGCGCAGACGTATCCGTTGCGGTTGGGGAGAGTGGTCTTTGGTCCAAGCCACCCTGCACGCCCTGCGCGCAGCGGTCGAAGATTTCCCACGCGCGACGCATTTCTACATGCTTTCGGGTGACTGTATGGCCATTAAGTCGGCAGAATACACACATCAGTTTCTGGATGAGAATGACCGCGACTTCATCGAAAGCGTGGATTACTTCAACAGCAATTGGATCAAGACGGGCTGGAAAGAAGAGCGGCTGATCTACCGCCACTGGTTCAACGAGCGCACGCAGCGCAAGCTGTTCTATGGCATGTTCGAAGTGCAAAAGCGCCTCGGGCTCACCCGCAAGATCCCGGCTGATCTGCAAATTCACATCGGAAGCCAATGGTGGTGCCTCCGGCGCCGTACGGTCGAATGGCTGCTGGATTTTGTGAAACAACGCCGCGATGTCATGCGCTTTTTCCGGACAACGTGGATTCCGGATGAGACGTTTTTCCAAACACTGGTGCGCCACCTCGTCCCTGAAGCGGAGATTGAGGGCCGCAGCCTGACCTTTTTGATGTTCACCGATTACGGCATGCCGGTGACCTTCTACAACGATCACTATGACCTGCTGCTTAGCCAGAATTACCTCTTTGCCCGCAAGATCAGCCCCGAGGCAAAAGATCTCAAGCGACGCCTCGGCCTGCTCTATGCCGCACGAGGGGTGCAGTTTCAGATCAGCAATGAAGGCCGGAGCCTGTTCGACTTTCTTACGGGACGTGGACGGATCGGGCGGCGCTTTGCCACGCGCTTTTGGGAAACGGAAGCGACGCTGGGCCGCGAGCGCGAGTTGTTAATCGTTATCTGCAAGAAATGGGACGTGGCCAAACGGGTATTGGAGCGTATCCGGCAGGTGACCAATGTGCCGGCGATTGAATATCTCTTCAGCGAAGAGAACACGCCGTTGGCGGATTTGGGCGGCATCCAGACCACGTTAGAAAAACGCACCCGACACCGCCGCGCCCTGATGCGGATGTTGTTCGACTATTACGAGACGGACCGTCTGATCGTCTGTATGGACCCGGCAAACCTCGATCTGCTGCATGATTTCGCTTCAGACCGATCCATCACCCGTATGCTCGAGATCGAATGCCTGCTGTCGGATGAGTATCTGACCGGCCATGCCATGCGCTCGGGGCTGGCGGGGGATCAAACCTCGCAAGAAACGCTGACACGGCTTCTGCCCACCATCCGCGGCGATATGCTGCATGAGATCGACCGCATTCGCGACGCACAATTTGAGAACTACAACTGCCTGCGCGAAATGGCTGACGTAGAGAGCAACGCCGCCGCCCTCAGCCAGTTTCTGATGATCCCCGAAGATAGAGCGCGCGAGATCGCCCAGACTGAGCATTTGTTCGCAGACTAGGCATGGCTGTCGAGCATTATGGAACAGCGCTCTCTCCTAAGTGTTGAACCTGAGAGGCAGATGGCCCCCTTAGGGTCGATTGCCAAAGACGTACACTGAGACAGGAGACAACATATGCGACAGCAATTTACCGCACTCGCCGCCACCTTCCTTTTGGCCCCGGCCTCGGTTCTGGCACAAGACGCCGCGACCCCCGACACTTCGGTCAAAGCCGAAGCTGTGGCGATGACCCGTGCCATCGAAGCAGCCCGTGGTCAGATCGACGGCGGCGTGCTTGAAGCCGAAATCGAGACTGAAGACGGCGCACTGATCTACGAGATTGACATGGTCAAAGGGTCAGACGTCTATGAAGTCACTGTCGACGCTCAAAGCGGCGAAGTCATTTCGCAGTCCGAAGAGCAGCTGACAGGCTTCCTCAGCGGGCTGTTCCAGAAAGACGAGCTCCGCGCGGCGGGCCAGTCGGGTGATAGCCTGATGCAGGCACTGACCGAGTTGGAAGCGACTGACGGCACCCGGATCGAAGAACTGTCGCTCGAAGAAGAAGATGGTCGCATGGTCTATGAGATTGAGTTGACCGATGCTTCGGGTGAGCGCGAGCTTCTAATCGATGCCGCAACTGGCGAAAGTCTGACTGACGCTGGCTAATTGGAGCCAGTCTTAACCAATTCGCGGCTGGCAAACATTTTGCCAGCCGTTTTTTATTCAGTCGATTCCAATCTGCGCATTTCAAGATCGATCTTCGCGCAAAGGCCCGTAGCTTTGAACTTCCGCGTGATCGAGCCACCCAGCGACGAACGCGCCACGTCCTGACACATGCGCGTGCCAAAACCCTCCTTGTTCATTGCTTCCGGATCGATGTGACAGCTCTCGTTCCATTTGATCAGCAGCCTGTCGCCGTCTCTATACGCACGCAGCGCGAGGCTGCCGTCACTCTGAGCAAAGGCGCCGTATTTGGCTGCATTTGTGCAGAGTTCGTAGAGGATCAGCGCGAGCGAGGTCAGCGCCTCGGGAACGATACAGATTTTCTCAATGTCATAGTCGACAGTACGTTCCCCGGCAAAGGGCGTCACAATGGAGTGCAATAACTTCTCTAGGGAGGTTGGCGGCGCGGTCTTTCCTGTCGGATCGGCGACAGCCAACCGATGCGCCGACGATAAAGCCATCAGCCGGTCTCGCATGACACGCGCCAGTTCTTTGGAGGTGTCCACCTGACGCGCGGTGACGGAGATCAGGCTGCCTGCGACGGCAAAGCAATTGCCCACACGGTGCCGCATCTCGGCAAGCAGCAGTTTCTGGCGTTCGGTTGCTTCGATCTGCTGGGTGATATCCCGCGCGATTTTGGACGCACCAATTACCTCACCCCCGCCATTGCGAACCGGAGAGATCGTGAGCGAGATCGGCACCAGAGTGCCATCCTTGCGCTTGCGGACCGTTTCAAAATGCTGAATGCGCTCGCCGCGGCGCAGGCGGGCGATGATGTCTTGTTCCTCATGCAGACGGTCGTCGGGGATTAGGATCAAGATCGGCTGACCGGTGGCCTCTTCAGCCGAATAGCCAAACAGACGTTCCGCACCGCGGTTCCATGTCCTGATGACACCATCGAGGTTTTTGGTGATGATCGCATCATCCGAGCTTTCGATGATCGCGGCCATATATTCATTCAGGCTTGCGGTACTGTCCATTTGCTACTTGATCGCGCCCCCACCACGCATTCTCAATCTTACTACTCGTAAAGTTCGGCCTGCATGTGCAGCGAGATCCTTCACAAGTCCTGCCAGAAAAGATGCTACTCCGCTTTCTATGGCGCAGCAACGCTGAGGCAATTCAATCTTTCGCTAGGCGGTGAACAGCCTAGCGCGGCAGATTGTCGGGCAGCAGGTCTTCGGGATCCACACCGCGCTTTTCGGCGCTTTCGACCACGGCGCGCCGCAAAGTAGGGCTTCGGCCCAGCAGACGGCGGAAGCGGTCTTCGTCCAAAACCAGCAAGGTGGTCGGCGTGATCGCCCTTACATCAGCCCGCCGGGCTTTGTGCGTCAGTATCGCCATCTGCCCGAACATTTCGCCCCGGCCTAGACGCCACGTGTGCCCTGCCGCTTCGAGTTCGACCGCGCCCGACGCGATGAAAAACACCTGACGCACGGGGACTTCTTTGCGCAGCACATAGGTGCCAGCATCGACATAGCGCGTGACCAACGAGCGGCTCAAACGCCGCAAAGTGCCCTCTTTCAGTTCGGTGAACAGCGGGAACTGCTGGATGAAGGCGCCACGCTGAACCGCGAGGTCGAGGCGCGGGCGGTCTTCGGCGGCCATACGGCGGGTGGTGAGTTCTTGCATCAAAGCCGTGTGCACTTCGGCGCCAATCAGCCCATCTTCGCGCATCGTGGCGTATTCGCGTTCTTCCAGTCGGAGCGCCGTTCGGCGGATAAAGCGGCGCTCCAGCTCTTCAGCATAGCCCGGGTATTGCAGCCGCAACCCTTCGAGTGCGGTCTCTACCGCCTCAATCCGGCGCGATAGCAATTCGTGCAGCAGTTCTGCGACGCGTCGCCCGTGAATGCGACGAATGCGCCCGTCGATAAAACTGCCAAGATCACGCAAGATCAGCCGTTGCGACAGCAGGTGTTCAAAGCGGTCCGCCGTCATCCGCGCAAGCGGGCCGGAGATACCATAGCGGCCATGTAGCACAGCGGCGGCGCGGAAGGTGCGGCCATAGGCAACGCTGCGCCGTGCGGCACGTTGGTAACCGTTGCGTCCTTGGGTGCGGGCGGCTTCGATCAGACGGTCGGCGTCTGATAGCACCAGATCAGCCATACGCGCCGAGATTGTCCGCTCGCGCACACGGGTCAGAATCGTCTCCCGCTCTTGCCCGGCGAGTGCGATCAACCCGAGCGCAATGCGGTCACGGTCAAGAATGTCGGAGGCATCTTCGGCAGCTTTGACCGCGACCTCCAACCGCTCGCCAAAGCGCTTGGCCTCGGATCGAATGATATTATGGTCGAGGTCGTAGTTCTCGGTGGTCCGTGCAACGTCTTCGCGCACGGTCTGTAGGGAGACCGCGATGACCTGTCGCGACAACGCGTGGTCGATCGGGGACAGTTGGTCAAGGCCCAGCTTGCCGATAATCCAGCGCAGCGTTGTACCCTGAACCAGCAGGGTGAACAGAGTGAAGCCTGTTGCCAGAATGCCCACCAGCCGCTGAATGTCCGCTGGCACGCGGGTGCTCTCCGTCACTGCCAAGGCCAGCGACAGCGTCACAGCCCCGCGCAAGCCGCCCCAAAGGATCGCCATGCGGTAGGGCCGCTCAACTGTGGGCGACAGACGCAGCGCGCTCAGTAACGGCATCAGCCCGAAGAGGATCACGGCGCGGGCAAAGATGGCGGCGACGACCACCACGGCGATGAGCAGGTAGTCCGACAGTTGGACCTCTTCCAGCAAGCGCGGGATGAGCAGAGCGGCGAGGATAAAAATGAGCGCCCCGGCCCAGTGGGCCAGCACGTCCCACAATTCGCGCAAATTGGTGAGCGATTGCGGCGGCAGACGCCCCGGCGCGGTGAGGTTCAGCGTGAGGCCCGCGGCCACCACAGCGATCACGCCAGAGGCACCGATGCTTTGCTCGGCGATGATATAGGCCAGATATGGCAGGGCGACCGAGATCGACTGCTGCGCCAACTCATGGCGGCTAAAGAGGGCCATGACCCAGACCGCAATCCGCGCGCCAAGCCAACCCACTAGCGCGCCGCCCGCCATAAGCATCGGAAACTGCGCCAAGGCGGTGGAGAGTTTCGGATCCGGAATGCCTAACATGACAAAGCCCATGAACAGGCCAAAGAGTGCAATCGCCGCGGCGTCGTTCAGCAGGCTTTCGCCTTCAATGATCCGCGCCAATCGGCGCGGGGCCGAGATCGAGCGGAAAATCGAGACCACCGCCGAGGGGTCGGTGGTCGAAACAATGGCACCAATCAGCAGGCACGCGGCGAGGGGCAGGGCGCTGACCCAGAAAAGCGCATAGCCGATGCTGACCGTCGCCACGACCACGGCCACCACCGCCAGTGTCAGGATCGGTACCCAATCGTCCAGCATTCGCCGCAGGTTCATCCCCAGCGTGGCTTGGAACAGCAGTGTCGGCAGGAAAACATAGAGGAAGACGTTCGAGCGGATTGGCAGGCCAAGAACCGCAGCTGCTATCGGGTTCAGCGCGTCGGTCAGATCGGTGCGCAGCAAGAAGGTCGCGGTCACGCCGATCAGGATGCCAACGATCGCGAGAATTACGCTAAACGGCAACCGCAACCGCGCGGCAAAGGGCTCGGCGAGCCCGATGACGACAAAGAGCGACGTAATGACCGTGGTGACAAGAATGATGTCCATTGGCGGCCTAGTTTAAAATTGTTGTCACGCGAGGCCGAACCTCGGGGTGCCCTCTAGCTTAGGTTCACTTCCGCGCGCGACGTTCTGCCCGCCAGCGGGCGAAACGGCCCCGACGCGCGGCGATGTCATCCTCAAGGGCTTCAATCCGCGGGTCCAGACGCGATTGGCGGAACCGCCGCCAACGCACCCAAATCGCGTAAACCAATGCCGCAAAAAGCGTCAGGATGATGATGTTAAGAATTGGAATGCCCTTGCTGGCCTCCGGCCCGTCGACAGGGCGCAGGGACACGGCGTTGGGGTAGATCGACAAAAGCTCGCTGCGCCAGCCGTAGTGTTTCAGCGCATAATATTGCGGCGCGCCAGTGGTGCTGCGGGCGTCTGCCGCTTCGGCCTGAAGGTTCGCGGTGTCGAACTTGAAATAGGGCGGCCAGCCCCAACCGGTGTCTTCGTTGCGGTAGACCATGACATCGCCCTTGGCGCGGCGGGTCTGGATGAAAAACACGTCGCGGTTGACCTTTTGCCCTGCGCTATCGGTCGAAGACCCCGCCCAGAAGATCGAGTTGTTGCCAAAATCGATCCGCTTTTCATAGGTGTCGGTGACCCGGACGATATCGGTTTGAGGCAGGGTATAGTGGAAAAACGCAGCGATCAGCACCCAGACAGTGATCCAGAATACCCATTTGACGATTCTCATACCCGGCCCTTTCCAATGGCTTGCGCGGCCGGTCAAGGGCCTTGCCCTTCCGACATAGCGCCTTCGCGGCACTGCGGCAAATGCCTTGAGCCTCGACCCCCGGCATTTGCGTAACGTTTTTGTGCGCTTAGCTGCCCAGCAGCGCTTTGGTAAGGTCGCTGTCAGGTTCGGTCAGCGGATCGATCACATCGAAATGATGTTTGCCCTCCGCCACCACCTGCCGCGCGCCCCAGCTGCGGGCAAAATTCTCGGCCTGTTCAAGGAAGACAGGCCGCTCGTCCGCGCCGACCCAGACGGTCACATCAACCCCATGCGGCGGGGTCATGTTGACCGGGCTTTCCGCTTCGGCCTCGGCTTCGTCCAGCCGCAATGTGTCGTTCATCTCGGTTTGGAGCAGTGGCATCAAATCGGCCACCGGCGAGATTGGCACAATCCGCGTGAACCGGTCGCGCACCTCGGCGCCCAAGAGCAGTGGGTCGGTCATGCGCGCCACCAGATGCCCGCCTGCCGAATGGCCTGCCAAGACGATGGTGCCCTGAGTGCGGTTGGCGATCTCGGTCAGTGCTGCGGCGATTTGGCTCGAAATCTCGGAAATCCGCACATCGGGGCAGAGGTCATAGGACGGCATCGCAACCGCATAGCCCCGCGCCAGCGGACCGGCAGCGAGATGCGACCAGTAGTTTTTGTCGAACGCTTTCCAATATCCGCCATGCACAAAGACCGCCGTCCCGCGCGAGACTCCTTCGGGCTGGAACAGGTCAAACTTCTGCCGATCCGACGGGCCATAGCGCACATTGCATTGCGCCCGTGCGCCTAAGCTTGCGCGAAACGCCTCTGCCTCCTTTTCCCAGCGGGGCGGAAAGCCGTCGGCCCCGTCGATATAAGCGGCATTTGCATAGGCGTCATCAAGCATCATTTGGGTCTCCCACCCCGGGTTTGATCAAACTGAACTGGACAATCATACCCGTTGTTGCTTTGGAGACCATAGAGAATAGCGGAGAGATGACATGACTGATGCAAAGACGGATCTGAAATCACTGCTCAAGGACCCCAGCCTGCTGGAAACACGGGCCTATATCGGCGGCCAATGGGTCGATGGCGATGACGGCACTTTTGACGTCACCAACCCCGCGCGGGGCTATGTCATCGCGCAGGTCGCAAACTTGAGCCGTGCGCAGGTCGCGGGCGCGATTGCGCAGGCTGAGAAGGCGCAGAAAGACTGGGCCAGCTGGACCGGCAAAGAACGCGCGGGCGTGATGCGCAAATGGTTCGACCTGATGATGGAGAACCAAGACGATCTGGGCACCATCCTCACGGCTGAACAGGGCAAGCCGCTGGCTGAAGGCAAAGGCGAGATTGCCTATGGCGCGTCTTTCATCGAGTTTTTTGGCGAAGAGGCCAAGCGCGTCTACGGCGAGATGATCCCCGGCCACCAGCGCGACAAGCGCATCATGGTGATGAAGCAGCCCATTGGTGTGGCCGCGTCGATCACGCCGTGGAACTTCCCCAACGCGATGATCACCCGCAAAGCCGCACCAGCGCTGGCGGCGGGCTGTTCCTTCGTCGCGCGCCCTGCGGCAGAGACACCGCTGTCGGCGATTGTCATGGGTGTGCTGGCCGAACGTGCTGGCATCCCCGCAGGCGTGTTCAACGTGGTGCCGTCGTCGTCCTCCTCTGCCGTGGGCAAGGAGTTCTGCGAGAACCCAGCCGTGCGCAAACTGACCTTCACCGGCTCCACCGAAGTCGGGCGAATTCTGCTGAAGCAGGCCGCCGATCAGGTGATGAAATGCTCCATGGAACTGGGCGGCAACGCGCCGTTCATCGTCTTTGACGACGCTGATCTCGACGCGGCTGTCGAAGGTGCGATCATGTGCAAATTCCGCAACAACGGCCAGACCTGCGTCTGCGCTAACCGGATCTATGTGCAAGCGGGCGTCTATGACGAATTCGCGGCCAAGCTGAAGGACCGCGTGAGCAAGATGAAGGTCGGCGACGGTCTTGAAGAGGGCACCGACCTCGGCCCGCTCATCAACCCGGAAGCCTCCGACAAGGTGCGCGAGCACATCAAGGACGCGGTCGACAAGGGCGGCGAGATCATTCTCGGCAATGCCAAGGACGACATGGGCGGCAACTTCTTTGGCCCGACCATCGTGACGGGTGTCACGCAGGACATGAAGGTCGCCAAGGAAGAGACATTCGGCCCGCTTGCGCCTCTGTTCAAGTTCGACGATGTGGACGACGTGATCGCCATGGCCAATGACACGATTTTTGGCCTCGCGTCCTACTTCTACGCCAAAGACCTGAGCCGCGTGTATAAGGTTGCCGAGGCGTTGGAGTATGGCATCGTTGGCGTGAACACCGGCATCATCTCGACCGAGCTTGCACCCTTTGGCGGGGTCAAACAGTCCGGTCTTGGCCGCGAAGGCTCGCACCACGGGATCGAGGACTACCTTGAGATGAAATACGTCTGCCTGTCGGTATAAGCGGCGGCCAAATGGATGAAACGGGGCGGGCCTATGGCGCGCCCCGTTTGCTTTGCGGCTCAGTGTTCCAGGCGATCCTGCGCCAGCATACGGCGCTCCGCGTGGGTGAGGTAAGACAAAGCCTTCGCCACATCCCCCTCACAGCGCTGCATCGCGCGACACCACAATCGATGGGCCGAGCGCGGCGACCATGGAAGCGCTGCTTGGGCCAACCACGCGCGCAGCGGTTGCGGCAAGCGGTCATAGGCTGACATCGGATCACATTGTCGCCGCCGCCGCTTTAGCCCGCTGCGCAGATTACGGGCGGGTTTCGGCATGGGTCAATGCGCCGTCATGTCAGCCGCGATGTCCTCGGCGCTCCAGTCGGCAGGGAAATAGGTAGGCCAGTTGCTCAGTTCCTGCAGCACCGCGGCACGATCGTCGCCCCAGTAGAGGTGGTAGTGATCGACCTTTTCCGGCGCGATGCGGTGGTCACTGAACTGGATAAAACCCGGCGCCTCGGCATCGCCGCTTTCTTTGGCAAAGACATAGCGCACGCCGCGGTTGCCTTTCTCATAGGACAGCACCTCGTACCCGTCGCTCGCATAGCGACCCTGAATGGGCGCGCCATCACGGAAGAAGGTGACGGTTTCCCCTGTGATGGTGATGCGGTCGACATCGGTGCCATAGCCCTGCTCATAGTAGGCGCGATAGTCCTCGGCGCTCTTGTCGCCATGTTCGGCCTTGTGCTGCATCACCGGATCAAGCGCACCTTGCATCAGCAAGGGGTAGACCGACTGCCAGTCGCCTGCCCAATCCGACAGCGGGCGGTCCATGATCTGATCGTCGTCAAAATAGCCTTTGTAAATATCTTCAGCCCCATGGCTATGGGCATGTGCCTTTTCGGACGGCGTGGTGGTGTCAGCTGTAGCTGGGTTGGCAAAAGTCAGGGCAGCGCCGATGGCGAGGGGAAGGAACGCGCTCAAGGTCTTTGACATGGAAATACTCCGGTTGGTCTTAGTAAGTGATTCGATATGTTATATCGTAACAGTAGTTGCCTAACCGACTGGTGCAGCCGCTGCAATCCCTTCTCCCTAGGTAAACCTCAGCTTGGAAAGACCCGCGCCAAGGCCGCGTCAAACCGTGCCCAGCTGATCGACGCCTTGTTGCCCGCGTAGCCAGCATAATGCGACTTGCCGCTGCTGTTCGGCAGCCCGGCCCAAATCTTTGCGAGGTTGTTCATAAAGGCATGGCGGCTGATCTGCCCTGCGCGCAGCCGCGCGAGGCCCGCCTCGGCCAGCAGCACATCGGCCAAACGGTCTTGCAACTGCGGCGAAAAGCGCAGTGCCGGATCGATATCCAGCACACGCATCACCCGTTTGAGAGTCGCAGGAATGAACTGATAACGCCCGATTGCATGGGGCTGTCCGGGGGTACGGTCGATCCAGTGGTAGATCTCGGCCACCGTCATCTGGGTGGGCCGCTTGCCCGGCTTGATCCGCGCCCCGTGTTGTACGGCATCATAGCCATCGCGCCGCGATTCAGCTTCTTCAATCAGCGCCCGGAGGACAAGAACATCAGCTGCGCCTGTACGGGTCAGCGCCGTGGTAGAGAAAGCAGGGTCAAGCGCTGGTCGATCACCGAAGAAGCCCGTCTCGGCACGGCCGATGAAAAGGCTTGGCGCGGTTCGCTTGCCCTTCTCGGGGGCGAGGCTGGCCTGTAGCACAGCGCCCCGTGGGCCATAGGTGCTCGGCAAGAGCGATACTGCTTCGGTCATAGCCAGGGATGGCCATAGGCTGACGGCCATCAAGCCACATATGGGAGCTTTCTGCACAGGCGATTCCGTTCTGGTTTCGCGCGTAACATGGGGTGCAGAAGTTTATATTTTCTTCGGCCGCAGAGAATAGCCGGCAAAAAACCGGCGACGCGGTATGCGTCGCCGGTTCCGAGCACCTTACGCGCTCTGTCGAAACGACCAGCCTTAGTTCGTCTGGGTCTCGGCGGCGGCACCCGCGTCAGTTTTCTGTGCCAAAGCCGCGGCAAATTCTTCGCCGGTCATGCCGATGACCAGTTGGCCCTCTGCGTCGACTTCCTGCGCGATTTTGATCACAGCGCGGTCTGTGCCCGTAGCCAGTTCATCCGCCACGTCGATGGAATAGCGCACCGAACCGTCGGCTTGAGGTTCGGCCTCTTCGACAGTGCCAAGAACGGTGTCATCCGAGGCAACCGCCACGGCGCCTGCGTCCACAGCCACGTTAACATTGACGTTCGCGGCTTGAGCCTTGGCCGTGTCAGCAGCGTTGGACGCGCCAGTGACGGCAGTATCGCCGTTCGCGTTCACGCCTGCAGCGCCCGAGGTGCCCGAGGTGTCGACATTTGCGTCGGCACCCACACCCGCATCAGCGGAGATACCAGCGTCGCCGGCGCTCACATCGGCGTCCGCACCTGCACCGAGGTCCGCAGTTTGCGCCTGTGCAGCGCCTGCGGCCAAGAGGGTGACAACCGCAGTAGAGGCAGTCAGTTTGCGTAGGGAATTTGCATAATTGGTCATGGTTCTTCCTTTCATTGCGCGTGCGCATTCGTGCACGCAGTTGCCCGGGCACGCCTGCCCGGTCCTCCCTCAACACGGCGCATTGAACATGGTTTCGGCGTGGTCTTGATGCAGCAGGAACCTGCCATTTCAGTCGTAAATCTCGGCGGAAAAATTCTGTTCAGCGTGTGGTGCCGGCCACAAAAAAGGCCCGCCAAATGGCGGGCCCCCGAGATCGAAAATGCCGTCGACTTAGTTGACGGATTTCGCGTCAACGACATCTTTCTCGATCGCCTTGAAGTCAGAGGAAATCTCGATCTGACGTGGCTTCAGGGCTTCGGGTACCTGACGCTCAAGCTCGATGTGCAGCATGCCATTGGCATGGGCCGCACCGATCACCTGAACATGATCCGCCAGATGGAAGCGGCGCTCAAACGCGCGGGTGGCGATGCCACGATGGAGGTAGGTCTTGTCCTCATCCTCATCAGCTTTGCGCGCCGAGACGATCAGGGCCTTCTCGCGGACTTCGACGCTCAGGTCGCTGTCCGAGAAGCCTGCGACAGCGATGGAGATACGATAGGAATCGTCGTCAAGCTTTTCGATGTTGTAGGGGGGATAGCTGGGGGTTGCCCCATCATTGGTCAGCACCCGGTCCATCATATTAGCGATCTGATCGAAACCGACGCTGGAACGGTAAAGGGGTGCAAAATCAAACGTACGCATGTGTTCATCCTCATCTTTGAGCGATTGACATATCGAGCCTTCCGCCATCGGACAGGCCCGGTTTTCAAATGCCAAGGCCCTCAAGAGGCACCTCGGCAAAGCTCATATGTGGAGGCTTTTGCGCGCTTTCAAGACCCTGAATGGCGATTTCAAGTTGGACGTTATGGCCGGACGAATTTCGCCCCAGTGCCGCGTTTTTGCTGGTCTACACGCACGCGTTTCCCCGCGGGGCCGGATTCCAGAAACACGCCTTTGCCAGCCACCAATTCGGCCTGCAAGAGCGCCAAGGGTGCGCCGAGGGCGGTGCCGAGGGATACGTGCTCACCTTCCACTTCGGCTTTTGCCGAGACGACGGAAACGATATGCGCTTCTCCTTCGACGATGCTGAAGATCGGCGCGCCACTGGAGCCGAAATCGACCGCGCAGGAAGTCACCAATACACCATCTTGCTGGGCCAGCACCTTGCACACTTCTTGTAGGGACGGCGCTTCGGCGCGGTCGCGGGCATAGCTGACCACGCCGACGTTGTCGCCCGGCCGCGGCCGCGCAGCGGTGCCGAAGGGGCGGATCGTTGTGTTCCGGATCGGGCGGGACAGTTCCAGAAGTGCCAGATCGTTGCGGACCCGACCTGAGGATACCTCACCGTCATAGACATAATCGGGGTGCACTACGGCACGACGGATGTCGCGGTAGGCGCCCGCGCGGCCATTGCGCCAACCGGCGAGGAACTGCACTTCGCCGTGATCGATGCGGGCCTTGGTCTCACGATCAAAAAGGCAATGTGCGGCTGTCAGGACCAGTCGTGGCGCAATCAGCGTGCCAGTGCAAAAGCCGGTACCGCCGATGTCCAGACGCCCCACAGCTTCCCAAGCGGCGGCATCGACACCGTTGTCGAGCGCCTTGAGCCGCGTGTCCTGCGCCACGGCCCCGGTGGCCAAAGTCAGTGCCGCAAGAATACCCGCCAGAAAATGTCGCAAAATGCACCTCGGATTCAGATCTTGTTAAGCGGATATAGAGGGGGTGCGGCGAAAATAGGGCGGTGGATTAGCGCAATCGCGGCACTTCAGGGGCGGGGTCTGCGCCGCGTTCCAAAGCAGGTGGTTTCGGCCCTCCACAGGCCCAATCGAGGAGTTCCACGCTATGCACCACAGGCACGCCAGTGCCCGAGCCGATTTGCATCATGCAGCCGATATTGCCCGCCGCGATAATATCGGGCGACTTAGCCTCTAACGTGCGGATTTTACGTTCTTTTAGCTGTTTGGAAATCTCAGGTTGCATCAAGTTGTAAGTGCCCGCGGAGCCACAGCAAAGGTGGCTGTCGGCAGGTTCGACCACGGTAAAGCCAGCGTCTTTGAGCAGCTTCTTCGGGGCCGTTTTAATCTGCTGGCCATGCTGCAGAGAGCAGGCTGCGTGATAGGCCACGACCATCTCCGGCACGCCGGTAAAAGGAAGCTCCAGTTCCGCCAGCAATTCCGACACATCGCAGGCCAGCGCTGAGACCCGTGCGGCATCTTCGGCCAGCGGGTCGTTGCGGAACATATGGCCATAGTCCTTGACCGTTGTACCGCAGCCTGAAGTGTTGATGACGATTGCGTCCAACCCCTTGCCATCGATCTCGGCAGACCACGCACGGATGTTGCGCGCGGCATGTGCGTGGCTCTCGTCAGTCTTGCCCATATGGTGCGTTAGCGCGCCGCAACAGCCAGCGCCTTCAGCCACCACCACTTCGCAGCCAGCGCGGGTCAGCAGGCGGATCGTAGCGTCGTTGATGTCGGTGTTCAGTGCCCGTTGCGCGCAGCCGGTCATCAGCGCCACACGGCGGATGGCCTTGCCCTCAGCCGGGAAGCTCTGCGGATCATCGTTGCGGCTCACTGGCGGGATCGTCTTCGGCGCCATCTCCAACATCGCTTGCAGGCGTGCATCGGGCATCAGTCGGGCGAAGGGACGCCCGATCTTGGCCCCCAATAGGGCCAGACGAAACCGGGTGGGGTAGGGCAGAATACGCGCCAACATCCAGCGCAGGGCGCGTTCGCCAAAGGGGCGCTTGTAACGCTCTTCGATATAGGCGCGGGCGTGGTCGACCAGATGCATATAATGCACGCCCGAGGGGCAGGTCGTCATGCAGGCGAGACAGGACAGGCAGCGGTCAATATGCTGCACTGTCTTTTCATCCGGGTCGCGGTCGTTCTCCAGCATGTCTTTGATCAGGTAGATGCGCCCCCGCGGGCTGTCCAACTCGTCGCCCAAGACCTGATAGGTCGGGCAGGTCGCGGTGCAGAAGCCGCAGTGGACACAGGCGCGCAGGATCTCGTTGCTGCGCTGCGTATCCGGGTCTTGGAGTTGTTCAGGGGTAAAGGTCGTTTGCATGAAAGCTCCGAGAGTTATGGGCTGCGCAGGAGGTCGGCCAGCACGATGCCAAACCAAGGGACCGTTGTGCTTATTGCGCCAATCGCGCTGCTCCACCGGCGCATGGCGGGTCGCGGGTCAGCCCGGCGCAGCGCTTGCACAACCAAGGCGATGACCCCGATCCAGGCGACCCAGAGTGCTGCGGCGATGGCAACCAGAAGCCAAACGCTTTCGCTCCATTGCGATGTGAGCGCGAAACGGAGGCCGAGGGCGAGGAGAAGGGCCACGAGTACGATGCCCAAGAGCGCGCGCATCGCGCGGGGCGAGGGGGCGGGCTTGGTCAGGCGGAAGAAAGTCCACGGCCCGAGGGCAAAGACAATCAGAAAGGCCAGCGCAAAGGTCACGCTGCCTCCTCCAAAGTTCCGTTCAGAATGCCGCGCGGGTCGAACTGCGCCCGGAGCCCATCTGTCAGTCGGGCCACAGCAGGCGGTTCAGGCTGTTGGCGCGCCAGACTCTGCCGCGTTTCGGCACTTGCCCGCACCAGCGTCGCGTGACCGTCATAGCGCCCGAGCCGGGTCCGCAGGTCCACACCTGTCGACATGCGCAGCCAGATCAGCCCGCCCGCCCAATCGTAGATATGCGACTTTGCCTCCGCCCGCGCGACGATCTCAGGCGCTTGGGAGGGGCGGCAATGCAGGCGCCAGATGTCGCCCTCACCCTGCTGAAAAGCCGTTACATCTCGCTGCGCTTGCCAGGCATCTTCGGATGCATCAGCCTCCAATAGGCCGATCTCGGCCCCCGAAAGCGCCAGCAGGCTACGCAACTGCTCCAACCGGTAGCGCACTGAGGTCTCAAAGCCTTCCAACCGAAGCAGTGTCGTCCGCTCCGCCGGATCATGGGCCGCACCAGTGATTTCAAACGGGCTGCGCATGGCGTGGGCCATTGCGGCAACCGCCGCGCGGTCGTCGAGCCCGGACAAGCAAAGCGTGGCACTGGTTTCTGGCACGGGCAGGACTTTCAGCGACACTTCGGTCAGAACACCGAGGCTCCCGCAGGAGCCTGCCATCAGCTTCACAAGGTCATAGCCGGTGACATTCTTCATCACCCGCCCGCCGTTTTTGACAACACGCCCCGCGCCATCGACAAAGCGCACTCCAAGCAGGAAATCGCGTGCCGCACCAACGGACAGACGCCGGGGACCACTGACATTGGCCGCAAAGACCCCGCCGATGGTCGGCTCGCCGGAGGTGTCGAGCAAGGAGCGGTGATCCATTGGCTCGAAGGCCAGTCGCTGGCCCTCTGCCGCCAATGCAGCTTCAACCTCCGCCAGTGGCGTCCCCGCCTGCGCGACCAGAGTTAGCGCGCCGGGGTCATAAAGACTGATCCCGCTTAACCCCGCGACCGAGAGTGCATCGCCCGGCCCCGCCATGCCACGCGTGTTGCCGCCCCGAACGGACAACGGTCCGTGCGCGCTTCGGATCACGTCGGCCAGTTCGCTCTCGCTTGTCACGCTCATGCCGCCACCGGCCCGCTGCGCCCGCGCCGGGTTTCCGTCACGTCCAGCGGGAAGACCTTGGCCGGGTTCAGAAGCCATGCGGGGTCAAAAACATCCTTCACCGCCAACTGCGCTTCAAGGTCATCGGGGCGGTACTGTTCGTGCATCAGGTCACGCTTTTCGATGCCAACACCATGCTCTCCCGTCAAACAGCCGCCAGCCTCGACACAGAGGCGCAGGATATCCGCCCCAAAGGCCTCGCATTTTTCCAGATCGCCGGGCTTGTTGGCGTCAAAGAGGATCAGAGGGTGCATATTCCCGTCGCCAGCATGGAAGACGTTGCCGACCTTTAACCCGTAGTCTTCCGACATCTCGCCAATGCGCCGCAGCACCATCGGGAGTTCGGTCACCGGGATCGTGCCGTCGAGACACATGTAGTCGTTAATTTGCCCCATCGCGCCGAAGGCGGACTTGCGCCCCAACCAGATCGCAGCGCTTTCCTCGGCGCTGGTGCTTTCGCGCAGTTCGACCGGATTGTGTCGTCGGGCGATCTCGGTGATTAAAGCAAGCTGATGGTCGATCTCGGCGTCCGAGCCTTCGACCTCTACAATCAGTAGCGCCTCGCACATCGGGTAGCCCGCGTGGGCGAACGCCTCTGTCGCTTCGATACAAGGGCGGTCCATAAATTCGATGGCCACAGGCAGAACGCCCGCCTTAATGATGTCGCTCACACAGGCGCCCGCCACGGCGTTATCGTCAAAGCCCATCAGCACGGGCCGCGCGCCTTCGGGTTTGGGCAGGATGCGCAGGGTGGCTTCGGTCACCACGCCCAACTGCCCTTCGGAGCCGCAGATCACGCCCAAAAGGTCCAGCCCGCCCGCATCCATATAACCGCCTCCGATCTCCACCACTTCGCCGTTCATGAGGACGATGGTCACGCCAAGCAGGTTGTTCGTGGTGACCCCGTACTTCAGACAATGGGCACCGCCAGAGTTCATGGCGATATTGCCCGCAATGGCGCAGGCCAGCTGGCTGGAGGGGTCGGGGGCGTAAAAGAACCCGTCTTCCTCGACTGCGCCAGTCACGCTCAGGTTGGTGCGACCGGTTTGTACCCGGATCAGGCGGTCATCGTAGTCGACCTCCAACACTTCGGCCATGCGCGACACGCCCAACACGATGCTGTCGGCGGTGGGGAGAGCACCCCCTGCAAGTGAAGTGCCCGAGCCACGCGGGACGACCGGTACGCCTTCTTCATGGCAGATACGCAGGATGGTGGAGACTTCCTCAGTGCTCGCAGGCAGGGTGACAGCGAGAGGCGGGCACTTATAGGCGGTCAACGCGTCGCATTCATAAGCGCGGGTCTCATGGACGTCATCAATCACCGTAGCATCAGGCAAGGCCGCCCGGAGCCGCGAGACGACCCGCGCTTTGCGCGCGATGATCGTGGCATCTGGTCTTGGCATCTCCATGGTATGTCTCCGGCGGCTGGGGGCGATGAGCTCTTATTTTGTGCATCATGCCGCGCGGCTGGTGCAAATGCACCACTGATTTTGCCCCTTTTGCGGGAAATGCTCTGGCAGCATTGCGCCGATCTTGGAACCACGCCAAATCGCGCTATATATGAGCCAGTTCTTGTGAGTGGTATAAATGTTCAAACGCAGTCTCTTTGCCGCCGTGTTGGCCTTGGCCACACCGGCATTGGCCGACCCCCCGATCATTCAAAATGTGGTCGTCAGTCGGAGCGGAGATCTTTGGAGATTCGATGTCACGATCCGCCATGACGACAGCGGTTGGGACCACTACGCCGACGCTTGGCGTATCGTTGGACTGGAGGGTCAGCCGTTGGGCATGCGTAATCTCGCCCATCCGCATGTGCGTGAGCAGCCTTTCACCCGGTCCCTGTCGGGTGTCCGCATCCCGGAGGGGATCACTGAAGTAGGCATTCAGGCACGAGACAACGTGGACGGCTGGGCGGAGCAGATCAAAACCGTCCGGCTGCCATAGGCAACAGTTCCGCGCTTGAGCCTGCGGCCCTACATCTGAGGTTGGAGCATCGCGGCGCCATTGCCTTCACAGTCTTGGAACGCCACATAGCGGCCGATCCCCGGAAGCTCTGCGGGCTCTCCAAATACGCGCCCGCCTGCTTGTGTGACCCGCTCAATGGCAGCGTCGATACCCTCGACCGAGATCACGACCAAGGGTACCTGTGACGGGTAGTCTTCTTTGTATGGAAACAGACCGCCGTTAATTTCTCCGGGCGTTGTGGGGCGGCTGTCCTTCGTCTCGGTCGTTTCAAGCAAGACATAGTCGCCCATGTCGGAACCCATCTTTTGGGTCTGCCAGCCGAACGCGGCTTCATAGAATTTCGCGGCACGGGCAGCATCGCGATAGGGCATTTCGAAATGAACAACAGGGCAGGGTTTGGGCATGGGGTGGTCCTTTGCTGGGGCGTAGGGTGCAAAGTATACCACATCGTATCGCCCGCTTGGGGCAATTTCCCTAGGCCGAGCTACACCCGATGGTACGGGCCACCCGACAGGATCGCAGCGGCGCGGTAGAGTTGTTCCGCCAGCATCACCCGCACCAGCATATGTGGCCAGACCATCTTGCCAAAGGACAGCGCGTGATCGGCCTGCGCGCGCAGGTTAGGATCAATGCCGTCAGCCCCGCCGATAACAAACGCCAGATCGCCGCGCCCGGCATCGCGCCAGTTGCCCAGACGCTCTGCAAAGGCGGGAGAGGTCTCAACCTTTCCGCGTTCATCCAACACGCAGATCATCGCACCCTGCGGGATCGCGCGTTGCAACAGGACGGCCTCGGCAGCCATGCCGCCGCCCTTTTTGTCTTCCATCTCGACCACCCGCGCAGGGCCAAGGCCCAGACCGCGGCCGGTCCGGTCAAACCGGGTGAGATAGTCGTCAACAAGAGATTTTTCGGGACCGGCACGAAGCCGGCCCATTGCGCAGATATGTACCCGCATGGTTCAGTCCCGCGAAAGCAGGATCAGTGCGGCATGACCGCAGCCGCGTCTTCGCCGCCCAGCCACATCTTTTCAAGCTGGTAGAACTCACGCACTTCGGGGCGGAACACATGCACGACGACATCACCGGTGTCGATCAAGACCCAGTCACCGGTTTCGCGGCCTTCCATCTTGGACGTACGCCCAGTGGCATCTTTCACGGCCTGCGCCAGCTTTTCCGAGATCGCGGACACTTGCCGCGTGGAGCGGCCCGAACAGATCACCATATAGTCGCCGATGGCCGTCTTGCCGCGCAGGTCAATCTGCACGATGTCTTCGGCCTTGTCGTCATTCAGCGAGGAAAGGATGAGCGCCAGCAGGTCGTCGCTGGTTTCGATTTGCGGAGCGGCAGTCATTGCGGCCCCATGGTCAGCAGCCTGCGCTGCGTCAACGTTAAGAGACAGGACATCGTCCTCCTTCATAATGCACCCGCCAATGCTGAACGCTTGCCCCGGTGCCAGGCTCCCCCAATTTAGCGATATGGGGCGGATTTTTCAATGGATCGCGTGTCAGGAGCGTTAACCGTGGCGCAAAATCCCGCTTAGTCCGGCAGATCGCTCGCTGCAGCGCGGCGCGACAGGGCCAGATGGCTGTCTTCAACCACTTTTACTTCGCGTTGCGGGAAGGGGATGGAGATGCCGTTTTCCTTAAACGCATCCCAAAGCGCCAGATAGACATTGCCGCGAATGTTGGTCAGCCCACCGGTCGGGTCTTTGATCCAAAAGCGTAGAATGTAATCCACCGACGAATCGCCAAAGCCGACGATGTGGCAGACGGGGGCCTTGTAGCTCAGCACCCGGTCGACGCCTTGGGCGGCATCTACCGCCAATTTGCGCACCACATGGGGGTCATCGGCATAGGCTGTACCGAAGAAGATATCGAGCCGCACAAAGTCGTTGGAGTGGGACCAGTTCACCACTTGGCCGGTGATCAAATCTTCGTTCGGGATCAGATATTCCTTGCCGTCCCGCGTGACCACAGAGGCATAGCGCGCGCCCAAGGTCTGGATCCAGCCAAAGGTCTCGCCCAAACTGATCACGTCACCGGGCTTGATTGACTTATCCAGCAGGATGATCACCCCAGAGACAAGGTTCGACACGACCTTCTGCAAGCCAAAGCCAAGGCCTACACCAATCGCGCCCGAAAGCACCGCCAACCCGGTCAGATCAATCCCCACGGCCCGCACACCGATAAAGAACGCCGCGCCATAGAGAACGATTTGCAGTCCTTTGACTGCGAGCACCTGCATTGAGGGGCTGATGTCTTCATTCTTGCGGATCGTGGCGGCGGTGGTGGTGGAAATCAGCCGCGCACCGGTTAACAGCGCGCCGATCACCACCAGCGCGGTCAGGATGGCCAGAACCGACAGGCGGAACTCGCCGATGTTCAGCGCCAGACCATCAAGGAACTGTGCCACGTCATCATCGACGCTCAGCATATAGAGTGTGGCGTAAATCCATAGGCCCCATGTCACCATCCGCCGCAATGGACGGTTGCGCACCAGACGCGCGGCAAAGGCGATGCCGACATAGATCGCGGCCAAGGTGGCTGCCAACCCGATCAGATAGGACCGCGACGGCCAAGTGACATTCTGCATCACCTGATAAAGTCCACCCGCCAGCAGGGCGAACCACATCAGCCCCAGCCGTCGCCGCAGTTGCACCACCACCCGCAATTGCCATTTCGACCAGCCCTCGCGGGAGCGGACCCAGTTTTGCAGCATGGTCCCGGTGATCCGGTGCAAGACCCATGCCAGTGCCACCAGTGCTAGAAGGATCAGGATTTGGTTCTGCCGCCAGCCGGGGCTGAGAACGCTCTGGCCAAAGTGCACAACGCCATCAAACAGCGCCATCAACGACAGGAAGAAATCCGAAAAGGGTTGGGTCTGTAGGTCCATGTACGGCCTTTAAAGCTTTGGAAAATCAGCGTGGCACAGCCCCCGTCGCAGAGCAAGAAGCCCCGCATTAGTCAGAGCCCACGATGCCACCTTGCAGGACTCACCTCGGCTCTATATCCCTTGCCCCATGATACTGGTGTTTGACCTTTGCGACCGTGCGCGTCTGCGCGAACGCTTCTTCGGCGCGACGCATAGCGTTCTCGCTCGGGCTTAAGCCGACCTTTCGCCACACCCTTTGCCATTCCAAACCACGGGAGAGGACCATCATGTCCCCCAAGACGCTCTATGACAAAATCTGGGATGCCCATGTCGTGCACGAAGCCGACGACGGCACCTGCCTGCTCTATATCGACCGCCATCTGGTCCACGAAGTGACCAGCCCACAAGCCTTTGAAGGGCTGCGCATGTCGGGCCGCACCGTGCGCGCGCCGGACAAGACCATCGCCGTGCCGGACCACAACGTGCCCACAACCGAAGGCCGCGAAGACCCGGCGGCGATGACCGAAGACAGCCGCATTCAGGTCTCGGCGCTTGATAAAAACGCCCGCGAGTTCGGCGTGCATTATTATCCCGTCTCGGACGTGCGCCAAGGCATCGTGCATATCGTCGGGCCCGAGCAGGGTTGGACCCTGCCGGGCATGACTGTGGTCTGCGGTGACAGCCACACCGCGACCCATGGTGCGTTCGGCGCGCTGGCGCATGGCATCGGCACCTCGGAGGTTGAGCATGTCCTTGCCACCCAGACGCTGATCCAGCGCAAGGGCAAGAACATGAAAGTCGAGATCACCGGCAAGCTGCGCCCCGGCGTCACCGCTAAGGACATCACCCTGTCGGTCATCGGCGCCACCGGCACCGCGGGCGGCACCGGCTATGTGATCGAGTATTGCGGCGAAGCAATCCGCGATCTGTCGATGGAAGGCCGCATGACCGTCTGCAACATGGCGATCGAAGGCGGCGCACGTGCGGGCCTGATCGCGCCGGACGAAAAGACCTTCGAGTATTGCAAAGGCCGCCCCCACGCCCCGAAAGGCGCACAGTGGGAAGCGGCGATGGACTGGTGGAAGACGCTCTATTCCGATGATGACGCTCATTGGGACAAGGTCGTCACGCTGAAAGGCGAAGACATCGCGCCAGTTGTGACTTGGGGCACCTCGCCCGAAGACGTGCTGCCGATCACCTCGGTTGTTCCTGCGCCCGAAGATTTCAAAGGCGGCAAGGTCGATGCGGTGAAGCGTGCGCTGGAATATATGGACCTGAAGCCGGGCCAGAAACTGACCGACATCCAGATCGACACGGTCTTTATCGGCTCCTGCACCAACGGCCGCATCGAAGACCTGCGCGCCGCTGCTGCCGTGCTGAAAGGCAAAAAGATCAAGGACGGGCTGCGCGCCATGGTCGTGCCCGGCTCGGGCCTCGTGCGCGCTCAGGCCGAAGAAGAAGGGCTGGCGGACATCTTTCGCGAGGCCGGTTTTGAATGGCGTCTGGCGGGCTGCTCCATGTGTCTGGCGATGAACCCCGACCAGCTCGCCCCCGGCGAACGCTGTGCGGCGACGTCAAACCGCAACTTCGAGGGGCGTCAGGGCTATAAAGGGCGCACGCATCTTGTGTCCCCCGGCATGGCCGCGGCGGCAGCCCTCACCGGCCACCTGACCGACGGGCGCGAACTGGCGTGAGCGGGCGGGGAATGGATACCGGGCGGTTTGCGCAGGGCTCAGTTGGCCTTGCGGAGCTCGCTGCCGGACTTCAGCACTTCGCTGCCGTCGTCCTGCTCGATCTTATAGGCTGGTTCGTCATCAGACGCTTTGCGGGTCACCTCGCTGCCGTCAATCTTCAGCGTGATCTTCTGCGTGTATTTCTTGACGATCTTGCCGGTCCCGGTGCCATTGCCCCAATCCCATTCCACCTTCGTGCCGGTTTGGTACGACATGCCGTGCCCTCCTGATACCCAATAGCCTGAAACGCGCCGCAGGGCGGCAAAGTTCCGGCGAGACCAAAGGACAACCCGATGGAAAAATTTACAGAAATCACCGGCACCGCGGCCCCCATGCCGCTGGTGAACATCGACACCGACATGATCATTCCCAAAGTGTTTCTTAAGACGATCAAACGCTCCGGCCTTGGTGTGAACCTCTTTGACGAGATGCGTTATGACCGTGAAGGCAACGAGATCCCCGATTTCGTGCTGAACCAGCCGCAGTACCGCGATGCGCAGATCCTCGTCGCGGGCGACAATTTCGGCTGCGGCTCTTCGCGCGAACACGCCCCTTGGGCGATCAAGGACTTCGGCATCCGCTGCGTCATCGCGCCCAGCTTTGCCGACATCTTTCACAACAACTGCTTTAAGAACGGCATCCTGCCCATCGCGCTGCCGCAAGAGCAGGTCGATGTGCTGATGAAAGACGCCGAAAAGGGCTCCAACGCCCGGATGACGATTGATCTGGTGAACCAGACTGTCACCACGTCGGATGGCGAGCAGTTCTCCTTTGAGGTCGACGCCTTTAAAAAGCACTGCCTGCTCGAAGGGTTGGACGACATCGGGCTTACGCTGGAAAAAGCATCTTCAATCGATACCTATGAGGAATCGCTGAACCAAAGCCGCCCTTGGGTCTGACCCCGGCGGCAGAAGTGCAGAGCTCTTGATCATCTCAACTTGTGGGCGCATATGCGGCGCCCACAATATCTTGCGGCCCGTCATTCTTCCGCCACGGAAATGATGCAAGAACGCACCACCTTCACCTTCAAAACGCCCCATCCATTCGCTGTTCTTCAGGGGAAGCCTTGAGACACATGGGGAAAGAAGGCACAATTTGGGCAAGAATGAGGCAAACCCCGGAAGCGGGGCACATCAAGTTGGGATAAGCACGCGGCAACGTATCGCGGCTGGCCAGTTTGGAAGGGCAGAATAGTGATTGGACGTATGACAGGCGCGGCAACGCGTGGCCTATTGGTGGCTCTATTGATCGCCACCCCCGCGCTCCTGCTTCCCGGCTCAGATGCTGAGGCCAGTCAGATCACGCTCCTTGTCGGTTTCGTGGCCGCCTTTCTCACTTTCCTCGAATATAATTCGCGCTTGCCCAGCATTGTTGAGTTCCGCGATGCGCCGCCGTTCAACCGCCTGCGATTTATCAGCCTTCTGGTCACCGTCGTTGTTCTGGCACTGATCGCACGCGGCCAGACCTACCCGACGATGCTCACCGCCGGGCTGACCTCGCTCGGCACGATCCTGGGCAATGCGATTGATTTCCCCTATTCGCCCGTGCGCCTTGTGGTGCTGATGCTTCCAGCCGACGCGGCCCCTGAAACCGTCAGCCTTGTGCGCACGGCGGCTGGGCTCGCCTATCTCACGTCGCTGGTCGCGCTGACCGCCTTTGTCGTCCTTGTCCGCGTGATGGGCTGGCCCGCACGGCGCGGAGCCTTCAACGTCTGGGTTAACCTGCCTCTGTTTGACCCGACCGCCGGCGGTGACGTTTTGGTGCGTCTGCAGCGGGATTCGCGGTTCAATATCGCCCTCGGCTTCCTGCTGCCCTTTGTCATCCCCGCAGTGGTCAAGGCGGCCGCCGATCTGGTAGACCCGATCTCACTGAGCAATTCGCAAACCATGATCTGGACGATAAGCGCATGGGCCTTCCTGCCTGCCAGTATGATCATGCGGGGCATCGCCATGGGGCGTGTGGCCGAGATGATCCAAGACAAGCGCCGCCGCGCCTACGCCGACGCGCATTTGCAGGCGGCCTGATCCGCACGCTCTTAGCCGCCTTAATGCTGCTCGCCAGCATGGCGCAGGCAGACCCCCTGCGCATCGCTACGTTCAATACCGAACTATCGCGCAAAGGCCCCGGTCTGCTGCTCCGCGATATCCTGCGGGGTGACGACCCCGCGGTTGCCTCTGTCATGGACGCGATCCTCTCCATCGCCCCCGACATCATCGTCCTACAGGGCATTGACTATGACCTAGAGGGGCGCGCGCTAAACGCACTGGCCGATAGTTTAACCGCCGCTGGCCTATCTTATCCGCATCGCTTTGCAGGGCCGCCCAATGCTGGCCGACAAAGCGATTTGGACCTCGACGGCGACGGCAAACGCTCTGGCCCGGGCGATGCGCAGGGCTATGGCCGGTTCTTCGGGCAGGGGGCCATGGCGATCCTGTCCCAACACCCATTCGTGTTGAACGAGCTTCAGGATTTCAGCGCATTCTTGTGGAAAGACCTCCCAGACACTCTCTACCCCATGGTCAACGGCACCCCATTCGCAGGTCTGGACGCCCAGGGCGCACAGCGTCTCTCCTCCAACAGCCATTGGTCGCTGCCCGTCCAAACGCCTGAATATGGCTCAGTCACCCTGCTGACATACCACGCTACGCCCCCGGTTTTCGACGGACCTGAAGACCGCAATGGCCGCCGCAACCACGACGAAACCGCTTTCTGGCGCCATCATATCGAAGGTCGGATCGGCACCACACCGAAAGGTCCATTCATCCTGCTGGGCGACGCCAACCTCGACCCGCACCGCGGTGACGGACGCGGGGAAGCGATCACTTCTCTGCTCACCCACTCTGCGCTGCAAGACCCGCTGCCTGACATCCCCACCGTAAACTGGCCACGCACCGGCCCCATGCGGGTTGACTACATCCTCCCCTCGCGCGACTGGCAGATCGTCGATGCAGGGGTACACTGGGCGAAGGGCGACGTCGCCAGCCGCCACGCGCTCGTCTGGGTCGATCTGACCCGCTGACGTGCCCCTGTCTTGACCCTCCGGAAAGCGCAGGCTACCCCGTTCGCAACAGCATTTCAGGAGTTTCCCATGGCCAACCCATCCTTGCTCATCCTTCCCGGCGACGGCATCGGCCCCGAGGTCATGGCGCAGGTCACGCGCATCATCGACTGGTTCGGCGAAAAGCGCGATCTGGCCTTCGACGTAGAGCATGATCTGGTCGGTGGTGCTGCCTATGACAAACACGGCACGCCCCTGCATGACGACACAATGGCCCGCGCGCTCGAGGTGGACGCAGTGCTCTTGGGCGCGGTGGGCGGCCCGAAATACGACGACCTCGATTTCTCAGTAAAACCCGAACGCGGCCTCCTGCGCCTGCGCAAGGAAATGGACCTCTTTTCCAACCTGCGCCCCGCGCAATGCTTTGACGCCCTGGCCGATTTCTCCTCGCTGAAGAAAGACATCGTCGCAGGCCTCGACATCATGATCGTGCGCGAACTGACCTCCGGCGTCTACTTCGGCGAACCGCGCGGCATCTTTGAAGAAGGCAACGAACACGTCGGCATCAACACACAGCGCTACACCGAAAGCGAGATTGAACGCGTCGCCCGCTCGGCCTTCGAGTTGGCCCGCCGCCGCGGCAGCAAAGTCTGCTCGATGGAAAAAGCCAATGTGATGGAAAGCGGCATCCTCTGGCGCGAAGTCACCCAGCGGGTCCGCGACGCCGAATACCCCGACATTGAACTCAGCCACATGTACGCCGACAACGGCGCCATGCAACTTGTCCGCGCCCCCAAGCAATTCGACGTCATTGTCACCGACAACCTCTTCGGCGACATCCTGAGCGACTGTGCCGCGATGCTGACCGGCAGCCTCGGCATGCTGCCCTCCGCCAGTCTCGGCGCCCCTAATGCTGACGGCCGTCCCAAAGCGCTTTACGAGCCCGTCCACGGCTCCGCACCCGACATTGCGGGCCAAGGCAAAGCCAACCCGATCGCCTGTATCCTCAGCTTCGCCATGGCGCTGCGCTATTCCTTTGACCAAGGCGACGAAGCCGCACGTCTGGAGAAAGCCGTCGAACAAGCGCTGGCCGACGGCGCCCGCACGCCCGACCTCATGGGCCCCGAAGGCGGCACCCCCATCACCACCGAAGAAATGGGCGACGCCATCCTCAAAGCCCTCGACGCCAGCCTCTAAGCCACCACGGCGGGGCTCACACCCCGCCCCCCCCCTTTTCATCCTTTCTTAAATACCCGCGGGGGAATCGCGCCTCTGGCGCGATGGGGGCAGCGCCCCCTCCCTTCGCTTCATCCATCAGCTAACCGCCGTCATTAGCACCTTGCCGCCCACCACGAAGCCCGGCTACCCTGCGGTATGGATCACCTCAGCAACCCGTTCCGGACAATTGGCCTCGACCACCCCGACCTCGCCAATATCCCCTGGCCGAGCGCGAATGCTTCCGTCACCTCCGAACTATTAGCGCGCTGCCCTGTGGCCGCGACGACCCCGTTGCAAGCCGCGCCTGAACTCGCGGCCCGGTCGGGTATTGCCCAACTCTACGTCAAGGATGAGCGCAGCCGAATGGGCCTCGGCAGTTTCAAGGCGCTTGGTGCGGCGAATGTCATCGCCCAGCATGCGCAGAGCGGCACCGCCGCTGACCAAACCTATGTCACGGCCTCCGCCGGCAATCATGGGCTATCGGTCGCTGCAAGTGCTCGGGTCTTTGGCGCGCGGTCGCGGGTATTTTTAGCTGAAAGCGTGCCTGAATCCTTCGCGCAACGTTTGCGAAAGGAGGGCGCGGAGGTGGTCCGGGCGGGAAACACCTATGAAGAGAGTATGAGCGCCGCCGAAGAGAACGCGCAGCTTACAGGGGGCACGTTGCTCTCGGATTCGTCTTGGGTTGGATATACCGACCTGCCGCACCTGTTGATGGAGGGCTACACGGCGATGATGGCCGAAGTAGTTGCGCAGATGTCCGAACCGCCCACGCATATCTTCTTGCAAGCCGGGGTCGGCGGGCTGGCCGCCGCCTGCGCAGCTCATGCCCGGCAGGCTTGGGGCGATGCGCCGATCATCATCGTCGTCGAGCCCGAATTTGCCCCTGCGCTCTATGGCTCGATTGCGGGTTCCGCGCCTGTGACTTCCGAAGGGCCCGCTTCCTGCATGGGGCGGCTCGACTGCAAAGCGCCCTCGCTAATAGCCCTCAAGGGGCTGGCACGCGACGCAGATCATTTCCTTACGATCACCGAAAAAGAGGCTCAGGTTGGGGTGGCGCGGGCAGAGCCCGCGGGCCTTACCTCTACCCCGTCAGGCGCGGCAGGGCTGGCTGCGTTGCTGGCCGCTGGGTCGCACCGAAACGCCTTACAGATTGACACGAACGCGCGGGCGCTCGTCATTCTGTCTGAGGCCGCGGTGGCTTGAGCGCCGCGCCTTAAAGCGCTTCTAACAAAACCTGAATCGCCGGGGATTCCCAAACTGGTCTGATTGTGATTCATCCTGTTTGGGAGGATGAACTATGTCAGCACCTTTGCCATCAGCGCTTCGGGCGCGGTTTCAGAGATATATTGAGGAAGGGTTAAGCGGGCGAGCGGCGGCAGCGCGCTTGAAGCTGTCGCCAGCAACGGGCGCACGATGGCGGCATCAGATCCAAACGACGGGCCGGGCTGATCCTGCCGTACAGGGTCGTCCAAAAGGGTCAGGGAAATTGGCACCCCATGTTGGTTTTTTCGAAGAGTTGATTGCTCAAGACCCTGATATCA
>NZ_FNBP01000029.1 GCF_900102535.1 Sulfitobacter delicatus | reverse complement strand
GTAAGCGTTGGCCCGGGGTCACGTTGTAGGGTGTGATCCGGGCTGCGAGAACGAACCCATCTTATGATGGGGAGTGCGTTTCGCAATGTGCGCTACAAATTCGTTTCTCAGATCGCTTGGCGTTGAGATTTATGCGTCCGGCCACCGCCGTTGGTCGGATACCGCAAAGTCACAGGCGGTGGCGGACACGCTTGAGGTGGGTGCAACGGTGAACGCTGTCGCTGAGCGATATGGCATCCTTCCGAACCAGCTATCGGCGTGGCGTCGACTGGCCAAGCAAGGAAAGCTGTTGCTACCGGCGCCGGAGGCCGCTGAGCCGCTCTTCGCTCCACTGGTGGTTTCTGCTGGGCCGGAAGAGCCCACAGAAGCTCTGACTGTTTCGAATGAGGCGATCAGATTGATCTTTGGAGAGATCGCCATCGAGCTGCCGCTGCAGACATCTGCCTCTCGGATTGCAGAGATCGCCCATGCGCTTGAAGCTTCTTCATGCTGATGCCATCGCAAGGTGTTCGGATATTGGTTGCGACGCGGCCGGTGGACTTCCGTAAAGGACACGATGGATTGGCTTCGATGGTGCAGTCGGCATTGGCCCAAGACCCCTTCACCGGAACAGTCTTTGTATTCCGCGCCAAGCGGGCCGACAGGATGAAGATTTTGTTCTGGGACGGCAGCGGGCTCGTGATGACCTACAAACGACTTGAGGTGAACAGCTTCATTTGGCCCGCCATTCGAGATGGCGTGATCACCTTGAACCGTCCTCAATTCGAGGCGCTTTTTGCAGGGTTGGACTGGCGTCGGGTGCGATCTTTAGAACCCCGCAGACCGGCTGCGGCAGAGTGACTCGGGGGCGCAAAAGGCCTGCCCATTTGGGCGTAAATCAAGCTATAATCCGGGCATGTCCAACCTGCCGCCCATCGATATATCCGCCATCCCCGAGAGCCAGCGTGAAGCTGTCTTGGCGGTGCTGCGCGAGAACAAATCGCTGAAGCAAGAGACGACCGGGCTGCAAACCAAAGCATCTGAGCTGGAGGTTTTGGTTAAGCGTCTGGAGCACCTCATTGCCGAGCTCAAGAACGCCACCCACGGCAAGCGCTCGGAGAAGTTAAGCGAGGATGAGCGGCAGCTGGCTTTTGAAGACCTTGAGGTGGCCGTCGCTGAAGTTGAGACTCAGCAAGCTGAGCAGACCTGCTCAGAGGCACGGCCTCGCAAAGCGGCCCGGCGCAACCGTGGCAATCTTCCTGCAGACCTTCCACGGGTTGAACGGGTGGTCGAGCCTCAGAGTTTGAACTGCCCCTGCGGATGTGGCGAGATGCACCGTATTGGCGAAGACCGCACCGAGCGACTGGATATCATTCCAGCGCAGCTGCGTGTCATCGTCACCGTTCGCCCCAAATATGCTTGCCGCTCCTGCGCTGAAGGTATCACGCAGGCCTCGGCTCCTGCGCATTTAATCGAAGGCGGGTTGCCGACTGAGGGCGCCATTGCACATGTGCTTGTCAGCAAGTTCTCAGACCACCTGCCGTTGTATCGCCAAAGCCAAATCCTTGCTCGCTCCGGCATCGACATCCACCGCAGCACTTTGGCAGATTGGGTTGGCACAGCGGCTTTCCATCTGAGCCCTGTCGTGGACCGCTTGGCTGAGCATCTAAAGAAGTCCGGTAAGCTGTTCATGGATGAGACAACCGCCCCCGTCTTGGACCCAGGTCGAGGTCGCACAAAGACCGGATACCTTTGGGCACTGGCGCGCGACGACCGAGGATGGGGTGGAGATGATCCACCAGGCGTTATCTTCACCTATGCTCCAGGTCGTGCGGGGCAGAATGCAGAGCAGATCTTGCGGGGCTTTGACGGCACTCTGCAACTGGACGGCTATGCTGGCTACAACCGACTGACGCGCCCGTCGCGGAAAGGCGGCGAGCCGATCACCGTCGCGTATTGTTGGGCACACGCACGCCGCAAGCTGAAAGAGGTCTTTGACCGAGACGGCTCAGAGATCGCCGCAGAAGGGCTGCGTCGGATCGCGGAGTTCTACCGCATTGAAAGCGAGATCCGTGGGATGGGTCCCGGTCAGCGCCTCTCGGCACGTCAGACCCGCACGGCGCCATTGGTTGCAGAGTTCGGCGAGTGGCTTCAGAACCAACGGTGCCGGATCTCCTCGAAGTCCCGCTTGGGCGAGAAGTTGACCTATATCCATCGTCAATGGAACGGGCTGCAAACCTTCCTGCACGACGGTCGGGTCGAGATCGACTCCAATGCCGTCGAGAACCTAATCCGCCCAATTGCCCTGACGCGAAAGAATGTGCTTTTTGCCGGCCACGACGAAGGTGGTCGCGCCTGGGGCCGCATTGCATCTCTCATTGCCACGGCGAAGGTCAATGATGTCGAACCGTTCGCATACCTCAAAGCCACCCTCGAAGCGATTGCGTTAGGTCATCCTGCCAATCGCATCGACGACCTTCTTCCGTGGAATTTCCAGCCGTTAAGCTGATCTCAAGTGCCGCGTAGCCGCCGCTTAC
>NZ_FNBP01000011.1 GCF_900102535.1 Sulfitobacter delicatus | reverse complement strand
TGGGTCGGCGTCCAGTTTGGCCATTCCACTTTTCGCTGGATCGTATACGTGCCGGGCTCGTACAGGTTACCACGGGCGATCGCCACACCGTAACGCATCGCAGTTCCCCCTTCTTCGATGTGATAGATGTAGCGCGCTACGGCATCGACGTGGACGTCTCCCGGAACAAGCCCGTCCTTAGCGTCCACCCGCTGGGGCAAAAAGCGCGGGTGCAGGCCCCACGGGTTTGACGTAGTTGGATCAAAAGCGGCAGGTGTGACCTGCGCGTCCCAGGCGGCCTTCTCCTCCTTGGTGGGCCGGGTGGCTGCCAGTAGCGGGCCAGCGATTGGAGTAGAAAACAGCGCACCGCTGGTTTGGAGAAAATGTCGTCTTGTCAGCATCATTCTTATTCCTTCAACGTTAGGTAGGCAAACTAAGCTCAAACAAAACCGCTCTGCCGTTCATTAAGGAAAGCCTGAAGCAGTATGGCCTGTTTGAATCGAATGCCGTTCTTCGCCTGCGGTCCTAACTCCTAAAGCTACTATAGGTTCAAGAAAAATATTGAGGTCGAACCGGGGCTTTCGTGTTCTTACTTAGACAAGAACAGACCAGTCCGCCAGCAATTCGGTCGTGGCCCGTCACCGCAGGACTATCCGATATTCTGGGTGCGGGGCCGATGTTCGCCATTGGTTGAAAAAACCTTCGCGGTAACATCTCGACTGTGTCTCACGTCGAAAGAACTACATCTAAAGAACGACCAAACCGGAGCGATGTAACGACCTGGCCGAAGGCCGCGACATCTTGAATCACGTCTCGCGATAGTTGTCACAAGCCTCAACCCCTTCTGCGACGACATCAAGAAGAGCATCTACATCGCTCAATAGCGTTATGATACGTGAATTGCTGATACGGTAGCGAACAAACCGTCCATCTCGATCGCTGGCGACAAGCCCGCACTCCAGCAGGCATCGCAAATGATTGGAGATATTGGGCTGAGTTAGTCCCGTGTGCGCGACGAGCTCCTGAACGACGAACGGACTTTTTGCCAAGGCGTCCAAAATCGTCAAACGACTGGTATCTGCGAAGCCGCGAAGCAATTTCGCGCGCTGTTCAATAGTGGTGGTCTTGTTGTCCATAACGATTTGCGCCATATCATTTCTCGCTGATATATGGAATCTTCTATCCACTTTAGCAGGAAAGCCGCGATCATGGCCAACACAGACAACGAGATAGCAGATGCGCCATTGTTTCGATACCGGGTTTCCGGCATGGATTGCGCGAAGGATGCTGCACAGATCGAGCGGGCGGCACAGTCGGCCGGGGTAGCGCCCGGCGATGTGAAAGTGTCGGCCGCAACCCACATCATGACACTGGCTGCACCCGAAGGGCGCCTGCCGGACATCGAAAAGGCCGTTGCGGTGACTGGTTACAGCTTCGACCGGATCGAGGACAATGCAGACATTCCGCCAAATCCGGCCCATCAGGACCCGGCCTACCGCCGTGCCCTCTGGATCGTCGTGATCCTGAACGTGGGATACGGGGTCCTCGAAATGATCGGCGGTTTCATTTCCGGATCGCAGGCCGTGAAGGCCGATGCGCTCGATTTCATCGGCGATGGCGCGATCACCTTCCTCGGCCTGCTGGCCATCGGCTGGAGCCTCGCTTGGCGGGCACGGTCGGCTCTGATCCAAGGCATCTTCCTCGGGCTCCTCGGTCTTGGCGTCCTCGGCACAACCATCGTTCGGGTCTTCGAACAGACGACGCCGGATGCAGGTCTCATGGGCCTGCTCGGTATGATCGCCCTTGTCGTGAACGTCGTCTCCGTTCTGCCGCTGCTGCGATTCCGCAAGGGCGACGCGAACATGCGGGCTGTCTGGCTGTTCTCGCGCAACGACGCTATCGGCAATGCGGCGGTCGTCATCGCCGCCGGTCTCGTGGCGTGGCTGGGCAGCGCGTGGCCCGACCTTATCGTCGCCTTCGGTATCGCCGGACTGTTCCTGCACTCCGCTTGGGCCATCATCCGCGACGCGCGGGGCGATCTGAAGGCGACGGCATGAACGGTCGCGTTCTCGGTGGGCTCTGCGCAATCGCAGCGCTCGGTCTCGATCAGGGCACCAAGGCGCTCGCCCTGACCACACCGGCGCTCGAGAGCGGGGTCGAGGTTTTACCCTTTCTTAACCTCGTGCGGGTTCTGAACGATGGGGTCAGCTTCGGTATGCTCGGCGGGTTCGTACCGTGGTGGGGTCTCATCGCGCTTGCTGGCGTGATCGTGGCATGGCTATTGATCTGGTTATGGCGCGCGCCGGACAGGCTGACAGCTGCCGCTCTCGGTCTGATCATCGGCGGCGCACTCGGCAATATTCTTGACCGCGTACGCTATCAGGCCGTTCCTGACTTTCTCGACTTCCATTACGGATCATACCACTGGCCGTCCTTCAATCTCGCGGACGTAACGATTTTCTGCGGTGCGGCCCTGCTGTTCTGGGACAGCTTCCGCTCTGCGAAGGACAAGCCTGGTCAGAGTGAACGCAAGGAAAACACAACGGGGGTGTAACCCATGTTCGGCATACCATCTGCGAAAGGCTTTGACAGCACACTGGCCCTGCTGCGCAACCCATATGGGTTCATCTCGGAGACCTGCCGCGCACTCGACACAGACCTGTTCGAAACCCGCATCCTCCTTCAAGAGACGATCTGCATGACCGGCGCGGCGGCAGCGAAAGTTTTCTATTCCGAGGATAAACTGATCCGCGCGGGCTCGATGCCGGGCCGCATACAGAAGACCCTGCTGGGCGAAGGCGGCGTTCAGGGATTGGACGGCGCTGCCCACCAGCACCGCAAGAAGATGTTCATGTCACTCATGGGGACCGAGCGGATCGCCGCGCTTCAGGGCACGTCGCTTCACATGTTGGACAAATATGCGCCGGACTGGGAGGCTAGGAACGAAATCGTCCTCTATGACGAAGTGCGCGAAATGCTCACAAGAGCTGTTTGCGCCTGGGCCAGGGTGCCGCTTGATGAAGCTGAGGTGGCGACCCGAACGGCGCAGCTTACAGCGCTTTTTCAGGACGCCGGTGCCATTGGCCCGAAACATTGGGCCGCGCGACTGGCGCGCCACCGCCTGGAAAAATGGGCAGCACGGATGATCCAACAGGTCCGCGATGGCGAGCTTCAGCCGACGCAGGAAAGCGCCCTTCATTTCATCGCGACATGGCGCGATCTCGACGGGGAGTTGTTGAACCCCAGGGTGGCCGCCGTAGAGTTGCTGAACGTCTTGCGTCCGACCGTGGCGGTGTCTGTATTCATCGTGCAGACGGCGCACGCCCTGTACAGGTACCCAGAATGGCAGGAGAAACTGCGGAACGACGAAGGACTGCTCGAACCCTTCGTTCAGGAGGTCCGCCGCCTCTATCCATTCTTTCCTGCGGTCGCGGCACGAGTCAAAAGTACTTTCGAGTGGCAAGGGTATCGCTTTCCCAAAGGACACCGGGTTCTGCTGGACCTCTATGGTACGAACACCGATCGGCGTTCATGGGATGCGCCACTTGAGTTTCGGCCCGAACGGTTTCGGGGCCGTGCCGAAAACCCCTACGACTTCATTCCACAGGGCGGCGGCAACCACTACACGAACCACCGCTGCCCGGGTGAATGGATCGCGATCAGTCAGATGAAGGCGTTTTGCAGGTATCTTGTGAACGACATCGACTACGATGTGCCGGATCAGGATTTGGAGCTTGACCCAGGAGAGCTGCCATCACTGCCCCAGAACCGGTTCATCATGCGCAACGTCAGGCGTCGGCAGTAGCTTCGGCCTCACCCGGCCCGACCGACCGCGCATCCTTCGTGGCCTCGAACGCCTCCCACGCAACGTAGGGCACGATCAGAAGCGCCGCGACCGGATCGGCCCACCACCAGCCCATCCATTGCGTCAGACCGATTCCGGCCAACACCACAATGGTCTGGTATTCGCAGATCATGGTATCCTTGGCATCGTATTTCAGGGCGGGTGAATCGAGCCGCTTGCCGTAGCGATACTTGCCCCAGGCCAATAGCGGATTGACCACTAAAGAGACAAACAGGATCGCGATCCCCCACCAATTGAAGCCCGGTGCCTCCTGCGAGATGAAGGCGGACACCGCCTCGTAGAGGATCGCGGCGACGACGATCCAGAAAGCACAGGGGACCACATAGAGCGCGACCTTCTTGCGATGCAGGACCGTGCGCTTGTCGCCACCGTCCTTCTCGGCCTTCAAGCGCCAGATCAGCGTCCCGGCTGAGGTGGCTTCGACCGTGCTGTCGAGGCCCCAACTCACTAGTGCGGCGCTGCCGGTCAGAAGTCCAACGGTGACGGATACGACGACCTCGATGAGGTTGTAGACAAGGCTGGCGATCTCGACGCGGATGCCGCGTGTCAGATTGGTTTGTCTATCATTTTTCTGCTTGCTCATGATGCGGTAACCCCTGATGTATTCTATAAGTTCCCGCCGAGAGTTGGTTACCTTGTCATCAGTATCTCGCCATTTGGAAGCCGACATTGTTCTCCTTCTAAGCTGCCTCAATAAAGGCGAGCTTGCCCCTCATACATGAAAACAAAGGGTTTCGGACCTTTCGCGTAGCCGGTGTCGAGCCGCTCCATGCGGAAGCCGTTCTGCTCGACCAGAGTGTCTGTCTGGCGGTCAAGGTGACAGTTTCCGGCACAATGCTTCCAGGCAGGCGTGAGCCAGCGCTGCCAACGCTGGACACCGGGTTCGGCGCTGTTCCATGCTCGACGAAGCGGAAGGCGCCATCCGGCTTGAGAACGCGCCGGATCTCGGCCAGCACCTTCTCCGGTTCCGACACGCTGCAGAGCGTCCAGGTGGCAACCACGCAGTCAACGCTGCGATTTTCCAGCGGCAATGCTTCGGCCACGCCCTCGATCATCTCCGTTGTCGGCGTCAAGCCCTGAGAAGCCTGCGCGGCCCGATGAAGGAGTTCCGGCGACGGGTCCACACCGACGATCTGATCCACGGCGTCGGGGTAGAGCGCGAGGTTCAGGCCCGAGCCGATCCCGATCTCCAGCACGCGGCCCTTCGCACCTGAGACCGCGCGCCTTCGGTAGGGAAGAAGCTGTTCCTGACCCATGGTGAGATGCGTGAGGCCAGGAAGTATATGTTTTTCGTAGAACCGCACGAGCTGTTACCCTATTCGTCCAAGAACCGGAAATGCATCGAGCATCCAGTATGACAGCGCGCTCAACTGTCCAGTCATCATCGCCAGTCCCATAAGGATCATCACGACGCCTGCAATCTGGTGGAGGCGGCGGCCAACCCGGCCGATGGCCCGCAACCGTCCCGCAATCTGATCGGTGAATCCGGCCACGATCAGAAACGGTATCCCGAGGCCTGCGGAATAGACGGCAAGCAGCATGACGCCTTCGCCCATCGTGGCGCTCGCCGCACTGGCTGTCAGGATTGCGCCGAGGATCGGGCCGATACACGGCGTCCAACCGAAACCGAAAGCAAGACCGAGGACATAGGACGCAGCGGGTTGGCCCCCGGGGATGTTGAGATTGAACCGGAAATCGCGTTCCATCACTGAAACACGCGCGGCCCCGATCATGAAAAGCCCGAAGACAATGATGATGCCGCCCCCAACGAGGTTGAGTTCATACCGCCACCGAAGAAGGGCCTGACCCAATGCTGTCGCGGATGCGCCAAGCCCCATGAAAATGGTGGAGAAGCCGAGGACAAAACACAGGCTCAGCCAGACCGCGCGCGACGGCGAGGCCGCAGCCGCCCCGCCTTCAGCGGCTGTGCGCCCGGCCACGTAAGAGACATATCCTGGCACAAGAGGCAGCACGCAGGGAGACAGAAACGATATCGTACCGGCCAAGAGCGCGGCGGTGAGCCCCAGAAGCGAGATATCTACCATGAACCACGTTCACCCCTGAATAGCTTGCGCAAGGGCACTCTTGTGGCAGCCCAATATGCCAGGGTCGGGACGATGATCCATTGCAGCAGGGGCGTGAGACCGGCGTCGATGACGGGGACCACCGGCATGATGTCGCGATAGGCCCAGGCCGCACGGATTACGATGTTCAGCCACTCGCTGAAGATCGTGTAAGAGACGCCCATGGCCACGGCCAAAAGCAGGACACGCCCTGCGCGTTCCGACGGCCATGCGTGCCCTCCAACAAGAAACAAGGCAAGCAAGAGCGTGCTCATGGCGATCAACAGGTCTCCGCCGGTGCAGTGCACGACCGCGAACACAATCTCTCCCCAGGTGCCTTCGACCCAGATCGTGTAGAGCGGGATATGTGCCATTTCCCAGATCAGGTGTCCGACGGCGGTATAGACGATGTATCGGCGGATGACGGACAGCCATCCGGTATCGCTTGTCTCAATGGTTTCTGTGTTTGCTGTCATGCTGGGGGTCCGTTCTTCGATCAATGCGCGTTGGTCAGGCCGTTGACGTACAGGATCATGTTGATGTGCCGGAAAGCGGAACCCGCAAAGACCCCGGAATGGCGGTTGCCGCGCGCGATAACATGCACAAGCGGAGCTTCGGGACGGTCTGGCGCAATCGCGCGATACTGATCGATCAGATTCTCTATTGGCACTTGTGCGCGAGCAATGACCACGTTCTCGGCAATCGGTCCGGGAACCGGATCACTGGCGTCGGTCACCACAAGGAAGGTCACCATGTCCAGCATGGGAGATGCATTCACTCCGCCCCTCACCTTTTCAAGAAGTGCCTGCTGGTCAGCACAGGGCGACCCGCAGTTGGACGGGACGGAACTAAGAACGACGACCTGATCGGAGAGGCTTTCCAAGTCCAACGGTTCTCGGTCAGGGCCGAGCAGATCCAACGCAGGAAGTTCGTTGATGTCAACGGCAGTGAAAGCAGGTTCTTTTTGTGCCATCACCTCGTCAAGACGGTCGCCAGGATGATCTGCGTAGGCCGGGAGGCCCGCGACGAGGGCTATCAGCAGGAGTATGTTTTTCATGGCTGTTACTCCTTCGGTCCCATTGCGCCCGGTCCGAGAACCGGGACGCTGATTTCCATTCGGGCACCCGATGCGAATGTCAGGATCAACGGCAAATCGGTGCCTTCTTCGAGTTTTTCCGACAGACCCATCAGCATCAGATGCATGCTGCCGGGCGCGAGGGTCACTGGTTCTCCGGAGGGCAGATCCAAGGCGTCGATCTTGACCATTCGGCTAACATCATCGCCGCCGGTCTCGACGGCGTGAATGGTGACGTTTCCAGCGATGAGTGTGGTGATCGCAACCAGCTGATCACTCTGATTGCTCGTGAGCGTGAGATAGGCCGCAGCCGGACGCGAGGCGAGGATGCTCGCGCGGGCCCAACCGTCCGATATCGTTACATCGGCCGATGCGAAAAATGGCCAGAGAGTTAGCGCGGTTGCAAGTGTCGTAATTTTCATTTGGCAAGTTCCATTGTTTATAGCTTTTTGCGGATTTCCTGCGCCAGCGCCTCGGGCGGTTGGCCGCCTTCCTGATAGACCGCCTCAAATTCGCCACCGGGCCGCATGAGGTATATGTGCCCGGCATGCGCCATGAAATAACCGTCCGGCGCGCTGTCATCCTCGGTCCGCTTGTACCATGCGCGGAAATTTCTGGTGGCCTCGGCAACCTGCGCTTCAGTTCCGGTCAAGCCAATCAGTCTTGGATGAAAGACTGATACATATTCGGCCATAACTGGCACGGTGTCTCGCGCAGGATCGACAGTGATAAAGATCGGCGCCACCTGATCCGCATCATCACCAAGCAAGTCCAGAACGCTCGACATGTAGGCGAGTGTGGTGGGGCAAATGTCGGGGCAGTTGGTGAAACCAAAAAAAACAAGTTGCCAGCGATCAGAATAATCAGCTTGGGTCACCTCCTGTCCGGTATGATCCGTGAGTGAAAATTCGGATCGAATATCCGCCTCGCCCGAATAGCGGACAGTCTTCGATCCATTGCCGAGATACATTTCCAAGGCAGAGAATATTGCGACCCCGGCAATGGCCACAAATACCGCGCCCCACAATATGGATCTCAGGAGCCGCGCTTCCGGAGGGGTTTCACCGGGTTCAATCGACATCTCCGGCCTCCGCAATCAAAGCCTGAAGATCGGCCTTTTCCAACAATCCGGGAACGAGCGTTTCCCCGATCAGAAATGTCGGCGTGCCGGATATTCCAAGCTGCCGTGCGAGATCGTGAGACTTTGCGATATGGGCATCGACTTCAGGCGCGTCCATATCTGCCTGCAACTGGTCGTAGTCCAGCCCTGCCTGCTCAGCGGCCCTTCTTATAAAGACGGCATTGGCGCGCGGCTGCGCCATCAGGGCATCGTGGAAGGCCTCGAATCCGTTCTGTTTTATCGCCGCCAGCGACGCCCGAGCCGCCAGTTCGGAGTCGGGTCCGAGAATCGGCCACTCCCTCACGATGATGCGCAAGTCCGGGTTCTCCTCTATCAATTCGAAAAGGACCGGAGCCGCGCGTCGGCAATAGGGGCAGTTGTAGTCGAAGAATTCGACAACCACGATGTCGCCCTCAGGATTGCCCATCACGCCGGTGTTTGCGTCCGCAAGCAGGAGTTCACCCACGCGCTGAATCGCAGCCCGTTGTTCGGCCTGGGCTTGTGCCTGAGCCTCTTCCTGGAAGGCCAGGAGCGTATCCACCAGAACTTCCGGGTTCTCGCGGATGGTTTGCAGGATCAAGGCTTTGATGGCCTCTTGCTCAACCTGATCGAGCGGCGTCGATTGCTGGGCCAACGAAATCGTGGGCGTGGAAATCAGCGCCCAGAGGAAGACCGCAAACACGCGAAGGGCAGTTTTGAGTATCATCTATTTTTCCCTGTCAAATCGCCGGGGGCCTTGGCCCCCGGCGATGATTGATCAGCCCTTGTCGGTCGAAGGGGTGGTTTCATCCTCGGAGTTGTTCATGGCCTCCATCATCTCGGTGCAGGCCTCCATCATCGGGCCCATTTTCTGCATCATCTTCATCATGGGCATCATGCCGTCCATGCCGGACATATCGCCGTCCATCATATTGCCGGCCATTCCGTTCTCACCGTCCATCATCTGGCCGGACGAACCGGTGTTGTCCTGGGCGAATACACTGGTGGCCAAAAGCGCGGATACGGCAGTCGCCATGCTCAGTTTCTTGATAAGTGTCATTAGTTTCTCCTTAAGGTTTCTTGAGGTTTTCGGGTTCAGTCCCTCGGCAGGCCCGGCTCTGCGGCCGTGCTCTTGTTGTCACATGATTTCGATTTGCACATCACGCAGGCACCCAGCCCGCACATCACGGCGCAGGGTGCCAGCGCCAGGATCAGCGGAGCGGCCCCGATCGCCGTCACCCAACCCCAGTTCAGGTAAAGCCCGGCACCGATGATCGTCATTGACGCGAGAATCAGGCTGCGCTGTCCAAATTGTGGCCGCCATGGGCGTGCCACCGGATTCTCAGTGTGAGATGAAGTTTCAGACATTGGTTATTCACTCCTTTCGTTGATGAGATTCTGAATCTGGGCCATGACCTCGGGACTGTCCCATTCGGCCGGCCCGACAAGCCTGCCGCGCTCGAAACCGTCGCGGTCGATCAGGATCGTGGTGGGAAGGCCCACTACGGCAAACGCTGCCATCACCCGAATGTCTTCGGCGAGGTATGTATCGAGATGACGAAGACCGATTTCGTCGTAGAAGCGGCGGACGATCTTCATTCCGGCGCGGTCGATCGACAGCGGCAGGACATGGAAGTCGCCGCCGCCCATTTTCTCCTGCAAGGCGTCGAGCGTCGGCATCTCTTCACGGCAGGGAACGCACCAGGTCGCCCAGATGTTCAGTAGGACCACCCTGCCCCGGAAATCCGCCAGCGTGAGATCGCGGCCTTTTCCATCGACGAAAGGTGGCGACAGCATCTCCCGCGGCTTTTCGTGAAGCGGCATTAATGGTCTGGCTTGAACCGGCCCCGCGACGCCGAGCGCCGCCATACCAGCCAATAACTCGCGTCGTTTCATGATCCGGCTCCTTCCTGAAGGCGCCGCACCACGGGAAGGATGTCTTCCTCCAGGGAACGACGGTCAAAGGGGCCGATATGCTTGTAGGCAATTCGGCCCTCGGCATCGATCACGAAGGTCTCGGGCAGGCCGTAAACGCCCCAATCGATGGAGACGCGCCCGTTCCGGTCGGCGCCGATGCGGGTGTAAGGGTCACCAAGCTCATCGAGAAAGCCCAATGCCTCTTCGGGACGGTCCTTGAAGTTAATGCCGAAGATCGGGACTTCACCCTGCGCCGCCAGTTCGTTCAGCAACGGCATTTCGACCCGGCACGGTACACACCAGGACGCCCAGACGTTGACCAGGGACACCTGCCCCTTCAGATCGGCCGTCGACAGGCCGTTCGGCAGGCCTTCTATCGGCGGCAGGTCGAACTCGGGCACCGCCTTGCCAATAAGCGGTGACGCTAAAGTATCGTCACCATTGAACAGCCCCCAGTAAAAGCCCGCGCCGATGAGGGCGAAGATCGCGACTGGCATCATAGTTAGTAGCCGACCCTTCCGGCGGCGGGGTTCCTCGGTCACGCTCATAAATCACCTTTGTCGTTGGCAGATACTTCCGCCTGGAATTCGCGCTGTCGATCCGGCCAGGTGCTTTTGATGTAAGAGAGAACATCGGCAATCTCGTCGTCGGTCAGAATGCCATCGTACGCCGGCATGTCGCTTTCGTAGCCGGGCACGACGGCGCCGACGCCGCCTTTGGTCACAATAAAGAGGTTCCGGTCCGAATGGTGCCAGGTATGGCCGGTTTCGTCATGTGGCGGCGCGGGCATGCGCCCATTGTCCAGACGCCGCCGCCAATCGGGCTGTCCTTCCAGATCGGCACCGTGACAGGATGCGCAATTCTCGGCATAGAGTGTCTCGCCTGCTGCGATGTCGGCTACAGTCACGGGGTCGCCAAGGAAGGTCAATCCGTCCACCGAAGCTTCGTCGCTTTCCGACTGCGCGAGGACGGCAACACCGATCGCGGTCAATGTGGCAACAGCGGCACCGATTGTTGCGGCCCGCCTCATGTCGCACTCCTGAGGTATTTCACGAGTGCGACGATGCTGAGCAGCAGAACCGCGGCGACGAGCAGGAGCAAAAGCCCTCCACCGAACATCATCACCCCCATCATCGGGCCGGTCATCATATCCATGCAGTTACTCATCGGAGTAAACGGTGATCCCGCCCTCGCCGAACGCATAGGTCTTGAGCGTACCGGTCTTTACGCGTGCCATTCCTGGCGCGTTCGAAGGCATGCCCGGCAAAGTAATGCCGGTGATGTCGGGCTTCTCCGTGACCAGCCTTTCCAGGATCTCCGAGGGTACCAATCCACTGACATAATAGCCTTCGATCTCGGCCAGATGACAGCCGAGCCCCTGCTCGGGAACGCCGACTTCGATTGAGCGCTTATCAAAATCCCGATCGTCGATGCGTGTCACCTGATAGCCGTTCTCTTCCAGATAATCGGCGTAGCTGTCGCAGCAACCGCAGCCCGGATCGCGCCAGATCGTGATCTGCTTCGTTCCGTCTGACACGTCGGTACTTGCGGGACCGGTCGCGTCTTCGGTGCTTTGTGCTGAAGTCAGCGTCGTGAAAGTGAAGGTTCCGCCGACGCCAAGTGCAGCAAGCGAAGCCAGGACATATCTTCTGTTCATGGGGTTCTCCATCATGCGACCGCGAGCGCGGCCCAGGTAGCGCCGCCATCGCGGCTGAGGTTCAGGGTGCCGTTGAGGAGGGCGGCTATGTGATTTTCGTCCCTAGGGTGAACCGCGACGGCCCTCCCCTGCCCTTTTGCCTTGTGCGTCCAGATCACGCCGCCGTCCTGCGACGCCCACACCCCCGACGGCAGTGCCGCGTAAAGTGTAGACGGTGCCGCAGGGGCACTGGCCAGTGACAGGACCGGCTCGTCCGCCGGCAGGGGTGCCTCGGCAGGTGGCGTGTCGCCCGTCACCAGCGCGTCCATCGCATTGCCGGGCTGAACGTCTTGCCAGCGGCAGAAACAGTCCGGAACACGGGTCAGGCCTTTCTCGGTTCCCGCATAGATCCAGATGCCGCCCATTCCGGTTTCGAGATCGACCGATGCCAGCGTCAGCGGGTCACGCTCGGCTGCGTCGAGCCAGGGCCTGTCCATCGCCAGGGCCCAGGTTGCGCCTGCGTCCTCGCTCTTCCAAAGGCCGTCGCCGCGGATTGCGGCATAGATCATGTCGGGGTTTCCGGCGGCCACGGCCAGCGCGGTGACCTCGCCGGAGGCAAGCCCCTCGCTTCGGGCAGTCCATGTCGTTCCGCCATCGTCGGACACGGTCACCCCTCCCCGCGCCAAACCGGCAAGGAGACGTCCGGGACGCGCAGGATGCGTGGCGATCGAGGAGACCGGGGAAGGTGTTGGCCTGTCATGCCAACTGCGACCGTCATCGGGGCTCGCCCTCAGTGTTGCGCCTGCGATCAGCAGCGTGTCGCCATCGAAGGCGAGCGTTCGAATATCGGCCGCCCCGTCGGCCGCGCGCACCGCGCCGGGCAACACGAGCACTGCAGCTGCACCCATACCCAGTGCCAGGAAGTGGCGTCTGTCCGGCTCAAAATTCAAGGTGCTGTTTGTCATTTCTTGTCCTCCTCCGGGTCTCATGCGACGCGGATCACGCCCATCATTCCCGCGGCTTGGTGTTCGAGAATGTGGCAGTGGAACATCCAGTCGCCGGGATTGTCGGCGACGAAGGCGATCTCGACCCGTTCGCGGGGCGCCATCAGCACCGTGTCCTGCCATTCACGATGCTGCGTCGGCGTACCATTTCGGCTGATCACCCGGAACGAATGGCCATGCAGATGGATCGGGTGGTCGAAGGCGGTCGCGTTGGTCATCTCGAGGATGTGACTGGCACCGCGTTCCAACGTCAGGAACGGATCGAGCACATGGCCCTCGGCGGCCTTTCCGTTGACAAACCAGATGCCGCGCCCGTCATGCATCATGCCCATCATACCGCCGCCCATCATGCCGCCGGTGAACGTCACCTCATGACGCTGCGCGGATCTCAGGTTAGGTTCCGGAATGGGGTTGGTGGGCAATGCGATCGGCCAGTCGGGTGTGGCCTCGCGCAGGGCGGTTTCAGCGTAGGTGAAATCGAGGACTCGAAAATCGTTCCCGCGGTACGCACGGTCTACAAGCTGGGCTTGTGCGCCTGGCTTGCCGGTGCAATCCAGGATCACATCGACGCGCATTGCGGGTCCAAGAACGACAACACCGTCCCGCGGCTCATGCGGCGTGACGGGTTGCCGGTCGAGCGCGATGATGCGCGGTGTATGGTCCCCGAAATCGAGTGCGAAGATCCGGGCATTCGCCGCGTTGATCAGGCGGAGGCGGATCCGTTCCCCCGATGCCACCTCGAGTGTTTCCGGCACGTGACCGTTGATCGTCACAGTGTTCCCGAGGCGGCCAGCGTGGCTTAAGTCATGGGCATTGCCGAAATCATCCGAAATCGATGCGTCCTCGGCCAGACGCCAGTCGTCCAGGACCCAAGTAACATCGCGGTCGACCCGAGGTGGATTGGCCTCCTCGACGATAAGGGGACCGTAGAGACCGCGCCCGACCTGCTCGAAGCTGCGCTGATGTGGGTGATACCAGAAGGTGCCGGCATCGACTGCATCGAATTCGTAGACGAACTTGTCGCCCGGGGCGATCGGTCCCTGTGTCAAGTGCGGCACCCCGTCCATTGCGTTGGGAAGCCGGATGCCATGCCAATGCACAGTGGTTTCCTCCGCAAGGTCATTCATAACCTCGACCTGAAGGCGATCACCTTGTCGAATGCGGATCTCCGGGCCCGGGACCTTACCGTTGTAGCACCAGGCCGCAGTGTCCGGATGTGGCTCGGGAACAAGCCGTGTGCTTCCCGGTGCGGCCCGGAGTGAGAATTTCCGGGTGGCGGCTTCTGCCATCCTCGGAAAAGGCAGGGTGGCGGACATCACACCCGCGAGCGACGACGCGACAAAGGCGCGGCGCGTGACGGTAGTTTTGTAGTTGAAAGACATCGGACTGGGGCTCTCTGATAATTCGGTCCTCCGCCGGAGCCAAAGCGGCAACTGCGGTTGGGGAATACCCGCAGCGCGAAGCAGCATGGCTCCGGCGTCACGGCATGACACTGCGGCTGCGAAGCCGCGGCGCGTGTCAGTTCAGAGAAGGAATCTTGGAGGCTGTTTGGCAGGTGGGCTGATCAGACCGCTAAAATCCCGCGCGATCGGCAGTCCATGGGCGCTCGAAACTGCAATTAGACCAAATTCCGCCGAGGCTCCCACCAGCGCGACGGCGGTCGCCGAGTTGCACACGAAATCGCAAGCGATGCCTGAGGGTCCCGCCGAACCATCGCACGCCTCACAGTCGGCACCTGGCATTTCAGCTCCGGCTGCGATCATTTCAGATGCCATTCTGGCCGAACCGGCCGCATGCACAACCGAGCTTGCCGCGAAGGCGGCAAGGACGGCTATCATGATGAGGCGGGCGACAAAGTGCATGCGGCTAATTTACCAGTGTTCAGAGGGTTGTTCCAGCGGGATGTTTTCGCGTCCCCGCGAGGTCGGAAGGCGTCAGATCATCCATTATCGGGCAGTCGGGACAATCATCGCCATGACACCGAACAACGAGATCACGAAGCGTCGCGCTAAGCGCCTGCAACTCCTCGATTTTTTGATCCACCCGCGCGAGGTGACTTTGGGCGATCGCCTTGACGTCGGCGCTGGACCGCTCGCGGTCCTCGTACAATGACAACAGCGTGCGACATTCCTCGATGCCGAAACCCAACGACCGCGCCCGGCCGAGAAACGCCAGCTTGTGCAGATCCTGAACAGCAAAATCGCGGTACCCGTTTTCACGCCGCGACGGTTGCACGAGTCCGATATCCTCGTAATACCGGATTGTTTTTGCGGGCAAACCGCTCTGTTCCGAAACATTTCCAATGTTCATAGCTGGCAACCCTCTCCTTGAAACACCAGATAGTCCTTCCACCTACTGGAAGGTCAAGGACGCTTGGCAATCTTTTTGTGACGCCCCTTCAAAAAATGAACCTGTCCCAACTCCCATAGTGTTCCTCGCTGCGCTTCCCACGCGACAGGCTGAGCGCGATGAGAGCGATCCCGGCGAGGATACCGACAAGGCTGCCTGCCACCGTGCCTCCGCCCAGGAACCAAGGCGCGACAATGAGCCAGAGGCCGAAGAGGATGTTAAGGAACCGCAACGGGCGCGCGACCTCGGCCCAGGCGATGACCGCAGTGGTCAGGACCAGTGCGCCCAGCAGGTGATCGCTGTTCGCCATGGCCGCTTCATTGCCAAAGATCGCGCGCGACAACATCAGGAAGACCCCGATCGCAGCACTCAGCCCGAGTGTCCATGGTACGGTGACGCCGCGTGCGCTTTGTCGAAAGATCTGCATCGGTCGCGCGTCGAAGCTCATTTCGCCCCCCGTTGTGCCACCGGGCAGAGCATCGCCCCTGAAGAACGCGCGCCAGAACGGTCTGCCCCGGCGCGTATTCCAGACCATGAACTGCACCATCGCGACGATTTCATCGAGCGAGAACGGGATCATGATCAGCATGGCCAGCGCCGCCATCAGGCAGATCGTGCAATAGGTGCCGATGGCAATCGGCTGAATGATGATGAAATAGATGCTGATCACGCCAAGCGGCCCGACAACGATGCCGAAAAGTGCGACCATCCAGGGCATCGTGCGCCAGCGCAGGCGGCTGCCCATCACGCCCATCATGATCTCAAACATATAACTCATTGCGCCAAGGCCGCCGTCGGCAATGGGCCAGGCTTTCGAGACATCGGAGGTGATGATGTATTCGGTGCCATTCAGCGCGACCGGCGATGAAAAGAACGGCTCCCACACGCCGTCTACATGGCCGAGCTGGTAGGCCGACAGGATGCGCGACAGGATGAAGCCCACGACACCGAGCGCGATGATCGGCAGGCGCTGGACATAGGTGGAGGGGCAGTAGGTCCAGCCGGGCGGGATATCGGTATCGTCCATCATCCCCTCGCGCGACATGCCCGGCATCATCGGGATCAGGATTGTCAGCGCGACCACCAGCGCGCCGATCAGCGTGTCGTTGGCATAGACGGCCGCGTCCGGCGTCCAGAACACCAGCGGCGCGGCCAGCAGCCAGACGCCGAGCGCGGCATTCACCCATTGCGCCCAGCCGTTACCATGGCGCAGCGACAGGGCGGCAAAGACCATGATGGCAAGTCCGGTGAAGACATTGTTCCACGCGGTCAGCCAACTGCGTGTAGCGGCGGACCACAGCCCGCGATCCTCCGTCACCTGCTGGACCGCCGAGCTGAATTCGGTCTGATCGAAGGTGCCGAAAACCGATGGCGCGGTGGCCAACCACAGGCCGAGCGCCATGACCAGCCAATGCACCCAGAGCATAGAAAAATGCATCTGCCGCATGTGTTGATCATGCTCGCGCCGATCCGCGTTCGCCTCGGCCTCCGTCGGTGCATGCTCTGCAGCCTCTTCCGCCACGGCGTTTTCGACCTTGGCCGCCGAGACCCGTGCGGCGTTCAGCCCGTTCGCTTCGTACCATTCGTAGGGATCGTCCTTCAGGCGCTGAAGGATGCCCGGCATGTCGTCGCGCAGACTGTGTTCAGGCGTCCAGTCCAAGTGCTTTTTCGCCGCCGAAAGGTCTAGCTCGTAGTGATCGCTGGAAATATCGACCATCCATGCCCTGATGAAGGCATCCTCCCCAAATACCTTGTTTTCCGTCCAGGCGCCGAGCTTGGCCAGTTGGGACGGCACGTTCCAGGTGATCCAGTCCTCGCCATGCAGCTCGCGCCCGATCAGGCGCTGCAACTCGCCGAAGGGTATCGGGTCGGCCTCGCCCAGTAGCACCGGAAAAACGTCCGGCAGCTTGACGCGCCGATCAACGATACGTTCCACCGCGTCTAGAAAATCGTCGAGATGCAGGAACGCCTGCCCGCGCGACAGATCGCCAGGATAAACCTTGCCGCTGAATCGTCGTTCGTGAATGCGGGCGATCTGGTGGGTCAGAAAAGTCGACTGCCCGTTGTCATCGTAGATACCGGCGGGGCGCATCAGCACGAGTTTCTCGTCGCCCCTTACCTCGCGCAGTACCTTCTCCGTGCGCACCTTCGATGCGCGGTAAGGAAACCTAGGATCGAGAGGATGATCCTCGTCTATCGGCTCCCCCGGCTCGGTCGGCGCATGGGCAAGCATGGTGGAAGCGAAGACGAACTGTTCAAGCTCAAACCCCTGAAGACCCTTCAGCAGCCGTTTCGAGCCTTCGACTGTAACGGCATCATACGCCGGATCATCCTCGCCGCTGAGATCGAAATAGCCCGCAAGGTGAATGCAGGCGGAAATCCTGTCGCCGTAAGCCAGCCGCACACGATCAAGCGCGGTATCGACACTTGCCTGATCGGTGATGTCGAAACAGACGCACTCGGCCTGATGCGGCGGATGGGGCGGCGAATACCGGTCAAGTCCGACGACGCGGTAGGACCCGTGCAGCCGTCGCACCACCGCGGCCCCGAGATACCCGCTCGACCCGGTAACTATAACGACCGGCTTGCTTTCATCTGCCATGGCGACGCTCCGGCCTTCCGCTACGTACGCAGGTATTTCACCAGCGCAATAACTGCGAGAATCAGCACCACGATGACAAGGAGCCAGACAAGTCCCATTCCAATCATCATACCGCCGCCCATCATTCCACCATCCATCATGATCTTCTTCCTTCTCTCAATTGCTAAGCGTTCAACTAAGTCATCCGCATTTGGTTTCAATTTCCAGCGCTGGAAGGTTGGAGGCCGCGGTTGCGATTGAAATGTTTAATGAAGAAAAAAGCTTCTATTGGCCTTCCTGCTACGAACGCGGACTTCGTCGCGTTATTCTCGCAGCGGGATGGCTTCACAAACGACATTGTATCCGTTTGTAAAGTTGACCAACCGGGAGATGCAGCCATAGAGGTGCTTCGGATTTCGATCTCGGGACAAGGGTGGAAGCGAGCCAAAAGATGATGCGAACCACGTTGCGCCTATTCTTCCTTCTCATGGCTTGCCTTTGGGCCTCCATGGGCTTTGCTGCATCGAGCGATACCTACGAGAATTCAACAATCACGGCCCGGCTCATCTCCGTTGAAAATGGGGTCGCGGAAACCTCCAGAACCCTTTCCCTTGGCCTGGATGTCGAGCTGGCCGAGGGCTGGAAAGCCTATTGGCGTTCGCCCGGCGAGGTGGGTCTGCCGCCTGAAATTTCATGGGATGGATCGGAAAATCTGGTGAGCGCACAGATGCTCTGGCCCGCGCCTGAGCGCTTCACGGCATTCGGCATCGAGAATTTTGGCTACAAGACCCGTGTCGTCCTGCCCATTCAGGCAGTTCTCGAAACTGCGGGCCAGTCCGCAACATTGCAGGCGCGTGTTTCATTGCTGGCGTGCTCGACTGTCTGTGTGCCGCATGATTTCGATCTCGCACTGACAATTCCGGCGGGCACCGGGATTGACGCGAAGGCGGCGGGCCTGATTTCGGAGTATGCCCAGCGGGTGCCGCTTGGTCCCGAAGAGAGCGACATCATTGTCGAAACGGCGGTGATCGCGGATGATGCGCTTTATGTGACGGCGCGCAGTGCGAATGCCTTTGTGAAGCCGGATATCTTTCCGGAACTGGGGCCGGAATTCACCTTTGGCAAACCGGACATCCGAACCGATGATGCGGGAACAGCCCTTTGGGCCAAGCTGCCTCTTCTCGCGCAAGGGGAGGATCCGCCGCCCCTGCAACTGACTTTGACCGATGGATCACGCGCGGTGACAGCGCAGCCCGCTTGGTCAGACCGCATCCCGGGTGCACCATTCGAGGTTATGGCGAACCTGCCGGATCTGACGCAAATCCTGGCGATTGCGGCCTTTGCCTTTCTTGGCGGTCTGATCCTGAATGTCATGCCCTGTGTTCTGCCTGTCCTGTCCATCAAGCTGACATCGGTTCTCAATCATGGAAACAAGCCAGCGCACGAGGTCCGGAATGGGTTCCTGATGTCGGCGCTTGGCGTTCTGGTGTTCATGTGGGCCCTCGCCGCAATCATTCTGGTTCTGCAATCCGTCGGCGTCACCGTTGGGTGGGGCCTGCAATTCCAAAGCCCTGTTTTCCTGACCGTCATGTTTCTGGTGCTTGCCGTGTTCTCTGCCAATCTGTTCGGGGTGTTCGAAGTTTCATTGCCCTCCGGGTTGCAGTCACGGCTGGCCAGATCAAGCGGTCGCGACGGGTATGGCGGAGATTTTGCAACAGGCGCCTTCGCGGCGGTGCTGGCCACGCCCTGCTCGGCCCCGTTTTTGGGGACAGCGGTTGCCTTTGCCCTGTCCGGGCGCCCGATTGATGTCATTCTCGTTTTCACGGCTCTGGGGCTTGGGCTCTCCCTGCCCTATCTGGTTCTGGCGGAGAAGCCTGGTCTGGTCCGGTTGTTGCCCAGGCCGGGACGTTGGATGGTTGTCGTCAAATGGGTGCTTGCCGGTCTTCTGGCCGGGACCGCGATCTGGCTGCTCTGGGTACTGATAGGGGTGGCGGGTGGCCGGGTGGCCATGACCGTGCTGCTTATGACGAGCCTTTTCATTCTTCTCGCAACAATACGTTTGCCGGGCAGATTGACGCGCCCGACAGCGCTGGTGGTGGTTGCTGTTCTCAGCCTTCTGGTGCCGACGGCGCTGACAATCCCGCCGCAGACGAGAGCGGTGGGCCAGGACTGGGTCGCGTTCGATCGCTCCGAGATACCGAAACTGGTGTCGCAGGGAAAAACCGTCTTTGTCGACGTGACCGCAGACTGGTGCCTGACGTGCAAGGCCAACAAGACGCTGGTGCTGGACCGTGCGCCCGTGGTCGACCAACTGCGGGGTGATAATGTCGTTGCGATGCGGGCAGACTGGACTAGGCCCAACACTGACATTTCCCGGTATCTGGAAAGCCACAACAGGTTTGGCATCCCGTTCAACATCGTCTACGGGCCAAACGCGCCAGACGGGATCATCCTGTCCGAGGTTCTGACGTCCGAAGCCGTTCTCGACGCGCTGAGCAGGGCCGCACTTGGCGACCCTGTGACCGCTTTGAAAACGGATGGTTAGGCCTAAAAGAGGCCCATCGCACGCGCCGACATCCAGACGCCCATGAATATCATCATCAGGTTTTCGGTCAGGGACACGAAACCCAGCGGCACGTTTGAACCGCCGCCCACGCAGGCGCACTTGATCTCGCGCTTATCGATGTAGACGGCCTTGAAAACTGAAGCCGCTCCGACCGTACCGATGAACAGTGCAACAGGCGCGCTGATCCAGACCAAGGCACCGGCGACCATGAGAATACCGGCAAGTGCTTCGCCGAAGGGATAGACATAGCCATAGCGCACCCATTTCTGGGCAAGCAGATCGTAGTTCAGAAACATCGTGGAAAACGTCTCGACGTCCTGCAGTTTTTGAACAGCAAGAAAGCTCATCGAGATCGCGATGAACCACTCGAATGCCCGCAGCGTCAGGATCGAACCGTAAAACGCCCAACTGAGACCAAGCGCCATAAGGAATGCGACCGCGAATATCGCAATGACGGGTTGATAAGTCGTCTCGTCGTCATCCTTTACGTCCTGGCCGAAAAATTCCCTCAGCGCGTCATAGCCACCAATTCTTTCATTGCCGATAAAGGTCTGCGGAGTCGTTTCGACACCGTGTTCTTCCATGAAAGCATCCGTTTCCTCGCGGGTGTTCAGAGGCCGGTCCTCAATCGAATACCCCTACCGCTCAAGCAGGTCCTTCGATTTTCAGCCCATAGGGACAAACATGCTCCTCCATCACCATTCGGTACAAAACCGCCGTCTTCGGGGTGGATTTTGCCTCTCTCGTCATGACGCGTTCCTTTAAATCCTTTAACCGTTGCAGGTCCAATACCCGGTAAATCCGACAGTCAGAGGCGTCTCTCCCGTCAATTCAAACAGCAGGGTGGCGTCTTCACCGTCCGCGTCACCCGGCGCCAGCGTGAATTGGCCACCATCGGCAGACAGGACGCCACCGGACGTCACTGTGTCTTGCGACGTGAAGTTGACCAGCGATCCGGATATCTTGGCGACGCCGTTCCCCGCCCCGTCCGTGACCAGAATGGGATCGGCGTTCACGGCGCGAATGAAACGGCATTGTCCGTCGGACCCCAGTGCGCGTGTTATTTCTTCGGCTTTGAGCGGTGCAGGACGGATTCCGGCAATCACCGGGGTTGCAATCGCTTCTTGAAGCCCCTCCATTTCAGCCGGACCGTCCGCTTCACCAAGTGGCCATTCAGGACCGGCTTCGCCATTTGCCTCAATGTCATCTATGAGGAAACGCATTTCGGAAATTTCGCGATTTTGCGCCGTCACGATTTCCGAAGCCAGAGCCTTGACCCGTGGATCTGTCAGCTCGGCCCGTTCGCTTGTCATGATCGCGATGGAGTGGTGCGGGATCATCGCGCTCATCCAGCTTTCGTCCTGAATGGTCTCCTGGCTTCTCACGAGCCAGAGCGCGCCGGCAAACATCACGACAGACCCGAGAAAGATCGCGGCGTTGACGCCCTTGTTCTTGTACATGTTCAACATGAAAAGGAGCATCACGGTCGCAATCGTCGCGCCCATGATGAACGTCATGTAAAATCGGGTTTCGCTCCAGTAGACATGTTCGAAGGAGTACGAGTTGATGTACATCAGGCCGAACATGATCGCTGTCGACGTGCCAACCATCGCCAGAAACCGGCCATAGGATGAACCTGAATGGCCCCCCGAATGTGCTGCATCTTCACTTGAACGGGCGTGGGACCCGCCGCTAGATTTCCCGGTCGTATCTTCAGACATTTGATCCCTCCACCTTGGCTTGAATTGCTGAAGAAACAACATTCCAGCGGGGGAGGGCTCCAACAAACTCCAACGCTACGGTGCGAAAATCCGAAGAATGTCGGCCCCAAGCATCATGCGCTACGGCTCTTTGGCCAGATCTTTCAGAATCGGACAATCCGGGCGGTGATCGCCATGGCAGGCGTCAACGAGGTGTGACAGCGTATCGTGCATCGACCTGAGCTGGGCAATCTTTTCGTCAATGGCCGCCAGGTGTTCTTGTGCGACCGCTTTTACTTGTGCGCTTTCCCGTGTCTCATCCTCATAGAGATCAAGCAGCGTGCGGCAGTCTTCTATCGAGAACCCCAAGGTCCGGGCGCGGCCCAGGAATGCGAGCTTGTGGATGTCGCTGTCGCGAAAGGCGCGATATCCGTTATCGCTGCGCAAAGGCCGGACAAGGCCGATGTCTTCGTAGTAGCGGATTGTCTTCGCTGGCAAACCCGCGCGTTCTGATACTTCTCCGATGTTCACACCTGTCTCCTATTCTGCGGGCTGCGTTGCGAATTTCGTCGCCGCGTCGTGGGGCGGATCCTGTTCCGACATCGTCGCCTTGATCCGTCGCAGCCGCAGCGCGTTGGTCAGAACCGACACGGAGGACAGCGCCATGGCCCCGGCGGCAAACACCGGCGACAGGAGCAATCCAAAGGCTGGATAAAGCGCGCCCGCCGCCACAGGGATCAGCGCGACGTTATAGCCAAAGGCCCAGATGAGGTTCTGCCGGATGTTGCGCATGGTCTTGCGCGACACGTCTATTGCATTCACCACGCCGCGCAGATCCCCCGACATCAGCACCACGTCGGCACTTTCAATAGCGACATCCGTGCCGGTTCCGATGGCGATGCCGACATCGGCATGGGCCAGTGCTGGCGCGTCGTTGATGCCGTCCCCGACAAAGGCGATCTTGCTGTTCCCTTGCCGCAATTCGTCCAGGGCGGCGACTTTTCCATCCGGTAATACCCCTGCAATGACGTGGTCGATCCCGACCTCGCGGGCTATGGCATCTGCGGTGGCCTTCTTGTCTCCGGTGATCATCGCGACCTTGATCCCTCGATCATGCAGAGCTGCGATCACTTCGGCGCTGGAGGATTTGACCGGGTCTGCCACGGCAATCACAGCCGCCAGGGTTCCATCCACCGCAGCATAAAGCGCGGTGCGTCCCTTTTCGGCTAACGCCCTTTCGCGGTCTTCCAGCGGGCTGGTGTCAATGCCCTGCTGCACCATGAAGCGATCCGCACCGACATGAACCTTGCGGCCCTGGACAAGCGCCTCGACACCGTAGCCGGTCACGGACCGGAATTCCGTCGCATCGGGCCAGGACAGGCCTTCGCTCTTTGCGGACTGCACGATGGCCTCTGCCACCGGGTGCTCAGACTGCGCCTCGACAGATGCGATGAGGGCGAGTATCTCTGCCCGGTCAAAGCCGTCGGCCGTGATGAGGTCTGTCAAACTGGGTTGCCCTTGGGTGACCGTCCCGGTCTTGTCGAGCGCAACGAGGCCGACGTCGTCCAGATGTTGCAGCGCATCTCCCTTGCGGAAGAACACCCCCATCTCGGCAGCGCGTCCTGTCCCCACCATGATCGAGGTGGGCGTGGCCAACCCCATGGCGCAGGGGCACGCAATGATCAGAACGGAGACACCCGCCACAAGCGCAAAGGTCAGAGCCGGATCGGGACCGACCAGCAGCCAGACAACCACAGTCGCAAGCGCCAGAACCAGAACGGCAGGCACGAACCACATGGTCACGCGATCCACTAGGCCTTGGATCGGCAGCTTGGCCCCCTGAGCATCTTCGACCATGCGGATAATCTGCGCCAGCGTGGTATCCGCCCCGACCCGCGTCGCCGTTATGGTCAGGCTCCCGGTGCCGTTCACCGTGCCGCCGGTCACCGGTTCGCCAGCAGCCTTTGGCACGGCGAGGGGTTCACCGGTGATCATGCTTTCATCGACGTTGCTTGATCCTTCTGTGACCTCGCCATCGACAGGCAGCCTTTCACCGGGACGCACGAGGATCTGATCGCCGATCCGAAGTTCCTTGATGTCAACCTCGGTCGCCTGCCCCTCGCGCAGGACCCTGGCTGTCTTTGCCTGCAGACCAAGAAGGGCCTGAATGGCTGCACCGGTCTTGCCCTTGGCCCGCGCTTCAAGCCAGCGACCCAACAAGATCAGAACGACAATAACCGCCGCTGCTTCGAAATAGACGGCGCGCACACCGTCAGGCAGCACCTGTGGCAGGAAGGTCGCGACTACGGAATAAGTCCACGCCGCCCCGGTTCCCAGCGCGACAAGGCTGTTCATATCCGGAGCACGCTTGATCAACGCCGGAATGCCCTTCGCAAAGAACCTCCAACCCGGTCCGAACAGAACCACCGTGGCAAGCGCGAATTGGATCAGCCACGACGTTTGAATGCCGATTGTGCTCTCAATCAGGCCCTCAAAGCCGGGTATGGTGTGTTTTCCCATTTCCAGAACGAACACCGGAACGGTCAGGATCGCGGCAAGTATGACACGACGCGCCAGAGCGTCGGCTTCCTCGGCCTTGCGGTGCGACCGGTCGGCTTGCGCATCGCTTTGCTTGATCTCGGCCGGGTATCCTGCCTCCGTGCTGATCCGGGCAATCTCTTCCGGGGTAATGGTGTCTGAGAAATATTCGACCACAGCCGTTTCGGTTGCCAGATTGACCGCCACATTCAATACGCCGGGTGTCCGTACAAGCGCCTTTTCAACCCGACCGACACAGGACGCGCAGGACATGGCGTCTACGTTCAGCGTGACGCGCGCCGTGCTTGCCGGGTAGCCGGCCTGCGACAGTGCCGCAACCGCTGCGCCCGTCGTGGCTGCATCATCCGTCTGAAACTGTGCCGTTTCACTCACCAGATTGACACTGACGTTCGAAATGCCTGGAACCTCGCCGAGAGCCTTTTCAACCCTGCCCACACAGGACGCGCAGCTCATGCCGGAAACGGACAGACGTATCGTATTGGGTTCGGTCATGAGAGACTCCTCGGTTGAACTTACCCTGATATAGGGCTTCCAGTTGCTGGAAGCTCAAGAGAGTATCTCATTTATTTTTCTGATATTTGCTTGACCTTCCTCCCGATGGAACGACCAAGTCTGAGGTTGTACCAAAAATGGAGGCCTTCATGATTTTTTCCGTCCCGAAAATGAGCTGTGGACACTGCACATCCGCTATCGAAAGCGGCATCAAGGCAAAGGATCCATCAGCCGTTGTCACGGCCGATCTGGACCTTCGCCTTGTCACTGTCCAAAGCACATTGGAACAGGCGACCGTGCGGCAAGCCATCGCTGACGCTGGCTACGACGCTTCAGCCGCGTAGGATTGTCCTTATTCGGCGGCCCGTGCCTGATCGACAAGCTCGATCATCTGGTCCGCCTGGATCAGGCCCGGCGCAAGACTGTCGCCGATCACAAATGAAGGTGTGCCACTGAACCCCAGAGATTGCGCAAGCCGCATGGAAGTCTGTATGTGTTCTTCGATTTCCGGTCCGTTCATGTCGCGACGCAACTGTGCAACATCGAGGCCGATGTCTTCCGCAGTGCGGAGAATCGATGCTTCCTCTGCGCGTTCCTTCAGTTGCATCATGGCCCAATGAAACTCTTCATATTTGCCTTGGTTTCGGGACGCCAGCGCCGCGCGGGCGGCAAAAACCGACCCGTCCCCCAGAATGGGCCATTCCCGGTAAACCACCCTGACGTTGGGATCAGCGGCAAGCAATGCCTCCATTTCAGGTTTAACCCGGCGGCAATAGGGGCAGTTGTAGTCGAAGAATTCGACAACCGTGACATCGCCATCCGGATTGCCCAGAACGGGCGCATTGGGATCATTTTCAAGCGTGGCTTTTTCCGTATCGAGAATCTGCGCTGCGGTTTGCGCCTGCAACGCCTGTTGTTGCTGTTCGAACAACTGCGCGGCCTCGAACACGATGCCCGGATTCTCGCGGATGGCTTCCAGCACCAGTTCCTTGATCCGGTCTTCGTCCATGCCGTCTGCCATCGCAGCGATGGGAAGCATTAACAGTGCGGTGGTAGCCAAGAATCTTTTCATTATCCGTCTCCTTGTGAGGCAATATCCTGGGCCGTGCGTTCGGCTTGCGTGGCGCGTTCACGCTCCGGCCATGTTGACTTGATGTATGCGAGGATGTCCCAGATTTCCCCGTCGCTCATTTGGTCGCCGAAACCGGGCATGCCGCTGTTGAAGTCAACGCCTTGCGCCGCGAGAACCTCGGCGCCCCCCAGCTTGGTGTAGGCGAACAGCATGCTGTCCGCGTGGTGCCAGGTGTGGCCGCTTGCATCATGCGGCGGTGCGGGCAGGCTTCCGTCATCACGCGGGCTGCGCCAGTTTTCTTCACCTTCCAGATTTGCGCCATGGCACGCGGCGCAATTTTCGGCATAGAGGACTTCGCCCGCGGCCACATCCGCCGAGGAATTGATGAGGTTTTCCGCCGCGACGTCGGTTCCGCCGGACCGGGTCCACAGAAATATGGTAGCCACCGCAACGGTAACTACGCCCAACGCAAGATAGACGGACCGCGGGGTCATCCAACGACGATCTTGGTCATCATGCCCGAAGCCGCATGCGACAGCATATGGCAATGCAGCAGCCATTGGCCCGGGTTGTCCGCCACGAAGGCAATCTCGCGCGTTTGACCCCGTTGAAGAAGGGTCGTGTCACGCAGCGGTCCGAGGGTGCCGTTTTCGGCGACCTCGTGAAAGTGAATGCCATGCAGGTGCATCGCGTGCGGAAACGCCGTGTCGTTCACCATTTTCAATCGAACATTCTGGCCGCGTTCCAGCCGCGCAAGAGGATCACCGTTGATCCCGTCCACTTTGCCGTTGAACGACCAGAAGTACCCGGCCTCGACGATCTCGCCGATCGGCTTGAGTTCGCCCCCAAGGGAAGCGGACCTCATCCGCCCCATGGCACCGCCTTCCATACTCAGGCTGAGCATCGTGGCTTCACTCAAGTCGACCATCCTGTGGTCGTTCGGCGGCAAGGCCAAAGGCGCGTCTCGACGATTTTTCGAGCCCCACTCAACGACCTCGAATGTAACCTGGCTGAAGGCCTCTTCCCGGCCGAACTGAAGAATATGAGCCGTTTCACCAACATCCGCGACCACATCGACGATCAGGTCGATCCGTTGAGCCGGAGCGAGGATCATCGGCTCCGTCACCTTAATGGGTGCAGCCAGGGGCATGCCGTCCAAAGCAACCGCCCAACCGTCAAGGCCTTCCAGCCCCAGTTGGAAATTGCGCGCATTGGCAGCATTGATCAGCCGCAAGCGCAGTCTTTCGTTCTTGCGTGCACTCAGGCCCAGATTGAAGGTTCCATTGGTCGTCAGCAGGTTGCCGATGCGCCCTGCGTGGCTGAGATCATGAGGCGCTCCGAAGTCGTCTTTGATCTGCGCGGTTTCGGGGTCAATAAGCCAATCATCCAGGATCAGGACTTCCTCGCGATCAATGTCGAGAGGCTCGGCCTCTTCCACGATCAGTGCACCGTAAAGCCCTCTGCCCACCTGCTCAAACGACCTATTATGGGCATGGTACCAATAGGTCCCGGCATCCGGGACAGTAAAGTCATAGTCGAATGTTTCCTCCGGCTGGACCACATCCTGTGTCAGGCCGGAAACGCCATCCATCGCATTGTCGATGCGGATGCCGTGCCAATGCGTCGACGTTCCCTGAGAAAACCGGTTGACCAATCTGCGCTGGACACGCCCCCCCTGCGCCACGCGAATCTCCGGACCGGGTGAGCCGCCGTCAAAGCACCAAAGCGATGTCTTGCCATAGTTGCCGGGCAGCAGCTGCACGTCGCTTTGCTGGGCTGTCAGGGTCGCGAATGGCGTGCCCGCAAATCCAGTGCTGGCCGACAGACCACTGAACGCAGCAGATGTTGCCAGAAATTGGCGGCGATTGAGCGTGATCATTCGTGGGTTCCCAAGATTATGATTTGTTGTCCAGCAGGTAGGTGGCCATCGCATTCAGGTCTGCGTCGCTCAGAAAGCCCGTGCCATAGCGCACGACTTCGGCCATTGATCCACCAAATACGTCGCCAGACGGCGTTATGCCAGATCGCAATGCATAAGCCATATCGTCTGTTGTCCAGCCTTCGGACACAAGATCGCGCGTCCGGATCGAAGGTGCTTTGCCACCTCCCGGCAAGGCGTCGTTGCCGGAAAACCTCTTCGATACTATGCGTGCGCCTGCAAAGTTCCGCGTTGTGTGGCAGGCAGCACAATGTGCCGCCCCGTTGACCAGCAGCTTGCCCCTGTTCCAAGCATCGCTTCGGTCCGCCTCTGGTGCGGTGTCAGGCTTTGTCAGAAAAGCCGCCCGCCAAAGTTTCATCCCCCATCGCTGATCGAACGGAAAAGGCACCTCATGGGACGGGGTCGGCACATTCACGGCTGGCACGGTCTGGAACGCGGCCCACAGATCGGCAATGTCCTGATCCGTGTAGTTTGCATAAAACGGGTAGGTGAAGGTGGGATAATAGGGGTCTCCGTCCGGGGAAATTCCCTGCCTTACCGCTTTTGCAAACTCTTCTACTGTCCAGCCGCCAATCCCGAATTCGACATCGGTGGTCAGATTTGGCGGATAGAATGTCCCGAAATCGGTCTTGAGCGGGGCCCCTCCTGCCAAAGGCGCTCCGCCAGCTTCAAAATTGGTATGACACGCAATGCACCCACTGGCGCGCGCCAGATACGATCCCCGCTGGACCTCCCCTTCCAGGGTCAGGGTCGACACTGGTGCACCGACCGGCCAGGCGATCGTTGCAGCAACAACACTGATACCGCCAATGACCCCCGCACCGATGATCCAACGCCACCACCGCATCTGATTACTTGTCCTCTCTGCGGAACTTCTGGTGGCAGGCCGAACAGGTCTGGGCGACCATTGCGAACGCGCGGTCAACCGGCATTTCAGCAAACATTTCGGGCGTCATGGGTTGTTCCGATCCCATCATGCCCCCTCCCATTGCAGGCGCGGACCCGCCGCCCATCATCCCGTCCGTTGAGCCACCCATCATCCCGTCAGTGGCGCTGCCTATCATTGATCCGCTGCCGTTGCCCTGTGCCGCGGCCAACCCATTGCCTGCGCTCAACTTCAATCCTTCCGCCGCTGTTCTGAGGTCCTCCGCCAAGGCCGCGAACTTTTCGTCATCATCCCAGACCGACGGCAGCGCCTTGGATACCCCGCCACCCGAGCCTTCGGGAAAGAGCCGTGTCATCTGCTCACCGGCATGGCCGATCATCGCGTCAGCTTCACTGCGGACGACATCGGCGTCATAAGGTACCTGACCCCGCATCATGGGTGATAGCGTCTTGAGTGTTTTGGCCATCGCGGACATGCCCTGCATCCGCTCCAGCACCACGCCGGTTGCTCCGGAATGCGCCAAGGCAGCAACGCCGGTCGTCCCTATCGCAATAGCAGTGATCCATATCTTCATGTTCATGTTGGCCAATCCTGTCAGTTAATCCCGTTGGCACGCTGAAGTTCCCGCACATATGCGACAATCATTTTCACCTCGCCAGTTGTCACGCCCTCTACTGGCGGCATATTCCCGAATTTCCAATGATGCGCTCTGACACCCTGTTTCGCGGCAAGCAAGAATGCGGCGTCACCGTGATGGCTCGGTTCATAGATCTTGTGGACAAGGGGTGGCGCCACGCCATTCTGTCCGGCAGCATTCGCACCATGACAAGCGGCGCAAGCGCCGTCGAAAACACGCTTTCCCAATTGGGCATTTGCTGAAAATTCGGCAGGCACAACGACGTCTGCAATCGGCGCGCCCTCTTCCGCCTGCGAAAGATCAGGCGTTGTCATCGTGTGGCCGGGCATCGAAGACGATGGCTGCAATTGCTGCCAGATCACAACCGCGCCACCGACGACAAAAACCGCCGCAATCAGGATGCCGGACTTCGACATCAGATCAATCGTACCTGCGTGCCGACCGGTGTCCTGTCGAACACCTCGATGATTTGCTCGTTGTAGAGACCGATACACCCGCTTGAAGAGCGTCTTCCGATCTTGCGCGTATCATGGGTGCCGTGAATCCTGTAGTACGTCCAACTCAGGTGCAGGGCACGGACGCCTAACGGGTTATCCGGCCCGGGCGGCATATAGGCCGGCAAAGACGGGTCACGTTCGCGCATGGAGGGTGTAGGGGTCCAGTCAGGTTCGGGGTCCTTGAACGTGACTGTCGTGTAGCCGCGCCTTGTCAGCTCGTCGGTCAAGGGAACCGATGTGGGGTAAATGCGCATTTCGCCATCGGATGTCCAATGTTGCATCACGCGAGTGGTGGTATCCGCGATGATAATGCCCTTGCCCAAGGCGTCAAAGCTATCCTGCCATGCATGGGTGCGAAACGACGAAATGTTCCTTCGCACACCGGCTTGTTCCACCTGTGCACGCAGGATGGACGGGGCTGCGAAAGCTGCCGACGCGGCACCTGTCGTGAATGCGCGACGCGTTACACGTGTTTGCTTACGGGTCATCATACGGCCTCATGTTGTTATCTGCCTGCCGGTCAGACTATCCGCCTGGTGGCATTTCATGAACAGTCCGGGGCCTGGTTTTATGTAACGATATGTATCCCGGCCAACGGACACGTCTTCGCGCTGCTGCCTCAAACCTCGATGGGTTTCAGGACAACACGCGTGTCGAGCGGGACCTTCTCATAGAGTTCGATGATCTGATTATTGGTAAGCCTTGCACAGCCGTTCGAGACACGTCGACCAATCGTCGTCGGATCCGTTGTGCCGTGAATCCTCAGGTAGGTGTCTCCGCGCCCCGGCTGATAGAGATATAAGGCGCGAGCACCAAGTGGATTATTTAGCCCGCCGGGCACACCGCCCGCAAAACGAAGATATCGGTCAGGATCTCTGGCAATCATGGCGGGTGTGGGCGTCCACCGCGGCCCCTTTTGCTTGCGCGCGACATAGAACTCGCCGGATTCATAGAGCCCCTCCTGACCAATTCCGACGGTATACCTGATTGCCCGATTGTTCGGTAAAGTCCAAAATAAAGCGAACTGGTTCGGATCGACATGTATTTCTCCCGGCTTGTCTGCCTTGGTGAACGGAACCTCGCGGGGCAACTGCTCTGGGGGCACCACAGATGGCCCGACGCGCCGGTCGTGCTCTGCGTCACTATGCACGAATGCTGTATTTCCGCTCACAGAAAGAGCCGCAACAGAAGTCAGGAAAAATCTTCGTTTCATATGCTTGCCTCACGAAACTATTGTGGTTTCAGGTGTCGGACAGCCTGCGCCATAGGTCGCGAAACTGGCTCTTACCCGGGTGGGTCGGCACCCGGCCTTACCGGCAGCGTGACCTCAGCCCGCAGGCCCCCATCAGTACGGTTTTTCAGTCGTATGGAGCCGCCGTGCTCAAGGATGATACTGCGCGCAATTGACAGCCCCAGACCATGCCCGCCAGTGTCAAGGGATCGCGACTCCTCAAGCCTGACATAGGGCCCGAAGACAGCCTCCAGCTGATCGTCGGGAATGCCGGGGCCCCGATCGTCGATAGCGATTACCACCTCACCGCCGGCACGTTCCCAGGACACCCTGGCCTCGTTCCCGTAGCGGATCGCGTTTTCAATGAGGTTTCTCAAGGCCCGTCCCATCGCACTTGGTTTCACGGATACGATCAGCGGTCCCTGGCTGCCCGCCTGAACCTTGTCAGACCCCATACCGGTGATCAGATCGTGCAAATCAACCGATTGGACCTCTTCATGCTGGCCGACACCCTTGGCGAAATCGAGTGTTGCATCGATCATCCGCTGCATCTCTTCGCTTGACGCCACCAGGGACGCGCGCGTGTCTTCCTCGTCCACCATCTCGGCCCGCACCCTGAGAGCAGTCAGCGGCGAGCGCAAATCATGCGCAAGTGCCGCAAGCATCTGGGTTCGGTCACTGACAAATCGCGTTAGCCGGTCTTGCATGATGTTGAATGCACGGGTCAGGTCCTGAACTTCCTTAGGCCCCACAACCGGCAAATCGCCCTCTGCAGCACCTCGACCGAGACGTTCCGACGCAGTCGCGAGATTGTTGAGCGGTCCGGTCAATCTTGAAAGAAGAAACCAGAAACTTGCCACCAGCAGCAGGCCTGCAGTCAGCGCGAAGGATATGTTGGATGCCTGCGACCGTTGCAGAGGCGGCCGTTCGAACCGCGTCTCGATGTTGAGCCAATTCCCACCGGACAGCGCAATGGACAACTCCATCTCGATGGCCGCAAGGCTGCCCTGCATCATTTCGGCGTGCATTTGCGCCATTTCCGGTGACAGGTTCGGAAGGGGCAGCAGACCTCCCTCGATTTCATGAACCTCAACCCGGATATCCCGGCTGTAGCTTTCCTGAAGCAGTGCCCGTATCCGCGCTTCGACCGCTCCACCGTCATCGTGTTGTCCGTGTGCAACCGACGGCTCGTCTGTAAGGTCGAACCGTACGAGCGGAGACGTTGCCGCGCGGACGATCTGGGCATGCAATTCCGGGGGTGCGCCTTCAATCAACTGTGCGACATTTGCGGCCCTTCCGGCGGCTTCGGCACCGATGGCGGCCTGAATGGCTAACGAGCGTTCATCAACGAAAAACCAAAGACTCAGAGCTTGCGCGAGGATCAAGACACCGAGGACCAGAAGGGCAATCTGTGCACGCAACGTCCGCGGAAGCAGCTTCATTCGCAAATCTCGACATCGCAGGAAAGACTATACCCCCCATGCCGGACAGTCGCGATGATCTTCGGGCGCAAAACGTCCTCTTCCATCTTCCGGCGCAACCGGCTCACCTGATTGTCGATGGTTCGGTCCAATGGACCGGCGACCCGGCCGGTGCTCAATTTGAGCAGCTCGTCGCGGCCAATGACCGTCCTTGGCCTTTGCAGGAACAGGGTCAGGAGTTTGAGTTCACCGGATGTAAGTTGCGTACGCGAACCGCCTTGGTCAATCAGTGTGCGGCCATCGAAATCCAGCCTTAGGTGTGCAAACTTCAACGTTTTCCCCGCAAAACCATTCGGTTTTGGGATCAGCTGCGTCCGACGCAATATCGCGTTGATCCGCGCCACCAGTTCCTTGGGACTAAACGGCTTGGCGAGATAATCGTCTGCCCCGCCATCCAGACCCGCGATGCGGTCTTCGTCGTCACCCAATGCGGTCAGCATCAGGATCGGAATATGCCCTTCCTTGCGCAATCGCCTGCACGCGGACAGCCCGTCTTCCCCCGGCATCATCACATCGAGGACAATCAGATCGAAATGCGCTTCCGCCAGCCTTGCGTCCATCTCAACTGCATTTTCCGCCGCTGAAGCACGCATGCCGTTGCGTTCCAGATAACTGGTGACGGATTTCCGAATCTCTGAATGGTCATCGACGACAAGGATGCGTGGCAGATCGCTCATGCCGCCAACATAGTCATTTTCACCAAGGGACGCCCATCCCGTGTTTGTAGCCAAATGTAACAGCGCGGGCAGTCGACTTCGGGATACCGAGCAACTATTTAAGGAAGAACATCAAGGAGTTTGAAATGAACAGACGCGAATTCGTCCTTACGGGACTCAGCCTGGCCTTGGCCGGGCCTGCTTTGTCGCAAACCGCCGCACCCACGTTGCAGGTGACAAAGACACCGACCTGCGGCTGCTGTGGCGCCTGGGTTGATGAGATGATCTCTGCCGGGTTCAAGGCATCGGTCGAAGACGTCGATTACGACACGCTTCAGGTGCTGAAGCAGAAACACGGCATCGCGCCGGAACTGGCAGGATGTCACACTACGTCCATGGGCGGATATTTCGTCGAGGGTCACGTGCCTGCGGCTGACATCGGGCGGTTGCTGAGCGAAAAACCTGTCGCGCGCGGACTGACAGCACCGGGAATGCCGATGGGGTCGCCCGGCATGGGCACCCAGGGTGATCCCTATGACGTGCTGCTTGTACTGATGGACGGGTCGACGCAAGTCTTCGCAACCCACGGCTGACGTGTTTGCCCGCGATACGTTCCGACAAAGTTTTTCGCCGACCTTACCATTCGGCAGATTTTGTTGGAACGTATCCGTTCTGAGCTTGGCAAGCATATTGCCGTTCCTGCTTGTCTACATCCTCGCAACGCCTGGTTTTGCGACGCTGCTGCTGACGAATTGGACCGCGCTCTCGCGCTTCCTCCGGCAGGTCTTTACCAATGGGTTTGTGGTCGTTTTCCTCGTGAATTACTTGGGGTTCGTTTCCGCATCGGTCGCGCTGAAGCAGTACCAGCATCGGCCGATTGTTTACCTGGTTTTAGATGGCCCGCTGCGGAGTGTCGCATTCATTGGGGTTCACATTGCCGTCTATGTGATGTCGGCCGATCTGTTCGGCTCGTTCAACGGCAGCCGTGCAACAGCTTTGAGCGTGGTCGGACCAACGCTCGAGCGGTCGTTCATGTTTGGGAACATCTCGGGCGTATATCTCTATGCCCTGGCGCCCGGCACCTTCATCGCGCTTCTGGTGGTTCTGACAGAACCTTCTGGCGAGGCATCGAAGCCTACCATGTTCAGGACAATGAGCATGGCCTTGCTGTTCAGCCTGACCCCGATCCCCCTCGTCACATTCCTGTCCTATGCGTTGGATCTGGCAACCTGACGGGCCAACTTGGTCAACGACCCGCAGGCTGTCATCTGATCAAATTGTATCCGAATGTACCCTTGACCTTGCCTCACTGGAATGTCGCAGAAGAACACGAGCATATTCTGGAGAGCTACATGTCTGACAATCAAAGTCAAAAATCCACCGGTTCATCGAAACTGATGCAGTATGGTATGATGGCCTGTTGTGCCGTTATGTTGTTTCCAGTCGCCGCATTCTTTATTGCAGGCGGCACGATCGCGGGTCTGTGGGGCAACGTCGGCCTTTTTGCGCCGCTCGCACTTTGTCTTGGTGCGCATGTCGTCATGCACAGGATGATGGGAAAGTCGTGTCACGGGTCAAGAGTTGAACAGGCGAACGAGGCGACTGTGGATGCAGAATTTGAAGATGGCCAAGCTCCCGAACGAGAACTGGTACGCGCCCGCTAGAACGCGGCTGACAATCGGAATTCCGATTGCAGGTATTCTGGCCCTCGGCGGTTGTGCCCAGTCGGCCTCGGGCAAGCTTTGCCCACTTGAGCCCCCTTCCGTGACACGGGATGCGGCACACGACGTCATGCTTCCCGTAGGATGTCGCTTGGTCGGTCAGTCTGAAGGTACTACCCACGAAATAGTCTGTGACGACGGCCGGACCGGATGGGCTTTCGATTAAGCGCCAAACCTTGATCCTGCCTCACATTCACCTGCACAGCGACGGTCGCCCACGCCACTACGGGCGCAACCGTTCCAACGCGCTTTGCACGGCTTGACGGCGCGGGTCATCTCCCGGCACCTCCGACAACAGGATTTCAGCGTGTTCAAACGCCGCGATTGCCGGCGCGGTATCACCCAGAACCGAATAGGCATTGCCAAGCCGCATCCATCCATCAAGATCGTCAGGCTCATCTTCCAGCCGCGTGGCCAGCCGTTCGACCATCGAGCGGATGAAATCCTGTCGTTCCTCCACACTCATGTCCTGCGCGTTTTCGATGTCTTCCTGTGTCGGGCCGGACGCACTGGTCTTCGGGGCATAGTCGGCCAGCGAGATCGGAGCCTTGCCGATCTTCGCGCCAATCCGGTTGGCTTCGCCAACAAAGCTTTCCATCCACGGGAAAAACCTATCCGCATCGTCCAGCCGGGCCACCAGCGTTTCGTGAGCCCGAGCCTCATCGCCCTTCTGCTCGAGCGAGACTGCCTTGAAAAAGGCAGCACCGGGATTGGAAGGATCCAGTTCGTACGCCCGATCAATCGCGGTGTCCGCTTCAGGTGTCACCACACCTTGCTCTGCGTAGATCAGAACCTCGGCCAACATGGAGAAGACGGCGGAATCGGCCTCCGGTCGTTGTGCGACAACTCTATATGCATCGGCTGCATCCGCATACCGGCCCATTTTCGAATAGGTTTGCCCCAGCAGCATCCAGCCTTCCGAAGGCCCGCCTTCGGGGTCTGAACTGAGCCGGACGTACAGACGATCTGTCAATTCGGCGATTTCCGCCGCTTCCTGCCGTTCAGTGGCACGTTCGGCAAAGGCGACACCTGGGATCTCTGGCGAGCCCATTGCGGAGTAATATCCAAAAGCGAAGACCGGCACGAACACTGCGCTCAGAACGACCATCAAGCGGCCCCCTGCCGCCGGTTTCCCATCTGACAGAACGGACCGGCGCGACTGCACGAGGATCCGTCTCTTGATCTCCTGCTCCGCCGCCGTGGCCTCGGTGTCGGAAATGACACCGCGCTCAAGATCCCGCCGAACCTCATCCAACTGATCCATGAGGACCGCATCCGTGGCGTCAGCCGGGACGGGTGTCCGCGACGACCGATGGCGCAGCGGCAGGCCCATGAAAAGCAGACCGACAACGGATAACAGGGCGAAAACCAACCAGATCATGAACCGTCCTTTGAAGCGTTCTCTTCAATGAAACGCGCAATTTCCGCTTTTTCGTCATCGGAAAATCCCGTTGCGGCAGCCCTGCGCCGGCTTCTCGAAATGACGGTCCAGCCGACAAGCAGCGAAACAAGCGCAAACACGAAGGGCACCATCCAGAGCGCGAGAGTGGCGCGATTCAGGGGCGGGCGCATCAGGACATAATCGCCATACCGGGCGTGGATGTACGCGATGACCTCCTTGTCGCTGTCACCGGCAACAAGCCTTTCGCGCACCAGTATGCGCAGGTCCCGCGCAACCCCGGCGTTGGAGCTGTCGATGTCCTGATTCTGGCAGACAACGCAGCGCAGTTCCCGTGATATTTCACGGGCGCGTTGCTCCAGTACAGGATCCTGCAACATCTCGTCTGGCTCGACCGCCAAGGCCGTCACCGGAAGCAGCAGGAGGAAAGCAAATGCGATATACCTCATCCGTTCTGGCCCCTTGCTAACGCGCCAGCCTGGATCAATGCTTCCCTGAATGTGGAAATCGCCGTTTCGCCCACGACGGGGCCGACATATCTGAACAACACCGTCCCGTCAGAGCCGACAATGAATGTTTCAGGTACGCCCGAAAGGCCCCATTCAATCCCCACTCTGCCGCTCAGATCAGACCCGATCCTTTCGTAGGGATTGCCAAGCTCAGCAAGCCATTTAGTCGCATCCTCCGGCTTGTCCTTGTAATTGATCCCGAACAACGTCAGCCCGTCCTTTTCGACCATCTGGGTCAGAACCCCGTGTTCGGCCCGGCAGGGCACGCACCACGAGGCAAACACGTTCACGATGACCGGTCGCGGGTTCCCGACCAGATCGGCGCGGGAAAGCCCTGGCGTCTCCAACCCGTCGACAGCGGCCAGATCGAATTCGGGTGCCGGCTGCGAGATCAGAACCGAAGGAATGTTGTTCGGGTCCCGGTCCGGGTTCAAGCCCCACAGAAAAAACCCCCCGAAAATGGCCGCGATTGCCAGCGGAATGAATGCCAGTATACGTCCCATGCCTACTCCGCAGGAAGTGCTGCGGGCGCTGTCGCCTTGCGACGGGGTGCCCCGACGCGCAACCGCCGGTCAGACAGCGAAAGACCCCCACCAAGCACAAGCATCGCCGATCCGATCCAGATAAAGTTGACCAGAGGTTCATACAGGATGCGCAGGGTCCAAGCCCCTTGCGTGCTCTCGTCCTCGGCGGCCGGATTTGCGATGGACGCATAGAGATCACCGGCCATTGTCGATCTGATGGCGCTCTCTGTGGTGGTGGTTTGCGCGACCGGATAGGTACGCCGCTCCGGGAAGAGATCGGTGACATAGTTCCCCTCCCGGGCCACACGAAGCGTGCCACGATCCGCGAAGTAATTTGGCCCACGCACACGTTCGGCCCCCTCAAAGGTGACATCGAACCCACCAATGCTGACCTCTGTACCGGGCCGGACAAAGATGATTTCCTCGGATTTCCAGACCGTCGAGCCGATAAATCCGAACATCGCCATCGCGAGCCCCGCATGAGCCAGTGTCATCCCATGAGAGGATCTGGGCAGGTTGCGTGCACGGCGCACCGATTCCGGGAACGGTGCCTCAAACAGCTTTATGCGCATCGCCCATTCCCGCAGGGTTGAGAAAAACAGCCAGAATGCAAGCATCAGCGACAGATACCCCAACACCGGACCGCCCTCGGCGAGATACCAGGTCACCAATGTCGCGAGCACGGCCAGAACGACCACGAAACGCAACCGCTGCAGAACGCCCGCCAGATCGGCACGTTTCCAGGACAGGTAAGGCCCCAGCCCCATCGCAAAGACGAGCGGCAGCATCACGGGAATAAAGGACGCATTGAAGAAGGGCGGCCCCACCGACAGTTTTTCACCGCCCGTCGCGGCTTCGTAGAAGAGCGGGTACAAGGTGCCGAACAGCACAATGCCGGTGGCCGTGGCCAGCAGCAGGTTGTTCACCAATAGCCCCGCTTCCCGGCTGATCGGCTTAAACAGGCCGCCGGGCTCCATTGTCGGCGCGCGCCAGGCAAACAGAGCAAGGGAACCGCCGATCGAAACGGCCAGCAATCCAAGGATATAAAGTCCCCTTTCCGGGTCGACCGCGAATGCATGCACAGAGGTCAGCAGGCCCGATCGGACAATGAACGTGCCCAAGAGCGATAGGGAAAAAGTCAGGATCGCCAGAAGGATTGTCCAGCTTTTGAACGCATCCCGTTTCTCCGTCACGATTGCGGAATGCAGCAGTGCCGTGCCCATCAGCCATGGCATGAAACTGACGTTCTCAACGGGGTCCCAGAACCACCAGCCGCCCCAGCCAAGCTCATAATAGGCCCACCAGGATCCCAGCGCGATGCCTGCGGTCAGGCTCATCCAGGCAGCCAGCGTCCACGGACGTACCCACCGTGCCCAGGCCGCGTCCACCCGCCCTTCGATCAGGGCGGCAACCGCGAACGAAAAGACAATCGAGAACCCGACATACCCGAAGTAGAGAAGCGGCGGGTGCATGGCGAGACCGACATCCTGCAATAATGGGTTGAGGTCCTGACCGTCGTCTGGCGGAGGGAAAACGCGGTCGAAGGGATTGGACGTCAGCAGCATGAAAGTCAGGAAACCGACACTGATCCAGGCCTGCACCGACAGCGTTCTTGCCTTCAGCGACAGAGGAATGTTCGATCCGAAGAGGGCGACCGCCGCACCAAACACCGTCAGGATAAGGGTCCACAGCAACAGGGATCCTTCGTGACTGCCCCAGGTGCCTGCCACCTTGAACAGCATCGGTTTGAGTGAATTGGAATTCTCCACCACGTTCTTGACCGTGAAGTCGCTTGTGACGAAGGCTTGCATCAGCGCCAGAAACGCGATGCCGACAAAGAAAATCTGACCGAACGAGGACCATCTGGCAGACTGCATCCACAGGATGTTTCCGCGCCCCGCACCGAGGATGGGCAGCACACTTTGAACAAGCGCCATGGCCAAGGCCAGTGCCAGCGCGAAATGACCGATTTCAGGTGTCAAAGGATCATCAGCCTCTTCAATGAATTCACTGGATCGACGTCTGTCTAGCAAATCTTCCGGCGAACTGTGAGTGGTTGCTTTGTCACCGTTTGTAACAGGATGCTGTGACAAATGATTACAAAACGGCCCGCGCTTGGCCTTTAATCAAAGCGCTATAACGCCAATGTATCTAGGGTAAGTCTGAAAGGAATGAGAAATGAAAAACAAGAAATTATTGCGCTTGGCGTGGTGATCGCGGTTGGCATGGCGCAAACAGCATTTGCGGAATCCGACGGGGCTGCCGACAGCAAGCCTGACAGCGGGAATATGTCCGGCATGGCGATGGGCGATGGCGACAATCAGATGGGCATGATGGGCGGGGACATGATGCCGATGATGCGAAAAATGATGAAGATGCATGCCGCTATGATGGGTGGCCAGGGCAACATGATGGGAATGATGGATCGGGACATGATGTCGACAATGATGTCCGGTGGACAGCCTCATGAAATGGCCGCGCAGATGTCCGAAAAAATGCGGGAGTTCGATGCGAATTCCGATGGAGCGTTGACACTTGACGAGTTCGAAGCCTTGCATATGGACGCAATGCGCGCGCGCATGGTAGATCGCTTTCAGCATCTCGATGCGGACGGTAACGGCCAGATCTCTCAGGACGAGATGGAAGATGCCGGTACACGGATGAGCAAAATGAACGGTACTTCCACCGGAACGGACATGGAAGGTCATCATGACAGCGAATAAGGGTCAAGCCTGCGGCACTCAGCTTGATGGGGGCAAATTATGGCCTTCTTTCTGACGCGCCGCGGCGCAAGCCTTGCGATGTTGGCCAGTTCCGTTGCACCTTTCTCGGCTGTCGCCCAGACCGCCGAGGTCTGGTCGGCGGACATGGCAGCAGATGCGCTGCAACAGGACCTGATCCGGATGATCGACGTTCGGTCGCGACCGGAATGGACCGACACCGGCGTTACCGACGGTACCTGGCCCATCAGCCTGCATGAGGACCGTTTCGCCGAGCGGCTTTTTGCCGCCCGGGAACGGGCCGAAGGGCGGCCTGTCGCGCTCATCTGTGCGACAGGCGGGCGGTCTGGCCGCGTCATGCGAAGTCTTCGGCAGGCTGGCTACAGCGGCTTTCTTGACGTATCCGAAGGCATGCTCGGTTCTGCCGCCGGACCGGGCTGGATCGCGGGCGGTTATCCGGTCGTCAGTGTCGATATGGCTCTGGCGGCGCTGCCAGAGGAATTGAGTTGAAGTGAAACTGTTGAACCGTCGAGAACTGTTGGGCCATGCCGCAGGCTTTGGGGCTGCATTTGCCCTGCCATCGGCTGCATTCGCGGCATCGGACAAGAGGCTCGCGTATCCTCCCCTTCTCGATGCGACGACATCCCGGCTTTTTCAGCTGGAAGCCCGCACGGGCGAGACCCGTTTTGACGACGGTGCCGCCAGCGAAACGTTCGGCTACAACCAGGGATACCTTGGCCCGACGATCCGGGTGCAGGCCGGGGTCGAGACACGGGCAGAGGTGCACAACACGCTTGGCGAACCGATGTCGGCGCATTGGCACGGGTTGGTTGTTGCCGGTGAGTTCGATGGCGGACCACATCAGGCCATCGCACCGGGAGACACCTGGAAGCCGGTGCTGGACCTTGACCAGCCCCCGGCAACGGCCTGGTATCACAGCCACATTCACGGCGCGACGGCACGGCAGGTCATGCTGGGGCTGGCGGGTGTTCTGCAGGTGACGGATGACGCGGATGACGCCCGTGGATTGCCATCCGCCTACGGGGTCGATGATCTGACCCTTGTATTGCAGGACCGTCAGTTCAACTGGCGCGGACGCCTGAAATACGATCCCGGCATGCACCAGTCCATGAACGGGTTTCAGGGCGACACAATGGTTGTGAACGGTCAAATCGGCGCGTCGGCAGCGGTTCCGAAGGGGATCGTGCGGTGCCGTGTCGTCAACGGCTCGAATGCGCGGGTTTACCGCCTGTCCATGTCTGACAGCCGGTCGCTTCATCTCATCGCGACAGATGCCGGATTTCTGGATCGACCGATTGCGCTGAACCGCCTGACCCTTGCACCAGGAGAGCGCGCAGAAGTGCTTGTGGATTTCACAAGCGGGCGGGACAGTGTTTTGAAGTCCGACGATATCATTAATTCGGCCATGGGCGGAATGATGGGCGGCGGCGGTTCCGGCAGTCCATTCACCGTGCTGCCTTTCGCTGTCGACACAACCCTTCCGGTTCGCATCGACGCCCTGCCCGGCTCTCTGGACGGGCAGTTGCCTGATCTTGCGGTCAAGGACGCGCCAGTCCGACGTCTGTCACTGGATATGTCGATGGGCATGGGGATGATGTTCTCGCGGTCCGGTAACCGATTTTCGATCAACGGCGCGTCATACGATTCGGGAACGCTCAATTTTTCCACCAAACTCAACAGCATCGAGCGTTGGATTGTGCGTGGGGCCATGATGATGCACCCGTTCCATGTTCACGGCGTCCGGTTTCAGGTCCTGTCGGAAAACGGTACGGCACCGCGTGCAGAGAACAGGGGTTGGAAGGATACGGTACTGGTGGATGGTGAAGTGGAGCTTGCGATGAAATTCGAAAAACCTGCCTCAGCGGCTGCGCCCTACATGTATCACTGCCACATTCTGGAACACGAAGACGGCGGCATGATGGGGCAATTCAGTGTTGCTTAGCGCAGAAATCCCTTTACCCTCCGCTGACAGGAACCTTTAGGGGAATCCTATTCCTCGATAGAGGTTTGAGATGAAAACCGAATTGCACATCAAGCGGCTGACCCTCGCCGGCGGGCTGTTGATCGTCATCTCTGCGCCTATGCATTTCATCTTGCCCGAGCAAAGACCAATTGTCTTCGCAGCTCTCTTTCTTTTGGTGCTCCATGCCGCTTAGCAAACCGCGCCTGCATCGGGTTGGGCTATGGTTGGTGGTTGCGCTTGGCGTACTTTTGATAGCCATATGGGCAATGGGATATGGCCCGGCGATAGCCCGCGAGACTATCGAGGTCTGGATAGAGCGGGCCGGCGCTTTGGGACCGTTGCTCATCATCGTGCTCATGATGGTTTCGATCGTGGCAAGCCCCATTCCAAGTGCACCGGTCGCACTGGTGGCAGGCGCGGCGTATGGTCATGTTGCCGGAGCTGTCTATGTCGCCATCGGGTCGGAACTGGGTGCACTCGTGGCATTCATCATCGCCCGCTATATCGGGCGCGACCACGTTGAGCGCTGGCTTGGGGATAAGGCCGGTTTCGGGTTATTGGGCTCTCAAAATCTGTTGATGTTGACGGTGTTCGCGTCTCGCCTCTTGCCCTTCATCTCGTTTGACGCAATGAGCTACGCTGCCGGTCTCAGCCGCCTGCGCCTTTGGCGGTTCCTGATCGCAACTCTGGCAGGCATTCTTCCAGCCAGTTTCCTGCTCGCGCATTTCGGAGCAGAGGCCATGTCGGGAGATTTCGGCACTGCTGAGTGGATCATCATCGGTCTTGGATTGATGACTGCCGCACCGTTGCTGGTCGCAGCGCTCTGGCGAACAAATCGGTCAACCAACGCTTCCTAAGTCTGAGTATGTCAGCAAAAATGAAAACCGTGATTGCCTACTTTACCATTGACCTTCCCCCACAGGAAGCTGCGACCGTGAATCGCTATGGATACACAAACACCACAACTCCGCCGGGATTTCCTGTACTACGCCACCGCCGGAACGGGCGCGGTTGCCGTAGGGGCTGCGGTCTGGCCATTGCTCAATCAGATGAACCCATCCGCCGATGTCCGCGCGCTGTCCCAGATCCGCGTCGATATCTCCGGTGTGGAACCCGGAACGCAATTGACTGTCAGTTTTCTCGGCAAGCCGGTGTTCATCCGGCACAGGACCGACGCGGAAATCGCGCAGGCCCGTTCGGAAGATGTGCTTTCCCTTCCTGATACCGTCGCCAGAAATCCCAACATATCCGGAGATGACCTGGCCACCGATGCAAACAGGGCAGTGGCGGGAAATGAGAATTTCTTGGTCATGATAGGCGTTTGCACGCATCTGGGATGTGTACCACTTGGTGACGGAGCCGGCGATTTTGGTGGTTGGTTCTGTCCCTGTCATGGCTCCCATTATGATACAGCAGGACGCATTCGAAAGGGTCCGGCACCGGAGAACCTGCATATTCCCACGATGTCCGTTTCGGAAGACATGATACTGACCCTGGGCTGACAGGAGCTTCGCGCATCGCGAAGGCCCATACAAATTCATACGCAGCGTTGTCGGAAGAGTCTTGACCCTCCAGTAACTGGAAGGGTTATGTGTTCAATTGTCTTGAAAACGGGAATTAGAAGATGGCCACGGACCAAGAACATCATCACGACATGACGCGCACCTCGACCGCATCAGACCCAGATACAGCGACCGACCCGGTGTGCGGCATGACCGTCGAGATAGACGAAGACACGCGCAGTGCCGAGTATGATGGAGAGGTCTTTCATTTCTGCTCGGAAAACTGCGAAACCAAGTTTGGCAAAGACCCATTTTACTATGCGTCGGGAAACGCCCAAAAGACACCAGCACATGGCGAGGCCGGTACGCAATGGACCTGCCCGATGCATCCGCAAATCCTGAAGGATGAGCCCGGGTCCTGTCCGATCTGCGGCATGGCGCTTGAACCGATGCTTCCATCGGACGAGCCGTCAGAAGAGTTGTCCGATTTCACAACACGCATGTGGATCAGCGCGGCAGCCGCCGTTCCGCTGGTTATCCTGACGATGGGTGAACTGGTCGGCCTACCTGTGCGGGAATGGATCGGACATCAGACGGCTGTCTACATCGAATTCGTCCTCGCAACCCCGATCATTCTCTGGGCGGCTCTTCCCTTCTTCAAAAGGGGGTGGGAATCGATCAGGAATATATCGCCGAACATGTGGACCCTGATCGCGCTTGGCGTCGGGGCTGCCTATATCTATTCGCTTGCCGCAACATTCCTGCCCGGCATTTTCCCCGAAGCGTATCGAAACGGCCAAAGCGTCGGGACATATTACGAAGCTGCGGTTGTGATCGTTGCGCTGATCTTTGTCGGTCAGGTGCTCGAGTTGCGCGCCCGCGAACGGACGGGTGATGCCATCCGTGCATTGCTCGATCTCGCACCAAAAACGGCGCGGCGGATCCTGCCGGACGGGACGGAATATGACGCACCTCTCGAACACATTGTTGAGGGTGACAGGTTGCGGGTACGCCCCGGCGACAGCATACCCGTCGATGCCGAGGTCCTCGAAGGGCATTCATCTATCGACGAAAGTATGATCACCGGAGAGCCGTTGCCGGTCGAGAAAACACAAGGCGACCGGGTCACAGGCGGCACGATCAACAAGAACGGCACATTGGCGATCCGGGCCACACAGGTCGGTGCGGACACGGTCCTGTCCCAGATCGTGGACATGGTGGCAGGTGCAAAGCGGTCGCGCGCGCCGATTCAGGGTCTGGCGGACCGGGTATCGTCCGTCTTTGTTCCGACGGTTGTCGTCATTGCGATCATATCCTTCGTTGTCTGGCTGTTCTTAGGGCCCGATCCCGCGCTCGCCTTCGCTGTTACTGCAGCCGTATCCGTTCTTATCATTGCTTGCCCCTGTGCCTTGGGCCTTGCGACGCCCATTTCGATCACAACGGCGGCGGGCCGCGGGGCACAGGCTGGCGTTCTGATCAAAGACGCCGAAGCACTGGAACGCATGGCGCGTGTCGATACCGTCATCGTTGACAAGACCGGAACACTCACCGAAGGGCGCCCCAAGCTGACAGACGTGGTGCCCACGGGGGACAAGGCTGAAAATGACCTGCTGACAATGGCTGCGGCCCTCGAACGGGGCTCCGAACATCCGCTGGCCGAAGCAATAGTCGAGGGTGCGCTGGCACGGGGGCTGACGCTTCCGAACGCAACGGAATTCGAAGCCGTGACTGGCAAGGGCGTGAAAGGCATGGTCGATGGCCAGGTCGTGGCACTTGGGAATCCCGCCATGATGGCAGAGATCAACGTTGACGCTTCGATTGCGGAATTTGCTGCGGACGACCTTCGTGAATCTGGAAAGACAGCAATGCTTGTGGCGATAGATGGCACTTTTGCCGGCATTGTCGCTGTTGCCGATCCCATCAAGGAGTCCACGGCAGACGCCATCGATGACCTTCATCGCCTCGGTCTCAGGGTCATAATGGCAACCGGTGACAATCAGAAAACCGCCGAAGCCGTCGCCGCAAAGCTGGGTATTGATGAAGTCCACGCAGGCGTCTTGCCCGAAGACAAGAAGGCATTGGTGGACTCCCTCAGACAAGAAGGGGCCCGGATCGCCATGGCAGGAGACGGCGTGAACGATGCCCCTGCCCTGGCGGCGGCTGATGTGGGCATTGCGATGGGCACCGGTGCCGACGTTGCCGTGGAAAGCGCAGGCATCACCCTTCTGGGTGGTGATCTTGTCGGCATCGTGCGTGCGCGCCGATTGGCAAAGGCAACGGTGCGAAACATCAAGCAGAACCTGTTTTTTGCCTTCGCCTACAATACCGCAGGTGTGCCCATCGCGGCTGGTATTCTCTACCCGTTTTTCGGCCTTCTTCTGTCGCCGATGATCGCCGCCGCCGCGATGAGCCTGTCTTCGGTCTCCGTCATTAGCAATGCACTGCGGCTGCGACGGGTACGGCTTTAGTCGCAAACTAAGGAGATAGATGATGGCAGGCGGACATCAGGGGCATATGCCGTCCGGCGGCAAGGGGCTGGCGATATCAGCCTAGTTGACCGGCATCTATTTTGTGATTGAACTGGCGATTGGCCTATGGACAGGGTCAATCGCGGTCATCTCCGACGCGTTCCATACCTTTTCGGCCGTGGGCGGTGTGCTGGTCGCCATTGTCGCGGCGCGTATGGCGTTGCGTCCGGCGGATGAAGAGCGGAGCTTTGGCTGGGCGCGCGCCGAAATCATCGGCGCCCTTGTGAATGGCGGCTTCTTGCTGGCCATGGCGGTTGTTGTCATCGCGATGGCTGCCATGCGCATGTCTGCGCCAATTGATCTTCCAACGGGTCCGATGCTGATTGCGGCTGCCGGGGGGCTCTTTACGGAGTTCATTTCGCTTGCGCTGATCTGGAAGCAAAGCAAGGAAGATCTGAACACGAAGGGAGCGTTCTGGCATATCATCCAGACCTTTGTTGGCAGTCTGTTGATCATCGTGACCGCCCTCGCAATCGAATTCACCGGGTTTCTGCTGATCGACCCGCTGCTTGGCATGGCGTTCGGGTTTGTCCTGCTATGGGCGAGCTGGGGATTGCTGAAAGAAGCGGCGCATCTTTTGATGGAAGGCACGCCTCCCGAAGTGAGTCTGCCTGAAATCAAACGTACCCTTGAAGAACTGCACGAGGTTTCCGATGTTCACAATATTCATGCCTGGGCGCTGACAAGTGGCAAGCATGTCTTCTCCGCGCATCTGCGTGTCACAGAGCAAGCAGATCAAGAAGAGGTCCTGCAAACCGCCTACGACATGCTGCGTAAGGACTTCGGGTTCTTTTTCGCAACCCTGCAGATCGAAACACGGTGCTTCGACGAAAGCGGCGCTGAGGCAATCGACCTTTCAGCGGCGAGCAGTAAGACAGGGCATAACGGCGATCTTTGAAAACAGGTCATCGTCGCGGGCAGCAATTCTCATTGTTATCGGGCAAGCGAAATACCCGCCAAGCTTTGCTACCGCACCTTTTGTTATCTCGAACCGGGCATGGTCCGGCTGATCCATTCAGGGGCGCAAATGATACGTTCCCCGGGTCGGATTTGCGATCCGGCCATCATTCACAAGCTTTCGCAAGGCCCGATAGGTGGCCTCGTGCGAAAGGTGCAGCGCGCTGGCAAAATCGACAACGGAGCTTTCAAGCAGGCCCGCCACCATACCGGCATAGACCCGTTCTTCTGCGCGGCGGATGCCTACGATCTCAAGCGCCTGACGTTGCGCTTGTATCTGCTGGGCCGCTTGCCGCGCATAGGCGCGTGCAAAATCCGGATCTGCAAAGGCAGACAAGACCGCCGCTTTGTCGATCTGTACAAACGCCCCAGCCTCCGCCACGACCGCATCGCAGTGGTATCTATCCGAAAACACCGATGCTTCGGCAAGGCTCATCCCGGGCTCGGCACGGTAGATGATAAATCGTTCGCCATCCGGGCCGACACGCTCAAGATGAACGCGCCCGCACTTAATAACATAAAGGCCGCAGGTCCGCGCGCCCTGACGAAAGACCGTATCCCCTGCGGCCCTCGTCAGCGGACGCAAGGCGGAGGGCGGTATGAGATTATAGGGTTCAGGCTTCATATGATCCAAATCATATTTCAGGGTCCGATCAGGTACTAGGCTGAATCCGAATACACTCAGGAAAGGCTGGTCCATGCGACTGATACCCGTTCTCTTCGCTGTCTTGCTTGCGACACCCGTTACGCCGCAACAAATGCATTCATCCATGGGTCACGCGTCCGACGCCCCAGGAAACCGGCCAGTCCGCCTTCGCCGCATTGGCCGAAATAGTTGTGCTGCTCCAGGCCGATCCCGAAACCGATTGGGGCGCCGTCAATATCGACAAACTGAGGGACCATCTGGTCGATATGGACCTTTTGACACGAAAGGCAGAGGTCACCCGCATTCTGCGGCCCGACGGGGCACGGTTCGAAGTGCGTGGCAGCCCGCGTGTCCTGTCGGCCATCAACACAATGGTTCCCGCCCATGCACCGTTCCTTGCCGGTGAAACAGGCTGGAGTGTTGCGTCAGAAGAAATGGAGGATGGTGTCGCACTGATCGTGGGTGGCGATGGTGAACAAATACAGGGCCTTGGTTTCTTTGGTCTGATGACAATCGGTGTACATCATCAAGAGCACCATCTGATGATTGCGAAAGGACGCAAGCCGCATCATTGAGCACGCGCCCAAGGCTCATATGCGGACCCAGGCCGCAATGGTCACTTCGCCAACACTACGCTCGGATATTCACAAAGAATCTGATGTCGACACCAGATCCGCAGAATTAACCGTCACACGCCTGCGGGACCATACGATCAGGGCCGCGCCAAGGATAATCATCGGCAACGACAGCAGTTGGCCCATTGTCAGCCCATAGCCCGCCCAATGAACCGCATGTCCAATCGGGTTGTCCTGCGTGACGAACTGCATATCAGGCTGCCGGAAGAACTCGACAAGGAACCTTGCGCTTCCGTATCCCGCCAGGAACAGGCCAGTAAGGCTTCCGGGAAAGCGCAGCCAACCGCGTTTCCAGGCCAGAAAGATCAGGACCGAGCCAAGCAGGATACCCTCCAGAAGAGCCTCATAAAGCTGGGACGGATGGCGGCCACACAGGCCCACGACGCCCGCACAGGACTGGGCCGCCTCGCCGGGGAATGCCACCGCCCAGGGCACATCGGTCGGACGGCCCCAAAGCTCGTTATTGGTGAAGTTGGCCAGCCGACCGAGGAAAAGACCCGGTGGTGTTGCAACAGCGAGCAGATCCGCCGTTGATAGAACGGGTGCGCCGTTGCGATAGCAAAAAAGCAAGGTGGCCACGACCACGCCGAAAAAGCCGCCATGAAATGACATACCACCCTGCCAGACCATGAAGATTTCGACGGGGTTCTGAAAATAGTACTGAGGTTGATAGAAAAGCACGAACCCCAGCCTGCCCCCCACGATCACGCCCAGAATGATCCATGTCAGCAGGTCTTCCAGTTGCTTGGGTTGCAGCGGCGGCGCCCCGGCCCCCCAGACTGACGAAGAGCGGACCAATGCGACACAGATGCGCCAGCCGATAAGGAGGCCAACAATATAGGCCAGCGCATACCAACGCAGGGCAAAGCGGAACGATCCGATATCAACGGCAAAAATCTCTGTTCCGATGTCAGGAAATTGGATAATCGAAGTCAGCATTCTTTGTTACCTTTGCCTGTTTCACACAAGGCCACATTTTGTTTCCCGCAACGGACGTTGGCGCGTTCAACCCTGTTGTCCCCAGCCCAAAGCGCTGTGGTGAATGTGCCATCCTTGCGTGCGGGAGTCGGTTCCGTTGAACCAGAGATGACGCACATCGCCACCCGCGTCCATGTGTTCAGGCGCTTGTATCCCATGAGTTTTGTACTTGTTTGTAACGGTTGGAAGCTCCGCCGCCTACTGGATCCGTCCGTCGCGGGAAATCAGCCGATCAAGGTCGCGCTCCATGATCTGAATTCGCTCCCGCGTCCTGCAACGACCATTGCGCAACCACATCTATGATCACGGATATGTTCATTGAAGTTGCGCGCGCCCGGCACAATTCAACGGATCATGACGGCACATAATGGTGATAACCGGGATCAAAGCAGGACCAGCGGCATCGCAAAAGGAGTTCAGATGTTTATACGGTCCCTCGCAGCGACACTTTTCATCGCTTTTGTTGCATTAGCTGCAAACGCCCCGCCCCTCTATGCGCAAGGAAAGACAATTCCATTCGATGGAAGCTGGAAAGAACAGGGCCTCTTGCGGCTCTTTTCGAACGAGTACGGCCTGCAAGGTCGGCGGCTGGACGTGATTTCCGATGGCACGGTTTCGGTTCTCTGGCGTCCGGTCAGCGCAGCCCTTGGCACCGCAAAGGCAGCAATGTGGGAATGGTCCGTCACGCAGGGTGTTAAGGGAACCGACCTCACACGGCGCGGCGGCGATGATCGCAATCTTGCTTTGTACTTCATATTCGTCGATCCGCAGACCGCAAGCACGCTTGGCCGAACAACGGCGCGCAAATTGCTGCGTGATCCCAATACGCGGGCGCTGGTTTATGTCTGGGGTGGCAATCATGCGAAAGGCGCATTGCTGAACAGCCCCTACTCGACGGGTCTCAAATCGAAAATTCTGCAAACGGCGCAAACCGGCAACTTCACCGAGAATGTGAACCTGGATCGCGATTTCGTGCGTGCGTTCGGGGACATGCCAAAGGTTCTGGTCGGTCTTGCGGTGACAGCCGACAGCGATGATACCGACGGAAAGATCCTTGCGGCCATTCAGGACCTGCAGATACGTTAGGTGCTCTCCGGTATTCCGCCAAACCTGGGCGCCAATCTGCAATGTATCAATATATCTCGCCGGGACGCCCTTCCGCAACGGTGGGGGATGTGGGTTGCAGGCCCCAGAAACGGAATACACGGAAACCCATGCTTAAGCGTCTTCAGATGATGGTTGCGCTTGGCGCAGCCACGCTCCCCCTGCCCCTGAGTGCGGCTTCGGTGCCTGTCACCCTGACGCCCGGCCTTCACCCGGATCGGGTCGCGGGACATTGCAATGCTTGGATTCAATGGCACCTGTCCCGGCCCCGAAATCAGACAGCGCTAGAACGATATTCTGCGGGCGCGGGTGGAAAACGGGCTGGAGGACGGGACCCTCGTACACTGGCATGGCATTCGGTTGCCCAACGCGATGGACGGCGTAAACGTGCTGACACAGGATGTCATCATCCCGAATGAGGGTTACGAGTACCGGTTTCCGGTTTCCGGTTCCCGATGCCGGAACCTACTGGTATCACTCCCACTACCTTTCCTACGAACAGGTCGCCCGCGGACTGTTCGGCCCCTGATCGTCGAAGAACCTGCCCCGCCAGACGTGGATCAGGACATCACGGCCATCCTCTTCGACATTCGGCTTGATGACACCGGCCAGTTCGACATGGAATTCGACCGCGCTGATTTCATAACAGCAGGTAGGCTGGGGGACTTGATGACCACCTTCCTGTCGTCTGAGCAGGCGCGGCTGGGGGATCACATCCGGTTGCGTCTGATCAATCCGACACCGGATCGCATTTTCGAGATACGTATCGACGGGCTGACGGGCTTTTGTGTGGCCTATGACGGGATGCCGCTGCCCGAGCTGGTTTCGCTGGGCAATCTAAAACTCGCACCGGCGCAGCGCATCGACATCATCGCAGATGTGACGGGTGATGTGATCCTAAGAGAAACCGTGCCTTCGGGTGGCGAGGAACTGGGGGGCATTATGTTGAACGGTCAGCGACAAATCCGGTCTGCGCCGATAGCTCCCCTCCCCGCGAACCTCGTGCCCGCGCCCGGAGAGATCACGCAAACGGCAGATCTCTTCATGCAAGGCGGTGCCGGGGACGGCGCGCACGGCGGGTTCGGGGGCTGGGCCTTCAACGACGTGAGCGGTCTGCCGAACAAACCGCTGATTTCGGCAAGACGTGATGAAGCAGTGCAGGTGCGGATGGTGAACGACACTGCTTTTCCGCACGGTATCCACCTGCATGGCCACCATTTCTGGGAAACCGATCAGAATGGTGCGCGAACCCACCTTCGCGACACGACCCTCGTAGCGCCGGGCAAGACGATGACGATTGTGTGCGTACTCGACAATCCCGGCGCGTGGATGCTGCACTGCCATATGCTGAGCCATCAGGCTGATGGCATGGCGACCTGGGTGCAAGTCAGCTGAGGTCGGAGCGGTGGTTGCGCCAACCGTTGACGCGAAGCTGTGCCACAACGGGATATCGCTCTTAACAACAAGCACAGGCCCGTCATACAAAAGTTTACATGGCACTCGCCAAAATTTGCCTATGCTCAGGTTGTGAATGACGCTGGTCTGATAATCGGAAAGGTGCGCAATGCCATCAAAAATCCATTCTGTTTTGAGTGTTGCGTATCTGTTTGCGGCCATGACGGCAAACATTGCCCTTGCCGAGCCGTTGGAGTTCTCCGACCTGGCCCCACCGGTCGGGAACAATGCGCAGGAACCCACCCTGTTCGCACTGCAAGATGATCGGGTCCTGCTGGGTTGGACCGAACCACACCCTGACGGGTTTGCGGTAGAATTGTCGGTCCTTGAAAACGCAGAATGGAGCGCGGCCCGCACTGTTACCGTGTCCGACGAACTCTTCGTGAACTGGGCCGATTTTCCGTCCGTTGTTGCGCTTGATGACGGTACCTTTGCGGCTCACTGGCTGTGGGAAAATTCCAAAAACGACTATGCCTATGACGTCAAGATCTCTCTTTCGCCGGATGAGGGCCTGACATGGAGCGCTCCGATAACGCCACATGATGATCGGTCGGTCAGCCAACACGGTTTTGTCACGCTCCAGCCGCTCGAAGACGGTTCCTTGATGTCTGTCTGGCTTGACGGACGCGCATATGACAAGCCGCTTTTCACCAGCGCAGCCAGCAACTACCCGGATGCCATGCAGTTGCGCGCAACCCGGATCACGCCCGAAGGCACGCGAACCGATGATGTTCTTGTCGATGCGCAGACCTGTTCATGCTGCCAGACGTCCGCCGCATCGCTGGACGATGGCACCGTCCTTGTCGCATACCGCGACAGAACAGATGCGGAAATCAGGGATATATCTGTCGTAAGACACCAAGGCGGCATGTGGTCAGAACCAACAAACGTCCACAATGACGGCTGGGAAATCTCCGGCTGCCCGGTCAATGGCCCCGCCATCGCGACCGCCAGCCAAACAGCCGCCGTGGCCTGGTTCACGGCTGCAAATGACAAGCCGGAAGTCAAGGTTGCGTTCTCTTCCGACGGCGGAAGGAATTTTGGCGATCCGGCGAAAGTCAGCCTGGGCATTGCTGCCGGTCGGGTAGATGTTCTCATGCTGGACCCTCAGACTGCGTTCGTGACGTGGGTCGAATGGGCAAATGAGAGCGAGGTGATCCTTGCTTGCCAGATCACAACCGGTCAGCAGTGTAAGGACCTGCAACTGATTGCGCGAAACAACGGCGCAGGTTCGGTCAACTTCCCGCGCACGGCGCGAACGAATGAAGGGGTTTACCTGTCGTGGACACAGCCCAGCAACTCGGATGATCCGGAACCGAGTTCGACTATACGCACGGTTTTCGCTTCCTATTGAAGGTTTCCGGACGAAAGCCGATGGTTCTTTCGCTTGGCTCACATCAGGAGTGGGTCCATCGATCACCGTCAACAAGAATCGCATTTCCTGCAATAGGGCTACCGGCAAATGACGGTGATTTCTCATCCATAGTGACTGGTCTCTGGCCCGGAAATTGTAGCGTGCCACGCTTTTTCATGATCCCGGTCCCGAGCATATGACCCACCAGCGCTACCCAGGTAATGCCGGTGAAATTCAGAAAGAAAGGAAGACCTGCGACAGACGTAATGCCGCCGATGGCGAACACCCACAGGCCGAACCCCTAAATCGCCGAGGGCAAAAACCAGTTCGTCTGCCCCGCGATGCGGTGCCAAACTGGTCTAAAGACGAACAACCAACCGACGGGATAGCCAATCAGGCCAACAAGACAAAAATGTACGAAATATCCCGCGAAATCACCGCTCGGCAGACCAAGGCTGCCGAGTAAGCTCCTCGCTAGCCCGTGCGGTGACAACCGCGAAAAGCCCAAGCCCGGGCTGATGATCTGACCCAACAGATCGAACGCGACGGTTGCAAAAAAAACCTGCGACGAACATTAACCCTAATGTTCGGGCGTTGAATGCGGGTAGTGAACCTGTTGTGCGAGAATCAGTGTCAACTGTATTCATGGCGATTCTTTCTTTGTATTGCGGGCGATCAAATAGACAGGGGCTAATGTAATCACCAATTGTTGACCCAGCGACGTTCTCGGCAACTCCCGATCACTTTCCATCTTGATGAGATCGGTCTGTTTATGAACCCCGCCACAATAACCAACCTAATGACAAAACGATGGGATGTGCACTGCTGGCTCTAATATGTGATTATCCGTTACCGCCGTCAGCCTCCATGCCGAGAGAATGCTGACCGCCACAAGCACTTTGTGGCTTTGTACGCGCTGGTTCACAATGAGCGCTGCTTATGAGTCGGTGTCGCCGGAATTTCTCGTCTTTTCACCCCGCGCAGCAGCTGAGTTTGGCTACATCCTTGTCGAAGGTTTGTGCGGCGAGTTTCAGCCCTTCAACCGTGGTCAGATATGGGAAGATCGTCTCTCCAAGTGCCTTGGTGGTCATGCCGAATTTAAGCGCCATTGCCAGTGTCTGAATCGTGTCCGATCCCTCTGGTGCCGCGATCTGACCGCCCAGCAGGCGGTCGGTCTTGACGTCGGCCACCAGCTTAATCACGCCGCGGGTATCGCGTGCAGCGACGGCGCGGGGCACGTTGTCGAGCGTGATCACACTGGTTTTGACCTCGTGCCCCGCCGCCCTGGCCTCAACCTCCGAAAGGCCGACGCCGGCCACTTGCGGGTCGGTAAACACGACCCAGGGCATCGCCGCATTCTCATAGCGCATCGGCTCCACTCCAAGGGCGTTGTTGATCCCCACCTTGGCGCCATAGGCCGCCATATAAACAAACTGGTCACGGTCGGTGACATCGCCTGCCGCCCAGACGCCGGCCCGTGTGGTGGCCATGTCGGGGCCGACCTTGATCGAGCCGCGTCCGTCAGTCTCGATCCCAAGCTCTTCCAAACCAAGGTCCTGGGAATTGGCGATCCTGCCGGTGGTCACAACCAGCCGCTCGGCGGTCAGATCCTCGGTCTTGCCACCCCGTTCGACAGTCAGACTGACGCCGCCCGCAGCTTTCGCGACCGAGACGTAAGCAAGACCGGTCTCGACCGTGATGCCCTCGACCTTCAGCGCCTCCGTCAGCGCCTCGGTCACCTCCGGCTCGGCACCCGGCAGAAGGCGCGAGCGGGTCACTAGCGTGACCTTCACCCCCAGTCTCGAGGCCATTTGCGCCAGCTCGCAGCCGATATAGCCGCCGCCCAGCACGAGGATGCTTTCGGGCCGGTCAGGCAGGCTCAGAAGGCCCCAGGAATCAAGTGCTTCCACGGCGTCGATACCCTCGATCGCGGGCATGTGCGGGCGCGAGCCGGTGGCGATCAGGATGCGAGGGGAGGAAATGACCCGCTCGGTGACAGCGACTCCACCCTCGACCAATCGCGCCGGGCCTTCGTCGATATAGGTGACGTTCTCATAGGCGGGCAGCAGGTCGATATATTTCTTGTGCCGCATCTCCGCGACCAGATCGGCGGTGCCTTTCACCACGCCACCCCAATCCACGGCATGGGCGCAAGGCGAGATGCCCGGAAACCGGGCAGCGGACGTGCCACCGTGCACCGCTTCGGCGGCGCGGATCATTGCCTTGGACGGTACGCAACCGACATTCACACAGGTGCCGCCGATGGTGCCGTGCCCGATAAGCGCCACGCGCTTTCCGGCATCGGCTGCCGTGATCGAGGCAGAAAACCCGGCCGAGCCGGCACCAACGACAATGAGGTCATATTGGTCGCCGCTGACCTCTTTCGATGAGCAGCAATCCTTTTTCTTGACGGTCTGGTCCATGTCTTCTTCCTTGGCCTGCGACCGGACATCGCGACGGTCGCCCGGCCAAAATTCTGAAATTACACCATCGACCCGATGTCGGAGGCATAGCTCGGATAAGCGAAAATCATGGCCTTGATCTGATTGGCGGTCTGTCCGGTGCCCATGGCCATTGCGAGCAAGTTGATCTGTTCCTCGGATCCCGGCCCGATCAAATGCGCGCCGAGGATTTTGCCGCTGCCCTGTTCGACAAGAACCTTGAATCCGGTGTGTTTAGCGCCGACGCGCAGCGACGAATACCAGCCTTCGGTCTTCTCGAATTGCACATCGAATTTCAGCCCCTGCTCCCTGGCCGCCGCTTCCGACAAGCCTACCGTGGCCACCATCGGCAGGGTGAAGACCACTGACGGGATCGGCGGGTATTTGATCTCCCTAGCGTCCTCTCCGGCGAGAAGATTTTTGCCTGCGATGCGCCCCTCTGCCGCCGATACGGGAGTGAGATTGAGGCCGCTGTCGGCGCAGTCGCCGGCCGCGAAAATGGCCGGGTTGGTGGTGCGCATCGCGTTGCTCACCTTGATGCCGCGGCGCGAGTATTCGACGCCAGCGGCCTCGAGGTTCAGCCCGTCTATGTTGGGCACGCGGCCGGTGCCATGCACCACCAGGTCGCAAGTGATCGTTTCGGTGCCGTCGGGACGTTCCACGGTGACCACGAATTCGTCGCCCTGCTTCTCGATCTTCGCCACCTTCGCATTGGTGCGCAGATCAATGCCAAGTTCCTCGGTGCCTTCGACCAGCATTTCGACCAGGTCGGGATCGAAATTGCCCAGGGGACGATCCATCATCTCCAGCACGGTCACTTCGCTGGCCCCGGCGCGCTTGACGATATGGGAGAATTCCATCGCGATGAAGCCACCGCCGACAAAGGCGATGCGGTCGGGCCGCTCGGGCAGTTCAAGAAACTCGGTGCTGGTGGTCAGATGCTCTTCGCCGGGAATGTTCAGCGTCATCGGCCGCGCGCCCGTGGCGATGTGGAAATGCTTCGCCGTCAGGGTTTCGCCGTTCAACTCGATCCCATCGGGGCCGGTAAACCGCGCCTCTCCGTGCAAGACGTCGATCCCGGCCTTTTCCAGCCCGCCTTCAATGCGAGGCGGCATGTTGTCGGTGAAGCTGCGCTTGAAGGCGATCATGTCGGGCCAGTTGACCGAAGGTTGCGCCTCCAGCCCCTTGCCCTTCATGTTTTCCGTCCATTCAACGCCCTCGGTGACCGCGATCAGCATTTTCTTGGGGTCGCAGCCGCGCAGGGCGCAGGTGCCGCCATGGGGCTCGCTGTCGATGCTGGCGACGCTCCAGCCGGCATTCGCCGCCATCCGGGCGACGCCATTTCCAGCAGTGCCGCCGCCGATCACGATGAGGTCATACGTCTTGGTCATACCTGTTCCTTTCCTTGTGCCAGCTTCTCTTGATCTGGCTCACTGCTTAACTGCCTGATTTTCTAAGCCAGAGCGCATATCCCGCCACCGCCAAAGCGGCGGCAACCGAGATCCGGAGAGCAAAGCGGAACTCCAGCCAGAACAGCAGAGCCGAAAGAACAACCGCCAAGCCGATGAGAAGGGCTTTCGGACTGTGCCCTGGTCTGCCGGCTTGCTGCCACAGGGCATATGCAACCACACTCAGCGAGGCAAAGAGCATCGGGAAAAGCGCGTAGTCGAACCAACCAACAATGGCAGAAAGTCCGAACCCGGCGACGATCAGCACTAGGAACGGCGTGAAGCAACAGATCGCCACAACGACGCTGCCGATGAGGCCGCGCCGCAAAAGGGTCGTGGGTTCATTGTTATTGTTCATGTTTGTCATGCTGTCTCCAGCTTCGGGTGCGGGTCGGCGAATGCCATCAGGAATCGCCGGACTCGACGATGTCCGCCGGATAGCCGGTGGCGCGGATTGCTTCGACGATCATGTCCTGATCGGCGGCCTCGTCATCAAAGGCGACGATGTAGGTGCCGGTGCCAAAGTCCTCTCCCTCCGTGAAGTCGATGATCTCGACCGAGGGAACGCCCCGCATGGCCACCGCCACCGTGTAGGAGCAGGTCGGGCATGTCAGTTCGCCGACCCCGATATTGATGCGCTGTTCGGCGGCGCTGGCGGGGAAAGTTGCGAGAGTTCCAACGACCGCAAGGGCAAGATGAAGTGACTTCATGGGTTCGGCCTTTCAGTAGGACAGAAGGTAAGGGGTGAGATAGGGAAAGATCATCGCGACGGCGACGATGGCGGTGGCAACCCAAAGAATGGATCGCATGAGTGTCCGGTTCATGGGACGCGCGCAGGTGCCATCCGCGCAGACTGCGGCCGGGATCGGACGGTAGGCCTTGTAAAATCCATAGCCGATAAAGGCGGCACTCAACGCGAAGGTGATCCATTTGTACTGGTAGAGAACGCCCAGCTGCGCAATGAACACGCCGGTGACGCCGAAGCTGACCAGCACCAGCGGCAGGATGCAGCATGAGGTCATGGCCAGCGCGCCAAGCGCGCCGAGCCAGGTTGTCGCCCATGCTTTTTTGTCGGCAGCCGCTGTTTCGTCCATTGCCGTCTGCCAGCCCGCGAATGTGGTCTCAGTCATGGTTCGAATCGTCCTTGCCTCAGTGATGATCTGAGACTAGGCTCTGTAGTTGATACAGGCTCAAGGGGGTATGGTGTGAAAAATCATCACAGATCGGTGAAGATCCTGAGGCGCGGAGATCTCGCCAAGCTGACCGGATGCAACCTCGAAACCATCCGCTACTACGAGAACATCGGCGTCATGCCCGAGCCGCCGCGCACGTCGAAGAATTACCGGGCCTATGACGAGAGCCATGTCGGGCGCCTGCGCTTCATCATGCGGGCGCGCGAGCTGGGGTTCACGCTGGACGAAGTCCGCGATCTGCTCGCATTGGTCGATGGCGGGGTCCAGACCTGCGGAGAGGTGCAGGGTCTTGCAATTTCGCATCTCGCCTCGGTCCGCGCCAAGATCGACGATCTCAAACGCATTGAACGCGTGCTGTCTTCCACCGTAGCGCAATGCACCGGTGACGATGTCCCTGAATGCCCTGTGATCGACGCGCTGACGGAGGTGACCTGAAGGGCCATAGTTGAGGACGCCCACGCATGTCAGCCAAGCGTACAATGGTGCCAGCGCCGTTGTTTGCGATCATTCGTTCCCCGCGGAGTCCTGCGTGTTCGCCGCGTGTTCGGGGACCAGATAGCGCGGCACGATCCACAGATAGGCGACCATGCCGAAGAGCTCGACGAGCGACTGGAAGACGATGACAACGGCCGCCACGTTCCACTCCGGTCTAAGCACCAGCACCAGCGGAAGTACGACGAAGGAGTTGCGGGTTCCGAGCGAGAATATGACCGTTCGTCGCCCGCTAGCGGGCAATCCGGCCGCCCGCCCGGTCGCCGCACCGAGAAGAGCTGCGGCGACGAGGTAGGCGACGTAGACGCCCGCCACCTGCGCCAGAACCGGCAGCGCATCCCTTACCGCGTCGACTTGCGAGGCCGCGATCAGGAACACCACGACAGCCAGAAGCGGAACCGGCAGCCAGGCGAGGCGATTTACTATCACGGCCCGCTCCGGGCGCGCCTCTGCCCAACGCTCCAGCAGGAAAGCCGCTGTGAGCGGCAGCAGGACAAGCGCCGCAAAGACGGCGGCAATGCGGTCGGCGGCGAGAAGCTCAAGGAATGCCTCGCCGAGAAAGAGCCAAAGGAAGAGCGGCAGACAGGCGAACTGAACCGCGAGGAGGATCGGTGTCGCGGACGCGGCACGCACCGCATCGCCGCGACCGAGATGGGTGAATGTGATGAACCAGTCGGTGCAGGGCACCAGCAGCACGACAAGCACCCCGAGCCGAAGCGCAGGATCGTCAGGCAGGAACGCGATCAGCCCCCAGACCAGCAGCGGCACCAGGACGAAATTGCCGATCAGCATGGTGCCGATGAAACGCCGGTCGCGCGTCGCGCGCGGCAGGTGCGCGAGCGGCATCTGAGCGAAGGTAGTGAAAAGCATAAGCCCCAGCACCGGCCACAGCAGTGCCTCGAACACCCCCGAGATACCGGGGGCGAGCGAGCCCAAGACCAGACCGGAAAGGATGGCAGCGAGGTAGATCCAGGCTTGATGGCGTTCGAGATTTTGCAGCTTCATGTCCTGCCCCTGCTCTTTCCGAAGGCAATCTTCAAGAAGACATCACTGGACAGGCCATTGCGACAACGGCTCGTTCGTCGCTTGGAGCGTTGTATGGTCTGTCCGGTTTATATTGGTAGACCGGTCACGACCCAGTCGACAATGCTTTCATGGTAGTTGGGGACGCTGCGATAGCCGAATTGTCTCAGCCGATCAGCCGAACTCTTTGACCTCGAGCATCTGCAAAACGGTGCTCCTCACCGTTTCAGCCGTGCTGCGGATAGACGCGACATGGGCGCCGCACAGATCGCTTCGACAGTCAGTTTGTGGCGCGCCACATTCGGAACCGTCCTTGCCCTGTTAGCTCGCGGACCAGATTCCGCGCTTCCATCCAGGCGAGGTTGCGCTGGACAGCGGCGCGGCTGGCTCCGGTCAGGGCCTCGGCCATGGGGGCAGAGACCAGGGGCCAGTCGGTCAGCACTTCGCGCAGGGCTGGTGGCGTCTTGCCCGAGAGCGGGCTCATCTCGGCTTCCGCCCGCGCCGACCATGTCTCAATATCGTCGAGGTGACGCATCGCGGTCAGGCATGCCGTTTCCATCCCGTCGAGCCAGCGCGCCAGGCGGTTAGCGGGTGGGCCGCCGGTGCGCAGTGCCCCCGCCCCACCCATGGCCAGGGGTGCGAATATCGCCCCCTCGCCCTCATGCGCGGCAATGCGCGACGCCGTGACCGCCGCTTCCATTCCGTCGCTCTGCTGTCCGAGGCCCGCGAGGCTCCAGAGGTGAAACCCCATGCAGGCACGCGTGATCGGGTGCAGGTCGGCGGCTTGTGCCATCAGGTCAAGCCACCCGCCCGCGCGATCCGCGAAGGGCTCGGCTTCATCCACCATGTTTTCGGGGTCACGGCGATCGAGGAAGGCGGACAGGTCCACCTCTGGGCCGGGACCGCCTGTAAGACGCCGCACCGCCCATCCGACACGTGCATGCGCTGCGGTGTCGTCCTGCACGCCGGACAAGCGCATGGATATCCAGAGCGCCAGCCGATCCGGGCCAATTCGGTCGCCTGCAAACCAGCTGAGGTCTGCCGCCTCGATCAACGCAAGCCTGTGCCGCCAGCCTTCCGGGCCACGCTTCAGACGGTCGTCTAGCGCCCCGACGCGACCGGCCACACGGGCAAGATGCGCGACATGACCCGCCTCTGCTTTCCGCCAATCGTCGAGAGCCTCAGCTTCACGCGGCTCGGCCCGTGGTCCGGGGGGCAGATAATCCGGCTCCTCTTCCATGGGACCGGGCAGGAACCAAAGATCGTTCTCGGGCGACTGTTCCACCTCCTCAGCGTCGAGGAAGAGAGCATCAGAATCATCAGAGTTGGCGGGCGCTTGAGGCTTCATATGCGCAAAATACTGCCATTTTGCACTTTACCCAAGAGTTTTGTCAGAGTGCTCCCTCGCTACCTATATAGCACGCGCGGGCGATGGTCGGGGAGGGCTCTCTGATCGCGCTCGCTGTATGGAAACCAAGGGTATTCCAGTAAACAGCGCCACAGAGAGCGCCCTTGCATCCGTTTACAAACGGTCGTTTAGTAGCGATGCATTAAACTGCAAAAGGACTGTTTTGATGCCCCTGATCGGTTATGCCCGCGTATCCACCGAGGATCAGACCCCCCTGCCCCAGTCGCAGGCTCTGAAATCTGCGGGCTGCGCCGAGATCCATGAAGAACAGGCGTCTGGCGGCAATCGTGCACGGCCGGTACTGGCGCGGGTGCTGGAACGCGTATCAAAGGGCGACACGCTGGTCGTCGTGCGGATTGATCGCCTCGCGCGATCCCTGTCGCATCTGCTGGAGGTGATCGAGCGGCTTGAGGCCAAGGGCGCGTTCTTTCGCTCGATCCTGGACCCGATCGACACTGGATCCCCGCAGGGCAAGTTCACGCTGCAGGTCTTGGGCGCTGCGGCCGAGTTCGAGCGCGCCCTCATCCGGGAACGCACCAAGGCCGGCCTCGCCAGCGCGCGCTCAAAGGGCCGCGTGGGCGGAAACCCCGGACTGCGGGCCAAAGACCCTGCCGCTCTTCGCAAGGTGCGGCTCGCGCGACAGGACGGCTATATGGAGCGGCTGAACGAGACGGCTCAAGACTGGGTGCCTCATGTGCGCCGGTTGCGCCCCGACTTGGCTTGGGAGGATGTGTTGCGCATCATCAACGGCCCCTTGCCTGAGGCGCGTCGCTGGACCCAAAGCCGCCTGCTACGCGCTGTGAAGGCCTATGTCCGCGACGGCTTCCTGCCTGCCGAGGTACTGGCCCGCGCCGGGCGCCGCGAAACGGACGATCGCTTGCCCGCCATCGTCGCTGCCATCAAGGGCGCGGATCCCGACATCACGCTTCAGGCGATCTGCACCCGCCTGAAAGCGATGCGCGAGCGCACGCCACGCGGGCGGACAAGCTGGCAGCCGTCTTCGGTGAAAATGCTGTTGGAGCGGGCGGAACGACTTGGCCTCATGCCGTACGAATCGAGCCAAGATCAGGTGTAGCTTCTGACCCGAATCCAAAAAATTTCACTGGGAGAAAACTCCGCAGGAGGCAGAAAGTGCCATTAGTTGCTTGGGGTTAGCTGCTATTGTGCCAACTCAACAGAGTAGCGACTCGATTCGGTTAGATCTGCATTTAATATATCTATATCAATGACTTGCTGATTTTTTTACGCGGCAACACCTATAGGTGCTGTGGATAACTTTTGCACTACATCTAGATTCTTCTTGCCGGACTCGCTGGATCGTGGCATTCCCATTCTGACGGCAAATTGCGTCAGACACGTTGTGCGTCGTCAAAATGATCAAGAGCCTTAACAGAGGCCAAGAGCGGGCGGCAGGATATGGATGATCGAAACGTTGGATATGCGCAAGGCATAGGCTCTTCTGACATCGGCACGTTTGCCGACAATCTGGCCGAGTCCTTGGATCGGCAGATGAAGATCGCCTTCGAACCCGAAGAGCGTAAAGCCTTGCGGCGTTTCAGCTCGACCGAAGTTGCCGGTCTCCTGCGCGTAAGCACGTCTAACCTGCGCAACCGGCACAAGGACGGTAGCTTCCCGGAAGTGCATACTGATAACCGCGGGCACCGGTTCTACACAGCCCAAGAAGTGGACGAAGTGCGCAACATCTTGGAGCGCACAGGAAAGAACGCCGAATCGTATCGGCCAGGTCGACGCGATGGCGACCGACTTCAGGTGCTATCGGTCGTCAATTTCAAAGGTGGTTCGTCGAAAACAACAGCGACGATACATCTTGCACAGCGTTATGCCTTGCGCGGCTACCGTGTTTTGGTCCTGGATCTCGATCCGCAAGCAAGTTTGACCACATTTTTCGGCTTTCGGCCTGAGCTCGAGTTCGCCGAGGGCGGAACAATCTATGATGCTCTGAAATATGAGGATCAGGTTCCGCTCTCTGACGTGATCCAAAAGACCTACTTTCACAAGCTCGACATGGTTCCGGCGGGCTTGATGCTCTCGGAGTACGAAACCGAGACAGCAAACGCGCTCGCCCGTCGGATGCAGCCCATTTTTGCGGAGCGCCTCGCCTTGGCGCTCGAGGAGGTAGAGGCAGATTACGACATCGTATTGATCGACTGCCCTCCTCAACTCGGCTTTCTCACTCTCACGGCATTGGCGGCCTCTACGGGGCTCCTGGTAACCGTCGTGCCAGGCATGCTCGACATCGCTTCCATGAGCCAATTCCTGAAACTTGCGTCAGAAACGGTAAAGGCCGTGGAAGAAGCGATCGGACGGCGTGTGACATGGGATTTCGTCAAATTCCTGATCACAAGGTATGAGCCGTCAGACGGGCCACAGACCCAAATGGCTGGCTACCTGAGATCAATTCTCGCCGGCCAGGTCATGACTGAACCCATGCTGAAGTCTACCGCAATCTCTGACGCCGGAATGACCCAGCAAACCGTCTACGAAGTTGATCCCGGCCAGTTCATCAGGAAAACGATTGATCGCGCTCTAACCAGCGTGAACGGCGTTGCCGATGAACTGGAGCAGACGATCCAAATGGCATGGGGGCGTCGCTGATGGCCAGAAACATTTTCAACCAATCTCCGAAGGACGAAAAAGAGAGCGCGGCTCCCTCCCCTACCCTGCAAAAAGCTGCAAAGCTGCCCGGCTCTGTTGGCGGATTGCGGGACTCCTTGCGCGAAATCACGGCCAATTCGATCCGGGACATCGAACCCGATCAGATTGACATGGATGGCCTTCGCGATCGGTTGGTGCTGGAAGATACGAGTATCGACGAGCTTGCCAAGAGCATTCGCAAGCATGGCCAACAAGTGCCGATCATGGTCCGCCCATCGGGCCAACCCGACAGATACCGCATCATCTACGGTCGCCGTAGACTGGCGGCGATCCGCAAGATCGGAGGAACGGTCAAGGCAATCGTTCGCACATTGGACGACGACGCCTCGCTTATCGCGCAGGGTCAAGAGAACAACCTTCGACTTGATCCGTCTTTCATAGAAAAATCTTTTTTTATCAAAGAGATGCAGGAAGTTGGATATAAACCCGGCGTCATTCAGGATGCTTTGGGATTAACCCGGCAAGGCGTGTCCAACCACCGGGTCGTTATCGATCAACTGCCTGATGGGCTTGTTCAGCTTATCGGGCCGGCACATGGCATCGGAAGACGGCAGTGGGGTGATTTAGCGGCCCTATCGGGAAAGGTAGACTTGGTGAATTCGGCCAAAGAGGTGATCGCCGCCCTGCCCGACGACACTCCAAGCCCCGAGAGATTTCAGGCGGTCTATTCTGCTTGCTCGCACAAGGCGCGTGCAGACAAGAAACCGACCAGTCGCGGCGTGACGTCCGTCGTCAAGAATGAGAGCGGCGACACTGTCGGAACGCTGACAGTCGATCAGAAAGCGATCGCCATCAAGATCGCCAAAAAGGACAACCCGGAATTCGGCCAGTGGCTCGAGGAGCGTGCGGAAGCTACGCTTTTGCAACTCTTCGATGAGTGGCGGAATGAGAGCGGCTCTGGGTCCTAACCCAGGCCACATAGAGGAACCCGAGCAAAGGAGAAAAGCGAAGACCAGAAAGAAAAGAGCCCCCCAAAGTTTCCCTTGGAGAGCCCTCATCATTCGATTTGCACTCATGATGTAGCAACCTCCAGCAAACCGGTCAAGAGTCACCGATTCGGTGAACCGATTTTTATTGCCTTTTCCCAGATAAAATCTTGGGAGGAGACAGGGAAGCTGTGGGCCAAACGGTCATCGTGATCAAATCATGGCATTTACAAAACTATCAATCGAGGCTGCTGGTGCAGATGCATCATGCGGCTCAATTCCCGCATCTGAAATCGATATCTGGACCATCTTTCGGGCCCTGAGAGACGCGCGCAGCGTGTTCGGGCTTCGCCCTGGCCACATCCAGACCCTTCAAGCAATGCTCAGCTTTTTGAAACCTGGCCACGGCGAAACGGTTTTTGCGTCCAACTACACCATTTGCCAGCGCGTTGGCGGCATCGACGAACGGACACTCCGCAGGCACATCAACCGCTTCGTTGAACTCGGATTCATCAAGCGCAATGACAGCTCGAACCGAAAGCGCTACCGCGTCCGCTCATCCGGCGGGGAGTGCATCAGTTATGGATTGTCTCTCACCCCCCTGCTCCAACGTGCGAGCGAGCTTATCGCCATCGCGCAAGAGATAGAGAATAACCGGCGGGATCGGATATTTATTCGCAAACAGATCCTTACAAAGCTCGCCCATTTGGAAGAGCATGATCCCAGCAACGCATTCATCAACAACGCACGGAAAGCTCTACGCAGGAAGCTGAGCCTCCCCGAATACCACGCTCTGCTCGCCAATACAGATGCGGAATGCCAGAGTTTGTCTACCCCGGATGACCCACCTGAAACTATGGAATTGCCCGCCAATGACGGACAAACTGTCCGGCATCAATCTAAGTCTAAAGAAGAAAAAAAAGATTTAGATAGCAACATAGGCGATGAGGCCCTGAAACCAGACTTACTGACCTCAGTCTGCGATCAGGCGACATCGTTCTCCACAGAGAGACTTAGAAACTGGTTGGACATTGAAAACCATGCTCGAACACTTGCACCCATGATGGGCATTCACCCAGAAACTTTCGAGAAAGCCAAGAATGCTGTAGGAGCTCAGAAAACGTCATGCGCGATCTTCATCATGCTACAGCTCGGAAAACGTATCAGGGATTTTGGAGCGTACTTCCACAGTATCACCCTGGGTCAAAGGCAAAACCAATTTGATCCATTAGCTTTGATTCAGCGACTGTCTGAAACCAATGAGCAAACCGTCTAATGTCCACCGCGGTGGACTTCGAACGGGAAGCAGTGATTATGGCACCCACGACTGTCCAAACGCACCTAGCGGCGCGTGGTGGTTATTCCGTTTATCTCAGACCAACAGGTGTCCACCGCGGTGGACAAGTGACACACGAGCGAGCCCTGATGGAAATCTCGCCGGCCATGGAAGAAATCTGCGGTCAGGCATTACACCCTAAATCCCTTGAGTTATTGTGGGAGGTCACCATCACCAAAAAGGTTTGGAAAGAGCCGCTCTCGATAATCCAACGGAAACGCCAACCGAACGGGCGTCTTCGGCGAGGAGGAAGTCAGGTATCCAGCGGCAGTCAGTTTGCTCAGCGTGTTGCGAGCCGTACGCTCCGACGTCTTGAGCACAATCTGCGCCTCGCCACGTTCCAGCGCACCATGCCGAAGAACCGCCGAAATCAGTTCCGGTGCGCGCTTGTCATCGATGGTATCTGCAACAAGACGACGATACCGTTGATCCAACCCGCCAAGATCGAACAATTTTGCTGAGAAGGTGATCTGGTCGAGTGTCACCCTTAAGAACCATTCACTGAACGTCTTCAGCGCCGCTTCTGACAAATTCCCACGTCCATCGCGGTCCCCGCGGCGTGGGCTGTCGGCCAGATCCATCATCCGTTTGTACTCGCCCTGATCGGTTAGCCCGCGGGCCAGCCCACGCGATACGGACCAGAGCCCCTGGCCACCAATCCCCGCTGTGAGGGCCATGGCATGAGACATCAGTCTGCTGACACGGCCGTTACCATCCGGGAAAGGGTGGATGTAGTTGAGACGGTGATGTGCAGAGGCGATCGCAATGATCCGTCCGCTCGAAGACCGCGCCGCAATCTGAAATCGTTTGTCGAAATGGTCCATGAATGCCGCGACGCGCGACGAAGAAGGAGGTAGGTGGCGCCCGACCGCAACTTCCCGATCGTCATCCTGGCGCATGCGTCCCGGAACGATGGGTTCTTGTGTGCCGTCTGGATGTTCGATGACCCGAAACTCGTCAGGCATCTCGTCGTAGAAGCTCTTATGGACCCAAGTCAGGAATTCGACAGATGTGGGGCGGGGCAGGGTGCCTATGCGATGCATCTCGTCGATGGCCCGTTGAACGATGACGTGGGCCCGGGCCTCAAGGGCGAGAGGGCGGGTTTCTTCCTCAAGCTCGGCGCCAGCCAGCGCCCTTTCGATGTCGCGGGGGCGCGTGTTGTGTCCTTCGATCAGGTTGGAGTATTAGCAGTTCATCACGCGGACGAGATCGGCAAGCTCAGCTGCGCTGTCAGGATGCAGCCCTTGTCCCAGCCCGGTGGCTTCCCTCTGGATGTCGACCGAAAGGTCTGCCAATTCTGTAGGAATATGCTGCTCGAAGAAGCAGGGTTCGCTTCTGGCGGGTGTTTCTAGCATTTTTGCCAATCTTCTATGTTTGCAAAGTAATCGAAAAATATACCGATTTCGTATTTGCAAGCAAGGTTTTGCCGATATGCGTTTCCGATCTAAAATTGCTGTGTAAAATCAATAGCTTCGGCAGATGTGCCGGGCTTTCAGTTTTGTTGCGTGCCCAAAGGGCCTGGGAAAAGAGAAAGTGTTCTTCAGGTTTTGTGACTGACGGATGAGGGCCTTTGGGGTCCCTCAGATGGGTCCGGGCCGGTTTCCGGTCTGCCGTTCCTGATGAAGGGCATTCCCATGCAAACAGGTGTCTTGCGCGTGTTGCGCGCGACCGCTGCCTCGTGGTGGCGGCATCGCGAGCTTCGCCGAACCGGTCAGCTGGGGCTGGCGAAGCGGCTCGAAAGCGAGACCCTCCTGCGTGATCTCGGCCATCTCAGACAGGCGGCGACTTTGCCAAACGCGCATGTGATCTGCGGAGAGCGTGGGACGTTCCTCCATCTCGGTTGGACCACCGTTTCAACCTTCGCGCCGATCGAGCGCTTTCCCTTGGCCGCTCTTGCGGTCGCACGAGGGACCCCGTTCATCGATATCCGACCCGTCACCGATGTCATCGCATTCGCGAACTTGCCGCGGGTGGCGCGGGACAGATCTGTCGTCCCTGACCATTCAGGTGCCGGCCAGTCTGTCTCGCTGACCACCTACATCGACATGGTCGAAGCCCTCGGTGCCAGGATCGCCAACGATCCGCGGCCCTGTCGGTCAATCTGATCCTCAATCTTCTCACCACCACACGAAAGGACGCCCGCCATGGCCCGATCCCGCACGCCCAAATTCGATGCCTCCGAGGTCATCACGAACGAAATCATCCGCATCATCGAGCGCGGCGTCCTGCCGTGGCGCAAGCTTTGGACCGCAGGTGGCAGTTCTCGTCCCCTGCGCGTGGGTGGTGAACCCTACCAGGGAGTGAACAACTTCCTGCTGACAATGCGGACCGTGATGGCGGGCCACAGCTCTCCCTTCTGGATGACGCTGCCGCAAGCCAATGCCTTGGATGCAAAGGTCCGCAAGGGCGAGAAGTCCTCTGTCATCGTTTATTACGGTCAAAGCCGGAAAGACGCGGGCGCAGATGAGCATGACCGCAGCGACGGGGATGATCACTCCGATGAAGCCCGCATCTTCCGCTTCCAGAAATCCTACCGCGTGTTCAATGCCTGCCAGATCGAGGGCTTGCCCGACAGCTTCTTCCCCGACCCAGAGCCAGCGCCCGAGCATCCGCCGTCCGAGCCCATCCCGCACATGCAGGCGTTTTTCGATGCCATCGACATCACGACCGTCCTCACGGGGACGGAGGCGTACTATTTGCCGCCCGTGGACAAGGTCTACATGCCGTCGATCACGCGGTTTCAGGACCCGCGCAATTTCTACGGGGTCTGGGCCCATGAACTGGCCCATGCCACGAAAGCCCCCCATCGACTGTATCGCGATTTCGGGTTCTCGAAGTTTGGCAACACGTCCTATGCGCGCGAGGAGATCGTCGCGGAATTGACCTCGGTGTTCCTGGGTCAGACGCTCGGCTTCACGGCGCATACGCTCGAGATGAATGCCGCCTACCTTCACAACTGGTTACGGGTCCTTCGGTCGGACAAGGGTGCGATCTTCCGGCACGCCGCGGACGCGCAGCGCGCTTGCGACTACCTGATCGCCGGATCGGAGGCGGGCAGGGCAGGGCGCAGCGCCGAGGCCGCCTGACCACAAGGAGAACGGAGACTCGCATGTCACGCAAGGAACCCAAGACGCTGCGGGTGGCCTGCTTCGAAGACGGCCGCCGCAAGATCATCGTCCTCAAACGCGAAGCCTATTGGTGGAGCCCGTCAGAGGGCGCGTATCCGCTCTCGGCAGCACTTGAGAGCATCAAGGAACAGGGCGGCTGGATCGAAACCATCCCCAACCCGAATTACAGACCCAAGGGGCTGTTCGGGTAGGGCACCTTCTGCTTCGGTCCTTCCGCCAGGCAGAAAAGAAAAAGCAGGCTTTGGGAAGGGTGTTTCAAATTCTCAAAGGAGAGCCCCATGTCCATGACCGTTCAATCCCAGCCAGACCGTTCGGATCCGACGGTGATCGCGGCGCAGAACGACGCGTTTCGCAAGCTCGCGTGCCTTGGAGTGCCGCCCGCCCAGCCCATCCAGGGCCGGATGCATGTCACCCGCTCGCTTATGGAGGCCAGCGACGGCTTCATGGCCGAGGCGGTGAAGTCCACTGGTGAATTTGCAACATTCGAGCCTGAGAATGATCCCGAGGGATGGCACGATTTCGGAGTGGTCGAGATCCGGGGCGAGACCGTGTTCTGGCAAATCGATCTCTATGCAGCAGACTCGGATTTCCGCTACGGGGCCGAGACCCTGGACAATCCTGCCACGACCATGCGCGTGCTGACCATCATGCTTGCGCGGGACTGGTAGGCGAGGGGACACCCCTCAAACCTTACACGTCAAGCAATGAAGGCCCACTGGCCCCTCAAAGGGAGAGTGGGCCTTTTGTCGTGGTGATCCCTGAAGCCGGGGATTGGTCACGCGCGTGAGTGCGCGGGCCACACCTCACCCACCTGGAAGGATATCACATGACCACAAGCTTTGCCCCTCTCACCGTCGCCATCGGCGATCTGGTCCCGCATCGTGCCAATGTGCGCAGCAACTCTCCGGAAACCTATGACCCCGAGAACATCGCGCATCTGAAAGCCAGCATCGCCGTTCTGGGCCTGCTCCAGCCGCTCCTGGTCCAAAAGCTTGACGGCAAATACGCCGTGCTGGCCGGTGGCCGACGCCATGCCGCGCTGAAGGAGCTGGTCGCAGACAAGGCCGCGAAGGGGTTCACGGCGAAAACCAAGGTCGACTGTCGCCTTGTCCCTGACGACTGCGACATCACCACGGCGCTGTCGCTCGCCGAGAACATTACCCAGGCACCGATGAACGCAATCGACGAGTTCGAGGCTTTCGCCCGGATGATGGAGGCCGACGGCCAGACGCCTGAGACCATCGCCAGGACCTTCGGCACCACCGTCGCCGCCGTCAAAGGTCGGTTGCGCTACGGCCTGATCCACCCCGACATCCGCGCCGCGGCCCGGAGCAAGGTGATCACGCTCGACACGATGAAGGCCTTCGCCGAGCACCCGAGCCAAGAGGCGCAGCGCGAGGTCTTCGAGGCGCTCACGAAAGACGGCGGTTATCTGCAGGCCTACACCGTCCGTCAGGCGCTCAAATCCCGCGGTGTGCAGGTCAGCGACGATATCGGGGCTTTCGTGCGCGCGGACTACGAGGCCCGCGGCGGGGCCGTTGCAGCTGACCTTCTGGAAGAGCATTCCGTGCTGGAGGATGCGGCGCTGGTGGAAACCATCCTGCTCGAGAAGCTCGGTGCCGCCGCCGAAGAGGCCCGCATAAAGCTGGGCTTTGCCTGGGCCGATGCGATGGTCCGCTATGATTACGCGACCATGGCCGACTACGGCCGCGTTTATCCCGGCCCGATCGAGCCTGATGAGGCTGCGCAAAAGCGCGTGGATGAGATCACCGCTGAACTTGAGAAACTGCAACTCGAGATGGAGGATGAGGGGCTCGAAGACGATGCCTACAATGCCCTTTACGAGCGCGTGGACGCTCTGGAAGACGAAGCCCGCGATCTGCAGGAGGCCTACAGCGCCGAGGACCTCGCGCGGTCTGGGGTAATCGCGTCCTGGTCGGGCGGGCAGGTGACCCTCCATGTTGGCCTCGTCCGCCCGGAAGACACCGTCAAAGAGGAGGGCGCACGCGGCTCCTCGGCTGGCCCGACCGGGGAAGAAGCCCCGGACGCCGGCGAAATCACTTATCCTGCCTCACTGGCCGAGGACCTCAAGACCGAGCGGGCCATGGCGCTCGGGGCCGCGATGGCGCTGCATCCGGAGGCCACGCTCGATCTGACGCTCTTCAAGCTGGTCAGTGATGTTCTGGCCAGTGGCATGAGTGTCACGCAGGCGATCAAGATCGATGCCCGCAAGGAATACCGCAGCCATGCCAAGATGGACGAGATCGACGAGACCTCGCTTGAGCAGGTGGCGGCGGCGCATGATGTGCTGGACCTCTCCTGGCTCGATGACGCCCGCGCGCCCACCGATCAGTTCGCGGCGTTTCGCGCGCTCGATGCAGGGGAGAAGGCCAAGCTCGTGGCCTATGCCACGGCAAGTACCACGCAGTCCTGCTTTGCCCGGGATCGGCAGCGCGACAGCCTGATGCATGATTTCGAGATCGAGATCATGCCCGACATCCGCGCCCACTGGACGCCGAATGCGGCGCTCTTCAACCGCTTCAAGAAGGCTTGGCTCCTGAAGATCCTCGGCGAAGATCTGGGTCTCGCCCAAGAGGCGGTAACGCTCGCCTCGTCGAGCAAGAAGGAGATCGTCGCCTTCTGCGACAAGCTCTTCGCCGAACCCTTCGCCACGCTCACGGACGCGCAGCGCGCTGCCGTGGCCGCCTGGTGCCCGCCGATGATGCAGACCGCCGGTGTCGCCTGTGATGAGGCGGAGCCCACTGCGGAAACCGTGGAGCCTGACAGCGAGGTCGCGCAAGCGGCCTGAGCCATCACGCGACCCGCGCGTGGGCCATACCACCCGCGCGGGTCGACCCTCCCACACCCAACGGAAAGACATCCCCATGGCTATTCTCAAGTTCTCTGCCTCCGCTGTTGCGGCGCAAATCGCCCATGCGCGCGCCTGCAAAACCTTCCTGCCCAATTGGAACGGACCCGTGGACAGGCCCGCCCTGATCCTGATCGTCGGCACTGGTGTGCATCTGCGCTCAAACGGCATCGATGGCACGACCACCCGCATCGTCACGACCGAACAGGCCGATCCCTCCTTTGCCTTCGCCGACGGCATGAACCCGTTTCGGGACACCGACTGGATGGCGCAGCGCCGCATGACGTTTCGCGATCTGACCGGCCAGTTCTACACCGACATCCTAGATGACGTGCAGGTGCTCATCGACCGGGGGCGGGGCGCGATCCGGCTTGCCACCGATGGCCACAGTATCCGCGTCTTCGTGCGCCGGGCCTCGGATTATCTCATCGGCGGAACCTACGAGGTGCCCTCGGGCCTCGGCGGCACCTTCCGGGTCATCCTCAAGGATGCCTGCGACACCTTCGCGATCGTGCAGAACTGCGGCAATTGCGAGGATTTCGACGCCATGCAGCCCTACCGCGTGCCGCTCGATGCGCTGATGGAAATCGATGACCGGAGGGCGGCGTAACGCGCCCTTTCTCAAACACGCATCGCCAATACGCTGCCGGGCCTGCGGCCCTCTCGGGACATTGGCGACAACAATTTTCCCCAACGAGAGAAAGGACTCTGAGATGGGATGGCTCTTCTACACCGACGGCCGCGTCCAGACCTACGCGGATGAGAAAGCGGAGATTGCCCGGCTCTGCACCTCTCATGGCGACACGCAAAAAACCGAACTGGTCAAGGCCTGCAAGGTCGGCTCAACCTGGTATGCGGCGGCAAGGGTCACCAATCTCGACGGCACCCCTGTCGAAGACGCGACCTATATGACCGATGCGGATGGCTCCATCACGTTCGGGGCTGTCTTCCTCACCCGATACGATGACGGCTGCTGGGGCTACAAGGACATGGAGGAAAGTGCTGGCCCGAACGAATCTCGTGCTCCGCTTGGGCTGATCGAGCTTCTCTCCGATCTGAAAGACTCGGACAGCTACGCCCAGGACTGGCGCCAGCGCTGCCGGGATTGGGCTTCGATCCCGGACTACGAAGAAGGCGACAAGATCAGGCTCGCCGCGCCCGTGACGCTCACCGATGGCAGTACATGCCTAATCGTCACCGCGACACACTACAGGCGGGGTCGGCAGAAACGCCGCTGCTACCGCATCGAGGAAACCGGCGGGCTCGTGCGCCTGTCGAAAGCGACGCTCGCGGGCTCGGAGCTGCTCAGCTCCGCAAAGGGCGAGGCCAGTCCTGTGCTGGCGGAGTTTCTGGCGGGGCAGGACCCTTAGGGGCGCACTGCGAGTAGTGCGCGTACCGTCTCGATTTCCAGCACCCAGTTGCCAGTCGTTTCGTTGCGCCATCTTATGCAGCGGATGATCCGATCAAAATCATCCTGAAGGGCGCGCGGAAAAACAGGCTCATGGTGTGCGATTCTGTTGCGGAGCCTCCTCACGGCTTCAATGTCAGACCTTAATTCTGATCGGCGCTGGCTGGCAGCGACACCACGAGGCGCGTCCGGAAACACTGCGTAGAAATGATCGTCCCACAGTCTGCCTTGGTGCCTGTTTGTCAGCATCTTCTCCCAAAACACGAACTTCAGTTCGGCAACGACCTTTCCGGCAGTGGGTTGCTGTGCTGCGCAACCTTCGAGGTCTCGTTTGGGGCTGTATGCCGGACCGCGCGGGTTCGGTAACGAACGGATGAAGCCTTGTGTCCAAGGCCATGTTCCTCCATGGACAGCTTCGATTGCTTCCACGATAGCGTTTCGCAGCGCAACTTCCAAAACATGGAGTGGAACCATGAACGCGGCTGATACTTGAAGATTCCAGTGGTATAGGTGGAGAGCTCGCGTCCTATCATTGCCGGTTTCGCGCAGATAGGTCGCAAACCTAGGTGCGGATAGGACGTTCGGAAGGTGGTGTTCTTCATCAGCCGTGAACGGTGGATACATTGACAGTAAAGACTTTCGGTGCCATATAGGGCGTGAGCTTTGAGACTGCGGGCACTATGCCTCCCCTCATTGCACAAAGAAAGCAAAAGCCCGTCGCATTGCGGCGGGTTTTTCAGTTTTCTAATCTAACTCCGAAAAACCGTTTGATTGGCCGGTCGGCGATTGGATGCCTCTTGGTCTGAGCTCATCACCCCGAAAAGCGAAAGTGGGCTTTTTGTCCTTTGGAACTCAGACCCTGATCCAAAGGAAACCCCATGTCCAAGCCCCGCTCAACGCTCCCCAATCCTTTTGAATCCAACGCTAACTTCGCCTCTGCCCTCGCGCAGATCGGCGCGGAGGTCGACCACCAACCCCTGCGCAGTTCAGCGCTCGCGCGCATCATGCGCGAGAGGTTTCATGGCAGCGATGCTGGCGGTGCCTGGGACTGGCGCATGGCCTATGACCTGATGCAGGCCGCAGCCATCCAGGTTGTGCTGCGTGGGGACGGTGCAGCAGGTGACATCGCCGCTGCAAAGCTGCTTGCCTCGCGGCTGCTGACGGAAACGCGCCGGTCAGAGCAGCAGATCCGGCTGCAGCAGTTTTCCACGCCGCTGCCATTCGCGGCGCTGGTGGTGCGGGCCGCAGCGATCCGAAAGGGCGAGACCGTGCTGGAGCCTTCGGCTGGCACCGGTGCCCTGGCCGCTTTCGCCGCCCGGGCCGGTGCCACGCTTGTGCTCAACGAGATCGACCCCTTTCGCCAGCGCCTCCTGCGCGCGCTCTTTGGCGGCGAGGTCACAGGCTATGACGGCGAGCATATCGATGATCTGCTGCAGACGCCGGTTCTACCCGACGTCGTGGTGATGAACCCGCCCTTCGCCTCCTCGATCGATCGCTCCCGGGACAAGCACATCGCCGCCAAGCAACTTATCGGGGCTGCAAAGCGTCTTGCGCCCGGTGGGCGGCTGGTGGCGATCATGCCGCCGGGATTCACGCCCGAACTCGATGCCGCGCATTGGTCCCGCGCCTGCGGTCTCCTGACGCCGCGCTCGGCGCTTACGATGCCGGGGCAGGTCTACCGCAAGCTCGGCACCTCTGTCGAAACCCAGCTGATGGTCTTTGACAAGGTGCAGGAGGACGGCGAAATGATCCGCGTCCCTGTGCGGGATCTGGATGAAGCCTTGGCATATGTCGATGCCGTGGCCGCAACACGGACCGAGATGCGCCCGGCCCAACGGGTTGAAGCGATCCCTCATGCTCGACCGACCGTTCCATCATCTGCCCCGCGCAAGACCGCCGCTTCGCCTGTTGCCGCCTCCAAACCCCGGGCCAATGCCGTCCGTCCGCTCAGCTTCACAAGCTTTGAGACCCCGCGCGACAACACGCCGATCTCGGACATCTATGCGCGCTACCGGCCGCAGCGGATCGAGATTGCGGGTGCGCAGGAACATCCCACGCCGCTCGTTGAAAGCATCGCCATGGCCTCGGTTGCCCCGCCCATGCCCTCAAACATGGGCAGTGATGACTTGCGGCTGCCCGCACGGTTGATCGGGGAGGGACATCTCTCCGAGGCGCAGCTGGAAACCATCATCATGGCGCATGATGCCCATGGGCGCGATCTGCCCGGTCGGTTTACCATCGATGACGACCAGACCAAGCTGACGCGCGCCGATGATGACCCTAATGCACGGGCCTATCGCCTCGGCTATTTCCTCGGAGATGGCACCGGTTGCGGCAAGGGGCGCGAATGCGCGGGGCTCATCCTTGTGAACTGGCTGGCTGGACGCAGAAAGGCGATCTGGGTCTCCAAATCCGCCACGCTCATCGAGGACGCGATCCGCGACTGGACCGATCTCGGCGGCTCGCCAGCCGACATCCAGCCGCTCTCCAAATGGAAACCGGACCAGCCGATCCCGATGGGCGACGGTATCCTCTTTGTCACCTACGCCACGCTGCGGTCCGCGGGCAAATGCGGCACCACGAGACTGAGCCAGATCCTCGCCTGGATGGGTGAAGACTTTGACGGCGTTCTTGCCTTCGATGAGGCCCATGCCATGCAGAACGCGGCAGGGTCCGAGCAGGGCAGGGGGGTCAAACCCTCCCAGCAGGGCCTTGCTGGCCTGCGGCTGCAACTAGCAGCACCCCGCGCTCGCGTCTTCTACATCTCGGCCACGGGCGCCACGAGCGTGCACAACCTGGCCTATGCCGCGCGGCTGGGGCTCTGGGGGCAGGGCCCCGAATACCCCTTCCCAAGCCGCGAGAGCTTCGTTTCTGCGATGGAAGCCGGCGGTGTCGCCGCCATGGAGGTGGTTGCCCGCGATCTCAAGACGCTCGGGCTCTACACGGCCCGCGCCCTCAGCTTCGATGGCGTGGAATACGATGTGCTTGAACACGCGCTCACCCCTGCCCAGATCGAGATCTACGACGCATACGCGACTTCGTTTCGGACGATCCATCACAATCTCGAGGCCGCGCTGACAGCGACCGGCGTCAACGTCGCCTCAGGAGAGACTAATGCCTCGGCCGCACGCGCCTCGGCCAAGTCCCGCTTCGAGAGCACGAAACAGCGCTTCTTCAACCATCTCCTGATGGGCATGAAAGCCCCGAGCATCATCCGCGCCATCAAGGACGATCTGGCGGCGGGCAAGGCTTGCGTCATTCAGGTGGTCTCAACGGGTGAGAGCCTGCTGAAGCGCCGGCTTGAGACGATGGACCCGGCGGACGAGCTGGTTGAGGGCGCGCTAACGCCGCGCGACTACGTGCTGGGATACCTCGAACAGGCCTTCCCAATCCACGCGCAAAAGCTGGTCGAGATCGACGGCAATATGGTGGCCGAGCCGTTGCGCGACGCCAATGGCGCGCTGGTCGTCTCGCGCGAGGCGCTTGCCCTGCGTGATGCGGCCATGATGGAGTTGATGACGCTGGCCCCGATCCCTTCGGCGCTGGATCAGATCCTCTGGGCCTTTGGCGACGAGGCAGTTGCCGAGGTCACGGGTCGATCGATCCGGCCCCTCAAGGCCGAGGATGGACATCTCTTCATCGAGAAGCGCGCCGCCAGCAGCAATTCGTCGGAGACCCAAGCCTTCATGGACGGCGAAAAGGATATCCTGATCTTCTCCGATGCAGGCGGCACGGGCCGGTCCTATCACGCGGCCCAAACGGCGAAGAACCAGAAACGGCGGCGGCACTATCTTCTGGAGCCCGGCTGGCGCGCCGATGCGGCCATCCAGGGGCTGGGCCGCACGCATCGCTCTGCCCAGGTCAGCGCACCTTTCTTCCGGGTCTGCACCTCGGATGTGCATGGCGAAAAGCGTTTCACCTCGACTATAGCCAAGCGCCTCGACCAGCTGGGGGCCTTGACCAAGGGTCAGCGCGAGACCGGCTCGCAAGGCATGTTCCGCGAGGAGGACAATCTCGAAAGCCCGATCGCGCGGGCCGCACTACGTGGGTATTTCGCCGATCTTGCCGCCGGGCGCGCTGAGGCGATGAGCTACGAGAGCTTCACCGACTGGACGGCCCTGCGGCTGATCAACAAGGACGGGGTGCTCCTTGAGGAGCTTCCCCCGATCCAGCGGTTTCTCAACCGGGTTCTGGCCCTTCCCATCCACATGCAGAACGCACTCTTTGCCGAGTTCAAGCGCCGGATCGCTGATCAGACCGAACGGGCGCGCGCGGCGGGCACGCTCGATCTCGGCGTGGAAACCCTGCGTGGCGAAAGGATCGAGCAGGTCTCCACCGAGGATCTCTGGACCTGCCCGAAATCCGGCGCCGTGACGCGGATCATCGGGCTGGAGGTCACCGACCCGGTCCACGTTCTTGGGGCCGAAGAGGCCATATCGCGCAATCCGGATAAGCTGCCGATGGTTAATCGCGCCTCCGGCCGCGCGGCGCTCATCTCGGCGCGCACCATGCAGATGTATGACGAGGACATTGTCACGCTGATGCGCAAGGTGGTGCGGCCAAACGGGTCGAGCTATCTGGAGGAGACGCGGTTCGGGTCCTCGGCCTGGGAAGACATCGGAAGGCCTGAGTTCGCAAGGCTTTGGGATGCCGAGGCTGCGTCCCTGCCAAAAACCACCACGACCAAGCTTTACCTGCTGACCGGGCTCTTGTTGCCGATCTGGAAGGACATTCCGACCACCAATGAGCGCATCTACCGCGTCACGCCCGACGGGGCGACCGCCATGATCGGGCGCACGCTGAGCGAGGAAGGGGCGGCAGCGTTGCGCGCCCGCTTCCTCGTCTCCAATCCGCAAACGCCGCAGGAGATGTTGACCGCCGCCCTCGGCACCACCGCACCTGTCAATCTGGGCCGGGGTCTGACCCTGACCCGTCGCCGGGTCGCAGGCGAGATGCGTCTCGAGCTGGGCGGCGTGGACCGGGGCATGATTGATGGCCTCAAGGCAATGGGGTGTTTCACTGAGATCATTGCCTTCCAGCTGCGGGTGTTCCTGCCGCATGGGGACGGGGTCGACACGGGAAGCATTCTGGCCCGGATCGTGGGGCAGCGAGCCGCTAGAGCGGCAGAACAAGCCGCCTGAAAAGTCAAAGCGAGCTTCCGGTCGGGCGGCGTGGATCGGGATTTGGCCGATCTGCGCTTTCCGGGCGCGCGCTGACCAATGCCAGGCCCGGCCCCCCAATTTCAGATAAGAGGACAGACCCATGACCAATCCCCAGATCGACTATGCCGCAATGGCGGCTCAGTGGCGTGCAGAGCGCGAAACCACCTTGAAGGCATCCCGAACGGAGCTGCTCGCGCAACTACGTGCGCTTGGCATCAGCGGGGTCACTGCCGAATACGAAGGCTATGGCGACTCCGGCAATGTCGAGGATGTGACGGTGCAGCCAGAAGAGGTCCAACTGCCGGAGCCGCTTGCCACAGAGGTTGGCGACTTCGCCTGGTCGCTCGTCTACCACCATCACCCGGGGTTCGAAAACAACGAAGGCGGCTATGGCACGCTGACCTGGGACTTGCGCAACGACAGCATCACCCTCGATCACGCGGACCGCTATGTCGAATGCTCGCACAGCTATGTCGAGGGTCTTTGAGATGGCCCATCCGCTTCATCATGCCGAAAGCTCCGCCCGAAAATTCGGCGGGGTGCCGTCTGACTATCAGGCTGTGCACGATTGGTTTGACGCCTCGAAAGAGCACCTCGCGCTCTTTACCCACCGAGCCATGCGCCACCATGCCCAAGGCCTGTTCGAGGCCGAACGTGTCTTCGGCCTGTCCCTGACCAATAGCGCAGGTCGAGAGATCCCCGTGCGCTGGATCGGCGAGCAGCATATCCGTGAAGACTGCCAGGGCCGCATTCCGAGCATGGCGGACTGGCTGCGACGGATCCAGCCCGAGCCATGGATGGCCAATGGCCACATCGACCGGCATTCCGGCGATGAGCCCTGCGGCGACCCAAGGGTTGCCTGGGCCTCCGAGGTCGCCGCCGGAAGAACGGTTCTTGGCCTGAAGGATTGGATGGCGGCGCGCGCGACGCAAGCCACGCAAGGTGCCTGACATGACCCGGCTTTTTGCCAATTGAATGCCGCACGGAAGCCCGGTTGGAAGATCGGGCTTCTTGCGTCGTTTCCCCACCATTCTACTTGAGGAGGATCACATGACACTCGAAGACATCAAGGCGGCCGTCGATGCCGGCCAGACCGTGCATTGGGCCAATACCGGCGACATTGTCCACAAGGACAGGCTCGGTCAGTACCTGATCACCTATCAGCCGAACGGTAGCTGCATCGGCCTGACCGACCGGAGCGGGCACCGGTTGAACGGAAAAGAGGCGGAGTTCTTCATCGCGCGATCGGAGGACGGCGCGGAAAATCCGGGCAGCCAATCAAGACCAGACGGGCAGGGGAGGGGCGTGGCACCCGGAGGCGCGGGGGCATTCCCACTCGGCCGGCAGCTCTGACCCGCGGGTAGGGCTGAAAGGAAAGCAGGCTTTCTGATTTGTGATCCCTCAAGGGGTCGAGAAAGCAATCCCGGATGCGCTGGCAAGAACGTCAGGCACCGGCCAATCCAAGAAGGAACTATCCCATGTTCGCAGGAACCCTCACCCGCAATGTCGAGCCCGCAGCCGCCGAGTACACCGGCATGATCCACTCGACGCGCTTTGACATCGCCATCCAGCTCGAGGCACGGGCCAAGATGTCCGAACGCAGCCCGGATTTTGACGTGACGGCAATCAACAGGTCGGGCCGCAAGGTGCGCATCGGCACGGCCTGGAACGAGACCGGCAATACCAGCGGCAACCCCTACATCTCGATGCAGATCGATGTCGGCCGCGGCCCGTTCCGGGTCAACGCGGTGCAGACGAAAGAGGCGCGCGCGGCCCAGAGCGGCGCATTCGAGATCATCCCGCTGGTCTCGAACGGCCTGATGAAATCCGGCTCGATCTCGGGCGAGCTCACCGCCATGGACGCGGACAACGCCTTCACCGGCTACATCGCCAACATGATGTTCGATCTGGAGTTCATGCTGATCGAGAACAGCTACAAATCCGAGGAGACCCACCCGGATTACCGGATCGAGGTCAGCTCGCCCCGGGGCACACCGATCCGCGTCGGCTCGGCGTGGATGGCCAAAAGCAGCCGCACGGGCAATGACTACCTGTCACTGCTGATCAACACGCCCGATGGCGACCTGCGCGTCAACGCCGTGCAGAACGAAGAACAGCGCGGTGGGCAGACCTTCTCGATCATCCCGTTCATCGACAGCGGTGAGCAGCCGCAGGATGCAGGCGCGGGGCTCTCGCTGGTCGCCTAATTGGCACGCGAGGGGGAGACGATCTGAACCCAAAGGGGAGCCGTGGGACCGCGGTTCCCCTTTTGCTGTGTTTGTTTCAATAGAGCGATCGAACTGCCATTTCATGTGGCGGTCCGATGTAGATGCGATGCCTAGATTGGGAGGGCTGCGCGGGGTCTCCAATACAGTCAGACTTGTACAACCGCTTGTGCGGCAATCAAGGCGTCAACAGCAACTTGAACCTCGGCATAGAGCTCGGTGTCCGACTCTTCCGCATCGATTTCCACAATCAATGCATAGCGCACAGAAGGCAAACCTTCAGCGAGAAGCTTTTTCGATTTCCACCATCCAGTGACAGGGTGAACAACCAGCAAGTTGCGCCGCGCCAGATCCGAAGCCTTGCACGTCAGTTGATCGATATGCAGCGAGCCGACATGGCGCCGATTGCTACCGTAGTCCCAAAGATCATCCTCGTCGCTTGCGGGACCATCAGGCTGTTCGGCGGCCTTGCTGATGCGAGCCAGGAACTGGGCTTCGCTCTCGTCAGCGCGATTGAGTTGGAAACGTAGATTGTGGGACGCGTAACGATATCGAACGCCGCGCGAGGCTTCGGACGGATTCGGAGCGATAAAGCTGCTGAGTGCCACCCGCAAGGTGACATCGGCATTGCCGAGCGCGCGCAAAGCCTCAACGGGCCAGGGAAGGGCGAACAGCTTCATTTCGTTGTGGACATCACCCCCGGTCTTTTCAGAAATCCCGTAAGGCGTAATCGTGTCTTCCACGATCAGGGACAGTGCGTTCGACGCGCTGCGGCGGGCACGGGCCATGTCCGGCACACCATATCCATAGCGTTGAAAAAGCGGCGTGTAATGACCCTTGTTCGGCTGGGCCGGCAGATGTGCGCGCATCTGCTGCGTCCACCGCGCTGAAGACACATAGAGACCACGGACTGTCTCGGGCCAAAGCGTCGGATAGTCCGACCAGAGTTCCGTTACATCCTTCGCTGCAAGCGCTGTCGCCGCGCTGGTGTCGAAGGTGAATGTGAAGGATCGGACCGGGTAATTGTGGTGCGTCGAAAGGAGCGATAACCATCCATGCCGCATTGGCGGTGGCATGGCACTTAGCGCCCAGTTTCCACCCTCAAGGACGACGTCCGGCTTGTTCGGCCAATGGGACGACCACGATGCAGTTCTCGAAGCTGGCGATAGATCGCCGAATGGTGCAAGCGCTTGGGCCGGCTCTCCGTCTGGCAGTACGGTCTTCTCTGTGAAGGCCCCGACAGACAGAACATTCCACGCTTGGGCCGGCGACTCGATTTCGTTGTCCTCGTGATCGCATCGGTCGAGGTAGTTTCCGGCACCAAAGGTGAAGTTGTCGGTATTCCCTGCGGAAACAAGCACCAGGCGCTGATGTTTGATTTCACCTGATACACCGGCGGCAAGCTGATCGACTTCCGTTGACCAAGAGGTGGGAGCGCCGTCGTGCGGCGTATCCTCGCCTGTCGTCGTCGTCATGGTGAACGTCCGGCGTCGGTGACCAACCAGTTCTACTGTATTGATCGCCTGCCTGGTAACCGAGCCGAGGAGATGATGCGGGTTCATCCCTGTATCAGGGAGCAGCTTCACAGATTCCAGACGGTTCAAGACGGAAACTGGATTCGCCTGGTGCAGCTTCGGCGTGAGATCGCCAAAGAGCGCCAGTCCTCCCATCTCCGTGCCATGGCCCTTCACGTCTTCCAGTCCCCAAGCTGGGTTGGCGGCATGTCGGTCATCCACTCTGAGCGCCGGCTGAATGAGAGGATGAGCGCGACTGACACCGGTATCCAAAAGCGTAACGTAGCCTGGATCGGGATTGTCAGTGTAGGTCGTACGACCCGCCAGTTCGTCGACCCACTGCGCCTGTTCGGCCACTGGCAAGCCGTCGAAGAAATCCGCTGTGATGGTCGGAGCGGCAAGGGCGCGCACGCCGCCCAGTCGGCGGACGGCCTGAGCGAGCTGATTGCGATCGGCCTGTGCGACTACAACGGTATCTTCGGGAAACTCCAGTCGATCCGCTCCCACTGTGACGCCGTAGTTTGGTGCGGCCGCGACGAAGGCTTCGGTCATATTAGGCTCGAGCCAAACCTCCCAGACGGTCGCAACATCCACTCCGGGAAATTTGCCTGGGGGGCTGCGCCAGAGGGCACGCAACCCCGCTTCCGTGATGGCAGCGACACTTTGCACAAGGTCCGCGTTCTTCGGACGGCCCGGGACGATTTCACCATCTTTTTCGCGATCAGGCGTGTCTTCAGTCCGAAACTGCTCGACCTTCTTGCGCAGCTTTTCGATACCCTTGGCTGTCGCAAACACCGTCGCTCGCTCTTCAGCGCCACCGGGAACTGGAGCATCTTCGATGCGAAGAAGCATCAGGCCGCTGGCGTCCAAGCTGTCTTTTTTCAGACGTTCGTCTACTCGAGAGCGGACTTCCAGATAAACGCCAGGAAGTTCGGCTGCTGGAATATCCGGCAGCGCGTCGATGGCCTGAAGCAATGCTTGGGCGTGCGCCGCGCGATTGGGGACGTCACTTGGTCTTTTGGACCCGCCCCCGCCCTTTGCTTGGAACGGGCGAGGTTGTCCGAGATTGCGAAGGTGGAAGTGTAGAAGGTCTCGCGCCATTGTCATCGGTCCCTAATTCTTGGAGCGACCGTCGGCGTTCGAGGGCATCAAGCAAATCCTGTGTCGCAATCTTGTCAGTATCATTCAAAACCGCACGTCTCGCGGCATCTTCCGCCGCCGCCACAATATCGGCCGTTGAGAGGCCAGTGGCGACATCCGTCACCCGCTTCCATCCTATTCGATTGAACGAGAAACCCATCATACGGCGTTCGAGTGCCTGTCGGATGGCGGGACCATCGGGCATCACATAGGGCAACACGAGATCGAAGCGGCGCAGCACGGCGCGGTCAAGAATTCCCGGCAAGTTTGTAGTGGCGACGACGATCGAAGGCCCTGTGTCTTCATCCAGGAACTGCAAGAATGAGTTCAGAACCCGCCGGGCTTCGCCGACATCGTTCTCACCGCCTCGGGCCGCAGCCAAAGCGTCAATTTCATCAAACAGGTAGATACCGCGTGTCGTCTTGATGGCATCAAAGACCATCTTCAATTTTTGCGCCGTTTCGCCCATGAACTTCGTTATTAGACCGTGGAGCATGACCGAAAATAAGGGGTACTGCAGCTCCCCGGCCAGTGCTGACGCACTCAGTGTCTTGCCGGTACCGGGAGGACCAGAGAGGAGAACGCGCCTCCGTGGCTTCAGGCCTTTTGCCTCGAGCTTTTCGCGCATACGCGTCTCGAATACGAGATGCGACAGTTCACTCCCAATCCTATCCGGTAAGATTACATCGACGAGTCGCTCCGTCGGATAGGACGCGGCAAGAAACTCTGCAAGATCGCCGCGAGGCGTTGCGATAGGGGTGACTGCAGGGGTTCGTTTTGCTGGCGGCTTTTGCCCCGCTTCAGCCCACTGCCGCAACTGTTCAGCCAGCCGGGTGTGTCCCTTCTGCTCTTCGGCCGCCGAGAGTTGCATCGCCAGATCGTAAAAACGATCAGCGTCCCCTTCTGCGTGGCTCTTGACGAGACCGATGAGTTGTTGGGCGGAAGCCAAAGTCGAACTGCTCTTTCTGAATGATCATTTTCAGCGTTGATAGGGTCTTTTCTACATCCGAACCCTTTAATAGACCAGACAATTTGCACGGTTTACATGCGGAGTGTGTCGGTTTTGTGCACTCGACCATCAACCTGAGTCCCAGCCTTGCGGCCTCCCCAGCTCGGCTTCGCGTGTCGCAGGGGAGAACGGCCCTTCGGTCCGTCGCGCATTCGGCCATGCGGCCTCACCGCGGCGTTGCGCTTGGCGTCCCGGTTTGCCCGCCTCGCGAGCACGTTCCTCCCCGGCCGCTCCGCCGGATTGCGCTCTGGTCTGTTTTGGCCCGAGGCCAAAACGATCCCGCCGCTCCATCCGTCTCCCGCGTCCGGTCGGGCCGTTTGCCTGCTCGGGTCGGGCAAACCTACCGTCGAAACACACACACATGAGTGCGGAAGCATATCCTCCGGATGGCCCCCAAATCAGCCCGCGTCAAGGATCGCAAAAGTTTTCGGCGAGGTTGGCGCCAGTGGCGGGGGGCAGTCCTGTGCGTGAGGCCGCGCATGTGTCGGGTGCAGCGCGCAGAAAACTTTTGCGGCCGGCAAGCCGGCGGCTGCGCCGTCCCTGACCCGGGCAGATTCGGAAACCAGGCATTCGGCCATGCCCCCACACTCACGTGGCGGCCTTGGAACCGAATACTGGAGACCAGACATGGCTTACGACAATGCGAACACCTACGAGACCATCGAACTTTTCGGACTGACCGAAAAGGACGCGCAGCTCCCGATCCCGGAGGATCACGTCCTGACCGATCACATCATCCGCGAGAGCTTCGAGGCTTTGCTCGGGCAGCTGCGCGGGACCGGGCTTGAAGCCGAAATCGAACCGCTGGCCCATGGGCTCGCGACGATCCTGCAGCGCCGCAAGGTGGCGCTTGGCAAGGAGGTCGACCGCACCGCCGACAAGATCGGCGCGCTGGCAAAATCCCACGACGGATCGGAGATCGCCGAGACCGCGCTCGAAGAGGCGCAGGCGCGCTTTCTGCAGCTGCGCGAGATCGTCAGCGCCATTGAGGTGATGAGCGAGGCAGCGGCGGAATGCTACGAGATCGAAACGGGCCACGCCTTCATTCCGGCGGCTGGCTCGCGTGCGAGCGTCCGGGCGCAGGAGACCGGGGCGGTCTTCGAGGCGCGGCAACTCCTGGAGCAGCATGACCGCGAAACCGCCGAGAAGTCGAAAGTCGAGGGGGTTCCCCTGATCGTCTCGGGCGCCACCGACTGGACCGATGTCGATGTGATCTTCAATACGCTCGACAAGGTTCGGGACCGTATCAAGCAGACCCGCAATCAGGAGATCTTCCTCTGCCACAAGGGTGGCAAGCACGGGGCGGAGATGATTGCAGCCCGGTGGGCCCGGGCACGCGGGGTCGCGCAGGCGCGCTTCGATCCGCGCTGGTCCGCACATGGACGCGCAGCTCCGTTCAAATGCAACGACGAGATGCTGGACGACAAGTTCGCGGCGACGGGGGTTGTGCTCTTCGGCGGCAATGGGGTTGCGCTGAACCTCGGGCAGAAGGCGGAAGCGAAAGGCCTGACGGTCATGCGGGTTGCTGACCCGGCGAAGAAGACTGCGCAGGATTGAGGAGAGGGGGTCGCGCTTGGCGCGGCCCTTTCGTCATGTCTCATGGCGCGTGCGGTCGGTCACGCGTGATCGGCAGCTAGAGGCGGCCAGCCCCGTTATCCCTCTACCCAGTCCGTCAGAGTGCGGCCCATCCGCATCGGTATGGGCTCGGGATGGTGCGCACCTCACGCACATCGTCAGCGGGGCAAGACGCGAGGGGTCGAGACGTCCCACTTGAGGCTGAAGACCTGCGCGTTCCTCGGGTGATGTTTCGGAACATCGCATCCACGCGGGCGGGCTCCGTCAGCACCCCGGCCAGGCTCGGCGGGACGCGGACGCGGATGGTGGCTGCGGCGTGATGGCAGGGGTCATCCGGATCACTCCTTTTTGCTCATAGATGTGGATCGCACGGGGTCGGCCCGTCCGTGCCCTCAGCTCACGCTTCGGCAAGCACAAATACGGCTTCCACGGGTAGCCGCGGACCCTCCGCATTTGCGCTTGCGACCGGGCCACTTGCCCCGTGCCGGGTGATCCCCATCGCAACAAGGAGTAACCCAAATGACCAACCACTACGTCGCCACCGTCCCCGTCAAGTTCACCGATACCAATGGCCAGGAGCGCACCCGTTTTCAGCGAGTGGGCGCGATGTTCCGCAACACCCGCAACGGGGACGGCTCGGAGTTCTTCAGCCTCAAGCTCGACTTCCCGGTCGCGGTCTCGGAGCTGGTGATGTTCCCACCGAGCGCGAAAGATCCCCAGGACTAAATCCTCTCACGAGGATGGGCCGCCCGAGCACGATCTTGGGGCGGCCCGATTCCTGTTCCAGGGATGCCGGTAGCTGCGCATTCAACGGACGCACCTCTCCCGGAATGATCAGGTCGCGACAGACCGGCCAGTCAGCCTCAAGGGGGGCATCCACAAAAACCTATCGGCTAGGGCCTCCCGGTTTTTGCGGCAGAGATTTGGCAAGCCAAATCTGGCCCTCCTTGACCCTGCCTGTCCGCCCTGTCGGTGGGGTTTGCGCCCGCCCGCGTTTCCGTCCGAACACTTGGCGTTCGGCCAGACCCTCGGGCGGGGCTGGTGGACGGGACCCCTAGGACAGGTGGGTCGCCCGGTGGTGAGGGCGGCAGGCCCGCGCCCCTGCGGGGCGCGGGGGAAGCGGACACCAAGGCTGCCTGAGACTGAAGGCAACGTAAGTATATAATTGACATATAGGTATATTATCGTAAGATGGGGCAGCCTTGGTGGAAGGTGGCAGGAAATAGGGGGTCTTTCTTCCGCATGTCCCGAACAAAACGCCTGACAGAGATCGAGAAGATGCAGATCGTCCGCGAGGCCTCGGAGGGTGTGTCGACGTCCGAGCTGGCTGAGCGTTTCGAGGTTACATCGCGCGCCGTGCGCTACGTCTTGAAAGCCGATGCCGAGCGCCAAGCCGATGCCGCGATCCCGGTCTCAGCGATCAGTGTGAAGGTCACGGCTGCGGAGCTTGCGGCGCTCGACGAGGTGCTGGCCGCCGCCGGAATCGAGAGCCGGGCCGAAGGGCTGCGGCGGCTGATCCAGGCAGCAGGCGGGGTGTTCGTTCCGGACGCGCAGATGGCGGCCGAGATGGCGCGCTACCGCGCCTCGCTGCACGAGGTCGGCAATGAGGTCGCGCAAATCGCCAAACAGATGACGCGGGCCAATCGGATGGGGCAGGGGGCCGTGGGCGGCACAAGTGCCGAGTTCACCGAATTGCGCCTCGCGCAGATGCGCGGGCTGGCGCGGTTCATCCTGGATTCTGCTGACGAGATCGATCTGCTCTTGCGCCGCCGTCGGGACGCGATGCGGCTGCAGGCCACGGCCGCGCTAAGGGAGTTTGCCCATGCGGCTGAATGATGCCGTCCATGCCGTCACGGGCGAGGTCTTCCGGGATGGCTGGAGCCGCGTCCGGGGCTCGATGCAAGGGCTGCACGTTGCCAAGCAGACCCAGCTGACGCGCGCGGCAGCCGGGCACCGGCCAGCGGTCTTCAAGGCGATCCGGGGCGGAGGCACCCATACCAAATCGCAGCTCGCAAACCAGCTCGATTACCTCACGACCAAGTCCACCCATATCGTGGACAGTAGCGGGTTCCTGGATGGCAAGGCGAAGCTCGAGGCGGGTGACATCAAGGACCTGACCGAGCGCTTTGCCAAGCGGTGGGACGCGGGCTTCAAGCCCAAGCTTGGGCAGACCACCCACATGCTCATGTCCTTCCCCATCGGCACGCGCGGGGAGGATGTGCGCGACATCGCGACGGACGTGGCCGAGCGGTTCTTCCAGACCGACGCGGGGCATTTCGACTACATCATCGCGGTGCATGAGGACCGCGATCACCCCCATGCGCATCTGGTGCTGAACCGCCGCTCGCAGGAAGGCGAGTTCTTCTTCCTCGGCCGCAATCACCGCTTCAACTATGACGACTTCCGCCTCGCGATGGTCGAGGAGGCCGAGAAGTATGGTGTGCGCCTGGAGGCCACGCGCCGGGTGGATCGCGGGGTTGTACATTACCCGGCCCGCACCGGCGAGGTTTATGCGGCGAAAGAAGAGGGGCGCGCACCCCGCGAGCGCGAACGTGTGGGGCAGGACCTGGCCCGGACGCTGGCGGAGATCGCCAACACCAGAACCGTCTACCATTCGCTTGCCGCAGAGGCCTCCCGGGAGGCCCGGGAAGACATCGCCGCGGCACTCTTCCGCGCGGGCGAGGTGCTGGCGCATGGCGGACAGATGGACCGAACAGGAGATGTGTATATGGCCGAGGATCAAAGCTTCGAGGATCTGAGAAGCCTCTATGCGGAAAAGCTCGCGCGGGTGCAGGGCATGATCGCCGAGAAGTCTGACGCGGAACGTCCCGTGCTGGAAAAACGTCTCATCGAAATCCAGACGCAGGTCCAGCACATGCAGCCTCTCGGATTGCGATCATCCACGCTGTCAGAGACCCCCTCGGAGGGCGGGATCTATTCCGAAGCCAATATCGACGCCAGCCAGCGCGAGCGTCTGGCCGAGCCCGACCTGAGATCGCGCATTGACGTAGCACTACGGGGTACCGGGATCAGCACATCGGAAGTTGTGGCCCGGATCGAGACGGGCGCCTCAAATGCAGCGCTCGAGCATCAATGGATCGCCAATGATCTCTCCAAAGTGGCTGAGGCGCGCGATCTGAACCTCGAGCGCCGCGCCGATCTGGAACAGGCCCGCGACATTCTCAATGACGTGCATGTGGAACTTGGCACGCTGTTGGAGCGCGAGAACGTGCTGCGCCGGGATGGCGTCATGGAAGCAGAAGCGGTCAGCGAGCGGTTCCACTATCACGAGGGCTCGGTGCGGGCGATGGAAGGGACAATCCGTCAGGAGATGCGCGCAGACGGTCTGACAGCGCAGCAGATAGAGGACCGGGATTGGGAGGTTGTCTCGCGGGCAGAGCGCCGGATCGAGACCGAGCAGCGCGCGTATTTCGAGGCACACCCGGAGCTGCTTGCACGCCCTGGCGATGTGATCGACCGGTCTGAGCCTTACAGGGAGACCATTACCGATGCGGCCCGCGCCAGCGAGATCACCCGCGAGGTCGACCGGATCATGGAGGGACGCGACGTCCGCACGCCCGTTGCAGATGCTGTCACGGATGAATTCAGGGAGCGCTATCCGGACATGCCGTCCCACCTCGCCCGCGGGCTTGGCGCGACCTATGCTGCCGTCGTCGAGATCCGCGACACGGAGGCCATCAACCAGGTCCGCCACGAAAACGAGTTGCGCGAGGGGCTTGGGTCTGGCACGCGCGACGCACTCCTCGCAGCCCGCGGTGAAACTGCTTCGCAGTCTGACCGTGCCGACCGCCTTGCAGACGAGATTGCGCGTGTCCTGGACCATGAGCGGGCGGGGGAGTTGTCCGCGCCCTTCGAGACCGAGGCGGAGCGGGACGCCTTCCGCGACGAGATTGCGCGGGTGCTGGACGTTCGCCAACTCGACCGGCTCACATCCGGCGATGCGGATGCGCTGGAAAAGATTCTCGAGGACCGCCTCGACCGGCTCTATGTCGCCAAGGTCTATCTGCAATCGGATGCAGCGACGGCCAACACGGAGGCCTTGCGCCAGGTGGTCGATGATCTCGCCGATGCCGAATACGAAAAACACCGCGCGACAGACGTGGATGGCGAAACCGAGCGGGGTCAGGTCCATTGAGCGCCTGCATGGGAAAAGCGCGGATCGCAACAGGGGTCTTGCTGGTGACGCTGGTGACCGCCGCCATGGGCTATACCATCGCCTCGGCTGTGCTGACCTATCAGGATCTCGGCTTCGGGGCCGAGATCGACTTCGCCTATATCGCGCAGAACTATCTGGCGATCCTCGATCGCCGCCCGGAGGACGCGCAACTTATTCACCTGATCATCGGCAGCTTCGCCGCCGTCGGCCTGATGCTGAGCCTCGCCCTGTCGGGGTCCGCCCTGACACGCTTTGGCCAGACCCATTGGCAGACCGCGCGCGAGATGAAGGCCAATGGCTTCTTTGGGGCGCCCGGGACCGGGTTCATCCTCGGCAAGCTGGGGCCGCCGGGCTCCCGCGCCAATTACATTTGCTCGAAGGTTTTCCCCCACGCGCTGATCGTGGCGCCCACGGGCCGCGGCAAGACCACGGGCTTCGTCATTCCGAACCTGCTGACCTGGCAAGGCTCCGCCGTGACGCTCGATGTGAAAGGCGAGTGTTTCGAGGCCACGGCCCGGCATCGCGCCGCCCAAGGTGACAAGGTCTATCGCTTTGCCCCCACCGATTGGGAGGGCAAGCGCACGCATCGCTACAACCCGCTCCTGCGCATCTATCAACTGAAAGATCCCGCGCGCCAGCAGATGGAATTGCAGCTCCTGGCGACGCTGTTCCTGCAGAGTGACAACGACCGGGTGCAGGGCCTGCTCAAAGGCGGGATCGATCTCTTCGTGGCGGCAGGCCTGTTGGCCTTCCAGCGCAAGCGCCCGACCTTGGGCGAGATCTATCGCATCGCGGCCTCGGGCGGGAACAAGCAGAAGGAATACTTCGCGCGGGGCCACGAGGTGGACAACCGGGCCGCCAAGCTGATCTTCACCCGGTTGGCCTCGACCAACAACGATACGCTGACTTCTTATGTCTCGCTTCTGATGACCTCGGGACTGGATCAATGGCAGAACCCGGCGATCGATGAGGCGACAGCGGTCTCGGACTTTGATTTCCGGACAATCCGCAAGAAGCCCTTCTCGGTCTATCTCGTGGTCCAGCCTCTGATGGTCAAACCCCTCGCGCCGCTGATCCGGCTCTTCTTCTCTGATCTGCTGTCGGCGATGCAGGAGAAGGATCCCGGGCCGGATGAGCCCTGGCCGGTGATGATCATGCTCGACGAGTTCAATCGCTTGGGCAAGATGCCCATCGTGGTCGAGAGCATCGAGACCCTGCGGACCTATCGTGGTCACCTAGCCGTGGTCACCCAAACCATCCCCGCCCTCGATGAAATCTACGGCGAGAACACCCGTCGCGCGCTGCAGGGCAATGCGGGCGTGAAGCTCTATCTCACGCCCTCGGATGAGAAGACCGTCGAAGAGCTGAGCAAGGCGGTCGGTAAGACCACGAAGACCGTCGTCACGCGCTCCCAGTCCATCGGCAAGAACCCCTTTGAAGGACGCAGCCAGTCCACCCGGACCGAAGAAAGCTCTCTCCTGCCCGAGGATGAGGCGCGCCGCCTACCGCTCGACGAGATCGTCATGGTCATCGATGCCCAGATGCCGGTCCGCGCGAAGCGGATCCAATATTTTGACGATCGGCTGTTCAAGGCGATCCATGCGGCACAGACGGGAGAGTTGCCGTTTCCGAAGCCGGGGGGAGGTGGGTCGCAGGGTAAGCTGCCGCTGAGCGTGCGCGCCATGCCGATGACGCCGCCTGCGAACGGACCAAGTGGACCTGAAGCCGTCGTGGAAAACTCAGCTCAGGCGTCTGGGGGGCAACTGTCACGACAAACTGACGGCGTTCCAAAGAAAACCTCGCCCGTCGTTCAAGCCGTCATCGCCGAGGAACAGCGTCAGATGGAGATGGATTTTGGGAGCCAGGTCGCCGATGCAGAGGCAGCGAGCGTAGTAAATGAGGCGCAGATGCGCTCCGCCGTCGATGGCTTGGACGACATGGAAGCGATGCTGCGAGAGGACGGTGGTGAAAATCTGGTTGCTCGATAGGTTGGCGAGCTTGGTCTGTCTGTCGGGCAGGACTGGAATCGGGCTTTCGTGGAAACCGAAAATGAATTGGCAATCCGGAACGAAAGCTGACCTTCGTTTGGAGTGGGAGCAAAGAATGCTACGTGTGGCGGCGCAAAAGCTGGTAGTCTACACCCGTCATCCGAAACCGCCACTTCAGCATGTCCGGACTGACGAGATGTTCTTTGCAAGCGTCACGGTCTGAGAGCCGACGGCGACGAATAGACAAAAGGGCGGGCCGGGGCAGCAGCAAGGCGCCGGCCAACCAGTCGGCTTCGTCTTCCTGGTCTTGATCGAAGTTTCCCGGGACAAGCGAGCCGTCCTCTAGGATGCAGGCTGATGCGAGTTCGTGGCCCAAGATGATGTGCGCCAGCTCGTGCATCACCACATTGTTGCGACGACCTTTAGATGAAACCGGTTTGTGAACGACAAGATGGGCCGCGCCTAATCTCATCGTGAGGGCGGACCACGATTGATCAGTCTCGTCGCTCAGAACCGACCTTGCGCTTTCTGATATCCCATCAACTTCATCGGTGGACCAAACAGTTACTCGAAGCTCTTCTGCCAATCGGTCGGCAGACAGCGCGTCGTGATCCGACAGGCCAAACTGTTTTCGAAACTCGACCGATCGCCGCTCACATTGAGATTTGAACCCTCGTCTGAATGCCACTTAGTGTCCTCGAGCATCGACGTCTTGTTCGAATTGTCGCGAAGCCTGGGTGATTAGTTCAGCCAGAGCAAGGGCGGTCGCTTGCGGGACGGCTTTTCTGTTCTTGAATGCGATTTGAAGGTCTCCAACGCCCGTGAACTTCGAAGGCTCCTCCCCCAACCATTCGCTGAGTTTGTTGAGCGTGCCCACGTCTGGCACATGCCCTTTTTCGATCCTCGTGAGTGTGGTCGGACTGATCCCGATCTCCTTCGCGGCAGCCCTAACCCCCATGTTTCCCCGTCGCCTTAAGACTAGTGGGGCGAGTTCGTTGATATTCATGTGCCCTCCTTAGTGTTTCGTAGACTGGTATTAGTGGTGCGACGACTGTTTACTTGGCGAGGCTTCTGGCCTATACCAGTCTGTGAAACACTTGAATCATGCCGAAGGGCCGGGGTCAACAGTTTCGAATTGAGGCGAGTCAGGAAAATAAGGAGAATTCGATGTCAAAGCGTATTCATGTGGTCCGCCACGGGGATGGTTGGGCTGCACGCCGTGAGGGCGCTACCCGGGTCGGATCCACGCATGCGACTCAGGCAGAGGCGAGCGCGGCCGCACGCACCACGGCGATCCGAGAGCGAGGCGAGGTCGTCATCCATCGGCCCAATGGCCAGATCCGCGATGCCAATTCCTATGGGAACGATCCCTATCCGCCGAAAGGCTAGACTCCAGCACGGGGCTGGAGGTCAAAAAAACTGCCCAATCTGCTCGGGCAAAAATATGAGGACAGTGAAATGCAGGCTCTGGTGAACTTCTTTCCGCTCGGCAACGCCGACACCGCCCGCCTCGACCTTGCCGATGGGCGCAAGATCCTGATCGACTTCGCCGCAATGCGTTGCGACGGCGATGAGGATGACCAGCGTTGCGACTTGCCGACGACACTTCGCCGCGACTTGGATAAAGCGGGCCGCGACTACTTCGATGCGGTTTGCATCACGCACACTGACGCCGATCACTGTAAGGGGTTCGGTGACTTCTTCTGGCTGGATCATGCTGCACTCTACCAAGGCAAGGGTCGCGTAAAGATCAGGGAGCTCTGGGTACCTGCAGCGGCAATCCTTGAAGAGAACTTGAAGGATGATGCGCGGTTGGTCCGTGCGGAGGCACGGTACCGTTTGCGTCAGGGCAAGGGTATTCGAGTGTTCTCTCGCCCCGAACGGCTGAAGGCTTGGATGGAGGCGGAAGGGATCGACTTTGAAAGCCGCAAGCACTTGATTGTGGATGCTGGCAAACTCGTGCCTGGGTACACATTGACTGGACCAGAGAAGGTAGAGTTTTTTGTGCACTGCCCGTTTGGCTGGCGACAAGATGAAAACACTGTCGTCGACCGCAACGAAGATTCGATCGTCATGCAGGCCACCTTTGTCGAGGGCGGCCGGAAGACGAGGCTGCTTCTCGCCTCAGACGTCAATTACGAGACGCTGGCTGCGATCATCCAGGTTAGCCGGAAGCACGGCAATGAGGACAGGCTCGCTTGGGATCTGATGAAGCTGCCGCACCATTGCTCCTATAAGTCGTTGGGGCCAGAGCGTGGCTCGAACGAGACTGTCCCTGACCCCAACGTCAAGTGGCTGTTCGAGGATCAGCGCCAACCCGGCAGCGACATCATCTCTCCGTCCTGGCCGATCCCAGTGAAAGGTTCGAAGGCCGACGACGACGTCCAGCCCCCGCACCGGCAGGCTGCAAACTATCACCGTCGGATCACTGTGGCGCACGACGGCGAATTCATCGTGACGATGGAGTACCCGTCGAAGAGTGACCCTACGCCCTTCGCATACAAGATCACGGCATTTGGTTTCGCCCTTGCGCTTGCCGCGCCGATGGTTGCTGGAACCGCCGCGGCGGCGTCGCCCAGGGCTGGTTAATGGACGTCGAAGCCTGGCTCACCGCATCCTTCGACGAAGTGATCGAGGTCGATGACCTCACCTCTTCGGCAGCGTCAACGTTTGCGCGGTTTGTCGACCGGCATGCCGCCGAGCTCGCTGCCGTGTTAGCACTACGCAGGGGAGGGGCCGGTGAGCTTGTAGAACTCACCTTCAGGACCGGCAGACCGCAGCAGAGCGTCGTGCCAATCCGGCGCACAGAACGAATTGGCGTTCGCTTCGCTGGCGGCGATACGATGCCATTCGTCTACGTGTTGCGGAGTGATTTTCCCGACACTGCCCACCAAAATCTCACTGCCGAAGGATCACCCCGCGCGATCTGTATCGATAACCGAAGTTGGGCGGAAGCGCGCCTCACATGGACACCGGCCGAGCTTGTCCACCGTATCCTTGCCTGGTTTCGGCGAGCTGCCGAGGGCGCTTTGCATGACGCCCGGCAGCCGGTCGACCCGCTTATGTTCGGGACCGGCTACAACATCATTATGTCCCGTGCGTTGATCGATAACGCCAACACACAGGATCTCGTCGCTGTCCCTGACGACACGGGCACGCTGATGCGCGTGGTCCCGCGTTCCCAGCTGGAGGGGCGCACACTGGCTTTGCCGTTGACGGTGGCAGCATACCGAGTGCTTCCGGCGCAGATGGTGCGGCTTTCGTTCGCGCCAGGTAATCTTGGCAGCCTTGCCGACTTGCTTACGGTGCGCGGGATCGACCTGTTCGCCGACCTGCGCACGCGCCTCGCTGGTTGGTTGAACGACGCGCAGACCAATGCTGCGCGGATCAATTCCTGCCTGGCCGTGATCGTCGAGATGCCGATTGCCTCACCAGACGGAACACAACAGGGCACCGATATGCGGGCCTTTGTCACTGCTGAGAAGGTTGGTGACCTCGCGGTCGCGCTCGGAATTGCCCACAAGGTTGAAAGCAGGGATCAGGGGGGTGCCGCCGGCTTCGTTCCGGCATTGACTGCGGGAGCTGTGGATGAGGCTGCCCTCATCGCGATGGCCGTGCTTCCGGTCGAAGTCCACGCTACCTTTGACCGAGACCTTGCGACCCGGCTTGCGGGCCGCACCATCCCGGATGAACGCCAAGCTGTGATCGTCGGAGGGGGCGCGATCGGTGCCCATGTCGCTCCTTGTCTTGCCCGAGAGGGGCGCTTTTGCTGGACGGTGATAGACGATGACGTCCTGCTTCCACACAACCTTGCTCGTCATGTCGGCTTCGGCGGCGACGTCACGAGACGCAAATCTGAATTGCTTGCCGGGGCGCTGGCGAGCATACTTGACGATGAAGACACTGTGGCCACGGCGATAACCGCCCAGATCGGGGTCGAAGGGCAGCGGAATGACGATGTTGATCGCGCGCTCGATGATGCCGATATCATCGTGGATGCATCCGCTTCTTTGCTGGCTGAGCGCTTCCTCTCTGACCATCACTCCAAGGCTCGGCGGTTCAGCATCTTTTTCAGCCCGGCGGGCGATGCCGCCGTTCTACTGGCCGAACCGAAAGATCGCAGCGTCACGTTGCGCGATCTGGAAGCGCAGTATCTGGGGCACATCGTCCGCGAGGAAGCTCTCGCCGGTCATTTGGAAACCCCGGTACGGACATTCGCCTACACTGGCGCCTGCCGTGCCATCACAAACCTGATCCCTGAATCGCGCGTCATGGCCCTAAGTGGCTTGGTTGCGGAAGGTCTGGGACGGGCCGCCGATTCTGATGATGGGGTCATTCGCATCTGGTCACTCGGAGCGGGCGGCGAAGTCCGGCACGTTTCCTATCCTGCGGAGGATGTGCGTCGCTTCGATGTCGATGGCTGGCAGGTCGCACTCGATGGCGGACTCCGCTCACGCATCGCCGCGATGCGAGATGATTGCCTGCCGAACGAGACCGGAGGTATTCTGCTGGGTGTCGTCGACATTCCTGCGCGGAAAATACACCTTGCCGATGCCGCCAAAGCACCTGCTGACAGCATCGGATCGCCGACCGGGTTCGTCCGGGGCACCGGCGGTGTCCAACAGATGATCGACCGATCTATGGCCGAGACACAGGGACAGCTGCGCTACGTCGGTGAGTGGCATTCACACCCGCCACTGGCGGGGGTGATGCCGAGTGTTACGGACCTATCCCAGATCAATTGGCTCGCCACCATATTTGACATGGATACCTTGCCCGGACTGATGTTGATTGCCGGGCAGGCTGAACTCGCTGTTGTGTTCATGCGCCGAAATAAAGAACCTTCTCCGCTGGCTGACGGATCGGGTCAATGAGTAAGCCCGCAATCGGCCTCTCGCTCTCAGGCGGTGGATCCCGTGCCATTGCGTTTCATCTGGGCTGTCTGCGCGCCTTGCATGACTTGGGGATTCTTGACGAAGTTCGGGTTATCTCGACGGTATCCGGGGGAAGCGTCATTGGCGCACTCTACGCGGCCAATGACGAACCTTTCACGGTCTTCGAGACCAAAGTGCGATCATTACTTGCCCGCGGTTTGGTTCGCCCCGCCTTGCGTAAAGTGTTCACAACTACCGAAGGCCTGCGAGCGGTCTATTGTGCTGCCCTTCTTGGAGTGATCAACGTCGCCATCTTGGCGATCGCGACCGGACCGCGCCTCCTTGCTCTGTTACTGCCAACGACAGCGCGAAAGCGCTGGAGCCTAGAAAAGTTGCGCGCACCCATGCCGCGTTTTGCGAGCAGGACGACGATCTTGCGTAGGGTCTTGGACGAAGATGTCTTTCATGGTCAGAAGTTGCGGCAATTGCCCTTGACGCGCCCACTTCTGATTATCAATGCCGCGGATTTGCGCACGGGTTCGGCTTTCTATTTCTCGCGGGAGAAGTCGGGATCTTGGCGTCTCGGAGAACTTGCCGGTTCACAGACGACTCTTGCACATGCAGTCATGGCCTCTGCGGCATATCCGTTGTTTCTGCCAGCGCTTGATGAACGTCTCGCCTTCAACAAGCCTGACGGATCGCGGCGCGAGGAACACGTTACCCTGACTGACGGCGGGGCATATGACAACTTGGGCCTTGCGCCGCTTTGGCCGGATCGAGATTCCTCCATAAGTCTAAACGTCTCTAATGTGGACACAATCATCTGCTGCCGCGCGGGATACGGTCTTCGGTTTGATCCACCGAGCCAATTCTTCATGGCGCGCCTTACAAGCACGTTCACGAGCATCTTCGACAGGGCTCAAAACGCAGCCGTGAAGCGTCTATTCGATTTGAAGTCGTCAGGACAGATTAAGGGGTTTGCCATGCCTTTTCTCGGCCAGGATGACTCCCGCCTCGCGTTTCCGCCATCGGATCTCGTTTCACGAGAAGACGTACATGGATATCCTACTGACTTCTCTACAATGCCGGAGGAGTGGATCGAGAAACTCAGCAAGCGTGGTGAACAGTTGACATACGCGTTGATTGCCGAGCACATGCCAGAACTGTCGTGAAATGTGTGAGCAAGTGCGAGTTTTCCGACGTAAGCATGTGCTTGAGGCATCCTGATTCGTGAGGTGTCGCGAATGACCGCTCTTGCGAAAACTGGTCCATGGCGCTGATCAACTCTTTATCGTCCAGCTAGCGCCGTCACCGTCGTCCAAGTCGACCCAGTCTCGCCAGCTGCGCCAGCATTTTGGACCCTGCGTCAGTGGATCCTGTGCCGCCTCCGGAACCCGTCTGCCCCATGCCTTGCCTTGCAGGCATCTGCTGCACGCCAAAGAACTGCCGCGCCCTGAGGGCTGCGTATTCTGCGCCACTGGCCCCGCCGATGAGGTAGCGATTGTAGGCCTGCTGGCCTCCCATGGCGGCGCGGGCAAAGCTGTAGCCGCCGTCGAGACCTCCGGAGAGGGCGGGCATCATGATGTTGCCGGAGATCGCGCGGACGATGAAGGGCGTGGCGATAATGAAGCCCTTGGCCATGAGCACCATCATGAAGAAGGGGATGAGCGCGCCGATGTTTGAGGCCCCTTCGGGATCGCCTAGTTCGCCGATGAGCGCGGAGGAAACGCCTGTGATCGTTGCGAACACGCCTGCGACGACGATGGGGTATAGCGCAAAGGAAATCAGCGCGGACAGCCAGCGCGCGAAATAATCCTTGGTGACCTCGAAGAGGGTCAGGAAAATCATCACCGGGGCGATCCCGATCAGAAGCGCGATCATCAGTCGGGAGGCCACGAGGATGAAGGCGGCCAGTCCGCCGAGGATTGAGAGCAGAAGAACACCGACGATGTCGAGCATGGCGCCGGCCATCCAGTTCAGTTCGGACCCGGCAGCGTTCAAATAGTTGCCCAGTTCCGCGATCAGCCGGTCGAATTCTTCGGCGAAAGTTCCAGAGGGCCCCGGACTGCCGCCGCCGACGGAGGCTACCAGCGCACCCGCGATACTGTCGATCCCATAGAGAATGGCTGACGAGAACGCGTTGAACTGCATCCAATTGGTCGCGAATATCCCGATGAGCCCGATCTTGACCGCGAGCCAGAAGGCTGTGTGCCCATCCATGGCCCGATATTGATAGATCATGTTGGTGCCGACGAGGATCACCACCAGCGTTGTCCCCAAAACCAGGAGCGTGCCGACCGTTGCCGCAACCGCGCCAAACTGGGTCTCAGCGGCGGTGTCGAGATAGGCTTGGGAGGTTTCAACGAAGTAGGTGACGACACTCATCGGGGATCAGCCTTACCAATTGCCTGCGGCGTCGCAGATTGCCTTCGCTGCAGGGCGGGCGGCGTTGGCGCGGCGGTTGTAGCCCTCCGAGGCTTGCAGCATCTCCCATCGTTCGTTGCTCTCGTGGCGCTCACTAAACACGGCCTCGGCCGCGTCCCAGGACGGGAACCGGGTCGCGCAGTCGCAGTTGCCGATCTCAACAATCCGCTCGAGGTTCTGTGCGCGGTAAATGTCTTGAACTAACACGCGCTGATAGGCTTGGCGCAAGGGGATCTCCTGCATCCAGACAGGTTCAGCGGGCCGGTCTGGACAGACGGTGAAGTTGCGCTCGAGGGTCGGCACGAGATTGCGCTCAGCGAAGCCGGGTGCCGACGTTAGGCCCAAGACCAGCGCAGTCAGTACGAGAGTACAGCCCGCCTGCCTCATGCCGTGGCTTCAGCGGGTGTGGTTTCGCGTTTCAGGAAAACGGTGTGCCCGATATTGGCGAATTCCGAGGAGCTGATCGACACCACCTCCCACCCGTCTGCGCCCTTCTCGTTCAGGCTGGCCTGCATGTCGGAGAGGCTGGTCTTGCGGGTCATGGGAAAGGACAGGATATTGTATTCAAACGTCTTCATGGGGAAATTCCAATCTCAGTTGCGCCGGGGAGGTAGAATTCGGTGATGCCGCGTTTGCCGTCATGGCGACCGGCCTGGATGATCACGTCGATGGAATTCTCGATGTACTGGATCATGTCGGCATAGGTCATCGGGATCTCGGTCTTGAGCGCTGCGATCGCGAGGCGCTGAACCGCAAGCTGTGGTGTCTCTGCATGCAACGTGGTCATGGACCCGCCGTGGCCGGTATTAATTGCTTCTAGGAATGTCATGGCTTCCTTGCCACGTACCTCGCCGAGGATGATCCGGTCAGGCCGCATGCGCAGGGTAGCGGTCAGAAGCACGTCAGCAGTTTGGAACTCCGCGTCGCGATTGGCGATGAGGGTCACGGCATTTGGTTGGGTCGGCAGAAGCTCGGCGGCTTCTTCGATGGTGACGATGCGTTCCTCGGCCGGTACGTGAGAGAGGATCTTGCGCGCGGCCACGGTCTTGCCGGTGGAGGTGCCGCCCGAGACGATCATGTTGAGTTTGTTCTCGACGCAGAAGGCGAGCGCATCATCGATCAAACCCGCGGCCACCACTGCGCGCAAGGCGCGCTTCTTTTCCACGCGCAGGTCTTCGAGCTTGCGCTCTTTTCCGTAGAGAAAGTCGAGCGCGATGCCCTCGAGTGGCAGGCTTGAGAAGAACCGCAGGCTGATCGACATGGCCGAGAGCACGGCGGGCGGGGTGATGACCTGTGCGCGGATCGGGCGCCCCTTGTAGGTGATCGAAACCGAGACGATGGGGCGGTCCTTGCTCATCGTGGTATTGGCTGATGAGGCGATCTGGTTGCCGAGGTCCCTGACCTGAACGCCGGTCAGCCTCTGGTCCAGCGCGCGCATGAAGTGATCGCCCTGGAATTCGCCCCAGCAGGTGCCATCAGGGTTGATGCAGATCTCGATGACATCGTCGCGAGCGGCGGCGTCGATCCCGTCAAGCGAGGTTTCGAGATAGCTCAGCGACATGGGCTCAGAATATCTCCAGATCGCGGTCGACCATGACCGTGACGCGGGCGCCCTGGTCGACATAGATGACGGAGCCGATGGAGAGGTAATCGCCGATGACGCTGTCCGTCGCATCTGCCAGATCATCGCCAACGTCCTCAAGAACGTCGGCGGCAGTCTCATCCTGGACCTCGGAGGCGGCGGCACCAGGTGCTGCGGAAATCAGCGAGATCAGGGCGGCCGACCCGAAACGCTCGGCAAAGCGCGTGTCTATGAGCCCCGTGACACCGGAACGTCCCAGTTCATCGCCCCCGAAAGAGCTGATCTGGACGGTCTGGCCCGCGGGCAGGATGATCCGGTCCCAAGCGATGGTGACCCGGCGCTGCGCGATATCGACGCCCGAGCGGTAGCGCCCGATGAGACGGGATCCGCGCGGGATCAAGAGGCGCGCACCATCGACGCTGTAGACATCCTCGGACACCACGGCACGGGTCTGGCCGGGCAGGGAGCTGTCGAGGGCGGTTTCCATGACGGCCTGGATCATGGTGCCTTGGATGATGGTGTTGGAGGGATTGGCGATCACTTCAGCCTGCGTCACCGTCGAGGGCAGCGCCCCGTTCAGCACGAAATCCGTCACCTCGCCAAAAGTGCGTTCGGTCAGAGCCGTTTCATTCGCTCCGGACGTGCCCCCAAACGCGATGGTGGGCGAGACGATGCGCCGCTCCTGAAAAGCGCGTTCCTCCGCGGCGCGGCGCTCCAGTTCGGCCATGCGCCGGGCTTCTTCCTCACGGCGCAGTCGCTCTTGCTCGCGTGCGCGCAGCTCATCCTCCGTAGGACCCGCTGGGGCGGGTTGGGGTCTGCTGGCCTCGAGTTGGGCCAGTTCCAGATCCATGCGTAATTGCTCAAGGTTGCGATCCCGGGCCGTCAGTTCGTCCTGGAACCGTTGCTGTGCGGCTTCCGAGGCGGCTTGTAGCGCAGCGATCTGAGCGGTCAGCGCGTCGATCGCCTCTGCGGCGGCGGTGTCTTCCTCGACGACCGGTTCAGGGGCGTTGCGCAATTCCTCGATCTGAGCCTGCAGGGCGGTGATCTGCGCCAGAAGCTCCGCGTTGGGCTCGACGGGGTCTGGTCCGACGAACACAACCTCGGGCTCGGGCGGGGGCAAGGTCTCGATAGCGCCAAAGCCGTCCCCTTCGTTTTGGAAGACGTCCGGAGTGGCCGTCGGCAAGGCTTCCTCTTCGTCGGGCTGTGAGAGGAGATAGAACAGGGCACCACCTGCGCCGATGACGAGGACCACGATCAGCGCGAGAAGGGGCGACCGGCGCTGTGCCGCCGTGGGGGCGCGGGCACTGCCTTTCTCAAGGGCGGCGAGGCGCTTTTCCAGCTCGGTATTCTCGGTATCGCTCATGAGGCGGCCTCCGCGGGCGGGATCGCCTCGATGCAGACCACCTCTTCGCCAAGTCGCAGGACCCATTGGCGGTTTACGCCGCTGACGCGGATCACGCCGTCCTCAGGGGTTTGCGTGTTGACCGTGCGTTCACGGTCGCCCGCGTAGCGGAAGATCGCTGGCACAGGTGCGTTTCTCGGAAAGGCGAAATACGTGAACGTCCCGTCATCCCAGATGCGGGTTGGCGTGAACTCGGTCCGCGCGCTGGCGCCGTAGTTGTAGTTCGGCGCTTGGGCGGCGATGGCCCGGGTCGGGCGCGCATCGTCCTCCGGATAGCGGAACTGCACCACGTAGAAGGTTGGGCTGCGGACCTCCTGGACGTTGAAGTAGTAGCTCCGGCGGTTCGTATAGACTGTCACATTGGTATGCACCCCGCGCGCCACAGGCTTGATCGCGAAGGCCTGACCGCCCGGGACGCCGTCGATCTCGAAGCCCTCGGTGTCGCCCGCGATGATCGAGCGGATGCTTTCGCCCTCGCCGAACTCGATGGTGGTCACATGGGTGAGCGACACGCTGAGACGGTAGACCTGACCCTCCTGGTAGGTGGCCAAGCGCACCCGGCTGTCGTTGGGACCGCCGCGCGGGATGGCTTCGGCAGAGGCGAGGCCGGGCAACAGGGCAATGACAAAAATAAGCGATCTTATAAACAACAACGTCAGTTCTCCAATCTGTCGGAGCGGATGGAATATTCGAGGACGGTGAAGCCGAATGGATTGGTCCAGACCTCATCGATGGAGCGGCGGGTCTCCGGGCGGAACTCGAAGAGAAGCGTCGCAGTGAAGAGGCCGGTCTGGGTGCCGTTAATGGACGTCAGGCGCTTGCGCAGGCGGACCGTCGCGCGGTTGGTTCCGATCCGGTTGATGCTGAGGATTTCCACGTCGAGCCGAGCATTGGGGCCATAGACCGTCGGCGGGTAATTCTCGTTGGCGCTGTTCCAGATCTGGCGAAGCCCGCTCTCGGCAGCTCCGTCCGAGCGGCGCAGGACGCTGCGGATGCGCAGATCGTTGTCGAGCTGGTTATAGACCTCCCGGTCGGCCACATAGCGGAACACCTCCGCCTCGATGATCGCCTGGTTGGCGGTCACCGAGGAGGCGCCCACCGAGGCTTCGGGGAGTGCAAAGCCGGTGGCGGGATCATAGGGGACAACGACGGGGGGCGGGTCGACATCGAGGATCGAGACAGCCGCGGCACTCAGACAGCCGATGATACCGAAGACAAGGCCCATCAAGCCAAGGCGTTGCCAGAGCCGTTCGCGGCGCAGGGCACCGTAGACCAGTTCTTCCTCGATGATTTCTTGTTCAGTCACCACCCGTCATGCCCCCGCTCGGCGTTTCGAAATGAGTTGAAGCGGTTCTTCGCTGCCTCTCGCTGCGCTCGAACGCGAAAACCGATATTTGTTTTTTGGGGATCAATTTCGAAACGCCTTAGTCTGCCCGGAGGTCCGGCAAGGTGAAATCCATGAAGCGCTGTTCTTCGGCGATGGTGGCGGCATCGATCACGCCGCCGGTGCCATCGCCCACGGTCTGGATGGCTTCGAGTTGCCACATGGCGACCAGCGCAATGGCGAGCTCCGCGGTCACGCGCGTGTTGAGATCGATGCTTTCCTTTAGTTCGTCCATGTCGTCGATGAGTCCGACAAGGCGGTCGACCCGCTCGAGCGATTGGCCGGCATCCTCATAGCTGTTCTGGGCCGCCGCCGATACAAGGGCACCGGTGGTGGCCTGCGTCGCCACGCGGTTGGCCCCGGGATTGCCGCTCGTGGCCATTTCCGAGAGGGTGTCATCGTCAAATCCGAGATCGGCCAGCACCCGGTCCATCTGGGTTTCGATCTCGCCTGCGCCAGAACCGGACAGGCCGGAGAAATCCCCAGTCTTGATCGCCTCAATCGTGGCGAGGATGTCCCCGAACTCTTGGTCGAGCAGACCGTTCAACTCGTCTTCCATTTCCGTCCGGATGATTTCTGGAAGCTCGGCGAGGCGGGTGAGGGCCTCGTAGGTTCTTTGCAGCTCCGCGAGTTGGTCCGTGAGAAGGCCGAGCTGTTCGCGGAGCTGCGTCAGCTGCTCGTTTTGCAGAATCTCGTCCTCGATCATCTGCCGGAGCTGCTGGATATTTTGCGTGATGTTCTGGGTATCGACGACGGGCACGCCCTGCGCTGCGGCAGGGGAGAGGGCTCCCAGATGCAGGCCAATTCCAAGCGTTGTGGCCAAGGCCGCTCTCAGAAACTTCCGTCTCATCATTCAATCTCCCTGATCGTAAAATCCATGAACGCGCCTTCGGCCATGCGGGCGCTGGCCTGGGCCAGCTCTTCGGCGGAGAGCACGCGGGTGCGGGCGGCCTGAAGCCGGATGCGGGCGGCCACGAGACGCACCAGTTCGGCGCGGGCATAGGTGTTGAGTGCGACGCTCTCCTGCACGTCCTCGGTTTCGGAAATCCGTTCGACGATATCCGCAATACGCAGGGCGGCTTGCCTGATCGCGGCGGGCGAGTTGTTGCCATAGAAGGCCGCCCCATGACCCGTGATTGAGAGGCTGGCATTGGCCAGAAGCGCCGGATCGATCGTGCCAAGCGCTTCGATCCCGCCGACACGGCTTAGATAGAGATTGTAGCGTTCAGGGATGACCGACACGTAGTGCTGTGTCTCGCGGAAGGGGGGCACGCCGCCATACTCGAAGACCCGGCCGGGTCCGGCGTTATAGGCCGCGAGGGCGTTGATGATGTTGCCATCGAATGTGTTGAGCTGGGTCGCGAGATAGCGCGCGCCGCCATGCACCTGCAGATAGGGGCTGTCATAGTATTCCGGGTTGATGCCGAGATCGCTGGCGGTGCCCGGCATGATCTGGGTGAGACCATAGGCGCCGACGGGAGACCGTGCCCCAATGGTGAACCGGCTTTCCTGCCAGATGAGCGCTTGCAGCAACGCGCGCCACTGGACGGGTGAGAGCCCTGCGCGGCCAACTCCCGCAAAGCCGCTGGTCTCCTGAGCCACGCGGATGATGAGCTGCTCGATGGTCTCAGACGTATCCCCGAACATCTGCGCACCGCCGGGATTGGGATCGATCTCGCCCGTGCCATAGACCGCCTCGACTGACCGGGCCGGATCCCCGCTGCCGCTTTCCAGCCCCGAGACCATAGCTGGCAAGCCCTGACCGCCGAAGCTGGTCTGGGCATCGAGGATGCGTTGCAGGGTTTCCAGCTGCTCCCGTTCGATCTCGGCAATGAGTTCGCGCACGGCAAGCTTGTCCGTCTGAACGGCCAAGTCAGCCTCGCGATCGCCAGTCTCGACGATGTCACGCGCGGTCAGCCCACTGTCATTGGTCGGCACGCCTTGAGACAAGGCGAGACCGGGCAGCAGGCAAAGTGCCAGGATGTGAGGCAGGCTAGACTTCAATGTCACCCTCCGGCGCATCTAGAGGCGTAAAGGTGCAATCAGGCGCGACAGGTGCCGTGGACGCGAGGAATGTGAAGCAGTTCGCCTGCGGTTCCTGGTACTGGGCGCAGGAGGCCAAACCGCCGAGCGCGGTGAGAAGAAACAGGGTACGAATCATGAAAGCCTCCAGAAGTCTGGGCGGTCGCGGTAATCGGCACCGACGAGCGCCTCGCCTTTCTCCATGCCGCCGAGGATGGTGAGGTTGGGCCCAAGGGCACTGAGATCGGCATCGACCACGATCGAGCCCTGATCGTCGCGGATCAGCGCCAAGCGGCTGCTGCTGCCTGTGTTGAGAAGGACGTCGAGTTCCTTCTCCGTGAGGTTCAGCATGGCGTAGTCCGAGGCATTGGCGCGGATATTGGGCAGCAGGATCTGCGTCGGCACCGCCTCGATGATGGTCTTGCCGGTCCGGGTGCGCTCGAGCTGGCTCGCGTATTGCGTCATCATCACCGCGACGGTGTTCTGCTTGCGTGCGGTCACCAGCCAGTTGGACAGACGCTCGGCGAAATACGCATTATCGAGGGCCTTCCAGGCCTCGTCGATCACGATGATGGTGGGGCGGCGATCCTCGATCTCGCGTTCGACCCGGCGGAAAAGATAGGAGAGAACCGCCATCCGCTCCTTGTCGGCCTCGCTGTCGAGAATGCCGGTGAGATCGAAGCCCACCACATCGCCTTTGAGCGAGAAGGTATCTTCCAGCGACTGCCCGAATATCCAGCCATATCGGCCGTCTTCGGTCCACTCGAGCAGGCGCTGGTGCAGATCGCCGCCATCATCGGTGGACACAAAAAGCGACGCGAAATCCCGCCAGTTCCGCAGGGCCGGATTGGTGGCCTGGGCATTCTGGCGCACGACCTCCTGGATGCGGTGGGTCTGCGCCGGGGTCAGGGGCTTGTCGGCGCGGTAGAGCAGGGTTGTGAGCCAATCCGAGAGCCAGGCGGTGCCGCGCGCATCGGTCTCTGTCCAGAGCGGGTTGAGACCCGTGGGCTGGCCGGCGTTCAGGGAGGCGTAGCGCCCGCCATTGGCGCGCACCGCCATCTCCATGCCAAGACGGTAATCGAAGACGAAGATCCGGGCGCCCGCGCGACGGGCCTGGGTCATCAGAAAGGCCGACAGCACCGATTTGCCGGACCCGGGCCGCCCCATGATCAGGGTATGGCCGCTGGTCGGTTCTTTATCGGGCGATCCCTGCTCGTGATAGGAAAACCGGTAGGCGCTCTGCTCCGGCGTGGGCAAATATGTGACGACCCGGCCCCAGGGGGTAAGTGCTGCAGGTTTGCCGAGCTGTGTCCGGTGGAAGGCCGCAAAATCCGCGAAGTTGCGGTTGGTGACGGCGCTGGCGCGGACGCGCTTTGGCTGGTTGCCGGGGTGCTGGCTGAGGTAATGCGCCTTGGCCGCGACCCGCTCGCCAATCATCTTCACGCCTTCGGTTGCGGCGGCGTTCACGATCTCGGCGCTGAGGGTTTGCAGTTCTTCGAGCGTGTCGCAAAATAGCGTCACGACCATGTGATGCTCGCCGAAGCTTTGGCGCTTGGCCTCGAGATCATCGGCGGCGATGTCGAGGGCCTCCAGGAGCGAGAGGGCTGCGTCCTGGCTGGCCTGCATCTGGCGCTTTTGCCGCTTGATGCGGCCCGCCATGAGGTTCGAATTGATCGGCGTGAAGGAGTGCGTCACGATCATGTCGACCGGCAGGTTCAGCATGTCGAACATGGTGCAGGAGGTGCCTTCCGAGTATTCTCCGATGGTGAAGCTCTTGCCGTAGCGGTGGCCCACGACGCCCTCGGAAAGCTCGAAATGGTCGCCGTGAAACGTCACGCGGGTATTGGCGACGTTGAAGGACAGGAAGCCGTAGGTATTGGCAGGGTAGAGCGGCAGCTCGGTGCCCGTGTTGAGCGCGCCCAAAAATCCCACCAACTCACCCGATCCGGCTGACAGCATGCGCGGCTTGAGCTCGGTAAGCCCCGAGAGGAAGACGTTCACGGCCTCACCGAGGCGCTGCAGGCGTTTGCGGGTCTCCTCCTTCAGTCGGTCCGGCGCGCTGCGGCTCAGGAACGGCAAGAGGCTTTTCGGGGGCGGGCGGTGAATGACGGTGAGCGTCAGTGTTTTGTCGCGGAGCCCGCTGGTCTCGAGTTTCGCGCGCCAGCGCCGGTCCACCTCGCCCGCGAAGCTGTCCTCACGGATCGGGTCCAGATCCGGTTTGATCGCCTTGGACACCATGTGGACGTAGTAGCTGAATTCTGGCCCGAGTTGCGCGACGATGCGAGCAAAAAGCGCCGTCACCTTGTCGAGATAGGCATCGTCCGTCGTGTAGCTGTTGATCCCCTCAAGGCGAATGCACCGGAAGAGTTCGTTCACCCGGGTCCGCACGGTCTGGTCGTCGACGAGGCTCACATAGGGCAGCATATGCGCAAGCCGGGTCTCGCGCGCATACCAGTCTGGCGTCATTGTGCGGGCATCGAGCGCAGCATCACGGGGCATAGCTGTCCCCGCCATGGATGGACCTGTTGCGCGTGGGCGGTGTCTCCTGCAGGGCTGTCATCATCACGTCGATGAAACGCGGGTCCCAATCTGCGGCCTTCCAAAGCACCGGGTAGAGAAGGGCCGCGACAGCCAGTACCGCGATGTGCTGGACCCAGACGAACAAGAGCACCGAGCCGAAGAGCCAGACCATCGCATACATGATGGGCAGGCCCAGAAGCTTGGGCGGGCGCACGAGGCCGAGGAAGAGAGGCGCGCGCTCAGCCACCGGCGAAGACCGCGGCAACGATGGTGGGGGCAGCCGCAACACCGGCGATCCCGACGAGGACCCAGAGCGCCTGGCGCAGATCGATGATGTTGAAGAACCAGCTCAAGAAAACGCCAAGGACCGCGAGTGTGGCGATCACGACGCCGAGCGGGCCGGTCAGCGCATCGACAATGCCCTGCAACAAGCTTTGGATCGGGGAGAGATCGATGCTTTGGGCAAGGGCGGGCTCGGCAATGAGCAGGAATAGCGCCAGTGAGGCGACAAAGAGGTTTGAAATCCAACTTGTTTGGAAAAAGCGGTATCGCCAATGCACTGCCGCGCTGCGCGCTCTCGTGACATTGCCGATAAGTGTTTTGAGGAATGATTTCCAAAAAGGTTGGGACATCATGAATTTGATCCTTCCAATCGGGCCACGACAGCCATGACGCGGGCCACGTGGTTCTGGGTTTCTCTGTAAGGGGGAATGCCACCGTACTGGCGTACGGCGTCCGGCCCGGCGTTGTAGGCTGCCAGCGCCAAATGCGGATCGCCGAAGCTTTCCAGCATCATTGTCAGGTAGCGGGCGGAGCCGTCGAGGTTCTGCAGCGCGTCATGAGGATCCACACCGAGATCTCGGGCAGTAGCAGGCATCAATTGGCCCAGACCAACGGCGCCCGCGCTCGAGACGGCATTCTGCCTGTAGGCGCTTTCCACCTCGATATTGGCCCGGTAGAGAGCCAGCCAATCCGTGACGGACAGTCCCGCGCGGCGCAGGCCGGGATGGCCGACATAGCGCAGGGCTGTTGCCTCGATGCCCAAGAGAACGTCTGCGCGGGGCAGGGGTGCTGGCTGGGCGAGTGCCGCAAGCCTCAGCGCGTCAGGTTCGGAAGCTGTTTCAGTCTCACCAAGAATGGCCAAACCATCGGACGCCGATCCCTGACCAACGCCGTCATTGTAGTTCCGGGCAAAACCGCTCTGAGACCGCGACGGGGTCAGAGAGCCGTCGCTCTCCATGATCAGGACCATTTGCGCTGAGGCAGGTGCTGCGACCAGCCAGAGACAGACGAGGTTAGTTGCCAGTGCCCAAGTCTGATGGGGCTTTGTCTGGCGGGGCGAGCTTATGCGTGCGGCTTGTACCCGCCTCAAGCGGCAGGTCGACATGCGCAAAGCCAAGGCCAATGAAGAAGGACACCACGCCGGAGATCGTCTTGAACTCGCGGATCTTGATATCGTTGTAGGTCGTCCGCGTGCGGGCGGTGACGAGGAGCTTTTCCACCCCGTCATCAGAGACAACGCGCATGATCCAGACCCCGTAATAGCTGGGGCCTTTCTTATGTGCCGACTCCTGGCACAGGATTTCTGCGCTATAGCCGCTTTCCACGAGTTCGCGGAACCTGGCTTCCGTAACCACATTTGGTGCTTCGATGTCCCAGTTCATGGCCCGGCTCACGCTTTCTCCAAAGACGCAACACCCGGGCACTCCTACTTGATGCCTAGGGTTACGATAGTATACTGATGACCGCAATAGTGTATTATAATTTTCGCGGTATACGTTGATCCGATACCTTTAGGCACGTAACATGCACTCGTTCAAGGATTTAAGCGGCTTTTGCTACCTTCGGTTGCGCATCGTACCTTTGATGCGCACATTCGTTCTGCTGTCGCTCGTCGGTTGTCCGGCGCTCGCCGGTCCATGCATCCCCCCGCCTCGGCCATTTGTTCCAAGAGATCCAAAGGTTGCCACGGAATTTATGGACATCCTCCGTCATGACTTCGAACTCTACTTCCGTGACGTACAGGTTTATTTTCGCTGCCTCGACGAGGAGCGTGCTCGCGCCTTCGAGGAAGCGCGCGAAGTCAGCGAGGAATATGGGCGCTTCTTGGGCTCGCTTCACCGATAACTTCGGGGCGAAACTTTTGGTCCGAGTCGCGCGGGTTCCGAATTCGATAACTGGACTACGAGCGAAATTCAGCCGAGAACCCGTTCGAGTCCCGTCGTCAGCGGCTTAGGGGCCGGGTTTCAATAAGCGAGCCACGCTTTGGCCGGCCGACACAATGTAGGGCGGCATGGACAGCGAATAGTGGCCACAATTCAGTTTCAATATGCTGGGCTCGGCCCCAGCGTCCTTCAGCCCTTGTATCAGCCTTTCAGAAAGCTCCGGCAGCACCACCTTGTCTCGTTTGGCCAATACTACTTTTAGTTCGAGATTGTCCCGCGCAAGATGATGCGCATGGTTCACCAAGTTTAGTGGTCCCCAAGCCCTTCTGAGATCGCCCAATTCTATCGCGGGTTGGAGGCTCTCGCAAATCGTTCGCGTTGCGCGCCCGGTCCACACCATGTCAGCAAGGCTTCCGGCTGTGAGGAATAGCGCAGCTTTTGAAACAGTTTTGTCATGGGCAGCAATCAACCCGGCAACCCAGGAACCCAGACTCATTCCGAGTACAGAAATCTCTTTATAACCTTGCCCTTTCAGCCATCTAATGAGCATTCGACCGTCCCGCACTGCTTGTCTGAAGGATTGAACCGTCCTTCCGAGATTAGGGCTGAGCATGTAATCGGCATATTCAGCGCCGGATCGACTGCGCTCGAAGTGATACGGCAGTGCCATCTCGACAACTGTAATCCCGCGCCGAGAGAAAAAGTTGGCGATCTGTTGATACCGCGCGCTTGCATTCCAATGGTGAAACACAACCAAAGCTTTATCGAATAATCTGCTTTCTGTTACTTTCGCCCAGACGAGATTGTTCTCTGCGACGTCAGTAGAAATTCCTGAAGGAAATTTGACCCACTCTCCTTCGCGTTCGACGACCAAGTCGTTGTTACCCGGATCATCGAAATAGGTTGGGTCCTCGACCGCCTGTTCTGCAAGTTTACAAAAGGCCTCGATACCTGCCGGACGCCCGGAGCCAGGAAAGGCAAGTTCAGTTTCCAGAGCGAAGTCTGTCGGCTTCTTTACTTCGTCCCCGCGCTCTGCTCGTCGCTCATCCCAACGGTCCAGCCAGCTATGATACACTTTGTTTTTCTCCTTGGTCAGTCGCCCGCCATGTATCAATGCTTGGATAAACCAGACCGTAGATTGCTGACAGCAGCCCGATGCACAGCAAGATCGAGAAACCGGCAATCGCACCGATCAGCACGTAGACGATGACCAGTAGGGCGACGCGCGCCAACATGATTCTAAATTCTCTCTGATTTCGACCATGTCCAATTTCCCCTTGCTGACGCAACGCGGCGTGGACTCGAATAAGCCCATAGAGAAACACAGTGCAGGTCGCCAATACGATCAGCAGGCTGCTATAGTTTGTTGGCATGCTGTATTCGAGCCAGTCGCTTGCCTTCTCATGATTTCCCAAGACTGACAGAAAATCGCTAGCCAACCAACCCGTTATGGTCGATTCACTTGATAGCATAAAAGTGCTTTGGAGCTTCATGCATATGGCAATCAAGAGTCCCAAAATACAGCACCGAAAAATCCCACGCATGATTTTGAGACCGACTTGATTAGGCTGACATTGATATTCTCGATCTACCCACGATTCAGACTTTCGTCCAAGTTCCCAAGAATCGTGCGCTATTGTGAAGAGCAAAATGAGTCCTGCAAAGAAGAGAAAAAATACCACACCCATGTAGAGATAGGCGAACCCGGTGAACGCGACCGCCTCCGGTATTGAAATGACGTGCGGGCGCTCAATCGCCATCCGAGCCCATTCCACCGGGTAGTTGCCGGTATCGCGGGTCAGTAATGGGCCTAAACACCTATCGATCCACTGAAGAACCGTAGCTATAGGTAAACAAACAAGAAAGGCCGCCCAATACGTCACCGAAAAGGTCGCGACTTTTCGCACCCACATGTCGTCATTCGCGATTCCTTCACCTTCAGGACTTAACAGTGACCGCCTTGTACCCCTCCAAAAGACCACTAAGTCGCGCACGAATACAAAGTATAGCGGCATGAGCACCATGAAGAGGAGTGTCCAGTTCGGTGCCCATAAGTACCCAACCTGCTTAATCACGCCATTCGCCTGCGGAAAAACAATGCTGTGAATGCCCAAAAAGTAAGAGGAAAATCCAAGGGCCACTGCCCCTGCGAACACCGACGCCGACAAATCCAAAGGGGATCCCCGGTTGAACACGGCCTCCGTTGTTCTCGCCAAGCTAAATCCCCGACTCGGCGAGATAACCTCACCTTTGTGCGCCAGCGGTGACGGAACCACGGTATCAACATCGATTGCCGCGTTCTGAACCGTATCTGGAGGACTATGCGCATCGTGGCCGTCTGACCCCGCACGCAGCGCTCGCCTCCTGGCTACCAATCGTGCCCGGGCCGCACTTAGTTCCGTCTGCCATTCGCTGGTCGCCTTCGGATCATCACACCCAAACACCCTTGCTAGCCATCGAATGTTCTCGGTGCTGATTCCTTTCTCGTTGTCTTGGTACCAAAGCTGCACCGTTCGCAGTTCGATCCCGGACCGGTTGGCTTCGATCTGAGTGATTGCGGTGGCAAGAAGCTCGGCTGTCCACGGCCCCAAGGGTATCCCATCTTTGTCAATAGGCCGACCCGCTCCCGCTGCGCTCAACCGTCTGAACAACTCCTTGAAGTCACTTCCGTCATCCAGCGGAGGAACAAAATATTTTCCATTCTTTATCAAGGGCGTACCGGTGTTCGTTTCGTTCTATTTCGCTGGCGTTCGCTTGGTATCGTGAATTCGCGGCTCACGACAGTGCAACTACAGGCAGTGTGATTCGATCGCCATCTAATGGGCCAGAGAATGTCTGACGTGATCGAAATCCTGCTTGGTGGTTGGAAACTGGAATGAAGAAAGCGGTGAGACTGTTGAAAGAAGAAGCAGAGCCCATAGCCCGATTGTCTGGAAATGATCGGGAGCGCACGGTTGGATGGGTATACCTGTGGAATTCCTCTGAGTTGTCGGTGCTCTGGCTGGACGAGCAGGTACCTGCCGGTTCTATCGAGCCGCCGCTTCATCCCGAAGTGCTGGCAGAGGCAAAATCGTCGACACCGGTGAAAGTGATCGAGTACCTCGAAGCGCTTTCGAGTGGCGGCGAGCATACCCAAATTAGCAGGCCTTAATAGTCATCGGAGCAGGGCTTTCAAAAATATACTATTGGCGTAATAATATAAAATATCTAGAGAGACCGTCAACCTGCCAAAACTGTAGGAGAGTATTCATGCCCAAAACTCTTACTCGTTTCGTCGTCCTTGTCGCTCTTGGCTCCACGTCTTTCTTCGGAACGGCCGAGCGGGTTAGGGCGCAAACCTATCCGATCGATTGCGCAATTCTCCTCTGTCTTTCAGGGGGTTGGCCCGCATCAGTGCCATGCTCACGCGCCCGCGCGGAATTCATTCGAAGAATAACACCCTGGCCAGTAGAACCTCCGTTGCAGATATGGCGTTGTCCGATGAGAGCATCCCATGAACTCAATGGCACTGGTGAAAATGGCGGCCGTATCTTCGACATTCTGTTCGATAGACCGCGTCATCAGCTGCTCCAGACGATCACCGTTGCCCCATCTCAGGAAGTCGACCTACCACCGACAGGCGTGTTCCCGGCGGAAAGGGTTGAAACGGGTGATAGGAGCAATGAATTTTCTATTATGCTTGGTCAAAATCGCGCCGACATCGACATCAGCGGTCCGGAGTTTAACTTCGTGCGCTCGATACGGATCTTTGATGTGCGGAACGCTCGACAATATGAGGCAGGCAGCGAGGGGGGCTGCGAGCGGAGCGCGGTCGTTGTACTTGGAACTTATGGCGTTCAAGGAGACTTCTCTTGGCAGCGTTCATCGATCGGAACCTTGCCGAAAGATCATGTGGGGCTGGAGAGGTGGGGCGACAATTGTCCGAGCATCCGCCACCGTTCGGTATTCGTCGAGTGGCGGGATTACGAGGGCAAATATGGCTACGAGCAGGTCAACTACTGAGCCCAGTCGGGAAAAGCCATTTGTTTTAGATGGGAACTCACGCCGAAGGGCAATTTTCTGAGTGATGTGTTTCCGTAGACCTACATCACGCCTTCACGCTCCAAACGCTTGCGCGCCGCTTTGCGAGCCCGGCGGATCGCTTCGGCCTGTTGGCGAACTTTCTTCTCAGAAGGCTTTTCGAAGTGCTGCTTGAGCTTCATTTGGCGGAAAACGCCTTCGCGTTGAAGCTTTTTCTTTAAAACCTGAAGAGCCTGATGCAGGATAAGCAAATGCACTCTGCCATGGCTCAGGTGTTCAATAGCGGAGAAGTCGCGCGCCTGCGTCGGATCGCCGTTCAATTGGCCAAGGTGGACGCGAAGCCTGCCGCAGACGTGGGCAATGTCATGGACAGCCCCGCGAACAAGATGGTCGAAATGGTCGTCAGGATTGCCGCAGCACGGCATGGCGGCAGCATGGGGGGCGGGTCGATGGGTGGTAGCATCCAAACCGCCAACATCTTCACAGAACGCGCTCGGAAGGCACTGCGTAATTTGACAAATGATAGCGCAAGGCAGTTGCTGTTGGATGCAGTAGAGGACCCCGAAATGTTCAAGGAGCTTCTGCGGACGCCCGCAAGTATTCGGCTGTCAGGGCCGAAGAAAAGCAGGCTTGCACCGTATTTGATCGGTGACCGGGCTGCTGTGGCTCAAGATTGAACACGCCACGCTGCATGATACAGCGTGGCGCAGACACCCTCTGATGCCACAAGTGATAAGCCAGCATCATTGGCTGTCGTCTACCACCAAGGTAATTTCGCCAGAATTGGCGGAGTTGACGGCGACCACTTGGTCAACCGAATAACCTTCGGCCTCCAGTGCGGACATCAACTCTGCGTTTGCCTCAATCTCTGTGCGTAGGTCAGCAATGCCTTCTTCCTGCTTGCTCAGAGCATTGTCCAAAGCGCTTGCGTTCTCGGTAGCTTCACCTTTCAGCTCAGATAGCAGTGTAATTGTCGCGTCAGCTTCCGCGTCAAGGACGGACACAACATCCGCAGATACTTCGAAGCCTGTCACGATTGCAACTGTTATACCTTAGTAATTCAGTCAGCCATCCCCAATTGACTTACCTGATGCTTTCAGTCAGCTTCTCTAGAGGTGCTCTAGGCACCTGTCAGACAGGTCTGATTCTAAAAATCCTGAGAGGCACATTGATGTTTTTATTCAGTATTCCGAACGGCATTCTCGGGTCTTTTCGCCATGCTAAGAGAGTTGGCAAGCAAGACCGCGAGCCTCGTCTTTATCGTTGCGAACTCGTCAAACTTGCCATGGATGGAATTTTCCCGAGCGACCTCCCGCTGGAATATCTTCTGGATCGTATCAAGGGCACACCATGACTGCACCAAAAACCTTATACAAAATAGTCCTCGCTGACACCTCGCAATTACCGGCCTACAATGTCAGTGCTCTGAAGGAAGGTGGGATCGTGGACGAGGGTCAGGTCTACACTCTGCGCATTACCCGCGTGAGCAAGTTCAAGTCGACCAAATGAAGTTGCGCTCTGAATTACCGGAGATCGCTCCAACCTCTGGGACGCAGCGCGGCGCGGCTCCAATCGGCCTTTTGCAGGAACTGCCTTCCATCGAATTGGCGGCGATCGTCTATCTGCGCGCTTGGTGCAAAGGCAGGGCTGACCGAGAAATGATCGGACGGGATTTCACCTTTGTATTGGGCGAGCGTGAAGGAAAGAAAGCCGCCGAAGACTGGGATGCTCTGATGCAGATGCTCCTTAGCGGGGCACGTAGGCCAGTCATGCGTCATAGCCTTGGCTGCGAGTGCTTTGGGGGCGACGAGAGCGCCTTCGCCAATATGATTGCGGCGGCCGCCAGTCAGGACCGCGAGGACGCGCTCCTTTTTGCGAGCACTCTGATGACAGGTGCTGCGGCATGGGTCGCCGTTCAGGTGGCGCTGCCACTGGGGCAAGCCTTCCTTCGCCTGGCGCGCAACGCAGGCCTCCCAGGAACGTCCAAGGTTCAACAAACTAGCTATAGGCACTGAAAGAGGTTCTACCCGTTGAAACCCACACGCATGGCGGTTCCCGCCACCACCGCGCAAACCAACCTTCCCGCATCTGCTGTTAAGTTCGTCCGCGAAAGGAATGATCTGAGCGTCGCCGGGTGGCAGGTAGATAAACTTGAACCTAGGCCGAATAACCGAACAGAGACAAACCGGGCACATATGGCCGCTAACGCGACGTATTATGGCGGTTTCCAATGATTATTTGCCATTGTACGGGCATCACCGACCATGAAATCCATGCGGCTGTCGACTGGATGCGCGCCGCAGATGCTCAGACACTCATTACGCCGGGCAAAGTCTACCGCGCTTTGGGGAAGCGACCCGATTGTGGCGGCTGTCTGCCACTTTTCATTGCCACGTTGGCAAGTTGCGATACTATGGAAGTACCCATGCAACTGCGCGGCCTACAGCGCGCTACAACTCAGGGGAAAGCGGATGAAGGGCGACACCAAAGTCATAGAGTACCTCAACAACGCGCTGCGGAGTGAACTCACCGCCGTCAGTCAGTATTGGCTGCACTACAGGCTCCAGGAGGATTGGGGGTTCGGCAAAATCGCAGCTAAGTCCCGGGAGGAAAGCATTGAAGAAATGAACCACGCCGACAGGCTGATCGAACGGATCATTTTTCTGGAAGGACACCCAAACCTGCAAAAGCTTGATCCGCTGCGCATTGGTCAGAACTTGAAAGAGACCTTGGAGGCCGATCTTTCAGGGGAGCACGATGCGCGGACTCTTTATATTGAGGCCCGGGAGCATTGCGAGAAGGTTGGCGATTACGTCAGCAAGAATCTATTCGAAGACCTTATTTCTGATGAGGAAGGACATATCGACTTCCTCGAAACCCAGCTCCACCTCTACGAAACGATTGGCGCCGCCGGATTTGGCCAAATCAATGCGGACTCCGCAGACGAGGCAAAGTAAGGGCAGGACCCAAGATATGGCGATTTTCTTGAGCCTCTCTGGCAATTTCTATGCTGGAGAGCGCAGGTAATTTAGACCCGAAGAGGCATCAAAATGTAGAACCTTCGAAGTCTTACTCGAAAGTCAAACTATCTTGAGGGAAATCTGAAAAACCTCCCTTTTCCAACGTGAACTTGTTAACTTTGGCATCCCCTGCAAGGAACCTTGCTGATGCTGAAGCAACCTGCATTTCACGGCCTTCGCGATGCGATGAAGAAGAAGCAAACGCGGGCGGGAGGTGTCCCTGTCCGAGATGGACGCAGTAGTACCCCGGGGGCGGCTGATGGGGTTAATCACACCGCACTATCCGAAGACCGGATCGAAAGGCGGGCGTTCACCGAATCCGTTGGAAATGATGCTGCGCATCTACTTCCTCCAGAATCGGTATGCCCTGAACGATCCGATGGCCGAGGACACGCTCTATGACGTCACAGCAATGCGCAGCTTCGCTGGCCTCGAAATGACAACCCCCCCAGTGACTTCTTTCGCTTTAGCGCTCGGCCCTCCGACGCAATTTTTGAAGTCTTACGTTTGAGGCAGCCACGGAGTGTCCTATTGCGCAGCCAGACAAGTCGAGATGTTTGTTCCGCCCTCATCGCCCGGCCTCTCGGTGCGCTCAATGGCTGATGGTCTGCGTCGGGAAATGGTGCCGGGCCTTCTGACCGATTTTATCGGAATTGGTTGCAGTGACGTTTGAAATCTGTTTCTTACTATTTCAGTCAAGTTATCCCAAATGGAACAGGACCCTGATATGACCTTATGCAAAACATCGACTGCCGCCGCCGCGCTGATGGCGCTGGCACTACCCGCGCTGGCCGATGGCGAGTTGAACCTCTACTCTTCGCGTCACTATGACACCGATGAGCGGCTCTACTCCGACTTTACCGAAGCAACCGGCATCACCATCAACCGCATCGAAGGCAAAGCCGACGAACTGCTGGCCCGTATGGAAGCCGAAGGCGCGAACTCCCCCGCCGACGTCCTGCTTACCGCGGACACCAGCCGCCTCAAGCGCGCCAAAGACATGGACCTGCTGCAAGCGGTCGAGAGCGACACGCTCGAAGAGCGCATCCCCGGCAACCTGCAGGACGACGACAACCAGTGGTTCGGTCTGTCCCAACGCGCGCGGATCATCTTCTACAACAAAGAGACGATGGACAATCCGCCAGCGACCTACATGGACCTCGCCGATCCGGCCTACAAAGGTCAGGTCTGCATCCGGTCCTCGACCAACACCTACAACCAGACGCTGCTGGCCTCCATCGTGACCCATGAGGGCGAAGAAGCCGCGACCGACTGGGCACAGGGCGTGGTCGACAACATGGCGCGCGCACCCCAAGGCGGCGACACCGACCAGCTGCGCGGCATCGTTTCGGGTGAGTGCGACATCGCTGTGTCCAACAGCTACTACTTCGCCCGCGCGATCCGCACCGACGTCGACGGCGTGAGCGCCGATATCGGCAAGATCGGCCTGATCTGGCCGGACCAAGAAGGCAACGGCACGCATATGAACCTCTCGGGCGGCGGCGTGGCCAAGAACGCCCCGAACCGTGAGAACGCGGTGAAATTCCTTGAGTATCTCGCCTCTGATCAGGCGCAGGTCTATTTCTCGGCGGGCAACGATGAATTCCCCACCGTGGAAGGCGTGGAACTGGCCGACAGCGTCAAGCAGTTGGGTGAGTTCAAAGCCGATGAAGTGAACCTGTCGGACGTGGCCGAGAACATCGGCACCGCGCAGAAGATCTTCAACTCGGTCGGCTGGGAATAAGATTTCACATCAAGTAACGCAGAAGGCGGGCTTTCGAGCCCGCCTTCTATTTGGGGGTGTCCGCATATTGTGTTGGTCCGCTAAGCGGAGAGGCTGTGTGAAAACTCCCCCATTTTGAGCGGACTGATGGTATAATTTCCCTATTCGGTACGGAGGTTGATGATGACGCAGTTTATCGAGGGTCAAAACCGTCAGCAGACGATGTTGCTGCCCTAATGTCTGGACGATTATGTTGATGAGAACAGCCCTGTTCGTGCGATTGATGCCTTTGCAGACCTGCTTGATTTGGCGACGCTTGGCTTCAACACGCAGGCTGCTGCCACGGGTCGGCCGGGTTATCACCCGGGGTTGATGCTGCGGATTTATCTCTACGGATACCTTAATCAAGCGCAGTCGTCGCGACGGTTGGAGCGCGAGTGTGGCCGCAACCTGGAGCTCATCTGGCTGACGGGTCGGTTAAAGCCGGACTTCAAGACGATTGCCGACTTTCGGAAAGATAACGGTTCCGCGATCCGGAAGGTGTGCCAGCAGTTTGTCGCGCTATGCCGCAACATGAACTTGCTCGATGGGGATGTGGTTGCGATTGATGGCAGCCGATTCAAGGCTGTGAATGCCAAAGCCAAGAACTACACACGTGGTAAGCTGCGCCAGAAGCTGGGCAAGATTGACAAGGCAATTGAGCGCTATTTGGGTGAGTTGGATCGTGCGGATGAAGTGTTGGAGCAAACCGGCACGGTGCTGCCAGAGGCCCGCATGGAACGCACTTTGAGAAAGCTGGACCACCTGCAAAAGGAGGCGGTGCGCTACAGATCAATCGAGCAGCGCATGGATCAGACGGGCGAGACGCAGGTCTCGTTGAGTGATCCTGATGCGCGCTCGATGGCGACCACAGCACGCATGCCGCGTATTGTTGGCTACAATGTCCAAACGGTCGTTGAAGCAGATCATCATCTGATCGTCGCGCACGAGGTAACAATGCTTGGGTTTGACCGGGATGCCTTGTCGATGATGGCTGCGGCAGCAAAAGATGTCATGACGACAGGTCAGCTCACAGCAATCGCAGACAAGGGTTACTATAAAAGCGAGGAAATCGTTGCGAGCGAAGACGCGGGTATCTCAGTTGTCGTTCCCAAACCCATGACATCAAACGCCGCTGCACGCGGTCAGTTTGACAAGGCTGACTTCGCCTATGACAGCGAAAAGGATGTGTATATCTGCCCGGCGGGTGAGAACCTAACGTACAGATTTACCGGCCAGCAAGACGGCAAAGCCATTAGATCGTATTGGTCGAGAGCCTGCGCCGACTGTGTCATCAAAGACAAATGCACGACCTCAAAAGAGCGGCGCGTGCGTCGATGGGAGAAAGAGGGTGTGCTTGAGCGGGTCCAGGAACGGCTGGATGGAGACCCAACCCAACTGGCTGTTCGCAGTATGACCGTTGAGCATCCCTACGGCACGATCAAATTATGGATGGGGGCCACCCACTTCAAAATGCGGCGGCTAAAAAACGTCGCCACCGAGATGGCGCTGCATGTCCACGCCTACAATATGACCCGCGTCATGAACATCATGGGCATTCCAGCAATGATCGCAGCGATGAAGGCGTAAGGGGTCCCGTTTACCCCAAAAATTTCTGCCTAAAACGCTAAATCAGCCACAGAGCGGCTATGAGAACAGCGCCTCCGCACCATTGCGCAAAGACGAAACGGCGGAACACCGGATCGTCCCGGAACGTCATTACACCTTCGCGCAAATAGGCCATGAAGCTTGTGGCCGCTTTTGAAGGTGCTTTCTGCTCAGGCTCTCCCATTGCAGTGAAAATGAGGGACGAGAGCAACATCAGGAGCGCTGCAATCCCAAGCACCGCAGCATAGGAAATCGGAAAATCAAGCGTTCGCAGAAGCCTGTCCGCCACCACAGCTATAAGAAGTGCTACGAGGCCGCCGCCGAAAAAACGGACCGAGAGCATCCGGCTCCGGCGTTCCGACGAAACGGACCGCGCAACAATGTCATTGTAAGGAACGCCCACGATCCCGCTAAGGAAAGCGTAGAGAACCCAAAGCCCAAGGGTCGCAGCACCAAGCGCGGCATCACTCCAACCAGCGACCGCGCCGGTCCACAGAACGATTGCGAGCAGAGCAATAGCAGCGGTCCTTCCGAACGCGCCCACGATGTAGAATGGCATTGAGGACGCACCGCGACCGGCGAGATAGCCGACGAAAAGTTGGGGCAGAAGCCAACCGAGCCGCAGAATTGTGGAAACTGCGCCTGCGGCGATAGTGCTGCCTGTCAACTGAAAGACCAGCGCAGACATGACTGTTCCACTGTCCACCGCAGCCGAACCAGCCTGGAATGCAGTGCCTGCGCCTGCCACATGCCAGAAGCGGCGGCGGGGGGTCATGTCCCACTCCAATCCACAGGCTCAACAAACAATCCAAACCATATCGACCAGATACCGAGGCCAACAAAGATCACGCCCAGCAACCAGCGTCGAGGCCGCAGCCATACGGCAACCCGGTCGAGGGGGCGTGCAAGACCAGGGATAACGGAGAGCGGGATCAACGGGAGCGACAGCGCAAGAGCGAAGACTGCCATCATCAAAAAAACCCATACTGGCTGATCCAATCGCTGTTGCCGTGCCCATAAGTCCAAAAAGGATCGGCGCAGCACAAGCTGGTATGTTCAGTCCGAACGCCAGCCCTTGAAGCATCGGGCTTGAGGCCATTTTCCAGCGATCCGGCGCGACCCCGATGCGGTGACGCATTGGTTTGTCCCAACCCGCAAGGATCGTTACCCCAAGGCCAAGATAGATCGCACCGAAAATGAGCCATGCGCCTGTCTGCAACCCGATAAGGCGCTGACCAAGCACAACGATCATACCGCCAAACCCGCCCATGACGGCGAGCCTTGCCAAAAGAAAGATTAACGCTGCGCTGAGCCGCTGACCCATCGGTCGGGTCCTCTGACTTCCCAGAAACAGCATATGGGCACCGATTGTGCAGGGTTCGACAAAACCGAGCAAGCCGAGGCCAAATGCAAGCAGCAGCGTTTGATCAGTGATGTCCATAAGTATCTTTTATTGCACTGAATATTTAGCGCTTATTCTGGACCCTCCGCCGACTGGAGGGATCTCAAGCTGGCGGAAATTGCTGTTGAGCGGTTTCTCCGCGTTCCAGTGTCATGCCCGCAGTTTGCTGTGAAATCGGCCAGCTGCAGCAGCTAAGTCCCTTGTCGATCCACCCGGATCAACAACAATCGTTCCGGAATGGACCAACAGAAGCACGCCGCGAATGGCGAGTTCTGTCAAGAACCAGTTCACGTCACGTTCTGACAATCCCAAGCATTCTGGTACCGTCACAACGACCTTATCCCCTTGATTTACCGACAGCAGCAGTTGCTCTCGTTGGATGAGATGCTTTCGAGGACGCGTAGTTTGCCCTTCAAACTGGTCACACCTAACCTGTTCAATTACCCCATGCAGCGAAATTTCTTGTCGCTGTCGTTTGGCGGACGGCCTACCTTGGGCGGAAAGGATATATCCCCACGTAGCGTCGGATTTCGAAAACTTTGGGTCCATTTAAGGTCTTCCTCCTCTTAATCGTTCTTAGAAGCGGGAGGACTAGATCACGATCCAGCTTGCCGATTGATTGGCTCCGGCTAAGCTCACCCCTCTCCGCGGAACCATCTTCTTATCTGACCTAGTAGGCCAGATTCACAGAGCCAAACGCGACTATGCGCCGGCTTCGAACCTCGTGAGATTGAGGTCTCGGCCCTAGCTTGCTTGTCTCTTGCAGACGCTGCTGAAGCAGGACGTGCATCCGTTTCAGATCGCTTTCGCTCAGCTTGCCTTCGCCGACAAGGGCAATCATCTCGTCATGATCAGCCAGTGTCTTGGTTAACATGGTTTTTCTCGTCTTCTTCCGGCTTGCCGTGACCGTAAAGGTCGGCGTTCTCATGGGCTCGGTCTTCGTGCTCAAATTCCAAACTCGAATGACCGATGCTAAAATCGTCCTTCAGACGGTCCTTGATTGCCGTCTTGATTTTTTCGATTTGACGCCAGCCGTCCGCTGTCAGCACGACGTGGCAGTCCAAAGCCGCTTCGTGCTCCTGCATCTGCCACAGATGCACGTGATGAACTTCCGCCACGCCATCCACACGCCGCATCGCCTCAACGACGGCTTCATTATCGATGTCCGGCGGACTGCCGAGCATCAGCGTCCGAATCGGACCGCCGATCTCGGTGAAGGCGAGGTAAAGGATGTAGAGAGCGATGCCGATGGTGATCGCCGGGTCAACCCATCGCATGTCGTAGAGTAGGATAAGCGAGCCGCCGATGATGACCGCGACAGAGGCCAAAGCGTCCGATAGGTTGTGCAGGAAGAGCGCACGGATGTTCGCACTGCCCTTCTGCATCGAATAGGTGAGCACCGCCGTCAACGTGTCGACGACTAGTGCCACACCGCCTAGGATCACCACCGTCCAACCCTGTACCTCGGGCGGGTCGATCATGCGCATGCCACCCTCGTAGATCAGGTAGAAGCCGATCAGGATAAGGGTCGTGTAGTTGATGAGCGCTGCGACAATTTCTATCCGCCCATAGCCGAAGGTCATGCGCGCGTCCGCAGGCCGCCGCGCGATTTTCCGAGCGGCAAAGGCGATCACCAACGATGCCATATCCGAGAAATTGTGCAGAGCATCCGCGATCAGTGCGAGGCTGCCGGATAGGATGCCGCCGACAATCTGCGCGACGGTCAGAAGACCGTTGGCCCAGATGGAGATGGAGACTCGACGGTCGCCGGACTCGGGGTCGATATGGGCGTGATCGTGGGCCATCAGGCAATTTCCTATCTGTTCGGCAGATCAAAACGCGGTCAAGCGCCGCGTTTTGACTTCCTTTCAACATGTGCAGCCAGACCGGACTTATTCGCAACAAGTTCGGTCACTCGGGATCCCATGCGCCATTGGGTCAGCAGCAGCCAGAACTCTTCTCTGGCTGCGACACTTCCTGCACCAATTCGGCTGTTTCCGCGCCGTCGGCTTCCCGTGCCACGTCCGCTTGAGCCACGATCCCACAGCATTTGCCGCTTTCGTCTGTAACCACGCTGCGGCGCACCTGTTTTTCTTCCATCTTGCTGCAACAGCTTTTAACGTCCTCATCAGGTGAGACTGTCAGGAGGTCATCCGACATGACGTCAGAAACCGGCGTGTCGGCTGCCTTTCCCTCTGCGACGGCACCACAGCAGATGTCGCGGTCCGTAATGATGCCGACCGGCTCACCGGCGTCATTGATCACGGGAATCGCGCCGACCGACTTTTCATCCATCAGCTTTGCGGCCTCCTGAATCGTAGTGTCGGTACTACAACATGTTGGATTGCTGGTCATGATTTCGTGAACTTGCATGATCTTACTCCTTGTTTTGGTTACTAGCGTGGAAACCGAAAGACGGGTGTTCAAGTTCCTTTCATTGCGCTGAGCAGCGAGTTTCCGCGCAAGCGGTGCAGCAGCCACAATTTGGATTTTTCAATACTTGGAGTGCTGGTTTCTCGTCGGATCGCTTCCAAGGAAATGTAGTTGCTACGGTCACTGTAGCTTCAAGCCCCGATTTCAGGCGATGTCCTCACTTGCCTTACCGTCATCGTGCACCGCCTTGTGGTGTTCACCATGTGCGTCTCTCAGGATTCCGACTCCACCCCAGGCCGCGATACCGGCGACGATCACGCCCACGACAAGGTCCGGCCAGTTAGTTCCGAGCCAGGCCACGACCCCGCCTCCGACGACGATTCCGAGATTAGCCGCGAAGTCGTTCCAGCTGAACGTATTCGCCGCTCGGATGTTTACGTCCGGATCGCGAATCCGCGCCAACAGCCAGACGCAAAGCGCGTTGATGGCCGCCGCTATCAGCGCCATGACAATCATGATTGTGCCAAGAGGATCCGATCCGTCGACGTAGCGGCGCCAGGCGTCATAAAGGATGCCAAGGGCGAAGAGGATCAGTAGGCCGCCCGAAACATTCGCCGCTCCGCGTTTCCACTTAGCGGAACGGGACAGCGCAAGGAGGCTAATCGCGTAGACGAAACTGTCCGACAGGTTGTCGAGGCCATTGGCGATAAGCGCACTTGAATCGCCGAATGCACCCGATGCGAAGAAAGCGACTGCCAGCCCGATGTTGAGACCCAGGACGATCCAGAGTGTGCTTCTTTCCGATGCGTCCTGCCGCTGTACCATTCGCGAAGTCCAAAAATACTAATTTCAGTTCAACAAGAACGCGCAAGCGGTTATTTGGTTCCCAATCTGCATCTAGGCGATGTCGCCGTTCCGCAACGACGGTTCAGGCTCCGCCTTTTGATGTGTTGTCACGAAACGGAAGCTGGCATTGCAAGACCGTGACATCTGTACCTATTCCATTGGACTTGCGAACTACTGACGCTGTCGCACCCTAAGGGTCTTTGGAGCGCTCCGGCCACTTTACTTGCGCCTGCGCACGTGAGGTTGTTCAGCGTACCAGGCGGCAACTGCTGCAATTTGATTATCGCTCATGTTTTGCACGATTTCGGACATAATGTGTGAATATACAGTGCCGCCCCGCTTCCTCTGTTGCCAAAGGCTGAGTTGCTCCGAAAGATACCATTCGGGCTGGCCCTCAAGATAGGGGTAATAGGGGTTATTTCCCCGCGCTAACCGGCCGTGGCAGCTTTGGCAGGCAGGAATTTTTAACGGTCTGACTCCCTCGACAGCGATGCGTCTTCCAAATTCGAGCAATCCTTCCCTTGGAGTGACGAGACCCGCGGGCGCTGCTGTCGGGGTCATGGGATTAGAAACATCATCTTCTCTTTCCAGGATTCCGGCTTCGTCCTGCCAGGAGGACAACGGCGGTACGAATGGTTCTGGACTTCTGGCAACGAGAGGGCTGTCCACGGCATTGCTATCGGTGGGAAGGTCAGTGGTTGCGCTTCGAAACTCCGCTCCGGAACCTGCGACTGTTGCCAGAGCCGGATTCGGTTGCTCCGAGAAATAGCGCGCAAGCGCTTCAAGCACCTTCGGTTCATAGCGGCTCGCGGGGAGCTCCATGAAGCCGCTTCGTCGCTTTCCGAGTGCGAACGCGCGCAGCGTGGCATATAGATACGGCGCGGGCTGACCGGCGATGGCAGGAAATGCGTTCTCCGCCTCTTCGTCTACTTGACCCAAGCCATCGCGTCCGTGGCAAAGGGCACAATCCGCGAGCGCGTTTTCAACAACGCCGTCTGGTGCAGCGGCGGATTCGGCGCCTTGCGCGAAATCAATGCCCGTCGGCTCACCGCGCAAGGCCAACTCGGCGTACTGGCCTAGCGTCATGCCGGGAAGTGCCCGCAAGAAGGCGACCTGTGCCCAGACCTCATCGTCGCGATCTTGCGTTGGCCAAGCAGGCATGCCCGAATACTTTATCCCGTACTTGACGATCCAGAACAACTCCTCGTCGCTCCATTCAGAGACTTTTTCCTCGAGACGAGGCGGGCTCGGAGTCATCGCCTGAACTACTGGAGATTGCGGGACACCTGGGGCGCCGTGACATATGGAGCAGGCCGTCGCATAGTGGGCGGCCGAGCGAAGAACCAATGTGGGGTCATCGAGGTCGAGACCCTCCGGCTTTGAGACAAGCAACGACTGGCTCTCGACCGCATTCTCCATTGTCCAGCCGAGAAACCAGCGCGTCACGCTCCAGTGGCCGGATGAGGCGGCGATCGAAACCAGTCCCGACCAACTGATCAGGAGCGCCCCCGCGATGCCGAGGCCAACGATTCCGGCCATCCATTTCCAGGTCAGAACGAGCTTTAGCCGCATGAAGCTGCATCCCAACTGTGCGATAATGAGCGATAAGGTCTGCAGTTCATCTACAGTCTCCAATGACCAGAATGGGCATGGTTTCGAAGACTACCGCAGCGAATGAAAGTCCGGCCAAAAGCAGCGTGGAGAATTCGAGAAAGCTTTCACGCCCTTCCGGCGTGTCTTGGTCATTCCGGAAACCCCCGCCTCCGGTTAGCCATTCGTGCCATGCGCGGCGAATTACGAGTGCAATCAGGCAAAGCGAGACGAGCGTCACGAAACCGATAGCAACGCGTGTGCTTCCGATCGATTCGAAAATATCGGCATTTGGGGCACACCGAAAGGCTGCGAGAAAGTAGCTGAAGAGAAAGTGAATTCCCCAAATCACTGGTGCTGCGATCAGTGTCCAAAGATTGTCCTTTGTTCTGCCAAATATCTGCATGGCCGATCTCACATCAACATCGGAAAATACGCGAGCGTCGCCACAGTGACCAGAGCGGTACCTCCGGCAAAATGCCAATATAGCGCCACGTTCGAGATATCGATATCGTATTCGGGGGTCATCCGGTCGGCATAGGAACGAGCCAAGCAGTAGCCGAGCATCAGGCCGCCCACCCCACCGTGGACGGCTGTCCAGATTGCTAACACCCAAACAGTCGCCGGATAGACGTGGGCGGACGGGTCGAGGCCGTTGGTGAACGGTCCCCAAAGCAGTGTCGCGCTGGCAGCGAGCGAGGCCACGCTGCCGGCAGCCATTAGGCCACGTGCCGGTCCGACCCGTCCAGCGCGGTTCAATATCCGTGCGAAGAGGGCTGCCGTCCAAGCGCTCGCGAACAGCAGGAGTGCGATGCTTGGCCAGAACACACCAGGTCCGACCGCTGTCGGTGGTGGAAAATCGGCATGGATAGTGAAGAAGTAGAAGTATCCGAAGATCAGGCCGACGAAGGCCGTGGCGTCGCCCGTCATGGTGATAAACATCGCCCACCAGCCAATCGAATCCGGACCCGACTTGTAGAGTGGCAGTTTCAGGCCGAGGCCGACATCCTTTTCGGCTTTCTCAGGAATCTGGGCGGTGCCGCGCCAGAGCCAAATAATAATAGACGCGATGGACAGGACCATCGCGGTAATGGTGAGGGTCCACCAGTGGAACGTGGCGAAGATGAACACTGCGCCGGTCATGATGGCTGCGATCATCGGCATGAAGCTGGGGCCAGGTACGCGTAGGCAATGCAATGGTTTGCCGTCGAGAACTGTTGTGACCAAAGTCTCGCGCTTCATCTCCTCGGCGTCGGGCAGGTAGAACCGGCCCTTGTCGACATCGTCGACGAAGTTCGGCTGTTCCCAGAGGGGATAGCGAGAAGAGATTATCGGCACCGAGCGCACACCCCAACTCTCTGAGGGCATTCTTGCCAGCCACTCCAGCGTGCCGGCGGTCCACGGATTTCGCTTGGCGTATGGCTCCCTGCTGCGGGGCCGAATCACGTCCCAGACGATCACCAACACACCGGAGGCGAACACGAAGGCGCCGACCGAGGAGACCAGATTTGATATGCCAACGCCAAGTGCCTCCGGGTAGGTCCAGACGCGGCGTGGCATTCCCATTAGTCCAGCCCAGTGCATCGGCAAGAATGCGACATTGAAGCCCACGAACATCAGCCAGAACGCGATCCGGCCCAGCCGATCCGATAGCTTCCGCGCGCCGATGATCGGCCAGTAATAGTAAACTCCGGCCATCAAGGGGAACAGCATCCCCCCGATCAGCACATAGTGCAGGTGAGCAACCACGAAGTAGGTGTCGTGGGCCTGCCAATCAAAAGGCGCCAACGCCACCATGACGCCAGTCAACCCACCGATGACAAAGGTGGCGAGCGCTCCCGCGACAAAGAGCATCGGAACGGAAAAGATCACGCGGCCGGTCAGGAGCGTTGCCAAAAACACAAAAATCTGCACACCGGTCGGAATCGCAACTGCCTCTGAGGCGGCTGAGAAGAAACCGAGCGAGATCGCAGGGAGGCCCGTGGTGTACATGTGGTGCACCCAGAGCCCGAAGGAGATGAAACCGGTGCCCACGGCCGCGAGCACGATCCACGAATAGCCGAGGATCGGACGCTGGGCGAAGGTCGGCACGATCATCGCAACCAGCGCGATTGCCGGGAGAAAGACAATGTAGACCTCCGGATGGCCGAAGATCCAAAACAGGTGCTGCCAGAGGACAGGATCGCCGCCGCGGCTAGGGTCGAAAAATGGCCAATCGAACATCCGCTCGAGCTCAAAAAGGATGTCACCTGCGATCAGTGGCGGGAAAGCGAAGAGGATCATACCGGCAACGACGAGTACGTACCAGGCGTAGAGCGGCATCAGGTTTAGCCGCATGCCGGGCGGGCGGCATTTCAGCGTTCCCACGATCAATTCAACCGCCGCGGCAAGCGAGGCAATCTCGATGAACGACAGACCCAGCAGCCAGATGTCCGGGCCATAGCCCGGCGTGTACCGCTCGTCCGTAGTGAGTGGCGGGTACATGAACCAGCCTGCGTTCGGCGCGGCATCGAAGAAAATGGATCCTGCGACGAACACGCCGCCGATCATGAAACACCAGAATCCGAATGCCGACAGGCGAGGAAAGGGCAAATCACGAGCGCCAAGCATTTCAGGAAGCAGAATTATGGCCACTGCCTCGAAGATCGGAACGGCGAAAAGAAACATCATCACCGTGCCGTGAAGGGTATAAACCTGATTGTAGAAGGTTGCCGTGAGAAAGTCGTTCTCTGGCACCGCGAGCTGCACCCGCATTGTCAGCGCCAATACTCCAGCGAATAACATGAACCCGAATGCCGCAGCCGTGTACCAGATACCGACCTCAGTGTTGTTCACCGCCGACCAGTAGCGCCAACCTTTTGGTGCAGCCCAGACCTTGCGGAGCCGCTCCTCCTGGCCGCGACGAACCTCCTCGTCCTCCTGATCCGGTCCATCTGCTGCGGTGTTCTCGCGTTCGGTCATTCCAGACTCCCTAGCCAAGCAGCAATTTGAGCGATCTCGTCTTTCGGCAGCATGCCAAAGGCCGGCATCTCGATGCCTGGCTTGAAATGGTCCGGCGAGGCAACGAAGTCGGCGATATTCTCGACAGTGGTTGGAACAATGCCAGCTCCAATCGTACGTCGGCTGGCGAGGTGCGTAAGGTCGGGCCCTACTACCCCGTCGGGCGGTGTGCCCCGGATCGCATGGCAGGCTGCACATCCGTTCCGAATGAATAGATCGAGGCCCTCGCTCTCGGGCACTGCTGCAGGCTGGGCCTGCGCCCTCACATACTCCGTGAATTCGGTTTCAGGCACCACGACCACACGAAAACCCATTTGCGCGTGAGCCGTACCACAGAACTCCGCACAAGCACCGTTGAAGACGCCGACTTCTGTCGGTTCGAGGATGAGCCGATTCACCCGTCCGGGTATCGCGTCCATCTTGCCCGCAAGCGGCGGCACCCAAAACGAATGGATAACGTCCGGGCTGCCGAGGAGAATTTCCGTACGTTTCCCCAGCGGGATCCAGATCTCGTTGGCGCTAGGGACCCCGCCTATCGGGAGGTTGCGCACCACGCCGGGTTCGCCCTCGACGCCGTAGGCGACGCGCCACCAGAATCGTTCACCCGAGACGGCGATGGTAGGGCCGTCACCGGGGGGGCGCAGATCAGGCATCATCCTGAGCCCCCAGAACAGCAGCATCGCCAGCACGACGGTCGGAAAGACGCATCCTCCCCAGATGATGAGCCGTAGGCCGGCTTTTTCGCTGTGTTGTCCGGGCCGCGTCTTTGTAGCGTAGTAACCGATGGCGACAACGACAGCCCAGATCGCCACGGCGCCAATAAGCATTACCCAAAAAAGTGTGAGAACCCGCGCAGCCTCAGCACCGGCCGCGTCGAACGCAGATTGAGGACCTTCGCAAGCGGAAAGTGCGAAGATCGCTGGAAATGTTCTGCTCGTTCGAAATTTCTTCATCAAGTGGGACCCTTGCGCGTGGCCTTCGAGCCGAATCCGTTTGGCGTCATTCCGGTTTTTTCCGATACCCCCAGCCAGACGCCCACTAGAATGACTGTCGCCACGACGTACATCATGGAACCGACCGTCATCATCAGCAGTCCGGCCAGCTGCTGGTCTTCGAGCGGCGACAAGCCCCAAGCCATGGAGCGGATACCGTAGCTCGTATAGAACGCTTCTGGAGCGAAAGCGAGCAAGGCTCCGGTGATCAGTGAGAACTTAAAGGTAATCAGCAGTCCCAGAACGCCGGCGCCCGGTCCGCTACTGTGCTTGCGTGTTATCGCTGTCCAGAAGACTAATGCAGAAGCAAAGATCGAGCCGTGCATGATCGAATGCACGAGGTCGTTTTCCAGGGAAACGGCAATCGCTGGTGGCGCGTGCCATAAGATAAACACGACCAGTTGCTGAAGGGATGCGATGCTGGTTGCGGTGAGCCAGTTCCATCCCGTTCGCCAGGCCTCAGATGAGGCGAGTGACGCGAGCCCCCTTTGCCATGTCCTTGGCAACGTGCGCATCATAGTCGGAACAGGATGGCCCAGCACAAGGAATGGCGCTGCCAGCCCCATCAAGACGATGTGCTGGCCCATGTGAGCAGCGAAGAGACTTTCGCCCAACGCATCGAGAGGCCACACTAAGGCTGCAATCAGGGCCAGTATGCCTATGCAGAACGAACCCGTCTGCCAAGTTCGGACGCCGCGGCCTAGGCCGGCCTTCGTCCATGCAAGAAGAACGCCCCGTGAGTACAATGCCACGACACTTGCTAAAGGCAAAATGACGGAAGGCGGTAGAGACCAGGTTGTCCAGAAGTCATGGGGCTCTAGAGGTGCGCCGTCGGTGTGGGCGCGAAGCGACGTTGCGGTAAGAGCGACTACGATTGAGACAGATAGAATGAGCCACCTTTGGGACGGCGATGGCAAAGTGGTCTGGGGAGGTTGATGTCCTGCAATGTGCAGCATACACAATCTTTCTACATCTCCGTCTCATCCAATATCGGCGGGTCCTGACTTGCACCTGTCGCCATGCGATCAGATTAACTGGCTGATCCGTCACACGCGGGCCGATGAAAAAACATGCGGTATTCCTTTTGAACGAGAGGCGTTCGCGTTACGCGGCTTCGAGAGGCGCAGGTAGTCGGTCTTTCCAACCTTTGTGCAACATAGTTCCTCTAGCTGCTATAGGTTCAAGCGAATTCGACACCCGGCAGAGCGGCGCAATACGATAGAGCACAAATACGAACCCAACCGGCAACCTCTTCAATGATCCCGACACCGGAGATTTCGAACATTCAATACGTCCCTTGTCTGCGCCAATGTTTGTCGCCCGTCGTATCGCCCAGAGGCCAGCCGCGACAAGTCAGCTTTTAGCGTTCAGCAACGGAGATCGGAACCTGCGGCGATTTTCCGGGACTGGAAGATGGGATCCCAGTCTGCACAAGATGACTTCGTCGCCAAAGATGCGCGCGAACTCAGAGCCGTGCCCAGACCGACCAGACACGGCTGCCCGATTCTTTTCAGTCAGTCCGCGTACCACATGCGCGACAAGTTGGCCTTGGCCTTGAGCACGCGGTCGAAGGCCGGGGTCTTGCCCTCTGCATCATGAAGAGCGCGCGCAGCGACATCGAGATCATGCAAGTTGAACAACAGTGTCTGTCTCTTTGACGCGAAGAGCGGTCACACCCCACGCGGCGCGGCAAGAGCGCCGCGATCGGATAGACAAACGCAACGGGCATCTTAGCCGCCGATCTCTTCATGGTTTGTCAGGCATTCGGAGTGGTCTCTCAACACCTCTAACACACGGCAGTCAGCGGTCTGCCCGCCACTGCACTCATGCACCATACGTTTCAATTCCGTGCGCAGCGCCTCCAGGCGAGCCAGTCGATGCTCAACTTGCTTAAGCTGCCGGCGGGCAATCGCATCGGCCTCCGCGCAAGATTTTCCCGGGTGATCGCTGAGGTCGAGCAGTTCGCGGATCGCATCCAACGAGAACCCCAGTTGCCGCGCGTGCCGGACGAACGACAGGCGGTCAAGCTCGGCATCACCATATCGTCGCTGGCCGCCTTCAGTTCTGCCGGGTTCTGGCATGAGCCCGATCTGCTCATAATACCGGACTGTCTGCACTTTTGTACCGGTCTTTTTTGCAAGCGTCCCAATGGTCAACATTTCAGGCTCTCCACATTAGCTACAGAGGGTGTAGCTTTAAGTGGCAGACATCACAAGATTCACCACCTCCTCACAGGTCCGTGATTGCCAGCCAATTAGCGACAATCGCGCTTGAACCTACAGCTGCTAGAAGTTGTAGACACCTCCAAAATATAGAATCAAGTTCGGGCGTAGCGGTGTGAGGCTTCCAGGTTTTCAGAAGGTATCGAAGGT
>NZ_FNBP01000023.1 GCF_900102535.1 Sulfitobacter delicatus | reverse complement strand
TCCACTTGCCCCGCACCTTGACGTAGGTTTCATCCAGGCGCCAGCTCGGATCAAAGCCACGCCGCCAGAACCAGCGCAGCCGCTTCTCCATCTCCGGGGCGTAGCACTGGACCCAGCGATAGATCGTCGTATGGTCGACCGAAATGCCGCGTTCCGCCAGCATTTCCTCAAGGTCGCGATAGCTGATCGGATAGCGACAATACCAGCGCACCGCCCACAGGATCACATCACCCTGGAAATGGCGCCACTTGAAATCCGTCATCGTTCCGTCCGTCCAATCTCCGCCAAGCATGCTCAAGCTTCACGATTTTTGCAACAGAGCCCTCACAAGAGCTGTCTGCACCTGGGCCGGGGTGCCGCTTAATGAAGCTGAGGTGGCGACCCGAACGGCGCAGCTTACAGCGCTTTTTCAGGACGCCGGGGCCCTTGGCCCCAAACACTGGCGCGCGCGTCTGGCGCGCCACCGCCTGGAAAAATGGGCAGCACGGCTAATCCAACAGGTCCGCGATGGTGAGCTTCAGCCGACGCAGGAAAGTGCCCTTCATATCATCGCGACATGGCGCGATCTCGATGGGGAGTTGTTGACCCCCAGGGTGGCCGCCGTAGAGCTGTTGAATGTCCTGCGCCCGACCGTCGCGGTATCCGTGTTCATAGTTCAGGCGGCGCATGCTTTACATCGGCATCCCGAATGGCGGCGAAAGCTGAAGGACGACGAGGGACAGCTTGAACCTTTCGTGCAAGAGGTCCGCCGTCTGTATCCGTTCTTTCCTGCGGTCACGGCACGGGTAAAAAGCGCATTCGAGTGGCGCGGGTATCACTTTCCGGAAGGGTGCAGGGTTCTGCTCGACCTCTATGGTACAAACACCGATCCGCGTTCATGGGATGCGCCGCTGGAGTTCCGGCCCGACCGGTTTCGTGACCGCGCCGAAAACCCCTATGACTTCATTCCACAGGGCGGCGGCGACCACTACACGAACCATCGCTGTCCCGGTGAATGGATCGCGATCAGCCAGATGAAGGCGTTTTGCAGATATCTTGTGAATGAGATCGACTACGATGTGCCAGATCAGAATCTGAAACTGGACACCGGACAGTTGCCGCCTCTGCCGAAAACCCGGTTCACCCTGCGCAACATAAAGCGTCGAAATGGATCCTGAGCGTGCCGCCATGATCTTCGTAAAAAAACGTCTCCGCGCATTCTGTGCGAAGAATCCAGAATATGATCTGTATCGAGAAATTTCATCCAAATGCCCAAACGATCTGGTCCCGTGAGTAAAACTTTTCTTTCCAAGTTGGGGTGTAGCGCCTTGGTCGCGACATTACTCATTCCTCCCGCCCATGCGACGGCGCAACAGACGGCCGATGGAGACGCTGTCGTGGAGAATGCCTGGGCGCCGGCCGCCGAGCAGGGCGGTGTCGGTACCGCATATTTTTCGGTGCGAAATACGACCCCCGAACCTTTGCGGCTTATCGATGCCCGAACCGACCTCGCTTCAATTGTTGCGCTGCACAAGACTGAGGTTGATACCAAAGGCGTTGCCAGAATGAGCGCGTTACCTACCGCGACTATCGAGCCCGGCGTGACGCTTACGCTCGAACCGGGAGGCTTCCATGTGATGATGATTGATTTGGAAAAACCCCTGCTGGAAGGCCAATCGTTCCCGCTCCGGCTAAAATTCTACGACATGGACGAACTCACGATTGAGGTGCCGATCCTCGGTGCCACGGCACGTGGACCAGGTGGTTAGGCTCGATAAAAATCTGTTCGGAATAGCAGCAATCGGACAGACGACCGTTTTCACGTGGACGCCTCCGATGGCTGCATTTCTCGGCTTTGTAAAACCTTCACCCGCCGGGGCTTCAAACGCCCGCCGATCTCAAAATCGTGAACCCGTTAACTGAGAGATACATTCTAGCGAACCGACCGGGGTCATGGCCGATCTAAGCCGGTCCAGGCTGGAACCTAAACGACGCCCTCAAGTTAATACAGTAACGAAATTCTAGCTTGAAGGTCGGACGTTACATGGCAGAGCAAAAGAACGCATCGGCAAGACGCGCACTGTGGATCGTGCTGCTGCTGAATCTGGCGATTGCCATAGGATTCTTCATTACCGGAGCCATCGGGGATTCCAGCGGTCTGATCGCCAACGGGCTGGACAACACTTCCGACACGGTCGTCTATGCCATCAGTCTCTTCGCGTTGACGCGGACGGACAAGTGGAAACGAGCGGCCGCAAACGTCTCCGGGGGAATGCTGCTGCTGTTCGCGATTGGGGTTTTGGTGGACGCGGTCCGGCGCTATTACGCCGGATCAGAGCCGCTCGGCGGGTTGATGATCGTGATGTCGGTGATTGCGGCCATCGTGAACGTGATCTGCGTCTGGCTTCTGAACAGGATAGACGATCCCGACGTCAACGTCCGCGCTGCGAATACGTTCAGCTGGAACGATTTCGCGGCGAATGGCGGCATCCTCGTTGCCGGAGGACTCGTTTGGTGGCTGGGCTCCAACTGGCCGGACTTGGCCGTCGGCGTCGCCGTTGCCGGTATATTCATCTGGGGTGGGGTCAAAATTCTCCGCGACGCCCGTCGCGAGCACCACAAGGCTGTGCATGGGGATGATGAATGACCGCCGCCTGCGACCCCTCAATGTCGGCGCGCGGCGTGTCCCCGACGAACAGCACCTTATCCACCTTGATCTGCAACCCGTCCACCCGCGCATAGATCGCTGGCTCCGGCTTGATCGCCCCGACCTTGCAGGACAGCACCTCCGGCTGTCCGGGCAGCGTGTCCCGCAAGGCCGCAACATGGTCGCTGGATAGGTTTGAACAGACGGCCAGACGCAGCCCCTCGCCGCGCAGCCAGGTCCAGATGTCCGCCATGCCAAGGCGCATCGCGACCGAACAGGTCTCGATCACCAACTCCCCCAGCACCTTGAGTTTTGTCAGGGCTGTGACCTTGGCTCCAAGCGCCTCCGGCCAGTCTCTTGATTCCGTCCAGTGTCAATGACTGAGGCCACGGTCACGATCCGTGTCCCTGTCGATCTCCCGCTCGTTCTCTGCTTCCCGGTCCTTCTTCGGCGTGTCCTCGATCTCCAATCGCTCGCGCGGCCTGTTCAGCACGCCCTCCAGACGCTCCTTCATGGACGGCCTGCGCTCCCCGCGCCCGGCCTCCTGACCAAGCTCATACTCGCTGTGACCGTCCAGCTTGTGAACCGCCGTCTGGCCGTCCCGCCCGTCGTCTTTCTCCATGATCTCCTTCAGCCGCTCACGCGCATAATTGCGGCCTTCCGGCTTTGGCGTGTCGTCCTGGTCCCGTGACCGGCCCACAACCTGCGCCAACCGGTCCCGAAAATCCCCTTTCTCGCGCCCGCCACTCCGCTCTTTAGATGTCGCCGCCCTGAGCGCCGCCAGACCGGCCGACACGCGCCCCTGCCCCGCCTCGCGCTCGATGCCGTAAGTCTCCCGCGCCAGCTCCAGCCGCTCGCGCATGTCGCGAAACGCGGCGCGGGCCTGGCGGGCGGCATGGACCACGGCCCCGCGCTCCGTCACCGGCACATACTCCCGGCCCTCCCGCGCAGCCATCGCCTTCGCGCGCCGTTCCATGGAATTGGCCGCTGGCCCCAGCTTCAGCTCCGGGTCGCGGTCCAGTTCCTCGGCAGACAGCTTGTCGCCACGATCCAGCGCCGTCTCGCGCTGCTTCTCAAGCGACCGGTGATCGACCCGCTCAACCTCCCCGACACGCTCCAGCGCACGGTTCTGCAACTCGGCCCAAAGGCCGCGCATCTGCTCGATCTCGACACCGCCGGTCTTTGCGGAATCCAGCACCCGCGTTTTGGCTGTAAAGCCCTCGGCCTCCAGCTTGCGGGTGCTGGTCAGGACATGGGCGTGGTGGTTGCGCTGGTCGCCTTCCCGGTGCGGCGCATGGATCGCCACATCGACCGCCACGCCGTAGCGGCTGACCAGCTCCTCGGCGAATTTCCGGGTGATCTGCGACCGGTCCTCGGCGCTGATCTCGGACGGCAGGGCCAGCTCCCACTCGCGGGCCGTGACGGAGTTGCGGCGGGTCTCGCTGGCCTCGGCCGCGTTCCAGAGCGCGGACCGATCCTGCGCCCAGGCCGGGGCATGCTCGGGGGCGACGATGAAGGTCTCCTCGATGCCCTGCTTGCGGGTGTAGTCGTGGATACGCCCCTCGCGCTGGCACTCGATGCGCTCGCCGACACGATAGGCCGCTGCCGCCGTCGCGGTGCGTCCGGCGCTGCGTTTGATCGTCTTCACGGAGAGGTGGTAGCTGGCCATCAGCGCACCCCTCGACGGAGACGATTTCGCAGTGCGCGGTCGCACCGCTGCCGACAAGCGCCGCTGCTGACCCCGGCCAATGCCCCGACATGGGCTGTCCGGTCAGCCGTCTTTTCCCCGTAGGCCCGCGCCCCACAACGCTGGGGCCGGAGGGGAAAAGACAGCCCGCCCGAAACCGCCCGCAGGGTGGCTGAGGCGCGGGCTTGCCCGTGAGCTGCCTCATGATCCCCAGCCTCGTAGGGGGCGGGACCATGAGGCAGCTCACGGGCGGTTTGCCGGGGGCAAACCCGGCGTGGATCGACACCGGCAGGTCCGGTGATCCACGCCTCCCGGAACGGAGACGCCAGCGGCAAACCGGCCCCCGTAGAGGGGCATCGGTCGGGACGCTGGTGCGAAGAGACTGGACGCGATCCAACCGCCAAGGTTGGGCTGGGAAGGTTTGGAAGGGGCGGCGCGCCCTTCCATGTCGATGCGCTCCGCATCGAAGGGGTCTGCCATCGGCTGGGGCTTTGCCCCGGAGAGATCGCACGCAAATCTCGGAACCGCAGGTGGAGAGTTTGCATAAGTGCGCCCTTGTCCTTTACAGGCCTACGGGTAAGCGCTATCGGTTGATCTGGCAAGAACAACTTCAACCACAAGAATGTTTGGTGGCGAGGGTAGAGATTTGGCAGAAACAGAACTTGAACGCGCCGAGAAACGATATGCCCAGGCCAAGGCCCGTCTTCAGGCACTGAAGAACCGGGAAAGCACCAGACAGCGTAAACTCGACACGCGGCGCAAGGTGATCCTGGGCGGGGCGCTCCTCGATCTGGCGGAAAGGGATTCCAGTGCCGCCGCCATGCTCGACCGGCTGATCCGCAACCTCCCCCGCGAACAGGACCGCAAGGCCTTCGCGGATTGGGATGCCCCCTCCCCTGCCCCGTCCAGTTCTGACCCGGAAACGCCGTCCTGATGCGGGGCGTGATCCGCCTCTTTGACGGACTGTTCCGGTTCTTCGGTCGGCTGATCTTCACGCCCATCCTGTTGGGCTGGATGATCGGGTTCATCATCGGGGGCGTCGTGGCCATGACAGCCTTCGGACCTCCGCTTGGTCACTCTGCCTGGGAATGGATCATCATCGCGCCACCTGTCTTCATCGGCGCGGTCTTCGGGTTCCAATACTGGCGCAAGACCTCCGGGGCCGATGCCTTCTTCGGTCTGACGGGCGACAGTCACGGCTCGGCCCGCTTCGCCAGCCGTAAGGAGCTGAAGAAGCTTCAGGGGAATGACGGCCTCCTGATCGGGCGCAATCCGGGGACCGGGCGGCTGCTGCGCTATGACGGCCCCGCCCATCTGATCACCCTCGCCCCGACGCGGGCCGGGAAAGGCGTCGGCACGGTGATCCCGAACCTGCTGGCAGTTGAACGCTCGGTGCTGGTCATCGACCCCAAGGGCGAGAATGCCCGGATCGCCGGGGAAGCCCGGCGGCGGTTCGGGACCACCCATGTCCTCGATCCCTTCGACGTTTCGGGGATGCCATCCGCCGCCTACAACCCGCTCGACCGGCTGACGCCGGACAGCCTCGATCTGGGCGAGGATGCGGCCTCCCTGACAGTGGCGCTGGTGATGGACCCGCCGGGACAGGTGACGGAAGCGCATTGGAACGAGGAAGCCAAAGCCATCCTTGGCGGGCTGATCATGTTCTGCGTCTGCCACGAGGACCGCGACCGGCGCTGCCTGGCCACCGTCCGGGAATATCTCACCCTGCCCCCGGAAAAGCTGCGCGCGCTGCTGGAGCTGATGCAGGACAGCGATGCGGCGGGTGGTCTGATTGCCCGCGCCGCCAACCGCTTCCTTGGCAAGGCGGATCGCGAAGCCGCCTCGGTCCTGTCGAACGCACAGCGCCACACGCACTTTCTGGACAGCCCGCGCATTGCCAAAGTCACGTCGCGGTCGGATTTCCACTTCTCCGATCTGCGCCACCGGATCACCTCGGTGTTTCTGGTGCTGCCACCGAACCGGATGGACGCCTACAGCCGCTGGCTGCGCCTCCTGGTCTCTCAGGCCCTCCAGGACATCGCACGGGACGCTGAGGCCTCTGTAGGCGCTCAGGGCGCTTCTCAGCGCCTCAAGGCCCCTGCCCTCTTCCTGCTGGATGAGTTTGCGGCTCTGGGCCGTCTGGAGGCTGTGGAGCGCGCCATGGGACTGATGGCGGGCTATGGCCTCCAGCTCTGGCCCATCCTGCAGGACATGAGCCAGCTCAAAGACCTCTACGGCGAACGCGCGGGCACCTTCATTGCCAATGCCGGGGTGCAACAGGTCTTCGGCGTGAATGATTTCGAGACCGCCAAATGGCTGAGCCAGATGATCGGCCAGGAAACCACGGGCTTCCAGACGGACAGCTACAAGCCGGGCGACAGCCCCAGCTTCTCCAACAACCTCACGGGCCGCGATCTGCTGACCCCCGATGAAATCATGCAGATGCCGCCCGAGTTGCAGCTTCTGCGCGTTCAGGGCCAACCCTCGGCCCTCGCCCAAAAGCTGCGCTACTACGCCGACCCCGAGTTCAAGAGGCTGTTCGTCCCGCAGGACGCCTGACCCCGAAAAGGAAACCGCCCATGTCTGACCAGCCCGACCTCCCTGCCCTCTCCGACGATGAGCTGCGCGAAACGCTCGACCGGCTGGCGAGCCTGGCGCTGAACCTGTCCGACCAAGTGGAGGATCAGACCAAGGCGATCAACCGTGCGACCACGGCGGCGAACGAGGCGCGGCGAGCGGCCGTGACCGTGCAGAGCCAGAATGATCCCGCCGGGTTCGGCGACCGGATCGGACAGGCCGTCGAGGCGCGCCTCTTGGACACGCTCCAGCGTCTCGACCGCACGGTCAATCATCTGGACCTGCGAACGAACAAGACGGCTGCCGTCCTCGATCAGGCCAGCGAGGATCGCGGCAACCTTCTCCGCAATATCCGGGACCGGGAAGAAAGGCTGGAGCGCTGGAAATCCTACTGGCCCTGGTTCGGTCTGGGTGCGCTCGTTCTGGCTTTGGCGATGACCGTCGCCCTGCCCCGTTTCTTAGCCAGCACCCCCTCCACATGCGCTGTCCTCGGGGCGACATGGACGGCCACAACAGAGGGCGTCAACGCCTGCGTGTTCTACCAGCGTTGAACAGAATCTGGGGCGCTGCGGGTCAATTCAACGCGCCATTCTGGGTGTTAAATATGTGTTAGAATCTGTGTTACGCCCTGAGTGATTGCCTCTATCCAACTGAAATATATAGTTTTCTTTAGTCGCTCGGTGTGTAAAAGCACGAAAGACGGTGGGTGATAACACGAAAGATGGTGTGTAAAAGCACGAATCTCTTGACCTTGGTGTGTGAAAACACGAATGTGGGCGAATGGTGGGTGAAAACACGAACTCTCGATCTCCGCTCCTGCCGGATCGGATGCAGCAAGCGGACTTCTTTGTCTGCGACATCTTTGATGCTGCGCCTAAAGGTGACATGGCGTCGATGGAACACCCGATCTTCTCAATATCGACCAAGCCGGACCGACGGATTCGGCGGTATGAGAACGGACAGAATTTTGTTGAGATTACGCCCTCGATGAAGGGCCTGGCGACGGTCCATGACCGTGATGTGCTGATTTACTGCATCAGCCAATGCATCGCAGCGCTGAATGAAGAACGTGAGGTCAGCCCGATCATTCGCTTCAGAGCATATGACATACTGAAGGCCACTAATCGAGGAACGGACGGGCGCGGGTATGAACAGCTCAGGGCTGCCCTGGAACGTCTTCAGGGCACGGTGATCACAACCAATCTTATCACTGGCGGCAAGGAAGAGTTCGATGGCTTCGGACTGATTGACCGATTCAGGATCGTTCGTGAGACACGCGACGGACGGATGCAGGAGGTGGAAATCAGGCTTTCGGATTGGGTATTCAACGCCATCCGGCATCGTGAGGTGCTGACCTTGCACCGTGATTATTTCCGTCTGCGCAAACCGTTGGAGCGACGCATCTATGAGCTTGCCCGAAAACATTGTGGGGCAAAGCAGGAATGGAAGATCGGGCTGGCGAAGCTGCAAGCCAAGTGCGGCTCCTGCTCTACTGCAAAAGAGTTTCGCCGCCTGGTCATGAGTATCGTGCGCCAAGATGGGCAACATGCCCACATGCCTGACTACGCTGTGAGGATGGAAAACGACATGGTGATCTTCACCAACCGGCGCAGCGATCAAGCGGGAATCGCTTCCCCTACCCCCTTGCACATACGGCTCGACCCGGAAGCCTACCATGACGCGCGGGCGGTCGCGCCGGGATGGGATGTATATGTCCTCGAACAGGAATGGCGAGAGTGGATGACGGTACCGCCCCGCAACCCCAACGCCGCCTTCATCGGGTTCTGCAAGAAGGTCTTCGAGAAACGCGGCCGTCCCTAATCTGACCCGCTTTGCTTCTCTGAAAGCAACAGTTCAAGTCCCTGCCAGAGCGTGAGGTCGCGGTCCTGGCAGAATGCCCGGAATTTGTCGACAACACGTTTCGGTCCCGGAATCGAAACCTTGTCTTGGGGCTCCCTACGCTTCGGGCCGGGTTTCAGCCGTGTGGAAGCGTCCCGGCTGACAAAGCCGAGGGATTTGCCAGCCTCGACGGCCTTCTCAACAGAACCCGGTTCGGCTTTGGGCCGCGTCTTTGAAGACTCGGAGGGGTTGGGGAGGTCGATACCGCCGTCAAATCCATACTTGCTCATGCTGCTCTCTCTTTCGTGAGAGCATGAATGACAGCCTGAGCATAATCACGGGCGTTCTCAATGGCTCCGGCCACCTGCTTTAGGGCTTTGTCTGTAACAGATGCCGTCTTGCCTTGATGCTCGTTCGTAACGATGTCGGGCAATTCCGCCAGAAGCACCCCATCGCGAAAGATGCGGGTATAGGGCGCACGTTTTGCGATGCGGATCGGCAAAGTCGGGATGTTATTGATCTCCATCTCTTGCCGCACGTCGCGTTCATCCGTGGTTTGGAAGGCTGCGTTGGTTCGCGTGAACAGCAGCGAATATGCTATTGGTGCGCGGATCATGCTCGATGTGGTCTGCACAAGCCGAACGGCCGCAGCCGCCTGTCGAGCCTCCATGGGCGAACCGTCGAGCGGGATAACGCAAAGGTCCGTTCGGGAAAGCGCGAAGGTGACGACCTGATCTTTCGATCCTTCCAAGTCGATGATCAGATAATCAGCTTCGTCAGCAAGTTGATCAATCAGTTCTACCGTGTCCTCGGCCTGCGGCCGCGCATGAACAGCAAAAGGCACATCGCGTCCCGCCGCCTGCCTGCCTTCAGACCAAGCAAGAATGTTGGCATTTGGGTCAAGATCGAGAATGGACACCCGACCGCCCGAAAGGGCGATCTGTTCGGCAAGGAGCATGGCGGAAGTCGTTTTCCCCGACCCGCCTTTCGGGTTTGCGAAGGTGATTACGTACATACACACAACAATGGCAAAGTTAGAGATAAAGTCAACCCTAACTACATCTTTAACTCTAAAGTTATTTTTAACGCTGAAGCATCATGGCTTCGACCTTCCAAAGCGCAAGGCTGCATCCTGCGATCTTAGGATGGCCATGATCTCAACATTGTCGCCATCGAGCCGATAATAGATCGAATGCACCCCGCAGACGCTGCGCCGGTAGCCTTCGCGGATTTCCGGCACTTCTTGGTAGAGCAGCGGGGTCTCGCCCAGCACATCGAACCTTTCAATGATCTGCCAGAAATATGCATCAGCCCGTGCTTCGCCAAATTTTCTTACACCATACTGGTGGATACCTATCAGGTCGTCTTTCGCTTCCTCTGAAAGCCTATAAGTCCCCATTTTTGCGCAATTCTTCCTTGGATTCTTTGAGAATCTGGTCAGGGGTCATATCGGTGAAACCGCGTTGCTCTGCACGAATGAGTTTCGCTCTGATCTCTTCCACGCCGTTCTCGATCTCTCGGGCGCGACGCAATGCGTCGTTAACAGCTTCGGTTTGGGTTTTGAACTCGCCACTCTCAACCCGCGCCTGCAACCAGGCATGGTTTGGGTCGCTGAGCGTAATGGTCTGTCTGGGCATAACGATCTCCTATAGCTTGGTGCAATAATACACCAAAAACGACCAACTTGCACACGGTATCTGTGTCTCAAGTCGAGCGTGTTCAAGCCGGGTGGGGTAGGGGAGAAGCGGCCAAACCTCATCCCGAGAGTTGGTAGCCCCGCTTCTGCTTTGCCTGGTAGAGCGCAACCATCGCGTCGGCGGCGCGGCCTGCATCCTCGAAACAGTCGATCCTGTGCCGCCCCTGGGTGCCGATGCGGCCCCACTCACGTAACAGCGACACGCCGCCGAAGAGGTCCGGCATCAAGCGCAGCCGATAGAAGCGATACATATTGACGTCGTGATCCACGCGCTCGATGCGGATATCCTCGGGAAACATCTCAAGCTGCTGCATCGGGTGACGCCTCCCGCATGACACGGCTGATCGTGGACCGGTGAACATTGAACAGGCGTGCAGCTTCGGCCTCGGTACGCTTGCCGGATCGCACTAGGTCGCGGATTTCCCGGCGCTGGTCGCCGGAGAGCTTCGGCTTGCGCCCTGGGTGGCGTCCCTTCTTGCGAGCGCGCTCCAACCCGGCGCGCGTGCGCTCACGGATCATCTCGCGCTCGAACTCGGCGAAGACGCCAACCATCTGCATCATCATGCGCCCAGCAGGGGTCGTAGTGTCTATGGCTTCGGTCAGTGACCGGAACCCGGCCCCGGCGGCATCTATCTTCTCCATGATGGAAAGCAAGTCTTTCAGCGACCGCGACAGCCGGTCGAGCTTCCAGACGATCACCACGTCGCCGTCGCGGAGCTGGTCGAGCATCCGGTGCAGCTCCGGCCGATCCCAACGTCCACCGGACGCGCGTTCTTCGAACACGCGCTCGCACCCGGCGGTACGCAGCGCGTCGAGCTGCGCGGCGGTATCCTGACCGCGATCTGTGGAAATGCGAGCATAGCCAAGGTTCACGCGCAGATTGTTGCGCTTTCTTGTTGCTCAATCAAGATAATTCGCAACATATTTTCGCAACAGTCGGCGATGGGGCAGGGCAGAGCGGTCTTCGGCGTTCGTTAGCCTGTTTTTCTTGGCTATGAGGGTAGCTGACGGGTCTTGCTGGATCGAAAGGGCAGGGGTGTGTCTCGCAACTGACCGTTTATGCCCCACGATAATTGTCACACGCCTCGACACCCTCTGCGACCACGTCGAGAAGTGCGTCCACATCACTCAGAAGAACCGTGATGCGCGGGCTGCTGATACGGTAGCGGATGAAGCGCCCATCGCGGTCGCTCGCGACAAGTCCGCAGTCCAGCAAGCATCTCAGGTGGTTGGAGACGTTGGGTTGCGATAGTTCCGTCCGCTCGACGAGCTCGTGAACGGCCAATGGCTCGTTGCAAAGTGCACCGAGGATGGCCAGGCGGCTCGGGTCCGCGAAGCCGCGGAACAGCTTCGCCCGTCGCTCGATGGTCGCGCTCTTGCGGTCATCGACGATTTGGGCCATATCACTCCTCGCTGATACGTTTTTCTTCAATTCATTCTAGCAGGAATAGCGCGACCATGGCCAACACCGAAAGTGCCGGATCGACGGCAGATGTTCCGCCCGTCCGTTACCGGGTTTCCGGTATGGACTGCGCGAAGGATGCCGCGCAGATCGAGCGGGCGGCGCAGTCGGCCGGAGTCGCGGCTGACGATGTGAAGGTGTCGGCGGCGACGCACATCATGACACTGAGCGCCCCCGAAGCGCGCCTGCCGGACATCGAAAAGGCCGTTGCGGTGACCGGCTACGGCTTCGACCGGATCGAGGGCGATGGAGACATTCCGCCGAATCCCGCCCATCAGGACCCGGCCTACCGACGCGCGCTCTGGATCGTCGTGATCCTGAACGTGGGCTACGGTGTCGTTGAAATGATCGGCGGGTTCATCGCCGGGTCACAGGCCGTGAAAGCCGATGCGCTCGATTTCATCGGCGACGGCGCGATCACCTTCCTTGGCCTGCTGGCCATCGGCTGGAGCCTCGCCTGGCGGGCACGGTCGGCCTTGATCCAGGGCATCTTCCTCGGGCTCCTCGGTCTCGGCGTCCTCGGCACGACCATCGTCCGGATCTTCGAACGGACGACGCCGGATGCGGGTCTCATGGGCCTGCTTGGCATGATTGCCCTTGTCGTCAACGTCATCTCCGTTCTGCCGCTGCTGCCGTTCCGCAAGGGCGACGCGAACATGCGGGCCGTCTGGCTTTTCTCTCGCAACGACGCCATCGGCAATGCGGCGGTTGTCGTTGCCGCCGGTCTCGTGGCGTGGCTGGGCAGCGCCTGGCCGGACCTCATCGTCGCCTTCGGCATCGCCGGACTGTTCCTGCACTCGTCCTGGGCGATCATTCGCGATGCGCGGGCCGATCTGAAGACGACTGCATGAACGGCCGCGTTCTGGGCGGAGTTTGCGCCATCGCGGCGTTCGGTCTCGATCAGGGCATCAAGGCGCTTGCCCTGAACGCCCCGGCGCTTGAGCGCGGAGTCGAGGTTCTGCCCTTTCTCAATCTCGTGCGGGTTCTGAACGATGGCGTCAGCTTCGGTATGTTGGGCGGGATCGTGCCATGGTGGGGTCTCATCGCACTTGCTGCCGTAATCGTGGCATGGCTGCTGATCTGGTTGTGGCGCGCGCCGGACAGGCTGACGGCTGCCGCTCTCGGTCTGATCATCGGCGGCGCGCTCGGCAATGTCCTCGACCGGCTGCGCTATCAGGCCGTTCCTGACTTTCTCGACTTCCATTACGGATCATACCACTGGCCGTCCTTCAATCTCGCGGACGTAACGATTTTCTGCGGCGCGGCCCTACTGTTCTGGGAGAGCTTCCGCTCTGCGACGGACAAGCCTGGTCAGGGTCAAGGCAAGGAAAACACAACGGGGGTGTAACCCATGTTCGGCATACCATCTGCGAAAGGCTTTGACAGCACACTTGCCCTGCTGCGCAACCCATATGGGTTCATTTCGGAGACCTGCCGCGCACTCGACACAGACCTGTTCGAAACCCGCATCCTCCTTCAAGAGACGATCTGCATGACCGGCGCGGCGGCGGCGGAAGTTTTCTATTGGGAGGATCGGCTGATCCGCGCGGGCTCGATGCCGGGCCGCATACAGAAGTCCCTGCTGGGGGAAGGCGGGGTTCAGGGATTGGACGGCGCTGCTCATCAGCACCGCAAGAAGATGTTCATGTCACTCATGGGGACCGAGCGGATCGCCGCGCTTCAGGGCACGTCGCTTCACATGTTGGACAAATATGCGCCGGACTGGGAGGC
>NZ_FNBP01000031.1 GCF_900102535.1 Sulfitobacter delicatus | reverse complement strand
CAAGTCTTGCTTTTTCTGGATCAAATCAAGCGCGAAAAGGGCGTTTGGTGAATGCCTTGGCAGTAAGAGGCGATGAAAGACGTGATACTCTGCGATAAGCCATGGGGAGCTGAGAATAAGCTTTGATCCATGGATTTCTGAATGGGGCAACCCACCTGATACTTTGTTATTACTACCCTTCGGGGTAGCTAATAACTTGGTAAACCAGGTATTTTTAGGCTGAATATATAGGCTTAAAAAAGCAAACCCGGGGAACTGAAACATCTAAGTACCCGGAGGAAAGGAAATCAATATGATACTCCCCTAGTAGCGGCGAGCGAACGGGGACCAGCCGAGCCATGAGTGTGGTTAGAATGCGTTGGAATGCGCAACCAAAGTGGGTGATAGTCCCGTATAAGAAGCATGATTGGACGTATTAAGTAGGGCGGAACACGTGAAATTCTGTCTGAAGATCGGAGGACCACCTTCGAAGGCTAAGTACTCCTTACTGACCGATAGTGAACCAGTACCGTGAGGGAAAGGTGAAAAGCACCCCGACGAGGGGAGTGAAACAGTACCTGAAACCGAACGCCTACAAACAGTTGGAGGGACCTTGCGTCCTGACAGCGTACCTTTTGTATAATGGGTCATCGACTTGGTCTCACGAGCAAGCTTAAGCCGTTAGGTGTAGGCGTAGCGAAAGCGAGTCTTAATAGGGCGTTGAGTTCGTGGGATCAGACCCGAAACCGAGTGATCTAGGCATGGCCAGGTTGAAGATAAGGTAACACTTATTGGAGGACCGAACCCACATCTGTTGAAAAAGATCGGGATGAGCTGTGCCTAGGGGTGAAAGGCCAATCAAACTCGGAGATAGCTGGTTCTCTGCGAAATCTATTTAGGTAGAGCGTCGACCGAATACCCTCGGGGGTAGAGCACTGGATGGGTAATGGGGCCCCACAGGCTTACTGATCCTAACCAAACTCCGAATACCGAGGAGTACTAGTCGGCAGACACACGGCGAATGCTAACGTCCGTCGTGAAGAGGGAAACAACCCTAACCTCCAGCTAAGGCCCCTAATTCATGGCTAAGTGGGAAAGCAGGTGAGACGACCAAAACAACCAGGAGGTTGGCTTAGAAGCAGCCATCCTTTAAAGATAGCGTAACAGCTCACTGGTCTAAATAAGTTGTCTTGCGGCGAAGATGTAACGGGGCTCAAGCCATGAGCCGAAGCTGAGGATGCATTTATTGCATGGTAGCAGAGCGTAGTGTGACATAGTTCCATGTGTCCTTATCGTCCTTCGGGACGTATTGGACACAAGGAGCTTTCTGTGAAGCTGGCGCGTGAGCGATCCGGTGGAGAGATCACTAGTGAGAATGATGACATGAGTAGCGACAAAGAGTGTGAGAGACACTCTCGCCGAAAGTCCAAGGGTTCCTGCTTAAAGCTAATCTGAGCAGGGTAAGCCGACCCCTAAGGCGAGGCCGAAAGGCGTAGTCGATGGGAACCAGGTTAATATTCCTGGGCCAGATGGAAGTGACGGATCTCGAGGGTAGTTCATCCTTATCGGATTGAATGGGCTGCTTAGAGGTCCCTGGAAATAGCTCCATCGCTAGATCGTACCCTAAACCGACACAGGTGGACAGGTAGAGAATACCAAGGCGCTTGAGAGAACTATGTTGAAGGAACTCGGCAAAATACCTCCGTAAGTTCGCGAGAAGGAGGCCCGGTTTCTAGGCAACTAG
>NZ_FNBP01000033.1 GCF_900102535.1 Sulfitobacter delicatus | reverse complement strand
TTAGAACCGAGCCGTCCTCATATCTCTTCAGAAAATAGAACACGGGCTACCGCCCGTATGGGTCGGTAGCTCAGGTGGTTAGAGCGCACGCCTGATAAGCGTGAGGTCGGAGGTTCAAGTCCTCCTCGACCCACCATCGCATCTGCAGTGCAGAACCCTTTTGGGGCCTTAGCTCAGCTGGGAGAGCGCCTGATTTGCATTCAGGAGGTCAGGAGTTCGATCCTCCTAGGCTCCACCATAAATTCTCTTGTCCCCTCCGATCCGAAAGGATTAGAAGAAGACATGAAGATTTGTGCGATCACAATGGTTTACCGAGATTACTGGGCGTTATCACAATGGTACGCACATTATTCACGACACCTTGGTTCGGAACATATTTATATTGTGGCCCACGGTCATGACGCAAAGGTTGCTGAACTTTGCCCTCGGGCAAACGTGATCACGGTTCCTCGGGATGACCTGTCCGGTTTTGATCGCGTTCGTGGGCATCTACTCAACGGATTGCAGGACGGACTTGGCGCTTTGTATGATTGGGTTATCCGGACTGACGCGGATGAGTTGATCTGCTTGGATCCTGAGCGCTTCGCGGATTTCGAAAGCTTGTTCGCTGCGCAGCATAGGGCTGACGCTCTGTTCGCTTTGGGCCTTAACCTGGTTGAGGATATCAGAGACGCAGAGGTACCAGAGGGCGCAAACGTCTTTGCCCATCGGCGAAGCGCGGTTTTCTCGGGCCACTACAGTAAAGCTTGGGCGGTAAAACGCAGTACGCATCTTGTGCGTCACGGCATCGAAGTTTCCGCAGATCATTTAGCGGACACGGCGTTCACCCTGCCGAAAGGCGTCTACTTGGTTCACCTCAAATACGCGAACATAGCGGCTTTGAGTTTAGCCAATCAGCATCGCACCGAAATTGCTAATAGGCCAGAAAACGGTCTCCCTGGTAAGATCTGGTCGCAGGCAACTGCGGACGCTGAACGCTTCTACGATCGGATAGAGACGCTGACCGAGTTGGAATGGAAGCGCGCACGGACGAAAGCTTACCGCACCATCAACCGCAACCCAGTAAGGGATGCGCAATTGAATGTGCTTCGCGCTAGATCGGTTAACTTCGAGTATCGCACACACCTGCCTGACTGGTTCAAAGACAGCTGATAGATTAGATCAGCAAGAGCGCTACGGCGCTTTTGCTCGTCCAATCTGGACGTTTGCGTGACATCCTCGGATGCACGTGATTGACATCGTAAAGAGAGATACTAACAACATGTTTGATCGCCCCGCGTTAGGGGATGATCTCGGTTGCTGCCCTTTTGGGCCGGTGTTTGAAAGGCTGTTTCCTCGGCCTATCAGACATATCGCGACTGAAACGGATATGTTGTCCAAGTCAAGTACACTAACCAGAGCGATGACGCGGACCTCCTGCACGGACGGTTCGCTATCTGCATCGCTCATTGTCCA
>NZ_FNBP01000001.1 GCF_900102535.1 Sulfitobacter delicatus | reverse complement strand
CCGATCCCGAACCCGCGGCACCTTCACGGGCACCGGACCAATGCCGGTCATCACATCGCGTTCCGGTAGGTGACCATGACGGACAAGACGTGCCCGCCCATCCTGAAGCTTTTCATTGGAAAAGGCCGCCATGAGGGTGGCCAGCTCGGCCTGGACCGCCTGTTCGATCAGCTTGCGCGCGCCATCGCGGATGACATCCGTGAACGGATCGGCGCTAAATCCCGATGGATCGGGCAGTTGGGTGATGGTAGACTCTGACATGTGGCATATCCTTTTCTCAGCAGAGAATCGACGGCGTCTGAACACCGCCATGATATGCCGCCCCTCAGGGCATCACCAACTTTCGCGCGTTTCTCTGCTCAGTGTTGGAATAGCCGAAACATCAACTTCGCGGGAAGCATGCCAAGCATCATAGGCACCCTGCATCCTGATCCAAAACAAAGGCGCGGTGCCGAACAAGTAAGGGGGGGAGTATTGCAGCCTCTCTGTAATCATCTTGTAGGCGCTCAGTGGGCATCATGCCGAGGGAGGCCTCGCTTCGGAGACTTTATACCGATCGGTATAAGCGAGGTTGGCGCATAAAATGCAGGTGGCTGCGCGTCACCAGCCCCCGATTTCCTCAGGCCGTTGTAGAAGCCCCAGACACAGTGCTCAGTGTTAGAATAGCCGAAACATCAACTTCGCGGGAAGCATGCCAAGCATCATAGGCACCCTGCATCCTGATCCAAAACAAAGGCGCGGTGCCGAACAATTTTGCAATGCGCACCGCAACCTCTGGGCTTACAGGTTTGCGTTCTGCCAGCAGGTCATGAAGATGCTGCCGAGAAACTCCGAGCAGTAGAGAGATTTCAGCTTTTGATTTGCCGGTCGCAGGGATTCCATCCTCGCGGAGTAACTCTCCGGGGTGCGTGGGGCAGCGGTTGGGATCGCGGCTCATGCTCGCCTCCAATCTAGTAAGATTACCGCATTCAGACCTTTGAATATAATTCAATAAGGCTACATTTCTGCGACAGCACACTCATCATAAGTTCTTGATTATAAACGATCCTATTTCCGCTGGTCAGTTACACGATCCGTTTACTTGTCGAAATTTGGGTTAATTTTGAACTCAGGTCATAATTTCGCAATACTAATCAATAACTTATGATCGTATTGACCAGAGCTACACTAAGTATGGTGATCTAATTTGCCGTCCAGCAACTCGCTATGTTTACCCGCATAGAGATCTAAGAGGATCGAAACCACCTATCGTTGAGATGGGCTATCGGCTCATCGCACCAAGGTCCTCTAGAAAAACTAATCTAAATTTTTACCCGTCGGTATAAGGTCTCTAAAAGCCTCCTCCCAGAGAGCGGCATCTCAACTGATAAATTATTCATACTGCCCCATGGTGAATGATAGACCATGCTGCTTCGGCGGCGTCTGCTTTGTTATGTGTAGCTTGAACCGCTCCAACCAATTCATCAGCCATAGGAACGCCCCTCAATCCAGCTATTCACAACGCTCTGCCGCCAACCAATGGCACGAACGCCCAGCTTCGTAGCTTTCGGGAAGTCATCCCGGTCCATCATGCGGTAAATAGTAGACCTACTGAGGCCCGTGACCTCCTGAACGTCTCGGCAGCGTAGAATTTTATCAGTCATCGTTATCTCTCTATTAAATGAATGATGCCACTCGTAGCAGGTAATGGTTTCCACAAGATTTAAGGTGCTGGAATCACGCGATTCTAATCACCTCGCTGGCGTTCTTGCCTGTGACGTGATCCGCCCAACGCACCATAAGCGGACGGCGGCGTTCAAGTAGGTCTGTTCTTCGATAGGACCGCTCGACTTTGCTGCCAACAACGTGCGCAAGTGAGGTTTCGACAACCACTTCCGGCATGTCGGTAGTCTCCACGCACCACGTTTTGAAGCTCGAACGGAAGCCATGAGGGCGGGCAAGCAATTCCCTCCGCTCCATGTGGCGGCTCATTGTTGCGTCCGAGATCACGCCCTTACGAACGCTTGGGAATAGGTAGCCCTCGCGCGCCAATGGCTTTGCCAACTCAATGACAGCTAGGGCTTCATCGGACAAAGGCACCCGGAAGTCAGTCACGACCCCTACCTGCCCTTTCATGTTATCTTCGGGCACAGTCCATACATTGCCATCGATTTGATCCAAGTGACAAAAGCGAACGCAATATGACCGGACCGCTGTCAGGATCAGCAATCTCAGAGCGAGGTGCGTGGGCGTCTGCTCAGTGAGGCTTGAGTAGAAGGCGGGCACCTCAGGCCACGGCATGTAAGGAATGTTCTTCGCCTTGTGACGCGTCTTCCCCAGAAGCGCTTTCGCTTTCAAGATTGCCTGAAGATCCACATTGAGGCCCATTGCCGCTGCATGTTCTAGCGTGATGTTCAGGCGGTTCATTGCTTTGCGGGCCGTATCGGCTTTCTCATGCCAGATGGGCTCTAAGGCGTTCTTAATATCCTGCTGGTCGATTTCCTCGACGGGAACCTTACCGATTTTAGGGAGCACATGAAGTTCAAGGGGGGAAAACCAGCGGCCAGCTTTACCGTCCCCTTTCAATTGCGACTTGCGAGCTTCGAACGCCTCATGAGCGACAGAGGCAAGAGTGTGATCTTGCCGTTCTGCTAGCCGCCGCTTCCGGTCACGCTCTTTAATCGGGTCTTTGCCTTCCCGAACCACAGCACGCCATTTCTCCGCTGTCTCTCTCGCTTCCTTGAGGCTTACTGCTTGGAGGCTTCCGATTCCCATCTCACGGCGTCGCCCGTAAACGGTAACGCGCAGCACCCACTGAGCGCCACCGTCATCGCGTTTAACCAGCCATAGCCCACCCCCGTCCGAGTATTTGCCGGGAGGGGCTGTTCTGACCTTGGCCGAAGAAAGCTTGTTCAATGCCGTCAAATTTTCATCCCCCTTTCAATCCACCCCTACATGTAGCATGGCATGGGACCGGATGAAACAGGGTGATACAAGCAAGTCTAACAAAAACAGTGGCTTGATAATTTATTGAAACAGGCTGACACTAAATGATACGTTAGTTCAATGCCTCTCCTAGGCACCAATATCAAGCGAAAAGAGCTCAGCATTGCTGGGCTCTTTTGCTTTTAGAGGTCTTCTTTCCGGATACGACCAGAAGCCGACCTAAGCCAGCTTCCGCAACAACTTCCGACCCTTCAACCCTTAGCTCAGGCCGCGTCCAACCAGCGGTTCTTCTTGGCCTTTTTGCAGGACGCCCCCTTGCCCCACTTTGCAAAGCGCGCCGCTTCGCGTCCGGCGATCGGGCGCGCAGTCGGGCCGTAGATTTCTGCCAGTTCCTCGGGCGACTGCGCCTTCGCAAACGCGGGGAAGGCCGCTTTCATATCCGCCAGCGCCGAGGCCGTCAGCATCTCGACCGCTGACGCGCCGGGGTAGAAGCTCTCAGAGGCGACGTTTTCAGCAAAGACGATCTGATGGGTGTCGAACATCAGGTGAATATAGGTCACCTGCTTTTTGCCATGCGCCACCCGGGCCTGTGAGCCCTTAGCATCCGCCAGATGAATGGCCCGCGCCAACAGGTCATCCTCCACCAAAATCGCGTGTTGCCGCGAAACCACCAGATCACGCTGCGCGCCGAACATGCCTTGAGGGATCAGCACAGGGCGCATTTTCTCGTCCGCTGCAAGCTCCTCCGCCCCGACCTCGCGGCGACCAATCCAGCGGATCGCCTGTGGGCCGTTGTCGAGCGTGCAGACCAGATCGCCGATTTTCAGGTCGTCGATGGAGACTTCGCCCGCCGGGGTCCGGATCGCGGTGCCGGAGGTAAAGCAAACCACACCGGTGTTTTCGGCGGTGTAGAAGGACGAGTTGCTTTGCGCCCCCGTAAAGGTCAGCGACCCTGTGCCGAATTTCGTGTTGTTGCTGTAGTCCGCGTCGGAGTTGGACTGGTTCAGAATCCCATCGTCTGCTTGGTCAGCATAGAGCTCTGAAATGTGGTCGTAGTAGCCGCTCAGGTTGATGAAGTCGTTGTTGGTTGAATCGCCATCTGACAGCGTACCGGTGTTGCCGGTGTTGAAGTCCTCAATGACGTCATGACCATCGCCGGGGGTATAGACAAAAGTATCGTCGCCAAGACCACCGTAGAGGGTGTCATCACCTGCCCCACCGATCAGGTAGTCGTCAAAGGAAGTCGACAGGTTCGCCTCTTCCAGCCCGATCGTGATCCCATTCGTATCGGGACCGGTGATGTCGACCGACAGCGTTTCGCTGCTTTCATTATCGAAGTAGAGGATTTCGATAAGGTGGTCGCCGCCCGTCAGCGTGATGCTTTCGGTAGTGGTCTTGCCCGAGTGTACCCCATCGTTGTCGTTCAGCAGCACACCATCGATATAGATCTGCGCGCCGTCGTCAGAGGTCAGATCAAAAGTATAGGTGCCGCCATGCGTGACGGTGAGGTTTGTGGCCAGTTTGACCGCAAAGGTGTTGCCGTCGCCGCCGTGATAGGAGTCGAGAGCACCCGGGTCGATGCTGCCGACGACGCCTTCGCCGTCGGGGGTGTTGTCGTTCTCGGTCCCAGAGGTGAAGCCAGCATCGGCAAGCGTGCTGAGGGACGTGACGCCGTCAAGCTCATAGTACTCGTATGCAAAGAGCTGATTGTCTTCGATCAGCCCGTTGACCTCGAAGTCACCTTTCAGAAGGTCATTACCGTCGCCCCCGTCGAGGCTGTCGTTATCGATACCGCCGATCAGCGTATCGTTGTCCGCACCGCCTTCCAGCGTATCGTCGCCGGCCGAGGCGACCAGTTTATCGTCGCCCGCGCCGCCCGAGAGGCTGTCGTCGCCAGAGGAGTTGTTCAGAACGTCGTTACCATCGCCGCCCAAGAGCGTATCATCGCCGGTGCCTGTGTAGAGCACGTCGTCGCCGTCGCCGCCTTCGATAAGGTCGTTGCCCTCGCCGCCGTAGATCGTATCGGCCCCACCGCCGCCAAAGACGGTATCGTTACCGGTGCCGCCGGAGAAGCTTTCGTCGTTGAGCGACCCAACCAACTCGTCATTGCCGCCGCCGCCAAAGATTTTGCCCGCTGCGGTCAGGAAGGGGTTCTGGAAGTCACTGGTGTCGTCGGATTCCAAGAAGCCCATGGTTTCGAGGGTTTCAGGGTCAAGCGATAGGGCGCTGATGTTGCGCAGGGTGATTGTCGAGCCATCGGGCAGATGCAGGATCGCATCCCCTGTGCCGTCGCCTTCGGTATCCGAGACACGGATATCATTTGTGGAAAGGCCAACCTTGCCGAGATAGTCGTGCGAGGAAAGCACCAGCACATCCGTGCCGATCTCAAAATCCTCGATCGTCACATGCTGCGCCAGCTCAAGCAGATCTTTCTCGCTGATCTCAGGCGGGTTCAGCAGGTTATCAAGCGCGTCATATTGGCTGTCGATACTGTCTTCGACCGCGTCCTCGACCCGGTTTGCGACGGTCTTGCCATAGAGCGGTTCTACAAGGTCCTTGATGAGTTTGGAAACGTCATCGGCTTCCAGATGTCCGAAGGGGTCAGCTGCGACAAGACCAGTAAGAGTCGTCTCGACCAAGCCGACAATGGCGTCGTTTGTCACCCCGCCAAGGAAGCTCGGTAGGACATCTCGTACGGCGTCGCCGATGGCAGCGATGTCGAGGTTCGATGCGGCGTGACCGTCATCGTCGTCATCGTCATCGTCGTCTTCGTCCTCATCGTCAGGAAAAAGCTCGTCAATTTTCTTGCTGGTCCAACCAGACAAATCTGCCAGATTTTCGCGCAGGAGCGCCGCGACCACGTCCTCGGTTGTTCCAAGAGCGGAATAGTCTGCCTTGCCAATGATAAAGCTGTCGGCGCCATCGCCACCTTGAAGCGTGTCTTCACCAAGTCCACCGTCAAGCGTGTCATCCCCGGCTGCGCCGATAAGCCAGTCATCGCCTTCGCCGCCAGAAATGCTGTCATTGCCCAGCCCGCCGTAGACAGTATCATCGTCCGCGCCGCCCAAGAGCGTGTCGTCCCCATGGCCGCCAACGACGACGTCTTCGCCTTCGTCACCCGAAAGAAATTCGCCTTCATTGCCGCCATAGAGCGTGTCATCGCCCTCGCCGCCGTGGATCGTGTCGACACCAAGACCGCCGATCAGAATGTCGTCGTCGTCACCGCCTTCGATGCTGTCATCGCCATCGCCGCCCTGAATGGTATCCTTACCTTCACCACCCAGCAGCGTGTCATCGCCGGCACCGCCTAGGATGCTGTCATCGTCTTTGCCGCCTTCGATCAGGTCAGCGCCCGTGCCGCCGTCCAGCGTATCTTTACCGTCGCCACCTAATAGCGTGTCATTGCCAGCATCACCGGTTAGCGAATCCTCATTGTCACCGCCGTCGAGCCAGTCGTCGCCGGCGCCACCAATAAGGGTGTCTTTCCCCTTACCGCCTTCGATCCAGTCAGACCCGGCACCGCCGTCGATCTGGTTGTCCTCATCGTCACCGAGCAAAACGTCATCGTATTCCGACCCGCGGAGATTCTCGATATCCCGAAGTGTATCGCCCTGACCATCTGCGCCCGCGGCTGCACCGCGTTCGAGGCTAACCTTCACGCCACCGGTTGAAGTGCTGTAATCGGCAAGGTCGATGCCATCACCGCCGTCCAGCACATCCGCACCGGCGCCACCGATCAGCGTGTCGTCGCCTTTGCCGCCATAAATCGTATCTGTACCCAAACCACCGTCGATGAAGTCATCGCCGTCGTAACCATAGATCGCCTCGTTGGTGCCGTCGTTGCCGTCAACCTGATCGCCTCCGACATCCATATAGCCCGTGCGAATGATGTCGTTGCCATCCGTGCCGTCTACGGTAACAAGCCATGGTGTCTGGTAGTTTGCGTAATCGGTCGACCCGATGTTGCTGCCGCCAACCTTGAGGTAGCTGGTCCCCGGAACCAGCAGCGTGTCCGAGGCGAACCCCCAGACATCTGCCGTATCGCCGTTTTGCGACAGCACGTAGATATTAATAATTGGCCCCGAAGGGGTGCCATCGGCATCCATGGCCTGAAGCCGGATGATAGATTCGCCCTCAATCGACGTGCCGTCCGGGACAAGGCCCGCGCCATCGGTGACCACATGGGACGAAAGCTTGTCGTCTTCCAATGTCTCCGAAGAGCCGCCGGTGTCTTCAACTGTGACCTTGCGCGTCGAGTAACCCGCATTGAAGATATATTGCGTGCCATTGGGCGAAGACGAGTTGTTAAAGACCGAGTCGCCAACGTTTTGCGTTCGCGAATAGGTAACGGTGAGCGCTTCACTGTCGATGGCAAAAAGATTACGGGCGACCATTTAGATTCTCCGGAGCACGGTAGTGCGGATGCCTTAACGTCGACCAGCAATGGGGCGAAAGAAGGGCAGCACTTCGGCTTAACTAGGCCCGCTCCGGTTGTGCGGCCCAGTGGCCCGCCCGGCATGCGTCCGAACCATTCATTGTCCGAAAAATCAGTTAATGGATCAGAGCAAATCTGTCCCGCTTGTCCAATGATTAGTTTCCGGAGGCGATCGCTATCGCTCTTCCGCCCCCGAAACCTTTTCGCATTGTGACGACAGAGTTGCGGCAAGCGTAGCGGTCAGTCGTTTCGCCTCAAAAGGTTTTTCGACCCAAGGTGCCGCCTCCAACTGGGTCGGCATCCCGCTAATATTCGAATAGGCCGTGGTAAAGACAAAGGGGATTTCGCGCGCATGAAGTACCTGCGCGGCCGGCCAAATGAGTTCGCCATTCAGATTGATGTCGAGCACCGCCGCATTGAAATCATCGGTCGCAACCACGACCAGTGCTTCCTTAAGCGACGTAACCGGCCCAACGATCTTGCATCCTGCCGCCTCTAGGGCCGCGATTGTTTCCTGCCCGATCAGATAGTCATCTTCCACCACGAGAATTCGACTGCCAGCCAGCACCGGCGCAGCATCCGCTTCGGTTGTTGCGTGGCTGATCGACTGGACCGGCGACACGCCTTTTGTGGCAAGGTTTTCAAACGGCAGTTGGATAACGGTGCTCAGACCCGCCGGCGCAAAATCGCGGTCTACGTTTCCACCCAATTCGGCGACCAGCATTCGTTCGATCAGGAACGTTCCGAACCCCTTCCGGCTTGGGGCCGCGTTAATTATCGGGCCATCCTTTTCGCGCCAACTAAAGACAAGCTCCTGCGCATCCGCGTCTCCCCGAACCTCCCATTTCGCCACTACACGACCCTCAGGTCGGGAAAGCGAACCATACTTAGCGGCATTGGTCACCAACTCATGAAGCGCGAGCGTGAGGGTCTGAGCCGCCTTGGGAGTGACGTTGAACTCCGGCCCTTCGGTCTGAATGCGGGTCAGATCTTCGCCGCGATAAGGGGCGACAGAATTCTCCACCAGATCGCTAAAGGAGGCACCTTCCCAGCGGCTGGACGCGAGCAGAGAGTGCGACTGCGCCAATGCAGAGATCCGCCCGATAAAGCGCTCTGCAACCGCTGGACCAACTTCTTCACCACGCTTCAGGCTCTGGCGGGCGATGGACTGCACAACCGCAAGGATATTCTTTACCCGGTGGTCAAGCTCGGCCAAAAGTACATTCTGACGCTCTTCCGATTGCTTCTGCTCCGTCGCATCGCGCACAAAGCCGGTGCCGGTCGCAATCTCGCCTGCCGCATTGGCCTCGATAAAACCAGTGCCGTGCACATACCGCAGGCTGCCATCAGGGAGAACGATGCGGTATTCAAGATCGAAGGGTCTCTGTTCCTCCAAGCTTTCCTGGACTTCCGCATCAAGCGCCGCGCGGTCTTCCGGATGAACCCGCTCTTTCCAATCGTCGATCTTGAGCCTGCTCTTGTCAAAACCCATGATTTCGCGGCCGCAGGCATCGAGGCTAACGGTGTTGGCGATGAAATCCCAAGTGGCCCAGCCGAGATGCGACGCTGTGGTCGCCAATGCGAGGGCATCACGTGTTTCTCGTAGATGTACCTCGTTAATCCGACGGGCGGCCTCGGTTCGGGCATTTTCCACAGCAACATGAGTCCGCTGTGCAATTTCCTCAACCAAAGCGACGTCCTTAGGATGCCAATGACGCGCTTCAGCCGAATGCACTGCAACGACGGCAACCAACCGTCCATCGCGCAGATGGGGGACGTTCATAAAGGCGCGAATGTTGCGCTCTGCGAAAGCTTGGGCCGCAGCGGTGCCAGAGGTGCGCGGGTCTTCCTGCACATCGCCGATAACGACGCTCTTCCCCGCGGTCAGATCAGAAACGAATTGAGGTCCAAAATCAGCAAGCCGGTGGCGCCCCGTATTGCTTTGGATGCCGCCGCTGTTCCAGTCCCGCTTGATAACTGCAAATTCACCCTCATCGTCGATCTCGGCATAGGCGCTTTGTTCGACCCCAAGATGCCGGGCCATGAGTTCCGATGCAGCATAGCTCAGCTCTTCCGGGTCCGAGAGCGAACGACAATCTTCGTTAAACTCCATCCGGACCCGCGCACGGCGCTCTTCCAGCACCTGTTCGGTGATCTCGGCGCAGGGGCAAAGGAACCCTTGAACCTCGCCATCCGAGTTGCGCACCGGAGTGTAGGAGAAAGAGAAATGCGTCTCCTCAAGATACCCCTTCCGCATCATCATCAAACGGATATCGTCCATATGGAGCGCCACACCTGCATAGGCTTGCTCCACAATCGGTGCCAGATCTTCCTCCCAGATCTCTTCCCAAACCTCGTCAAACGGCACGCCTAATGCGGGGTGTTTCGAGGCAAGAATCTCGGCATAGGCGTCATTATAGAACAAGGTACGCGCCGGCCCCCAGACGATGAACATCGGTTGGCTCGCGGTCAGGATCAGATCAACCAGCGCATGCAACATAGGAGGCCAGTTTCGCGGCGGGCCAAGGGGGGATTGGCTCCAGTCATGCGCCCGCATGAGCGCCCCCATCTCACCGCCATCAACAGTCGGAGCCAGCTTTTCTGACATATCACTACTCAACTGATTTCTCCGATCTCGGCGCCATAGGTTGTCTTCTCTAACTGCAGCAAAAATATAAACGGAAAGACTGCCGCGGGCTCTATACCGAGACTGCTTACCCGGCCCAAAGACAGTCCCGATAGTTAAAGCACTTTACGGGGCAGGTGGTTCCAGCTTTTGCTGTATTTCCAATCACATGATATGAACAGGCGCCTGCGAATGCAGCGTGGGGCCGTGCGACCCCTGTCAGATCAAACGACATATTGTTAAGAATCGTCGCACCTGTTTAACTCTCCCCAGCGACAGGGAGAGCCGCGTTAGTATGAAAGACACCAAAGCAGAGACTTTTCTGCGTTTTGACAACGTCAAGAAGAGCTACGATCAGGAAAACCTCGTCGTCAAAGGCTTCGACATGCATGTGCAGGAGGGCGAGTTCATCACCCTCCTCGGCCCCTCCGGCTCGGGCAAGACCACGGTTCTGATGATGCTGGCGGGGTTTGAAAGCGTCACCTCGGGTGACATCGCGATCAACGGCCGCTCGATCAACAAGACCGCGCCGAACAAGCGCAACATCGGGATGGTGTTTCAAAACTACGCCCTCTTCCCGCATATGACCGTGGCCGAAAACCTCGCCTACCCTTTGACCGTGCGCAAAATGCCCAAAGCGCAGATCAAAGAGCGTGTGGCGGAATATCTGGCGCTGGTGGAACTGTCGGCCTTTGGCGACCGCCGCCCCGGCCAGCTTTCTGGCGGCCAGCGGCAGCGTGTGGCGCTGGCCCGCGCGATGATCTTTCAGCCGACGCTCATTTTGATGGACGAACCCTTGGGCGCGCTTGACAAAAACCTGCGTGAACAGATGCAGTTTGAGATCACCCGCCTGCACAAGCAGATCGGCTTTACCGTGATCTATGTGACCCACGACCAGACCGAAGCGCTCTCGATGTCCGACCGGATCGCGGTGTTCAACGACGGCGTCGTGCAGCAATGCGCACCCCCGGCGGAGCTTTACGAGCGGCCTGTGAATGCTTTCGTGGCGGAGTTTATCGGCGAGAACAATTTCGTGCGGGGCAAAGTCACCCAGATCGAGGGTGAGACTGCCAAGGTCGAGACCGATACCGGCACAATCACCACGCAAACCTCCGAAGGGCTGACCGAAGGCGCACAATGCCGCGTCTCAATCCGCCCCGAAAAGCTGTTTATCCACCCCACAACCCACGCCCATGACAATGCCCTGACCGCGACCTTTATCACGCGCATCTATGTGGGCGATTTCATCCGCTATTATTTCCGCCTGCCCGACGGCACCGACATTATCGTCAAAGTGCTCAACGACCTGTCCGCGCCCGAGTTCGAAGACGGCGCGACGGCGCAACTGTTGTCCCTGACGAAAGATTGCATCGCCTTTGCCAATTAAAGGCGACCGGGGGCAAACCGGGGCCCCGCAAAAGACCTGGACATAACAAGGAGAGACCGATGAAGAAGCATCTGAGTTATCTGGCCACCGCGGCGCTGATTGCCAGCCCTGCCTTGGCCGAAGATCTGACGGTGACGTCCTTTGGCGGTGCCTATGGCGCCGCGCAGATGGAGCACATGATCGAACCCTATATGAAAGAATCCGGCACCAACGTGCTGTTCGAAGACTACGGCGGCGGCGTGGCCGAGATGAAGGCGCAGGTCGAGGCTGGCAACATCCTGTGGGATGTGGTCGACATCGAAGTGATCGATCTGGAGCGCGCCTGTGCCGAAGGTTACCTCGAAGTGATCGACCAATCGGTTCTGCCCGATGGCGACGATGGCACCGCAGCGGCGGATGACTTCATCGAAGACGCGCTGGCCAATGAATGTGGCGTCGGCAACATCGTCTGGTCGGTGGTCTTTGCGGTGAACACCGAGAACGGCGAAGGCCCCAAGACCATCGAAGACTTCTTCGACACCGAAAAATTTCCCGGCAAACGTGGCCTGCGCAAGCGCCCGCAGGTGAACATGGAATGGGCTCTGCTGGCTGACGGCGTGCCGAAGGAAGAAATCTATGAGGTGCTGGCCACCGAAGAAGGCCAGAAACGCGCCTTTGCCAAGCTCGACACCATCAAGGACGACATCACTTGGTATGACAGCTGGTCTCAGGCCCCCGTTCTGCTGAACGACGGCGGTGCGACCATGGTGCAATCCGCCAACGGCCGTATCTTCGCCGCGATCAAAGACGATGGCGCCCCGTTCGAAATCGTCTGGGACAGCCATGTCTATGACCTCGACGTCTGGGCGATCATGAAGGGCACCAAGAAGAAAGACCTCGCGATGGAGTTCATCAAGTTCGCCACCGGCACCGTGCCGCTGTCGGGCATGCAGGACGTGGCTTACGGCCCGACCCGCAACTCCGCACAGGCGCTGCTGCCCGATGAGGTCAAGCAAGACCTGCCAACCGCGCACCTTGATGAGGGCGTGAAGGCCGACGGTATCTTCTGGGCCGACTATGGCGAGAGCCTTGGTGAGAAGTTCAACGAATGGCTGCTGCAATAAGCAGTCCTGCCCCGCGCCTTAACCGGCGCGGGGATTTCCCCCTATAAAGACGAGACCCAGTGTGCCCAGCCTGAACACCCAAGACGCCGCCAACGCCCGTCGCCAGTTGCGCCGCCGCCGCAGGCAGGCGTTTCTGTTTGTGGTGCCGCTGCTGGTCTTTATCCTTTTCGCCTTTGTGGCCCCGATCACCACGATGCTGTTCCGCAGTGTCTATAACCCCACTGTCGCCGAACTGGTGCCCGAAACGCTGGAGATGCTCGAAGACTGGTCCGGCGAAGGTCTGCCGGATGAGGCCACCATCACCCGCTTTGCCGTGGACATGAAGCGCATGGCCAATGACCGCACCTCGGGCCGTCTGGCGGATGAGATCAACCGCGCCCTGCCGGGCATGTCGAGCGTGGTGAAATCCACCGCCCGCGGTCTGCGCCGCGCCGATGATGCGGAACTTGCAGCTAATGGGGCCGAGATGCTGCTGGCCGAAAATGAGCGTTGGGCCAAGCCCGCCACATGGCGCGCGATCCGCAGCGCCGGGCAGGTCTATACCTCAAGCTATTACCTCACCGCCGTCGATCTGGAGTACGACTCCGAGGGCGAGATCATCATGCGCGACACGCAGATCTACAAACAGCTCTACACCAAGACGCTGAAGATGGCGTTGATCATCACCGGGCTGACCATGCTGCTGGGCTATCCGCTGGCCTTCTACATGTCCCAAGCCTCTCCGGCGACGGCGAACTTCCTGATGGTCTTTGTGCTGCTGCCCTTCTGGACCTCACTGCTGGTGCGCACCACCGCCTGGATCGCGCTGCTGCAAGCGGGCGGCGTGGTGAACTCCACCCTGCTCTGGGCCGGGCTGATCAACCAGCCCATTGAGCTGCTCTATAACGAGTTCTCCACCATCCTTGCGATGACCCACATCCTGCTGCCCTTCATGGTGCTGCCGCTCTACGCCGTGATGCGCGGGATCGACGCGAGCTTCATGCGCGCCGCGATTTCGATGGGCAGCAACCCGATTGGCGCGTGGTATAAAATCTACCTGCCGATGAGCTTGCCGGGCCTGTCTGCGGGGGCGCTTTTGGTCTTCATCATCTCCGTGGGCTACTACATCACGCCCGCGCTCGTGGGCGGCACGGACGGGCAGATGATCTCCAACATCATCGCCTTCCACATGCAGGTGTCCAACAACTGGGAACTGGCGGCGGCCTTGGGCTCGCTCCTGCTGATCCTGATCCTCGTTCTCTACTGGCTGTTCGACCGTTTCGTCGGCACCGACAACCTCAAGCTGGGATAGACCATGAGCCGACTGCCCGACTACTACACGATCTGGCACAAAGCGGGCCACTACGGGTTGCGCGTCATGGCCGCTCTGGTTCTGGTTTTCCTGATGATGCCGATCCTCGTCATCATGCCGCTGTCGTTCAACGCCGAACCGTTTTTCACTTTTACCCAAGGCATGCTCTCGCTCGACCCGGACGCCTATTCGACGCGCTGGTATCAAGAGATCGTCGACGATCAGAAATGGCGCATCGCGATCCGTAACAGCTTTTTGGTGGGCATCGCAGCGGCCAGCATCGCGACGGTGCTGGGCACGCTGGCGGCGGTGGGCCTGTCCTCGCCCTTCATGCCCTACAAACGCCTGATCACAGCGCTGCTGCTCTCGCCGATGATCGTGCCGCTGATCATCATCGCGGCGGGGATGTTCTTTTTCTACACGCAGTTCAATCTCGTCGGCACCTTCACCGGGCTGATCATCGCCCACGCCGCGCTCGGCGTGCCCTTTGTCATCATCACCGTCACCGCCACGCTCAGTGGCTTTGACCGCTCGCTCTTTGTTGCGGGGCTGAGCCTTGGTGCCTCGCCGCTCAAGGTCTTCTGGGACGTGGTGATTCCGCTGATTCGCCCCGGGGTGATCTCGGGCGGGCTGTTCGCCTTTGTTACGTCTTTTGACGAGGTGGTGCTGGTGCTCTTCCTCGCTGGTCCCGAACAGCGCACGATTCCACGTCAGATGTTCTCGGGCCTGCGCGAGCAGATCAACCCGACGATTCTCGCGGTGGCGACGCTGCTGGTGGTGCTCTCGGCGACGATGCTTTTTGTGCTCGAAGCACTGCGGCGGCGTTCGGCGCGGCTGCGCGGGCAGGAATAGACAGAACCGCTTTCACGACACCAAACACCTGATCCACAACCATTTTAGGGGGGGGTGAGTGGTGAGCCGTGATGGGTTCGAACCATCGACCTACTGATTAAAAGTCAGTTGCTCTACCAACTGAGCTAACGGCCCACTAGGCGGGTAACTAGAAATTACGGGCGGCAGGGTCAAGCCCTTAATCACGAAAATAATGCGAGATGCTGGATTAGTTTTCATGCCGGGGTTATATGCGCCGAATGTATAGCGATCAGACCCCCGGACTGCCCTTCATGAAGATGCATGGGCTAGGCAATGACTTCGTCGTGTTAGATGCACGTGCCGAGGCAATAGACGTGACGCCCGCCATAGCGCAGGCCATCGGGCATCGGCAATTTGGTGTGGGTTTTGATCAGCTTGCGGTGATCACCCAAGGCACTGGCGATGCGCATCTGACCTTCTACAATTCCGATGGCACGCTCTCTGCCGCCTGCGGCAACGCCACACGCTGCATCGCGCGATTCCTGATGGACGAGACAGGCCGCGATTCGTTGCACCTGACCACCGCGCGCGGCGATCTGGCGGCCAGGGACGCAGGCGAGGGGCTGACCTCGGTCAACATGGGCCATCCGCAGCTTGCTTGGGACGAGGTGCCGCTGGCGCGCGAAATGGACACGCTGCATCTGCCCATCGAAGGTGACCCAGTGGCCACCGGCATGGGCAACCCGCATTGCACCTTCTTTGTCGCAGATGCCGAAGCCGTTGACCTGAGCGACCTCGGCCCCCGCGCCGAGCATGACCCGCTCTACCCTGAGCGGACCAATGTGCAAGTCGCGCAGATCGTCGGGCCAGACCACATCCGCATGCGTGTCTGGGAGCGCGGTGTGGGTGTGACGCTGGCCTCTGGCTCATCGTCCTGCGCGACTGCCGTCGCCGCTGCGCGTCGGGGCCTCACAGGCCGCGCCGTGCGTATCGACCTCGACGGCGGCACCCTACACATCGACTGGCGCGAGGACGGCGTCTGGATGACCGGGCCGACGATGCATGTGTTCAGCGGTGTCTTCACCCCCGAGTTTCTGGAGAGCCTGACATGAGCGCCCCGATTTTCAGCACCATGGGCTGCCGCCTCAATGCCTATGAGACCGAAGCCATGAAGGAACTGGCCGAACAGGCGGGTCTGGAAAACGCCGTGGTCGTGAATACCTGCGCCGTCACCGCTGAGGCCGTCCGCAAAGCCCGCCAAGACATTCGCAAGCTACGCAAAGCCCATCCAGAAGCACGGCTGATCGTCACCGGCTGCGCGGCGCAAACCGAGCCAGAGACCTTCAACGCCATGCCCGAGGTCGATGCCGTGATCGGCAACACCGAGAAGATGCAGGGCGCCACATGGCAGGGCATGGCGGCTGATTTCATTGGCGAGACCGAGACCGTGCAGGTCGACGACATCATGTCGGTGACGGAAACCGCGGGCCACCTGATCGACGGCTTCGGCACCCGCAGCCGCGCCTATGTGCAGGTGCAAAACGGCTGCGACCACCGCTGTACCTTTTGCATCATTCCCTACGGCCGGGGGAATTCGCGGTCTGTACCTGCGGGTGTGGTGGTGGACCAGATCAAGCGGCTGGTCGACAAAGGCTTTAACGAAGTGGTGCTCACCGGGGTCGACCTGACCTCATGGGGCGCGGACCTGCCCGCGACGCCGAAGCTGGGCGATCTGGTGATGCGCATCCTGCGGCTGGTGCCGGACCTGCCACGTCTGCGGATTTCTTCGATCGATTCAATCGAGGTGGACGAGAACCTGATGCAGGCCATCGCCACCGAGCCGCGCTTGATGCCCCATCTGCATCTCTCGCTCCAGCACGGCGACGACATGATCCTCAAACGCATGAAACGCCGCCACCTGCGCGACGATGCGATCCGCTTTGCGCAAGAGGCCCGCGCTCTGCGCCCCGACATGACCTTTGGCGCGGACATCATCGCCGGTTTCCCGACCGAGACCGAGGCGATGTTTGAAAACTCCATGAAGCTGGTCGAGGAATGCGACCTGACATGGCTACATGTCTTCCCCTACTCCGCCCGCCCCGGCACGCCCGCGGCGCGGATGCCTGCGGTGAATGGTGCTGCGATCAAGGAACGTGCAGCGCGGCTGCGTGCGGCCGGGGTGGAGCAGGTACAGCGCCACTTGCAGCAGCAGGTCGGCCGGACCCATCAGGTGTTGATGGAGAACCCGCATATGGGGCGCACGGCGCAGTTTACGGAAGTGACATTTGCCGCGCCTCAGGTCGAGGGGCAGATCGTGAGCGCCGAGATCACCGGCATCGCGGGCGAGCAGCTCACCGCCTGATACCCCCCTGACACATGAAGCGCGAAGGGTATCGCCCTCCCTGGGGGGGCGATCCGAAAGCGTGACGTCGGCCTTGCCGGCGCAAGAAACGCTGGCCGATCCGTCTTGTGAAACGGTGCAAAATCGCCCTCCGGGGGGAGGGAGGGCGATGCCCGGTGTGCCACCGGGCGGGGCGGTTCTTGTGGGTTGCCCTGTCTAATCAGCTGAAAAGCAAAAGAGGCGCCGGTTTCCTGACGCCTCTTTCTATCTCAGTCAAACCTTATGGTCTGATCAATCGCCCTTGCGACGGTTCTTAACCGGCGCCCAGAGCTTCTTGTTGGTCAGATAGAGCAGCACCGACAGCAGACCCAGCAGCACAACACCGGTGAAACCAGCTTGCTTGCGCGCGCCCAGCTTGGGCTCGGCGGTCCACATCAGGAAGGCAGAGACATCCTCGGCCATGCTCTGGACGTCGTTTTCGTGACCGTCAGCAAACTCAACCAACTCATCCGACAACGGTGGGCCCATCGCGATCCAGCCACCGGGGAAGACGGTGTTTTCATAAAGCACCGTACCCGCCTGTTCCTTTTCCTCGCCCGTGTAGCCGGTCAGCAGCGCGGTGATATATTCCGGTCCGCCGATCCCTTTTACGAACTGGTTGATCCCCAGACCGTAAGGGCCGTGGAACGCGGCGCGTTTTTTGGCCATCAACGACAGGTCAGGCGCGTTTTCAAGGTTGGAACCGGGGAAGTGATCGACTGGCGTGGCGGGACGGGTGTCGTCCAGTTCCGCGTCATAGACGTCATAACCCTTGGCGTATTCGATCACCTGTTCTTCGGGCATGTTCGGGCCGGTTTCGTCGCTCAGCGTGCGCAGGGCAACATATTCCAGACCATGGCAAGCCGCGCAAACTTCGGTGTAGATTTGCAGACCGCGCTGAAGCTGGTTCACGTCATAGGCGCCAAAGGGACCATCGAAGGAAAAGTCGATGTTCTCGATATGCGGTGCCGCGTGAGAATCATCACCCTCATCACCGGCAGCATGGTCGTCTTCCGCCGCGCCGTGGTCTTCTTCTTCCATAACGCCGACTTCGGGCTCGTCGGTGCTGGCCTGACCCTCAGCGTCGCCTTCGACGATCGCCTCGGCTTCGGCATTCTCTTCGGCAGTGCTCTGGCCGTCATCAGCTGCGTTTTCTTCAGCAGCGTCTTCCTCAGCAGCAGGTTCCTCAGCCGTGGCCTCTTCAGTTGCGTCCTCAGCGGGCGCGTCTTCGGTGGTCACTTCTTCGGCAGGTGCCTCGTCCTCAGCAACAGGCGCCTCGGCCGCTTCTTCATCGGAAGCCGCTTCAGCCTCAGCTTCCGCTGGCGCTGCTTCTACGGCGGGCTCTTCAGCAGGCGCAGTCTCGGCCTCGGCCTCCGGCGTTTCCGCCGGAGTTGTCAGCAGTTCTTCTTCTGTCGCTGTGTCCTGCGCCAGCACTGCCGTTACCGGCAGGGCGAGGCCCAGAGTGACCACGGCAGAAAGGAGGTTGGTCTTCATCATTGTCATGATCCTTATTTCGCCGGGTTCACAAGCGTCTTGGTGCCGCCAGCCTTGGGCGCGTAATGCGCGTCAAAGTCGGCTTCGATGGTCTCTGGCTGTGCCAGCGGCTTCTCGATCACACCCAAGAGCGGCAGGATCACCAAGAAGTAGGCGAACCAGTAAGCGGCAGCGATCAGCGAGAAGGTCGCATAGGGCTCTTCCGCTGGCATGGCGCCAAGCCACATCAGGGCAAAGAAGTCGATCACCAGCAGGGCGAACCACCATTTAAACATCGGACGGTACCGGCCCGAGCGTACGGAGGAGGTGTCCAGCCAAGGTACCAGCGCCATGACAGCAATCGCACCAAACATCGCCAGCACACCAAAGAACTTGGCGTCGATGATGCCACCGGTCACGAAGGACGCGATTTGCACAACCCAAACCTCAGACGTGAAGGCCCGCAGGATCGCGTAGAAGGGCAGGAAGTACCATTCCGGCACGATGTGTGCAGGCGTCGCCAGAGCGTTGGCTTCGATGTAGTTGTCCGGGTGGCCAAGGTAGTTCGGCATGAAGCCGACCACGGCAAAGAACACCGTCAGAATGACCGCCAGCGCGAACAGATCCTTGATCACGAAGTAGGGCCAGAAGGGCAGCGTGTCTTTCTTAGCGTCTTCCTTCGTGGTGCGGCGCACTTCGACCCCGGTGGGGTTGTTGTTGCCTGTGGTGTGGAAGGCCCAGATGTGCAGGATCACAAGGCCCGCAATCACGAAAGGCAGCAGGTAGTGCAGCGAGAAGAAGCGGTTCAGCGTGGCATTGTCCACCGCAGGCCCGCCCAGCAGGAAGGTCTGCAGACCCTCACCGATGAAGGGGATCGCGCCAAACAGCCCGGTGATCACGGTCGCACCCCAGAAGGACATCTGACCCCAGGGCAGAACGTAGCCCATGAAACCAGTCGCCATCATCAGCAGGTAGATCAGCATGCCGATGATCCATGTGATCTCACGCGGGGCTTTGTACGACCCGTAGTAGAGACCCCGGAAAATATGCGCATAAACCGCGATAAAGAACAGCGAGGCGCCGTTCATATGCAGGTAGCGGATCATATAGCCGCCGTTCACGTTGCGCATGATGTGCTCAACCGACGCAAAAGCCATGTCGACATGCGGTGTATAGTGCATCACCAGAACGATACCGGTGATGATCTGCAACGCGAGGCAGAACGTCAGCACGATGCCCCAGATCCACATCCAGTTGAGGTTCTTGGGCGTGGGGATCATCAATGTGTCGTAGAGCAAGCCAACGATGGGAAGGCGGCGGTGGAGCCACTTTTCACCGTTCGAATTCGGCTCGTAATGGTCGTGAGGAATTCCAGACATTCTTTTCCGCTCCCTTAACCCAGTTTAATCGTGGACTCATCCACGAATTCGGCGACAGGCACCGGCAAGTTACGTGGCGCCGGCCCTTTGCGGATGCGGCCCGAGGTGTCGTAATGCGACCCGTGGCAGGGGCAGAACCAGCCGCCAAAGTCACCAGCATCGCCCAGAGGCACACAGCCAAGGTGCGTACAAACGCCCATCTGAACCAGCCATTCGCCGCTTTCATCCAACGCGCGGTTCTCGTCGGTAGCTGGCACATCGCCGGTCAGGTTCTCGTTCTGCGCGATCGGATCGGGCAGGCTCGAGACATCAACGGATTTGGCCTCTTCGATCTCGGCTTCGGTGCGGCGACGGATGAAGACGGGCTTGCCCAGCCACTTCACCGTGAGCTGCGTCCCGACTTCAACGCCCGAGACATCCACGCGGATGGACGACAGCGCCTTGACGTCGGCAGAGGGGTTCATCTGATTGACCAGCGGCCAGACGGCGGCACCAACCGCGACGGCACCTGTACCGGCTGTCGCGTAATACAGGAAATCCCTCCGGGTGCCTGCGTGTTCTTCTGCTTGGGACACGGGTTTACTCCATTCTTGGCCGATCTGGCCGTCAGACATAGGGGTGGCGCCTTCTTGCCACCTGACTTCTCGCCGCTATCTACCGGGATGGACCGCGCCCGTCCAGATGTCAAAGCCGCGCAATCTGTTTCCAAGCCGCCAGAGCGCGGCAAAAATACCGCGAATGTGGCATTCTCACCCCTGTGGCGGCGCCGTATGGGTCATTGAGGGGCGCGAATCAAAACTGTCGAACCAGGCCGCCAGATCCGGGTTGCCCGCCCGCCAATCGCGCGCACCATGGCGAAAATCGATATAGCCCAAAGCACAGGCCAGCGCGATTTGCCCCATAGTTAATGGGCCTGCGAGATGCGCAGCCCAGCGGGCGTTGAGAGTTTTGCAGGCACGCGCGACCTTGCCCCACTGGCCTTCGACCCATTCCGGCATGCGTTTGTCTTCGGGCCGCAGCTTGCCTTCATAGACCATCGCCAGCGCTGCATCGAGCATCCCGTCCGCCGTGGCCTCCAGCGTCAATGTGTCCCACCGCGCCGCACCGCTGGGGTAGAGCGTGCCGCCCGCGCGGTCATCGAGATAGGCGCAGATCACCCGGCTGTCGTAGAGGGTGCAGCCGTCCTCGCGCTCCAATGCGGGCACTTTGGTCAGCGGATTTTGCGTGGCGAACCCTTCGGCCGGGGCCAGTGGCGTGCCTGATGTTGGCTCTAGCGCCACATCGTCCAACTGGCCGGTCTCATGCAGCAGCACCATGACTTTGCGGACATAGGGCGAAGTGGGTGAGTAATAGAGTTTCATCTGGCGGGTCTCCCTTGGTTGGCGGCACTATTCAACGCAGCGCCGCGCAACGCAACGGCGATCACAGCCCGCGCATCAGGGCCGCGATCAGCGCAGGCTCAGTGCCAAAGCCATGTGCCGCCATCTGGGCGGCGGCGGCCTCTCGCACCGTCGGTTCCTTGTTCTGCCCCAGCTTCCACGTGCCCTCGACCCCGGTAAGGCGCAGTCGGCAGGGCACAATCATCCTCAACATCTTGTCGCGCGCCTCTGGCGTCATCTTCTCCATGGTCCAAGGCGCCTTGGGTGCCAGCCGCCCCTCATAGACCGCCGATTGCCGCGCCAGCAGATCGGGCAGTTCCTCCGCCGGGCGCGCCTCGAGCACGCCGGTCAGATGCACCGCAACATAGTTCCAAGTCGGCACTTGGTCGTCGATGCCATACCAATCGGGCGAGACATAGCTGTCGGGCCCCACCACGGAAAGCCGCACCGGCTGCGGCGTTTTTAGCCCCCGCGCGATGGGGTTGGAGCGCACCAGATGCAGTTCCGCCAGATCGCCCGTGTCGTCCAAGATGAAGGGCACATGCGCCATCAGCGGCCCCTCGGCGCCATTCATCGCCAAGGTGCCAAAGCCAGTCTCGCGGGCAAAGGCGAGGTTCCGGGCGCGGTCTTCGCCGCGGTAGATCGGATTGGGATGCATGGCCGTTCCTCAAAGGGTTCTTTCGGTATTGCAGAGCATGGCACAACTTGGCAACCTGCTGCCATTCTCAGGGCGGGGCGAAATTCCCCACCGGCGGTAAGCGGGTCTCCCGCAAGCCCGCGAGCGGCCTTTTCGGAGGTGTCAGCAGATCTGGTGCAATTCCAGAGCCGACGGTCATAGTCCGGATGGAAGAGAATGCGCGTAGATGCGGGGCCGTGGCCCAGCCTTTGCGCGTGATCGCCTTGGGTGGACGTGTCTGAACCTAAAGGAGATCTCTATGACACATGAAAAATCCGCCCGTTTTGCCTTTGTCCGTGCCAGTTGGCATGCGGATATCGTCGACCGAGCCTTTGACGGCTTTACCCAAATCATTGATGCGGCGCAGGTGGACAGTTTTGCCGTCCCCGGCGCGTTTGAACTGCCGCTGATGGCACAGCCCTTGGCCAAGACCGGGCGCTATGACGCCGTGATCTGCGCGGCATTTGTGGTCGACGGTGGCATCTACCGCCATGACTTCGTCGCCCAGTCAGTGGTCGACGGGTTGATGCGCGTGGGGCTGGACTGCGACCTGCCGGTGCTGTCGGTCTCGCTGACCCCGCATCACTATCAAGAAACCGACCACCACAACGCGATCTACCGCGAGCACTTTGTCATCAAAGGACGAGAGGCCGCTCAGGCCGCACTCGGCATGACCAAAGCGCTGGACACGTTTTCTTTGAAAGAAAACGGCCCGGAAATTTCAAAAATTTCCGCCGCCTAGCCGAGATAGGCGCGCAAAGCCGGGGGCGGGTTGTCGAGCAACTCCGCCGCCGGCCCCGGCGCATGGGCGCGACCGCCTTCGACAAAGATCACCTCATCCGCGATGCGGCGCACGTCGTCAGGGGCATGGGTCACCATGATCAGCCCCGCGCCGGTCTCTTGCGCGAGGTCCTGTACCAAGTCGAGCATCTCGACGCGCAGGGCCGGGCCAAGGGCGGCAAAAGGCTCGTCCAACAGCACCCAAGGCCGCGCTTGCACGAGCACCCGCGCCAAGGCGACACGGCTTTGCTGCCCGCCCGACAACGCACCCGGGCGTTTAGCGGCGTGGTCGCTTAGCCCCACCCGTGCGAGCGCTGCGTCAATCTTCTCTTGATCCGCCGCCTTCAGCCGCAGGTCAGGGCGCAGGCCCAGACCGACATTCTGGCGCACCGTGAGATGTGGAAACAGGTTATTATCCTGAAACAGCATCGTCATGCCGCGCTGGCCGGGATGCTGTTCGGTAATGTCTACGCCATCCCGCAACAACCGCCCCGCGGCCACCGGCACGAAACCACAGATCGCCGCCAACAGGGTCGACTTGCCCGACCCAGACGGGCCGATCACCGCATAAGTGCGCCCCTGTGCGAGCGTCATATCGGCAGCGAGGCTGAAATCGCCCCGCACAATGCGCATCTCTTTAAGCGTCAGCATGCCAGCGCCCCCATTTGTCGCAGATGAAAAACACCGCCAGCGCCAAGACCAGCAGCAAAAGCGCCGCCCCCGCTGCGGCCTCCATCCGGTAAGCGCCCATCAGACGGTACATCTGCAACGGCAGTGTCGCACGCTCCTGATCGGCGAAAAGCGCTATTACGCCAAGGTCGCCCACCGACAGCGCCCCGGTCAATCCGGCGGCAAAACCCAACTGCGGACGCAGGCGCGGCAGGATCAACAGACGCCACAGCGCCCAGCCTCTCATGCCGAGTGTCTCTGTCAGCGGCCCGTAATCCTGCAAAGTCTCGCGCATACGCGGCACCAGTATCCGCAGCACAAAAGGCAACGCCATCATGGCATTGACCAGCGCCGTGACCGGTAAGCTCAGCCGCGCCGGGTCAAGCACCGGGTTGATCAGAATAAACCACCCCGTGCCGATCATCAGCGGCGAGGCGGCCAAGCCCATTAGGCCAATCGCCTCGACCCCGCCGCGCCGCCGGGTGGCGATCCAGCCCGCCATGGGCAGGGCCAGCACGGCAAGAACCAGCACGCTGAGCCCCGCCACCACAACACTGTTCAACGTGGCCTGCCAAACCGAAGGCGGCAACTGCCCGATCCCCGTCAAACCGCGCAGCACCACGGCGCCCAAGGGCAACACCAAGAACAGCGTCGCGAGCAAGATCACCGCCCCGTCCAGCGCCCGCTGCGCCCCGCCGCGGGCGTCCCAGCGCCGCAGGGGACGATCCAGACCGCCGCCCAAGCTGATCGGGGGGATGAGCCAAAGTGCGGCGACCGCCGCGGTGCCCGCCAGTGCAAGCTGCACCACGGAAAGCAGCGCCGCCCGCCCCAGATCAAAATCAAACCGAAATGCCTGAAAGATTGCCAATTCGATCGTCGTCGCACGCGGCCCACCGCCCAAGGTCAGCGCCACGGCAAAACTCGTCAGGCAAATCACAAAAATCAGCGCCGCCACGCCGGGCAACACTTGCCGCAGCATTGGCCACTCCAGCGCCAGAAACAGCGCACGCGGTGTTAATTGCAACTGTCCGGCAAGCCGAAACCGTTCTGACGGAAGGCTCTGCCAGCCTTGCAGCAAAAGCCGCGTGGCCAGCGGCAGATTGAAGAACACATGCGCCAGCACCACCCCATGCAACCCGTAGATCGACACCGGCGGTAGGCCCAGGGCCGCGCCAAATTGGTTCAGCACGCCCGACCGGCCAAAGACGGTCAGCAGCCCCAGCACCGCGACGATCACCGGGAGGATAAAGGGCGCACCGAGCAGCGTGATTAGCGCCCCTCGGCCCCAAAACCGCCGCCGCGCTAAGGCACGTGCGACCGGCACCGCCAGTAACACCGACAGCCCCGCCGACCAAATCGCCTGCGTCACCGTGAACCGTACCGCCGCCCAGTCTGCCGCGCCGAGCCCCGCCGCGACATCGGCCGCCATGAAAACGGCGACCAAGGCGGCAAGGATCGCGACGGCGACCAGTGCGGCGGCAAAAACCCCCGTTCTGTCGCTTAGCGCGACAGCGCGGTGAGCCATTCGTTCAAGGCCTCCTCACGCAGCGCGGGCACTTGCGCATTCGGCACCAAGAGCGCTTTGCCGGGTTGGATCATACCTTCGAAGCCTTCGGGTAGCCCGCCTTCGGGGGTGACGGCGGGATACATCCAATTGGTGGTCGGCAGCACCGATTGCGCCGCGTCGGAGACAAGGTATTGCAAGAACTGGTCCGCCAGTTCGGGCTGATCCGACCCGGCCAATTTACCGGCCACTTCGATCTGCATGTAATGGCCTTCGTCAAACAGTGCCGCTGTCTTGCTGTCGTCCTCTTCGGCGATCAGATGATAAGCGGGTGAAGTGGTGTAGCTCAGCACCATGTCAGCTTCGTCTTCGAGGAACAGGCCGTAAGCTTCGGACCAGCCTTTGGTCACCGTCACGATGTTATCCGAGAGACCGGCCCAGATGTCCGTAGCCTCATCGCCATAGGCCGCTTTGACCCACATCAGCAGTCCCAGACCGGGGGTCGAGGACCGTGGGTCTTGGATCACGATCTTCAAGTCGCTCTCGGCCAGTGTTTTGAAATCGGTGGGGGCAGTAAGGTCCGTGCCATGCACAAAGGCGAAATAGCCCCAGTCGTAAGGGACAAAGACGTCGTCTTCCCAAGTGATGGGCAGATCATAATCCGCCTGCAGGTCGCTCGGCGCGAACAACTCGGTTTCCTTGGCGGCGGCGACAAGGCTGGCGTCCAGCCCCAGCACGATGTCGGCGTCAGAACGTGCACCTTCAAGCTTGAGCCGCGCCAGCAGCGCCGCGCCATCGCCCATGCCGACAAATTTCAGATCGCAGCCGCACTGCGCCTCAAACCCCTTTTCAATCGCCGGGCCGGGGCCCCAGTCGGTGACAAAGCTGTCGTAAGTATAGACCGTCAGTTCAGGTGTCTCGGCCCATGCGGCCGAGGCGCCGATCAGGCCCGCTGCAAGTGTAAGATACTTCATTGCATCCTCCTTTTGCGGCGAAAGGTAAAAGGTGGATGTTTGTCCGGACCTTCCCTCCGCCGGTGTTAACCGGTTCAGGTTCAACGGGTCCGCGCGTCACGCACATCTCAGCCCAAAGGCCCCCCGAGGTGAGGCCAGAGGTAGATGCACCCCACAAGATTGGCAAGGCAAATCCCCTTGAGGCACGGCCCCGCCCCGGCTAAGGGTTTGACAACAGGAGGTCCGCCCATGTCGATCAACAGCTTTGGCCATCTTTACCGGGTCACCACATGGGGCGAGAGCCACGGTCCCGCCCTTGGCGCCACGATTGATGGCTGCCCCCCCGGCGTGCCGATTGACGAGGGCATGATCCAGCAGTGGTTGGACAAGCGCAAACCGGGCCAGAACAAATACACCACGCAGCGGCGTGAAGCGGATGAGGTGCGGATACTCTCGGGCACCTTTGAGGGCGTCACCACCGGCACGCCGATCCAACTGATGATCGAAAACACCGATCAGCGCTCCAAAGACTACGGGGATATCAAGGACAAGTTCCGCCCCGGCCATGCCGACATCACCTATTTCCAGAAATACGGCATCCGCGACTATCGCGGGGGTGGGCGTTCCTCGGCGCGCGAAACGGCGGCGCGGGTGGCGGCGGGTGGTCTGGCGCGTGAGGCGATCAAGGCGCTGGCCCCGAACCTGCAGATCACCGGCTATATGGTGCAGATGGGTCCACATAAGATCGACCGCGAAGCATTCGACTGGGAACAGATCGATCAGAACCCCTTTTGGGTGCCCGACGCCAAGGCGGCGAACGACTGGGCCGCGTATCTCGACGGGCTGCGCAAGTCCGGCAGCAGCGTCGGTGCGATCATCGAAGTCACCGCGCGCGGCGTGCCTGCGGGCATCGGCGCGCCGGTCTATGGCAAGCTCGACACCGATCTGGCCGCCGCGATGATGAGCATCAATGCCGTCAAAGGCGTGGAGATTGGCGAAGGAATGTCGGCGGCGATGCTGACGGGCGAGTTGAACGCGGATGAGATTACCATGGGTCCAGACGGGCCGGAGTACTCCTCCAACCACGCGGGCGGCATTTTGGGCGGGATCAGTACGGGGCAGGACGTGGTGCTCCGCTTTGCCGTCAAACCGACCTCCAGCATTCTTACCACGCGGCGCACCATCACCAAACAGGGCGAAGAGACTGAGATCATCACCAAAGGCCGCCATGACCCCTGCGTCGGCATCCGCGCGGTGCCGGTGGGCGAGGCGATGATGGCCTGCGTGCTTCTCGATCACCTGCTGCTGCATCGCGGACAGGTCGGCACCAACCAAGGGCGAATCGGCCCCGAAGCATGAGACACACAGTATGAAAGTCGATGATTTCTCCGCCCGCCCTGCCCTTGGCGTCGGGCTTAAAATCACGGCGATCCTGTTGTTTACCTGCATGTCCGCGCTCATCAAATCCCTCGCCGACGATGTACCGGCGGGCGAGGCCGTGTTCTTCCGCTCATTCTTTGCGATCCCGGTGATCCTGATCTGGCTGGCCCAACGCGGCAAACTGAAAAGCGGGCTGAAGACCCAGAACCCGATGGGCCATGTCTGGCGCGGGCTGTTTGGCACGACGGCCATGGGGCTGACATTCACCGGCCTAGGACTGCTGCCCCTGCCCGAGGTCACGGCAATTGGTTTCGCCACGCCGATCTTCACCGTGATCCTTGCCGCCGTGCTTCTGGGCGAGCAAATCCGCCTGATCAGGGTCACCGCTGTCGCCGTGGGGCTGGTCGGCGTGATGATCATCCTCTGGCCCCGCTTCTCCAGCATCGGGACGATGGAGCAGACGGCTACAATCGGCGCGCTGCTGATCCTAATGGCAACGATGGTGCGGAGCCTCGTACAAATCCATATTCGCCAGTTAGTGCAGAACGAAGACACCGCCGCGATTGTGTTTTACTTTTCCGTTACCGCCTCCCTGCTCGCACTTTGCACCCTGCCCTTTGGCTGGGTGATGCCTGACTTGAAGACATTCGGCCTTCTGGTGCTCGCTGGGTTGATCGGCGGGGTAGCGCAGATCCTGATCACCTCGGCCTACCGCTTTGGCTCGGCATCAATGCTGGCCCCTTATGATTACACCTCGATGATCTTCGCTATTGTGCTCGGCTATATCTTCTTTGCCGAACTGCCCACGATGATGATGCTGGCAGGCGCTGCCTTGGTGATCAGCGCGGGCGCGCTGGTGATCTGGCGCGAGCGGCAATTGGGGATGGAGCGCGGCAAGGCGCGCTCGGTCACCGACCCCAAGGCTTGAACCCTATCGACATTGGAGAACCAGATGAGCGACGCGCAAGACCACAAGCAGAAGATGCAGCAGCAACAGGCCGAACAGCGCGCCAAAGTGTCCGAACTGCGCGACCCGGAAAAGGGGCTGGTGCTGGTCCATACCGGCAATGGCAAGGGCAAGTCCTCTTCGGCCTTTGGCGTGGTGATCCGGGCGCTTGGCTGGAAGCAAAAGGTCGGCGTAGTGCAGTTCATCAAGGGCAAGTGGATCACCGGCGAGCGGCAGTTTTTTGACCGGCTCGGCGAGGTGACTTGGCACACGATGGGCGAAGGTTTCACGTGGGACACCCAAGACCGCGACCGGGACATCGCCGCCGCCGAAGCCGCCTTTGCCAAGGCGCGCGATATGATGGCGAGCGGGGACTATGATCTGGTGGTGATGGACGAGATCAACATCGCCCTGCGCTATGACTATCTGAAGGTTGAGGATGTGATCACCGGGCTTGAGGGACGGGCCAAGGGCACCACCGCCGTGCTGACCGGGCGCGACGCCAAGCCGGAATTGTGTGACTACGCCGATCTGGTGACCGAGATGACCGAAGTGAAACACCCGTTCCATTCCGGCATCAAAGCACAGCGCGGCGTCGATTTCTGAACGTCCCGCCCGGTGGCACACCGGGCATCGCCCTCCCTCCCCCCGGAGGGCGATTTTACCACGCTGCGACAAACGCACCTTCTCTATTTGGACGAACCGGTCGACTTACAGACAGGCCAGATCGCCCCCCAGGGAGGGCGCTACCCTCATCGCTTTACTAAAAGCGTTACCGAATATCGCACACCCACATCAAACCGTAACATTTCAATTGAACCGAATCGCGCAAAAGGTTAAATTGCGCGGCAACAACAGGAGTACCCCATGCAGGCATTCATCTGCGACGCGCAGCGCACCCCCATTGGCCGTTACGGCGGCGCCCTCTCATCGGTTCGCGCCGATGATCTGGCGGCAGTGCCGCTGAAGGCCCTGATGGAGCGGAACCCGTCCGTGGACTGGTCGCGTGTCGATGATGTCCTCATGGGCTGCGCCAACCAAGCGGGCGAAGACAACCGCAACGTGGCGCGCATGGCCGCGCTGCTGGCCGGTCTGCCAGTCGATGTGCCGGGCGCTACGATCAACCGGCTCTGCGCCAGCGGCATGGACGCCGTCGGCGCCGCCGCCCGTGCGATCCGCGCCGGAGACATGGATCTGGCCATCGCCGGCGGGATCGAGAGTATGTCGCGCGCACCTTTCGTGATGCCCAAGGCCGAAACCGCCTTTTCGCGCAACAATGCCGTCTATGACACCACCATCGGCTGGCGCTTTGTGAACCCCAAGATGAAAGCGCAGTTCGGCGTCGACTCGATGCCCGAAACTGCCGACAACGTCGCCGCCGACCATGACGTCTCGCGCGAAGACCAAGACGCTTTCGCCGCGCGCAGCCAAGAACGCTATGCCGCCGCCGCCGAAAAGGGTCTCTTTGCCGAGGAAATCGCCCCGGTCACCATCCCGCAGCGCAAGGGTGAGGACATCGTGGTCGACAGCGATGAACACCCCCGCCCCGGCTCCACACTGGAAAAACTCGGCAAGCTGCGCGGCATCAACGGTGCCGACCTGACCGTCACCGCAGGCAATGCCTCGGGCGTCAACGACGGTGCCGCGGCGATGCTGCTGGCCTCGGAGGCCGGCGTGAAAGACCACGGCCTCACCCCCATCGCCCGCGTTGTTGCCATGTCTGCCGCAGGTGTCGAGCCGCGCGTCATGGGCATCGGCCCGATCCCGGCGGTGCGCAAGGTGCTGAACCGTGCGGGCCTCACCATCGAGCAGATGGACGTGATCGAACTGAACGAGGCTTTCGCCTCCCAAGGCCTCGCCACCCTGCGCGCCTTGGGCGTGCCAGATGACGCGCCGCATGTGAACGCCAACGGCGGCGCCATCGCCATCGGCCACCCCTTGGGCATGTCCGGCGCACGTCTGGTGATGACGGCGGCGCTGCAACTTAAGCGGACAGGCGGCAAATACGCACTATGTACGATGTGTGTGGGCGTGGGTCAGGGCGTTGCACTGATCCTCGAAAACGCAGGCTGAGACTTCTTTCCGAGAAAGGAACAGACCGATGTATGCACAGATGATCAAATCCACCGGCAAGGGCATCAAATCCCTTGACGAGATGGACCCCGAAGAGCGCGCCTTTCAGGAACGCATTGATGCGGGCGGCAAGATCGAGCCCAAGGACTGGATGCCCGACGGCTATCGCAAAAACCTGATCCGCCAGATCGGACAGCATGCCCACTCCGAAATCGTAGGCCAACTGCCCGAGGGCAACTGGATCACCCGCGCCCCGACATTGGAGCGCAAGGCGATCCTGCTTGCCAAAGTGCAGGATGAGGCGGGTCATGGCCTCTACCTCTATTGCGCAGCGGAAACGCTCGGCGTGACCCGCGACCAGATGACCCGCGACCTGCTGTCGGGCAAGATGAAGTACTCCTCCATCTTCAACTATCCGACCCTAACATGGGCCGATATGGGTGCGGTCGGCTGGCTGGTCGACGGCGCCGCGATCATGAACCAAGTGCCGCTGCAACGGACCTCTTATGGTCCCTACGCCCGCGCCATGGTGCGGATCTGCAAGGAAGAGAGCTTCCACCAGCGCCAAGGCTTCGACATCATGATGAAGATGGCCAATGGCACGGCAGCACAGCGCAAAATGGCGCAGGATGCGCTCAACCGCTTCTGGTTCCCGGCGCTGATGATGTTCGGCCCCTCGGACAAGGACTCGGTCCATTCCGCGCAGTCGATGGCGTGGAAGATCAAGATGAACACCAATGACGAGCTGCGCCAGAAGTTCGTCGACGAGACGGTGCCGCAGGCGGAATACCTCGGCCTGACGATCCCCGACGAGACGCTGAAGTTCAACGAAGAGACCGGCCATTACGACTTTGCCGAGCCGGATTGGGAAGAGTTCTTTCAGGTGCTCAAGGGCAATGGCCCCTGCAACACCGAACGGCTGGCGGCGCGCAACAAGGCTTGGGACGAAGGCCGTTGGGTGCGCGAGGGGCTTTTGGCCCACGCCGAGAAAAAGCGCAGCAGAAAAATGGCAGCGGAGTAAGCGACATGAGCAGCCCTGAATCCAGTGAATACGACGGCACCGAAGCAGCCCCGCATGGCAAGGCGCGCAGCACCGAATGGCCGCTGTGGGAAATCTTTATCCGCGGCCAGCACGGGCTGAGCCACCGCCACGTCGGCAGCCTGCATGCGGCAGACGCCGAAATGGCGATTAAAAACGCCCGCGACGTCTATACCCGCCGCAACGAAGGCGTGAGCATCTGGGCGGTCGAGGCCAGCGCCATCGCCGCCTCCTCGCCCGAGGAAAAAGGCGCGCTTTATGAGCCTGCCAATGACAAGGTCTACCGCCACCCGACGTTCTTCGACATTCCCGACGAAGTGGGGGCGATGTGAGCACCGATCCCAAGTTCGAATTCCTCTGCCGCATGGGCGACAACGCTTTGGTGCTGGGGCATCGCGTCTCGGAATGGTGCGGCGTGGCGCCGGTGTTGGAGGAAGACATTGCGCTCGCGAATGTGGCGCTTGACCTGATCGGGCAGACGCAGCTTTGGCTGAGTCTCGCGGGCGAGGTTGAGGGCGCGGAGCGTGACGCCGACAAGCTCGCCTTTCACCGCGATGTTTGGGATTTTCGCAATGTCCTGCTGGTCGAGCAGCCCAACGGCGACTTCGGCCAAACCATGATGCGGCAATTCCTGTTCGACGCGTGGCATCTGGCGCAACTGACCGCGCTGATCGATTCCAGCGACAAAGAAATTGCCGCCATTGCCGAGAAATCCGCCAAGGAGGTGACCTACCACCTCGAGCGCTCCTCGGACACGGTGATCGGCCTTGGCGACGGGACCGAGGAAAGCCACCGCCGGATGCAGGCGGCGCTTGATCTGCTCTGGCCCTATGTGGGCGAAATGTTCATCGGCGATGAGGTCGATGCGGCCATGGTCGCGGCGGGCATTGCGCCTGATCCGGCCAGCCTGCGCGCGGGCTATGACCAACTGGTCGGCGACACGCTGGCCGCTGCAACCCTGACCAAACCCGAAGACGATTTTGCCCATAAGGGCGGGAAAAGCGGCGCGCGGCACAGTGAACATCTGGGCCATATGCTGACCCAGATGCAGTGGCTGCAACGCGCCTACCCGGACGCCACATGGTGAAACCTGCCCCCCACAGCCGGCCCGCCCCCGCGCCGGTGCCGGGGGTTGTGCGCGATACCGCCCGGCGCGGTGCCGCGTTGGCCGAAAAGCCCACGTTAGAGACGGTTTGGGCATGGCTCTCGGCGATCCCGGACCCGGAAATTCCGGCGATTTCGCTCACCGATCTGGGCATCATCCGCGATGTCGCTTGGCAGGATGAGACGCTCGTCGTGACCATCACGCCGACCTATTCCGGCTGTCCCGCCACCAGCATCATCAACCTTGATATCGAGATGGCGCTGCGCGACCACGGCATTGAGAAGCTGGACCTGAAGCGCCAACTTTCCCCACCTTGGACCACCGAGTGGATGACGGACACGGGCCGCGCCAAGCTGGAAGCCTATGGCATCGCGCCGCCGCGCCCCGCAGGTGGCCCGCAGCATTGCCCGCACTGCAAGAGCCAAGCGGTGGAACGGATCAGCCAGTTCGGCTCGACCCCCTGCAAGGCGCAATGGCGCTGCCAAGACTGCCTTGAACCCTTTGACTATTTTAAATGTATCTGAGGCCCCAATGAGCCAGTTTCACCCCCTGTTAGTGACCGATATTCACCACACCATCCGCGACGCGGTGGTGCTGACGCTAAAGCCAGAAAACCCCGACGCCTTTGCCTTTACCCAAGGCCAATACCTGACCTTCAAGCAGGATTTCGACGGCACCGAGCTGCGCCGCAACTATTCGATCTGTGCGGGCCTCGACGATGGCGAGCTAAAGGTCGGGATCAAGCGCGTCGATGGCGGGGCGTTCTCCACCTATGCCAATACCGAACTTAAGGTCGGCGACACGCTCCACGCCATGCCGCCGCAGGGCAAGTTTTTCACCGCGATCGAGCCGGAGGTAGCCAAGAACTACCTCGGTTTTGCGGGTGGGTCCGGCATCACCCCGGTGCTGTCGATCCTGAAGACGGTGCTGAAACGTGAGCCGCAGTCGACCTTCACGCTGGTCTATGCCAACCGCGCGGTGAACACGATCATGTTCCGCGAGGAGCTTGAGGACCTGAAAAACCGCTACATGGGGCGGCTGACCATCATCCACATTCTCGAATCCGGTCAGGATATGGAACTGTTCGAAGGCCGCGTCGATCAGGCGAAATGCGACGCGCTGTTCAAACATTGGATACAGATCGACAATATCGACACCGCCTTCATCTGCGGGCCGGAGCCGATGATGCTGGCCATCGCCGAGGCGCTGAAGACCAACGGTCTGAGCGAAGAACAGATCAAGTTCGAACTGTTCAGCGAAAGCCAGCAGGGCCGTCTGGCGAAGCAGGAAATGGCCAAGCGCAGCGAGGGCCAGAAGGGCACCGAGATCACCGTCATCATCGACGGTGCGCGGCGCAGTTTTTCCATGCAAAAGGGCCAGTCGGTGCTCGAAGCGGCGCTCGAGAACGGACAGGAGGCGCCTTTCTCTTGCAAGGCCGGGGTCTGCTCGACCTGCATGGGCAAGGTGCTGGAAGGCGAGGTCGAGATGATCTCGAACCACGCGCTGGAGGATTACGAGGTCGAGCGTGGCTATGTGCTGACCTGCCAGTCCTACCCGCTGAGCGACACGCTCGTCATCGACTACGACACCCACTGAAGGAGCCGACATGCGCGATATTCACAGTTACGCCGCCGGCGAATGGCTGGCCCCCGGGGCTGGCGCCCGCAACATCGCCAGCGCCATCACCGGCGAGGTGATCGCGCAGGCGGGCAACGATGCGCTCGACGCGGGTGCCATGCTGGGTTTTGCCCGCGAGCACGGCGGCCCTGCCTTGCGCGCCATGACCTTCCACGACCGCGCACGGATGCTGAAGGCGCTGGCGCTGCACCTGATGGAGCACAAACAGGCGCTTTATGACCTGAGCTATGATACCGGCGCGACGCTCTTGGACCACAAGATCGACGTGGACGGCGGCATCGGCACGATGCTGGTCTTCGCCTCCAAGGGCCGGCGCGAGATGCCGGACGCGCATGTCTATCTCGACGGTGCGCCCGAGCAATTGGGCCGCGAAGGGCAGTTCATGGGCCGCCACATCTGCACCCCGCTGCAGGGCGTTGCGGTGCATATCAACGCCTTTAACTTTCCGGTCTGGGGCATGCTCGAAAAACTCGCGCCGACCCTGCTGGCAGGCGTTCCGGCCATCGTGAAACCGGCGACCGCGACCTGCTATGTGACCGAGCACTGCGTGCGGCTGATGCTTGACAGCGGGCTGCTGCCGAAAGGGGCGCTGCAACTGGTCAGCGGGGGTTTGGGCGATATGCTCGACCACCTCGATTGTCAGGATGCCGTGGCCTTCACCGGCTCTGCCGACACGGCGCTGAAGCTGCGCAGCAACCCGCGATTGTTGCAGAACTCGGTGCGCTTCACCTCCGAGCAGGACAGTCTGAACGCCTCGGTCCTTGGCCCTGACGCGACCCCCGGCACGCCGGAGTTCGACCTCTTTGTCAAAGAAGTCCAGCGCGAGATGACCGCGAAAGCAGGGCAGAAATGTACCGCCATCCGCCGCATCATGGTGCCGCAAGCACAGATCGACGCTGTGATCTCGGCCCTGTCGGACCGCCTCGCCAAGACCACCATCGGCGATCCGCGTGCTGAGGACACCCGCATGGGGGCGCTGGTCTCGAACAGCCAGAAACGCGACGTGCTGGAAAAGGTGGCAATGCTAAGCGCCGAGGCCGAGCGGGTCTTTGGCGATCCCGAGAACTTCACTGTCCAAGGTGCCGACCGCGACAAGGGGGCCTTCCTGCCCCCGATGCTGTTCCACTGCGCCGATCCGGATAAGGCCGAGCGTGTGCATGACACCGAGGCTTTTGGCCCGGTCTCGACCCTCATGCCCTACCGCGATCTGGCCCACGCCTCTGAGTTGCTGAACCGTGGCCAAGGCTCGCTTGTCGCTTCCATCATCACCAATGACGGCGAGGTGGCGCGCGAATTGACCATGGGCTCTGCTGCCTTCCACGGGCGGCTCTACTTCAACAACCGCATCTCGATGGGTGAGGCCACGGGCCACGGCTCGCCGCTGCCGCATATGGTCCACGGCGGGCCGGGCCGCGCAGGCGGGGGCGAGGAGTTGGGCGGCATTCGCGGCGTAATGCACTATATGCAGCGCACCGCCATTCAGGGCAGCCCGGACATTCTCACTGCGATTGGCCAGCAATGGGTGCCGGGTGCCGAAGAAATTACCGACCGCGACCACCCCTTTACCCGCCGTTTCACTGAGTTGGATCTGGGCGAGACCTTTCATTCGCCCAGCCGGGAAGTCACGCTGGAGGACATCGAGACCTTCGCCCATTTCACTGGCGATACCTTTTATGCCCACATGGATGACGAAGCCGCCGCCGCGAACCCGTTTTTCCCGGGGCGTGTGGCGCATGGCTACCTACTGCTGAGCTTTGCCGCCGGTCTGTTTGTGCAGCCCGATCCCGGACCGGTGTTGGCGAACACCGGGCTTGATAACCTGCGCTTTCTTGAGCCGGTCTCGGCAGGGGACAGCATGAAGGTGCGGCTGTCGGTCAAACACAAGACCCCACGTAATGAGGAGTACGGCGAGGTGCGCTGGCATGTGACCCTGACCAACCAGCGGGAGGAAGCGGTCGCGGAATACGAACTGCTGACGATGAATGCCGTCTGATGTGACCGCACCAACTGTCGCGGCCTTCGCAGGGTTGGGCGGCCAGCGGGTTTGGTCGCTGATGATCAGCCTGTTCGGCGATTTGGCGCAGGGCAAGGATGACGCGATCGACGGGCCTGTGCTGTCTGCAATCATGGCCCTGCTTGGCGTGCGGCCAGAGGCGAACCGCGTGGCGTTGCATCGTTTGCGCAATGACGGCTGGTTGCAGTCGCATAAAGTGGGCCGGATCAGCCAGCATAGCCTGACCCCTCAAGGCCGTGCCGAAAGCGCCGCCGCCAGTCCGCGCATCTATGCCGCCCCGCCCGATCTGAGCGATGACTGGCAACTGGTCTTGACCGAGGCCAACGGGGCCGAAGATCGTTTGCGTGAGGCGGGCTTCATCGCTGTCATGCCACGCACCTTTGTCGGACATGGTAAGGCAAAGGCACCCGAAGACTGCGTCGCACTGCCCGGCACCACACCACCGGAGTGGCTGCGCCGCGCCGTGGAACCGACATCTTTGAAAGAAGACTACGAAGCGCTGCACCGCGCTTTGCTGTCGATCCAGACGACTCTGCCAAAAGCAGAGGCCCTATCCCCGCTCGACATCGCCGTTTTGCGCTGTCTCATCGTCCACAATTGGCGGCGGTTGGTGCTGAAACACCCCGCCCTGCCCGGCGGGCTGATCCGGGCTGACTGGGCAGGCTACCGCTGTCATCTTTTGGTCGACGACCTGCTGGCCCACTACCCCCGCCCCACGCTGAGCGACGTGGCTAAGGCATCGGCGCCCTCCTGACCGCTGCCAAAGCGCTGCTTTCCCATGCCGAGCAAGCGCGGTATAGACGGGTCTATGACAAATTTCCTCTATCAGAACGACCTGCCGGATGACCTCGACCTTGGGCCGATGGTTGCCATTGACTGCGAGACGATGGGGCTTCACCCGCACCGTGATCGGCTTTGTGTTGTGCAACTCTCAGGCGGCGACGGCCATGCGCACTTGATACAGGTTGCTAAGGGCCAGACCGAGGCGCCGAACCTTTGTGCGCTGTTGGAAAACCCGCATGTGCTGAAACTGTTTCACTATGGACGTTTTGACATCGCCGCGATGCTGAACGCCTTTGGCGCCACCGCAGCCCCGGTCTATTGCACCAAGATCGCGAGCCGTTTGGTGCGCACCTATACGGATCGGCACGGGCTGGCGAAGCTCTGTCAGGAACTGCTGAGCGTCGACATCTCCAAGCAACAACAATCCAGCGACTGGGGCGCAGAAGAGCTCACCCAAGCGCAGATCGATTATGCCGCATCCGATGTGCTCTACCTGCACCGGCTGCGCGATGAATTGAACAAACGTCTGGTCCGCGAAGGCCGAATGGAAATGGCGCAGGCCTGTTTCGATTTCCTGCCGATGCGCGCCAAACTTGATCTGGAGGGATGGCCGGATACGGACATCTTCGCACACGCATGAACACACCTTTCCTCGATACCGCCCGCCGCGTGATCCGCTGCGAATCCGACGCGCTGATCGAATTGGCCGACAGCTTGGACGACCGCTTTCGCGCTGCCATTGACCTGATGCGCTCCTGCAAGGGACGGATCATTGTCACGGGCATCGGCAAGTCCGGCCATATCGGCAATAAGATCGCGGCAACGCTGGCTTCCACCGGCACGCCCGCGCAATTCGTGCATCCGGCCGAAGCAAGCCATGGCGACTTGGGCATGATCACCGCCGCCGATGTGGTGCTGGCGATCTCAAACTCCGGCGAAGCGCCCGAACTGGCGAACCTCATCGCCTATTCCCGCCGCTATGCGATCCCGCTCATCGGCATGACCAGCCGCCCCGAGAGCAGCCTTGGGCGGCATAGCGATGTGATACTGGAGCTGCCGCGCACGGCGGAAGCCTGCGGCACCGGCGTGGTACCCACCACCTCAACCACAATGACCTTGGCGATGGGCGATGCGGTGGCCGTGGCGTTGATGGAGAACCGCGCTTTCACCGCTGAGCATTTCCGCGACTTCCACCCCGGCGGCAAATTGGGCGCGCGGCTGAGCCGTGTGGCTGACCTGATGCATGTCGGCGATGCCCTGCCGTTGGTCACCGTTGACGCACCCATGCCCGAAGCGCTTAACGAAATAAGCCGCAAAGGGTTTGGCGTGGTCTGTGTGACCGAAGCGGATGGTGCGCTCGCGGGGATCATTACCATGGGCGACCTTGCGCGGCATCTTGACGGCTTGATGGGCATGACAGCACGCGAGGTGATGACGCCTTCGCCCATCACCATTGGCCCGGATGAACTGGCTGAAAAGGCCGTTGGCGTCATGAACGGTCGTAAGATCACCTGCCTCGTCGTGATTGATCCCGACAAAGGAGAGGCGCCCGCAGGGCTGCTGCACCTCCACGACTGCCTGCGCGTCGGGCTGGGATAGGCTGGCATGGAGGCCGACCGCTACTCTCGCCTTGTCTCTTGGCTGAAGATCCTCTTCCCACTGATTGCGCTGGTGCTGCTGTCGACCCTGTTCCTCCTGTCTCGTGCGATTGATCCCGAGGCAACGATCCCCTTTGCAGACACCGAGGTACAAGAACGCCTGCGCGATCAACAGGTCACTGGGCCGTTCTATTCCGGCACCACCGACGACGGGGATCTGATCTCCTTTTCTGCAGAAAAACTGACCACCCCGCGCGGGCAGACCGGCACCAATGAGGCCGAAGACCTGCGCGCCGTGCTGGATTTGCAGAGCGGGGCGCAGATCGTGATGGATGCGGCCCGCGCCAAAGTGGATGCCGGAGCGGACCAGGCCGAGTTGATCGGAAACGTCCGGATCAATACGTCCACGGGCTACAGTATCCAGTCGGAACGGATGACTTCGAACCTGACCACGCTAGATATCGCGTCACCCGGCCCGGTCGAAGCCAATAGTCCCGCAGGCGAAATCACCGCCGGGGCGATGACCATCACAAACCGGCAGGACAGCGCCGGATCGCAAATGCTTTTCACAAAGGGCGTGAAGCTGATATACACGCCCCAGTCAATGAAAGAGTAACTGCCTTGAGACGTTTGATTTTTCTGCTTTTGCCGCTGTTTTTCGGACTGCAGGCGGCCGCCGTTGCCGCGCAATCGGCGAATGTCGCCTTTGGGGCCATGACGCAGGACACCGGCCTGCCGGTCGAGGTGACCGCAGATAACCTGTCGGTGGACAATGCGACAGGCACGGCGGTTTTCGAAGGCAACGTGCTCATTTCTCAAGGAGAGATGAAGCTATCTGCTCAGCGTGTTCGTGTAGTTTACCGAACCGGTGGCGAGGGGATTGCTCAGATGGAAGCTACGGGCGGCGTGCTGCTCGTCTCTGGTGAGGACGCCGCAGAGGCAGAGCGGGCGGACTACGACATTGACGCGGGCACTTTGGTCATGAGCGGCGATGTCCTGATGACGCAAGGACCCAGTGCGCTGAGTGCGCAGGAAATGACCGTGAACCTGACCGACGGCACCGCCCAGATGTCCGGCCGGGTCAAAACCGTTCTACAGACCGGCACCCGCAACTGATGTCCGCCCCCGATCTGAAGATTTCCGACGGAACGGTAGGGCTGCGCATCGACCACCTGCGCAAATCCTACCGCAAGAAGGCGGTGATCCGGGACTTCTCGATGCATCTTGACCGGGGAGAGGTCGTGGCTTTGCTGGGGCCGAACGGCTCTGGCAAGACGACGACTTTCTATTCCGTTGCCGGGCTTGTCACCCCTGAAGGAGGCCGCGTGACGGTTGACGGCAAGGATGTGACGACCTTGCCCATGTACCGCCGCGCGCAGCTTGGCATTGGTTATTTGCCGCAGGAGATGAGCATCTTTCGCGGGCTTTCTGTCGAAGACAACATCAGCGCGATCCTTGATATCCGGGTCAAACACAGTCACCAGCGGCGCGAGCGGCTTGAAGAACTGTTGACCGAGTTCTCAATCGAACATCTGCGCCGCGCACCCGCGCTGGCTTTATCAGGGGGCGAGCGCCGCCGGGTTGAAATCGCCCGCTGTCTGGCAGCCGATCCGAAGTACCTGCTGCTTGATGAGCCTTTTGCCGGCGTCGATCCGATTTCCGTCGGGGACATCCGTCATCTTGTTGCTGATCTAAAGACCCGGGGAATCGGTGTGCTGATCACCGATCACAACGTCCGCGAAACGCTGGAGATCGTAGACCGGGCCTATATCCTGCACGAAGGCAAGGTACTGATGTCTGGCACGCCGGAAGAAGTGGTGCAGAACGAAAATGTACGGCGGGTCTATCTGGGCGACAATTTCCGTATTTCTTGAACCGGCAACCTGCCGCCAATGTTTCGACTTGCATTCAATATTCCGCGCGTAGCCCATCGCGACCATTGACTTTCAATCCGAAACGCGGCCTCATTGACCTATGGTGATATCGCGTGCCTGTATGATCCTGCAACGCCCTTCATGTGAAGGATTGGGCAAAATCATTCCGCACGCAGCGCCATTCCTCCATATTTGAACCCGCCTTGCTCCACGCGCGCGTGGACCCTTTGGCGACGTTCGGATCAAGAATAACAAGGAGACGTTATGCGGTACCAAATCAGCGGCAAACAGATCGACATCGGCGACTCGCTTCGGACACATGTCCAAGCTGAATTGAATGAGGCGGTGAATAAATACGCCGAACGCCCGACCGATGCTCAGGTGGTGTTTTCCAAATCCGGGCATGAATTTGTCTGCGAAGCGACCGTACATCTTTCCACCGGGCTGAACGCCTCCGCCAAGGCCAAGGCGACTGAAATCTACGCCGCTTTCGACGGATGCCGGGAAAAGATGGAAAAGCAGTTGCGCCGCTATAAGCGCCGTTTGAAGGACCATCACAAAGACCGGTCCGAACCGGTTGAACTTTTGGGAGCGTCCTCTTATATCCTCGCGTCAGACAGCGACTCAGATGCGCAGGAACCCGACAGCCTCCAACCCATGATCATCGCCGAGATGCAGACAAAGATCGCAACTTTGTCTGTAGGTGAAGCGGTTATGCAGATGGAATTGTCGGGCGATCCGGTATTGTTGTTTCGCAAAGAAGGCCAAGAAGGCATGAACGTTGTGTACCGCCGTGAAGACGGGAACATCGGCTGGATTGATCCTTCGTAACGCAACGGCGAAAACAATCGCCATGAGAGCAGGGCGAGCGGAATGGATTTCGGCAAACTCCTTAAGCCGGAGGCGGTCAAGGTTTTGACTTCAGCTTCCAGCAAGAAACGTCTGATGCAGGACATCGGCGATCTGGCGCAGCAGGCCTATGGTCTGCCCGCAGGTCAGGTCGTTGACGCGCTGATGACGCGCGAGACCCTTGGTCCGACCGGTGTCGGCCACGGTGTCGCCCTGCCCCATGCGCGGATCAATGGCATCGACAAAGTCGTGGGTGCCTTCGTCCTGCTCGACAAGCCGATCGACTTTTCGTCGGTAGACCGTCAGCCGGTCGACGTGGCCTTTGCGCTCTTCGCGCCCGAAGATGCAGGTGTCGAGCATCTCAAAGCACTGGCACTGGTGGCCCGCACCCTGCGGGACACCAGCATCTGCACGAAACTGCGGTCGAACCCCGATCCAGCGACGCTCTACACCATCCTGACCGAAGAGAAGGCCGACAAGGCCGCCTGACCCCGCTTAGGCCCCTGCCGGCTCTGCGTTTCGCGGGGTCGGTTGATTGCGGGTCGCCTTCTTCTCCCCCAGCATCAACATCGCCGGTGTCACAACCAAAGTCAGCACCGTCGCGATCACCAGACCGCCTGCAATGGCCGAACTCAGTTCAGTCCACCACTGGGTCGACGGCGCGCCGTAGACGATCTCTCTCGTGAAGAAGTTGATGTTCAGCCCGATCACCATGGGCATCAGGCCAAGGGCGGTTGTAACCGACGTCAACACGACCGGACGCAAACGTTGCGCGCCGGTCCGCAATGCGGCCTCAAAGGGCGACAGCCCGTCTTTCTTGAGGTCGTTATAGGTGTCGATGAGAACGATATTGTTGTTCACCACGATCCCCGCCAGCGCGATCACACCGATCCCCCCCATGACGATGCCAAAGGGCCGCCCGGTGACCAAAAGGCCAAAGAGCACGCCGGCGATAGAGAATACGATCGCCGACATGACGATGAACGCTTGGTAAAAGGTGTTGAACTGGATCACGAGGATCACGAACATCAAGAAGACCGCGGTGATAAAGGCACCGACGAGAAAGATCATGCTCTCCTGCTGGTCTTCAGCCTCACCGCCAAAGCTGGCCTCGACACCTTCTGGCAGCTCCATCGCATCAATCGCAGCGCGCAGGGCGACCGTCTGGTCGTTGACCAAAACCCCTGGTGCGACATTCGCCTCAATCGTCACGACGCGCTGTTGGTCGACCCGTGTGATCGTACCGGTGCGCGGGCTGGGCTCAAACGTCACGAAGTTCGAAATGGGCACCAGACCCGAGGATGTCGGCACGCGAAGCGATTGCAACTCCTCCAGCGTCCGCTCATCCGAGGGGAACCGCACGTTGATATCGATTGAGCCTTCCGCATCGTCGGGCCGGTAATCGGCCACAGTGATGCCCCGCGTTAGCAGTTGAACCGCTTGACCCAATGTCGAAATATCCGCCCCGAAACGCGCTGCCTCCGACCGGTTCACGGCAATACGCCATTCCACACCCGGCAGGGGACGCGTGTCGGTCACATCCGTGAACCCGCCGATGTCCGCCATGGCACCCCGGATTTTTTCGACCACCTGCTGCTGCACCTGCGGATCGTGTGCGCGAACTTTTAGGTTGATGGGCTTACCCGGGCTCGGCCCGTTAGACGCCGTCTGCACCTGCACGTCGATTCCCGGAATGGCGGACATCTCGGTTCTGATCTCTTCCCCGATCACCGCGGCGGTCCGGCGTTTGTCCCAATCGATGAACTCTACCTGAATGGTGCCGATCAGATCGGCGCTGTCCCGGTTGCTACTGCCGGTGCGGGCATAAACGCTGGCAATCTCATCGTATTTAAACAGACGTTGCTCAACCTGACGCACCAATGCGTCCTTTTCGTAGATCGAAAAATTGTCTTGCGCGCGCACCTGAACTTGGGCGAAATCAGGCTCTACATCAGGGAAAAAGGTGATCCCATTGCCGAATTGACCGTAGACGGTAAAGCCCGCCATCAGGAACGCAATGGCGGCAATCAGCGTCATCCACGGGCGCAGAATGGCGAATTGCAGCAGCTTGACGTAGCCACCGGTAAAGCCCGTCAATTCACGCGGATCGCCCTGCTCCGCGGCATAAAGCGTTGCCTTGTCCTTGGCCGACTGTGGAGGGCGTTTGCCGATGATGCCGCCTACGACCGGGATGAACACCAGCGCCATGAAGAGCGAAGCGGTCAGGGTCAGGATCACGGTGATCGGCAGGAATTTCATGAACTCCCCGGTTGTGCCGGACCAGAACAGCAGTGGAAAGAACACGCTCAGCGTCGTCGCAGTCGAGGCGATGATCGGCCACGACATACGTTTGGCGGCATGGGCATAGGCGGCCTTGGGCGAGTGCCCCTCTTGCAAGCGACGGTCGGCCAGTTCGGTTGTCACAATCGCCCCGTCGACCAGCATGCCGACCACGAGAATCAGTGAGAAGAGCACCACAAGGTTCATCGTGTAGCCCATGGCCCAAAGCGCCGTGACCCCAGCCAAGAAAGCGCCCGGAATGGAAAGACCGACAAGAAGTGCCGAGCGGATGCCCAAGGCCCAGACGATTACGATCATCACGAGGATCACCGCGGCGATAACGTTAGCCTCAAGGTCGCTGAGCATATCCTCCACCTGTTCGGACTCGTCTTGCGTGTAGGTCACGGTGATGCTGTCAGGCCATTCGGCGCGCATCTCATCGATCAATTCGCGCACTTCATCCACGGTCTCGATAATGTTCGAACCAGAGCGTTTCTTGACCTCAAGCGCCAAGGCGGGCTGACCATCGATACGGGCGAAACCGGTCGGGTCTTCGAAGGTGCGGCGGATCGTGGCTACATCGGCAAAGGTCACCACCGTATCGCCGCGCACTTTGATCGGCAGCGACATGACGTCTTGGACGTTCTCGATCAGGCCGGGGACCTTGAGTACCAACCGCCCCGCGCTGCTTTCCATGGCGCCCGCTGCAATTAGCAGGTTGTTGCGGGTAATCTGGCCAATCAGCTCTTCGAAAGAGATGTTGTAAGTCTCAAACACTGTCGGATCGATCAAGACCTCCAGCAGTTCGGTCCGCTCCCCGCCCACATCGACCTCAAGCACGCCCGAGAGACCTTCAATCTCATCTTTCAACTCTTCAGTGATCGTGTTGAGCGTGCGTTCCGGCACAGGTCCGGAAAGGATCGCGGTCAGGATCGGGAAAAGCGCCGTGTTGATCTCGGTCACAACAGGGTCGGTCGCGTCTTCGGGGAGGTCCGATTTCGCACGGTCCACGCCTTCGCGCACCTTGTCGAGCGCCTCATCAGAGTCGAACCCCGGCTCGAACTCCAATTGCACCGAAGCATGGCCCTCGGCCCCATTAGAGGTGATCTGCTTCAGCCCGGTCAGCGCGCTCAGTTCGGTCTCCAGCGGCTCAACCAAAAGGCGCTCGCTGTCTTCGGGAGAGATGCCGTCCAGCGATGTCGAGACATAGAGTGTCGGTATTGGGACTTCCGGCGCGCTTTCCTTGGGAATGTTGATATAGGCAAAAGCCCCGACGACGAGGATCATCACCAACGCCAGATTTACCACGCGGGCGCGGCTGAAGGCGGCATCGATCAGGGCGTTCATTCGACTGGCTCCGCCTGGGCCGCCTCGGCGGTGCCGGTGATCTGACCATTACCGGTGTCGGTCTCTTCCGGCTCATCCAAGCCCGAAACACTTGCCGCAAGAGCTTCGACAGGCGCCTCTGCAAGGGCGCTTTCCGGCTGCGGGTTCACGGTTTCGCCGTGATTTACAAAGCCTTGGCCAATCGTGATGATCTCTGCTTTTTCCGGCAGACCTGCGATCCAGATGCCATCCGTTTGGGCGCGTACTATGGCGATGCGGTTAAAGACGACCTTATCTTCTTCATCGACAGTCTTGACCCCAAGCGTGCCATCCGTGTTCAACGACAGGATAGCAGGCGAGACAAAATGCGCTTGGGTATCCCCAGTGGGGATGCGCACCCGCGCCGAAATACCGGCGGGGATTGAGCCGTCAGCGTTCTCCACTTCAATCTCAGCCGTAAAGGTCCGTGTCTCTGCACTGGCGCTGCTGGAGAGGAACTTGACGGTGCCTTTCGCATCAATCCCTGTAATGAAAGACACATCCGCGGCCTGACCGACCGCAATGTATTTCAAAGACTGCTGCGGGATTTGCACCCGAATGGTGAGCGGTGTGTTGTCCACCAGCCGCGCGAAGTCCTCCCCGACGGAGACAAATTCGCCCGCCGAAATGTCCAGTTCTTCCAGCCGCCCGGCAAAGGGCGCGCGGATCTCGGTGTCGCGCATGGCTTCTTCTGCAGAGGTCACGGCTGAACGCGCAGCTGCGAGCGAGGCGCGCGCTTCGCTGACACGGTCTACGGTGGCCACACCACGGTCCAACAGAGCTTGCGCGTTGTCATACTCCCGCTGCGCACGGTTCAGTTCTTCCTGAGCGCGGGCGAGATCGGATTCGCGGGCCGTTGTGTTGAGCCGGGCGATCAAGTCGCCAGCGCTTACGTCCTCGCCTTTCGAGACCAGTACTTCGGCGATCTCGCCACCCGCTTCGGCACGAACCTGCGTGTCACGATCTGGCAGTGCCTGCCCTTCGGCCACGAAGACCTGCGTCACTGCCTCGGCAGTCGAACCTCGCACCGCTACCGTCACTGCGGACGGGGTGATCGGGCCGGTGTCTTCAGCTGCTTCTTCTTCAGTCGGCATGACGAACCCGCTGCCCATCCAGAGCGCGATCAGTAAAGCAATACCGCCAGCAACGAACTTTGAGCGCCCTGCCCCGGCATCGCTTTCGAAATCGAGCCTTTGGCGCTCGGGTGTTGAGGTATCAGTCATTGGTTCGTCTCCGTAGCCGCTGGCCTTTTGGGCCGCGCAGCATCATGTCTTGGGCTTCGTCACCCGGGGTATTGCATCTTCGAGCGCTGCGCTGATCGCATTATAGAAACTGGCAAAGGCTTCGAGGCGGGCGCGTACGTCCTGCGCCTCTTCGGGCAGTTTTTCGATCGTGTCGTCAATCTCAGCTTGGCTGCGGCGTGTGCCAGCCAGCGCAAATTTGGTCATCGCGGCGTAGGCGTCGTCGGCCAGTTGGAAATAGTCTTGCCGGTCGCCGGCCTTATTGATCCGCCGGATCAAACCGCGCTCTTCGAGCAATCTGATTGACGTGCTGATCGTGGCCCGGCTAACAGACAGACGTTTGGCCAAATCACCAAAGGCGACTTCTTCGCCCTCGAAAACCAGCATGGCAAAGACCTGACCGGACATGCGCGGCATGCCGTCATTGGAGGCAATCACCCCCATCCGCGCGATGAAGTCATCCCGCAGGCGGTCGAGTTTTTCGGTCGTTTCCATGAAGCGGTTCCAGACCCGTGACAAAGCGTGGTCGGTAGATAGACAGCCCTAGTCGCCAGTCAAGAGCGTTCAGACATTTCTGAACACTCTGAACGCACAATCGTGTGAAAATTCCCGCGGTCCGTGTAGGCAGATCGGTTTTCGGGCTATTTCAACCCGTTGCGGGCGATATAGCGGGCGAGATCAAGGACGAGCTGCCCCCGCGCGGCCGCGATTGCATTGGGCCCCCCTTCGGGGTTGAAAGGCACGCTCAGATCGAACAGACCGGAGCGCTCGCGACGGCCATCTCTTACAGCAACGAAGAACTGACCCGAGGCGCGAAAGTCACCCGCTTCTGTCGCCACCAGTTCCGCAAAACGCACTTCAACCCGCGCGTCCGGGAAGGCCTCAAAAGGCCAAGGCTCGGACGCCACCTGTTGCCCCGTCAGGCGGGCGAGGTTCTGGCTTAACTCCAGCGCCACCGCGCGTTCGGGCGAGTCCGCCCAGAGTACGTCGGTCGAGCTTACCAAACGACCGTCGGCCAGCTTCAGTGAAATCTCCTCGGCAGCCGCATAGGTCGGCAGGGAGACATCCCGCACTTCGACGGCAGAAAAGGCGATCGACATCTTCTCGCTCACCGCAGGGGCGCTGACCGTGAAACGCTCTGCCGTGCCCCCGCAAGCGACCAACAGGACCAAGAGGCCGAGGGTGGTGAAGGTCTTCACAACTGTCATGTTACCGTCCCAGCAAAAGCGAATTCGGGTTACGTTCAATGGTCCGCGCCAAAGATGCAAGGGCCTCGGCGGCCTTCTGGATCTCGCGCAGGGTCCGTTCGGTGCTACGGCTCAGCTGTTCGCCCTTGTCGTAGCCTTCGATGGTGCGGCCCGCCTGATTAAAGAGCCCAGTGAGGCGCGATACTACATTTGGCAGGTCCTTGGCCGACAACGCGATATTGTCCGCTGCGTTGCGCGCTGATGCCAGCGTACGGTTCACATTCTCGACCGCTCCGCCTTCGCGCAGTTCTTCCAACGTGCGGTTCACCTCATCCAAGGCGCGCTTTAGCGAGCCGGGAAGCGCGATAGCGTCCTCGGTGCCGATCACTGCGTCGGCGGATTCCGTCAGATCGCTAAGTGCCGCGATTAGCTCTTCGACTTCAAGCGAGTCCGCCTTGGCCGCAACGGCTTGAATTTGCTCAACCAGTTCTGGCACGCCTGCGACCGAGGAAGACACCGATTCCGCTGCCTCGGAGGCGCCTTCCAATGCGCTGCCAAGCCGCTCAACGATCCGCTCCTGCTCAAGTCGCGCCACCAAGCCTTCGATCTTCGTTAGCGTCGCGTTCAGTGCGACAGGGACATTCTTCACGTCTTCCGAAGACACCAGCCCCGTTAACTCGCCCAACAGGGTCCGCACGTCCTGCGGCGTCTCGCGCAGGTCTTCGTCAGAGACGAAAGCCTCGGCAGAGTTCAAGAAAGAAATCGCGCTGGACAGCAATTCTTCAATCGGCAGGCTGTTGATCCGGGTAAAGACCCCTTCGACCGTGGCCGCGGCGTCCGATACGTCGCTTTCGGTCGTCGGCATGACGACAAGACCATTCGCCGCCTCTTGCAAAACGGCCTCCTCGGCGTCCTCAACGATCACCATCTCTACCTTCAGCCCGCCGGTCAGCAGACTGGCCGAAGCCAAACGTGCCCGCAGACCGTCCTTCACGCGCTCTTTAAGGAAAGTCAGCGCTGCATCGGCGGTGACTTCGCCACGCAGACCCAAATGTGCTGGCTGGATCGACAAGATCGCGTTCAGCCGGACCCGACTGTCGCCAAAGCGCTCACGGTCAACCATGCCCGAGAGCGTATCGACCTCGCCGATCTCTAGGCCGCTCAGTTCTACGGGAGCACCGACGATCAGACCGGAAATATTATCGTCAAAGACAACGCTCATCTTCAGCGGATCAACTTCTGACGCGTTGAAGACGGAGTTCCGCGCAGTCTCTTTGTCAGGGTAAATCTCGAACACCGTACCGTCAGAAACAGGCTCTCCGCCCGAAACAAAGGTATCAAACGTAATCCCCCCGCCGACCAAGGTCGCCAGCGAGGAAAAATCGATCTCAGCCCCTGCAGGGCCAATGTTCACACTAAAGCCGGAGGCATCCCAGAACCGGGTTGAATCGTTGATCAGCCCGCGGTGCTCTTCAAAAATCAGCGCCTCGACGATGGCATAGTTGCCCTGTGGCGCAATCTTGGCATAACCAACGCGCCCCACTTCGATCCCCTTATACAGGATCGGTGCATTGTCCGTCAGATCACCATTGGCCGTTGAGCGAAAGGCGATCTCCAGCCCACCCTGTCCCGGGCGGATCAACGGCTCGGTTGAGGCGCCTTGGAACCGCTCGGCGTAGGGCCCAATCTGCTGATCCCAGGAGCCTTCGATATAGACCCCACTCAGCACCGTACTGAGGCCGGTGATCCCCTGTGCAGTCACTTCGGGCTGCACCACCCAGAAAACAGCGCCGCCGTCGATATAGGGGGCCACATCCTTGTCCACGCGAATATGCGCGGTCACCTTGTCCAGCCCACCCGTAAAGCCGAGCTTCTCTACCACGCCCACCGTCACATCGCGGAACCGCAACTCGGTTTCCCCGGCGGCGATGCCTGCACCTTCTTCAAACTCGACAATGATGACCGGCCCACGCTCCGCATAGGAGCGGTAGGCGACAAACAAAGCGACGAGAAGTGCAAGAATGGGGATGATCCAGATCACCGAAGCCCCGCTCAGGAATATCTTGCGCACGGGAGAGATCGGCACGTCGGGAGGCGTTTCAGTCATGGTGGTTCGGGCCCTCGTCTTTGGCTTGAGCATCCCAGATCATACGGGAATCAAACGCTTGCGCAGCCAACATCGTAAAGATCACAGAGAGGGCGAAAAAGATGCTCGCAGTTCCCGGATTGATGGATGCCAGTGTCTTGAGTTGCACCAGAGACGACAAAATCGCAACCACAAAGATGTCGATCATGGACCAACGGCCAATGTACTCAACCACCTCATAGAGGTAATGCCGCCGACGCTGCGAAGTGACCCAACCGAGCTGCACGCTGAGCGCCAGATAAGCCACGGCGAAAAACTTGCCCAGCGGAATGGCGACCGACGCAAACAGAATGATAAAGGCGATGCCCCAGTTGCCGTATTGCGCCAGTTCAATCGCACCGCCGATGATCGTGCTCTCATCGACCTGAAACAGGGTCCGTGTCAGGAGCATCGGATAGACGTTGGCGGGGATGTAGCACATCAGTCCGACTGTCCAATAGGCCCAGACCCGCTGCAGGCTCAGCTCATCGCGCGAGATCAGATTGTGCCCGCAACGGCCACAGGTCTCCGTGCCCATCGGCCAAGGCTTGGCGCAACGGGTGCAGGCAACGAGGCCCAACTCACGGGCGCTTAAGATTTTTTCGGGTGTTCCAGAGACTGCCATACTGACCATTTACACAAAAATCTGTCCTGCGCGATGACCAGCACCACCAGAGCTCCGAACATATAGAACGCGGGGCCGAATTCGACATCGGCAAGATCGGCCACTTTGACCAAGGCCACAGCACAGCCGATTGCAAAGACCTCGGCCATAGACCAAGGCCGCAGCCCTTCGGACAGGCGAAACGCCGGGATCGCATGACGGGCCGGGGGGCGGTCCAGCACCACTGGGATCAGCACATAGAGCGTGAGCATGACCCGCAGCAGCGGGATAAAGACAATCAGCGCGGCTGTTGCCAGCGACAGCAAGATCATCGGTCCACCGAACGCCAAGGCGGCATCTAGGATCGATACAGCATTGCTTGTCCCCGCCGCGTCGATCCGCAGAAAGGGAAAGACTGTTGCGCCGAGGATCAGCACCAAGACTGCGAGGGCCACCGCGATGATCTGCAGGCCAGCGTTACGCCGCGGGGTGATCAGAGCCGTGTGGCAGCGGCTGCAGGTTGCACGCTCCCCATGCTTCGGCCGCCGCAACCGGTAGGTGGCATCACACTGCGGACAGACGATCAACTCGTCTAACGGCAGGTCTGCAAGGGGGGTGGCGGCGTGATCCATTATCTCGGGATATATGATGCGTGGCGCAAAAGGCTACCAGTATTCTATGCGGGTCACCTCAATGTCAGAACCTCGCAAGCGGCTTCTCGCACTCACCGAAGTGTGATGGGAACGTAGCGCCTTAGCAGCCGTTGGGTCTTCAGAACCGAAAAGGAGACAGCAATGACCGATATCAACACTGCGAAGATCCTCATTCTGGCCACCGATGGCTTTGAACAGTCCGAACTGCAAAAGCCCTTGAAAGACCTCCGGGCCCGTGGCGCGACAGTGCATGTTGCGACCCCTGAGGGGAATGAGATCAAAGGCTGGGACGAAGACGACTGGGGCGACAGCACGCCTGCCGACCTCGCTCTGAAAGACGTCAATGTCGACGATTACCAAGGCATTGTCCTGCCCGGCGGCCAGATTAACCCCGATCTGCTGCGCGTGAACAAAGACGCCATTGCGCTGATCCGCAAGTTCCATGACAGCGGCAAAACTGTCGCCGCCATCTGCCATGCCCCGTGGCTGCTGATTGAAGCCGGGATCATCAAGGGCCGCAAGGCTACGTGCTGTCCCTCCATCGCAACAGACGTCAAAAACGCCGGAGCGAAATACGAAGACAGCGAAGTGGTGGCCGATCAGGGTATCGTGACCAGCCGGTCGCCCGAAGATCTGGATGCCTTCGTGGCCAAGATCGTTGAAGAGATCGAAGAAGGCAAACACGAGCGCAAAGCGGCCTGAGACGCCTTTGCCCTCTGTGGCTATTCACCCCCGGTTTCGCGACCGGGGGTTTTCTTATGCCAGATCGTGCGCAGACAGTCCGAGTTCGGCCAATACCGCATCGGTATCCGCCCCAATCGGACGCGGGGCGGCGGGCATCTGGGGCTTGGCATCGCCGAAGCGCGGCGCCCGACCTGACTGCAAGACCCCATCCGCACGCAGCATATTCCCTCGTGCCGCCATCTGAGGATGGTCAGGCGCTTCGGAAAAGCTGAGAACCGGCGCGACACAGGCGTCCGATCCATAAAAATGTGCCGCCCAGTCGTCGCGGCTACGGGTGGCAAAGATTTCTGCAAACTCTGCGGTGCGGACGTCCCATGTGGCCGTGTCATTCTGGCTCTCGCGGTAGTCGATCGGCAGACCCAGCTTCTCCAGCAGGATTGCGTAGAACTGTGGCTCCAACGCGCCGACCGCGACAAACTTGCCATCAGCGCAGGTGTAGCAGCGGTAGAACGGCGCCGCCCCGTCAAGCCAGTTTGATGCGCGTTGTTCCGTCCAGGCCCCCTGCGCCAGCATGCTGTGGATCAGCCCCATCATGGCTGGCACACCATCGACCATCGCGGCATCGACCACTTGCCCTTTGCCCGTCACCCCGCGTTCGATGACGGCCGAAAGTATGCCGAACAGCAGAAACATCGTGCCCCCGCCGTAATCGGCCACCAAGTTCAGCGGAGGGACCGGGGGTTGGTCCTTGGACCCCATCGCATGCAATGCGCCGGTCAGGGCGAGGTAGTTAATGTCATGCCCCGCCGTCTGCGCCCAAGGTCCGGTCTGCCCCCAGCCGGTCATGCGGCCATAGATCAGCTTTTCGTGGCATTCCTCTGGTCCCAACCCAAGCCGTTCCATCACGCCGGGGCGGAACCCTTCGATCAATACATCGCTGGCAGCGATCAGCCGCTTCGCCGCTTCCAGCCCATTCGAGGACTTGAGGTTCAGCACCACCGAACGCTTGCCGCGGCGATTGATGTCCGTTGGGTCGGCGGGCGCGGCTTTGCGATCCACCGTCACAACATCGGCGCCAAGATCGGCCAGCAATTGTCCGGCGAGCGGCGCAGGGCCAAGGCCAGAAAACTCGACCACCTTCAGCGATGCCAACGGACCCTTGCGCTCCTCCATCCTTATGCTGCTCCCGGAACCAGCACTTCGCGGCCCCCTTCGGTGAACTCTGACAGAGAAAGCGGCCAGACCGTGCCCGGCCAGCGCAACTCCATCTCGCGTTTGCGAGGACGGTAGATCGCTGTGTAGAGCGTGCCAAAACCGGCATTGAAAGCAGTCGAATAAAGGGGCGGTTTCAGGAACGCGTTTATGAACTTCTCCTCCGGGTCCCGGTGCAAGCGCAGCCGCTGAAGCAGATAGCGCTCCCGCTCGACCGTCGCAGTAAAGCGCGCGTGGCTGATCCACTCGACGCTCTCTTGGTGGTTCGTCGCCACCGCTGCGCGAGTGATCAGCGTAGGACGGTCCGGGGCCATCATCGCGGTGACGTAGTTGCGTTTGCGGTCCAGCACGGTGACGTTGTAGCTCATATGCGTCGGCACGCGGGCCAGCACTTCGCTTGCCTGTTCCGTGGTCTCGCAAGTCTGCAAGACGTACCGCAGGATCAGCGGCACGCCAAAGCCTTCGCCCACTACGCGCCGTCCACCAAAAGTGAGCGAAATCGCGAGCCCCGCGTCATTCACCCCGTCGACCAAGCCCCAAAGCCCGTCCGACGTGCCCATCACCTGTCGCCCCTGCCAGTTCGTGCGCAGCACCATCGCGTCAAAGGACTTGGGGTTATAGTCATAATTCCGCACCATGACCGGCTCTTTGCCCGCCCAAATCGCCTGACTACAGGCCGAGAGATAGGGCGGGAGACAATAGAAGCTCAGGAACCGCGCGGCATGATCGCCGCCGCCTGCGAGGGTGCAAAGCTCGTCATAAAGCGGCAGCAGTTCCGGCATATGGGTGCCAAGCGCGCGGCGGCACTGGGCATAGGTCGGGCGCGCGGCCTCACCTTCCTTGAGCCACCACGCATGGTAGTCGGGCCAATAGGCCGCGAAGAGACCGGCCCACTTGGGGCCGGGCGTGTCTTCGGACAAAGCGCGCCAGAACATCGCGACCTTTCATACCCGTTAAAGGATCTTGAAAGCCGGGTCAGAGACTTCCGGACCGGCAGACGCAGTGGGCAGGGGTTTGCCGTCAACTGCACGTTTGATCCCGTGAATCCACTTTTTCGCGCGCTCATTCAACTGGAAAGACTTCGTCATCGAACGACCCCGCGTCACGAGGATGCCAATGTCGGCCCCTTCATAGCGGTAATCACCCGGCTGAAGGATGCGCAGGAAGAAGGCTTCGTTCTCCGATTCCACCGCGCGGCGGTGATAATCGAAGCGGTCAAAGACGACGCTGCCGTCTTCTTTCATTTTGTAGATGCCGGTCTCTGGCGCTTCGGTGCAGATGTCGACACTGTCTTCGGTGTGTTTGATGACCATCTGGCTCCAGCCATCGATGTTCTGCGGATCGGCCCAGCGGGCGTTTAGCTCATCCACATCGAGGTTGAACTTCTTTTTCGAGAACTCCAGCAAGTGGAACAGGAACAGCGGCGCGTCAGCATGGGCAAAGGCCGCGTGGTTGGTCATCGAAGACGCGCCAGTAATGCGTGGGTTCAATTCGCCGAGCCACAGGTCGCCAGTTTTCTTGTCGATCAGGAAGTCCAACTCGAAATAGCCGCGATAACCCTCTTTGCGGAGTTGCTCCCCAAACTTGAAAGTCAGATCACGCGCCTTTTCGCGCACCTTGGGCGGGAAGGCGGTGGCGAGAATTTCATTGCCACACCAGCCGCCACGATAGGGGGTCAGTTCCTTAAACCCGACTAACTCGGTCATCAGCGGGCCGACGATCGTGCCTTCCTTGGTAGCGCAAGCCTCAATCGCCGCACCCCGGCAATCAATGCGCTTCATGATCTTGATCTCACCCTCGCCGATGATCTCGCTCTCGTGGCGGCGGAAATCGGCTTCGGATTTGATAAAGAACGTGGTGTGCCCGCTGTCGCCATAGGCCGATTGCAGCACCAGATCATTGCCGATCCCGGCCTTTTCACAGGTCTTTTTCAAGTCTTCATAAGACTTAACTTCGGCCAGAACGTTCGGCACCGAAGGCACGCCCGCCTTGTTGCCGATGCGCACGGTTTCGATCTTGTTGTCCATCGACTGGCGCAGCTTGGCCTTTGGGAACCAGACGTCAGCGCCCAGCTCTTTGGACAGGCGCTCGGTTTCTTCGTCGAACATCAGGAAGACGAATTTGGGCTTGCCGCCACGGCGTTTGATAAAGTCGATAACCTCTTTGTGCTGCAGCAGGTAGTTGTTGATGTCCTCAATGCTCTGGAACTCCGCATGCGGCTGTTCCGAAGGGCAAAAGACGTTGGGATGCTTGCCGCCGTAGCAATCGATGTAGCAGATGTATTTGAAGTTCTTCACCCATTCATCCAAGCCCAACAGGTTAAAGTTGGTGGCCGAGATGAAATAGACCGGGTCCTCGTTTCGGTGAAAGAACCGGCGGATTTCAGAGATATTTTTGAGGATTGTTGCCATGTCGTTGGTCCTTTTGGTCAAACGGGTGAAGAAGAAAGGTCTTTGCCGCGTACGCGGCTCAGCGCATCGGTTGTAAAGACGCGCAGGCCCAGATCGGGCCGGTATCCATGGATCTCGCTCACGTCTAATGCACGCATAAAGTCGAGAATTTCCTGGCTGACGACCTGTCCGGGGACAAGGATCGGAAAGCCGGGCGGATAGGGGATGATAAAACTGGCTGAGACCACGGTATCTCCCGCGTCCATCGCCTCTTGCAGTGAGCCGTTCAGGTCGAGGTAGTCACAGTTTTTCTCATCATAGGAGAGGAAGAAGGCCGTGCGAATGTCCCCCTCAGGCGTATCCGCTGCGCGGAAAGCATCGTGGAATTTGCTGAAATCCGGCAGCGGGGGATAATTATCCATCAGGTTGGTGACGCGACGATCGAACGACAGCCGTTCCATCCGGCTGGCATCGTCGAGCAATTCGTCCAGTGATTTCGCGATCTCGACCAACACTTCGATCAGGTAAGCGACCGAAGAGCGCGTGGTGCCGATGTTGGTCATAAACAACACGGTATTGCGCGAGGTCTTGTTGATCTGGATGCCGTACTTATCCATCAAAATCTGCGTCTTGAAGGTATCGCCATCCCAGCCGGTGCCGCCCACGGCGAGGGTGACGCGGGTCGCGTCGAGCACAAACTCGTCCTGCTCCCAGCAGTCCCACATATCGGTCCAGCCCTGTTCGACGTCGTAATAGCTGGTCACCCCGCTTTCACGGTGCATCTCCGGGATCATGTCACCGGCAGAGAGCACTTTGAAGTACTTGCTGAGCAGGGGGTGTTCACTGATCGCGCGGCGCATCGACATGGCCGCTTCGACCTGACGTTGCACAAACTCGAAGCCTTCTAGTTCCACCTGCCGCCGACCGACATCAAGCGAGGCGATGATCTGATAGTTCGGCGAGGTCGACGTGTGGGTCATATAAGCTTCGTGAAAGCTTTGCTCCACCTCGCCTTTAAAGTCCTGATCGTTGACGTGGATCATCGACCCTTGGCGCAGAGAGGTCAGCGTCTTGTGGGTCGATTGCGTTGCATAGGCCCGCACCCGCGCCTGCGGCGGTGGGATCAGACGGGTGTTCAGCAGGGTCTCCTCGTCTGCATCCTTCAGCGTTTTCTGCTGCTCTTCATAGGCCGCGGCATGGGCTTCGGATTTGAACTTTTCGCGCAGCACATTGGCCGCGTTCATCGCCGTGCGCTGGCGATATGTGGGACTAAACCGGGCAAAAGCGAACCACGCCTCATCCCAGAGGAAGATCAGGTCTGGCTTGATCGCCAGACATTCCTCCATCACCCGCTCGACGTTATAGACCAGCCCGTCAAAGGTGCAGTTGGTCAGCAGTAGCATGCGCACGCGATCAAGCTTGCCCGCGGCCTTAAGCTCCAATAGCCGCTCCTTGATTTCCCGCAGCGGTACCGCGCCGTACATCGAGTATTCATTGAGCGGATAGCTGTCGAGGTAACTGACCTGTGCGCCCGCCAGCACCATGCCGTAGTGATGCGACTTGTGGCAATCGCGGTCGACTAGAACGATGTCACCGGGCCGCACCAGTGCCTGCACGACGATCTTGTTACAGGTCGAGGTGCCGTTGGTGGCGAAAAATGTCTGTTTAGAGCCGAAGGCCCGGCTGGCGAGTTCTTGCGCTTCTTTGATCGGTCCATGCGGCTCAAGCAGACTGTCGAGTCCGCCCGACGTTGCTGAAGTCTCTGCGAGGAAGATGTTAGGCCCGTAAAAGGCCCCCATATCTTGAATCCAGTGACTTCGGGTGATCGATTTACCGCGGCTGATTGGCATGGCGTGAAAGACGCCCGTCGGCTGTTTGGAATATTCCACCAGCGCGGTGAAGAAGGGCGACTTGGCCCGCGCCTGCACTCCTCGCAAGATGTTCAAGTGCAGTTCCATAAAGTCTTCTTGGTTGTAGAAAACCCGCCGACAGATCCCCAGATCAAGGCCCGCGATATCCTCAACCGAGCGCTCCGTCACAAGATAGGCGTCCAATTCGGGGCGCACCTTGGCGATCATGCGGCACAGTTCAGGCCCATAGCTTTCGGGATGCAGCGCGTCGATCTCGTCTCGGCCTCCGGCGCGGGCGAGGTAGCGGGTCAGGATTGACTGATCCACTTTGGATTTCAGCGTGAGGCCGGGGCGCACCACGATGGCTTGGATGTTGTGGTTGAACATCACCGCAATGAGCGCGTCTTCGAGGCTGGGCACCACCACCGCCTCATAGATGAACGGATCCTCTGGACGGCGCATGCGGCTCACGTTGTTGCGCAGCCAGCGTTCCTGATGCTCGTTCACGCTGTCGACAATCAGCACTTCGAAATAGGGCTTGGCCAGTGCACGCGCCTCGGGTGGCTGCATGGCCTCGTCGTCGTGTTCGTCCTGATCCAGCGAATCCCGCTCCAGCGGGATGGTCCGGCGCCGGTAGGCGCCGGTGGTCAGGGCGCGGGTCACACGGTTAACGGCAAAAGCCAGATCCTCATAATTCCCGTGGGTGAATTGCCGGCGCATGTGGTCAAAAGCGCCCATGCCCGGAAAGGCCCAATAGGGCTCGATCAGAGCAAGTGAGTCGAACAGCGCCTCGATATCCTTGCGCCCTGCGGCTGCGCCCTTTCCCTTTGCATCTCGCGCAAGAGCGGTGGTGGCGGCGCGCAGCGCGCTCCACCGGTCAGAACGCAGTTGTATGGCCGAGGAATAGTCGTTCATGGAATGCATCAGGCGTCCTCTGCTGGAGGGCCGACCGATGCATCAGGCTGCGAAACGCGCGAACCTTACCTCGGTCTAGCCGCTGGTATTGTCATTCTGCCCGACGGTGACGGGCGGGGTTGGTGGATTAGGCGTCGCCGCAGCGGGTGCGGCAGGCGCCGGAGACTGCGCCACTTCGGGCGCGGTGCCCGCGGTGGGGCTGGCAAGAGGCTCTGGTGGGAAACCATTCTTGCCCTTGTAGGCGGGAAGCTCGGCGGGCACTTGCTGGCCCGGTACATCTACGTGCAGACCGGCGCGGGTGCCCTGTTGCGGGATTTCGAGCGGGCCGAGCGTGTTCAGATAGGCGTCAGCACCGCTTTCGCGGTCATAGATCGGGAAATCAGTCGACCGGTCGCGGAAAGATTTCAGCAACTGGCCCAGACCCTTCATCCCGGTCTCGCGCTGGCGGCGCACCATGTTCAGGTCGATCTCGATTGGGAACATGTCTTCTTGGCCCGCAGACTGGTGCAGAACCATCGATGTCGGGTCGACGACGCAGGATTTGCCCACGCCGCCCGCGCCAAGACCGTTCACGTCGAAGATATAGCACTGGAACTGCGCCGCCGTAGCCCGCGCGATGGCAAGTTCCGCATCGCGGTCGGTCGTGCCGGTCAGCACCGGGTGCAGCAGCACTTCGACCCCTTGCGAGGTCAGTTGGCGCGTGGTCTCGGGGAACCACATGTCATAGCAGATCGACAGGCCAAAGCGGCCCACGTTCGGCACGTCGAAGATGCAGAATTCATTCCCCGCCGCGACCCCGGCTTCATATGGCCGGAAGGGGAACATCTTGGCATAGCGGCGCACCACTTCACCTTCGGGGTTGATCACGACCGAGGTGTTATAGACCCGGCCATCTTCGGGGTGCTTGAGGAACATCGAGCCGGGGATCAGCCAGACCCGGTGCTTGCGCGCGGCGGCTTGGAAGACCTCAATCGTCTCGTTCTCTGGCGGCAGAGCGAAACGGTCCAGCGGGCCGAAGGGCGCAAGCTCGGAGAACAGCACCATCTGCGTCCAAGGGAAGCGCGCCATCAGGATGTCGAGCCGGTGAATCATGCCGTCGACATTGGGCTGCAGGGCGTTGACGTACATTTGCACGCCGGCGATGGCGAAGGGGGTCATGCGTGAATACTCCGAGCAACGCGGCGCATTGGAACATTTCCCTGCTTCATTCCGCGATTCACGTCTCTTACGCCCTCACGACCAGAACGGAAACAGGGGAACGACGCACGATTCGGTCTGCATTTGAGCCGACGAGAAATTCTCGTAGCTTGTCAGGATGTTCGGAGCCCATGACGACCAGATCAGCATCTGATTTCTTTATCGTTTTTAGCGCCTCACGGTGAATCTTACCAAATTTGAGGTGTTGCTTCACCTTTATGTCATCAGGCACTTCGCGGTCGACAAGCTTGGCAAGTTCCTGCGCAGCCCGCGCGGTTGCCTTCTTTTCGTAGTCCTGCGGGAAGAATCCCTCAACCAAAGGCGTCCCCATGTCAGGCACGACCGAGAGGATATGGAGCGTGCCCTTGGACAGACGGATCATGTCGATCGACTGTGGGAGAGCCTTTTCCCAAGATTTGGGATCGCTCAGGTCAATCGTCAGCAAGATGTTATCAAACATAGCGCGCCCTCCTCAGGCTGTCGCGGACTGGCGGGAGGTCCGCTCAGCGCGGCCCCGTTGCAGGAAGACCACTAACGCCAGCAGCAGAAGCGCCGGGATGAACATCCAGTATTTGCTGGGCTGCGGCACAGGCTTCAGCACGCGCAACACTTCTTGGTCCCAATCGAGCCCGGCAGATTGCGCAGGGCTGTCATAGACCACGTCGTCGATGATCATCTTGTCGCCATCCTCACGGAACACCAGGCCAGAGGCTTCCAATTTCTCGGCCCCGGTTTCGCCCTCCCCAATCGGCAACAGCGCGACAAATTCCAACGGATCCCCAAGGTCGTTGACGCCGGAGACCCGCAGTCGCAGCCGTTCCCCTGCCGGGGTTTCTTCGGCAGCCTGTACGATCTCGGTCGGCGCCTCTTCGCTATAGGGCGGCGAGATCATGTCCATCCAGAAGCCCGGGCGGAAGAGCGTAAAGGCGATCAGCAAGAGCGCGATTGTTTCATAGAAACGGTTACGGGTTAGGAACCAGCCCTGCGTCGCCGCTGCAAAGAGCAGCATCGCCACGGTCGCGACCACGAAGATGAACAGCCCCTGCCCCCATCCGACGCCGATCAGCAAAAGCTCGGTGTTGAAAATGAACAGGAACGGCAGCGCCGCGGTGCGCAGGCTGTAGAAGAAGGCCACCAAACCGGTGCGGATCGGATCACCGCCCGACACAGCCGCCGCGGCGAAGCTCGCAAGCCCCACCGGCGGGGTCACGTCCGCCATGATGCCAAAGTAGAAGACAAAGAGGTGCACGGCGATCAGCGGCACAATCAGACCGTTCTGTTGGCCCAACGTCACGATCACCGGTGCGAGCAGCGCCGAGACCACGATGTAGTTCGCCGTGGTGGGCAGGCCCATGCCGAGTATCAGCGACAGCACCGCAGTCAGGAAGAGGATCGCAAGGATATTGCCGCCCGACAGCACCTCAACCACATCCGCCAGCGCCGAACCGACGCCTGTCTGGCTGACCGCACCAACGATGATACCTGCGGTCGCGGTCGCAATGCCGATACCGATCATGTTGCGCGCGCCGGTGACAAGGCCGTCGATCAAGTCAAACACGCCTTCTTTGATGTCATTCACAAACTGGCTCTCACCCCGGAACATCGCCATCAGTGGGCGTTGTGTAAGCAGGATGAAAATCATGTAAGCCGCTGCCCAGAAGGCCGAGAGGCCCGGCGACAGACGGTCGACCATCAGCGCCCAGACCAGCACGACAACCGGTAGGATAAAGTGCAAACCGGAGCGGGCGGTGGGCCCGGGCATCGGCAGGGACGTTACCTCGGCATTCGGGTCGTCGAGCTTGAGCGGCTCTTCCTTGCTCGCCACATAGAGCAGCCCGACATAGACCGCGGTGAGGAAGACAAAGATGATATAGCCCGCCGTTTCTGGGAATGCCGGACGGATCCAGCCCATCAGATAATAAACGGCAAAGGACAACGCGCAGATCGCGATAATCGCAAATGCGATGCCGATCAGCTGCTGCACAAGCGGCTTGGGCGTATATGCGCGCGGCAAGCCCTGCATCCCGGCCTTCATCGCCTCAAGGTGTACGATGTACACCAGTGCGATGTAAGAAATCACCGCCGGAAGGAAGGCATGTTTCACGACGTCGAAGTAGGGGATGCCGACATATTCGACCATGAGGAAGGCCGCAGCCCCCATCACGGGCGGCATGATCTGACCGTTGACCGAAGAGGCCACCTCGACAGCACCGGCTTTTTCGGAGTTAAAGCCGACCTTCTTCATCAACGGAATGGTAAACGTACCCGTGGTCACCACGTTAGCGATGGAGGAGCCTGAGATCAGGCCCGTCATCGCCGAAGCCACGACCGCCGCTTTCGCCGGTCCACCACGCATGTGGCCCATGAGGCTAAAGGCGACCTGAATGAAATAGTTGCCCGCGCCTGCACGGTCCAACAGCGAACCGAAAAGCACGAAAAGGAAGACGAAAGAGGTCGAAACACCAAGGGCGATGCCAAAGACGCCTTCGGTGGTGATCCACTGGTGGTTCACAATCTCGGACAGGCTGTTGCCCTTATGCGCGATAATGCTGGGCATATAGGGGCCGAGCACGGTGTAGAACAGAAATAGGCTCGCCACGATCATCAAAGCCGGCCCGAGCGCGCGGCGCGTGGCTTCGAGCAGGATCAGCAGGCCAGTGACGCCTGCGATATAGTCAGGCAGGATAGGCGCGCCGACGCGATTGGCAATCTCGCGGTAGAAAATGAAGAGATAAAGCGCACAGAAGGTGCCGACGATGGCCAAGGCCCATTCCCAGATTGGGATGCGGTTCTTAGGTGAGCCGAGCAGCACTGTCGCGATGACAAAAAGCGCCGGGATCGGGATCCACCAAACGGCGGTCGAATCCTTTGTGCTGGCCATGAAAAGGGCTGCGAGCACGATAGGCACGATGACACCAAGCGCCACCTGAAAGCTGGTGCGCGTGGCCGGGAAGACCATAATGCCAAGGAAAACAGCAAAGCCGAGGTGGATGGACCGCGCAAGCGTGTCGTTAAACAGGCCGAAGGGCGAAGCGATATAGAGCTGAAACAGCGACCAAGCGAGTGCCACCAACAGCAAAAGAGTGCCCATGGGGCCCGCAACAGCGCGTCCGCCCGTATCAGAAGAAGCAACAAGTTCGTCAAGTTCTGCCTGACTTAATCCGCCGCGATCACCGGTTGCAGCGGTCTCGACGGCAGCCGCCTTTTGCTGGTCCTTCTCCGACATATCGTCCCCCTGTCAGCCCCATCTTATGACGGGTGCTTCTATTCTTCTTTGTTGGGTCTCTGACGGCAGCGTACCGCCGCCAGAGTTGTTATGTCACGCAAATACTAGAAGATTATTCGATCCAGCCTTGCTCTTTGTAGTATTTCTCGGCGCCCGGGTGCAGCGGAGCCGACAGACCGCCGGAGATCATTTCTTCTTCGGTCAGGTTTTCGAAGGCAGGGTGCAGGCGCTTAAAGCGGTCGAAGTTGTCGAAAACCGCTTTAACCACTTGATAGACCACGTCCTCGTCAACATCAGCGGAGGTGACGAATGTCGCTTTCACGCCGAAGGTTTTGACGTCTTCGTCAGTGCCCTTGTACATGCCGCCCGGCACGGTGGCCTCGGCGTAGTATGGGTTGTCGTCGATCAGACCTTGGATCGCGTCACCGTCGACCGGCACCAGCTTGGCGTCGATGGTCGATACGGCTTCTTGGATGGAACCGTTGGGGTGGCCCACGGTGTAGATGATCGCGTCGACCTTGTTGTCGCCTAGAGCAGCCGCTTGCTCAGCAGGCTTCAGCTCGGAGGCCAGAGCGAAATCGTCCAGCGTCCAGCCCTTGGCGTCCATCACGACTTCCATGGTGGCGCGCTGGCCGGAACCGGGGTTGCCGATGTTGACGCGCTTACCCTTGAGATCGTCAAAGGACTCGATGCCGCTGTCGGCACGGGCGATCACGTTGAACGGCTCACCATGCACAGAGAAAACCGCGCGCAGGTTGTCGAACTTATCGCCTTCGAACTGCGAGGAGCCGTTATAGGCGTGGAACTGCCAGTCGGACTGGGCAACTCCCATGTCCATGTCGCCCGCTTTGATCGCGTTGATGTTGGCGATGGAGCCGCCGGTCGACGGCGCGGTGCATTTCAGGTTGTGATCCGCAGTGCCGCGGTTCACCAGACGGCAGATCGACTGACCAACGACGAAGTAAACGCCCGTCTGGCCACCGGTGCCGATGGTGATGAACTTTTCCTGAGCCATGGCCGCGGAACCAGCTACCATGGCGCCGGTCATCGCGAGCATTTTGAACATTTTCATAAGATGTCTCCCATTGTTATATTGGCGGCCCACCCTTTAGGCGGACGCCATTGCATGCACAAGTAGAGCGCCAAGACGATTAGGCAATTGAACCGTCTTGGGAAATTCCACTTTGCGTGAGGGGCCAGGTGACGGCCACGCTCGCAGTGCGGGAATCTCCTAAACAGGTTAAGACGGTTTGCCGTTTCGATCAATCGGCCCGTTAACCTGTCGCTTGCGACAGGTCGGGCAGCACGGGTGCGGCAGCGATCAGCGCTTGGGTATAGGCATGTTGCGGCGCATCAAAGACCTTCGCCGTTTCGCCTGCCTCAACGATCTGCCCGGATTTCATCACTAAGACACGGTCCGTCACGCTGCGCACGACTGACAGATCATGCGAGATAAAGAGATAGGTGAGGTCATAGTGGCCACATAGATCAGCCAGAAGGTCGAGGATCTGCGCCCGGACAGAGACATCGAGGGCGCTGACAGCTTCGTCGAAAAGGATCAACTCTGGCCGGATGATGAGCGCGCGGGCAATGGCGATCCGCTGGCGCTGGCCGCCGGAAAACTCGTGAATGTATTTGCGGGCGTCTTTGGGTCTCAGCCCCACGGCGGTGAGTGCCTCATCAATCGCACGGGTTCGCTCCGCGCCTTGGGGCGGGGTGTCGAGCAGGTGAAATGGCTCGGTCACCAGACGGTCGACCCTATGGCGCGGATTGAAGCTGCCGAAAGGGTCTTGGAAGACCACCTGCAGCTTACGACGGACATTCAGATTGGGCTTTGTTCCGGTAAAGACCGGCTCGCCATCCAATAGGATACTGCCCTCCTGAACCGGCTCGAGGCCCAGAATCGCCCGCGTTAGCGTCGATTTCCCACAACCGGACTCGCCGACAAGTCCCAGCCGTTCGCCACGGTTCAATGTGAAGCTAACGTTGTCTACGGCGCGAAATTGGCCGGGCTGACCGAAGAGCGTTTTTCGCGGCAAGCGGTAGTCTCGGCAGACATCTTTGACCTCCAACAGCGGCACAGGCGCAGGCGCTTCGGGGAGGTTGACCTCATGCCGCGAGGCGTCAAAGAGCATCTTCGTATAGGGATGCTGCATGTTGTGGAGGAGGCTCTGTGTCTCGCCCTGTTCGACAATCTGACCCTTGCGCATGACGATAATGCGATCGGCCATATCTGCCACGACCGCGAGGTCATGGGTGATCATTAACAGGCCCATTCCATCCTCGCGCGCAAGCCGCGTGAGCAGCTGCAGGATCTGCGCTTGCGTGGTTACATCCAACGCAGTGGTGGGCTCATCGGCGATCAGCAGGCGGGGACGCAGGGCGATGGCAATGGCGATCACGACACGCTGTCGCTGGCCGCCACTGAGTTCGTGCGGAAATCGCGACAGAGGGAAGCGTTCTTGCGGAAGGCCGACACGCTCTAGGGTCTCCGCGGCGCGCGCTTCGGCCTCGGCGCGGGAAATGCTGCTGTCATGCACGCGGATGGTTTCAGCCACTTGCCGCCCGATGGACTGCACCGGGTTCAGCGCAGTCATAGGCTCTTGGAAGACCATGCCGATGTCGTTGCCGCGCATGTTACAAAGCGCCGCTTCACTCATCTGCGTCAGATCATCGTCGCCCAGCATGATGTGGCCGGTAGTCGTCGTCCCCTTAGGCAACAGCTGCATCGCCGCCAGCGCGGTCATCGATTTGCCCGAGCCGCTTTCCCCCGTAACGGCGACGATCTCACCGGGATCGACAGAGAAGGTTACCCCGTCGAGAATGTGCAGACCGTGGATCGACAGCGAGAGGTTGGAAACAGTCAAAAGCGTCATGTGCGTGCCACCCTCAGCCGCGGATCAAGCAAATCGCGCAGCCCGTCGCCCATCAGGTTTAGCCCCAACACCGTCAGGATAATCGCAAACCCGGGCATTAACGCCATATGCGGCGCGATGCTCACCATCGTCTGCGCATCTGCCAGCATCCGGCCCCAAGACGGCACCGGCGGCTGGGCACCAAGACCGACATAGCTCAGCCCCGCTTCGGCCAGAATGCCAAGGGAGAACTGAATGGTGCCCTGCACGATAAGCAGGTTCGCGACGTTGGGCAGGATATGCTCTGCCGAGATCCGCGCGGCGGATTTGCCGGCGACACGTGCCGCAAGGATGAATTCCCGCTGCCACAGAGACAGCGCCGCCCCGCGCGTGATGCGGGCGAAAACGGGAATGTTGAAAATGCCGATGGCGATAATGGCGTTGATGGCGCCTGCTCCAAAAACCGCTGTAATCAGAATGGCGATGACAATGGCCGGAAAGGCAAAGACCAGATCATTGCCACGCATGATGATCTCATCCACGAGACTGCCTCGCCGCGCTGCTGCCCAGAGCCCCAGCGGCACACCGGCCCCCATCCCAATGCCCACCGCCACAAGCGCCACTGCAATGGACGTGCGCGCGCCGACCATGATCATGCTCAGAATGTCGCGCCCAAAGTGGTCCGTGCCAAGCGGATGTACCGCCGAGGGCCCCTGCAACTTGTTGGCGATGTCGAGCCCGGCGTAGTCATAGGGCGTCCAGACAAAGCTGATGAGCGCGGCCAGCAGAAACACGGCGGTTAGCGTGGCGCCAAGGATCAGATTGCGGTTCATGTACGTGCCCTGAGCCGGGGGTCGACGGCGGCATAGGCCAGATCGACGAGGAAGTTCACCACGATCACCGAGAAGACCAAGAGCATCACGACAGACTCGACCACAATCAGATCGCGGGCCGAGATGGACTGGAAGACGAGCCGCCCAAGGCCGGGCAAGTAAAAGACCTGCTCAATGATGATCGACCCGGCGAGCAAGAAGGAAAATTGCAGCCCGATAATCGTTAGCACCGGGATCAGTGCATTGCGCAGCCCATGCCGCCAAAGCGCCTGTCGCGCAGTTAGCCCCTTGGCCCGCGCCGTACGCATGAAATCTTCACCCAGTACATCCAGGAGAGACGAGCGCATCACCCGTGCGAGTATCGCCGCCTGTGGCAGGGCCAATGCGATAGCGGGCAAGGTGAGTGCATGCAGCCCGGCCCAAAGCCCCTTGTCCCACCCCACAAAACCACCAGCCGAGAACCAACGTAGGTTAATCGAGAAAATCAGCACGAGGATCATTGCGAACCAGAAGTTCGGCACCGCGACCCCCAACTGCGTCGCTCCCATCACACCGATGTCCCCCGCGCCACCACGGCGCGATGCGGCGTAGATGCCCGCGGGGAAGGCCACGATGATAGACAGCGCCAAGGCATAGATCGCGAGCGGTACGGAAACCCAAAGCCGGTCTCCAATCATCTCGGTCACCGGCGTGCGGTAGGTGTAGGAGGTGCCAAAATCACCGGTCAGCATACCGCCCACCCATGCGAGGTATCGGTCCAGCCGAGACTGGTCGAGCCCCAGTTCTGTGCGCAGAGCGGCAAGGGTTTCGGGCTGTGCGTTCATCCCGAGCATAAAGGAAGCCGGGTCACCGGGGGCGACTTCGATCACGACGAAAATCACCAGCGAGGCGACGGCCAGACTGATAAGCAAGGAAAGAAATCTCTTCGCGGTATAACGCAGCATAGCGCGGAGGTTAGGCGGCGGCGTCGGAAGGGTCCAGAGGGGTCAGAACGATTGACGGGCGCATTCTGCATTTTCTTGCCGCCATCCGGTCACGGAAGCGTGAGCGCCTCCCCGACGGTCGGACAAAGCCTATTTATCAGGCGTTTAGCTCGACGATCACCAGTTATCCGCCGGTTCAATAAAAGCTGCGGGAACCAATGTGCCCAGTTCGGGTTGTCTTCGGGAGAACAGCGAAACAAGGAGATAGAAATGAAAACGACTTTGAAAACACTTGCGATTGCCGGCCTTCTGGGCACCGTATCCGCACCCGCTTTCGCCGCCGCGCATTTGGACATGGCAACCATGACCTGCGCCCAGTACCAGGACCTGAGCGATGAAGACAAAATGGAAGTTGCTTCCATGGCGATCGCTGAGCTGGAAGACGGCGGCCACGGTGGTTCGATGATCACCGAAACGAAAAACGACGGCACTGAGCCAAGCGACATCTCCGCAGCTGAAGCGACAGACGCTGAAGAGACCGAAGGTTCGATGATCGACAACGTCAAAGCTGTCGAAGATTCTGAGTCGGCTGACGAAATGGTCGATTCCGACATGGAGCAGGAAATGGAAGATTTCGCCGTTGCTTGTTCGCAGAACCCTGACGCACTTGTAAGCGAGGCCGCTGCCGGCCTGCGCGGTAAAGATTAACTTCACCTAGCTTATTGAGAAAGGGCGCGCTTATCAGCGCGCCCTTTTTTTGTTTAACAACCAATTAGAGGCTTACTCTCTCCAGCTGACCGCCGTCAGGTCTGTGGCTTGGGTCGGCGCGTTTTTCCAAATACCTTTCAGATCGGCCTTCGCAATGGTCGGGAAAGCCAACTGGAACAGATAGCCATTTACGTAATCCTCAGCGATCATCTGCTGTGCTTTGGCAAGCATCTCGCTGCGGGCCGCAGGGTCGGCAGTCTTGTTGAACTCCGCAATTAAAGACTGGAACTCGGCATTGTCGTACTGGAAATAGTAGTCCGGGTTTGCGTAGATATTAATGTCCATCGGTTCGGTGTGACTAACGATGGTCAGGCCAAAGTCTTTGCCCTTAAAAACAGTCTCTAGCCATTGTGCCCATTCTACATTGGTGATCTCCGCCTTGATGCCCACTTCGGCCAGCTGCGCGGCAATAATTTCACCGCCACGGCGGGCGTAGGAGGGTGGGGGCAGGTGCAATGTAGTCTCGAACCCGTCTTCAAACCCAGCCTCAGCCAGTAGCGCTTTCGCCTTTTCCGGATCGTGGCCGCTCATCTCGGTCAGATCGACATAGTCGGGGTTGTGCGGTGCAAAATGGGTGCCGATGGGCGTGCCATAACCAAACATGGCACCGTCAATGATCGCCTGCCGGTCGATGGCATGCGCCACCGCCTGACGCACCTTCACATTGTCGAAGGGCGCCTGCTTATTATTGATCGAGAGGATGGTCTCTCCCTCAGTCGAGCCGATAAGAACCTGAAAGCGCGGGTCCGCTTCGAACTGCGGAATGTTCTCTGGGGCGGGGAAGCCGGCGAAGACATCCACATCTTCTGCCATCACCGCGGCGAAAGCTGCAGTTGGGTCCGAGATAAATTTGAACGTCGCGGTTTCTAAGGTGGCAGGCTCGCCCCAATAGTCTTCGTAGCGCGATAGGGTGATTTTGTCGCCTTGGCTCCAATCGTCGAACTTAAAGGCGCCCGTACCAATGGGGGTTTGCTTGATATTTTCGATGGACTCCGGTGCCACGATCACAGCATCGCCCCATGCGAGGTTGAACAGCATGTTGCCGTTCGGCTCGCTCAGTTTGACCTCGACAGTTTGCGGGTCGATCACATTGACCTCGGAAATCGCGGAATAGAGCGCTTTTTGCGCGTTTGCGCTGTCTTCGGCGTTGATCCGGTCGAGCGTGAACTTCACGTCTTCGGCGTCCATCGTAGAGCCGTCATGGAAGGTCACACCTTCACGAAGCTTGAAGGTATAGGTCAGCCCGTCTTCGGAAATCTCCCAAGATTCCGCCAGACCCGGCACGACCGATCCATCGCCCATAAATCGGGTCAGCCCTTCGAAGACATTCGAATAGAGGACCGAGTCGATGGCCCCTGCGGCAGCGGACGTAGGATCGAGATGTGGCGGCTCAAGCTGAAGGGCAACGGTGATGTCCTCCTTTGCCCAAGCGCCAGTTGCGGCGACGGCGAGCGTGGCAGCAGCCACCCCGGTCATTAAGCTTTTCAAACGGTTCATGAATTTCTCCCCTGATGTCTTACTTTTCCGAAGGCTAGCCAAAAGCTGCGTGGCGCGCCAGCATTCGTTGCCAAGCGCGCATAAGGAGGGTATCGCCGGGCCTCTGCAAAGGCGCCCAACAGTCACGGCGCCAGCAAAACGAGCGATTGGAGAACCCATGGCCACACTTGGAATTGATTTCGGGACCTCCAATACCGCGGCGGGTATCGCTATTGACGGTGTTCCGCATCTGATTGCGCTTGAGGCTGAGGCGCAGACTCTGCCAACGGCTGTCTTTTTCGATTTTGAATCTTACGAGATGCGAATTGGCGCTGCCGCGTCTGACGCTTTGCTGGCCGGGGCCGAGGGGCGGTACATGCGTGGTCTGAAGAGCTTGCTCGGAACGCGATTGATGCGCGAAAAGCGGGTTCTCTTGGGCGAGCGGCTGGATTTCATCGACATCGTTGCGCGTTTTCTGAGCACGGTGAAGACCCGCGCCGAAGCGGCGACCGGCCAGAAATTCGACGCAGCCCTGTCAGGGCGCCCGGTACGGTTTCACTCAGACAACGACGCACGCAATGCGCAGGCTCTGATTGACCTGAAAGAAGCCTATGCCAGAGCTGGTTTCTCGCAAGTAGACTTTATGAATGAGCCGGAGGCCGCAGCGCAGGCCAACCGTGACGCGCTGCGCCCGGGCGATCTTGGCTTGGTGGTCGATATTGGCGGGGGCACCTCGGATTTCACCCTCTTCCGCCAACGGGGCGCGGATGAGATCGACATCTTGGCCAGCCACGGTATTCGCCTTGGCGGCACGGACTTTGACCGCTCCCTGTCAATTGGGCGGGTGATGCCGCAACTCGGTATGGGCAGCGAGATCCGCCATGCCTTTGGCAATGACACCCACCTGGCGCCGAACGCGATCTTTAACGACCTGGCGACTTGGGCAAAGATCCCATTTCTCTACGGTCCCGAAACACACCGTGCAGCAGCGGACCTACAGAAATTTGCGGTACATCCAAAACGTTTGGCCCGATTGGTCAAAGTGCTCGACGAAGAGTTGGGGCATGATCTGGCCTTTGCCGTTGAGGCGGGGAAAATCCGAGCAAATGACGGAAAGGACGGCGACGAAGACCCTGTGATTGACGTCTCAATGCTCAAACCACGCGCAACGCTTCCTCTGCCCCGCGCTTGGGTGCGCAAACGGTTGTCTGGGCTGGCCGAGCAAATTGGCGCGGCGGCTATGGAGACCTTGAAAGTTGCGGACATGGAGGCGGAAGAAGTGGACCGGCTGATCTTTGTTGGCGGGTCAAGCCTGATGCAGGTTGTCGAGGCGGCTCTGCAGGACCGGTTTCCGCAGGCGGAAGTGCACCGGGGTGCGGCGCTGACGGCGATTGTTGAGGGGTTGGCGTTGAAGTGCTCGAGTGGTTGAACGCGGGCGGACCGTCCGGGGGTGAAGGCGGGATACGGTATTTAAGAAAGGATGAAGGATTGAGGGCTCAAGCAGCTCGCCCAAACGTTTCCGGCAGGGGCACCTTCGCGTGATCAGCCAGCTTTTTACTGTTCGCAGAGGCGCTAAGCACTAGGTAATTCTTGTCTATACACTCAGGAAATATCTGATGGCCCCACTGATCCAGAACAAACCTCCGCAATCCGCTGTGTCGGAAGAAGCTGAAGAACGCTCCGTCAGCAATGCGGCGGCCCTGTCACCCAAACTGATCTATGAGGTGATCCGACGCGAGGGGCGCGACGAGTTGAACCGGACCAATCGCTCGCTGATCTGGTCGGGCATCTCAGCGGGTATGTTGATCAGCCTTTCGGTTTTGGGCGAGGCTATTTTCCGTACTTACCTGCCTGACGCAGAGTGGCGCTACCTCGTAGAGAACCTTGGCTATTCGCTGGGATTCATCGCGGTGATTATGGGGCGGATGCAGCTTTTTACTGAGAACACGATTACAACGGTCTTGCCACTTATGCAGGAACGCAGCTGGGGTATTCTCGGAAGCTTACTTCGGCTCTGGGGCGTGGTGTTAGGCGCCAATGTTATCGGAGCTTTTGCTGCAGCGGCACTGTTCATCTACACGCCTGCAGTCCCTCAAGAGATTCTCCCGGCGATCATTAGCCTGTCGGAACATGCGACAGGGATGGGTCCTGCGGAAGGCTTTTGGCGCGCCATACCGGCGGGGGTGATTGTGGCCCTGATCGTATGGATGTTGCCCGAGGCCGATGAGGCGGCGTTCTTTCTGATTCTTACCTTTACCTGGCTTATCGCTGCAGGTGATTTCACGCATATCGTGGCGGGATCGGTTGAGATGGCGGCGTTGATGCTGCACGGGGGGTTGGGGATCAGCCAAGCCATCTTCGGGTTCTTCCTGCCGGTGCTTGTCGGCAACATCATCGGGGGGACCTTGGTCTTTACCCTTGTCGCTTGGGGCCAGGTTCGCGACGATGTTGAGGAATCTGAACGTTGACCGGCTATGGTTGGCCTCACCCCGGACAGGAAAGGGCCTGATTTGATACAGCGCCGCCCACCGACACGACCGGCGATTTACTGGGACGCGATCAAAGCCAGTCTCGCGCAGGCGGCTGAGGCGAACCTTGCACTTATTTCGGCCGGGGTGGCGTTTTTTGCGATGTTGTCTTTGTTTCCCGCATTGGCTGCGCTGATCGCCCTGCTCGGATTGATTTCCGATCCGGTCGTTGTGGTGGCACAGCTGGAGGACGTTCGCGGGCTTTTGCCGGATGATGTTTATGACATCATCAATACGCAGGTGACGGGGCTCGTCACCGCCCGCGCCGATACTCTGGGTTGGGCGGGGGTGCTTTCGTTATTCGTTGCGTTGTGGTCGGCGCGTGCGGGCGTTGGGGCGATGGTGATTGGCCTCAACACCGTTTATGGCGAACGCAACCGCAAGGCAGCGCGGCATTACCTGCACGCCCTTCTGTTAACGATTAGCCTCGTGGCGGTTGGGATTGTGGCGCTCTTGACGGTTGTCGTCGCGCCGATCTTCTTGGCTTTTATCCCATTGGGCCCCTTTGGCAATGCCGTGGCCGACCTCTTGCGTTGGACGGTGGCCGTGGTCGTCTTGTTCGCAGGCGTTGGGGTTCTCTACCGGTTTGGTCCTAACCGCCGCGCCCCGCGCATGGCGTGGCTGAGCAGCGGTGCCATTCTGGCCGTAATGTCATGGGCTGCCGTGTCTGTTGGGTTTTCCTACTACGTCGCAAATTTCGGTAATTATAACCAAGTCTATGGATCGATTGGCGCGGTCATCGCCATGTTGATCTGGTTGTGGATCAGCAGCTTTTTGATCCTCTTCGGTGCCGCGCTTAATGCGCAGATTGAACGAAGAACCCGCCCGGACAGCACCATAGGCAAACCAAAACCGCGCGGTCAAAGGGGGGCGACTGCGGCGGATACTTGGATTAAGGTGGACAGCGATTAAGCCGCTACATCAGGGGGCGTTTCTGACGTCCTTCGAGCGACGTAAGCCCTTCTTTCGCCAAGGCTTCCAGGTCGTTGATCTGCAAAATACGGTCTGACCAAGAGAGAAGCTGACGCTCTTTGAGCGCGGCTAGGGTCTTGTTTGTATGCACTAGCGACAGGCCGAGCGCGTCTGCAAGGTCGCGCTGAGTATAGGGCAAGGGCATCTGGTTTTGCGTTACCATTCCCAGCGACCTGCCGCGTTCGAAAATCTTGACCAAGGCCCATGCGACAGACTGTGTGGCCGTACGCTGACCAATCGTTGCAAGCACCTCGCCCATGAAATGCTCTTCGATGGCGGCAAGCCAGGTGATGTCAAATGCGCGTTCGGGGTGGGATTTGAAAAAATTGTAGAACTCGCTCCGGTTAAACACACAGAGCCGCATATGGGTCCGCGCTTCAACTGAGTGGCCCATCTCGCCCATGACGCCGGCCTGCAATCCAATAAAGTCACCGGGAAAGACGAAATTAATGACCTGCCGTTTGCCGTTTTCCAAAGTCTTGTCTCGGATGCCCATACCCGAAAGCGCGGTGAACAGTTGCGGTGCGTTGGACCCTTCGAGAAGGATCGGCGTGCCCGGTTCTACGGTAAGCTCGCCCGACTTGAACTTTTCCATGAAGCTCAGTTCGTCTTTCGACAGAGGGAGAAATGCATCTTTGCGCTGTAACGGACAATAGCGGCATTGTGTCGGCATCGGCTGTTTGAGCCCCTTTATGTCATAGTTTAATGCGCGCTTGCCGAGATCGCCTTAGAGGAGGGCTTTTGAACCCTCGGGGGGAGACCCATGTCTATCCTGATCTACGAACCAGACCCATTGGTGTGTTCAGATATTAACGAAACCCTTTCTGCTGCTTTTCCGCAATGTAAAATTGACGTGCTGGAGGCTTTCGACATCACCAAGGTCGTCGAGAGGATCAGTGAGATCGCTGTCGCCGTATTCTCGGTCACGCAGGAAGAGTTTCAGCAGTGGCGGCCAGAAATTCGCAATCTGCGGGCCTGGTTTCCGGTTGTGCTCATCGTTGATGACACCCCTCAACCGGGCGAAGTGGACGTGGACCTAGACTATCTCCCCCGCCCGTTCTCTAGCACCACCTTGTTGAAAACTGTCAGCGACGCGCTTTCTGACCTGCGGTGATGCCCGCAAGAAAAGCCATTACGAGGTTCTTAAGCCCATCATGCTCAGGATGACCGCTATCCGCCTCGGGCTGTCGGGAAGGTGGCGCTGCGCCGCGTGAACCAGCGATGGCCAGGAGTAGAAAGCCAACGCCAAGGTAAGCAGCCCCGAGGATCAAGGCGGCGGTGAGGGCCGTAGTGACGGTCACGAGATAGAGCCAAGCTGCAAGGGTCAGGAACATCAGGCCAATCAGCAGCATGAACGCGCCGGTGGCGCTGAGCATTGCTGTTCGCGCTGCGCGCGCAGCCGAGGCGCGCAGATGTTGCATTACGCCAGCAAGCATTAGCGGCGTGCCGTTATGATACCCACGAGAAAGCCTAGTCCGGCAGCGATACCAAGTGCGGTGCCGGGTTGGGTCCGCAGAAATTCTTCTGCTTGTTTCTGCGCTTCCATTGCTTTCGCCCGTCCGGCTTCGGAAAGCTCGTCAGCAGCAGTTCGCGCCGTGTCACGCATCTCTTCTGACTTGGCTTTGCCGTAGCTGCCCAAAGTCTCGGTCAGAGAAGTAATGTCTTTCTTCAACAGCGCGATCTGATCGGCCAATTCGTCAACGGTCACTTGCTTGGCATTGGCGGCTGGTGTCTTGGCCATGTGTGGCTCCTGTCAAATTTATCTTAGGCCAAAATGGCCCGCTATGGCCTCGCGGCAATCTCGCGAGGGGGACAAGTAAGACGCGCCGATGCCCGCTAAACAAGCGGACAGGTATGGGCACGGCGCGTCTCTTGGCTTTAGGCGTTCAATGTTTCCGTGGAAGAGAAGAACATCGCCTGGGATACGGCGGAAACCACTTGATCCACAGAATAGGGTTTGGAGATCAAGAAGGCCGGTTCCGGCTTGTCACCTGTCAGCAAACGCTCGGGGAAGGCCGTGATAAAGATTACCGGGCGCATGCCAAGCTCGTTCAACAGGTCATTCACAGCGTCGATACCTGAAGAGTTATCAGCGAGCTGAATGTCCGCGAGGATGAGGTCCGGAACATCAGCCTTGCCGAGTTTGACCGCCTCTTCGCGGGTCCGTGCGATACCTGTTACACGGTGGCCCATGTCGGCCACGATGGATTCAATGTCCATCGCGATGATCGCTTCGTCTTCGATGATCATGACCGAACCAGAAGTGCTGTCCGCCATTTCGCGGTGGGCGATCTGGATCAATTCAGCCGCTTCGGCATCATCAACGCCGATAATCTTGGCGATCTCTTCGTGAGAAAAACCCTCAATCGTGTGCAGCAAAAGCGCTTCTCGGCTGTTGTTTGTGAGGCTGGACAGATGGCGCTGCGCCTTGGCCCGGGGGCCGCTTTCACCCTCTTCAACGGGGGCACCAGCGCTGGCCCAAATGCCGTAGAGCACCTTGAACAAACCTGTCTTTGTATCTACTCCGTCAAGCACCGAGCGATCAACCAGGATGGCCTCCAGCGCTGCGGCCGCGAAAGTGTCGCCGCTGGTCTGGCTACCTGTCATTGCCCGCGCGAACCGGCGAAGATAGGGAATGTTTGCACCCAGTTCATCGCTGATGCTGGTCTTTTGTGTCGCATCGTTCATCTAGTCGGATCCTTTTTAACTTTTCTTGGAACCAAACACCCGGACATTGTGTTTGGTTCCAGTATGCGTACATAATTATTCAAACGAGACGACGATGCCAGAGGTGATGTTAGTGAACTCAGGAAACAAGGACGAGCGCGAGCGCGTCATAGATGACAACCTCAAGCGGGTTTTCGATGAGACGCTGGAGGAAGGAATCCCTGATCGCTTCAAGGACCTGCTTCAAAAGCTGAAGGAACAGGACTCAGAAAAAGGATCGTCATAATGAACCGCTCCGATCCGCGCGATGAGCTGGTAGAACACCTGCCGGCCATGCGGGCCTTTGCCATTAGCCTGACCCGCAACGGCGCGACAGCAGACGACATGGTACAGGACACGCTGGTCAAGGCATGGACGAACATCGACAAATTTGAAGTCGGTACCAATATGCGGGCCTGGCTCTTCACCATTTTGCGCAACACCTATTACTCGTCTCGTCGTAAGGCCAAGCGCGAAGTGTCCGATGTTGACGGTGTCCTGACAGATGGTTTGGCGGAAAAGCCGGCCCATGATGGGCACATGCAGATGACTGACTTCCGCAAAGCTCTGGCTCTGCTGAAAGACGAACAACGCGAAGCCCTCTTGCTCGTTGGGGCCTCTGGGTTCTCTTACGAAGAAGCTGCCGAGATGTGCGGGGTTGCTGTTGGCACGATCAAGAGCCGTACCAATCGGGCACGTGCACGTCTGGCTGAACTTCTGGGTCACCACGACAATGAATCTTTGGAGATGACCGATGACGCCACAATGTCCGTGCTCTCCGCTTCCAAAGTTTCTTCTTTCTAAACATGACTTCAGGCTTTTTCAGCGGTGATCTGATGCGCGGGCTGACGATCCGGGTTCTGCTGTTTTTGTCCCTCGCGCTATTGCCCATCGGGCTGATCGCGGTGGTACAAACTCGGCAGATCGCGGATCAAAGCCGTGAAAGCGCGGAATTATCGCTGATTGCCGTAACCGAACAAGCTTCTGCAGCAGAGCGCCGGGTCATTCAGGAAGCATTCGGCGCCGCCGAGGCGCTAACCTCAATCGTACGCCTTAGGCGGGATGACCCGCAGGAATGCACCGACTTTCTAAGAGAGTATAAACAGGCCTCTGACATCTACTCGCTTGTTGGCTTTGTCGGACTGGATGGAAAAATGACCTGCTCCTCCACGGGGCAGGAACATGATTTTTCTGAGGTCGAGAACTTTCGCACTCTGCACGACAACCCGGTGCGTCGGGCCATGCCGGTCACCCAGGGGGCTGTTAGCAAACAGGTCATCACCCTTATCAATGCGCCGGTGTACGAAAACCGGGAGCTGATTGGGTTTATGGCCCTTAGCATCCCGCAGGACGCGATCAACGCGATCCGGGAAACCAACGATAAGCACAGCAACGTGGCGATGATGACCCTGAACAAGAAGGGCCATATCCTGACCACGGAAAACGGGTTGGAAACCGCCAAACAGGAATACCCGGCTGATATTGCGCTCTCTCTGCTGACGAATCAGGAGCCGAGCGTTTTCTTCTCCAAGAACGCGGTGGGCGAAGAACGCGCCTATGCAATCGTGCCGATTGTGCCGGATACAGTCTATGCCCTCAGCGTCTGGCCGAGCGATACGCCCTTTTTGGATACCGGCGTTTCAACACGACTGAGTGCGCTCTTGCCGATTGTCATGTGGGTCGCCAGCCTCGTCGTGGCCTTTTGGGCGCTGAACCGGCTTGCGATTAACCACATCCGCAAGCTGGGCCGGCAGATGCGGCGCTTCGCGCTGAACCGGACCCTGCCCCGTGGGACATTGGGATCGTCCGTGCCGACCGAACTTGTGGAGATGGAGGCCGCCTTCATCGGGATGGCGGAATCCATTCTGCGCGATGAAGCCACGCTCGAAGACAGTCTGCGGCAGAAGAACATCTTGCTGAAAGAGGTTCACCACCGGGTCAAAAACAACCTGCAACTGATCTCATCGATCATGAACATGCAGATCCGTCAGGCGAAAAGCGAAGATGCGCGTTTTGTCCTTCGGCGCTTGCAAGAGCGGATTCTCAGCCTCGCTACGGTTCACAAAAACTTGTATCAGAACGACGATCTCGTCCGTGTCGATGCCAGTGAACTCCTGCGCGAGATCGTAAATCAGAGCCTGTCGATCGGGCTGGCCTCCGGGGGCGATGTTCAGGTTGACCAGAGCTATGAAACCATTGAGATCGACGCGGACGACGCGGCCCCGCTAACGCTGCTGGTCTCCGAAGCGGTAACGAACGCGCTGAAGTACGTCGCGACCGTCGCCCCAGGCAAGGGCTTCATTTCGCTTAAACTCAGCTATACTGGGCCGGAAAAGGCGATGCTGGAGGTGCGCAATACCATCGGCAATCCTGACGAGGTGCCAACGGGCACCGGGCTCGGATCGCGGTTGATCCTCGCTTTTACCCGTCAGCTTAATGGCCATGTGGAAATCGAAACCAAGAACGGCGTCTATGAAATGCGCGTCGACTTCCCCGTGCCGACCGACAGTAAGATGGTTTACGATTACTAAACGCCTTTGTGCGAGTCTTTGCCGAGAAAGTGGCGCTTTGGTCACCGGGCCGATCAATCGTGAAATTTCCGGGAACCCTTTGCGTCAGTCCCAGTTGAGACCTTGAAACGCACTGCGGAAAGGACATGGAATGACCACGGAGCTATTTCTCGGCGGCCTGACCATCCTGACCTTGGCTGCGGTCATTATCCTTGCCCTCACCACGGGCCGAAGAGAACTTCATACGGATGAGGACCGAGCCGGAAGCGACGAACGGCAACCGGAAGCACAAAGGTCGAATTATCGGTCAGACTACTGACGACCTAAGCATGATCACCCGCCCCGAACACCAGTTTCGGGGCGGGTGATCGCTTGGCTGCCCTATGTCGGGAAATCTAGAAGCTTGGCGGCGTGCAAGCGCTGACAATGACGCATTTCTTGTCGCCTGTATTGCGGAACCGATGCGGCAGCCGACTGTCGAAGAGATATCCATCGCCTGCGCCGAGGTTGCTGATCGTGCCATCCACCGTTACCTCAATATCGCCTTGCACGACGATACCCGCTTCCTCGCCTTCATGGCTGAGCCATTCCGGCCCCGTGTCCGCGCCGGGTTCATAGGTCTCATACAACACCTGCAAAGCATGCCGCTCGGCATTTCCCAATTGGCGAAGTGACACCCCCCCTTGGCTGCTCGGGGAAATCTCGGTGAGTTCGTCGGCTCGGTAGAACACCTTGACCGTATCCTCGTCTTCCAAAATTGAGAAAAACTCCGCCATACTGATGGGAATCGCATCAAGCAGGCTCTTGAGAGAAGCCACTGAGGGGCTTGTGCGGTTCTTTTCGATCAGCGAAATCGTGCCATTGGTCAACCCGGCCCGCGACGCAAGTTCGCGTTGCGATAGCCCATGCTGCTCCCTTAGGGCCCGGAGTTTGTCGCCGATATTCAAAGACTTGTCCTTTTGGGTTTTCCGCCGTCTGCGCCCTTATAGCTAAAGGCATTCACGCCAGCACAAGCAAATTGGTAGATAGAGAACGAAATCAAGATTGACAATTATTTTAAACGACATCAGAGATTTTTTAAACGATCTACTGCTACAACCCCGTTCCTTCGCTTAAAGGTATCAGCCCATGTCCAGCACTGCCAAGAAGAAGACCAACCGCAAAACCTCTGCCAAAACCAAGGTGGAAGCGCCGAAAATGACCGTTGTGTCCTCGGACGTCGCCAACCAAAGCGGCCCGACCAACGCGGCACTCGTTGCCCGTCGCGATGCTGCTGTTCCGCGCGGCGTCGCTTCTGCCGCACCGATCTATGCCAAATATGCCGAAAACGCCGAGCTTTGGGACGTAGAAGGCAACCGTTACATCGACTTCGTTGGCGGCATCGGCGTGTTGAACACCGGCCACCGCCACCCCAAAGTCGTCGAAGCTGCGAAGGCGCAAGAAGACCTCTACACGCACACCAGCTTTCAGGTCGTGCCTTATGGTCCTTACATTGACCTCGCAGAAAAGCTGAACGCGCTGGCCCCCGGCGATGCGCCGAAAAAGACCCTGTTGGTCACCACCGGTGCCGAAGCGGTCGAGAACGCTGTGAAAATCGCCCGCGCCGCGACTGGCCGTCCGGGTGTTATCGCCTTCACCGGCGGCTACCATGGCCGCACACTGCTGACGCTGGGCATGACCGGCAAAGTCACTCCCTACAAAAAGGACGTCGGCCCCTTCCCGGCAGATGTCTTCCGCGCGCCTTTCCCGTCGGTCCGTGACGGTATCACCGTGCAGGACGCGATCACCGGGTTGAAGAACCTCTTCCTGACCGACGCCCAGCCCGAGCGCGTGGCCGCGATCATCATTGAGCCGGTGCTCGGCGAAGGCGGCTACACACCGGTTCCTTTCGAAATGATGCAGGAACTTCGTGCGATCTGCGACCAGCACGGCATTTTGCTGATTGCCGACGAAGTTCAGGCCGGCTTTGGCCGCACCGGCACTTGGTTCGCCATTGAGCACTCCGGCGTTGTGCCGGACCTTATCACCGTGGCGAAATCCATGGCCGGTGGTTACCCGCTGGCTGGCGTGATTGGCCGGGCCGATGTGATGGACGCAATGGCCCCCGGCGGCTTGGGCGGCACATATGGCGGCAACCCAGTCGCCTGCGCCGCAGCGTTGGCAGCGATTGAAGCGATCGAGGACGAAGGCCTGCTGGCCCGCTCCACCGCGATGGGCGAAACGCTGAAAGCCCGCTTTGCCGAGATCGGCGCGCGTGCGGCTCCCTACCGTTTCTGGGACATCCGCGGCCTTGGCGCCATGGTTGCCGTGGAGTTTGTGTCCGACTTTGACACCGCAACACCGGACGCCGACTTCACCAAACGCGTCATCGCCCACGCCCTCCAGCGCGGCCTGCTGCTGCTGAGCTGTGGCATGCATGGCAACGCCGTGCGGGTCATGGTGCCGCTGACTGCCTCAGACGCAATCGTTGACGAAGGTCTCGCGATTTTCGAAGCCGCAGTCGCGGCGGCGGTGGCCGAAGAGCAGAAGTAATCTCGAGCGGTTCATACCGGTCGGACTGAAGGCGCGCGGGGCAACCTGCGCGCCTTTTTTAATGGCTTCCGCCTGAGCGAGGCGCGTTTCTGGAAGTGTCAAGTCTTGGCATCGCGCGTCGAAGGGCGCAAACTCCGCGCAGCTGCAACACGCCAGAACTGGGGACCGCCATGCGACTGACAGGGAAAACGGCCATCGTAACCGGGGGAGCTTCGGGCTTTGGTGCGGGCATCGTCAGGCGCTTTTTGAAAGACGGGGCACGGGTGATGATCGCCGATATCGATGGCGATGGCGCAGCGCAACTGGCCCGCGAAATGGGGGACCACGCAACAGCACAGCAGGTTGATGTGGGCGACGCTGCATCGGTACGCGACTTGACGATCGCCGCGCAGGACCTTTGGGACCATATCGACATTCTGGTAAACAACGCAGGCGTCACCCACCTGCCCGGCGCGTTAGAAGACATCAGCGAAGAAGACTTCGACCGAATGTTTCACGTGAATATGAAGTCCGTCTATCTAACCGCGCGAACGGTGGTCCCCCATATGAAAGAGCAGGGGCGCGGTGCGATCTTGAACATTGCCTCCACGGGCGGTGTTTCACCCCGTGCGGGCCTGAACTGGTATAACGCGTCGAAGGGGTGGATGATCACCGCGACCAAAACGATGGCCGTGGAATTGGCGGATCACAGTATCCGGGTCAATGCGATCAACCCGGTGGCCGGAGAGACACCGCTGCTGGCATCCTTTATGGGAGAAGACACCCCTGAAATGCGCGAGAAATTTCTCTCCACCATCCCGCTAGGGCGCTTTTCGCAGCCCGAAGATATCGGCAACGCGGCCCTTTACCTTTGTTCTGACGAAGCCTCTATGGTCACCGGCGTGGCGCTGGAAGTCGACGGCGGGCGCTGTATATGAGCACAGCGATGAAGCCCGGCCCGCGCAACCTCATTACCGACGTGGCGGGGCTCAAAGTCGGCAATGCGCAAGACGAAGCGCTGAAATCTGGCACGACGGTTCTGATTGGGGACAACCCTTTCACCGCATCTGTACATGTCATGGGCGGCGCGCCCGGCACGCGTGAGACTGACCTGCTGGCGCCGGACAAGACCGTGGCCGCAGTGGATGCGCTGGTGCTATCAGGCGGCTCCGCCTTTGGTTTGGATGCCTGCTCGGGCGTGGTGGACGCATTGCGCGCTCAAGGGCGCGGCTTTCGCGTAGGCGATGCGCTGATCCCGCTGGTGCCCGGCGCGATCTTGTTTGATCTGCTAAACGGCGGTGACAAAGGCTGGGGGCAGAACCCCTACGCCGATCTAGGCCGCGCAGCGCTGGCGGATGCGTCTGAGAATTTTCCCCTCGGCTCCGTCGGCGCAGGCACCGGCGCGCTAAGTGCGATGGTCAAAGGTGGCCTCGGCTCTGCTAGTTTGCAACTGCCTGACGGTAGCATGGTTGGCGCACTGGTAGGCGCCAACCCGGTGGGCGCCGTCACCACCCCCGGAGACCACCACTTTCACGCCGCCCCTTTCGAGATTGATGGGGAGTTCGGCGGACTGGGGCCAGACCCGACCAGCGGTTTGGGGCTCAGTTTTGAAAGCCGCAAAATGGCGGCGATGTCGGCCCGCGCGAATACCACTATCGCTATTGTGGCGACCGATGCCACGCTCTCCAAAGCCGAATGCCAGCGCGTCGCCGTGGCGGCCCATGACGGCATCGCCCGCGCCGTCGTCCCCGCGCATATGCCGAATGACGGTGATCTGGTTTTCTCGCTGACCACCGCCTCAAAACCGGCCGGCGATGTGGCGATGATTGGCCATGCGGCGGCGCTCTGCCTGTCCCGCGCAATTGCCCGCGCGATCTATGCCGCCACCCCCGCCGAAGGGGATCTCTTGCCCTGCTGGAGCACATTGAATGCCTGAACTATCTCTTCCCGACATCTCCCTACACTACGAAATCGACGGCAGCGGACCGCCGCTCTTGATGCTGGCTGGCATGCTCAGCGACAGCGCGAGTTGGGGCGCATTGGCGCCGCTGCTTACCGATCATTTCACCCTAATCCGCCCAGACAACCGCAGCACCGGGCGCACAACGCCGTGGGACGCGGAAATCAGCGTGGCGCAAATGGCCCGCGACGCCTTGGCGCTGATGGATCATCTGGGGCATGAGACATTCCACCTCGTCGGTCACTCCATGGGCGGTTTGATGGCGATGGAATTGACCGGCATGGCCCTAGACCGGGTTCAAGCGCTTAGCATTCTCGCTTCGGCCCCTGTTCGCGCACCGCGGACGATGGCAGTGTTTGACGCGCTGCTGGCCGTGCGCCGGGCGCCGGAGGGGGAGCAACTCTGGCTGCGCGCGCTCTACCCATGGATTTTTGCGCCCGGATTTTTCACGGATCCCGACAATGTCGGAACGGCCCTTGCCGCCGCGCTCGCCTATCCCCACGCGCAAAGCGCTGACGCGATGGCCCATCAAATGCAGGCCCTCCGCGGCTTCCGCCCCACAGTACGCCCCGCCGATCTGACCTACCGGACGCAGGTGCTCCACGGCGCTGACGACCTGCTGATCCCCCGCGCCGATGCTGAGAAGGCCTTTGCTGCGATCCCCGACGTGACACAACGTACCCTGCCCGATGCCGGTCATTCGATCCATTGGGACGCGGCCGACGCCGTGGCCAAACACCTGCGCCAATTCCACGATACGACCCCGGAGACATAAGATGACACAAGACCTCTATGGGCTAGAAACCACAGCCAGCCGCCCGGATACCCTACAGGCAATTGATGACTTCATCCACGGTTTCCTCGCCTATCAACCCAAATCCGCCGGCGTCATTGCTGCGGCGGACGCGGATCCGGAGAGCCCCTTGGTCAACGCCTATGCGGCCTTGCTCTGGATGTTTCTCGAACACCCCGTCGCCCCCGAGAAAGCACGGCCCTATCTGCAGCGCGCTCAGGCGGCCCGTGGTGCGAATGCGCGGGAGCAAGAGGTCATCCGCGCTGTTGGCCATTGGGTCGACGGCGATGTGCCGGGCCTGTTGGCCGCCTGCGATAAGATCACCGATCAATGGCCACGCGATCTGGCGATGCTGAAACTGGCGCAATACCATTTGTTCAACATCGGGGATGCGGCTGGGATGCTGCGCATGGCACTGAAGTCTCTGCCCGAGGCCGAAGACATCGCCTACACACACGGCATGATCGCCTTTGGCTACGAACAATGCCATCTGCTCGACCGCGCCGAAGCCGCCGCCCGTCGCGCGATGGAGCTGCGCCATGACGAGCCTTGGGCGCATCACGCGCTGGCCCATGTCATGCTGACCGAGGGGCGCGTCGCCGAGGGGGCGCGTTTTATGGAGAGCGTTGTGGAAACTTGGACCGATCTGAACTCCTTTATGCGCAGTCACAACTGGTGGCATCTGGCGCTGTTCTACCTGTCGCAGGGCCGTCACGATGACGTGCGGCAGGCCTATGATCAGCACATCTGGGGGCTGGAGAAAGACTATTCGCAAGACCAAGTCGGCGCTGTGTCCTTGCTTGCACGGATGGAGTTTGCTGGCGTCGATGTAGGTGACCGCTGGGGCGATGTAGCCGATCACGTTGCGGCGCGGGGGCAAGATACGGTCAGCCCCTTCCTCACGCTGCAATACCTTTATGCGCTTTGCCGCACCGACCGGCCCGAGGCCGCTGAATTGTTCAAAGCTATCGAAGCTCGCTCCGCCGATACCACGGCCTATGACCACGCTGCCTGGGCCGAAGTGGCCCTGCCCGCCGCGCGCGGGATCGCAGCCCACGCCAAAGGTGACTGGGCTACTGCAATCCGCGAGTTGGGTATGGCCCTGCCGCGTATGGCGGAATGTGGTGGCAGTCATGCGCAGCGCGACTTGTTCGAACAGATCCACCTCGACGCGCTTGTGCGCGATGGCCGGGCCTCTGCCGCACAGCAGGTTTTAGAGATGCGACGCACCTATGATCCTGACGGGGTGCCACTGAACCTGATGCTCAGCGAAGTCTACGAAAAGACCGGCCTGCCCGATCTGGCCAAACAAGCCCGCGCCCGCGCGGAGCGGACGCTGGCCAGCGTTTAATTCGAGATCGGCGTTGCGGGCCCGAAAGCCACCTTAGCCCCGTGGGCCGATCGTCACCTCAAATTCCGCGATCCCGTCGACCCCGCCGGTCAACACATCGCCGGGCTCTACTGCGCCAACGCCCGCCGGTGTTCCGGTCATAATGATGTCACCCGGTGCCAGTGTCACACCGCGCGACAAGGCGGCGGTATGCTCGCGCACGGACCAGATCATATCGGCCAGATCAGCCTCTTGTTTCATCTCGCCATTCACCGCCAGCCAGATACGTCCTTTTTCAACCGAGGCGACATCCGCAATCGGCAGGATCGGTGCGATGGGCGCTGAATTGTCAAAGGCTTTGGCCCAGTCCCAAGGACGGCCCATCTTCTTGGCCTCCGCCTGCAAGTCCCGCCGGGTGAGGTCGATCCCCGCAGACGCGCCCCAAATGTGGTCCATCACCTCCGCCTCTTCAATATTCGCCCCGCCCTTGCCAATGGCGATGACCAGCTCGGCTTCGAAATGAAAGCTCTCGGTCAAAGGCGGATAGGGCACTGTGCAGGGCGTGTCGCGTGCTGCGTCGGCAGGCTTGGTGAAAAAGAACGGCGGGTCGCGCATGTCGTTGCCCATTTCGAGCACATGCGCCTCGTAATTGCGGCCGACACAGAACACGCGACGAACTGGAAAACGCTCTTCGCGGCCCTGTACGGCAAGACTGCTCTGCTTTGGGGGGGCAATCACATACATGGCTGGAATCCTCTTAAAATGTTACGGCTAAGGAACACCCGCGCTCAGTGACAGTCAATGACCCCCGCGCCTATATCATCATGCGAGTACCTTACAGATCGGCGCCTGTGCTGATCGCCTTTTGAACCTCTTTGATCTCCTCGGCACTCAACCCATAGTCTGCGGCTGCCACCTCGGCACTTATATAGCCGCGTAGCAGGTCGCGTTTGACCAGTTCCTTGGGCCGTTCGGACGCATTGCCGTAGCCGGCGCCACCGGGGAAGGCCATGACCACCTTGCGCCCATGCGGCACGAACTGTTTGCCCTTGCCGCGCATCGGCGTGCCGTCGTCCTGCGTGATGGTGGTCGGGGCACCTGGCGCGCCCCCCTGCCGTCCCCGTGCAGGGTGATCGACGCGGTCAAACATCGCTTGCATGTCGAACTCATGCCCCTCGCGCGCGCTGACCTCCATATATTGCCCCAAGCCACCACGCTGCCGTCCCGCGCCGCCGCTATCGGGGCGCAGCTCCTTGCGCCAGATCACCACCGGGCCTGCGTGTTCCGTGGCCTCCACCGGCATGGTCATCACGCCCGAGGGGAAGGCCGTGGCGTTGAGCCCGTCATGCTGGGGCCGCGCGCCGGAGCCGCCCGAGTTGAAAGTCAGCACCTCGGCGCGCCGGGCACCCTTGGGGGCCTCAGCATCGGTGCGCGGGCGCAGGCTGACTTGGAAGTTGCACAGACAGCCCGCACCCTCGGCAGGCACCATATTGGGCAGGATCTGATCCAACGCGGCATAGACCGTATCGGGCACAAAATGCCCCACGATATGGCGCAGCGCCACAGGGGCGGGATGCAGCGCATGCACGATGGTGTCCTCGGGTGCGGCGATGCGGAAGGGTGCGAGCGAGGCCGCGTTGTTGGGGATTTCCGGCGCGATGGCGCATTTCAGCGCGTAGCAGGCATAGGCTTTGGTATAGACCAGCGGGCAGTTGATGCCCTTTTTGTCGATCCCGCTGGTGCCCGCGAAATCCGACAGGATGTGGTCTTCTTCGATGCTCACCGTGACCTTCAGCGTGATCGGCGTGTCAAACCCGTCAATGGTCATCTCCCCCGTCGCCTGTTGGCGCGGCAGGGCGGCGATGCGCTCCAAAGTGGCGCGGCGGGAGTTGTCGAGGATGAAGCTGGCGATGCCGGTCAGATCATCGAGGGCGAACTCCTCCATCATATCAATCAGGCGGCGGTGACCGATCTCATTACAGGTGATCAGCGCGTAGATGTCGCCGATGAGCTGGTCCGGCTCGCGCACATTGCCGCGGATGATCCGCACCAGCGTCGCATCAACCTTGCCCGCATCGGCGAATTTCATGATCGGCAGGTAGAGCCCTTCCTCATAGACGCTCGCCGCATCCGCCCCAAAGCCGCGCCCGCCGATGTCGACGATATGCGCGGTACAGGCAAAGAACCCGACCAGCTTGCCACGGTGAAACGACGGCGTGACCATGGTGATGTCATGCAGGTGGCCGGTGCCCTCCCACGGGTCATTGGTGATATAGACGTCGCCCTCAAGGATGTTCTGCCGCCCGATGCGGCGGATGAAATGCGCCACCGCGTCGGCCATGGCGTTGACGTGACCCGGCGTGCCAGTGACTGCTTGGGCCAGCATCTGGCCGTCGGTGTCATAGACCCCTGCCGAGAGGTCCCCCGCTTCGCGCACCGAGGTCGAAAACGCCGTGCGCACCAGCGCCTGTGCCTGTTCTTCAACGACCGAGATCAACCGGTTCCACATGACCTGATAGGCGACGTTCGAATGTGTCTGCGTCATGTCTTTACCCTTTCACGGTGATGTCGATGCAGCCATCCGGCTGGCAGATGGCGCGGCGCGAGGCGGGGAGAATGATGGTGGTTTCATCCTCAGTGATCGCGGCGGGGCCTTGGGCGGTTTGGCCGGGGGTCATCTGCCCGCGCAGGACAACATTGGCCTCGCAGTATTCCGCCAGTGCCGGATCGAAAATACGCCGTGTTAGAGCCACATCTGCCGCGTCGCCGGGGGTCTGCTCCGGGGTTCTAGCGACGGCTTCGGGCGGGGTAGTGGCATTGACCGACCAGACCGTGATCTCGATGTCCAAGCCCTCGACGGTGCGGCCAAAGAGCTTGGCGTAATCCGCCTCGAACAACGCCTCGAAACGCGCCGCGTCCGGGGCCATCGCATCTTTCGCGCTCAGGATGATCGGGATTTCCCAGCCCTGCCCGCTGTAGCGCATGTAGACTTTGAACTCGGAGAGGATTTGCGCCTGGGCATCGCAGTTGCGCACAAAGCCCGTGGCCTCGTCTTGCAGTTCCCCCAACAGCGTCTTGATCCGGTCTGCGTCGAAATCCGAGAGTTTCATATAGACCGAACGGTTCGCCTCAAAACTGAACGGTGCGCGCAGGAAGCCAATGGCCGAGCCGACGCCAGCCCCCGGTGGCACCAGCAGACGCTCCACACCCAGTTTCTCGCAGAGCCGTCCGGCATGCAGCGGCGCGGCACCGCCAAAGGCGATCATCGTGTATTCGCTCAAGTCCTCGCCATTTTCCACTGCATGAACGCGAGCCGCGTTGGCCATGTTTTCGTCCACCACCTCGGCCAGACCGAAAGCAGCGGTGGCGGCGTCCATGTCGAGCTCTTGGCCGATGACATTTTGCAACGCCCCTTCGGAGCCTCCGGTGTCAAGCCGGATCGAGCCGCCCGCAAAATTGTCGGGGTCCAGCTTGCCCAGCACCAGATCGGCGTCGGTCACGGCGGGCTTCTCACCCCCGCGCCCGTAGCAGGCCGGCCCCGGCTCAGAGCCTGCGCTTTCCGGCCCGACGCGGATCTGCCGCATGGCGTCGACATGGGCCAGCGAGCCACCGCCTGCACCGATCTCTACCATGTCGATCACCGGGATCGAAATCGGCATGCCGGAGCCCTTCTTGAACCGATAGGTCCGCGCCACCTCAAAAACTCGGCTGGTCTTGGGGGTTTGGTTCTTGATTAGGCAAATCTTGGCGGTGGTGCCGCCCATGTCAAAGCTCAGCACCTTATCGAGCCCATAGCGTGCGGCGATGTTCGCGGCGAAAACCGCGCCGCCTGCGGGGCCGGATTCCACCAGACGCACGGGAAATTCGGCGGCGCTTTCGATCGAGATGATGCCGCCGCCGGAATGCATCAGGAAGATGTTGCAAGAGACACCTTCGTCCTGCAAGCGCCCTTCGAGCCGCCCGAGGTAGGACTTCATCAGCGGCTTGATATAGGCGTTGGCGACCACGGTGTTGAACCGCTCATACTCACGCATCTGTGGCGAGACCTCGGCAGAGATCGAGACCATGACGCCCGGCAGGCGCTCTTCCAGCACCTCGCGGATCATCCGCTCATGCGCGTCATTCAGATAGCTATGGATGAGCCCCACCGCGACACTGGTATAGCCGCCCTCGGCTATGCGGTCGGCCAAGGCTTCGACCTCGGCGCGGTCCAGCGGGATCAGCACGGCACCGGTGGCATCGACACGCTCATTCACCGTGTAGCGCATCTGACGGGGCAGCAGCGGCTCAGGCAGGGTGAGGTTCAGGTCATATTGCTCGAACCGGCTCTCGGTGCGCATTTCGATCACGTCGCGAAAACCTTGGGTGGTGATCAGCGCCGTCTTGGCCCCGCGCCGCTCGATCAGCGCGTTGGTGGCCAGCGTTGTGCCGTGGATGATCTGGGTGAGGTCGGCAGGCGTGACCCCGGCCTTGGCGCAGACCTGATGCATCCCATCGATGATCGCGTTTTCCGGAGCGGCATAGGTGGTGAGCACTTTGGTCGAAAAGCTCTCGCCGTCTTTTTCAAGCACCACGTCGGTGAAGGTGCCGCCGATGTCTACGCCCAGTCGGGTGGCCGATGCTGCCATGTCTCTCTCCTGTTTGGCGCAGGATAGGAGCGGGCACAGCATCGGTGCAAATTATTATATTCTATTGGCGTGAAAGGTTTTTGTGATCGTGGGCGAAGGACATGGCGCAGTCCCGCGCCAGTTCGGCGGCGCGGGTGACATGGCCGGGCGTGCGTTCGGCATGGTAGCGCGCTGCGACCTGCAAGGGCTGCGGATGCCACGGCGCGGGGAGGATCTTTAGCGTGCCCTCCGTCAGCGCGCCGGCCACCATCACCCGTGGCATCACCGCAACGCCCATCCCGTCCAGCACCATATTCATCGCCGCCGACAGGCTGCTCGACGGGACCAATCTGGCTTTCGGCGCGGTGGTCCCATCAAAGTGATGGATCAGATCAAGATGCGCCTGCGTGTGACGGGCGTGGCCCAGCACCGGATGGCGCACCAAAGCGGCGAGGTCGGGCGCGGGGCCGATCTGCGCGGCGAGGTCTGGGGCCGCGACCCAGACGTAGTCATAGGTCGCCAGGTCCAACTGCCCGCTGGCGGGGGTAGAGAAAGGCGCGGTTTGCAGGGTCAGATCAAGCGCATTGGCCGCCAGTTCCTGATCCAGATCGCGGGACAGATCGACCGTGAGTTCGACTGTGAGATTGGGATAGGCCTCGGCCAGCGCGCGCAGAAAGGGGCGGAGCCATGTGCTGGCGACGACTTCGGTCACGCCAAGGCGGATGCTGTCGTCGATCAGGTCGGGCCGCTCGGCGATCGTGACCAGACCTTCGGCTTCACGCAGGACCTGCCGCGCTTGGGCGAGCAGGGCGGTGCCTTTTTCGGTTAGGCGGATCGAGCCAGCGTCGCGCTGCATCAGGGTCACGCCCAGCGTGGTCTCTAAGCCCGCAATCCGGGCCGATATATTAGGCTGCGTGGTATTCAGATGCGCGGCGGCGCGGCGAAAGCTGCCCAGATCGGCGACCCAGATCAGCGCTTCAAGCTGTTTCAGCGTGAAGAGATTGCCGATCATTCGCGCCAGTCAAAAAAGCCCGGCCCGGCCTCGGCCAAAAGCTTGCGGGCCATATCGCGCCCCGCTTCGGCTCCGTCGGAGATCGTGCAAGTGACATCATCACCGATGGCGTCTGATCCATCCGGGCGCAGCACTTGGCCGCGCAGGCGCATGTTGGTGCCGTTGAGTTCGGCCAGCCCGGCAATGGGGGTCTCGCAGGAGCCGTCCAGCGTGGCGAGAAAGGCGCGTTCGGCGGCCAGTTGTTCGCCGGTCTTGCGGTCATGGATCGCTGCCAGCATCTCTGCGGCGCGGGGATCGTCCATGCGGCGCTCGATACCAATGGCACCTTGGGCAATCGCGGGCAGCATATCATCCGTATGCACGGCAGCCTTTGGCACTTCATCCATCTTCAGGCGGTTCAGCCCCGCCATGGCGAGGAACGTCGCCTCGGCCACACCGTCCTCCAGCTTTTTCAAACGGGTTTGCAGGTTGCCGCGGAACTCGACCACTTCCAGATCGGGCCGCCGCAGTTTCACCTGCGCACGGCGGCGCAGGCTAGAGGTGCCGACGACTGCGCCTTCGGGCAAGTCAGCGATGGACCTCAGATGCGGTGAGATAAACGCGTCCCGCATGTCTTCGCGCGGCAGATAGGTGTCGATCACCAGCCCGCCGGGCTGCAGCGTCGGCATGTCCTTCATCGAATGAACGGCGATATCGATGGACCCATCGAGCAATGCCGCTTCGATCTCGCGGGTGAACAGCCCCTTGCCGCCGATCTCTTTCAGCGGGCGGTCGATGATCCGGTCGCCTGTGGTCTTGATCACCACGATGGTGAAAGCCTCGAACGGCAGATCAAAGGCCTGGGCGAGCCGGTCGCGCACCTCATTCGCTTGCGCAAGCGCCAGAAGCGATCCGCGTGTGCCGATGTTGAGGGGCTGGGCCGGGGTGGGGAGCTGATACGTCATGACGCATCCCTACCCCCGTCGACATGAACTGACAACTGCTGTACCTCGCTTCACAACGGCTTTGCCATATTTAGGAGCGCCATAATGACCGCAAACAAGACCATCCTGCGCGCCCTTGCGGGCGAAACCCTGCCAACCCCGCCAATCTGGATGATGCGGCAAGCTGGGCGCTATCTGCCCGAGTATCGCGCGACACGGGCAAAGGCGGGTGATTTTCTGTCGCTTTGTTACAACCCGGAACTGGCCGCCGAGGTGACGTTGCAGCCGATCCGGCGCTATGGGTTTGATGGGTCGATCCTATTTGCGGATATCCTCTTGGTGCCGCAGGCGCTTGGGGCGGACCTGTGGTTTGTCACCGGCGAAGGCCCGCGGCTGTCGACGATTACGACCAAGGCCGAGATGGAAGCGCTGAAGCCTGCCGATGCGATCCACGACCACCTCGCCCCGATTTACGAGACCGTGCGCATCCTGTCGCGCGAATTGCCGGGTGAAACGACGCTAATCGGCTTTGCCGGGGCGCCTTGGACGGTGGCGACCTATATGATTGCGGGCAAGGGCACGCCGGATCAGGGTCCGGCGCATGCGTTGAAGGACGAGAACCCAGAGGTCTTTGATGCGCTGATGGAGCGGATCACGCTGGCGACCATCGAATATCTCGACATGCAAATTCAGGCCGGGGCCGAGGTGGTAAAGCTCTTTGATAGCTGGGCTGGGTCCTTGCAAGGCACGGACTTTGACCGCTACTCGACCGAGCCCTTGCGTCAGATTATCAGTGCACTGAAGGCCCGGCACCCACAGGTGCCGATCATTGCTTTCCCGCGCGGTGCGGGTGCGCGCTTTGCCAATCTGCATGCGGCGACAGGGGCGGACTGTATTGCGGTGGATGACGCTGTGAGTGCGGAATGGGTGGCAGAAAACGTGCAGCCGCATGGTTGCGTGCAGGGCAATCTGAAGTCCTCGCATATGGTGACCGGCGGTGAGGCTTTGGTTCAGGAGACGCGGGCGATTGTAGATGCGCTGTCGAAGGGGCCGCATATCTTTAATCTCGGGCATGGGATTACGCCGGATGCGGATCCGGAGAATGTGCAGTTAATGATCGACACAGTGCGCGAAAAGCGCAGCTAAACGTCCGCATTGAGGGCCATCGCCTGCCCGCGAGTCGGCGATGCAACGCTCGGTTCATGCCGCTTTATGGTTCAGCCGTGATGTGCGTTCTCAGTGTCGCACCCAGCCTCACTCAATCGCCTACCCGTCCGGGCGGGCAGGCGATGGCCCGGCGCCTGCGGCTTGATTCCGGGCCGGGTCATTACTTCAAGCCCATTTCGCCATCGGCGGGAGGCTCATCAGCACCGCGTCAGGGTCGTGCCCCGTTTCCAACCCAAATTTTGTGCCCCGATCATAGACAAGGTTATACTCAGCATAGAGCCCCCGATGGCGCAGCTGCACGTCCTTGTCATCCATATCCCACTCCGTCTCGCGGCGCTTATCGACTAGCGGCACATAGGCAGGCAGGAAGGCACGGCCCACGTCTTGGGTTAGCGCAAAGTCAGCTGCCCAATCGCCACTGTTGCGATCGTCATAAAAGATACCGCCCACACCCCGCGCACGTTTGCGGTGGGGAATGTAGAAATACTCGTCAGCCCAAACCTTGAGTTCATTATAGAGCGTCGCGCCATGGGCATCGCAGGCCCGCTTCATCTCGGCGTGAAAATGCGCGGTGTCCTCGTCATACTCGATACAGGGGTTCAGGTCCGCCCCGCCACCGAACCACCATGCATGCGGGGTCCAGAACATCCGGGTGTTCATATGCACCGCCGGCACGTGGGGGTTTTGCATATGCGCAACCAGACTGATGCCCGAGGCCCAAAACCGCGGGTCATCGGCCATGCCAGGCAGCCCCTTGCGCGCTGCCATCGCCGCCTGCGCGCGTTCGCCCAAGGTGCCGTAAACGGTGGAGATATTTACGCCCACCTTTTCAAACACCCGACCGCCGCGCATGACGGACATTTCGCCGCCGCCCGCGTCTGAGCCATCCGGCGCAGTGCGGGTCGTGTTGCTGACAACGAACTCCCCCGCTTCCTCTTCGCCCACGTGACGCGCCTCAATGTCGTGAAAAGCCTGCACGATCTCGTCGCGCAGCGCGCGGAACCAATCAGAGGCGCGGGTCTTTTCGTCTTGCATGTCGTCGGTCATCTCTGGCCCACCTTTCTGGTTAATCGGTTGCCCCATCGCCAAGGATCAGCCCTTCGTGCTCGGCCATATAGATCCGCAGCCAGGGCGTATAACGTTCGGGGTTCTGCGCGAGGTCGGCATGAAGGTCGCTGAGTGTCATCCAGCGCGTCGCCATCACCTCGCCAGGATTGTTCGCAATTTCCAAGTCTTCGGTCGCGCGAGCCAAGAAGACTTCGACCACCTCATGCTCGATCAAGCCACCTCCAACGTCAGCGCGGTATTCGACCTGTCCACGATGGGTTAGCTTGAGCCCAGAGATCCCCAGTTCTTCGTCCAACCGCCGCTGCGCACAGACTTCGGCTGGCTCGCCCCATTCGGGGTGGGTGCAACAGGTGTTCGCCCAAAGGCCCGGCGTGTGGTATTTGCCAAGCGCGCGCTGTTGCAGCAGCAGCTTGTCGCCCGCGATCACAAAGATCGACACCGCCATATGCCGCAGACCGCGCTCATGGGCGGCGAGTTTCTCGACCGGCTGAAGGGTGCCATCGACCCATGCGGGGACCATGATCTCCATCAGATGCGCTCTGCCGCTGTATTCATGCCGCCCCCCGGGCCCTGAGAAAATTCACTCAGCGTTATCGTGGGAATTCCCCGTAGGCTCAACCATTAACCGGATGACGGCCAAAGCGATGCTACACTTTGGCGCAGCCCACGCCCTTTACCCTGTCAACAGAGACGCTAGTTTCCTTCCGGAAAGCTGGAGGAGTTAACACATGAACATGCGTATCGCGTCTATTTTTGCCCTATGCCTCGGAGCAACCCCGCTGTGGGCCGACGGTCATGCCACTGGGGATGCCGAAGCTGGGGAAAAGGTATTCCGCAAGTGCAAAAGCTGTCACATGATCACCGATGATGAAGGCAATGACATCCAAAAAGGGGGCCGCACCGGGCCGAACCTTTATGGCATCTACAACCGGGTCGCCGGGTCGGTCGAAGATTTCCGCTATGGCGATTCCATCGTTGAAGCGGGCGAAGCTGGTCTGGCATGGAACGAAGAGGCGTTCGTTGGCTTTGTCGCGGACCCCAAGAAATACTTGGCTGAGTACCTCGACGTGAAGCGGGCGAAATCCAAGATGTCCTACCGTCTGAAAGACGAAGAAGACGCCAAGAACGTTTGGGCCTATCTGGTATCGGTTGGCCCTGAGGTCACCGAAGAAGATATGGAAAAAGCAGACGACGCCAAAGAGACTGAATAACGTCTCGTTTTAAGCGCTGCCAAAGAACAGGGGGCCGCATCATGCGGCCCCCTGTCTTGATTTCAAAGACACTCTCGCAGCAACTGCGTTGTGTTTTCGCGGGTGAGTTCGATCGGATTGCCGCCGCAGCTTGGGTCTTGCAAAGCCGAGGCCACCAGCGCGTCGATGTCGGGATCGGTGACACCGAGATCGGTCAGATTGGCGGGAATGTTCAACTCCGCGTTCAGCTTGCCCACGAAATCGTAGAACCCATCAAAGCCGCCGACGATGTCGAGATAGGCTGCCGCCTTGGCCAGACGCTCCTCGATCGCCGGGCGGTTCATCCGCAGCACCGGCTGCATGACCACCGCGTTGGTGGTCCCGTGGTGCGTATGATGCACAGCGCCGATGGGGTGGCTCAGCGCATGGATCGCGCCCAAGCCCTTTTGAAACGCCGTGGCCCCCATCGCGGCGGCGGACATCATATGCCCCCGTGCTTCGATATCGGTGCCATCGGCATAGGCGCGGGGCAGGTACTCTTTGACCAAACGCATCCCCTCCAGCGCCATGCCTTGGCTCATCGGGTGGTAATGCGGCGAGCAGAAGGCTTCGAGACAATGCGCGAAAGCATCCATCCCGGTGCCTGCAGTGATCATTGGCGGCATACCGACGGTCAGTTCTGGGTCACAGATCACCACTGCGGGCAGGATTTTCGGATGGAAGATGATCTTCTTCTCATGGGTCTGCGAATTGGTGATGACGCTGGCGCGGCCCACTTCGGAGCCGGTGCCGGCAGTTGTCGGCACGGCCACGATGGGCGCGATGCCCTCGGGGTCGGCGCGGGTCCACCAATCGCCGATATCCTCAAAATCCCACAGCGGGCGGGTCTGGCCCGCCATAAAGGCGATAACCTTGCCCAGATCGAGGCCAGAGCCACCGCCAAAGGCAATCACCCCATCATGGCCGCCCTCTCGGTAAATGCGGATGCCCGCTTCGGCGTTCATCTCTGTCGGGTTTGGATCAACGTCCGAGAACATCGCCCGGCCAAGGCCCGCAGCCTCCATCAGATCGAGCGTGGACTGGGTGATCGGCAGATAGGCCAGCCCCTTGTCGGTGACCAAAAGCGGTTTGGTGATGCCCGCCGCAGCACAGGCCTCGGCGATCTCGGCGATACGGCCCGCGCCAAAGCGGATGGCGGTGGGGTAGGACCAGTTGGCAGTCAGGGACATGTCTCAGGCTTTCTTAAGGTGGTAAGATTTGGGGCGGGTCAGCGCGTGATAGCCCAGTTCCGACAGGCCCGCGCCGCGCCCGGTCTGCTTGCAGCCCGTCCAGCACAGCGCCGGGTCGAGGTAGTCAGCGCGGTTCATGAAGACGGTGCCGGTTTCCAGCCGCGGGGCCATGGCCTCGGCGGCCTCAACGTCCTTGGTAAAGATCGCGGCGGTCAGGCCAAACTGGCTGTCGTTCATCAGCGCGATGGCTTCCTCGTCGTCCTTGACCGGCATGATGCCAACCACGGGGCCAAAGCTTTCGTCGCGCATGACGCGCATCTCATGGGTCACATCCGTCAGGATCTGTGGTGTGAGATATGCGCCGCCATCGTCGGCGGGCATCTTTTCGATATGCGCCTTGGCACCGGCGGCGACGGCCTCGTCGATCTGAGCGCGGACCTCATTGGCGAAACGCACATTGGCCATCGGGCCAAGCGTTGTCGCCTCTTCCAGCGGGTTGCCCAAGGTGAGGTTGTTCACCCAGGCCACGGCCTTTTCTACAAAGGCGTGATAGAGGCTTTCGTGCACATAGATGCGCTCGATCCCGCAGCAGCATTGGCCCGCGTTGAACATCGCGCCGTCCATCACGCCATCGACCGCCGCATCCAGATCAGCATCGGCGCGGACATAGGCCGGGTCTTTGCCGCCAAGCTCGGTCGCGACACCGGTGAAAGTGCCCGCCGCCGCGCGCTCCATCGCCTGACCGCCGCCGACAGAGCCGGTGAAGTTCACGAAATCGAACGCATTGTCGGCGAGCAACGCTGATGTGGTGTCATGGCTCAGCACGACGTTCTGGAACACCTCCTCAGGCACGCCCGCCGCGCGGTAGGCATCGGCCAGATGCTCGCCCACCAGAATGGTCTGCGAGGCATGTTTCAGGATCACCGCATTGCCCGCAATCAGCGCGGGCCCGATGGTGTTGTTGGCGGTCATATAGGGGTAGTTCCAAGGCGCCACGACAAAGACCACGCCATGCGGCTCGCGCATGATCTTGCGGGTGAAGGCGTCGCTCTCCTCAATCACCTTGGGCGCCAGCGCCTCGCTGGCGATCTTGGCCATATGGCTGGTGCGCTCCTGCAGCCCGCCAAATTCACCACCATAGCGCACTGGGCGGCCCATCTGGTGCGCCAGTTCCTCGGTCATCCGGTCGGTGGAATTCTCGATCTCTTTCAAGGCACCCATCACCAGATCGACGCGCTCCTGCAGGGGCCGTGCCGCCCATGCCTTCTGCGCCTTGCGGGCGCGGGCCACGGCCTCTTGCGCCGCCGCTTGGGTCAGGGTTTCGCGCTCCGCATAGACCGATCCGTCGATGGGAGAGATACATTTTACCGTCGTCATACTCAGGCCCTTTCAAAGCCACGGGCGATTTCCCAGTCGGTCACCACCCGGTCATATTCTTCCTGTTCCCATTCCGCCGCGCGGCAGTAATGGGTCACTACATCGTCGCCCAGCACCTCGCGCAAGAAGGTCGAGCCGCGCAGGGTCTCGGTCGCTGCCCGCAGGGTCTGGGGGATGTCGACCGCCTTGCTTTCGCCGTAAGCATCACCGCGCGTCGGCGGGTCGAGTTTCATCTTGTCTTCGATCCCCTTGATCCCAGCGGCCAGTATGACCGTCTGCGCCAGATAGGGGTTCAAGTCCGATCCGCCAATACGGCATTCGACACGCACGCCCTTGGTGCCCGCCCCACAAAGCCGGAAACCCGCGGTGCGGTTGTCCACGGACCAGACGGTTTTGGTGGGGGCAAAGGTGCCTTTGGCGAAGCGTTTGTAGCTGTTGATATAGGGCGCGAGGAAATAGGTATATTCCGGCGCATAGGCGATCAAACCCGCCATATAGTGCCGCATCAAATCGGACATGCCCAAGTCATCGTCGGCATCGACAAACATCGGTTTGCCGTCTTTCCACAGCGACTGGTGCACATGGCTCGACGAGCCGACACGGTCCTTGTCCCACTTGGGCAGGAAGCTCGCGGCATGGCCCTGCTGCCAAGCGATCTCCTTGACCGCATGTTTGGCAATCGTGTGGTAATCGGCGCAATCCAGCGCCTGCGAATAGCGGATGTTAAGCTCTTCCTGCCCCGCTTCGGCCTCGCCCTTGGTATTCTCAATCGGCAGACCGGCGGCAAAGAGATGGTTGCGCAGGGGGCGCATCACGTTCTCTTCCTTGGTGGTCTGGAAGATATTGTAATCTTCGTTGTAGCCGCTGATCGGCGTCAACTCGCGGTAGCCGCCTTTGCGGATCGTGTCGAAGCTTTGCTCAAAGAGGAAAAACTCCAACTCGGTCGCCATCATGGCGTCGAAACCCAAGTCTTTCAGCCGGGCGATCTGTTTCTTCAGCATGGCGCGAGGGGAGTGAGGGACTGGGGCATGGGTGTCGTGGTCAAGCACATCGCAAAGCACCATCACCGTACCCTCAAGCCACGGCACCGGGCGGATCGTCTCAAGGTCGGGCTGCATGACATAATCGCCATAGCCCGTCTCCCATGAGGTCGAGGCAAAGCCCTCGGGCGTGGACATCACAAGGTCCGTCGCCAGCAGGTAATTGCAGCAATGGGTCTCTTTGTAAGAGGTCTCGACAAAATTCACGGCGTGAAAGCGTTTGCCCATCAAGCGGCCCTGCATGTCCACAAGGCAGGCAAGAACGGTATCCACCGAGCCGTCTTTGACCATTTTCTTCAGCGCATCGAATGTCAGGGTGCCGGGCATGTTCAGTCCACTTCAAAAGATAAGGCGGGGGCGCGGGTTGCGCGCCCCCGGTTGTCGGTTCAGCCGTTGGTATAGGGCGGACCGGCTTTGTTGATGACCTCGTTATAGTCGCGGAAGATCTGCACGATCTTGCTGTGCACTTCGCCTTCCTCGGCGATCTCGGTCCAGAACTCCTTGGCCGCATCTTCGACCTCGGCCCATTCATCCGCAGGCACGGTGCTGAGCTTGAGCTTGTCACCCTGCGCCCGCAGACGCGCCTCGCCGCCCCAGTACCACTGGTTGCGGTATGTGTGGCCCGCTTCGATACCCGCCATGACCAGTTGCTTGAGGTGATCCGGCAGATCGGCCCACTGCTGCTGGTTGACGAAGAAGCTGCCGATCCACGCGCCCGAGATGTTGTTGGTCAGGAAGTAGTCCGTCACATCGGCCCAGCCCACGGTGTAGTCTTCGGTAATGCCTGACCAAGCCATACCGTCCAACTCGCCGGTTTGCACGGCCACTTCGGCGTCCTCGTAGGGGATGTTCACCGGCACCACGCCGAACTTCGACAAGAAGCGGCCCGCGGTGGGGAAGGTATAGAGCTTCAGACCGTCCAGATCGGCGACCGACTTGATCTCTTTGGTGGTGTTGAAGTTACAGGGGTCTTGACCCGCAGCCGACAGCCATTCGACCCCAACCTTGGCGTATTCTTCTTTCCAGATCTCCGCGAGGCCATACTGATTGAACAGCACCGGCACGTCGAGGATGTGCTTGGTGGCAAAGGGGAAGTAGCCGCCGAACTGCTGCAACGGCGTCGGCGAGGCCATGCTATCGTCATCGGAATGCACCATGTCGATGGTGCCGCGCTGCATGGCTTGGAACAGTTCGCCGGTGGGGACGATCTGGTCGGCGTAGAAGAGCTCGATCTCCATCTCGCCATTGGCGGCGGCGTTGATGTAATCGACGGCAGGTTTGGTTACCTGCTCACCCAGTGCAGCGCCCGCATAGGTCTGCATGCGCCATTTGATCGGCGCTTGGGCGTGGACGATGGACGGTGCGGCCAGCGCCGCTGGGGCGGCTACGGCGGCCCCGGATAAGAACTTTCTGCGAGTGGTCATAGGTCTCTCCTTTGTTGAAAATCAGGCCGTCTTTGCGCGGCTCTCGTTGTTATTTGTCGTAGATGTAATCGGGCAGCCATGTCGCGATCTGTGGGAAGACCATGACAAGTATCAGCGCCAAGACCATCACCAGCACGAAGGGCGTGATCGAGGCATAGATGTCGCGCAGCGTGATCTCTGGCGGGGCCATGGCGCGCATCAGGAAGAGGTTATAGCCGAAGGGCGGCGTCATATAGGCGATCTGCGTGGTGATCGTGTAGAGGATACCGTACCAGATCAGATCAAAGCCAAGCGCACCGACCAAAGGCACGTAGAGCGGCGCCACGATCACCAGCATCGCGGTATCGTCAAGGAAGGTGCCCATGAGAATGAAGCTGAGCTGCATCAGGATCAGGATCATCCAGGGGCTGAGGCCCATCTTCTCGGTAAACAGGCTCTCAATCGCCTTCACCGCGCCCAGCCCGTCAAAGACCGCGCCAAAGGCAAGTGCTGCGAGAATGATCCACATGAACATGCAGGTGATCCCCAGCGTGTTGCGCACTGAGTTCTCGAAGACCGTGCGCGTCATTCGGCCCTTCAGCACTGCGGCGATGAAAGCCGCCGCCGCGCCGATGGCCGAGCTTTCGACAAGGCTGGTCCAGCCGTTCACGAAGGGCACCATCATCACAGCAAAGATCACCAGCGGCAGGATGCCCGCGCGCAGCAGGCGCAGCTTTTCGGCGCGGGGGATGTCGCGGTCCGCAGCAGGCAGAACCGGGCCAAGGTCCGGGTTTTTCCAGCAGCGGATCACGATATAGGCGATGAACATCGAGGCCATCATCAGACCCGGCACCACACCCGCGAGCCACAACTGCCCCACCGGCTGGCGCGCGATCATCGCGTAAAGCACCAGCACGACCGAGGGCGGCACGAGGATGCCGAGGCTTGACCCCGCTTGGATCACCCCGGTCACCATCCTCTTGTCATAGCCACGTTTCAGCAGTTCCGGCAAAGCAATCGTCGAGCCAATCGCCATGCCGGCGACGCTGAGCCCATTCATCGCCGAGATCAGCACCATCAGACCAATCGTGCCAATCGCAAGCCCGCCGCGCACGCCGCCCATCCAGACGTGGAACATCTTATACAGGTCATCGGCAATGCGGCTCTCGCTCAGCACATAGCCCATGAAAATGAACATCGGCAGGGTCAGCAGCGGATACCATTTCATCAGCTTCATCGCGGCGGCAAAACCGATGTCATAGCCGCCCTTGTCACCCCAAAGCAGCAGCGCCGAGACCACGGCGATAAAGCCGATCGCCCCAAAGACCCGCTGGCCGGTCAGCAGCATCAGCATCATCGACGAGAACATCAATGTCGCGATCATTTCATAGGACATCAAATGGCCTCACCCTTAAGCCGCAGCACGTCTTTGGCGAGCTCGGACAGACATTGCAGCAGCATCAGCACAAAACCGACGATCATCACGACTTTGATGGGCCAAAGGTAGGGCCGCCACGCGGAACTGGATTGCTCCATATGACCAATCTCTTCCGCGCCGGTGACCAGCCCTCCAAAGAAGCTGAACGGCTCGGTCCCCCAATAGCCCAGCGAATAGGCGGTGGAACTGACCGCGCCATAGAGCAGCACGCAGAGATAGAAGATCAGGAAACAGACGGTGAAGAGATCAAACCACGCCTTCCGGCGCAGTGACCAATCGCCATAAAGCAGATCCATCCGCACGTTCGAGCCAAGCTGAAGCGAATAGGGCCCGCCCAAGATATAATAGCCCACCATCACAAATTGCGCCATTTCCAGTGTCCAGAGCGAGGGGACAAAGAATGCCTTGCTGACGGTGGACCACAAAAGCACCCCCATCAGGACAAAAATGCCATACATCATCACCCGCCCGATCCGCCGGTTCATCGCGTCAATGCGCCGGATATAGCCGCGCAGGAATCTCATGGTCTGGCGTCCTTCATTTCGGGCCGCGCAAGGGCGACACGCAGCCAATCGCTGATCATCGCGCCCATCTGCTGCTGTTCAGCCTCAGTCGTGATCAGATCATTGCGGATTTCCAGCATGACATGCGGATGGCCATGCACCAAACCATGTTCTTTCAGGGTATGGGTTACGCCATCTTGCGGACCGTAGGGTTCATTGCGCTCGACCTTCAGCTTGGTGTGATCCGCCGCTGTGGCGAGCATCGCATCGGCCAAGCGCGTGTCGCTGTCATGGAGAATACCGATCTCCACACTGCGCGGCTCGCCGTGATAAATGGGCGTGAAACTATGCACGGTGACAATAACCGGCGAGGCAACCCGCGTGATCGTAGCGGCAAGCGTGGCGCGGAACGGCTCGTAGTAGCGCTTTACCCGGTCCGCACGGGCCGCATCGTCGAGCGCCGCATTGCCGGGGATCGCGAAAATCTCGCTTTGCGCAGGCATCGCACCGAGCGCTTCGGGCGGACGGTTACAGTCGTAAACCAGCCGCGACACGCGACCTGCAACCAACACCGCATCCAGCTCATCCGACATCTTTCGCGCAACGCTCAGCGCGCCCGGGTCCCATGCGACATGGCTTTCGCGCGCAGCCGCAGCGAGGCCAAGACCCTCAAACTGCGCAGGAATGTCGCGCGACGCATGCTCACAGACAAGCACCACCGACGCCTTGGCGCCTGCGTTGATCACCTCAACGGCCTCCTGCATTGCGTCGCTTGTTTCTGACACCCTATCCCCCTTCGCTGCATCGAACCTCATGCGGACAGTCGCCTCTGTCAACAAAATTATGTCGGATTTATTACACCCTCTCGCAGTTTGTGCTATTACTCGTCAAAAGAGAGGCGCGCATGGCTGAACCTGCACTGACGATTTCCGACCGCATCCAGCAGGAACTGGACCGTTTGACCCGCGCCGAGCGGCAGTTGGCCCATTCGATTCTCGAAAACTATCCGGCTTCCGGCCTCGGCCCGCTGACCGCACTCGCCAAGGACGCCAATGTCTCCACGCCCACCGTGGCGCGGATGGTGCAAAAGCTGGGGTTCAAGGGCTACCCGGAGTTCCAGAACGAGCTGCGCGAGGAGCTAAAAGCCAAAGCCAAGAACCCCATCGCCAAACACGACACTTGGGCCGAGGGGGCGCCTTCGGGCCATGTGCTCAACCGCTTCACCGATGCGGTGATCGACAACATCCGTCACACGCTGGGCCAGATCGAGCCCGAGACCTTCGACCGCGCCTGTGCGCTGATCGCCGACACCAAGCACCCGCTCTACATCGTTGGCGGGCGGATCACACACACGATGGCGGAATATCTGTTTCTACACGCCCAGATCATCCGCCCAAAAGTGACCCATATCCAATCGACCTCCAACGCATGGCCGCACTACCTGTTGGACGTGGGTGAAGGCGATGTTTTCGTGATCTTCGATGTGCGTCGCTATGAGAACAACACGCTGAAACTCGCGGAAATGGCCCATGCGCGGGGGGCGAAAATCATCTTGTTTACCGACCAATGGCGCTCGCCGGTGCACAGCCTTGCTGATATCTGTTTCTCCAGCCGCATCGTCGCGCCATCGGCTTGGGACTCTGCGGCGGCGACCCTGCTGCTGGTGGAAAGCGTCATCTCTTCCATGCAGGACATCAATTGGGCCGATACCAAGGACCGGGCAGAACGGCTCGAAGATATGTTCGACCAGACCCGCCTGTTCCGCAAATTCACTTGACCGCCACCGGGTAGAGCCCTTGCCATAAAGGGTATCGGCTTGCCCGCCCGCCCCCAGTCGTCTATGGCCAACCCGCCGGGTGTGGTGTCCAGCGCGGTGCCGTGACACGCGCCAAGGCCGGAGGGGGACCGACCATGCGTGATAAAATTTTTTCGCCCAGCGAGCTTGAGCGCCACTACGACCTTGCGCCATCGCCCGCGCTGGCCGCCGAAATGGCCGATCTCTATGCGAAAATGGACCGCGTCGTCTCGCCCCCCGATTGGGCCATCCATGCGCCCTATGTCGCCGCGATCAACAAGCTTAAGAAAGAGCGCAATGCGGTGATCCTCGCGCATAATTACATGACGCCCGACATCTACCACGGCATTGCGGATTTTGTCGGCGACAGCCTGCAATTGGCGATCAAGGCGACAGAGGTCGAGGCCGATGTCATCGTGCAATGCGGCGTGCATTTCATGGCGGAAACCTCAAAGATCCTGAACCCGTCGAAAACCGTGCTGATTCCGGACATGGAAGCGGGCTGTTCGCTGGCCGAAAGCATCACCGCAGAGGGCGTGGCCAAGATGCGCGCGCAATATCCCGGCGCGCCGGTGGTGACCTATGTGAACACCACCGCCGAGGTCAAAGCTGCGTCTGACATCTGCTGCACCTCATCCAACGCGGCGCAGATCGTCGCGGCGATGGAGAGCGACACGGTGATCATGACGCCCGACAAATATCTGGCCCAGAACATCGCCAAACAGGTGCCGCAAAAGCGCATCGTCTGGTGGGACGGCGCCTGCATCGTGCACGAACGCTACACCGCCAAAGACATCGCCGACTATCGCGAATGGAACCCCGACACCCGCATCATCGCGCATCCCGAATGCCCGCCCGATGTGGTGGCCGAAGCCGACTTTTCAGGCTCTACCAGCGGCATTCTGGACTATGTCCACCGCGAGAAACCGGCTAAGGCGATGCTGGTCACCGAATGCTCCATGGCGTCGAACATCGCGGATGAGTTGCCCGAGGTCGATTTCGTCGGTCCCTGCAACATGTGCCCCTATATGAAGAAGATCACGCTGGAAAAGGTGCTCTGGTCGCTGCACACCATGTCCGGCGCGGTCGAGGTTGAGGCTGAAGTCGCGGGCAAGGCACGCGTGGCCGTGCAGCGGATGATCGACCTCTCCCGCGACCTCGGCCTGTAAGGGCCGCGCCCCGTGCAAGAGATCGCAACCGGCAGGATCATCATCGTCGGCGCGGGCCTCGGCGCGCTTTATGCCGCCCTTTGCCTCGCGCCGCTCCCGGTGTTGCTGATCTCGCCCGATAAGTTGGGCACCGGCGCCAGTTCCGCCTGGGCGCAAGGCGGCGTGGCAGCAGCGATGGCCCAAAGCGACAGCGCCGCCGCCCATGCCCAAGACACCATCGCCGCCGGCGCAGGCACGGTCGAGCCACGCGTGGCCGCGACAGTGACCGAAGAAGCCCGTGCGCATATCCTTGCCCTGACCGATTTTGGCACCGCTTTCGATCGCGGCGCTGACGGCGGCTATGTCCTTGCCCGCGAGGCCGCGCATAGTTTTGCGCGGGTGGTGCGAGTGCAGGGCGATCAGGCTGGGGCAGAGATCATGCGCGCCCTGATCGAACGGGTGCGGGCGACCCCCTCCATCCAAGTCCTCGAAGGCGTGCTCGCTTGCGGCTTGGACAGTGACGGCACAACGGTCTCCGGCGTCGCGGTCGAACTGGCGCGGCCCGAAGGCTCCGCGCCGGTGATGCTGCGCGGCGCGGGTGTTTTATTGGCAGGCGGCGGCTCCGGCGGGCTTTATGCGCTGACCACCAATCCCGCCCGCATCCGGGGCCAAGTAATCGGCATGGCCGCCCGCGCCGGTGCCTTGATCGCGGATGCGGAGTTCGTCCAATTCCACCCCACCGCCATCGACTGCGGCGAAGACCCGGCCCCGCTCGCCACCGAAGCCCTGCGCGGCGCGGGGGCGCATCTGGTCAACCGCGAGGGCCAGCGCTTTATGGCGGACCTCCACCCGCTGGCCGAACTCGCCCCGCGTGACATCGTGGCACGCGCAATCTTTGCGCAAACGCAAGCGGGGCTGCGCCCGATGCTCGACACCCGCACGGCCTTGGGCGGTGCGGTGCTGATCGACTACCCCGCCGTCGCCGCCGCCTGCGCGCGCAATGGCATCGACCCTGTGACCCAGCCGATCCCCGTCGCCGCCGCCGCGCATTACCACATGGGCGGCGTGGCAACCGATGCGCATGGACGGTCGAGCTTAGGCGGGCTCTGGGTCTGTGGTGAGGCCTCCTCCACCGGCTTGCACGGCGCGAACCGGCTGGCCTCGAACGGGCTGCTCGAAGCGCTGGTTTTTGCCCGTCGTGCGGCGTTGGACATGCTGGAAAATTGTGTCGCAAGTGATGCAACCGAGGTGACCTTGCCTGATCTGCCGCCAGGTGTAACACCGGACGAACACCTGATCGCCCAGCTGCGCCGCACAATGACTGACCACGTCGGTGTGTTGCGCGAGGCCGAAGGCCTGCAAACCGCTCTGCGCCACATCGCGCAGATCGAAGCCGCACAGCCCGATTGCACCCAACTGCAAAACATGACTGCCGCCGCTACGCTGATCGCTGCCGCCGCCCTTGCCCGGCGCGAGAGCCGCGGCGCACATTGCCGCACCGATTTCCCAGACACGCTCGCCCTCGCGCAGCGCAGCTTCATGACGCTGGCCGACGCCATCGCCTTCCGCCCAACCCCCGAGGACCTCCCCGCATGACAACCGCCCTGCCCGATCTGATCCTTGAGCCCTTGGTACGCGCCGCACTGATGGAAGACCTTGGCACCTATGGCGATGTCACCACCCGCAGCGTGATTCCAGCAGGCACGACCTACACCGCCCGCCTGCGCGCCCGTGCGGCGGGCGTGGTCTCGGGTATGCAGATCGCCCGCATGGCGTTTCATCTGGTCGACCCGACGCTTCAGGTGCGCACGCTCAAGACAGACGGCAGCACCATCGCCAAAGGGGATGTACTCATGGAAATCGAAGGCTCTGCCGCCGCAATCTTGTCCGCCGAACGCGTGGCGCTGAACTTTGCCGGACGGCTCTCGGGCATCGCGACCCTCACGGCGGCCTGTGTGGCGGAGACCAAAGGCACCGAGACCCGCATCACCTGCACCCGCAAAACCACCCCCGGCCTGCGCATGGTCGAAAAACAAGCGGTGCTGCATGGCGGCGGGTTCAACCACCGTTTCTCGCTCTCGGATGCGATCCTGATTAAGGACAACCACATCGCTGCTGCGGGTGGCATCCGGCCCGTGTTGCAGGCGGTGAAAGCCAATGCCTCGCATATGATCCGCGTCGAGATAGAGGTGGATACACTGGACCAACTGGCCGAGGTGCTAGACGAAACCGGCGCGGATGTTGTGCTCTTGGACAATATGGACACCGCTACGCTCTCCAAAGCCGTGGAAATGGCACAGGGGCGCATCGTGCTTGAAGCCTCGGGCAACATGACCCTGCCGCGTATTGCCAAAGTCGCCGCAACCGGGGTGAACTATATCTCCATGGGCGCGCTGACCCATTCCGCGACAACACTGGACCTCGGGCTCGATTTCTGACCCACTGGGGCAACCACCGCGCCTCAGCGAAGGGAGCCCCAGCATGACGACACCGAAAAGCCTGACTATCCGCCCTGTCAAAGATCACGACCGCGCCGATTGGGAGCGGCTCTATCAAGGCTACGCGGCCTTTTACAAAGTCGAGCAGACCGTGGAAATGCGCGCCCGCGTCTGGTCTTGGCTACATGATCCGCTGTCCGAAGTCGAAGGACTGGTCTGTGAAAACGCGCTTGGCAATGTGATCGGCATTACCCATTTTCGCCGCTTCGCCCGGCCACTGGCCGCCGCGACAGGCTGCTTTCTAGACGATCTTTTCGTCGCGCCAGAAGCCCGGGGCAGCGGCGCCGCCGATGCGCTGATCGGCGGCGTGCGAGAGATCGCTGAGAAACGCGGCTGGAGCCTCGTGCGCTGGATCACGGCCGAGGATAACTACCGCGGCCGTGGTGTCTATGATCGGCTTGCCATGCGGACCAATTGGGTGACCTACGACATCAAGCTGTAGGGTCTGGCGGCCGCTTTGACGTGTCTTGCTGCCCGGAGATTTCCGGGTCGGTTACCAGTTCCGCCTCTTCGATATCATCCGTGCGGGTGGTCAGCGCGCCCTCAGTCGGGGGTGCCGCCTCGGGTGTCCCAACGATGAGTGGCAACATCTGCACGCCGCTGGGCATCGCAACCTCGGACAGTGGTGGGGTTTTCCATTCCAACGTGTCGAAGCTCTCGCAGTTCTCGCAGATCGGCTTCCATTCCGCGTGAATATGGTGGCAGTTTTCGCAGATCCACTGTGGCCCGCGCGATACGTTGAGCGCCCGTGTAAGCCAGCCTTTGACCACGGTATCCGATGCCCCCTCACCGCGTTCAATCGCAGCCATTAGAGTCACCGAGCGGGCCGAAGGATCGGTCTCCACCAGATCACCAAGCGCACGGCGGGCCTCTGGGAAGTCCTCGTTTGCGATGTGCAACTCAGCCAGAAGCATCTTGGTTTCGGCATGATCGGGCTGCGATTTGGTCAGCGCCCGGAAACGTTTGATCCGCTGCTGCGGTGTCTCCTCTGGCTGAACTTCGGCAAAGGCCGCAGCAAGGTCGGGGTGCGGGTGCACGCTCCAAGCCTTCTGCAAGACTTTTGCGGCGTAACGCGGTTTGCCCTGATCAATATAGCCACGGGCCGCCATGACCGCTGCTGGCACCAGATCGGGCGACAGGCGGTTGGCTTCAATCGCCGCTTCGCGGGCTTCGATGCTGTTGCCTTCGGCGATGACTTCGCGGGCCTCTGACAGGGCCAATACCGCGTCACGACGTTTGTGCACATCGCGGGGCAGGTGACCGTTCTTGTACTTGGCCTGCAAGGTGTGCCGCGCCCCGGTCCAATCGTGCTTTTCAGCTTGCAGCTTCAGCAATGTATCGCCGGTTTCTTCGTGCTTGGGCTTTAGGGCAAAGGCTTTCTCAGCCAGTTTCAGAGCAGTTTCCGTATCCCCCTCGGCCAGCTTTTGCTTCATGATACCGCGCACACCGACGAAACGTGTTTTCTCGTCCTCGACCAGCTTGCGATAGGTGCGCTCTGCTTTGTGGTGATCTCCGGCCAACTCGGCGGCCTGCGCGGTCAGCAAGTTGGTCAGCGCGGGGCGTTTGAGGTAGCGGTCGGCCTTGGCGGCTTTGGCCATTGCCAGTTGACCCTCACCGCTGGCCAGCGCCATTAGACCATCCGATAGCGCTTCATAGCCTTTACGCTCGCGGTTGCGGTCAAAGTAGCGCGACAGCGCGGTCTCATCCCCATTAAGGAAATGCCAAGTGGCCGAGAGCAGTGCTACGATCTTGAGCAGCAGCCAGACCGCAAGCATCAACAACAGCACAGCGATCACCGATTGCAGCGGCCCGAGGGTGTATTCGGTGCCCGCGACGGTCAGTTGAATGCCGCCTTGGCTTTCGAGCAAGAACCCTGCGCCCCAAGCAAGGGCAGCGACAAGCACGACGAACAGAACGATTTTAATTAGAGACCAGAGCATTTTTCGTTCCTCAGTTTGCCGTCAGGCGTTGTGACAGATCGTCGGCGGCGTTTTCCGCCGCCTGACGGGCGCGTGCATCGGCCAGCCAGTCCGCCATGGCGGCCTGTGCGGCTTCTGGCAATGTATCGATCTCGGCCAGCGCATCGGTCAACCGACCGTCACGTACCGCAGCTTCGGCGCGGGATAGGACCGCGTCGGGGTCAGAGCCTTCTCGCGGTGCGACGGACCGGGCGCCCAACTGGCGCTTGAGGAAGCTTCCGAAACCGCCCTCGCCTTCGTCCGGGACCGCAGCGCGGGCTTCTGCCAACGCTGCGCGGGCCGCATCAGGGTAGCGCGCTTGCAAATTGGCCAAGGTCACGACCCCTGCCAAGGCCGTTTCGTTCAGCGCTTCGGGGATATCTTCTACCCCCGCGTCGCGCAGTTCCGAGAGGGGGGCCTCATAGGGCCGACCAGCGGTAAGCGCTGTGTTGATCCGGGTCATGGCAGTTTGCGCACGGGCCGCTTCCGCTGCTTCAGCGGTGGCTTCCTCTACGCTCTGGGCGTTTTCTAACAGCCCTTCGATCTCAGCGCGCTGCGCCGCTACGGATTCTCGCAAGGCTTCCATTTCGCGCTCAAACGCAGCAACGGCGATATCGTTATCGCCACCGCTAGCGGGTTGTTTTTCGACCGTGGTCAAGCGGCTGTCGATCCCGGAGAGTTGCTCTTGCAAGGCAGCCAATTCCTGTCGCGCGGCCTGCAGTTCTTCGGTCAAAGCATCAACCTGTGGCAGGCTTTCCGGCAGCGCTGCGGGTTCAGCGGCACGAGCTTCTAGGTCTGCGATACGGGCCTGCTGAGCTTCGAGCAGCTCTTGCAGTTCCGCATCACTCTGCGCGCGTGTGCCCATCACATCGTATTCCGCTGCGGCGAAACCCAGACCTGCGGCGATTGCACCGCCCAAGAGCATCGGGAAAAAGACGCTACGCTTGCGCTCTCTAGGCGCAGCCTCTGGGGTCGCGGTGGTCGAAGAGGTGCTTGAGCTAGAAGCCGATGTGGCAGGCTTGTCTGCGGCGCCCTTTGGATTGGATGCCGCAGAACTTGCGCGAGAGGTGCTCGCAGATTTGTCGGCTTTGGTATCCGCGACAGGTTTGCTGCTGTCTAGCGGCGGATTGCCCGCGCCAGCAGAGGCGCCCTTGCTCTCTGTCGAGGTGGTCGCTTTTGCAGATGTCGCGGCTACGGGGTCTGATTTGCCGCCCTTCTCCGGAGAGGGCGTATCCCCAGGTTTTGGCGTGTCAGGCTTCGACGGACTCTCCGCTTTGCTGCTTTTCTCAGCAGTTGCCCCTTTTTCGGCCTCAGCGGAGGTCTTCGCCGCGGATTTCGCGACATTGCCTTTCGCAGCGTCACCTGAAGGAGACGTATCCGGCTTATCCGCCGCAGCTACCGACGGCTTCGCGTCGCCGGAGCCTGTCGTTGTCGCGTGGTCCTTGGGCTTGTCCGCTTCTACCTTCGGCGCGGCGGAGGAGGGTGTCTCGCTTTTATCCGCTTCGCTTTTAGTGACTGTCTTCTTGGGTTTCGCCACGCCGCCCGCCTTTCCGATTCTGAACCTGTCTGTCGCTCGCCGCGGCAAGCTTATCCGGCATAATAAAGCCTCTCAAGGCAAGGTGGTGCGGCGAAAGAGTTTTTCAACGGCCTCTGCCATGGCCTCACCTGTAGGCTCTGCGGCTATATCATGCGCCCGCAGCGGCAGAGCTTCAAGCGCCTCTGCCGCAGCTGCACTGATGGAGACGGCCAACACAGCATCCGTCCTAGTCGCAGCCTGCGCGAACTGCGCCGCGCTGCGGGGGGAAAACAGGGGGACCAATACGGGAGCGTCACCGTGCAACAAGGCCTGCGCTTCTTCTGACAATGGCAAAAGCCGCTGGTCGTAGAGCGTTGCCACGTCGACCTGCAGCCCCGTTTTGCTGAGCACCCCGGCCACATCGCCTCGACGGTGTTTGCCGGCTAGATGCAGCAGCGGCCCTAATTCAGTGCGACCTGAAAGCGCGGCGATCATTGCCTCGGCATCCAGCCCGGGCATTTGGGCCTGCCAGCCCGCCGCGGTCGCCGCCTGGGTGGTTTGCGGTCCCACGCAATAAGCCGGACGACCTTTGCCAGCGGGCGCATGGGCCACAGCATTGGCGGAGGTGAAAATCACCCCGGCATAGGACGTGAGGTCTGGAGAGGCATCGTTCGGTACAATTTCGATCAGAGGTGAGATCACGGCTCCCACACGCAGCGCCGGGGAAAGCCGCGCAAGAAAGGTCTCAGCGCCGGGGCGGGGACGTGTCAGAAGCAATCTTGGCTGTGCCATGCTCAGGCTCCGGCATTGTTTGCGCGTGACAGCGGTGTTACCTGCGGTACAGGTGCCTTGCAACGGAAAGCCCCCATGCCAAAAACCCGGTTGATCCTAGGATTGGAGAGCAGCTGCGACGATACCGCCGCTGCTGTGGTGCAGATTGACGACGAAGGGCGCGGCACTGTGCTGTCTTCTGTCGTGGCAGGCCAAACGGCGCTGCACGCGGATTTCGGTGGGGTGGTGCCCGAGATTGCAGCGCGTGCTCATGCTGAGAAGCTCGACCACTGTGTCGAAGATGCTTTGGCCGAGGCAAGCGTCCCTCTCTCGCAAATCGACGCTATTGCCGTCACCGCCGGGCCCGGTCTTATCGGCGGCGTTGTCTCTGGCGTCATGTGCGCCAAAGGACTTTCAGCGGCAACGGGCAAACCGCTTTATGGGGTCAACCATCTGGCCGGCCATGCGCTGACGCCGCGGCTGACGGATAATGTCCCTTATCCTTATCTCATGCTGTTGGTCTCGGGCGGTCATTGCCAATTTCTGCTGGTGCGCGGGCCGGAGAGTTTCGACCGGCTAGGCGGCACCATCGACGACGCGCCGGGTGAGGCATTCGATAAGGTCGCGCGGCTCTTGGGGCTGCCACAACCCGGTGGGCCCGCGATTGAACGCTGTGCTGAGACAGGCGACCCCAACCGCTTTGCCCTGCCCCGCCCGCTGCTCGACCGGGACGGATGCGATATGTCTTTCTCCGGCCTGAAGACCGCAGTTCTGCGCACGCGCGACAAATGCGTGGCCGATGCCGGGGGCCTGACGCGACAGGATCAGGCAGATCTCGCCGCCGGGTTTCAGGCTGCGGTGGTCGAGGTGCTCGCCAAGAAGACGCGCCGCGCCTTTGCCAGCTACCCCGCGGATGCGCCGCGCGGTCTTTGCGTGGCCGGTGGGGTCGCTGCAAACAAGCCGATCCGCGCTGCGTTGGAGGCAGTTGCTGCCGAGGAAGACGCGGCCTTTATCGCCCCGCCGCTGGCGCTTTGCACCGACAATGCCGCCATGATCGCCTTTGCAGCCGCCGAGCAATCCGGCCTGCGCAGCGCTGACGATCTCACCCTTTCGGCCCGGCCCCGCTGGCCGCTGGATACGGCCCGGCCCTCAATGTTGGGCAGCGGAAAAAAAGGAGCCAAAGCATGAGCGTTTCGGTTCTTGGCGCGGGTGCTTTTGGCACGGCACTGGCAATTTCACTGGCGCGAAAGGCCCCGGCTACGCTCTGGGCACGGCAGGTCGGCGAGATGGCCAAGACCCGCGAAAACAGCAAACGCCTGCCCGGTTGTCCTTTCCCCGATGCCCTGACTGTGACGGAAGATCTTACCGCCGCAGTGCAGGCCGACATCCTCCTACTCGCTGTGCCGATGCAGAAGCTGCGCGATGTGCTGGAGACGCATGCCGATCTACTGAAGGGCAAACACCTTGTCGCCTGCTGTAAGGGGATTGAGCTTAACAGCGGGGTCGGTCCGGTCATGGTGATATCCCAAACCATCCCTGACGCGACTGCCGCGATTCTTACCGGGCCGAGCTTTGCCGCAGACATCGCGCGTGGTTTGCCGACCGCGCTGACCCTCGCCTGTGCGGATGCGGAAGCTGGTGCCTATCTTCAAGAAGAGCTGACGACCGAGAACCTGAGGCTCTATCGCACCACCGATACCATCGGCGCTGAACTCGGCGGTGCGCTGAAAAACGTCATCGCCATCGCCAGCGGTGCCGCCATCGGTGCGGGGCTGGGCGAAAGCGCACGGGCCGCGCTAATGACACGGGGCTATGCCGAAATGCAGCGCCTTGCCGCACATCTGAACGCCGAGCCGACGACCCTGGCCGGGCTTTCCGGATTTGGCGACCTGACGCTGACTTGCACGTCGGAGCAATCCCGCAACTACCGTCTTGGCCAATCTCTCGGCGCAGGACGGGCTTTTGACGCGGACACCACTGTCGAGGGAGCCGCCACCGCCCGTGCCGTCGATGCGCTCGCCCGCGATGCGGGGCTCGACATGCCCATCACCCGCGCGGTGGCCGGGCTGCTTGACCAAGAGCTAGACGTCGCGACCGCCATGAAATCTCTGCTTACCCGTCCATTAAAGGAAGAATGATATGTTCGTTGCCCTGATTGCCCACGACAAACCTGACTCTCTGCCCATACGCCAAGAAAACCGCCCGGATCACCTCGCCTATCTGAAATCAAGCGACGCCGTCGCGCAGGCCGGTCCATTGCTGGACGGAGAAGGCGCCATGATCGGCTCGCTAATCATTCTAGATGTTGCCGACATGGACGCGGCCAAGACATGGGCTGAGAATGACCCCTACGCCAAGGCTGGCCTTTTTCAGAGCGTGACCCTGACCCATTGGAACCGGGTGATCGGCTAATGGCCTATTGGTTGTTCAAATCCGAGCCCTCGACCTGGGGCTGGGATGACCAAGTCGCTAAGGGCGATGCCGGTGAAGAGTGGGATGGGGTGCGCAACTATCAGGCGCGTAACTTCATGCGCGAGATGAAGCTGGGCGATCTGGGGTTCTTTTACCATTCGCAAAAGGACCGTGAGGTCGTCGGCATCGTTGAGGTCTGCGCCGAAGCGCACCCCGATAGCACAACAGATGATGACCGTTGGGAATGTGTCGACATCAAAGCGGTACGCCCGTTCAAGGCCTCGGTGAGCTTAGACGCAATCAAAGCCGATCCCCGATTGGCCGAAATGGTGCTGGTCAAGAACTCCCGCCTGTCCGTGCAACCGGTGACCGAAGCGGAATGGAAGATCGTCTGCTCCTTGGGCAATACGACACCGTAGACCGAGCGCGGTTTTCTGGGTCATAGTCCTCTGACAACAGGAGGAAAGACATGGGAATTATTGCCGTACTCGTTGCCGCCTTTGCGGGGTTTGCCGTAGGGGCGGTCTGGTACATGATGCTGGCCAAACCGTGGATGGCTGCGGCAGAGGTTCGGGTGGGGCCTGATGGCCGGCCAGAGGGCGGCGCTCTGCCCTATGTGCTATCGGCCATCGCCATGGTGCTGGTGGCCGGGATGATGCGCCATGTCTTTGCTCTTTCGGCCGTGGACAGTTGGGATAAGGGGCTGATCTCTGGCCTCGGCATCGGGCTGTTTTTCATCAGCCCTTGGATCATGATCAACAATGCCTATGCCGGGCGGCCCTTCCGGCTGACTTTGATCGACGGTGGCTACGCGGTAATTGGCTGCGCAGTCATCGGTTTGGTGCTGACGCTGTTCTAAGCAGCACCCAGTAGGACAACGAAAAAAGGGTTCCGGCACCCCGCCAGAACCCTTTCTCACCCCGTGTGCTCCCAAATCCACCACACACGTATTCGAAATCTCGTTCTGGCCGTACTGGCCGATGTGATAGGGATAGCTCAAAGCACCGCTCGGAGCAACTTCCGAGTGTCTCAAAGCCCTTTGAAAATCGAAACGCGCGCTTAACCAAACGCGCGCCTCTTTAGGGTTTTATTTACGGGTAAACAAAGGGTTACCCGTTATCCAATTGTTCAACTGTAAGCAGATTCTTTGCCGAAATGCTTGACCAGCATGTAATAGACAACGGCGCGATATTTGTTGCGCTCAGAACGGCCATAAGTCTCAATCGCCTTCTGAATTCCGCCCATAAGATGCTCATCATCCGGCAGGCCGAGCTTTTTGACCAGGAAGTTGTTCTTCACCGTGTTCAACTCTTCCGTATCCCCGGCGGAAACGGTCTGCGCGTCGGCATTGTAAATCGACGGGCCGCAGCCGATGGTTACCTTGGTCAACAAGTCCATGTCCGGCTCCATCCCACACTTGTTGCGCAGGTCCTCGGCGTATTTCGCGATCCACTCGTCACGTTTGCCCATTTAAAATCTCCCAATAGCAATTTCTGGCCCCCCACTTGGAGGTCCTTGAGGGGAGACTAAGGTCAAACGCCTGTTTCGCAAAAGAATAATTTCAGAACAGGGCCCGGAACGAAAAAGAGACGCCCCAAAGGGCGCCTCTCTCATTCAGTCATTAGAAAGCTTTAGGAAGCGTCGTCGAGGCGCACGTCGTCCTCAAGACCTTCGATTTCGCTCTCGTCAACTTCAGGCTGCGCTTCCAGCTCGGCTTTGGTCCAAGCGCTCAGCTTCAGGTCGTTTTCAGCGGCCATGGAGATTTCTTCCAGCGGTACGGCGACAGTGTGTTCACCAAGGCCAAGGAAGCCACCCACGCCGACGACAGCTGCATAGCCGGTGTCGGTTTTGATGACATAGTCCACGTCACCGATTTCTTCACCGTCGGCTTCAACAACAGTTTGGCCGATCAGGTCACCTACGACCATACCGGTGAAAGCGTTGCTCATGCCGGTGTCGGTGCGTGTGACATCAGTTTCCATTGTGGTTTCCGTGTCCGAAGCCACATCTGCGGTCAGATCGGTGTCGCTTTCCATCTCGCCTTCGGCGGTCACTTCGCTGTCCAGTTCGGCGTCGGCATCAGCAGCGACATCTGTATCAGCTTCTGTGTCGATCTCGCTGTCGGTTTCCGCGCTCAGCGTGGAGTTGGACTCGCTGTCAGAATTGCCAGTCAATTCAGTCTCGGCATCCAGAGTCGTGTCAGTCTCTGCCGTGGTTTCAGCCGAATTGTCGAGCTCGGCATCGGCGTCAACTTCAGCATTCTCCGTCGGCGCTGTCATGACTTCATCGACAGTATTCGCCGCGTTGTCAGCCGCGTCGCGAACAGCTTGGGCTGTATCTTCGGCCTGTTTCTTCAGAGTCGTGGAGGCATCGTCAGCAGTGTTGCTCACGCTTTCGCCTGCCACGGTGGCTTCTGCCTCGGCGGCGGCACCGGTGTTGGTGTCTACGTCCTGCGCAAAGGCTGTGCCTGCGGTCAGAGCAAGGGCTGCGACGGTCGAATTCAGGAATGTACGTTTCATTTTCGAACTCCTTTCGGTGTTGGTCTGGGGGAGAAACACCGCCGCCGAGTGGATGTTCCGACCCTTGTTCCAACAGGGCGGGAATGTGCCTGAATCCGCCGATACGAAAGGATTATGGCGTAAAAACAAAGTTTTAATCTTCAGATACGAAAAACGCCGCCCAACATTCGATGGGCGGCGTCGTAAGATTCTTTGGAATGAAGCGGAACTTCTACCGATTAGTAGCGATAATGCTCCGGTTTGAACGGTCCGTCGGGAGATACGCCAATATAAGCCGCCTGCTCAGGGTCCAGCTTCGACAGCTTTACGCCGATCCGGTCCAGATGCAGGCGGGCGACTTTCTCGTCCAAGTGCTTGGGCAGGATGTAAACGTCGTTGCCGTATTTGTCGGTGTTTTCCCACAGTTCGATCTGCGCCAGCACCTGATTGGTAAAGGAGGCAGACATCACGAAGGAAGGGTGGCCGGTGGCGTTGCCAAGGTTTAGCAGGCGGCCTTCGGAAAGCAGGATCAAGCGATTGCCATTCGGCATCTCGATCATGTCCACCTGTTCTTTGATGTTCGTCCACTTGTGGTTCTTCAGGCTGGCAACCTGGATCTCATTGTCGAAGTGGCCGATGTTGCCGACGATCGCCATATCCTTCATCTCGCGCATGTGCTCGATGCGGATAACGTCTTTGTTGCCGGTAGTAGTAATGAAGATGTCAGCGGTGGAAACGACGTCTTCCAGCAGCACGACCTCAAAACCGTCCATGGCTGCCTGCAGCGCGCAGATCGGGTCGACTTCGGTGACCTTCACCCGGGCACCCGCGCCGCGCAGAGAGGCGGCGGAGCCTTTGCCGACGTCGCCGTAGCCCATCACGACAGCGACCTTACCAGCCATCATCGTGTCCGTGGCGCGGCGGATGCCGTCGACGAGGCTTTCTTTGCAGCCATATTTATTGTCGAACTTCGACTTGGTGACAGAGTCGTTCACGTTGATCGCGGGGAAGGGCAGTTGGCCCTGCTTTACGAGATCATAAAGACGGTGCACACCGGTGGTGGTTTCTTCGGAAACGCCCTTGATCTGGTCGCGCATCCTGGTGAACCAACCGGGGCTTTCGGCCATGCGCTTTTTGATCTGCGCAAAGATCGCTTCTTCTTCCTCGGATTTCGGCACGGCGATCAGGTCGTCTTCGCCATTCTCAACCCGTGCACCCAACAGGATGTAGAGGGTCGCATCGCCGCCATCGTCGAGGATCAGGTTCGGGCCTTCGGGGAACATGAAGGATTTGTCCAGGTAATCCCAATGCTCGACCAGCGACTGACCTTTAATCGCGAAGACCGGAACGCCAGCTTCGGCAATCGCAGCAGCAGCGTGATCCTGTGTCGAGAAGATGTTGCAAGACGCCCAACGCACATCCGCGCCAAGCGCGACCAGCGTCTCAATCAGAACGGCGGTCTGGATAGTCATGTGCAGCGAGCCGACGATCCGCGCGCCTTTGAGCGGTTTGCTCTGGCCATATTCTTCGCGCAGAGCCATCAGGCCCGGCATTTCGGTTTCGGCAATGTCCAATTCCTTGCGGCCATAGGCGGCGAGGTTGATATCCTTAACAATATAGTCCTTGGCCATGCGGCGCTCCTGTCTGAAGGTGTTGGAGGCCGCCTAGCATCTCAGCGAGGAATTCTCAATCTATATGGAGGGGGGTGGTCCTGTTGGTCAGTCCAGCAGAGCGGCCAATTGCTTATTGCCCGTCACCCCTTCCATCCAGTCATTGCCCTGCGCCATCACGCAGGCATTCCCGTCCGCCATGGATTTCACCAAGGTCCATGTGCCTGACTGTTCCGATGCCCAAAGCTGGCTGTTTTCTTTCGCCTGGCCCGGCACCGGCTCTTCGCCGTACCAGTCGATCAGGGCCGACTTCATTTCGTGCTGGGGCATGCAGACTTCTTCTGCTTGGGCGATACCGGCAAAGCTGCCGAAGGTAACTGCAAGTATCAGGCCGGAAAAAACGGGTTTCATGATTATCTCCTTCGTGGGATGAACAGGTTTACCGGGAAATGGTTCCCAAAGGATTGCCAAGAGAAGGACCGCAGGCGATGGCGCAGAAACCCCGCGCATGGCAGCGTATGCTCTCGGGCCGCAGGCTCGATCTGCTGGACCCGACCCCGGTGGATGTTGAGATTGATGACATCGCCCATGGTCTCGCATTCGTCGCCCGCTGGAACGGTCAGACCCGTGGGGACTACGCCTATTCAGTGGCCGAACACTCGCTGCTGGTAGAGACAATTTTTGCCCGTATCGCCCCGCGTGCACCAGCCAAATGGCGGCTCGCGGCATTGCTGCATGACGCGCCGGAATATGTGATCGGCGACATGATCTCGCCGGTGAAAGCCGCCGTGGGCCCCGATTATCGCGCGCTGGATGACCGGCTTACCACCGCGGTGCATCTGCGCTTTGGCCTTCCTGCAAGTCTCCCGGTGCGGGTAAAACAACAGATCAAAAAGGCGGACCGCGTCAGCGCGTGGATGGAAGCCAGTCAGATCGCCGGGTTCTCTGAGACTGAAGCCACCCGGTTTTTTGGGCGTCCCGACGCGGCGCTGATGGAGGGCCTGACCATTCTGCTGCGCCCGCCAGTAGAGGTGCGCAACGACTTCACAGCACGGCACGAAGCGCTGCTGCGCGAGATGGCATGATCCACGTCCGCCGCGCCGGGGCGCTTGATACCCGCACAATGGCGGAGTTGCTCAACGCGATCATCGCAGCAGGCGGCACGACGGCGATGACCGCCCTAGTCACCCCACGAGAGTTGCAGAGCTGGATGGCGGCACCCGACAGCGCATGGCATCTCGCCGAAGACAGCAGCGGCGCGTTGAAAGGCTTTCAATATATCGAGCCTCATCCCGACCTGCCCGAAGGCGGCGTGGATGTGGCAACCTTTGTGCGCTTGGGCGAGACCGGTTTGGGCATCGGCTCCGCGCTGTTTGAGCGCACGAAAGAGGCGGCGCGAGACCTCGGCTACCGCCATATTCATGCAATCATCCGCGCGGATAATGCAGGCGGTCTCGCCTACTACCAAAGCCGCGGATTTGAGGATTTCAGACGCCTGCCCAACAGCGAACTCGCCGATGGGAGCCACGTCGACAAAATCTGGAAACGCTTCGAGCTTTAGCGCGGCGAGCGTTTGGCCAAGATCCGCTGCAAGGTCCGCCGGTGCATGTTCAACCGCCGCGCCGTTTCCGAGACATTGCGATCACAAAGCTCATAGACCCGCTGGATATGTTCCCACCGCACCCGGTCCGCGCTCATCGGGTTCTCGGGCGGCTCAGGTAGATCGCCCCCGGTCGCCAACAGCGCATTGACGATGTCATTGGCGTCAGCGGGTTTGGACAGGTAATCCGTCGCGCCCGACTTCACCGCCGCCACCGCCGTGGCAATCGCGCCATATCCGGTCAACACCACCACCCGCGTATCGGCACGCCGTTCGCGGAGCACTTCGACAACATCAAGACCGTTGCCGTCCTGAAGCCGCAGGTCCACCACTGCGAAAGCCGGGGGCCGCGCCGTGGAAATGGCCTTACCTGCGGCGACCGAGAGGGCGGTTTCCACCTCGAACCCGCGCTTCTCCATGGCTTTGGCGAGGCGGCGCAAAAACGGCTCATCATCATCCACAAGCAGTAGCGTGCGGTCTGGACCAAGGTCAGAAATATCCGGCATTAACGTCCCCTCTCGCGCTCAATATGGTGCGTGGGCTACCGATGGTCAATTTTACCGTTGATCGAGGAAGCAACCGATCTTGTCGGCCATCTCTTCGGGCCGAACTTCGCGGCGGAAGAAATCGACCACCCCTTCGTCGGGCATGACCAGATAGCTAAAGGTCGAATGGTCCACGAGGTATTCGCCATCCTGCGGCGGGTGCAGCTTATAATAGGTGCGGTAGGCTTGGCTCGCGGCCTTGACCTGTGCGGCTGATCCGGTGAGGCCGACCATGCGCGGGTGCATTGCTTCGGCAAACTCGCCCACGACCTTTGGTGTGTCGCGCTCGGGGTCGACGGTGATGAACACCGGGGTGATGCTCTGGCCGCGCTCTTCGAGGATCTCGGTGGCCGCTGCGTTGCGGTCCACGTCCAGCGGACAGACGTCGGGGCAGGAGGTGTAGCCGAAGTAGATCAGCGCCGGTTCGGTAATCACTTCAGCATCGGTCACTGTCTCGCCCGCGCCATTGACCAGTTCAAACGGCCCGCCGATGTCTCCGCCCGCCACTTGGCTGGAGCGGCAAGATGCATAGGCGTCGTCGTCACCCTGCAACACCATAAAGGCCGTGCCTGCCAGAAATACCGCCGCCACTCCAACAGCGCCAAATGCTACCATCCGTCTCATGTCAGTCTCCTGCGCCAGCGGGCGCTCTTGAACGTGTTTCGCGGCAGACCTACGCTAGATCGCAGGCGATGCAAGACGCAATGACGTGAAGGGGCGAAGATGACGCAGCCAGACATACGACCCCTCAGCGGGCGCACCCGCGCCAGTTGGATCAGGCTGCGCACAATGATCTTGCTGCGCTGGTTCGCCATTGCGGGGCAGCTGACTGCCGTGACGGTCGCGCAGTGGATGTTCGGGCTGCAACTGGCTTTCGGGCTCTGCTATCTGGTGATCGGCGCGTCGATTGTGGGCAATCTGGTCGCCGGTTTTGTCTTTCCGCAGAACAAGCGCCTGTCGGAGCGTGAGAACCTTGCGATGGTTCTTTTCGACCTGCTGCAACTGACCGCGCTTTTGGGGCTGACCGGGGGGCTGCACAATCCCTTTGCACTGCTGTTGTTGGCCCCGGTGACCATCTCGGCCACAGCCCTCAGCCTGCGTTCAACGCTGGTGCTTTGCGCCACAGCGATCATTGCGGCTTCCGTCCTTGCCTTTTGGCATCTGCCGCTGGTTACACAGTCAGGCGATGTGCTGCAATTACCCGGTATTTTCGTCTTTGGCCATTGGATCGCCTTGCTGATCGCCATCATCTTTACCAGCGCCTATTCCCGCCGGGTGACTTCCGAAGTGCACTCGATGGCTGACGCGCTTTCCGCGACACAAATGGTGCTAGCACGCGAACAGAAATTGTCTGACCTTAGCGGTGTCGTAGCCGCTGCCGCGCATGAACTGGGCACCCCTTTAGCAACCATCAAATTGGCCAGCACCGAACTGCTGGGGGATTTGGAAGACCGCCCCGACCTTGCCGAAGATGCCGCCCTGATCCGCGATCAAGCGGACCGTTGCCGTGACATCCTCCGCGACATGGGGCGCTCGGGCAAAGATGACCTCCACATGCAACGCGCGCCTTTGACAGCGGTGATAAAAGAGGCCGCAGAACCGCATCTGGACCGGGGGAAAGCGGTGATATTTTCCGACAACCCGATGGTGGTCGGACAGGGGCGCACGCCAACGATACCGCGCAGACCGGAGATCATTCACGGGTTGCGTAACCTTGTGCAGAACGCGGTGGATTTTGCCGACACCACTGTCTGGATCGAGACCGAATGGTCGCCAGATACGATCTCGGTTCGGATTATCGACGATGGCCCCGGCTTCCCTCCGCAAGACCTTGGCCGCATCGGCGACCCCTTCCTGCGCCGCCGTAGCAGTTCGGCGGCTGATCCGGCCCGTCCTGCCTATGAAGGTATGGGCTTGGGCCTGTTTATCGCCAAGACGTTCCTAGAGCGCGGCGGCGGGCGGTTGCGTTTCGCCAATGGGTCCGACAGCGGCTGGTTGCGTGGCTTGCCCCCTGCGGGCAGCGGAGCGGTGGTCGAGGTGGTCTGGCCCCGCGCGCTTCTTGACCTCGGGTCTGATGATGCCGCAATGGGCGAGAACCAGCATCTTATTGCCTAAGGTTACCTGCAGCTTCCCGCGTTAACCATCTGTTAACCTTTCCTCGCCACGGTGAAGGGATCGCATTTGCCGAAAGGATTTTCCGTCATGGCATTGCAGGAGTTCCTCATTGTGTTGCTCGCCATCTGCCTGACGGCGGCGGGCGCGTTGTGGTGGCTGCAAACGCCCCGCCCTGTTGCGCCGACGTCCCCGCAAGGGGGCGAGGATATGAGCTTGCTCTTCGAAGACGGCTATTTGCTGCACGGTTCGGAACAGGCGCTGACCCGCTTTGCCCTTGTTCCGGGGCACCATCATTGGGAGGACATTCGCAGCGCTTTGCTTGCGCGTTTCCCCGACTTTCCAGCCGTGCCGCGCAGCAACAATACCGGCAGCATCACCCTGCGGGCCGAGGATGGCGATAGCCCTGGCGAAGTGCGTATCAGTTGGCGGGACGCCCTGTGTTGGCTGCATTTACCGCTGGCCCGCACCGATCCCGACATCACACAGGAAACACGGGACCACCTTAGCGCCCTGCGCCGCGCGAGCGATTGCAACCCAAACCCATCGTGGCAAACTGACTCCAGCGGTCGGATCATCTGGCACAACCGCGCCTATGCAACGCTCAAGCGCAAAGCAGGCGATCAATCAGACGCCAGCGGCGCTGCGCTGTTCAGCACGCCAGAGCCCGAACACCCCAACCGCGTTTGCCTGCAGGCAGATTCAGAAGCTGTGCCACATTGGTATGCTTTGACCACAACCTCGCAGGACGGCGTTCAGATATATCACGCGACCAATATAAATGCCGTGGTTGCCGCAGAAGAAGCACAGCGAAACTTCGTGCAAACCCTTGCGAAAACCTTTGCCCATCTGTCCATCGGGCTCGCTATCTTTGACCGGAACGGACAACTTGCCCTGTTCAACCCGGCACTGGTTGATCTCACAGCCCTGCCCGCACCTTTCCTTAGCGCACGCCCGACAATGGTGTCCTTCTTTGACCAGCTTCGCGAAAACCGGCGCATGCCAGAACCGAAGAACTACCTAAACTGGCGACAAGAGATTTCCGAGGTGATCGCAGCGGCGACAGACGGGCGCTATCAGGAAACATGGTCGCTTGAATCCGGACAGACCTACAGCGTACGCGGTCGCCCCCATCCGGACGGCGCGACGGCCTTTCTGATCGAAGACATCACTGCCGAAGTAACCCTAACACGCAATTTCCGGGCTGAACTGGAACTGAGCCAAAGCCTGCTCGATACGCTCGAAGACGGGTTCGCCGTCTTCTCTGCCTCTGGCGTATTGAGCTTTTGCAATGCCGCCTATCGCGACCTGTGGAAACAGGACCCGGACAAGAGCTTTGCCGAAATCACGATCATCGATGCAATCGCCGTCTGGCGCCAAATGTCCGCGCCAAACCCGCTCTGGCCCGATCTTGCGGACTTCGTTTCCGGACGCGGGGATCGCGCGGGCTGGAGCATGCCGATCTATCCGCTCCGTGGCGCCCCGCTGCATTGCGAGATTTCGGCAATCGCTTCTGGCGCGACTTTGGTGCGGTTTCGCCAAGCGGTCGCGCAAACTGCGCAGACCGTACCGTACCGCCACCCCGTCACGGATCGGCGGCAGCCTTCTTAGAGGTATGTGCCGCCCGCTTTCATCTTGCGGCTGCGCGTCGGGACGCTAAGCATGGGGCATGTCCACCCAATCGCTTTCACTGACATTGACCGGCCCTGACGACACTGCCGAACGCGCTCGGCAGCTTGCCAGAAAGCTCGCGCCCGGTGATGTCATTTTGCTGAGCGGCGACGTTGGCGCAGGAAAGACCCATTTCGCCCGTTCTCTGATTAAGGCGCTGCTTGAATATCCTGAAGACATCCCCTCGCCCACGTTCACGCTGGTGCAGACCTATGACGGACGCAGCGGAGCGATTTGGCATGCGGACCTCTACCGCCTGACCTCGACCTATGAAATCGAAGAACTGGGCCTTATCGAAGCTTTCCACGATGCGATCTGCCTCGTCGAATGGCCCGATCGCCTCGGCCCGCTCGCGCCCAGCGACGCGTTGGATATTAGCCTCTCGCCCGGACCTAGCGATGACAGTCGCCAAATGTCCGTGCAGTGGAATGGGCCACAATGGGCGGACAAGCTGGCGGATTGGCGCGCATGACGGACCGGACCTCATTGATCGAAGACTTCCTGCAAGCAGCAGGCTGGGCGGAAACCGAACGCATGTTACTGGCCGGTGACGCATCGAACCGCCGCTACGACCGTTTGCGCAGACCCGATGGTCAGACTGCGATCCTCATGGACGCCCCGCCGGAGCGTGGCGAAGATGTGCGCCCGTTTCAGCAGGTCGCGGCTTATCTTAGTTCCACAGGGCTGAGCGCGCCGGAAATTTATCATGCCGATTCCGCTCATGGTTTGCTGCTGATCGAAGACTTAGGCGATGATCTCTTTGCCCGGTTGATGGCCGGTGATCCCGCGTTGCAAGAGCCGCTATACCGCGCCGCCGTCGATGTGTTGGTCCAACTGCACGCTGCCCCCCTCCCCGACTTGCCCCTTTGCAATGCGGCGTGGCTTATCGATATGACGGCCCCCGCCTTCGAGTTCTACGCGACCGAACGGCAGGAACAGCCCAGCGCCCCATTCACACACGCCTTCGCACCCCTCGCCCAAGAGCTAGATGCCGCCCCCAAGGTTGTGATCCTCCGGGACTACCACGCAGAAAACCTGCTGTGGCTGCCCGAGCGCCAAGGCGCCGCCCGCGTCGGCCTGCTCGATTTTCAAGACGCCCTGCTGGGCCATCCGGCCTATGATCTCGTCTCGATCCTGCAAGACGCGCGGCGCGATGTACCGCCCGAGATCGAAGCGCATATGATCGACTACTATGTCGCCCAGAGCGGCACCGACCCAGACACCTTCCGCCGCGCCTATGCCCTGCTCGGCGCACAGCGTAACCTGCGTATTTTGGGAATTTTTGCCCGCCTCTGCTTGCGTGACGGCAAGGCGCATTACGTTGATCTAATCCCCCGGGTCTGGAACCATCTGCAAAACAATTTGCGCCACCCTGCCCTTGCCCCGGTGGCACGCAGCATCGAAGGTATCCTACCCCGCCCGACCCCCGACTTTCTGGAGCAACTGAAAAGCCAATGCGCGAGTATCCCGACGCCATCATGATGTTCGCCGCCGGTTTCGGCACGCGCATGAAACATCTGACCCAACACCAGCCGAAGCCCTTGGTGCCTGTCGCAGGTCGTCCCTTGATCGACCATGCGCTCGACCTCGCACGGGGCGTTGGGCCTTCTCGGATTGTGGCGAACTTGCATTATCTACCCGAGCAGCTCGACGCGCATCTGAAGCCGCAGGGGGTCACGACAATTATCGAAACGCCAGAGATTCTCGACACCGGCGGCGGGTTGCGCAACGCGTTGCCGCTTCTTGGCACCGAGCCGGTTTTTACTATGAACAGCGATGCGATCTGGGCTGGGCCGAACCCGCTGTCGCTGCTGCGCAAGGCTTGGAAACCCGAGCAAATGGACGCACTGTTGATGACGGTACCGCTCGGGCAAACCCTCGGTCACGGTGGTCAGGGTGATTTCACACTTGGTGAAAATGGCCATCTGACGCGCGGTCCGGGGAACGTTTATGGCGGCGTGCAGATCATCAAAACAGATTTGCTGAGCGATATCGACGCTGACAAGTTCTCGCTCAATCTGCTGTGGGACATGATGCTCGAACGACAAACCCTCTTTGGTCTGCCCTACCCCGGACGTTGGTGCGATGTGGGCCATCCCGGCGGCATCGCTCTGGCCGAAAGCCTGCTGGCGGATGCAGATGTTTGAGCCTCAAGGCACACCCCGCGTCTTTGGACTTGCCCCCGGTGTCGACTTCCCGCGCGGTCTGGTGCGAGGGCTTTGCGACCGGTTAGAAGACAGCCCGCCAGAAGCGATGGCGCGGGTCGAATTGATCGTGAACACTAATCGCATGGCCCGTCGCTTGCGCCATGACTTTGACGCAGGCCCGGCTGGGTTTCTGCCACGCGTCCGGTTGATCACCGATCTTGACGCACTGGCCCCCGGCGTCGCTTTGCCCGCGCCGACACCCCCTCTACAGCGACGGCTTGAGTTAATACAACTTGTCTCTCGCCTTCTTGACGCCGCCCCCGACCTTGCGCCGCGCGCGTCGCTTTATGCGCTGTCGGACAGTCTTGCGGGACTGATTGATGAGATGCAGGGCGAAGGTGTTTCGCCCGAGACAGTTGCCGGGCTGGATGTAGGCAACCTCTCGGCCCATTGGGAACGTGCGCAACGCTTCCTCGCGATTGCGCATGACTATCTCGGCCAGACCACCACGCGCCCCGATGCCGAAGCACGGCGGCGGCAGCTTGTCGCCCGGATCATCACGCGCTGGCAAGACAACCCACCGCAACATCCGGTGATCCTCGCGGGTTCCACCGGCTCGCGTGGGACGACGGCGCTGTTGATGGAGGCCGTGGCCCGCCTGCCCCAAGGCGCGATCATCCTGCCCGGTTTTGACTTTGAAATGCCCACCGCCGTTTGGAACGAGTTGGACCAAGCACTGCTGGCCGAGGATCACCCGCAGTACCGTTTCCGCAAGTTGATGAACATGCTCGAAGTGTCGCGCGGTGCGGTTGAGCCGTGGTGCGAAATGCCCCCCGTTTCTGCTGCGCGCAACAAGCTGTTGTCGCTGTCGCTGCGCCCCGCTCCTGTCACACATGCCTGGCTGAACGAAGGTCCGAAACTCGAAGACCTTTCCAGAGCCACCGCTGACATCACGCTGATCGAAGCCCCCACACCTCGTGTCGAAGCGCTCGCCATCGCGCTCCGGCTGCGTCAAGCCGCCGAAGATGGCGTGAAGGCCGCGTTGATCACCCCTGACCGGATGCTGACCCGTCAGGTCACTGCCGCACTCGACCGTTGGAATATTCTGCCGGATGACAGTGCCGGAATGCCGCTGCAACTGTCCCCGCCGGGGCGGTTTCTGCGCCATGTGGCGGCGCTTTTCGTCCGCAAGCTTGATGCCGAAGCGCTGCTAACCTTGCTGAAACACCCTCTGACCCACAGTGGCGCGGGGCGGAACTTTCACCAGCTTTACACCCAGCGCCTTGAGGCCGAAATCCGCCGCCACGGTCTGCCCTATCCCAGCGCCGAGGGTCTGGCCGAGATCCCGGAACGTGCCGCCAAACGCATGGAAGACCCGAGCGGTTTTCGAGACTGGATCGCTTGGGTGGGTGAGACTTTTCCCGGCCATGACGCCCCCGGCGAACGCCCTCTGCCCGACTGCGTGGCCACCCATTTGGCACTGGCCGAAAGGATCGCCGCCGGCGCGTCCGCTGATCCCGATCACCTGCTTTGGCAACATGGCGCCGGTATCTCGGCTGAGGCGGTCATGGCGAACCTGACGGAACATGCCGTGCATGGTGGCGCGATGAATGCCGCCGATTATGCGGATCTATTGGGCGCTTTGCTGTCTCAAGAGGAGGTCCGCGAGGCCGATACGCCGCACCCTGACATCATGATCTGGGGCACGATGGAAGCGCGTGTTCAGGGTGCCGATCTAGTAATCCTCGGGGGTCTCAACGAAGGCACATGGCCCGAAGCACCGCCGCCCGATCCTTGGCTGAACCGTCAGATGCGCGAGAAAGCGGGACTACTCCTGCCTGAACGGCGCATCGGTCTGTCGGCGCATGACTACCAACAGGCCATTGCCAGCCCCGAGGTCTGGATCACCCGCGCCATTCGCTCGGATGAGGCCGAAATGGTGCCGTCGCGTTGGCTCAACCGGCTGGGCAATCTGCTAGGTGGTCTGGGCGACACCGGCGGGCCAGAGGCTTGGCGTGCGATGCAGCAACGTGGTGCCCGGTGGCTGGACCAAGTCAGCGCCTTGGAGGCGGTCGAACGCACGCCCCCCGCGCCGCGCCCGTCGCCCCGCCCCCCGCGCGCGGCACGGCCCCGCAAACTGTCGGTGACCGAGATCAAAACCCTGATCCGCGACCCCTATGCCGTCTATGCCAAACACAGCCTGAAACTGCGCGCCATCAACCCGCTGGTGCAATCGCCCGACGCCCCAGTGCGCGGCATCATCTTGCACCGCATCATGGAAGATTTCGTGAAACTGGTCGCCCGCGATCCGGCGCGACTGACCCGCGAAACATTGCTCGACGTGGCGGCACAGGTATTGGAGGACGAAGCCCCTTGGCCTGCCGCCCGTGCCATGTGGCTGGCGCGAATTGACCGGATTGCGGATTGGTTCATCTCCCGCGAACACAGCCGCGCCGCCTTCTCCAGCCCCGTCGCCTTCGAGCAAGGTGCGCGCGGCAGTTACACCTTTGCGGACCTAGGGTTTACCCTCAGCGGTTTTGCGGACCGGATTGACCAGACCGACGACGGCGATGTGCTGATCTATGACTACAAGACCGGCACGCCGCCGGGCAAAAAGGAACAGCGCTTGTTCGACAAACAACTGCTGATCGAAGCGGCCATGGTGGAGCGCGGCGGTTTCCCTGAGGTGGGCGTGGCGCATGTGGCGCATGCTGCTTTCATCGGGCTGGGCTCCAAACCCGTCGAAGTGCCCGCGCCTTTGGACGAGGAAAATCCCCAAGAGGTGCTCGCCGGGCTCCACGCCCTGCTGTCACGCTACCTCGACGAAGGCCAAGGCTTCACCGCGCGGCGCATGGTGCAAACGGACGCCTTTGCTGGGAACTACGACCAATTGGCCCGCTTTGGCGAATGGGATGGCACCACGGTCGCCAAGCCGGAGGATCTGGAATGATGCGTGATTTTAACGATGCAACCGCCGCCCAGATTGACGCCGCCCGGCCCGATGCCTCCACTTGGCTGACCGCCAATGCGGGCTCCGGCAAGACCCGCGTGCTGACCGACCGCGTGGCCCGGCTGCTCTTGGACGACGTCGAGCCGCAGCATATTCTTTGCCTGACCTACACTAAAGCCGCCGCGTCAGAGATGCAGAACCGCCTGTTCAAGCGTCTGGGCGAATGGGCGATGCTGAAAGACGAGGCGCTGCGCAGCGCGCTGGCCGATTTGGGCGTCGAGGGTGAGCTGACGCCTGAGCAGCTGCGCAATGCCCGCACCCTGTTCGCCCGTGCCATTGAAACGCCGGGCGGGCTGAAAATTCAAACGATCCACTCCTTCTGCGCCGCGCTCTTGCGCCGCTTCCCGCTAGAGGCGCAAGTCAGCCCGCAGTTCACCGAGATCGAGGACCGCGCTGCTGATCTTCTCAGGGCAGAGATTGTGGATGAGATGGCCGAAGGCGAAGATGCGCCGCTGGTGGCCGACCTTGCGCGGCACTACACCGGTGAGGATTTCGCCAGCCTGACGCGCAGCATTGTCAGCCAGCGGGATGCTTTTGCCGAGGCCCGTGCATGGCCCGACATCCTCACCCTCTTCGATCAGCCCGAAGACCTTACCGAAGACAGCATTGCGACGTCCGTCTTTCTGGGCAGCGAAGCGGCAATCATGGCCGAAATCATACCCCATCTGCTGGCCAAGGGCGGCAACGACGCTAAGGCGGGCGCGGCGCTGCAAGAGATCGAGAGCTATGATCTCTCCGCCCTGCCCCAGTTGGAGAATACCCTCCTCACCGGCAGCGGCGCGAAATCGCCCTTTACCGCCAAGATCGGCAGGTTCCCCACCAAACCGACGCAAAAGATCATCGCCGAGCAGATGCCGCAGCTCGAACAGCTGATGCAGCGGGTTGAGGACGCCCGCGAAGCACGGCTCGCCCTGAAGGCGGCACGCAAAACCTATGTGCTCCACCGTTTCGCCGCCCGTTTCCTTGCCCGCTATGCAAACGAGAAACAAAAGCGCGGCTGGCTCGATTTCGACGATTTGATCCTCAAAGCCCGCGCTCTGCTGACCGACAAGGCCGTGGCGGCATGGGTGCTCTACCGGATCGACGGCGGCATTGATCACATCCTTGTGGACGAAGCCCAAGACACCTCGCCCCGACAATGGGACGTGATCGAACGGCTTACGGATGAATTCTACAGCGGCGCAGGCGCGCGCAATGATGTGGACCGCACGCTCTTTGTCGTGGGGGACAAGAAACAGTCGATCTATTCCTTCCAAGGCGCTGACCCGGAGGAATTGGACCGCAAAGGCGTCACCTTTGAGCAGAAGATCGGCGAGGCTGGCCAGTTCTTCCAACGCCGCAGCCTTGCTTATTCATTCCGCTCTTCCTCGGCCATTCTGCAAGCGGTTGATGGGGTTTTTGACCCCGATATCCAAAGTGGTTTCGCAAATGATGAAGGGCATAAAGCCTTTAAAGACCTCTTGCCGGGGCGGGTCGACCTTTGGCCCTTTATCGAAAAAGCCGGCCCGGACGAGGAAGGCGACTGGACCGATCCCGTTGACCGCCGCAGTGCGCGGCACCACACGGTGCAACTGGCGGAACGCATTGCGCGGCGGATCAAGGAATTGACGACCGAAGAGCATTACCTGCCCGACGATAGCAAAGGCGGATTGGCCCGGCGGCGTATTCAGCCCGGTGACTTCCTGATCCTTGTGCAACGGCGCTCCGCGCTGTTTTCCGAGATCATCCGCGCCTGTAAGGCGGCGGAACTGCCCATCGCTGGGGCGGATCGGCTTAAGGTCGGTGCCGAGCTGGCAGTCCGCGATTTGGCGGCGATCCTGTCGTTTCTGGCGACGCCTGACGATGACCTGTCGCTCGCGACCGCTCTCAAGTCGCCGCTCTTCGGCTGGTCGGAGCAGGCGCTTTTCACGCTCGCCCATTACCGCAAAGAGGACCACCTCTGGCAAGCGCTGCGCAATCAGACCGAGGAACACGCCTCGACCCTCGCCGTGCTGCGCGATCTGCGGGCGCAGGTGGACTACCTGCGGCCCTATGATTTGATCGAGCGCATCCTCACCCGCCACGATGGCCGCCGCAAACTGCTAGCCCGTTTGGGGCCAGAGGCCGAAGATGGGATCAACGCGATGCTCAGCCAAGCGCTGTCCTATGAGCGTGGGTCGGTGCCGAGCCTGACCGGTTTTCTGCAATGGATGCAGACCGATGATCTAGAGATCAAACGCCAGATCGACAGCGCCTCGAACCAGATCCGGGTGATGACGGTGCATGGCGCCAAAGGGCTAGAGGCGCCCATCGTCATCTTGCCCGACACCGGGCGGCGTGACGTAACGATCAAGGATGAGATCATCACGTTGGGCGGCACGCCCGTGTGGAAAGCTGCGGCCAATGACATGCCGCGGCCCGTGCAAGCGCGACTGGAAGAGATGAAAGACGCCGCACTACAAGAGCGGCTGCGGCTGCTCTACGTGGCCATGACCCGCGCCGAAAAATGGCTGATCGTCGCGGCGGCAGGGGAATTGTCGAAAGACGGGTCCTCTTGGTATCAAATTACGGAGGCGGCCTTGACCCGGTTGCAGGCAGAGCCATTAAGTGACGATGGCACGATCCGGTATCAACAAGGCGATTGGGATGCGCTTGAAGTGGTGGAAACGCCGCAGGAAACGGTCAAAATTCCCGAGTTAGACCCTATTTTTACCCGCTCAGCCCCGTCGCCCAGCAGTGAGGCCAAAACGCTATCGCCCTCCGATCTGGGCGGTGCCAAAGCGCTGGCGGGCGAAGCGGGTGCCGATATGGATACGGCGCTGAGCTATGGCACTTTGGTACATGAACTGCTCGAACATCTGCCGCTGATGAATGCCGATGCGCGGGCCATTTTCTTGACCCGACTGCAACGCCATCATCCGCAAGAAATCATTCTGCGTGCCCAGCAAGAAGCCGAGACCGTGCTCAATACGCCCGCCTTGACCGCACTCTTCGCAGACACGACGCTCGCCGAAGTCCCTGTGACCGGACGCCTTGGCGACCAACGGCTGCACGGCACGATCGACCGTCTGGTGATCGGCGAAGATCATATTCTGGCAGTGGATTTCAAAACCAATCGGGTGGTGCCAAACAGTGTTAAAGCCTGCCCAGACGGGCTGCTGCGCCAGATGGGGGCCTATGCCCATATGCTGCGGCAAATCTATCCAGACAGACGCATCGAGACCGCGATCCTCTGGACCGCCAAGGCTGATCTCATGGTGTTGCCCAACGATATCGTGACAAATGCACTGCACGCCCTGCCATATCTTGACGCCAGTGCCCCGCGTTCATAGGTTCAGGCCTTAACCCATTCCTGTCAGGAGAGCATCATGGCAACCGTCGCAGTCACCGACGACACTTTCGACGCCGAAGTCAAAAATTCGGACATTCCGGTTCTGGTCGATTTTTGGGCCGAATGGTGCGGCCCGTGCAAACAGATCGGCCCTTCGCTGGAAGAGCTTTCGGATGAAATGAACGGTCGCGTGAAGATCGTTAAAGTTAACGTCGACGAAAACCCGAACTCGCCCGCTCAGGTCGGCGTGCGTGGTATTCCGGCGCTGTTCATCTTCAAAGACGGTCAGGTCGTATCCAACCTTGCCGGCGCACGCCCCAAAGCGGCCCTGCAAAGCTGGATCGAAGAGTCCCTTTGATCCTAAGGGCTTAGGCTAAGATAAATGACGAAAACGGGCGCCTTTCGGGGCGCCCTTTTCTTTGACGTTAAACGGGCCAGCCAAAACGGCGCAACCGGGCAGCGATCTTCTCTTCCGCTTCCGGTCGGCCCGCGTTGATGCAATTTTCCTGCCAGAACCAGTAGAGATAGGCCGCGTAATCCGGTTTGGCCTGCGCTACCGCCGCAAAGCTGCCCGCGAGGTCGGAAAGGTCGGCTTTGACCCCGATGTGGTGAAAGTCGATGTCGCCGAAAAACAGTGCGGGTTTGCCGAAGAAGTAGCCGGAAAAGGCGGCGGCGGAATTCATGGTCATCACATAGGCGCAGTTGGCCAAATGGCGCTCCATCTCGCCCATGGTGATCTGCAAGCGGGAGTGCCGAGCCGCGAGCGTTTTTAGCGTTGCCTGTTCCTGTGCCGTGTAGTCTTCCTTTGGGTGCAGGGCCGCAACGACCGGTCTATCACCGTGGTCGAGCGTATGTTCCAGCATCTCCATAGGTGTGCAGCACTGGAAAGACCGTCTCTGCAACAAGCGCCCCTGCAAGGGCACATAGATCGGCCCGTCGCACCGCGCCTGTTGAGGCGCTTCTCCAAAGAGACGTTTTTGCCAAAACCGATAGAATTGTGCCGCGGCTTTGGCCTGAACCTGCGCAGGGTCAAACTGCGCTTGCGCCACATCCCAAAGCCAGCGCTCAGGCCGCGCTTCAATCTGCCAGAACGGGTAGTGATAGCAGCGGCGGAACACCAAACCTCGGGCGGTCGGGGCAGGGGCCATATGGCTCAGCGCGTAGCCTTCGGTATCCCGCACCGGCCCGCCGCTATCGCAAAATGCGACCCTAAATCGAGCGTTTTCCAACACATGCGCCACTTTACCGATAAAGTTATGCGCCCCGGCCTCCGCACTCTCGCGCAGCGCAGGTTCGAGGTAGATATCAACACGGGCGCGATCTTGCATGAAGCCACGCTATCGCGCCCCCCAGCCGCCCACAAGCGGCGCTGCCCTTGTCCCGCCTGACCATGGGGGCCATATAGAGCGCCAAGCGACAGGAGGCCCCATGGCACAGAACGACGATTTCCCCGGTTGGCACGGGACTACGATCATTGGCGTCAAAAAAGGCGGCGAAGTGGTGATTGCCGGTGACGGACAGGTCAGCCTTGGCCAAACCGTGATCAAAGGCACCGCCCGCAAGGTGCGCAAGCTCAGCCCCGGCGGCTATGAGGTAGTGGCGGGTTTTGCTGGCTCCACCGCCGATGCTTTCACGCTGCTGGAACGGCTGGAGGCCAAGCTGGAAGCGACACCGGGGCAATTGGCCCGCGCGAGTGTTGAACTGGCCAAAGACTGGCGCACCGATAAATACCTGCAAAAGCTCGAAGCGATGTTGATCGTGACCGATGGCAAAGACCTGTTGGTCATCACCGGCGCAGGCGATGTGCTGGAACCGGAGCATGAAGTCGCGGCGATTGGCTCGGGTGGGAACTACGCCCTCGCCGCCGCACGCGGCATGATGGAAAGCGACCGCGACGCCGAGGCTATCGCCCGCGATGCCATGGCGATTGCTGCCGACATCTGCGTCTACACCAACGGCAACCTCACCGTGGAGAAAATCACCGCATGACTGACCTGACCCCCCGCGAGATCGTATCCGAGTTGGACCGCTATATCATCGGCCAGAACGACGCCAAACGCGCGGTCGCCGTGGCCCTGCGCAACCGCTGGCGGCGCAAGCAGTTGTCGGATGATCTGCGCGACGAAGTGTATCCCAAGAACATTCTGATGATCGGCCCCACGGGCGTTGGTAAAACAGAGATCAGCCGGCGTTTGGCCAAGCTGGCCCGTGCGCCCTTCATCAAGATCGAAGCGACGAAATTCACCGAGGTTGGCTATGTCGGCCGCGATGTGGAACAGATCATCCGCGATCTGCTCGACAGCTCCATCGCCATGACCCGCGAATTCATGCGCGAAGACGTGAAGACCAAGGCCGAGCAAGCCGCCGAAGAGCGCGTGATCGACGCCATCGCCGGAACCGATGCCCGCGACGGCACCCGTGAGATGTTCCGCAAAAAGCTGCGTGCCGGTGAGTTGGACGACACGATGATTGAGCTTGAGGTCGCTGACACCTCCAGCCCCTTCCCGATGATGGACATTCCCGGCCAACCCGGTGGCGGCATGGGCATGATGAATATCGGTGATCTCTTCGGCAAAGCCATGGGCGGTCGGACCACCAAGAAGCGCATGGCGGTGGCCGACAGCTACGAAGTGCTGTTGGGCGAAGAGGCTGACAAGTTGTTGGAGGAAGAAGCCGTGAACCGCGCCGCGATTGAAGCGGTGGAGCAGAACGGGATCGTCTTCCTCGATGAGATTGACAAGGTCTGCGCCCGCTCGGACGCGCGCGGCGGTGATGTTTCACGTGAAGGCGTGCAGCGCGATTTGCTGCCGCTGATTGAAGGCACCATTGTCTCGACCAAATATGGCCCGGTGAAGACCGATCATATCCTCTTTATCGCCTCCGGCGCTTTCCACATCGCGAAACCGTCGGACCTGCTGCCCGAGTTGCAAGGCCGTCTGCCGATCCGCGTCGAACTTCGGGCGCTGACCGAAGAGGATTTCGTTCGCATCTTGACCGAGACCGACAACGCGCTTACGCGTCAGTACACCGCCCTCATGGGCACCGAAGAGCTGACCGTCACCTTCACCGATGAAGGCATCGCGGCGCTGGCCAAGATCGCGGCGGATGTGAACACCTCGGTCGAGAACATCGGCGCGCGGCGGCTGTATACCGTGATGGAACGGGTGTTCGAGGAAGTCTCCTTTGACGCGCCGGACCGCTCGGGCCAAGAGATCACCGTCGACGCCGATTTTGTCGAGGCGAATTTGGGCGAATTGACCCGGTCGACCGATCTGAGCCGCTACGTCCTTTAGGGCTTTCCATTTCTCCATGCCCCGGCGATGAAGGGGCATGGATTACCTCAAGTTTCTGCGGCGTAACTGGCTGTTTCTGCTGGCCGGTTTCCTGCTCACCTTCACCTCGTCCTATGGACAGACCTATTTTATCTCGCTCTTTGCGGGCGCGATAAAGGGTGACTTTGGCCTGAGCGACGGACAATGGGGCGGCATCTATACCATCGGCACCACACTTTCGGCGCTGACCATGGTCTGGGCCGGGGTGCTGACGGATCGCTTTCGCGTACGGGTGTTGGCCTTTGGCGTGATGGTGGCTCTAGCAGGCGCTTGTCTCGCGATGGCGGCGGTGCCGAATTGGGTCGCGCTGATCTTTGTGATCTATGCGCTGCGCCTGACCGGGCAGGGGATGATGTCCCAGCTCGGGCAGGTTGCGATGGTGCGCTGGTTTGAGGCGTCGCGGGGCAAGGCACTGTCGCTGTCTTCGATGGGGTTTGCCGCGGGGCAGGCGTTTCTGCCGATTGTCTTTGTCGCGCTCTTTGCCAGCTTTCATTGGCGCAGCCTTTGGGTGCTGGCCGCGGTACTGGTGCTGCTGACCATTCCCGTGATCCTCATGCTGCTGCGCCAAGAGCGCACGCCGCAGTCTATGGCGGAACAAGCGCAACGGGCCGGGATGCAGGGGCGGCATTGGACGCGCAAAGAGATGTTTGGCTCCAGCCTGTTCTGGCTGATGATCCCCTTTGCTGTCGGTCCGGCGGCCTGGGGCACCGCTTTGTTCTTTCATCAGGTTCATTTGGTTGAGATGAAGGGCTGGGAGCTGGTCGAATTCGTCGCCCTCATGCCGATCTATACGCTCTCGGCGGTGGCCTGCACCTTCCTGTCCGGCTGGGCGATTGACCGCTTTGGGGTGAGCCGCGTGGTGCCGGTGCAGATGGTGCCCTTCGGCGTGGCCTTTGTCGTGCTGTCCTATGCCGACACGCTTTGGATGGCGGGGATCGGGCTGGTAATTTTCGGCGCCGGGCAGGGGATGCAGTCAACCGCGCCGGCGGCGTTTTGGGCGGAGTATTACGGCACCCGTCATGTTGGATCGATTAAGGCTGTGGCCGCGGCGCTGATGGTCTTTGGCTCGGCCATCGGGCCGGGGATTACTGGGCTGTTCATCGACCTTGGCGTTACTTTCCCGCAGCAGATGTTGCCGATTGCGCTCTACTATTTCGCAGCGGCAGCTTTGGCGGGCTGGGCGATCCACCGCTACAAGCCGACGCTCCCCACCTAACGGTTGCGGCGCAGATAGACGTAGTAAGCACCGCCGCCGCCGTGGCTGACATGGGCCTGTGTCACTTGTAGCACCAGCGCGTTCAGCGGCGGCATCGACAGCCATTGCGGCACCTGATGGCGCAGCACCCCGTCGCGCACCGGGATCGGCCCGCCTTCGTCGCGACGCTTGCCTTTGCCAGTGATGACCAGCACCAAGCGCTTGCCGCGGCGATGTGCGTCGATGATGAAGCCCTGAAGCGCAGGGTGGGCGCGGTCCAGCGTCATGCCGTGCAGGTCGATGCGGCCTTCGGGGCGTAGCTTGCCGCGTTTGAGCTTGGTGAAAGCCTTGTGGTCCATCTGAACCGGGGCAGATTTCATTTGTTCCGCCAGTGATGGGCGCAGATCATTGCTGCGTTTTTTGGCCTGTGGCTGCGGCTTGTTGCCCTGCAAGGCGATCTTGGCCCGGCGCACTTGGGGCGGGGCTGGTGGCGGCGTGTCGATCTCAGGCGTGAATAGCGTCTTGAGGTCGAGCTTCTCGGTCCGCTCTGTCACCTTGCGCCAAAGCGCCAGATCATCGTCGTTCAACCGCCGCCGTTTCATATCGCGCTTTCGGGCAGGTAGGCATAGGCGCGTTGGATCGGCATGAGCACCAGCATCCGCCCGGGATCACGCAGACGACCAGCGGCGCGGCCTGCTTTGTCCCCGGTGCCGAAAAACACATCGGCCCTTTGCGTGCCCTTGATGGCCGAGCCGGTATCTTGTGCGATCATCAGACGGCGCAGGGGTTCCTTGCCGTCTTTCTCCAGCCAGACCGGCGCGCCGAGCGGGACATAGGCCGGATCCACCGCCACGCTGCGCATCGCGGTGATTGAGCGGTTCATCGCGCCGAGCGGCCCTTTGTCGGCGGGAACGCGGCTGACTTCGCGGAAGAACACATAAGACGGGTTGTGATAAAGCAGCTCGCGCCCATCCTCGGGATTACGCCGCACCCAGTTCTTAATCACATCGGCGCTCACCTGATGCGGTTCATAGACACCACGGCGCACCAGTTCGACGCCGACGGAGCGATAGTCATGGCCGTTCGCGCCGCGATAGCCGACACGCAGATAGCTGCCATCGGGCAGACGGATACGGCCAGAACCTTGGATTTGCAGGAAAAATAACTCAACCGGATCATCGACCCATGCGATCTCCAACCCTCGGTCACGCATAACGTCGCCGTCAAGGATCTCGCGCCGGGTGAGCCACGGGCGGATCTCTTCGGCTTCGGGGGGCATGGCGTAGATCGGGTATTGAAAACGAGCGGAGGGGTAGAGGTCACCGTCCAACTCAGGCTCAAAATAGCCGGTGAACAGCGGGTCTTTCCCGTCTTCCATCAACACGGGTCGGAAGAACAACTCGAAGAACTGTCGCGGGGAGGGCCCGTCTTTGGCCAGCTTGCACAGGGCGCGCCAGTCGACGTCTTTCATATCTCCGCAGGTGCTCGTGAAAACGTCAAATGCGGCGGCGTGATCATCTTCGGCCCAGCCATCCAGATCAGCATAGTCCAAGACTTGATAATGCACTTCGGCTGCGGCCGGCGGGGTCATGCCCACACCTGCCAGCAGCGCCAGTGCGCCAAGCGCACCGGTTACCCGTCTGTAGAAACCAACAGCCAATTCGGATCATCCGAGCCCATGACACGGGCGAAGACCCATGTATCTTTTTGGCGTTTGATTTCTTTGCTGCTGCCCTCGACAACCTCGCCTTCGCGGTTGCGGACTTCGGAGGTCAACTCGCCCACGAAACGGATCGTCATTTCGGCTTCTTTGGTGGTGTCCTCGAGGCGGGCGTCGACCAGTTCCATCTCACGCACACCGATAAAATTAGCATCAATGGTCAGCCCTTGATCCTCGCGTGCGGCGACGCCGTCGACGAAGCTTTCGTAGACATCTTCGGCGAGGAAAGGTTGGATTTCTTTCAGATCACCGCGCTCATAGCCCATGACGATCATCTCATAAGCGCCACGTGCGCCTTGCAAGAAATCGCTGACGCCAAAGGACGGCTCAAGCCGCTTCATCTCGGCCAAGGCTTTGCCCGAGGTGCTGTCTGCTGGCACATGGTCGGTAATATCGAGATCAGGGCCGCCTTCGATCACTTCAAAGGCCGGGCCACTGCGCGGCGCCGGGGTCTGATCGGACACGGGCGGTTTTTCAAAACCTTCGCGCGTGCCCAGCACATTTTTCAAGCGCAGGATCAAGAATACGGCGATACCGGCAAGCACCAGAAGCTGTATCAAAGGAGAATTCATCGAAACCTCGTTCAGGGGTGGCATGGAAACATGCGAGTTCTGCTCTTATGTAGGGGCTTGACCGGGGCAAGTCCACTCTGCCCCCAGCGAAAGGACCCTGCCGCATGTGGCTATTGATCGCATTTATCGCCGTGCCTCTGATCGAGATCACGCTTTTCATTCAAGTCGGCGGGGCCATCGGCCTTGGCTGGACCCTTGCCGTGGTGGTGCTGACGGCCATTCTGGGCACATGGTTGGTGCGCTCTCAGGGCGCTATTGCGATGGGGCAGCTGCGCAGTTCCTTTTCTGATCTGCGCGACCCGACCGAGCCTTTGGTGCATGGGGCGATGATCCTTTTCTCCGGCGCTTTGTTGCTCACGCCCGGGTTCTTCACCGATGCGGTCGGCTTTGCCTTTCTGATCCCGCGCTTCCGGGCCGCAGCTTATCGCGCGATTCGAGACCGCGTGAAAATCCAGAGCTTTGGCACCCCGGGCGGGCAGGGACCACGCCCCGGACCGCAGGGCAGACGTGATCCGCGTGGGGATGTGATCGACGGTGATTTTCACGAAATCCCTGAACAGCCGCGCCAAACCAAAGGCCCTTCGGGCTGGACAAAGGATTGAGCGGCCCCGGCCAAACTGATAAGCCCGGCTGGATTTAAGAATTTAACCACTACAGGACACAGACCATGGCAGAAAACGAAACACCCCAGGCAAAGCAGCCGTCGATGCGCGTGCTGGGCCAGTTCATCCGCGATATGTCGTTTGAAAACATTATGGCGCAAAAGGGTGCACCCGCCGATGTGCAGCCTGACGTTCAGGTTCAGGTGAACCTCGATGCGAAAAAGCGCGGCGGTGACAACCAGTATGAAACCGCGATCAAGCTGAACATCACGTCCAAGGCGAAAGACGGCGACGCGACGCTGTTCGTGTTGGAGATCGACTATGTCGGCATCTTCCAAGTTGAAAACGTGCCGGAAGAGCAGATGCACCCCTATCTGCTGATCGAATGCCCGCGCATGATCTTCCCGTTCCTGCGCCGCATCGTCAGCGACGTGACCCGCGACGGTGGCTTCCCGCCGCTGAACCTCGAAAACATCGACTTCCTGTCGCTGTACCGCAACGAAGTTGCCCGCCGTCAGGCCGAAAATCCGCCCAAAGCCGACGCCTAAGCGTCAGCCAAGCTGTTTCCACAGCGCGTCGTCGCCCAGTTTGCCGATAAATTCGGCATGGGCGGCGGCTTCGGCCTCTGTCAGACGCGCGGGCAGGGGATTGGGCCGCGGTTTCGGGGTCCAGCGCGTGTCAGGCTCACCAGACTTCCGCTCGGGCGCCGAAGACAGCGCAAAGTCCGGCTGCCGCCCGCCGATGAGTTCCAGATAAACTTCAGCTAGAATTTCACTGTCGAGCAAAGCGCCGTGCAGGGTCCGCGAGGTATTGTCGATGCCGAAGCGTCGGCAGAGTGCATCGAGCGATGCGGGCGAACCGGGAAAGCGTTTGCGCGCAATTTCCAGCGTATCCAGCGCCTGCTCCCATGGGATCTGCGGCAGGCCCATCCAGCGCAGCTCGGCGTTCAGGAATTTGATGTCGAAGGCGGCGTTGTGGATGATCAGTTTCGAGGTGCCGATAAAATCGAGAAATGACTTACCGATCTGCGCGAACTTGGGTTTGTCGCGCAGGAAATCATCACCCAACCCATGCACCTGAAACGCCTCTTCGGGCATGGAGCGTTCGGGGTTGATGTACTGATGATAGGTCTCACCCGTCGCCATATGGTTCATCAGCTCAACCGCACCGATCTCGACAATGCGGTCGCCGCTTTCGGGGTCAAAGCCGGTGGTTTCGGTGTCGAGTACGATTTCACGCATGGCGCAGTTTTTCCCTGATGTCGCGGATCACCGCCCGGACCTGCGCGCGGGCATGGTCGAGCATGTCGGTCTCTATCACATAGTCGGCGCGGGCGCACTTCTCTTCGGCGGGCATTTGCTTGGCGCGGATGGCGTCGAATTGCGCCTCGGTCATGGTGCCGCGCGCAAGCACGCGGTCGCGCTGGACGTCGTCGGGTATGGTGACACAGGCGACAGCATCCATCGCAGCCGCACCGCCGGTTTCAAACAGCAGCGGGATGTCGAGCACAGCGATGTCGCTTTTAGCATCTGCTAGGAATGTTGCACGGTCTTCGGCCACAAGCGGATGCACAATCGCTTCGATCCGGGGCAGGGCGGTTGGATCGGCAGCGATGGTCTCTTTAAGCGCCTCGCGAGAGACTGCGCCATCTTTGATCGCGGCGGGAAATTCTGCCGCCATTGGCGCCACTGCCGCACCGCCCTTGCCATATAGCCGATGCACCGCCGCATCCGCATCCCAAACGGCGCAGCCTTCCTCGGCAAACATCTTGGCCGTGGTCGATTTGCCCATGCCAATCGACCCCGTCAGCCCCAAAAGAAACATCAGCGCAGCACCGCCGTGCGCGTTGCCCGGTCAACTTCTGGCCTTGTGCCAAACCAACGCTCGAACGCGGGTACGGCTTGATGCAGCAACATGCCTAGGCCGTCGACTGTCACGCAGCCCATCTGATCGGCCGTTTCCAGCAAATGCGTGCGCAGCGGGGCATAGACGAGATCCGTCACCACCGTGCCAGGACGCAGCCCATCGAGCGGCACGCGCAGCGCGCCTTTGCCGATCATCCCAAGCGAGGTGGTGTTCACCACCAAATTAGCATGATCCAGCATGTTGCCCGCCTGCACCCAATCGACAACGGTGACACGGTTGCCGAAATCCCGTTTCAATTGCTCAGCCCTAACGCGGGTGCGGTTCGACAGGCAAATCTCAGGCACGCCAGCATCGATCAATGAAGACACCACCGCCCGCGCCGCGCCCCCGGCGCCCAGCACCGCTGCTGGCCCGGCTTTGGGGTTCCAATCCGGCGCGCCAGCCTTGAGGTTTTCGATGAAACCGTAGCCATCGGTGTTGTCTGCGTGAATTTTCCCATCGGCGCGAAAGATCAGAGTATTGGCCGCGCCGATCAGCGTCGCGCGGTCTGTAATAAGGTCCGCAATCTTCATCACCGCTTCTTTATGCGGGATCGTCAGGTTCACGCCGACAAAACCCATCTTTGGAAGCGCTCTCAGCACTTCTTCCAGATCGCCCGGTTCAACGTCGAGCGGCACGTAGTGGCCCGCGATGCCGTAGGTCTCAAGCCAATGGCCGTGCAACTGTGGGGATTTGGAATGGGCGATGGGCGAGCCGATCACACCGGCAAGGGGAATTTTCGACAGGCTCATGTCTCGAGGTCTCCGCGCAGCGTCAGATAGTTCAGCAGTTCAAGAAATGGCATACCGAGGACGTGAAAGTAATCCCCTTCGATCTGACTGAACAGCCGTACGCCTTCTTCCTCTAGCTTATAGCAACCCACGGCGTGACGGATGCTCTCCCAGTTTCGATCGACATAGTCCGCGATATAGGCGTCGCTTGCCTCGCGCATCCTCAGCCGGACCTGACCGATATGCCTCCAGAGCGGTTTGCCGTCTTCATAGAGAACGGCTGCTGATAGCAAAGAATGGCGATCTCCGCGCAGTTGATGCAATTGGGCGATGGCCTCTTCTCGGTCCGCAGGCTTGTGCAGCATCTCGCCCCGATGCTCTAAAACCTGATCACAGCCTAGCACCAGCGCGCCGGGGTGCTTTTCGCTTACCTTTCGCGCCTTCATCTCGGCCAAGGTATCGGCAATATCACGCGGTTTTGCTGCTTCACTGCGCAGGGCGGCGGTGATCATCTCTTCGTCAATCCGCGCCGGGATCACCTCATGCGCGATCGCAGCCTGCCGCAAGAGTTGCGCACGTATCTCGGAGCCGGAGGCGAGGATGAATTTTTGCGGCATGTGGATAACCCTGTGATGAACTGGCGCAAATCTTGAGGATTTGTTCTGCGAGATAAGCGTTGACAGCACAAGGCCCCAAATCTCGCCCCGAGTCGCGGTTTTTGTCGCCGATTCCCACCCCGAGGGATAGGGATAACCCGCTTGTGCGTATAACCAGTGCAGTTCAATGGTTATCCCCCGGGCAATACATTTTGTCCCCCGGAAAATACTCTGACAAATTATTGTAAACGTTCGATATCGCCGAATCGGATCGGTTTTTTCCACAGGGCCTCAGGAGGATTACTCACCTGTTGATAAGCAGCCGTATAAATCAATAATCCACAGGAATCCGCTTCCCTACAATCAACTACATCTTTTCTCTTTTCTTATTTATTAAGAAAGAAGCACGCACACCGGAGCCTTCCCCATGTTTGACCTTCTCAGCTTTGCCTATCCGTGGATCAAAGCGCTCCATATCGTGTCCGTCATCAGCTGGATGGCCGCGCTGTTTTACCTGCCGCGTCTATTTGTGCATCACGTCGAGCAGGCAGGGTCTTCCGGGCAAATGCATGAGACCTTCTCGATGATGGAAATTAAGCTCGCTCAGTTCATCATGCGGCCCGCCATGATGGCGACATGGGTATTTGGCCTCGCGCTCGTTCTAACGCCCGGTATCGTGGACTGGACGATGATCTGGCCGTGGACCAAAGGTGCCAGCGTCATCGCGATGACGGTTTTCCATGTCTGGCTAAAAAAACAGGTCAGCGCGGTTGAGCGCGGAGAAAGCACCATAACAGGGCGCCAGTTCCGCCTGTTGAACGAAGTGCCGACCTTGCTGATGATCGTGATCGTCTTCTCCGTCGTCGTGAAATTCTGATCCGATTGACTCGTAGCGCGCAGGCCCCTATATCTGCGCCACTGTCCCGTCCGGGGTGGTTTCTGCCTGCCACATTCAAATAATCGACCAGCCCGCATTCTGCTGCGGCTGAACAGGATGCTTCATGACAACCGAAACGCTGAACCTCGCTGATCTTAAGGCGCAGACACCGAAAAACCTGCTTGCCATGGCCGAAGAGCTGGAGATCGAGAACGCCTCGACCATGCGCAAGGGCGAGATGATGTTCCAGATTCTCCGCGAACGCGCGGATGACGGCTGGGAAATCTCCGGCGACGGCGTGCTTGAGGTGTTGCAAGACGGATTTGGCTTCCTCCGTTCGCCCGAAGCGAACTACCTTCCGGGCCCGGATGACATCTACGTCTCACCCGACATGATCCGCAAATGGTCGCTACGCACCGGGGACACGATTGAGGGGCTGATCAAAGCGCCTGACGACACCGAGCGCTACTTTGCCCTGACCGAGGTCACCAAGATCAACTTTGAGGCGCCTGAGAAGGCCCGCCATAAGGTCGCCTTTGAAAACCTGACGCCGCTCTACCCTGACGAGCGGCTTACGATGGAGGTCGACGATCCCACGATCAAAGACCGCTCAGCCCGTATCATCGACTTGGTCTCGCCCATCGGTAAAGGCCAGCGTTCGCTGATCGTCGCTCCGCCGCGCACTGGTAAGACCGTGCTGTTGCAGAACATCGCCAACAGCATCGAGAAAAACCACCCCGAGTGTTATTTGATCGTCTTGTTGATTGACGAGCGCCCTGAGGAAGTCACCGACATGCAGCGGTCCGTGAAGGGTGAGGTCGTGTCCTCCACCTTTGACGAGCCTGCAACACGTCACGTGGCCGTCTCCGAGATGGTTATCGAGAAAGCCAAACGTCTGGTCGAGCATAAGCGTGACGTTGTCATCCTGCTCGATTCGATCACCCGTCTGGGCCGCGCCTTCAACACCGTGGTGCCCTCGTCGGGCAAGGTCCTAACCGGTGGTGTCGATGCCAACGCGCTGCAGCGTCCGAAACGGTTCTTCGGTGCGGCACGAAACATCGAAGAGGGTGGCTCGCTCACCATCATCGCCACCGCGTTGATTGACACCGGCAGCCGTATGGACGAAGTGATTTTCGAAGAGTTCAAAGGCACCGGCAACTCCGAGATCGTGCTCGACCGCAAGATTGCCGACAAACGCGTCTTCCCGGCGATCGACATCCTTAAGTCCGGCACGCGGAAAGAAGACCTGCTGGTCGACAAGGTCGACTTGCAGAAAACCTTCGTCCTGCGCCGCATCCTCAACCCGATGGGTACCACCGACGCCATCGAGTTCCTGCTGGGCAAGCTCAAACAAACCAAGTCGAATTCTGACTTCTTCGACTCCATGAACACCTGAGTTATTTAATAATAACAGTAGGTTAGTGAACTATGGACACGATATTCGCTCTAGCGTCAGCGCAGGGCCGTGCCGGGGTTGCGGTGGTCCGTATCTCCGGCCCGCTCGCCTTTGACATCACGCAGGAAATCGCTGGGCGGCGTCCGAAAGGGCGTGAAACCACCCTGCGGAACCTGCGTGGCCGTGATGGCGAAATTATCGACCAAGCTTTGGTCCTCAGCTTTGTACTACCAAACTCCTTCACTGGTGAGGATGTCGTCGAACTCCATCTTCACGGATCCATCGCCGTAACCCGAGCGGTTCTCGCGCTTCTTTCTACCTTCCCGGAAACACGTCACGCTGAAGCAGGCGAGTTTACTCGGCGGGCGCTAGAAAACGAAAAGCTCGATCTCGCGCAGGTGGAAGGGTTGGCTGATCTAATCGAGGCAGAAACCGAGGCCCAGCGGAAACAGGCAGTTCGAGTACTCTCTGGGCGGCTAGGAGAGCGGATCGAAGGCTGGCGTGCGGATCTGATTAGAGCAGCTGCGTTACTCGAAGCGACAATCGATTTCGCTGACGAAGATGTTCCTATTGATGTGACGCCAGAAGTTGATGCTCTCCTGACTAACGTCACGGCTGAGTTGAACAGTGAGATTGCGGGCACCTATGTTGCCGAGCGGGTTCGCACCGGTTTTGAAGTCGCAATCGTCGGCGCGCCCAACGCTGGGAAATCAACGTTGTTAAATGCGCTCGCAGGGCGTGATGCCGCAATCACTTCGGAGATTGCGGGCACTACAAGAGACGTCATAGAAGTGCGCATGGACCTTGGCGGTCTTCCAGTAACGCTTCTCGACACGGCTGGCGTCAGAGATAGCTTGGATCAGATCGAAACGATCGGTATTGAACGGGCGCGGGAACGCGCGGCTCAGGCGGATCTCCGCGTGTTCCTTGTCCAACCGGGGGAAGACCTTGGAATCACGGCGCAGCCTGACGATATATCCCTGACGCCAAAGGTTGATTTGTATGCTAATGGCACGGCTGGCGTTTCAGGAAAGACAGGGCAGGGTATCTCGGAACTCGTGTCCTACATCCAGGAAGCGCTCCTCAAACGAAGTGGAAGCATTGGTCTGGCGACCCATGAGCGACACCGCGTAGCACTTGAGAAAGCCGCCTCGTCATTAGGCGGCGTGGATGTTATCTTGCAGCGAGGCCCGGACGGGTATGATTTGGCTGCGGAAGAATTGCGGTTTGCGATCCGGGCTTTGGAAGCCCTCGTGGGGCGAATAGACGTCGAAAATCTGCTGGATGAAATATTCTCCAGCTTTTGCGTAGGTAAATGACTGGAGTGTTTCACGTGAAACATTTTGACGTAATCGTTATTGGCGGTGGGCACGCCGGCTCTGAGGCAGCGCACGCAGCGGCCCGCATCGGTGCGAAAACGGCGCTCGTCACGATGTCGCGGGGCGGTATCGGCGTAATGTCCTGCAATCCGGCGATCGGCGGTCTAGGAAAAGGTCACCTTGTCCGCGAGATCGACGCTATGGACGGCGTTATGGGACGCGTCGCGGACAAGGCCGGTATTCAGTTCCGCCTTCTCAATCGTCGCAAGGGGCCGGCAGTTCAGGGCCCCCGCGCGCAGGCTGACCGAAAAATCTATCAGCGGGAAATGCTTCGGGAAATCGAGCGGCAGGCGAATCTGACTGTCGTCGAAGGGGAAGTCATCGATCTGGTTCTGGAAAACGGAAGCGTTAACGGCGTTGTCCTTTCAGATGGAAATAGCCTCACTGCGCCGTCCGTAGTCCTTACGACCGGAACTTTCCTTCGGGGAGTCATCCACATCGGCGATGTCTCTTACGCCGGAGGGCGGATGGGTGATAAGGCTTCCGTTAAACTCGCAGAGCGGATCGATTCCTTTAACCTGCCTATGGGGCGGTTGAAGACCGGTACGCCACCTCGGCTTGATGGACGGACGATTAACTGGGACGTTCTGGATTCCCAGCCTGGAGACGACGAGCCAGTCTTATTTTCATTTATGTCGAAGGTGATCTCGGCGAAGCAGGTCGCTTGTGGGATCACGCATACCAATGAGAAAACTCACCAGATCATCAAAGAAAACCTGACTAAGTCAGCGATGTATGGCGGCCATATTGACGGGGTAGGGCCACGCTATTGCCCATCAATCGAAGATAAAGTCGTCCGGTTCGCGGAGAAAGAGTCACACCAAGTATTCTTGGAACCCGAGGGCGTAGATGATCATACCATCTATCCCAACGGTATCTCGACTTCCCTTCCTGAAAGCGTCCAACTGGAATACGTCCGCAGCATGGTCGGTCTGGAAAATGCCGTTATCACCCAGCCGGGGTACGCCATTGAATATGACTATGTGGATCCCCGTGCCCTGTCGTCCAAGCTAGAAATCGAGACTGTACCCGGCCTATACCTCGCGGGGCAGATTAACGGAACGACTGGATACGAGGAGGCCGCAGCTCAAGGTCTAGTTGCAGGACTTAATGCTGGGCTGACTTCTCAGGGCAAAGATCCTGTCCAGTTTAGCAGGTCCTCCAGCTACATAGGCGTGATGATCGATGATCTTGTAACCCGTGGGGTGACTGAGCCGTATCGCATGTTCACGTCTCGGGCAGAATTTCGGTTGTCTTTACGGGCAGATAACGCAGATCAGAGGCTTACGCCTTTGGCGATAGAGTTGGGGTGCGTTTCGCCGGAACGGCAGAACGCCTTTGAGGAGAAGTCTAAGCAGTTGGCCCTTGCGAAAGATGCACTTACATCAGCTTTGTATTCTTCGTCTGCTTTACGATCGGTAGGAATGGAAGTGAAGGAAGACGGGACTAAGCGCTCCGCCTATCAGGTTCTTGCGTTCTCGAATGTCTGTTTTGACGATCTGCTAAAGCTAGATCCCGAACTCGAACGGTTTTCAGCGGAGATTCGTGAACAGGTCTCCCGTGATGCTCTTTACGCAACATATATCGAACGGCAGACCCGTGAAATTGCGTCTTTGCAGAAGGACGAGGCTATCCGGATCCCCGCTGACTTCGCGTACGAAGAATTGTCAGGCTTGTCGAACGAGCTTACCGCAAAGCTGGTGAAAGCGCGGCCTGAGACAATTGCTCAGGCTGGGCGTATTGACGGGATGACGCCTGCTGCGTTGACCTTGATCCTTGCGCGTATTCGTAAGCGGTCTGTGAAACTGACGGCATGAGCAATCCGCTGCCTAATGTTTCACGTGAAACATCTGACCAGCTCCACGCCTACGCGGATCTGGTTCGGAAATGGAACCCAAGGATCAATCTGGTTTCGAAGACCAGCGTAAATGAATTCTGGGAACGGCACATTCTGGATTCCGTCCAAGTTTACAACATCGCGGATAGTTCGGGCCATTGGGTTGACCTCGGTAGCGGAGGAGGGCTGCCGGGTATCGTTGTGGCAATTCTTAACGACACGGAGCAGAAGTACACCGTCTCTCTCGTCGAAAGCGATCAGCGCAAATGCGCCTTTCTTCGTACTGCAGTCCGCGAAATGGGCTTAAATGCTACGATCTATACTGATCGGATCGAACTGTTACCGCCGCAGGATGCCGATGTGTTATCAGCAAGGGCTTTGAGCGACCTTCCTAAACTTCTCGAGTTCGCAGAACGCCATCTTAGACCCGAAGGGATCGCAGTATTCCCCAAAGGCGAAACGTGGAAAAATGAAATTGCTCGAGCTGAGAGCGAATGGTCGTTTACCTACGAAGCAGTGCCCAGTACGACCAATTACGATTCCGCCGTATTAAAGATCAAGGATATTATTCGTGTCTGACCTATCTCGCCCGGCAGGACCAAAAATCGTCGCGGTAGCTAACCAGAAGGGCGGGGTCGGGAAAACGACCACGACAATCAACCTGGCTGCCGCACTCGCGGAAACGGGGCTTAGGGTTCTGGTCGTTGACCTAGATCCGCAGGGCAATGCGTCTACCGGCCTGGGCATCGAAGTCGAAGACCGGGAATTCACGACCTACGAACTTCTGCTCGAAGATGTCGCACTTGATGAGGTCGTTAAAACGACAGTGTCTGACAACCTATTTATCGTTCCCGCGACAGTCGACCTTAGCTCAGCCGATATTGAACTGTTCGCCAACGAGAAGCGCAGCTTTCTGCTCCATGACGCCCTGCGCCAAACGCAGATGGACCAGTTTAAGCTGGATTATATCCTGATCGATTGTCCGCCGTCTTTAAACCTCCTGACTGTAAACGCGATGATCGCAGCACACTCGGTGCTGGTACCGCTTCAGAGCGAATTCTTTGCGCTGGAAGGTCTGTCGCAGCTGATGCTCACCATCCGCGAAGTGCGGCAATCAGGAAATAAGGACCTACGGATCGAAGGTGTACTTTTGACGATGTACGACAAGCGCAATAACCTGTCCCAGCAGGTAGAAAATGATGCGCGGAGCAATCTCGGTGAGCTGGTTTTCAAGACCGTAATCCCCCGTAACGTGCGTGTTAGCGAGGCGCCGAGCTTTGCTGTTCCGGTGTTGAGCTATGACACGACATCGAAAGGTGCGATGGCATATCGAGAACTCGCCGCGGAACTGATCAAAAACAATGGATAACGAGGTGGCAGAATGGCTGAAAAACAAGAGCGTAGACGTGGTTTGGGTCGGGGGCTTTCGGCCCTAATGGCGGACGTAGCAGAGACAGAGACCGTGGCAGCCAAAGGCGCCGCGGCGGCGGAGCAATTTGTTCCGATCGAACGAATCAAGCCGAACCCGGATCAGCCGCGTAAGCGTTTTGAGCAAGAGAACCTCGACGATCTTGCAGCGTCGATCAAAGAGAAGGGGGTTATCCAACCCCTCATCGTTCGCGCGATTGCGGATGGAAATTTTGAGATCGTGGCTGGAGAACGCCGCTGGCGCGCGTCACAAATCGCAAAGGTGCACAGCCTTCCGGTGATCGTCCGAGAGTTCACGGATGTAGAAGTGCTCGAAGTCGCGATTATCGAAAACATCCAGCGGGCCGATCTGAACTCAGTGGAAGAGGCAGCAGGCTATCGGCAGCTGATGGACAAGTTCGGCCATACGCAAGAGAAGATGGCAGAAGCGCTCGGCAAGAGCCGGAGCCACATTGCTAACCTGCTTCGGTTGCTGAACCTGCCCGAACCCGTGCAAGAGATGGTGCGGAAGAACGAGTTGAGTGCTGGTCACGCGCGCGCGCTTATTCCTGCGAAAGATCCGCTAAAGCTTGCTCAACAGGTTATCAAGAACGGCCTATCGGTCCGCGCAACAGAGGCATTGGTTAAGAAAGACCAGTCCGGCGGGCAGGATAATATGGTAAATAAGCAGCGTGCCTCGTCGCGTTCAGAGAAAGATGCTGACACTCAGGCGCTTGAAGGTGATCTGTCGGCGAACCTCGGAATGAAGGTGGTTTTGGATCACAAACCGGGGCAGGAGACTGGCAAAGTGACCCTGCACTACACCTCCCTCGACCAACTTGATGAGATTTGCAGACTGCTGGGTGGCACCTAAGGCAGCAGGCTCTCGATCACGGCGTTCAAAACGATAACGCCCTGGTCTAAAACGATTAATCTTTCACTCTCTACTGATACCATACCGAGATCCTGGAGGTGCGCGAGCGCCTCCGGATCGATCTCATGTCCAGAAAGTGCGGCGTAGCGCTTAAGGTCAACGCCTTCCTTTAGCCGCAGACCCATGAGCAGAAATTCGGTGGCCTGTTCCGCGCGTGTTATCACGGCGCGGGGTTTTTCTGTTGTATCGGTTTTGACACCATCCAGCCAACGCTGGGGATTGCTGTAGGCAACCGTGGCATATTTCTGACCGCCCAAGGTGAGACGTCCGTGGGCGCCGGGACCGATCCCGATATAGTCTCCATAACGCCAATAGATGAGATTGTGCCGCGATTGGGCGCCGTCGCGGGCGTGGTTGGAGACCTCATAAGCGGGCATGCCCATTTGGTTACAGATATCTTGCGTCACGGTGAACATATCCGCGCCGAGGTCTTCGTCGGGCAAACCGCGTAGCTTGCCGCGGGCATAGCGATCTCCGAAAGCCGTGCCTTGTTCGATTGTCAGCTGGTAGAGCGAAATATGGTCTATCGCGAGGGATAGCGCCTGCTTCAGCTCTTGTTCCCATTGTTCAACCGTCTGTTCTTGCCGACCATAGATCAGATCGAAGCTGACGCGTTCGAATGTGTTACGGGCAATGTCGAAAGCGGTCATCGCCTCTTTTGCAGAATGCAGCCGTCCCAGTTTTTTGAGGTCCGCATCGTTCAAAGCTTGGATGCCCATCGAGACGCGGGACACACCCGCTTGGCGATAGGCGGCGAAGCGACCTGCTTCAACCGAGCCGGGGTTGGCTTCTAGTGTGATCTCCAGGTCATTCGCAGTCGGCCAGTGCCCGCGGATGGCGGAGATGATGTCGGCGACAACATCCGGGTCCATCAAACTCGGGGTGCCACCGCCAAAGAATACTGCGTTGAGCACGCGGCCCGCCGTTTCGTCCGCGGCGCGTTTTAGCTCAGCGAGATAGGCATCGCGCCACGCGGATTGGTCGATTTTCCGACTAACGTGAGAGTTAAAGTCGCAATAGGGGCATTTGGCCTCACAAAATGGCCAGTGGATGTAGAGGCCGAAACCACCCTGTTGCCAATCTTCAGCCAAAACAGCCCGCAATCAGTTTCTCAAAGGCATCAGCGCGGTGGCTGATACGGTTTTTTTGCTCAGCATCCATCTCGGCGAAAGTTACGTCGTAGCCGTCAGGCTGGAACATCGGGTCATAGCCATGCCCCTGTTTGCCGCGCATGGGCCAAACCAGTGTCCCATTCACCTTTCCCGCGAACACCTCGTCGTGCCCATCGGGCCAGGCCAGCACCAAAGTCGCGCAAAAGCGCGCGCGGCGGGGGTGGGGGGCGTTCTTCTCTTCAAGTAGAGCGCGGGTCTTTGTCATGGCCCTTACAAAGTCGCGGCCGTTCTCGGTTTCGGCCCAATCGGCGGTATAGACACCGGGGGCGTTGTTGAGCGCTTCGACCTCGATACCGGAATCGTCCGCTAGGGCGGGCAGGCCGGTCGCCTTAGCCGCCGCATGGGCTTTGATCCGCGCATTGCCGACAAAGGTGGTTTCTGTCTCTTCCGGCTCTGGCAGGTCCTTCTCTGCCGCGCCGACCACGGAAACTCCGTGCGGCGCAAAGAGTTGGCCCATTTCCTCAAGCTTGCCCGCGTTATGCGTGGCAATCAGAATCCGGCTTTCTGTGAACTTGCGTGTCATGCAGTAACCGATTTTTGGATTTCAGCGAGCTCGCCAACGCCTTTTTCGGCCAAGTCCATCAACTGGTTCATCTGGTCGCGGGTATAGGTGGAGCCTTCGGCGCTCATCTGTATTTCGATCAGCTTGCCAGAGCCGGTCATGATGAAGTTGCCGTCGACGCCAGCTTCAGAATCTTCGGGGTAGTCGAGGTCGAGCACCGGCTGGCCTGCGTAAATGCCGCAGCTGATTGCGGCGACGGGATCGACCAGTGGATCGGAGACGACATCGCCCGCTTTCATCAGCTTATTCACCGCTAGTCGCAGGGCGATCCAGCCGCCGGTGATCGAGGCGCAGCGAGTGCCGCCGTCGGCTTGCAGCACGTCACAGTCGACGGTGATCTGACGCTCGCCCAGGGCAGAGCGGTCCACCCCGGCGCGCAGGGCGCGGCCAATCAGACGTTGGATTTCCACAGTGCGGCCGCCTTGCTTGCCCGAAGCGGCCTCACGGCGCATCCGCGTATTGGTGGCGCGGGGCAGCATCCCGTATTCAGCTGTCACCCAGCCCAAGCCGGAGCCTTTGATAAACGGCGGCACGCGGTCTTCGATGGTTGCGGTGCAGAGCACATGGGTGTCGCCCATCTTGATCAGGGCCGAACCCTCGGCATGTTTGGTGAAACCTGTCTCTACCGAGACGGCGCGCATTTCATCGAGTTTCCGGCCAGAGGGACGCATGACATATCCTTTTTAATGTTGCCCGGGGATACCGCCCTCGAAGGCTTTGATGCAACCCCGATTGACGTTTGCCCGCCTTGTACCTTTATTAGACGAGAGAGCGAGCACAGATGAAAAACACGCCTGAATTGCTAAAAGACATGAACGATAGATCCCGCGAAGTCTTTCGCCGGGTGGTCGAAGGCTATCTGGAAAGCGGCGATCCCGTGGGGTCGCGAACCTTGACGCGGGATTTCAGTGAGAAGGTCTCTGCCGCGACGATCCGCAACGTGATGCAGGACTTGGAGTATATGGGTCTGCTCGACAGCCCGCATGTCTCTGCCGGGCGTATTCCGACGCAGATGGGGCTGCGCATGTTCGTCGATGGCATGATCGAAATTGGCGATCCGACGGAATTGGATCGCGAGAAGATCGATGCGACTCTTGGCAATAACTCTGCGGATGTCGGCGGGTTGCTGGACCGGATTGGCTCGGCCTTGTCAGGGGTGACACATGGCGCGTCGTTGGTGCTGACGCCCAAGCATGAAGCGCCGATCAAACATATCGAATTTGTCTCTTTATCGCCGGATCGTGCGCTGGTGGTGCTGGTGTTCTCTGACGGTCATGTCGAAAACCGTCTCTTTACCCCGCCACCCGGCCAGACCCCAAGCTCAATGCGTGAAGCGGCGAATTTCCTGAATGCCTTTGTCGAAGGCAAGACGATTAGTGAGTTGCAGCGCAGCATCAAACAGGAGATCGCCAGGCGGCGTCAGGAGATTGATGTGCTGGCCCAACAACTCGTCGAAAGCGGCGCGGTGCTTTGGGACGGTGAGGGCGAGCAGTCCGAACGTCTGATTGTGCGCGGTCGCTCGAATCTGCTGGGTGGTGATGGCGAAGCCGAGGATCTCGAGCGCATTCGCAGTCTGTTTGACGATCTCGAGCGCAAGCGGGACATTGCCGAATTCCTCGAATTGGCCGAAGATGGCGACGGTGTGCGCATTTTTATCGGCTCAGAAAACAAACTTTTCTCACTTTCGGGTTCCTCTCTGGTCGTTTCCCCTTATATGAACGCTGATCGTAAGGTGATCGGGGCCGTGGGTGTCATTGGCCCGACACGCTTAAATTATGGACGTATCGTGCCGATCGTGAATTACACGGCACAACTGGTGGGAAAGCTAATTTCCGACCGGAACTAGAGGTGGAACATGGCAGAGCCGAAAGAAAACGACTTTTTGGACGAGATCGACAGCGCCGAAGCTGAAGAATACGCTGAAGACATGGCCGAGATCGACGAAGAGGCGCTGGCGGTCGAAGAACTGCGCGCCGAGCGTGACCAGTACCGCGACCGTTTCATGCGCGCGCTGGCCGATGCCGAGAACGCGCGCAAGCGGTCTGATAAGGATCGACGCGAGGCTGAAAACTACGGCGGCTCCAAGCTCGCCCGCGACATGCTGCCGGTTTACGACAACATGAAGCGTGCGCTGGAAACCACCACGGACGAGCAGCGCGAAGCTCTCGGTCCTTTGTTGGAAGGTATCCAGCTGACCATGCGTGAGCTGCTCAGCGTCTTCAAAAAGCACGGCATCGAAGTGATCGCGCCCGAAGTGGGTGACAAGTTCGATCCCAAGCATCACGAAGCGATGTTCGAAGCCCCGGTGCCCGGCACCGTTGCGGGCGAGATCATTCAGGTCGCCGCCGAGGGCTTCATGCTGCACGACCGTCTGCTGCGCCCGGCGCAGGTTGGGGTGTCTTCGACCCCGGCGAGCTAAGCGCGCATTCAGTTAGATTTGGAAGAGGCGGTCAGGATTTGGCCGCCTCTTTTAGTTTGTAGATCAGTTCCAGCGCTTCGCGGGGGGAAAGTTCATCGGGAATGATCTCTTTGAGCTTTTCTTCTACGGCCGAAGTTTTCGCAGGCCTCGGCTGCGGAGCAGGGCTGACGGCGAAAAGCGGCAAATCGTCGATCAGGGTTTTCTGCGTCGCTCCGCCTTCACGCTCGCCTTTTTCCAAGGCTTCCAGCACAACACGCGCACGGGCAATCACAGGGGCCGGCAGCCCCGCCAATTGGGCAACTTGTACGCCATAGGAGCGATCCGCAGCGCCCTTGCGCACTTCGTGCAGGAAGACGACATCGCCCTCCCACTCCTTAACCGCCACAGTCGCATTATCGACCCCCGGCAGCTTGCCCGCCAGCGCCGTCATCTCGTGATAATGCGTGGCAAAGAGCGCCCGCGCGCGGTTCACGTCGTGCAGATGTTCCAGCGTGGCCCATGCGATTGAAAGGCCGTCATAAGTTGCCGTGCCGCGCCCGATCTCATCCAAGATCACCAGTGCCCGGTCGTCGGCTTGGTTCAGGATCGCAGCGGTCTCGACCATTTCGACCATGAAGGTCGAGCGGCCCCGCGCCAGATCGTCCGACGCGCCGACGCGGCTGAAGAGTTGGCTTACGATGCCGATATGCGCAGAAGTGGCAGGGACAAAACTGCCCATCTGCGCCATCAGCGCGATGATCGCATTCTGCCGCAGGAAGGTCGATTTACCCGCCATGTTCGGGCCGGTTAGGAGCCAGATGTTGGCACCGTCATCTTCGGCCCCAAGGTTGCAGTCATTGGCGATGAAGGGTTCACCTGACTGCTGCGCCAGCGCGCGTTCCACCACCGGATGCCGCCCGCCTTCAATCTCGAAAGCGCGGCTCATGTCCACGCGGGGGCGGATCCAGTTTTCGCTGCGGGCGAGGTCGGCAAGACCTGTGGCAAGGTCGATTTCGGCCAGCCCGGAAGAGGCCTGCCCGATCTCCGCCGCATGGTCAAGGATCGCGCCGCGCAGGCTTTCATAGAGGCGTTTTTCAATCTCCTGCGCGTGATTGCCCGCGTTGAGGATTTTCGTCTCCAACTCGGACAATTCGACCGTGGTAAAGCGCACTTGGTTGGCGGTGGTCTGACGGTGGATAAAGGTGTCTGACAGAGGCGGGGACAGCATCTTTTCCGCATGGGTGGCGGTGCATTCGACAAAGTAGCCCAAGACGTTGTTGTGCTTGATCTTTAGGGCCGAAATGCCCGTATCAGTGACGAATTGCTGCTGCATCCCGGCAATCACGCTGCGCCCCTCATCGCGCAGCTCGCGGGCCGCGTCGAGGTCTTCGTCATAGCCCGGCGCGATGAAGCCTCCATCGCGCACCATGAGGGGCGGTTCAGCAACAAGCGCGTTGTCTAATAGGTCAATGAGTTCGCCATGGCCTTGCAGCCCCTCGGCGGCTTCGCGCAGCAGATCGGGCAGATCATGCTGTGCTAGGGACTGATGCAGGGCCTCGGCTTCGATCAACCCGTTGCGAATGCCCGCAAGGTCACGCGGACCACCCCGGTCTAGCGAGAGCCGCGAGAGCGCACGGTCGAGGTCTGGCACATTGCGCAGCCGGGTACGGATGTCCTGCGCGATGCGGGCGTTTTCATAGGCAAAGCTCACCGCGTCAGCGCGGGCCTTGACCACATCGACCACCCGCGATGGGCTGGAGATGCGCCGCTCCAACAGGCGGGCCCCGCCAGCGGTGGCGGTGTTGTCCATGATTGACAGAAGCGAGCCGGTGCGGCCTCCGTTGAGCGAGTGGGTCAGTTCCAGATTGCGCCGGGTGGCGGCATCGATCTGGACGGTGCGGGCTTCGGCTTCTTTCTGCGGCGGGCGCAGCAGGGGCAGGTTGCCGCGCTGTGTGATCGTGAGGTATTCAATTACCGCACCCATGGCCGAAACCTCGGCGCGGGTGAAGCTGCCGAAGGCCTCCAACGTGGCAATATCAAACAGGTCGCAGATTCGTTTCTCGGCGCTGGTACTGTCGAAGGCAGAGCGTGCCAGACCCGTCAGTGCGATGCCGAAATCAGAGACGACTTCGTGCAATTCAGTCTCTTTTGCCTCGGAAACGATCAGCTCCGATGGCGACAACCGCGCCAGTTCCGGCCCCAGCCGCACCTGCGCCAGCGGCATCACATGGAACGCCCCGGTCGAGATATCGACCCAAGCCATCGCGCAGGCGTCCCGCACCTCGGCGAAGGCGGCGAGGTAGTTATGTCGGCGCGCTTCCAGCAGGGACTCTTCGGTCAGCGTGCCGGGCGTCACCAGCCGCACCACATCGCGTTTCACCACCGATTTATAGCCGCGCTTCTTGGCCTCGGCAGGGCTTTCCATTTGCTCGCAAACAGCGACGCGAAAGCCCTTGCGGATCAGCGTCAGCAGATAGCCTTCGGCAGCATGCACCGGCACGCCGCACATGGCGATGTCCTTGCCCTGATGCTTGCCGCGTTTGGTGAGCGCAATGTCCAGCGCCTCGGCCGCGGCGACGGCATCATCGAAAAACATCTCGTAAAAATCGCCCATGCGGTAGAACAGCAGCGCATCCGCGTGGTCCGCTTTAAGCTCAAGATATTGCGCCATCATCGGCGTGACTTTTTCTGTCTGCACGGCTGCCCCCTATTGCAGCGCGGACCCTACAAAACCCCCCGAAGCAGGGAAAGGGGGTGCGGGCGTGATGGGCGGTCTTTGTCGTGCAAAATTGCCGTGACGCGGGGCTTGCGTTGTACAGGCCTGCGTTCGTGGCTAGAAAGATTTCAAAGCAAGAGAAGGGCCATGTCGTGACGAGAAAGAACCGTATCACCTCCGAAGAGGCGCTTGCCTTTCACCTAGAGCCGACGCCCGGCAAGTTTGAGATCAGTGCCACGGTGCCGATGACCACCCAGCGGGACCTGAGCTTGGCCTATTCGCCCGGTGTCGCAGTCCCCTGCGAAGCCATCGCGGAGAACCCCGAGACAGCTTATGATTACACCAACAAGGGCAATCTGGTTGCCGTGATCTCGAACGGGACGGCGGTGCTGGGACTGGGGAACTTGGGCGCGCTGGCGTCCAAGCCGGTGATGGAGGGCAAGGCGGTGCTGTTTAAGCGCTTTGCGGATGTGAACTCTATCGACATCGAGCTTGATACCGAGGACACCGAGGCCTTTATCAGCGCTTGCAAGCTGATGGGGCCGACCTTTGGCGGCATTAACCTCGAAGACATCAAGGCCCCGGAATGTTTCATCATTGAGCAGCGTCTGAAGGAAGAGATGGACATCCCCGTCTTCCACGACGACCAGCATGGCACAGCGGTGATCTGTGCCGCCGGTTTGATCAACGCGTTGCATCTGTCGGGCAAGAAGATCGAAGACGTGCGTATTGTGCTCAACGGCGCGGGAGCGGCGGGGATCGCCTGTCTAGAGCTGCTGAAATCGATGGGGGCGCGGCATGACAATTGCATCATGTGCGACACCAAAGGCGTGATTTACCAAGGCCGCACCGAGGGCATGAACCAATGGAAATCGGCTCATGCCGCCAATACCGAGATGCGCACGCTCGAAGAGGCGATGAAGGGCGCGGATGTCTTCCTTGGCGTCTCTGTCAAAGGCGCCGTGACGCCCGACATGGTGGCATCTATGGCCGACAATCCGGTGATCTTTGCCATGGCCAACCCGGACCCGGAGATCACCCCCGAAGAGGCGCATGAGGTTCGGATGGACGCCATCGTCGCCACCGGGCGCAGCGATTATCCCAATCAGGTCAACAATGTGCTGGGCTTTCCCTATCTCTTCCGCGGGGCGCTAGATATTCACGCGCGGGCCATCAACGACGAAATGAAGATCGCCTGTGCCCATGCCTTGGCGCAATTGGCCCGCGAGGATGTGCCGGATGAAGTCGCGCTGGCCTATGGCAAGACGCTGACGTTCGGGCGCGATTACATCATCCCGACACCTTTTGATCCGCGTCTGATCCACCGCATTCCCCCCGCTGTTGCCAAGGCCGGCATGGACACCGGTGCCGCCCGGCGTCCGATCATCGACATGGACGCCTATGAGGTCGGTCTGAAATCGCGGATGGATCCCACGGCCAGCATTCTGCGCGGCATCAATGCGCGGGCGCGGGCGAACCAAGCGCGGATGATCTTTGCCGAAGGCGACGATCCCAAAGTGTTGCGCGCGGCGGTCATGTACCAGCGTGCCGGGTTGGGCAAGGCGCTGGTGGTGGGTCGCGAGGACGATGTACGTGCCAAGCTGGTAGAAGCGGGCATGGAAGACGCGGTGCGCGAGTTGGAGGTGGTAAACGCCGCCAATACGCCGCATTTGACGACCTATAAAGAGTTCCTTTACGGGCGTTTGCAGCGCAAAGGGTTCGATACTAAGGACATTCACCGTCTTGCCTCTCGCGACCGCCATGTCTTTGCATCTCTGATGCTGGCGCATGGTCATGGTGACGGGTTGGTGACGGGGGCGACGCGCAAATCGGCGCATGTGTTGGAACGTTTGAACCACGTCTTCGACGCCAATGCCGAAGCGGGCGCGGCGGGGATCACGGCGTTGCTGCACAAAGGGCGCATCGTCTTTATTGCCGATACGCTTGTGCATGAATGGCCAGACGAGAATGACCTGGCAAATATCGCTGAAAGCGGCGCCCGCGTGGCGCGGCACATGGGGCTGGAGCCTCGGGTGGCTTTCGTAAGTTTCTCGACCTTCGGCTACCCTGTGTCGGAACGGGCCGAGAAAATGCATTTGGCGCCCGAAGTGCTGGACCAGCGCGGCGTGAACTTTGAGTACGAAGGCGAGATGACCGTCGATGTGGCGCTGAATGCGGCCAGTCAGGCGAACTACCCGTTTTCGCGTCTGACCGGGCCGGCCAATATCCTTGTGGTGCCGGCGCGGCACTCCGCCAGTATCTCGGTGAAGCTCATGCAGGAGATGGCCGGGGCGACGGTGATCGGACCGATCCTGACGGGGCTCGATAAATCGATCCAGATCTGTTCCTCAACTTCGACGGCAAATGACATCCTCAACATGGCCATTCTTGCGGCCTGCAAGGTAGGGTGATGATCTGGAACCTCGGCTCTATCAACGCGGATAACTTCTATTTCGTGTCGCATCTGCCGGGCGCGGGCGAGACCATCGCGGCGCTGGAGTTTCGGCAAGGTTTGGGCGGCAAGGGGGCCAATATGTCGGTCGCCGCCGCGCGGGCCGGGACGCGGGTGATGCATATCGGCGCGCTCGGGGCCGATGGTGGTTGGGCGTTAGAACGGTTGCTAGAGTACGGGGTCGAGACGGCGCATATCACCCTGATGGAAGGCGTGACGGGTCATGCCAATATCGCTATCGACGCCGAGGGCGAGAACAACATCGTGCTGTTTCCGGGCACCAACCATCAGATCACCGAAGAGATGATCGGCGCAGCGCTGAGCGAGGCCTCTTCAGGCGACTGGTTGCTGATGCAGAACGAGACCAATGGGCAGGTTCTAGCTGCACAGACTGCGAAGACGCTCGGGCTTAGGCTCGCTTATGCGGCGGCTCCGTTCAGGGCGGACGCCGTCAAAGCGATTATCAGTCAGATTGATCTGTTGGTTCTGAACGAGGTCGAGGCGGCGCAACTTCGGGCGGCGACCGGGCGGGAACTGCGCCAATTGCCGGTCGATGATATTGTTGTCACGCTGGGGGCCGGAGGCTGTGAATGGGTCTCTAACAAGACCCATCAGATTAAGACCTATTCGGCCTACAAGGTCGATCCAGTGGATACGACGGGGGCCGGTGATACCTTTACCGGTTATCTGGTGGCGGGGCTGGACAGGGGAATGACCATGCCGCAGGCGATTGACCTTGCTCTGCGCGCCGGGGCGCTGATGGTCACGCGGCATGGCACGGCGGATGTGATCCCCGACCTGAAGGAAATCAGGGATCATCGTTTTGGGGGCTAGGCCCTAAGGCTGCGGCTTACTTCACAAAAGGCGCTGCACTGCCCCAGAGTTGCTTGACTCGCGCGTCACGACCACAGCCCTGACGGTAGCGTTTGTATGCTACGGATTTTTTCACACCGAGGCCGACGCTGCTGAACGCTAGGCGTTCGCTGCTTTTGTAGTAGTCTTGGTGATAGTCTTCGGCGGGATAGAAGGGTGCGTCGCCGAGGATCGGGGTCACGACTGTGGTACCGAGCGCGGCCTGCGCGTCGGCCTTGGCCTTTTCAGCGGCAGCTTTTTGGGCAGCGTTCCCAGCAAAGATCGCGGTGCGGTAGCTTTCGCCCCGGTCGCAGAATTGACCGCCTGCATCGGTAGGGTCAATGGAGCGGAAGAAGAGGTTCAGAAGCGTATCGCGGCTGACGACCGAGGGGTCAAATGCGATCTGCACGGCTTCGTAATGGCCGGTATTGCCGCCGGTGACCTGTTTGTAGGTCGGGTTTTCTGTCCGCCCGCCAGCAAACCCCGAAACGGCTTCTTTTACGCCCTTCACGGATTCGAAATCCGCTTCGACGCACCAAAAGCACCCGCCCGCAACGGTCAGCACTTCGGTCTCAGCCGCGGCGACGCTGCGGCTTTGCGCCACGAGGCCTAGCACGATGGCGAGGGAAAGAATGGCGGGTTTAAGATTGGCAAATTGGAACATGATGGTCCTCCTCTGGCATAGTGCTGCCTTCGAGGCGAAGTTAGCGCAAGAGCGTCGCGGGGGAAGTCACGCTGTGGTGAACGTAATTTACCGCTTGGCATGGTTGAGCGATGTTCTTAGCGTCCCGGCCTGAGCGGAAGTAAGGATAAGAAATATGCGCATCGCGATGTGGTCTGGCCCCCGAAATCTGAGCACTGCGATGATGTATAGTTTCGGGGCACGTGCGGATTGCAGCGTGATGGATGAGCCGTTTTATGCGGCATATCTAAAGGCCACAGGGCTTGATCACCCCATGCGCGATGCAGTCTTGGCCGCGCAAGAGCAGGACCCCCAGAAGGTGCCTGAAGGCTTTGCGCCTAGCGGCACGCCGCATCTCTATATGAAGCATATGGCCCAGCATATGATTGCCGGTTTTCCACTAGATTGGGCTGAGGGTTGCGTGAACATCCACCTGATCCGTCATCCTGCAAGGGTGATCGCGAGCTACGCCGAGAAACGCGAGGCGCCGACCTTGGCAGACATTGGTTTTGACAAACAGGTAGCACTCTATGAGCGGCTGGGCGGGCTGGTCGTCGACAGTGCTGATATCCGCGCCAACCCCGAAGGCATGTTGCGGGCGCTTTGCGCGGCGATTGATCTGTCCTTTGACCCGGCCATGCTGCAGTGGCCTGCGGGTCCAAAGCCCGACGATGGTGTCTGGGCGCCGCATTGGTATGGGGCCATTCATAAAAGCACAGGTTTTGCAGGGCCGGAGGGTCCGTTGCCAGAGGTCGAGGGTGCGAACCGCGATGTGCTGGACGCGGCGCTGCCCTATTACGAGCACCTCCATGCGCTGCGTTTGAAAGTTTAATTTCGCATTGGTGAAACTCTTTGTGGGCGACCTGCGTGACTGTGTCAGGTTCAACAGAAGGAAAACCAAGATGAAAATTCTGACAAGCACCGCAATTGCCCTCACTCTTTCCGCGGGCGCAGCCTTTGCCGCTGCCCATGCCACTCCGATGGTCGAAGCCGCCGATCAAGACGTGTCGGGCGGGATCGTTACTGCAGACAAGGTCATGGCAGGTGAAAACGGTTGGCTGGTGGTGCACCGCACCGATGCCGATATGAAGCCCGGCCCCGTCGTTGGCTATGCGCCATTGCGGGCCGGTGAAAATACCGATGTTGCAGCGATCCTGCAGGAAGACGTCGTATCGGGCGATATGCTGATGCTGATGGTCCACGCTGAAGAGGGCGGGACGAAGACCGGCGTGTTCGAATATACTTTGGGCGCCAAGGAAGATGGTCCGATCAAGCCGAACGGTGAATTGGTGATGAAGGTCGTTACCGCTGAGTGATCTGACCTTGTAGATTTGGAAAAGGCCCGGGCGGGAACGTCCGGGCCTTTTGCGTTGAGGGTGGGGCAGGCCGCCGGGGGCGCTGCCCCCGGACCCCCGCGGGTATTTAAGAAAGGATGAAGGAGGGTTTGGTGCCCGTGCTTCAGCCTTTGGTGCGTTTGTCGCGGGCGGCGAGCAGTTTGAGGCGTAGGGCGTTCAATTGGATGAAGCCTGCGGCGTCTTTCTGGTCGTAGGCGCCGGCGTCGTCTTCAAAGGTCACATGGGCCTCGGAGTAGAGGCTGTGATCGGACCAGCGGCCGACGGTGCGGACGTGGCCCTTGTAGAGTTTCAGGCACACGGTGCCGGTGACATGGGTTTGGCTCGCGTCGATGGCGGCTTGCAGCATGGTACGCTCGGGGCTGTACCAGAAGCCGTTGTAGATAAGCTCGGCGTATTTCGGCATCAGCTCGTCCTTAAGGTGCATGGCACCGCGGTCGAGGGTGATGGATTCAATGCCGCGGTGCGCCTCAAGCAGAAGCGTGCCGCCGGGGGTCTCGTAGATGCCGCGGGATTTCATGCCGACGAAACGGCCTTCGACCAGATCGAGGCGGCCGCAGCCGTGTTTGCCGCCAAGCTCGTTGAGTTTGGTGAGGATGGTGGCGGGGGACATCGCCTCGCCGTTGATGCTGACCGCATCGCCGCGCTCGAAGCCGATTTCGACATATTCGGGTGTGTCCGGCGCGTCCTCGGGGTTTACCGTGCGCTGGTAGACATAGTCTGGCGCGTCAACGGCGGGGTCTTCGAGGACTTTGCCTTCGGACGACGTGTGCAGCAGGTTGGCGTCGACCGAGAAGGGGGCTTCGCCGCGTTTGTCTTTGGCGACGGGGATTTGGTGCGCTTCGGCGAATTCCAGCAGTTTGGTGCGGCTCGACAGGTCCCATTCGCGCCAGGGGGCAATGACTTTGATGTCGGGGTTAAGCGCGTAGGCGGCGAGCTCGAAACGGACTTGGTCATTGCCTTTGCCGGTGGCGCCATGGGCGACGGCGTCGGCGCCGGTTTCCTCGGCGATTTCCACAAGGCGTTTGGAGATCAGCGGGCGCGCGATGGAGGTGCCCAGCAGGTAGAGGCCCTCATAGACCGCATTGGCGCGGAACATCGGGAAGACGAAATCGCGGACGAATTCTTCGCGGACGTCTTCGATATAGATGTTCTCGGGCGCGATGCCCATCATCTCGGCTTTCTTGCGGGCCGGTTCGAGCTCTTCGCCTTGGCCGAGGTCGGCGGTGAAGGTTACCACTTCGCAGCCATATTCGGTTTGCAGCCATTTCAGGATGATCGAGGTATCGAGGCCGCCGGAATAGGCAAGCACGACTTTCTTGGGCGCGGACATGACGGAGTTCCTTTCAAGTTCGCCCTGCGAGGTAGCGGTTTTCGCAGGCGTGGGCAAGATTGAAGCCTGCGTTGACCCGCGCCGCTTGCGCGCCTATCGACGTGAGGTAGCAAGGAGAGCACAGATGGCGGATAATTTTGCATCCAAAGCACAGGCCGCAGCGGAGGCGTTGCGGGCGCTGTTTCCAGCCACGCCGCTGTTGCGCAATGAACATCTGTCGGAGCGTTATGGCGCGGATATTTGGCTCAAGCGCGAAGACCTGAGCCCGGTACGCTCTTACAAACTGCGCGGGGCGTTTAATGCGATGCGCAAGGTGATCCCGGCGCAGGATGTCTTTGTCTGCGCTTCGGCGGGGAACCATGCACAGGGGGTGGCCTTTGCGTGCAGCCATTTCGGGGTGCGGGGCGTGATTTTTATGCCGGTCACGACACCGCAGCAGAAGGTGCAGAAGACGCGGATGTTCGGCGGTGAGAATGTCGAAATCCGGCTGGTTGGAGATTATTTTGACGCGACCCTGGCGGCGGCACAGTCGTTTTGTGCATCTGAAGGCGCGCATTTCTTGTCGCCCTTCGACGATGACGATGTGATTGAGGGGCAAGCCTCGGTCGCGGTGGAGATTGAAGCGCAGTTGGGCCGGGTGCCGGATCATGTGATCTTGCCAGTCGGTGGCGGCGGCCTGTCCTCTGGCGTGGTCAGCTATTTCGGTGATGCTTGCGATTATACCTTCGTCGAACCCGCCGGGGCGCCGAGCTTTGCGCGGGCTTTGAAGGCTGGGGTGCCAGTAGATGTGTCACCGGTTGATAGTTTTGTAGACGGTGCCGCCGTGGCGAAGATCGGGGCGCGGACTTTTGCGCGGTTAAGCGGGGTCGATCCGGCGGATGTGGTGCATTTGGCCGAGGACCGGATCTGCGTGACCATCAACGAGATGTTAAATGTCGAGGGGATCGTGTTGGAGCCGGCGGGGGCACTGTCGATCGATGCATTGAGCGAAGTGGCGGACAAAATTGTTGGCAAGACGGTTGTCTGTGTTGCTTCGGGCGGAAATTTCGATTTTGAACGCCTGCCGGAAGTGAAAGAACGTGCGCAGCGCTACTCGGGCGTGAAGAAGTATTTCATTCTGCGCATGCCACAGCGGCCCGGCGCGCTGAAAGAGTTTTTGATGCTGCTGGGGCCGGAAGATGACATTTGCCGGTTCGAGTATCTTAAGAAGTCGGCGCGCAATTTTGGCTCTGTCCTCATCGGGATCGAGACGCGGCGGCCTGAGAATTTCGAACCCTTTTTGCGACAATTGGATGGGTCGGGCTTTACTTATACCGATATCACCAATGACGAGACATTGGCGCAATTCGTTCTGTAGCAGCGCTAGGCGGCTGGTGGGGCGAGCTTTTGCGGAAGGTCTTTCAGAAAGACCTCGCGCGAGTTTGCATAGCAGGTGAGTACATCAGGCAGGTCATCGCTGGCATTGCCCGCAGAGGCTTTCCCTTCGCCCGCTTCGCAGAGCGCGGCAAAGGCATCGAAACCGAGGTTGAGTGCGCTTCCCTTGAGGAAATGGAAGTCCGCTTCGAGCTGGGTGGGATCGGGGTGGTCTTGCAGGCGCGATATGACCTCCTGAACCTCGTCGAGAAAGAGATCGACGACTTCGTCAAAATCCTCTGCGCCGACTTCTTCGCGCAATTCCAATACGCGGTTCCAATCAATCATCTGCCCCTCCGTTCCGGGAGCAGTCTCTGCGTAGAGGTTTAACAAAAGGTTTTTCGGCGCGGTTCACGGCCTGTTAAGCAGCGGGCCGCTAAGGCAGGGGGTCTGTCGGGAACTCTGCTGCATGAAATTGGATCACCCTTGCCTCTCTTCGGCCGCCGCAGCGCCTGCGGTGGCGCCTTTGGTGTTGGTGGTTGATGACAGCCGCTTGCAACTGCGCATTCTGTCCAAATCTCTGGCTCGCTGGGGCTATGAGGTGATGGAGGCAAGCTCGGGCGAGGCGGCGTTGGCGTTATGCGAAGAGCGGATGCCCGAACTGGTGTTGAGCGATTGGATGATGCCCGGCATGTCCGGGCTGGAGTTTTGCAGCGCTTTTCGAGAGCTGTCTGGGGATCAATACGGGTATTTCATTCTACTCACTGCCAAGAGCGACAAGGCCGAAGTCGCCCGGGGGCTGGATGCCGGGGCAGACGATTTCCTAACCAAACCGGTAAGCAACGCGGAACTGCGCGCGCGTATTACGGCAGGCCAGCGTATCTTGGATATGCAGCGCGAGTTGACGCAGAAGAACCGTCTGATTTCCGAGACTTTGGGCGAATTGCAGCGCACGCAGGAGGTGATCGAGAAGGATTTGATCGAGGCAAAGAAGCTGCAACAGTCTTTGATCCGCGAGCGGTATCGCGCGCTGGAAGGGGGCAACCTTTCGATGATGCTACGCTCTGCCGGGCATGTGGGCGGCGATCTTGTGGGCTATTTTCCCGTAAGGCCCGGGCAGCTAGGGCTGTTTGGTTTGGATGTCTCGGGGCATGGCATCAGTTCGGCGCTGATGACGGCGCGGCTCGCAGGTTATCTTTCGGCCACGACCCCGGACCAGAATGTGGCGCTGGCATTGCAGCCGGATGGTTCCTATGCCGCGCGGCCGCCGGGGGAGGTGATAGAGGAACTGAATGAACTCGTCCTCGATGAGATGGATACCGAGCATTATTTCACGCTGATGCTGGCGATAATTGATATAGACAGCGGTGCCGTGACGATTGCGCAGGCCGGGCATCCGCATCCAGCGCTGCTGCGCAGCGACGGAACGGTAGAGCAGAGCGGGACCGGGGGGTTCCCGGTGGGCCTGCTTTCCGGTATCAAATTCGACCAGTTCGAGATGCAGATGTCGCCGGGGGATCGGTTGCTGATGCTGTCAGACGGTGTCACCGAATGTCCCGATGCTGCGGGTGAGATGTTGGGCGAGGTGGGGCTAGCCGATATGTTGGGGGATTTGCGTCGTTTCAGTGGGCCTGCGTTGCTCAGTGCTCTGTTGTGGAAGCTTTCTGAATACGCAGGCAGTCGGGACTTTCCGGATGATGTCTCAGGCATTCTCTTTGAGTATCTAGGCACCTAGCCGAGGTAGCGTTGCAGAAACATCCGGTCGCCGTCGTTTGCAAGCGTCGCCAGTGCTTCGGAGCTGGACAGGACGAGGGTCGCATGGTGCGGCTCGCTTGGTTCGGCTACCTGTCGCACGGGATGCGCGACATAGACGTGGCAGATTTTCTGCGCCCATAGGTCATAGTCTTCCATATAGGTGAAACGCCGAAAGGCACCGAGCCTACGGGGGCGTGCGATCCGCCAGCCGATCTCTTCCAGCACTTCGCGGTGCAGGGCTTGCAGGGGTGATTCACCCTGATCGATCCCGCCGCCGGGCAGTTGCACTTCGGATTGAGACCCCATTTCCAACGTCATCAGAAAGCGCTTCTGTAGCGGCAGGATGGCGTAAACTCCCGGACGGGGTGTATAGGTCTTGTCACGCCGTGGTGGTCGGCCTGTGCGTCGGATCATCTGCTGCCCCTTTTTCCATGGGTTGCCGCCCCTATATAGACGCGGTATGCCAAGCGGCCCCCGATAAGGAAACCCGATGACCCAAGGAACTAAAATCGCCTGGGACGACACCGTTCTGCCCTTCCAACTCGACAATGTCGACATGCGCGGCCGCGTGGCGCGGCTTGATGGCGTGTTGGAAGGTATTTTGAAACAGCACGATTACCCGCCGCAGGTCGAAGCACTGGTCGCCGAGATGGCTTTGCTGACCGCGCTGATCGGTCAGACGATCAAGCTGCGTTGGAAGCTGTCGCTGCAGGTGCAGTCGAAAGGCGCCGTGCGGATGATCGCCACCGATTACTACGGCCCCGAGAAAGATGGCGAGCCGGCCCGTATTCGTGCCTATGCCAGCTATGATGCGGATCGCTTGACAGACGCGGCACCGTTCGAGCAGATTGGCGAAGGCTATTTCGCGATTATGATCGACCAAGGCAAAGGCATGACCCCCTATCAGGGCATCACGCCGCTGGCGGGCGGATCGCTTTCGGCCTGTGCGGAATCCTATTTCGCGCAGTCTGAACAATTGCCAACCCGCTTTTCGCTGAGCTTTGGCAAATCCTCTGGCCCCGATGAGCCGGAGCATTGGCGCGCAGGTGGCATCATGCTGCAGCATATGCCCAAGGCATCGCCGCTGGCGGCTTCGGGCGAAGGTACGGGTGATGTGCTGAAAGCAGATGATCTGGTTGAGGGTGATGAGGCCGAAAACTGGAACCGCGTTAACATCCTGCTCGGCACCGTAGAAGATCTGGAATTGATCGGCCCGAGCGTTCCGCCGACTGATCTATTGCTGCGATTGTTTCACGAGGAACAACCGCGGGTCTATGATGCCCAACCGGTGCGCTTTGGCTGCACCTGTTCCGAAGACCGTGTACGCCAGAGCCTGTCGATCTATTCGGCGCGCGACATTGAGAAGATGACGACGGACGATGGCCGCGTAACCGCCGATTGTCAGTTCTGCGGCGCACATTACGATCTCGACCCCGAGAGCGTCGGCTTCGAGGCCAAGGCATAAGGTGAGCGATCGGTTCCAATCCTTCCGTGCGGCCCTTGCGCAAACGGGGGTGGAATCCTCTGACTTTGACCTGAACCCCGAGGTCACTTTGCCCAAGGGCCGCGCTTTGCGGCCCGCGGGCGTATTGGCCCCGGTGGTCGATACCGGGACGCGGTTGGAACTGATCCTGACAAAACGGTCTTCAGCTTTGAAGCACCATCCGGGGCAGATTGCTTTCCCCGGAGGCAAACAAGATGGCGGCGATGTAGATGTGATCGCCGCCGCCTTGCGCGAAGCCCGCGAAGAGATCGGACTGCCGAGCGAGATTGTGGATGTCTTGGGCGTGCTGCCTGCGCATGAGACCGTGACAGGCTTTAGCGTGACGCCTGTCATAGGCCATGTGACCCGCGACTTTACCGTGGTGCCCGAGCCCGGCGAGGTCGAAGAGGTCTTCCGCGTGCCGCTCGACCATGTGCTGAACCCAAGCAATTACATCGTGCATTCCCGACGTTGGCGCGGCCAGCGGCGGTATTATTACACTGTTCCCTACGGCCCCTATTACATCTGGGGCGCCACCGCGCGTATGTTGCGCGCATGGGCAACTCGCATGAACAAATGATTCCTCCCCAGACACGCTGGCTGACGGACGAAGACGCACAGCGGGTCTGCCGCGTGGTGCAAGAGGGTGGTCATCATATTTATTTTGTCGGCGGCTGTGTACGCGATGCGCTTCTAGGCCTGCCTGACAGCGATGTGGATCTCTCGACAGACGCGCTGCCTGAAACAGTCATGGCGCTGGCCAAGGCCGCCGGGGTCAAGGCTGTGCCGACGGGGATCGACCACGGCACTGTGACACTGGTGTCGGGTGGCAAGCCTTTTGAAATTACGACCTTCCGCCGGGATGTAGAGACGGATGGCCGCCGGGCTGTAGTGGCGTTTTCTACGGATATTGCGGAAGACGCCCGACGCCGCGATTTTACGATGAACGCGCTTTACGCGACGCCAGAGGGTCGCGTGATTGATCCGTTGGGCGGGCTGCCGGATTTGGAGACACGGCGGTTGCGGTTTATCGAAGATGCGGGGCAGCGTATCAGGGAAGATTACCTCCGCACTCTGCGCTACTTTCGTTTCTTGGCTTGGTATGGCGACCCGAGTGAGGGGCCAGACGCCGAAGCGCTGGATGCAATTGCGTCAAATCTTGACGGGTTAGAGACGCTATCGGCCGAGCGTGTAGGACAGGAGTTTAAGAAGCTTCACCGCGCGCCTGATCCCGCACCGGCTTTGGCTTTGATGCGGCAAACCGGGGTGCTGCCTGTACTGTTGCCCGGCAGCGAAGATCGCTGGATTTCTATGTTGGTCCACTTTGAACAGGCGCTGGGCTTGGCCCCAGACTGGCTATGCCGGCTGGCCGCGCTGGGCGGGCAGAGGGCGAGCGACCGCCTGCGGCTCAGCAAGGCGGATGCGAAGTACCTCGCCCTGCTGCATGAGCAGGGTTTTGCGGGACCTCCCTTGCCGGAGTTGGCTTATCGACACGGAGCCGCAGCGGCGCGGGCAGCTGCGCTTTTGCGCGGGTGTTTGGCAGAGGAGATGCCCGAAAAGGCTGTGTTAGAGACGATAGAGATCGCTGCCGCGGCACGTTTTCCGGTGAAAGCAAAAGACCTGATGCCGCGGTTCAGCGGCCCTGAACTGGGGCAGGAACTGGCTCGGCTAGAACAGTTGTGGATCGATTCCGGCTTCGCGCTTACACATGCAGACCTGCTGAACGGGCGCTAGCCCGTCGACAAAACGTTCAATTTCGGCTATGCAAGACGCCTTACCAAGGAGGTGTGCGAAATGTACCGTGGGATCTGGTTCAGCTAAGCTGACATAACCACAGCCCTATTTCGGCTCTGTCAGCGGACGGCGCCGGTCATTTTGCGCGTTTTATTCCAAGGCCTCCTTATGTTTCGTTTTTTCGAGAACCTCGTCGATCCCTATGTGTCTTACCGCGAGAAAGACGACCCGCCGCAGGGGCTCTGGCCCTTCATGCGGGAGTATTCTCAGCCGTTCAAAAAGGTCTTTGCTCTCGCAGGGGTAATGGCGATCGTCGTTGCCGCGATTGAGGTCGGGCTGATCTATTACATGGGCCGTTTGGTCGATCTGCTGGGGAGTGATCCCTCGCAAATGTGGGCGCGCTATGGGACCGAGTTGATCCTCGTCGCCTTGGCCGTCTTGTTCCTGCGGCCCCTGGTACAGGCATTTGACGTCATGTTGCTCAACAACGCGATCTTGCCGAATTTCGGTACGTTGATCCGCTGGCGCGCGCATCGGCAGGTCTTGCGGCAATCGGTCGGTTGGTTCGAGAATGATTTCGCCGGGCGCATCGCTAACCGCATCATGCAAACACCCCCGGCGGCGGGGGAGGTGGTCTTTCAGGTCTTTGACGCAATCTCCTATTCGCTGGCCTATGTGATCGGGGCGGCGATCTTGCTGTCCACCTCGGATATTCGCTTGTTAGTGCCGCTTTTAGGCTGGCTCGTGCTTTATGGCGGGTTGGTGGCTTGGACAGTGAAGCGTGTTGGCCCGGCGTCGAAAGCGGCATCAGATGCGCGTTCGCAGGTGACGGGGCGGGTGGTCGATGCCTATACGAATATCCATTCGGTCAAGATGTTCGCGCATCACGATCTGGAAGTGGATTTCGCCGGCGAAGCTATCGAAGAGGCGCGGCGTACTTTTCAGGGCGAAATGCGCATTTTCACTATTATGGATGTGGTGCTGACCATCCTGAACGGGTTGTTGATCGTTGGCGTGGTCGGCTGGGCTCTTGCGCTTTGGATGGGTGGTGAGGCGACTGTCGGCGTGGTCGCCGCCGCCGCCGCGCTGGCGTTGCGGCTTAATGCCATGACCGGTTGGATCATGTGGGCGCTGTCGAGCTTTTTTCGCGAGTTGGGTGTCGTGGCCGAGGGGATGGAGACCATCGCCCAGCCAATCACATTGACGGACCATCCTGAGGCGCCGCCACTGGCCTTTACCGCGGGCAGGATCGAGATGAAGGGTCTGAACCATCACTACGGACGTGGCAGTGGCGGTGTGCAAGGCGTCGATATTACCGTACAACCGGGCGAGAAGATCGGCCTTGTGGGGCGCTCGGGAGCAGGGAAATCGACCCTCGTGAAGCTGTTGCTAAGGTTCTATGACGCCGAGGCAGGCGAGATCAGGATCGATGGGCAGGACATCACCCGGGTTCGCCAAGATAGTCTGCGGCGGCAAATCGGTGTGGTGCAGCAGGATTCCTCGCTGCTGCATCGTTCGGTGCGCGAAAATATTCTTTATGGTCGGCCCGATGCCAGCGAAGCTGAGATGATCGCGGCGGCGAAGCAGGCGCAGGCGCATGAGTTCATCCTCGACTTGACCGACCCCGAAGGGCGCAGCGGCTATGACGCGCGGGTCGGTGAGCGCGGCGTGAAACTGTCCGGCGGTCAGCGGCAACGGATCACGCTGGCGCGGGTGTTCCTGAAAGACGCGCCGATCCTGCTGTTGGACGAGGCGACCAGCGCGCTGGACAGCGAGGTGGAAGCGGTTATTCAGGAAACGCTCTATGGCATGATGGCGGGCAAGACCGTGATCGCTATCGCGCACCGACTTTCGACCATTGCCGAGATGGATCGAATTCTTGTGTTGGATCAGGGGCGTATTGTCGAAGAGGGCAGCCATGACGCGCTTTTGCGGAAAGGCGGCCTATATGCAGCCTTTTGGCACCGTCAGTCCGGCGGCTTTTTGACATTGGATGATAAGACGTGAGCATTTCCGATTGGATCAACCCCTTCCACCCCGCAGACGGCGCGCCGCCGCAGACGCTGGGGGCCTTTATGCGTTGGTGCTTGGCGGGCGCTTGGCCGGTGCTCTGGCTCGCGGCCATTTTATCAGCAGCGGCAGGCGCGATGGAGGCGGGGACGGCTTGGATCCTGGGCAGGGTCATCGATGCGACGGTGAGCGCGGGACCGGAGCGGTTTTTCGAAGGCAGCAGCCTTGTGCTTGTGCTGGGGGCGGTGGCGTTCTTCCTTGTGGCGCGGCCTGTGCTTTTTGGCCTGTCGTCGGCATCGAACGCGATCATGGTGCAGCCCAATGTGAACCCGTTGGTGCTGTCACGCTTGCACCGTTGGACACTAGGTCAGAACGTCAATTTCTTTGATGACGACTTTGCCGGGCGCATCGCGCAGAAGCAGATGCAGGCGGCGCGGGCGGTGACGGATGTGGCGGCAGAGGTGATCAATGTTGTCGCCTTTGCGCTGGCGTCGCTTGTGGGCTCGGTAGTGTTGCTGCTGGCGATTGACTGGCGCGTGGCGCTTGGGTTTGCGGTCTGGTTGGTGATGTATCTCGCCCTGATCCGCTGGTTCCTGCCGCGCGTGCGCAAACGGGCCGCAGGTCGTGCTGGGGCGCGGGCGATGGTCTCGGGGCAGGTGGTCGATACGATCACCAATATCAAGACGGTGAAGCTCTTTGCCCATGCCGACCATGAGGACCGCGCCGCGCTGAGCGCCATGCAGAGCTTTCGCAGCCGCGCGTTGGAGTTTGGCTATCTCGCCGCCGGTTTCCGGCTGGCCCTGATGAGCCTCGCGGGTCTGTTGCCCGTTCTGTTGCTTGGGGGGACCATTCTGCTCTGGCAGCGGGGGATGGCGAGCGAAGGGGATATCGTTGCCTCTGGCGCAATCGCGATCCGCATCGCGCAGATGACCGGTTGGGTTTCCTTCACGCTGATGGCGATCTATTCCAATATTGGCGAGATTGAGGACGGCATGAACACACTGACCCCGCCGGTTCGGCTCGATGACGGGCCTGAGGCGCGGGAGTTGGTCGTTGACCAAGGCCAGATTGAACTGCGTGACCTCGGTTTTGCTTACGGGCGGCAGGCGGGCGGGATCGAAAAGATTTCGCTGACCATTCGACCGGGCGAGAAGTTGGGGATCGTCGGCGCCTCGGGCGCGGGGAAGTCGACACTCGTGGCGCTGCTCTTGCGGCTCTATGAACCGGAGCAGGGCAAGATCATGATTGATAAGATGAATATTTCCGACGTCACACAGGAAAGCCTGCGCCGCAATATCGGCATGGTCACGCAGGAAACCGCGATGTTCAACCGCTCAGCGCGGGACAACATCCTCTATGGTCGGCCCGATGCAACAGAAGAAGAAGTTATCGCCGCGGCAGAGCGGGCCGAAGCGCATGAGTTTATTCAAGACCTCGAAGACCACAAAGGCCGCCGCGGCTACGACGCGCATTTGGGTGAGCGCGGGGTGAAGCTCTCCGGCGGGCAGCGGCAGAGGATTGCGCTGGCGCGGGCGATCCTGAAGGACGCTCCAATTCTTGTCCTGGACGAGGCGACAAGCGCGCTCGACAGTGAGGTGGAAGCCGCCATTCAGCAGACGCTAGGCCGGGTCATGGAGGGTAAGACCGTGCTCGCCATCGCTCACCGGCTGTCGACCTTGACCGAGATGGACCGTATTCTGGTTCTGGATGCGGGGCGCATTGCAGAACTGGGGAGTCATGACGAATTGTTGAAGCAAGACGGGCTCTATGCGCGCTATTGGCATCGGCAGTCGGGCGGCTTTCTGGATGTCAAAGCGGCGGAATAGGCTTTCGCCGTAGCTTTCTCCGCGCTATGGGCAGGCTATGACAGAACATAAAATCTTGCGTTTGGGCCACCACGGCGACGGCATTGCCGAAGGCCCGATCTTTGCCCCGATGACATTGCCCGGCGAGACCGTAAGCGGCGAGGTCGAAGGCCAGCAATTGCGCGACGTCCGTATCGTGACACCCTCCGAGCAGCGCGTCGCGCCGCCCTGTCGGCATTTCAAATCCTGCGGTGGCTGTCAGCTGCAGCATGCGGCGGATGATTTTGTTGCCGATTGGAAGGTCGATGTCGTGCGCAATGCGCTTGCGGCCCATGGGTTGGAAACAGTGTTTCGCCCGATCCAGACCTCGCCCGCACAGTCCCGTCGCCGCGCCACCTTTGCTGCACGGCGCACTAAGAAAGGCGCGATGGCGGGGTTTCATGGCCGTGCATCGGATGTGCTAATCGAAGTACCGGGCTGTCAGTTGGTTGATCCGACATTGTTGCCGGGACTGAAAGTGGCCGAGGAACTGGCGCTGATCGGGACCAGTCGGAAGGCTGAACTGGCGGTTACCGTGACTCTGTCCGAAGAAGGTCTCGACGTGGCGGTGACCAAGGGCAAAGCTTTGGACGGGCCGCTCCGCCAGCAATTGGCGCAGACTTGTGAAAAGCTCGGATTGGCGCGTTTGACTTGGAACGATGAGGTGATCGCCATGCGCGCGCCGCCCGCACAGCGGTTTGGCAAAGCGCAGGTCACGCCGCCGCCCGGTGCCTTCTTGCAAGCCACGCGTCACGGGGAAGCTTCGCTCTTGGCGGCTGTGAACGAAGCGGTGGGCGATGCGGAAAACATCATCGACCTTTTCGCCGGGGCGGGGACTTTCTCTCTCCCTCTCGCGGAAAAGGCGCGGGTGCATGCCGTCGAAGGCGATGCTGAGATGCTCAAAGCGCTGGAAGGCGGATGGCGCAATGCTTCGGGCCTCAAGCCCGTGACCACTGCCGCGCGCGATCTGTTCCGGCGCCCGCTGCTGCCCGACGAATTGGCCAAGGCCCGGGCCGTCGTACTTGATCCGCCGCGCGCCGGAGCCGAAGCGCAGGTGGCAGAGATCATCCGCGCGCAGGTGCCGCGTCTTGCCTATGTCTCTTGCAACCCCGTCAGCTTTGCCCGCGATGTGCAAAGCTTGGTGGCGGCGGGCTATCGCCTCGAATGGGTGCAGGTTGTTGATCAGTTCCGCTGGTCTTCGCATGTGGAATTGGCGGCCTGTCTGACATTGCCGGAAGCGTGACGCGAATGCCGATGATCACCTCTTTTTGAATGAAATTAACTTTGCTTTATGCTACCGCCAATCAAAAGGCCGGAAAGGCCGGGGCATCGAGGGCACAATAATGAAACGCAGGACGATGATACTTGGCGGCACCGCTCTGGTGGCGCTTGGCGCATGTAGCAGCAGCAAGTTCAAACGCTACAACGGGCCAGAAGTGACCTATGTGGTCGTAAACAAAGGCCAGCGCCGGATGATGCTCCTGCATCACAACCGCGTTTTGGAAGATTACCGGATCAAGCTTGGCTTCGCGCCCGTTGGCCATAAGACGGTGGAAGGTGACGGACGCACGCCCGAAGGGCTCTACCGGATTGACCGTCGCAATCCGAACAGTCGTTTCCACCTGTCCGTAGGTATCGACTATCCAAATGCCCGTGACGTTGAAGTCGCCCGCGCTTTGGGTAAGAGCCCGGGCGGAGATATCTTTATCCACGGGCAACAAGACCCGCGGAAGAAGGAAAAAGGCGATTGGACCTGGGGCTGTATCGCCGTCGATAACGACGAGATCGAAGATATCTATGCGATGGTGCGTGACGGCACGCCGATCCTGATTACGCCTTAGGTTCTCCCGACTCCGGGGTTGGATAATCGGTAGGGCTACCAAGACTGTCTTCGCCTTCCTATATCATGAGCAGAGCTCAATTAAGGAGTATCCAATGGCACATCCATTGAACTCAGCCATCGAGATGGCGATGCAAGCTGCTGAAAAAGCTGATGAGTTTAAGGATCTTCCGGGCGCTGGTAAGCCGCTGGAGTTTCTCTCCAATCCTAAGGACTCGGTGATGGACCGGATTTTAAAGGAAAATCACGCGAAGCCGCTGGCCGTGCAGTTGAAGAGCAAGCTCGCCGACCTTCGCGGCGCGCTGAAGGCCGAGCAGGACGAAGCTGCCCCCAAGGCGCTCATGGAGCGGATCGCCGAGGATCAGTTGAAGCTAGACCTCGAGCTGGAAGCCCTGCGGAAGTACGGCTGATTAAGTGTTTTAGTTAATGGTCATGTCGCGCAAATACCTTAGCCGTCTCTGAGCACAGCTCTGCAACGCACCGAACCAAAAACACAAAAAAACCGGCTGTGAGTGATTTCACCGCCGGTTTTTTTTAGTAGCTCTTAAGGCTTCGCTTCGATCAGTTGCCGACGACCAGCGTCCACCAGATCTTGCCACCGTCTTCCTGATACCAAGAGAAGCCCATCTGACGTCCTTCAGGCGACATCAGGATGCGGCGGGTGTCGGGTTGTTCCATCCAGGCAGCGAGGGTTTCCAACTCGGTCTCATAGGTTTCCGAGATGACTTCGCCCACCAGACCGCCGGTATAGCCCACGCGCTGGATGCGGTCGATCGGGGAGGAACCGTCAGACCCGAAATGCCAGGGGCGGTTTTGTACCGACATATCGCGGGCATGGGTGGCCGCGGCGGCGTTCAGCTTGGAGTCCAGTTCCAATGCCGGTGCACCGGCGGAACTGCGCAGGGCGTTGACCGAATCCAGCATCCGGAACTGGATTTTGCCTGCGTCGCCGCGGCTGATGCGATAGATGTTGCCGGATTTACCGCCGGGGGCCGAAACTGGTGTACAGGCAGCCAACGCCACCGTGAGCGCCAGCAAAATGGACAGGATACGGATCATTTGGAGCGCTCCACGCTGTTAAATTTTTTCTGCCTTACATCGGCTTGCGTTGCAGTTCAAACGCACATCGGCGTGAGTCTGCCAGCGCACGCCGGTTTGAATTGATACTGCGACATTCGGGCCATATAGAGAAAACTTAGCATAATCATCACTCAGTCTGGAGATACCCATGTCCGCTCACCGTTTTTCGATCAAGAGCCGCCGTGGCTTTCTTGCCGGTAGTGCCGCCATGCTCGCCGCCCCGGCCATCGCGCAGGATACGTCGTCGCTCAACTCTGCTGCGACGACCCAAACCGAACGCGACATCACTGAGAGCACCAAGCGCAACCTGTCCAGCTTTCGTATGCTGGATTGGCGCCCCTATTTCAGCAATACCCGCAACGGCGCGATCCTCGTGGATATCGACAGCCGCGCAGTGCATTACTGGTCCGAGGATCAGAGCGTCTATAAGCTCTACCCTTCGTCCGTGCCACTGACCGAAGACCTGACCCGTCGGGGCCGGACCCGTATTATCAAGAAAGTCGAGGGGCCAAGCTGGCGTCCGACGCCTTCGATGCTCAAGCGCAATCCCGAATGGCCGCCCTATGTGGGGCCGGGCCCGGATAACCCGTTGGGCACACACGCTTTGTACCTGAGCTGGACCTATTATCGAATCCACGGCACCCATGACACCAGAAAAATTGGCCGCAAGTCTTCCAATGGTTGCATCGGGCTCTACAATGAACATATCGCGGAACTTTTCGCCTTGTCCAAGGTAGGCACCCAAGTGTTGCTAATTTGACGACATCCCCCTGATTCCTTTGTGCAATAGCTGATTCCGGGTTTGCAAACTTTCGCCTATACTGTTTAGAACGGACTCACGAGGTAAGTCTTGGGCGCGTGTATGTACGTGATACTGCACGCCTATTCTGGAGGTTATGTTATGAAGAAACTCGTTCTCGCCGCTGCTCTGTCCGCTGCTGCATCCACTGCTTTCGCCGGTTCGCTGGCTGAGCCGATTGTTGAAGCACCGGTCATCGTGGAAGAAACAACAGGTTCGTCCTCGGGCATCCTGGTTCCCCTGATCCTGCTGGCCCTGGTTGCCGCAGCTGTTGCTTCCGACTAATCGGAACTGACGATCAAACGAAAAAGGCGGTGCTTGCACCGCCTTTTTTGCGTTTTGGGGGTCGGTTTTGCAGCGGGCCGCCGTTGCGGCCCGAGACCGGCTCATTCGAGCCAGCCTGCCAGATTTTCAGTGATAATGGTCGACAGCGCATCGATATGCGCGTCATCGTCATTGAGGCAGGGAACGTAGGTGAAATCCTCGCCGCCCGCCTCTTCAAAGCTCTCTTTGATCTCTTCGTTAATCTCTTCCAGCGTCTCAATGCAATCGGATGAGAAGGCAGGGGCACAAACCGCGATGCTCCTGTTGCCGGCCTTTGCCTGCCGCGCGACTTCTTCGACCGTATAGGGCTGCAACCATTCCTCAGGGCCGAACTGCGACTGGAACGTTGTCATGATCTCGCTGTCCTGCCAACCGAGCCGCTCCTTGAGCAGTCGCGTCGTTTTCTGACATTGGCAGTGATAGGGGTCGCCCTCCATCAGGTAGCGCTGCGGCAGCCCGTGGTAGGAGCAGATCAGCAAATCGGGCTTTTTATCTTTTGCCGCATAGGCCCGTTCAATGGACTGGGCTAGCGCCTCAATATAGTCAGGCCGGTCGAAATAAGGGGCCACGGTGCGCGCAGCCGGTTGCCATTTTTCCTTTGCCAGCGCGGCAAAGAAGGCGTCATTTGCAGTGGCCGTCGTGGCGCCCGCGTATTGTGGGTAGAGCGGGAAGAACAAAATCTTCTGGCAGCCCGCGGCCACCATCGCTTCGACCTTGGATTTCGTCGAAGGGTTGCCGTAACGCATGGCATAATCGACCATTACATCCGCCCCATAACGCGCCTGCATCGCCGCCTTGATCTTGGCGGTTTGCGCCTTGGTGATCGTTGCCAGCGGGCTTTCGTTCTCGGCTTCATTCCAGATCGATTTATAGGCCGCCCCGCTGGAGAAAGGGCGTTTGGTCAGGATCACCAGTTGCAGCAGGGGCTGCCACTTCCACGGGCTGTAGTCGATCACCCGGCGGTCTGAGAGAAACTCGTTCAGGTAGCGTCGCATGGACCAATAGTCATACCCGTCGGGCGTGCCGAGGTTGGCGAGCAACACGCCGACCTTTGGGCGCGGCACCGCGGGATGCTCGGCAGGGGCGTGGACTGGCTGAACGCGGTCATTCTGATTGGCCTGCATCGGATGTTCCTTGCACATGGGGTTCGCGCAGAAATAGCGGGTCTTCCCTCTGGGTCAATCGGGCAGAGGCTCCTCGCGACTATTCAGCGCATCTGCGAGCCGTTGTTGAGCTGAACCAGGACGTAGCGGTTTAGGCTGGCTCTCGTCCGGTGCCCAGCCCGCGAGGAAGATCAGATCAAAGGTCGCGGTGATGCGGCCCGAGGGCGCGGTAAAGTGGCTGGCATAAAGCTCTGCGGCACGGTTCAAAACCGCGCGTGCGGTGGGACGGCGCAATCGCCCTTGCAGCGCATTCGCCTCACCCATCGCGCGCAGATCGCGCATCAAAGCCCATGCATCGGTATATTCAACGGTCAGCGGCAGGCTGTCGGCCACGGGCAGCGCCAGACCTGCGCGTTGCAGCAGCGCGCCGAGGTCACGAAGTTCGGCCATCGGCGCGATACGGGGCGACATGCCGCCAGTGATCTCGGCTTCGGCCTCACCGAGACAGGCGCGTAACTCGTGCAAGGTCTGCCCGCCGAAGGCCACGGTTTGCAAAAGCCCGTCCGGGCGCAGGGCACGGCGGCATTGGATCAGCTGACCGATCGGGTCATCCGCATAGTGTAGCCCCATCGCGTGAATGACGAGGTCATGGGCTTGTGGGGCCAGATCCAGCACTTCGGCCTCGGGCACGATCGTGGCGTCCGGCAAGAGATCGGACCAGACCTGAGGGAAGGCGGTCACGATGGCGGGTGTCGTAAACGACTTGTTAACCACTTCCAGCCGATCTTTGATCTCGTCCATCGCGGTCTGCTGCAAAAACATGCCCCGCTCCGTCGCGCGTGCGCGGCGATGGGCGAGGGCTGTGGGATCGGTCAGGGAGGGCTGTGTTGTCATGAAGGAACAATAGAATGCTGCCGCCGGGACTTCAAACAGCGGTATCCCTGCTTTACCCCGCCCGCTGCCTTGCCTGCGGGGGGCTTGTAGATGCTGATTTCGGCCTCTGTGGTAGCTGTTGGCGCGATACTTCCTTTATCGGAGGCACGGTTTGCGATGCTTGCGGCGCGCCATTGCCGGGCGGGGGCGATCAGTTGTCACCGCATTGTGATGCCTGCCTGACGACGCCGCGGCCATGGACCCGCGGTCGGGCCGCTGTGCTGTATCGCGATACAGGGCGTAAACTGGTGCTGGCGCTCAAACACGGCGACCGCCAAGAGATCGCGCGCCCGGCAGCGCTTTGGATGGCGCAATCCGCGCAGAATATCATGCCGCCCGATGCTTTGATCGCCCCGGTGCCGCTGCATTGGCTGCGGATGTTAAAGCGGCGCTACAATCAGTCAGCGCTGCTGGCCAAGGCTCTTGCAGCGCAATCGGGTCATATGTGGTGTGCCGACCTTTTGCAGCGCATGCGGCGCACGCCCTCGCTTGATGGGCTGGGGCGAGAAGAGCGCTTTGCCGTGTTGAACCAGTCGATCCGCGTCCACCCGCGAAGGCGGCACCGGTTGATCGGACGGCCCGTGGTTTTGGTGGATGACGTGCTGACCTCTGGTGCTACGTTAACCGCCGCGGCAAAGGCCTGTTTGGATGCAGGCTCCGGGCCGGTTTTCGTCGTTGCACTGGCGCGCGTGGTCAAAGAGACCTAAATCACTCTGCAACGTTAACTGTTGAAAGGGTGACACCATGCAACCTATCGAGATTTACACCTCGCCGCTCTGCGGCTTTTGCCATTCCGCCAAACGCTTGCTGACCCAAAAGGGCGCGGCTTTTGACGAGATCGACGTTCTGTCCGAGCCAGAGCGCAAGAAAGAGATGATCCAACGCGCGGGCGGTGCCCGGACTGTGCCGCAGATTTTTATTGGCGAGGTTCACGTGGGCGGTTGCGACGAGCTTTACGCGCTGGACCGTGCGGGCAAGCTTGATCCACTGCTGCAAGACAGATGAAGACCGCGCTGCTGCAATTGAACGCGTCGGACGATCCGGTCGCTAACCTGCCAGAGACCCTCGCCTATCTGCGCGAGGCTGTGGCGGGCGGGGCCGAATTTGTCCTGACAGCTGAGGTCACCAATTGCGTCAGCACCAGCCGCAGGCACCAGCAAGAGGTGCTGGCCTTCGAGGAAGAGGATGCCACCCTTGCGGCTCTGCGTGAAGAGGCTGCAAAGGCCGGGATCTGGCTGCTGATCGGTTCGCTCGCGCTCAAGACGCGGGACGGGGATGGGCGTTTTGCTAACCGGTCTTTTCTAATCTCACCCGAGGGCGAGATTGTGGCGCGCTACGATAAGATCCATATGTTCGATGTGGATATCAGCGAGACCGAGACTTACCGCGAGTCCGCAGGCTACCGGCCCGGCGACAAGGCCGTGGTCGCTGAAACCACCTTTGCCAAAATCGGCATGTCGGTCTGCTATGACATGCGCTTTCCGGCGTTGTACCAGCAGTTGGCCGAAGCGGGGGCGCAGATACTGACCATGCCCGCAGCTTTCTCGCCCGTCACTGGGGCCGCGCATTGGCACAGCTTGTTGCGCGCACGGGCGATCGAGAACGGCTGCTACGTGCTGGCCCCCGCGCAGACAGGCACCCACGCCAGCGCCGCGCATAGGACCCGCGATACCTATGGGCATTCACTTGTCGTGGCCCCTTGGGGCGAGGTGGTGCTGGATGCAGGTACGGCGCCCGGCGTTTACTTTTGCGATATAGATATGGAAGAGTGCGCCAAAGCCCGCGCCAAGGTTCCAAGCCTTGCCAACCGCCGCCCTTTTGCAGCGCCCTGACCGGACCCGAGATGACCGACGATAAGAATACTCTTGCGATCATGCTGTTCGGTGAATTGCTGGCCGCCGATCAGTCGGTGCGCAGTTGGCTGACGCGCGTTCTGCCGCGGGGAATGGAAATCTCGCATTTTTCGGTGCTAAATTCCCTATCGTGGCATGGCGGAGAACGCTCACCCGCGCAACTGGCCGAGACCTTCAACGTCACGCGCGGCGCGATGACGAACACGCTGAGCAAGCTTGAATGGGCCGGTTATGTGCATATCCGGCCTGATTGGGATGACGCACGGCGCAAGATGGTGGCGATCAGCCCCGCCGGGCGACAAGCGCGCGATGCGGCGGTGAATGCTATTGCGCCGATGATCTCGAACGTCGTGGATGAGCTTGGCGAAGAGCAAGTCCGCGCCACCCTCCCGATCCTGCGCGCGCTTAGGCGTCAGTTGAGCCAGGGTTAAGGCTCGCGGTCACATAGTTCACGCTCAGATCGCGGTCCGAAAGGCGCCACGACCATGCGACGGGGTTAAAGACGAACCCTTTGCGGTCCACAGGCTCCAGCCCGGCGCGGTTTAGCAACTCATAGAGTTCATCAGGGGTGATGAACTTGTTCCAGTCATGTGTCCCTTTGGGCAGCCAGCGCATCACATGTTCCGCGCCGACAATCGCCATCATAAAGGACTTTGGGTTGCGGTTCAGGGTCGAGCAGATGTGGAGCCCGCCAGGTTTCAGCAAACGGCGGCAGGCGGTGAGGTAATCGATGGGCGAGGCAACATGCTCGACAACTTCCATGTTCAACACGACGTCGAATTTCTCCCCCGCTTCGGCCATCGCCTCGGCAGTGGTGTGACGGTAGTCGATCTCAAGCCCCGATTGCTGGGCGTGCACCTGCGCCACCGGGATATTGCCCGCCGCCGCATCCGCGCCGACAACCTCAGCCCCAAGCCGCGCCATCGGCTCGGACAGCAGCCCGCCGCCACAGCCGATGTCGAGGATGCGCAGACCTTTGAACGGCGCGTCGGTCTTCAAGTCTCGGTCAAACTCACCGGCGATCTGGGTGGTGATATAGTCCAATCGGCAGGGGTTCAGCATGTGCAGCGGCTTGAACTTGCCGTTCAAATCCCACCATTCGGCGGCCATGGCTTCGAATTTAGCCACTTCGGCGGGGTCGATGGTGGATTGATCCGCTTGCATTCTGATCTCCCTGTGCTCTTTTGGGTTCAATGACTATATAGGGCGGCAATGGACAAGTATCCCGACCAAAAACGCGCCACGCAGTATCTTTATCCGCCGGTCGAGCCTTTTGATCAGCGCATGCTGTCGGTTGGGCAGGGGCACCAGGTCTATGTCGAGCAATGTGGCAACCCGGATGGGATTCCCGTTGTGGTGCTGCATGGCGGACCGGGCGGCGGGTGCAGCCCGTCGATGCGGCGGTACTTTGATCCTAAGGTTTACCGCGTCGTGCTGTTTGACCAGCGTGGCTGCGGGCGCTCGCGGCCGCATGCGTCGGTGGAGGACAACACGACATGGCATCTGGTTGCTGATATCGAGCTGATTCGCACCACGCTGGGCATCGACAAATGGATGGTGTTTGGTGGCTCATGGGGCGCGACCTTGGCGCTGATCTATGCCCAAGCGCATCCGGAGGCGGTGCGGCATCTGATCCTGCGCGGCGTTTTCCTGATGACGCAGGCCGAGTTGGATTGGTTCTATGGTGGCGGGGCCGGGCGGTTCTGGCCTGAACTTTGGGCACGGTTTGTGAACTTAATTCCCGAGGGTGAGCGCGACGATTTGATTGCTGCCTACCACCGTCGGCTGTTCTCCGGTGATCTGGGGGTAGAGCAGGAATACGGGCGTGCTTGGGCGGCTTGGGAAAACGCCTTGGCCTCGGTGCAATCCGATGGCGTGTCGCATGGGGGCCCCTCGGCCTATGCCCGAGCGTTTTCGCGGTTGGAGAACCACTATTTCACCAACAACGGCTTTCTGGAGTTCGATGGCCAAATCCTCGAACATATGGGCCGTATCGCACATATTCCCGGTGTGATCGTGCAGGGGCGCTATGACATGATTTGCCCGCCCGCGGGTGCCTATGCGCTGGCCGAGCGTTGGCCGAACGCTGATCTGCGGATGATCCGGGACGCGGGCCATGCGCTGTCAGAGCCGGGCATCAGCGCGGAACTGGTGCGGACGATGGATCGGATTGGCCAGCGATGACCGCGCGCAATTCCCTTTTGGATCGCCGGGCGCTCTTTACCACCGGTGCGGCGGCGGCGCTGCTGGCGGCGACAGGTGCGGGCGCGGGGGAGCCGCCACGGCGGGGTGGTCGGCTGCGCCTAGCGCTTTCGGGGGCTTCGCGAGAGGATACGTGGACGGCTGGCGATGGGCTGTTCATGCAGGTGGCGCGGCAGGGGTTGGTTTTCGATACGCTGACCGAAGTGGCGGGCAACGGTATCTTGAAGGGCGAGTTGGCGACAAACTGGCAGGCCAGCGAAGCGGCGCGGCAGTGGGAGTTCGAGTTACGCCGAGATGTGCAGTTTCACGACGGCAGCCCGCTGACGGCGCGCGATGTGGTGGCAAGCCTGCAAACGCTGCTGCCAGATGCGGAGATTTCGGCAAGCGGTCCGCTCCGCGTGCAGTTGCGTTTGGACCATCCCAACCCCGGCCTGCCGCTTTTGCTGTCCGAGTCGCGTTTTGTGATCCGCCCGGCCCATGCGCTCGACGATGGTATCGGGACCGGCCTCTATCGTCTGCGGCGCTTTTCCGCCGGTCGTCAGGTCTTGGCTGAACGGGTCGAGACGCATTACAAGGACGGCACAGCAGGATGGTTTGACGCGGTCGAATTGGTCTCCATCCCAGCGGGCGAGGTTCGGGCGCAGGCGCTGACGGAACAGCTTGTCGATGCAGCGGATTTGCCTGCGCGCCCACGGTTCCGCGACCGCTCGGATGTGACGCTTCTGGCGGATGCAGCGGGCGGCGTCTCGGCGCTTTCAGGGGCCCTGCGCCAGCCGCCAAACCCCGGTCGGCAGCGCGCGATGGACAACCTGCGCGCGCCGGAGCGTTGGTGGTTCGGCTAACAGGGGTTGCGGTTTCGGGCTTTCCGGCCTATATCCCCTCCAACAGCGGCGCGTTCGGGTCCAAACCAAACGCTCCACCGATCTTGAACACGGGCCGCGCGCCCGTTTTTTTATGCCTGAACGAAATTGCCAGATAAATTGGAAGTCTCATGTCGAATGACCTGATTGCCAAAGCCGCCATTGACCGCCGACTGGCCGAGATCATCACACCGGTGATCGAGGACATGGGCTTTGAACTGGTGCGCGTCCGTCTGATGTCGGGCAAATCCACCATCCTGCAAGTCATGGCCGACCGGCCTGACGGCGGGATCGAAGTGGACGAATGCGCCAAGATTTCCCAAGCCATCGGCGCGGTTCTCGATGTCGAGGACCCGATCCTTGACGAATACGCGCTTGAAGTGTCCAGCCCCGGTATCGACCGCCCGCTGACGCGGCTTAAGGATTTCGATGCTTTCGAGGGCTATGAAGCTAAAATTGAAACAACTGAGCTGATCGATGGCCGCCGCCGCTTTAAGGGCGAGCTGGCGGGCGTTGAAGGCGGCGAAGTGCTGATCAACGTCGAAGAAGGCACCATTGGCCTCCAGTTCGACTGGCTGAGCGACGCCAAGCTGGTGCTGACCGACGACCTGATCAAAGAAATGCTGCGGCAGCGCAAAGCGTCCGGCGCGATCGACGAAAACGAATTTGATGATATCGAGACTGAAGAGTCTGCTGAGGGAGACACCTAATGGCCATTACATCTGCAAACCAGCTTGAGCTGTTGCAAACCGCCGAGGCAGTTGCGCGCGAAAAGATGATCGACCCCGGTCTGGTCGTCGAAGCGATGGAAGAATCCCTCGCCCGCGCCGCCAAGTCCCGCTACGGCGCCGAGATGGACATCCGCGTCGACATTGACCGCAAGACCGGCAAGGCGACATTCACCCGCGTCCGTACCGTGGTCGAGGATGAAGAGCTTGAGAACTATCAGGCTGAGTTCACCGTGGAGCAGGCCAAGCAGTATATGGCAGACCCAAAGGTCGGTGACACTTACGTCGAAGAAGTGCCCCCGGTTGAGATGGGCCGGATCGCGGCCCAGTCGGCCAAGCAGGTGATCTTGCAAAAGGTCCGCGAAGCTGAGCGTGACCGCCAGTTCGAAGAGTTCAAAGACCGCGCCGGCACGATCATCAACGGTCTGGTCAAGCGCGAAGAATATGGCAACGTTATCGTCGATGTGGGCGCTGGCGAAGCGATCCTGCGCCGGAACGAGAAGATCGGCCGCGAAAGCTATCGCCCGAACGACCGTATCCGCGTCTACATCAAAGACGTGCGCCGCGAGCAGCGCGGCCCGCAGATTTTCCTGAGCCGCACCGCGCCTGAGTTCATGGCCGAGCTGTTCAAGATGGAAGTGCCGGAGATTTATGACGGCATCATCGAGATCAAAGCCGTCGCCCGTGACCCCGGTTCGCGTGCCAAGATCGCTGTGATTTCGCATGACGGTTCCATCGACCCCGTCGGTGCCTGTGTTGGTATGCGCGGCAGCCGCGTGCAGGCCGTTGTGAACGAACTTCAGGGCGAAAAGATCGACATCATTCCGTGGAATGAAGACCAGCCAACCTTCCTCGTGAACGCGCTCCAGCCTGCTGAAGTGTCGAAAGTGGTTCTGGACGAAGAGGCCGGCAAGATCGAAGTCGTCGTGCCCGAAGAGCAGCTGTCGCTCGCGATTGGCCGTCGTGGTCAAAACGTGCGCTTGGCGAGCCAGCTCACCGGTCTCGACATCGACATCATGACCGAAGAGCAGGAAAGCCAGCGCCGTCAGGCCGAGTTTGAACTGCGCACCAAGCTGTTCATGGACAACCTTGATCTGGACGAATTCTTTGCCCAGCTTTTGGTTTCCGAAGGATTCACCAATCTCGAAGAAGTGGCTTACGTCGAAGTCGACGAACTGCTGGTCATCGACGGTGTGGACGAAGACACCGCTGGCGAGTTGCAGGCCCGTGCCCGCGATGTGCTCGAAGCGCAGAACAAAGCCGCGCTGGACAACGCCCGTGCGCTCGGTGTCGAAGACAGCCTGGTTGAATTTGAGGGTCTGACCCCCCAAATGATAGAAGCGCTGGCCAAAGACGACGTCAAAACGCTCGAAGACTTCGCGACCTGTGCGGATTGGGAACTGGCCGGTGGCTGGACAACCGTGAACGGCGAGCGGGTCAAAGACGATGGCGCGCTTGAGCCTTTCGAGATCACTCTCGAAGAGGCGCAAACCATGATCATGACCGCCCGCGTCATGCTGGGCTGGGTCGATCCGACCGAGCTTGAAGGCGATGCGGACGAAGACGACGCAGAAACAGACGGCGAGAACGCCGAGGAGGCCGAGGCCTAATCGGGCCTCGGGGGTTGCACATGGGACGCGGTGGCGCTTCGAATGACCAGCAGACTGGTCCAGAACGTAAGTGCATTGCCACGGGCGACGTGCAGCCAAAGCACGGGTTGATCCGCTTTGTGATCGGCCCGGACAATCAGGTTTACCCAGATATTTTGGGTAAACTGCCGGGCCGGGGCATCTATGTCTCGGCAGACCGCGCCGCGCTGGAAACTGCGGTAAAGAAAAAGGCCTTTGCTCGGTCGGCAAAACAGCCGGTCACGCTGCCAGAAGGGTTGATCGACGAAGTCGAGCAACAATTGGCGCGCCGGGTGGTGGACTTGATCTCGCTCCAGCGCAAGGCAGGCAAGGCGGTCGCTGGCTACGAAAAGGTCAAAGGTTGGTTGCAAACCGAAGAGGCCGAAGTATTGATACAGGCCGTAGACGGGTCAGGGCGCGGTAAGTCCAAGCTGAGCACCCCTCATTACGGTCACTACATCGGTTGGTTAACCGCCGATGAATTGGGTTTGGCATTCGGTCGCCAAACTGTGATACATGGGGCGCTCGCCTCTGGCGGACTCACGCAACGTGTTGTAGAGGAAGCCGGACGACTTAAAGGCGTGCGCGTAAACGAGGGTGGCAGCGGCCATCCGAAAGGATAGACGAGCTTCATGAGCGATAGTGACGGCAAGAAAACATTGGGTCTGCGCGGCGGCGCACGTCCGGGGAATGTAAAGCAAAGCTTTAGCCACGGGCGGACCAAGAACGTTGTGGTCGAAACCAAGCGCAAGCGTGTTGTGGTGCCCAAGCCGGGTGGCCAGAAACCAACCGGGCCGGGTGCCGGGCCGATTGGCGATCCCAAGAAGCGCCCCGCAGGCATCACCGATGCCGAGATGGAGCGTCGTCTGAAGGCCGTGCAGGCCGCCAAAGCCCGCGAGGTTGAGGAAGCTGCCGCACGTGAGGCCGAGGAAAAGGCCCGCGCCGAAGAGCGTGAGCGCCGCCGGGCCGAGATCGAAGCCAAAGAACGCGAAGAGCGTGAGCGCGAGGAAAGCCTCAAGGCCAAGGCCGAGGAAGATGCGCGCCGCAAGGCAGAGAAGGCCGAGGCCGAAGCGGCTGCAGTCGCGCCTGCTGAGCCTGCCGCCGTGCGTGAGCAGAGCAACAAGCCTTTGCCCGCCGCGACGCCGCGCAAGACTGAGCGTGACCGCGACGACACCAAGAAGCGTAGCAAGGGTGGCGACAGCCGTCGCTCCGGCAAGCTGACCGTGAATCAGGCCCTCGCCGGTGGCGAAGGTGGCCGTCAGCGGTCCATGGCGCAGATGAAGCGTAAGCAAGAGCGTGCGCGTCAAAAAGCGATGGGTGGTCAGGTTGAGCGCGAGAAGATTGTGCGCAATGTCAATCTGCCCCCGGCGATTGTCGTGTCCGAGCTTGCCAACCGCATGGCCGAAAAGACTGGCGCTGTCGTTAAAGCGCTGATGCAGAACGGCATGATGGTGACTCAGAACGAAACCATCGACGCGGATACTGCGGAACTCATCATCGAAGAGTTCGGCCACAAGGTTGTGCGTGTCAGCGACTCTGACGTCGAAGATGTCATTAAAGAGATCGAAGACAAGCCCGAAGACCTGCAAGGTCGACCCCCGGTCATCACGATCATGGGCCACGTCGACCACGGCAAAACATCGCTGCTCGACGCGATCCGGAATGCGAAAGTGGTTGCTGGCGAAGCCGGTGGCATCACCCAGCACATCGGTGCCTATCAGGTCACGACCGACAATGGTGCGGTACTGTCCTTCCTCGACACCCCTGGCCACGCGGCCTTTACCTCCATGCGTTCGCGCGGGGCTCAGGTAACGGACATCGTGGTTCTGGTGGTTGCGGCGGATGACGCTGTGATGCCGCAGACGATTGAGGCGATTGCCCACGCGAAAGCGGCCAAAGTGCCGATGATCGTGGCGATCAACAAAATCGATAAGCCTGCTGCGAACCCCGATAAAGTCCGTACAGACTTGCTGCAGCACGAAGTCATCGTCGAAAAGATGTCCGGTGATGTGCAGGACGTCGAAGTTTCGGCGGCGACCGGCCAAGGTCTCGACGAATTACTCGAAGCGATTGCACTGCAGTCCGAGATCCTCGAACTCAAGGCGAACCCCGATCGGGCCGCTGTCGGTGCGGTGATCGAAGCGCAGCTTGACGTGGGTCGCGGCCCTGTTGCGACTGTTCTGGTTCAGAACGGCACGCTGCGTCAGGGTGATATCTTTGTTGTGGGTGAGCAGTACGGTAAAGTCCGTGCGCTGATCAACGACCAAGGCGAGCGCGTCAAAGAAGCTGGCCCATCCGTGCCGGTTGAGGTGCTTGGCATCAACGGCACGCCAGAGGCCGGTGACGTCTTGAACGTGACCGAAACAGAAGCGCAGGCCCGCGAGATCGCAGAATACCGCGCCAACGCCGCCAAGGACAAACGTGCCGCTGCCGGTGCTGCCACGACGCTGGAACAGCTCATGGCCAATGCCAAGGCAAACGAAGACGTCAGCGAGCTGCCGATCTTGGTCAAAGCCGACGTGCAGGGCTCTGCCGAAGCGATCGTTCAGGCGATGGAGAAAATCGGCAACGACGAAGTCCGCGTTCGGGTTCTGCACTCTGGTGTGGGCGCGATCACCGAGACGGATGTCGGCCTTGCCGAAGCCTCCGGCGCACCGATCATGGGCTTCAACGTCCGTGCCAATGCCTCGGCGCGGAACACGGCCAACCAAAAGGGTGTCGAGATCCGCTATTACTCGGTCATCTATGACTTGGTTGACGATGTGAAAGCCGCGGCGTCTGGCTTGCTCAGCAACGAGATCAAAGAGAACTTTATCGGGTATGCGAATATCAAAGAAGTCTTCAAGGTCACGGGCGTCGGCAAGGTTGCGGGCTGCTTGGTTACCGAAGGTGTGGCACGCCGCTCCGCCGGTGTGCGTCTGCTGCGCGACAACGTGGTGATCCACGAAGGCACGCTCAAGACGCTCAAGCGCTTTAAGGACGAAGTGCCCGAAGTGCAGTCCGGTCAGGAATGCGGCATGGCGTTTGAGAATTACGAGGACATCCGCCCTGACGATGTGATCGAAATCTTCGAGCGCGAAGAAGTGACCCGCACGCTGGCCTAAGCCACGGCGCTTACAAAATGAATTCTCCAGAGGCCCGGTCGAAATGCCGGGCCTCTGCTTTTGTGAACTGCCCTTTGGTATCGTCGTAAGTGATCCGCGCCACATCGAGTTGGAGCGGCGATACATCGATCAGATTGAAATCATTCGGCTCGCCCCGCTGTCGCGACGATAGGCTTGTGCCCGCATGCAATTGGATGGCCCGATGCCCCTCCTGATCCGCGGCGACATGGGCAAAGGTGCCTGCGTGCCAGATATGCAAATGTCCGGAGAGGATGAGGTCCGCCCCGCAGTTCAGCAACCGACGCAAGGCACGCCGCGCGCCGGGGATCGGACGTTTTTTGGTGGTGTTGGGATGGTCCAGCGGGTGATGACAAACGGCAATGCGCAAGGCCGCTTCCGGACCAGCAGATAGCGCGTTGCAAGCCCGGCGCAGGCGGCGGGCGCTGAGGCGTCCAGTCTGCCATTTGAACCGATCTACGGTGTTTATTCCCACAGCTATATAATCGCCGCTTTGGTGCACTGGGGTTAGATTGCGCGCAATCCAATGCCTGTAATAGCGCCAGGGCGCGAAGAACCGCGTGAAGGGGCGGTGAAACGGGATATCGTGGTTTCCCGGCACGCAGAGCACCGGCGCGCTCACCCGGTCAATGAAGGCCCGGGCGGCCCGGTACTCCTTTTCCCGCGCTCGCTGGGTCAGGTCGCCGGAGATGATCACCAGATCCGGGGCATACCCGTTTACGGCGTCGAGCAGGGGAACGATCAGGTCCGGTCGATCCTTGCCGAAATGAAGGTCGGATAGGTGAATGAGCCGGCTCATCTGACACCCTCCTTCGCCTCTTCAGGAACGAAGATCCGCAAGGGCGCGGTGGCGCGGCTAAGTCGGTACGGCCCCTGCATGACCGAAATCTCGCCGTCCCGTGCCACCGAGCGCTTCTTACGGCCGATGTGGATTTCAATCTCTTTGCCACAGAGCATTTCATAATCGGTCTTGGGCCGGGCAAAGCCGGTCGCCAGAGCAATGGCATGGCGTAACAGGCCAAAGCGGTAAGTATCCGGCGCGACCAGAAGAACCATATCCCCGCGCGCGATACAGTCCTGCCCGTCGAGTCCCATCTGATCGAGTTGAAAGGCGTTGTTCACGGCGAAGACAAGCGGCGTGCGTATCCGCCGTTCAACGCCATCGACGGCGATTGTGAGCTTGAGCGTGGTGCGGAATGTGATCAAGGCTTTAAGAACGGACCAATAGGCCGCAATCCGGCTTCGCCCCCAGCGGCGATAGATCCCTTCGCGCGTCTTTAGGATGGCCGGATAGGCACCAATGCTCGCGTTGTTAAGAAAAGTTTGACTATTGATCGTGGCGACGTGAACCGCGCGGCTATGCCCCCCTGCGATGACATCAACGGCCTGCTGTAGATCGTCCGGTATCTCCATCGAACGGGCGAAGTAATTAAAGGTGCCTTGAGGGATGACACCAAGCGAACGATCTTGCCCGATCATCACGGAAGTCACACCTGAGATCGTACCGTCACCGCCTGCGACAGCGATGATCCCACTTTCAGCTGCAAGCGCACGCCTGGTCGCGGCCTGTGGGGTGGTAGACTTGTCGATACGGATAAATTCGGCAACGATGTCGTGCCGCGCAAAGGCGCTGCGAATGGCGGCTTCGGCGTGGTCGCCGTTCTGACGGCCTGAACCACGGTTCAGGATCACGGTGGCGCGTTCGACTGACATAATTTCCCCTGCCGTTGGTCAGGGTGAAACGCTGGCAGGCGCGATTTGTTCATATGTCTGACGTGGAAACGGTAAATATAGTCAGCAGACTGAGTTAGACAGGGCGACCCTCAAAGATCTTTCCATCAACCGAGACCGCCATTCGTCCGCCAGCGAGGGTTCGCACGAAGATTCCTTGGACGTAGATACAACTTCCGATAGTGATAGTCCGTAGCATGTCGGCATCCTTTCAGCAGTTCAGATATTGAATCTGCCTCAAAATGATGCGGTAGCGGTTAATAAAATATCAATATGCTGATTTATCCGAAATATCAGTGTATTTTTGCAACGTTAGCTTAAAGCCAGTCGCGCAAAATCGGGATCAACGGCACATCCGCTGCAGGCATCGGATAGTCGCGCATTTGGTTCGGTCGTACCCATTTCAGGGTCTGTCCTTCCCGCGACATCGGCGCGCCTCCCCATTTGCGACAGGCAAAAAGCGGCATCAGCAGGTGAAATTCATCGTAACTGTGGCTGGCAAAGGTTAGAGGTGCGAGGCAGGATTCCCACGTCTCAATACCCAGTTCTTCGTGCAACTCGCGGATAAGTGCGGCTTCCGGGGTCTCGCCTGCCTCAATTTTTCCGCCGGGGAATTCCCATAGCCCAGCCATGGATTTGCCTTCGGGGCGCTGCGCGAGCAGCACCCTCCCGTCGATATCGATCAGGGCGACAGCAGATACGAGAACGGTCTTCATCGCTTAGGACCGATAATCGGCGTTAATGTCGATATAGCCGTGTGTCAGGTCGCAGGTCCAAACGGTGCAGGTTCCTTCGCCCAGCCCCAGGTCGACGCCGATGACGATATTTTCGCCCTGCATATGCGCGGCTGCGGCCTCTTCGGAGTAATCCGGGCTGCGCCATCCGTCGCGGGCGACTTCGACATCGCCAAAGCGGATCGACAGGCGGTCACGGTCGGCGGCTGCGCCCGACTTGCCGATGGCCATGACAACACGGCCCCAGTTCGGGTCTTCGCCGGCAATTGCTGTTTTGATCAGAGGGGAGTTGGCAATCGCGAGGGCGTGCGTCTTGGCGTCGTCGTCATTGCTCGCCCCGGTCACGGCGATCTCAACAAATTTGCTGGCGCCTTCGCCGTCCTTGACCACCTGATGGGCCAGATCGAGCATTACGCCGCGCAGCGCCGCGTCGAAGTCCTCGTTATCCGAAACATCGACCCCGGAGGCGCCCGTGGCGGCCATGATAAGCGCGTCGGACGTGGAGGTGTCGCTGTCCACGGTGATGCAGTTGAATGTGCTCTCCGTGTGGGTCGACAGCCGGTGCTGAAGCTTGTCCTGATCGATCTGCGCGTCGGTAAAGATATAGACCAGCATCGTGGCCATGTCGGGGGCGATCATCCCCGAACCCTTCGCGATGCCGGCGATAGAAACGGTCCTACCGTCAACTTCCACAGTGGCGCTGGCGCCTTTGGGAAAGGTATCGGTCGTCATGATCGCCTTGGCCGCATCTGCGATGCCTGATGGGCTCAGGCTTGCGTGCAGCTCGCCAAGGGCGTCGGTAATGCGCTCATGCGGCAGCGGCTCCCCGATCACCCCGGTGGAAGAGGTAAAGACCCGGGCCTGCGGTACGCCGCAAACCTCGGCAGCGGCGGCGGTGATGGCCTCTACGGCGTCGATGCCGCCCCGTCCGGTAAAGGCATTGGCATTGCCGGAGTTCACCACGATGGCAGCGCCTTCATTTGAGGCGCCGCCGATTTTTGCCTGGCAGTCCAGCACCGGGGCCGCGCGGGTGGCGGAGCGGGTGAACGCTCCGGCCACAGCACTGCCCGGTGCCAGCTTTGCCAACATCACATCCGTGCGGCCCTGATAGCGGACCCCGGCTGCGATGGTGGCAAATGTCACGCCGTCAATGACCGGCAGATCGGGAAAACGGGCCGGGGCGAGCGGCGAGACAGCCAGTGATTTACCCATGGGTCAGTTCAGCCATTCGGTGTTCTTGAGGATGGAAGGGTCGATGCCTTCGGCACCGCTGCGGTCTACATCAGCCTCTTCGGTCAAGCCTTCGATAGCTTCTTGCACTTTGGTCTGGCGGACTTGGGTTTCCAGTTCCTCGCGCACGTCGGCAAGCTCGGGCGCGTCAGTCGTGCGGGTTTCATTGAGCTTGATGACATGCCAGCCGAACTGCGTTTCGACCGGATCGGAGACAGCACCGGCTTCCATGCCTGCGACGGCTTCTTCGAACTCAGGCACCATCATGCCGGGGCCAAACCAACCGAGCGAACCGCCACCGGGGCCGGAGGGGCCGGTCGATTTTTCCCGCGCGACTTCGGCAAAGTCGGCACCGCCGTCGATCTCTTCTTTGATGGCTTTGGCTTCTTCTTCAGTCTCGACAAGGATATGCGAGGCGTTGAATTCCTGACCGGGCTCGGCGTCTTTGTACTGCGCGTCATAGGCTGCTTGCAGTTCTTCCTCGCTCACCGCTTCGGCCATGATGCCTTCAACGGCTTCGCCGGCGGTCAGCGAGCGGGTTTCGTTTTCGATCGAAAGGGTGACGCGCGGCGGCAACTCACCGGTAAAGCTGTCGGCCAGCGCTGTTTGCTGCACCAACTGGTCAAGGATGCCTTTGAACAGCACCTCGTCGGGCAGCTGCTGGTATTGCTGGGGCAGGGTGGCGCGGGCCACCATCATGTGCCCGAGGGTGATCTCAGTGTCGTTGACCGTGGCAACAACCGTGTCGACACCCGGTTCGTCCTGCGCGGCCACAGGAAGGGCCACCGCGGCGGCAAGCGCCAAAGACGACAGAAAAGTGAGGGGTTTTTGCATGGTTGGGTCCAATCGCTTCGTTCGTAGCAAGGCTGCTACATTGACAGTGTATGGCACGCCCCTTACATCGCCTTATGGCGCTGAGAGGCGCGGGCTCACTCACTATCTATGGGCTGCCATGGCGCTCGGCAACCAGATCGGCGCAAGACATCATAACTTCGGCGGGAGATTACATGCTGGGTATCGGAACAATCGCCAAAAAGGTCTTTGGCACGCCAAACGACCGGAAAATCAAGGCGACCCGTCCGCTTGTGGCGCAGATCAACGCGCTGGAGCCTGAGTTCGAAAAGCTGAGCGATGACGAGATCAAGGCACGGACCGAGGCGCTGGCCAAACGCGCCGAAGGTGGTGAAAGCCTCGACGATCTACTGCCCGAAGCTTTTGCCAACTGCCGTGAAGCTGCGCGCCGCACCTTGGGCCTGCGTGCCTTTGACACACAGCTTCTGGGCGGGATCTTCCTGCACCAAGGCAATATCGCCGAACAGAAGACCGGTGAAGGCAAGACCCTGACCGCGACCTTTGCGGCCTACCTGAACGGTCTGACGCATAAGGGCGTGCATATTGTTACGGTGAACGAATACCTTGCCAAGCGCGACGCCGAATGGATGGGCAAGGTTTTTGCATCGCTCGGCCTGACCACCGGTGTTGCCTATTCCGGCATGCCCGAAGATCAGAAACGCGCAGCCTATGCCTGCGACATCACCTATGCGACCAACAACGAGCTGGGCTTCGACTACCTGCGCGACAATATGAAGTCGAGCTTGGCGGAAATGCTGCAGCGCGACCATAACTTCGCCATCGTGGACGAGGTCGACAGCATTCTGATCGACGAGGCGCGGACGCCTCTGATCATCTCCGGTCCCTCGCAGGACCGTTCCGAGATGTACCAGATCATCGACACGTTGATCCCCTCGCTCACCGATGAACATTACGAGCTAGATGAAAAAACGCGAAACGTGACCTTCACCGATGAAGGCAACGAGTTCCTCGAAGAACAACTGCGCGCCCGTGAACTGATCGAAGAGGGCATGACCCTTTATGATCCCGAAAGCACGACCATCGTGCACCACGTCAACCAAGGCCTGCGCGCGCATAAGCTGTTCCAGCGTGACAAGGACTACATCGTCCGTGACGGATCTGTGACGCTGATCGACGAATTCACCGGGCGTATGATGCCGGGCCGCCGTTTGTCGGACGGTCTGCATCAGGCCATCGAGGCCAAAGAAGGTGTCGAGATTCAGCCCGAGAACGTGACCCTCGCCAGCGTCACCTTCCAGAACTACTTCCGCCTTTACGACAAGCTCGCCGGGATGACCGGCACCGCGCTGACTGAGGCCGAAGAATTCGCGACAATCTATGGTCTTGGTGTGGTCGAAGTGCCGACCAACGTGCCAATCGCCCGTGTCGACGAAGACGACGCTGTCTACCGCACCGCGCGTGAAAAATACGACGCGATGATCGAAAAGGTGAAGGAAGCCCACGCCAAGGGTCAGCCCTGCCTTGTGGGCACCACCTCGATTGAGAAATCCGAGCAGCTCAGCTCCATGCTGACCCGCGCCGGGATCGAGCATAACGTGCTCAACGCGCGCCAGCACGAGCAGGAAGCGCAGATCATTGCGGATGCCGGTAAGTTCGGCGCGGTGACCATCGCCACCAATATGGCGGGCCGCGGCACCGACATTCAGCTTGGCGGTAACGTCGAAATGAAGGTGCTCGAAGCGCTGGACGCAGACCCGGAAGCTGATCCCGCCAATATCCGCGCCCAGATCGAAGCCCAGCACGCTGAGGAAAAACAAAAGGTGCTGGAGGCCGGCGGTCTCTATGTTCTCGCCTCCGAGCGTCACGAAAGCCGTCGGATCGACAATCAGCTGCGCGGTCGTTCGGGCCGTCAGGGTGACCCGGGCCGTACTTCCTTCTTCCTGTCGCTTGAAGATGACCTGATGCGGATCTTCGGCTCTGAACGGCTGGAGAAAGTGCTGACGACGCTGGGCCTTAAGGAGGGCGAAGCGATTGTGCACCCTTGGGTAAACAAGTCGCTGGAGCGCGCACAGGCCAAGGTCGAAGGCCGCAACTTTGACATCCGTAAGCAGTTGCTGAAGTTCGACGATGTGATGAACGAGCAGCGTAAGGTCATCTTTGGCCAGCGCCGCGACATCATGGAGGCGCAAGACCTCAATGAGATCGTCACCGACATGCGCGAGCAGGTGATCGACGATCTGATCGACACCTATATGCCGCCCAAGACCTACGCCGATCAGTGGGACACCCAAGGCTTCTATGCTGCTGTGATCGAACAGCTGAACGTGGACGTGCCGATCATCGCGTGGTGCGAAGAAGACGGCGTGGATGACGAGGTCATCCGCGAACGCCTGATGAAGGCCACCGATGAGCTCATGTCGAAAAAGGCCGAGGCCTTTGGCGAAGAGAACATGCGCAACATCGAAAAGCAGCTCTTGCTGCAGGCGATCGACACCAAATGGCGCGACCACCTGCTGACGTTGGAGCACCTGCGTTCTGTTGTCGGCTTCCGCAGCTATGCGCAGCGCGATCCGTTGAACGAGTATAAGAACGAAGCCTTCCAGCTTTTTGAGACGATGCTCGACAGCCTGCGACAGGAAGTGACCCAGAAGCTGGGTCAGATCCAGCCGATGAGCGAAGAGCAGCGGCGCGAGATGATGCAGGAAATGGCCGCACGTCAGGCCGCAATGCAGGCCGCCGCGACCGAGGCCGCTGATGAGGCTTCCGAACAGGCAGAAGCGGCCGTGACCGGGTTTGACGAGAACGATCCGGCGACGTGGGGCAATCCGGGGCGCAACGATCCTTGCCCCTGTGGCTCTGGCAAAAAGTTCAAACATTGCCACGGGCAGATCACCTGAGGGCCGCCACTATTTCGCCCATAACTTGGCTTTTCAGGGCCATACCCCGGCCCTGATCCCGCGCCATACAGGTCTCCAACGATTCCGTTGGAGGAGACCTGTCATGAAGCGCACCAAAGAAATCCTGACCGCCGTCGGAACGCTGGCCTGTGCTGTCGGCATCGGCTTTGTAATGCAGCACTCCGAAGTTGCGGAACAACGCTATGGTGCGAGTGGCCTGCCGGTTGCAGACAATGGTGCCTTGCTTGAGGTCGAGGGGATCACTCTCACTTCCGCGGAATTCGACAGCGAGATCGCTCTTCCAGAAACAGATGCGCAGGTTGTTAAAGCTTCCGCACCGCAAAGCCTGCCGCCTGCACCGGAGAGCCATAGTGCCGTGGCGCCTGCCTGCGAAATCACCGCCGAGGCGCGCCCTGTTGCTGCTGCGATGGTCAAGCTGGCGCTGGACGCCAATTGTCTGCCTAACGAACGGCTGACCGTACATCACAACGGAATGATTTTCACCGAGACAACGGATGATCAGGGGCAACTCGTCGTTACAGTTCCGGCGTTGGCGCAAGAAGCCGTCTTTATCCTCGCTTTCAGCAACGGGGACGGGGCTGTTGCGCAGACCAGTGTGCCGGAACTGTCGGACTACCACCGTGTGGTTCTGCAGTGGAAGGGCGAGGCTGGTTTCGAAATTCATGCCCGCGAGTTTGGCGCCGATTACGGCGATAAGGGTCACGTCTGGTCTGGTGCGCCGCGCGATATGGCCGCCGCTGTCACCGGCGAGGGTGGCTTCATCACCCGCAATGGCAATACAGAGGCCGCAGAGCCGCTGATGGCAGAGGTCTATAGTTTCCCGGCTGCGGCCAGTACGCACGGTGGCACAGTCGCGCTGAGCGTTGAGGCGGAGGTCAGCGAGGCCAATTGCGGCTTGGAGATCGAAGCGCAGGCTTTGGAATTGCGCGACAGCGATAAGATTGAAACCCAGAACCTGACACTGGCAGTTCCGGAATGTGACGCGGTTGGCAACTTTCTGGTGTTGAATAATCTGCTCCAAGACCTGAAAGTCGCGCAGAACTGACGCAACCGGGTGGGCTCACATGAACGGGTTGAAACGTGCGGCGATCTACGCCGCACTTTTGCTTTTTACGGCAGGAACGCTCGCGGCGCAGGACGTCGCGCTGACCTCGCGCGATGGTAGTGTCGAGTTGAGCGGTACACTCCTCGGCTTTGACGGGGAGTTCTACCGCGTCGAAACCGAATATGGCGAACTCACGGTCGATAGCAGCGGCGTCTCCTGTGCAGGGCCGGGGTGTCCCAGCCTCGCTGACTTCGTAGCCGAAGCGCGGCTGTCAGGCTCAGCGACGGTGGGGGCGGTACTGATGCCCGCCTTAGTCGAAGCGTTTGCCGCGCGCCAAGGCTACAAGCTGGACCGGGAAGAAGGCGAGGAAGGGCGGTTCACGCTGCTCCTGTCCCGCGAAGATAACGGGAAGCTTGCCGCCCGGTTCGACTTTCGCGCAAGCAATACTGACGAAGGCTTTGCCGATCTATTGGCCGATGAAGCCGACATCGTGATGGCCCTGCGCGAGGTACGACGCGAGGAACGCATCAACGCCCGCGAAGCCGGTCTGGGCGATCTAACAGGCGTGAACCGCAGCCGGGTCCTGGCCCTCGACGCCGTAGTCCCTGTTGTGGCGCCAGCGAACCCGGTAAAGCAAATTTCACCGCAGACGTTGGCACGGGTCTTTGCGGGCGAGATCAATAATTGGCAGAGGTTGGGCGGGCCGGATGCGCCGATCTCGCTTCACCTTCCGAACGAACGCAGTGGCTTGAGCCAAGCAATTTTTGACCAAGTTCTCGCGCCTGCCGGGCTGGAGCTTGCGCCAGACGTTACGCGCCATGCCTTGCCGGATGACCTAACCGACGCAGTCGAGCGGGATGCTTTCGCGATTGGTATCACCAGCTATGCCGAACACAGGGGGACGGAGGTGCTTACTTTAGGTGGCAATTGCGGTTTCGCGCTGGACGCAGCGCGGCGGACTATCAAGACCGAAGACTACCCACTCACAGCGCCCATGTTCCTCTACTTCCCAGCTCGTCGGTTGCCCTTGATCATGCGCGAGTTCCTCGCCTTTACCCGCAGTCCGGCGGCGCAAATTGTTATTCGTCGTGCCGGGTTTGTCGATCAGGCGCCGGAGGAGATTCCGATCGAGGAACAGGGCAACCGCTTTGCCAACGCGATCATCGTGGCAGGCGGTGAGACACCTTTGGAAGAACTGCAGCGTATGACGTCGACGCTTGTCCCGATGGCGCGTTTGACCACGTCTTTCCGCTTTGAGGCAGGCTCCATCCGTCTTGATGCGCAGTCGCGATCGAATGTGCAGCAATTGGCGCGTGCGATGGAACAGGGACAGTATGACGCGCGGCGTCTCATGTTCGTGGGCTTCAGTGATGGTGAGGGTGCGGCACGGGCAAACCGTGACATCGCACTGCGGCGGGCGGAAGCGGTGCGCCGTGCGGTGTCTGCCGCTGCGGTCACAGCCAACCTGTCGCGGATCGACCTGCGTGTGGATGCTTTTGGCGAGGCGATGCCTATGGCCTGTGATGACAGCGAATGGGGCCGTCAGGCCAACCGCCGCGTTGAGGTTTGGGTGCGCTGAAGTACGGCTAGATATAGCCTTCGCTGCGGAAGCTCAGTTCGCGGGATTTGCCAATGATCAGATGGTCATAGAGCGAGAGGCTCAGAGCGTCACAGGCCGCCGCGACCTGTTGGGTCATGTCGATATCTGCGCGTGATGGGCTCGGGTCACCCGAAGGGTGATTATGCACGAGGATGAGCGCGCTGGCGTTTAATTCCAATGCGCGTTTGGCGACTTCGCGAGGATAGACCGGAACGTGGTCAACGGTGCCTTTGGCCTGTTCCTCATCCGCGATCAGGATGTTCTTACGGTCGAGATAGAGCACGCGAAATTGCTCCGTCTCCAAATGCGCCATTGTGGTATGGCAGTAGTCGAGCAGCGCATCCCAGCTTGAGACAACATGTTTTTGCAGCACCTTTGCGCGCGCCAGCCGCTGGGCCGCGGCCTCGACAATCTTCAGCTCAGCAACCACAGCTTCACCGACACCTTTTACGTCACGCAGGCGCGAAGCGGGTGCCGTAATGACCCTGTTAAAATCGCCAAACCGATCCATCAGAGCGCGCGCGAGTGGTTTGACATCGCGCCGCGGAATGGCGCGAAAGAGGACGAGTTCAAGAAGTTCATAATCCGGCATGGCGGCGGCACCGCCCTGCATAAAGCGGCTGCGGAGCCTTTGGCGGTGGTCGACGAGGTAAGACGGCTGCTTTGACCCATTAGACGGCAGTTTCTCCCCATTCTTCATCAGAAAGGGCAGTGGCTGGTCAGCGAGTGTTGTGGGCGCACGGGTCATGCCCGCAGGGTGGGATAACTTGGTTAGGATTTGGTTAACAGAGCTTTAAATTCTACTTTACCAAGAAAAAGTGAACCGAACTCAGGGGGTTGGGTGGACCGCCATAGCGCTCCACCCGTCCATTTTTAGCCCTTCATCGAATCCCAGAAGGATTTGACCGAGGAAAAGAAGTTGCTGCTCTCGGGGTTGTTGTTCTGGGCTTCGCCCTCAAACTCCCGCAGCAATTCTTTCTGACGGTTGGTCAGGTTGACCGGTGTCTCCACCGCCAATTCGATAATCATATCGCCAACGCCACCGCCGCGCAGAGGGGGCATGCCTTTGCCCCGCAGGCGCATCTGACGGCCAGACTGGCTACCCGCCGGGATCTGCACGCGGCCACGGCCACCATCGATCGTCGGCACTTCGATATTGCCGCCCAGAGCCGCCGTGCTCATGGAAACTGGCACACGGCAGAAGAGGTTCGGCCCGTCGCGCTCGAAAAGCTCGTGGTCCGTCACTTCGATGAAGATATAGAGATCGCCCGACGGCCCACCGCGCATCCCCGCTTCGCCTTCACCGGCAAGCCGGATCCGTGTGCCGGTTTCGACACCGGCGGGAATGTTGACCGAGAGCGTGCGTTCCTTCTCAACACGGCCCGCACCGCGACATGTCTTACATGGGTTTTTTACGATCTGGCCCATGCCGGAACAGGTCGGGCAGGTGCGCTCTACGGTAAAGAAGCCCTGCTGTGCGCGAACCTTGCCCATGCCCGAACAGGTGGGGCAGGTGGTTGGCTCAGCGCCGCCTTCGGCCCCGGAGCCGTCACAGGAGCCACACTGTACCGACGCTGGCACGGTGATCGACTTCTGCATGCCCGAGAAGGCGTCTTCGAGGGAGATGCGCAGGTTGTAGCGCAAGTCCGCGCCGCGGGCGGCACGGCGTCCGCCGCCGCCCCCGCCCCCGCGCTGGCCCATAAAGTCGCCAAAGAGGTCGTCGAAGACATCTGAGAAGGCCGAGGAGAAATCGCCTTGGCCACCGCCCATGCCGCCGCCGGGACGACCGCCGCCCATGCCACCTTCGAAGGCGGCGTGGCCGTAGCGATCATAGGCAGCTTTCTTGTCGCCGTCTTTCAGCACGTCATAAGCTTCGCCCACTTCTTTGAACTGGGCTTCGGCCTTTGGGTTGTCTTTGTTGCGGTCGGGGTGAAGGTCCTTCACCTTGCGGCGATAGGCTTTCTTGATCTCGTCGGCAGAGGCCCCTTTGGCAACGCCAAGCACCTCGTAGTAGTCACGTTTTGCCATGGGTTATCATGCTCCTGCGCTGGAACGTGATGGGCCGGCCCGTCTAACGGACCGGCCCTTTCACAGGTTCCGTTTCACGCTCACGCGCGCTTGTCGTCGTCCAGATCTTCGAACTCGGCGTCCAGGATGTCGTCATCGCCACCCTGAGCTTGCTGAGCATCCGAAGGCTGTGCCGTGTCGTCGTTGCCACCTTCGTCCTGAGCAGCCTTGTAGATGGCTTCGCCCAGTTTCATGGCGGCTTCGGTCACGTTCTGGATGCCGGACTTGATCTTGTCGGCGTTGTCGGTTTCCAGTTCGTCTTTCAACGCGGCAATGGCCAGTTCGATCGCTTCGACGGTGGTCGGGTCAACCTTGTCGGAGTGCTCTTCCATCGACTTTTCGGTCGAGTGGATCAGCGATTCCGCCTGGTTCTTGGCGTCGACGAGTTCGCGGCGAGCCTTGTCGGCTTCTGCGTTCTCTTCGGCGTCCTTGACCATCTTTTCGATGTCGTCGTCCGACAGACCACCCGATGCTTGGATCGTGATCTTCTGCTCTTTGCCGGTGCCTTTGTCGAGCGCGCCGACAGACACGATGCCGTTGGCGTCGATGTCGAAGGTCACTTCGATCTGCGGCATGCCGCGCGGTGCAGGCGGGATGTTCTCAAGGTTGAAGGCGCCAAGCATCTTGTTGTCAGATGCCATTTCGCGCTCACCTTGGAAGACCCGAATGGTCACGGCGTTCTGGTTGTCCTCGGCGGTCGAGAAGACCTGAGACTTCTTCGTCGGGATCGTCGTGTTGCGGTCGATCAGGCGGGTGAAGACACCACCGAGGGTCTCGATGCCCAAGGAAAGCGGGGTCACGTCGAGCAGGACCACGTCCTTCACGTCGCCTTGCAGGACACCGGCCTGAATGGCGGCACCAAGGGCCACAACTTCGTCCGGGTTCACACCCTTGTGCGGCTCTTTACCGAAGAACTTGGTCACTTCTTCCGCGACTTTCGGCATCCGGGTCATACCACCGACCAGAACAACTTCGTCGATGTCAGAGGCGGACAGACCCGCATCCTTCAGCGCTGCGGCGCAGGGCTTCATCGACGCTTTGATCAGATCGCCCACGAGGCTTTCCAGCTTGGCGCGGGTCAGCTTCATGACCATGTGCAGCGGCGAGCCGTCTTTGCCCATCGAGATGAAGGGCTGGTTGATCTCGGTCTGGCTGGAGGAAGAAAGCTCGATCTTCGCTTTCTCGGCCGCTTCTTTCAGACGCTGCAGGGCCATCTTGTCCTGCGTCAGGTCAACGCCGTTGGCCTTTTTGAACTCATCGGCAAGGTAGTTGACGATGCGCATGTCAAAGTCTTCACCACCGAGGAAAGTGTCGCCGTTGGTGGATTTCACTTCGAACAGACCGTCGTCGATCTCAAGAATGGTCACGTCGAAGGTACCGCCGCCAAGGTCATAGACCGCGATGGTTTGCGTGTTCTCTTTGTCGAGGCCGTAAGCCAGCGCGGCAGCTGTCGGCTCGTTGATGATCCGCAGCACTTCGAGGCCAGCGATCTTACCGGCGTCTTTGGTCGCCTGACGCTGGGCGTCGTTAAAGTATGCAGGCACGGTGATAACCGCTTGCGATACTTCCTCACCCAGATAGCTTTCTGCGGTCTCTTTCATCTTACCCAAGATGAAGGCCGAAATTTGGCTCGGGGAGTATTTCTCACCTTTGGCTTCGACCCATGCGTCGCCGTTGCCGCCGTCGATGACGTTGAACGGCATGTTCTTTTTGTCTTTGGCCAGATCCGCGTCGTCATTGCGGCGGCCGATCAGGCGCTTAACGCCAAAGACTGTGTTTTCCGGGTTGGTGACGGCCTGGCGTTTCGCCGGCTGGCCGACCAGACGTTCATCGTCAGTGAATGCGACGATCGACGGGGTTGTACGTGCGCCTTCTGCGTTTTCGATCACGCGAGGCTGGCTGCCGTCCATGATGGCGATGCAGCTGTTAGTGGTTCCAAGGTCAATACCGATTACTTTGGACATGTTTCGATCCCTCTTTAAATCCAAGGCGATGACACGAGACGCGGACCCGTTTCGGCATCCTGCCCCGATCTGTTGACATCAAAGGCCACGTGCCTTCGACGGTTCGGAGCGTATATAGGGAGGGTATTTGCACCCTGCAACCACTGGCGAGGCAGGTTGATCGCGATTCCGTGATGTTTTTGCCAAACCGTCTGAGAACGAGGATAAAATGACTGCACTGCGCCTTCGGGGCTTTGATATTCACAAGGATTTTCTGAACCGCGCGGCGCAGGTTGAGGTGCTGGAAGGGGTGCGGGGCGTGGTGCGTGCCGCACCTTTCTATCGGCCCGAGACACCGCGTGGGGGGCAAATGTCGGTGCGGATGACCTCCGCCGGGCAATACGGCTGGTATTCAGACCGACGCGGCTATCGCTATGTGACAGAGCATCCTGACGGCCAGCCTTGGCCTGCGATCCCGGCGCCGATCTTGGCGATCTGGGATCAGGTGACGGGGTTAGACCGTAAACCTGAGTGCTGCTTGATCAATTACTACGGGACGGATGCGAAGATGGGGCTGCATCAGGACCGGGATGAAGCGGACTTCCAGTGGCCGGTTGTATCTGTCTCGCTGGGGGACGACGGGCTGTTCCGCATCGGCAACCTGACCCGGGGCGGCAAGACGGAATCGGTCTGGCTGCAATCAGGTGATGTGGTTGTGATGGGCGGGGAGGCCCGGCTGACCTATCACGGCGTGGACCGGGTGAAGGCAGGTTCGTCTACTTTGCTACCCAAAGGCGGGCGGATTAACCTGACGCTGCGGGTGGTGGAATAATCGTTTTCTTTTAAAGAAAACGTTCCGGACTTTTTCAAAAAGTCCGGCGCTGCTAGCGACTCAGGGAGCAACAGCCCGAGACATGCTGCCAATTACTTCCGTCTTGCAGGAGCAATTGAATTTCTAATCCATACTCGCGGCCCGACATACCGTCATTACAAGCCTGCGCAGAAAGCGCGCCGACGGCTAGGCCCTCGGCCCCTTCGGAAATCAGGTGAAAGCTGTCTCGGCGCCCCTGCGCCGCTCCGGTTTCCCGAATCTCATAGCTGTAGGGCTCCGCATCCATCGCGTGGTAGGTGGCTGTGGAACCGTCTACTTCAAACGACCAGAAAGGCTCCGTCCCGGCGCAATGCGCCAGCTCTGGCATGCTGCCCAGCCACTGTCCCGGCCGCCGCTTCATATAGCGCAGTGACACCCAGCCGGTGCCTTCGCCGCTGTTTACGAGCGCCCAACTGTGTCGGTCGTTCGGGCGGATCAGTTCGACCGCTTCGGCATCATATGCAAGACTGCCTATAATCGGTGCGTCGGCGTTTGGCTCTGCGCGAATATTGAGCACATCATCCGGTGCCACGCCCGCCACGTCATAGAGCGCGGGCCATGCGTCCTGCGTTGCGCCAGCGGGGAGCGCCAACAGGCACAGCAACGCCGCCAACAGTCTCATCGCCGGGCGTTCCAACTGAGCGAGGCGTGGCGCCGTGTATAGAATTCGCCCATCAACCCGATCATCAAAAACACCAGCCCAACCCAAAGCGGATACTCCCAATCGCTATAGCGCGGGTTGTAGTTGATAAAAGCAAAGCCGCGGGCTTGGTCGATGCTATGAAACAGCGGGTTCCAGTCAAACATTGCGAGCATGTAGCCGGGCAGGGAGTTCGCCAAGAACATCTTGCCGGAAGCGATCATATTGGCGCGCTGATAGACCGTCGAAAAGATTGAAACAAAAGAAGGAAACCACGGTTTGATCGCGAGCATCACGAGCCCAAGCGCGCAGCCTGTGAACCATGAGATCAGCAGCATGCCAAAGGCGGCAGCGGGCTGGTCTATCGAGATCGGTGTAATTGCTACGTGATAGATAAACAGGATCGCAAAGAGCGACAGAACCTGAATGTAGAGCGCGCCCATAGCGGCAGAAGCGATGGCGATGATCGTATTCATCGGTGCATGTTGCATCATCGGGCTGGCTGGCCCTTCTGATCCTGCCACCGCGCCCAGCGCCTTCACATGGGTAAGATAGAGAAAGATCCCTGACATCAGATAGACAAGGAAATCCCCACGCACTGCTGCGCCGCGCATGCCAAGGATCGAGAACATTATGTAAAAGGCAAGTACGAACATCACCGTTTGCATCATGTTCATGGCAATGGCAGCAAAGGCGTTGTTGTGCTGTTTGCGCACGTTGCGGACGACGGAATGATAAACCAATTCGGCTATATTTAGGGCGGACCCAAGACCGGATTTCGGTTTCCTGCTGGATTGGAACATGCGCGCGTCCTCGACGATGCCTTAGCGTGACACGGAATTCTTGCTGTTCCGTTAGCTGCACAGCATAAGGGAAACCATTAATTGAAGCAATGTTGCCCGCGAGGGCCGGAGGCAGAATGGATTACGACAAGCTGGTCACGGAGATGCGGCGTTTGGCGCTGGAAGCAGGCGACCGGATCATGGAGATCTATGGGCAGGATGATTTCGAGGTAAAGTCGAAGTCCGATGACAGCCCTGTCACGGCTGCCGACGAAGCTGCAGATGCGATTATCTCTGACGGTCTGCGCCAAACCTTTCCTGATGTCATGCTCGTCACCGAAGAACAGGCTGCCACCCATACCGCGAAGGGGGATACCTTTCTCATCGTTGATCCGCTCGACGGAACCAAGGAGTTCGTGCATCGGCGCGGCGATTTTACCGTCAATATCGCTTTGGTTGAGAAAGGTGTGCCAACCCGCGGCGTGGTCTATGCCCCCGCCAAATCGCGTATGTTCTTCACCCAAGCAGATGGCCAGTCGGTCGAAGAAACCGGGGACTTTGCCAAGGGTCAGGTGGGAGCCACCAAAGCGATCTCCGTCTCTGACCCGGACAATGCGGCTCTGATGGTCGTCGCCTCCAAGTCGCACCGCGATCAGGCCACAGATGACTATATTGGCAAGTATTCCGTACGCGACATGACGTCGGCAGGTTCATCGCTGAAGTTTTGTCTTGTGGCGACAGGAGAGGCCGATCTCTATCCGCGTCTGGGGCGCACGATGGAGTGGGATACGGCTGCCGGACATGCGGTGTTGAATGGCGCCGGCGGCGCAGTGGTGCGCTTTGACGATCTGACGCCGCTGACCTACGGCAAAGAAGACTTTGCGAACCCCTTCTTCATCGCCCACGCACCGGGCGTCGAACTAAAGGAAGGCTGATGTCTGTCCTCATTGTCATCCCAGCCCGCTATGCCTCGACCCGCTATCCCGGTAAGCCCCTCGTGGCGCTGACAGGGGCGAGTGGCAAGAAGCAGACCCTGATTGAAAGGAGTTGGCGCGCGGCCTGCGCGGTTTCGGGCGTTGATCGGGTCGTGGTTGCCACCGACGACACGCGCATTCGCGACGCTGCCGAGGCTTTTGGCGCCGAAGTCGTGATGACCTCGGAAAACTGCGCGAATGGTACGGAACGCTGCGCCGAGGCCCATGCCGCGCTGGGCGGGGACTATGACATCGTAGTGAACCTTCAAGGGGACGCGCCCTTAACACCGCATTGGTTTGTTGAAGGCCTTGTGCAGGGTCTGATTGATATGCCGAAAGCCGAGATTGCCACTCCCGTGCTGCGTTGCGACGGCGCGACCCTGAACAGCCTTCTCGCGGACCGAAAGGCAGGGCGGGTCGGTGGCACGACGGCTGTCTTCGGCGCGGACAGCCAAGCACTCTACTTCTCTAAAGAGGTCATTCCTTATACCGGAAAGCCCTATTCGGAGACTGATGAGACCCCTGTGTTTCACCACGTCGGCGTTTACGCCTATCGCCCCGATGCCCTCTCACAATATCCCAATTGGGCCGTGGGCCCCTTGGAGCAGTTGGAAGGGCTGGAACAACTGCGCTTCCTAGAGAACGGTCGGTCCGTGCTCTGCGTCGAGGTTGAAGCGAAAGGTCGAGAGTTCTGGGAGTTGAACAACCCGGAAGACGTGCCAAAACTCGAAGCCATGATGGCGAAGATGGGATTGGAATGACCGCAATCCCCGTGAGCATCGTTATTGTCAGCCGGAACCGGCCTGAAGCATTGCGACGCTGTCTGACGGGGATAGAGCAGCTCCAATATGACACTTTCGAAGTGGTGGTCGTAGCGGACCCTGCAGGGATTGCCGTGGCTAAGGCTATGCCCTTCGCTCAGGCTTTAAAGCTAACTGCGTTCGATGAGCCGAACATCTCTGCGGCGCGCAATTTGGGCATAGAGCAGGCGGCGGGCGACGTCGTCGCCTTCATTGATGACGACGCAGTCCCGGAGCCACAGTGGCTAAAGCATCTGCTGGCGCCTGCCGCGGAGCCGGGCGTGGCCGCAATGACGGGTTTTGTGCGCGGGCGGAATGGCATCTCGTTCCAGTATCGTGCCCGGCAGTTAAACGCGTATGGGGAACCGGAAGATCTCATTGTCGACCCCGAACATCCGAGCGTGGTAGCCCCGCCGCCTGGTGGAGCGATCAAGACTGAAGGCACCAACATGGCCTTTCGCCGCGATGTCCTAGTGGCTCTGGGGGGCTTTGATCCTGCTTTTCATTATTTCCTAGATGAGACCGACCTCAATATGCGTTTGGCGAAGGCCGGTCATGCTACAGCCTTTGCTCCCCGAGCCGAGGTGCACCATGGCTTTGCCGCCAACGCACTGCGCCATGCCAACCGTGTCCCGCGGGACCTCTTTGATATCGGCGCCAGTTGGGCGGTCTTCCAACGCAAACACTTGCCCGAGGCAGAGCGTGATCGCCAATGGAGACGATTGCGGGAGGCGGAGCGGAACAGATTGCTGTCCCATTTAGTCACCGGAGGGTTGGAACCGCGTGACATTCCGCGTCTTCTGGGGCGACTAGATGACGGCTACAACGAAGGGCACATGCGCGACCATGGATTAGGCGCGCTTAAAAAAGATGCGATAGAGGCCTTTCGGCCATTTCCTGCGCAAAAAAGAACAAGCGTGGCGCTGGGCAGTCGACCATGGCACCTGCGTCGAGACCGTGCAAAGGCGGCAGAACGGGTGCGAAACGGCGAAATCGTTACCTTGATAAGTCTTTCTCCGACAGCGCTGTATCATCGCGTTGTCTTCGACGCGCAGGACGCTATCTGGCTTCAGCAAGGTGGCATATATGGGAAGTCCGCACGCGATGAGCCGCTTATTCGCCTACATCGACGCCAGTCGCGCCTGCAAATGGAGAGCAGACGTGTTGCTAGTCAGCGCGGTTTGAGCGAAAGTTAGGGTCAATCACGTGAGGCTGCGGGCAGATTAGCCGGGGCATTCTGTATATTTGTATAAGTTAGTAGGAAACGAGATGCGTAAGAAGGTAACAAAAGCGATTTTCCCAGTCGCTGGTATGGGTACCCGGTTTTTGCCGGCGACTAAGTCGGTCCCGAAAGAGATTATGACGCTCGTGGACCGGCCTTTGATCCAATATGCGATCGACGAAGCGCGGGCCGCTGGCATCAAGGAGTTCATCTTTGTTACGTCGCGGGGCAAAGGGGCTCTCGAAGATTATTTCGATCACGCGCCACAGCTTGAGCAGGAACTGCGTAAGAAGGGTAAAACCAAACTGCTAAAGACCCTGCAAAGCACAAATATGGATAGCGGTGCGATTGCCTATATTCGCCAGCATAAGGCCCTAGGTCTTGGCCACGCAGTATGGTGCGCGCGCCGTCTCATAGGCAATGAACCTTTTGCTGTGATGTTGCCGGATGACGTGATTGCCGCCGAAAAGCCTTGTCTGCAGCAGATGGTCGAAGCCTACAACGAAACTGGCGGCAGCATGGTCGCCGCGATGGAGGTCGAGCCCTCCAAAGCCTCTTCCTATGGCATTCTCGACACCTGTGAAGAACGGGGCGATCTGGTTAAGGTCAAAGGAATGGTCGAGAAGCCAAACGCCGAAGACGCGCCCTCTAATCTTGCCGTGATCGGTCGCTATATTCTGACACCGACCGTGCTACAGAACCTGAACAAGCTGAAGTCCGGATCGGGCGGTGAGATCCAATTGACTGATGCCATCGCGCAGGAGATCGCACAGGATCGCGATGTTTATGGCTATCGGTTCCGTGGCCAACGTTTTGACTGTGGCTCTAAGTCGGGCTTTCTCCAAGCTACCGTCGCCTTTGGCCTTGCGCGTGAAGAGCTTCGCGATGATCTGAGCGCCTACCTGCAGAGCATTTCGCAGATCGATCGAGCAGCGCAGTAAGTCTGCGGAAGGAAGCACATGAGTAAGGTTCTAGTTACGGGCGGTGCGGGCTATATTGGGTCGCACGCTTGCAAAGCGCTGCGTGCTGCAGGTTTTACCCCTGTTACGTTTGATAATCTGGTCACCGGCTGGCGAGATGCCGTCAAGTTTGGCCCCTTTGAACAAGGGGACTTGATGGACCGGGCTCGGTTGGATGAGGTCTTTGCCAAACACCAACCTGTTGCCGTGATGCATTTCGCGGCGCTGAGCCAGGTTGGCGAAAGCATGAGCGAGCCGGGCCTCTATTGGCGCAATAATGTCGGCGGGTCGTTAAATCTGATCGAAGCAGCCGTGGCGGCCGGTTGCGATCAATTTGTCTTTTCCTCGACCTGTGCAACCTATGGCGATCAGGACAATGTGGTGCTTGATGAAAACAGCCCGCAGTTTCCGATTAACGCCTATGGCGCTTCTAAGCGCGCGATCGAAGACATCTTGCGCGACTTTGAAGCCGCCCATGGGCTGAAACATGTGATTTTCCGCTACTTCAACGTTGCCGGCGCAGACCCGGACGGTGAGGTGGGCGAGTACCACCAGCCCGAGACCCATCTGATCCCCTTGATGCTGGACGCCATCGAAGGCAAGCGCGCTGCGCTGACGGTGTTCGGAGATGACTACGACACGCCCGACGGCACCTGTATTCGCGACTACGTCCATGTCTGTGATCTGGTCGATGCGCATGTGTTGGGCCTGAAATGGCTGGAAGATGGCAAGGGCAGCAGGGTGTTCAACCTTGGCACTGGCAGTGGCTTTTCCGTACGGGAGGTGCTGGACCACAGCCGCGCCGTTACCAACCGGGCTGTCCCTCATGAGATTGGCGCCCGCCGCCCGGGCGACTGTACCAAACTGGTATCAGGCTCTTCCCGCGCGGTGGAGGAACTTGGCTGGCAACCGGAGCGCTCGACTTTGGACCAGATGATCGCGGACGCCTGGCAGTGGCATCAGACCGGCCATTACGATGGCTGACCCACCGGCGCGGCTGCTCGACCTGACGCGCAGTTTGCGCCGGGTCGGGCGGACCGCCACCGGGGTGGATCGGGTCGAATTGGCCTATCTCTCACATCTTTTGACGCTTGATGCCCCGCTTCTTGCTCTGGCACGCACAGCATTAGGCTATGTGTTGCTTGATCGAGCAGGCATGCAAGCCTTCTACGACAGGCTTGAAGACGTGCAGGAATGGGGGGGTGCCGACCTCTTGTCGCGGCTGCCGAGAGGGCGAAATGCGGCTCTAATGCGGGCAGAAAGCGACCTGCGACGGTTTACCCTTGCGCGGTGCCTGCCATCCGGTTTGGAGCGGATGTTGCGGCGAGAAATGCCAAGCGGGTTTGCCTACCTCAATGTCGGACATAGCAACCTAACGGAACGTGTTTTACGCGCGGTCAAAACGGCGGAGGGGCGGATTGCGGTACTGGTCCATGATGTGATCCCGCTTGAATATCCTGCATTCCAGCGGCCCGGCACGGTCGCGCTGTTTAGGGCCAAGATAGATCGCGTTAGCCGCCATGCTGATTTGGTGATCTATAATTCTAAAGATACCCAGCAGCGCAGTGAGGCCCAGATGCACCATCGGGTGCCGCCCGGGGTCGCAGCGCATCTGGGGGTCACGACGCCTATAGCAGACCGCAAAGACCTCCCGCGAGGTTTGCCCCCTGCCCAGCCATATTTCGTCATCGTGGGCACGATTGAGCCACGTAAGAACCACAGCTTCCTTCTCGACCTATGGGATCAAATGGGGCCGACAGCGCCGCCTCTTTTGATCTGCGGCAGTCGAGGTTGGAACAATGCAGCGGTGTTTGACCGGCTGGACCGGTTGCCACCCAACTCGCCTATACAAGAAATAGCGGGTCTCTCCGATCCAGCCCTCGCGGCTCTGGTCTCCGGTGCCGTAGGCATGCTCTTTCCTAGCCATGCGGAGGGGTTCGGGCTGCCCCCAGTCGAAGCTCTGACCCTCGGAACGCGTGTTTTATGCAACGATCTTCCGGTCTTGCATGAGGTCTTGGGTGACAAAGCCGTTTACGCCCCCCTGTCTGACGCCTATTCATGGAAAGCGACAATCGAAGAATGGGCCGCAAATCCGCCAGATCCGCGTGCCACGGTAACTTTTCAGGCTCCTACATGGGCCGAACACTTCAAGGCCGTGTTAAAGTTGACGTGATAGCGCTGAAAAAAGAGCGGATAGGTTCGATAGATTAGGGGCGGTTTTGGGCGTCATTCAGTCATACAGACTGCGTCTTCAGCGGAAGCGTTGGCGCATTCGCGCGTTTCGCAAACGCCGCGAGCTGACCTCTGCCGCCAACCGCACCGGGCAAATAAAGCGCGACGACATTCTCGTGTTTTGCACACAGCGCAATGAGCGCATCCGCCTTCCCTACTTCCTGCAGTACTACCGCGAACAGGGGGTCGGCCATTTCTTCTTTGTCGATAACGACAGCACAGACGGATCGCTGGACTATCTGGCCGAGCAGCCTGACGTATCGGTCTGGAGCGCCAAGGCGAGCTATAAGCGGTCGCGTTTTGGCGTCGATTGGCTGAACTGGCTGCAGATGCGGTATGCCCATGGCCATTGGACGCTGACCGTCGATCCCGATGAGTTTCTCGTTTATCCCTTTTGCGACACCCGCCCCCTGCGCGCATTGACCGATTGGCTCGATGCCTCCTCAATCAAAAGCTTCAGTGCCATGTTGCTGGATATGTATCCAAAAGGGCGGCTTGACGAGCAGCCCTATCAGGAGGGTCAGAACCCGATCGACATCGCTTCGTGGTTCGACAGCGGAAACTATACGATCAAACGCAACCGCCGGTTTGGGAACTTGTGGATTCAAGGCGGGCCACGCGCGCGGGTGTTCTTTCCCGAAGAGCCTGCCAAAGCCCCTGCTTTGAACAAAGTGCCGCTGGTCAAATGGGATCGCCGCTACGCCTATGTCAGCTCGACCCATATGCTGCTGCCGCGCGGGCTTAATCAAGTTTATGACGAATGGGGTGGGGAGAAAGCCTCGGGCGTTCTGCTGCACGCCAAATTCCTTGATACCTTTGGCGCGAAAGCGGCGGAAGAACTGGAGCGCAGCGAACACTATGCCGCATCGGTCGAGTACAAAGCCTACGCCGAACGGCTGAAGGATGATCCGCAACTCTGGTGCAAATGGTCCGAGCGATACATCAACTGGCGTCAGCTGGAGATTCTGGGCCTGATGTCCAAGGGGAACTGGGCATGAGCGTCGGGATCGTCATGCTGGTACACAATGCCTTTGGCCGGGCGGAGCAGGTGGCGCGGCATTGGGCAGCAGCGGGTTGTCCTGTCGTGATCCATGTCGACAAGGCTGTCGCCCGGCGCAAACACGATGCTTTTGTGGCGGCTCTGGCGGATCTAAAAGACGTGCGCTTTAGCCCGCGCTTCCGCTGCGAATGGGGTACGTGGGGCATCGTTGCCGCTTCGCAAAGCGCGGCAGAGCTGATGCTGGCCAGTTTCCCCAAAGTGCGCCATGTCTATCTGGCCTCCGGTTCCTGCCTGCCGCTTCGCCCGGTGCAGGAGTTGATCGACTACCTCGAAGCGCGACCGCAGACGGACTTTATCGAAAGCGCCACCACCGCGGATGTGCCATGGACAGTCGGCGGACTGGATGCTGAACGTTTCACTCTGCGCTTCCCCTTCTCTTGGCGCCGCAACCGCTATCTCTTTGACCGCGCCGTCGACATCCAGCGCCGTCTGAAACTTCAGCGCCGGATGCCGAACGACCTTGTACCGCATATGGGCTCGCAATGGTGGTGCCTGACGCGGCGTACGCTTTCGGCTATCATGCAAGACCCGGACCGTGCGACCTATGACAAGTTCTTCCGACATGTCTGGATCCCAGATGAATCCTACTTCCAGACGCTCGCGCGGCTTTATTCGACAAAGATTGAAAGCCGCTCGCTGACCCTGTCGAAGTTCGATTTTCAGGGCAAACCGCATATCTTCTACGACGACCACCTCCAGTTGCTGCGCCGCTCGGACTGTTTTGTGGCGCGCAAGATATGGCCCCATGCCGACCGGCTCTATGAAGCCTTTCTGACCGACCCAGACGGCGCGATGAAGAAGACCGAGCCCAACCCCGGCAAGATCGATCGCATCTTCGCCAAAGCCGTGGAACGGCGCACGCGGGGCCGGGCCGGGCTCTATATGCAAAGCCGCTTTCCGAATGAGGATTGGGAGAACGGCGTGACTGCCGCGCCCTATTCTGTGTTTCAGGGCTTTGCCGAGTTGTTTGAGGACTTTGAACACTGGCTCGGCCGCACCACCGGCGCGCGCGTGCATGGGCATCTGTTTGCACCGGACCGCGTTCATTTTGCCGATGGGCAGGAGACGCTGAACGGGGCGCTTTCAGATAATCCCGAGCTTCGCGACTATAACACCAGTGCTTTCCTGACCAATCTCATCTGGAACACCCGCGGCGAGCGCCAGTGTTTTCAGTTCGGGCCTATGGACAATCAGGATGTGAACTGGCGGATCGCCAGAGACCCCAATGCACAGTTCTCGGTCATCACCGGCGCTTGGGCGGTGCCGCTGTTCCGCTCCAACCTCGACTTTGCCGAAATCCGCCGCCTCGCCGCCAAGCTACAGCAGATCGAGAGCGCGCATATGGACGTGTTGCGCTCTCCACATGCCAAGGCGCGGGTGCGGATTTGGACGATGGCGGAGTTTATCGAAGCACCGATGGAGCCCTTGCAAGGCATCTTGGACGAGATTGGCCGCAACCGTCTGCGCCGCCTCTCCGAGGCGCCGCGCATGGTGGATCTAACCGGCTTTGGCCAGTTCCTGCAAAACCTAAAGAACCAAGGCATGCACCCCTATCTTATGGGCGATTTTCCCGTCGCGCGGGGCGTTGCTGCTGATGCAAAACCCTCCCCCAAACCCTATTTGGTGAAATAAACCATGACGCAAAAGTTCGACAGTTTCGTGGTATTTGCCGAGATGCGCACCGGTTCGAATTTTCTGGAAGCGAACCTGAATGCCTTCGAGGGGATCGCCTGCCACGGCGAGGCCTTTAACCCTTTCTTTATGGGCTACCCCAAAAGCGAACCGATCCTTGGTGTTAGCCAAGAAGCCCGCGATGCTGACCCGACGGTTCTCCTCAATGCTATCCGGAAGCAAGAAGACGCTTTGGGCGGTTTCCGCTATTTCCACGACCATGACCCTCGCGTCTTTGACAAAATCATCAAGGACCAGCGCTGCGCCAAAATTGTACTGACGCGCAACCCGGTGGACAGCTATGTCAGTTGGAAGATCGCGCAGGCAACAGGGCAGTGGAAGCTGACCGATGTAAAGGCGCAGAAAGTCGCGCAGGCGGTTTTTGATGCTGATGAATTCAGTGCCCATCTTGATGCTTTGCAAGCTTTTCAGGTGACCCTGCTGAACCGGCTCCAAACCTCGGGGCAGACGGCATTTTATGTGGCGTATGAAGACCTTCAGAGCGTTGACGTGATGAATGGGCTGGCCCGCTATCTGGGGGTGGATGAGGCGCTCGACGCGCTCGACAAAAACCTCAAAAAGCAGAACCCCAGCCCGATCTCATCCAAGGTCAGTAACTATGAAGAAATGCGTGACGCACTGGCGCAGTTTGACCGTTTTGACCTGACACGCACTCCGAATTTTGAGCCGCGACGCGGGCCGAATGTTCCGTCCTATGTTGCGGCTGCGACGAGTGGGCTGGTCTATCTGCCAATTAAATCTGGCCCGCAGGAGCAAGTTCTCGATTGGATGGCAGCGCTTGATAGCGTTCCCCGCAATGCGCTACGCAGCAAAATGTCGCAAAAAGAACTGCGGCAGTGGAAACGGAAAAACCCCGGACATCGCGGATTTACCGTTATTCGCCATCCGGTCCTCCGCGCCCATAACGCGTTTTGTCGGCATATCCTGTCGACCGAGGCGGGCAGCTATGCGCAATTGCGCCGCACGCTGGTCCGCCGGTACAAACTTCCTTTGCCCGAAGCTGCGTCAGACCCAAGCTACGACCGCGCTGCGCATCGCGAGGCATTTGCGGCCTTCTTGCGGTTCCTCAAAGGCAATCTGGCCGGGCAAACCGCTATCCGTATTAATGCTGCGTGGTGCTCACAGGCGCTTTCAGTGGCAGGCTTCGGTGACTTCTGTTTGCCCGACCGAATTGTTCGCGAAGAAGATATGGCAACTGAACTGGCTGACTTGGCCGCGGTGGTTGGCCATGACAGCAGCCCCAAGGTGCCCAAGATGCCTGAGCCGGGACCATATACGCTTGCCGATATCTACGACGAAGAGATCGAGAAGCTCGCCGCGGACGCCTATCAGAAAGACTATATGGTTTTCGGCTTTTCAAGCTGGCGCTGACACATCTGCCCTTGCCCGCCCCGTAGCAAGCTGGAATGACTGTGCGGTCTGACATGAGGGGCGCCGTCGTGAGTTTTCTATCTGTCACCTCCGTTCCGCGGCTCCGGTGGAGTTCGCCGCGTGCCTTTACCCTCCGGCCACCGTTGGTCTCACTGGTGTTTCTTGTGCTGGGCTTGGTGATCTTCGGTCTTGGTGAGGCTTTGCTGGTGACCGCCGGTGTTGGTGTCAGCCCCTGGACCGTCTTTGCCGAAGGCGTGACCAATATCACCGATTGGAGCCTTGGTTTTGCAACCTTCGCCATCAGCGCAACTGTACTTTTGTTGTGGATACCGCTGCGGCAAACGCCCGGGATTGGCACGGTTTTGAACGCCATAATCGTAGCTTTGGTGCTGGAATTCGCCCTGCCAATTCTACCGACCTTCGAAACCTATCTGGCGAATGTGCTGCTCGCCCTGACGGGGGTGTTCGTCACCGGCTTTGGTGGGGCGATCTACCTGGTGGCAAACCTTGGCCCCGGCCCGCGCGACGGGTTAATGACAGGGTTGCAGCGGGTAACCGGCAGGCCCATCGCGCTGGTCCGTATGAGCATTGAATTATCGGTGGTCGGAATCGGCTGGGCCTTGGGCGGCACGCTCGGGCTCGGTACCTTGCTTTTCGCAGTGGGGATTGGTCCTGCGATGGCCATTGGGATGCAGATCCTGGATCTCCGCAGCGCCAAACAATGATCTTACGAACGGGTGATAGTTTTGCGGGGGAGGAGGCGGCCTCTCCCAAATCCCGACTGTTAAGGTAAGTTTATTTTCCAGCAGCCATTGTCAATCCCGACTAAATAAGTCAGCTATACGAAAAGTAGCGTTTGCCTCGGCTGACGCTTTCGCAATGACAATCGCTAGAAGGATTGACCGATGGGCCTTAGAACAACGACAGCCGTGGCATTGCTAGCCCTCTCAGCAACGCCCCTCTTCGCGCAAAGTAAGTCTGACGTTCTAGGCACCTATGCGAATATCGCACAGGCGGGCTATGAAGACAGTTTCATCACAGCACAGAGGCTAAAAGATGCAGTAGAGGCGCTGATTTCGACCCCGTCGCCCGAAGCTCTGCAAGCTGCAAAAACGGCGTGGCTTGCCGCCCGCGTTCCCTACCAGCAGACCGAAGTTTACCGTTTTGGCAATCCGATCGTGGATGATTGGGAGGGCAAAGTGAACGCATGGCCGCTGGACGAAGGGCTGATCGACTATGTCGATGCGTCCTATGGTGGTGAGACGGATGAAAACCAGCTCGCGGTCTTGAACGTCATCGCCAATCCCACCTTCACCCTCGGCGGGGAAGAGGTAGATGCGGCGCAAATCACCCCTGCGCTTCTAGAAGGTCAGCTGCACGAAGCAGGGGCCGTCGAGTCCAATGTGGCCATCGGCTACCACGCCATTGAGTTTCTGCTTTGGGGGCAGGATTTAAACGGCACCGCCTACGGTGCCGGAGACCGTCCTTGGACAGACTATGCTACCGGCGATACTTGCTCGAATGGCAACTGCGACCGGCGCGGCGAATATCTGAAAGCCGCAACTGATCTGCTCGCGAGCGACCTGGAATGGATGGCCGGACAGTGGGCCGAAGGCGGTGCTGCGCGCGAAGCCGTCTTGGCGGATGAAAACACCGGCATCCATGCCATTCTCACCGGCATGGGGTCGCTTTCTTATGGCGAGCAAGCGGGTGAGCGGATGAAGCTCGGGGTTATGCTCAACGACCCTGAGGAAGAGCATGACTGCTTTTCGGACAACACGCATAACAGTCACTACTACGATGGTTTGGGTGTGCGGAATGTCTATCTGGGCGAATACATGAGGGTCGATGGATCTGTGGTTTCCGGTCCATCCTTGTCCGATCTCGTCGCCAAGGCTGATGCCGGAGTTGATGCTGAATTGCGCGACCGGCTCGACGTCACAATGGTTGAGCTGGGCCAGATTAAGACCGCCGCCGAAACAGGGTTTAGCTATGACATGATGCTTGAGCGCGGCAATGCCGAAGGCGAGGCGCTGATCATGAGTGCTGTCGATGCTTTGGTTGGTCAAACCCGTGTTATTGAGCGTGCCGTGACAGCGCTCGGCGTTGATACGATCGCCTTTGAAGGCTCTGACAGCCTGGATGATCCGAACGCCGTTTTCCAATGAAGCAATCCGCCGGGGCGACACAGCCCCGGCCGTTCCCTCGGCACGCGCCACTAGTGAAGAGGCAAACCGCCTATGTTGCGTTTTCTTAAGGCGGCTCGATATAGCGGCCCAATGGTCTTTATCGTGGCGAGCCTTGCAATCGGCTTCCTAGTTGCGCCGCCTCAGAAGACAGAAATCGGCACGGCGGAATTATCCTCTCCCCATCTAAACGTGACTCCCCGCACCGACGCGGAGCGGGCCCGCATCGCCGACATTACAGCGATGCCAGCAACTTTTACGAAACCCGAGGCTTTCGAGACGAACCCCGCAGGTGCCGCGACTGTGCGGGCTCGCAAAACCGCTGACGCCTTTTCGCAACCCTCGGGCAACATCAGTTTCGAACGCGAGCTAGACTTTAAGGTCGGCAATGGGTTGTTCAAAAAACTCTGGGTGTCCTCCCCATCCTCGACCTTGGCATCAGACGGGTTAGGGCCGCTATTTAACGCACGATCCTGCCAGCGCTGTCACCTTAAGGACGGGCGTGGCCACCCGCCCGAGGGGTCTGAAGATGATGCGGTTTCCATGTTCCTGCGCGTCTCGGTTCCCGCCGCACCAGAAGAGGACATAAGCGAGATCGAAGCGTTTCTACTGTCTGCGGGGGAGGAGCCTTTGCGCGTGCGACCCGACCCTAACTATGGCGGGCAGCTTCAGGATTTTGCGACCGCGGGACATAAGGCAGAATACCGCCTTGAGGTCACTTACGAAGAATTCGACGTTCCGCTCTCTGACGACCAGACGGCGCTGCTCCGCCGCCCGACATACAGCGCTGAGGATCTGGGTTATGGTCCCTTGGCTGAAGGCGCGATGCTCAGTCCGCGCGTCGCCCCTCCGATGATCGGGCTTGGCTTGTTAGAGGCGATCCCGGCGGAAGATATTCTCGCGCTGGCCGATCCCGAAGACAGAGATGGCGATGGTATATCGGGCCGGGCGCAGATGGTCTGGTCATTCGAGCATGATCGCCCGATGCTCGGACGTTTCGGATGGAAGGCCGGTGCGCCAACGATCCGTGAACAATCCGCCAGCGCCTTTGCGGGTGACATCGGGATTTCCTCGCCGATTTTTCCTGACCCTTGGGGCGATTGCGCGGCAGGGCAATCGGCCTGCCGTGAGGCGCCGCATGGCGATGGAGATGTGCGCAAGACAGAGATTGACAGCGAAGGTCTGGACCTTGTGACCTTCTACAGTCGCAATCTTGCGGTCCCGGCGCGGCGGGATGTTGATGATCCGCAAGTGCTGCGTGGTAAAGCCGTGTTCCACGAGACGGGATGCGCGTCCTGTCACCGGCCCAAGTTTGTTACCGACCGGCTCGACGACCAGCCAGAGCAGAGCTTCCAGTTGATCTGGCCCATGACCGACCTGCTGTTGCACGACATGGGCGAGGGGCTTGCCGATAACCGACCCGAGGGGCGCGCGTCGGGCCGGGAATGGCGTACTGCCCCGCTTTGGGGTATTGGCATGACGGAACAGGTCAATGGTCACACCCAGTTTCTGCACGACGGGCGGGCGCGGTCGCTTCTCGAAGCTGTTCTGTGGCATGGTGGTGAAGCACAGGCCTCGCGCGATGCCGTTGTCGAAATGCCCAAAGCCGACCGAGATGCCCTGATCCGCTATTTGGAGAGCCTATAATGCGCGCCTTTCTCGCCGCCACCTTCTGCTTTGCTGCCGCCCCCGCTTTCGCCGGGATCGATGAGGTGATCGAGTCTCATGTCCTGCCGGGAACCGAGGCTTTCGCTGAGGCCACCACGGCGCTGGCCTCTGCCGCGACCGATGACTGTACCGCGCAAAACCTGCGCGATCCTTATCACACCGCCTTTGACAGCTGGCTTGGTATCTCCCACCTCCGCCTTGGCCCGATTGAAGAGGAGGGCCGAGGTCTTGCGATAAGCTTTTGGCCCGATACGCGCGGATTGGTAGGCCGCACGGCTGCGGGATTGGTCGCCGATGAAGACCCGGTCGTAGAGAGCCCCGAAGCCTTTGCCGAAGTGTCTATTGCGGGGCGGGGGCTCTTGGCGCTGGAGCGACTGTTGTTTGAAGACGATCTCGCGGGCTACTCTGCCGATAGCTATAGCTGCGCACTCGCGCAGGCAATCGCGGGTGATCTGGCGCGCATGGCGGGAGAGATTGACCGCGAATGGCAGGACAGCTTTGCGGCGTCTCTGCGCAGCGCTGGCGCTGGGGGCAATAGCTTCTTTTTAAGCGAGCGCGAGGCGGCGCAGGCTCTTTACACCGCGCTGGTGACCGGCCTCGATTTTGTCGCTGATCAACGCTTGGGCCGCCCGATGGGCACGTTCGAAGCGCCTAAACCTCTGGTCGCCGAAGCGCGGCGCTCGGGTCGTTCATTGCGCAATGTTGGGATGTCTCTCGAAGCGTTGCGCGAACTCGCGCAGACATTGGCAGACCATCCCATCCCCGAAACCGAAGCCGCATTCGCTGCCGCTCTGGAGCGGGCCGAGCAGCTAGATGATCCGGTATTCGCAGGCGTCGCGTCCCCGTCGGGCCGGTTGAGGGTGGAGGCCCTGCGGACTCTGGTCTCTGAAATTGCCAGTGCCGCCGCCAAAGAGATTGCGCCGGAGTTGGGCGTTTCGGTGGGCTTCAACTCGGCGGACGGCGACTGATGCCGTCGCGCCGCCATTTCCTCGCGGGGCTGGCTGCTGTTGCGCTGCCGCGGTTGAGCTGGGCCGATGCAGGTAATCCGGCCTTTCTTTCTGCGGCGCGCGAACCCTCCGGGGCATATGCGCTTTTTGGCTTGGACGCTGAGGGCCAAGACCTGTTTCGCATTCCGCTTCCCGACCGCGGTCATGCTGCCACGGCCCATCCCACCGCGCCGGAAGCCGTGGCCTTCGCGCGGCGTCCGGGTCGTTTTGCGCTGGTGATCGACTGCGTTGCAGGACGCGTGAAACACCGGCTCGATATCCCTGCGGGGCGACATTTCTATGGTCACGGAGCCTTTTTGCAGGGCGGGGAGATCCTCGCCACCAGTGAGAACGACATCGAAAGTGGCGAAGGGCGGATCGGGATTTGGTCGCGCGCGGAAGGTTATGCTCGCATTGCAGAGTTTGCCTCCGGCGGTATTGGCCCGCACGAAATTCGTGCGTGGGCGGATGATACGCTGGTCGTGGCCAACGGTGGTATCCGAACCCACCCAGACCGGGGGCGGGAAAAGCTGAACCTGGCCGATATGCGGCCCAATCTCTCTTATCTTTCGGCGGCGGGTGAGGTGCTGGAACGCATAGAACTGCCCTCCGACCTGCATCAAAACTCTATTCGTCATTTGGCCCTGGCCCCGGACGGGCAGGTTGCTTTTGCTATGCAATGGCAAGGCACGCCCGACGCCGGGGTGCCGCTTCTGGGCCTCCATCGCCCCGGCGGAACTGTCGTGCTGGCCGAAGCAGATTTGGCCGAGCAGATGGCGATGGAGGGATACGCTGGAAGTGTCGCCTATGCTGCCGATGGGCAGTATGTGGGCATCACCTCTCCCCGCGGTGGGCGCCTGCATCTTTTCCATCCCGATGGCCGTTTTGCAGCATCACATAGACGCGCTGACGTTTGCGGCCTAGCGCCCGGCGCGCGGGGTGTTGTTCTAACTGACGGAATGGGCGGTGTGTTTCGCAGCGGTTCTGCTGGCCTGTCGCGGTTGGCCTTGGCGGAACGCGCTTGGGACAACCATTTGGTCGCGATCCCCAGCTAAGGTTGTCGTTCGCGGTAAGCGGACGAGCAGCAGAATGGTCCATAGGGCAGCTTTCCTGCAGCACAACTGCCGTGTGCCTCGCGCAACACTTTCTCCGCTGCATAGAACTGAGATTGATTGTATCGCGTTTTATGCAACAGTTGGTTTCTAGTTAACTGAACAGCAGGTTTGTGCGCGCACCATTGCGTGCGCTCGCGGGCGCCTTTCGAGGAAAAAACATCCTTTGTCGTTTCGGGGCATAGACACAGAACTACATTTCAACACCTCTGAAATGTTTCGTTCCATCATCCAACACAGCCCCTTTGGCGTTTGGGTTGTCGATGCTGTTGGATTTGTTGTTTTCCGAAATAGAGCCGCTGAAGCGATGTTCCCGCTGGGCCAGAAAGACGGTTTAGGGTCGCAGATTTCAAATCTTATCCCTGCACTTTCCATCAAGGGCGGGAAGATGACCTGCACGTCCATCGGCAGTGGCGAACTGGAAAACACGATTGAACTGCCAACGATAAAGGGCGGCCCGCGTTATTGCGAAGTCAGCCTTAGCCAGTTCACCGCCGCCGGCGGGCAGGTTTTCAACATCGTTAGTCTTAACGAGGTCACGAGCCGTCTGCGTGCGTGGCAGGCCGTTAAGGATCAAGAAAGGCGTTGGAACCTCGCATTGGAGGGAAGCCAGATCGGTGTTTTCGAATCCGATCTACGCACCGGGGAGGGGGTCGCATCAGATGCGTGGTACCAACTGCTCGGCATCTGCAATGCCGACGGGCGGAACTCGGACGATGAATGGCGGGCGCATATTCACCCCGAAGACAGGCCCAAAGTCGAAGCGATTGACTCGGAATGTATCGAAGGCCGGATCGAGAAGTCCGAGGCGAAGTTCCGCATGCGCGGGGGCGATGGCTCTTGGCGCTGGATGCGCTCTATCTTGCGGGTGACAGAGCGCGATGCAGACGGAAACGCTGTACGGCTGCTTGGAACGATGATCGATATTACCTCCCTCGAAAGCGCGCAGAACCTCGCGGAAGCCCGAAAAGAAGGGCTGGAGATGTTGATGGCAAACGCGCCGGTTGCAATGGCGGTTGTTGCCTTGGACGGCCGGTTCATCCTGTTGAATGATGCCTGCTATGCGATCTTTGGATATCCGCCGGGCGCGCTGGAGCAACAGGCGCTTTGGAAGCTCGGCAAGGACGAAACCTTTGGCAATGTGAAGGACGAAGTTGACCGTCTCATGACGGGCACGATCAACGCGTCGCGCATTGAAGAGCATTACATAAAGCCAGATGGGGCTGCTGCGGATATTGCATTCAGGCTGTCGGTGGTACGGGCCGAGGAGCCATCTGACACCCGGTTGATCCTGCAAATGGTCGACATTACGGAGAAGAAACGCCTCGAGTCCCTGAAGGATGATTTCGTGGCAACAGTCAGTCACGAACTTCGCACGCCCCTCGCTTCGATCCACGGTGCTCTGCGGCTACTTGCCGAGGAGATCGGTGCGGAGGCGTCAGAACGGGTTGATAAACTGCTTGAACTGGCGGGGCGAAACAGTCTTCGCCTGACCGAGGTGGTCAACGACCTGCTCGATTTTCAAAAACTCACCGCGGGCCATTTTTCAGTCAGTCTCGCACCGGTCGATGTGGTTGACCTTGTGTCACAGACAACTGCCGACAATGCGCCTTTTGCCGATAAGTTCAACGTCACCGTCGACCTTGATGTGCCAGCGGAGGCTGTCTTTATCCAAGCGGACCCGCAGCGTCTGAAACAAGTGGTGACGAACCTTCTGTCGAACGCCTCGAAATTTTCCAACCCCGGGGCGACGGTGCGTGTCGCATCAAAGGTCAGCGATGGGGTCTGCACAGTTTCAGTAAGCAATAATGGCCCGGGCATTTCATCGGAGTTTGCACAGCGCATTTTTCAGCCCTTCTCGCAACAGGCCGAGCATTTGACTCGCAACCGAGAGGGTACGGGGCTGGGCTTGGCAATTTCCAAAGAATTGGTCGACAATATGGGTGGCGAGATTGGCTTCGACTCTGTGCCGAATGTCCTGACGACCTTCTGGGTGCGGTTCCCGATTGTAATGCCAGATCAACTTAGCGGAGACACAACACCCTATCTGGCGGCGCAATAATCTGGTCACGCGGGTCCGGCCCTATGGGCGCCGCCTCGTGTATTCGCTTCCCAAAGGGTGCCGCGCAGAGTAGGCAGCCATTCTTTGACCGCTTAGGACGAACCATGGCCCAGAACGCAACCATCTACAAAGTTGAACTGTCGGTCTCCGACATGGATCGTCACTATTATGAAACCCATAAGCTGACCGTTGCAAAGCACCCTTCTGAAACGGATGAGCGGCTGATGTTGCGCCTTGTCGCATTTGCGATGAATGCGCATGAGAATATGGAGATGACCAAAGGGCTATCGACGGATGATGAGCCGGACATTTGGCAGAAAAGCCTCAGCGGCGAGCTTGATGTATGGGTCTCGCTTGGTCTGCCGAGCGAGAAGATCATTCGCCAGTCATGCGGTAAGTCCAAAAAGACGATCATCTATACCTATGGCGGCAAATCGGCAGAAATCTGGTGGGACAAGGTTCGCAATAGCACGGCGCGATTTGACAATTTGCAGGTGGCAAATTTTTCAAGCGTTGAGACAGCCGCGCTGGCAGATTTGGCGCAACGTGCGTTGAAGCTGCAGGTCAATATTCAGGATGGTGAGTTGATGATCAGCGCTGATGAGGGCATGTGCTATCTGCACCCCGTCGAATTGAAAGCCTTTGGGTGATCTGAGCTAACCGCCCCGCTATCACTCGATTTGCTCTTCCAACATCGCCGCGATTTTGCGGCGTTGGAACACGTTCCGAATTTGGCTGGTCATCACTTTTTCAGGCACGAAATAGGGCTTTCCGTCCTTCCACTCCGCCTTGAACTTACGCCGCGCGGCAACGAGGTGCGTGGCATGGCCGTCCACTGCGGCGACAGTCAGGTCCATTTGCTTGATTGTGTCGAACAGCCCTTCGGTTCCAATTCGGACTTCGGCGCGGTGCAATAGGTCCAGAAATGAACCGACGTCGATGAAATCGCCGCTCTTGATGGGCCCTTGATTAGTGCGGGTGAGGGGGTTTTCGACGTCATCCAAAGCGACTTCTTCGCGCTCTGTGACCTTGACGGTGTAGGTCTTATCTTCGGTAACGACCCGGGCCATGACCTCCATCAGATAAATCGGTTCTGCGCCCATGTTAGTGACAAAACAATGGGCGTTTTCGTCTTGTGCGATGGAGCGATTGATTAGGATCACCGCCTGCCGCTGACGGCGAAAATTCAGCCAGAGGATATGCAGATAGGCCAGCCAGACCAGTGCGGTCAGCAGGGTTATCGCCACCTGCAGGGTGGCAGAGTTTTCTGCAATCCAGTCGAGCATAGGGCGTCATCCTTCGCCGAGGTTAGAGAGGTTGCAAGGCAAACGCCTGAGGCGGCGCTTTCGTTGCAGACCTCTTGAGCAGCCGCAGATACTGCCTCAGAACCTCAGCGATAGGCAGGACATGCCGCCATCGAGTTTTGCGCATTCCGAGTTGCTGATCTGGACGACCTCATAGCCGGCGTTCGACAGCATCTCCGCAGTGCGGGGAAAGCCTGCGGGGCATAGCACAAACTGGTTGAAACGGATGCTATTGGCCGCGGCCTCTTCGCCTTCTGCCGTATGCAGAACCCGGTAGCCCTCGAAACAGCCCGAAGCGTCGAGCCGTTTGGTGGCAAGGATGGTTTCACCGTCGAGCAGCGAACAATCGGTTTTGAAGTGCAAGACGCCGGGAGGCGTGAACACCTCGCGCAGTTTGTGGCCCCAATCCGACACGATCTCGGCCAGTTCCGCGACCCCTGCGGCATCTGTGCGATCAGATCGGCCTACGAGGATTTCGCGCACCGTCACCAGAATGTCGCCGCCTTCAATATGGCCCGGCCCTTCGATCCGGCGCACATCGTCATAAAGGCGGCGCAGGGTCGGCTCCATCTCAGCGACCTCTCCCATGCGGGTGGGCGCACCGGGCCGCATCATGACGGCGCCTTGCGGGAGGCAGAGGGCGGTATCTTCGACGAAGACAGCGTCGGGATACTCTTCAAGGGCGGGCAGTTCGATGACCTCAGCGCCGGTCTTTTTCAGGGTGGCGACGTAATGGGCATGGGCCTCTTCCATCTTGGCCAGATCGGGCGTGCCGATGTCTTCGGCCCGCAAGCCGTTGACGATGCCCGCAGACGGGCGGCGGGTAACGGCGCGGGTGAACTCATAGGTTGGGTCGGTCATGTCATACTCATTTGTTCTGCGGGCAAGGGGGCAAGTCCGCTTGGATTTCGATCATTGTCGGCCCGTTCGAGGACGTGGCAGCGCGGAGCGCTTCGGCCACTTCCTCAGGCGTGGGGCCGCAGCGCCAGAAGGGCATGCCGCAGGAACCTGCCACGCCTTCGAAATCGGGTGGGGTTGGGTCACAGCCGACGACACTTACCCCGGCGGATTGCATGGATGTCGCGATCTCTTGATAGCCGTGATTGTTCCAGATCACGAAGCAGATCGGCAGCTTCTCATCCACCGCGCACATCAATTCGGGCAGGCTGAACTGGGCGCCGCCGTCCCCGGTGATGCAGAGGACGGGCGTATCCGGCGCAGCCAGTGCGGCCCCTATTGCGGCGGGGATGCCATAGCCGAGTGCACCGAAACCAGTCGCAGCGTTGAACCAACCGCCGGGGCGGTCGTGATCGTAATAAAGGTTCCCGGCATAAATCGGCTGGGCGGAATCCCCGACCATGATCGCGCCTGGAACGGCTTGCCGCGCGGCGGCGAGCACGTCTGATAGCGCGCGCATGTCAGGGCCGATTTCCTCAAAAGCCGCACGGCGGGTTCGATCTGCCCTTTCTGCACCGTTCGGAGCAGTATTTCCCTCTGCGATCAGGCTATCCAGCGCCTCTAGCGCAGTCGCTGCGTCACCGAGAATGGCCAAAGTTGCGGGGTGACGGGACAATTGCTCTGGGCAGAGATCAATGCGGATCAGCGACGGCATCTGGGGCATGGTGCCGTTAGCATACATATCATAGTCGGTCGGCCCCAATTCGGTGCCGAGCGCCAGAACCACATCTGCCTCCTCAATCAGGGTGCGTGTGGCCTGCAGACTCGGGCTGGCGGGGACGCCGAGCGGGTGTTCAAACATCAGCCCGCGGGCATTCACCGTTTGCACCACCGGCGCGCCTAGCTTTTCGGCGAAAGCGCGCAAGGCGGTCCCGGCTTTGCGCACCCCTCCACCGGCAAGGATGAGCGGGGCTCTTGCCTCTGCTAAAAGTGCCGCCGCTTGCTCAATTTGACTAGGGTCAGGTGAGGGCCGGACAGGCGGCGTATCGGTTAGGGGCGTCGCCGTAAAAGGTGCGCCAGCGATGTCGAGCGGGATTTCCAGATGGGTCGGCCCCGGCCTTCCGCTCTGGAAAGGGGCGAAGGCCTGCGCCAGCATCGGCGTCAGATCGTCGGCACTTTCAACCCGTTCCGACACTAGCGCTACATTTCGCGCCAGCGCACGTTGGTCCGGTAGTTCATGCAGATGCCCCATGCCCAACCCGAGGGTCGATAGTTTGTTCACACCCGAAACCACCAGCATCGGCACGGAATCCGCGCGGGCCTGTCCCATTGCTGTAAGCGTATTGGTCAGCCCCGGCCCGGTGATGACAAAGGCTACGCCCGGCTGGCCCGAGACCCGGGCGTAGCCGTCGGCCATGAAGCCCGCGCCCTGTTCGTGCCGGGGTGTGACATGGCGAATGCCAGAAGCGGCCAAGCCGCGGTAAAGCTCAATCGTATGAACGCCCGGGATGCCAAAGACGCAGTCGACCCCGCGCTCCGATAGTTGAGCCACCAGTGCTTCGCCGATGCTGGTCATGCGGTTTCCAGTTGCAGCTGGGCGGCGTGGCGGATGATGCGGTCACAGGCTGCGTCGAACGCTGCGTCGTCGGTTGTAAGGGCCACGCGCACCCAAGCGTCTAGCGTTTCGCCAAATGACGCCCCGGGCATCACGGCGACGCCGCCGTGCTCCAGCAGGTGCAGCGCATAATCCGTGCCGATCATCCCGGTGGCCGAGACGTCGATCATCGCAAACATCCCAGCCTCTGGGCGGTGCACCTTGAGCGCGCTTTCTTTTGATAGCCTGTCGTGCAAACGCTCAGCGCGTGCGGCAAAACGCTGGCGCATACCCTCTGCCACAGGAGAGCCTTCGCGAACGGCCTTTTCGGTCATGTCCGCAATGAAGGGCTGATTGCCGAAGAGCATGGTTTCCGACAGGGGCAAGAGCGCTTCGGTGAAAGCTTCCGGCCCCACGCACCAGCCGCTTCGGAACCCCGGGGCGGCGTGGGATTTCGAGATCGAAGAGACGACAATCACCCGGTCGGCCAGTTTTGCGCGCGACAGGGGCGAGCAGAACTCCGAGGTGTCAAAGATCAACTCTTCATAGACCTCGTCCGAGATGATCCAGAGGTCATGTGCGATAGCCAGTTCCCCAAGCGCATCAATATCCTCGCGCGTCAGGATCGCGCCCGTTGGATTATGCGGCGTGGTCAGCAGGATGGCGCGGGTATAGGGGGTTATCCGGGCAGCAATGTCGTCAGCATGAATGCGAAAGCCGTTGTCGGCGCGCAGCGGCACCGGCACCACCTCGGCCCCGCTGGAGCGGACGACCCCTTCGTAGGTGGCATACATCGGATCACCGACCAGCACCTCGCAGTCCGCCTCGGCCACGCCCAGCAGAACGGCATAAAGCGCGGTCTGCGTGCCGGGGAAGCACATGATCTGATAGGGGGTGATGGGCCGGCCCGCGCTGCGCGAATACCGTTCGGCTAATGCTGCCCGCAGCCCGTCTTCGCCGCGCCCGTCGGAGTAGCCTGTGCGGCCCCGGCGCATGGCATCGGCTGCGACTTCGATCAGCGCGTCAGGCGTTGGCACATCCGGCTCACCGATGGTCAGTTCGATAATATCGCGACCCTGCGCCGCAAGTTCGCGCGCCTTGAGATGGACTTCCCATTTGGCCCCGCCGAGCCCGGCCAGACGTTGGGTGATATCTGTATGTCTCATGTCTTCTGCCCTGTCTCTGCTAGGTCCATTCCGATGATCGCGCCGATGGATTTGATCCCGATCTGCGGCAGTTCCTCCGGCGCAAAGGCGCCGGGCAAGACCCCGCCCTCCATCCAAAGACCGTCGATTAAAGCGTTGCAGGCGATGGCCAGCAGGCGTCGGTCTTGTGCCGTGCTTACGATCCCGGCCTCGCCCTGTACTTCACCGATCAATGCTTCGAGCCGGTCGCGGAATTCGTAATAGGTCCGCTGGTGGATCGTCTGCATCTGTTCGTCGTCATGGACCTTGTTAAGAAACCCGGCCCAAAGACTCACCGATCCGGCGTCGACCACCGGCGGCGTCAGGCTGTCGACCACAAAGGCCACCAGCCGCGCCCTGGCCGAGCCCTGCGCCGCGTCCGCACGGGCCGAGGTCAGGTTGGTCAGACGGTTCATGTGATATTCATAGGCCGCGGTGATCAGGTCTTCTTTCGACGAAAAGTAGTGTCGGATCATGCCTTGCGTGACCTCCGCACGGGTCGCAATGGCACGGACAGTGGCCGCTTGAACGCCCTGTTCGGCGATGAGGGACAGGGTCGCTCTAATCAGCGCTTCCCTACGTTGTGCCGCCGGCTCACGCTTGAATTTGCGAGTGTTTTCCGACACGGGCGCGTTCCAGATTTAGAAATTATACGCTTGCATAATTACTGTAACACGGCATTAATACAAGTCTCAAAAATAGGGGAAGATTAATGGGGGTCACCGACCCGGCCACAGATACCGCGATCGAAAGCGGCAGGCAGGAAGAGGCTATTCGGGTCACTGACCTGCATAAATCCTTTGGCAAGTTGGAGGTGCTGAAAGGTGTCTCGCTTACCGCCCAAAAGGGCGATGTCGTTGCTATCATCGGCGGCAGCGGCTCTGGCAAATCAACCTTTCTGCGCTGCATCAACTTCTTGGAAACGCCGAGCGCAGGCCAGATCGTCGTCAACGGCGAAGAGATCAAAATGCGGCGAGACGGTTCACCCGTCGACCGCCGCCAGATCGAGCGCATTCGCACGCGTCTGGGCATGGTGTTTCAGGCCTTCAACCTCTGGACCCACCGCACCTTGCTGGAAAACGTCATTGAGGTGCCGGTCTATGTGCTAAAGGTGCCGCGCGCCGAGGCGATCAAGCGCGCGCGGGTGCTGCTTGACCGTGTCGGTCTGGGTGACAAGGCTGATACCTTTCCGGCCTTCCTTTCTGGTGGTCAGCAACAACGTGCGGCCATTGCCCGCGCCCTCGCGGTGGACCCCAGCGTCATGCTTTTTGATGAACCTACGAGCGCGCTTGACCCGGAACTGGTGGGCGAAGTGCTCACCGTTATCCGCGATCTGGCGGCTGAGGGGCGCACCATGCTGCTCGTGACCCATGAGATGAAATTCGCCCGCGAAGTTGCGACCCATGTGGTCTATCTTTTCGAGGGGCGCATCGAAGAACAGGGGCCGCCGGAAGAGCTTTTCGGCAACCCTCAATCTGCCCGGCTTCAGCAATTCCTGCAGACGGTCGGCTAAACTACCAATAACAAAACAGGGAGACTACCTATGACACTGAAGAAACTACTGGCCGCAGCCATCGCTACCGCCACAATGAGTGCCGCCGCCGTATCCGCTGAAGAAGTGAAGATTGGCATCGCCGCTGAGCCATATCCGCCCTTTGCGTCGCTGAACGCTGCTGGCGAATGGGAAGGCTGGGAAGTCGAGATCATCAATGCGGTCTGTGCGGCGGCAGAGCTTGACTGTGTGATCACCCCCGTCGCTTGGGACGGCATCATCCCCTCGCTGACCGGCCAGCAGATCGATGCGATCATGGCATCGATGTCGATCACCGAAGAGCGCCAGAAGACCATCGACTTCAGTGATCCCTACTACAACACGCCTGCGGTTATCGTGGCGGATAAATCGATGGATATTGAGCCCACGCCAGAATCTCTGGCAGGCAAAATTATCGGCATTCAGGCGTCGACCATTCACCAAGCCTATGCCAACGCGCATTTTGGCGATGCGGATGAGATCCGTGTCTATCAGACCCAAGACGAGGCCAATCAGGATCTGGTCGCAGGCCGCATTGACGCCACACAGGCAGACAGCATCGCCATGGCGGATTTCGTGAACTCCGACAACGGCACCTGCTGCGAGATCAAGGGCGCGGTCGAAAATGACGAAGCGATCCTTGGCAAAGGGGTTGGTGCCGGTGTCCGCAAGGGCGACGATGCGCTGCGGGAGAGCCTGAACAAAGGCATTGCCAAGATCCTCGAAGACGGCACGCATGAAGAGATCACCTCGCGCTATTTCGATACCAGCATTTACGCCGAGTAAGCGCATATCTTGGACTTTCTCTTCGAAACCTTCGGGCTTGCCGAAAGTGCAAAACTGTTGTCGCTTAGCCCCCCGGGGTGGGGCGGCAACCTTTTGCGCGGGCTGGCGAATTCGCTGCAAATCGCTTTTGGCGCCTTTGGCTTTGGTTTGCTGATCGGGCTCTTTGGCGCTTACGGCAAGCTTTATGGCGGGGTGGTCCTTCGCGATCTCCTCGCTGTCTACACCACCGTGATCCGAGCGGTGCCGGAGCTGGTGTTGATCTTGATCCTTTACTACGTCGGCACCGACCTGATTAACCAAGTGGCTCAAGCTATGGGGTATGGGCGGGTCGAGATCAGTGGCGTGGTCGCTGGCATATGGGTCTTGGGTGTCGTCCAAGGTGCCTATGCGACCGAGGTCTTGCGTGGCGCGATCCAAGCCATTCCCTCCGGGCAGATCGAAGCCGCACGGGCTTACGGCATGCCGCCTTTCTTGCTGATGCGGCGGGTAACGATCCCAGCCATGATGTCTTTCGCGACGCCCGGTCTCGCGAACCTATGGCTGATCGCCACCAAGGACACTGCTCTTTTGGCCATCGTCGGCTTTAGCGAACTGACACTGGAAACCCGTCAGGCTGCCGCCAGCACGCGCGCCTATTTCACCTTCTTTCTCGCCGCTGGTGCGCTGTACTTGCTGGTAACGCTGTTCTCCGGCGTGGTCTTTGGCCGGATCGAAAAATGGGCGCGACGCGGGCAACCTTCGTTAAGAGGGGGGAGCCGATGACCACTCTGCGCGCTTTGATGCAACCGCACCGGATTGTAATGCTCCTGCTGCTGGTCGCCGTGGTGATCTGGTGTGCCGTGACCCTGCGATGGGATTGGATACCGGAATATGCGCCCCTCGCCCTAGAGGGGCTGTGGCGCACGATTTGGATTATGGTTGTGACCTGTATTCTCGGGTTTGCGCTGGCCGTTCCGTTGGGCCTCGCCCAAGCTGTCGGGCCTTGGTATCTCGCCGCCCCGGCGCGGGCTTTTTGTACTATCATCCGCGGCACACCGCTGCTTTTGCAGATCTGGTTGCTCTATTACGGGCTCGGTTCACTATTTCCGCAGATTCCTTGGATTCGCGGCAGCGAGTTGTGGCCCTATCTGCGCCAGGCATGGCCCTATGCAGTTCTGGCGCTGACGCTGTCCTATGCGGGCTATGAGGGCGAAGTCATGCGCGGGGCGTTTTCCAGCGTGAATAAAGGCCAGCTTGAGGCGGCGAACGCCTTTGGCATGCCGCGCCTTACGATGTTTCGCCGGATCTGGCTGCCACAGGCGATCCGCAATGTCCTGCCGACTTTGGGAGGGGAGACCATCTTGCAGCTAAAGGCCACGCCACTGGTCGCGACGATCACGGTGGTCGAGCTTTACGCGGTGTCGTCCCGCGTGCGTTCGGATACCTTCATCGTTTATGAACCGCTGATACTCCTAGCGGTATTCTATATGATAATCGCCGGCATCATCGCGCTCGCGTTCAAGCGGTTGGAAGATCGGGTGCCTGGGTAGAGGGCCGCTACAAGCGCGTACAACTCCGCGCAAACGGGTGAGCCGCGGATTTCAGTTTTGAACGATCGGTGTTGCGATGCGAAGAACTTTCGCTAGCGTCGGTGACTGTATTTTCAGAGGAAAGGGCTTGCTGGATGAGGTCGGTTGAGACAGCAGATATCGTGGTGATCGGTGCAGGAATCGCTGGCGCATCTGTAGCGGCCGAGCTGGCTGAGACGCATGAGGTCATCATGCTCGAGATGGAGGCCCAACCCGGCTACCATACCACGGGCCGCTCCGCGGCAGTATTCGCGCCGAACTACGGACCAAGCGGCGTTCGAGGTCTGACCCGAGCCTCTCGCGCATTCTTTGACCATCCACCCGAAGGGTTTGCGCAGGCACCTCTGTTAAGCCAGCGACAAATCCTGATGATCGCGCGCGATGACCAAATGGGCGCGCTAGAAGGTCTATACGCTGAGGCCGCGGAAACTGGCGCGGTCGAACTGCTCAGCGGGCCGCAATTGCAAGCCACCCAACCTCTGCTCCGAGATGGCTATGCTGTTGCGGGCATGTTGGACAAAGGCGGGCAGGACATTGATGTCGCCGGTCTCCACCAAGGCTATCTGCGCAAGTTCAAAGCGGCAGGCGGTAAGCTGATTACAAAGGCTGCTGTCGAGACACTCGAACGGCAAGGCGACACATGGGTGATTACGACCCGGCAGGGTCAATTTGAGGCACCAGTGGTCGTCAATGCCGCCGGGGCCTGGGCCGGAGAGATTGGCATGATGGCGGGGGCTGAGGCGATCCATCTCGTACCCAAGCGGCGGACCGCGATGGTGGTCGCAGAACCGGAAGGTTTCACGCAGCGCGATGGGCCGATCACCATCGATATCGATGAAAAATTCTACCTCAAGCCCGACGCCGGGCGACTGCTGATCTCACCCGCGGATGAGACCCCCAGCGACCCTTGCGACGTTCAACCAGACGAAATGGACGTTGCGATTTGCGCGGATCGCATCATGACCGCCTTCGCCTTAGACATCCGGCGGATCGAAAACAAATGGGCAGGCCTGCGCAGCTTTGTCGCGGACAAAGAGCCCGTGATCGGGTTTTCAGATGTAGCGCCCGGATTCTTCTGGATGGCCGGGCAGGGGGGCTACGGAATCCAATCGGCGCCGGCTGCCGGCGCTTTGGCCTGCGCATTGGTACAGGGAAAGTCGGTGCCGGAACACATCATCTCAGAAGGGTTTGATGCATCACAGGTCGCGCCCGGCCGGAAGGGGATCGCGGGCTGAACTGGCCCGTTCCACTGTATCCATGAACGGTTTTACTTTAGCGGGAGGTTCATTCTCGAAATTTCCGAAGTGATTAGGCCCGCACGTCCTCGTGTGGGCCTGTTTTTCAGAAGCCTTCAGGCAGCAAAGCCGCTGGCATATTCTGATAGCAAACCGGACGCAGAAAACGCCGGATCGACAAGGTGCCAACTGATGTTGCTCCAAAGTTGGTCGAGGCCGGGTAAGGACCTCCGTGAACCATACTGTCAGCCACCTCAACGCCCGTCGGGAAGCCGTTTACAAGCAAACGCCCGGCTTTGCGCTCGATGATTGGCATGAGGCGCTGCGCGGCTTCGGTGTCTGCGTCTTCCATCTGAAGCGTGATGGTAAGCTGGCCCTCCAGTCCTTTTGCGAGGCTTTGCATCTCTTCGACAGAGCTGGTTCGAACGACGAGCCCGAGGGGGCCAAAGACCTCTTCCCCAAGCTCCTGATCCTGCAAATACGCAGCACTATCAGTTTCATACAGATTGGGCAGCGCGTTGCGGCCTTCGCTTTCGGTTGAGAGAACCGCTTGTACCGCATTGCGGCGATCGAACCGAGCTTTTCCGTCGCGATAGGCCTGCGCGATGCCATCGGTCAGCATCACCTGCGCGGGCGCGTCTTTCAAAGCCGCGGCGGCAGCTTCGACAAACCTGTCGCCCTCAGCGCCTTCCGGTACGACTGCGATGCCGGGGTTGGTGCAGAACTGACCCGCCCCCATTGTCAGCGATTCGGCCCAGCCTTCGCCAAGCGCGGTGCCGCGGGATTTACAGGCCTCCGGCAGGACGAACATGGGATTGACTGAACCCAGTTCGCCGAAAAACGGGATCGGTTCGGGGCGTGCGGCGCAAAGGTCAAACAAGGCGCGCCCGCCGCCAAGCGAGCCGGTGAAGCCTACTGCTTTGATGAGGGGATGCTGAACTAAAGCTTGGCCGACCGCGCGGTCGCCGCCTTGGATCAAGGAGAAGACACCTTTTGGCATGTCGCATTTCTCAATCGCAGCATGCACCGCTTCGGCCACAATCTCGCCCGTGCCGGGATGGGCGGAATGGCCCTTTACGACAACCGGACATCCTGCGGCCAGTGCTGCGGCTGTGTCGCCACCGGCGGTGGAAAAGGCCAGCGGGAAGTTGGAAGCGCCAAAGACTGCGATTGGTCCGATCGGGCGCTGTACCATGCGCAGGTCCGGGCGGGGCAGGGGCTGCCGGTCGGGGAGGGCCGGGTCGTGCCTTGTATCGAGGTAGTCGCCCTTAAGGATATGATCGGCAAAAAGCCTTAACTGCCCCGTGGTCCGACCGCGTTCGCCGTTTAGCCGTGCTTCTGGCAGGCCCGTTTCGCGCGTGCCGATATCCGTGATCGCCTCGGCGCGGGCTTCGATCTCATCGGCAATCGTGTTGATGAAAGCGGCCCGCGCCTCGCGGGTGCTATAGCCATAGGACCAAAACGCAGCTTCTGCCGCTTCGCAGGCCTGATCGACAAGCGCCGTTGTTCCGACACTAAAGTCATGCGACGTACCGCTGGCGGGCTCAGATGGAAAAGTCTGCTCAGCGCCGACCCATGTGCCGGCGATCAAGTGTTTACCATGCGGGGTGAAGCTCATGCTGCTGTCTCCTTTTGCGAATTCCGGACCATTTTGCAGGCAACCTCGAATGCCGCGCGGGTGGCGCCAACGTCGGCTGTGCCCTGGCCTGCGATGTCAAATGCGGTGCCGTGTGCCGGGGTGGTCACCGGGACAGGCAGCCCGCCCTGAACCGTTACACCTCGGTCAAAGCCAAGGAGTTTGAGGGCGATTTGGCCTTGATCGTGGTACATCGTGACCACGGCGTCGATCTCGCCTCTCGTGACTTTCAGAAAGACGGTGTCAGACGGCAGCGGACCCGTGACAGCCATTTGACCGCCCGCCATGTGACGCACGGCCGGTTCGATCACGTCAATCTCCTCCCGGCCAAAGTTGCCGCCGTCCCCGGCATGGGGGTTAAGCGCTGCCACGGCAATGCGGGGCCGCGCGTGACCGGCTTGCCGCAGGGTGCGGTCGATCAGGCGGGTGGCCTCTTGGATGCGGTCGGGGGTGATCGCGTCGGCCACATCACGCAGGGCGATATGGCTGGTGACCCGGCTGGTCCACATGTCGTCGAGCGTGTTGAGCTCGGAGATGTAGTTGGTCACGCCCAATTTCTCGGCGATGTAATGCAACTCATCCGAATGACCAATCCCGGCCATATGCATGGAGGCCTTGTTGAACGGCGCGAAGAGAATTGCGTCGATCACCCCCTCCTGCACAAAGTCGAGCGCTTGATCGAGGACCCGGAGCGTGGACCGGCCCGAGGCTTCGGTACTCTGGCCGATAACGACATCCTCGGCTGTGATCGTTTCCATCTCATGCAGTGCGACTGGCGCGGTCGCGGTCCAATCCTGTGTAGTCGCGTCCACCGTTGTCATTGTGTGGTCGCACCCGGCTTGGCTCTGCCCCATTTCAAAGACATGACGGTCGCCGATCAGCAAGATCTGCGCCCGCTCGCAGCAGTCATCTGCCAGCAGCCGGGCGACAAGTTCTGGCCCGATGCCGCTGGGATCACCGGGGATAACACCAATTCTTGGGGTCATGTTCACTCCGTTTCTGTATTTCGGTCCTTGGCTTTGCCGTCTTCTTGCAAAGCTTTTTTGGTATTGGTGACGGCCGAGGCCAGGTGGTGGCGCAGGGCCTCGGATGTGGCTTTGGCGTCCCGCCGCGTCAGGGCGTCGACGATGGCACGGTGTTCGGCCAAGGTCTGGCCGCGGCCTGAGCGACGTTGCGAGGATTGAAAGCGCGCACGCCATAGCCGTGCATTGAACTTGAGATGCGTATCAATCAGCGGTGCATTGCGGCTCGCCTGCACGATGGCCTCATGCATCTGCATGTCGAGCCGGAAGGACTCCAGCGGGGAAAGCGTGCTGTCTCCTGCCTCGATCTGGCGTTGATACTCAGCCACCTGTTCGATCTCGGCGTCCGTGATACAGGCACAGGCCAACTCCCCCGCCAATGCTTCGAGCGCACCCATGACAATCAGGTTTTGTTCAATCTCGTCCAGCCGGGGATTGGCCACTTGTGGGCGGCGGGTGACCGAATATTCGATCAATCCGTCCTGTTCGAGAATAGTCAAAGCGCGGGTCAGCGGGGTCCGGCTGATGCCCAATGCAGCAGCCAGATCGCGCTCGGAGATATGCGCCCCGGCAGGCAGCTTCTCCAGCAAGATCAACTCGCGCAGCTTGTCTGCGGCGACCTCCACCAGTGTGGCGCGGGGCCGCGCGAGGGCAAGCTCGCCTGTGTCGAGGTCTGTGATGTCGGTCTTCTTGCTCATGTCAATTTCCCCAGCTCAGCACCACCGGCTCAAGCGGCCGGATCAAGCGGAGTAGGGACTCTCGTGTCTGAGGATGCAATGGGGCAATCGGGTGACGACAGAATTCCGACCGGATCACACCGCCTTCGACCATCGCTGCTTTGGCCGAGCGGAAGCCGCATTGACGGTTCTCATGGTTCACCGCGGGCAAGACGCGGGCATAGGCATCCGTCGCGGCCCGAATGTCGCCAGCAGCGAAATGGTCAATCACCAGCTTGATTTGGTCGGGGATCATCGCGCTGGTCATGGCACCAGTGGCCCCGGCCTCGAGATCGGCGAGCAGCGTGATCGCCTCCTCCCCGTCAAAGGGGCCTTCGATGGCGTCACCACCTGCCGCAATCAGATCGCGCAGCTTGGCTGCAGCCTGCGGGCATTCGATCTTGAACAAGCGGACCTCTTCAATCTCGCGTGCCATGCGCACAAGCAGCGGCACCGGCAGATCGACCCCTGAAAGCGGCGCGTCTTGCACCATGATCGGGATGCCAACTTCGCCCACTTGGGCAAACTGCTCAAAGCTCTGTTCCGCCGACCCTTTCAGCAATGCGCCATGGTACGGGGGCATCATCATGACCATCGCGGCACCGTGGTCTTTGGCATGCTGCGCGCGGGCCACGGCGATCTGGGTGGCGTAGTGGCTGATCGTGACGATGACGGGCAGTCGTCCCGCCATATGCTTAAGCGACACCTCGGTCAGAAGGCGACGTTCTTCATCGGTGATAAGGAACTGCTCAGAGAAATTGGCGAGGATGCAGATGCCATCGCTGCCTTGATCGACCATACAGTCGATCACCCGTTTCATGCCTTCGTAATCGACTGTCCCGTCTTCGTTGAACGGGGTCGGGGCGACGGGCCAGATGCCAGAGTATTTGGTCATTCTGTAATCTCAAAGTTGGAAAGATGTTTGTCGGAAATGGAGATGCCGAGGCCGGGTTTGTCATCGTCAAGCTGCAAGAAACCGTCCTGCGCCTCCGGGTCGCCTTCAAAGATGTAGTAGAAGAGCTCATTGCCGACCTCGACATCGAAAACCGGGAAGTACTCGGACATCGGGCAGTTCGTATTGGCCATGGTCAGGTGGTAGTTATGCATCTGGCCGGCATGCGGGATGACTGGGATCTGGGCGGCCTCAGCAATCGCGTTGACCTTTTGCGCGGCGGTGATGCCGCCCACGCGGTTGGTGTCATATTGCAGCACGCTCACCGCGCGGCGGTTGATCAGTTCGGCACAGCCGATCACGCTGAATTCATGTTCACCGCCTGAGATCGGAACGATGCCCATGGCATTTAACTCGGCATAGCCCGCCACATCATCGGCGATCACCGGTTCTTCCAGCCAGCGCGGCTCGTATTTTGCGAGTTTGGGCAGCATCCGTTTGGCGTAGTCTAGGTTCCAACCCATGTAGCACTCGAGCATCAGATCGTTGTCGTAGCCGATCACCTCTCGCAGCGCTTCGACGCGTTTAAGGTTCTCGCGCATGCCCGCCATGCCATCCTTTGGCCCAAAGCCAAACCGCGACTTAAAGCCGGTGTAGCCGTGCTTTAAGGCCTCTTCGGCTTCGGCCTGCATGCTTTCAACTGGCCCTGCGTAGAGCTTGGAATAGTAGACCGGGATTTTCTCTTTGGTGCGCCCGCCCAGAAGTTTGAACACGGGTTTGCCGACCAGCTTGCCCATCAAGTCCCAGATCGCGATGTCGACTGCCGAAATGGCCGTCATTCCGATCCCCTTGCGGCCCCAAGCATGGCTGCGGCGGTACATTTTCTCCCACAGGTAAGCGTAGTCAAAGGGGTCTTCACCGACCACCAGCGGCGCGAACCATTCATCGATTGCTTGTTTCACCAGCATGGGCGCCAAGGCCGCGTTGCCGATGCCGATGGTGCCGTCTTCCGTCTCAATCTCGCAGGTTAGCCACTGGTGAAAGCGAAAGCTCGCCATGGCGTCGCCTTTGATCCAGAGGGCATCCGACGCATTGGTGCAGAAATTTCCCGAGGGGGGCACAGTCGGCCCCTTCCAGTTCCAGACACGGGTGCGGACGGATTTGATCTTAGTCATCAGGGCCTCTCTTTTTCGCTGTTTCTCGTTCTGCCGGACGCTTCCGAAGACGAATCATGTTGACATCACTCTTATCATCATATTGGAGTTTTGGAATGCCAAAATGCTAAAGCGCCAAATTACGGAGGGTAAGGAATGACAAAAGGACGATCGCACAAGCTGCTGCGTCGCCGATGTTCATTTCCCGATAGGCAAAGGTGCAGCGGATGCGGCAGAACTTTCTTAACCAACGGAGGAGATACGATGAAAACCCTTACAAAGAGCCTGAGCGCCAGTCTGGCCGCCGCGACCTTTGCCCTTGTGACACCCGCAGTGGCGGACACCTATGTGGTGGCCGTGGGCGCGGCGTCGAACAGTTTGCAGGGCAAAAGCGCCGCACGCTTTGCCGAACAGCTACAAGAAGCGCTGGGCGACGCGCATACAGTGGAATTCTACGCCGATGCGCAACTCGGCAATGAAAAGGAACTGATGCAAAAGCTGCGTCTGGGCACCGTTGATTTCACGCTGATCTCCTCCATCATGACCAATGTCGCGCCCGAGTTTGCGCTCTTTGACATGCCTTTCCTCGTGCAGGACCGCGCCCATCTGAAGGCAATCGACGCCGAAATCGTGCAGCCCGATCTGGCGCCGCTGGCGCGTAAAGCCGGGCTCGAAGTTCTTTCCACGTGGGAGAACGGTTTCCGTCAGATCACCAACAACTCCCGCCCGATCAACACCCCTAGCGATCTCGACGGTCTCAAGATCCGTACGCCTTCTTCCGAATGGCGGGTTTCGATGTTCAAAGAATGGGGCGCGAACCCAACCCCGATGTCTTTCTCCGAAGTTTTTGTCGCCCTTCAAACCGGCACAATGGACGGTCAGGAGAACCCGCTGACCAATATCGTCGGCGCGAACTTCCAAGAGGTGCAGGGCTACCTCAGCCTTACCGGCCACGTCTATTCGCCAACCTATCTGACCACCGGGGCTGAAACCTGGTCGAAGCTTCCCGATGACGTCAAAACCGCCGCCACCAAGGTCGCGGCTTCTGTTCAGGACTGGTCGCTGAACCAAGGCGAAACTGCCGATGGTGAACTCGTCGAAAAGGTCCGTGCCGCAGGGGTAGAGGTCAACGAGGCTGATAAGGCCGCCTTTATCGAAGCCTCCGCACCGATCTACGCTGCATTCTCCAGCCAAGTGCCGGGTGGGGACGTACTCGTCTCGCGCGCACAAGAATTGGCCAAGTAAACACAGCTTCGCCCCGGTCGGCATGGGCCGGTCGGGGCTACTCAGAACAGGAGACAGGCATGGTCGCTAAGATCGAGCGTTTACTTCTTTGGGCAATCGAAACGGTTTGCCTCGCGCTGTTGGTGACGCTGGCGGGAGCGGTCGTCTATTCCACCACCATGCGTTACCTCGGCGCATCGCCCGCTTGGTACGACGAGATCGCCAGTGTCCTACTGGCTTGGCTCACGTATTTCGGTGCTGCCTATGCGGTGTTTATGCGCCAGCACATGGGCTTTTCGGGCATCGTCATTGCCCTGCCAAAATCCGCGTCCATCGCGCTTACCCTATTTTCCGAGTTGCTCGTCATCATCTATTTCTCCGTCACAGCCTATTATGGCAACGCCGTGCTTGCGGTGGCGAAATGGGATTCCCTGCTGTCGTTGCGCTGGATGACGTTGGACATCGTGCAATCGGTCATCCCGATCGCCTCGGTCCTGATGATCATCGGCACTCTGTTGAGCCTGCCACGCGCCCTGCGCCTCGCCGCTCAAGGCATCGATCCCGAACATGCTGAAATCGACAAAGCCATCGCCGAGGCCGAAGCCGAAACGGCTTCGCTCGACCTGAAGGACAACGCCAAATGATCCTCCTTTACACCACCATTGCCCTGATCACCCTGATCCTGATCAACGTGCCCATTGCCGTTGCGATCGGGGTGACCTCCATGGCGGGCTTTCTGCTGACCTCGGGCCCAGACGCGCTCTACGATATGGTGATCAAGCTCTACTCCGGCTCGACCTCTTTTCCGCTGATCGCGATCCCGCTTTTCATTCTGGCGGGCAACCTGATGAACACCTCCGGCATTTCCTTGCGGCTGATTAACTTTGTCACTGCGTTAATCGGTTTTATCCGCGGCGGGCTCGGAATGGTAAACATTGGCGTGTCGATGGTATTTGCCGAGATTTCCGGCTCCGCGGTGGCTGACGTGGCCGCCACCGGCACTGTCTTGATCCCCGAAATGAAACGACGCGGTTATTCGCGGACACTGGCAGCAGCGATTACGTCGTCTTCAGCATCGCTCGCCATCATCATCCCGCCTTCCATCCCCATGATCCTCTACGGCGCCATCGCGGAGACCTCGGTGATCAAGCTCTTCGTCGCCGGTGTTGTTCCGGGCCTGCTCGGCGCATTTCTTCTGATGGTAGTGACCTATGTGCTGGCCGTGCGATACGACCTGCCGCGTGCAGAAAGCTTCGATCTGGGCCATGTCGGGCGAACCTTCAAAGAAGCCTTCTGGGCACTGACCATGCCGGTCATCATCCTCGGCGGTATCTTTTCGGGTCTCGTCACCGCGACCGAAGGAGCGGGGCTAGCAGTCCTGGCGGCGCTGGTGATCGGGCTGTTTATTTACCGCGATCTCGATGTGTCACGGCTGCGTCGGACGATGCTGGAAGGGGTGAGCCAGACCGGTGTGGTGATGCTGTTGGTTTCGACTTCTGCCGCTTTGGGCCTGTTTCTGACCCAAGCGCAGGTACCACAAACCTTGGCGGCTCAAATTACCGAAATCACCACAAACCCGCTGATCGTGCTGGCACTGCTGAACCTGCTCCTGCTGGTCCTTGGGATGTTCCTGCACGGGGCCGCTGCGATCATCTTGGTCGTGCCGGTGGTGATGCCGCTCGTCAACGCGGTGGGGATCGATCCGATCCACTTTGGCATCATGGTCACATTGAACCTTGCCATCGGTCAACAAACCCCACCGGTCGCTTCGGTCCTCATCACCTCCTGCTCCATCGCACGCGCAGGTATTTGGGAGACCTCGCGCACCAACCTGCCGTTCATCGCGGTATTGGCCTTTGTGCTGCTATTGGTGACTTACGTTCCCGAAGTATCGCTGGCGTTGACCGGCTACCTCGACTGAATGGGCACCCTCCCGAGCCACTTGGGCGTTCGGGAGGGATGCAAGCTGAGAGACCTGCCAAAAGGCTGAGGCATTGGCGCTAGGGCAAGCACTGCGAGATAGCAGCTCGCTGCCTCAGTTGCTCAACATAAGTGTTAGAGCGCTTCACCTATCCCAATGGACAAAGGTAAAGCGCTCATTTCAGATTCAGAAATCCAAATTCTCCACGCTCAGAGCGTTCTTCTGAATAAACTCTCGCCGCGGCTCCACAACGTCACCCATCAGCTTGGTAAAGAGGTCATCCGCCTCAGCCATGTCCTCAACCCGAACCTGCAGCAGCGTACGGGCGTCAGGGTCCAGCGTGGTTTCCCAGAGCTGATCGGGGTTCATCTCGCCCAGACCCTTGTAGCGCTGCAGCGACAGCCCTTTTTCGCCTTCAGCCAAGATCGCATCCAGCAGGTCCATCGGGCCATAGATCATCTGGCTGCGGTCCTTGCGAACAAGCTTAGCGGGCTGGTCGTAGACGTCTTGCAGATGCTGGGTAAAGCTGCCGGATTTCTTGGCCTCGCCCGACCGCAACATACGGCCATCCAATGTGCGCACTTCTTCGACGCCGCGCAGGATGCGGGCAAGGCGGATGCCGTGGTCTTGGGTGATGCGGCCCTGCCAGCCACGCTCATATTCCAGCGCGATCAGGTTCAGACGGTCGGCGACCTTATCGGCGACGCCCTGCAAGTCACTGTCCACCGCGCCGTCAACGAAAGCACCGGCGATGGCGGCTTGTTCGAGGATGTGGCGCGGGTAATGGGTCGGGAAGGCTTCGAGCACACGGCGTAATTGGCGGGCCATATCGACCACGCGGGTGAGGTCTTGGCCGGTGATCTCTTCGCCATTGCCTTGGCGCAGCATCGCGCCGTCGACACCCTGCTGGATCAAGTAGTCCTCCATCGCCGCTTGGTCCTTGAGATACACCTCGGACTTGCCGCGCGACACTTTGTAAAGCGGCGGCTGCGCAATGTAGAGGTGACCGTTTTCAATCAGTTCCGGCATCTGGCGGTAGAAGAAGGTCAGCAGCAGCGTACGGATGTGCGCGCCATCGACGTCAGCGTCGGTCATGATGACGATCTTGTGGTAGCGCAGCTTGTCGATGTTGAACTCGTCGCGGCCAATGCCGGTGCCAAGCGCCATAACGAGGTTGCCGATCTCCTGAGAGCCCAGCATCCGGTCAAACCGCGCGCGTTCGACGTTGAGAATTTTCCCCTTTAGCGGCAGGATCGCTTGGGTCTGACGGTCGCGCCCGGTCTGGGCGGAGCCCCCGGCGCTGTCACCCTCGACAAGGAAGACTTCGGTCTTCGACGGGTCTTTCTCCGAGCAGTCTTTCAGCTTGCCAGCAAGGAAGTTCACATCCATCGCGGATTTCCGACGGGTGAGTTCCCGCGCCTTGCGGGCGGCTTCGCGGGCCTGAGCGGCCTCGACGATCTTGCCAACGATCTGCTTGGCTTCATTGGGGTTCTCTTCGAACCATTCGGCCAGCTTTTCGTTCACCAGACTCTCAACCGCCGGGCGCACCTCTGAGGAGACCAGCTTGTCTTTCGTCTGCGAGGAGAACTTGGGGTCCGGCACTTTGACCGAGAGGACGCAGGTCAGCCCTTCGCGGGCGTCATCACCGGTGAAGTTGATCTTTTCACGCTTGGCGATGCCGCTGGACTGCGCATAGCCGTTGATCGTGCGGGTCAGCGCGCCCCGAAAGCCCGCCATATGAGTGCCGCCATCGCGCTGCGGGATGTTGTTGGTGAAGGGCAGGACATTCTCGTGGTAGCTGTCGTTCCACCACATCGCCACTTCGATGCCGATGTCGTCCCGCTCGCCGGTGATGAAAATCGGCTCGGGCATGACGGCGGTCTTGTGCCGGTCGAGGTATTTGACGAATTCTTTCACGCCGCCGTCGTAGTAAAGCTCGGTCCGCAGCGGCTCCACGGGGCGCTCATCGGTCAGAATGATCCGCACGCCAGAGTTCAGGAAAGCCAGTTCGCGCAGGCGCTTTTCCAGCGTCTCGAAACTGTATTCCCGGTTCGAGAAGGTATCGGTCGAGGCCATGAAGCGGACCTCGGTGCCGGTGCGATCGGTCTCGCCCAGCACTTCGAGGTGTTTGGTGGTAAAGCCACCCTCAAAACGTGCGATATGCTCTTTGCCCTCGCGCCAGATGCGCAGTTCCAGCCAGTCCGACAGGGCGTTCACGACCGAAACGCCAACCCCGTGCAAGCCGCCGGAGACCTTGTAGGAGTTGCTGTCGAACTTACCGCCCGCGTGGAGCTGGGTCATGATGACCTCGGCTGCTGAGACGCCCTCTTCCTCGTGGATGCCCACCGGGATGCCGCGCCCGTTATCGCTGACCGAAACGCTTTCATCCGCGTGGATCGTGACCGTCACAGCGTCGGCGTGGCCAGCTAAAGCTTCGTCGATGCCGTTGTCCACGACCTCATAGACCATATGGTGCAAGCCCGAGCCGTCATCGGTGTCGCCGATATACATGCCGGGGCGTTTGCGGACAGCCTCCAACCCCTTGAGAACCTTGATGGAATCGGCACCGTATTCCTGTGGTGTCTGCGTGGTATCGGACATGCGGAAATAACCCTTCTCGTTTGCCCGATTTATAGTGTTTTCGACCGGCATTGTCACGCGAGTGGCACAAGATTTTGTGTCAGGCGAAGGGGATCACAAGGCCCACGAAAATGAGCATGCCGCCGGAGATCAGATTGATCCGCCGCAGGGTGCGCGGGGCAGTCAGAAAGCCGCGGACACGGCCCACCAAAACTGCGATTGTGAGGTTGCCGATCAGGGGCACGATGACCGATGCGGCAAGGATCACGCCGATGTCGGGGCCAGTGACGCTGCGCAGGTCAAAGAACCCCGGTAGCACGCCGATATAGAACAAAACCGCTTTCGGATTGCCGAGGATCGCGATGATGCCTGCCAGAAAGCCCGACCACATGCCGGGGCGGGTGAGGCGGCTGTCGGTGCTGATCTTCTCACCCGCCTGTCGGATCAGCGCCAGCCCCATGAGGATAAATACCCCGCTGGCGATCCAGCGCAGCAGCTCCATCATCGTGTCAAAGACCGAGAGGATCCATGTGATCCCCAGCACGGCCACCAGCGGCCAGAGGATGTCGCCAAGGGCCACGCCCAAGGCCAGCGGCCAAGCGGCCTGAAATCCGCCGGAAAGCGCGCGGGCCATCATGGCAAGCCAGACGGGGCCGGGGGTCAGAAAAAGGATCAGCAAGGCACCGCAGTAGAGCAGCAGATCGGCGGCGGTGATGGTCATGCGGGGATTTCCACTTTCGACAGGCCGTCGTCTTCGGTGACTTCGACATATTGCGCCCGGTCTCCGAGGCTGTCGAAGAGTTCTGGCCCGGTCGCGGTCATCCAAGCCTGCGCGCCGAGGGCAGTGATTTCATCATAGAGCGCGGCGCGGCGGGTCGCGTCGAGGTGGGCGGCGACTTCGTCCAGCAGCAGCAGAGGCGGCGCGCCGAAATCGGCGGCAATGGCGCGGGCATTGGCAAGGATCAGAGAGACCAGCAGCGCCTTTTGCTCTCCGGTAGAGCAATCCCGCGCCGCCACGCCCTTGGCGGCATAGGTGCCCTCCAGATCGGCGCGGTGCGGGCCGATGAGGGTGCGCCCGGCGGCCAGGTCGCGCATGCGGTTGTCCGACAGCGCACGGCACAAGGCGTCGGCTTCGGTGGGCATGTCGCATTGCAGGGCGAGTGTTGCAATGGGGAAGGCGGTCTGCGCTTCTTCCTGCGCTGCTTCGAGAGCGGCAAGGGCTTGCAGGCGGTTGGCGTGGATCTGCGCCCCGGTTTCAGCCATGCGGGTCTCAAGTGCGGCATACCAGGAGGGCTCGCGCACCATATCCTTGAGCAGCCTATTGCGCTCGCGCATGGCTTTTTCATAGCTGAGGGACAATTCGGCGTGGTCGGGCAACATGCTCAGCGTCACCCGGTCTAGAAACCGCCGCCGCCCTTCGGCGCCTTCGATCCAGAGCCGGTCCATCGCAGGGATCAGCCAGAGCACCCGCGCAATGCGGCCAAGCGTGGTTTGCGGTGCGGCTTTGCCATCAATCTTAGTCTGCCGTGCGGCCCCGGCTTCGGACCAAATCTCGATCTCATGCAGCACCGACGGGCCATGCAGCAGCCCGGTCATTTTCCAACCCAAGGCTTCGGGCCTGCGGGCCATGTCCTGCGCGCTGGTGCGGCGCAACCCACGGCCCGGCGAAAGCAGCGAGATCGCCTCGATGATATTGGTCTTGCCCGCACCATTCGGGCCATAGAGCGCCACGGGCCGCGCATCGACGTCGATCACCGCCCGCCTGTGCGAGCGGAAATGTGAAAGGCTCAGGTTGGAGAGATACAGCTGCGTCATGGGAAGCCGTTTTCTTTTAAAGAAAACGGTCCGGGAATTTTAAAAATTCCCGGCTGCGTCACACGCGCATCGGCATGACGACGTAGACCGCCGAAGTGTCATTGCCTTCGCGCATCAGGGTCGGATCGCCCGAAGAGTTGAACAGGAAAACAGCGTTTTCGCGGTCCACTTGGCTGGCAATTTCCAGCAGGTATTTCGCGTTGAAGCCGATCTCAAGTCGCTCATCTGCATAGGCCACGGCAAGCTCTTCTTCCGCCGCACCGCTGTCCGGCGCGTTGACCGAGAGCACCAGACGGTCTTCGTCCAACTGTAGTTTCACGGCACGCGAACGCTCTGACGAGACGGTCGCCACACGGTCTACCGCGCGGGCGAAGTCTGCGGCGTCGACTTCCATCTTGCGGGTGTTGCCCTGTGGAATCACGCGGGTGTAATCGGGGAAAGTGCCGTCGATCACCTTGGAGGTCAGGGTGATGGCGGGGGTGGCGAAACGCACCTTGGTTTCCGAGACCGAAACGGCAATTTCCATCTCATCGTCATCCAGCAACTTGCGCAATTCGCCCACGGTCTTGCGCGGCACGATCACGCCGGGCATTTCGGCGGCACCCTCGGGCATTTCGGCGTCGATCCGGGCGAGGCGGTGGCCATCGGTGGCCACACAGCGCAGCGCCTTGCCGCCTTCGGCATCCGCGATATGCAGGTAAACGCCATTGAGGTAATAGCGTGTCTCTTCGGTGGAGATGGCGAATTTCGATTTGTCGAACAGGCGGCGCAGCACCGGGGCCGGGGCCGAGAAGTTCGAGGCATATTCCGACGATGCCATGACCGGGAAGTCTTCGCGGGGCAGGGTGGCGAGCGAGAAGTTCGATCGGCCTGCTTCGACCGTGAGGCGGCCCGCGGCGGTATCAGCGGTGAGGTTAATCAGCGCGCCATCGGGCAGCTTGCGCACGATCTCGTGCAACAGCGTGGCGGAAACTGTGGTGGCGCCGGCACGCTCAACTTGGGCCGCGACCTTATCGACGACTTCGATGTCCAGATCAGTGGCGCGGAAGGAAACATCGCTGCCTTCGGCTTCGATCAGCACGTTGGCAAGGATCGGAATGGTGTTGCGGCGCTCGACCACGGATTGGGCCTGCGAGACGGCCTTGAGCAATGCCGCGCGTTCGATGCTGAATTTCATATGCCTTCTCCCAATACCGATTGCCGGGAGAGGCAAACTACCCGGTTCCCACGCTTACACAAGAACTTTTGTGGCTTTGTTGAAGTGAATGCAAGAGGGGCGCTGGCTGCGCCCCTGATCGCTATTTGACCGTGTCTTGACGACAACCCCTCAGGGGACTGTGCTTAGGATTCGAGCGCTCGGCGCAGCAGTTCCAAATCTTCGGCTATTTGTCCGTCGGAAACCTTAAGCTCTTCGATCCGGCGCACCCCGTGCATGACGGTGGTGTGGTCGCGCCCGCCAAAGCGGCGGCCAATCTCGGGCAGGGAGCGGCTGGTCATCTGCTTGCACAGATACATCGCCACCTGACGTGGACGCGCGTAGCTACGTAGACGCTTGGGGCCGATCATGTCGCTGAGACGGATGTTGTAATGGTCTGACACTTTGCGCTGGATCTCCTCGACCGAGATCTTGCGCTCTGAGGCGCGCAGCACATCCGCGAGACAGTCCTGCGTCAGCCCCATGTCGATCTCGCGGCCTACGAGCGAGGCGAAAGCGAACAGACGGGTCAACGCGCCTTCGAGCACACGGACGTTGGAGGTGATGCGGTGCGCGAGGAATTCCAACACGCCATCGGCAACTTCGAGGTCGGGATAGGTCTTGCGCTGCACTTCGACCTTGCTTTGCAGGATGCCAAGACGGAGTTCATAGTCCGTCGGGTGCAGGTCGACGATCAAGCCGCATTGCAGACGCGACTTCACACGGTCTTCGAGGTCTTTGATCTCGCCCGGTGCGCGGTCGGCGGAGATGATGATCTGTTTGTGCTGGTCGACCAGCGCGTTAAACGTGTGAAAGAACTCTTCCTGCGTGGAATCCTTGCCCGCGATGAACTGCACGTCATCGACCATCAGCACGTCGACCGAGCGGAAAATCTCTTTGAAGTCCATCATCTTGCGGTCCCGCAGGGCCTGCACGAAACGGTACATGAACTGCTCAGCCGAAAGGTACAGCACATTCATATCCGGGCGGCGCTCGTGCAGTTCGCGGGCAATCGCGTGCATCAAGTGGGTCTTGCCCAAGCCAACGCCACCGTAAAGAAACAGCGGGTTGAAGGTGACGGGGCCGCCTTCGGCAACGCGGCGGGCGGCGGCATGGGCCAGTTCGTTGGGCTTGCCGACGACAAAGTTGTCAAAGCTGAAACGCGGATCAAGCGGGGCGGTGGTCAGCTGGTTGTTGGCGGAGGGTTTCACCGCAGCCGTGGTTTGACGCGCAGCCGGGGCGGGCTTTTCGGCAACATTGGCGGGCTGCTGGTTCAGCGCAAAGTTCAGACGCGTAGCATCGGTGCCGGCGGCGTTGATCTCATGCAGGATCAGGTCCGAGAAGTTCTGGCTGACATAGTTGCCGAAGAAATTCGTCGGCACTTTGAGAGTCACGATTCCGTCTTCGACGTCGCCGGGTACGAGCGGTTCAATCCAGGTTGTGTAGTTGTTCTGCCCCACGGTCTTTAGAAGCCGCTGTTTGATCTCGCCCCATTGATCTTGTGTCATCGTGCCTAACGTCCCGCTTTGCTCTTCGCACAGGGGCCAGGTGGATCCCAGCCCTCAATATTTTTCACCCGGCAACAGGTCATCTACCCGGTCCCACGAGGATGACCGACCTGCGTCCTTCGGACTTTACAGAATGGTTTGTTCAATAGCCCGCCACACTGAGAATCAGTGCAATGAGCGCAGAACGAACCGTCCGCGTTTAATCGACAGGGCAAACGTGCTGGCAGCAACATTCACGACTGTGTAAAAGACCGAAGTTATTCAGCCACCTACACCCCCTAGAATCTGGCATTCTGCCATCTGGCTGACGCCGTTTTCAGGGCCTGTCCCCCCAAGCGAAATGAATCGCTGACCTTTGGTAGCAAGTGTTTCAGGTTCGCTTCAACATATCTTCCATCTTGACTCAGAGATTGTCTGAAAAGAATCCCCGCCGTGGTTTTCGCGCTGCACTCGCACAAAAAAAGGCGCCGCAATGCGGCGCCTCTTGTCTTTCAAAGCCTTGGCTTTGAGGGGGAACTTAGCCCAGTGCTTTAACCCGCGCGGAAAGGCGCGACATTTTGCGCGACGCGGTATTTTTGTGAAAAACGCCTTTGGTGACGCCGCGCATCAGCTCGGGCTGGGCGGTCTTCAAAGCAGCAGTTGCCGCTGCTTTGTCGCCCGAAGCAATCGCCTCTTCGACCTTGCGGATGTAGGTACGGATGCGCGAACGGCGTGCTTTGTTGATCGCAAAACGCTTTTCGTTTTGGCGGGCGCGCTTAGCGGATTGGGTGGTGTTTGCCATGAGTATCAGCCTTCGGGTTCATTTCGTTGCGTTGCAATGCGTGACGCCAACCCTACCGGAAATCCGGGCCCCAAAAGGGCAGGTGATTCTAGCCAGAGCGGGCTGCACGCGCATGTATTGAGGCCGCCTATAGGCCAGCCGGCGCGGCAATGCAAGCCGCGCCGAGGGATAAGCTTACTTGTCGCGGAACTGTGCTTCGCGTTTCTCGAGGAAGGCGGACATGCCCTCTTTCTGGTCTTCGGTGTTGAACAGCGCGTGGAACATGCGGCGCTCGAACAACAGACCTTCGCTCAGCGGCACCTCATAGGCGCGGTTGACGCATTCCTTGACCACGGTGGCCGAGATCATCGATTTCTCGGCAATCTTGCCCGCGGCGCTCAGCGCCTCTTCCATCAACTTTTTCACGGGCACAACGCGGGACACAAGGCCCGAGCGCTCGGCCTCATCCGCGTCCATGAAGCGACCTGTGAGGTTCATGTCCATCGCCTTGGACTTGCCCACCAGGCGCGTCAGACGCTGGGTGCCGCCGATGCCCGCGACCACGCCAAGGTTGATCTCAGGCTGGCCGAACTTGGCGCTCTCGGAACAGATGATGAAATCACACATCATCGCCAATTCGCAGCCGCCGCCCAGAGCATAGCCCGAGACCGCCGCGATGATCGGCTTGCGCACGCGCAAAATCTGATCGGTTTCGGGCGTAAAGAGATCGCCCATGAAGGCGTCGACAAAGCTCTTGTCGCGCATCATCGCGATGTCGGCCCCGGCGGCGAATGCCTTTTCGGAGCCGGTGATGACGATGCAGCGGACCTTGTCGTTTTCCTGTGCGCCTTTCAGCGCTTTGGCCAATTCACCCAGCAACGCGTCGTTGAGCGCATTGAGCGCATCCGGGCGGTTGAGGGTGATCAGGGCCACATGGTTGTCCACGTCCACGGTGATCGTTTCGTAAGCCATCAAGAATGCTCTTTGTTGTTGCGCTCAGGGGACTGTGAATACCACGGCACCCCTATGTTTCAAGCTATCTTTGGCAGCGTGGGCAATAGAAGGACGACCGCCCGCTTTGCACGATCCGTGCCAGGGTGCCGTCACAGCCGGGGCGGCGACAGGCTTCGCCCTCGCGGCCATAGACGTCGAAGCGGTGTTGAAAATAGCCCAATTCCCCGTCCGCTTGCCGGAAATCTCTGAGCGAGGAGCCGCCCGCCTCAATCGCTTCTGCTAGCACCTGCCGGATGATCGGCACCAGCCCTGCGACACGGGCCCCCGAGATGCGCCCGGCCTTGCGCGCGGGGTGGAGGCCCGCCCGGTAAAGCGCTTCACAGACATAGATATTTCCCAAGCCCGCCACGATCCGCTGGTCGAGCAGCGCCGATTTGATCGGCATGTTGCGCCCCTTGAGTGCGGCCACCAAGAGCGCTTCGTGAAAGTCATTCCCGAGCGGTTCCGGCCCCAGCGACGCCAGTAGCTTATGCGCCTCCGCCGTGGCGGTAGGCATCAGGTCCATCGCGCCAAAGCGGCGCGGGTCGTTAAAGGTGATCCGCGCGCCGTTTTCCATATGCAACACGACATGGTCATGTTTTTCCGGTGCCGGGTGATTGTGCCGAAACTGCCCCAACGGATCGCCCGAGACCAACATCCGCCCCGACATCCCTAGATGCACCAGCAGCGATTCCCCACCTTCCAGATCGGCCAGAATATACTTCGACCGCCGCCGCAGCAGCGTCACCCGCTGCCCGGTCAAGCGCTCGGCCATGCGCTCCGGGAAGGGCCAGCGCAGGTCAGGGCGGTTCACCTCGGCGCGGGCGATCACCTGTCCCTCCATCGCGGGCGCCAGCCCCCGGCGCACGGTCTCGACCTCTGGCAGTTCCGGCATCTCGGTTTCCCCTCTCGCTTGCCTGTGACAAAAGGCACGCATTGTCCCTAGCCCCCGGCACCCTATAACAAGGGACTGAACCAGAGGATCGCAAGAGCAGATGACCCAGGACGCCGACAAAACCACCCATTTCGGGTTCGAGACCGTGCCCGAGCATGAAAAGGCCGGGCGTGTGCAGGGTGTGTTCAACTCCGTCGCCAGCAAATACGACATCATGAACGATGTGATGAGCATGGGCATCCACCGCGTCTGGAAAGAAGCGATGATGGATTGGCTCGCCCCGCGCCCCGGTCAACGGCTGCTGGATGTGGCGGGCGGCACCGGCGATGTGTCCTTCAAATTTCTGGGCCGCGCGGGCCACGGTCACGCCACGGTGCTGGACCTCACCGAGCCGATGCTGGTCGAAGGCCGCCAACGGGCCGAGGCCGACAGCCTGAGCGGCAGTCTTGATTGGGTCGTGGGCGACGCCATGGCGCTTCCCTTTCCTGACAACAGCTTCGACGTCTACACCATAAGTTTCGGCATTCGAAACGTGACCCGCCCGCAAGAGGCGCTGAACGAGGCCTACCGCGTGCTGCGCCCTGGTGGCCGCCTGATGGTGCTGGAGTTCAGCCAATTGCCCAACCCGGCGATGCAGAAAGCCTATGACCTCTACAGCTTCAACGTGATCCCGCGCATGGGCCAAGCCATCGCCGGTGACCGCGACAGCTATCAATATCTGGTGGAATCAATCCGCAATTTCCCCGACCAAGAGACCTTCCTGTCGATGCTCCGCACCGCGGGCTTTGAGCAGGCCAAATACCGCAACCTCACCATGGGCATCGCGGCGCTGCATTCGGGCTGGAAAATCTGATGCGCGGACCTCACAACATCTGGCGGCTGATCCGCACCGGCGCCACGCTGGAACGCACGGGTGCGATGAATGTGGTGCTCGATGCCTTTGACGCCCCCAAACCGCTGCGCTTCGTCGCCCGCGCCCTTGGCCTGCCGTTCAAATGGCTTGGATATAATGGCGATCCCACCATGCCCCCCGCCACCCGCGCGCTGACGGCGCTCGGCCCGGCCTACATCAAATTCGGCCAGGTGCTCTCCACCCGGCCCGATGTGGTGGGCGACGATCTGGCGCTGCAACTGCGCGTGTTGCAAGACAAGCTGCCGCCCTTCGACACCGCCTTGGCCCGCAAATCGGTCGAGGAAGAGTTGGGCCAACCGGTCAGCGCCATTTTCTCTGAGTTCAGCGAACCCGTCGCCGCCGCCTCCATCGCGCAGGTCCACCACGCGCGCTTGGCCGAGACAGGCGAAGAAGTCGCCGTCAAAGTCCTACGCCCCGGCATCGAAAAAGCCTTCCGCAAGGACATCGACGCCTTCTACCTCGCCGCCCGCATGGCCGAAATTTTCTCCCCCGGATCGCGCCGCCTGCGCCCGATCGAGGTGATAGAGCATTTCGACGGCGTCGTGCGTGGCGAGTTGGACCTGCGGCTCGAAAGCTCCGCCGCCTCTGAATTCGCGGCCAACACCAAGGAAGATCCGGGCTTTCAACTGCCTGAGATCAAATGGAACCACTCCGGCCGCCGTGTGATGACCCTAGGCTGGGCCGACGGCCTGCCGCTGGGCGACAACGCTGCGCTCGACGCTGCCGGACATGACCGCGTAGCGCTCTCCGAACGGGTGCTGCAACTCTTCCTGCAACACGCCCTGCGCGACGGCTATTTCCACGCCGACATGCATCAAGGCAACCTCAAGGTCGCGGCCAACGGCAACATCATCGCCTATGACTTCGGCATCATGGGCCATATCGACAGCTATACCCGCCGGGTCTATGCGGAAATCCTCTACGGCTTCATCCGTCGCGACTATCTACGCGTCGCCAAAGTGCATTTTGAGGCAGGCTATGTCCCCGCCGACAAGGATGTCGATGAATTCGCCCGCGCCCTGCGCGCGGTAGGCGAGCCGATCTTTGGCATGGATGCCACCGGTATCTCCATGGCCCGGCTGCTGACATACCTCTTCGAAGTGACCGAACGCTTCGGCATGGAAACACGCACCGAATTGATCCTTCTGCAACGCACCATGGTGGTGGTCGAAGGCGTGGCGCGCTCACTCAACCCGCGGATCAACATCTGGGAAGTCGCGAGCCCCATCGTGACCGATTACATCACCAAATCACTCGGCCCCCGCGCCATCTTCTCCGATTTGCGCGACACCGCGATGGTCATGGCCCGCTTCGGCCCGCGTCTGCCCGGCCTCGTCGAACAGGCTCTGAACCGCCAAGCCCAAGAAGAACCCCAACGCCGCCCGCGCTTCTGGCGCTACATCGCCACCACGGCGGTCGTCTCCGGCATCGCCGGCGCCACGACCTTCGCCCTGATCGGCGCGCTCCTCTAACTCTTTTTGGCCAAAAATACTTTGCGGGGGGATCGGGGGGCGCAAGGCCCCCCGATTGCTTTCGTTTAAGCGATCCGCTCAATTGCCAAGGCAATCCCCTGACCGCCCCCGATGCACATGGTGATCAGCGCCTTCGATCCGCCAATCCGTTCCAACTCATAAAGCGCTTTCACCGTAATGATCGCGCCCGTCGCCCCAACCGGGTGGCCAAGCGCAATCGCCCCCCCATTCGGGTTCACCTTCGCCGGATCAAAGCCAAGCTCCTTGCTCACCGCGAGCGCTTGGCTGGCAAAGGCTTCGTTGCTCTCAATCACATCGAAATCGCTTGCCTTTAGCCCGGTCTTCTTTAGCAGGTTCTGCACGGCGGGGATCGGCCCGATACCCATCACCTCAGGCCGCACACCGGCGTGGGCATAGCCGAGGATCCGCGCGCGGGGTTTCAACCCGGCAGCCTCAGCCGCTTCGGCCCGCGCCAAGACCAGCGCCGCCGCGCCATCATTGATCCCGCTGGCATTGCCTGCCGTCACGCGGCCATCTTTTTGGAACACCGGGCGCAGACCTGCCAGCGCTTCGGCTGTCGTCGCTTTCGGGTGTTCATCCGTATCAAACGGCACCATGTCGCGCTTCACTTTGACGTCGACCGGCACGATTTGCTCTTTAAAATGCCCTGCCGCAATCGCCGCCGCCGCCCGCTCTTGGCTTTGCAGGGCAAAGGCATCCTGCTCCTCGCGGGAGATGCTATGCTCGTCAGCGACATTCTCGGCGGTCACACCCATATGCCCGGTGCCAAAGGGGCAGTTCAACGTGCCCAGCAGCATATCAAGACTGCGCGCATCACCCATCTTCTGACCCCAGCGGGCATCGGGCAGAATATAAGGCGCGCGGGACATGTTTTCGGCCCCGCCTGCCAGCGCAAAATCAGCATCGCCCAGCATCAGACTCTGCGCCGCCGAGACCAGCGCCTGCACGCCCGAGCCGCACAGGCGGTTCACGTTCATCGCGGGCACCTCGTCCGGCACGCCGGCTTCGCGCGCGGCGACGCGGCTGAGGTACATGTCGCGCGGCTCGGTGTTGATGACATTGCCAAAGACGACATGGCCGATCTGCGCCGGGTCAACGCCTGCGCGTTCCATCACGGCGCGGGCGACGATGCTGCCCAAGGCGCTGGGCGGGGTGGCGGCCAAGGCGCCGCCGAAAGTGCCGATGGCGGTGCGGGCGCCGCCCAAGATGACGATATCGTTTGACATGAAGCTCTCCTCTATCCGTTAGCGGCACTATGGGGTGCGCGCGCGGCAAAGTCAGCGGGAACGTCCCGTCAAAGCGCTGCTTGACAGGACTGCAACAGCACGCGACATATCCGCAATGACGGAAAGCAATGACAAGATCCTGACGCAACTGCCCGCCCGCCTGAAAGAAGCGCGGCAGGGGCAGGGGTTGTCGCTTGATGCCGTGGCGAAACTGTCGGGCGTGTCGCGCTCCATGGTGAGCCAGATTGAGCGCGGCGAATCCAGCCCGACCATCGCCACGCTGTGGAACCTCACGCGGGCTTTGCAGGTCGATTTTGCAGGGCTATTGGATGGTGCCCCCACTGAAGCGCAGATTGAAGTGCTGCGCTGTGCGGCAGTCCCGACGATCAACAATCTCGGCGATGGCTGCCGCATTCGCATCCTCTCCCCGCCCGAAGAGGCGGGGCATCATGAAGTCTATGAATTGCTCATCGCCGACGGGGGCGTGCTGGAAAGCGCCCCGCACACCCGTGGCGCGCGTGAGCATCTGAGCGTTTTCGAAGGCGCGGTCGAAGTGTCTAGCGGCGCAGCCACCGACCGATTGCAGGCCGGAGATACGGCGCGCTACGCTGCCGACGTGCCCCACGCGATCCGTGCGACGGCGGGGCCAGTTCGGGCCTTCTTGGTCGTGCAGGATGCGTAACTTCCGGTATATCGGAAAAAATCCGCTATTCAAGAAATCCTCTATTTCGGAATAGTCTCCGCTATGGTAGATGGGCCTTAAAAGGAGAGTCTCATGACCAAAGCATTTCTGGACCACATCACCGATACCCTGGCCGAGATTGACGCCGAGGGCATGATGAAACGCGAGCGCCTGATCACCACACCGCAGGGCGGCGAGATCGAAGTCGGCACCCGCGAAGTGATCAACCTCTGCGCCAACAACTACCTTGGCTTAGCCGACCATCCCGACCTGATCGCGACGGCCAAACAGGCGATGGACGACAAGGGTTTTGGCATGGCCTCCGTCCGCTTTATTTGCGGCACGCAGGACATTCACCGGGAATTGGAACAAAAGCTGGCGCACTTTCTGGGCCATGACGATTCGATCCTCTTTGCCGCTTGCTTTGACGCCAATGGCGGGCTCTTTGAGCCGCTTTTGGGGCCGGAGGATGCGGTGATCTCGGACGCGCTGAACCATGCGTCGATCATCGACGGCATCCGCCTTTGCAAAGCCAAACGCTACCGCTACGCCAATAGCGACATGGCGGATCTGGAGGCCAAGCTGAAGCAAGCCCGCGAAGACGGCGCACGCCATATCATGATCGCCACCGACGGTGTCTTCAGCATGGACGGCTACCTCGCCAAACTGCCCGAGATCGTGGCGCTGGCCGAGAAATACGAGGCGCTGGTGATGGTCGATGATTGCCACTCCACCGGCTTTATGGGGCCGAAAGGTGAAGGCACTCCGGCGCATCACGGGGTTAAGGTGGATATCGTAACCGGTACGCTGGGCAAGGCGCTTGGCGGGGCGATTGGTGGCTATATTGCCGGGCCTCAGCCGGTGATCGACCTGCTGCGCCAGCGCGCGCGGCCCTATCTGTTTTCCAACTCACTGCCGTCGTCAATTGTCATGGCCGGGATGCGGGCGCTGGAACTGGTGGAAGAAGGCGACGACCTGCGCGCGCGCCTGTTTGAGAACACCGAATATTGGCGCGCGGGGTTGGAGAAACTGGGTTTTGACCTGCTGCCAGGCGGCCATCCCATCGTGCCGGTGATGCTGGGCGAGGCGCAGCTTGCGCAAGACATGGCAGCGAAGCTGTTTGAAGAGGGTGTCTATGTCTCGGGCTTTTTCTTTCCGGTGGTGCCGCGCGGACAAGCGCGCATTCGCACGCAGATGAACGCGGCCCTGACCCGCGAACAATTGGACCGGGCGCTCAAAGCCTTTGAAGTGGCAGGCAAAGCCTGTGGGGTGATCGAATGACCACGAATGAAATGAAAGCGCTGTCCAAGCTGCACGCCCGCGAAGGGCTGTGGATGACCCATGCCCCGGTGCCTGAGATTGGCCCTGATGACGTGCTCATCAAGATCAACAAGACCGGCATCTGCGGCACGGATATTCACATCTGGAATTGGGACGATTGGGCCGCGCAGACCGTGCCGGTGCCGATGATCACCGGCCATGAGTTTGCGGGCGAGATCGTCGAGCTGGGCCGCAATGTCGAAGGGCTGGAGATTGGCCAGCGCTGTTCGGGCGAGGGGCATCTGATCGGCAAACAGTCGCGACAGAGCCGGGCGGGCAAGTTCCACCTTGATCCTGCGACGCGGGGGATTGGGGTGAATGAGCAAGGCGCATTTGCGCAATATTTGCGGCTGCCCGCTTTTAACGTGGTGCCGCTGCCGGATGAGATTTCCGACGACATCGGCGCGATCCTCGATCCTTTGGGCAATGCGGTGCATACGGCGCTGAGCTTCGATTTGGTGGGCGAAGACGTGCTGATCACCGGCGCTGGCCCCATCGGCATCATGGCCGCCGCCGTGGCGCGGCATGTGGGGGCGCGGCATGTGGTGATCACGGATGTGAACCCCGACCGGCTGGCGCTGGCCGAGAAGGTCGCGGATGTGGTGCCGGTCAATGTGGCCGAAGAAGATTTGGCCGATGTAATCCCGCGCTTGAAGATGAAACAGGGCTTTGACGTCGGGCTTGAGATGTCGGGCAACCAGCAGGCGCTGGACCAGATGGTTGAAGCGATGACCATGGGCGGGCGCATTGCGATGCTGGGCATTCCGCCGGGCAAATCGCCGGTGGATTGGAGCCGGATCGTGTTCAAGGCGATCACCATCAAAGGCGTCTATGGCCGCGAGATTTTCGAGACTTGGTACAAGATGATTGCCATGTTGGAAAATGGCCTCGACGTCTCGGCTATCATCACGCACCGCTTTGGGGTGGATGACTTTGAAGAGGGCTTTGCCGCGATGAAGTCGGGGCAATCTGGCAAAGTGGTGCTCGACTGGACTTAATAGGCGTCGCGCCCCAGGCAGGTCGGGCGCAGAAGTATTTATGGCCAAAAAGAGCGGGGGTAAGTCAAGGGCGCAGGCGGTTGCGCCCTTGTTCGGTGAGGACCCAAGTTTCAGGTCCTTCAAAAACGGCGGCGCAGAGCGGCTTGCCGTAGCCTGCCCCGGTGTCGAGATTGACCCGGTTGCCGTAGTGCATGGCGCTGTCGACGGGCGTATGGCCGTGCACGATCAGCTTAGGGTGCGGGGCGGTGAAGGCGTGAAACTCTTTGCGGATCCACAGCAGATCGCCTTCGGTTTGATCATTGAGCGGCACGCCGGGTCTGATGCCTGCGTGGGCAAAGAAATGATCGGGCGTTTCATGGCTGAGCGCTAAGTTCTGCAGAAAGTCGATATGGCTCTGCGGCACCGCCTCGCGGGCGCGGGCGTGGATTTCTGACATACGGTCGCGCCCGGTGACGGGAATGCCGTAGGAGGCCAGCGTGGTGTCGCCTCCGATGCGGGGGTGTAGCCAGTTGAACTCGACCAGCAGGGTCGGGTCATGGCGCGGGAAGTCTTCCATGAACCAGCGGAACATGCGGTCGTGGTTGCCCATAAGGAAGGTCCAGTTGCGGCCCTCGGACTTGCCCCTAGACAGGCGCTCCATCACGCCTTGACTGTCCGGGCCCCGGTCAATGAAATCGCCCAGAAAGAAGATCTCCGCCTCTGCGCCGCCGTCTTGATGGATCAGGTCTAGAACACGGTCGAGCTCGGCGGCTTGGCCGTGAATATCGCCGATGGCGTATATGGGGCGGGGCATGGAGTGGTCCTTTGGTCAGGCTTGAGGGAGGTCGGCTTCGCCGTCGTTTAGCGGCTGCATCAACGCAGCGATTTGCGCGCGCAGCCAGCGGTGAGCGGGGGCATTGGTGGCACGTTTGTGCCAGTACATGCCGATCACGGGTGTCGGCATGGGGAAGGGCGGCGTGTAAACGTTGATGTTCAGCTTGCGGGCCATTTGATGGGCCATTTGCTGGGGCACAAAGGCGATGTGATCGCTGCCGGCCACCGTACTGAAGACGCCGTAGAACACCGGCAAGGTCATCACTACCCGGCGCTTGCGGCCTACGGCAGCCAGGGCGCTGTCACCCATCGCGGCGGTCTGGCCTTCGGGCGAACACAGGATGTGGCCGAGATCGCAGAGCAGGTCGAGCGGCATCTCTTTGTCCGGCGTGAGAGCGGTCAGTGCCGGGTGACCTCGCCGTGCGATGACGGCAAAGCTGGAGTTGAAGAGCGGCTGCCAGTCCACCCAAGCAGGACATTCCAATTGCGGGATCAAAGCAAGATCGACCTCATGGGTCTTGAGCGGCGCGATGTAATTGTCCGGGACCAGATCCACCAGCTGCAACAGAATGCCCGGCGCCAGCCGAGCGAGATGATCGCCAAGTGCAGGCATCAGCATTTCGGCAAAAAAGTCGCTGCCTGAGAGAGTGAAGCGGTCAGTTGCCTTGGCGGGATCAAACTCTGGCGGTCCAGAGAGCATTGCCTCGACGTCATTCAGAGCGCTGCGCAGCGGTTCGGCGAGGCTAATGGCATAGGGTGTGGGCTCCAACCGTTGCCCAACCCGGACGAACAATGGATCCCCAAGCGCTGCGCGCAACCGTCCGAGCGCTGCCGAAACTGCAGGCTGCGACAAGCCTATGCGACGGCCAGCTGCGACCGTCGAATTTTCCTGCAAAAGCGCGTCGAGCACCCGCAACAGGTTAAGGTCAAACCCCGATAAATTCATCCAGCAAATAGTAGAAATAAAAACTATGAGTTTCCAGAATTAATCATCTCGTGAGACGGTTTTGCAGGGAGTGACAAAATGGGAGACCATGATATGCAGATGGCGAATGACACGCAGACAGTCGAATGGCTCGGTACGACATACGAAATCATCTTGTCCAAAGAGGCGAGCGGTGGGGCGATGTCCATTGTCCGTTCGGAAGCGCCGCCGGAGAGCGGTCCGCCGTTGCATGTGCACCAAGATGCCGACGAAACTTTTGTGATGCTGAGCGGCCAGGCGGAGTTTATCCTGAACGGGGAGCGGTCTATTGTTGGCGAAGGCGAGACCGTCTTTGTGCCCCGCGGCGCAGAACATACGTTTCGGGTGGTGGGGGATGTACCCTCACGGCATCTGGTCATCCTCACCCCCGGTGGTTTTGAAGGTTTCTTTGTTGAAATGGGGCGTGATCAATTGGCGATTCCGTCCGATATGGAGGAAATCACCAAACGCGCCGCGCTTTACCATCTGGCCTTTACGGGCCCTCCGCTAGCAGCAGTTTGAATGGAAGGTACGACATGCGTGGTATTTCTTTTGCGTTTTTGTTGAGCGGGACGATCGCGGTGTTGATTGGGATGGCTTGGGGCATCCAGATGTCGGCCAGCGCAGACCATACGCTTTCCCCCGCCCATGCGCATTTGAACCTGCTGGGCTGGGTCAGTTTTGCGATTTACGGGTTTTACTACCACCTTGTACCGGCAGCGACGGCGAGCCGTTTGGCTTGGGCGCATTTCGGCGTGGCTCTGCTGGGGCTGGTCGTCATCGTACCGGGAATCGCAATGGCCGTTACAGGGGCGGGCGAGACCTTGGCAAAGATCGGATCGATGCTAAGCATTCTATCTGCGTTAATGTTCTTAATCGTTTTGTGGCGCAGCAGAGCAGTGCCCTAAATGTAAAAGCGCCCCCGGCGGGGGGCGCTTTCAGTAGTCAGATGGACGCTTATGCGACGTCGAATTGCAGCGGTTTGATCTGCCGGAACATGCCGGTGTCGCGCAGTTTGCCGATCACTGGCTCCGGCACCTGATCGTCGACATACAGAAGAGCAATCGCCTCGCCTTTCGCCGTATGGCGACCCAGCGTGAAGTTCGCGATGTTCACGCCGTTTTCGCCCATGGTCTGGCCCAATGTACCGATGATGCCCGGCACGTCTTCGTTGGTGGTATAGAGCATATGCTCACCGATCTCGGCGTCGATGGTGATGCCTTTGATCTGGATAAAGCGCGGCTTGCCGTCCGAGAACACGGTGCCCGCGATGGAGCGCTCGCGCTTTTCGGTCACCACGGTCACTTTAACATAGCCGTCGAAGACGCCGGATTTGTCTTGGTTGGTGGTGCTGATCTGAATGCCCTTTTCGCGGGCGACCACGGGGGCCGAGACCATGTTCACATCCGGATTGGCGCGCTTCATGATGCCCGCCACGACGCCACAGTTCAGCGCCTTGAGGTTCATCTGCGCGACCGAGCCGTCATAGAGGATGTTGATCGCCTTGATCGGCTCGTCCGTCATCTGGCCGATGAAGGCCCCCAGGTGCCCGGCCAGCTTGACCCAGGGGCCCATGACCTTGGCTTCTTCGGCGGTGACCGAGGGCATGTTCAGCGCATTGGTCACGGCGCCGGTCAGCAGGTAGTCGGACATCTGCTCGGCGACCTGCAGGGCGACGTTCTCCTGCGCCTCGGTGGTGGCAGCGCCAAGGTGTGGGGTGCAGACCACGTTGGGCAGGTTGAACAGCGGGTTGTCGGTGGCGGGCTCTTCGGCAAAGACGTCAAAGCCTGCCCCTGCGACATGGCCGGATTTCAGCAGATCGGCCAGCGCTTCTTCGTCCACCAGACCGCCACGGGCGCAGTTGATAATGCGCACGCCCTTTTTGGTTTTTTCGAGGTTCTCACGGCTCAGGATGTTCGCTGTCTGCTCGGTATAGGGGACGTGCAGGGTGATGAAATCGGCGCGGGTCAGCAGGTCGTCCAACTCGACCTTTTCGACGCCCATTTCTTCGGCTTTGTCTTCGCCAAGGAAGGGGTCATAGGCCACGACCTTCATCTTCAGCCCACGCGCCCGGTCGCAGACGATGCCGCCGATGTTGCCCGCGCCGATGACGCCCAGCGTCTTGCCGGTCAGCTCGACGCCCATGAATTTGGATTTTTCCCATTTGCCCGCATGGGTGGAGGCCGATGCCTCAGGGATCTGCCGCGCCACGGCGAACATCATCGCAATGGCGTGTTCGGCGGTGGTGATCATGTTGCCGAAAGGCGTGTTCATGACGATTACGCCCTGTTTGGAGGCGGCCTCTTTATCGATATTGTCGGTGCCGATGCCTGCGCGGCCGATGACCTTGAGGTTCGGCGCGTTGGCGAGGATCTTTTCCGTCACCTTGGTGGCCGAGCGGATCGCGAGGCCGTCGTAATTGCCGATGATCTCGGCCAGTTTGTCTTTGTCCTTGCCCAGATCGGGCTGGAAATCCACGTCGATGCCGCGGTCGCGGAAAATCTGGACGGCAGCTTCGGAGAGTTTGTCGGAGATGAGTACTTTGGGAGCCATGTTTGTGGTCCTTTAAATCGGGGTCAGCGGTGCGCAGTGAATGCGCACCCTACGGGATGGGATGGGGTAGGGTGCGCAGTCCCTGCGCACCGTCGCCTCACGCGTTAATTTCGGTCTCAAAAGCCCATTCAAGCCAAGGCAGCATCGCTTCGATGTCCGAGGTTTCAACCGTGCCGCCGCACCAGATGCGCAGGCCCGGAGGGGCATCGCGGTAAGCGCCGATGTCGAGCGCCACACCTTCGTCGGCCAGCCGCTTGGCGACAGCCTTGGCAAAGGCAGCGCCGTCTTGGATACGGTCGTCGGCGAACTTGAGGCAGACCGAGGTGTTGGAGCGCGTCGCCGGATCACTCGCAAGGAAGTCGATCCAGTCATGCGCCTCAACGAAATCGGCGATGGCTTTGGTGTTGGCATCGGCCCGTGCGATCATACCCTTGAGGCCGCCCACGGATTTCGCCCAGTCCAGCGCCAGCAGGTAGTCTTCAACGCAGAGCATCGAGGGGGTGTTGATTGTCTCGCCCTTAAAGATGCCTTCGATCAGCTTGCCGCCTTTGGTCAGGCGGAAGATTTTCGGCAAGGGCCATGCGGGGGTGTAGTTTTCCAACCGCTCAACCGCGCGGGGGCTCAGGATCAGCATGCCATGCGCCGCTTCGCCGCCCAGCACTTTCTGCCAGGAGAAAGTCGTCACATCCAGCTTGTCCCAGGGCAGATCCATAGCAAAGGCCGCCGAGGTGGCGTCGCAAAGCGTCAGACCCGCGCGGTCCGCCGGAATCGCGTCGCCGTTTGGCATCCGCACACCCGAGGTGGTGCCGTTCCATGTAAAGCAAACGTCGTTGTCATAGTTCAGCGCGGCCATGTCGACGATCTCGCCGTACTCCGCCTTGTGGACCTGCGCGTCGATTTTCAGCTGCTTGACCACATCGGTGACCCAGCCTGCACCAAAGCTTTCCCATGCGACCATCTCCGCCGGGCGTTCGCCCAAAAGCGACCACATGGCCATCTCAAATGCGCCGGTGTCGGAGGCGGGCACGATGCCGATGTGGTAGTCCGCAGGCACGCCGAGCACCTCGCGGGTGGTCTCGATCGCTTCCAGCAGTTTCGCCTTGCCGGGTGCGGCGCGGTGGCTGCGGCCCAGCGGGGCGTCCGCGAGCTTGGTAAGGTCGAAAGTGGGGATTTTGGCGCAGGGGCCGGATGAGAAACGCGGGTTTGCCGGTACGGCAACGGGTTTCGTGTCCGGGCGTGCTGCCGGTTGTTCAATAGCCATTTATGCTACCCTCTCAGATAATCGCCCTTCGTTGGGGAAGGGTGTCCCACTTGCCGGGATACGCGGGCAGGGTGGGCTGGCACAAGGTGATAAATGCGGCTAGGACCGCGGTATTGGCGCTTTGTTGCGTGCGAATGATGCGGATCGGAAACTTATGTTCACGGCAATTTTGTTGACCTCCCCCTCCAATCCCAGCCTCGACCCGGCGCTGGTGGAAAGCCTGCGCAACGCTTGGGGCGGGGGCGATGTGCTTTGGCTTGCGCCGGATGAGGCGGCGGAATTCCCGCTGGGGCAGATGCCCGCGAACCGCTGGGATGTTTGGGAAAACTGTCAGTCGATGGGCGTTGATCTGGTGATCGTGCCCACAGAAGGCCGCCGCAAGCAGATGTTGCTTGCGGATATGGACAGCACGATGATCCAGCAGGAATGCATTGATGAGTTGGCCGAGGAAGCGGGCGTTGGCGCGCATGTGAAAGAGATCACCGCGCGAGCGATGAATGGTGAGTTGGATTTCGACGGCGCGCTGCGCGAACGGGTGGCGTTGCTGAAGGGGCTAGAGGCTTCTGTGATCGACAAAGTGCTGGCAGAGCGCATCACCTTGATGCCCGGCGGCGGCGCGCTGGTGGGCACGATGAAGGCCCAAGGCGGCTATGCAGCACTGGTCTCGGGCGGGTTCACGGCCTTCACGGCGAAAGTGGCGGAGTTGCTCGGCTTTGACGAGAACCGGGCCAACACGCTGCTGTTGGATCAGGCCAAACTGTCGGGCGAGGTGGGCCTGCCGATTCTGGGGCGCGAGGCCAAGGTCCTTGCGCTGGAAGAGATCACCGCTAAGCTGGGGATCACCGAGGATCAGGTCATCGCGGTGGGCGATGGGGCCAATGATCTAGGCATGCTCAGCCGCGCGGGCATGGGCGTGGCGCTGCACGCAAAGCCCTCGGTCGCGGCGGAATGTTACATCCGGATCAACCATGGCGACCTGACCGCGCTGCTCTTTGTGCAGGGCTATGCCCGCATGGAATTTGCAGGCTGACACAAAAGCCTGATTTGACAGGTGCGGACCTGCGCGCGCCTAATGAGGCGCGGCTTTCTCATGCCGCTGAGCAACGAGGGAGAAGGAAAGATGCCGGAGTTCATTTTTGCCTATCATGGGGGCAAAGCCCCCGACACGCCCGAAGAGGGCGAGAAGGCCATGGCCGCCTGGGGCGCGTGGTATGAGGAGATGGGGCCGAATCTCGTCAATCCCGGCAACCCGGTGGGCATGTCCAAGACCGTCAGCACAAGCGGCATTGCCGATGACGGCGGGGCGAACCCGCTGTCGGGGTTCACCGTGGTGCGCGCCGATGACATGGATGCCGCCTGCAAGATGGCGCAGGGTTGTCCGATGGTCGCCGACGGCTCCGGGTCGGTCGAGGTCGCGCCAATCATGGAGATGTAGGCGCGACCGGAATGGTGCTTAAAGCAGCCCTTCCGCCGCTTTCATCTGACCGGTGTGCAGACCGCGCCAGTTTTTGATTGGCGCGTTCATCCGCTTGAGCGCGGCGGGATGGTTGGCGTCCAGCGCGCCCAGTTTGACCAGCAGCGCCGCGATAGCGCATTCCGCCGCGCGGGTGGTGCCGCAGGCGGCTTTGAGCGCAATGCCGAGTTTACGCTCGGGCCAGATCGCGATGAAGAAACCTTCGGCGCCGGTTTTCAGCGCCACTTTACCGTCCATCGCCCGCATCAGTTCCGTGCAGGCGCGGCCTTCGCCCGCGACCAGTTCGGGGTGCAGGCGCATGGCTTCGTGCAGGCGCGCCTCGGCAGAGCCTTCGGGGGCGGCGGCGAAATGCGCCATGGCGCGGGCCATGCCGTGCAGGGTGCAGGCCGGGTTCGGGGCCGAGCAGCCATCGATGCCATAGCCGGGCGAGGTTTCTTGGGTGACTGTCTCGAAGGCCTCAAGGCAGGCTTGCTGCACCGCGTGCTCGGGCTTCTCATAGTCCGGCCCGGCGCCGAGGTGTTTGTTCAGCGTCAGGAAGCCCGCATGTTTGCCCGAGCAGTTGTTGTGGATCTGGCAGGGCTTTTCATGGGCGCGGATCAGCGCCTCCATGGCATCGCGGTCGTTAGGTTCTTGCGGGCCGCAGCGGAAATCGCTTTCATTCAGACCCAGCGTGTCGAGCCAGACGCCCACGCGGTCGGTATGGATGGCGGCCCCTTGGTGCGAGGCGCAGGAGAGAGCGAGTTGTTCGGTTGTGAGGCCCGCCTTGTCAGCAGCGCCGGAGTTGATCAGCGGCAGAGCTTGGATCATTTTGGACGAGGAGCGCGGCAGGACCACCTTTTCCGGATCGCCCCAAGCCTCAACGATCTGGCCGCTGTCGTCGCAGATCACCGCATGACCGGAGTGCACGCTTTCCAGAAAAGGTCCGCGCCAGATTTCTGCGAAGGGGGCTGGTTTGGTCATTGGATCATCCTGTTTCTGGGCGAATTCCTGCCAATCAGGGTTTCGCCTGTCGCACGTTTGACGTTATTGTGGTTGGTGTCGAACAGATAGCAGACACCCGCAAGAGAGCAACCCGCCCGAGGTTGCCCGGCTGGGGTCTGTCACTGCGTTGAGGTCAAGGACGGCTGGAGGCTGGACAGATGGGAATGATGAAAATTTGTGGGTTTGCACTGGGTGCGGTCGCCATGATGGCAAACGGCGCATGGGCGCAGGAGCAGAGCACCAATCGGGTCGCCGCCAAGACGGATTGGAGCGTCTTTGTTGAAGATAATCCGACCGAGTGCTGGGGTGTTTCGACGCCGAAAGAAGTGGTGAACACACGCGACGGTCGTGTGGTTGCGGTGAACCGTGGGCAGACATTGTTGATGGTGTTCTACCGCCCTTCAGCCAACGCTAAGGGTCAGGTGGCCTTTACGGGCGGCTATCCTTTTGCGTCGGGCTCGACCGTGACGATGAATATTTCGGGTAATGAGTTTGAGCTGTTCACCGAGGGCGAGTGGGCGTGGCCTGCGACCACGGCGGATGATGCGAAGATCATTGCGGCGATGAAGCGCGGTGCGGATGCGAAGCTGGTGGGCCGTTCGTCGCGAGGGACGCAGACGAGCGATACGTTCTCGCTGTTGGGCTTTACCGCGGCTGTTGAGGATGCGGCGAAGCGCTGCGGCGGCTGAGTTGATCTGGATTTGAATAGAAACGGCCTCGCGATTGCGGGGCCGTTTTTTTGTGGGGTGAGATATGCTGCAAGGCCCGGAATCAAGCCGCAGGCGCCGGGCCATCGCCTGCCCGCCCGGACGGGTAGGCGATTTGGTGAGGCTTGGCGTGACCTCCCAAGCGCACATCATGGTTGAACCATAAAGTGGCACGAGGTCTCGTTGGATCGCCGACCCGCGGGCAGGCGATGGCCCTTGGGCACAAAAAAATCGCGGCCCAAGAGGGCCGCGATTGAAGGTTTGCTTTTAGAGCTGTTTAAGCCGCGCGCGACAGCGGCGCAGCGGCCTCTTCAATAAAGGCTCCATGGAGCGCTTTAATCACCGGCTGAAGCGTCTCACGCTCAACGATAAACTGCACATCCACATTGCGCGGCCCTTGGCTCGCACCGATCGCTGTCTGACCAGCCTCGGCAATCGCCACCAAGCCCCGCTGCAGAACTGACAGACCGCTCAGATCGCGCCCGATGACCGAGGCCATCGACAACGTTCGCGTGGTGATCTCAGCCGCAGGATAAATCTGTGCCAAATCCTTCTCCACCCGGCGCATCGTTTTCAGCGACGCATCCAGATAATGCGTGATCGTATTGGCGTTCGACACTTTGGACACGATCCGCACGTTGTGGCGCGTTAGCACATCCAAGATTGCGGTGTCATAACCTTTGACGCCGACCATATCCTGCTCGAACAGTTCCAGCGTCACGATATCCAGACCAGTCACGATCTCAACCGCTGGCACTTCGGCCTGACGGTCATCAATGAGCGTGCCGGGATCTTCCGGCTCGAACGCATTTGTCACGCGCAGCGGCACATCGGCCTGACGCAGGGTCTTGGCCGCCTTGGGGTGGATCGCTTCCATCCCCATGTTCGACAGCTGATCCGCCACGTCATAGTTCGTGCGCCCGATCTTCTTGACGGCATGTTCGCCGACCAGCTTCGGGTCGCAGGACGACAGGTGGAATTCCTTATGGATGATCGCCTCGCGCGCACCGGTCAGAGCCGCCAGTTTGGAGAAGGTTACTTCGGAATAACCACGGTCAAACTCGCGCATCAGCCCTTCGGCGCACTGCGCATAGCCGGTCACGATGGGCATTTCGGTCTGCGGGTCGATGCCCTCCATGGCCTGCGCGATGCGCTCGTCCAGCGTGACATTGCCCTCGTCGCGCCAACCCGACAGGTCAACAAAGCGGGCGTTCACACCGGCACGCTGCAGCAGGATCGTGGTAACAAAGGCGGAATGCGCCTCGCCCAGACCCGAAAGCAACTCGCGGATTTGCAGCATGTGCTCCGACAGGCGGAAGTGGCCATAGGCGCAGAGCCGCTGCAGATCGATCAAGCAGTTGCGGGCACCATGGGTGCGCTCAGACACAAAGGCGTCGGCCTGCTCAATATCGCCGGGATGCTCCAGCACCTCGCGGTGCACGCGTTGCATCTCAGCCGAGACGCGCGTCAGCGCCTCGTGCCAGCCGTGGTCGTTGCTGGCGTTCGCGAGATGCGCGTAGACACCCGGCTCGCCCGACTTCTTGTGCTCCAGCAGCAGGTTCGTGATCCCGCCAAAGGCGGAGACCACGAAGACGCGCCCGTAGATGTCCGCGCCCTTACGGTCACCGACAAAGAGCGTATCCTTGAGCTGGTTGACGCGGGACATCGACGTCCCGCCGATTTTTTCGACAGTATGGGACGGTTGGGTCATATAACTTACGCTACCTCCTCGGCAGGCGCATAGGAGCCGTCTTCACGGTGTACTTCTTTGCCCGTTACAGGCGGGTTGAAGCAGCACGCCATGTGCAGCTCTTCCTCTGCGCGCAGGGTGTGTTTGTCGTTCAGGTTCAGCGCATACATCACGCCGGGGGTGATCTCATGGGTCTCGCCAGTGGCGAGATCGGTGATCGAGCCCTTACCCTTCATGCAATAGACGCTCTCAAAGTGGTGCTTGTAGTGGAACGTATGTTCCGAACCGGCCTCAAGAACGGTGATGTGGAAGGAAAATCCCATACCGTCGTCGGCCAGAAGCAAGCGGGTGGAGGTCCACTGGGCATCGCCAACGTGACGGTCGGTGCCCTGAAGTTTGTTAAAATCGCGTACAATCATCGGTATTACTCCGCTGCCAGTTTCATGTTGCCCGTCACATCGCGGGTCGCCTGCAGAAGGATATCAAATCCTTCGCGCATGACCTCTTCTGAAGTGGTGAGCGGGGCGAGATACTTGACGATTTCGTCGTGCGCGCCCGATGTTTCGATCACGAGGCCCAATTCATAGGCACGTGCGCAGATTGCACCGGCAAGCTCGCCAGAGCCTACATCGACACCCTGCATCAGGCCACGGCCCTTGAGGGTCGCGCCGTCGATCAGGTCAGCAACGTCCTTGAGCGCGGTGGTCAGAACCACGGCTTTTTCGGCCAGCGACTTTTCGAATTTGTCGTCGGACCAGAACTTCTCAATTGCGACACGGGCGGTGACAAAGGCGTGGGTGTTGCCGCGGAAGGTGCCGTTATGCTCGGCGGGCTTCCAGATGTCATGCTCAGGCGCGATCAGCAGGGCCGCGAAGGGCAGGCCGAAGCCGGAGAGCGATTTCGCTTGGGTGACCATGTCAGGCTTGATGCCGGAGGCCTCAAACGAGAAGAAGCTGCCCGAACGGCCACAACCGGCCTGAATGTCGTCGACAATCAGCAACGCGCCATGCTTGCGGGCGATTTTCTCGATGCCCTGCATCCATGCGTCGGAAGCTGCGTTCAGACCGCCTTCGCCTTGGATCGGCTCAAAGATGAAGGCCGCAGGTGCGTCGATGCCCGAGGAGGGGTTCGAGAGCATTGCGTCGATCATTTCCAGCGAGTCCACATTGTCGCCAAGCGCGCCTTCGAACGGCATATGCGTCACATCGGCCAGCGAGCCACCGCCCGCACCGCCGCGTTTGCCTTTGTTGCCTGTCAGCGCCAGCGCGCCCATGGTCATGCCGTGAAAACCGTTGGTGAAGGAGATCACGTTCTTGCGGCCTGTCACTTTGCGCGCCAGCTTGATCGCTGCCTCAACGGCGTTGGTGCCGGTCGGGCCGGTCATCATAACCTTGTAGTCCATGCCGCGCGGCTTGAGGATTTTCTCCTCATAGGCGGACAGGAAAGCGGCTTTGGTGTCGCTGTGGAAGTCGAGACCATGGGCGATACCATCGGCGCTGATGTGCTCCACCAGTGCGGCCTTCATGTCGGCATCGTTGTGGCCATAGTTCAACGAAGAACAACCGGCGAGGAAGTCGATGTAGCGGTTGCCTTCTGCGTCGAACATCTCCGAACCGCTGGCGCGGGTGAATACGGCGTTCATACCACGGCAATAGGAGCGCGCTTCGCTCTCGCGGCGGGTAAAGATGGTCGTGTTCTGTGCCATGTCCTTGGGCATAGGAATATCCTTTCTCTTCTAGAGAGTCTGTCGTGTGAATTGTCAGCTGCGGATTACGCGGCGCGTTTGAGCGCGGCAGTCTCGGGCAGCGTGATCGTCACCATATGTTCGGTGTCATGCGCGCCATCGAAATGGGCGTCTTTGGTAAAGTGTGGGGCATCCGAGAGGTCGCCGCCAACGTGGTTCGCAAAGCTGCGGAACAGCCCCCAGGACGCGTCGTTGTCCCGGGTGATCGTGGTTTTGAGGGTCTTGGCGTCCTCAGTCTCATCGCGGTTGACCAGTTCCATCAGCATGGTTTTACCCAGCCCAAGACCACGGGCCTTGGGGCTGACGGCGACCTGCCAGACAAAGAAGGCGTCTTGCGACGGGATCATATGGCCAGAAATCCAGCCAACGATGTCGCCGTCCATCTCGGCCACAACACAGGTGTCGCGGAAGTGGTCGGCTTGGATCAGGTTCGCGTACAGCGAATTCTCGTCGAGCGGCTTGCAGTCGCGAATCAACCGCCAGATGGCGGCTCCGTCCTCGGCATTTGGCTTGCGCAGCTTGGGTGTGCGGGCTTTTTTCATGTCGAGTTCATTCTGCATCCGTTCGGGGCTCCCTGATTGTTTCGATAGGCTAAGTAAGCCATGCGCGGTGATACTTCAATATTCAAAGCAAATTAACTCAAAATACGCTTATAGCGTGGTTTCAGCGCCATAGACCTGTGCATATTTGTTTCGTTTTTCGAATGATATTTGCGCGTTTCGCTTAGCTATACTAAGCGATGAGGGCGGTTTTCACCGATTGCTGAAAATGCCCCCAATGTGCAAGGATGCACCATGACGCAGAAACATCCCGACCGGGTCGACGAAAGTTTGATCGCCTTGCGCCGCATTTTGCGCGCCACCGAGCTTTACGCCCGTGATCTGGCGCAGGCGGCGGGGGTGACCCCGGCGCAACTGCGCGTTTTGCAGATTGTCGGAGAGAAGAAAGATCCGACGGCCAAGACCCTCGCCACCCAGATGGGGGTGAGCCAAGCCACCGTGACGGCGCTGGTCGATAAGCTGGTCGCACGCGGGTTGGTAACGCGGCTCACTTCGGCGCAGGATCGGCGGCAGACCAACATCACGCTGACCACCGAAGGCGAGGACGTGTTGGAAGAGGCGCCAGACGCCTTGCAACAACGCTATGTCCGCGCCTTTGCCGATCTGGCCGATTGGGAGCAGGCGCAGTTGGTGTCGTCACTAGAGCGCGTGGCGGCGATGCTCAACGTCGATAGTCTGGACGCGGCCCCGGTTCTCGCGACGGGTGAGTTGCGGATGAGCAAGAAGAGTTACTAGAGCCGGGCAGGGCGGCCCAGCAGCCCCCTCATGGCAAACCCTTTTGCAAATCGCGTCATTCCCTATATAGAGACCCATCCCTAGCCTGTGAGTCTTTGCAATGTCCGCTTCCGCGCCCATCACCCAAGACGTGATGACCCTTCCCCGCAAGATGCCCGAGGGGCCGATCAACCTTGTCGGCCTGACCCGTGACGCCATGCGTGACGTGCTGATCGCCCATGGCACGCCTGAGAAACAGGCGAAGATGCGAGTGGGGCAAATCTGGCAGTGGATTTACCAATGGGGCGTGCGTGATTTCGACTCCATGACCAATCTGTCCAAAGGCTACCGCGCTGAACTGGCAGAGAAATTCGTGATCGAAGTGCCGGAGGTCGTTACCCGGCAGGAGAGCGAAGACGGCACCCGCAAGTATCTCGTGCGCATCGCAGGCGGCCACGAGGTTGAGGTCGTCTATATCCCAGAAGAGGGCCGCGGCACGCTCTGTGTGTCCAGCCAAGTCGGCTGCACGCTGACCTGTTCCTTCTGCCACACCGGCACGCAAAAACTGGTGCGCAACCTCACCGCGGCTGAGATCATCGGTCAGGTCATGGTGGCGCGCGACGATTTGGACGAATGGCCCGAAACCGGCACCCGCACCGATGATGTCCGGCTTTTGAGCAATATCGTGCTGATGGGCATGGGCGAGCCGCTCTATAACTTTGAGAACGTGCGCGACGCGATGAAAATCGCCATGGACCCTGAGGGCATTCAACTGTCACGTCGTCGGATCACGCTGTCGACCTCTGGCGTCGTGCCCGAAATCCACCGTACGGCGGCTGAGATCGGTTGCCAGTTGGCCGTGTCCTTCCACGCCACCACGGATGAGGTGCGCAACAAGCTGGTGCCAATCAACAAACGTTGGAACATCGAAGAACTGCTCGACGCCCTGCGCGCCTATCCTAAGGTCAGCAATTCTGAGCGGATCACCTTTGAATATGTCATGCTGAAAGGCGTGAACGACAGCGACGAGGATGCGCACCGTCTGGTGGAGCTGATCAAAGGCATTCCGGCCAAGATCAACCTGATCCCCTTCAACGAATGGCCCGGTTCGCCCTATGAACGGTCCTCCAACAACCGCATCCGCGCCTTTGCCGATATCGTCTATAATGCGGGCTACGCCTCGCCCGTGCGCAAACCGCGTGGCGAAGACATCATGGCCGCCTGTGGTCAGTTGAAATCGGCCACCGAGCGCGCACGCAAGTCGCGCAAGCAGATCGAAGCCGAAGCCGGAATGGGCGGCTAAGAGACCTTTACTGGCCTATGAAAGCATCTCCCGGCGACGAGGTCCCCGGGAGATTATATAACCTGACACTTAAACGGCTCTGCTAACCGATGCGGCGCAGTCCGTTACAAAATCATGAAATTTTCGGCTCTATGGTCAAAGCCGTTGACCGAAAGCCCCGACCGTCGCAGTCTGAAGGTAAGGGGCGCTCGGCCATGCGGGCTGAATGGTGCTCCACCAACAGGAGTGCTGCCCATGTTCGATCTGCCCCCAACCAAAACCCTCACTGCCCTTACGCTGGCCTTCGGTCTGATGGCCTCCGCCTCTGCCGCTGCTGAATTGGTGGTTGGCATGCAGCAAGAGCCAACCTCGCTCGACCCGACGGCAGATGCGACGGCTTCCATCGACAGTATGATGACCCAGAACGTCTTTGAGTCGCTGACCACAGTCGCTGAGAACGGCGAAGTGCAGCCGAACCTCGCGACCCGCTGGGAGGTTTCCGAAGATGGGCTTACCTATACCTTCCATCTCGCTGAAGGGGTGACCTTCCACGATGGCAGCGCGCTGGATGCCGAGGATGTCGTCTATTCCTTTGACCGCGCGATGGCCGAAGACAGTGTGAACCCATCCAAAGATATTTTCGAGCCGATCGAGAGCGTCAAGGCGGTGGACCCGCAGACGGTCGAAATCACGCTGAAAGGCAAAGACGCGTTCTTCCTCTTCAACATGGGGCAGGGTGACAGCGCCATCGTTGCTTCCGAAACCGCCGAGGGCAACAACGCCAACCCCATCGGCAGCGGCCCTTTTAAGTTTGACAGCTGGACCCGCGGCGACCGCCTCACGCTGGTCAAGAACCCCGACCACCGTGACGCGGCTGATGTCGCGCTTGATAAGGTGGTGTTCCGCTTCATCTCTGACCCTGCCGCCGCCACCGCCGCAATGATGGCCGAAGAGCTCGACGCCTTCCCCGGCTTTCCCGCGCCGGAGTTGCTGCCACAGTTCGAAGCCGACCCGCGCTTTCGCGTGAACGTCGGCTCGACCGAAGGTGAAGTGATCTTGGCAATGAACAACGCCAAAGCGCCCTTCGACAATGTCGAGGTGCGCCGCGCCGTGGCTACGGCAATTGACCGTGATGAGATCATTGAAGGCGCGATGTATGGTCAAGCTGTGCCGATCGGCAGCTTTTATCCGCCCCATGGCACCGCCTATGTCGATCTGACGGGCGCCTATGCGCATGACAGCGAGAAGGCCAAAACGATGTTCGAGGAAGCGGGCGTCGCCGGTGAGACGATGACCCTGCGCGTGCCGCCCTTCCCCTATGCCACCCGCTCGGCCGAGATCATTCAGAACCAGCTTTCAGAGGCCGGGATCGATGCCAAGGTTGAGAATGTCGAATGGGGTTTCTGGATCGATGAGGTCTATAAGAAAAAGAACTACGACATGACGATCATCGCCCATACCAGCCCCAACGATATGGGCAATTTTGCGCGCGGACCGGATTACTTCTATGGCTATGACAATGCAGAGATGACGGCGCTTTGGGAGAAAATCCAAACCGAGGTCGACCCGGAGGCCCGGAACGAACTGCTCAAGCAGGGCCAGCAAATGCTGTCAGACCAGGCTGTGCATGGTTTCTTGTTCCAACTGCCGCTCTTGGGGGTCTTCCGGCAGGAGGTCGAAGGCTATTGGGCATCTTCGCCAGTCCTCTACATGCCGCTCAAAGGCGTCAGCATCGCCAATTGATATGAACCGGCTGCGGCGCTCTTGGTGCCGCGGCCTTTGGACCTGACTTCGTGGCATATTTCCTTTTCCGCCGCACGCTTGGTTTCGTGCTGACCCTTTTGGCCGTGTCTGTCGTGGTTTTTGCCGTGATGAATGTGCTGCCCGGCGACCCGGCGCTGACGATCCTCGGGATGGACGCCTCCGACGATGCACTCGCTGCTTTGCGCGAGCAGTTGGGCCTGAACGAACCACTGGCTACACGCTATTTTTCTTGGGTCTGGAATGCCCTGCAGGGAGATTTCGGACTCAGCCATTCCTTCCGCGTGCCCGTGTCCGAGTTGATCGCCGAGCGTTTGCCGATGACCATCTCGCTTGCGATAGCAGGTATGCTGGTAACATTGGTGCTGGCGCTGAGCCTCGGCATCACGGCAGCCGCACAGCATCGGCGCGGGGGCGATTGGGGTGTGATGTTTCTCAGCCAATTGGGCATCGCGGTCCCCGCCTTTTGGCTGTCGATCTTGCTGGTTATGCTCTTTGCCGTCAAACTGCGCTGGCTGCCGCCGGGCGGATTTGCGGGCTGGTCTGACCCTGTCGCTGCGCTACGCTCGCTAATACTGCCCACAGTCGCGCTGGCGCTTGTGCAATCTGCGGTGCTGGCGCGGGTTACCCGGTCTTCGGCGCTGGAGGTGATGCGGCAAGATTTCGTGCGCACTGCGCGGGCCAGCGGCCTGTCCCAGCGGCGCGTGCTTTGGCGCCATGTGCTGCCCAATGCGCTGGTGCCAATTGTCACCATCGTCGGCATGCAATTCGCGGCCCTCGTCACCGGCACCATCGTGATCGAGAATGTTTTCTACCTGCCCGGCCTCGGGCGGCTGATCTTTCAATCTATCGCAAACCGGGACCTGCCGACGGTGCAGGCGCTCGTCATGCTTTTCGCCGCCATCGTGGTCACGGCAAACTTCGTGGTCGATCTGCTCTATGTCGTGATCGACCCCCGTCTGAAGGCGCGAACATGAGGCGGCTTCCTGCGAACTTCCTGCTTGGTGCGGTGCTGGTCAGCATTGTCGTGGGCATTGCGGCCCTGTCGCTGATCTGGACCCCACATGACCCGCAGACCATGTCGATTTCGACCAAATTCGCACCGCCCTCGGCAACCCATTGGTTAGGCACCGATCAATTGGGCCGCGATGTCGTGGCGCAGCTTATGGCAGCCGCGCGCAATTCTATGACCGTGGCACTGGTCGCAGTGCTTTTGGGCGGTAGCATCGGTGTGGCGCTGGGCCTTTTGGCGTCGGCGCTGGGCGGCTGGGTCGAGGATGGGGTGATGCGACTGGCTGACCTAGGCTTTGCCTTCCCGGCGCTGTTGTTCGCGATCATGTTGGCTGCGGTCTTCGGCCCATCGCTTACCAATGCGGTTCTGGCGATCTCGTTCATCAATATCCCGATCTTTGCCCGCGTCACCCGCGCTTCGGCCAATCAAATCTGGACACGCGACTATGTCGCCGCAGCGCGTGCCGCCGGGCGCGGCCGGTTCGCGATTAGCCGGGATCACATCCTGCCCAATATTGCTGCGGCGATCATCGTGCAGGCGACCATTGAATTTGCTGTGGCGATCCTCGCCGAAGCGGCGCTTAGCTATCTCGGCCTTGGCGCGCAGCCACCCGCGTCTAGCTGGGGGCGCATGTTGTCGGAGGCGCAAACGCTTATGTATCTCGCTCCGCAACTGGCGATCTATCCCGGTCTTTGTATCGTGACGGCAGTGTTGGGTTTTGGCCTGTTGGGCGACGGGCTGCGCGACATCACAGACCCCAGATTGGTGCGGGCGCGATGATCGAACTGGAAAGCCTATCCGCCCACTTTGGCAATGCCGCAGCGCTGCGCGATGCCAACCTGCAAATCCGGCGCGGGGATCGGCTGGGGATCGTCGGGGAAAGCGGGTCGGGCAAGACGATGCTGGCGCTTTGCCTCATGGGCATGGCGCCGGACAGTGCGCATTTGACCGGGCGGCTCAGCATTGATGGCCGCGACATGGCCACCGCGACCGAGCGGGACTGGCGGCAGATGCGCAGCCGCCGTGTGGCAATGGTGTTTCAGGAACCGATGGCCGCATTGAACCCGCTCCGGCGGGTTGGGGATACGGTGATGGAGCCGATGCTGCTGCACGAGAACCTTAGCCGTGCCGAGGCACGGGCGCGGGCGCTGAGCCTGTTCGAAGAGGTGGGCATACTCAATCCCGAGCAGCGCTTGCGGCAGTTCCCCCATGAAATGTCGGGCGGGCAGCGCCAGCGGGTGCTGATCGCACTCGCTCTGGCCTGCAACCCGGCGCTGCTGATAGCGGATGAGCCGACAACCGCGCTCGATGCCAATGTGGCGCTGCGCATTACTGACCTGCTGCAACGGCTTGCGCGGGAGCGGGATATGGCACTGGTTTTCATCAGCCATGACCTCGCCGCTGTGGCGCGGGCGACGCAGGAGATCGTGGTCATGTACGGCGGCGATATGGTCGAACGCGGGCCGACCGCCGAGGTTCTCGCAACGCCACAGCATCCCTATACCAAAGGGCTCTTGGGCGCGCGGCCTGATCCCGCAGAGGCCGGACGTGATGCCAATGGAAAGCGGCGGCGTTTGCCGACCATTCCGGGAAGTGTGCCGCCATTGCATGGCCTGCCGCAGGGCTGTCGTTTTGCTGGGCGCTGTCCGGTCGAACTGGCCCACTGCGCCGATCAGCGGCCTGTGTTTACCCCGACCGAACCGGGTCGGGGCGCGGCCTGTCATTTGCTGTCGGAGACAGGCCATGACTGACGCGCCGCTGCTAGAAGTCCGCAATCTCACCCGCCGCTACAAGCTGCCGCGCCAAAGCCTGCTGCGCCGTTCGCCGGTGCTGACGGCGCTCGAGGGGGCGGGCTTTTCGCTGCGTGCCGGAGAGACCTTGGGCGTGGTGGGCGAGAGCGGGTCGGGCAAATCGACACTGGCGCGGCTTATCATGGCATTTGAGCGCCCGGACGCGGGTGAGGTATTGTTCAACGGCTCTGATTTGCACGCGCTTTCATCGGAGGAATTGCGCGGACTGCGGCGCGGCTTTCAGATGGTTTTTCAAGACCCCTTCGGCTCGCTTAATCCGCGGCGCCGGATCGGCTGGTCTATTGCCGAGCCTTTGCGCGCAAACGGGGAGGAGACGCAGGTGACCTACCGTGTTGCCGAAGCGCTCGAACAGGTCGGGCTGCATCCCGCCGACGCCGGCAAATATCCGCATGAGTTCTCAGGCGGGCAGCGCCAACGCATCGCGATCGCACGCGCCATCATTACAAAGCCTGCGCTGCTGGTGGCGGATGAGGCCGTCTCGGCGCTGGATGTCTCGGTGCAGGCGCAAATTCTGAACCTCCTGATGGACCTGCAGGATGACCTCGGACTTGGTATGGTGTTCATCAGCCATGACCTTGCCGTGGTGGCGTCGATCTGTGATCGGGTACTGGTTCTGCAGCATGGCAAGACGCTGGAAAGCGGGCCGGCGGCAGACGTGTTGCGCGCGCCGGAGCACCCTTATACGAAAACCCTGCTGAAAGCCGCAGGAGCCCATACATGACTCGTTTCGTCCATCTGACCGACCTGCATATCTCGCACCCCGATCTGAACGACCCGCATCTGCAAAGCGACACGCCTGCCACGCTGCGTCGGGTGGTGGAGGTGGTCAATGCGATGGACCTGCAGCCGGACTTTGTCGTGGCGAGTGGCGATCTGACCAATCAGGGGGATGTGCAAAGCTATGAAATGGTGCGCGACATTGTGAGTGAGTTGCGCGCGCCGCTGATCATGGCGCTTGGCAACCACGACAAACGCGCGGGGTTCAACGCGGTCTTTGCGCCGGGGCTGGCGGATGCGCCCTATTTCCACGATGCGCCGCAGGGCGATCTGCACGTCATCACGCTCGACAGCAGTGTGCCGGGCAAGGTCGCTGGAGCGTTGGATGACGCGCAGTTCGAGTTCTTGCGCGCCGCGCTGCAACGGCATGAGGATCGGCCAAAGCTCTTGGTGATCCACCACCCGCCTTGCATTGATCCTAAGGCGCTGGCTTGGGGGAGTTTGGATCAGGCGAGCACCGACCGTCTGGCCGAAATGCTGCGCGGGCAGCGCATTGCCGGGATACTTTCGGGTCATGTGCATGTGAACCGCGTGAGCCATTGGCATGGCATTCCGGTGGTTATCTCGAACGGGCTGCATTCTACCGTCGACCTGACCGAAACGCGTGATCTGCGGATCGTGGAAGGCACCGGATTCGGACTCTGTGAATGGCGCGAAAGCGGGCTGTCTGTCGCCTTCGCACCGCTCGATCCAACTGCGCGGGAAATCGGGCGCATCGAGCGAAAGCAGCTAAAAGCCTTTGAATAGAACCTACTAAGCCGTTCGCAAAACTCGCTGTCGCTGTGAGTAAAAAAATTATTGTTGACCCTCAACCTTTTTAATTTCACACAGCGAGACAGGAAAAGGCTATACCCGGCGTCAGATCGGGTGCGCCGTTCACGGGGAGGTGAATTTGCCAGCTGCCAATGGCGATAGTGTATCTACGCTCGGTGTGCGCATGCGAAAGCAGCGTCATCGTCTGTCATTGACATTGCAGCAGGCAAGCGAGGCGTCCGGTGTCTCGGTGGGCTATCTCAGTCAGGTCGAACGTGGACGGGCGACGCCCTCTTTGGGCACTCTGTCGCAGATCGCGGTCGCACTGAAAGTGGACGTCAGCTATTTCATTCACACACCACGTACCCAAGACAGCCTGACACGTGCCGACGAGCGCCCGCGTTTCGCGGTGGCAGGCTCTTCCATCGAATATGAGAAGATCGGCGCGGACTTTCCGGGCCATGAGCTATCGTCCTACATCATGAACGTCCCGCCCGGCTATGCCTCAGAAGAAGTCGTGCATGAGGGAGAAGAAGTCATCTACATCCTCGAAGGCGAAATCGTGCAGGTCGTGGATGGTGGCGAGCATATTATGCGCCCCGGCGACAGCCTGCACTACCTCGGCAGCAGCCCGCATTCTTGGTCAAACAAGACTGACCAGCCCGCGCGCGTGCTCTGGGTCGGGCGGATGCAGTACGAGCAGGCCATGGGCGCCAACAGAATACGGCCGAATGGAGGGGCAACGTCCTCTGCTTTCGCGTCGTCTCGCCCGTAAGGGCTATCACCTGCGGCGGACAAACCGCTGCCACGAATAACAAACCAACCAGGAGAGAGAAAATTATGTCTTTTACAACGAAACTGGCCACCGGGGCCCTGCTGGCGGCACTGGGTGCCTCGGCGGCATCGGCCCAATCGCTGGTCTATTGCTCCGAAGGCTCGCCCGAAGGTTTTGACCCGGCGCTTTACACAGCTGGCACCACCTTTGATGCCTCCAGCCACCCGATCTACAACCGTCTGGCCGAATTCAAAGTCGGCACGACCGAAGTTGTGCCCGCACTGGCCGAAAGCTGGGAAGTCAGCGAAGACGGCAAGAAGGTCACTTTCAAGCTGCGTCAGGGTGTGAAGTTCCACTCCAACGACCAGTTCACGCCCTCGCGCGATTTCAACGCCGACGACGTGATTTTCAGCTTTGACCGCCAGGGCAACGAAGAGAACCCCTACAACAAAGTGTCCGGCGGCACGTGGGAATACTACGGCGGCATGTCCATGCCTGACCTGATCGAGAGCATCGAAAAGGTCGACGATTACACCGTCGTCTTCAACTTGACCCGCCCCGAAGCGCCCTTCATCGCCAACATGGCCATGGATTTCGCCTCGATCGTGTCGAAAGAATATGCCGACGCGATGATGGAAGCCGGCACGCCTGAGATGCTGAACCAAGCGCCCATCGGCACCGGCCCGTTCCAGTTCCAAGCCTATCAGAAAGACGCGGTCATCCGTTACCTGCGTAACGACGAATACTGGGGCGACCCGGCCAAGGTCGAAAGCCTGATCTTCGCGATCACGCCCGACGCCTCGGTCCGCTACCAGAAGGTGCAGGCGGGTGAGTGCCACGTCATGGCATATCCGAACCCTGCCGATGTTCAGGCGATGAAGGACGCCGAAGACGTCGTCGTGATGGAGCAGGAAGGCCTGAACGTGGGCTATCTGGCCTACAACACGCAGATGCCGCCCTATGACAACGCCAATGTCCGCAAGGCGCTGAACATGGCGATCGACAAGCAGGCGATCATTGACGTGGTATTCCAAGGTTCCGGCGAAATCGCCAAGAACCCGCTGCCGCCGACCATGTGGTCCTACAACGACGCCATCGAAGACGACAAATACGATCCAGAAGCCGCCAAAGCGATGCTGGAAGAAGAAGGCGTCACCGACCTGTCCATGAAGATTTGGGCAATGCCGGTTCAGCGTCCCTACAACCCCAACGCGCGCCGTATGGCCGAGTTGATGCAGGAAGACTTCTCCAAGATCGGTGTCGATGTTGAGATCGTCTCCTACGAATGGGGTGAGTACCTTGAGCGCTCCAAGTCGAAAGACCGTGACGGTGCCGTGCTGCTGGGTTGGACTGGCGACAATGGTGACCCAGACAACTTCCTCGCGGTTCTGCTGGGCTGTGACGGTGTCGAGAAATCCAACCGCGCCCAGTGGTGCAACGAGGAATTCGACGCGCTGATCCAGAAAGCCAAGGTTCTGCCGACCCAAGAAGAGCGTGCGCCGCTGTACGAAGAAGCGCAGCAGATCTTCAAGGACCAAGCCCCTTGGGCCACCATCGCGCATTCGGTCGTCTACATGACCATGCGTCCCGAAGTTGAAAACTATGTCGTGCACCCGCTGGGTGGCCACATCTTCAACCAAGTTGGCCTGAAGCAGTAACCCTGCCGCTTTGATCACGGGGGCGGCATTCTGTGCCGTCCCCATTTTGTTAACCTCACCCGCCGGGGAGCCCGCCATTGTCCAATTCACTGAATGATCGCCTAAAGGCCTATGCCGATATCGCCGCCGAGCTATCGGTGGACGCCGTGGCGCTGGTGCCCGGCCCGAATTTTACCCGCGCTGTCGACCATGCCTTCATGAGCCACGAGCGCCCCTTTGTGCTGGTCATCCCCGCCCGCGGCCCCGCCGCCGCACTGGTGCCGAACCTTGAGTTGGGCAGCTGGGAGTTGGTCGGCTTTGACAGCGCCGTCTTTGATTGGCGCGACCAGACCGGCTATGACGACGCCTTCGCCGCGCTGACGCAGCACCTGAACATCACCTCGCTGGCCGTTGAGGGCCAAGTCATGCGCGTCTTCGTGCATCACGCGCTGAAAAAGGCGCAGCCGAATCTCGAGATCATCGACGCCGAGCGCGAAATTTCCGCGCCGCGCATGATCAAGACCGACTCCGAAATCGCCGCCCTGCAAGAGGCCATCGACATTTCCGAACGCGCCCTGCGCGCCACGCTCGACTCCGTGAAACTCGGCCAGACCGAAAAAGAGATCGAACAAAAGCTCGTGCAGATGCTTTTTGCCGAAGGGGCCGACGATCTGTCCTTCAGCCCCATCGTCGCCGCAGGCGACGGCTCGGCCCGCCCACACGCCAAGGCACGCAGCGACTACCGGGTCAAAGCCGGCGACGCGCTGCTGTTCGACTTTGGCGCCCGCAAACATGGCTTTGCCGCCGACATCACCCGCACCGTCTTCCTCGGCCACGTGAGCGACGAGGGCCGCGACGTCTATGACACCGTGCTGCGCGCCAACCTCGCCGGGCTCGACGCTACCTGCGCTGGCGTCACCGCGCATGAGATCGATGATGTGGTGACCGGCGTGCTCGAAGCTTCGCCCTATGCCGACCGCATCCGTACCAAGACCGGCCACGGCCTGGGCCGCGATGTGCATGAAGCGCCCTATATCATGCGCGGCAATCACATGAGTTTACCCGCCGGAACTGTGTACACCAATGAGCCCGGACTCTATGAGATCGGCAACTTTGGGGTGCGCATCGAAGATGACGTGCTGATCACCGAAGATGGCTACAAATCCCTGACCAACTTTCCGAAGGAACTGATGGTGCTACCGTGCTGAAATATGTCTTGTCGCGCCTCGCGACCTTCATCCCCACCTTTATCGGCGTCACGCTGATTTCATTCGCTTTCATCCGCGTGCTGCCGGGCGACCCTATCGTTGTCATGGCCGGTGAGCGCGGCATCACCGAAGAACGCTATGCCCAGTTGGAGCAGCAGTTCGGCTTTGACAGGCCGATCTATGTTCAGTTCTGGGACTACTTTACCGGCGTGTTGCAGGGCGATTTGGGCAATTCCTTTGTCACCAAGCGGCCTGTGTGGGACGAGTTCTTTTCGCTCTTTCCCGCCACGTTGGAACTGTCGGTCTGCGCGATGATCTTTGCGGTGGCCTTGGGCCTGCCTGCGGGGGTGATTGCTGCGGTGAACCGGGGCAAGTTTTTCGATCGGGCGCTGATGTCCACGGCACTGGTGGGCTACTCGATGCCAATCTTCTGGTGGGCCTTGCTGCTGATCATCGTCTTTTCCGGCAACCTTGGTTGGACGCCAGTCTCGGGCCGGATTGATCTGCTCTATTACTTCCCCAATGCCACGGGCTTCATGCTGATCGACAGCATCGCCTCTGGACAAGACGGGGCGTTCGTATCGGCTCTGCGCCACCTGCTACTGCCAACCATCGTGCTGGGCACCATCCCGCTGGCGGTGATCGCACGGCAGACCCGTTCGGCCATGCTCGAAGTGCTGGGCGAAGACTATATCCGCACTGCGCGGGCCAAGGGCATGTCGCCGGGCCGGATTAACGGCATCCACGCCCTGCGCAACGCGCTTATCCCCGTCATCACCGTGATCGGCCTCTCGGTCGGCACGCTGCTGGCCGGGGCCATTCTGACCGAAACGATCTTTAGCTGGCCGGGCATCGGCAAATGGATGGTCGACAGCATCTTCCGCCGCGACTACCCGGTCGTGCAGGGCGGTCTGCTGCTCATCGCCGTTATGGTCATGGTCGTGAACCTCACCGTTGACATGCTGTATGGCATCATCAACCCCAAGATCAGGAAACGCTAATGGACGACGCACTCTCTGCCGAAGCCGAAATGGTGCACGACCGCCCCGGACGTTTGCGCGAATTCTGGTTCTATTTCCGTGAAAACCGTGGCGCCGTGATTGGCCTGTGGATCTTTGCCGTCTTCGCCTTTCTGGCGCTCTTCGGCCCATGGATCGCCCCACATGACGCCACCGCCCAGTTCCGCGCAGCCACGCTGCAGCCGCCCGTCTGGCAAGACGGCGGCACATGGAGCCACATCCTTGGCACCGACCCGCTGGGCCGCGACATGCTCTCGCGTCTCATCGTCGGCGCGCGCTATTCCTTCTTTGTTGGCATTGTCGTGGTCTCCATCGCCGCCTCCGGCGGGATTATCGTGGGCCTGATCTCGGGCTTCGCGCCCAAGTGGCTCGACAGCATCATCATGCGCATCATGGACATCATCTTGGCCTTCCCGTCGCTGCTGCTGGCCTTGGTGCTGGTCGCCATCCTCGGGCCATCGCTGACCAACGCGATGATCGCCATCGCCATCGTGTTGCAGCCGCATTACGTGCGTCTGACCCGCGCGAGCGTGCTGTCAGAGCGGCAAAAGGACTATGTCACCTCGGCCCGCGTTGTGGGGGCTGGCACGCTGCGGCTGATGGTCGTGACCGTGCTGCCGAACTGCCTTGCGCCGATCATCGTGCAGGCCGCGCTGTCGTTTTCCACCGCGATCCTCGACGCCGCCGCTCTGGGCTTCCTCGGCATGGGCGCACAGCCGCCCACCCCGGAATGGGGCACCATGCTGGCCGAAGCGCGTGAGTTCATCCTGCGCGCATGGTGGGTCGTGACCTTCCCCGGCCTCGCGATCCTCGTCACCGTGTTGGCGATCAACCTCATGGGTGACGGCCTGCGCGACGCCCTTGACCCGAAACTAAAGCGGAGCTGATTGATGTCTCTTCTGCGTATCCGCAACCTCTCGGTCGATTTTGCCACCGCCTCGGGCAAGTTCCGCGCCGTGGACTCGGTTGACCAAGATGTCGACACCGGCGAAATCCTCGCCATTGTCGGCGAAAGTGGCTCGGGCAAATCGGTCTCGATGCTGGCGCTCATGGGGCTCTTGCCCTGGACCGCCACCGTTACCGCCGATGAGCTGACCTTTGACGGACACGACCTGCTGAAAATGGACAAGCGCGCCCGGCGCAAGATTGTCGGCAATGATCTGGCGATGATCTTTCAAGAGCCGATGTCCTCGCTCAACCCCTGTTTCCCGGTGGGCTGGCAGATCAAGGAATCCCTGCGCTTTCACCTCGGCCTGAACCGGGCCGAGCGGCACAAGCGGGCGATTGAGCTGTTCGAGCAGGTCGGCATCCCGGACCCGGAAAAGCGCCTCTCGGTCTTCCCGCACCAGATGTCGGGCGGCATGAACCAGCGCGTGATGATCGCCATGGCGATTGCCTGCAAACCCAAGCTGCTGATCGCGGATGAGCCGACCACCGCGCTCGACGTGACCATTCAGGCGCAGATCCTGGACCTGCTGACTTCGCTGCGCGAAGAGACAGGCATGGGGCTGGTGCTGATCACCCACGACATGGGCGTGGTGGCCGAAACCGCCGAGCGCGTGAGCGTGCAATACGCGGGTCAGAAAATCGAAGAGCAGCAGGTGCTGCCGCTCTTCCGCAAGCCGCATCACCCCTATACCTCGGCGCTTTTGGACGCGCTGCCGGAACGGGCCACCGAAAAGCGCCTGCCGACAATCCCCGGCGTGGTGCCGGGCCAGTTCGACCGGCCTGCGGGCTGCCTGTTCTCGCCGCGTTGCAAGTTCGCCAATGACAAATGCCGCGCCGAAAACCCGCCGCCTTTGGGCGAAGACTTGGGCAAGGCGCGCTGCTTCTATCCGCTCAACACCGATGAAAGGGTCGCGTCATGACTGCGCCTGTAATGACCGCCGACGCGTTGGAGCGTCACTATCAGGTTGGTGGCGGCTTCCTGCGCAAGACCCAAACGCTCAAGGCCGTTGCGGGCCTCGATTTCGAACTGCACCCCGGCAAGACGCTGGCCGTGGTGGGCGAAAGCGGCTGTGGTAAATCCACGCTGGCGCGTATGGTCACGATGATCGAAGAGCCGACCGCCGGGTCGCTGACGCTTGACGGCAAACAGGTGCGCCCCGAAGATTGGGCCGATCTGCGCCAGCATGTGCAGATCGTGTTTCAAGACCCCTACGGCTCGCTCAACCCGCGCCAGCAGATCGGCACGATCCTGCAAGAGCCGCTGGTGATCAACCGCAAGGATATGTCGAAGAAAGAGCGCGAAGAAAAAGCGCGCGAAATGCTGCGCTTGGTCGGTTTGCGGCCCGAGCACTACGACCGCTACCCGCATATGTTCTCGGGCGGGCAGCGCCAGCGCATCGCGGTGGCCCGCGCGCTGATGCTGGACCCGAAGGTGCTGGTGTTGGATGAGCCTGTCTCGGCTTTGGACCTGTCGATCCAGTCGGCCATTCTAAACCTGTTGGTGGACCTTCAGGAAAAGATGCAGCTGGCCTATCTCTTCATCAGCCACGACCTCAGCGTTGTGCGTCACGTCGCGGATGATGTGATCGTCATGTATCTGGGCCGCGCTGTTGAGAAGGGGCCGAAGGAAGAGGTTTTTGAGAACCCGCGTCACCCCTATACGGCAGCGCTTCTCTCGGCCACGCCGAGGGCCGATCCCGAAGGTGGCAAGGAACGCATCAAGCTGCAGGGCGAATTGCCTTCGCCACTGGCGATCCCCGAGGGTTGCCCCTTTGCGCCGCGTTGCTGGAAGGTGCAGGACCGCTGCCGGACCGAGCGCCCGATGCTGCAAGGCACCCCGCATCCGGCGGCTTGCTACTTCCCCGTCGACGAATGATGTGCGGGCGCGGGGGGCCTAGACCACCTGCGCCACCACGCCGATACAATCGCCCATCTTGACCAGCCCCGGCACATGCCGGGCGGTCAGGATGCCGCTCAGTTGCGCATTGGCGGTGAGCGCGGGCTGACCGCTGCGGTCGCTTGGCCAGAGCCGCGCAATGGGCTGGCCTTCGGTCACCTCATCCCCAAGATCGACCAGCGGTTCAAGCAGCGCATTGGCCTCGCTGAATGTGAAGCAGCGCCCGTCGGGCATGTTGAGGGTGATGCTCTCGGCGACCTCCGGCTCACCTTTCAGTATCCCGGCATGGATAAGTAGGTTCCGCGCGCCTTTGCGGGCCACGGCGACACTCTTAGCTGTTGAAGTACCCGCGCCGCCAAGCTCGGTGGTGACCAGCACCTTGCCTTGCTCTTCGACTTCGGTATCGAACATACCGACGCTGTCGATCTCCAGCATTTTCATTGAATAGGGCGCGTTGAAGGCGTCCATCGCGGCCATGCAAGCCGCCTCCTGTTCCTTGTCTGGCAGGATATGCGCGGCGGCGAAGGGCAAGAAATCCAGCGTGCGCCCGCCGGAGTGGAAATCGAGCACCACATCCGCAAGCGGCACCAGTTCGCTGGCGATGTAATGCGCGATCTTTTGGGTCACCGTGCCGTCGGGACGGCCCGGAAAGCTGCGGTTCATATTGCCGCCGTCGATGGGCGAGCAGCGGCGGCCTGCGGCAAAGGCGGGCTGGTTCATCATCGGCAGGATGATGACGCGGCCGGTGACCTGGCCTGGGTCAAGCGTGGCGGCCAGTTCTTGCAGGGCAATCGGCCCTTCGTATTCATCGCCATGGTTGCCGCCCGAAAACAGGGCGGTCGGCCCCTCGCCGCCATGAATGACGCTGATCGGGATCATGACGGACCCCCAAGCGCTGTCGTCGCGGCTATAGGGCAGGCGCAGGAAACCGTGATGCGCGCCGGGTTGGTCGAGCGGGATGGTCGGGGTGATGGGGGATTTAGTCATGCGGAAACAAACAACTTTCGCGGTGTGGTGCAGAAACATTCATGGCCGGTCTCGGTGATGCGAATGGGCTCGGTGATCTCGAGCCCGCCGTCATCGAGCCAGAGCGCGGGCATAAAGTGGAAGGTCATGTTTGGCTCAAGGATCGTGGTGTCGCCCCGGCGGAAGGAGATCGTGCGCTCGCCCCAGTCGGGCGGATAGCTGATGCCGATGGCGTAGCCGCAGCGGCTGTCTTTCTCAAACCCGGCCTTGTTGAGCGTCTTGTTGAAAGCATTGGCGATGTCTTCGGCCCGGTTGCCCGGTTTGGCCTGCTCCAGCCCCGCGTCGATGGCATCGAGCACCGCCTGTTCGGCGTCGCGGTATTTCTGTGGGACATCGCCGAAAAACAGCGTGCGGGACTGCGGGCATTGGTAGCGGCGATGGGCGCCAGCAATCTCAAAAAACGTCGCCTCGTTAGGCTGCATGGGGCGGTCGTCCCATGTCAGATGCGGGGCGGTGGCGTCCATGCCGGAGGGGGCCATGGGCACAATCGCCGGGTAATCGCCCCAGAATCCATGCGCGCCCCGAATGGCGGTGGCGTAGATTTCGGCCACCAGATCGTTTTTGCGCATGCCCGGCACGGCGACCTCGAGGATGCGGACATGCATGGCCTCCACGATCCGGGCGGCGCGTTCCATATATTCGATCTCGCGCTCAGATTTGACCGCGCGTTCCCAGTTCACCAGCGCCGTCGCGTCCAGAAACGTGGCCTTGGGCAACTGGGTCTTCAACGTGTCATGGGCGCGGGCGGAGTAATAGTAGTTGTCCATCTCGACGCCGATGCGGGACTTCTCCAACCCCATTTCGCTGAGCAGGGCCGAAAGGTCTTCCATCGGATGTTTTTCGGGGTTTTGAACATAGCTGTCGTCATAGCCCCGGATGCAGTCATCCTCCATGAACACCGTCCGCCGTGCGCCAAGCGCGTCCATGCCACGGCCCCACCAGACCGGCTCACCCTCATGGGTCAGAATCACCGCTTGGTAGACGTAAAAGGACCAGCCGTCATAGCCCGAGAGCCAAGACATGTTAGACGGATCGCTGACCACGATCGCATCCATGTTGCGCGCGGCCATGACCTTGCGCGTTCGGTCAACCCGGCGCTGGTACTCGCTGTTGGTAAAATTCGCCTCATACGTGGTCATAGGCCAGCCCCTTTCATGTCTGGTTGCCCGAATATTGCGATCCGGCCAGAGGGGCCGGGATCACGGAATGATTCCTTGCGCGTGGGCGGCTGGCATGTCGCAGTCGAACAGACGGCCATAGCCATCGGGGCGGCCCGTGAGCCCGCCCATTCGTTGCAAGGCCCAACACAGCGCTTGGTTAGAGGTCACGACGGGCTTGCCCAGCCGTGCTTCGATCCGGTCGATCACGTCGACACCGCGCAGGGAGGTGCAGGAGAGGAAAAATGCCTCTACTTCTGCTCCGTCCAGCGCGGCGGCGCCTTCTATGATGCTCTCGTCGTCGATCCGCGCCATGTCGCGGTCGTCTTCCAGCCCGAAGGCGCCATTGCGCATGACCTCGAGCCCTTGATCGTTGAAATACGCGGCAAGGGGGGCGGCGGTATCGGGCAAGTACGGGGTCAGCATCGCCACGCGTTTGACGCCGAGGGCAGCAAAACCTGCGATGGCGGCGGAGGCGGGGGTGATAACCGGTACGCCGGGCAGCCCTTCACCGATGGCCTCGCGCACCGCCGGGTTGCCGATGGCGACCGAGGCAGAGGTGCAGCAAAAGGCCACCGCGGAAAGCTTGACGCCCGGCACCAGAAGCGATGCGGTGCGGGCGAGGTCGGGGGTCATGGCGCGCAGGCGTTCAGGGGTGGTGGGGTTCTCAAATGCGATGCGGGCGGCGTGCAATGCAGCCTGCGCGGGGTCGATCAACCGCGCGGCGTCACGCTCGAACGTCATATCGGTCGAGAGCAGCATCGCGCCGAGACGCACAGGATCATCCTCACGCAAACGGCAATCAAGCCTCTCGCTTTCCACCGGACTGGCCACCTGACTATTCCTTTTCGCTAGACGACGAGCACAGGGCATTTCGCGAGCCCTGTGACTTTGTGTGACACCGAACCAAGCAGATAGCTATCACCCGTGGCACCCAACCCGCGCGAGCCGATGACGATAAGATCAACCTCATGCTTCTTGGCAAACTCGGTCACCGCCCGCGCGGGCCGGCCAGAGCGGACAAAAGCGCGCACATTCTCGACGCCTGCGTCCTTCATCAGTTGCTTGCCGTGGGTGATGATCTCGGTCGCATGTGCCTGCATGGCGTCGTCGATATTGCCAGGGTCATTGACCCGCACCATCGACAGGGACGCTTCCAGCATCGAATGATGCCGGTAAATGGTCAACAGCGTCACCTTTGCCCCTGTCAGATTGGCCATCTCGGCCGCCTTCATCAGCGCGCGGTCGGCATTCACCGAGCCATCGTAGGGGGCAAGGATATGGGTGAACATTGCGCTCTCCTGTTATTTCGAAAACGCCAGATCGCGTAGGAAGAGGGCGATCTGCGGGAAGAAGATCAGCGCGACGGACACGCTGAGCAACATCACGATGAAGGGCGGGGTGCCGCGGATAACTTCCATGTAGGGGCGTTTGAAGACCGCGATGGCGGTGAAGATGTCACAGCCAAAGGGCGGCGTGGCCGAGCCGATGGCGACCTGCAGGGTGATGACTGTGCCGACCAGAACCGGGTCTAGGCCCACGGATTTCACCACCGGCGCAAAGATCGGCACGAAGACGAGGATCACCACGATCGGGTCCACGAACATACAGCCGATGAAAAAGGCGATGGAGATCACAAAAAGCACCCCGATGGGGCCCATTTCATCAATGCCGATGCCTTCGAGCACCGCCTGCGGGATCTGCGCAAAGGAGATCACCCAAGAGAAGGCCGCACCCGCCGCGACAAGGATAAAGACCACAGCCGTGATCAACCCGGTGGATTTGGCGGTCTCATAAAGGCCGCTGAAATCAATTTCGCGGAAGACCACCATTTCAAGGAAAACGGCATAGAGCACACAGGCCGCCGCCGCTTCGGTGGGTGAGAAAATACCGCCGTAGATGCCGCCGATGATGATCGCTGGAAAGCCCAGCGGCCAAAGCGCTTGGCGCACCGCACGGGCGCGTTCGCCCCAGGTGGCCTTCTCTTCGGTCGGGACATTGTGGCGGTAGGCGTAGATCACCGAATAGATGGAGAAGAGAACGAGGATCAGCAGACCGGGTCCGATGCCTGCAATGAAGAGTTCGGCAATCGAAGTGTTGGAAACCACGCCGTAGATGATCATGCCGATGGAGGGCGGGATCAGGAAGGCAATGTCTGAGGAGTTGACGATCAGGGCGAGAACGAAACTGTCTTTATAGCCCGCTTTCAACATCCGGGGCCGCAGTGGCGAACCCACGGCGACCACCGTCGCCTGGGTGGAGCCCGACACCGCCCCGAACATGGTGCAAGCAGCAGCCGTCGAGACCGCAAGCCCGCCCTTAAGGTGCCCGACGAAGGACATCACCATGTCGATCAACCGTCCGGCAGATTGGCCGCGGGTCATGATATCAGCCGCAAAGATGAACATCGGTACCGCAATCAGTGAGGCAGGCCGGATGCCCGCCATCATTTGCTGCACCATTGTCTCCAACTGGCCGAAGCCGCCGAAGAGAGAATAGAAGCCGACAAATGCGCCAACGATCAGCGGGATCATCATGGGAAAGCCCAAGAGCAGCAGGACGACCATGATGGAGAAAATGGTAAGGGCCATCGTTTAGACCTCCCGCTCATTATCGTCGTAGCCTTCGAGAACGCTGGTCGACAGGTAGATGTCTGGCTCGATCAGGTTTTTGATCGCGGTGAGCAGATATTGCAGCCCGGTCATGAAGAACCCGAAAGGCACCCAAACGAGAGTCCACCAAACCGGCACTTGCAGCGCGGGCAAGAGGCGACCACGGCCAGCCTGGGTCAAGATGTATTGTAACGCGTACCACGCGAGGCCGAACATGAAGACGGCGGTAACAAAGGCGATGAAGATCATCAGCACTTTACGCGGACGCGGGGGTAAGGCGTCGAAGATCGCCGACATGCGGATATGCCGCCCGTGCCGCGCGGCATAGGAGATGCCCGCGAATGTAATCAGAATAATCAGAATGCTGTTGAGCTCTTCGGAAAAGAAGATCGAGCTTTGAAAGACGAAACGCCCTACCACATTGGCGATCGTATTGGCAGCCATCAGCAAAACACCAGCGGCGAGCATCACGGACTCAAGCCTGCTGATTGCGTTGTCTATCGTGCCGAGGGGGCCGGGTAGGGTGGATCTATAGGGGCCGACGGGGGCGTCATCGGTGCCGGTGGTGTCAGTCTGCGACTGCAACTGTGAACTGTGGTTGTCTTCCGTCACCGGCGTCATCCCGTAACTGGTTCAAATGCTTAGATAGAAAAGAGTGACCCCCCGGCGATGCCGGAGGGTGAGGGGATGCGTTTACTTGACGGCTTCGAGGTCGGCCTTGAACTGTTCAAGAATCTCTTTGCCGCTGTCGCCGGTCATCTCGATGAAGGCTTCTTCGACCGATGCAGCCTTGTCCTTGAAGGGCTGGCGTTCTTCTTCGGACAGGATGTTGATTTGCATGTCAGGCTTCGCCTTGGCGATGTTTTCCAACGACTTTTCCTGCAGGCCGGACTGGTACTCGAGAATATACTCAAACGCTGCGTCGGAGGCGTTCTGCACCAGTTCTTTGTCTTCGTCGGACAGACCGTCGTAGAAATCCTTGTTGGCCATCACCGCGGTGGTGAAGTTGTTGTGGCCGATGCAGGTGATGACCTCGGTCACCTCATACATCTTTGTAGATTCCAGATAGAAGCCGGGGTTTTCCTGACCCTGAATGATACCGGTCTGCATCGCGCCATACACCTCGCCCCATGGCAGCGGTGTTGGTGTGGCACCAAAGGCTTTGTAGCTTTCGACCAGCAGTGGGTTGGTCATCACGCGGAACTTGACCTCGTTGAGGTCTTCAGGCGTTTTGACCGGCTCTTGCGTGGTCATGCAGACGTCGCCCTCGGGGAACATCTTGAGCAGTTCGAGACCTTGCTCGGCATAGAGTTCGGGGAACATCTCGTTGATGGCTTTGGAGGTGCGGAAGAATTCGAACAGTTGCTCGTCATCCTGCGGCAAGAGGTAGGGCACAAAGAAGACCTGCGCCTCGGGGATCAGCGCGCCGGTGAAGCCGGGCGACTGGTCGACAAACTGAAGGATGCCGGCCTGCGCCTGCTCCATCGTGTCGACGGACTCACCCAAGGTGCCGTAGGGGAAAAGCTGCACTTCGTGGTCGGAGTTCGCTTCGATTTCTTCTTTGAATTTCTGAGCGTATTTGCCCTGCACCTCGTCCAACGCTTCTTCGAAAGCATAGCGCCAAGTTTCGGCAGAGGCCGCGCCTGCGACTGTAGTCGCGGCAGCGAGGATACCCCCGGTTAGTACGGTTCTAAAAATAGCCATGAAACTCCCTTTCATTTTTAATCTGCGCAGCACAATGGCCGCAGCGAGACATTTGTCCTGACCCCTTGATCATTTAAACCGATCGCAATCATGTCAATGTGAATATTGATCCATGACAATTTGCGCCGCTCTATGAAATCCTTAGTGCTTATTATTGTGGCGCAGCGCCGCATCAATCATACGAATCCCCCGGGCGAACTCGGGGAAAGATTGCCCCCCAATCGCGATCCGCAGCCCCGGGTGGCGGTCCGGCGGACCGATGGCAAAACTTGCGCCGTTCGCCACGGCAACGCCGACTTCGCGGATCGCTTGCGCCTGCAAGGTTTCCTCCTGCGTGTCATGGCAGGGCAGCCAGATGTGCAGCCCGTTGGGACTGGTGCGCATGTCGCGCCCTCGAAAGACATTGGCTGCAAAATCTGCCCGGTCGCGCAGAGCGAGTTGCTGGCGGGTCAAAAGCGCGTCGGCCGTGCCGTCTTCGATCCACCGATCTGCGATCTGGGTCATCAATTGGGTCGCCATCCAGGAGGTCACCATATGGCGGTTCGCGGCTGAAGCGCTCAGGTGATCCGGCACCACCAGATACCCGACCCTCAGCCCCGAGAGCAGGCATTTGGTCAGGCTGGTGAAATAGAGCACGCGTTCCGGTGCGAGGGCGGCGATTGGTGGCGGCGGCGCGTCTTGCAGCGGGCCCCAAGCTTGATTTTCGATGATCAGCAGATCGTGCCGCCGTGCCACCTCAATCACCGCCGCGCGGCGGTGTTGGGTCATTGTAAAGCACAAAGGATTGGCGCCGTTTGGGATTAAATAGACAGCCTTTACTGGTTCACGGCGGCAAAGGTGGTCCAGTGCTTCTGGGCAGATGCCGCCGTCGTCCACTGTGGCCCCTTGAAGGCGGAGGCCGAGAAATCGTGCGAGGGGGCGCAGGGTATGATGGCCGATTTCTTCGCTAACGATTAGGTCGCCGGGCTGGGTGGCGGTCATCAGTGCAACTGTCATGGCGCTGGTGCTGCCATTGGTAGGCAAAACGGCCATACCCGTCAGATCTAACCCGCAAAGCGCCAACCAACGCCGCGCCGCACTGCTGCCTCCGGTGCCAACATCATTACGCGCGCCGCCCATCACCACGCGGGGCAGGGACCGCGCCATTGCGCGAAGGGTCTTCTGCATCGCCTCCTCATGGGCGTGGTCCATTACCGGCTTCAGGATCGACATATCCAAAAGACGCCCCGCGGCCTTGCGGCTGACAAAGGGGGTGGAGATATCGTCGCTCGCCGCCCGCACGAAGGTGCCGCGTCCGACTTCGCCGATGATCCGCCCGGTTTCGGTCAGCTTGTCATAGGCACGGCTCACGGTTTGGACGCTGAGCGACAGGTCAAAGGCCATTTGCCGTTGGGTCGGAAGTTGCTCCCCGGGTTTCAGCACCCCATTTTGGATCGCCGTCTCAATCGCCTGAACAAGTGATCGATAGGCAGGTCGGGTCAGTGTTGCAGGGTCTGGACGCCATTTTGTCATGGTTGGGATGATCACGACAATCATGACAATTGACAAGCCCGACGGCGGCTCCCATGAAACGGGCATGAGCTTTGTCAAACTGGATAAACGCGATATCGCCGTGCTGTCGATCCTGTCCCGCGAGGGGAGGATCGCGAAATCTGCGCTTGCTGACAAGGTGAACCTGAGCGCCACCGCCTGCGGCGAACGGCTGGCGCGGCTTGAGACTGCGGGCATTATCACCGGCTATGAAGCACAAGTCGCCCTGCGTCGGATCGCGCCACATGTGACGGTCTTTGTGCAAGCCGAGCTGGGCAACCACCGGGCAGAGGCGTTCCAGCGATTTGAAGCCGTGATCGCGCAGCATGATGAGATCGTGCAATGCTGGGCCTTGGGCGGGGGGTTTGATTACCTCATGCAGGTCGTGACCCGCGACATCGATAGCTATCAGCGCCTGATGGATGCGCTGCTGGACCAGCAGGCCGGGCTGACGCGCTATTTCACCTATATCGTGACCAAATCGGTGAAATCCGTGCCGCTGCCGCTGTCGCTGCTGCTGCCCGACGGCGAAGACTGATCTGCCGTAGTTTTTCCGGCCAAGGCTGCTCTCTGCCGCAAATCCTCCGGTGCAGAGCCATAAAGTCAGTCAAACCTTCGCCATTGCGCGGCTTACCCTCGGGGCAATTCATCCCAAAGGAGGTGCGCCGTGACCAAGATGACCCCAACCCCCGTAAACGGGCTGCCCGCGCTGGAAGACGGCGCATTGGCTCGCCATTTCGCCTATGTCGGCGGCGCATGGGTCGCCGGGGCGCAGAGCGACTCCTTTGACGTCACCGATCCGGCCAGCGGTTCGGTGCTGGGCTCGGTGGCCAAGTTGAACGGCGAGGACAGCCGTGCGGCGGTCGATGCGGCGCACGCGGCCTTCCCACGGTGGGCCGGTCTGCTGCCACAAGAGCGCGGGGCGATCCTGCGGCGCTGGCGTGATCTGATGCTGGAGAACCGCGAAGATCTGGCGCGGATCATGACCGCGGAGCAGGGCAAGCCCATCTCTGAATCCCGTGGCGAGATCGACTATGCCGCTTCTTTCTTTGAGTTCTACGCCGAAGAAGCCCGCCGCCCGAACATCGAAGGCGTCACCTCGCACCTGCCCGACGCCGAGGTCGAAATCTGGCGCGAGCCTGTGGGCGTCGCGGCCCTAATCACACCGTGGAACTTCCCCTCTGCCATGCTGACCCGCAAAGCAGGAGCGGCGCTGGCGGCGGGCTGCACCGTGGTGGCGCATCCGTCGGCAGAGACTCCGTTCTCCGCGCTGGCCTTAGCCGAATTGGGTGAGCAGGCGGGGCTGCCCAAGGGGGTCTTTAACGTCGTCACTGGTGAGGCATCTGAGATCGTCAAACCGTGGATGGAGGACACCCGCGTGCGGGCGATTTCCTTTACCGGGTCCACCGAGATCGGCAAGCTGCTCTACCGTCAGGCCTCGGACTCGGTGAAACGTCTGGTGCTGGAACTCGGCGGCCATGCGCCCTTCATCATGTTTGACGATGCCGACATGGACCGTGCCGTCGAAGAGGCGATCAAGGCCAAGTTCGCGACCTCCGGCCAAGACTGCCTCGGCGCCAACCGTTTCTTCATCGCCAGCGACAGCTATGCCACCTTCTGCGCCCGCTTCACCGCCGCCACACAGGCGCTGACCGTGGGCATCGGCTCGGACGATCCCGACATCGGACCGCTGATGAACGAAAAGGCGGTGGCCAAACAAGAAGAACACGTCAAAGATGCGCTGGACCGCGGGGCGCGGCTGCTTTGTGGGGGCAAACGTCACGCGATGGGGCCGCTGTTTTTCGAGCCGACGGTGCTGGCCGATGTGCCTGCCGATGCGCTGATCATGCGCGAAGAGACCTTTGGCCCCGTGGCGGCCATCGCAGCTTTCGACAGTGAGGATGAGGCGATCACGCGGGCGAATGACACGGAATACGGGCTGGTGGCCTATGTCCACAGCCAAGACCCGCGCCGCATCTACCGCGCCAGCCGGGCGCTGTGTTTCGGCATGGTGGCAGTGAACCGCACCAAGGTGACCGGCGCGCCGATCCCCTTTGGCGGGACGAAACAATCGGGCATCGGGCGCGAAGGATCGCGGCTGGGGCTCGAAGCCTTCACGGAAATCAAATACGTCTGCCGTGACTGGGCCTAAGACTTTAAGAATACGGCGCAAAGGCGCGTCGATAGAAAGGGAAGACCAATGCTGAAGAACGATATGCTCGAACAATGGGACCGTGAAAACTTCTTTCACCCCTCCACCCATCTGGCGCAGCACGCCCGCGGCGAAAGCCCGACCCGCGTGATCAAGACCGCCAAAGGCAGCCATATCACCGACCGCGACGGCAACCAGTTGCTTGACGCCTTTGCGGGCCTCTACTGCGTCAACGTCGGCTATGGCCGCACCGAGATCGCGGAGGCGATTGCCGAGCAGGCGCATGAACTGGCCTATTACCACTCCTATGTCGGGCATGGCACCGAAGCGAGCATCACCCTGTCGAAAATGATCCTCGACCGTGCGCCAGCGGGCATGAGCAAGGTCTATTTCGGCCTTGGCGGGTCGGACGCGAATGAAACCAACGTTAAGCTGATCTGGTACTACAACAACATCCTCGGGCGGCCCGAAAAGAAGAAGATCATCTCGCGTTGGCGTGGGTATCACGGCTCCGGTCTCGTCACCGGCTCGCTGACCGGGCTGGAACTGTTCCACAAGAAGTTCGACCTGCCGCTGGCGCAGGTTGTTCACACTGAGGCGCCTTACTACTACCGCCGCCCTGACGTGAACATGAGCGAAGCCGACTATGTCGCGCATCTGGTGGCCGAGTTGGAAGCGCTGATCGAGCGTGAGGGCGCGGACACCATCGCCGCCTTCATCGGCGAGCCGGTTCTGGGCACCGGGGGCATCGTACCACCGCCAGAGGGCTATTGGGCCGCCGTGCAAGAAGTGCTCAACAAACACGATATCCTGTTGGTCGCGGATGAGGTCGTCACCGGCTTTGGCCGTTTGGGCAGCATGTTTGGGTCGGATCACTACGGCATGAAGCCCGACCTGATCACCATCGCCAAGGGTCTGACCTCGGCCTACGCGCCGCTTTCCGGCTCCATCGTGGGCGATAAGATGTGGAAGGTGCTGGAACAGGGCACCGATGAAAACGGCCCCATCGGCCACGGATGGACCTACTCCGCGCACCCCATTGGCGCGGGGGCGGGGATCGCGAACCTCAAGCTGATCGACGAGTTGAAGCTGATCGAGAATGCGTCGGAGGTTGGTAAGTACCTGAACGCCGAAATGAAAGATGCGCTGGGTGACCACGCGCATGTGGGTGAAATTCGGGGCGAAGGGATGCTCTGCGCGGTGGAACTGGTGCAGGACCGCGACAGCCGCGCAGGCTTTGACCCGTCGCGCAAAGTGGTGCCCGCCATCGTTGGCGAAATGGCCAAGGCTGGTGTCATCGCCCGCGCCATGCCGCAGGGCGATATCATCGGCTACGCGCCGCCCTTCTGCCTGACGCGCGAAGAGGCCGATACGGTTGTAGCTGCTACCGTTGATGCGGTTAAGGCGACGCTGGGCTAAGGCCAGGCTTTACAAATTCCGATGGTCCGGCGCTGCCGGGCCGTCGAAAAAGGCAGTCATTTGCACGCTAGTATCCCCCAAAGAATCATCGCCAGACGGCTCACCTGTTCTCGGTTTGAGGGAGGTTGGGCAGGCAAATACGCCTTTATACTGTGGTAAAGATTCATCAATTAGAAACAGTTCCGCGATCTGACGTCCATTTGCTACGGATTCGCCCAAATTCGAACACAGTTCCCGACAATATTGCTAACAAGTGACTGTCTCATCCGATGTGGGACAGCTTTATTCGATGCGTGGAGATAGCAAATGAGAATCCTGGCGGTGGATGACGATCCAATTATCCTCGAGTTGCTTGGGCAATTCGTGGAGATCATTGGGACTCATGAACTGACCACTGCTGACTCGGCGCTCGATGCACTTGAGGTGCTGGGCGACCCCGAGACCGGCCCGATCGATTGTTTCATGTTGGACATTCAGATGCCCGGCATGGACGGGATCGAACTGGCCAAACGCATCCGTGAAACCTCGCGCCATTCCGATACGCCGATCCTGATGCTGACGGCGATGTCCGACAAACGCTATATCGACGGCGCTTTTGCCGCGGGTGCTACGGACTATGTGACCAAACCGTTTGAGATCGCTGAACTGACCTCGCGGATCAAAATGGTCGAAGGTCTGGCGCAGGACCGCCAGTTGCGGACCAAGAAAATCTTTGCGGCCAAGTCGGTCGCGGATCAGACCAGCCATGTCGAATTGTTCGAGCCGATCTCGATCTATGACGTGGACAATGTGATCGAATATACCGCGATGGAGAACTACGTCGCGCAGCTGTCGCGCAGCGCGCTCTTTGGCTCTACCACCTTTGCCTTTACCATCCGCGAGATCGACGCCTTCCACGCGGCGCTGAGCGCTTTTGAGTTCTACAGCCTGATTTCGGATGTTGCCGAGGTGCTCTCGGATACTCTGGTCGGGCATCAGTTCCTGATGTCCTATGCGGGCAATGGCACCTTTGTTTGCATCACCGAAAGCGGCTGGCGGCCCGATATGAGGGGCCTGATGGATCAGGTGAATTTCGAGCTGTCGCAGACCGAGCTGTTCGACAACCACGGTGAGCGGATCCATCCGCGCGTCAGCGCCGGGGCTGCGGTGCGGTTGATCTGGAAATCCGGCAGTTCCGTAATGGACGCGCTGGCGCAGGCGCATTCCTCTGCCGAGGAAGCCAGCCTGGCCCATACGCGATCGCTCACAAACTTCTGGGACGTTGATCAGCGCGCATGACCAAAGTAATGACCGAACTTCCCGGCATCGACCGGATCCGCAAGCGCTTCCTCGAGATGCTGTCGGAACGTCAAACGCAGATCGCCAGCCACGGGCTAGCGGCCTGGGACGGGAAGACTGTCGAAGAGATTAACAGCAACTTGGCCGGCGCGCAGGCAATTCTCCATCAGATTGCGGGCAGTGCAGGGTCCTTGGGCTTTGAAGAGCTTGGCCAAGCCGCGCGCGGCTGCGAGATGCGGATTGTTGATCACCTGGCTGGACCGGATGCGGATCTTGCGATTTGCCCGGTCGAACTGATCTCGTCGCTCGATAGCTTTGTTGCGGCCTGCCGCAAGCAGATCGAAGCGGCAGCCTAAGCGAACCCGACATTCGGCCGCCGGCCGCACAAAAAAAATCTAAAATTAGCAGTTACCGCAGGCCGGGACGTTACCCGGCTTGCATCGCTGTCTTGACCTGATCGGCGAGCGAGATCGGATCAAAGGGTTTGCTGATGACATCAGCTGCCCCCAGCTCCCGCAGCTCTTCGATCTCGTTATGCTGCGCGCGCGCGGTCATAAAGATCGCCGGCACATCACGCAGGCTGTCCATCTCGCGCATTTTCTCGAGCGTTTGACGCCCGGTCATGCCGGGCATCATCATGTCGAGCAGAATGACGTCAGGGGTGTAGTTCTGAACCTGGTTCAACGCCGCCTCGCCGGTTTCGCACTGGACGACATCGAAGTCGCCGCTCAGTTCTAGCGCCATAAGGGCGATTTCGCGAATATCCGCGTCATCTTCGACGTGCAGCAGTTTGATCATTCTATACTCTCTCTAGGAGGCTTCGCGCAGCAGCGGGGCCGTTTCCTTCGCCCCCATCTGAGAAGTTTTCTTCGGCAGGGTAAAGTAAAATGTCGTACCAAATCCTTCACGACTGTCAAAACCTATTTTACCGCCGAGGTTCTCCACGATTGCCTTGCAGACGCTAAGGCCCAATCCCGTGCCACCTTTGGCCGCCCGGTTGGAGTTCGACAGGTCCGCGAAGCGCTGGAATACCTTATGCTGTTCGGCCATCGGAATGCCCTGACCTTTGTCAGTGACTGAGATGCGCAGCTCATTGGGATCATCTTCTGCTCGGACGAGAATACGGTCGCCGGGTTTAGAGAACTTCGCGGCATTCGACAGCAGATTTGTGAGAACTTGGATGACCCGGTTCGGATCGGTGTTGAGCCAGATCGGCGTATTGAGGTTTTCAATTTGGATACGAACCCCGAACCGCTGTTCTAGCGAGGCATTGGCGTCGCCGGTCTCGCGTAAAAGGGACACTATGTCGGTGTCTTCGAGGTTGAACTCAAGCCGCCCGTTCGCAATTTTCTCGAGGTCGAGGATGTCGTTGATGATCAAGACCAGGCGGTCGGCGTTCCGGTGCGAAATTTCAAGCAGCGCACGGGCCTTGCTGGGCAGTTCTCCGGCGGCGCGGGACAGTAAAAGCCCCATAGAGCCTTTGATTGAGGTCAGGGGGGAGCGTAGCTCATGGCTGACCATTGAGATGAACTCTGACTTCATGCGCTCTTCGTCGATGATGTCGGAAATGTCGTGCAGCATGATGAGGAAACGGCCCGGCGCACGGCCAATCTGCAGCATCTTGATGGTGACCTGAAAATGCTTGCCCAGCAGTTCGGTATCCAACTGAGTGATGACTTCGCCCGAGCTCGCAAGCTCTTCGCAAGCGTTCAGGATCGCATCGTTGCCGCTCTCATCTGAGAGGTCGTCCAGCGTCTTGGCGGTATATGCTTTGTCCGACCAACCGGTGCGCCGCATGGCGCTGCGGTTCATATAGCTGAAGACACGCGTTTCCGCGTCAACGATCCAAATGTCATCGCGCAGTTCATAAAGAGTTTCTGCCGTGTCGCGCTCGGCCAACAGTTCATTGGCGCGGGTGACATCGGTTCGGGCCGAGATTGATCCGGTCCAGTTGCCCTGTTCATCATACATCGGCATGACGGTGATCTGGGTGTAGATCATCCGCCCGTTAGCACAGCGCAGCGGCGTTTCGCCCTGCCAAGTATCGCCGCGTTTCAGGCAAGCGCGGATTTCGGCGGCCAGCTCTTTGAACGCGTCGTCATAGAGCATGGAAACAGGTTTGCCGATTAGCTGTTCGCGGGTATAGCCGGTCAGGGCAATGAAGCGGTCATTGACCTCCTCAAGCAGACCTTTGGTGTCGACAATATTAACGATAGCGTGGCTGTCAAAGGCCCTGAGGCGCTGTGCCATACTGTGGTTTTCGGCTTCGGTCCTGCTGCGCGCGAGAGGCATAACTAAGGGCGTTATACCTGCCAACACAATGGCGCCGACCACCGGGACAAATTCCTCTGATTGGCCGGACAATAAGGCCGAAGTTGCTGTGTACCAACCGCCTGCCAACGCGGAGCTGAGAAATAGGCTCGCTGCGTTGCGCTTGTTCGAAATAAATGACGACACTCGTAATCCCTCGCCGATAAAACGACACGCACTCCCAAAACGCGTCTCGTTAGCTCTCTAATGTCAGCAACCTGTCAGTCCATGTTGGCAATAATATGGCATGGTGCACTTTAGCGTCAGTTTCTTTCACTAGACAAGTTTCAGGAGGCGCGTGCGGTGGCTCCGGTGATCGAGTTGACCACCGTCCGAATTCCGCTTCGGGATTTAACAAGGTTGATGCCGACGCGGTCATCTTGCTCCCGGTCCGCATCCGCCGATAGCCCTATAATCTTGGCCGATGGGTGCAATCGGACGATATCGTCCAGCAGGGTGCGGGCGTCGCCATCCGGCAGGCGCCAGTCAAGGATCACCACGTCCAAAGGCATCTGACCAAGAGCGCGGCGCGCGCGCGCAAGGGTAGTGACATTGGTCACCTCGGCCACCTTGCCAAGGCCTGTTCGGATGACTTCAGCGAAGTCTAAATCGTCTTCAATATGGAGAACCCGCAATTTTTCGCCATGATTGACGATCATCTTGGGTTCGGGAGCGCTCGCTTCAAGCGAGGCGCTTTCGGCAACCGGGCAGGTGAACCAGAAGACTGTAATCCCGTCTGGAATGCTTTCGAACCCGATAGCGCCGCCTTGGCGGGAGATGATTTGACGGGTGATGTTCAGCCCCAGACCTGTGCCGCCCTTGGCCCGCGTGTCAGAGCCGTCGGCTTGCGAGAAGGCTTGGAAAATGCGCGGGCGGAAGGACTCCGGAACGCCGGGGCCGCTGTTTTGGATAAAGACGATGACCTTGTCGTCGAGTTGTTCTGCCCGCACCAAGACGTCGGTGTCGCTGTCTGAGTATTTGCAGGCGTTGGAGATCAGGTTGGCCAGTACCTGACGCGTGCGGCTTTCGTCGACACTGACCATGAGGGGTTCATCAGGTAACTGTGTAATCAACTCGTTGCTGTGGGTCGTCGCAAAAGGAGACATTTCGCTGACCGAAGCACGGATCACTTCGCAGAGGTCGGTGTCATGGATGTCGAACGTGACCTCACCTGAAGAGATTTTCTCCAGATCAAGAATGTCGTTCACGATATGCGACAACCTGTCTGCATTGCTGCGCGCGATCTCAATCAGACGGACATAGGCCGGGAGCAGGGGGGTCTTCTCGCCCGTGTCGATAAGACCCAAGGCCCCCTTGATCGAGGTCAGCGGTGTCCGCAGCTCATGGCTAACGGTGGAAACGAATTCGCTTTTGATTTGGTCGAGTTTCTTTTGATCGGTGATGTCGTTGATCTGGACGATAAAGACATGGCTGCGGGTGTTTTTATCGAGCGTCCATGACACATTGAACAGCCCCCAACGCTCGGTGCCGCGCTTGTGGGTGATGCGGAACTGGGCCTGATAAATCTCCGTCGATCTGGCCGCGACGAGCGCCTGCACGTCTCCATAGAGCTTTTTGAGGTCCTCCTCGGGCATAAGATCCCCGAGCTTGGTGTTCGACAGCAATTCATCTGCACTATAGCCACAAAGGGTACAAAGGGCGCTGTTGACGCTGGTAAAGACGCCGCCCTCGCCCAAGATCGCCATGCCAACAGGAGCGGCAGCCAGAACCTGACGGAAACGGCTTTCGCTGGTTTCAAGCGCGTTTCGCGAGTGAACCAGATCGGTGACATCCATCTGGGTGCCGACCATGCGAAGCGCTGTGCCGTCCGGCGCGCGTTCGGTGATCCGGGCGTCGGAGCGCATCCAGCGCCATCTGCCTTCACCTACGTTGATCCTGAATTCCGTAATCGACCGTTCCGTCTGCCCTTTGATACAGGCCAGATCACTTTCCGTCAGGGTAGGAAGGTCATCTGGGTGTACCCGCTGCAAGAACTCGGCCTGAGTGTCTGGCGTCCGCTCGGTATCTTTCAACCCGACGATATCGCGCCAAGTGTCCGAAACAGCAGATTTTCCGGTGGTCAGATCAACGTCGAAGACACCGATCTTCGCACCTTGAAGCGCTAGGTCATAAAGCGCCTTGTTATGGGTCAGCTCTTCTTGAACGGCGATTTCAGCGGTCAAGTCCCGTACGATCGCTGTAACCCGGCGCTCTGCCGTATGTGTCGTCCAGTTGTTGCGTTGCAGGTCGAGTTTAAGCGTCTGGCCAAAGCAGGTCATGCCAATAGCGTTCACCTGACCTTCGATCTGATCGTCTTCCAGACTCGTGACCAGATCGCTGAAGTTCATGCCCCGCATCACGTCCCGGCCATATCCGAAACAGATAAGGGCCGCTTGGTTGGCGAAAAGCACGCAATCCTGCCCGTCGAGCAGAAACACCGGTGTCACGGCATTTTCGATAAGCGAGCGATTTTCTTCTTCATGGGCGTCAATCTGACGTTCCCGCAGTGACGCAAGTTGGCTGAGGGCTTCGCTGCGCTGGCGCAGGCTGCGAAAGGCGACAGCCAGAAGAGCGGTCAGTAGCAATCCCGAAAAGAGCAGGATGAAGGGCAAAGTGCTCCGCGCACCGGCGTCGAAAGGAGGTGTGCTGGAATGAATGATTGTCCAAGGCCGGCCAAACCGTTCGATGGTCTGCGCTGTGGTGTAGCGCCCGCCCTTCGCATCAGCGGGCTGTCCATCATAGAGCAGCTTGTCAGGGTCAGCCATTAGCCCGTCAAAGACCTGCAAGTTATAGGCGTTTCCCTGAGCCGGCGTAAGGTTCGTCAACAAGTGGCGTGCAACAAAGGGGGCATAGACCCACCCCCGAAATCCAGGGGCTTCGGTTGCGAGCAAGTCTGAGCCAATCTGTGCGTCAGCTTTAAAGACTGGGCGCATCAACAGGAAGCCCGGCGTATCGTTCTCGTCTTGGACCAACTGAATCTGAGGCGAGAGCTGGGGTGCGCCCGTCCGTAATGCCTGTACCGCGGGGCGGCGTCGATCTTCGTCATAGCTGAGGTCGAGCCCCAGAGCTTCGGCATTGCGCTCAAGCGGGTGGATATATTGCACAACCATACGCTCGGCATTGCCGGTCGAAGGGTGGATGCTGAAATCCTCAATGCCAAGTGCTGCAACGTCTTGCAGAAAGTCTGATTCCGTCCCCGCAGCCACAGGGGCGATAAAGCCGACGCCGTTTATACCGGGCAGAAAGGTATCGATCTCAAGCGTTTCGACGTAGAGGCTGAAATCCTGCGCCGTCACTTCGTCCGAGGCGTTGATAAAGGCGGCGACGCCGTTGAGCCCTTGCAAATAGGTCTGCATGCGGGCGTCGAGGTTTTGAAGGCTCTCCTCCACAATCCGTTCGAAACGAAGCTTGGCAGCGGCCTCGTTGCTACGGCTGCTAAAGAGGAAGACCCCCACGGTGATCGCAAGGCAGCCCAGCAGTAATGTTATCTCAGGACGCCGCAACAGATCCTACCTTTGTATCTGGCCATGAAGCGAGAATAGCACCTTCCTGACAACGGAAAGTTAGCGCCACAGGGCCGTTAGTCCAATCCACCTATATTCCCGGAAGGGGTCAAAAAATCAACAAACGGATCACGTTGGGGGGGAAAGCGCAGGCGATGTGGCTTTCGCGCAAGGGTGCTGCGCGTCGAGGGATTGCCGCCCATCGCCGAGCACTCTACCAATATCGCAAACTCGGGCAACCGATTGAAATAATGGAAGGGTGCTGCAATGGGTGAAGAGACGCAATTAGAAGGCACCTATGATTATATCATCGTCGGGGCGGGCACGGCGGGCTGCGTTTTGGCCAACCGGCTCAGCGCCGATCCTGCCAACCGGGTGTTGCTCATCGAGGCCGGGGGCAGCGACAACTACCACTGGGTCAAGGTGCCGGTGGGCTACCTCTATTGCATCGGCAATCCGCGCACCGATTGGATGATGAAGACCGCGCCCGATCCGGGATTGAACGGGCGGTCGCTGACCTATCCACGCGGCAAGGTGCTCGGTGGCTGCAGTTCCATCAACGGTATGATCTATATGCGCGGCCAGGCGGCGGACTATGACCATTGGCGCCAGCTCGGCAACGCGGGTTGGAGTTGGGAGGATGTGCTGCCTTACTTCCTGAAATCCGAGGATCACCACGCAGGTGAAAGCGACATGCACCGGGCGGGTGGCGAATGGAAAGTTGGCAAGCAGCGGCTGCGGTGGGACATTCTTGAGGCAGTGCAAGAAGGCGCGCGCGAGTTCGGGATTGAACCGCGCGGCGACTTTAACGATGGCGACAACGAAGGGTCGGGGTTCTTTGAGGTGAACCAGAAGGGCGGCGTGCGGTGGAGCACGGCGCGCGGCTTCCTTCGTCCTGCGATGAAGCGCGGTAACCTCCGGGTGCTGACCCACGCCCACACCGATGGGCTGATCCTCGACGGAAAGCGGGTAACCGGCGTGCGGTTTACCCATAAGGGGCGTGCCTTGCGGGCTGAAACGGGGGGCGAGGTTCTCTTGTCAGCGGGGGCGATCAACTCGCCGAAGATACTGGAGCTTTCGGGGATTGGCCGCCGGGACCTGCTGAGCGGTATGGGGATCACTCCGCTGCATGAACTGTCCGGCGTGGGGGAGAACCTGCAAGACCACCTGCAAATTCGCACCGTCTATAAGGTTCAGAACACCAAGACGCTGAATACAATGACCCATTCGCTGTGGGGTAAGGGACGTATGGGGTTGGAGTATCTGATGCGCCGCAGTGGGCCGCTGGCGATGGCGCCCAGCCAGTTCGGCATGTTCACCAAATCCGACCCCGCGCTGGCGACGCCCGATCTGGAATATCACGTGCAGCCCCTGTCGACCGACAAGCTCGGCGACCCGCTGCACCGCTTCCCGGCGATCACCGTCTCGGTCTGCAACCTGCGGCCAGAGAGCATCGGCAGCAGTCACCTGACCAGCCGTGACAGCGCCGTGCAGCCCGACATCCGGCTCAATTACCTTTCCGCTGAGAGCGACAAGCGCGTGGCCATCAAGTCCCTCAAACAGGCGCGGCACATTATGACGGCCACGGCGCTGCACCCCTATGCGCCCGAAGAAATCTTGCCCGGCCCCGAGGTCCAGAGCGACGAAGACCTGCTGGCCAAAGCGCGCGACATTGCGACGACGATCTTCCATCCCGTTGGCACCTGTAAAATGGGCAGCGATCCGATGGCGGTGGTGGATAGCGAGTTGCGCGTCCATGGGCTAAGCGGGCTGCGGGTTGTGGATGCGTCAATTATGCCCAAGATCGTTTCGGGCAACACGGCCTCACCCACGGTGATGATCGCCGAGAAGGCTGCCGACGCCATTCTGGCGGCACGCTGATGGTATGCTGAAAACGCGCCTCACCGAACGGCTCGGGATTGAGCACCCCATCATTCAAGCGCCGATGGCCTTTGCCGCTGGAGGCAGGCTGGCTGCGGCAGTTTCGGGGGCCGGAGGGTTGGGCATGATCGGTGGCGCCTATGACGATGGCGCCTGGATCGCGGAGCAGCAGGAACTGGCGGGTAACCAATCCGTCGGCTGCGGCTTTATCACTTGGGCGTTGCAAGAGCATCCGCAGGCCTTGGAACAAGTGCTTGCGAGGGATCCGGCGGCGGTGTTCCTTTCGTTCGGAGACCCGGCGGATTTTGTGCCAGCAATCCGCGCAGCCAACGTGCCGCTGATCTGTCAGGTCCAGACCCTGCGCGATGCGGCTCATGCGATTGGCCTTGGGGCCGAGATCATCGTCGCGCAAGGCGCCGAAGCGGGCGGGCATGGGGAGCGCCGCGCGACCTTTACCCTTGTGCCAGAGATCGCCGATTACATCGCGCGCCACGCACCCGACACGCTGCTCTGCGCAGCGGGTGGCGTAGGCGACGGTCGCGGGCTTGCAGCGGCGCTGATGTTGGGGGCCGATGGGGTGGTCGTGGGCTCGCGCTTTTGGGCGTCAGAAGAGGCACTGGTCCATCCAGCAATGCTGCAAGCCGCAGTAGAGGCCAGTGGAGACGACACGCTGCGCAGCACAGTCACGGACATCATGCGCGGCTATGATTGGCCCGAGCGCTATACAGGGCGCGTTTTGCGCAATGAATTTACGGACCGCTGGCATGATGACCCCGAAGGGCTGCGCAGCGCGCTGGTCGAGGAGTTGCCCCGCTGGCAGGACGCCGTAGCTCAAGGCGACGCGCGGATCGCCAATGCCTTTGTTGGCGAGGTCACCGGCCTCATCCGTGACGTAAAACCCGCTGCCGAAATCCTGCGCGGCATCGTGAGCGGGGCCGAGGCTGCCTTGGCGCAGCGCCTTACCTTCTAAGCGACAAGCCAAGGAAAAGGCTTGTCATTTCGCCCCGCTTGCCGGTCTATGGCAGCGAAGAATGCGGGGAGGGAACATGCTGCAACATTGGTCAACGGTGCTGGCTGAGCATTGGGGGATTGAGGCTGATCTGCGCAGGCTCGATGGGGAGTATGACCTCAATTTCCGTGCCACCGGGCGGGATGGTGCGGGCTATGTGCTTAAGGTCATGCGCAGAGTTTGTGACCGCGGATTGATCGACATGCAGGTGGCGGCCCTGGCGCATGTAGCAAACGTCGCTCCTAATCTGCCGATGCCGCGTGTGAAACCCACGCAAACAGGCGACCTGCTCGTCGAAGCAGCAGATGAGGCGGGTGAGGTACGGTTGGTTTGGCTGCAAGAGGCACTGCCCGGCATCTGCTATGCAGAGCTCCATCCGCATCAGCCTGTTTTGATCGAAGAGCTTGGTCGCGCCGCAGGCGGCCTCGCCGCAGCGCTGGAGGGGTTTGATCATCCGGGGCTGGCGCGGGCGTTCAAATGGGACTTGATGCAGGCTGACTGGATCACTTCGGAACTGGGTGCGATCGCCGACCTAAAGCGCCGTGCCTTGCTTGAGGAGATCTGCGCTGAATTTGAGGCTACTCAGACCCGGGTTGCCGCGATGCCTCCGCAAGCGGTGCACAATGACCTTAACGACTACAATATTCTCGTCACCGGCAATGGCGCTGCAGGCGAGGTAAGCGGGTTGATCGATCTAGGCGACATGTGCGCCGCCCCCCGCATTTGTGACCTTGCAATCTGCGCGGCCTATGTGGTGCTTGACCATGCTGACCCGGAAGCGGCGCTGGCGGCCTTGGTGGCAGGCTATCACAAGGTTAATCCGCTCAGGCGGGCAGAGATCGACGCGCTGTATCCGCTGTTGCGGATGCGGCTGGCGATGAGCGTGGTGAACTCGACGCTGATGGCGCAGGACAACCCGGACGATCCTTATGTAACGATCTCGCAGGCCCCGGCGTGGCGTTTCCTCGAAGGGGCGGCGCTGGATGCGGAACTTCTGCGCTGCCGGTTGCGGGCCGCTTGCGGCTTGCCGCTGGATGACGCCAGTGCTCGGATTGCTGCATGGATCGACAGCGCGCGCGGCAGTTTCGCCCCGGTGATCGGCGTGCCGCTGGATGCGGCCCCCATGGGATCACTGTCGGTCGAAGCCGTGGCCACTCAGCGGAACCCTTTTGACATGACCCATGCCGAGGCGGCCGCACTTGGTTCGGACCGGTTCGGACCCGATGACATCTGGCTGGGCTATTACCGCGAGCCGCGTTTGGTCTACACCGCGCCCGCTTTTCGCAAAGGGCCGTGGAAATCCTCAAACCGGCGCACGGTGCATATGGGGGTCGATGTCTTTGCCCCCGCAGGCACTCCGGTCAGCGCCCCCTTGGCGGGCCAAGTGGCCTTTACTGAGAACCGCACCGGATCGCTCGACTATGGCGGTATGGTGATTTTGAAGCATGAGACGCCGACGGGGGATGTCTTCCACACGCTTTATGGCCACCTTGATCCCGACAGTATCGCGGCCCTGAAAGAGGGGCAGGAGATTGCCGCAGGCGCAGTTTTCGCCCAGTTCGGCGCGGCGGATTGCAACGGCGGTTGGGCGCCGCATTTGCATTTTCAGCTGGCCTATACGCTGTCGGGCATGGGCACCGATTGGCCCGGTGTGGCCGACCCGGATGAGCTGTATCTATGGGAGGCGATCTGCCCCAATCCGGCGGCGCTGTTGAACCTGCCTGACGCCCATGTGCGCTGGCAGCCCACAGATAAAGATGAAGTTGCCCGCATCCGGCGGGACCATTTCGGCGGCAATCTCAAGCTCACCTATGACGACCCGGTGATGCTACTGCGCGGCTGGCGGCATCATATGTTTGACGAATGGGGGCGGCCCTATCTCGATGCCTATAACAACGTACCCCATGTCGGCCACGCGCATCCGCGCATTCAGGCGGTGGTGGCGGATCAGCTAGCGCGGATGAACTCCAACACGCGCTATCTGCATCCGGCGCAGGCGGCCTTTGCCGAAAAGCTCCTGTCGAAACTGCCGCCAGAGTTGTCAGTCTGCTGGTTCGTTAATTCGGGCAGCGAGGCCAATGAACTGGCATTGCGTTTGGCGCGCGCAGCCAGCGGTGGGCGCGGGATGGTGACGCTGGATCACGGCTACCATGGCAACACCACCGGGGCGATGGACCTCTCGGCCTATAAGTTCAACGCTAAGGGCGGGGCGGGTCAGTCCGATTGGGTCGAACTGGTCGATATCCCCGATGACTATCGCGGGGCATTTCGGCGCGGGTCAGAGAACCCCGGCGCGGCCTATGCGGCGCAGGTTGATGACGCGCTGGCGCGGATGGCGACGAAGGGGCACAGGTTGGCAGGGTTCATCGCCGAGACTTTCCCTTCAGTCGGTGGGCAAATCTTGCCGCCTGAAGGCTATTTGAAAGATGTCTACCAGCGCATCCGAGCGGCGGGCGGCGTCTGTATCGCGGATGAGGTGCAGACCGGGCTGGGGCGGCTTGGGGAGCATTACTTTGCCTTTGAGGCGCAGGGTGTGCTGCCGGATATTGTCGTGTTGGGCAAACCCATCGGCAACGGTCATCCGCTCGGTGTGGTGGTGACGACGCCGGAAATCGCGAAAGCTTTTGCTAAGGGGCCGGAGTTCTTTTCCACCTTTGGCGGCTCGACCCTGTCTTGCCGGGTCGGCAAAACAGTGCTCGATATCGTCGATGACGAAGGGCTGATGGAAAACGCCGCCATGATGGGCACGCGCTTGATGTCGGGGCTGCAAGGACTGGCGGAACAATACCCGTTGATCGGCGACGTGCGCGGCATGGGGCTTTTTGTGGGGGTCGAGATGGTCACTGACCGCGAGAGCCGCAGCCCGGCCACGCAGCAGACCGCCTATATCCTGAACCGCATGCGAGCGTCGCGGATATTGATTGGCTGCGAGGGGCCGGACAACAATATTCTGAAAGTCCGGCCACCTCTCTGTGTCGATGCTGAGGGGATCGACCTGCTGCTGCATCAGCTCGGCGCGATCCTGTCGGAGACCGGCAGTCAGCCCTGATCTTCGACTTCCTCCCGCCCCGGCACATGTTCGCGGGCGGGGGCAGTTTCCCAATTGTCGATCACCTCCATCGCCTCTGCGGCGCTTTCGACAAAGCGGAACAGGTCGAGGTCTTCGGCCGAGATCGTGCCTGCATCGGCCAGCGCGTCCCAATTGATGATCTTTTCCCAGAACTCACGGCCAAACAGCAAGAAGGGCACGCGGTTCATGCGGCCGGTTTGGATCAGCGTCAGCGCTTCAAACAGCTCATCCATCGTGCCAAAGCCGCCGGGGAAGACGCAGATCGCGCGGGCGCGCATCAGGAAGTGCATCTTGCGGATCGCGAAATAGTGGAAGTTAAAGCACAGGTCCGGCGTGACGTATTCGTTCGGCGCCTGCTCGAAGGGCAGCACGATGTTAAGCCCGATGGACTGGCCGCCCGCGTCCAGCGCACCACGGTTGCCCGCCTCCATCACACCCGGGCCGCCGCCGGTGACGATGACGTTTTCCACGCCCCCGCCTTCCATCGACTTTTCGGTCATCAGGCGCGAGAACTCGCGGGTCTCGTCGTAAAAGCGCGACAGATCAGCGAGCGTTTTGGTTCGGGCCGTGTGCTTCAAAGCGGGTTCAGGAATTCGCGCCCCGCCGAAGAGCACGATGGTCGACTGGATGCCATGCGCATCGAGCAGCATTTCGGGCTTAAGCAGTTCAAGCTGCAACCGCACCGGGCGCAATTCTTCGCGGCACATGAAATCGTCGTCGGTAAAGGCCAGACGGTAAGCGGGGGCGCGTGTTTGTGGTGTGTCTGGCGCGTCTTCGACCTTGGCGCGGTCAACGGTAGCGCGGCGCAGGGGGTGGCGGTGGTGCTCGGTCATCCTCGGGTCTTTCTCTGGTGTGGCTTGGCTCAGGTGGCGCGTTTGTTCTTTAGGTCAACATGCACGGTCTTATGCGGTTTGACCACGCCTTGCTTGGCCGGCAATTGCACCACGGGCGGCACGCGGCTATAGCCTGCAAAAGCCTTTTCATCATTCGGAGACCAGCCCCATGTCCAACGCCCAACTTGAAACCGCCATCGAATCCGCCTGGGACACCCGCGATCAGATCACTTCCGCTACCACTGGCGAGGTCCGCGACGCGATCGAAGAGACGCTGAACGCGCTCGACAGCGGCAAGCTGCGCGTGGCGGAAAAGCAGGGTGACGGCAATTGGAAGGTTAACCAATGGGCCAAGAAGGCCGTGCTGCTGGGTTTTCGCATCAAGGACATGGAGCACCAAGAAGGCGGCCCGCAGGGCGCTGGCTGGTGGGACAAGGTCGACAGCAAGTTCAAAGGCTGGGGCGACGCTGAGTGGAAAGAGGCGGGCTTCCGCGCCGTGCCCAACTGCGTCGTGCGGCGCTCGGCCTATATCGCGCCGGGCGTGGTGCTAATGCCGTCTTTCGTGAACATCGGCGCTTATGTGGACAGCGGCACCATGGTCGATACTTGGGCCACCGTCGGTTCCTGCGCCCAGATCGGCAAGAACGTGCACCTCTCGGGCGGCGTCGGCATCGGCGGCGTCTTGGAGCCCATGCAGGCCGGGCCGACCATCATCGAAGACGGCTGCTTCATCGGCGCACGTTCCGAGGTTGTCGAAGGATGCATCGTGCGCGAAGGTTCGGTCCTGGGCATGGGCGTTTTCATCGGCCAGTCGACCAAGATCGTGGACCGCGAAACCGGCGAAATCATGTATGGCGAAGTGCCAGCAGGGTCGGTCGTTGTGGCGGGCACCATGCCGTCGAAGAACAATGTGAACCTCTACTGCGCCGTGATCGTTAAGCGCGTGGACGCCAAGACCCGCTCCAAGACCTCGATCAACGAGCTGCTGCGCGACTGATCGGAACCAAACGGCCCGTCATGGCGTTATACTCTGAATTCAAAGGAGATTAACGACATGACGGGTATTGGTTGGTTTGCGGCAATTATCGTGGGCGCTTTGGCAGGCTGGATCGCCGAGAAGATCATGAAATCTGACATGGGTCTGATCATGAACATCATTCTCGGTATTCTGGGCGCGTTGGTTGCCAACTGGTTGCTGATGATGATCGTGGGCAGCACGCTGGGCGGTTGGTTCGGTCAGTTGATTGTCGGTGTGATTGGCGCCTGCTTGCTGATCTGGGTCACGCGCCTCGTGCGCCGCAAGACCTGAACGGATAGGGCGGCGGGCAATCCCGCTGCCTCTTTTCAAGCCCCGGTGAAACGGGTAGGGCTGCCGAAAGCAATCGGCGGCCTTTTTTATGTCTGAACCCAAGAAAACCAAGAAACCCTCGCGGCAACAGGTCTTTACCTTGTTGGTCCAGATTGGCCGCAAGGATGGCGACGGTTTGCCCGACAAGGCGACTGGCGCGGCGCTGATGTGTTTCGCCTCCGGCATTGATGAGGCCGAAGCGGTGCGCGAAACGGTGGCGATCCTCAAGCAGGCGGATACCAACCCGCTGGACGTGACCGGCTATGGCACGCTGGAAGAGCGCGAAGCCGAGGGCCAAGACATCGATGCCGAAGAACGCGAGTTGATGCAGCGTGCTTTGGAGGAAAACTCGGTGATCGTTGCGCAGATGACGCCGTTTTTCGACTGACCCAACATCGCAGCTTTGCGCGACCTTGCTGATCCTCGCGGGGATTTGCGGTCTGGCCCCTTGGCATCCGGCTCATTTCCCCACAAAAGTAGCGGGAAAACCGTAAAAAGGAGCCGTCATGTCCGGTCTCGACCCTGCCGACCTTACCGCGAAACTGGTGCGCTGCGCCTCTGTGACGCCCGCTAACGACGGCGCGCTTGAAGTGCTGGAAGAAGTGCTGACTGCGGCCGGGTTCGACTGCACGCGGGTGGACCGGGGCGGCATCTGCAACCTCTTTGCCCGCTGGGGCAGCAAGGGCAATACCAAGTCCTTCGGCTTCAACGGCCACACCGACGTGGTGCCCATCGGCGACGAGGCGGATTGGTCCATGCCGCCCTTCGGTGCCGAGGTGAAGGACGGCGTCATGTATGGCCGCGGCACCACCGATATGAAGTCGGGCGTGGCGGCCTTTGTCGCGGCGGCGGTGGATTTTGTGAAGGACACGCCCCCCGACGGCTCCATCGTATTGGCGATCACCGGCGACGAAGAGGGCGATGCGCTCGACGGGACCACCGCGCTGTTGGACTACATGGCCGAGGCGGGCGAGCGCATGGATGTCTGTCTCGTGGGCGAGCCGACCTGCCCCGAGCAGATGGGCGACATGATCAAGATCGGACGCCGTGGCTCGATGAATGCGCACTTTAAGGTAACGGGCACGCAGGGCCACGCCGCTTATCCGCACCGCGCCAACAACCCGCTGCCCGCGATGATGCGGCTGATGGACGGGCTGGCGTCGCATGAGTTGGATCAGGGGAGCGATCACTTTGATCCTTCGACACTGGCCGTGGTGACGGTCGATACCGGCAACAAGGCGACCAATGTGATCCCGGCGCAGTGTCGCGGGGCGGTGAATATCCGGTTCAATGACCACCATTCGGGCGCGAGCCTCAGCGAATGGCTGCGCGGCGAGGCAGATAAGATCGCGGAAGCCTTTGGCGTGCAGGTGGACGTCGACATCAAGATTTCGGGCGAAAGCTTCATCACCCCGCCCGGCGCGCTGTCTGATCTGGTATCGAGCGCGGTTGAGGCGGAGACTGGGGTGAAGCCTGAGTTGTCCACCACGGGCGGCACCTCGGACGCGCGGTTCGTCAAGGCGCATTGCCCGGTGGTGGAGTTCGGCCTTGTCGGTCAATCCATGCACCAAGTCGACGAGCATGTGCGCGTGGAGCATATCCATCAACTCAAATCCATCTACGCCCGCGTGCTCCGCGATTATTTCACGTGAAACCAACGCTGATCGTCATGGTCAAAGAGCCGCGCCCCGGTCGGGTGAAAACCCGTCTGGGACGTGACCTCGGTATGGTGGGCGCGGCATGGTGGTTTCGCCACCAGACCCGCGCGTTGCTGCGTCGGATCGAAGACCCGCGCTGGCAGGTGGTGCTGGCCGTGGCGCCTGATGTCGAAGGGCTGCAAAGCCGCGTCTGGCCCGCGCATCTGCCGCGTTGGCCGCAGGGTAGGGGCAACCTCGGGGATCGTATGGGGCGGATGCTGCGCGCGGCGCCGGGGCCTGCCTGTGTGATCGGGGCGGATATTCCGGGCATCAACCGCAAGGAACTGGCGCGGGCCTTTGATGCACTTGGCCAGCATGACGCGGTCTTTGGCCCCGCGCCCGATGGGGGCTATTGGCTGGTGGGGCTGAAACACCCCCGCCGCGCGCCGCCGACGCTCTTTGACGGGGTGCGCTGGTCTGGCCCCCATGCGCTGGCCGACAGCCGCGCGAGCCTACCCCGCTACCGGATTGCGCAGGTTTCAACCCTGCGCGACGTGGATGAAATTCACGATTTGCCATGACGACAGGGGGGCTGCGTGCTACCTGCTCAAATATGAGCAAGATACCCAGCAAATCCGAGATCCTCGACTGGATCGAACAGAACCCCACGCTGACCGCGAAACGCGACATCGCCAAAGCCTTTGGCATCAAAGGTGCGGCGCGGATCGACCTGAAGCGCGTGCTGAAAGAGCTGGAGGCCGAGGGCCATCTGGAAAAGCGCAAGCGCAGCTATCAAGACCCGGACCGCCTGCCGCCGGTGTCGGTGCTGTTGGTCACGGGGCCGGACAGCGATGGCGATCTGTTTGCCAAACCGATGGAATGGCATGGCGAGGGGGCGGAGCCGATTGTTCTGCTGATCCCGCGTGAAAGCGACCCCGCGCTTGGCGAAGGCGACCGGATCTTGGCGCGGCTGACCTTGGTGAAGGGCGAAGACCACCATTACGAAGCGCGGCTTATTCGGCGCATTGGCAGCAACCCGAAAAAGGTGCTGGGCATCTTCCGCAAGGCCGCAGAGGGCGGTCATATCGTGCCCATCGACAAGGGCGCGGACCGTGAGTGGCGGGTGGGTGCAGATCAAACTCACGGCGCCAAGGATGGCGAATTGGTCGAGGCAGAGCAGGCCGGACCGAAGGGGCGCATGGGCTCGCCTCGGGCACGGATCGTCGAGCGTTTGGGCGACCCGTCCGCGCCACGCGCCGTGTCGCTGATTGCCATTCACCAGCATGGCATTCCGGATGAATTCCCCGACGAGGTCGTGGCCCAAGCCGATGCCGCGAAGCCGCAGGGTCTCAAGGGCCGCGAAGACCTGCGCGATATGCCGTTGGTCACCATCGACCCGTCGGATGCGCGGGACCATGATGACGCTTGCTATGCGCATGCTGATGAGGACCCGAAGAACGAAGGCGGCCATGTCGTCTGGGTCGCCATCGCGGATGTTGCCGCCTATGTCACGCCCGGCTCGGCGCTGGACATCGAGGCGCGCAAGCGCGGCAACTCGACCTATTTCCCCGACCGCGTGGTGCCGATGCTGCCGGACCGGCTTTCGGGTGATCTTTGCTCGCTGCACGAAGGCGTGCCGCGTGCCTGTATCGCCGTGCGCATGGTGCTGGACTCCAAGGGCAACAAGATCGGCCATACGTTCCACCGGGGGCTTATGCGCTCGCCTGCCTCGCTGCATTACGAAGAGGTGCAGGACGCGATTGACGGGAACCCGAATGACCGCACCGGGCCGCTGTTGGAGCCTGTGCTGAAGCCGCTTTATGCCGCCTATGGTGCGTTGAAGCAGGCCCGCGCCGAGCGCCAGCCGCTGGAGTTGGACCTGCCGGAACGCCGCATCGAATTGGGCGACGACGGCAAGGTGAAATCGGTGAACTTCCGTGAACGGCTCGACGCGCATAAGCTGATCGAAGAGTTCATGGTGCTGGCCAATGTTGCCGCTGCTGAGACCCTGCTGAAAAAGAAAACGCCGCTGCTGTTCCGTATCCATGAAGAGCCTTCGCCGGAGAAGCTGGAGTCCCTGCGCGAAACCGCACAGGCCGCCGGGCTGACGCTGGCCAAGGGGCAAGTGCTGATGACCTCGCATCTGAACCGCTTGCTGGATCAGGCGGCGGGGACCGATGATGCAGAACTGATCAACCTCAGCACCCTGCGCTCGCTCACCCAAGCCTATTACGGCCCCGCACATATCGGACACTTCGGCCTCGCGCTACGCTCCTACGCGCATTTCACCTCACCGATCCGGCGCTATGCCGACCTTATCGTGCACCGTGCGCTCATCACCGCGCATGGCTGGGGCAAGGACGGTCTGACGCCCGAAGAGATCGAAGGGCTGGAGCAGACGGGCGCGCATATTTCGGACACCGAGCGCCGCTCGATGGTGGCGGAGCGCGATACGACGGACCGTTATCTGGCGGCTTTCCTATCGGAGCGTGTCGGCAATGAGTTCACCGGGCGCATCAGCGGCATCGCGCGTTTTGGTGCTTTCGTGAAGCTGGACGAGACCGGGGCGGATGGGCTGGTGCCCATGCGTTCGCTCGGGCGTGAGTATTTCCACCACGATGCCGAGGCCCAGACGTTGATGGGGTCTGATACTGGTATGATGATCGGCATCGGCCAGCGGGTCACTGTGCGCTTGGCCGAAGCGGTTCCTGTGACGGGCGGCATTGCCTTGGAACTGCTGGAGATCGAAGACCAGAAGGTGAAGCAAGGCGGAGGCGCGCGGCGCAGTCCGGCAGGGCGCAACCCGCGGGGCAAGGCGGTCAAGGCCAAGCGCAAGAAGGACAAGATCAAGCGCAAGGTAACCCGCACCCGCCGCTGACCGGCGAAGCTTCGCACATCGCGCGACACGCCCTTTCGCAAGGCGCGCCCGCGCCTTAGGCTCTGGCGCAACAGCATGAGCGAGGCAAAGATGAACCGGCATTACGCGAATATCACGGGCATCCTGGCATTTATGGCAGGATTGAGCGCGGCGGCTCCGCTCATTGCGGCAGGGCCGGGCCAGTCGGCGCGGCCTATGCCGCGGAGCCAGCCTATACTGGTCGCCGCCGCTGCCGAGAGCCGCGAGGATCCAGTGGGCGAGGCTCAGGACGATGGGCCTGGCTTGCGGGCTTGGGTCTTGGCCTTCCGGTCCCGCGCGCTAGAAGCCGGGATCGACGCAGAGGTGTTTGACCGGTCCCTGAACAATGTCAGCTACGACAGCGAAGTGATCCGCCGCGACCGCAACCAGTCGGAGTTTACCAAGACGGTTTGGGACTACCTCGGCACTGCGACATCGGACCTTCGGGTGCAAAACGGGAAAAAGGCGTTGGCGCAGTGGCAGCGCACTTTGGAAGATATTGAAGCCAAATTCGGCGTTGAGAAAGAGGTCGTGACTGCGATCTGGGGGTTGGAGAGCGCCTATGGCAGTTTCCGGGGAAGTGATAGCGTCATTAACTCGCTTGCGACACTGGCCTATGACGCGCGGCGCGCTGAGTTTTTCGAGGCAGAGTTGCTCAACGCTCTGCGCATCGTACAGGCGGGGGATATCGAAGCCGAACAGATGCGCGGCAGTTGGGCGGGCGCAATGGGGCATACCCAGTTCATGCCCACATCTTTTCTGGCCCATGCAGTTGATTGGGATGGAGACGGACGCCGCGACATCTGGGGCGATGATCCGTCGGATGCGCTGGCTTCGACCGCTGCCTATCTCAAGCATTTCGGTTGGACCAAGGGGCAGCCATGGGGCATTGAAGTGGCCTTGCCAGCGGACTTCGACTATCTGCTCGCGGACCGTTCGATTACCAAGAGCGCTGAAGAATGGGCTGCTTTGGGCCTGACCGGCTTGGACGGGAAACCTTTGGAAGAGCATGGGCCTGCGTCGGTGTTGCTGCCGGCCGGGGCCGATGGGGCGGCGTTCCTGATCTATAACAATTTTACGGTGATTGAGAACTACAACACCGCCGACGCCTATGTGATCGGAGTGGGGCATCTGTCTGACCGGATCGCGGGGGCCGGACCAATACTACAGGAGTGGCCGGTCGAAGATCGGGCACTGAGCTTTGATGAGCGGATTGAATTGCAAACCCTGCTGACAGAGGCCGGCTTTGATACCGAGAAAATCGACGCCAAAATCGGGCCGCTTACCGTGAACGCCGTGCGCCGCTATCAGCAGGACCGCGGGCTGGTTCCCGATGGTTATGCGCCGCCCCGCCTGCTGGAGCGGCTGCGCAACGAATGATCGCGGGCGCCCCCGGGGAGGGGGCGCGCTCAGGTTTAGGACGCAGCTTTCAAAAGGTCTTTATCCTTGAGGTCGGCATAGGTCGCGTCGAGCGCCCGTGTCGCGCGGTCGGCAAAGATTGCGATCTCCTCTGGCGTGATGATCAACGGCGGCGAAATGATCATCCGGTCGCCTACATGGCGCATCACCAGATTATTGGCAAAGCAGTGTTCGCGGCAGAGATAGCCCGCAGTCCCGGCGTCCGACGCGAACTTAGCGCGGCTTTCTTTATGAGGCGTCAGGGGCAGTGAGGCCATGAGGCCCGACACGTTGACCCCGCCGACCAGCGGGTGCTCACCCAGCTTGTTCAGCGCTTCCTGCAATGCCGGAGCGGCGACGTTTTGCACATGGTCGATGATGTTCTCTTCCTGCATGATGCGCAGGTTTTCCAGCGCGACGGCGGCGCAGACCGGGTGGCCGGAGTAGGTGTAGCCGTGATTGAACTCGCAGGCGTTGATGACCTCGGCCACCTCATCGCAAACGATGGACCCGCCGATTGGCGCATAGCCGGAGCTCAGGCCCTTGGCGATGGTCATGATATGCGGCTTGATGCCCATCGTTTGGGAGCCGAACCAGTTGCCCGTCCGGCCAAAGCCGCAGATCACCTCATCGGCAATCAACAGCACGTCATGCTTGTCACAAATGCGCTGGATTTCGGGCCAATAGGTGCTGGGCGGGATCACGACACCGCCCGCGCCTTGGATCGGCTCACCAATGAAAGCGGCGACATTGTCCGCACCGAGTTCGAGAATCTTATCTTCTAGCTCACGCGCGCGGGCCAAGCCGAACTCTTCGGGCGATTGATCCCCACCTTCGGCCCACCAATCCGGTTGGCCGATGTGGTGGATGCCGGGGATCGGCAGGCCGCCTTGCTCATGCATCGGGGTCATACCGCCAAGGCTGGCCGAGCCCACGGAAGAGCCGTGATAGGCATTCTTACGGCTGATCACATGGCTCTTTTCAGGCTTGCCCTTTTGCGCCCAGTACGTGCGGACCATGCGCAGGTTGGTATCATTTGCCTCTGACCCGGAGCCTGCGAAAAAGACGTAGTTCAGATCGCCGGGTGCGAGGTCGGCCAGTTCCTTGGCCAGCGCGATGGCGGGCACATGGGTGGTCTGAAAGAAGGTGTTGTAATAGGGCAGTTCGTTCATCTGCCGTGCTGCGACTTGGCCCATCTCCTCGCGGCCATAGCCTAGGTTGACGCACCAGAGCCCTGCCATGGCGTCGAGGATTTCATTCCCCTCACTGTCGGTCAGATAGATGCCCTTTGCGCGGGTAATGACGCGCGCGCCCTTTTGGGTGAGCTCGTCGTTCGTAGTGAAGGGATGCATGTGGTGCGCCGAATCAAGCGCCTGCAATTCCGCGGTGGGGAGGTGGTTCGTGATCGACGGCATGGGCATGCACCTTCTATCTGCAAGAAATTTAAGCTCCGCCGCAGAATATGATCAAATTGTAAGAAGTCAATCAAATCAGCGTGGCACCGGTTGCCCCTCAAGCGCTGCCCGGATTTGCGACATTCCTTGGGCCACATCCCCGGCCATGACCTCGCCCGCAAGCTGTGCGTTTCCGTCGGCAAAAGCCGCCAAGAGTTCGGCATGTTTATCGGGCAGGTTGCTGGTGCCATAGCGCCCGCAAACTACGCGCAGGGACGGGCCGAAACGCAGCCAAAGCTGATCCACCGTCGTCGCCATAATCGGCGCATCGGCAAGGGCATAGATCATCGCGTGGAAGCGGTAGTTCTGTGTCAGGTAACCACCGATATCGCCGCGGTCGATCGCCTGATTTAGCGTGTTATCGCAATCCTTTAGTGCGTTTAGATGATGCTCTGTCATGCGTTCAGCCGCGCGCCGCGTCAGCTCTGGCTCAAGCGTTTCGCGCATGAAACCCAGCTCGTCCAACCCAGCATGAGATAGCTCTGGAACGGTCACGCGCCGGTTGCCCAAATGGGTCAACGCACCTTCGGAAATCAGCCGCCGCAAGGCTTCACGGACGGGGGTCATTCCGGCGTCCAGCGCGGTCGTCAAACCTTGGATCGTTACCCCCTGTCCGGGAGCGAGATCGCCGAAGAGAATCATATTGCGCAGACGTTCGTAGACGTGCTGGTGAATCGGTCGTTTGGCCGCCGCGGTGGCGTCCGGAATTGTCTTAGAAACGGGGGTTTCTGAACCCATGTGAGCGGTCTTTCCCTATTGTTACACCGAGGTTTGCGGCACTTTCTTCTGCATGAAACCATAAACCATCTTGCTCGAAGAGGCAAAACTTGATCAAATTGACGAAAGGTTGGGATCAACCCGATCTGTTCAACGGGAGTTTAGAATGAAAAACGCGATACTGAGCAGCGTTGCTCTAGCCACAGTGATGGCGGGCGCCGCTTCTGCCGAAACTGTTCGGGTCTATAACTGGTCCGACTACATTGATGAATCCCTGCTCGAAAAATTTGAACAAGAAACCGGTATTGAACTGGTTTACGACGTCTTTGACAGCAACGAAGTGCTGGAGACCAAGATGCTCGCCGGCGGGTCCGGCTATGATGTGGTTGTCCCTTCGGGCACCTTCCTGCAGCGCCAGATCACCGCGGGGGCATTCCAGCCGCTCGATACCTCCAAGCTGCCCAATCTTGAGAATATGTGGGACGTGGTTTCGTCGCGCACCGAACAATATGACCCCGACAATGCGCATTCGATCAACTACATGTGGGGCACCACCGGCATCGGCGTGAACCTTGGAAAGGTCAAAGAAGCCTTGGGCGAGGATGCCCCGGTCGACTCCTGGAGCCTGGTCTTTGATCCCGCCAATATGGAAAAACTGGCTGACTGCGGCGTGCACTTCCTTGACGCGCCGGCCGAGATGATCCCGGCGGCGCTGAACTACATCGGCGAAGACCCCAACAGCCACGACCCTGACGTGATCGCGAAGGCCGAAGACGTCTTCATGCCGGTCCGCCCATATATTCAGAAATTCCACTCTTCGGAGTACATCAACGCTTTGGCGAACGGCGACGTCTGTGTCGCGGTGGGCTGGTCCGGCGATATCCTGCAGGCCCGTGACCGCGCGGATGAAGCTGGCAACGGTGTCGAGATTGCCTACAACGCGCCCTCCGAAGGGGCGCAGATGTGGTTTGACCAAATGGCCATTCCGGTTGATGCGCCTAACCCCGAGGGTGCGCATAAGTTCCTGAACTTCATCATGGATGCAGAGAACATGGCCGCCGCGTCGAACTATGTGTACTACGCCAACGGCAACAAAGCCTCGCAAGAGCATCTGGTCGAGGATGTGATCGGCGACCCGGCGATCTACCCCTCGGAGGCGGCGCTGAACAACCTGTTCACCACCACACCATACCCGCCGAAAGTACAGCGCGTGGTCACCCGGCTCTGGACCAAGATCAAGTCCGGCACCTGATCTGAACAAGGGGCGAGGCCAACCGGTCGCGCCCCTTTTTTCTACCCTGCGCTCTGATCAAAGGATGTCTCAATCGTGAGCCAAACCGTCTTCGCCCCCTGGAACGACCCAGACGAAAAACCCCTGATCCGCTTTCAAAATGTCACCAAAAAGTTCGGTGAATTCGTTGCCATCGACGATCTGTCTTTGGATATTTACGCGCAGGAGTTCTTTGCGCTGCTAGGGCCTTCTGGCTGCGGCAAAACGACGATGATGCGGATGCTGGCCGGGTTCGAAAGCCCGACCTCCGGGCGGATCGAACTGGCGGGCCAGGACATCGCGCCGGTGCCGCCGAACAAGCGCGCCGTGAATATGATGTTTCAGTCCTACGCGCTGTTCCCGCATCTTAGCGTTTGGGACAATATCGCCTTTGGTCTGCGCCGCGACAAAATGAGCAAGGATGCGATCGAAGCGCGGGTGGCAGAGATGCTCAAGCTCACGCGTCTGGAGAAATTTGCCCGCCGCAAGCCGCATCAGATTTCCGGTGGTCAGCGGCAGCGGGTGGCGCTGGCGCGCTCACTGGCCAAAGCGCCCAAACTGCTCTTACTGGATGAGCCGCTCGGCGCGCTCGACAAAAAGCTGCGCCAAGACACGCAGTTTGAGTTGATGGACATTCAGGAATCCACTGGCACGACCTTTGTTATCGTGACCCACGACCAAGAAGAGGCGATGACCGTCGCTTCCCGCGTAGCGGTAATGGATGAGGGACGCGTCATTCAGGTGGCCACGCCGGCTGAAATTTATGAGGCGCCCAACTCCGTCTATGTGGCAGACTTCATTGGGGACGTGAATATCATCGAAGCCCGGACGAAAGCCGTCGGCGAAGACAAATATCACCTTGATTGGGCCGAAGGTCAGGCGCCTTTGACCGCAGCCTCGGCCAAATCCTTTAGCGCGGATCAAAAGGCCCATCTCGCGATCCGGCCTGAGAAGATCCGTATTTCAACCGAACGCCCCGAAGACGCGCCCAACGCGCTTCAGGGCAAGGTGCTCGACATCGCCTATCTGGGCAACCTCAGCACCTATCACGTGGAATTGCCCGGTGGGCAGGTGATCAAGGCGCAAACGGCGAACACACGGCGCATCGCCCGGCGTGACATCACTTGGGAAGATCCGGTCTGGATCTCTTGGAGCGCCACCGCGGGCGTCTTGTTGGCGGAATGAATATGCGTCGCTTCGCCCTCATCGCGGTGCCCTACCTGTGGCTGCTGGCCCTCTTTCTGGTGCCCTTCCTTATCGTGTTCAAAATCTCACTGTCAGACACGGCCTTGGCGATCCCACCATATACGCCCACGATCAAGGACGGTATTTCGGCGCTGATCGCGGAGTTGGATTTCGAGAATTTCACCTTCCTCGCGTCCGACGACCTTTATTGGAAAGCCTACCTCAGTTCCCTGCGTATCGCGCTGATTTCAACCATTCTGACGCTGATCGTCGGCTATCCCATCGCTTACGGCATGGCCCGCGCACCCGAGGAATGGCGCGCCACTTTGATGATGCTGGTGATCTTGCCGTTCTGGACGTCTTTCCTGATCCGCGTCTATGCGTGGATGGGTATTCTGAGCAACGAGGGTCTGCTGAACCAGCTTCTGATGTGGACAGGTGTGGTGGCTGAACCGCTGCAGATTTTGAACACCAATACCGCTGTCTATATCGGCATCGTCTATACCTATCTGCCCTTCATGATCCTGCCGATCTATGCGGCGCTGGACCGTCTGGACGAATCCCTGAACGAGGCGGCCGAAGACTTGGGCTGCTCACGTATGCAAGCCTTCTGGCTCGTTACGATCCCCTTGTCGCGCAATGGGATCGTCGCGGGCAGCTTTCTGGTCTTCATCCCGGCCTTGGGCGAATTCGTGATCCCCTCGCTCCTTGGCGGTTCGGGCACATTGATGATCGGCAAGGTTCTTTGGGAAGAGTTCTTTAACAACCGTGACTGGCCGGTGGCGAGCGCCGTGGCCGTGATCCTGCTGCTGATCCTGATCATTCCGATCATCCTGTTCCAGCGAAACCAGCAGAAACAGGCGGAGGCCGAACAATGAAGCGGATGACATGGTTCAACGTGACCTCGCTGACGCTTGGGTTCGCCTTTCTCTATCTGCCGATGATCATTCTGGTGATCTACAGCTTTAACGCCTCAAAGCTGGTGACGGTCTGGGCGGGGTTCTCGACTCGCTGGTATGGTGAGTTGCTCCAAAACGAAGCATTCCTGAATGCCGCATGGGTGACGATCAAAGTCGCCGTGATCTCATCGTCTATCGCCACGGTGCTGGGCACGATGGCGGCCTATGTGCTGGTACGCGGCGGGCGGTTTATGGGGCGGACGCTGTTTTCCGGCATGATCTATGCCCCGTTGGTGATGCCCGAAGTGATCACCGGCCTGTCGCTGCTCTTGCTCTTCATCGGCATTGGCTTGGATCGGGGCGTGCTGACCATCGTGCTGGCGCATACGACATTCTCAATGTGCTACGTCTCAGTCGTCGTGTCCTCGCGATTGGTGTCCTTTGATCGCTCTTTAGAAGAGGCCGCGCTCGATCTCGGGTCATCCCCGTGGGAGGCGTTTCGCTTGGTCACCCTGCCGATCATCGCGCCTGCGGTAATCTCGGGCTGGCTCTTGGCGTTCACACTCAGCCTCGACGATCTCGTGATCGCTTCCTTCACCGCCGGACCCTCCGCAACGACACTGCCGATCAAGATTTTCAGCGCCGTGCGTCTGGGCGTCTCGCCCGAGATCAATGCGCTGTCGACGATCATGATCGCCATCGTTACTGTCGGCGTGATCACCGCATCACTCGTCAGCAAGCGCAGTAGCCTGCGGGCGCAGGAGGAAGCGCGGGCGGCGGAACGTCCCTCTGCATGAAACGCATCTACCCCGACTTCGCCTATAGTGAAGCGCCCCGCGCCAACTGTTGGTGGGACGAGACTTGCGACGCCCCCGAGCGACCTTCGCTGCAAGGCGACGCACGCGCCGATGTGGTCATTATCGGCGGCGGCTTCACCGGGCTGAATGCCGCCCTGCATTTAGCTCAGGCGGGGGTGCAGGCCACGGTGCTCGAAGCAGAGCGGGTCGGCTTTGGTGCTTCCGGACGCAACGGTGGCTTTTGTTGTCTTGGCGGGGGAATGCTGGAGGATGCGGCGCTGGACCGGAAGTTTGGCCGTGATGAGCGCCTTGCTTGGCGGCAGGCAGAAGTCGCGGCGATCCAGCAGGTGGAAGAGTTTATCGCGGCCCGTGCTATCGACGTAGACCGGCATTCGCAAGGCGAAACCCAACTTGCGCACCGCCCTCGCGATTTTGACGAGATGCGCGATAAGTTAGCATATTACGCTGAGAACTACGGTGTCGAAGCGCGGCTGACTGAAGCGAGCGACCTTCCGTCGGAAGGGCTCAACGCAGGGTTTCATGGAGCCATAACGGTGCCGATTGGCTTTGGCATGAACCCGCGGAAATATGTTACCGCCCTCGCGAAAGCTGCCGAAGAGGCAGGCGCGACGATCTACCATGAAAGCGCTGCGACAATGATCGAGCGGCATTCAGGCGGTTTTGAGGTCACCACTTCTTCAGGCCGCATTCGGGCAGAAAAGGTCATTATCGCGACCAATGGCTATTCTTCCGAAGACCTGCCCGACTGGCTCGCCGCGCGCTACATGCCGACGCAGTCAAGCGTGATTGTCACCCGGCCTCTCAGCAAGTCTGAACTGGCAACACAAGGCTGGACCAGCCGACAAGCCTGCTACGATAGTCGGCACCTGCTGCACTACTTCCGACTAATGCCGGACAACCGCATGCTTTTTGGCGTGCGCGGCGGGCTGCTGTCGACCCCCGGTTCCGAAGCCCGCGCTTTGCGTCGGGCGCGAGCGGATTTCGAAGCGATGTTCCCTGTGTGGCGACATGTGGAAACACCGCATGGCTGGTCCGGCATGGTCTGTATCGCGCGCAATCGCATGCCCTTCGTCGGCGAGGTGCCGGGCCAATCGGGCATCTTCGCTGGCCTGTGCTACCACGGCAACGGCGTTGCCATGGCGAGCTACTCGGGCGCATTGCTGGCGGAACTCGTACAGGGAAAGACGCCGAGGCATCCCTATCCAGCCCCTATGCGCGCGCCGCTCGCCAAGTTTGAACTGGGCCGTTTTCGCCGTGCTGTTATGCCGTTTGCCTATGCCGGCTTTGCGCTGTCGGATCGGTAGCCCGCCGGTTAGCCACGTGGTTCGCGCAGGCCGTTCACGTCGCTCGCAAGCACCATTGAGCCGCCCTCAAGGATCAGCACCGATTGCCCGCCTTGAGTCCGAGCTTCGGTCACACGGCCATAGGCTTCGGCTGGTTCTAGCATGAGCAACTCCCCATCTGCATGGCTTTCCACGCCGAAACTATAGGTGCCAGATGGCAGCGGATCGCCGTTCTCGTCCAACCCGTCCCACTCAACCGGATCAGCGGAAACCGGAAGGGAGATGCGCTGGACTTCGTTGCCATCACTGTCATAGGCCACGAGGAAGACTTCGTCCGCTACAGCCGCCGGGTTGGGCGCTACAGTAATTGGTGTGCCGTCATATTGCACCGGTGACGTAGTGCGGGCTTCCATCCCGATCACCCCTGCCAGTTGGCCCATATTGGATGTCCCCAATTGGGTCATTAACGCGGTGAGTAGATCATTCGACATCACCTGTTGCTCGACCATGGAAAACTGGGCCAGCTGCGCCGCATATTCTGATGAATCGATTGGCTCCAAAGGATCTTGATAGCGGGCTTGGGCCGTAAGCATTTGCAAAAACGTCTCAAAATCTGAGGACAAGACTGAGTTCGAGGATGAAACGTCTGTGCTTGTCACGGCTGCAGGATTCGTCTGAGCCGTCGCGGTTGTTGTCGGTGAAATAGTCATAAAGGGTCCTTTTGTCAGAGACGCAGGTCAAGGCCGGCGAGCGACCCTAGAGCAATTGGGGTCTGAGGCTGGGCCGCCGGAGTGTCGCCGAGGTCAACTTCGGCAGTTGTATTGGTTTGGTCAAACGAGGAGCTGTTGTCGTCTCGGTCTGTCGAGGTGTCGGCACCACCGGCAAAAGAAAAAGCGATGTCGTCAAACCCCATATCGCGGAACTCTTCGCCCAGCTGATCAATATTGCGGCGCAGCAGATCAAGGGTTTCCTGTCGTTCGGCCAATACATTGACCACGACCCCTGCCTCGCTCGTCGTGACCGAGAGCCTGACCCGCCCGAGCTCTTCGGGGCTGAGCGCGATATCAACCGGGCGGTTCGGCATCTGCCGCAATGCTTCACCCAGTTGGGCCGCAATTTGTGGGACGAAGACAGAGCGGGCCGAAGCGCTGGCTTGCTGAGCCTGAACGGGTGTTCCTTCCCAAGTCTGCGGCAATGTTGGTTCAGTCGGGTACAGGCGGATGTCCTGTCCAGATTCAACTTTGGCGATCTGCCCACCAATCATTGCGGGGGAGGGAAGGGGTGCAGCGAGGGTGTTCGGCTTAATTGGCAGTACGGGTGGCATTTGAAGGTTTTTCGGATCAAGCCGTTCAGCCGGACTAGTTATCTTAAGGGGGTCGTCGGACCTCTCTTTGCCAGCTAGTGACTTTTGCGCTGCAGAGGGCGTTTGCAAAACTTGCACGTCGGGGTGTTTTCCCCGGTCAGTTTGATCCAAACCTTCAGTGGGTCCCTTTTGATGAACCATGCGCGTAAGGCCAGTTGCCGTTGCGGCTGAAGGCAGAACGGCTCCGGTTTGTTCGGTCATATTGGCGCGGCCAATCGGATGCGGGGTTGGCAGTAAGGGCTGTACCGCTACCGATCCAGCCTCCCGTGGTATCGTCAATTTACTTGGGAGCGCGGTTTTCAAAGATTGCGAAACCAACTCAGCCACCGCATCAGGTGCATGGGCAGGGTGGGCTATAGCTGCAGGCTTAGAAGTCGCGGTTTGATTGCTGCGCGCCTTAGATGCTGCTGTATCTGCTGGTGCCCAGAGCGGCATAGCGTGGCGTGCAGTCGTCTCCGGTGCAGCAGTCGTCTGCTGATGGCCCTGATTAGGTACAGCTTTCACCTGTGGCTTAGAAATAAAATTGTCCGAAGCGCCCAAGGCTGCTTGTAGTGGATGCACTATTGAAGGGGCAGGGTTTCGCTGAGCTGGAGCTGATCTCTTATCCATCGGTTGGGCAATTACCCGCTCCATTGAACGTTCCAAAACAGACCCAGTTGGCCGCATCTCCTTTTCAGAGAAAACCGGCCCTTCGGTGTGAGGCTTTTGTGCGTCAATATTAGACCCTCCCGAAGCCGCATCTTGGATTGGGCTGAAAGACAAAGTTTCGCCCGCCGCCTTAATAATCGCCATTTTATCAAGGCTCGCAGGGTCAGAGATATCTTGTGATCGTTGCGAATCCGACCCGAGCAGGTTCATTGTGGTGGAATGCTTGGTTGTTGCCGGAAGCGCGAGCTCCTCGATAGGCGTTTCTAAAAGGTTGCGCCCTATCGCGTTAGTGCTCATCCGGCCTTCCGCAACACGCGCATGATTTGCAGCCTGTTGTAGCTCGGAAGGGCTGAACTCCTTACTCCCCCTAACAGGCTCGGGCGCCCTAATGGCCTCATCATCAACGGGTTCTCCGCGCCCTGTGCTCAAAGACTGCACGGCAACAGGCACCCGGTCGAAATCTGCCTGTGACTGTTTAGGTCTCGCGGAAATGGAGACCTGAGGTGCCTGCGTTACCGAGGCGTCAGAATCAGTCGGGGGTTTCTTGTCGTGCGGAGCAGCTGTTTCTGTTTTCGACGTACTCTCAGTCGGGGAGGCTTCGTCAACTTCAATCTCGTCAGCGGCTTCCTGCAGCAACTCTAAGTCGGTCTCCCTGCCGCCATTTTGCGGATCAGCCTGCTCGAAAATATCCGCAAATGCAGCCCGCATATCGCCGGTGGAAACTGAGGTACCGGCATCCTGCCCCTCCGGTGGCTGGGCGGTCGCGCCGCTTGGGCGCAGGGATAATTGTGCCGCGGAGGGCAGGGGTAGTGGATGCACGTGAACACTCCGAGAGTTCTTCTCTGATTTCATCACCATGCGCGAACATCCTTACCGGTTGTTTACCGAAACTGGGTCAAGATCGGGAAAATAGGATGCAATTTAAGGAGACGGGTCATGCTCACGGTACAGTCGGTCCAAGCGCCCCCGCGCGTGGTGGAAGAGAATAAGGCGCTGATGGCAGCGGCGCAAAAATTGGAGGCGAGCTTTCTGGCGGAAATGCTGAAGTCCGCGGGACTTGGCGCAACCAGTAAGGAGTTCGGCGGGGGGGCGGGAGAGGACCAGTTTAGCTCCTTCCTCGTGCAGGAACAGGCCATGGCGATGGTCAAGGCTGGCGGTATTGGTCTCAGCGAATCGCTCTATGAAGCATTGAAGGAGCGGCAGGATGAACACTGAGGAAACGAACAGCAAACTCCTAGCACTTGACAGTCTGCTTGATGCGGAACGTTCTGCGTTGCTCAGTGGAAAGCTCGAAGATCTGGCTGGCATGTTGGAGGACAAAGAAGCGCTGATTGCGGCGCTCAATGCCGCCGAACACAGCGATCTTGATGCGTTGCAGCGACTGGACGCAAAGGTGAAACGGAACCAGCTGCTATTAGACGGCGCTCTGGAAGGCATCCGCAGTGTCGCCCGGCGCATGGCCGCCCTGCGCCGCATTCGCGGCTCGCTAGAGACATATGATTCCCACGGCAAGAAACGCAACATTGAGCTGGACGCTGCCCGCGCCGTGGAAAAACGCGCCTGAGCGTTTGAATAAAAAGCGGCGCATTGGCGGGGCCGCGTTTAGGAGAGTGTTAAGTTCGAAAAGGTCATGGTGGCGATGCATCCGAGGTCGGGTGGCGCATCGTTCGGTTCAGGAGCGTTGCAAAGGTCAGAAAGACAATTCCGTCCGCCCCAGGGGGGTGAGACAGCAACGGACGCAAAGCGTCAAAGACTAAAGGAACATGCTTATGTCGAGCATCAACACCAACAACTCCGCCATGGTTGCCCTGCAAACGCTGAAGTCGATCAACTCCGACCTCGGCCAGACCCAGAATGCCATTGCGACAGGCAAGGACATCTCCTCGGCCAAAGACAATTCGGCAATCTGGGCCATCTCCAAGGTGATGGAATCGGATGTTGCCGGTTTTGAAGCGGTATCCGACTCGCTGGCTTTGGGCGAATCGACGGTCGCCGTCGCCTCGGCTGGTGCGGAACAGATTGTTGAAACGCTTAAAGAAATGAAGGCGCTTGCGATTTCTGGCCAAAGCGAGACGGCGGATTTTACCAAGATCCAGGCAGACATGGACGAAAAGGTTGCCCAGATTTCAGCCGTAATCGGGGGGTCGCAATTTAACGGGGTCAACCTGCTTGCGACAGATGTTGACGGCAATGCGGGCACTTCGCTTACGGTGGTATCGTCGCTTGACCGCGTGGGCAGCGCGGCGCCGACCGTTAGCACAATCGACGTTGCGACTGTCGATTTTCAGGCCACCCTTACGGTTGGTACAATGACCGGGATCACAAACTCTACTACGGCGGCCACAGCCTTTGCCGAAATCGAAGGTTTCATGACCACCGCGATTGACGGCGCAGCCGAGTTGGGTGCCTCGGCGCAACGGATCTCGGATCAGGGCGATTTCATCAGCAAGCTTGGTGATGCGGTCAAATCTGGGATCGGCTCGTTGGTGGACGCAGATATGGAAGCGGCCTCGGCGAAACTTCAGGCGCTGCAAACCCAGCAGCAGCTGGGCGTTCAGGCGTTGTCCATTGCCAACCAGGCGCCGCAGACCATCTTGTCTCTGTTCCGCTAAGCCAAATTCAGGGGCGCGTTTCGGCGCGCCCTTGATGCAAACGGCCCACAAAGAACGATAACAACAGGCAAGGTATCCCCGTGAACGCAACCACTCTGGCTCAGCGCGCCTATGCGCCGACTGCCGCGCCGACGCGATCGGCTCGCAGTATCGAATATGACGTGATCGCGCGTATTACCTATCGGCTTAAAACAGCGATAGAATCGGGTAAACTTGCACCGCTTCTTGAGGCGTTGCACGAGAACCGAAAACTTTGGCGAACCCTTGCGATTGACGTAGCGGATGATGAAAATCTGCTGCCGGATGATCTGCGCGCGCGTATTTTCTACCTCGGAGAATTTACCAGTCATCACACCTCTGAGGTTATTCGCAAGAAAGCCTCGGCCGTGCCTTTGCTGGAGGTGAACACGGCTATCCTGCGTGGACTTAAGCAGGAAAGGACGCTGTCATGAGCGGACTGGTCCTCAAATTGAGCCCGAAAGAACGGGTGCTGGTGAACGGTGCGGTGATTGAAAATGGCGACCGCCGCAGTCGACTGGCAATCATGTCTCCGGACGCCAATATTTTGCGTCTGCGCAACGCGATTCACCCCGAAGATGCCAAGACCCCGGTGCGCCGTACGCTGTTTGCGGTGCAACTGGTGCTGTCAGGGGATAAGGACGCGGAGAGCGCGCATCACGGGCTTTTGCGTCAGATAGAAGAGCTGAGCCAAGTCTTTACCGATAACGACAGCCGCAACGCGCTTGCCGAAGCCAGCCGCGGCGTGATCGAACTGCAGCACTATCGCAGCCTGAAAGCCCTGCGCAGCCTGCTTCCGCGCGAGGACCGGCTGCTGGCGCTGCGGGCGAACTGATGTACCAGCCGATAATCCCCATAGGTGGTCTGGCCGGTTGGCGGTTTCTCCAGCAGACCTATGACACCCAGTTCGAGACCTTTAGCAAATCAACAGAGCTGAAGCGGGATACGGATTATTTCCGAGAGAATATTGGCGCGGTCACGACAGCAGAAGAATTGGTGTCGGACCGCCGTCTGCTGTCCGTCACCCTTGGGGCCTTCGGGCTTCAGGATGATCTCGATAACCGCTATTTCATTCGGAAGATGCTCGAAGAAGGCACGACCAATGATGACGCCTTGGCCAACCGGTTCACCGATACGCGCTACAAGGAGATGTCAGAGGCTTTCGGTTTTGGCCCCGGTGAGTTCCTGAAAGTTGGCGAGGAGGGGTTTGTCGATGCGATCGTAAGCCGCTTCGAAACCGCCAGCTTTGAAGTGGCGGCCGGTGAACAGGACGAGTCGATGCGCATCGCACTTTACGCACAGCATGAAGTGGCGGATCTGGCCCAGTCTGATAGCTCCAATGATGCCAAGTGGTTCACATTGATGGGCGATCCGCCCATGCGGGCATTGTTTGAGAAGGCGTTGAACTTGCCGGAGTCCATTGGCCAAATTGACGTGGATCAGCAGCTGGGCATCTTCAAAGACCGTGCGCAATCTGTCTTCGGTACAGACCAACTCTCCGACTTTTCTGATCCGGAACTGGTCCAAGATCTGATCACCAAATACGTCGTGCGCAACCAGATCGCGTCGTTCTCAGCCAGCATGTCTGGCCAGTCCATAGCCTTGACCCTTTTGCAATCCTAAGCCCGTTTAGCCCGCCGGATTGCCACGCCCGCGCGGCGGACTTGCCTGTTTCACGCGGCGCAGCAGCAGATCGAGTTGCTTGAAACTCTGCGCAATCCCCTGCCGTTCGACACGCGCCAAGAAGGCGTCTAGGTCTTCCCAAGCAGCGATCGCTTGATCAACTTCGGGATCGCTGCCCTGGGCGTAGAGCCCCGCGCGGATCATCATAGCATTCCGGTCGTAGACCCCCAGCAGCCGCCGGGCGCGTTTAAGCATATCGTTCTCTTCATCAGTCGCCGCCGCGGGCAGTGAGCGCGAGACCGAGCGCAGCACATCGATGGCCGGATAGCGCCCGCGTTCTGCGATAGTGCGGTCCAGCACGATGTGGCCATCGAGCACACCGCGTAGGATGTCGGCCACCGGTTCGTCCATGTCAGATCCCGCGACAAGCACGCTAAAAATACCCGTCATATCGCCCTCATCTGCCAATCCCGGTCCAGCGCGCTCGCAAAGCGCCATAATCAGGTGGGCGGTAGAGGGCGGATAGCCCCGCAGCACCGGCGCTTCGCCTGCGGCCACTGCGACCTCACGGTGGGCTTCGGCGAAACGGGTAATGGAGTCGGCCATAAAGAGCACTGACTTGCCCTCTGCGCGGAAATGTTCGGCAACGGCCATACCGGTCCAAGCGCAGCGGCGGCGTTGCAAAGGGGACTGGTCCGATGTGGCAGTGATCAGCACACTCCGCGCTAGCCCTTCGGGGCCGAGCACGTCTTCCATGAAATGCCGCAGCTCCCGCCCGCGCTCGCCGATGAGCGCGATCACCACAACGTCCGCCTGCATATGCTGAGCCAGATGTCCCATGAGGCTACTTTTGCCGACGCCAGATCCGGCAAAAAGCCCGACCCTCTGACCCTTCACCACAGGTAGCATCGTGTTCATCACCGCGAGACCTGTGTCGATCCGGCTGCCCAAAGCACGGCGCGTGGCAGCGGGAGGGGGCGGGGATTGCAAAGGGCGGGCGACAGGACCTTGCAGAAGAGGACGCCCATCCAGCGGTGCGCCCGTTGGGTCGATAACCCGGCCAATCCATTCGTCACTCGGCGCGATGGTAAAAGGCGGCTGCAGCAGCGCGCGACTGTTAAGCGAAACGCCGTCGGGCGCCGCATCCGGCAGGGCGACCAGTATGTCATCGCGCAGTTGCACGACCTCGCCACTAAGCGCTGTAGAATCCTGTCGCGCCACCGTGATCGCGTCGCCGATCCGGGCCGTGTCGGCGAGGCCAGAGATGTGAATGACCCCCGCCTCGACCCGGGTGACCCGGCCAACGGGGCGCACGACATCCAAACTATCGATTTGAGCCATCAGCCCATCAAGATGTGTTTCAAACGTCATGTCATTCCTCTCGGCTGCAAACGCTTTCTAAAGGAATCAGGGTTAAGCCTTGATTGAAATTGCACGAGGGAGAAGCCCCGATGTTCGAAAAGCTGGAACTCTTCAGAATGGCCACGGCCATGGCAACCCATGCCGGGCAGCGTCAGGCTGTTGCGGCTCAGAACGTCGCAAATGCGGATACGCCTGGCTATCAGGCGCGCGATCTTCCTAAATTCCAATCTATCTACCGCCCGGCAGATGCGCCGGCCACGGCCCGCGCCACGCGTGACGGGCATCTGCACGGCGCCCGGGAGGGGGCGGTGGTGGCCGCTGCTTTTGTCACGGGTGAGGAAGCCGCGCCCAATGGGAATAGCGTTTCGCTAGAGACAGAAATGCTGAAATCCGTTGACGCAAAACGCCAGCATGACCGGGCTTTGGCGATCTATAAATCCGGACTGAACATTCTACGCAGCACGATCAGGGGCTGAATATGACCGAATTTTCCAACTCTCTTTCGGTCTCCTCCAGCGGCTTGCGCGCGCAGGCCACGCGCTTGCGACACCTGTCGGAGAATATTTCGAACGCTGATACGCCCGGTTACCGCCGCAAGACCATCGCTTTCGAAACTGCCTTTGGAGCCGGCGACGCGGTGACCCCGGTGCGCACAGGACGGGTCACGCTGGATCAAAGCGATTTGGAGCGTGTCTATGACCCGACCCATCCGCTCGCGGATGAAAGCGGTCACTTTGAAGGATCAAACGTCGATTTGCTGATCGAACTGGCCGACGCGAGAGAGGCGCAGCGCAGCTATGAGGCCAACCTCAAAATGTTCGAGCAGACCCGAAAAATGTCCACCGGCCTGATGGATTTGCTGCGCCGCTAAGGCTTTGGCCAAAAGCTGAAAAGCACACCCACGTGGCCGCTTGGCCGCGCAAGAACACCTGCGGCGTAAGCCCGCGATGAACACGACCAAAAGGAGATCCAGAATGGATATCAAAGCGCTTTCGGCGATCCAGAAATATGCAGCCTCAAAGCCAGCGACCGAACCGACCGATGCGGCAGGGGGCATGAGCGGGATCAAGGCGGCATTCTCCGACTTTGCCAGCACATTGGCCCGGGGCGAGCAGACTGCGACCAGCGCTATGGTCGGCGATGCCGATCCCCACGCGCTAGTGACGGCTTTGGCGCAGACCGAACTGGTGGTCGAAACCGCCGTGACAGTGCGTAATAAAGTGGTCGAGGCCTACCAGGAAATCCTGCGGATGCCGGTCTGATGCAGAGCGAACTAATCTTTTTTGACACGATGCGGCAGGGGCTGTGGGTCGCGGTGGTGATCTCCATTCCTATCCTGACCGTGGCTTTGCTCGCCGGTGTCTCCATCGGGCTGGTGCAAGCCCTGACCTCTATCCAAGAAATGACACTCACCTTCGTGCCGAAACTGGCAGCGATCGGGGCGGTGTTCTGGCTCTCGATGGGATTCATGACGCAGACGCTCGTGTCCTTTTTCCACGACCGCATCATTCCGCTGATTATTGGGGGCTGACATGGACAACGCAGGATATACGACCCTGACCCGGCAATCCGGCTTGGCCCGCGAAATGCAGATCGTTGCCAACAATATCGCCAATGCGGCAACCACTGGCTACCGGGCTGAGGGGCTGATCTTTTCGGAATATGTCAAACCGGTAGAAGGCGGCGCTTCCCTGTCGATGGGGCAGGGCAATGTGCGCAATACGTCCTTTGATCAGGGTGCATTGACCCAAACCGGAGGAAGCTTTGACTTCGCGATTGAAGGTGATGGCTATTTTCTGGTGGAGACACCCGCCGGAGAAAGACTGACCCGTGCAGGGGCGTTCTCGCCGAGTGCCGTGGGCGATCTGGTCACCTACGACGGGTTCCGCGTGCTCGATACGGGCGGGGCGCCGGTCTTTGTCCCGCCGGGGGCTGCAGTATCTGTTGGAAGCGACGGGACCGTCAGCGCCGACGGGGCGCCCTTGGGCCAGATTGGAATTGTGCGTCCGCTCGATCCTTTGAACATGGTCCGAGAGGACGGTGTCATGTTTCGCGCAGATGCCGGCCATGAGCCGAGCGATACCGCGCGTCTGATGCAGGGTTTCGTCGAAAATTCCAATGTCAGTGCGATCAGCCAATTGTCGCGGATGGTCGAGGTGCAGCGCGCCTATGAGTTGGGTCAGAGTTTTTTGACCAGCGAAGATGAACGGGTGCGCGGCGCCCTCAAGGCCCTCGTGGGCTGATCCCAAACACTAAAAAGGAGGTGCCGAATGCGCGCCCTGCAAATCGCCGCCACAGGCATGTCCGCCCAACAAATGCGGGTGGAAACGATATCGAACAACCTCGCGAATATGAGCACCACCGGCTATAATGCCCGCCGCGCCGAATTCGCCGACCTTCACTATCAGCAGATGGCCCGAGCTGGTGCGATCAACGCATCGGACGGGACGGTGTTGCCAACCGGCGTGCAACTTGGCTTGGGCGTTCGCCCTGCCGCCGTTTCTATGCAAGTGGCGCAGGGCTCGCTCGCAGCCACGGGTGGCGATCTGGATGTAGCAATTGACGGGCCGGGTTTTTTGGAGGTGACGCTCCCTTCTGGCCAAGCGGCCTATACCCGTGATGGCGGATTGAAGCGTACTGGCGAAGGGCTGATCGTCACATCTGACGGATTTCCGGTCGCCCCCGAGATCGTCATTCCCGCCGACGCCCGGAGCATTTCGATCAATGCCGAAGGAGAGGTCTATGCCTATTTCGACGATACCACGGAAGGTCTGCAACTTGGTCAGTTCAACCTGACAGGGTTCTCGAATGTAAAAGGCTTGGAAGCATTGGGTGGAAATCTCTTTGCGGAGACCGAAGCCTCCGGGCCTGCGCTGATCGCCACACCGGGCGTCGATGGGCTTGGCACTTTGCGGCAAGGTTATCTTGAGGACAGTTCTGTCGACGCCGTGCGCGAAATCACTGAATTGATCGCGGCGCAGCGCGGCTATGAAATGAATGCCAAAGTCATCTCGGCAGCAGACCAGATGATGGGCGCGACGACACAGGTGCGCTGATGTTAAAGCGCTTCCTCTTCAGCTTGATACTCGCGATGCCCGCCGCGGCGGAGACGGTGACCGCGACGCGAACAATCCGCGCCAATGCGATCATCACCGAAACCGATGTCACCCTTTTCAACGCGGCTGTTCCAAACGGATACCAGCGCATCGTCGACGTGGTGGGGCAGGAAGCGCGGGTGGTGCTTTATCCGGGGCGGCCGATCTTGGTCGACGACATCGGGCCGCCCGCCCTCGTGACGCGCAACCAGATTGTTCAGGTGCATTTCCGTGCGAATGGGGTGGAAATCACCACCGAAGGACGCGCGCTCGAACGGGGCGCCATCGGAGACCGGCTGCGCCTTATGAACCTGTCTTCTCGGGCAACTCTTTTTGGCCAGGTGCAGGGCGATGGCAGCATTCTGGTCAAGCAATAGGATAAATAAATGAAACGTTTCCTCCTTCTTTCGACCCTTCTTTTTCTTGTAGCGGCCTGCGGTCGGACGGACCATTTGGGAAAGCCGCCGTCATTCACGCCGCCGCTGGAATCGCGGGAGCATGCTGCGATGGTGACCTCAGCCCTTCCGATCCAGATCATTGAAGAACGCGGCGTAGACCGGGCTTCGTTATGGTCTGGTACCCGGCAATCTCTACTGGGGGACAGGCGGGCGGTGCAGCGCGGCGACATTCTGACTGTCGTGATCGAAATCGATGAAAAGGCAGAGATCTCGAATGCGACGGACCGCTCTCGATCAGGCAGCGAAGCGATGGGGATGCCAGGGCTTTTCGGTCTGCCGCAGCGATTGGACAATGTTCTGCCCGAGGGTGCGTCATCAGCAGAATTGGTGGGAGTTAACTCTAACAGCAGTTCGTCTGGCGATGGTTCGGTAAAACGCAAAGAAAAGCTAACGCTGCGGGTCGCTGCGACGGTTGTAGACGTGCTGCCTAATGGGGTTTTGTCGATCTCCGGCTCGCAGGAACTTCGGGTCAATTTCGAACTCCGCGAGTTGCTGGTAACTGGCTATGTCCGTCCCGCAGATATCTCACGTCAGAATGAAATCACATACGACAAGATTGCCTCAGCCCGCGTGTCATATGGTGGCCGAGGTCAGATCACCGATGTGCAGCAACCGCGTTACGGACAGCAGGTGCTGGACGTTCTGCTACCTTTTTAGGGGACCACGATGTTATCAAAGATTCTACCTGTGGTATTGCTGCTCGTTGGTGCGGGTGCTGGCGTCGGCGCGGGGATGGTGCTGCGCCCTGCGCCAGAACCACTCGCGCCGGAAGCCGCTGAAGAGGTCGCAGAGGCTAAAGAAGTCGAGCCCTATGGCCCCGACAATCCGGCGCCGATGATGGAATATGCAAAGCTTAGCAACCAGTTCGTCGTGCCTATTATCAAGGATCGAAATGTCGCGGCACTTGTGGTGCTGTCACTGAGCATCGAGGTGACTGAAGGCAGTAAGGATGCCGTCTTTCAGCGCGAACCCAAGCTGCGAGATTCCTTCTTGGGCGTGCTTTTTGACCACGCGAACATGGGGGGGTTCGAAGGAGCGTTTACAGAAGCCAACAATATCGCAGTATTGCGAAATGCGCTTCGGGAAGTGGCACAAAAAGATATGGGCAAAGAGGTTGTCAGCGATGTGCTTATTCTCGAAATCGCCCGGCAGGACTATTAGTCAGACTTTACCCTGTGCAAAGCAGTATCCATGGCCAGTTCCAATCGGGACTGGCCTTTTTTCTTGCGCTGATCATCATTGGTTTCGGTGATCAGCTGCTGTGCCACCTGAAGTTTGCCAAAGGCTTGACGCACTTGCTGAAGCTGCTGTTCCTTGATTGCTAGGACCTGTGCCAGCTTGAGGTTTAGCTCGGTCTTGCTCCGCCCGACCCAGCCCTGCCAGATGACGTCAGCTCCGATCGCGCGCATTTCGCCGATGCGGACATCAGTGTTGTTGGAACTGAGCAGCATTTCATCGAGTTTTCTAAGCTCTGCGCGCAGCCGGTTTTCTTCGGACTGAATCCGCCGGAAAGACTGCTGCTGCTGGTCATATTTAGCCTTCGTGATTGCTTCAAGCTCCCGCAGTTCGTTCAGGTTACTCATGTCCAAGCCTTTGCCTTGCGCCGCATGCTCTCGGCAAATCTGATCGCTGCTGCCACGGCGTGGTATTGATCGAATCCGATCTGGTCGCCGATTTCGGTCGTGGCATATAAAGCGCGGGCAGTGGGGGGATCGCGGTGAATGGGCACGCCGGCCTCCATTGCAAGTTCCCGCATTTTATGAGCGATCGCGTCCACACCCTTAGCAACACAAACCGGCGCAGAGCCCGCTTCTCGGCTCCATGTCAACGCTACGGCGTAATGGGTCGGGTTAACGATCACCACATCGGCTTTGGGCACGTCTCCCATCATCTGGTTCTGCGAAATTGCCATTGCGCGAGCCCGGCGCTCTTGTTTCTGATGGGGGTCGCCCTCGGCATTCTTAGTCTCATCGGTGATCTCTTTGCGCGACATCCGGTTTTTGCGCAGATGTTCGAAATGCTGCCAAAGCGCATCTATGGCTCCAATGGCGCCGGAGACGACGACCACGACAAACAGAAAGGCGAGGCAGAGCTCGATCATAAAGCTGAGCGCCATTTCAGGCGAACTGCGTAGGGTGCCAATCATTTCGCCCAATCGCGCGCGGATGAAGAGGGCCACGCAAATCGAATAGACGCAGAGCTTGGTGAAGCTTTTGCCAAACTCGAACAGGCCAGAGCGTCCGAACTTGTTCTTGGCATTCGATAAGATTGAAATACGCGACATCTTGGGGACGATTTTGCTGGGGGCAAAGACTAGCGCCCGTTGTGCAAAAATGGCGAGGACTACCCCGATAGCAGGAAAGATAAATAAGGGCAGCGTGCCGATCGCGACTTCTCTCAAGGGCGCGGCGATCGCTGCGGTCGGGCTGCCGTCAAAGAATGTTGGTGCCAATTGTGCCGACTGGTCGAGCATGACCATCAACGCAGTCCCGGTCTGCTTGATAGCTACAGCGCCGGTCAGCAAGAATGCCGCCAAAAGCCCGGCATAGGCGGCTGCGGTCATCAGATCAGTGGATTTGGCGATTTCACCCTTTTTGCGCGCGTCCAGCAATTTTTGCGGCGTCGCTTCAAATGACTTGTCGCTGTCGTCGTCCTGTCCGCTCATGGCGGAACCGCAAAAGGTTGGGCGAGGAAGATGTCCAGCGCTTGGAGCCAGACCCGCAAAATGATCGGTGCCGACAGGCACAGGAGGAACAACCCGCCCGCTGTAATTACCGGGGCGCCGACGAAGGCCACCATCAATTGCGGCATCGCTTTGTTGATAGCGCCGAGGGCGAGGTTATAGAGCAGAGACAGAATTACGAAAGGTGCAGCGAGGGTAAACGCCAGTGAGAAAGCGCGCCGAACCTGACCGAGGCCCCAATTCGACAAAGTTGCTCCGCTCGGAAAGCGTCCCATTGGCAGAAGGTCATAAGACAGAATGACCATTTGAGCAGCCTTTACATGGAGCCCGGCCATGAGGGCGAGTGCGAGCCCGCCAAGCATCAGCACATAGCCGATTGCGGGCATCGGCTCGGCGGCAGCAGCGCCAAGGATTTGGGAAAGTGAAGTAGACTGCGCTGCAATTGCTCCGGCTGCTTGGAGCGCGAACACGAACATTCGAAGGCCTAATCCAAGCAGTAACCCTGCTAAAGTCTCCGACAGGGTAAGCCAGAACAGGTTGCCGGTCGTGGGGGTTAGTTCCGGGGGGGTAACCGCTGGGCTAATGATAAACACAAAGGCCAATATCGCGGTAAGCTTAACGCGCATCGGCACGGAGGTTTCGCCAAAAGCTGGCATCAATGCGACCATCGCTCCAACCCGCAGAAAGACAGCGAAGCCATGCCATAAAGCGGCTTCTGTTATGGCCAGTAGATCTGCAAGTTCTGCGGTCATGCCGCGACGACGCCGACCAGAGCAGGGCGCGCGTCAAGGCCGATTTCTTCAAACGAGAGCACTGGGTTCGGGATCCCCTTGGCCCGCATTACAGTGCGCAGAAAGCGCCTTCGTCGCGTATTGGTCACGAGGGCTGCGTAGATGCCATTTTGACTGGCATCGTTAAGCTTCTCCTGCGCCTTTTCAGCGAGTTGATTGAACAGCTCAGGCGGCAGAGCAATATCGAGCCCCCTCTGACCATCGACCTGATAAGTGGCAAAGGTTTCTTCCCATTCCGGCGCAAGTTGCACCAAAGGCAGCGTCCCGTCAGCGCGACGCATTTCTGCGACCAATTGAAACCCGATGCGCTGGCGGACATGTTCACAAATCGCTTCAGGCTGGGCATTCTGACCGCGCGCTTCGGCAGTCGCTTCCAGGATCAATGGGAGATTGCGGATAGAGACCTGTTCGTCGAGCAAAAGGCGTAGAACGGCATGAAGCACGTCGATCGGTACTTTGTCCGGGATCAACTCATCCAGCAGCTTGCGGTTAGCTTCGGCCCGGGCTGCGTTCGAGATGTTCACCATTTCAGCCAATAGCCGGCGCAGGGACTTCAGTGTGAGTAGACGGCTGAAATTACGCTTCACCACTTCCAAAAGATGTGTGGCAAGAATCTCGGTCGGGGTCACCAGCGTAATCCCAGCAAGGGCTGCTTCCTCCTGATCGCGGCTGTTGATCCAACGCGCCGGGGCACCATAGACTGGCTCGGTTGTTTCCACCCCGGCGGGCAGGTTGCTGCCATCTTCGGGAATAAGCGCGAGAATCTGGTCCGGATTCAATTGGGCGCGGGCCTGTTCCACGCCCTGAATGCGCAGAACATAAGTGCCGATGGGCAGACCGGGATGATCGGTAAGCCGGATTTCTGGCAAGATCATCCCGAACACAGATGCGACGTGAGTTCGCATATTGGCGATACGGGCGTCCATGCCGGTCCCAGGGTCGAGCACCATATTGACCAGATCTGGAGAGAATTCGATGTGGATATCGTCCAGTTCCAGCACATCGCCGAGCGGTTTCTCTTTCGGAGCAATGTCTTCAACTGGCGCGAGATCGGGCAGGGCTGCTTTGCGCTTCGCGGATCGGTACATCATGAAGGCCGCTGTCCCGAGGCCGGCCCCGCCGAGCACGAATGGCAAAAATGGCAGCCCGGGGAAGAGCGCGAACATGACCATTAAAACCGCGACCGTTGCCAAGGCAGCAGGGTGTTTTCCAAGTTGGCTAAAGACCGCCAGATCGGTTGCACCCTGAGCGCCCCCACGCGCAAGGAGAAGTGCGGACGCGATGGAGATCACCACCGCGGGAATTTGTGAAACCAACCCGTCACCGACAGTCAGAATCGCATAGGTTTCAAAAGCCGCGCCCATGGGCATGCCGTGTACAACCACGCCCATGACAAGGCCGGCCACAAGGTTCAGCAAGGTGATGAGCAGCCCGGCGATGGCGTCGCCCTTAACGAACTTGGATGCGCCGTCCAGAGAGCCAAAGAATGTGGTTTCCTGCTGCTCGCGCTCGCGGCGCTCTCGTGCCTCTTCGTGGGTAATGGCGCCAGCTGACATGTCACTGTCGATGGCCATTTGCTTTCCGGGCATGCCATCCAGAGCAAAGCGCGCGCCAACCTCAGCCATGCGAGTTGCACCCTTGTTGATGACCATAAAATTGACGATTAGCAGCACGCAAAAGACCACCAGTCCGAGGAAAACCGAGCCGCCCATTACGAATTGTGCAAAGCTCTCAATAACGTCGCCCGCGGCATTCGTTCCAGTATGGCCCTCGCCGATGATCAGTTTTGTGGAAGACACATTGAGCGACAGGCGCAACATTAGCGAGGCGAGCAGAATTGTTGGAAAGGCCGAAAAGTCCAGCGGACGCTCGATAAAAAGGGTGACCGTGAAGATCAAAATCGCCAATGCGAAAGAGGCCGCGAGACCAGTGTCCAATACCCATGAGGGAATCGGCAAGATCATCATGACAATAACCCCCATTAGCGCCACGGCCAGCAGAATAGTTGGGTTAAATAGCGCTTTGGCCGAAAGGGAGGTCATACGTAAGGCCCCGTTCGGATCACTTGGGCCCAAGCGGCAGAAACCCGAATGGGCTCTTTGAAATAACGCGGCATTCTGCACCTCCAGAGGGTCACGTACTGTGACAAGCTGGAGGCTAGGTTGAGTAGGTTTATTTTCCGTAACCGGCGCCGATCAAATGCCGAATAAACGGGTTATTCAGCCTCAATAGAAAGGTCGGTAGCGGCGAGCAGATTAGCAATGGTATCTCGAGCGGCGATACTCTCGTTCAGCGCGGCGGCTGACCGGGCGAGCATCCCGCTCGGATCACCTGACGCTTCAATTTTCGCTTTGGCGAGTTCAGCTGTTGGGCCAAAAACAGGCGTCTCGGAAGGAGTTCGATCCCGCCAGTCCTCTGCCAGCCATGCCGCTTCGCGCGCCGGTGCCTCTAAGTCCAACTCGCGAAAAAGATTGTGTGCCTCGGCATATTCCCCGCTCATCGCTTTGGCCCGGGCACGTAAGGGGGCGGCTGCCGGGTCGTCGATACCGAGTAGGGCAGCTTGCGCTTGGAATGGTTGGTCGAGTGCGAGCGCAGCTTCGGCTGCCAGCAGCTGGCGCCGTAGCGGTCGGTCCGCTTCGGGTTCCGTTGACAGCAACTGTTGCGCTTCCGCCGCAAAGCCGAGTGAGAGGAGGCGGCTAGCCAAGTCGAATTTCGATAAGCTTTGCAAGTGAGCTAGGTCATCCGCGGAGTGCTTCAGGACATGATCGAGAAAGACAATATCGCTCGCGGACTTTGTTAGCTGGTTTATGAGGTAGAGCCTTAAGGCCAGATCACCCTCTTTGTCACTTGAACTAGTACGCGTCGCGATCTCCATGAATGCGCGATCGAATTGGCCAGATTTTACCAATGCCATAAAATGCGTGCGCCGCAATTCGACACCTATGGGCGACCCGCGGTGTTCCTGAGCGTAAGCTTCGACCAGATCGGCTGTTTCAACGCTAATGGCTTGCCCGGTTTTTATACGCGTATTGATCAGCGCGATGAGAGCTTCGGGCGACTCCTCGACATTCTCGTCAACTACGCTTTCGAGCTTTACCGTGCCTTCGTCAATTTTGCCTTGCTCCAATTCCACATGGGCTTGCGCCAAAGTCGCCTTGCCGGAAAGCCCGTCGGGAAGTCGTTCAAGGCTGCGCAGCGCGGCTGCGGCAGCCTCATGATTTCCGTGCGCGAGCAGCCGACGGCTTAGTTGCGGTGCAAGTAAGCGCCGCAGGTGCTCGGGTAGTTTGTTGAGCGTGCGAAGCGCGCTGGTCGCAGGAAGCGGAGTTGCTCCCCGGGCTTCGGTTTGGGCGAGAATTGACCAGAGCGCGATATCGGTGCGGCACTCCCTATAGGCTTCCAGCATCTCTGGCCACTGGGGGCGGCCATGATCCATAATGTCCGCGATGTCTAGTAAGAGGCGGTTGTCTCGGGCCAGGCCGGGAGAGAGATTGAGAACCTGACGCGCTTCAGCGCCGAAGCCGAAATACAAATAAGATCGTGCAAGCGTCAGAGCCGCCTCACTATCGATCCGATCGAACTCGCCAAACAGCGCGGTGCGGCCAGCGCTGATTTGTTGGTCAAACGTGTCCGGCGTACCCCAAGTCTCAATTGCAATCTGACTATCGGTGGGACAGCTGATCCCGTTGCGCGTGGTGCTAACCCCTTCGTTATTTCCTCCAAAAGGTCTGTCCCTACTGTCAGTGATGCGCATGTTGCTCACTAGTTCTTGGCTAACCGCCGGAGGCAGAGGCGCAGGCGAGAGGGCGGGAGCGAAGGCTTTCGGATCGACCTGCGATCGAGCTGTCGGTGGCTGCCTGATGGAGGGCACGAGAATGCCGCGTGTTGTCGCTGTGCCAAGTTCTTCTGCAAGTTGGATTTGAATTTCATTCAGTGCAGTTTGCTGTGTCTCGGAAAGTGGCGTGCGATCCAGCTTGAGCGTGGGCGGTGGTTGGATTTGTTTTGGTGCCTTTACGATGATGGGCAGCAAAGATGGAACTGGTGTCTGTTGTATCTGACTACCGTGCAACGAAGTCAGATCTGTATCGGGTTCACTCGACCTTATCGGCTCTACGAAAGGTGTAGATAGCGTAACTCCCGGAGCCGCGACGTCAATGACGGCATAGTCTGCCCCAGACGGAAAAGCAGAAACCCGACAAGTGCAATTCAACTTCAACGCGAGCGATCCGCTATCGCTTTTCACAGTTGCTATGCGGTCGCGCCCTATACGGTCAAACACCTTGGATGTATCAAACCCATTGCGGTGTCCTGGGAGCGTGAGTGTCACCGCCCCATCTGTTTGCGCGACCTCCCAACTGCTGCCGCTAGGAACTTGCGCCACAATGCGTGTGAACCCATCGTGCTCCCCCGAAACGACGGGAAAGGGCGCCGCTGACAGGATGGCGGGCAGGCTTAGAAGCCAGAGTATCAGCGCAAAGATCCGCATCAGGCGGCATCCTGTTTGACCGATTTAAGTGCCTCTTCGAGATCAGAATAGCTCGGACGGCAATGCGAGGGCGTGTTCTGTCGCCCCACTTCAATACAGATATTGGTCGCATGGTTATGCAGGTTTGCGACAAGAACTTCGCGGATCAGCTGGTAAAAGTGTCCCTCATCTTCCGTCACATCTTTCACCTTTGAAGCAAATGGGCCAACCAGACCGTAAGCTAGGAAAACGCCCAGGAACGTACCCACGAGCGCGCCACCGATCAGCTTGCCGAGGATTTCAGGTGGTTGGTCGATCGAAGCCATTGTCTTGATCACGCCCAACACCGCAGCAACGATCCCGAGTGCTGGAAGCCCATCTGCCACGACCTGCAAGGCGTGGCTGGAGTGCATCGCATGGTGCATATTTGCCTCCATTCGCTTTTCCAGCACTTCTTCGACCTGATGTGGATCGTCGTAGTTCATCGACGCTGACCGCATCGTGTCACAGATCAAGGCGATTGCTTCTTTGTCGCTTAGAATTTTCGGATATTTCGAGAATATCGAAGAGTCGTCGGGCGCTTCGATATGTTCTTCGATGGCAACCGGGTTTTGACGCGCAAGTCGAATGAGCTCGAAGAGTAGACACAATAGGTCTCGGTAGTCCTCGTGCTTCCACTTTGGCCCTTTAAAAACCTTGCCCACATCTTTGATCGTGTGTTTGATCGCTGGCCCATCGTTGCTGATGAGAAAGGCGCCTAGGGCCGCCCCTCCGATCATTGTCATCTCGAAGGGGAGCGATTTTAGAATGATACCCATTTTGCCGCCAGCAGCGAGATAGCCGCCGAACACCATAACAAAAATGGTGATAATACCGATGATTCCGATCATGTCTTTCCCCAGCTGAGACCTGTGAACTCAGTCTTTCAGAGTTGAATTAACAAACCCTCAGCGGGTCAGCTTTTGGGCACGGATGCATTGCGACCAGCGAGAATTGCACTGATGGAATAGGCGACGTCGGGTGGGAGCCCGGCCATGATCGCGGCTGCAAATTCTGGGCGCATACGGCCCAGAAAACCCGCGGCAAAATCAGGTTCCATGGTCTGGAAAAGCGCAGCAGCATCTTTGGGTTTCATGCTTTCGTAGACAGTTGTTAGCCTCGCGAGATCGCCCTCCGCCGCCCCATCAGCCAGCGCCAAGGTCTCTCGCAGACGCGCTTCGGTTTCCTCAAGCGCTTGCAGCCGTCCTTCAATTTCTTCGCTGGCGACCGCGAGTGCTTTGGTGCGCGCATCGATTTTCTGTTCACGTTCGTCCAGCCGCGCCTCACGCTCTTGCAGCGCTGCAAGAAGGCGGCCCATTTCCGCGCGGTCTTGTCCATGCTTCTGTTGCTTGGAAGCTGTCGGTTCTACTGTTTGAATCTTTTCCGGGCTGGTGCCACCTGCGACCGCGATATCCAAGCCAGCACCGATGCGAAGCATAGCTGACGTAATCAGTAGGCTTGCGATCAGGAGGACAGATCCTCGACCCACACGGCGTTTGTATTTTGTCTTGCGAAAGACTTTCATGCTGCATCTCCACTTACGCGATGGCGGACGAACATTGGCTCCCCAGATGGAGGCGGCGCAGGTGGAGGCGTCGTTGGGTCAGCGGGTTTTCCCGAGGGTGCCCCATTGCGCGGTTCAGCACGAGGTTCACGCATGGGGTTCACCTCCGTCTGATTGCCCTCAGAACTTTCCAGATCGCGTAGCGCCGCCATCTGTAATTCCAGTTGGCGAGAGGTTTCCTCGGCCCGGCGGGTCAATGCGCTAAGCGTTTCTGCTGATTTGGCGGCCGTGGTCTGGGCTGCGGTCAATGTCTTGGAAAGGTCGTCAACTTGCGCAGAAAGGACTGCTACTGCGCCGCCGACGCCTCTTTCGAGATCATTAAACCGGTTCAAGCGACGCCCTAGGACGAAACAATAGAATCCCGCGCCGATGGCCCCTGCCGCCATCAAGATATCTGCAATCAGTTCCATGGTCGTCCTCTCAATTCAGTACGAATTCCATAACCAGCAAATCGTTAACACGGTCTTGTCCTGCGACGGTTTGCACCCGCCTGAGCATTTGGGCGCGCAACCGAGTGAGGGCTGAGGCGCTTTCCAAATCCGCCGGGTCGAGCGCCCGCAGATAGCTGTTCAATACGTCCACGACCCGCGGCAGGAGCTTTTCCACTTCGGCCTGAAAGCTGCTCGGCACTTCGAGCTCAGCCCGAAATCGCAAATGCTTAGATTGCGCGGGAGCGCGTAGCGAAATCACAAGCGGCTCTACCGGCACAAAGGCGACGTCCGGTATGGCGGGCACGTCGCCCGGCGCGGTTTCGTCAGTAACCTCTGCCGATTCGGGGGCGAGGATCATTCCGGAAGACACAGCAAAAAACCCACCGCCCGCACCTGCAAGCCCCAGTACTACTCCTAGTATCAAGGGCAGCTTTGACTTCTTTTTTTCCGCTTCATCGGGTGCGGTCTCTTCTTCTGACATGAGATGTCCAATTTTCTGATTGCTCTTCGATATAGCCGGGTTTGCACTAACCGAATGTTAAGGCTGATCGTTCATCTGTCGGGGAGCGTCGGGCAGAAGGTCCGGCGAGACGGAGGCGATTGTGCAGCAATTACTTAACGTCTGGTTCGGCCTGGATTTGCGCCGCCAGATCACTGTCATCCTTGCGACGGTAGCGATGTTTGTCGCGATCCTTGCGATGTCCCGCATGGCGACAGCGCCGAATATGACACTCCTTTACGCGGGGCTGGAAAACGGCGCCGCAGGCGATGTCGTTCGGTCCTTGGAGCAGCGCGGGATCACCTTTGAGGTGCGCGGCGGATCTATTTTCGTGGATGCTCCAGAGCGCGATGAACTGCGTTTGACCCTCGCCAGCGAAGGGCTGCCAGCAAACGGTAACCGTGGTTACGAATTGCTCGATAGCCTGACCGGATTCGGAACAACTTCCCAGATGTTTGATGCCGCCTACTGGCGTGCGAAGGAAGGTGAATTGGCGCGAACTATCGTTTCTAATCCGCACATCGCGATGGCGCGGGTGCATATCGCCAGCACCGGTTCAAACCCCTTTCAGCGCGGTGTTACGCCAAAGGCGTCGGTCTCTATTACACCGACTGGTGGCGCAGCATCGCCAGCGCAAGCCAAAGCGGTGCGCTACCTTGTTGCGTCAGCAGTCGCGGGTTTGTCCCCTGAAGATGTTGCAGTGATTGATTCAAACGGCGCTTTGATCGGTCAGATCGAGGATGCAGTTCCGGCTATTGGTGGTGATGACAAAGCGCAAGTGCTGCGGGACCGGGTGCAACGTCTGTTGGAGGCGCGGGTTGGCTTCGGCAATGCCGTTGTCGAAGTGAGCGTCGATACCGTGACCGAAAGCGAAGCGATCCGAGAACATCGCTTTGATCCCGACAGCCGCGTCGCAATCAGCACCGACACCGAAGAGCGCAACAACACTTCCAGCGACGCCGGTGGCGGGGATGTGACCGTCGCCAGCAACCTTCCCGATCAAGAAGGCGGCGGAGGGGATGCGTCGTCGTCCCAAAACAATGAGACGCGTGAGCGGATCAACTACGAGGTCTCTGAGACCGAACGCGAAATCATTCGTGCGCCGGGCGCCATAAAACGTGTCACTGTTGCGGTGTTGGTAAACGAACCTGTCACAACCAATGACGCGGGCGAGACCATTGCCCAGCCTCGTGAGGAGGTAGAACTCGAGGCGCTTCGCGAACTGGTTTCCTCAGCCGTTGGGTATGATGAGACTCGCGGGGACATCATCACAATCAAGTCGATGCCTCTGCAAAATATCGCACCGAGCGGTACGGCGGCTGGTACATCACTTCTGGACCGTATTGATCTTGATCTGATGTCCGCAATTCAAATGGCTGTCCTCGCAGTTGTGACGCTCATCCTCGGGCTCTTCGTCGTGCGTCCCGTATTGTCGCGCGCGCCAGATCAAGCAAGCGGGGAAGTGCCAGCACTACCTGCGTCACCTTCAAACCTGCCAACTCAGGTGGATACGATGGAAGGTCTCTCCGGCGAGATTGCAACTGAGGGGTTTGATCTCCCCGATCTAACAGAATTTGCCGGTGCCGACGGTACGGGCGGAGACTTACCTGCACTCGCAGGGCTGCCAATGATGGGCGGCGGGGACGAACCTGTAGATCGGCTGCGCGCTATGATCGGCGAACGGAAAGAAGAGACTGTCGAGATTCTTCGCAGTTGGCTTGAGGACAAGGAAGAGAACGCATGAGTTCCTTGTCACATCGTTACCATGACTTCGGGACGGCAGACGTCAGCGATGTCGATGGCATCGGGATCGGCGTCGAGGCCATGCAGGATGAAAAACTGCAGTCTTTTGAGGCGGGCTACCAGGCCGGTTGGGAAGACGCCGTAAAAGCCCACACGACTGACCGTGATCGGATAGCGTCTGAGTTGGCCCAAAGTCTCCAGGATATGTCTTTCACCTATTACGAGGCGCATTCAAAACTTTGTACGTCCATGCGCCCACTACTGCACACCGTCGTAACCAAGATCCTACCTATCGCGGCGCATGCCACATTGGCTGATCAGATCGTCGACTTGATCAACAAAATGCTCGTGGCCAATGCAGAGGGGGGAATAGAAATTGCTGTCTCCCCCCCGCAACTGGACGCGATCCAGGACGCCCTGAACCTAAAAATCAAACCCCCGTTTTCGTTGACCGCAGAACCGGCCCTCAGTCCCGGCCAAGTCTATTTGCGTGCTGAGACAAACGAGCGGGAAATCAATCTTGATGCGGTGCTCGGCGGTATGGCTGAAGCACTCGACGCCTTCTTCCTACAATCCCGACAGGAGATTCCCCGTGGATAGCACCCCAACGGCCCCCGCCGCCGACTTATCGAACCCTTTCACATCTGTACCGATCGAAGTAAATGTCTGCGTCGGCAAAGCTCGCCCCCTAATCCGGGATTTGGTCATGCTCGGAGAAAACGCTGTGCTGACGCTGGACAGTCGTATGGACGACCCGGTTGAGCTCTATGTAGGTGACCGCCTTATCGCGCGCGGCCAATTGGAGGAGCAAGAGGGCGACACCACGGGACAGCTGATGGTGCGCCTGACTGAAGTTGTGGACCTACAAAAAAGCCTGTGAGTGGAAGGGGCCGATATGTCCGATTGCTTCTTGCGATCGTATTTTTGTCATTCCCGGCAATAGCAGACGCGCAAGAATTTTCGTTCTCGCTTGGGGATGACAGTTCTATCAGTGCGCGCACGATCCAGCTTTTCGTGCTCATCACGGTACTGAGCCTCGCGCCCGGTCTAGCGATTATGGTGACCTGCTTTCCCTTCATCGTCACCGTGCTGTCGATCCTACGGCAGGCTATTGGGTTGCAGCAATCTCCACCGAATATGCTGATTGTCAGCCTCGCGCTGTTTCTCTCATATTTTATTATGGAGCCGGTCTTCACCGCCGCTTGGGAAAACGGGATAGAGCCGTTAACGAATGAGCAGATCGATATTGAGACGGCCTTCGCACGCACACTGGAGCCGTTTCGCGGCTTTATGGCCGCACGGTTGGATCCGGACACCTTTTTTGCCATGGCCGAGCTGCGCCCTGCCACACTGGCAGCCGAACCCACAGCAGACGCGCCCTTGTCCGTGTTAATCCCCTCATTCCTATTGTCTGAGATCGCGCGGGCCTTTCAGATCGGATTTTTGATTTACCTGCCATTCCTGATCATCGACCTCGTTGTCGCTGCGATACTGATGTCTATGGGGATGATGATGGTGCCGCCGGCGGTGGTTTCTCTGCCATTCAAACTGGCATTCTTCGTTGTTGCAGACGGCTGGAGCCTGATCGCGGGCAGCCTCGTGCGCAGTTACTTTTAGGCAGATGCCGACAGCTTAAGACAAAGCGGTGGCAAAGAAGAGCGCAGGTTAAGCCGACAGAAAGCCACGCCGCGTCATTCTGCAAATGCGTCGGGGTGGCGCGATCTGCAGGAGCTGTCAGGTGGGATATTCGAACATAGCGGAGGCACCGAACATGCCTTCGGCTGCTGGCGCAGTACTTTTGGCCGGGGGGTGGCTTTCTTTTGCGGTCATAGCAAACGAGGTCATGATACCGAGTGATTTCAGCTTGGTTCTCGTTGCGCTGACGATAGCCGAGGTAATTGGGCGGCTTTTGGTTACCGGCTGGGTGTCAATCGATCGAGAGACGCATCTTTTCAGTTGGTCGCACTCGCTCGCAAGCATCATGCTGCGATGGGTGGCGTTTGTCGCGATGCTGGGAGTGCTTTTCGCGGTGGCACCGATGCCGCTGCTGATTGGTCAGCCGATCAGTATGCTTTATATCGCTGGTGCCAGTTTGGCTTTGTCGGTTTCTAATCTCGCTGCCGCACAACGCAGCGCTTTGCATCAAAATAGATACAACATTTTCCCTCTTCGAATGGTTTTCGCGGCCGCTCTTCTTTGGGGGCTCGATGAGATCTCGGAAATCGATGCTGGGCTACTGTTGTCAGCGCTGCTTCTTTTATGGCTCGCGGTAGCAGTGACGCTACTGCAGGGCTTACCATCTCCATTCAGCGAAGTAGGGTCACCACGGCAGCCGCAGTTGCGAAAGACAGTGCTAGCCTTTGGCCCTGCATTGCTGAAAGTGGCGGATATCCTGATCCTTCCCTGTGTTCTCTCGCCAGTTCCGGCAGCAGGCTATATTGGGATGCGTGCGGGTGGACTGCTCACCATATTCACACTCAGTTCTGTGCAGGCCGCTACGCGCGAACGGCTTAAGAGAAATAGCGCGCCGAGTCTGGCTGCGGAGTTCGCCGCGGATGCCGCGCGGCTGAACCTAGGTCTCTTGCTTATTGGAGGGGGTGTAAGCGTGGGAATTTTGGTGATCCAGCCCTACATCACCCCGCATTTCAGCCCTTTTGCCAGCGGTGATGTCACGGTGCTTTTGTGGATATTGCTGGGGGCTTTGGCACCTGCGCTTCTCGGCGCAGCGCCGGTGTTATTGAGCCTCACCGGGCACCGTCGAGAATGGGCTTTAATCAGTTTCGTCGGCGTTTTGCTATTGGCTGCTCTGACCTATAGCCTGCGCATCTCGACCCCACTCGGATTAGCGCAAGTCTATGCGGCTGTGCAGTTGGCCACCATCGCCTGCGCCGCTCTTATCATTGGCCGTACGCGTGGGGTTTGGCCTGGATTAACCGCAGTTCTATTTCGGCGTATCCGGTTGACCTGAAGTGTCGTTACCGAACAACAAATTCGGCATGCAGCGCGCCTGCTGCCTTAATGCTCTTCAGAATGTCGATCATGTCCCGCGGTGAGACGCCAAGCGCATTAAGGCCGGCGATAACCTCCGATAGTGACGTCCCATTCGGTACTTCGGCGAGGCCAATACCGGGCTCTTCGCGGATCTCGGCATTTGTGCGAGGAACAACGACAGTTTCACCTTCGGAAAACGGATTGGGCTGTGAAACCAGCGGCGTTTCCTGAATGCGCAGGGTGAGATTGCCCTGCGACACCGCGACCCGCGAGATGCGCACATCCTCGCCCATCACGATTGTACCGGACCGTTGATCAACCACGACCCGCGCTTTGCGTTCCGGCTCGACCCGGATGTTTTCGATCCGACCGAGCGCATGGGCCACTGAGGCCATGCGTGTCGCGGGAACGTCAAGTTGCACGGTGCCGCTGTCGAGCATCACAGCGACGCGCCGACCGAAATCGCGATTGATGGCCTGTTCGATCCGACCTGCAGTCGTAAAGTCCGCTTCGCGCAACGCGAGGCGAAGCTCCTCCAGCGCAGAGAGTTTGAACTCGATTTCACGTTCTACGCGCGCGCCGGAAGGGATGGTCCCTGATGTCGGTACACCTTGGGTGACGCCACCCGCTTCGCCTTCGGCCTTCGCGCCGCCCGCGATAATGGTTCCCTGTGCCACCGCGTAGATCTGACCGTCGGCTGCATTCATCGGAGTCATGATAAGGGTACCGCCCATCAGGCTTTTCGCATCCCCGATTGCGGAAACCGTGACGTCAACCTGCCCACCCGCGCGGGCAAAGGGAGGAAGCGTCGCAGTAACGAGCACGGCGGCGACGTTTTTTGGGCGAAACTGCTCTCCGGTAACATTGACCCCAAGCCGCTCGAGGATGTTGGTCATAATGTCTTCGGTAAAAGGCGCATTTCGCAGCCCGTCGCCGCTGCCGTCGAGACCGACAACCAGCCCGTAACCAACAAGGTCATTGCCGCGCACCCCGTCGAAGTCGACCAGATCCTTGATCCGCACCGGGCCCGCCGCGACGGGCAGGGCAAAGGTTAGGCAAATTGCGAGAAATGCGAGCAACCGGATCATAGGAAATTGACCAAAGACAGCTGCGACATGCGTACGGTTACAGAATACAGGCTCTGCAATTGAAATTGGACTTCCTCCAACTTGGTCGCGGCGTCATATGGGTCCGAGGCAAGCAGATTGGCCTTGGCATAATCAAGGCTGGTTTCTTCAGCCGCGTTCCGGCTGCTGACCTGTTCGATGCGGCTTTCGGCAAAGCCCACAGCTGCACGAAGCGAGGTTAAGCCATCGCGTCCGGCCAACATCTGCTGCCCGGTCATCTCGAACAATTCGGTCTGCTCGGGTTCGCTCAGGGCTAGCGCAGGATCCTCTGCCAAAGCGGCGACGGCAGTGAGGCGCAGCATGGTTTTCAGGTCAGGGTCCGTGGCGCGGATATCGAGCGTTACGCTCTCTGTCTCGGAGAGCGTCATCGGGGCCAATGCGGCGGCAGAGCCTTGATAGGCCGTCGCTGCAAAGCCTGCGGGATCGTTAAACCAATTCGTTGCCGCTGCCATAATATCTGTCGGCGTGGTGGCCCCGGCGCCGGTGATCGCGGTTTTTAGCGCGTCGAGGAGGGTGCTGTCGTCCGGTAGGGGGGCGCGGTCCGTTGCGGTGCCGCTGAACATGCTGCGGCCGGCGATGTTGGAATTCATTGTGCCGACTAAGGCGGCCATCGCGTTACGCGCGTCGGCGGCGACCACGGATTTCGATGTGCCTACCGCGCTTGTGCCAGCGGCAATCAGGCTGAGCGACAGATCAGTGCCGAGGCTTTCAACCCGTTCCAGCGCCGATTGCATTGCGCTGGCCATATGGTTGGCCTCGGTAGTGGCCACGTCATAGCCCGTAAGCGTTTCCAACTTACGCTCGATCTCTGTCAGATAGCTGTAGTTGCCGCCGAGAACTTCGCGGGTGTCCGCGACCTGACCGGTCGAGAGCTCGGTTGTTAGTCGCGCCATCTCTTGTTTGAGGGCCGTATTGCGATTGCGCAGCATGAAGGACTGGGCAAGGTCGCCGATAGACGTAGTGCTCATGGTCAGAGCCTCATAATCGTTTGCATCATTTCATCCACCGCCTCGATCACCCGCGCGTTTGCCGCATAGGTCTGCTCGATAATCATCAGGCGCTGAATTTCGTCATCGCTGTCGACCCCGTCGGCAAGTTGCCTTTGGGTCAATTCGTTGAGCCGCGTCTTCGCAAAGCTAAGCACTTGGTCGGCATTACCCCGCGCTGCGCCGATGTCGGCGGTGATGGTCGAAACAAGTTCGATCAAGGCATAGCTGCCCCCGCTGAAACTGCCGCTGGCAGGCGGTTGGCCTTGGTTCAGCGCAGAAGCTAGGCTTTGCAGAAGGCTTGCGTTGCCCGCGTCGCCGGGCGCTATGGCGCTGATCCCGTCACGGATGCGCCAGGCTTCACCGCCTTGGGTCGGGTCGACTGTCGCATGCACTGAAATACGCGCGGCCAGTCCGAGTTCGTCCGCAGGGTTAAAGGCGCCGCCTTCATCGGTGAAAAGCCCGGCGTCCCCGGCAGCGAGGGTCGGATCGACCGAAGGGTCTTGGAAGCGCGTGATGAGATCGCGCGCCAAAGCGTCAAGTTCGACCTGCGCGGTCACGGCCATCTCGTCGCGGATTGCAAATTGCGCGCCAATAGCGCCGCCCCGCAGAGCCCCGTCCTCGGAGCCGGTGCGCAGCGGATTGCCGTTCAGGGTCAGCCCGGAAAGCGTCCCCGCCTCTACCGACATATAGGGCGTCACCATATTGACCGGCTCAAACCCTACCTCGCCGGCGCTGCCATCCAGCAAGATCGCACCTCCGGTAGAATAGAGCGCGATTTGCCCATGATCTCGCGGTACCACGCGCACCGGCACCAGCGCGCTGATTTCGTCCACCAATTGCTGGCGGTGGTCTTGGAGCGACGTCGCGTCGACGCTCTGAACCTGCGCGGCGGTGATTTGGGCGTTCAACGTTTGGACCTGCTGCAATGCGGTGTTCAACGTGGTGACCTGCTCAGCAATGGTGCGATCCGCGAGGCTGCGGGCATCCTGCAGACCGTCGGAAGTTTGTGCAATGCTACTTGCTAGGCTGCGTGCATCGGTGACTGCTTGGCTCAACCGCTCTGGCGCTTCAGGTCGGCTTGCCGCTGTGATCAGCGCGGTTTCAAATTGCGCTACGCGAGCAGAGACCGAATTGGGATCATCCGGCGTGCCCATTAGCGTTTCAAGTTTGGCATAGAAATTGGCTGCCGTTTGCGCATGACCCTGTTCGGCATCGGCCAGACGCTTGTCTGAGGCAATCCCTTCATCCACCGCGCGGTTCACCCCGTCGATGCGCACCCCGCCCGCACCGCCAACTCCAGCGGCCGACAGTTCCAAGACCCGACGCCCATAGCCGGGTGTCAATGCGTTGGAGATGTTTGACGAGACGATCTCGGCCCCGCGCCCTGCGGCACGCAGCCCTGTCATCGCATTGGACAATGCCCCGGATATGGTCATCTGGTTCTCGCTTTACTGTCAGGGGAAGGGAAGGCGCTTAGGTCAGCGCTTGATGTTGGTGGTTTCTTGCAACATCTCATCCACTGTCTGAATTACCTTCGCGTTTGTCGAATAGGCCCGCTGCGTCTGGATCATCGACGTCAACTCGGTCGCGACATCAGTGGCCGACTCTTCGCGCGCGTAGGATTTAATGTCACCAGTTGGCCCGTCGCCCGCATCCCAGAGAAAGAACGCCCCACTGTCCGGCGAGCTTCGGTAGGTCTGCCCGTCCATCGGGATCAGCCCCTCTGGATTGGACATATCGACAAGTGGCACCTGATAGATCGTGCGGGTCACGCCAGAGTCGTAGACTGATTGGACAAAGCCATTCTCGTCAATCTCGACCGAGATCATATTGCCGATGGGAGAGCCATCTTTGTCGATTGAGATCGGTGCAAAACTGTCGGACAGTTGTGAAATCCCGTAAGTGTCACCGACCGCGCCAATGTTAAAGGCAATCGGACCGCTGGCCACATCGACGATCATTTCACCCGAGACCGGATCATACCCTCCCCCGGAGACCGTCGTTACCGATGCAATAGTCCCCCCTGATGTGCGGCCATCGTCGAAGGTCATGACATACTCACCAATCACCGCGTCGTTTGAGGCCGAGTCCCGCAGCACAATCGTCCATTCGTTCGACGATCCGCTGGCGGGTACCGTGGGCGTGAAGGACATTGAGATGCTTTGCGACGTGCCGAGGTTGTCATAATACTCAATGGAAAGATCCTGTGCCGCACCGTCTGCACCGGCGATTGTCGATGTTGCGGGGAGATTCAGACTCATATCGATGGAAGTGGTCGGGTCGCCGCTCAGGTTCAGCGCGAATTGGATCGGCTCCAGCCCATCGCTGGTGTCGCGGGGGTAGGAGGGCACCGTGCCATCCTGCGCTGCAGGCCAGCCCATCAGCAATTGCCCGGCTTCATTCGCCAAAAGCCCGTCTGCATCAATCCGGAACGAACCAGTTGTCGTCAGCATCATCTGCGGCTGACCGCTACCGGACAGAAATTCTGCACGGCTGGCCACAGGCAACATGCCACGCCCACGCACAGCAAGATCGGTTGAGTTCGACGTGCTGACCAGCGAGCCACCTTCGCTGATAAGCCGCTGGGTCGATGCGCTTACCCCGCCCGCCGTATAGGTGCGCGACCCCGAGGACAGGACCAGCGAATTGAAATCCGTCACAACGCGTTTGTAGCCAAAAGTAGAGGCATTTGCGATGTTGTCGGAGATCGACGCAAGCCGTGTCGCATTGCTGCGCAGCCCCGCCACACCCGCGTTGAGCGAAGAAGAAATTGTCATGGACACGCCTTTCTGCTGTATCAATCTAAGATGCAGCAGCAATAGACGGGTCGGGCTTAACGTCGCGCTAACAGATAAAATGCGCGACATTCGCCGCCGGGGCGGAGGCGCCCGAGGCGCACGCCCCGGACGCTTGCTTTAACGGCCGTCGCGCAACAGTATGATTTCCAGCCGGTTGTTGCGCCGGTCCATCCGGTCGGTGGTCACAGGTTCCCGATCCGCATGGCCGGTGACCCGTTGCACCCGGCGCGGTGCGATGCCGACATCGCCCAGAAGCAGACGCATCTTTGTGGCCCGTGCGGCGGAGAGCTCCCAAACAGGGCTGTGGTTCAGCACCAGCGGATCAGCCCGCACATGCCCGCCGATGGCGATGCCATTGGTGACGGCCTTGGTGGTCTGGGCGATGATGATCGCCAGATCGCGCAGCAATTGTGTCGGCTCATCGCTGCGGTCTTCAAAAAGCGGGATGCTGTCCAGATCGAACAATTCGATGACCAGCCCTTCGTCGGTGATCCGCGTCACGATATGGCGCAGTTCGTTCTCCATCAACATGGTCTCACCGCCGCGGCCCATCAGCATGGCATCGACTTCTTTAAAGACCTCATCCGCTGCACCGCCGTCCCCATCGCCATCAGCACTGTTGGACTTGGCATCCCGCGGCTCACCCGGAGAGGTCGCCCCCGTGCCGTTGCGCGGCAAAGTCTCTTCCGAGAAGATGCTATCACCGCCAAAGGAGCCATTGCCGCCCCCGGAGATTCGGTTGATCGGAATTGTCGGAGAAAAGTAATCCGCGATCCCTTTGCGTTGTTGTTCCGTTGTTGCATTCAGCAGCCACATCAACATGAAGAAGGCCATCATCGCGGTTACAAAATCCGCATAGGCAACTTTCCAGGCACCACCATGATGCCCGCCGCCGCCGACGACCTTCTTACGTTTGATGATGACTGGTGCCACATTTGCTTGCGCACCCATATCACTCACCCATTTTTCACCCAAGGCTAGGTCTAGCGCAGCGGGTTTACTGGGGGCTTAACATCTTCAACTGTCGCTAAATTCCGGCAGGACTTGAACTTTGCACCGCGCTGGAGCCTCATGCGCAGATCAGGGGGGTCACATAGTGGTTGAGGAGACGGACGGCGGATATGCTTGGGGGCGGCTTGCGCTGACCCTACTGATTGCGCTGACGGTCAATGCGGGCATGTGGGCGATCATTGTCATCATGCCTGCTGTGGAGGCTGAGTTCGGCAGCAGCCGGGCAGGTACGGCTTTGCCCTATACGCTGACGATGGTTGGCTTTGGTCTTGGCAATTACCTCATCGGCCATGCGGTGGACCGTTTCGGCATCACCCGCGCGCTGATCGCCGCCGCTTCGGCGACCGCTGCGGGCTATGGGCTCGCGACCCTTTCGCAAAGCATCGCCATGCTGTCGCTTGCGCAACTGCTGGTCGGTTTCGCCTCTGCCGTCGGGTTCGGACCGCTGATTGCCGATATCTCCCATTGGTTCGCGCGGCGGCGGGGCATTGCCGTGGCGATTGCGGCAAGTGGGAATTACCTCTCCGGTGCGATCTGGCCGATGTTGCTGGCGGGTGTGCTGGCCGAGAGCGGTTGGCGGTCGGTCTATCTCGTTATGGCGGGCGTGACGCTGGTGGGCGTGATCCCCTTGGCCTTTGCCCTGCGCCGTAAGGTGAGCGAGACCACCCGCGACGCGGCAGAGCAGGCCTCAACCCGCTTTGCACGTTCCGCCGGGCTCAGCCCGCGCAGCCTGCAATATCTATTGGGGTTGGCGGGCATTGGCTGCTGCGTGGCCATGTCGATGCCACAGGTGCACATCGTGTCTTATTGCGTCGATCTGGGTTTTGGTCCGGCGGTCGGGGCCGAGATGCTGTCGCTGATGCTCTTGGGCGGTGTCGGCTCGCGCATCCTGTCGGGGCTGCTGGCGGACCGTCTGGGCGGCGTGCGCACGCTGCTGATCGGCTCTGGGCTGCAATGTCTGGCGCTGTTTCTCTATCTGCCGAGCGGGGGGCTGACGTCGCTCTATGTCGTAAGCCTGATCTTTGTCCTGAGCCAAGGGGGCATCGTGCCGAGCTATGCCCTGATCGTGCGCGAATACATGCCCGCCCGCGAAGCCGGGGCGCGGGTCGGTTTCGTGATGATGGCGACGATCCTTGGCATGGCGCTGGGCGGCTGGCTGTCGGGGCAGATTTACGACCTCAGCGGCTCTTATGCGCTGGCCTTTATCAATGGTATCGTCTGGAACGGGCTAAACATTGCGATCATGCTCTGGCTGTTGTGGCGCAGCACACCGCGGCCGCCGCGCAAACCTAGCCCTGATCTTGGGCCGCCCGTTCCCGCGCCAATGTGATCTGACGCTGGCGTTCGCGGAAGCGCTCTTTGTCGGTGTCCGACGTCTCGTCTACGCATTGGTGGCAGCTGACCCCAAGCTCATAGCCGGGGCGTTTGGTATCCTCGGGCAGGATCGGGCGACGGCAGCCGTGGCAGAGCATATGCGGCCCCTCGCGCAGCCCGTGGCCGACGCTGACCCGGTTGTCGAAGACAAAGCAGTCGCCTTCCCAAGTGCTGTCTTGCTCGGGCACTTCCTCAAGGTATTTCAGGATGCCGCCCTTGAGGTGGAACACATCGTTCACGCCTTGGCCCAACAGGTAATTCGTCGATTTCTCGCAGCGGATGCCGCCAGTGCAGAACATCGCGATCTTTTTGTTGTGAAAGCGGTCTTTGTTGGCCTCCCACCATTCGGGGAATTCGCCAAAGCTTTCGGTCTGCGGGTCAACCGCGCCTTCAAAGGTGCCAATCTCCACTTCGTAATTGTTGCGCGTGTCGATCACCGCCACATCGGGCGAGCGGATCAGTTCATTCCAATCCTTCGGATCGACGTAATGCCCCACCGCTGCACGCGGATCGACGTCGGGCTGGCCCATCGTCACGATCTCGCGCTTAATACGCACCTTCATCTTGCCAAAGGGCGGCTTGTCACTCGTCGCTTCCTTCCACTCCAGATCGGCGCAACCGGGCAGGGCGCGCAGATGGGCGATCACTTCGTCGATCCCGGCCCGCGGCCCGGCCACGGTGCCGTTCACCCCCTCGGGAGCCAGCAGCAAGGTGCCCTTGACCGATTGCGCCTCGCAAAGCGCCAGAAGCGCGGGCTTGAGGGCGGCGGGATCGTCGAAGCGGGTGAAGTGATATAGCGCGGCAATGGTATACATGAGCGTCAAATAAGCACATCCGACGCAAAGCTCAATCCGGCCCGCGCCATTGACCTACCCCATCCGCAGCCCTACCCCTTTGAAGGAAGGAGAATGCCCATGACCCATGCCCTGATCGTGATCGACGTGCAAAATGATTTCTGCCCCGGCGGCGCGCTTGAAGTGCCGCAGGGCGATGCGATCCTGCGCGGGATCAATGCGCTGATGCCAGATTTTGACGCGGTGGTGCTGACCCAAGACTGGCATCCGGCGGGGCATTCGTCTTTCGCGTCCTCGCATGACGGCAAATCCCCATATGATCTTATCACCATGCCCTACGGGCCGCAGGTGCTCTGGCCCGACCACTGTATCCAAGGCAGCATCGGCGCGCAGTTTCTCCCCGATCTGCAAGTCGACCGGGCCGATATGATCATCCGCAAGGGCTACAACCCCGACATCGACAGCTATTCGGCGTTTGTCGAGAATGACCACCGCACGCCAACCGGGCTCGAAGGCTACCTGCGCACGCGGGGCATTGAACGGCTGACGATGGCCGGGCTGGCGCTGGATTTCTGCGTCAACTTCTCGGCTGTGGATGCGGCGAAGCTGGGGTTCGATGTGGAGGTGCGCGAAGACCTCTGCCGGGCGATTGATCTGGATGGGTCGCTGGCTAAGGCCCGCGAGGGGATGCGTGCTGCCGGTGTCACACTCATCTAATCCGCCGCTTTAGCCTTGCCCCCCGGCCTGCGCCCTTGGCATGAAGGGGTAAGCAATAAGGAACCTCCCATGGTCGACATCGCCACCCGCGTCTATAATCACAAGTGGAAGATCGACCCCATCGTGCGGTCCCTGATCGACACGGATTTCTACAAGCTCTTGATGTGCCAGTCGGTGTTCCGCAACAAGCCGGACACGCAGGTGACCTTTAGCCTGATCAACCGCTCCACCCATATCCCGCTGGCCGACCTGATCGACGAAGGCGAGTTGCGTGAGCAGCTCGATCACATCCGCTCGCTCAGCCTCGGGCGCGGGGAAAGCACTTGGCTGCGCGGGAACACCTTTTACGGCAAGCGGCAGATGTTCCGGCCCGATTTCATGGAATGGTTCGAGAACCTCCGCCTGCCGCCCTATCATCTCGAGCGTAAGGGCGACCAGTATGAGCTGACCTTTGAGGGCAGCTGGCCCGAGGTGATGCTTTGGGAAGTGCCTGCGCTGGCGGTCTTGATGGAGCTGCGCAGCCGTGCGGTGCTCAACCGTATGGATCGGTTCGAGCTGCAAATTCTCTACGCCCGCGCCATGACCCGCGTTTGGGAAAAGATCGAAACCCTGCGCGAAATTCCGGGCCTCACCATTGCCGACTTCGGTACGCGGCGGCGGCATTCCTATCTCTGGCAGGACTGGTGCGTCCAAGCGATGCGCGAGGGGCTAGGCAGCGCCTTTACCGGCACCTCCAACTGCAAGATTGCCATGGGCCGCGAGGTCGAAGCGATCGGCACCAACGCGCATGAACTGCCGATGGTCTATGCCGCGCTGGCCGAAGATGACGCCGCGTTGGCGCAAGCGCCCTATGACGTCTTGCAAGACTGGCATGACGAGCACGAAGGCAACCTGCGCATCATTCTGCCCGACACCTATGGCACCAAAGGGTTCTTGGACAACGCCCCCGATTGGCTGGCAGGTTGGACCGGCATCCGCGTCGACAGCGGCGATCCGGCGACCGCGGCGCAAACCGCCATCGACTGGTGGCGCGACCGGGGCGAAGACCCCACGGAAAAGCGGGTGATCTTCAGTGATGGGTTGGACGTCGGCAAGATCAAAGAATTGCACGCCCAGTTTGCCGGCAAAGCCAAGATTTCCTTTGGCTGGGGCACGCTGCTGACCAATGACTTCCGCGGATTGGTGCCGGATGACGCACTCGCGCCCTTTAGCCTCGTTTGCAAAGCGGTCAGCGCCAATGGGCAGCCTACGGTGAAACTGTCAGACAACCCGAACAAGGCGATGGGCCCGGCGGATGAAGTGGCGCGGTACAAGCGGGTGTTCGGGGTCGGCGATCAGAAAGCGCAGCAGGTGATCGTCTGAGCTTTAGCTTTGCAGCAGCGCCGTGATTGGAAACTCGGCCGTTGCCACCAAACCCTCGCGGCGCCATTCATAGCTGAGCGTACCGCCGGCGGCGCGGGTCAGGGATTGAATGATCTTAGACCCGCTGCTGCGGCGTGGCTTCGCAACTTCGGGCCCACCAGTTTCCTGCCAGGTGAACTGCATTCGAGCCGGAGAATGCAGCTTAGTGACATCCAGCGTGACGCGCCCCTGCGGTGTGCTCAGAGCACCATGTTTCACGGCGTTGGTCGCCAGTTCATGTAGCGCCAGCGTGAGCGGCGAGACCAACTGATGCGAGATCACCGGGTTCATGCCGCTCAACTGGATCTGTCCCCCGCGGCCCGAAGTATAGGCACGCGCAATCGGCTCCATGAGTGTCGCAAAGTCGATTTCGGTCTGGTCGCTGCGACCAATCGTTTCGAAATGCGCGGCGCCGAGGGCGGAGAGCCGTTCCATCACCTTGTCGGCAAACTCTTTGGGGTCGGCCTCCTCTCGCGCGGTCATACGGACCATGGCGGTCATCACATTTACGATGTTGCGCAACCGGTGCAGCAATTCCTCATCGGCCAATTCCCGATGCTCCCGCTCCGCGCGGCGGCGTTCCGAGACATCCAGTTGCGAGCCAAAAAAGAACGCGAGGTTGCCGTCCTCGTCATTGATCGGGCCAAGTTGCAGGGCGTTGACGAAAGTGCTGCCATTCTTGCGATAGTTCAGAATTTCGACGGTATCGACACGGCGATCCAGTAAGATTTCTCGTACCGTATCGATGCTGTCGCGTGTGGTCTCTGGCCCTTGAAGAAAGCGACAATTCTGGCCGACGATCTCTTCCAAGGCATAGCCCGTCAGTTCCGTGAAGGCTGCATTGACGTAAACGATAGGGTTGTCGGGTAATTTCGGGTCGGTGATGCAGAGCGGCAGGCGGGCGTGGCGGACGGCTTTGCCAAGGATGTCTTCGTGGGAGACAGGCCGGGTCTGGGCCGCTTCTGTATTGCTCATTCGTCGTCCGCCGTTCCAAGAAGCCGTTCATACTATGTGGCCCTTCCGCAACTGCTTGGTCAAGCCGAAGCTTTACGCGCGCAAATTAGTGCCGGTGCAGGCGCGCGCGGGAAGGTCTACAAGCGCGACAATCTGATGCATTAGGCGTTGGGGTCAACCTTGCCACGCATGGCTTTGACCTCGCCACGAACCTTTTTCGCCTTTAACCGCCGTTTTTTTGACCCCAGCGTAGGCCGCGTCGCAATGCGGCGCTTCGGCGGGGTGAGCGCTTTGCGCACCAGTTCGGCCAACCGCTCGCGCACCAATTCACGGTTGCGCGCTTGGCTACGTGTCTCGTCACATTGCAAAACCAAGGCGCCTTCGGTTGTCCAACGCCGCCCGGCGAGACGGCGCAAGCGGTTTTTGACCGGTTGTGGTAGGGAGGGCGACGTCGCGGCCTCAAAGCGCAGTTCGACGGCAGATGAGACCTTGTTCACATTCTGCCCACCGGGCCCGGAGGCGCGCATGAAGCTCTCGGTCAACTCCCAGTCGTGAATGGCGATGTCATCATTGATGTGCAGCATGGGCTCTCCTTGCGCATATCATGACAGTCGCAGGCAAAAGGGTGAAGGGGCGATGCGAAATGGGCCGCCCCTTGCGGAGCGGCCCAATCGAATGGTTTCAGGAGGGGGATCGGTTAGACCGGGATCCACCAGGTGGTTGCGTCAGCTAGGGGCTGCCCTAGCGCGAAACCTCGCTGGCTGTTCCGACACCTCGCTCCAATACCTTTCTTGACACTGGATCACCTCCTTTACATTTGTTGAACTCACCCTGAGCGTTGCACAGGTTTTGCGTTTCACAAAGTGTTTTTTGAAGCCGTTGACGTGGCGGCAAGATGTTGGCGTTGGAGCGAGGGGGCGTTCCTCCCCCTCGCGCTCCCCCACCAAGTATTTTTGGCCAAAAAGAGTATCAGGCGCGGACAGTCAGACGGGCAGTGATCAGCCGGAAGGGGATCAGGGCGATCAGCGCGATGGCGAGCTTCACGGACCAATCTGCCACAGCAAGCGATACCCATAGCGGTGCCAGCGGGCCTGTGCCCAGAAGCGGTAGTGTTTCCGTTGCCCATGCGACGTCGGTGGCGGGGTGGATGAAGGACAGGCTGGCCGAGAAGGCTATGGAGAAGAACAGCGCGGTGTCGATGGCGCTGCTGACCACGGTGCTGACCAGCGGCGCGCGCCACCATGCGCCCTCGCGGAAGCGGTTAAACAGCGTTACATCAAGCAGTTGCGCTGTGAGGAAGGCGACGCCCGAGGCTACGGCGATGCGGACAGTGACCAGCGGGCCGAACTCGCCCATGATCTGGGTGCCGATCAGCGAGCAGATGAGCCCGACGACGAAGCCCACCAGCACTACGCGGCGCGCGGCAGAGGCGCCGTAGAGGCGGTTCATCACATCGGTGACGAGAAAGGCGAGCGGGTAGGTGAAAGCGCCCCAAGTCAGCCATTGGCCAAAGAGAAACTGGACGAGAATGTTCGAGGCCACAACAATGGCGGCCATGGCGAGAATGCCGGGGAGATAGGTGCGTGTCATATGTAAACCGTTTTGGGCAAGGGTGCGGCGACTTGGCCTGCGGGGATCGCAGACAGAGGGGCTTTAGGGCCGTGGAGCCGTTTTGGCAAGGGTCAGCTCGACCACTTGGGTTTCCTGAAGCGGGAAGAAGTTGTCGTCGGAGATCAGTGTCAGCCGCGTTTGCCCCTTGGAGTCCTGCCAAACGCTGAGTGCTTCGAGATTGTCATATTGGCTCGGTCCGCTGGTCATCAGAGTGCTTTCTGCCAGCCCCATGGCGTCTAGATTGAAGCTTCGAATGCGGCTGCGGAAGCCCAGAGGGGTGACGGTACGCTCTAGAAGATAGAAGCTGCCATCTGGCCCGAAGTCGGCACCGACCGCGAGGAAGGGGCCGCGACTGGGGATGTGCGCTGAGATTGACCATTTTTTCCCGTCAAAGGCATAGAGCGGAAAGGTGTCGCTGGTGCTATCTGGTCGCTCGGGCAGGGTGAAGAGCCGGCCATCAGGGTGGATCGCGAGCGCTTCTAGCCCTGAGTTTGGTTGCAGGCGGGCGAAGTCGGGATGGCGGGGCAGGGGCGTTGTGACGCCGGTATCGGGATCGAGCCGCATCACCCGGTGTCCATGCTCAAATGAAACATAGACCGCGCCGTCCTCGCCCAGTGCCAAGCCCTCAGCGTCGCGGCGTTTATTGCGCAGGGGGCGTTTGTCGGGGCCCGCCAAGCTGGCGTCTTGTTGAAGCGCAACGCCCACCAGTTTGCCGCCCTCCCGCAGGAGCCGCGCGCGCAGCACGCGCCCGCGGTCCGACACGGCGATAAGGTGGTTGCCGTCGACGCTCACTTCAGCGCCGGAGAATCCCCCGAACCATGGGGCCGATTCTTCCCAAACCACTGTGCTACGCGTCTGCACCTTTGTTTCTGTCTGCGCGGCGGGGGCCGCGCAGGACATTAACAACAAGAGGGGCAGGAACGCGCGGCTTAGTCTGCGTTCAAGACGGCGTTGCATTGTGCAGGCAGGTCAGCAAGCAGCAATTCGCGGCGCGGCTTGGGTTTGGTCTTGGGCGGGTTTGGATCGGGCGGCGGCGGGTTCAGGATATTGCTCTGCCACTGCCGTGCATCAGCGCAGCCATCGCCGGGCGGGGGCGGAGCTTGATCCACGCAACCGCGCGCACCGCTGGGGCATTTGATGCGCACGTGGAAATGATAGTGATGCCCGTACCAAGGACGAATTTTGCGCAGCCAGCTGCGGTCGCCCTTTTCATCTTCGCACATCTGCACCTTGGCACCGGGGAAGACAAAGATCCGCGCGGTGCGGGGGTCTTGGGCCGCGGCCTTGATCACTTCGTGATGCCCGCGGGTCCAAGAGGAATTGACATAGGCACCATTGGCCCGGCGCATGGAGATTGAAGAGATATTCTCGCGCTGTGCCCGGCTCAGGTTCAGCGACTTCGGTGGCAGCATCCAGATGTCCGCGTCCAGCCCGATCTGGTGGCTGCGGTGGCCGGTCAGCATCGGGCCGCCCCGCGCCTGGCTCATATCGCCGACATAGACGCCTGCCCAGCCGGGCTGCTGCGCCGCTTTTTGGCTCAGCTTCTTGACCATATCGATCATTTCAGGATGGGCCCAATTGCGGTTGCGCGACAGGCGCATGGCCTGCCAAGTCGGCCCGGTCTCGGGCAATTGCACCCCGCCTGCAAGGCAGCCCTTGGCATAGCTGCCGTAGGCGGCGGGGGATTGGGTGGAGGCAAAGCTCTTGGCCCCGAAAAGCCGCTTGGCCTGCACGTTGCTCAGGGCACCGCCGGAAGAGCCGATGGTGGGCAGGGTTACCTTATTGCCGCTGATGTCGGTCTCGGTCTTTTCGCCGCAAGAGGCGAGGGCAAGAACCAGAGCCGCCGAAGCGAGGGCGCGGTGCAGCATCATGTGGCAAAATCTCCCTTTGGTTTCACCCACGCTAGCAGGATCAATCCGATGATGAAAAGCCCCAGAACGGGGGTAATGCCGAGCCTCTGGCTGCCGGTGAGGTCACTGGTGATGCCGATCAGCGCAGGCGCGAGGAAGGATGTCGCCTTGCCCGAAAGCGCATAGAGACCGAATGCCTCTGTCATGCGCTCCGGGTTTCCTTGCCGGGTCAGCATGTTACGCGAAGACGCCTGCAGTGCTCCGCCTGCGGCACCGATGGAGGCGCCCGAGACGTAGAACAGGATATCGGGCAGAGCGGATCCCTCTGGCAAAGTTATGCCCATCACCGAATTGGGGCCAAGTGAGATGATCAGACCTGCCGTCAGGATTAGGATCACACAGCAGGCCACGATGACCGGCATTGGCCCGACCCGGCGGTCGATCCGTCCGCCCAGCACACAGAACACAGCGCCTGAAATCGCGGCGAGAATGCCGAAGATACCGATCTCCTGGATCGACCAATCCAACACCCCGAGCGCATAGACGCCGCCAAATGTGTACATGCCGTTGAGCGCATCACGGTAGAACATCGACGAGCCGAGATAGGCCAACAAAGACGGGTGTCGCGGTAGATTGCGCAGCGTGCGGGCGAGGTCCGAAAGCCCCTTACCCACGCGGTAGCGCACAGCCCCCGGCTTTGGCGTATCCCGGATGTAGAGGAAGAAGGGGATCATAAAGACCGCGTACCAGATCGCCGCAAGTGGCCCAACGATGCGGGTATCGGCCTTGGTCGCCGGGTCCAGTCCGAAAAGCGGTGTTAGCCCCGCCATGGTGCGCCCGTTCGCACCGCTTTGGAACAGAGCGATCATCGCGACCAGCGCCAGAACGCCGCCCGCATAGCCAAAGGCCCAGCCATCGCCCGAGATCCGCCCGCGTTCGTTGGGGTCGGGGTGCAGCTCGGGCAAATAGGCATTGGTAAAGATCGTTGCGAACTCCATCCCGATCAGCCCGACCCCGAAGAAGAACAGTGCCCAGAGGAATGAAAAATCGCCCGGCGCGGTCCACCAAAGCGCACCGGCTCCGATCACATACATCGCTGAAAAGAGCCAGATCCACGGCATCCGCCGCCCTGAGGAATCCGCCACCGCGCCTAGGATGGGGGCCAGTATCGCAATCGCAATACCGGCCAGCGCCAGCCCGTAGCCCCAATAGGCCTGCGCCTGCGCTTTCGCCGCGCTCAGGTCCATGCCGCCTTCGACCAAGGCATTGGTCGCGGTCTGCGCGAAATAGGGGCCAAAGATGAAGGTCAGCAGCAGCGTGTTGTAAGGCTGGCTGGCCCAGTCAAAGAAATACCATCCCCAGATGCGCTTGCGCCGCGTAATCTCTGCCATAATGCGCCCTTTCGCGGCCTGCCTCGTTTCGAGTTAGAGCAGGGCGCGGGGCGCGGCGCAAGCACGAGTAGACACGTATAGGTAGGCTTCGGTACGGTTGGCTCAGGCTGTGTGTCGCTGCGCGACCTCGGGAGCGGGCGTGTCGTCTTGCATCGGGGGCCAAGCGCGGTGGCTGTCGGCACGGATCCATTCGGCTACCCAACCCGGCATCGCGGGCGAGGGCTGCTGCTGCCCCATCGCAGCCAGTACGTCGTCAGGTGGGATCAGGCCGTTCTTGTCCGTCACGGCAGAGCGATAGAGCACATGGCTCGCGCATTCGCCGTTTCTCTTCCACATGGATTGTTCAAGGTAGATGAACTTGTCGTCCCAGCAGAGCGTCCGGCTGCGCATCTCGAACTTCTCGAACATGCGGATGCGGCGGCGGAACCGGGTGCTGGAGCCTGCGATGGTGATGGCCCACTTGTTCTGCCGCAGCAGCGTGATCAACCCGGCACGCTGCGCCATGGCGGTGCGCCCCAGATCATAAAGCGACAACGCCCGCCCGTTGTTTAGCTCCAGCCAGATGTCCAGATCATGCGGCCAGCAGATATGGCGGCTGATATGGGTGTCGGTTAGGTTTGCCAGCGGCGCTTGCCGCGCGGCGACGAAGAGCTCTTTGGCCATGCGAATGATCGGGAACATGCGACTTTCCTTTGCACAGTGGCGCGGATTTGCGGCGGAATGCCTGCGGGGTCAACCTTAGACGTCGCGGCACTCTTGCCCTTTGTGGTAAGGGCGCTTAACTGTTTGGCGTCAAACCAAGGGGATACTCCATGACGTCACTGTTCCAAATCCTGATGCTGCTTTTGAACATCGTTTGGTTCATCGTCATCGCCCATGTCATCATGTCTTGGCTGATTAACTTTCAAGTGCTGAACCTGCGTCAGCCTCTGGTCGCGCAGGTCTGGGATGGGCTGAACCGCATTCTTGAGCCGGTCTATAGCCGCGTGCGCAGTGTCATTCCCCCGATGGGTGGGCTCGACCTCGCGCCGCTGATCGTGCTGATCGCCGTGGCCATTGCGCGGATCGTTTTGGTTAACAACGCTCCCGCCTTCTACTGATCCTGCAGCGCGCGCCTATGTCGCGCGGATGGGCCTTGTTCACGATTTGTTAGTGTGTGAGTCTGCATGAAAAGAGCAGACAATTTTACAGGTTCCCCATGACAGGCGCTGCCACGCTTCTTCGTGATGTATTCGGTTTTGACGGGTTCCGCCCCGGCCAGCAGGAGATCGTTGAGGCGGTCACCGAAGGCGAAAACGTGTTGGCGATCATGCCCACGGGCGGCGGTAAATCCCTTTGCTTCCAGCTTCCTGCGCTGATGCGCGAGGGGGTGACCGTGGTCATCTCGCCGCTTATCGCTCTGATGCGCGATCAGGTCCGCAGTCTGCAAGAGGCGGGCGTCGCGGCGGGCGCATTGACCTCTGGCAATACGCCTGAAGAGACGGATGCCGTTTGGGAAGCGCTGGAGGCGGGCACGCTCAAACTGCTCTATATGGCGCCCGAACGGCTTGCCGCAGGCTCGGCCATGGGAATGTTGCGCCGTGTCGGCGTCAATCTCATCGCCGTGGACGAGGCGCATTGCGTCAGCCAATGGGGCCATGATTTCCGCCCCGATTACCTGCGCATTGGCGAATTGCGCCGCACGTTGAATGTACCGCTTGCCGCCTTCACCGCCACGGCAGATGCCGAAACGCAGGTCGAGATTGTCGAGAAGCTCTTTGACGGCACCCCGCCGCGCGCCTTTCTGCGCGGGTTCGACCGGCCTAACATCCATCTCGCCTTTGCAGCCAAGAACAAGCCCCGCGACCAGATTCTGAATTTTGCTGCTGCGAGGAAGGGCCAGTCTGGCATCGTCTATTGCGGCACACGGGCCAAGACCGAGGGCTTGGCAAAAGCACTGCGCGATCAGGGCCAGACCGCGCTGCACTACCACGGCGGGATGGAGGCCGAGGACCGCCGCATCGCTGAGCGCCGTTTTCAGCAAGAGGACGGGCTGATCGTCTGCGCCACGGTGGCCTTTGGCATGGGCGTGGACAAGCCCGACATCCGTTGGGTCGCTCATGCGGACCTGCCCAAGTCGATCGAGGCCTACTACCAGGAAATCGGCCGCGCCGGGCGCGACGGAGCACCGGCAGAAACGCTGACACTGTTCGGCCCCGATGACATTCGCCTGCGCCGTTCCCAGATCGACGAGGGGCTCGCCCCGCCCGAACGCCGCGCTGCGGATCACGGGCGGTTGAATGCGTTGCTCGGTCTGGCCGAGGCGCTGGAGTGCCGCCGCAAGACGCTGCTGGGATACTTCGACGAGACCGAGATCACCTGCGGCCGCTGCGACCTGTGCGACAGCCCGGCAGAGGTCTTCGATGGTACCACCGCGGTGCGCAAGGCGCTCTCGGCCATGCTGCGCACCGATGAGTGGTTCGGTGCGGGCCATCTGATCGACATTCTGCTGGGCAATGAGACGGAAAAGGTCCGCCAGCGCGGCCATCAGTCACTGCCGACCTATGGCGTGGGTGGCGAATACAGCCGGAATGAATGGCAGGCAGTGTTCCGGCAGATGATGGGTCATGACCTCGTGCGCCCCGATGCCGAACGTCACGGTGCGCTGCGCATGACCGATGCGGCCCTGCCGATCCTGCGGGGGGAGGCGTCGATCAGCCTGCGGCGCGACAGTATCAAAGCGGCAGGCGCCACGCGGCGGCCTGCGGTCAAAGCCATGGTCAGCGACGAGGACGCGCCGCTGCTTTCTGCACTGAAAGCCAAGCGTCGCGCGCTGGCCGAAGCCGCCCGCGTACCGGCCTATATTATTTTCACCGACCGCACGCTGATCGAGATGGCCGAGGTGCGGCCACAGAACCTTGATGCGATGGCACGGATCGGCGGCGTGGGGGCGAAGAAGCTGGAAAACTACGGCGCAGCCTTTCTCGAGGTCATCAATGGCGAAGCGCGGCCCATGCATAAGGCGCGGCGCAAGCTGGCCGGGCGCGAGGCGGGCAATGTCTATGACCAGTTGCTTCAGGTGCAGGCCGATCTTGCGCGCGGAGAGCAAGGGGCAGAAAAGCCGCTGAGCTGCTCTGCTGCGATGCTTGCCAAGGTTGCGCAGCTGCGCAGTGCCGACAGCACGACCATTGAGCGGCTTTTGGGCGACAAACGCGCTGAACGCTTTGGTCCCGCCTTTCTGGACGTTCTGCGCGACGCGGGCTAGATCACCCCGGAACGCCCGAAGGAGACCACCATGCTCGTTGTCATTTCCCCCGCCAAACGCCTCGATTGGGAAGAGCGTGATGTGGCTGTCACGCAGCCTGACTTTCAGGAAGATGCCGTGCGACTGGCAACGACTGCGCGCAATCTGACTTTGGGCAAGCTGAAAGACCTGATGGGGCTGAGCGACGATTTGGCGCGCCTGAACCGTGACCGGTTTCAGGCCTTCGAGGCCGAACCTACGAGCGCGACGACCCGCCCCGCGGCGCTGGCCTTTGCGGGTGATACCTATCAGGGGCTGGAGGCTGCGAGCCTCGACGCCGATGAGATGGCCTATGCCCAAGATCACCTGCGCATCCTGTCAGGGCTCTATGGTGTGCTGCGCCCGCTGGACGCGATCCAAGCCTACCGGCTTGAGATGGGCAGCAAGCTGAAAACCCGGCGCGGCGGCAACCTTTATGACTACTGGCGCGACGGTCTGTCCAAGGCGCTGAACGCGCAGGCCGAGGCGACAGGCAGCGATGTCCTCGTCAATTGTGCGAGTCAGGAATATTTCGGTGCGGTGGACCTGAAAGCGCTGAAGCTGCGGGTCATCACGCCTCAGTTCATGGAAGATAAGGGCGACGGTAAGGGGCCCAAGATCGTCAGCTTCTTTGCAAAAAAGGCGCGTGGGGCGATGGCACGCTACATCGTGCAGAACCGCCTTAACGATCCTGAAAGCCTGCAGGATTTTGACAGTGGCGGTTATGCCTATCGGCCCGAAGCCTCAACCCCCGAGCGCCCTGTCTTCGTGCGCCCCTATCCGTCGAGCTGATCAGCAGTTTCCTTTACCGGCTCGGTGTCCGGCGGCATTGGCGCCCGCGCGTCCGGCGGATGGGCTGCGAGGATGCGTTCGATAATCTGGGGCTTGCGCAACGGTTTGGTCAGGTAGTGATCCAGACCGGCTGCTAAGATGCCCTTGTCATCCCCGTCCATTGCATGTGCGGTCAGAGCCACGATCGGCACATGGCCCCCGGACTTTGCCTCCAGCGCACGGATCGCGGTGGTAGCCTGTTTGCCGTCCATGCGGGGCATGGAGATGTCCATGAAGATCAGATCAGGCTGGATCGTTCGAAAACGCGCGATGGCCTCTTCGCCGTTGTTGGCAAAGGTCAGGTCTACGTCCAGATCCTTGATCATTTTGCGAAACACCAATTGGTTGGTTTTGTTGTCCTCTGCCGCGAGAATGCGCATCGCACGCTGGCGCGGGGTTTGGAGCGTTGGAGCTTTTGCGATAGGCGCAGCTTGCTGGGAAGGGTTGCTCGGCTCCATTGCCAATGCGCCAAGCCGGGCCATGAGGCTTTGCCGGGGCACTGGCTTTTGCATCAGGCCAAGCAGATGTTTTCGCGCCGGGTTTCCTTCGACCGCTCCGAGATTTGAGCTCAGCATGATGACCGGGGTTTCATTGCCCTGCGCCCGCAAATGGCTTGTCATTTCCAGCCCGTCCATGCCCGGCATGTGGTGATCAGTAAGGATCAGATCGACGCTGTCGTCTAAACGTTCCAAAGCCTGCGCGCCGTTTTCGCAGCAGGTGACAGACACTCCGAGATGCCCGATCTGCCGTTCGAGGATGGTGCGATTGGCTTCGATATCGTCCACCACCAAGACGTGTTTCAGCCCTTCGGGCAGGGTCGGGTGCGGCAGCGGGGCGGCACCGCTGGGGGTAAGCGCCACTTGGAAGCCGAAGTTTGAGCCAACGCCCTCTTCGGAGGTCACCCAAATCTCGCCGCCCATCAGGTCAATCAGCCGCTGCGAGATCGCCAATCCCAAGCCGGTGCCGTCAAACTGCCGGTTGCGCTCGTTCTCGACCTGATTGAACTCGCCAAAGATATGCCCGACCATATCGGCGGGGATGCCGATACCCGTGTCTTCAATGCTGACATGCACATCCGTCGGTCCACCGGCCTCGCCCGGCACGCCGGTGACCCGCACTAGCACATAGCCGCGCGCGGTGAATTTTACGGCATTGCCGATGAGGTTGGTCAGCACCTGCCGCAGCCGCCCCGGATCACCGATTAGCTGGGTCGGCAGGAAGAGGTCGTAGTCCAGCAGAAGGTCGATGCCCTTGTCGCGGGCAGATGGCTGCAGCAGCATCAGGATTTCCTGAATAATCCGCTCCAGATCAAAGGGTTCGGGATGGAGTTCAAGCTTGCGGGCTTCGATCTTGGAATAGTCCAGTACGTCATTGATGATAACCAAAAGTGCCTCGCCGGAGTTCTTGATCGTGTCGACGTAAAGCTTCTGTTCGGCGCTCAGTCCCGTGTCTGTCAGCACATCCGCCATGCCGACGACGCCGTTCATCGGGGTGCGAATTTCGTGGCTCATATTGGCAAGGAAGGACGACTTCGCCCGGTTTGCGCTTTCGGCGACGCTGCGGGCTTCCTTGAGCTGTTCCTCATATTCGACCGTCGCGGTGATATCGAGACAGAGAGACACCAGATCGCCCCCGGCGCCGCGCTGGTTGACGAGCTTGATGTACTTCCCGTTCCACAGGCGGATCACGGTCGACTCGGGGACCGGTTGCTGCAGCCGTTCGATCAACCTTTGGCGCCACACCCGCGGGGCCATTTCGCCGGTGTTGACGATGCCCTCATCGGTGAGAAGCTGCAGGATGGTGACGATATTGATCCCCGGTTTGACCATCTCCAGCCCGTCAAAGACATGCAGGTAGCTGCGGTTCGCCATGATGAGATTGTTGTCTCCGTTGAACAGCGCAAAGCCGTCTTTGATCGCGTCGATGGACTGCCACAGCCGCCGCTCGGTCAGGGCGATGCGCTGGTTGGCGGCGGTGAGGTCGGATTTAACGCGTTGGTTTTCGTCCCGGATCGTTTCGACCTCGGCGCGGGTTTCAACGATCTCTTCGGTCAACTGCTGGGCATGTTCGCCGAGTTTGCGGTTGGCCGCGAACAGCTCTGCCTGTTTGAGCTCAAGCATCCGCTCCGCCGCAAGACGGCTGCGGCGCTCTTCCGTTAACTTTTGGGCAAGGCTCATGCGGGCTCCGGCGTGGCAGGTCTTGGGGCAACTTCGCGCGGCTTGGTAAATATCTCTTGAACGTGGGGCAGGTTTCCCACGTTCAAAAATGGGCACGATCCCGCCGGAGATGGCGCGGCTCGCCAATTGCCGCGCGGGGCGAAGGGGGCTAGACCTTGCTTCATGAAATACCCGCTCGCTAGTCTGCTTTGTCTTGTCCTTGCAACGCCCTTAGGCGCGCATCCGCATATCTTCGTCGATACAAAGTTGGAGGTCCTGGTCGATGCCGAGGGGCGTTTGACCCATCTGCGGATCACTTGGGCCTATGACGAGTTCTATTCTCTCTTGGTGACCGAGGACCGCGGGCTCGATCCCGATTATGATGGCGTGTTGACCGATGCGGAGATCGCATCGCTGAACGGTTTTGATATGCAATGGATCGAAGGGTTCAACGGCGACACCGTGCTGCTTGATGGCGAAGAGGAAATTCGGCTCTCTGCGCCGAAGGACGTGGAAACTGACTTCAAAGAAGGTCGGATCATTACCAGCCACCTGCGCGCTGTCGGAAGTACGCTGCCGAGCGCGGATGGCTTGGTCGTCAAGCCTTACGACCCGACATATTACACCGCTTACGAGGTTGCGGGCAAAGTGACCGTTACCGGGAATGACACCTGCCGTGCGCGGGTAAAAATGCCTGACATGACAGCAGACCTTCGCGCCCTTCAGGCCGATTTGGAGAAGTTGGATACCCAAACGGACCCCAGCGAGGTGGGCCTGCCTGAGATCGGTGAAGCGCTTGCGAATGAGGTGGTGATCACATGCGAAAGCTCATAGCTCTTGCCGCCTTCGTGACCCTGCTGATCTTGGCGGGTCTTTGGTGGAGCGGCGGGTTCGCTGCTTTAGCTCATTGGGCCGCCGGACAGCAGCGCGGGTTTCAGAACACCATTGCGGGCGGCCTGCGCGCCACGCGCGGCGGCGATGCGGCAGCTTTGTGGACGGTGCTACTGGCCTCTTTTGCTTACGGCGTGGTTCACGCGGCGGGGCCGGGACACGGCAAGATCGTGATCGGCGGCTACGGGCTGGCACGCGCAGTGCCGATGCTGCGGCTGTCGCTGATCGCTCTGGCTGCCTCGCTTGGGCAGGCGGTGACAGCGGTGGCGCTGGTCTATGCTGGGATCATGATTATGGGGCTTGGGCGTGAGGCGCTGGTGGGAGTGACCGAAGGTATTATGGCTCCGGCGAGCTATGGGGCGATCGTGTTGATCGGGCTGTGGCTGATCTGGCGCGGAATCCGCCATGCGCGGGCTGGGAAGCACGAGACAACGGGCGGGGTTTGTGGCCATTGTGGTCATGCCCATGGGCCGAGTGTTGAACAGGTACAGCAGGCGGGCAATCTGCGCGACGCCCTGCTCCTGATCGGCGGGATTGCGATCCGCCCCTGCACGGGGGCTCTTTTTGTGCTGGTGATTACTTGGCACATGGGGATCGGCTGGGTCGGCGTGATCGGCGCTTTTGCGATGGCGCTCGGGACTGGCTTGATCACCATCGCCACTGGTCTGGCCGCGACGGGTTTGCGGGCGGGGGTGCTTGGCGGGCTCGCCGGGTCGCCCCGACTGGCGCAGGCTGCAGCGGTGGCTGAGCTGACCGCGGGCATGATCGTTGTCACGCTTGCCGGTGGGCTTTTGCTGCGAGCGCTTTAACGGCGGCCTTCGCGGAGCCAGGCGGCGGTGATAAACATGGTTGAGAGTAGCAAGACCAACCATCCGGGCAACAGCGGTGTCTGACGCACGTCGCGGGTCTCATAAGCGCCGCGTGGGGTCAGCCCAAGCCAACCACGCCCCGCAGCGGGCCGCCCGAGGCGCACATTGCGCAGGCGGGGCAGGCCGTCTTCCACTCGCGCCACACCACCGCGCAGCGGATCGATCACGGGGCGCAGGGCTGCGTCACTGGCAATCGTTTCGACAAACTCACGCGGGGCGGCAGGGCCGAGGCCGATGACGGTGACTTCGTCGCCGTTCTCAAGCCGGTAGAGGCCGATCTCCTCCCCCGTATGCTGTGCCTCAAACCGCCCCGGCCCGGCAGGCTCAAGGGTCAGTTCCGTTGTACTGCCATCCGGCGCGGTGATGGTGACGGGCGGCACGGTCTCGTCCAATGTCCGGCGGGTGATGCGCATGGTCTGGCCCTCGGCACTGGCGGTCAGGGCCTCTTCCTCAAGCTCCGGCTCCTTCATCATCCAATGGGCCAAACGACGCAGCAGTTCCAACTGCGGCCCGCCGCCCTCGTAGCCGCGGTTCCAGAGCCACGCATGGTCCGACGCCAGTAGCGCCACACGCCCTTCGCCGACGCGGTCGAGTACCAGCAGCGGGCGGTCGTCGGTGCCGCTCATCACCACGTCGCCGCTGTCAGCGGTCACATCAATCTGGCGCAGCCAGCGGCCCCAATCGCCCTTGCCGGGGAGGTCCGAGGTGACGGGGTGGCGCTGGCCGATGTCGGTGACGGCGGGCGGGAAGGGTTCTTCGAGCACGCGGGCGGTAGGCGTGGCGGGCAGCACCGTGCCGAGGGGCGAGCGGTAGAGACTGTCCGCGCTGGCGAAATCAGGCCCCGCCGCGACCAGCACCGCGCCGCCCTTGCGCACATATTGCGCGACGTTATCGAGGTAGAGCGCAGGCAGAATGCCGCGCCGCTGGTAGCGGTCAAAGATGATCAGATCGAAGTCGTCGATCTTGTCCATGAAAAGCTCGCGCGTCGGGAAAGCGATCAGCGACAGTTCATTCACCGGCACGCCGTCCTGTTTGTCAGGCGGGCGCAGGATGGTGAAATGCACAAGATCGACGGAGCTGTCAGACTTCAGCAGGTTGCGCCATGTACGCCCGCCGGGATGTGGCTCGCCCGAGACCAGCAGCACGCTAAGCCGGTCCCGCACCCCGTTCATCTGGATCAGCGCGGCATTGTTGCGGTCGGTCAACTCCCCCTCGGCTTCGGGCAGGGAAAAGCGGATCACGTTGCGCCCGCCGTGGGGCAGGGTGATGGGCAGGTCGATGTCTTGGCCGACGGGCACATTAAAGCTTTGCGGGTCTTCACCATCGACCGAGATATCCAGCCGCGTCAGCGGCGCGTCCGCCGGTGCAGCGCCCAGATCGTCGATGCGCAGGGTCAGGGTCACCGGCTCGCCGATGATGGCAAAGGCCGGGGCGTTGCGCACGGTCAGGCGGCGGTCCCAATCGCTTTGCTTGCCGGTTTGCAGCAGATGCAGCGGCGCGGGCAGGTCGAGCGGCAGATCGGCGTCATGTACGCGACCATCGCTGATCGCCAGAATACCGGCGACGCGCGAGCGCGGTTCTTCGGCCAGTGCGTCGGCCAGCGTGGTCATGAGCCGTGTGCCTGCGTCTTCGGCCCCGTCCGGCACGGTGATGCGGCGCAATTCGGTGTTGGGGCGGGCGGTGATGCGGGCGGCCATGGCCTCGGCGGCCTCTCCCGATTGCGCGGCACGGTCGCTCAACCGCTGGCTGGCGCTTTCGTCTTCGAGCAGTAGCACGATGTCATTCAACGGCGCACGGTCTTCGGTTTGATAAGACGGCCCGGCCAGCGCGGCCAGCACCACCGCCGCCGCTAGCCCGCGCAGGGCCCAGCCCGACAACCCGCGCCAGACCGCCAGCGCGACGCCGAGCAGCGCCAGAACCGCCAGTGCGACCAGCAGCGGCAGCGGGATGAGCGGGTCAAAGATCACCGATCCGGTCATTGGCCCAACCTATCAAGCAGCGCAGGCACATGGACCTGATCGGATTTGTAGTTCCCGGTCAGCACATGCATCACGAGGTTCACACCAAAGCGGTAGGCCAACTCGCGCTGCCGTTCCCCGGCAAAGCCGCGGCCAATCGGCAAGAGTGGCGCCCCATCGCGGCGCACGGCCCAGGCGGCGGCCCAGTCGTTGCCGCCGATCACCACGGGCGTGACGCCATCGTTTAGATTGCGAAAAGGCATGCCTTCTATTTTCTCGGCATCCGGCGGCGCGGCTTCGACCCAGACATCACGGCTGCTGTAGCGGCCCGGATAGTCTTGCAGCAGGTAGAAGGTGCGGGTCAGCACATGGTCACCCGGCAGCGGTTCCAGCGGCGGAATGTCGAGCGGGGCGGCGAGTTCCTGCAGTTTGCGCCCGTTGGGGCTGGAAGCGCCGTAGGACGCGATATCGGCGTCGCGGGTGTCGAACAGGATCAGCCCGCCCGATCGCAGGTAGTCGTTGAGCTTGCCGTAAGCCTCGGTCGAAGGGCGCGGTTGGTCTGGGGTCACGGGCCAATAGAGAATGGGGAAGAAGGCCAGTTCGTCCTGCTCCAAATCGACACCCATTGGCAGGGCAGGCTCCACGGAGGTGCGAAAATAGAGCGTGTCGGACAGACCCGTCAGCCCGGCACGTGCGATCTCATCGACGTCTTCGTTGCCGGTCAGGACATGGGCCAAAGTGACTTCGGCGGCGGCGCGCACGGCGAAGCTTTCGGGGTCGTCTTCCTGTGCATCGGCGCTTTGGGCGGTGAGGCCAACTGCGAGCAGGAGCGCCAGCGTGCTGCCCGAGCGGCGCAGCAAGAGGCCGGACAGCGCGAGTGACGCCAAAACATCTGCCACCAGCAGCAGGATTGCGAAGGACAGAAGCGCCCCGGCGAGGGGCTGTTCGGGCGGCAATGTCAGGCCGCGAACGGGTACATCGGCAGGCCAGCTTGCAGGCGTGAGCCGTGTCTCCTCGGTCAGCACATTGCGCGCCAACCGCCGGTCTTCTGAGCCGTAGATGCCGGGGGGCAGCGCAGGCCCGGAGGGGGCCGAGATCAGGTCCGGCCCCGCGACGCCGGGCAGGTTGCCCGCGTCTGACAATGTGCCAAACCCGTCCATCACACGCAGCGGGGTCCATGTGGTGCCGTCCAAGCTGCCAGCCTCCGGTGCGCTTGCGCTCGAGGACACGGCCAGCCGCTCCATCATCTGCACGAAAAGGCCCGACAGCGGCAGGGTCGACCATTCCGCCGTGGCGGTGACGTGAAACAGCACGATCTGCCCCTGTCCAACCGCCTTGCGCGTCACCAGCGGTGTGCCGTCGCTGAGCGACGCGATCACCCGGTCGGCCAGCGTCGGGTCTGGCTGGGCGACGACTTGGGCGGAGACGGTCACATCATCCGGCACCGGCAGGCCAAAGAAGGGCGAGCCGTTGCGAAAGGGCGCCAGTGCTTTCGGCTCGCCCCAAGACATCGCACCGCCGACGCTCCGGCCCCCGGCGCGCAGGCGCACGGGCATCAGCGGGTCTTCATCAATGCGGCTTACATCACTGGCGGCGATGCGCGGCCCGGCGAAACGGATCAGCATGCCGCCTTGGTCGATCCACTCTTGCAACGGCTCGGCCTCGGCGGGGGCGAGGGTGGCGACATCGGCCAGCACGATCACATCGGGGTTGGCGGGCAGCACGTCGGTCAAGGTGCCGTCGATCAGATCGGCGCTCGGGGCCAGTGCCTGTTCGATGTAATGCAGCGGTGAGAGCAGTTGCAGCCCTTCTTGGGCCCCGCGCCCGCCGATCAGCGCGACTTCGCGGCGGCGGAGGCCGTCATCCACGAGGGTTCGTGCCCCAGCGGAGCGTTGGCCCGCTATGTCGAAAGACGTCAGCCGCCCGCGCAGTTCTGCTGGGAGCGAGAGGGACGCGCTGGCCTCGGTCGCGCCTGCCTCGAAGGTCGCATTGGCGGTGGCGAGCACGCGGGCATTGCCTGCCGGGTCGCGGCCTTGGGCTTGTACGACGGCGTCCCGTTCGGGCCCGGGCGCAGCGCGGCGCAGGGTGAGGTCGATCACCCCGTCGCGGTACACGGCGGGGGCGATGCCGATGACGTTGCTGCCCGATTGATGCACCTCGACCGCGCCTTGCTCTTGCAGAGTCGCAAGGAGGTTATCCCGGCCCGGATAGTCCAGCCCATCGCTGAACCACATCGTGTCGAAGGCGGGCAGCTCGGCCATGATCTCTTGCGCGCGGGTGATGTCAGCGGGGGCGGGTTGCCATGGAGCGGGGGACAGCCCGGCAAGGCGGCTGCGCCATGCGTCGGCGGATTGGAAAGTCGGCACGTCGGGCTGGGCCAGAGACAGAATGCCCACCGTGCGCTCGGCCCGCCCGGCGCGGGCGAGCTGCGCGTCAACGGCGGCGATCTGCTGGTCCCAGCGGCTGGCACCGGCCCATGAGCCGTCGAGCACCATCAGCCGCGGGCCGCTGCCCGGTTTCGTCTCGGCCTGCGGGTTCAGCACTGGTCCGGCGAGGCCCACAATAATCGCAGCCACCGCCAGCATGCGCAGCAAGAGCAGCCACCACGGCGTGCGGTCCGTCGTGCTTTCGGCATCGGTCAGGCCCAGCAACAGCGCCACGCCGGGAAAGCGGCGGCGGATCGGGGCGGGCGGCACGGCGCGCAGGATTAGCCAAAGGATCGGCAGCGCCAGCAGGGCCAGCAGCAGCCAAGGCGCGGTGAAGCCGATGCCGCCAAAGACGCTCATGCCCGGCCCCCTTGTCGCGCATCCAGCGCGCCATAGAGCCAGAGCAGCGCGGATTGCGCCGAGGCATCCGTGTGGTGCAGCCCGTAGCGCCAACCGGTGCGGGCGCAGAGGTGTTGCAGCTCGTCTTTGCGGGCGGCGAGGCGCTCGAGATAGCGGTCGCGCAGGTCGTTGGCTTTCAGCGTTTCATGGCGCAGGGTGCCGCCGACGCTTTCAAAGATTGTGCGACCTGTGAAGGGGAATGCCTCTTCGGATGGATCAAGCAGGTGGTAGAGGATGCCGCGCACGCCACGGTCGGCGGCTTTGGTCAGCGCGGTCTGCACCGGGGCGAGGTCGCCCATGAAGTCCGAGATGAAAATCGCCCGTGCATGGGGGATCATGCCTCGATGTTCGGGCGGGCTGTAGTCGCGGGTGTCTTCTTCGCAAAGCATCTCGGCCAAGCGCAAAATCTGCGGGTTGCCACGCCGGGGCGGGAGCGCGGTGCCAGTGAGGCCGACCCGCTCGCCCCCGCGCAACAGCAGGATCGACAGCGCCAATCCCAGCAGACGCGCGCGGTCGGCCTTGTCCGGCAACCCTTTGTCCGACGCAAAGCGCATCGACGCACCCTGATCGACCCAGAGCATCACCGACTGCGCGATTTGCCATTCGCGTTCGCGCACGAACTCCTGATCGCCCCGCGCCGAGCGGCGGTGGTCGACCATGCGGCGGCTGTCGCCGATCTGCGCCGGGCGGTATTGCCAGAAATCATCCCCCGACCCGGCCCGGCGGCGGCCATGCGCGCCGGGCAGCACGGCGCCCGCCAGTTGCTCGGCGCGGGCCAAGAGCGCGGGCAACCGGGCCGCTTCGCCTTCGGCTCCGGCCCTGAGGGACAGGGGGGAATGGCTCACGCGGCGGCCTTTTTACCGATCAGTCGGGTGGCGGTCTCGTCGATCAGCGCTTGCAGGCTCTCGCCCCGCGCACGGGCCGCGAAGTTCAGCGCCATGCGGTGGCTCAGCACCGGGCGGGCCATGGCCAGCACGTCTTCGGCTGAGGGCGCAAGCCGTCCGTCGAGCAAGGCACGCGCCCGCACGGTTAGCATCAAGGCCTGCGCTGCACGCGGCCCCGGCCCCCAAGCGACGCTGTCGCGCACGGCGGGGGTGGCTTCGGCCTCCTCGGGGCGGAACGCGCGGACCAGATCGAGGATCAGCTCGACCACACTATCGCCCACCGGCATCCGCCGCAGGAGGTTTTGGGCAACCAGCAGGTTTTCGGAGGTAAAGACGGGTTGCACCGCGCCCTCTTCGACGCCGGTGGTCGCGATCAGGATGTCGCGCTCGGTGGCGCGGTCGGGGTAGGCCACGTCGATCTGCACCAAGAAACGGTCAAGCTGCGCTTCGGGCAGCGGGTAGGTGCCTTCTTGTTCAATCGGGTTTTGGGTGGCGAGCACGTGGAAGGGCTGGCCGAGGCTGCGATCCTGCCCCGCCACTGTCACAGTCTTTTCCTGCATCGCCTGCAGCAGCGCCGACTGGGTGCGGGGACTGGCGCGGTTGATCTCATCGGCCATCAACAGCTGGCAGAAAATCGGCCCTTCGATAAAGCGAAAGGCGCGGCTGCCGTCAGGCGCGGTGTCGAGCACTTCGGAACCGAGGATGTCGGCGGGCATCAGGTCAGGCGTGAATTGCACCCGGTTGCCGTTCAGGCCCATGACGGTGCCGAGCGTTTCCACCAGCCGTGTCTTGCCCAGACCCGGCAGGCCGATCAGCAGCCCATGACCGCCGCAGAGCAGCGCGGTCAGGGCAAGGTCAACTACCTGCTCCTGTCCGACGAACCGCCCGGTGATCGACTGTTTGGCCTGCGCCAGCTTTTCGGTCAACGCTTCGATATGCGCGATCAGATCATCCGCTTCGGCCATGACATTTCTTTCCCCGGAGTTATATCTTTCAGGTGTAAGTGTATCGCGACCAAAGGGAATGGCAAAACCAATGAGCGGACAAAATACCGTGACCCCCACGACAGACAGTCTCATCCAAGCTGCCAAGGCCGCGAAAACGCGCGGAACGCCGCCGCTGGAGAAGTGGAACCCCGAATTTTGTGGCGATCTGGACATGCAGATCAAACGCGACGGGACGTGGTTTTACCAAGGCACGCCGATTGGGCGGATCGAAATGGTCAAATTGTTCGCATCGATTCTCTGGCGTGAGGGGGATGACTATTTCCTCAAATCCCCTGTGGAGAAGGTTGGCATCACGGTCGAAGACGCGCCCTTTGTCGCCGTGGACTTTGAGGTCGAAGGTGAAGGCGAAGCGCAGCAGTTGCGGTTTTTAACCAATCTGGGCGATGTGGCCGAGGCGGGGCGAGAGCACCCGATCCGCGTGGTGCGTGATGAGGAAACCGGCGAGCCGTCGCCCTATGTGCTGGTGCGCCGCAATCTGGAGGCGCTGATTGACCGCAAGAGTTTCTACCGGTTGGTTGATCTGGGCGCGCATCTGGACGGCTGGTTTGGTGTCTGGTCGGGCGGGGAATTCTTTGGCATCATCCCGTCAGAAGATCTGCCGCAATAGACCAAGCCCACCGCCCAGAATGCCAATGACCCCCGCCGCCAATCTTTCGCTCCTTTGGGCGGAGCTGCCCTATCTAGACCGTTTTGATGCCGCGGCCGAGGCCGGGTTCAGCGCGGTCGAAGTGCTCTTTCCCTATGAAATGCCGGCCAAGGAAACCCAGCGGGCCTTGCTGCGCAACGGCTTGGACCTCGTTCTCATTAACGCGCCGCCGCCGAACTATACGGGCGGAGTGCCCGGATTCGCGGCCCTGCCGGGCGGAGAGGCGCGCTTTGCCTATGATATGCGGCGGGTGTCTCGCTATGTGGAGGCTTTGCGCCCGAAGCTGGTGCATGTGATGGCGGGCGAGGCCGAGGGCGCGGTGGCAACAGAGACTTTCGTCGCGAACCTGAAGCGCGCGGCGGCTGAGGCACCCGAAGGTGTGACACTGATGATTGAACCGCTTTCGCCGCAGGCCAAGCCGGGGTATTTTCTAAACGATTATGCTCAGGCGGCTGACCTGCTCGCAGCAATAGACGCGCCGAATGTGGCGCTGCAATTCGACAGTTTTCATGCGCAGATGATCCACGGTGATGCGGTGGCGGTGTTTGAGGAATATGCAACGCTGATCCGGCATGTGCAGCTTGGCGACACACCCGCGCGCGGAGCGCCGGGGACGGGGGATGTCGACTTTAATGCGCTCTTTGTGGCGCTGAGGGCGCGGGGTTATGACGGTTGGGTCAGTGGCGAATATCACCCCGGCGGGCCGACAGAAGAAACCTTAGGCTGGGTCGCGGCGCTAGGGGAATGATATCGGCGCATCGCCGGGCTGCCACTGCGGGTATTTCGTCATGATGCTTTCGAACCGCTCGGACGCGAGAAAGCGGTCTAGCCAGTGGTGTAAGGCGGGCCAATCCTGTGCGTCGAACCATGTTTTGTCGATAAAGGCGAATTGCCGGACGAAAGGCAGGATCGCATAGTCTGCCAGCGTAGGGCGGTCGAAGATCCAGTCGTTCAGTTGTGCGTCGAGGTCCTGCAGGAATTCGGCGGCATTGCTGCGTTGTTCCTCGGGGTCTTCTTCAGGGTAGCGCGTGGCGTATTTGGTGCGGTCGAGCGCGTCTTTGAATGGGCCATCGGCGCGGGCGATCCAGTCGTGGCCTGCGTCTGGCATGTCGAGCCAGCCTTCAGGGTCGTTCTGCGCCAGTGCCCATTTCATGATGTCGAGGCTTTCGTCGATGGGGCCGTTGTCAGCCACGAGGCAGGGCACGGTGGCGGTGGGGGAGGCCGCTAGGAAGGCCTCGGGTTTGTCGCGCAGGACGACCTCGCGCAGGTATACCTGTGTGCCCGAGGCGGAGAGGGCGACGCGGGCGCGCATGGCGTAGGGGCAGCGGCGGAAGGAGTAGAGGATTGGGGTCATGTGGATTGAATAGCGGAAATGGCTGTGAGTTTCTATGCGCTGACGACGATCTTGCCACCCAGCCCGGAATCAAGCCGCAGGCGCCGGGCCATCGCCTGCCCGCCCGGACGGGTAGGCGATTTGGTGAGGCTAGGCGCGATTAGGCTAAGTCGCGTCACGGCTGAACCATAAAGTGGCAACGTCCAGCCGTTGGATCGCCGACCCGCGGGCAGGCGATGGCCCTCACGTTACTGAAACGGCGTTGGCGGCAGGCCTTTGCCCGCAAAGCGCGCCACGTCATCGACCCGCTTCGACCGCGCCGTCGTTGTCCGCGCATCGTCAATCCATGCCAACGCATCGGCGCGCAACTCATCGCTGTACCCGTCCCATCCCGCCTGCGCGCCGGTCTCTTCCAGCGCTTGCGCGAGGTCGTCGGGAAGCTCCATATCGCCCATCAATGCGCCTCCGCCCAGTCGGCACCCACACCCGCATCCACGGTCAGCTTCACATCCAGCTTCACCACCGGATCATTGGCATTCTCCATCACCTCACGCGCCGCGGCGATCAGCGCGTCTTCGGCCCCCTTTTCGACCTCGAAGAGCAGTTCGTCATGCACCTGCAAGAGCATCGTCGCGGGCAGGTCTGCAATCGCTGCAGGCATGCGGATCATCGCGCGGCGGATCACATCGGCGGCGGTGCCTTGGATCGGCGCATTGATTGCGGCGCGGGCGGCGAACCCAGCCTGCGGGCCTTTCGCACCGATGTTGGGCGTGTTGATCCGGCGACCGAACAGCGTCTGCACATAGCCGTGCTCTTTGGCGAAAGCCTTGGTGTCGTCCATATAGGTGCGGATGCCGGGGAAACGCTCGAAATAGCGGTCGATGAAACCCTGCGCCTCGGCCCGAGGAATGCGCAGGTTACGCGCGAGGCCAAAGCCGGAAATGCCGTAGATCACGCCAAAGTTAATCGCTTTGGCGTTGCGGCGAATTTCCGGGGTCATCTGGTCCATCGGCACGTCGAACATCTCGGACGCGGTCATGGCGTGGATGTCATCGCCACGTTGAAAGGCTTCCTTGAGCGCGTCGATCTGGGCAATATGCGCCAGAATCCGCAGCTCGATCTGGCTGTAGTCCAGCGCCACCAACACCTTGCCCTCGGGCGCGACAAAAGCCTCGCGGATGCGGCGGCCTTCTTCCGAGCGGATCGGGATGTTCTGCAAGTTCGGGTCGGTCGAGGCCAAACGCCCCGTGGCCGCACCCGCGATGGAATAGCAGGTGTGCACCCGGCCCGTGTCGGCGTTCACATGGTCCTGCAAGGCGTCGGTGTAAGTGGATTTCAGCTTCGACAACTGCCGCCAGTCCAACACCCGGCGGGCGAGGTCATGCTCGGTCGCCAAATCCTCCAGCACATCCGCGCCGGTGGAATATTTGCCCGCCTTGCCCTTCTTGCCGCCCTGAAGGCCCATCTTGTCAAAGAGGATCTCGCCAAGCTGCGCCGGAGAGCCGACGTTGAAAGTCTCGCCCGCCAGCTCGTGAATGTCAGCCTCCAGCCCCGCCATTTTCTGGGCAAAGGCGTTCGACATGCGGCTGAGCGTGTCGCGATCGACCAAGATGCCCGCGCGTTCCATTTGCGCCAGCACCGGCACCAGCGGGCGCTCAAGTGTTTCGTAAACTTTTGTGACCTCGGCGCGGTGCAATTGCGGCTTGAACAACTGCCAGAGGCGCAGGGTGACATCGGCGTCTTCAGCCGCATAGGGGACGGCGTCTTCCATCGGCACCTTGTCGAAGGTCACGGCGGATTTGCCACTGCCCAGCAGTGGTTTGATCGGCAGGGGCGTGTGGCCGAGGTAGCGTTCCGAAAGCGCATCCATGCCATGCCCATGCAGGCCCGCGTGCATCGCGTAGGACATCAACATGGTGTCGTCGATGGGGGCGACGGTGATGCCCAACTGGGCAAAGATCTTGCCGTCGTATTTCATATTTTGCCCGATCTTGAGGATCGCGGGGTCCTCCAGCATCGGCGTCAGCAGTTGCAGGGCCTCTTCAAAAGGCATCTGGCCGGGGGCGAGGTCGTCGGAGCCGAACAGGTCGTCGCTGCGGCTCGCCTTATGGGTCAGCGGGATATAGCAGGCCTGCCCCGGCTCAACCGACAGCGAAACGCCGACGAGTTCCGCCGTCATTTCATTCAGGCCGGTGGTTTCGGTATCCACGGCGACATAGCCGACCTCATAAATCCGGTCGAGCCAGACCCGCAGCGCTTCGGCGTCACTGACCTGCTCGTATTTGCTGTGGTCAAAGGGCACATCCGCGACCTGCGGCGCGTCGGCGACGGCCGGTGCGGGCGCGTCGGGAATGGCAGGCGCTTCGCGACCCAGCACCTCGGCCACGCGTTTCGACAGGGTGCGGAATTCCATTTCCGACAGGAAGCCGAGCAATTGGTCGGCATCGGGGTCGCGGACTTCGAGGTCGTCGATGGTAAAGTCGATCGGCGTGTTTTCATCCAGCAGCACAAGGCTGCGGCTCAGGCGGATTTGCTCGGCATGGTCGATCAGGGTCTGGCGACGTTTGGGTTGCTTGATCTCTTCGGCACGTTCCAAGAGCGCGTCGAGATCGCCAAACTCATTGATCAGCAATGCCGCCGTCTTGATCCCGATGCCGGGCGCGCCGGGCACGTTATCAACCGAATCGCCCGCCAGTGCTTGCACATCGACGACGCGCTCAGGATAGACGCCAAACTTCTCGAACACCCCATCGCGGTCGATGGTCTTGTTCTTCATCGCGTCGAGCATTTCCACGCCGTCGCCGACCAATTGCATCAGATCCTTGTCGGAGCTGATGATGGTGCAGCGGCCCCCGGAGGCGCGGGCCTGCACGGCGAGGGTGGCGATGATGTCGTCGGCCTCATAGCCCTCAAGCTCTTTGCAGGCGATGTTAAACGCCGCCGTCGCAGTGCGGGTCAGCGGGATCTGCGGGCGCAGGTCTTCGGGCATCGCCTCGCGGTTGGCCTTGTACTGGTCGTACATGTCGTTGCGGAAGGTATGGCTGCCCTTGTCGAAAATCACCGCCACATGGGTCGGCGCATTGGGGCCGGTGTTGCCCTCCACATAGCGGTGCAGCATGTTGCAAAACCCGGCGACCGCCCCGATGGGCATGCCGTCGGACTTGCGCGTCAGCGGCGGCAGGGCGTGATAGGCGCGAAAGATGAAGGCCGAGCCGTCGATCAGATGCAGGTGGTGGCCTTTGCCAAATGTCATGGGGATGCTCCGCTTCGGTTGGCGTTCCTTTTGCCACGAAGCACGCGCTACGGCCAGACGCCAATGCGCCGCGCGGGCAGCTTCGTGCCGTCGGTTCGGTTGTTGCTACTGTCGGTCGGGAAGGCTCAGACTTTGCCTTCAAACTCCGCATGCACAAATTTGCAGTCGCAATAGCCACATTCGACCCAGCCGCGATCTTGGGGGATCTGCAGCCAGACGCGCGGATGGCCAAGCGCGCCTTCGCTGCCGTCACAGGCCACACGCCAAGTGTTCACGATGCGGGTTTCGGGCGCGGGCAGGGTCATGGGCTGGTCCTTAGATCAGACAAAAGTTGCCCCTCGTTATGACCAAAGCGGGCCTGCGGGGCAAGGGCTCTGCGCGGGAATGGGGCGGGGGCGCACAAAGTGGTTCAAGTGCCAGCCCACAAGGGGTAAAAGACCCGCAAAGCGAAGCAGCCAGAAGAGACGTCCCAATGAGCGCCCCCAAACCCGTGGTATTGTGCATCCTTGACGGCTGGGGGCTGAACGAGACCCGCGAGGGCAACGCGCCTTTGCTGGCACAGACGCCAAATTTCGACCGGATCATGCAGGCCGGTTCGAGCGGGCAGTTGATCACACATGGCCCGGACGTCGGCTTGCCGCGGGGCCAGATGGGCAATTCCGAGGTTGGTCACACCAATATCGGCGCAGGCCGGGTGGTGGCGATGGACTTGGGCCAGATTGATCTGGCAATTGAGGAACGCAGCTTTGCCAAAAATGCACGGCTGCGCGACTTTATCGCCAAGCTGCAAGAGACCGGCGGCACGGCGCATCTGATGGGCGTGGTCTCGGACGGCGGGGTGCATGGGCATCTTAGCCATATGATCGCCGCCGCCTGTGCTTTTGACGCCGCAGGGGTGCCGGTGGTGATCCATGCGATAACGGACGGGCGAGATGTGGCGCCGTCTTCGGCGCTTGGCTATTTCGAGACGTTGGAAAAGGCGCTGCCCACGTCTGCGCGGATCGTCACGGTGACGGGCCGCTATTTCGCGCTGGACCGGGACAACCGTTGGGACCGCGTGGCCAAAGCGTCGGCGGCGATCTTGCGGGGCGAGGGTGGCGCTGCCCCTGACGCCCAAGCAGCGGTGCAAGCGGCCTATGACAGAGGCGAGACGGACGAATTTATCGCCGCAACGGTTATCGAAGGTTACAAAGGCGCGGCATCCGGCGACGGGCTCTTCTGCCTCAACTTCCGCGCCGACCGTGCACGCGAGATCATGGCGGCCTTGGGCGATCCGAGCTTTGACGCCTATGACACCGGCCCGTGCCCCGAGTGGGCGGCGCTGATGGGCATGGCAGAATATTCCAAAGACCACGCTTCCTATATGACCACGATGTACCCCAAACCCGAGATCGTGAATCCACTGGGCGCTTGGGTGGCTGCGCATGGCAAACGCCAGTTCCGCCTCGCCGAGACCGAGAAATATCCGCATGTGACCTTCTTCCTCAACGGCGGGGTCGAAATCCCGGCCGAGGGCGAAGACCGCAACATGCCCAAATCGCCGGACGTGGCGACCTATGATTTACAGCCCGAGATGTCCTGCGCGCAGGTCACCGACCAGTTCGTCGGCGCTATCGAGGCGGGCTATGACCTCATCGTGGTGAACTATGCTAACCCCGATATGGTCGGCCATACCGGCGATCTGAAGGCGGCGATTGCGGCCTGCGAAGCGGTGGACGCGGGGCTGGGCCGGGTGCTGACGGCGCTCGAAAAAGCTGGCGGGGCGATGATCGTCACGGCGGATCACGGCAACTGCGAGATGATGCTCGACCCCGAAACCGGCGGCGCGCATACGGCGCATACGCTGAACCCCGTGCCCGTGGTGGTGGTGGGCGCACCCGCAGGGGCGAGCCTGCGCGATGGGCGCTTGGCCGATCTGGCGCCGACGGTGCTGGAACTCATGGGGCTGCCGCAGCCCGATGAGATGACCGGGAAAAGCCTGCTATCATGAAGCATTTCGCCGCGGCTGTCCTTTTTGCCTGTCTGCCGATGATGGCACAGGCCCAAGCCGAGGAAGCGGCGGCGCAGGCACGTGCGGCGTCGACCGCACTGGAAAAGGCTTCGGCCCAGCTTGATAGTGCGGACGGCGCGCGCGACCGGGTGAAAGCGCTCACCGAAACCATTCAGGCCTTTGAGGCCGGGCTGGCGGCGATGCGTGCTGGCCTGCGGCAAGCGGCAATTAACGAAGCCCAGCTTAGCCGGAAACTACAGGCCCGTGAAGGCGAGGTGGCGCAGTTTCTTGGCGTGCTGCAGAGCATTGGCGGTGATCCCTCGCCGGTCGTCCTACTGCATCCCGATGGTCCGATGGGCACCGCCCGCGCCGGGATGTTACTGGCCGAACTGACCCCGGCGCTGAACGCTCGGGCCGATGCGCTGCGGCAAGATTACGAAGACGTCAAAACCCTGCGCGCCCTGCAGAATGATGCGGCGCAGCGGTTGCAAGAAGGGCTGACCGAAGTGCAGCGGGCACGGACTGAGCTCAACCAAGCCATGGCCAATCGCACCGATCTGCCGCTGCGCTTTACCGAAGATCCGGTGCGTACTGCGATCCTCATTGCATCGACCGAAACCCTCGAGGGCTTTGCCAGTGGGCTGTCTGAAATCACAACGGGCGCGGTAGAGCCTGCGCCGGTCAACCTAGACGGACGGGTGGGCGATCTGCCTCTGCCTGCTCAAGGACTGGTGCTGCGCGCAGCAGGCGAAACCGATTCAGCTGGCGTCACGCGCCCCGGCATGATCCTCGCCACGCGCCCCCGTGCCATCGTCACCAGCCCCTCTGCCGCGACGATCCGCTATGTCGGGCCGCTCTTGGATTTGGGCAATGTGGTGATCCTCGAGCCGCAGGTCGATACGCTCTTTGTGCTGGCCGGGCTCGACGTGGTTTACGGCAATGCCGGGCAGGTGATTGCCGGTGGCACGCCGATTGGGTTGATGGGCGGGCCGGAAAACGGCACAACTTCGGCAATGTCACCAAATGGTGATGACACTGGCGCTGACCGGACGGAAACGCTCTATATAGAAGTCAGACAAGAGAACATACCTCAGGACCCGGCAGACTGGTTCCGCACCGACAAGGATGGATAGCAGATGAAGAAATTCGTGATGGCAGCCGTGGCAGGCACGCTGGCAGGGGTTGTGGCGACCACGCAGGTCGCTGGCCCGCTGCTGGCGCAAGAGGCCGAGAAGACCACCAATGTCTATGAACAGCTCGACCTGTTTGGCGATATCTTCGAACGCATCCGCGCCCAATATGTCGAAGAAGTCGATCCCGGCGACCTGATCGAAGCGGCGATCAACGGTATGCTGACCTCCCTTGATCCGCACTCTTCCTATCTCTCGCCCAAGGACGCCGCCAAAATGCGCGAGCAGACACGTGGTGAGTTTGGCGGGCTTGGCATCGAAGTTACGCAGGAAGAGGGCTTTGTGAAAGTCGTCTCGCCTATCGACGGCACCCCTGCCGCTGAAGCTGGGATTGAGGCCGGTGATTTCATCACCCATGTCGATGGCGAAAGCCTGCTCGGCCTGCAACTGGATGACGCGGTCGAGATGATGCGCGGGCCGGTCGGGTCCGAGATCATGATCACCGTGGTGCGTGAAGGCGAGCCGGAGCCTTTCGACGTCTCTATCGTGCGCGATACGATCCAGCTGACTGCCGTGCGGGCGCGGACCGTGGGCGAGACGGCTGTGCTGCGCCTGACCACCTTCAACGAGCAGACCTATCCGAAGATGAAGGAAGGTCTGGAAGAGCAAATCGAAGCGGCTGGCGGTATTGAGAACATCAACGGCATCGTTCTCGACATGCGCAACAACCCCGGCGGGCTGCTCAATCAAGCGATTGCCGTGTCGGACGCTTTCCTGAACGAGGGCGAGATCGTCAGCACCCGTGGCCGTGATCTGGAAGACGGCGACCGGGTGAATGCGACCCCTGGCGATCTGTCGATGGGCAAACCGATTGTGGTGCTGATCAATGGCGGCTCTGCCTCGGCCTCGGAGATTGTGGCCGGTGCCCTGCAAGATCACCGCCGCGCCATCGTGATTGGCACCAAGAGCTTCGGCAAAGGCTCGGTTCAGACCGTGATGCCGCTGCGCGGTGACGGCGCAATGCGCCTGACCACGGCGCGTTATTACACGCCATCGGGCCGCTCGATCCAAGCGCTTGGCGTCTCGCCTGACATCGTTGTAGCCCAGCCGCCGACCAAACCCGAGACTGAAGAGGACGAGAACCTGCCCGCCCGTCCCCTGCGGTCTGAGGCCGATCTGCGCGGTAGCCTGAACAACGACAGCCTGAGCGAAGATCAGATCAAGCAGATCGAAGAGGACCGCGAGAAGGCCCGCAAGGCGGCAGAACTGCGCGAGGAGGATTACCAACTGGCCTATGCCATTGACATTCTGAAAGGTCTGTCGGCCTTGGGGTCCGAGAAGTAAGCCTCGGGCAGTTTGGAATTAGGGCCTCGCTGGAGACAGCGGGGCCTTTTTTTGCATTTATGGGATGGCTTTTAAGTAAGGGAAGGGCGGGGGCTCACTGTGCTTGGAACCTGTCACCGCATATGCAGAATAGCTCCATGGATATTCGAAAACTTACCGGAGAAGACGCCGCCGCGTTTCAGGCCATTCGGCTCGAAGGCTTGCAAAGCCATCCTGAAGCTTTCGGCGCTTCTTATGAGGATGAATCCAAGCTGCCACTTTCGCTCGTATCGGAACGAATAGAGTCTGGCGCAGTGTTTGGCGGTTTCAATGACGATCGGGCTCTGGAAGGGGTTATTGGCATCTTGAAGAGCCAATCCGAAAAGGTCCGCCATATTGCCACGATCTGGGGCATGTTTGTGCGGCCAAGCGCGAGAGGCACCGGGCTTTCGTCGCAACTGCTGAGTGCCGCTATCGACGAAGGGTTTCGTGATTGTCGTTCCATACGCCTGTCTGTTGTCTCGACCAATGTAGCCGCGCGTCGGTTGTACCAGCGGGCCGGATTTACCCAATGGGCCACAGATCGTGCGGCCCTATGCGTAGATGGGGTTTTCTATGATGAAATTCTGATGCGTCTTGAGGCGGAGTAAGGTAGCCGCTTACGCCTCCTAACTTGTCTCGCGACAATGCCGCCGGAAAGCGCGTTTTAGCATGTCCAACTCGGCCCGCAGAAGGTCCATCTCGGCGCGGATGTCATCGCCAAGCGCCTCGCCAGCGATCAGGGTGATATGGCCCAGTTGGTCGCCGGTGGACTGGTCCGAGATGATCAACGTCTGCACCCCATCGGCGACAGCTTCCGCGGGGATCGGCACGTTTAAGTCCCAGCGGCCAGCCACTTCCTGCGCCGTGACCGTGACCCCTTCGACGGCATTTCCCAAATGGGTGACGGCGATCTCTGGCGCATCTTCCTCACCGGAGCGAGCAGTCAGGACACCCTGCCAAACCCCTTGGCGCATGACGGTCTTGGTCAGGTCGAAACGGCTCATCTATTGGTCCTAGATCTGGGCGCGCGGACGGCGCGAGAAGGTAAGGTCGCGCAGGACGACTTGGTTCATATCTGGCCCTTCAAAGATCAGGTCGACCCAAGCGCGTTCGATGCGTTTTTCGTTGAGCTTAGTATAGGCCAGATCAAACTCGATGCTGACCTGTTCCTCACCCGCAGGCAGTTCGCGCACAATCTGCTCGGTGTTGGGGCCGTGGCGGATGTTGAGCCGGGCGAACATCTCTAACGGGTGCTCCATCTGCACGATGGTGTCCATGCGAATAAGGTGGCGTCGTTTCAGCCCTGCTACCGCGTCATGCGGCAGGTCGATGACCAGCGACAGAAAGGAGCCGTCGAACTTGAAGACGTCCATCTGCAAGCCGTAGGGCGCCAGATCGGCCTCGCGCGTGTTGCGCAGCTGACGTAGGCTCAACTCTGAGCGGCTGCAGTCGTGAAAGAGCGTCGCCTCGTTACCGAGCATTGACTTGGTCTCTACCGCCGCGATGCCCGGACCGGCCAATGGGCCGCGCCATAGCTCGGGCCGCCACGCCCAATCAGCGTTATGGGGCTTGGGGAAACCTGTGGCGCCGACCACCGGCAGCGCGAGCCGTTCGTCGGCGGTGTAAATCAACTGGTCAAGCTGTGCGCGCAGCAGCCGCGCGCGGGTGCGTTGACGGCGCAGGGTTGCCAGATCAGCGCTGGCCGCACGGCGGGCGGCGCGTGCCCAGCGTTGGACCGCGCGGGCATAGAGCCTGCCCTCCAGAAATCCGCCGCTGAAATTCGCCATGAAGCTGCGCCCCTTGTTTCCCGCACTCTATGCAAGACGAAGGTTTCATTCAAATAAATTGCCCTGCGATTGTTTCGCGAGGCGGGCAGTGTTGCTGATTTGGAAACAGTTGCGTTTAGGAGTTGGGCTGGCTTTCGCTGCGCGCGCGGCTTTGGCGGATCAGCTCGGCGATCAAGCTACGCCCTTCGTCCGACACCGCACGGCTTTGCGGCGCGCCATAGAGGGTGACGCTCGCCACATGCCCAGCCAGCCGCGCCGTGCCGCGCCAATGGCGGCCTGACATGCCTTCTGCCGGCACCGGCCCTTCAGCAACAAAGATCGTCGTATAGTCGCGGCTGTCCGTTTCCACAACCTGCGTCAGCCCGACCGCCTTGGCCACGTCCTGCGGTGTCGGCAGGGGCGTATCAGGAGCGGCTTCGACGAGGGAGAGGGTCAGAATGCCCAAGGGCGCTGCAGTGACGACATCGGGCAGGCCAAGCGCGTCACATCGTGCCATCAGGGCAAAGTGGCGCTTGAGGCTTTTACGGTCAATGCAATAGCCCTGCGGGGGCACGACTTCGACCGCGCCACCTGCAAGGCTGGTCTGTAAGAGCGGGGGCTTTTCCGCTCCGGCGCTGCCGCCAAGAGAAAAACCCTGTCCGCCTTCGCAGGCAGACAGGGTGAACAGCGCGAGCGCCGCGAAGGGGGCCTTAGAGGTCCATGTAGTCATGGGTTTCGGCCTTGGCACCCGGATGCGTGACCGCGCCAAGGTAGGTGGGGCCGACGAGCTTGGCATATTTCCAAAGCGCGCCGCTTTCGTAGTTGGTGGCGCGCGGCCCGGTCCAGCCCGTGCGGCGCTCGGCCAGTTCCTCATCCGTGAGGTCCACGGTGATGCTGCCTTTGATCGCATCGAGCGTGATCATGTCGCCGTTCTTCAACAACGCAATCGGCCCGCCATGCGCGGCCTCTGGCCCGACGTGACCCACGCAGAAACCGCGTGTCGCGCCCGAGAAACGCCCATCGGTGATCAGCGCCACCTTCTTGCCCATGCCTTGGCCCGAGAGCGCCGCCGTCGTGGCCAGCATCTCGCGCATGCCGGGGCCGCCTGCGGGGCCTTCGTTGCGGATGACGAAAACATCGCCTTCCTTGTAGGCGCGGTTTTGAACCGCTTCAAAGGCGTCCTGCTCGCATTCGAACACCAGCGCCGGGCCGGTGAATACGATGTCTTCGTCCGACATGCCCGCGATTTTCACGATGGCGCCTTCGGGGGCGAGGTTGCCCTTGAGGCCCACAACGCCGCCGGTCTTGCTGATTGGATTAGCGACCGAGTGGATCACCTTGCCGTCGGCCTCGCGGTCGATGCGGTCAAGCTCTTCGCCGATGGAGCGGCCTGTGGCGGTCAGACAGTCGGTGTGCAAAAGGCCCGCTTTGCGCAACTCCTTCATCACCACTGGCACGCCGCCCGCGTCATAGAGGTCTTTGGCGACATAGGCGCCGCCCGGTTTCATATCGACGAAGTAAGGAGTGTCGCGGAAGATTTCGCAAACGTCTTCGAGGTAGAATTCGATCCCTGCTTCATGCGCCATGGCAGGCAGGTGCAAACCGGCGTTGGTCGAGCCCCCGGTGCAGGCCACGATGCGCGCGGCGTTCTCAAAGGCTTCGCGGGTGCAGATGTCACGTGCGCGGATGTTCTTCTCGATCAGGTTCATCACCGCAGCCCCCGAGGCTTCGGCATAGGCGTCGCGGCTCTCGTATGGCGCTGGCATGCCCGACGAGTTCGGCAGCGCGAGGCCGATGGCTTCCGACACACAGGCCATGGTGTTGGCGGTGAACTGGCCGCCACAGGCACCCGCCGAGGGGCAGGCGACGCGTTCCAGCACATCAAGCGCGGCCTGCGACATGGTGCCGTTCTGGAAGCGGCCCACGGCTTCGAACATGTCCTGCACGGTCAGATCGCGGCTGGCAAAATCTTCGGGAACGTCAGCCCCGGCAGGTGCTTTGCCCGGCAGGATCGAGCCACCATAGAGGAAAACCGAGGGCACGTTGAGGCGCAACATGGCCATCATCATGCCGGGCAAGGATTTGTCACAGCCCGCCAGACCGACAATCGCGTCATAGCAATGGCCGCGCATGGTCAGTTCAACGGTATCCGCAATCGCTTCGCGGGAGGCCAACGAAGAGCGCATGCCCTCATGGCCCATCGCGATCCCGTCGGTGACAGTGATCGTAGTGAATTCGCGCGGGGTGCCTTGTTCGGAATGCACACCGATTTTCACCGCCTGCGCCTGACGGTTCAGAGCAATGTTACAGGGCGCGGCCTCGTTCCAGCAGGTGGCAACGCCCACAAGCGGCTGGTGAATCTCTTCTTCGGTCATGCCCATGGCATAGTAGTAAGACCGGTGCGGCGCGCGGGCGGGGCCTTCGGTCACGTGGCGGCTGGGCAGCCGGGATTTGTCGAAGCGTGGGGTGGTGGACATCGGTGGGCTCCTTGAAACGTCTTGAATGGAATAGTCGGGGAGGGGCGGTGCTGCAAGGCTTTGGCGCGATTGGGCCGGGGGAACTTGTTGTATCGCAGCGTGTTAGGGCATAGGTTCTGACCTTCTAGCCCGGTCATCCTGACCTGCCCTAAAGCGTGAAAGCCCGGCATATGCACTGCAAGACCCCGTCCTGCCTATTCGCCCTCTGCCCTTCATGACGTGGCGGCCTGATTACAGCGCCCATGCGGCTTTTGTGGCACCGGCACGGCCTTCTTCGGCGCTCTGGCGGTTTTTGCTCGGGCTTTTTGTGGCGGTGATCGCCTATGTGGCGCTGAACGAGTTTTATTTTCAGACGATCTATGCCTTTGTCGGCCCGGCGGCGACCTCGCTGCACGGCACGCTTTTGCAAGGGGCGACACCGCAGGCGATGTATTTGCTGCTCTTTAGCTTCGCGACCATGGCGATGGCGGTGGGGGTAACAGTGCGCGTGGTCCACCGCCGAAATGCGCGCAGCCTGCTGGGCGCGCCGGAGCGGCTTTGGCCAAGCTTTCGAGCCGTGTCTCTCGCGATGCTGGCCCTTGGGGCGGTGCTGCTGATCTTGCCGCCGTGGGACATGGGGGGCGACCTCACGCCGAACCTGCCGCTGGGCCGCTGGTTGCTGCTTTTGCCGCTGTCGCTGCTGGCGGTGCTGGTGCAGGTCAGCGCGGAAGAGATCGTCTTTCGCGGCTATGTGCAGCAGCAACTCGCGGCGCGGTTCAACTCGCCGCTGGTCTGGATGGTGCTGCCCTCGACGCTCTTCGCGCTTGGCCACTACCTGCCAGCCGAGGCCGGGGAGAATGCGCTGATGGTGGCGCTTTGGGCCGGGGTCTTTGGTATCCTGATGGCCGATTTGACGGCGCGGTCCGGCTCGCTTGGCCCCGCGATTGCGGTACATCTGTGGAACAATGTCTCGGCCATTCTGATTGTGTCTCTGCCGGATGATCTGTCGGGGCTGGCGCTCTACCTCGCACCCTTTTCGATGGACGACGCGGCAGCGATGCGCACATGGTTGCCGGTGGATTTCGCGCTAATGATTGTGTCATGGCTGGCCGCGCGGCTGGCGATACGGCGCTGATTGCAATTTCCCGGCGCGGGGATTATCTGGAACGGAACTACAGCAGGGGCCTGCCAATGAACTGGATCACCAACTACGTCCGTCCGCGTATCAACTCGATCTTCTCGCGCCGCGAGACGCCGGACAACCTGTGGACCAAGTGTAACGAATGCGGCACCATGCTGTTTCACCGCGAGCTGTCGGACAATCTGAACGTCTGCACCAACTGCGGCCACCACATGCACATCAGCCCGCGCGCGCGGTTTAAAGCGCTGTTCGATGGCGGCATTTTCACCGAGGTCAAAGTCCCCGCGCCAACGCCTGATCCGCTGCATTTCAAGGACCAGAAGCGCTACCCCGACCGGATGAAGGCCGCGCAGAAACAGACCGGTGAGCACGAGGCGATGCTGGTTGTGACTGGCGAGATGGGCCGCACGCCGATCGTCGCCTGTGCGCAGGACTTCTCCTTCATGGGCGGTTCCATGGGCATGTATGTCGGCAACGCGATCATCGCCGCTGCCGAGGAAGCGGTGAAGCTGAAGCGCCCCCTGATCCTTTTCTCTGCCGCTGGCGGCGCACGGATGCAGGAAGGTATCTTGAGCCTGATGCAAATGCCGCGCACGACCGTGGCGGTGCAGATGCTGAAAGAGGCCGGTCTTCCCTATATCGTCGTTTTGACCCATCCAACCACGGGCGGCGTGACAGCATCTTATGCAATGCTGGGCGACGTACAGATTGCCGAGCCGAACGCGCTGATCTGTTTTGCCGGGCCGCGGGTGATTGAGCAGACGATCCGTGAAAAACTGCCCGAAGGTTTCCAGCGGGCTGAATATCTGCTGGACCACGGCATGCTCGACCGTGTGACCAAACGGACCGAAATGCGCGATGAGTTGATCACCATTACGCGGATGCTCATGGGCCTGTCGCCAGCCGTGCGTGGCGATTTGCCAGCGCCGGAAGAAGCTGAGGTGGCCGAGGCTGCCGCAGCGGTTCAGGCGTCGGCTGACCTACCTGCCGAAAGCCCAGAGAAAAAATGAGCACGCCTTCATCGGACGTCATCCTAGAACGGATGATGGCGTTGCACCCCAAGATCATCGATCTGACGCTCGACCGGATGTGGCGGCTGCTGGAAGCCTTGGGCAACCCGCAGAACGACCTGCCCCCGGTGGTCCATATCGCCGGGACCAATGGCAAAGGCTCGACCCAAGCGATGATCCGCGCCGGGTTGGAAGCGGCGGGCAAGACGGTCCACGCCTATACCTCGCCACATCTGGCGCGCTTTCATGAGCGCATCCGGGTGGCGGGGGAGTTGATTTCCGAGCCTGATCTGGCCGCTGTGCTGGACGAATGCCACGCTGCCAATGGCGGTGAGGAGATCACTTATTTCGAGATCACCACCTGCGCCGCGATCCTCGCTTTTTCGCGGGCACCGGCGGATTACACGCTCTTGGAAGTGGGCCTTGGCGGGCGGCTGGACGCAACCAATGTAGTGACCCCGGTACTATCGGTGATCACGCCCGTCTCGGTCGATCACCAGCAATATCTGGGCGAGACTTTGGCCGAGATCGCGGGCGAAAAGGCCGGGATCATCAAGCGGCTGGTGCCCTGCGTCGTCGGCCCGCAGGAAGACGCCGCCCTTGAGGTCATTGAAACCCGCGCCGCCAAACTGGGTGCGCCGCTGCTGGCTTACGGGCAGCAATGGCATGTTGGGCCAGAGGCCGGGCGCATGGTCTATCAAGATGAGAGCGGCTTACTGGACCTACCGCGCCCCAATTTGCTGGGCGATCATCAGATCATGAACGCGGGCGCGGCCCTCGCGGCGCTGCGGCACTTGGGTATGGATGCGGAGGCTTGCGAAGCCGCCGTGACCCGTGCCGAATGGCCAGCGCGGATGCAGCGGCTGTCGGACGGGCGCTTTGCGCAGCAAGCGCCGCAGGCCGAGCTTTGGCTGGATGGCGGGCACAATCCCGCTGCTGGGGAGGCGCTAGCCGCAGCGCTCGCCGCCATGCCGCAGCGCCCGACGCATTTGATCTGCGGCATGTTGAACACCAAAGACATCGCGGGCTACCTGCGCCCCTTGGCGGCTCAGGCGGCCAGTCTCACGGCTGTGTCGATCCCCGGAGAGGCGGCGACTTTGCCCGCGGAGGCCACCGCGAAGGCCGCGCGAAACGTGGGGTTTGACGCCTCGGAGGCCGAGAGCGTATCCGCCGCGCTTGCGGCGATTATCGCCCGAGAACCCCAAGCGCGTGTGCTGATCTGCGGCTCGCTCTACCTAGCCGGTAGCGTGTTGCGCGAAAGCGTCTAGTTAACCATATTTGGGTGCCCCATCTGCTTTGCGATGCAGATATGGTGTATCTTGGTCGTTAGAAATTCCACTCGCTTTCGACCGAGGTGCCCATTATGTCCAATGTCATCGGCCCAGCGCGTCACCCGCAAGACGCCACGCGGAAATATCAGTTTATCTTCATGGCCATAGGTATCGCTATTATTGCTGGCGGCCTGTGGTGGCTCTACGAAGTCGAACGCCCTTACCATCCCGTTTTGCAGGGCAACGACCTTCACATGCAGCAGGTCAGTGATTCCTGAAACGCGGCGCGTGTCACGGTTTCAGCGGCCCCAATCTTCGCTCTGCATCTCGCGCAGGCGCGACGCGGTGCGTTCGAATTCAAAGGTGCCTTCCCCTTCGAGGTAGAGCATCTCAGGCGGGGCTGCGGCCGAGCAGATCAGCCGGACGCGGGCTTCATAGAGCGCGTCGATCAGCGTGACGAATCGCTTTGCCTCGTTGAAGTTTGACCGACCCAAGCTGGGGATGTCATCCAGCAGCAGCACCCGCACGGCCTGCGCCAGCGCGAGGTAATCCGCAGCGCCAAGCGGCCTGCCACAAAGCGCGTGAAAACCTGCCCGAGCCATGCCGTTGTGAAAGGCGGGGATGACCACCTCGCGGCCTTTAACGTGCAAGGTGAGCGGCTCGCCCTTGGTGCCTGCGAGATCGTCCCAGACCGCATCCATCGCGGCGCGGCTGTCGGCGTTTACGGGGGTGAAATAGACCTGCGAGCCTGCCAGCCGGTCTTGGCGGTAGTCGGTCGGGCTGACCAATTCATGCACCTCCATGCGCTCTTTGATGAGGTCGATAAAGGGCACGAAAACTTCGCGGTTGATGCCGTTTTTGTAAAGGTCATCGGGCAGGCGGTTTGACGTTGTCACCACCACCACGCCCGCGGCAAAGAGCGCTTCGAACAGGCGGCCCACGATCATCGCGTCGGTGATGTCGGTGATCTGCATTTCGTCGAAGGCAAGCAAGCGGACGCTGTCGGCCACGTCGCGGGCGACGGGAGCGATGGCGTCATCCACGCCGGTCTTGCGGACCTCATGCATCGCATTGTGGATTTCCTGCATGAAGGCATGGAAATGCACCCGCCGCGCCGGAATGTCGGGCAGATGCGCCACGAACATATCCATCAGCATCGACTTGCCGCGCCCGACGCCGCCCCAGAGGTAGAGCCCTTTGGGCGGGGGCGGGGCTTTGCGGAACAGGCTTTTCTTGGGGGGATTGGCCAGCGCGTCGCGGAGGCGGTCAAACTCGACCATCACCGCCTCTTGGGCGGGGTCGGATTTCAGTTTGCCTGTCTCGACAAGCTGGGCATAGGTCTCGCGCATATTGCTCATGGCGGGACAGATAGCGCGCTGGTGGGGGAGAGGAAAGGTGGTCTTGTGGAGAGGGCCAGCGCCTGCCCGTGGGGTGGCGATGACAACGTTGCTTCGTGCCACTTTATGGTGCAGTCGCGATGTGCGTCATATAGAGCGCGCCTAGCGTCACCAAATCGCCTCCCCGTGGGGACGGGCAGGCGATGGCCCGGCGCCTTCGGCTTGATTCCGGGCCGGTGGGCCTACCAGTCGGTCGGACCCTTCTCTGCGAATTCATGCACCAGGAAGTCAATAAAGGCGCGGACCTTGGGCTGGGTAAACCGGCCTGGGGGGTAAACCGCATAGATGCCTTGAGTCTCCAACGGCAGTTCGGGGATCGCATCTTCGACCAAGCCTTTCTCCATCGCATCCGCATAAAGAAAGCTCGGCAGATAGGCGATGCCCAGCCCCGAAATTGCAGCATTCAAAAGGCTCTGCCCGTCATTGACCGACAGCCAGCCCGCCGTGCGTACCTGACGTTTCTCACCCGAGGGCGCGGTCAGCTTCCAGACATTGCCCGAAGATTGGTTCGAGTAGTGCAACAGTTTGTGGTTGTTCAGATCGTCGATCTTTTCCGGCCGTCCGTATTGTTCAAAATACTTCGGGCTGGCGATCATGCGTTTGGTGGTCTCGGTCAGCTTGCGGGCACGCAGGGTGCTGTCTTCCAACTCCCCAATGCGCACGGCCATGTCGAAACCTTCGGAAATCAACTCAACATAGCGGTTGTTGAGCACCATATTGACGGTGATGTCTGGGAAGTCCGACAAGAACTCCGACAGCGCCGGAGACAGGTGATTCACACCAAAGTCCGTCGCCACCGAGATGCGCAGCAAGCCCGAGGGCGCGGATTGCATCGAGGTCACCAGCGCGTCGGCTTCGCCCGCGTCATTCAGCACCCGGCGGGCGCGGTCGTAATAGGCGAGACCAATTTCCGTGGGCGACACACGCCGCGTGGTGCGGTTCAGCAGCCGCGCCCCAAGGCGGGCTTCGAGCGATGACACATGTTTCGAGACGGCGGATTTTGAAATCCCCATCTTCTTGGCAGCATCGGTAAAGCCGCCCTGATCCACCACTGTGGCAAACGCTTCCATTTCCGTAAGGCGGTCCATTGCCTGTCCCTTCGCATAAGTATTGTTGGGATCAGATATGGGCGGCAATTCGGGCAGGAACGGGGCAGGGGCAAGACAGTCCGGTGGTCTTTGCAAGGATCGTTCATGGCATGGAAACGCGGCAACAATCGTTTCCGAGCGGGTCAGAGCCAGCGAAACCATTTTAAGATCGCCAGCATGATCGCGGCGAGGCCCACCATCGCGAGGCACAGAATGGCAAAGGCCTGCGGATCGTTCATGCCGGGCATGCCGCCCACGTTGACGCCGAACAGCCCGGTTAGAAAACTCAGCGGCAGGAAAACGGCAGCTGCCAGCGACAGCACATAGCCGTGCCGCGCTTGGCGTTGCGCGACTTGGTTGTCGTGTTCATCCTGCACGGTGACGATGCGTTCTTGCAGTGCGTCCAACTCCTCCACCACGATGGCGGTGCGGTTGGCCAATTCGCGCAGCTTCATCGAATCGACATCCGGGATCAGCGGCAGGTCCAGTTCCGCCAGCCGCTCCAGCGCGCTGCGCTGCGGGGCGAGGTAACGCTCCAGCTTGATCGTGCTGCGCCGGGTGACGGGTAGGTCCTTGGGCGGCGGGGTGCTGAGGTCTTCGAGGTCGGTTTCGTAAAAGGCCGTGCGTTCGGCCAGCCGCGCGACTTCCACCTGCACCCGAGCCGTCAGCCGCATCACCAGCGCCTCGACAAAGGCCGAGGGGCGCGGCGGGGCTGTGTTCTCGGCGGCCAGCGCGCGCAGCTCATCAATCGCAAAGATGCGGCGCATCCGCACCGTGATCACCACCGCATCGGTGACCCACATCCGTACCGAGACCATCTGATCGGCCTGCTGCCCTTCGTTGAGGTTGATGCCGCGCAGGTTCAGGATCAGCCCGTCGTCATATTCATCGCAGCGCGGGCGGGTCTCGGGCTGTAACAGGGCCCCCGCTGGGATCTCGGGCAGATGGGCTGCCAACCATGGCGCGAGCGCAGGGTCGGACAGATCATAATGCCACCAGCGGTAGCGCCCCGGCCCGGTGAGGCCATCATCATCAGGCACCTGAGCGGTGCCGTCATCAAAAATGTCGAAGACGCAGAGGGGCATGGCGACCTTGGGCTGTTTCGGCGATCCTGCGGGTATCTAGGGCCGGGGGCAAGGGCGACCAGCGCAGCCGCCCTTTGCGTTCAGAGTGCCGCGGCCAGCCGGGTGCCTTGGTTGATCGCGCGTTTCGCGTCCAGTTCCGCCGCGACATCCGCGCCGCCGATGACGTGGCAGGTCTGACCGCGCGCCTCCAGTGTGTCGGCGAGGCTGCGGTCCGACAGTTGCCCGGCGCAGAGCACGATGGTGTCGGCCTCAATCAGCGTCGGGTTTTCGCGGGCTTCGCCAAAGGTGATGTGTAGTCCCTGATCGTCGATCTGCTCATAGTTCACGCCCGCGATCATCTTGACGTTGCGCATGGTCAGCGAGGCGCGGTGAATCCAGCCCGTGGTCTTGCCCAGACCCTTGCCGGGCTTGCTGGTCTTGCGTTGCAGCATGGTGATCTGCCGGGCAGGGGCGGGCGGTTGCGGCCCTTCGGGCGCCAGCCCGCTGCGGTGCTCGCCGGGATCAGTGACGCCCCATTCGCGCATCCATTCGGGCAGGTTCAGCGTGGTGCTGTCGCCGTCATGCACAAGGTGTTCGGAGACATCAAACCCAATGCCCCCCGCGCCGATCACGGCGACGCGCTGGCCGACCTTGGCGGTGCCATTAAGCACGTCGATATAGCTGACGACATTGCCGTTATCCTGACCGGGGATTTGCGGGTCACGCGGCACGACGCCGGTGGCGATAATGACCTCGTCAAAGCCCGTGAGCGCATCGGCGGTGGCTTCGGTTTCAAGCTGCACGGTCACGCCATGCGTCGCGAGCATGGTGCGGTACCAATCGACCAGCCCCCAGAATTCCTCTTTGCCTGCGACCTGTTTGGCGAGGTTCAACTGCCCGCCGATTTCGCTGGCGCGGTCCATCAAGGTGACCTCGTGGCCCCGCTCTGCCGCTGTGATTGCCGCCGAAAGCCCCGCCGGGCCCGCGCCGACGACGGCCACGGATTTTGGCGTGGACACAGGCTCGATCCGCAGTTCCGTCTCATAACAAGCGCGGGGGTTCACCAGGCAGGTGGAGATCTTGCCGCCGAAAGTATGGTCCAGACAGGCTTGGTTGCATGCGATGCAGGGGGCGATCTGGTCGGCTTTGCCCGCCTTGGCCTTGGCGAGGAAATCAGCATCGGCCAGCATCGGGCGGGCGAGGCTCACCATATCGGCGCAGCCGGTCGCGAGCACCTCTTCAGCGACCTCAGGCGTATTGATGCGGTTGGAGGTGATGAGCGGGATGCCCACCTTGCCCATCAGCTTTTTCGTGACCCATGCAAAGGCCGCGCGCGGCACCGAGGTGGCGATGGTCGGAATGCGCGCCTCGTGCCAGCCGATGCCGGTGTTGATGATCGTGGCCCCGGCCTTTTCGATCTCCTGCGCCAGTTGCACGACTTCGTCAAAGGTTGAGCCATTGGGGATGAGGTCGATCATCGACAGGCGGTAGATCAGGATGAAATCGTTGCCTACCGTCTCGCGCACCCGGCGCACCACTTCGATCGGCAGACGCATCCGGTTCTCGTAGGACCCGCCCCAGCGGTCCTCGCGTTTGTTGGTATGGGTGACGAGGAACTGGTTCAGGAAGTACCCCTCAGAGCCCATGATCTCGACCCCGTCATAGCCCGCCTCACGGGCGCGCAGGGCGCAGGCGGCGATGTCGGCGATTTGCTTCTCGATGCCCTCTTCGTCCAATTCCTTCGGCGCAAACATTGAGATCGGGGATTTCACCGCACTCGGCGCCACGCAGTCGGGCGAGAAAGCATAGCGGCCCGCGTGCAGGATCTGCATGGCGATCTTGCCGCCCGCCTCATGCACCCGCTGGGTGATGATGCTGTGGTTGTCGACGTCCTGTTGGCTGACCATCATCGCGGCCCCATGGGCGACCGAGCCTTCGGGGTTTGGCCCGATACCACCCGTGACCATCAGCCCCACATCGCCCCGCGCTCGGGCGGCGTAGAACTCGGCGACGCGGTTCAAATCCTGCGTTTCCTCAAGCCCGGTGTGCATCGAGCCCATCAGCAGGCGGTTCTTCAGCGTGGTAAAACCGAGGTCGAGCGGGGCGAAAAGATGGGGGTAATCGGACATGGCTTTACCTTTCAGGTCGGGCTGGGTCACTGTGACACCATCGGAAAGCCATGGGCAAGTCACGTGAAACGCCGCGTCAATCGGTGGGGTCACGGAACGTCAAAGTGAGGGCGCGGAATGGGGGAGGGCGGGCTAACGCTACGTGCAGCGGGTGGCGCGGACTACGACAGTCTAGGTCAGGTCATGTTCGATGCTATTCACGCGGGCACCAGTGTCTATAGTGCAGCAGAGCGTCGGGCGTGGCTGGATGCCCCGCCAACCGGTGCGAGATGGGCCGCGAAACTCGCAGGCCAGCAGGTCGTGCTGGCCGAGCGGGAGGGGGCGGTGATCGGCTTTATGACGCTTGCAGCGGGTCATATTGATTTGGCCTTTGTCGCCGCCAAAGCGCAGGGGCAGGGCGTTTTTCGTGCGCTTTATGCGCAAGTGGAACGGCAGGCTCAAACACAGGGTGAAACGCGTTTGCACGCCCATGCCAGCCTCATGGCCCGCCCTGCCTTTGAGGCCGTGGGCTTTCATGTTATCCGGGCCGAGCGCGTGGCGCGGGCGGGTGAATATCTGGACCGCTTTGAAATGGAGAAAACACTAACATGACCCCCGAAGAGATTGCCAAACTGCCCTACCGCCCCTGTGTCGGCGTGATGTTGGTCAATTCCGATGGCGCGGTCTTTGTCGGCCAGCGCCGCGACCGGGATCAAGACGCTTGGCAGATGCCCCAAGGCGGGGTCGATCCGGGGGAGATCCCGCGCGAAGCGGCGTTGCGCGAGTTGGAGGAAGAGACCGGCATTCCGCGTGATCTGGTGACAGTTGAGGCCGAGACCGAAGGCTGGCTGCCCTATGATTTGCCGCATGACGTGGTGCCGAATATCTGGAAGGGCCGCTATCGCGGGCAGGAACAGAAATGGTTCCTCATGCGTTTTCAGGGGCAGGACGACCAAGTTAACATCCAGACGGCTGAGCCTGAATTCTCTGCGTGGCGCTGGCTGCCTGCCGAGCATTTGGTCGCCGGGATCGTGCCCTTTAAACGCGCAGTTTACGCGGCGGTTCTGGAGGAATTTGAGGAGAAGTTATGACGCGTTTCATTGCCTTCGCTCTTGCCACGCTCGCACCGCTTCCGGCTGCGGCGCTGACCTGTCTGCCGCATTCCGTCGAAGCGACCTATCAGCGCGCCGATAAGGCTGAGGAGAGCTTTGTCGTCGTTCAAGGGCGCCTGACCTTTGACGCCACGGCGTTGCCGGACAATGGCACCGGCAACCAGAACCCACCCCAGATTACCCGGCTGCCCGCACAGATCAGCGGCATGGCCTTGTCAGAAGGCGGGTTTGATGTGCCCTTTGAGCAACCTCTGACTTTGGAAGTTGCCTGCTATGGGCCCTGGTGTGGCTCGGCTGAGGAAGGTGACGTCTTGGCCTTTGTTGAGCAAAGCCCGCAGGACGGCTACCTGCTGGAGAGCAACCCTTGTGGTGGGAACCTCTTCACGGCACCAAAACCGGCTATGATCGATCAGGTGAAGACATGCTTTGCAGGCGGCGCTTGCACGCCTGCACGGTAAACTAGTCGAGCAACGGGATCCGAGGCGCGGCGTCGCGGGGGAGGTAGCCGGTCAGGCGTGGATCATCGTCGATCTCGATCTGGCGCTTATAGGGCACAAAGCCTGAGCGCTTGTAAAAACCAAGCGCCTGCGGGCTGTCGTGGGTGCAGGTGTTCAGATGCAGCCGGTTGATCGGTTTCTCCCACGCTAGCTTTAAGGCTTGGGTCATCAGGAAACGCCCCGCCCCGCTGCCGATCAGCGCTGCAGTCAGACCGAAATAGGCCAGTTCGCAATCCCCGTCCGGTTTAAAATAGAGCTCCAGCAGCGCTTCGTCCTTGCCGTCTTGGGTAAGGGTGTAGAACTGCCGCGCGGGGTCTTTCAGCATCGCCTCTAGCGCGGCGCGCTCAAGCTTCAGACGCCCAAACCAGAGCCACTCCGTCCCGACCCGGCGAAAGATATCGCGGTACCAGTCCAGCGTGGGCGTCACTTGGCGAAAAGTGACGCCCGCAGGGGCGTCGACAGCACGGGCGGGCGGGGGGCTGCGCATTTCGAGATGCGTCACCACCACCGCGAACTGGCCCGCTGGGATATCGTGAAAGCCCTTGTCGATCACAGTCAGACCAGACCTTCGGCCTTGAACAGGGACATGATGTCAGCCTCAGGGCGGGGGCCGATGTGCGAGATGACTTCGCCCGCACAGATATTGCCCATACGCCCACAGGTTTCCAGATCACGGCCCGTGGCAAGGCCGTATAGGAACCCGGCGGCGAACTGGTCCCCCGCGCCCGTGGCATCGACAGGTACGACCTTTTTGACCGGCACATCAACGCGTTCATCGCCGCGCACCAGCGTGACCCCGTCGCCCGAGCGGGTGCAGACCACCAGCGGGCAGATCTCAGCGGTTTTGGCGATGGCGGCCTCGGTGTCGTCGGTCTCCCACAGGGCGCGGATTTCAGCTTCGTTGCCGATGACATAGCCCAGATCGTTCTCGATCAGGTCCAGAAAGTCTGCACGGTGGCGTTCGACGCAGAAGGGGTCGGAAATCGCGATGCCCGCCATGCCGCCGCCCGCAGTCGCAGCCCGCGCCGCCTCGCGAAAAGCGGTTTTGCCGGCGTCATGATCAAAGAGATAACCTTCAAGGAACATCAGCTTGGTCTTTGACGTCACCTCTTGTGGCACGTCTGCGGAGTTCAGCCCGGTCGAGATGCCCAAATAAGTGTTGAGCGACCGCTCCCCATCAGGAGTGACAAAGATCATGCAGCGCGAGGTGGGGTTCTCGCCCTCGGCCACCGGGGCGTTGACGAAGTCGATGCCGATATCAGTCATCGCTTTGGCGTAGAACTTGCCCAGTTCATCGTCACGTACACGTCCGATAAAGGCAGTTTTCATGCCAAGCGCACCCGCGCCCGCGACCGTATTGGCAACCGAGCCACCGGGGGTCTGCAGGCGGTCCTGCATCTTGCCGTAAAGCTCTTCGGCGCGGTCACGTTCGATCAGCTGCATGATGCCTTTTTCGATGCCGTTGTCGGCAAGAAAGGCATCGTCGGCATGGGAAATCACGTCAACAACGGCGTTGCCGATGCCAACCACTTCGTATTGGGTCATTCTGTTTTGTCCTCGTATTGGCACAGGTCACGGATGATACAGGTGCGGCACAATGGCTTGCGCGCTTTGCAATGGTAGCGGCCATGCAGGATCAGCCAATGGTGGGCATGGCGCTGGAAATCTGCTGGGATATTGTCCTCAATGGCGCGTTCGACGGCGTCGACGGTTTTGCCGGGAGCGATGCCAGTGCGGTTGCCGACGCGGAAGATATGCGTATCCACGGCCTGCGCGGGCTGCTGCCACCACATATTGAGCACGACATTCGCCGTCTTGCGGCCCACCCCCGGCAGCGACTGCAGCGCGGCGCGAGAATTGGGAACTTCGCCGCCGTAATCGTCGACGAGGATTTGGCTCAGCTTGATGACGTTCTTGGCTTTCTGGCGATACAGGCCGATGGTCTTGATATGTTCGATCAACCCGTCGTGGCCCAGCTCAAGCATTTTCTGCGGCGTATCGGCAATCTTGAAAAGCGCGCGCGTGGCCTTGTTCACACCCGCGTCCGTCGACTGCGCGCTCAGCGCTACGGCGACCACCAGCGTATAGACGTTCACATGCTCCAATTCGCCTTTCGGCTCCGGCTCCGCCTGCTGAAAGCGCTCAAAGATCTCGCGGATCGTATGGTAATCAAGTTGCCGTGCCATGGCTTTGGGTATGCGATGAATGGCGCTGTAGGGCAAGCAGAGGAGAAGGCGCAAGAATCGGGTCGCTCGGAGGCAGGGGTGCAGCTAATCTCACGGCATGACACAGATCGCCAACATATCCCCCGCGCCCGAAGATCAAGGCTACCACTACCATGTAATGCGCCGCGCCATTGCGCTGATCGATGAGGCGGAAGACCCGATGCAGCTCGACCGGATTGCAAGCGAGATGGGCATGTCCTCGGCACATTTCCAGCGGTTGTTTTCCCGCTGGGTGGGCGTGTCGCCCAAACGCTACCAACAATATCTGATGCTTGATCAAGCCAAGGTCATGCTGCGCGAACGCTTCACCACGCTGCGGGCGGCGCATGAATTGGGGCTGTCGGGCAGTGGGCGTTTGCACGATCTGTTCCTGCGGTGGGAGGCCATGAGCCCCGGTGAGTTTGCCCGCAAGGGCGCCGGGCTCACGATCTATTGGGGTTGGTTTGACAGCCCCTTTGGCCCGACGCTGGTGATGGGTACGGATAAGGGGCTTTGCGGATTGGCGCTTTCGTCTGAGGTGGGGGAGGAGGCCGCGATGGAGGACCTGACCCGCCGTTGGCCCCTAGCGGACTTTGTGGAGAACCCGGATAAGCTGCGTGCTTGGGTCATGACCGCCTTTGGCATGCAGGGCGACCCCGAGGCGAAGGCGCCGCTCTACCTCATTGGCGCGCCCTTTCAGATTAAGGTCTGGGAAGCCCTGCTGCGCATTCCCTCAGGCCATGTCACCACCTATTCTGAGATTGCCGAGGCCATCGGCAGCCCGCGTGCGGTCCGCGCTGTCGGGACGGCGGTTGGCCGCAATCCGGTAAGTTGGCTCATTCCCTGCCACCGTGCGTTGCGCAAAAGCGGTGCGCTTGGCGGCTACCACTGGGGGCTGCCGGTCAAACGGGCGATGCTGGCCTTTGAATCGGCCCGCGCAGAGGCTTGAACCAGCCCAGTTTGGCGAGATGTCGCTGATCTGTAGAAAAGTTTAATGTTCGTGGGAACCCGAAGTGTCTATATTGCGTTCACGTTCAGATGCCCCGCCCGAACGGGGTCCGTGAAATATGAAGGCAGTAAACATGATTTCTTCGAAGATGACTTTGGCCGCCGCTCTTGCCGGCGCTATGACACTGGGTGCGTGTACGCAGCCGATGCAGCCGGGCAACGGCGATCCGAACCAGCGGACTAAGAATGGCGCATTGATTGGCGCGGGCGTCGGGGCCCTTGCCGGTGCGCTGTCGAAAGGCGACGGCAACCGCACCGAAGCGGCTGTAAAAGGCGCGTTGGTCGGTGGCGCGATCGGCGCAGGCGTTGGCTATTCGCTGGACAAGCAAGAAGCTGAACTGCGTGCCGCGATGGACAGTCGCGTGGTGATTACCAACACCGGTGACCGCCTGATCGTGACTCTGCCGCAGGACATTCTGTTCGCGACGGACAGCACAAGCGTTAACCCCGGGTTGCGTGACGACCTCGCCGCACTGGCGCAGAACGTGAACATCTATCAGAACTCCACGCTGCAAGTTGTTGGTCACACCGACAGCGACGGCGAAGCGGCCTATAACCAGCAGCTTTCTGAGCGTCGTGCACAGGCCGTGGGCAACATCCTGATGTCCAGTGGTGTGCCGCAGTCGCGTTTGCAGACATTCGGCCGCGGCGAAAGCCAGCCGGTGGCGAGCAACCTCAGCGCCGCAGGCAAGGCGCAGAACCGTCGGGTCGAGATCGTGATCCTGCCCAACGCACGCTAAGCTGCACTGCGAGGCGAAACACAATAAACCCCGGCCAGTGGCCGGGGTTTTTCTTTGGGCCTACAGGTTGTCAGTCACGCGGAAGCCTTCCGGGATACGGTCATGTCCCTCAAGCAGCAAATCAGCCATCACCTCAGCCACCTTCGGGGCCATACCGAAGCCGATCTTGAAGCCACCATTGGCGATGTAATGCCCCGGCTTGTCCGGCAACGCCCCCAGCATCGGCGCGCGGCTTCGGCTGCGCGGGCGCAGCCCGGCCCAGCGTTCGATCACGGGTGCATCAGCGAGGGCGGGAACGGCTGCGCGGGCTTTGGCGATGACGGTGTCGAGTTGGTCGTCTGTGCTGTCGGGGCTGTCGAACTCTCGTTCAGTCGTTCCCCCAACCGCGACGGTGCCATCAAGGTGCGGGATCACATGCACCCCGTCCGCGAACAACTGTGCTGTGCCGCTTTGGTCCAAACGCAATAGCGCCGCTTGACCCTTGATGCCCGCGCCCACCAGTCGGGGATGGCCCGCGTTGAGTGCTTCAAGCCCCGCAACGCCGGTGGCCCAGAGCACTTTGCCGTGGTCGGGGGCGTCCGCCACGACCTCAACGCCTTTGGCCGACAGGGCCGCGACTAACGCCGCGCAGGCTTTGCGCGGGTGGATCAGCGCGCTTAGCGTGTCGCGGATCAGCCAGCCGGTTGGGCTGTTGGGTGCCCAAGGATCACCGTCCGTTCGGATGACCTCCCACCGGGCGCGATCTTGCCATAGCTCAGCGGCTGTCCTTTCACGCTGCCGCGCCAACGCAAGCGCTGCTTCATCCGCCACAGGCTGTAACCGCCCGCTGCGGATATAGCCCGGCGCGGCACCGCCTGCTTCCGCGACTTCGGCCCAAAACGCCTCAGCCTGCAAGAGACTGTCGAGCTGAAAGGCTTTCTTGGTGTTCCAGTTCTCCGGCACATGCGGCGCCAGCGCGCCGACGATCCCGCCCGAGGCCCCCGCCGCCGGGCCGGCGGGGTCGACCGCCTGCACCTTCGCGCCGCGCTGAACGCAGGCCCAAGCCACCGACAGGCCAAAAATCCCGGCCCCTCTCACGGTTACATCCACCATTGCCATTCCCCGCCAGCTTGCGCAGTGTCTGCGCGACTTCTCACCTCCCTCTAGCAGGACGCAGCGTGCCAGACCAGAATGCCCAGATCAGCTGGCGAGAGGGCCAAGTGCCCGTCTCAACCCAGTTCGACGACCCCTACTTCAGCTTGGAGGACGGCGCGGCAGAGACGGCCTATGTCTTTCTGGCGGGCAATGATCTGCCTGACCGCTTCCGTCCCGGTTTTCACATCGCTGAACTGGGGTTCGGGACCGGGCTGAACCTGCTGCTGGCATGGGCCTCTTGGATGCGCACGGGCGGAGAAGGTCCACTGCATTTCACCAGTTTCGAAGCCTACCCCATGCGCCCCGAGGATATGGCCCAAGCCCATACGGCTTTCCCGGCCCTCGACGGGCGGCGCGATGCGCTGACCGAGGCTTGGGACGGCACAGGCGGTGTGCTAGAGCTTCCCGGCCTGCGTGCTGAGATCATCATCGGAGACGCCCGTGAAACCTTGCCTGCGTGGCAGGAGAAGGCCGATGCGTGGTTCCTCGACGGGTTCTCTCCCGCCAAGAACCCCGAGCTATGGGGGGACGATCTAATGGCCGAAGTCGCAAACCATACTGCCCCCGGCGGCACGGCCGCGACCTATACCGCCGCTGGCTTTGTCCGCCGGGCACTGGCAGAGGGCGGTTTCGAAGTGACCCGCATCCCCGGCTATGGCCGCAAACGCCACATGACCAAAGCGCGGATGCCATTATGAACACACCGCAAACCCTGCAGTCCAACAACATCCCGTTGGGCATCATGTTGATGGTGGCCACCACGATGGTCTTTGCAGTCCAAGACGGTCTGTCGCGCCATCTGGCCGAGAACTACAACGTGCTGATGGTTGTGATGATCCGCTATTGGTTCTTTGCCGCCTTCGTCATCACGCTTGCGCTGCGCAAGGCGGGCGGCATTCGCAAAGCCGCCGCGACCACGCAGCCGGCGGTGCAAATCCTGCGCGGTGTGCTGCTGTCGGCGCAGATTTGCACGATGGTCTTAGGCTTCACCATCCTCGGACTAGTGGAAAGCCATGCCGTCTTCACCTGCTATCCGCTGCTGGTCGCCGCACTCTCTGGCCCGATCTTGGGCGAAAAGGTGGGCTGGCGGCGTTGGGCTGCGATCGGGGTGGGCTTCATCGGTGTTCTGATCATCCTGCAGCCGGGCTACCGGGTTGTCGATCCTGCCGCCGCGATTCCGCTGCTCGGGGCAGCGATGTTCGCGGTCTACGGCTTGCTGACCCGCTATGTTGCGCGGCGCGATAACACGGCGACGAGCTTCTTTTGGACCGGTGTCACAGGTGCGGTGGTAATGACCGCCGTCGGGGTCTGGTTCTGGGAGCCCATGTCGCCAGGCAACTGGCTGCTAATGGGCACACTCTGCGTCACAGGTGTGACGGGCCACTGGCTGCTGATTCGCTGCTACGAAGTGGCCGAGGCCAGCGCTGTCCAGCCCTTCGCCTACACCCAGTTGATCTTTACCGTGATTATCGGCCTGTCGGTGTTCGGAGAAGTACTCCGCGCCAATGTCGTAATAGGCGCGGGTGTGATTGTGGCGGCGGGGCTCTTTACCCTATGGCGCGAACGCCTTCAGCGTCGACCCGGTTAACTCCTCGCTAAAGGGGATCGGCAACGGGTCTTTGCCCAGCCGTGCGCGATAGATCGGCAGGCTTTCGGTGACCCGCATGACGTAATTCTGCGTCTCGCGGAAGGGGATCATCTCGACCCAATCGACAATGTCGATCTCACCTTTGCGCGGATCACCATAGGTGCTCATCCAGCGGCGCGGACGGCTCGGCCCCGCATTATAAGCGGCGGACATCATCACGACGTTGCCATCAAACTGACCGGCCATTTGCGACAGATAGGTCGATCCAAGTTGCGCGTTGTAATCCGGGTCAGCGGTCAGGCGGTCCGTGCTATGCGCCGCAGATACGCCCAGATCGCGCGCCACGTCCTTGGCGGTGGCAGGCATAATCTGCATCAAACCACGCGCGCCGACCCCACTTTGCACGCCTGGATCGAACTCACTTTCGCGCCGGGCAATGGCGAGGGTCATTTCCGGCGCCATCGCGAGGTCCATCTCAACCAAACTATGCAGCGGATAATAGGGCGCGGGTATTTCCAGGCCGCGCTGCGCCGCACGTTTACCAATCATCACCGCAATATGCGGCTGTTCGGCATCAATGGCAGCCTGACCGAGAAGAGCGATGTCTTCCGGAACGAGCTGCTCGGCCAAATGGGTCCAGAAGCGCTCTGCCAAAGACAATTCGCCAGAAGCCTGCAGCAGCAACCCGGCCTCAAACAAGGGCGCACGGGCCAAAGGTGAAGTCCGCCAGTCCTGTTCGGGTGGCGCGCCTTTCAGCTTTTCATCAAAGGGAATGCCGCCGCGTTCGGCTGCAAGCAACCCATAGAAGGACGTCTGGTACTGCGCCCCCTTTGCATAGGCTTTCTTTGCCCCTTCAGCATCGCCCATCGCCTCAAGCGCGCGCCCCTGCCAATATCCGGCACGGCCTTGGCTGATCGGAGATTCGACAGCGGCATCGTGGTTCTGGAAATGCGTCAGGGCGGTTTTGGGATCGTCTAGGAAACGCAAGGCAAGGTAGCCAGACAGCCATTCCAGATCCGCATAATGCGACCCGTCGAGCAGGAAGTGTTGCGAAGCCAGGCGATAGGCCGTCTGCGCATCGCCATTGCGCATCTCGTCCCGCGCCAGCGCCCGACGGCGGTTGGCCCAAGCGGGCGGCTGGCCCAAGGCTTCCGCCGAAGATGAGCGCTCCAAAATTAATTCTTTGGCACTGTCCCGAAACCCCTTACGAATGCGCCATTCGAAACGGTCATGAGCGAGGCCAGGATCATCAGCCTTCGAAGCCGGGAGTGCATCGATTTTGACGTTCACATCACTATCGAGCTTCTGCAAAGAGATCCGCGTTTCCGCCAGATCGCGATCGGCTTTTGAGACGAGACCAAACATCTGACGCGCCTCAGCATGTTCGCGCTGCCACAGCATCTCGGTCAGGCGCGCCGCATGATGTGGTGCGAGCAGTTCGCGGTGCGCGTCAATGAACATGGACTGGCTGGTCTCGTTCATCGGCATTGTCCGCCACGCCAGCACGAGGTTCGCTTCGGCCTCGCCTCGCTGGCCATTGTTGATCAGCGCCGCGGCATGGGCCAACACCCCGCGTGGAGTCTGCGGTGGCATGCCTTTGAAAAAGGCCAGAACATCGGCGTCAGGCTGGCCAATCACCGCATCTTCTGTCTGTTTGCGCAAATATTCCTCGCCGGGCCAGTCTGGCCTGCGTGCGAGGAAATCGCGTGCGTCGGCATAGGAACCACGCCCGGCGCGCAGGCGGTGCCATTCGACGACATCTTCCGCCACCGGGCCGTCGCGTTCGGCCAAGCGGGCGGCGGCGTCCCAATCGCCGGCGCGCACCGCGTCCATCGCCCAGCCTAAAGGGCGCGGTCGCTGCGCCTCAGCGGGCACGGTCAGGGCAAAAACAGTCGTCAGGATCGCGAAGAAGCGCGTCATCACTTGCATTTCATACAACTCCGGGGCTAGAGCCTTGCAACATATGGCGCTGGCAGCGTTTATCAAACCCAAGCTGCCTGCAAGGCCCTCATCCAGTCCGGTTTCCGCCGGCCAGCACAACAAGGAGCGTGCACATGTTCAAAGGCTCTCTGCCTGCCCTCGTCACGCCGTTTCGAAACGGCGCGCTGGATCTGGATACTTTGAAGAATCTTGTCGAATGGCACATCGGCGAAGGGTCGACCGGCCTTGTTCCCGTCGGCACCACCGGCGAATCCCCGACGCTGAGCCACGGTGAACATGAAACCGTCGTCGAAGAGGTCGTCAAAGCCGCCCGGGGCCGCATCCCCGTCATCGCAGGCGCCGGCTCCAACAATACAGTTGAGAGCATTCGCCTCGCCCGCCACGCCGAGAAAGTCGGCGCGGATGCGTTGCTGGTCGTGACGCCCTATTACAACAAACCAACCCAGGCCGGGTTGATCGCGCATTTCACCGCCGTCCACGACTGCTGCGAATTGCCAATCATCATCTACAACATCCCGGGCCGCTCCGTGGTGGATATGCTGCCCGAAACCATGGGCGAGTTGGCCAAGCTGCCGCGCATTGTCGGCGTCAAAGACGCCACCGGCGATTTGGCCCGTGTCAGCGACCAGCGCATTACCTGCGGCAAGGACTTCATCCAACTGTCGGGCGAAGACGCCACCGCGCATGGGTTCAACGCCCAAGGCGGCGTCGGCTGCATCTCAGTTACCGCTAATGTCGCGCCGCGTCTTGTGGCCGAGATGCAGAACGCCTGCCTCGAGGGTGATTACGCCAAAGCGCTGGAACTGCAGGACCGTCTGATGCCGCTGCACAAGGCGATCTTTACAGAGCCGGGTCTCGTCGGTGTGAAATACGCGATGGCGCAACTGGACCTCTGCTCAGACGAGGTCCGCCTGCCGCTCACAGCGCTAACTGACCCGACCAAAGAATTGGTCGACGCAGGCCTGCGCCACGCCGGACTGACGAACTAAGCCCCCCTCTTTTTGGCCAAAAAATACTTGGAGGGGGAGCGCGAGGGGGAGGAACGCCCTCTCGCTCCAACGCCTGAGACGGACGTTACCGTTTTCCGTAATAAAGCCCGACCACATGCTCTGCCTGCGCAAAGAACAGCCAGCGCGCCGTCAACACGCCCGCCGCATGGCTTAGCACCGCCAAGGCTGCCGCGAGGTGGTGCAAAACCGGCGACAGCAATAACAGCAGCGGCACGAACGCCATCAGCAAAATCGCAATGATCCGCAGCTTCGCCGCATGTTTGCGCCCCAGTACATAGACAAATTCCCGAAGCAGGTAGTTGCTGCCCGTATGCGGCGGCTCAAAGGCACGGACGCTGCCGATATCGCCCAGCCGCGTGGCCGTGGCCATGTCCGTCCCCGAAGAAGCAAGCGCTTGGTCACCCTGCCACCAAGTTACAATCTGCACGACACCCGCAAGCGCGAGCAGGACCATCGCCTCGGTAACTTGCCCCGCCAGCAACGCCCCGCCCGCGATGCTCAACGACAGAAAGTTCGCGGGGGTCCAAAGGCTATGCCAACGGGGCACGGTTTTCATCTGGGTATAGATCATCGACGTGGTCAGCACCGTCAGCAGCGACAGCGCTGCGCCGATCACCCCCAGCGGCCACCAGCGCGCGTCGAAAAACACCAGCCCTGCGCCATAGGCCGCCATGACCAGCAACGCGGCCACCGAGGCCCAAGCCTCGCGGCTCAGCCAACTGCTGCGCCACTGGGTAAAAGCTTTGAGCGCCCGTTCAGGGTGGCCGAGGTGGAACATAGAGGCGATGAGCCCGCCCACGGCCAGAAGATAGGCCAGCGTGAAAAAGACAAATGCCACCCAGCCGGTGACGGCAGGCAGGCCGATGCCAAGCCATGCGAGCAGGCCAAAACCTAGTCCCGACAGGCTGCTGAACAAGATGACAGAAGGCGCGGGGTGCATCAGAGCTTCTCCAAAGTGCGGTCAAGCCAGCCGAGAAATCCCTTGGGTCCGGTGTCGACGGGCGCGAGGAAGGGGGCAAGGACGTCGATCTCGCCGCTGTCCTCTGGCCCTTGTAGCTGGTCACGGGCGCGGGGCGGCAGGTATTTGTTGACCGGCTTGGTGCCTTGCTCGGGCATCAGGTCGACCCCGCCACGCTCGGCCACAAGCTGGCTGACCGCGCTGTTCGGATCGGCCAGATCGCCGAAATGCCGCGCATTTGCCGGGCAGGTGCGCACACAGGCGGGCTCGCGGTCTTCTTCGGGCAGGTTCTCGTTGTAGATGCGGTCCACGCAGAGGGTGCATTTCTTCATCACGCCTTCGGCCACATCCATCTCGCGCGCGCCGTAGGGGCAGGCCCAAGCGCAGAGCCCGCAGCCGATGCAGTCGCTTTCGTTGACCAAGACGATGCCGTCTTCGACCCGTTTGTAGCTGGCGCCGGTGGGGCAGACGGTGACGCAGGGCGCGTCGTCGCAATGCAGGCAGGATTTTGGAAAGTGGACGAGATGGGCCGTGCCGACCTCGGGTTGGACTTCGTAGCTGTGGACGCGGTTGAGGAAGGTGCCCGAGGGGTCCGCGCCATAGGCGCTTTGATCGGACAGCGGCGCGCCGTAGTTTTCGGTGTTCCAGCCTTTGCAAGAGATCACGCAGGCGTGGCAGCCGACGCAGGTGTCGAGGTCGATCACGAGGCCGAGTTTGCGGTCTGTATGTTGCGGGAGGGTCGTCATGGGCGGCGGTCCTGCGTTGCGAGGGTCGGCTGGGGGCCAGCCCCCAGACCCCCGAAAGTATTTAAGGCCAAAAAGAGGGGGAGGGTCATTTGCCGACCTTCCACGCGATGTCTTTGGGCGGGGGTGGCACGGGGGAGCGCTGTGGTGGGATTTGCGGTTTGGACTCTGCGGGGGCGTCGGTCTTTTCGATTTTCACCTTGAGATCAAACCACGCGGCTTGGCCGGTGATGGGGTCGGAGTTGGCCCAGCGTAGCCCGTCGCCCTTAGCCGGCAGCAATTCGTGGATGAGGTGGTTGAGGAGGAACCCTTTGGTCACCTCTGGCGCGTCTTTTTCGAGCGCCCAAGCGCCTTTGCGTTTGCCGATGGCGTTCCATGTCCAGACCGTCTTGGGGTTGAGCGCGGCCATTTCTTTTACCGGCACCGTAATCTCGCCGTGGGGCGAGGAAACGCGGGCCCAGTCGCCATCGTGCAGGCCTTTCTCGCGCATGAGCGCGGTGGGCAGGTAGAGCGGGTTGTGACCGTGGAGTTGGCGCAGCCATGCGTTTTGCCCGCCCCAAGAGTGATACATCGCCATGGGGCGTTGGGTGAGCGCGTGGATGTCGTAGCCTTGGGTGCCGTGCGGATCGCTTTCGTACCAGCTTGGCAGCGGCGTCATGGTTTGTTTGATACGTTCGCGCAGATGGTCGGGGGGCTGGCGGTCGCCGTGGCCTTCGGCGGCCAGCTGGAAGCGGCGCAGCGGTTCTGCGTAGAGCGAAAAGAGATAGGGTTGCGGGCTGTCGTAGAGGCTCATGCCCACGGCCCAGTCTTGATAGGCGGCGTTCCATGGTTTGTAGTATCGCGCGCCATCGGGGATGTGGTTCACGAAGAAGCCGCCGTTTTCGATATAGCAGTCGATCTGCTCGGGGTTCGCTTCGCCGCGCCCGGCTTTGGTGCCGTCCTTGCCGCGGAACCCGGCCAGCGGGCCGACGCCGGGGCGGCGTTCGTGGTGGGTGATGTAGTCGGCATAGTCTTTGTATTTCTGGCTGCCGTCGTCGTTCACAAAGCCGGGCAGGCCAAGCTTTGCCCCCAGATCGCAGAGCGCGGATTGGAAGCCGCGCACGTCGCGGTTGGGCTGCACCACCGGCCAGCGGATCGCGTCGGCGGCGGCGTCGGCTTCGCTGATCGGGCGGTCAAGGAGCGAGATACAGTCGTGGCGTTCGAGGTAGGTCGTGTCGGGCAGGATCAGATCGGCATAGGCGACCATTTCGGAGGAATAGGCGTCGGAGTAGATGATGCGCGGGATGACGTAGTCGCCGCTCTCGTCCGTATCAGTCAGCATCTCCATCACCCCGCCGGGGTTCATGGAGGAGTTCCACGACATATTCGCCATATACATAAACAACGTGTCGATCTTGTACGGGTCGCCTGCGTGCGCGTTCGAGATCACCATATGCATCAGCCCATGGGCCGACATCGGGTTTTCCCATGTGAAGGCTTTGTCGATCCGCGTCGGGCTGCCGTCGGGCTCCAGCGCGAGGTCTTCGGGGCCTTGCACAAAGCCCAGATGCGGCCCGTCGAGGGGTGCGCCGGGTGTGACCTTACAATGGGGTTTCGGATGCGCGGTGGCAGGCTTAGGGTAGGGCGGTTTGAAGCGGAAGCCGCCGGGAACTTCGACGGTGCCGAGGATGATTTGCAGCACATGCAGGGCGCGGGCGGTCTGGAAGCCGTTGGCATGGGCCGAGATGCCGCGCATGGCGTGGAAAGAGACTGGGCGGCCAGTCATCGTTTTGTGATGCTCGCCACGGAAGTCGGTCCAGGCGTGGTCGAGCTCAAAGGCCTCGTCAAAGGCCACGCGGGCCAGTTCGCTGGCGATGGCACGGATGCGCGGGGCGGGGATGCCGCAGCGGTCGGCCACGGCTTCTGGGGTGTAGTCCTCGCCCAAGTATTGCTCGGCCATTTGGTGGAAGACGGGGCGGTGCGTCACCCCGGCGCTGCGGTAGGTCGCGGCGAGGTCGGGGCGCACGCCGGGCTGGTCGAAGGGGGTGAGCTTGCCGGTGGTGCGGTCGATGACCAGCGCTTTGCCATCCTCGTCCTGCATTTGCAGCCCGTAGTCGGGAGACCTGGGGTCACTGTTGAGCAGCACGGGCGCGTCGGTGTAGCGGGCGAGGTAGTCCAGATCGATCTTGCCGGCCTTCATCAGGCAGTGGATCAGCGACAGGATGAACAGCCCGTCGGTGCCTGGCGTGATGCCGACCCAATCATCGGCGATGGCGTTGTAACCGGTGCGGATCGGGTTCACCCCGATCACCCGCGCACCGCGTTTTTTCAGCTTGGCGAGGCCCATCTTGATCGGGTTGCTGTCATGGTCCTCGGCGACGCCAAAAAGCATGAAGAGCTTGGTATGGTCCCAATCGGGCTGGCCGAACTCCCAAAAGGCACCGCCCATGGTGTAGATGCCTGCCGTGGCCATGTTGACCGAGCAGAACCCGCCGTGGGCCGCATAGTTGGGCGTGCCGAATTGCTGCGCCCAATACCCGGTGAAGGACTGCGACTGGTCGCGCCCGGTGAAGAAGGCCAGCTTTTCCGGCGCTTCGCGGCGCAGCGGCGCCAGCCAATCGGTGGCGATTTGCAGCGCCTCTTTCCAACTGATCGCCTCAAACTCGCCCGAGCCGCGGGGACCGACGCGTTTCATCGGGTTGCGCAGACGGGCGGGGGAGTTGTGCTGCATGATCCCGGCGGAGCCCTTGGCGCAGAGCACGCCGCGGTTCACCGGATGGTCGCGGTTGCCTTCGATATAGGCGACCTTGCCCTTTTTCATATGCACATTGATCCCGCAGCGGCAGGCGCACATGTAGCAGGTGGTCTTGCGGACCTCGTCCGAGACCTTGGGCGACAGATCAAGCGGCGGCTGGGAATGCGTCATGGGTGAGCGGGGTCTTTCAGCAGGGCGAGCGCTTGGCGCGCGATGTGTTTCTCTTCGGCGGCGGGGATGATCCAGTTGGGAATATTTCCCGCCCAGCTAAGGTTTGCAAGAACCTTTTCCCTTACCTCATGGTCGTTTTCGCCGATGCCGCCGGTGAAGGCGATGCCGTCGATCCCGCCCATGGCGGCGATCATCGATCCGGCCTGGCGGGTGATCCAGTAGCAGAAATGGTCGCGGGCAAGGCGGGCGGCGTCGCTGTCGGTCTCGGCCAATTGGCGCATGTCGGCGGTGAGGCCGGAGAGGCCGCGCAGCCCGCTTTCGTGGTGAAGCAGATGTTCGGCCTTTTCCAGCCCCAGATCGCGCACCAAATGCAGCACCGCGCCTGCGTCAATCTCGCCTGCGCGGGTGCCCATTGTTAGGCCGCTAAGCGGCGAGAAGCCCATAGTTGTGGCGACTGACTGCCCGTCAAGGATTGCGCAGAGGGAGGCGCCGTTGCCGAGGTGCAGCGCCAGTAGGCGGCGGGGGAGAGGGGTGCCGGTGGTTTCGTAAAAGCCCTGCACAAGGCTTTCGTAGCTGATGCCGTGAAACCCATAGCGGCGCAGGGCGGATGTCTCCGCCCGGTCGGGCAAGGCGTAGCGCCGGGCGACCTCGGGGTTGGTGCGGTGAAAGCCGGTGTCGAAGGCGGCGTATTGCGGCAGGTCGGGCGTCAGCGCTGTGATCGCATCAATCGCGGCGAGGTTGTGAGGGTTGTGCAAAGGGGCCAGCGGCAGGGCCTCGGCGATGCCGCTGCGCACGGCGGGGGTGATCCGGGTGGTGGTGGCGAGGTCCGGCCCGCCATGGACCACGCGGTGGGCCGCTGCCGCGAGATTGCCTTTTGTGATCCCCTGTTGGTGCAGCCGAGCAAGAATGGCTTGAAACGCCGTTGGGTGATCCGGCAAGGCGCAGGGCTGTGCCGCGCCGCTGCCAATGCAAAGCTGGCCCGTCTGTCCGATACCCTGCGCGTCAATGCGCAAGACCTCGCGCAGGTCGGCGTCAAAGATCGCCGTCTTGATTGACGACGACCCCGCATTGACCACCAACACCATGCCGCCCGCCATGCGCTTAGCCTTGCTGCGGGCGCATGTCATCGCGGCTGATGCCCGCCACCGAGACCGGCTTTTTCATCGCATCGCGGCGGAAAGGTTCGCCAAGCTCTTGGTTCAGCAGGACTTCGATAAAGGTGGTCTTGCCTGCCTCCATCTGCGCCTTGATCGCGCCGTCCAAGGCATCGGTCAATGCGTCCATGGTTGAAACCTGCACGCCCTCAACCCCACAGGCGCGCGCGACCCCGGCATAGCTCACGTCCTGCGCCAATTCGGTGCCGACGAAGTTGTCGTCGAACCACAGCGTCGTGTTTCGCTTCTCCGCGCCCCATTGGTAGTTGCGAAAGATCACCATGGTTACGGCGGGCCAGTCATCGCGGCTGACGCTGACCATTTCGTTCATGGAAATGCCGAATGCCCCATCCCCGGCAAAGCCCACCACCGGCGTATCAGGGCAGGCGATCTTGGCGCCGCAGATCGCCGGGAAGCCATAGCCGCAGGGGCCGAAGAGGCCGGGAGCGAGGTATTTGCGGCCCTGCTCAAAGGTCGGATAGGCATTGCCGATGGCGCAGTTGTTGCCAATGTCGGAACTGATGATCGCCTCAGTTGGCAGCGCCTTTTGGATCGCCCGCCATGCCATGCGCGGCGACATCTTTTCCGGCTCGCGGTCGCGGGCGCGCTCGTTCCATGTGGTGCCGGGGTCGTCGTCCTCGTGATCCATCGAGGTGAGCTCTTGTGCCCATGCGGATTTGGTCTGGCCGATGAGATTGCGGCGTTCGTCGCGGCCCGTGTCTCCGGCGGTGTCGCTCAGTTGATCGAGAATTGTGGTGGCGACCTTTTTTGCATCGCCAACGATGCCAACGCTGACCGGTTTGGTCAGGCCGATGCGGTCGGGGTTAATGTCGACCTGAATGATCTTGGCGTCTTTCGGCCAATAGTCGATGCCGTAGCCGGGTAGGGTCGAAAACGGATTGAGCCGCGTGCCAAGCGCCAGCACCACGTCGGCTTTTGCGATCAACTCCATCGCCGCCTTTGAGCCGTTGTAACCTAGCGGGCCGACAGACAGCGGATGCGAGCCGGGGAAAGCGTCATTGTGCTGGTAGCCACAGCAGACCGGCGCATCGAGCCTTTCGGCCAGTTTGCGCGCGTCGTCAATTGCGCCGCCGATCACCACGCCCGCGCCATTGAGGATCACCGGGAATGTGGCGTTTGAAAGCAGTTGGGCAGCTTCGGCTATGGCTGCCTCTCCACCCGAGGGCCGCTCAAACTCAACGATGGCGGGCAGGTCTATGTCGATCACTTGGGTCCAGAAATCGCGGGGGATGTTGATCTGTGCAGGCGCGGAGTGGCGCTTGGCTTGCAGGATCACGCGGTTCAGCGTCTCGGCGATGCGGGTGGGGTCGCGGACCTCTTCTTGATAGGCAACCATATCGCGGAACAGCGCCATCTGCTCGACTTCCTGAAAACCGCCCTGACCGATGGTCTTGTTCGCCGCCTGCGGGGTCACCAACAAGAGCGGCGTGTGGTTCCAATAGGCGGTTTTGACCGGGGTCACGAAATTGGTGATGCCCGGCCCGTTCTGCGCCACCATCATCGACATGCGGCCAGACGCACGTGTAAACCCGTCGGCCATCATGCCCGAATTGCCTTCATGTGCGCCGTCGTAAAAGGTAACGCCAGCCGCCGGAAACAGGTCAGAGATCGGCATCATGGCCGACCCGATGATGCCAAAGGCTGTGTCGATCCCGTGCATTTGCAGGGTTTTGACGAAGGCTTCCTCGGTGGTCATTTTCATGGGGGCGATCCTTTGAGCAAACGGGGTGAATTTACGGCGCAGACTATGCGCGGTTTGGTGGGGCGGTAGGGCCAGAAGCTATCGCCAACTAGAGCCAGTTCAGTGGAGCTTTGCAATCTCCTCGGCAATCAGCCCGACGCCTTCGGCAATCCGCGTGCTGGGGATGGAGGAATAGGCCAGCCGGTAGAAATTCGTCGGCCTATCTTCGCCGGCAAAGAAGGCGTGACCGGGCTCAATCAGCACGTCCCGCGCCCGTAGATTCTCGGCCAGTTGAATGGCGTCGACCCCCTCTGGTGCGCGCATCCAGAAGGACGATCCGCCGTAAGCGCCCCGTCCCGAAACGCGCAGGTCGTGGGTCACGAGGGCTTCGTCCATCACACGGCGGCGTTCATGCAGCGCAACTCCCATGCGCCGGACAAGCGCGTCGTAGTGGCCAAGGGACAGGAAATAGGCCGCTGTACGCTGGATATGGCCGGGCGGGTGGCGCAGCACGCTGGCGCGCAGGGCGCGAGCTTCTCGAATGAAAGGCTCCGACCCCACCAGATAACCAAGCCGCAATCCCGGAAAGAGCGATTTGGAAAAGCTGCCGACATAGACCACGCGGCCCTCGTCATCGAGCGATTTTAGCGCCGGAGAAGCAGGCTTGAGGAAGGACATTTCGAACTCATAGTCATCCTCGACGATCAGCGCCTCCAACTTCTGCGCCCGCGAAAGCAGCGCACGGCGCCGCTCCATCGGCATGGTCGCATTGGTCGGACATTGATGGCTGGGAGTGGTGAAAATGACGTCTGTGTCTGCTGGTATCGCTTCGGGCGGAAGACCGTCCTGATCTACGCGCACCGGGGTGATGTTACAGCGGGACTGGCTCAGGATGCCGCTGAGCGCCGGGTAGCACGGGTCTTCGAGTACAGCGCGGCGGCGTTGGGTGAGCAGGACTTGGGCCGTCAGCCAAAGGGCGTTTTGTGCGCCTAACGTGATGAGTATTTGTTCGGGACGGGCCGAGACCCCACGACGGGGAAGGATTTGCCGGGCGATGAATTCGATAAGCTGCGAGTCGTCCTGATCGTAGTAGTCGGTAGTCATCGAGGTGAAATCGCGCTGGCCAAGCGCCTGCAGTGCACAAAGTCGCCAGTTGGCGTGATCGAAAAGCGACGGGTCAGCCTGCCCGTAGATGAATGGGTAACGGTAGCTTGCCCAGTTTTGTGGCTTCGGGGGCAGGGCGTTGCTGCTGTAACGCTGGCCGATGGCGCGGGACCAGTCGATGGCGTCATTGTCTTCTTGCCGTGGGGAGAATGTCGGAGGGGCTGGGGCATTGTCCGACACGAAATACCCGGACCGCCCGCGCGATTTCAGGTAGTCGTTGGCGAGAAGTTCCGTATAGGCGATCGTGACTGTGATCCGGCTGACGCCTAGATGCGCAGCAAGTCTGCGGGTCGAGGGCAGCTTCTCGCCTTTCTGAAAGCGGCCCGAGAGGATGCCCTGCGCGATCATCTGTTGGATCTGCTTTTGCAGCGTGCCTTGGGCATCGGGGTGCAGGAAAAAGGTTTCGACGGGGAGGGCCATTTGGGGAGCCTAGGCTGGCCTTAGGGGGAGCGCAATCTGGCATTATTGCTCTGAGGTGAAAGCGGCCTGCACTTCCGTTCTCCGAACCGCTCGCCTAGAAGTGACGAATGAGCAATGTACCCCAAGACATTCTAATCGCCGTGGACGGCGGCGGCACCGGCTGCCGTGCGGCAGTGGGCAGTGTTGCTGCGGGTATTTTGGGCCGGGCCGAAGGGGGACGGGCCAATATCGGCAATGACCCGGCGCAGACTCTGATCAATGTTCGCACAGCGGTGGAGAGCGCCGCAGCGGCTGCCGCAATCCCGCTTGAAGCGCTTGCCGGGGCCACGGCCTATATTGGTCTGGCCGGAATGAACCCCGCCCGGGATGCGGCGCGGCTCCATACCGCACTTCCCTATCACCGCATCATAGCCGATGACGACCGCCCTGCCTGCGTTTTGGGCGCTCTCGGCGCGGGTGTTCTGGGCTATGTGCTGGCCATCGGCACCGGCACCATCATCGCGGCGACGGATGGCGAAACCTGTCGGTATGTTGGCGGCTGGGGATTTCATCTGGCCGATCAAGGGTCGGGCGCATGGCTGGGACGTGCCGCGTTGGGCCGGGCGCTGCAATGCTACGACGGGCTGCTGACCCACAGTGATTTGACTCGCAGCGTGATGGACCAGTTCGAGAATGACCCGTCGGCCATGACGGCCTTCAGCCTCACCGCGCAGCCGGGCGACTATGCGCGTTTCGCGCCTGAGGTGCTGGCAGCGGCGACGGCAAATGACCCGCTGGCGATATCGCTGATGGAAGAGGGGGCGGCCTATTACCAGCGCGGGCTAAAGGCTTTGGGGTTTGCTCCCGGCGACCGGCTTTGCCTGCTTGGTGGCGTCGGCCCGCATTATGCGGATTTCCTGCCGGCGGATCATCTGGAGGGCCGTGTGGTTAGCCGAGGCACAGCGCTGGATGGGGCCTTTGAGCTGGCCTGCCGGGCGGTGGCTGCGCAGGTGGTGTCATGAGCGAGATCCTTAAGGTCTTCACCGGGGCAGATGTTCATGACGGGTATCGGTTGCATAAGGGTGCGGTCCTTGCGCTGCTGCGGGGCGGGAGCCGCCAGGTGCTGTCTTTGCAGGAGATGCCGGAAGGGTGTGAGAAAGTCGCTCTCTCTGGCGGCGTGGTGACTCCCGGCTTCGTCGACCTTCAAGTCAACGGCGGCGGGGGGATGATGTTCAACGAAGCCCCGGACGTGGCCACGCTGCGGCGCATGTCCGAAGCCCATCGCGCCACAGGAGTCGCGGGCTTTCTGCCGACGCTGATCACCGATACGCCTGAGTGCACGGCTGCCGCGGTGGAGGCCGTGGTGCATGCAAGGGCCGAAAACGTGCCGGGCATCCTAGGAATTCATCTTGAAGGACCGCACCTCTCCGTTGCGCGAAAGGGGGCGCATGATGCAGCACTGATCCGTCCTATGGATGACGCGGACCTTGCGTTGATCTTGGGCGCAGCAAGGCAGCTGCCGAATGTCATGGTCACCGTCGCACCTGAAACGGTCAGTTGTGCCCAGATCAGCGCCATGGCGGAAGCGGGCGTGATCGTTTCGCTTGGGCATTCCGACGCTGACTATGAGAGCTGCATCGCGGCCTTCGATGCCGGTGCGCGTTGCGTCACGCATTTGTTCAACGCGATGAGCCAGATGGGCAACCGCGCGCCGGGACTGGTCGGGGCGGCGCTGGCACGGGCGGATATGCATGCAGGCCTGATCGCAGACGGCATCCACGTACACCCTGCGAGCATGGGCAATGCCTTGGCGGCCAAAGGCGCGGGGGTGTTTCTCGTCAGCGATGCGATGGCAACCGCCGGGTCTGAGATCGAAAGCTTTGCCCTCAACGGACGCACTGTGTTCCGCGCCGAGGGGCGGCTGACGCTGTCCGACGGGACCTTGGCGGGGGCCGACTTGGAAATGGGGCGCGCGGTGCAAGTCTTAATGCAATCGGTCGGCGTGCCGCTGGAGCGTGCCTTGGCAATGGCGACGTCGGGGCCGGTGGCCGTGTTGCGTAAGGCGGAGGGGCTGGGGAAGATCGAGACCTCTGACATGCTTCTGCATTGCGATCCCGAAAGCGGAGCGGTCCAAGTTCTGTCCTAGCCCGCAACGAGCCGCCAGAAGAACACCGCGCTCATCCCGAAACCGATCGCTGCGATGAGCCAACGCACTGCCTCTTTCGGCAGCGCCCGTGCCAGTGGCGCTCCCGCATAGCCACCCGCCGTGGCGGCCAGCATCATCAGCAGCGCCTGCGGCCAAGCCACCAAACCGGCGAGTGCAAAGATGGCCACCGAGATCGCAGAGAGCACGAAGCTGAGGCCATTCTTCAACCCGTTCATGCCATGCAGATCGGTCATTCCCCAAAGCGCGAACAGGGCCAGCAACACGATCCCCAGCCCTCCGTTGAAGTAGCCGCCATAGACGCTAACGGCAAAGAGCCCGAGCGCCCCTTCGGGGGTAACAGCGCGCGCGTGAGCGGCGGCAAAGGCGCGAATGCGGTCGCCGAGCAAAAAGGCGAGGGTGGCGGCCAATAGGAGGAACGGCACCACTGCCGCGAAGGCGTCGTTTGATGAAATCAGCAGCAGGCCTGATCCTGTCGCTCCGCCTGCAAGCGTAATCAGACAGAGGCGGAACAGTTGCGCCCGTTTGAACCTGCCCAACTCGCGCCGAAAGCCGAGCGCACCAGCCAGATAACCGGGGAAAACGGCGACCGCGCTGGTGGCGTTGGCGGCGACCGGGGGCATTCCGGTAAAGACGAGGGCCGGAAAGGTTAAAAACGTACCGCCACCGGCGATGGTATTAAGAACACCGGCGCCAAAAGCCGCGAGCAGTAAAACTATGATATCTGTGAAAACCATGCCCATCGTTTACCTTCCCCTGCGTCTATGATGACGCTTGCTTCCCTGTTAGGGGCAAAGGCCGGGTGTGCCAAGAAGGGGGGCAGAAAAGAAAAGGCCCCGACCGGAAGGTCGAGGCCCAAAGCACGTTGTCGCGCTAGGTCAGCTGCTTATGGGCAAGCTGCGTAGTAACGCTGACCGGCGGAGTTCTGGTACACACATTTGCCAGCTTGCGTCTGACCGATGTAGTTACCAGCCGCTGCACCGGTGAGGCCGCCGACGATGGCGCCTTGCACTTTGTCGTCGTCGCCAGAGACGGCGGCACCGGCAGCGGCACCGAGAGCAGCGCCTGTCAAAGCACCCTGGTTTGCAGTGGTGCCATCACAAGCGGCCAGGCCAGCGATCATCGGAATTGCGATAAGAAACTTCTTCATGTCTTTCTCCCATGTTACTCATTTGCCAACGCGGGGGGAAAGGAAGTGGTTCCCACGAAGGCGATGCATTTGCAGAAAATTTCCGCAGGCCGGAGCGCGCGGCGATTTCCTCGTGTGATGTCATGTTCGGGCAAGACAGGGGGTTAGATAGACGAAGGCCGCACCGGGTCAACCGATGCGGCCTGCTATCAAAGGTGCTCTGCGGTTTTACGCCGAAGCGAAGACCCGGCCAAGCGCGCCGTCCACCGCCGTGATGATTTCATCAATGTCATCGCGGCTGGCAATCAACGCGGGAGAGAAACACAGCGTGTTATTCTTACCTGGCAAGGACCGGTTGGTCGCGCCGATGATGACGCCCTGTGCCATACAGTCGCCCACCACGGCTTGCAGGTGCTTCTCTGCGGCAGGTTCGCGGGTGCTACGGTCCGTCACCAGTTCCGCGCCAAGGAACAGACCCTTGCCGCGCACATCGCCGATGATCGGGTGTTTGTCGGCCAGTCCGTGCAACTGCTCGAGCATGTAGTTGCCCATGTTGGTGGTGTTCTCTAGCAGGCCCTCATCTTCAATGATCCGCATGTTCTCGATCCCTGCCGTTGGCCCGGCGGTGCAGCCACCAAATGTCGAGATGTCGCGGAAGTAATTCAGCGGATCGCTGGCGTCGTCCTTAAACATGTCGAACACCGCGTCGGTCGTAACCAGACAAGCAATCGCGGCATAGCCCGAGGCGACGCCCTTGGCCATCGTCACCATATCCGGCTGAATGCCGTAGTGTTGATAGCCAAACCATGTCCCGGTACGCCCGACACCGCAGACGACTTCATCGATATGCAGCAGAATGTCATACTTGCGGCAAATCTCCTGCACGCGCTCCCAATAGCCCTCTGGCGGGCAGATCACGCCGCCCCCTGCGGTCACGGGCTCAAGGCAAAGCGCGCCAACGGTCTCTGGCCCTTCGGCCAAGATCACCTTTTCGATCTGGTCCGCAGCCCATGGCCCGTAGTTTTCCTGCGGGGCGCCATCCTGCTCAAAGCTGCGGTATTCCAGACAATGCGGCACGCGTATAAAACCCGGCGCGAAGGGGCCGTATTGCGCGTTGCGCTCGTCTTGGCCGCCCGCCGAGAGGCAGCCAATGGTGGTGCCATGATAATCGCGGTCGCGGTAGAGGATTTTGTGCTTCTTGCCGCCATAGCGTTTGTGGGCGATCTGGCGGACCATTTTAAAGGCTTTCTCATTCGCCTCAGAGCCGGAGTTGCAGTAATAAACGCGGTCGAGGCCCGGCATCTTGTCGAGCAGCTTTTCCGCGAAATGCGAACCGGGGATCGAGCCGGCGGAGCCCGCGAAATAGTTCAGCTTGATCAACTGGTCGCGCACCGCATTGGCGATGCTTTCGCGGCCGTAGCCCACGTTGACCGTCCAGACCCCGCCGGACACGGCATCGAGGTGCTCCTTGCCCTTTTGGTCCCAAACCCGCATGCCTTTGCCTTCGACGATGATGCGCGGGTCGGTGGTTTCATAGGGTTTGTGCTGGCTCAGGTGGTGCCAAATATGCGCGCGGTCGGCTTCGACAACGCGGGAGATGTCGTTCTCGTTGAAATTGCCGTCCATGGAATCAGACCTTTCTGTGCGGGTGGGCGAACCCACGAATGAAGCCCGCGCCAAGGCGGGGAATGTGCCTATCACATCACCGCGAAAGCCGCGCCGCAAGTAGTGCCAGTTGGGACTGTTCCTTAAGGCCAGCCGCGGGTGCCGATTTCTTTCAAAGAAATCGGGCCGGACTTTTTTAAAAAGTCCGGGGCCTTACGCAAAAACGCCGGGGTGGTGCCCCGGCGTTTGAGTTTACTTCGATTTCGGGCCGCCCTTGCCGCCCTGTTTGCCGATCTTATTCGGCGGGGTGAAGCGTTTGGAGGGGTCGGACGCGCGTTTGTAGGATTTCTCACCGCCGGGTGTGGTGGCCGAGGAGGTCGGCTTGCCCTTACCCTTGCCCTTGAACCCTTCGCCCGCTGGCTTTTCCTTTTTCCAGACGGCTTTCGCCTTGGGCTTGCCAGTGGTCTCGCCGCCAGACTTAGGCTTCGGTGTCGCGCCGGGCTTCATCGGGCTGCGTTCGGTCTTGTGCGACTTTGGCGGACGCTCGCCCTTCGGCGCGCGAGGTTTGTCGAACTTGGGCTTGTCAAAAGACGCGGCACCGGGGCCATCCGCCGCTTTGGCGCGGGGTTTGCGCGGGGCGGGGGCGGCGTCTGGGTCATAGTTGTCACGCCGGGGGCGCGGGCCACGGTCGCGGTCGCCCTTGTAGCCGCCACCGGGCTTGGGACCACGGTTGCCGCCCGGTTTCGGGCCACGGGCCAGATCGGGCGCTTTGTCGAGTTGCGTCAGCACCGCGCCTTCTTCAAGCTTCATGTCACCACCGAGCGCGCTCAGCAGACCGGGAACGGAGGTTTCCAACACTTCGACAAAGCTGTGGCTGCCCTGCACGCGGATCGCGCCAATGTCGTCTTTGGTCAAGTCGCCGCGACGGCAGAGCATCGGCAGCAGCGTGCGCGGCTCGGCCCCGTCATTGCGGCCGGTCGAGATCGAGAACCAGACCGATTTGCCAAAGGCCGGGCGCGGCTTGTCGTCGCCCGGGGCCCCGGGTTCGGCCAGTTCTTCCGGCGCGGATTGGCGGGCGCGGTAGAGGTTGACGAAAGCGGTGGCGAGTTGCTCTGCCGAGAACTGCTCGACCAGATTGGCGACGAAGCCTTCGGCGTCTTCGGGGATCGGGTCGGACCATGCCGGGTCGGCCAGCAGACGGGCTTCGTCAGCGGCGTTCACCTCAGCGGCGGAGGGCGGTGCCGCCCATTCTACCTTCAGCTTGGCGCCGCCGATCAGACGGTTGGCCTTGCTGCGCAGTTTGGCGGGCACGATCAGAGCGGAGACGCCCTTGCGCCCGGCGCGGCCGGTACGGCCCGAGCGGTGCAGCAGCGTGTCGGAGTTGCTCGGTAGATCGGCGTGGATCACCAGTTCGAGGTTTGGCAGGTCGATGCCGCGTGCGGCGACATCCGTTGCGATACACACGCGGGCGCGTCCGTCGCGCAGCGCTTGCAACGCGTTGGTGCGCTCGGATTGCGTCAACTCGCCCGACAGCGCCACAACCGAGAAACCCCGGTTGGTAAAGCGCGTGGTCAGACGCGCCACGGCGGCGCGGGTGTTGCAGAAAACGATGGCGTTTTTGGCTTCATAGAAGCGCAACACGTTGATGATCGCGTTTTCGGTGTCGCGCGGGTGAACGTTCAGCGCGCGGTATTCGATGTCGCTGTGCTGTTTGGCCTCGCCCACGGTGGTGATGCGCTGCGCGTCGCGCTGGTAGGATTTCGCCAGTTTGGCAATCGCGGCGGGTACGGTGGCCGAGAACAGCAGCGTACGGCGGTCTTCGGGGGATTCTGACAGGATGAACTCAAGGTCCTCGCGGAAGCCAAGGTCGAGCATCTCATCCGCTTCGTCCAGCACCACGGCGCGGATCGCGTCGAGGTTGATGTTGTTGCGTTTGATATGGTCACACAGACGGCCCGGCGTGGCGACGACGATATGCGCGCCCCGGTCCAGCGCGCGGCGCTCGGTGCGGGTGTCCATGCCGCCGACGCAGGTGGTGACCACCGCGCCCGCTTTGCCATAGAGCCATGTAAGCTCGCGGCTGACCTGCATGGCAAGCTCGCGTGTCGGGGCGATAATCAGCGCCAGCGGGGCACCCGCTTGGCCGAAATGGGTGTCGTCACCCAGCAGAGTCGGCGCGATGGCGAGGCCAAAGCCGACCGTCTTGCCCGAGCCGGTTTGGGCCGAAACCAGCAGGTCGGCGTCATTAAGGGCGGGGTCGGTTACGGCTTCCTGTACGGCGGTAAGTGTTTCATAACCCTGTTGGGCAAGGGCATCGGCAATAGTCTGGATCACGAAGGCTGTCCTGTCTTGAACGTTTGTGCGGGGGGCGGGCGCGTGGGGGTGCGACCAGCCACGGCAAAGGAATCCGACCGTCGGTAGAGGGTCAGGGTTGGAATGTACATGGGGGTTTTATGGCGAATTGTCACCCTTTTTACGCGTTTGGCGGGTTTGACGGCCTGAATGGGCGGGGAAATGCCGTTTGAACTCTGGCACGACCGCGTCACATCATGGTCATGCCGATGGCGCGCCCCTGCCGCTTGGGGTAGCACTATCCGAAGCAGACAAGTGAGAGTGAGGCAAACTGGTGCAAAGCGATCTGCCCCTGACGCGGGATCTGGTGCTGGTGGGGGGCGGTCACGCCCATGCCTTGGTGCTGCGCAAATGGGGGATGAACCCGTTGCCCGGTGCGCGGCTCACCGTCATTAACCCCGGCCCCACCGCGCCCTATACCGGCATGTTGCCCGGCCATATTGCGGGCCACTACGGGCGCGACGCGTTGGAGATCGACTTGATGCGCCTGTGCCGCCACGCAGGCGCGCGGCTGATCCTTGGCAAAGCCTCGGGGATTGACCGCAAGGCGCGCGAGATCATGGTCGAGGGGAAGGGCGCTCTGGCATATGATGTGGCATCGCTTGATGTGGGCATCACCTCTGACATGGACCTGCCGGGATTTGCCGACCATGCCGTCGGGGCCAAGCCGCTGGACGTCTATGCTGCCCGCTGGCGGGCGTTCTTGGCGGCCGTCGCTGCGGGGGAGCAACCCCCCGAGGTGGCAGTGATTGGTGGCGGTGTGGCAGGCTGCGAATTGGCAATGGCGATGGCCTTTGCGCTGCGCCAAGCCGGGGCGACGCCTGTGGTGACGGTGGTGGAACACGGACCAGAGCTTTCCGGCATGGCCCCCCGGACCGAGGCAAAGGTGCGCCAGCGCATGGCAGACTTGGGCGTGACGGTCGCGTTGAACGCCGAGGTCGCGCAGATCACCCGCACCGAAGTCATATTGCAAAGCCGCGCCCCGATCCCAGCCGCGCTTTGCGTGGGCGCGGCGGGGGCGGTGCCGCATGGCTGGCTTGGGCAGACAGACCTGCCGCTGCATGAGGGCTTCATACGCGTCGGTGCCGATCTGGGCGTGCTGGATGACCCGGCGCTTTTCGCCGTAGGCGACTGTGCGCATATGGAGACCACGCCGCGGCCCAAGGCCGGGGTCTTTGCCGTGCGGGCGGCTCCGGTGCTGCATGACAATCTGCGCGCCGCGCTGAGCGGAGGGCAGCGGCGGGCGTTCAAGCCGCAGAAGCATTACTTGAAGCTCATCTCCCTCGGCGGGAAATCTGCCGTGGCAGAGCGGAATGGGCTCGCCATCGGCGGCGCGTTGCTGTGGCAGTGGAAGGACCGGATCGACCGGAAATTCATGGCTCAGCTTGATGATCTGCCCGCGATGAAACGCGAGACGCCTTCCGGCCCGATGGCGCTGGACCTGCAAGAGATCCTCGCTGACAAGCCACTTTGCGGCGGTTGCGGGGCCAAGGTGGGCGGCGCGGTGCTGGGGGATTTATTGGCCGAGGTGCAGCCGCCTGTGACCGGCGATGTCATCACTGGCGCAGGCGATGATGCGGCGATCTTGCGCCAACCGGGCGGCGGCTTTCAGGTGATCAGTACGGATCACCTGCGCGGTTTCATTGAAGACCCGGCGCTGATGACGCGGATCGCGGCAGTGCATGCGTTGGGGGATATCTGGGCCATGGGGGCCAAGCCGCAGGTGGCGCTGAGCTCTATCATCATGCCGCGCATGTCTCCTGCCTTGCAGGCTCGGACTTTGCGAGAGATCGCCGCTGCCGCGCAGGACATCATGTCAGCAGCAGGGGCGCAGATCGTGGGCGGGCATACGACTATGGGTGCGGAGCTGACCATCGGTTTCACGGTCACCGGCACGCGAGACGACATGCCGATTGGCGTTGGCGGCGCGCAGCCGGGCGATGTCTTGCTGCTGACCCGGCCCCTCGGCTCGGGCGTGATCCTTGCCGGGCATATGGCGGGCGATGCGCCGGGGCGGGTCGTGGCAGAGGCGCTGCGCGTCATGGCCACGCCACAGGCGCGAGAGGCAGAGATTTTGGCCGGCGCCAATGCGATGACGGATGTGACGGGCTTTGGCTTGGCCGGACATGTGCAGGCGATCTGTCGTGCCTCGGGAGTGGCGGCAGAGCTTTGGGCGGATGCTATACCTCTTTATCCGGGGGCGCAGGCGCTGTCGGATCAGAGGGTGGCGTCCTCTCTCTTGCCCGTCAATCAAGCTGATGCACCGATCAGCGCGGCAGGTCCGGTGTCGCCGCTCTTGCACGATCCGCAAACCGCCGGAGGGTTGCTCGCCGCCTTGCCTGAGCCAGCGGCGCGGGCCGCGCAGGCGCGGTTAGAGGCCGCAGGGCTTACCGGTCAGATCATCGGACGGCTGGAGGCGGGCGCGCCGACTATTCGCCTGCGTTGAACCGGGCGTGTAGCGCAGCGGCGGTCTGGGCCAGCGTGCTGTCGTTCAGATCGCTCAGAGCAAGCTGCTCCACCGGCGCAGGGTTGCGGGCAGCGGTTTTGGCATAGCGCGGGTCGTAATGCTGGCCGATCAACGCTTCGGCCAGCGGAGCCCAATCGCCCGAACGGGCCTGTGTTTGCCAGGCGGCGATGATCTCAGCGCTATGATAGGGCCGCAACTTGTCGATACGTTCTTCCAGCATTGCGGGATCGGCGGTCAGATCGTCATAGGCATGGCAGAGGAAATGTGCCCGCGCGGCGAGCGGTGCGGTGATCTCAACCCGTTGTGCGGCGCCCATTGCGGCCCAAAGCGCGGGGGGCAGGGTGATGCCGCCGATCTTACTGCTTTCGGCCTCAACCCATGTGACCTGCGTCGGGTCCAGCGGCGTGAGCGCTTGGGCCAGACGGCTCTCAAACATCTTTTGATGCGGCTGCCCGCCTTCCATTGCGCCAAACAGCGAGCCGCGGTGCTGTGCCAAGCCTTCAAGGTCAAGCACCTGCGCCCCAGCATCTCGCAGATGGTGCAGCAGCCGCGTCTTGGCGGTGCCGGTGCCGCCTTCGATCAACATCAGACGGTGGGGCATGGGCGTGTCGTATAAGGCCGCGACCACCAGACGCCGATAGCTGCGATAGCCGCCTTTCAGCAGTTGCACGCGCCAGCCGACTTGATCGAGGATTGTCGCGAAGGCACCGGACCGCTGCCCACCGCGCCAACAATAGACCAATGGCTGCCAACTGCCGTCTTTGCCCGAAAGCGCGGTTTGCAAGTGTCGTGCTGTGTTTTGTGCCACCAAGGCCCCGCCGATCTTGCGGGCATCGAAGGGGCTGACTTGCTTGTAGATCGTCCCCACTTCGGCCCGCTGAGCGTCTGACAGCACGGGCAGGTTGATGGCACCGGGCAGATGGTCCTCGGCAAATTCCGAAGGCGCACGGACGTCGATGATCGTGTCGACGTTGAGCCGGGCCAGATCGGAAAGGGCGGTGAGGGTGCAGGGGGTCATGGGGGGCTTTCGGCTACAGGCCGGCATGCCCCACGCCCGAGGGGCGCAGGGCGGGGTGGTTTAGGCTTTGGCGGCGATGACCAGCACTTCGACCAGATACTCCGGTGTCGCAAGTTTGGATTCGCCACAAGCGCGGGCTGGCGCGTTGCCTTCGGGCACCCAAGCGTCCCAAACGGCGTTCATCGCTTTAAAATCGGCCATGTCGGCCAGCCAGATGGTGGATTGCAGGATGCGGGTCTTGTCGCTGCCGACTTCGGCCAGCAGAGCATCGACCTTGTCCAAGCAATCTTGGGTCTGCGTGGCCACATCCGCGCCCGCCGTGCCGACTTGACCGGCAAGGTAGATCACATCGCCATGCTCGACGATCTGGCTCATGCGGGTGTTGGTGTGGTGGCGTTTGATCTCGGTCATTCTGTCTCTCCTTTGACGTTGCAAAACTTGTGGCAGCTTTGCGCGGAGGAGACCAGATCAAAGCCTGTGGGCTACGGCTTCTCGACTGGGCCGCCCGCCTTCTCCCATCCGCCGAAACCGTCCTTTAGATGGGCAGCGTCAAACCCCATGTCTTGCAGCGTCGCGACCGAGATCGCAGAGCGCCAGCCAGAGGCGCAGTGAAAGACGAACTTTTTGTCTTGGGCGAAGATCTCTTTGAAATAGGGGCTGTCGGGGTCGACCCAGAACTCAAGCATGCCACGGGGGCAGTGGAACGCACCGGGGATGAACCCGGTGCGCTCGCGTTCGCGGGGATCGCGCAGATCGACGAATTGCACGTTGTCGTCGTCCAGCATGGTGATGGCCTCTGCGCTGTCGATCTCCTCAATCCTGGTGCGGGCGTCGGCGACCATTTGAGCGGCGGTTTTCTTCAAGGCCATCTGGCGTTCTCCTTACAGTTGGTTCAGCAGCTCCGGCGTGGGCCAGCCATCGACGGGCATGCCAAGACGGGCCTGTTCGGCACGCACACCAGCGCGGGTGCCTGAGCCGAGGATGCCGTCAATCTTACCGACATCATAGCCCTTCGCCTGTAGTTTTGTTTGCAGTGTCTTCATTGCGTCGCCGCTCAGACCCGGCGCAGGGTTGCCCGCGTCATAGACCTGTGCGCCGTCCAGCCGCGTGGCGAAATAGGCGGCGGTCATGACGTAGGTGAAGCTCTGGTTCCACTCGAAATAAACGCGAAAGTTCGGGTAGGCGATGAAGGCCGGCCCGCCGCGCCCTTGCGGCAGCAGCACCGAAGCCGTCAGCCCTTCGGCCAACGGTCCATTGCGCGGCGACACGCCCATCGCCTGCCATTCGCTGACTGGCTTGGTGGTTTCCAACCCGGTCTGCGACCAGTCGAAATCCTGCGGCAGCGACACTTCGGCCAACCACGGCTCATTCGCGCGCCAGCCAAGGCTTTGCAGCATTTTACCGCCAGACATCAGCGCGTCGGCGGCGGAGGTTTTCAGCGAGACTTTGCCATCACCATCGCCGTCGACACCGTTTTCGATGATGTCCCGCGGCAGCATTTGCACCATGCCGATCTCACCAGCCCAAGCGCCCGTTGTGGTGGCGGGGTCGAACTCGCCACGTTCAAACAGTTCCAGCGCAGCAAAGAGTTGCGGGCGGAAGAGTTCGGGGCGGCGGCAGTCATGCGCCAGTGTGGCCAGCGCGTTGGTGGTGTTGAAGTCGCCCTGGATCGCGCCGTAGTCCGTCTCAAAGGCCCAAAAGGCCAGCAGCACGGCGCGGCTGACACCGTAGTCGGCTTCGATCCGGTCAAAGACCGCGTCGTATTTCTCGGCATTCGCACGGCCCCGGTTGATCCGGTCGTTGGAGATCAGGCGGCGCGAAAACTCGATGAAGGGCTTTTGGAACACGCCTTGCGCACGGTCGGCGCGCAGCACAGCGTCGTCTTTGCGCAGTCCGGCAAAGAAACGGTCGGCAGTGGCGGCATCGGTGCCGTTTGCCACGGCTTCGGCCTTGGCATCCGCGATGAAGCCAGCGAAGTCGCCACCGCAGGCGGTTTCAGCATAGGCGGTTGCGGGGAGGGTGAGCGCCGCAAGGGCGGCGGCTAGAAAATAGGGGCGCATAGATATCCTCTTGGTCACAGACAGGCCAGAACTAGGGCGATTGCCCACATCACCAACCATGCCTGCCAAAGGCGGGTGATGGCCGCATCGATCGCCCGAGGTCCAATGGCACGCGCCCCCGCGCCGTGGACCCAAGCGAACTGCTGCAATTGCCCATCATAGGCCCGCGGCCCCGCGAGGGCCACACCCGTGGCCCGCGCCATGGCGGCTTCCGGCCAACCGGCGTTGGGGGAGCGGTGGAGCGCGGCGTCTGCGCGGATGTCGCGCCAGTGGTGTAGAACCCCGCCGGGCAGGGCGATGAGCAGGGCGGTCAGGCGGGCCGGGATCAGGTTGAGGAGGTCGTCCATCCGGGCGGCGGCCCAGCCGAAATCGGCATAACGCGGGGTGCGGTAGCCGATCATACTGTCGGCGGTGTTGACGATTTTATAGACCAACAGCCCCGGTAGACCCGCGACCAGAAACCAGAGGGCGGGCGCGATGATCCCGTCGCTAAGGTTTTCGGCGCCGCTTTCGATGGCGGAGCGGGCCACCGCCTCTTCGGTCATTTCGGCCGTGTCCCGGCTGACGATCATCGCCACGGCGCGGCGGCCAGCGGGGAGGGATTGGCGCAGGCCATCAGCCACGGCGCGGACATGATCGACAAGGGACCGCTGCGCCAGAAGGATCGCCGCGAGAAGGGTTTCGACGAGCGGCCCGAAGAGGCTCAGCACCCAGCCGAACAACCCCGCGCCCAGCATCAGCGCCAGCAGCAATGCCACGCCCTTGGCCCGCTTTGCGGTGCCATTGTTCAGCCGTCGATCTCCCCAGCCGATCAACCGCCCCATCAGCACCGCCGGATGCGGTAGCCGCCGCCACAGCCATTCCGGCTCGCCCAAGGCGGCGTCCAGTAGCATGGCGAGGGCTAGGATTGCGGCAGTGTTCATGAAAGCGCGCGCTTCAGACGCGCCCAGCCATCGGGGGCGGGCAGGCCGAGGCGCAGCCAGCGGGAGTCATAGGGGAAGACGCGGGTCCAGATGTGGTGCTGGGCAAGTCGGGTTTGCCACTGCTGGGCATCGTCCACGTCATAGAGCCGGAAAAGCGGCGTGCCGCCGACGATCTGAGCGCCTGCGTTGGTCATGAGGTCATCTAGCCGGGCTGCATCGCTGGCCAGCCGTGCCCGTGTCGTGTCGGCCCAATCATGATCGCGCAGCGCTGCCGCCCCGATATGCAGGGCCGGGCCGCTTACGGGCCAGGGACCGAGCATTCGGCCTAGCTGCCTCACCAGCGTTGGATCGCCAATGACAAAGCCCAGCCGAAGCCCGGCGAGCCCCCAGAACTTGCCAAAACTTTTCAGGATCAGCGTGCCGGGGGTGGTGGCCAGCCGCATATGGGTGGCGTCAGGCGTGATGTCGCAGAAGCTTTCGTCGATGATGCGCAGGGGGGCGGTGGTTTCTGCCGCCTGCCAGAGCCGCCCATCGGGGTTGTTGGGATGCACGTGAACGGCGGCATCGGCATCACCCCCTTCGACCACCTGCCAACCGCCTTCGGCAAAGCTCGCCGCGTGTTCATTATAGGTAGGGCCGGAGATGCGCACGGTGCCGGGAGGCGCGAGCGACGGGATGTGTGCGATGGCGGACGAGGCACCGGGCACGGCCAGCAGTGCGGCGCCTTCCGGCACATGCCAAAATGCGCGGGCGGCGTTTTCAAGCGCGGCCTGCGCAGCGGCGTCGGGCAGGGCGTTCCAAGCGTCAGAGGGCAGGTCTGGGATCGGATAGGGCTGCGGGTTGATCCCGGTGGACAGATCAATCCAATATTCCCGCCGCCCGCCAAAACGCGCCGCTGCTGCGTCGATACCACCGCCGTGGTCGCGTTGGTCTGACTGTTGCATCCTGTCCCCCTGCCGTCCTTGCTGCGGTGAAACCGCAAAAGGACAGCGCGATCAAGTGCGTTCCGCAAGGGCAGTGGGAGGATGCCTTAGCGGCGTCCGTGCGGCGCGTCGAAATCGAGGTCCGGGTTGATCGGGATGATCCGGTGCGGGTTGATGGTCTCGTGACTGTAGTGGTAGTGCCGCACGATATGGTCAAAGTTTACCGTCTCGGCCACGCCCGGCACCTGATAAAGCTCCCGCGTGTAGGCCCAGAGGTTCGGGTAATCGACGATCCGGTTGCGGTTACATTTGAAGTGCAGGTGGTACACCTTGTCGAAACGCACCAGCGTGGTGAAGAGGCGCCAATCGGCCTCGGTCATCCTGTCGCCCGCTAGATAGCGGTTGCGCGAAAGGATGTCTTCTATCCAGTCCAGCGTGTCGAAAAGAGGATGCACGGCGGCGTCGTAGGCGTCTTGCGTGGTGGCGAAACCGGCTTTGTAAACGCCGTTGTTCACCGTGTCATAAACGCGGGCGTTTACCTCTTCGATGCGACCCAGCAAGTCATCGGGATAGTAGTTGTCACGGTTGCCCGTAATCCCGTCAAAGGCGCTGTTGAACATACGAATGATCTCGGCTGACTCGTTGCTGACGATGGTCTCACGCTCTTTGTCCCAGAGGATCGGCACCGTGACGCGGCCGGTGAAATTCGGATCGGCACGGGTGTAGATGTCGCGGGCATAGGGCAGGTCGAAAAGGGTGTCGCCCGTGGCGGCGGGGAAGTCTTGGTCAAAGGACCAGCCTTCGCCCAGCATATCAGGGTGCACAACGGATACGCCAATGTGGTCTTGGAGGTCTTTTAACTGGCGAAAGATCAGCGTGCGGTGGGCCCAAGGGCAGGCGAGGCTGACATAGAGATGATAGCGGCCCGATTCTGCTTTAAAGCTGCCTTCGCCGCTCGGCCCGGCGCTGCCGTCAGCGGTCACCCAGTTGCGAAACTTCGCGTCAGCGCGTTCAAATTTGCCGCCCGAGGACTTGGTGTCGTACCACTTGTCCTGCCATTTCCCGTCGACCAAAAGGCCCATGTTGTTCTCCTTTACCTGTTCGGGGATACATCTAGGGTGGCCGACTGTGGCAGCCCATCTGCGTGGGCGCGCAGTGCCTCTGCGCAGATGCAGGGTGCCGCGATGTCACAGAATATTAACTTGAAAATCCCACAGTTTGCGTCAGCCTATGGACATCATTGGGGGGCTACTCATGGAAGAATTTCTGTCTAAGGAAATACAAGCCGGGCTTGCAGCTGCGCGTATGGCGAGCCTGCGCAAAGCGTCGCGTTTGCGGTTGGAAGTGGACGGTGACGTGCACCGTGTCCTGCGCCTGTGGAAGACTGGTTTTTCCATCGCTGCCGAAGATGCACCGCGCCTGCGCGGGTTGGTCGACCTTTATGATGGCGGTGTGCATCTGTTCCAATGCCTCATCATCGCAGGCGAGGAAGAGGACGGTGAGATGCGCTATGAGTTCAAGCGGGCGACTGCTGTGGCCGACCGTGCGCCGCTGGATTTTGAGCGGGCCAGTGACGCGCCTGCGGGGCTGATCGAAGACGGTCGCGCCTGAAATTATGCGGCACGGCGGGTCACACCGCCGCGCCGTATGTGTTTACTGCAAATCGCCAAAGGCATTTGTGAGCCGGTCGCAGGCTTCTTGAACCCGGGCGCGAGGTGTGGCGAGGTTGAAGCGAAGAAAGCTCTCGCCACCGGTGCCAAAGGTCGTGCCGTGGTTCGCAGCGATGGCAGCGGATTTTTCGACCCGTTCGATAAACTCTGCCTGTTCCATCCCGGTATCTGAGAAGTCGACCCAAGCGAGGTAAGTTGCCTCCAGCGGCATAGACTTCAGCCCCGGGATCGCGTTCACTGCATCGTCGAATAGCCTGCGGTTCCCGTCGAGATATTCCGTCAATGCGTCCAGCCACGCGGCACCTTCGGGAGAGTAGGCCGCCGTTGCCATGATCAGCCCGTAGGAGTTTGGCGAAATGCCCATGGCGGCCATGCGCTGGGCAAAACGCGCTCGCAGTTCGGGATCGTGGATGATGACATTGCCGACATGACTGCCCGCCATGTTGAAGGTCTTGGTGGTGGCGGTCATCATCACCAGCCGATCTTCGATCCCTTCGATATGGGCCATAGGGATATGCGTGTTCCCCGGCATTACCAGATCGTGGTGGATCTCGTCCGAGACCAACACCAAATCATGCCGTTTCGCAAAATCCGCCACGCCTTGCAGTTCTTTGCGGGTCCAGACCCGACCGCCGGGATTATGTGGGGAACAGAGAATGACCATCTTCTCGTCGCCCGACAGCATGGCGTCATAGGCATCGAAGTCCATCTCATAGCGGCCCGAGACATGGGTCAGCGGACATTCCACCACGCGTCGCTTTGCGGCGTTAATCACGCGGGCGAAGGCGTGATAGACAGGGGTGAACAGCACCACCCCGTCGCCCGGCGCGGTGAAGGCGTCGACGCACATAGCCGTGCCGTTCACCAGTCCATGGGTGGTAAAGATCGCATTCGCGTCGACTTTCCAGCCGTGGCGGTGCTCCATCCACCACTGGATCGCAGCGAGGTATTTGCTGTCATCCCCAAAATAGCCGTGCACGCCGTGATCAATCTGGGCCTGCAGCGCGTCTTGCACCACCTGTGGCGGACGGAAATCCATGTCGGCCACCCACATCGCGATGCCCGTATCGGCGGGCACGCCATAGACGGCTTCCATCTTGTCCCATTTCGCGCAATGCGTCCCGCGCCGCTCGATGATCTCGTCAAAACTCGTGCTGGTCGCTTCGATCTCGTCAAAACTCATGCTGATCACTCCTGATGTTGCAGCCAAGCTAACGGCTGTCGCAGGCGCTGCAAGCCCCCGGTTGCGCGATGCCGGGGCATGGCCTAAATGAGCGGGATGAAATGCCCAATCCTTTTGCACCCCGATCCACGGCTCAAGAAAGCCGCAGCCCCCGTCGCCGATCTCAGCGACGAGTTGCGCGTGTTGGGCGATGATATGTTGGCCACCATGTATGACGCGCCGGGCATCGGCCTTGCCGCGCCGCAAGTCGGTGTGTTGAGCCGGGTCATCGTGCTCGATTGCGTCAAGGAAGAGGGCGAGGCCCCGCGCCCGCTGCTGATGTTTAATCCAGAGATCGTGGCCTCGTCGGATGACCTTAACACCTACGAGGAAGGCTGCCTGAGCATTCCTGAGCAATTCGCCGATGTGACCCGTCCGGCCGAGGTCGAAGTCCGCTGGCTGGACCGGGATGGCAATGAGCGGAAGGAAGCCTTCGATGGGCTTTGGGCGACCTGCGTGCAGCATGAGATTGACCACCTCGATGGGAAATTGTTCATCGACTATTTGAAGCCGTTGAAACGTCAGATGATCACCCGCAAGATGGTGAAACTGAAAAGAGAGTTGGCCCGAGGATGAGCATTTTAGAGATCGTCCGCTGGCCCGATCCGCGTTTGGCCGAGACCTGTGCGCCGATTGAAGAGATCACGCCCGAGATCGAACAGCTTGCCGCCGATATGCTGGAAACCATGTATGCCGCCCCCGGGCGCGGTCTGGCCGGGCCGCAGGTGGGGGCGATGCTGCGTATCTTTGTAATGGACGCGGGTTGGAAGGACGACAAGCCGGACCCGCTCGTCTGTATCAACCCGATGTTTCAGGAGATCGGCGAAGAGCGCGTGACCAATACCGAAGGTTGTCTCAGCATCCCCGGCATCAGCACAGACATTTCCCGCCCCACACAGGTGCAGATGGTCTGGACTGGGGTAAACGGTGGGCGCTATGTCCAGAGCTTTGAGGGGGCCGCCGCGCTGATCGCGCAGCATGAGATGGACCACCTCGACGGCGTGGTGACCTTCGACCATCTGGACGCGAAAACCCGCGCCGCCAAGATCGCGGAGTTCGAAGCGCAATGACCCTCCGCCGCTATGTCCCTTGGCCTGACAAACGCCTGCGCAGCCCAGCGGCGCCGATTGAGGCGGTCACGGATGAGATCCGCACGCTTTGGGATGACATGATCGAGACAATGGACGCGATGCCCGGCGTCGGCCTCGCCGCGCCGCAGATCGGCGTGATGTTGCAGGTCGCCGTGGTTGATGCCTCCGAGGCGCGCAACAAGCGGATCCGCTTGGCGAACCCGGTGATCGTGGATGCCTCTGCCGTGCTGCATCCTTATGAGGAAGCGAGCCCGAACTTGCCCGGTTTCAGCGCTGTGATCCGCCGCCCGCGTGGGGTGAAGGTGCAGTTTCTGGATGAGACAGGCACGCAGGTGGAGCGCGATTTCGTGGGGCTTGAGGCGGTTAGCGTGCAGCACCAGATCGACCATCTGGCGGGTAAGATGTATTTCGACAACCTCAGCAAAACAAAGCGCGACATGCTTTTGCGCAAGGCCCGTAAGGCAAACGGCTGACCGCTTAGCCGGATCGGGCCGTCAGGAGAAACGCGATGCGATTGATCTTTATGGGCACGCCCGAATTTTCGGTGCCGGTACTTGATGCGCTGGTGCAGGCTGGGCATGACATTCGTGCGGTTTATTGCCAGCCGCCGCGCCCGGCGGGACGGGGTAAGAAGCCGCGTCCGAGCCCGGTGCAGCAACGGGCGGAAACGCTTGGCCTCTTGGTGCGGCATCCGGTGTCGTTGAAGCACCCTGATACCCAAGAGGAATTTGCGGAACTTGACGCCGAGGCGGCGGTGGTTGTGGCCTATGGGTTGATCCTGCCGCAAGCTATTTTGGATGCGCCGAAACATGGCTGTTTGAACATCCACGCAAGCCTCTTGCCGCGCTGGCGCGGGGCGGCGCCGATTCACCGGGCGATCATGGCGGGGGATGCGAAAACCGGTGTTTGCATCATGCAGATGGAGGCGGGGCTCGACACGGGGCCGGTGCTGCTTTGCGAAGAAACCAAGATCGGCGCGGCGGAGACCACTGCGGAGCTTCATGATCGGCTCAGCGACATGGGTGCGCTGGCGATAAACAAGGCGCTGGCGCATTTGACGGATCTCACACCGCAGCCGCAGCCGGAGCAGGGCGTGACCTATGCCGCCAAAATCGACAAGTCCGAGGCGCGCATCGACTGGACACGTCCGGCGGTTGAAGTGGATCGGCTGATCCGGGGCTTGTCGCCGTTTCCAGGGGCGTGGTTTGAGATTGATGGCCAACGGGTGAAGGTCTTGGGATCGGTGCTGGATGAGGGCCAAGGCGCGCCGGGCGAGGTGTTGTCTGACGACCTGCGCGTGGCCTGCGGCGACGGGGCGGTGCGGCTGACGCGCTTGCAAAAAGCGAGCAAAGGGGCGCAGGACGCGGATGTGTTCCAGCGCGGTGCGCAGATCGCGGTTGGGGCGCGTTTGGCTGAGGTCTAGGCTCGAGTCTTTATAGCGTCCCCGGTGGGGACGCGGTGCCTCCGGCGGAAGTATTTTGGGCCAAAAAGAGCGGGCTCAGCTTTTGGGTGGGGTGCTTTTGTAGACGGGCAGGTGCCAGCCGAAGTACAGCGAGCCGGCGCGGAGGACCCACGTGGTGACCGCGCAGGCGAGGAGCGGGTAGAGCGTGCCTTCGGTGTAGGGCGCAAGGAGTACGGCCACGGCGGCGCCGGAGAGGGCGGCGGTGGCATAAAGCTCGCCTTGGGTCAGGACCAGCGGCAGTTGACCGACGACCACATCGCGCATGAGCCCGCCCATGCAGCCTGTTATCATACCCATAACGATGATGATGGTGGGGGATTGCTCCTGTGCCATGGCCACACCGACCCCTGCTGCGACAGCTATCGCCAGCGCCAGACTATCGAGCCAGATCAGCGTGCGCAGGCGGCTTTCGAGCAGGTGAGCGGTAAGGAAGACGACGAGTGCAGCGACAATGGCCACGGCCAACATGCTGGGGGTTTCGATCCAGAAGATTGGATTGCGATCCAAAAGCAGATCGCGGATCGTGCCGCCGCCTACGGCGGTCAGGCAAGCGATGAAGGCAAATCCGACGATGTCGAGCTGCGCACGGCTGGCGACCAGCGCGCCTGTGATGGCAAAGACCAGCACGGCGGCATAGTCGAGCAGGGCCAGCAGCGTCACTTCTTGGCGCCCGGTTTGAAAGGGGCCATGCCGGCGCGGGCCAGTTCGTCTGCGCGCTCGTTTTCGGGGTGGCCGGCGTGACCCTTGACCCATTTCCACGTCACATTGTGGCGTGCGTTAGCAGCGTCGAGTCGTTGCCAGAGTTCGGCGTTCTTCACGGGCTTCTTGGCGGCATTCTTCCAGCCGTTCTTTTTCCAGCCGAAAATCCAGCCGGTGATGCCGTTTTTGACGTAGTTGCTGTCTGTCACGATGGTGATTTCGGTCGCCCGGCTAAGCGATTCGAGTGCCGAGATCGCGGCCATGAGTTCCATGCGGTTGTTGGTAGTCTGTGCTTCGCCCCCCTTAAGCTCGCGCTCTTTGACGATCTTGTCGCCGTCCATGGCGCGCATCAGCACGCCCCAGCCGCCGGGGCCGGGATTGCCGGAGCAGGCTCCGTCGGTATAGGCAAAAAGGTCTGGCATGTGGGCTCCCGTCACGGTGTTTGACGCGGTTTAGGCGCGGGACGCGCGCGGGTCAATCAGGCGGGTTGGCGCAATACGCGGGGGACTTTGAACTCGACGTTCTCCTGCGCAGTCTCCACCAGTTCGGAAGTCACGGTATAGCGGGCTTTGAAGGCGTCGATCACTTCGTTGATGAGCACTTCGGGCGCCGAGGCGCCTGCGGTGATGCCGATGCTGCTGATCCCCTCAAGCGCGCGCCAGTCAATGTCGTCAGCGCGTTGTACCAATTGAGCGTATCCGCAGCCTGCGCGGGCGCCGACCTCTACCAGACGTTTTGAGTTCGACGAGTTAGGGGCGCCTACGACCAGCATCGCGTCGCATTTGGGTGCCATCGTTTTGACCGCTTCTTGGCGGTTGGTGGTGGCGTAGCAGATGTCTTCTTTGTGCGGACCGATGATAGCAGGGAAACGCGCTTGCAGCGCGGCCACAATGTCGGCGGTGTCGTCCACGCTGAGCGTCGTTTGCGTGACATAGGCAAGGCGGGTTTCGTCGCGCACATCGACGGCTGCCACATCATCGGGGGTTTCGACGAGCAGTACATCGCCCTCGGGCAGTTGACCCATAGTGCCGACCGTTTCGGGGTGGCCCGCATGGCCGATCATGATGATCTGAAGGCCGGCATCCGCATGGCGCTGTGCTTCGATATGCACCTTGCTGACCAGCGGGCAGGTGGCGTCTACATAGATCATATTGCGCGCCTGCGCGGCGGAAGGCACGGATTTCGGCACGCCATGGGCGGAGAAGATCACAGGCCGGTCGTCGGGGCATTCCGACAGTTCTTCTACAAAAACCGCACCCTTGTCGCGCAGCCCATCGACGACGAACTTGTTGTGAACGATCTCATGACGCACATAAACCGGCGCGCCCCATTTCTTGAGCGCCATTTCGACGATCTTGATCGCCCGATCCACGCCTGCGCAGAAACCGCGGGGCGCGGCGAGGTAGAGGGTGAGGGGGGGCTTGGTCATTGCAGGTCTCCGGGCGGGTTTGGCGCAGAGGTAAGGGCTTGGGGGGCATTCGTCTACCCGTCAGCCCCGTCGCTGGCGTCTTTCTGCGGCGCGCCGTGGACAAGCGCGGCCGCTTGCGCGCGGTTGTGAATACCCAATTTGCGATAGCCGGATTTCGCATAGTCCGAAACGGTATGGACAGAAAGCCCGCAGCGGTGCGCGGTTTCTTGTCGGCTATAGCCGTGGGCCAAGAGGTTCACGACCTCGGATTCGCGGGGTGTAAGTTGATCAAAAGCGGCAGGCCGGTCGGGGAGGGGCAGAGGGGCGGTGCCGGTCAGGTCTTCGATACGACGGTGCATGAGCAGGCAGAACAGGCGCAGTTCTTCGGCGATTGACCGGAAGTTTTCCTCAAACGTCGCGCCGTCCATGTCATTGCCGATGATGAAGCCGCCAAAGCGGTCCGAGCCCTGCAGCCGCATCGGCACGGCGAAGGCCGCGCGTAATCCATCTTCGGCGGCCCGCGTGATAAAAGCGCGCTCGGTTTCGGTCACGTCCGGGTACTGATCTACAAAGGCTTCGCCGATGGTGAGCACTTCGTAGCTGTTGCAGGAGTGGTGCAGAAACGGATCATCTTCCGGCGGGATATGGGTGTAGAGGTCGGGAACCGTACAGCGGACCTGAGCGGCCCTGAACTCAGCATCAACACTGATGTGAATGGCGTGGGTAAAGCCGACCTCGCGCAGGGCGGCGACCAGCCCCTCCCAAAGGTCATCTACATTGGTTAAATGCTCCAGCCTTGCCGCGGCGTCGACCAACATAGCGCTCTCCTATCCCCCCTCTTTCGGGGGGTCGTCTACTACTACGGGAAAGTGTTATATTAGATCAAGGGGAACGCGTGGAAACATGTGCTGTATTGTATCTTCCCTGGGGTATTTGAAACATTTCACGGGCTAGGGGCGTCTTGCGCCGCTGGCCCGTTATTTATTTGAGCAATAGATGTTTCGGCGCAAGGAAGCCCTGCTGGTAGGGTATGGGTAACCGAAGTTCGGGGCCGAGCGGTCTGTCAGCGGAAGAATCAACCTTCGGTTGCAGGTGCCGGATCGCGTGGCGGGCGTCCTATGACATCACGTAAATCATCCAGTTCAATGAAATTGTCGGCCTGTCGGCGGAGGTCGTCAGAAATCATCGGCGGCTGGCTGCGAATTGTTGAAACGACCGAGACGCGCACGCCCTGGCGCTGCAGGCTTTCGACCAGGGGGCGGAAATCACCGTCGCCGGAGAATATCACGATGTGATCGACATGAGGGGCAAGCTCCATCGCATCCACGGCGAGCTCAATGTCCATGTCGCCTTTGACTTTCCGTCGGCCCAGACTGTCGGTGTATTCTTTGGCCGGTTTTGTGACCATGGTGAAGCCGTTGTAGTTCAGCCAGTCGACCAGCGGGCGGATCGGGGAATACTCATCATTCTCCAGCAGCGCGGTGTAATAAAAGGCACGCAGGAGCTTGCCGCGACGCATGAACTCTTGTCGCAAGAGCTTGTAATCGATGTCAAAACCCAAGGTTTTGGCAGCGGCGTAAAGATTGGAGCCGTCAATGAACAGCGCCAAACGCTCGTCTTTATAGAACATCTAACTATCCTTTCGGCAGGCGTCGCCGCACTTCCCGGGTTGATCTCTGGGCGTCGGGGTCTAACAAGATCGGGTAAACCAAGACGTAATTCGTTTCGCTGCTTACCTAGGGTTTTTACAGAATGTCGCAAGGGCAAGTTAACGGGGAGGTGGGCGAGACAGCCACCGTTCCCATGCACGACCTATTAATTGCGCTCGGCGGTAACCTCGCGTCGTCCGTTGGTGCCCCCCGGGAAACGCTGAAGGCGGCATTAAAATTACTACAAACATCTGGCGCGGTGATTCGCGCCACCAGTACATTCTACCACACACCGGCCTTTCCCGCAGGCAATGGTCCAGATTACGTGAATGCCGCAGTGCGGGTCACCGCGCCTTGGGGTCCGGTCAAAGCGCTTGGCGTGCTGCACCGGATCGAAGGGCAAATGGGGCGCGAGCGAGAGCAGCGTTGGGGCCAAAGGACGCTTGATCTTGATCTGCTGGCTTGTGACGACATGGTGCTGCCCGACCGTCAAACCCACAAGATATGGCGAGAATTGCCGCTGGAGGCACAGATTGGGCGGGTGCCGGAGCAATTGATCCTCCCCCATCCTCGTTTGCAGGACCGGGCATTTGTGCTGGTGCCTTTGGCGGATGTCGCGCCGGAATGGGTCCATCCGCTGCTCGGCAAGCCGGTGCGGGCGCTGCTTGACGCTTTGCCGGAACGTGACAAGGCTGCGGTGCGACCCTTGTAATATCGACTTGTAAATCTGTCCGAAGAAGCCTAAATACCGCACTTCTGGCAGCAAATGAGATATTGGAGGCTTCATGGCCCGCGTCACCGTCGAAGATTGTGTGGATAAGGTTCCGAACCGTTTCGAACTCGTTATGCTGGCTGCACATCGTGCCCGCGAGATTTCTGCCGGATCGCCGCTCACCGTTGACCGCGACAACGACAAGAATCCCGTCGTGTCCCTGCGCGAGATCGCTGATGAGACACAGTCCGCCGACGACCTGCGCGAGCGTCTGATCGAGAGCAACCAGAGCCAGATCGAAGTCGATGAGCCCGAAGAGGACGCCATGGCGCTTTTGATGGGTGCCGAGCAGGACAAGCCTGAAGAAGACAGCATGTCCGAAGAAATGTTGCTGCGCCAGTTGATGGCCGCTCAAGGGCAGGGCTAACCCCCGCGCCCCGGCCGGGGCCAAGAGGCAGATGGCATGAACAGCGCCGACATCACTGCCGACGATCTGATCGCCCTTGTTCAGGGCTACAATCCCCGAACCAATGAAGCATTGATCCGCGCGGCGTTTGACTACGGCGCGCAGATGCATGAGGGCCAGTTCCGCCATTCCGGCGAGGCCTATTTTACCCATCCCGTTGCCGTCGCCGCGATCCTGACCGAGCAACAGTTGGATGATGCCACGATCATCACCGCTCTGTTGCATGACACGATTGAGGACACCAAGGCGTCTTACGCGGAGGTGCAGAGCCTTTTTGGCGGCGAAGTGGCGGAATTGGTGGACGGTGTCACCAAGCTGACCAACCTCCAGCTCAACTCGACCGAGACCAAACAGGCCGAGAACTTTCGCAAGCTGTTCATGGCGATGTCCAAGGACTTGCGGGTGATCTTGGTCAAGCTCGCGGACCGTTTGCACAACATGCGCACGATCAAATCGATGCGGCCGGACAAGCAGATCAAAAAAGCGCGTGAGACGATGGACATCTACGCGCCGCTGGCTGGGCGTATGGGCATGCAATGGATGCGCGAAGAGCTTGAAGACCTCGCCTTTCGGGTGCTGAACCCCGAGGCCCGCGCGTCGATCATCCGCCGTTTCATTACCTTGCAGCGCGACACTGGCGACGTGATCCAGCGCATCACTGGCGACATGCGGATCGAATTGGAGAAGGCCGAGATTGAGGCCGAGGTCTTTGGCCGCGCCAAGAAACCCTATTCGATCTGGCGCAAGATGGAGGAGAAGGAGCAGAGCTTCTCTCGCCTCTCGGACATCTACGGCTTTCGCGTCATCACCGCCTCTGAAGAAGACTGCTACCGCACACTTGGCACGATCCATCGCCGCTGGCGGGCCGTGCCGGGGCGGTTCAAAGACTACATCAGCCAGCCCAAGACCAACGGCTACCGCTCGATCCACACCACTGTGTCGGGGCGCGATGGCAAACGCGTCGAGGTGCAGATCCGCACGCGGCAGATGCATGACGTGGCCGAGACCGGCGTCGCTGCGCATTGGTCCTACCGCGACGGTGTGCGCAGCCGGAACCCCTTTGCTGTCGATCCCGCCAAGTGGATCAGCCAACTGACCGAACAGTTCGACGCCGAGACCGACCATGAGGATTTCCTCGAAGCGGTGAAGCTTGAGATGTACGCCGACCAAGTGTTCTGCTTCACGCCCAAGGGCGATGTGGTGAAGCTGCCGCGTGGCGCCACGCCGATCGATTTTGCTTACCAGATCCACACAAGGATCGGGAACGCCTGTGTCGGGGCCAAGATCGACGGCATGCGCGTGCCACTTTGGACCCGGATCAAGAACGGTCAGTCGATTGAGATCACCACCGCGCAGGGCCAGACCCCGCAGGCCACGTGGCTCGATATTGCCACCACGGGCAAGGCCAAGTCGGCCATCCGCCGTTCCTTGCGCGAGGTCGACCGCGAGCGCTTTGTCAAACTGGGCCGCGAATTGGCGCGCTCGGCCTTCAGTCAGGTCGGCAAGGAAGCCACCGACAAGGTGCTGCGCACCGTTGCGAAGAACATGCGCCTGAACGGGCCGGACGAGGTGCTGGCGCGTTTGGGCAGTTCGGAACTGACGGGCCGTGAAGTGGTCGAATCAGTCTATCCCGACCTTGCCCCGCAAAAGGGCGATCAGATCGACGTGCGCCGTGCTGTGGTCGGGTTGGAGCCGGGCCAGAGCTTTGACCGCGCGCCCTGCTGCACGCCGCTGCCGGGAGAGCGGATAGTTGGCATCACCTTCCGCGGCAAAGGCGTGACCGTCCATTCCATCGACTGCGACCGATTGTCCGAATACGAGGATCAGCCCGACCGCTGGCTCGACCTGCGCTGGCACGATGGCAGCCATCCGGCGGTCTATTCCAGCGGGCTCGACATCACCATCGGCAACGGCGCTGGCGTCTTGGGGCGGATTTGCACCTTGATCGGTGAGGCCTCGGCCAATATCTCCAATCTCGAGTTTGTGGAACGCAAACCTGACTTTTACCGTTTGCTGGTCTATGTGGACCTGAGGGATGTAAGCCATCTGCATTCACTTATGTCCACGCTCGAAGCCGAAAGCGAAGTTGCTGATGTCAGCAGGCATCGCAACATGAGCGCCGGAAAGAGTGCCGAAGAGCCCGCCTGAGCCGGGCAGATGAAACGCCGAGACTGGACCTGAGACTTGATTTTCAAACGCCGCGATCCGAAACCGACCCTGCGCGCGCTGGCCGAGTTTCTGTGGCCGCGTGGTGGTTGGACGCGTGCGTTTCACTATGTCAAACACCGGATGCGTCGGCTGCCGGATAGCCCTGAGCGCATTGCGCGGGGAATTTGGGCCGGCGTTTTCACCACCTTCACGCCCTTCTACGGGCTGCATTTTGTGGTCGCCTTCCTCATTGCGCGGCTGATGCGGGCCAATATTCTTGCGGCGTTGATGGCGACCTTCTTTGGCAACCCGCTGACCTATGTCCCAATTGGCATTGCGTCCTTGCAAACAGGGCACTGGCTGCTGGGCGCGCCTGTGGCCGCCACGGAGCATCGGTCTTTCGGCGGCAAGTTCCTCGATGCCGGGCGGGATTTGCAGGAGAACTTCGTCGCGATCTTTACCGATGCGACGATGGATTGGTCCGGGCTGACCGTGTTTTTCCATCAGGTCTTCTACCCCTACCTGATCGGGGGCATCCTGCCGGGGATGATCTGTGCTTCTGTTGCTTATTATTTGTCGGTGCCTGTCTTGCGGGCCTATCAGAAGCGTCGGCGCGGGATGATCAAGGCGAAGTTCGAAGCGTTGAAGCATAAGGCGGCGCAGAAGGCTGACGCCAAGCGGCACGCGGATTGAACGCGGCCAGTTCGGCAAGGCATCTGCTACATTCCTGACCTTCTTCGCGCGCGGATCATTCCCCCGCGTCCTTTGCCCGACAAATTTTACGAAAATTGTCCTTCTCCCTATGGGGTTGGCTAAATTTCCGACCTATGGTCACCGCAAGTGATGCAAGAGGGATGACCATGGCTGACCAACCAAAGCTGAGATTGGGCGTGAACATCGACCATGTCGCGACCGTGCGCAATGCGCGGGGCGGGGCCTATCCTGACCCGCTGCGGGCCGCGAAGATTGCCGAGAAGGCCGGAGCCGACGGCATCACGGCCCATCTGCGCGAAGACCGGCGCCATATCTCGGACGCCGATATCGAAGGGCTGATGGAGGTCCTCTCGGTGCCGCTGAACTTCGAGATGGCCGCCACCGATGAGATGCAGAAAATCGCTCTGCGTCACAAGCCGCACGCCGTCTGCATCGTCCCCGAAAAGCGCGAGGAGCGGACCACCGAGGGCGGGCTGGAAGTCGCGCGCGAGGAAAACAAACTCGCCCATTTTATCGCACCGCTGCGCGAAGCGGGCAGCCGTGTGTCGATCTTCATCGCCGCTGAACCAGCGCAGATCGAAGCGGCCAACCGGATCGGGGCCGAGGTGATCGAACTGCACACTGGCGCCTATTGTGACGCATTCGCAGAGGGTCGGTGGGAGGAAGCTGACAAGGAACTGTCGAAACTGCGCGAAATGTCCAGCTTCGCGGCGTCCTTGGGGTTGGAGGTCCACGCAGGTCACGGGCTGACCTATGACACGGTGACCCCTGTCGCGGCTTTTCCAGAGGTGCGGGAATTGAATATCGGCCATTTCCTGATTGGCGAGGCGATCTTTCTCGGACTGGAACCCGCGATAGCAGAGATGCGCCGCCTGATGGACGCCGCCCGCGACGCATAAGAGCGCAGCGGAAATTCACTCATCTCCTCTTTGGTATGGACCCAAAGCCGTTTTGCCGCGTTGGGACGGCAGACTGGTAAACATACCTAGGAGGCAATAATGAGCGACCATATCGATACACTGAAGAAACTGCACACCCGCCTGATCGACAGCCGCGATGGCTATCGTGAATCCCGCAAGCAGGTTTCGGACGAAGCCAGCTTTGTCGGCTTCTTCGATAAGCGCATCGCCGAGCGCGAGAAGTTCCACACCGAACTGCACCGCCAACTGGGCGTTGATGGTGTTGAGGTTTCCGAAGACGGTTCCGCCGCCGCTTCCGCACACCGCGGTTGGCTGAAACTGCGCGACGCAGTGACCGGCGATGATGAGGCCGTCTATGACGAGATCATCAATGGCGAATCCGCATTGGTCGAAGTCTATGACGACGCGATCAAAGCGACTGCTGGCCATACAGGCTACGGTTTCCTGACCGAGCAGCGCGCTTCGGTCCAGCGTGCCATTGACGAGGCGAAAGCCGAGAAGGCCCGCCACGCGATTGCGTAATCTGCGCTAGAGCGAACAACCTTAACGCCGTCCCTCACCGGGGCGGCGTTTTGCGTTACAGCGGCGAATGCTTCATCCTTTTCCTCGCTGTCGCAGCGTGGTCTATTGCTCGAAAGGGCGCGACGGCCCCGCGACTGAACAGAATGGCACCCCATGATCCTTGGCATTGGAACTGATTTGGCAAACATCGAGCGTATCCAAGGCACGCTTGATCGCTTTGGCGACCGCTTTCGCAACCGGGTGTTCACAGAGGTCGAGCAGCACAAGGCCGCGCGGCGACGCGATGTGGCAGGCACCTATGCCAAACGATGGGCGGCGAAAGAGGCCTGTTCCAAAGCGCTTGGCACCGGGCTGCGCATGGGGATTGCGTGGCGCGACATGGCGGTGAGCAACTTGCGCACCGGGCAACCGGTGATGGAGGTGACGGGATGGGCCGCCGAGCGTCTGGCCGAGATGACCCCGCCGGGGCATGAGGCGATCATTCACGTCACCCTGACCGACGATCACCCTTGGGCGCAGGCCTTTGTGGTGATTGAGGCGCGTCCCCAGTCCTAAACGCCGCGTTCTAGGCCATTTCGCTGCACCTAACGGCCCTGCGACGCCGCTTCTCTTGACTTGCCCGACAGTGCCAAGCATGTAACGCCAAACCGATATGTCAGGAGCGCCGCATGGCCGCCAAGGAAAAAACCGGCAACGCCTTTGTCGAAACCATCAAGACCATCGTTTGGGCGCTGTTGATCGCGGGGGTCTTTCGGACGTTGTTCTTCCAGCCGTTCTGGATTCCCTCGGGTTCGATGAAAGAAACGCTGCTGATCGGCGATTTCCTCTTCGTGAACAAGATGGCCTATGGCTATTCCTACGCCTCCTGTCCCAGTCTGATGATGCCCGGTTTGGGGATCGAGATCGACGCCAAGGATGTTTGCGGCGTGTTCGACGGAGACAACGAACGTCTGTTCGGCTCCGAGCCTGAGCGCGGCGATGTCGTGGTCTTCCGCCACCCTGTCTCGGGCCGCGACTATATCAAACGTCTCATCGGCCTGCCGGGCGACAAGGTGCAAATCCGCAATGGCGTGGTTAGCCTGAACGGCACCCCGGTCGAGCTTAAGGACGACGGCGTCTTTGAGGAAGTCATGGCCCCGCAAGGCCCACAACGGCTGCGTCCACGCTGTGAAAACGGTCCCGTGGGCCAAGGCGGTGTGTGTAAGAAGAGCCGGCAGATCGAAACGCTGCCGAACGGCGTCTCGCATCCGATCCTGAACATCGGCAACCAACAGTCCGACAACACCGGCGTTTATACCGTGCCTGCTGGCCATTACTTCTTCATGGGTGACAACCGCGACAACTCTGCCGACAGCCGTCTGGCGCAGAAAGCGGGCGGTGTGGGCTTTGTGCCCTTTGAGAACCTGATTGGCCGTGCCGACCGGATCATGTTCAGCTCGGCGGGCCGTTCGATGCTGTTCTTCTGGACCTGGCGCAGCGACCGTTTCTTCGAAGCGGTCAGATGAAGCTGAGCGGGGATCTCAAAGCCTTTGAGGCGCGGATCGGCCACAGCTTTGCCAAGCCGGAGCTGCTGGGCCGAGCGGTGACCCATGCGTCGATGTCCTCGGCCAACCGCGACGACAACCAGCGGTTGGAGTTTCTGGGCGACCGGGTCTTGGGCCTTGTGATGGCCGAAGCGCTGCTGGCGCTTGATCCGGGTGCCACCGAAGGCCAATTGGCCCCGCGTTTCAACGCGCTGGTACGCAAGGAAACCTGCGCCGATGTGGCGCGTGAGATTGATCTGGGCAAGGTGCTGAAACTGGGGCGCTCCGAGATGATCTCGGGCGGGCGGCGCAAGCAGGCGCTGTTGGGCGATGCAATCGAAGCAGTGATCGCGGCGGTCTATCTGGACAGTGGGTTTGACGCGGCCAAAGATTTGGTCCTGCGGCTTTGGGGCAATCGCCTCAAAACCGTCAAGGAAGACGCCCGCGACGCCAAGACCGCCTTGCAAGAATGGGCGCAGGCCCGTGGGTTCAATCCGCCGCGATACGACCAGACGGGGCGCAGCGGACCGGATCACGCGCCGGTCTTTACCATCACAGCGCGGCTCGACAATGGTGCCGAAGCCGCTGCCACAGCGCCCTCAAAACGCGCCGCCGAACAGGCCGCTGCCACCACGCTGCTGCGGCAATTGGAGAAAAACTCATGACCACCCGTGCCGGATTCGTCGCCCTGATCGGAGAGCCCAACGCGGGCAAATCCACGCTGCTGAACCGCATGGTGGGGGCCAAGGTCTCTATCGTGACGCACAAAGTGCAAACCACCCGCGCCCGCATCCGCGGCGTGGCGATGGAGGGCGACGCGCAATTGGTCTTTGTCGACACGCCCGGCCTGTTCCAGCCGCGCCGCCGCTTGGACCGCGCCATGGTCGCCGCCGCTTGGGGCGGGGCTGCGGATGCCGATGTGGTGGTCCTGCTCATTGAGGCGCACCGCGGCATGACCGAAGGCGTCGAGCGCATCCTCGAAGAGCTTGGCAACATCGCCAAAGGCCGCCGCGTGGCGCTGGCCATCAACAAGATCGACCGTGTCGAAGCGCCCGTGTTGCTGGGCCTCACTGAAAAGATGAACGCGGCCTTTGATTTCACCGAGACCTTCATGATCTCCGCCGAGCGTGGCCACGGCATCGACACCCTGCGCGCATGGCTCGCCGGTGAAGTGCCGGAAGGCCCGTGGCTCTACCCCGAAGACCAGATTGCGGACCTGCCGATGCGCAACATCGCAGCCGAGATCACCCGCGAAAAGCTGACCCTGCGCCTGCATCAGGAACTGCCCTATCAGCTCACCGTCGAGACCGAGAACTGGGAAGAGCGCCCCGACGGCTCCGCCCGGATCGACCAATTGGTCTATGTCGTCCGCGACGGCCACAAGGGCATCGTGCTGGGCAACAAGGGCGAGACGATCAAGGCCGTGGGCAAGGCCGCGCGCGAGGAACTTGAGGAATTTCTGGGCCGCAAGGTGCATCTCTTCTTGCAGGTCAAAGTCCGCGCCAATTGGCTGGAAGAGGCCGAGCGCTATTCCGAGATGGGCTTGGATTTTAAAGATGGCAACACCTAAGCCGCAAGGCCAAACATGCCCCGTCTGACCGCGCGATTCTGGGTTGATGCCTATCTGACCCGGTTGCGCTTGCAGGACATCCCCGCCTTTGTTGTGGCGCATGGTGATGACACCGGCGGTGCGGTGCTGGTGAAACTGGCCACGCTCGATGGCCGCGCGGTGCTGTTTCAGCGCTCCTTTGATCTGATGACCGGGGACCGCAAGTGGATTGAACTGGCCACGGGCGACGAGCCTGAGGTCGATGCGACCGTCACCCGCCAGCGCAGTTTCGATCCGGACCTCTGGGTGATCGAGGTCGAGGACCGTCAGGGCCGGCACCTCTTGGACGAACCGGGATTTAGCTGATGGAATGGCGCGATCAGGGCATCTTGCTGAGCGCGCGGCGACATGGCGAAACCTCGGCGATTATCGAAGTTTTTACCCCCGAACAGGGCCGCCACGCGGGCGTCGTGCGCGGCGGCACCAGCCGCAAGATCGCCCCCAGCCTGCAACCCGGCGCGCAGCTTGATTTGGCATGGCGCGCGCGGCTGGAAGACCACATAGGCGCTTTCACGGTCGAGCCGCTGCGCAGCCGCGCTGCTGTGGCGATGCAGAACCGGCTCGCGCTGGCGGGGCTGAATGCGGTGACCGCGCTCTTGGCCTTCTGCTTGCCGGAACGCGAGCCGCATCCCGCCCTCTACCGTCGCACTGAGGCGCTCTTGGACATGCTAGGGCAGGGGGACGTCTGGCCGCTGGCCTATCTGAAATGGGAACTGCGTCTGCTGGAGGAGATGGGCTATGCGCTCGATCTCGACAGTTGCGCTGTAACGGGCGCGACCGAGGGGCTGATCTATGTCTCGCCCAAAACGGGCCGGGCGGTGTCGGCCAAGGGCGCAGGGGAGTGGGCCGACCGTCTGCTGCCACTGCCTCCGGTGCTGCGCGGCGGGGCGGGCAGTGATGCAGAGGTGGCCCAAGGGCTGGTGACCACGGGCCATTTCCTCACCGCGCATCTGGCGCGTGATCTGGGGGGCAAACCGCTGCCCGAAGCGCGTGCCCGTTTTATCGACGCCTTCAGTCGGCGGCTTTGAACACCAGCGTCGGGCCTGCATCGTCCGACAGGATCAGCGTGTCGCCCAGCACATCCGAAATGCTCGCGCCTTCCAACGCTTTCAGGAAGGTCGCTTCTGCCGCAAGGTCCGGACAAGCGCGGCGGGTAACGGCGATGGGGCCGGCGTCGAACCAAGGGTAGGGCACCGTCATCGTGGCGCTATAGGCGTTGCAGGGCGCCTCTCCGGCGATCTGGCCGGCCTCGGGGAAGGTCAGCGTGGCGCGACCCTCGAAGGGGGCGCCGTTCAATTCGACAAGCCGCCATGTCTTGTCGCCCGCGCCATAGGCGCGGACGGTTTCGTCGCCCTGACATTGCGGCAGGGCGCTGAGGGCGGCAAGGATCAAGAAACTGCGCATGGGCTGTCCTTTGGGAAGATGCGCCGCCTATGTCCCTGACATGAGCGGCGCTTGCAACCCGGACCGTTTAACCCAGCAGCCGCCGCGCAATCACCTGCGCCTGAATCTCCGCCGCGCCCTCAAAGATGTTCAAGATACGCGCGTCGCAAAGCACCCGGCTAATCTTATACTCCAACGCAAAGCCGTTGCCGCCGTGGATCTGCAAGCCATTGTCGGCAGCGGCCCAAGCCACACGCGCGCCGAGCAGTTTCGCCATGCCCGCCTCGACATCGCAGCGTCGCCCGGCGTCTTTCTCAAAGGCGCTGTAATAGGTCAGCTGCCGGGCCACCATCAGTTCGACCGCCATCATCGCCAACTTGCCCGAGACACGGGGGAAGTTGATCAGCGATTTGCCGAACTGCTTGCGGTCTTGGGCATATTGCATCGAGATATCCAGCGCCGATTGCGCCACGCCAATGGCGCGGGCGGCGGTTTGGATGCGGGCGGACTCGAATGTCTCCATTAACTGCTTGAAACCACGACCCTCTTCGCCGCCGAGCAGGTTCTCGCCCTTTACCTCGAAGCCATCGAAGCCAAGCTCGTATTCTTTCATCCCGCGGTAGCCCAGCACCTCAATCTCACCGCCGGTCATGCCGGGAGTGGGGAAGGGGTTGGCATCATCGCCGGGGGTCTTTTCCGCCAGAAACATCGACAGGCCACGGTGGTCCGTTGTCTCAGGGTCGGTGCGCGCCAGCAGGGTCATCACATGGGTCCGGGCCGCGTGGGTGATCCATGTCTTGTTGCCGGTCACTTTGTAGTCGTCCCCGTCCTTCACCGCGCGGGTGCGCAGGCTGCCGAGGTCGGACCCGGTGTTAGGCTCGGTGAAAACAGCCGTCGGTAGGGTCTCGGCGCTGGCGATGCGGGGGAGCCATTTTTCCTTCTGCGCGTCGGTGCCGCCGCAAAGGATCAGTTCCGCTGCAATCTCGGACCGGGTGCCGAGCGAGCCGACACCGATATAGCCGCGAGACAGTTCTTCGCTGACCACGCACATGGACGCTTTGGTCAGACCCAGCCCGCCGTATTCTTCGGGGATGGTCAGGCCGAAAACGCCCATCTCGGCGAGTTCTTCGATCACCTCCATCGGGATCAATTCATCCTTGAGGTGCCAGTCATGGGCGTAGGGTTCGACCTTCTCTACCGCGTAGCGGCGGAACTGGTCGCGGATCATTTCAAGCTCTTCGTCGAGGCCACTGACGCCGAAGGTAACGTCGGCGTTGCGCTCCTGCATGAGCTCCACCAGACGGCTCCGCGCCGCTTGCGTGTTGCCGCTGCGGGTGAGGGTCGTGATCGAGGTGTCGTCGAGCGCCGCTTCATCTTCGGCGCTCAGGCCGAGATATTGCAGGCGCAGCATTTCGCCTTGGTTCATCTGGATGCCGCCACGAATCTGGCAGAGGTATTCGCCAAAGGCGATCTGGTGCAGCAGTTGCTCGACCTCGCCAAGCCGCCCGTCGCTTTGCAGCCGCTCGGCCCAAAGCTGCATCTGCCGCAGCGCTTGCACATAGGTCGCGAGCCACGCCAGCCCGTGGGCGGCGGTCTGATTGGCTTCGATCAGCTTGGCCGACACACGGTCGCCCTCGCTCACCTGCGCACGCACCGCGGCGGTGGCGTTTTCGAGCAACCGGTCCAGCGGCGCGATCGCCGCGCCGGTCAGCCCGGTCAGATCGTCGAGAATTATGCTGTGCATCGTCATGTCCTGACCGTCATGTGCCATGGGCTGTCCTTTCTTGCTTGGGGCAGACATAGCGCCTTCGCAGTTGCAGCACAACAAAGATACGTTTTACCGCGGCGTTTTGTTTTTATATTGCGTGATGAATTTTGCCCGTGCGGCGGCGGATCAGCCTGCTATGTAGCGGCATGGACAGTATTTTCCCCTTTCTCACCCCGCTCGAATTTTACGCTGCATTGGCAATTGGACTCTGCGGAGGATTCGTAAAAGGCGTTGTAGGCTTTGCTCTGCCACTGGTTTTGATCTCAGGCCTTACGACTTTCATGGCGCCGGAATTGGCCTTGGCCGGGCTGATCTTGCCGACGGTCTTGGCCAATGCGTTCCAGGCGCTGCGACAGGGCCCGCGCGCGGCGGTGGGGTCGATCCGCTTGTTCTGGGTCTTTCTGCTCTGCGGCGGAATTACTCTCGTGCTGTCGGCGCAGATGGTGCGGGTGATTCCCGAGCCTGCGATGCTGCTGGCGATTGGCGTGCCGATTGTGGGTTTCGCGCTGTTGCAACTCTCGAAGTACAAATTCCATCTGGCGCAGCGCTCCCTGTGGGTAGAGGCGCTTGTGGGTGGTTTTGCGGGGGCTGTGGGGGGCGTTTCGGGCGTCTGGGGGCCGCCGACGGTAGCCTATCTTACGGCGCTTGGTACGGCGAAGCATGACCAAATGCGGATACAGGGTGTGATCTATGGCTTGGGCGCGGTGGCGTTGCTAGGGGCGCATGTGGGGTCAGGCGTCTTGAATGCACAGACTTGGCCGTTTTCGGCGCTGTTGCTGGCGCCGGTGATGCTTGGGGTTTGGCTCGGCGGTAAGGTGATGGACCGGGTTGATCCGGTGCTGTTTCGCAAGATGACGTTGGTGGTGCTGATGGTGGCGGGGCTGAACTTGATCCGGCGGGCGGTGTTCTAGAGAACTTCAATGTTGCCACCCCAGCCCGGAATCAAGCCGTAGGCGCCGGGCCATCGCCTGCCCGCCCCACCGGGTAGGCGATTTAGTGAGGCTGGGTGCGACGTGGCGAAGTCACTTCACGGCTGAACCATAAAGTGGCATGAACGAAACTTCGGATCGCCGACCCGCGGGCAGGCGATAGCCCTTGGGTTTAGATCGCAAGGGGGTCGCTCGCGATAACTAGACAGCATCGTTTCGGTTGTGTGGGCTGTTACGCTGCGCTCTCATCGCTTCTTCGAAGCGACTTCCGCGCATCACACCTTACTGCGTAAGGTGTTTGGTGGAGCCTAGCGGGGGCTAATCAAAATCTCTAAGTCACTGTAATAGAACATTAATGCAGTGCTGTGTTTGCTTGTGTGTCACACCTTATTGCCGCACTATGCCGTTCTGCAACCTCCTAATTATGACAGGAACCATCTAATTGTTCTGCCCGGCCCGGTTGGCAGCATGCTTAATCAACAGGCAACTGCTCTACCGCCCACGTCTTCGGTTTCACCCCCAAGGCTGTCTTTCGCTGCTTATATCTTGTGATGATGCTGCGGAGCCGTATCCCGAGCGGTCCGCAGGTATACGTAGGAAGTGTTATATCGCAATGACTATCCTACCCGTATTGGTAACCAGTGCGATAAAACCTCTTAGTGTAACTATCTATATAGAGTTAGGCATTAGTGCCTACATAGCTTAGTGTCCTTATTTGTATATGAGTGTCTACTAGAAGAGTGCTAACTGCAGCCCTACCATGATATAAGTTATTGTAATATATCGGTAGTATATCTCGGTGTGAGCACTGCTGCATGTAGTATTTACTATATTCAGATGAAACAGATACCAAGCCGGGTTAATCTCTCTAGGGAGGAAGGGCCAAGGGTTCTGGGCCTTTGGTTTCGGGCTAGGCCACTGTGATGCCTGTCTAAAAAGAAAATAGATACTAGCGCCGCATTCGTGCCGCGGAATACGCCCGTGCTGCCCTTTGCCGATCTGCGTCTGGTGAGCGTTAGAGGCTTTCTGGTGGGTTCCTATGTGTCAGGGGCAAGCCATTCGCCTCTTGAGCCGCATTGCTAGTGGCAGGCTGCCCGAAGTCGGGCCAGGCCTGTAAGCATGGGGGAGCCCTATTAGTATGAATGCTACGCACAGCCCCTGGGCGGTCCGCAGAGGCGCCTTTCCGCTCCATGACGCCCACTGGCGGCCCGGCGGTCCTAATGGTCCTGTATGGCCAGAAAACTCGACTAACTTGGTCTTGCTACTTCGGTCTTGGCCAAACTCCTATGCCGCATTGATCCGGTTCAGAACACGCATTACCTGTGACGCTTGCCAGCTGCCTCCTCTGGCAGTCCGGACGCCTGCCCGGTTGAGGTGCTCCGCGATTTCTCGCAAGGGCTTGCCGGCATCCCTAAGCGGCTTGATGATACCTGCCACGTCCTTAGCGCGCGCTTCGGCATTCGCCTTAACTGCAGCGTTGCGGCGCATGGTCGTGTCACGTAGGCCGCCGAGCTGCACACCACGTGCCTTCGCTTCGGCTAAGGCCGCCTTGGTCCGTGCGGAAATGAATAGCCGCTCCTGCTCCGCCAAGGCTGCATAGATATGCAGTTGGAAGTTGTCTGCATAAGGCATCTGGGCAACCCGAAAACTGACACGCTTGTCTTCCATAAGGGTGGCGATGACCGAGACCTTGCGGGACAGCCTGTCCAACTTGCTAACTAAAAGGGTGGCACCTGCCTTGCGACACAGATTGAGCGCAGAGGAGAGTTCCGGCCTATCTGCATTTGCGCCACTCAGCACGTCTGTGAAGGTGCCTAAAACTCGGTATGGCTCTGCACTAAACCCGTCAAGGTATAGGTCGATGTCGCGCTCTTGTGCATCCAGCCCTAGTCCGCTCCTACCTTGTTCTTTCGTGCTTACGCGCTTGTAGATGACGTATTCCTGCATGTCCCGGCCCTACCCTCTGACTGTCTTCTCAGGCAGCATCGAGCGGTATGTTGCAAATGTCAACGATGGTTGTGACTGTTACGGCGCCATGAAGCCTTGCTCTCCAACATAAGGACCTCTACCTTTACGAGAAACACAGAAGGACAGCCCATGGCAAAAACACAGTTCTACAAGCGGGTCAAAGGCCCCATGGATAACTACGAAGACTGGTATTACCTCGAAACGAAGCCCGACGGCTCTCAAGAAGTTCTACATGACTGGAGCCACGTCACTCCAAGCCTGAAAACCAACTCCGGCAGCAAGTCGTATACGGTGGAGGACTTTCTTGCGGCGGAAGATGTCCGCGTTGACGCTAAGACTGCATTGAGGGAACACTTGGCTTAAGCCTAGTGGATTGGCTATTGTGAGCGCGAAGGCGCACAGAGCCTACCCCACGGGGGAAATATAGCAGTGCGAGCAGATAGATCGGGGCTCGAAAAAATCTGCCGGGAATTGGGAGTTTCCGATTGCCGGCTTCAATCCGACGCAGGGCGAGAGGACAGTTGATGCAACGTGGTGTTATGCTCCCCCCAATCGCTCTCTCACGGAAGCGCACCGGAACCAGCTTTGCGGTAGTCGGAGATGGGTCCTTCCTCCAAGCGGCACCTGCGGCCATACTATATTGGGACAAGGTCTACGCACCCGTCGCGATTAGAGGTATGGCACCGCAATATGATGCAGCAGTGGACCGAATGACGGACCTCGGCATTGCTGAAAGCGTAGACATTAAGTCCGAGAACTCCTTCACGGAGCTAGACATCCCAGTGATGCTAGAGAAGTACTCGGACACCCTTAGCGCCCTTGATAAACGAGACGGGGAGCTGTGGTCCGTCCTTCCGCTGACTTCCCCTGATCGAGACACTCTGTCAGATCAGGCCTCGGGGTTCTTACGGCGTAGCGCCTCCCCCACGGCATCAGTGGAAGTGACGCTCAGGAAGGCTCTGCCGGTACCCGATAGAGAAGTGCCCTACGAGGACCTCTTAGACTTTAAGGCGAAACGCAAGGAACAGTTAGATAGATTGCACTCTGAGATAAGCCTCTTGGCCGGTAAATATATCCACAATAAAGACGACGCGACCGCGCTGGGCCTTGCACTTATGGACTTACGGACGGCTCTGAGCGACCTAGAGAAGGTCTACAGTGAGAGATGGACCGTCAGGGCGCTTAAGGACCTCTCATCGGCGTTCATCATTAACGGCCTCTGGCCAGCTGGCGTCACGTACATGGTCGGCGTTCCAATCGATAAGGCCTTTCTCGCCGGTGCTGGAGCGACCGTCTTGCATACGGCAGTGGCGGCTACTGTCAGCGCCAAGCATGGAAGCAACCCATACGCCTATGCGATAAGTGCGGCAGCGATTTGACTAGAGTTCATATCGGCCAATTAGGTGGGACAAACAGAAACATGCCCCAGTCGTTTCTGCACGTGTAGCAATGGTTTGGCGGGATGGTAGGCGATCCAGGGCCGCCCACCGGGCTGTCCTATCTGACCTGAGTGTAGCCTCTGAGGTGTTGCAACGACAGTCCTGCATGCTGAACCCTAGCGACTGCATCGTACAATAGCTCCAAGGGCGCACTTCCATCGCCGTAACGCCCCGCCATACCGGGCAGCGCATGTCCGAGCAGAATATCGTTTATGTCAGGCGGAACACCGGCATGGCGACAGGCGTCTTTAAAGTTGTGTCGGAAGGAGTGAAAGGAAGTCTTGTCCGATTTGATGCCCAGCTTCGTGATGTAGCTACTGAAGTCCTTGGACGACCTGTCGGAGTAGTAGCCTGACCTATCGATTGTAAGGTTGGGGAATACACGCTCGTGACCCTCTGAACGTTTGGCCCGTACGTATTTCAAAAAGCCAAGCCTGAGCAGTTCCGGGTGCAAAGGCACCTCGCGGGCTTTTCCGCCTTTAATGCGCTGGGTCTCATCACCTTGACGAAAGCGCAGGCGCTGTATACCCCCATCTTCGTCCACGTCCTCGATCCGCAGCTGGCAAAGTTCGTTCAGCCTCGCGCCTGTGAAAAGGCCCAGTAGGGGAAGCCAGTACCAACTTGTACCACTCATGTCTGTGAGGCCCGGTTGTGTGCGAAGCCGCTCGGATTTGCATCCCGTGAACAGGGGGCTGCTAAAAATGACTTGAAGCTGATCCTTGCTAAATGGGCTCGCTTCTGTCCGGGCACTACCTCTGGTCGCCAGTTTCATTGGGCCGAAGATGTCGCTAACCGGTGCGTCGAGTTGTTTGTCAGCCCAATTCCATAAGGCTTGCATGCGTCCGAGCGCCTTGTTGATGGTGCTAGTGGAAAGCGTGGCCATGTTGTGCGTCTTAGCAGCCTCTATAGCTTCACGTGTGGATAGCTCCTTAGTCTGGGCATACTTGGTGCTGTTGGCAGGTAACTGGCTCAGTGCTTCCTTGAATGCCCTTGCGTCGGGCTTCCTGTACTCCAAGAGCGGTCTATCCCCGAACAGTTCAATGAAAAGGCTCGTCCACCTCTGATAGTCGTCCAGAAGTTTTGGTGACCACTCACCACCCTTCTCGGCCTCGGCTCTGCGTTCAGCGAACAGCGTCGAAAGGAGGGGCCCAGAGCCCGTCACATCGCCCCCCTGAGGGGCTGCAGGGGTTTTGCGCCGGACACCTCCCGTGTCACGCGCTTTGGCTTCCAGAGAGGCGCTCTGAGGCGTTGTAAATACATAGTGATCCAGCGACTGGTTATACTCTAGCCCAGCCTTAATCATGCTAACCTTAGCCTTCCTTATCTCATCGAGGATTACCGGTATTCTCGACCCTTGCTGCCCTAGCTCGATGCCGGTGCCAGCGCCGAACCTAGCCAACTCTTTCTCTGCGTTTTCACGCCCAAGTAGCTGCCAGAAGTCGCTATTTGGTAGTTCATGTATTTCTAGTGATCGCTCCGCGTCTTGCCTTTCCTCCGCCGTGAGCGGCCCTATGGCACTGCGTCGCTCAATGGAGGCGTCTAGCTGTGCTTGAAAGTAGGCGTGAGCCATCGCGCGGAGTTCAGCGTACTTCATGCCAGTCCCTGTCGTGCTTCGGTTAAGTTCGTCACCGCACACTGCAAGATGTCTGGCCAACCTGCCAGCCTCCCTTGGGCACCTCGTACGGAGGGACAATCGCAGACTTTTGCGGGGGGCTGTTCTGTCCGCCTGTAGCTGCGGCCAGCGGAAGTAGAAAATGCCGTGTCGTGATTTGGTCAGATACGCATGTAGCTTCATTGTGTGTCACACCTATGTGTCACACCACTCTAATGTTCAACTAACATACTGAACTGTAAAGATTTGGTGGAGCCTAGCGGGATCGAACCGCTGACCTCCTGCATGCCATGCAGGCGCTCTCCCAGCTGAGCTAAGGCCCCATCGTGGATCGTATCGTGTGATCCGGGTCGTTATGCGCCGCTAACTAGGCGCTGGCGGAGGCGGGATCAAGCGGAAAATTGACCCCGCCGCCGATTAATTAGTCTTCGTCGTCCGACGCGACTTCGGCGATATCATCGAGGGGAACTGTATCCTCATCGTCATCGTCGTCATCCAGCAGATCGTCGTCCAGATCGACATCGACTGTGTCGTCGTCATCCACCAGAGTCTCGTCGTCCGCCTTGTCGCCCTTCTTAGCCTTGGCTGTGACCGCATCCTCGGCATCCGCCGCGATCATGCGGGACTTGGAATTGTCGACCTCGACCTCTTCGCCCGTGTAGGGGCTGATGATCGGATTTTTATTGAGGTCATAGAAGCGCTTGCCCGTAGTGGGGCACAGGCGCTTGGTTCCCCATTCTTCGTTGGGCATGAAACACCCCTTTATAATATTACTGTTGCGTGTAGATGATTCCGGCCAAGTGCCATATGAGGGGGGCACTGTCAAAGGCTTTGGCCACTATCTAGGGACGTTGCCTCGGTAATGAAAGACCCAGTGCTGCCCGGCAACCCGCCGATTCCCCTGACCCTGCGGCGTTCAGCGCGTGCCCGGCGCATCTCTTTGCGCATCTCGCAGCTGGACGGGCGGGTGACGCTAACCATGCCCAAACGGCTACCAGAGCGCGAAGCCTTGGACTTTGCCGAGACTAAGCAAGACTGGATTCGCAAACATTTGGCCGAGCGGGGGGAGGACGTGATTGTCGCCCCCGGTGCCGAATTGCCCCTCGGCGGCAAAATGCTGCGCGTTGCAGCAGGGCAGGGGCGCGGTGTGCGGATCGGGGATCAGGACATCATCGTCCCTGGTGCCCCTGAGAGTATCGGCAAGCGTTTGGCGGCGCATCTCCGCGAAGTGGCGCGGGATCGGCTTGCTGGTGCTTGCGACGACTATGCAGCCCGTCTGGGCCGTCCCTACAGCCGTCTGACCCTGCGCGACACACGCTCTCGCTGGGGGTCTTGCACCAGCGACGGCGGGCTGATGTTTTCTTGGCGGCTGATTATGACCCCGCCCGAGGTGCTCGACTATGTCGCGGCCCATGAAGTCGCCCATCTGGCGCAGATGAACCACTCACCCGCCTTCTGGGCCGAGGTCACGCGCATCTATGGCGACTACGCAGCCCCCCGGCAATGGCTGCGCGATCACGGTGGTGGGCTGCACCGCTACAAGTTCTGACCACCCCGCGGTACTTGACCAACGCCAGCTTTGTGATCACAACCAAACCATGAACCTAAGCCCTCGCCCCGTCGAGGCCACGCCGCTGGCCCATGACCGTGTCTACCGCGGGTTGCGCTCGCGCATCATGCATGGCGACCTGCCACCGGGCCATGCCTTGACCCTGCGCGGGATTGGCCGTGAATACGAGGTCTCAATGACCCCCGCCCGCGAAGCGGTGCGGCGGCTGGCGGCTGAAGGCGCGCTGACCATGTCGACCTCAGGACGCATCTCGACGCCCGAGCTTAGTAACGAGAGGATTGAAGAACTGGCCGCCCTGCGGGCACTCTTGGAAGTCGAACTGGCATCCCGCGCATTGCCGCGCGCCCATATGGCGCTGATCGAGCGGATGCAGACGATCAACACCAACATCGCCGAAGCCGTCGCGCACCGCGATGCGGTCAGCTATATCCGCACCAACCTGGAATTCCACCGCACGCTGTACCTCCGCGCCCAAGCGCCCGCGATGCTGGCCATGGCCGAAACCGTCTGGCTGCAAATGGGCCCAACTATGCGCGCGCTCTATGGCCGTTTGCGGCGAACCGAGCCGCCGCATTTCCACCGGCTGATTATCGCAGCACTGCGGGCCGGGGATGAACCCGGCCTGCGGCTGGCCGTGCGCTCAGATGTGACACAAGGCCTGCGGATGTTGGCCAGCTAACCTCTAGCCGGTCACGCCATCTTTTGCCGGCGGCGCCGGTTCGATCAGCCAATGTGTACCAGTTGAGATAATGCAGCTCACGCCATCGGGACGGCTCATCAGCACAGTGAAGCTGCCGCTTTGAGGAGAGGCAAAGACTTCGATCAGCGATTCTGCGCTTTGCAAGCCACGGGCCGACAGGGTCTCGCCATATGCCGTTTCCAACTGCGTGACGAGAGCAGCGCGCGGCGCGCAGGACTGGGCCCAAGCGGGCGGGCCAGTGCAGGCCATCCCAAAGAGCAGGGCAGAGGTGAGGATGCGTTTATACATGACAGGCTCCCTTGTTGCGTGAACATAAAGGGCGCCCGGCGGCGAAGAGGTGTCGCAGACACCCTGTGCTACTAATATCGGAGTGTTCGGGAGTATTTTCAAATCACACCGTTTCACGAATGACTTGCGCGGCGCTTGACAGATGCGCCGGGCGTGCGCATGAGTATCGCCATGGAAAAGACTTTCACCTCAACAGTCTATTACCCCCGCTCCTAACCGGCGCGGCACCCTTCCCATATCCAACAGCCGCCACAGCGCGGCTTTGCTTGTCTCCCTGTGGTGATCACAGAAAGAGACGACATGCCCCATATCCGCCCTGCGACGAAGCCTGACCTACCAATGGTTCTTGATCTCGCCCACGCGCTTGCCGCCTACCACGGCGATGCCGCGACGCTGAGCCTCGCGGCGCTTGAGCGCGACAGCCTCGGCCCCGCTCCGTGGGTCACCTTGCTGGTTGCGGAAGGCACCACCGGGCTGCATGGCTACGCGGCGCTTTGCCCGCAGATGCAGCTACAGTTTGGCGCGCGAGGGATGGACCTCCACCATCTCTTCGTCTGCGATACGGCGCGAGGCAAGGGGGTGGGCCGCGCCCTAGTGCAAGCAGCACTCGAACACGCGCGCAGACAAGGGTGCGTCTATGTCACGGTCGGCACGGATCTGCAGAACCGGCGCGCACAGGCGTTCTACCGCCGCGCCGGGTTTGACCAGATCGCGCCTGATCCACGATTTCGGGTAAAGCTGGCTTAAGCCGCCAGCCCCTTGCGACCCATCTCAAGGAACTTGGTCCGGCGGTCTTTCACGAGCGCCTTGCCATCCTTACCGTCGAGCTCTTTAAGCATCGCGGCAATCGCCTTGCCCACAGCTTCGATGGATTGTTCAGCATGGCGATGCGCGCCGCCCATCGGCTCGGGAATGATCCGGTCGATCACGCCAAGGGTTTTAAGCTCCTCAGCGGTCAAACGCATCTGCTCGGCAGCTTCGCGCATCTTCTCGCTGTCTTTCCACAGGATCGAGGCGCAGCCCTCGGGCGTGATCACCGAATAAACCGAATGTTCCAGCATCGCGACACGGTTCGCCGTGGCAAAAGCCACCGCCCCGCCAGACCCGCCTTCACCCACGATCACGCTGATCAGCGGCACGCCGATCTGCAAGCATTTCTCCGTCGAGCGCGCAATCGCCTCGGACTGGCCGCGCTCCTCGGCCCCCTTGCCCGGATAGGCGCCCGGCGTGTCAACAATGGTCACCACCGGCAAGTTGAACTTGTCCGCCAGTTCCATCAAACGCACCGCCTTGCGGTAACCTTCGGGCCGCGCCATGCCGAAATTGCGCTCAATCCGGCTCTTGGTGTCATTGCCCTTCTCATGGCCAATCACCATGACCGGGATGTCATTGAACCGCGCCAAACCGCCCATAACCGCATGGTCATCGGCAAAGTTCCGGTCCCCCGCCAGTGGCGTGAACTCGGTAAACAGCGCCTCAACATAGTCCTTGCAATGCGGCCGTTCAGGATGGCGCGCCACCTGACACTTCCGCCACGGCGTCAACGACCCATAAAGATCCTCAAGCATCACTGCCGCTTTTTTATCCAGCGCCTGCGCCTCAGCGGTGATGTCCATCTCTTCATTGGACCGGGCCAGCGCCCGCAGCTCTTCCGCCTTGCCTTCAATCTCGGCCAGTGGTTTTTCGAAATCCAGATATTGGGTCATTACATGCTCCGGCTTGTTGCTTGTGTATATGGAGCGCAACGCGCCGGTTTGCAACGCGGGTTTGGGCAAGACGCGCCGCCCCCTTTACCTTCATTCTTTCATAAATACCCGCGGGGGGCCGGGGGCAGCGCCCCCGGCGGCCTGCCAAAAGGCTCAGCCCCCGGCAATCATCTCCGACTGCCGCACCACAACCTCAGCCTGTTTGATGCTGGCAATATCCACCAAACGCCCTTTATAAACGGTGGCCCCTTCGCCCTTGGCTTTAGCCTCATCCATCGCCGCAAGAATCTCCCGCGCCTCGGCCACGGCCTCCTCCGATGGGGTGAAAACCTCATTGCTCAAGGCCACCTGCTTAGGATGGATCGCCCATTTGCCGACCATGCCCAGTGTCGCCGAACGCCGCGCCTGCGCCCGGAAGCCTTCATCATCTGAGAAGTCGCCAAAGGGTCCATCGACCGGCAGCACGCCGTGCGTCCGGCAGGCTGCAACAATCGCCGCCTGTGCCCAATGCCACGGGTCGGACCAATGCTTTTGTCCCTCGCGCTGCATGTAATAGTTTTCCTGCGTGCCGCCGATGCCCGTTGTCTGCATGCCCATGGAAGCGGCAAAGTCCGCTGCCCCCAGCGACATCGCTTGCAAGCGCGGCGAAGAGGCGGCGATCTCCTCCACATGGGCGATGCCCGCGGCTGACTCGATGATCACCTCAAAGCTGATCTTCTTCTCGCGGCCCATCGCCGTCTCCACTGCGGTTGCCAGCGCATCAACGGCATAGACATCCGCCGCGCAGCCCACCTTCGGGATCATAATCTGATCCAGCCGCGGCCCGGCCTGTTCCAGCAGATCGACCACATCGCGATACCAATAGGGCGTGTCCAAACCGTTGATGCGCACCGAAAGCGTCTTGTTGCCCCAATTGACCTCGGAGATCGCTTTGATGATATTTTCGCGCGCGCTGTCTTTGTCGGAGGGCGCCACACTGTCTTCGAGATCAAGGTTGATGACATCCGCATCCGACGCCGCCATTTTCTCAAAGATCGCCGGGCGGGAGCCGGGGCCGAACAACTGGCAGCGGTTTGGGCGGGCAGGGGCGGCGGGCTGGATACGGAAGCTCATAAGGCACCTATGGGTAATATTGTTTCATTCAGGTTCGTCAATCTGGTATGAAATTGCGTCGCCAATCGCAAGTCGATTTCGCAAGCGCAGCATTCTGCGCTGCAGAACTCTCGTGCAAGATTTTTGCGCAGTTTGAGGTAAATGCTGGCTGACTTCAGCGCGCTGCACGCGAAAGGCATCGACAATGAGACGTACTTGCATATTCTCACGCGCAAAATGCGCTCAAACCAATGCCGGAGACCTGCCATGATTCAAACCCCCTATCTGCTGTTTCTGGGCGACGCGCCCGATCACCTGTCCGCCAAGGTTGCCCAAGGCATCAAGGACTGGCGTCCTGATAACGCCGTCGGCCAGTTCCGCATGGATGGCTGCAAAGCGGATCTGGGTCTGACCGACATGACGCTGGCTGAGGCGCAGGCGGCAGGCGCCAAGACGTTGGTGATTGGCGTCGCCAACCGCGGCGGCAAGATCAGCGCGGCTTGGAAAGAGGTGCTGGTCCAAGCGCTCAACATGGGGTTCGATATTGCTTCGGGCCTGCACAACCTGCTGCGCGACGAGGCCGATCTGGTCGCCGCCGCTGAGAAAAGCGGTGCGACGCTGCATGACGTACGCGTGCCGTCAGTCGAATACCCCATCGCCGATGGCGTCAAACGCCGCGGCAAGCGGGTGTTGGCGGTGGGCACCGATTGCTCCGTCGGCAAGATGTACACCGGCCTCGCACTGGATGAGGCGATGCGCGAGAAGGGCATGAAAAGCAGCTTCCGCGCCACTGGCCAGACCGGCATTCTGATCACCGGCGAGGGCGTGCCGCTGGACGCCGTCATCGCGGATTTCATGGCGGGCGCGGTGGAATATCTGACGCCGGACAATGACGATGACCATTGGGACATCATCGAAGGGCAAGGCAGCCTGTTCCACGTCTCCTATTCCGGCGTGACTATGGCGCTGATCCACGGCGGCCAGCCTGATGCGCTGATTCTCAGCCATGAGCCCACGCGCGAGCACATGCGCGGCTTGCCCGGCTACAGCCTGCCGAGCCTCGAAGCGCTGCGCGATCTATCGCTGCAGCTGGCGCAGGTGGCCAACCCCGACTGCAAGGTCGTGGGCATTTCCGTCAATACCTACCACATGTCTGAGGAGGAGGCGCTGGCCTACCTTCAAGAAGTCGAAGACCGCATGGGCCTGCCCACCTGCGACCCCTTCCGCCAAGGGGCGGCGCGTCTGGCCGATGCGCTGGCGGCGCTGTGAGCATGCAGATCGAGGTTACCGCAGATACGTTCAAGCTGGCTCAGGTGTTTACCATCAGCCGCGGCTCGCGGACCGAGGCCAAAGTGCTAACCGTCCGCGTGACCGAGGACGGCGTGACCGGTTGGGGCGAATGTGTGCCCTATGCGCGCTATGATGAAACGCTGGAGTCGGTGACTGCAGAGATCACCGGCCTGCCGGGGGATATCACGCGGCAAGCGCTTTATGATCTGTTACCCGCCGGGGCCGCGCGCAATGCGGTGGACTGTGCGCTGTGGGATCTGGAAGCCAAACGCGCCGGCAAGCGCGTTTGGGAACTTGCGGGGCTGCCCGCACCCGGGCCGGAGATTACCGCTTATACGCTTTCCCTGGATGAGCCCGAGGCAATGCGCGCGCAAGCCGCGAAACACGCGCATCGGCCGCTTCTAAAAATCAAACTCGGCACCCCCGACGACATGCCCCGGCTTGAGGCCGTGCGTGCAGGTGCGCCCGATGCCACGATCATCATCGACGCCAATGAGGGCTGGTCGGCGGACGTCTATGCCGATCTTGCGCCGCATCTTGTCCGGCTCGGCGTGGCGCTCGTCGAACAGCCGCTGCCCGCAGGCGAGGACGAAGCGCTCTTGGGCATGGACCGCCCGGTGCCCGTCTGCGCCGATGAAAGCTGCCATGACCGCGGCAGCCTGTCCGGCCTCAAAGGCAAATACGATGTGGTTAACATCAAGCTCGACAAGACAGGCGGGCTGACCGAAGCGCTGGCGCTGCGCGATGCGGCGTGGGCCGACGGCTTTGACGTCATGGTGGGCTGCATGGTTGGCTCATCACTGGCGATGGCCCCGGCGACACTGGTCGCGCAGGGGGCCAAGGTCGTGGACCTTGACGGGCCGCTGCTTCTGGCCGAAGACCGTGACAATGCATTGAAATTTGACGGCGCGGGCGTGCATCCCCCCGTGGCCGCGCTTTGGGGGTGACCATGCGAACTGTCTATGTAAACGGCGAATATCTGCCCGAAGATCAAGCCAAAGTCTCGATTTTTGACCGCGGTTTCCTGATGGCCGATGGCGTCTATGAGGTCACTTCCGTGCTCGACGGCAAGCTGATCGCCTTTGACGGCCATGCCGAACGCCTGACCCGTTCGATGAACGAGCTTGACATGCGCGCGCCTGCGACGACCGAAGAACTGCTGGAAATCCACCGCGAATTGGTCCGCCTGAACGAAATCAAAGACGGGCTGATCTACCTTCAGGTCACCCGTGGGTCTGACGGTGACCGCGATTTCGCTTTCCCCGACCCGGAAACCACCGCGCCTTCGCTGGTGCTGTTCACCCAGTCAAAGCCCGGCCTCGCGGACAACCCGGCGGCCCGTGACGGCATCCGCGTGATCAGCATTGAAGACATCCGTTGGGGCCGCCGTGACATCAAGACGGTGCAACTGCTGTACCCGTCGATGGGCAAGATGATGGCCAAGAAGGCGGGCGTCGAGGATGCTTGGATGGTCGAGGATGGCTTCGTCACCGAAGGCACATCGAACAATGCCTATATCGTGAAGGACGGCAAGATCGTCACGCGCGAAACCTCGAGCGATATCCTGCATGGCATCACCCGGAAGGCCGTGCTGGAGCTGGCGCGTGAGGCGCAGATGCAGGTGGAGGAGCGTAACTTTACTATCGAAGAAGCGCAGCAGGCGGATGAAGCATTTGTCACCTCGGCTAGCGCCTTTGTCACCCCGGTGGTCGAGATTGACGGCGCGAAAATCGGTGGTGGTGCGCCGGGCAAACTCGCCCCGCGTCTGCGCGAAATCTATCTCGAAGAGATGCGCAAGACTGCGATCTAAGGTCTAGAACCGCGACAACACCAGCCCCGCCGCCACCAGCGCGGCGGCGGCGATACGCGTAGGCGTGATAGCTTGGACCGCAAGGCCGAAAAGCCCCGCTGCATCGATCACCAGAGCGGCGGTAAGCTGGCCAAAGATCAGGGCCGAGATCACCGTGAGCGCCCCCAATGCCGGAATCGCCCAAAGCACTGACCAGACGTAGAAAGCCCCCAGCACGCCGCCCAGAAGGAGCACGGGTGGAACTGCGGTGATGCGGGGCAGAGCGGTCAGTTCTCCACGCAGCACGAGCACCCCGAGCAAGACGGCAAAGCCCACGCCAAAGGACACCGCCGCCGCCGCAACACCGCTACCGATATTGCGGCCAAGGGCGGCGTTGATTGGAGTCTGCAACGCGACAGCAGCACCGGCGACGGCGACGATAACAAGGGCGAGGATGGGGGTGTTCATGGCGTCTCCATTCCGGTTTTGCTTAGCATGTGAAATGCGGCGGCGGATGCAAAGCCCTTTCGGAAAGCCGACCGATTTGTCTAAGTGGCGAAAAAGGGGAAGCGCATGCGTGACGAGATCAGCAAAGAGCAGATGCAAGAAACAGTCGGGCGCGAATTGGGTGTCTCGCCTTGGTTCGTCATGGATCAGGCGCGCATCGATGCCTTTGCAGATGTGACGGAAGATCACCAGTTTATTCACGTCGACCCCGAGCGCGCGGCTCAGACCGACTTTGGCGGCACCGTGGCGCATGGCATGCTGACGCTGTCGATGATGTCAGGCATGGCCTACGGCGCGCTACCGGTCATGGCGGGGGCGAAAGCTTCGGTGAACTACGGATTCGACAGCGTGCGTTTTATCGCGCCCGTGCATTCGGGCAAACGCATCCGGGGGCGGTTCACACTGGCCGAGGCCCAGACGCGGGGGCGGGGGAATCTGATGACCCGCTTCGCCGCCACGGTTGAGATTGAGGGGGCCGAGAGGCCTGCATTGAAGGCCGATTGGCTGGTGCTCTATTCATTCTAAGCGGCGGCCAGGTTCACCAGTGAGATATTCGGGATATCCGCGTCACTAAGGCCTTGAAGCACCGCCAGCACATAATCAGGGGAAGAGGCGACAACGGCACCATAGGATTCGCTATAGCTCAATGCGACAGGGAAGTTGCCCCCGGCTGTGAAGGCGAGCATGTCTTCATCGGTGTCGAAATCCGTAATAACCACGGGCGCCATCGGGGAATCCCCTTCGTTGTCCACCGCGAAGAGGTCCTCGCCCTCCCCTCCGGTGGCCAGGTCGCCATAGTCGAGAAACAAGCTGTCGTTTCCTGCGCCCCCGTCGACAATGTCTTCGCCAAGTCCATCACTATCCAGAGATCGAATTTCATCATCGCCTGCTTCACCGAAGAGGAGGTTTGTGCCGCGTCCCTCAAGGATCAAGTCGTCGCCCGCACCGCCATAGACCGTATCGTCACCGTAGCTCTGATCACCATAGGCTGCCCCACTATCGTCGCCCGCACCCATGTGGATCAGGTCATCGCCATATCCGCCGGTAACCGTATCATTGCCCGCGCCGCCGCGTAGTAGATCGTTATCGTCTTCCCCGCTGATATGGTCTGCTCCATTTCCGCCGTCGATAGTGTCATCGCCGATGCTGCCAATGCCCCGGTCGTTTCCGTCACCTAATTGAATAAGGTCATCTCCGCCGTCACCCCAAACGCGATCATCGCCACCGCGGGCGTCAATCTCGTCATCACCTTGGCGTCCCGCGATGTCGTCGGTGTTGTCACTGCCAGTCACCGTGTCATCGCCTCGGAGGGCTGCGATAAAGCCCCCTGCGTCCCGCGCGATAATGTCGTCATCGCCCTGGGTCCCGTGAAAGACCAAGACGTCGTCAGGAACTTCTAATGGATCGGTTGCCGGATCCTCGGGGTCGGGCATCGGCCCGTCGGGAGGGTCGTCCGCCGTGTCTGTATCGTCGTCAATGATCACAAAGAGGCCAAGGCCAAGCAGAACGGGAAGGGCGAAAAGGGCTAACATAAGACACTCCCTATGGGCAGCAAGGTCGGTATGGTCCGCCCAAACTGTTAACCAATCAAGGTTTTAGAGCCGTTTTGCCCTCGATATTGTTTCCGTTTTGCTGGTGAGTTGGGTCGCCAAGCCTTCAATTGCCGCCGATCCTGCGACAATCACCCATTACTTTTTCGATACGTTCGCGTCGAAGGCCTTCTTGAACGCTTCCTTCTGGCTGGCGTCCGCGTCGGTCTGATAGTTCGCTTTCCACTCATCCATCGTCATCCCATAGAACAACTCGCGCGCCTCATCCTTCCCCATCTCGATCCCGCGCTCATTGGCGGCCTCTTGATACCAGCGCGACAGGCAGTTGCGGCAAAAGCCGGCGAGGTTCATCATGTCGATGTTCTGCACATCGGTCCGGTCTTCCATCAGATGCTTCTGCAACCGGCGAAAGGCGGCGGCCTGGAGTTCGATCTCTTGTTGGCTGGGCATGGGCTTTCCTTTTCATAGCGCTAGACGGGACCGTTGCGGGCCGTCATTCTAATGAAACCTTTGACAGGCAGTCATACGGTCGATACGCCGCATGTGAGCCGATGTTACCGGTAACATTGCCCCCACGGGCGGCACAGGACACGAAGGAACAGATATGAGACGTTTGCGCAATGTAAAGATCGTGGCCACGCTGGGGCCGGCTTCTGAGACCCGCGAGATGATCGGCGCATTGCACAAAGCGGGCGCGGATGTCTTCCGGCTCAACATGAGCCACGGCAGCCATGACGAGATCCGCGAGAAGCACCGGATCATTCGTGAGGTGGAGGAGGAGACCGGTGGAGCAATTGGTATCTTGGCCGACCTGCAAGGGCCGAAGCTGCGTGTGGGCGTGTTTGAGGGCGAGGGGCCGACCCTTGAAGAAGGCGCGGATTTCCGGCTCGATCTCGACAAGACACCGGGCGACGTGACCCGCGTTTGCCTGCCGCATCCCGAGATTTTTGCCGCCTTGGAGCCGGGCGCGAGCCTGTTGGTCAATGACGGTAAAATCCGGCTCAAGGTGCGCGACTGTGGCGAGGATTTCGCCAATTGCGAGGTTATCACGGGCGGGGTGATCTCCAACCGTAAGGGCGTGAACGTGCCGGACGTCCTGCTGCCGCTCGCGGCCTTGTCCGAGAAGGACCGCGCCGATCTGGAGTTCGTCTGCGAATTGGGCGTTGATTGGTTGGCGCTGAGCTTTGTCCAGCGGGCCGAGGATGTGACCGAGGCGCGCGAGTTGGTCAAAGGGCGTGCCGCGATTCTGTCGAAGATTGAAAAGCCCGCCGCGGTGGAGCGTTTTGAAGATATTCTAGAGGTCAGCGACGGGATCATGGTCGCGCGCGGCGATCTGGGGGTCGAACTGCCGGTGCAGAACGTGCCGCCGATCCAGAAACGTCTGGTACGCAAATGCCGTGCAGCAGCCAAGCCGGTGATCGTGGCGACGCAGATGCTCGAATCGATGATCGAGAGCCCGATGCCGACCCGCGCCGAAGTCTCGGACGTGGCGACGGCGATCTATGAGGGTGCGGACGCGGTGATGCTTAGCGCTGAATCCGCCGCGGGCGACTATCCGATTGAGGCGGTCACCACGATGGACAACGTCGCCCAAGAGGTCGAGGCCGACCCGACCTATACGCAGATCATCGAATCGTCGCGCAAGGCTGACCGCACCACCGTGGCGGACGGCATCGTTGCCGCAGCCCGCGAGATTGCCGAGACGACGGATATCAAAGCGATCTGTTGCTTCACCCAATCCGGCACCACTGCCCTGCTGACCGCCCGTGAACGGCCTCGGGTGCCGATTATTGCGATGTCGCCCATGGTGAACACCGCACGGCGCTTGGCGCTGAGCTGGGGGACGAACTGTATCATCACGGATGGGCATGACCGGTTCAAACTGGCTGTGATCAGTGCAGCAAAAGCGGCTTTGGCAGAGGGCTATGCGGGGCCTGAAGATCATGTCGTCGTCACCGCCGGGGTGCCGTTCAACGTTCCAGGCAGCACGAATATCCTGCGTGTGGCCCCTTGTGACGAACGTTTGATTTACGCCTCTGATCCAGAGTAGCCTGAACTAAACACGGAAAGGGGCGACATGAATACGGATCTTGCCTTGGTCATCGGCTGCCTTCTGGCGGTCCTGTCCGTCCCTTCCATCCTGTCCGCCCTTACCGACCGACGCGCCCCGCGCGCCTCGGCGCTGACGGTGCTAATCGCCGGAGGGCTGATCCTTTATGCCCTGCGGGCAAATCCCGGCGGCTATAGTTTTGCCGAACTGCCGAATGTCTTTGTCTCAGTGGCGGCCGACTTCCTGCCCTGAGCTGTATCAAAACCTCTTGCATCCGCGCCAGCGCCCCCCTATACGGCGCATCTTAGCCTGCACGACCGGCCTCAGAGGCATGCCGAGTCGTGTTTATACCGAACTCAAAAGACGGAGACGGAAATGCCCAAGATGAAGACGAAATCGAGCGCCAAAAAGCGCTTTAAGGTCTCGGCGACTGGTAAGGTCATCGGCAGCCAAGCTGGTAAACAGCACGGTATGATCAAGCGGACCAACAAGTTCATCCGTAACGCACGCGGCACGACAACTCTGTCCGAGCCCGATGCGAAGATCATCAAGGGCTTCATGCCCTACGCCCGCTGATATAGGAGTACCGAGATGTCCCGAGTAAAAGGTGGTACAGTCACCCACGCGCGTCACAAGAAGATCATCAAAGCCGCAAAAGGCTACTATGGTCGGCGCAAGAACGTCTTCAAGGTCGCCACACAGGCGGTCGACAAGGCCAACCAATATGCAACGCGTGACCGCAAGAACCGCAAGCGCAACTTCCGCGCGCTGTGGATCCAGCGGATCAACGCTGCCGTGCGCAGCCACGACGAAGCGCTGACATACAGCCGCTTCATCAACGGTCTGTCGCTGGCCGGTATCGAAGTGGACCGTAAGGTTCTCGCCGATCTGGCCGTGCATGAGCCCGAAGCCTTTGGCGCGATCGTCAAGCAGGCCCAGGACGCACTGGCAGCCTAAGCTGACATTGCTTTGAATTAGCGAAAGCCCCGCCATTTGGCGGGGCTTTTTGCATTTGGGGAAGTCGTATTCCGCGTGCCGTAAAAAGGCCTTGAGAATCCCTTGTTTCCGTCATGCGCTGTCCCCAGCCAGCCGCCATTAAGGCGGCGAGGGCCGCAATTATTGTGGCGGATTTGAGTTGAATTTTGAGCACGTGAAACGGATTTTATCGCAATGGAACCAGTGAACCGTGGGTTAAGCCATGCCCGCTATTGATGTCGTCCGGCTGGACGAAAATCCCCATGAATCCGTCTATGGCATTCGCGAGGACACCAGTTCTCGCGGCGTCGATCTGGAAGGGGCAGTGATCACAGCCACCTATGCGGACGGCACGACAGAAACGATCACCTGGAAGGCGCTCGATCCCTATACCAACGGCGGGGCGACGGGGGAAAACATTGACATGTCTTTCGGTTACGACTGGCATGAGCTTTCGACCACGAAAATACTGACTTCGCTGGAGTTCGACCTTCAGCCCGCAAGTTCGGTATTCGATACGACAATCGCAACAGAAGAAGACCCCGGTGGCGAGTCGACGCCCGGCTCCTTGCAGGGTTTCCCCTTCGAAATAACCCCGGAATACGAAGACATGCCCGGTGAGTTGACGGCGACCTATTCAGGGATTGTGAACCTGGCCGATAGCGATGCTGTAGGAGACCTATTTACCACCATGGTGATCGACTTTTCCGGCCTGCCCGAGGGTGGCCTGCTGGGAGATCTGCGGTGGAACTCCGACATCGACACGATGGAGCAGAAGGGCGACTTGAAGCCTGCGAGCGTGACCTGTTTTACCCGTGGAACATTGATTGCAACGGATCAGGGCGACTTGCCCATCGAAGTGCTCGAACCCGGCTGCCGGGTGTTGACCCAAGACGGAAACTATCAAGAACTCATACTGCCAGTCAGTCGCATCGTGGAAAAGCAAGACCTTTGTAAGAACCCGAAGCTCTACCCGGTACGTATCACTGCGGGGGCTTTGGGCGCGGGTCTGCCAAAGCGCGACCTGTTGGTCTCGCGTCAGCACCGGATGGTCGCACAATCGCCCCTTGTCCGGCGGATGCTGGGCGCGGCTGCGGTTCTGATCGCCGCAATCCGCTTGACCGACATGCCGGGCATATATGTCGACCACAAGGTCGAGCGGATCGAGTATTTTCACCTGATCTTTGAACGGCACGAAGTGATCTATGCCGAAGGCGCACCGGCAGAGAGTTTTTTGTTGAACGCTGACGCAGAGCGGACCCTTACCCATGCGCAGCGGGAGGAGTTCGCTTCGCTCTTTCCAGGCGCTCTAAAGGTGCGGGACCGCGACATTCCGGTTCATGAAATCCCCTCTCATGCCCGTCAGAAGAAATTGATCAGCCGGCATTTGGACCGCGGGGCGCGGCTTCTGGCTTCGTGACTGGGCGATGGGTCAACCACCCATCAAGCTGATCCCTTCGGCATTGGCTTTGTTCTTGACGGCCTCTTCGGTGCGACCAAGTTGCACAGCAATGACGCCAAGCGCCTTGTCCTCAGCCGCCAGAATGCGAAGCTGGTCAAGGTCCGCGTCATTCCATGGCTCACCGGTGGTGCGATCATATTCGGTCATAATGAGGTTCCTTTCAGGAGCGAAACGATCCGCTCGGCGCCGCAGTTCCCGTAGGCGGTAGGGGGCGCTGCCTGCGCCCCCCCCCCCGTTTGGTTACTTCAGCAGTGCCAGCATTTCCTTGGCGGCTTCCTCAGAGGAGGCGGGGTTCTGGCCGGTCACCAGTTTGCCGTCGACCAACACATAAGACGCCCAGTCGTCGCCCTTGCTGTAGTCGCCGCCGTTTTCCTTCAGCATGTCCTCAACCAAGAAGGGCACTACGTCGGTAAGGCCAACGCCTTCTTCCTCGGTATTGGTAAAGCCGGTGACGCGTTTGCCGGAGACAAGCGGCTTGCCGTCATGCTGCGTGTTCTTGAACACCGCAGGCGCGTGGCAGACGGCGCCTACGGGGCGGTCGGAGGCCCAAAAGGTCTCAATCAGGCGCTTGCTGTCGGCGTCGGTCGCCAAGTCCCAGAGCGGGCCGTGGCCGCCGGGGTAGAAGATCGCGTCGAAGCCGTCGGCATCCACATCGCCCAGCACTTTGGTTGAGGCGAGGTCTTTCTGCGCGGCGTCGTCGTCTTTGAAGCGGCGCGTGGCGTCGGTCTGTGCGTCGTCGCTGTCGCTGCTGGGGTCAAGCGGCGGCTGGCCGCCTTTGGGCGAGGCGAGGGTCACGTCGGCGCCGGCGTCTTTGAAGACGTAATAGGGGGCCGCGAACTCTTCGAGCCAGAAGCCGGTTTTGTTGCCGGTGTCGCCCAGCTCATCATGCGATGTCAGAACCATCAGAATTTTCATCGGTTTCTCCTTTCGGGGGAGGTTGTGCGCGCGCGCTGCGGGGGCAGGCGCGGCGTGTCGATGCGGGCCAACGTGTCGCGCAAGCGATGGTTCCGTTATTTCGCCCCGCCGCCCTACGGCTTGCATTCAAGGGGCGGGAGGGCTAGCAGGACGGGGTATTATTCCAAGGGCCTGTCATGGACGATCTGAAGCAAAAGTACCTGAGCCAAATCGCCGATGCGGGCGACGAATCCGCGCTGGAGGACATCCGGCTGGCCGCTGTCGGCAAGAAGGGCGAAGTGGCCCTGAAGATGCGCGAGCTGGGCAAGATGACCCCCGAAGAGCGGCAGGTCGCGGGCCCCGCGCTGAACGCGCTGAAGGACGAGATCAACTCGGCGCTTGCCGCCAAGAAGGCAGCACTTGGCGATGCCGCGCTAGACGAGCGCCTGCGCAGCGAATGGCTCGACGTGACCCTGCCAACCCGGCACCAGCGTCAGGGCAGCATCCACCCGGTGAGCCAAGTCACCGAAGAGCTGACCGCGATCTTTGCCGAGATGGGTTTTTCCGTCGCCGAAGGCCCGCGCATCGACACCGATTGGTACAACTTCGACGCGCTGAACATCCCCGGCCACCACCCCGCGCGGGCCGAGATGGACACCTTCTACATGGCCCGTGGTGAAGGCGACGACCGCGCCCCGCATGTGCTGCGCACCCATACCTCCCCGGTGCAGATCCGCACGATGGAGGCCGAAGGCGCGCCCCTGCGCATCATCTGCCCCGGCGGTGTCTACCGCGCGGACTATGACCAGACCCACACGCCGATGTTCCATCAGGTCGAAGGGCTGGCGATCGACAAGGACCTGTCGATGGCGAACCTGAAATGGGTGCTGGAAGAGTTCTTCTCGGCGTTTTTCGAGATCGACGGCATCAAGACCCGCTTCCGCGCCTCGCACTTTCCCTTCACCGAGCCTTCGGCTGAGGTCGACATCCAGTGCTCGTGGGTCGACGGCCAATTGCGCATTGGCGAGGGCGACGGCTGGATGGAAGTCTTGGGCTCCGGCATGGTGCACCCCAAGGTGTTGCAGGCGGGCGGGATCGACCCGAATGAATGGCAGGGCTTCGCCTTTGGCATGGGGATCGACCGGATCGCGATGCTGAAATACGGGATTCCGGATCTGCGGGCGTTCTTTGATGCAGACCTGCGCTGGCTGCGGCATTATGGGTTCGCGAGCTTGGATCAGCCGAATTTGCATGGTGGGTTGTCGCGGTGAAGGATGTAATTGTCGCTGGGTTGGCTCGGATCGCCAACTACAAGTGGAACCGGAAAGAAAAAGTCTGGAGTCGTGCTGCGGTAAGTGGCACTAGTTTGGGTGCAGCGGGCGCCATGGTGGCATTAGGCAAGATTTTCGGCATTTCCGCTGTAGCCCACAGCTCCGGCGCGATGATTTTAACCGGGTCCGCTGGCTATATTTCAGGAACGTTTCTCGCTAGCGCGTTGGTGTGGTTCGTTTGGCCATTGTTGATCGCTATCGGTCTGATCGCTCTATTTTGGGGCAAGATCGTCAAAATGTTCGATTGGGCGGTGCGTCGCCTATACTTCGCGAGGAATGACAAATGAAATTCACTCTCTCCTGGCTCAAGGACCATCTCGACACCACGGCGTCGATTGATGAGATCACCTATGCCCTGACCGACCTCGGCCTCGAAGTCGAAGGCGTCGAGAACCCGGCGGCGAAGCTTGCCGACTTTACGCTCGGCTATGTGCAAACGGCCGAGAAACACCCCGATGCCGACCGGCTGAACGTCTGTCAGGTCGAGACCGACGAGGGCGTCATGCAGATCATCTGCGGCGCGCCCAATGCCCGCGCGGGGATCACTGTCGTCGTGGCCAAGCCGGGCGTCTATGTGCCGGGGATCGACACGACCATCGGTGTGGGCAAAATCCGCGGTGTCGAGAGCTTTGGCATGATGGCCTCCGAGCGCGAGATGGAGTTGAGCGAAGAGCACGACGGCATTATTGAGCTGCCCTCGGGCAAGCCCGGCGACCGGTTCATCGACTGGCTGGCCGAGAATGACCCGGCGAAGGTCGACCCGGTGATCGAGATCGCGATCACGCCCAACCGCCCCGATGCGCTTGGCGTGCGCGGCATTGCACGCGACCTTGCAGCGCGGGGCTTGGGCAAGCTGAAGCCGCGCGATTGCGATGCGGTGGAGGGTAGCTTTGCTTCGCCCATCGGTGTCAGCATCGACGAAGACACGCTGGACGGCTGCCCGGTCTTCTATGGCCGCGTGATCCGGGGCGTGAAGAACGGCCCCAGCCCGCAGTGGTTGCAGGATTGCTTGCGCGCCATTGGGCTGCGTCCGATCTCTTTCTTGGTCGATGTGACCAACTTCTTCACCTTTGACCGCAACCGCCCGCTGCACGTCTTTGACGCTGATAAGGTCAAAGGCAACCTGCGCGTGCACCGTGCCAAGGGCGGCGAAGAGATCGCGGCACTGGATGAGAAAACCTACACCCTGCAAGCGGGGCAGATGGTCATTTCCGACGACAGCGGTGTCGAGAGCATCGCGGGCATCATGGGCGGCGAAGCGACGGGCGTGACCGAAGACACGGTGAACGTCTTTGTCGAAAGCGCCTATTGGGACCCGGTGCAGATCGCCTATGCGGGCCGCGCGCTCAAGATCAACTCCGACGCGCGTTACCGTTTCGAGCGCGGTGTGGACCCGGCATGGACGCCTTATGGCATTGAACATGCCACGCGGATGATCTTGGATCACGCGGGCGGTGAGCCCTCTGAGGTTGTGGTGGCGGGGCAGGTGCCTGACACCAGACGCGCTTACAAGCTGGACGCTGCCAAGGTGCAATCGCTCGTCGGCATGACGATCCCCGAAAGCGACCAGCGCCAGACGCTTACCGCGCTTGGCTTCCAACTCGACGGCGACATGGCGCAGGTGCCAAGCTGGCGTCCCGATGTGCAGGGTGAAGCTGATCTGGTCGAGGAGGTCGCACGGATCGCCTCGCTGACGCAGCTTCAGGGCAAGCCCCTGCCGCGTTTGACCACAGGCGTGCCGCGCCCGGTGCTTTCGCCGATGCAGCGCCGCGTGGTGACCGCCCGGCGCACGGCGGCGGCGCTCGGCTACAACGAATGCGTGACCTATAGCTTCATCGACCAAGCCTCTGCCGCGCTCTTTGGCGGTGGCACGGATGAGACGCGGTTGGAGAACCCCATCTCCTCGGACATGAGCCACATGCGCCCCGATCTGCTGCCCGGTCTGCTGCAAGCGGCCGCCCGCAATCAGGCGCGGGGCTTTGCCGATATGGCGCTGTTTGAGGTGGGCCCTGCTTTCTCCGGCGGTGAGCCGGGCGAAGAGCAGATCATGGTCTCGGGCCTGCTCGTCGGCCGCACCGGCCCGCGCGACGTGCATGGTGCGGCGCGGGCGGTGGATGTGTTCGACGCCAAGGCGGATGCCGAGGCGGTGCTCTCGGCCATCGGTGCGCCCGCCAAGGTGCAAATCCTGCGCGGTGCGGCAGAGTGGTGGCATCCGGGCCGTCACGGCAAAATCTGCCTCGGCCCGAAAAAGGTGCTTGGCGTCTTTGGCGAAGTGCATCCCCGCGTGCTGGCGGCGATGGACGTCAAAGGCCCGGCGATGGCCTTCACCATCTACCCTGCCGAAGTGCCTATGCCGCGCAAATCCGGTGCAACGCGCCCGGCGCTGCAGATCAGCGACCTACAGGCGGTTGAGCGTGACTTTGCCTTTGTAGTCGATGCCGATGTCGAGGCGCTGACGCTGGTGAATGCGGCCAAGGGGGCCGACAAGAGCCTGATCGACGATGTGCGCGTCTTTGACGAGTTCATCGGTGGCAGCCTTGGCGAAGGCAAGAAATCCCTTGCCATCACGGTGCGCTTGCAGCCCTCTGACAAGACGCTGAAAGATGCCGACATCGAAGCCGTGGGGGCCAAGGTCGTCGAAAAGGTGACCAAAGCCACCGGCGGCGTGTTGCGCGGCTGAACGAAAGGACGGAAGCCATGAAAGTCTATCTCTCCGGTGAAATCCACACCGACTGGCGCGAACAGATTATCACCGGGGCCGAAGGCCTCGACGTGACTTTCACCGCGCCGGTCACCGACCACGCCGCCTCTGATGATTGCGGCGTGGCGATCCTTGGGGGTGAGGACGACAAGTTCTGGCACGACCGCAAGGGCGCGCAGATCAATGCGATCCGCACCCGCAAGGCGATTGCCGAAGCAGATGTCGTCGTGGTGCGCTTTGGCGAGCAGTACAAACAATGGAACGCGGCTTTTGACGCGGGCTATGCCGCCGCTCTGGGCAAATCGCTGATTATCCTGCATGGGGCCGATCATGCCCATGCGCTGAAGGAAGTGGATGCGGCGGCACTTGCTGTGGCCTCGGAGCCGAAACAAGTGGTTGAGATCCTGCGCTATGTACTGACCGGACAACTGCCAGCGTAAGCTCCCAATTAGCCGCGTTATCGGCAATATTTAACATTTATCAAGTCTTAGCCGCCGAATCGTCTTGCTGCGCAGGTGGACGTAGGCGGCGCTTAGGCTACAACCTTTTTGAGGCTTGATGTTTGTAAGTTTCAGACTGCTTCAAAGGCAGGCCATCTCCGACCCCCAACTGAGCTGCGGCTCGGTTCAAGACTGGAAGGACAAGGTTTATTCTAGCCGACCCGCCCCCCGAACAGGATGCACGTTTAGAGACGCTGCGCTCCTATGATGTTCTAGATACCGACGCCGAAGCCGACTTTGACGATATTGTCGATCTCGCGTCAAAAATCTGCGACACGCCTGTGTCGCTCATCAGTCTGGTGGACGAAGGGCGGCAATGGTTCAAGGCGCGTGTGGGGTTCGAGCCGCACGAAACTGCGCTGGATCAATCGGTCTGCTCGCATGCGATCCTAAGTGAAGACTTCACCGAAATTCCCGACATGGGCGCGGACTCCCGTACCGTCGACAACCCGCTTTATATCGGCGATCCCCGCGTGAAATTCTATGCCGGGGCGAACCTCGTCGCGCCGAACGGGCAGCCGATTGGGACGCTCTGTGTGCTCGACACCAAGCCGCGAACCTTGACCGAATTTCAGCGCCAAGCGCTGCAAACCCTGTCACGCCATGTGATGATGCAGCTGGAGTTGCGCAAGAAAATCCGCATCGAAGCTGCCTTGCGTGCCGAGATGGATCATCGGGTGAAAAACTCCTTTCAGACCATCGCCTCCCTGCTGCGCATGGCCAGTCGTAAGGTTAAGGACGCGGATGCGAAGGACGTTTTGGCGCTGGTTGAGCGGCGCTTCACGGCTGTGGCGTCGCTCCATGGCGAGTTGATGACCCGCGAGGGTAAGGACACTGTGGGTGCGGATTCCTTTCTCAACCAGTTGGGCAAACTGCTCGCCGCGGGCGCGCCTGATAATGTCACGGTCACTTGCACTGCTGATCCGGGCGAGTTGCAGGTCATACAGGCGTCGGCCATCGGAATGATCGTCAGCGAATTTGTTGCCAATTCAATCAAGCACGCCTTCAAAGGCGGACGGGCCGGGGAAGTTACACTCTCGCTGCGCTCTGACGGAGACGCGCGCTGGCTGCTGGAATGTCGCGACAATGGCGGAGGGCATGAGCCTTCCGGCTCACGCGGGACTGTCTCTGGCGCGGATAGCACGGGCCTTGGACAAAAGCTCATGGCGACCGCGGCAGAACAGTTGAACGGCCGGCTGACAACAGACTTCACCCCCGAAGGGGCGGTGATGATGGTTTCTTTCGCGAAATAGGCGGCGCTCTGGTCCCGCATCCATGACTTTGGGCATTCAAGGATTGACCAAAGCTGTTGTTGCTCGTCACTATTCCTTAGGTCGGTTGGACAGGCCGCGCGTTTTAAAGGGACAGGATATGATTCAGGAATTCAAGGACTTCATCGCCAAGGGCAATGTCATGGACATGGCCGTGGGCATCATCATCGGGGCCGCTTTTACGGCGATTGTCTCGTCATTGGTTGCCGATCTGATTAACCCGATTGTGGGTCTGTTCACCGGCGGGGTGGATTTCACCAACAACTACGCGGTGCTTTCGGGGGACGTGCCTGCTGATGCTTCACTTGAACAGGCGCGGGAGGCCGGGGCCTCGGTCTTTGCCTATGGGTCGTTTCTGATGGCGGTGATCAATTTCTTCATTATCGCCTTTGTCGTCTTTGTTCTAGTGAAGATGGTCAACCGTGTAAAAGCTGCAGCGGAAAAGCCAGACGAGGTCGCGCCGGAGGTTAAGACTGGCCCGTCGCAGGTGGATGTGCTGTTGGAAATTCGTGATGCGCTGAAAAGCCGATGAGGCTGGAGCCGTAGAGAAAAGGCCCGCCAGTTGGCGGGCCTTCGTCGTTTAAACGCGCGGTTAGCCTGCAATCGCTTGGTCGGCTGTAACGCTGTCGATCCCGAGCGCTTCGCCCACCGCGGCATAGGTCAGCTTACCGGCATGGACGTTTAGTCCGGCCTTAAGGTGCGGATCGTCCGCGCAAGCTTGCTTCCAGCCCTTGTCGGCCAATGCCAGCATGAAGGGCATGGTGGCATTGCCAAGCGCGATGGTCGAGGTCCGCGCCACAGCGCCCGGCATGTTGGCCACGCAGTAGTGCATCACGCCATCGACCTCATAGACTGGATCTTGGTGCGTGGTTGCCTTGGAGGTCTCAAAACAGCCGCCTTGGTCAATGGCCACGTCTACCAGCGCCGCGCCGGGTTTGAGTTCGGAGAGTTGCGCGCGGCTGATCAGCTTGGGCGCCGCTGCACCAGGGATCAGCACCGCACCGATGATCATATCGGATTGGCGGGCCAGTTCGATGGTATTGCCCGCGCTGGCATAGGCGGTCTTGAAGGTGCCGCCATAAATGTCATCCAGATAGCGCATCCGGGGCAGGGAGCGGTCGAGGACGGTCACATCCGCGCCCATGCCCGCCGCGATCCGCGCCGCATGGGTGCCGACGACGCCGCCACCGATGACCATAACTTTGGCCGGACCCACACCGGGCACGCCGCCCATCAGCACACCGCGTCCGCCATTGGCCTTTTGCAGTGTCCAAGCACCCACCTGCGGGGCCAGACGGCCCGCGACTTCGGACATGGGCGCCAGCAGAGGCAGGCCGCCGTTGCGGTCGGTTACGGTTTCATAGGCGATGGCTGTGCAACCCGAAGCCAGCAGGTCATGCGTCTGGTCAGGATCGGGGGCGAGGTGCAGATAGGTAAACAGCAACTGGCCTTCGCGCAGCATTTTGCGCTCGACCGCCTGAGGCTCCTTCACCTTGACGATCATGTCGGCGCTGGCAAAAATTTCCTCGGCCGTGTCGATGATGGTGGCACCTGCGGCGATGTAGTCAGCGTCTTCAAAACCCGCGCCGACCCCGGCCCCTGCCTGCACGATCACCTCATGCCCATGGGCAACGGCTTCTTGTGCGGCATTGGGCGTCAGGCCGACGCGGAATTCCTGCGGTTTGATTTCTGTCGGGCATCCGATTTTCATGGGGGTTCCTCCTCCTCCGTAGTGGTACAGAGCTATCACAACGTCTGTGCATTTCCGTGCGAAATTGGGCTCGCCAAGGTAGGGGGCGTTCGAATAGTATTGCGTTAAGTGAGAGTTAAACGCGAAAGTTTTGCGCAAATGGCCTTGGACGAGATTGATCGGCGTGTTCTGCGCGCCTTACAGCGCAACGGGCGGCTGTCGAATTCCGACCTGTCGGATGTGGTGCATCTGTCGCCTTCGGCCTGTCATCGCCGGGTGCAGCGGTTGGAGAAGGAAGGTTACATTCGCGATTATGTAGCGCTGCTTGATCCGCGCAAGCTGAACATGCCCACGACGGTCTTTGTGGAGATCACTTTGCAGGCGCAGGCAGAGGAGGTGCTTGAGGCCTTTGAGAAGTCGGTGTCGCGCATTCCCGATGTGTTGGAGTGTCATTTGATGGCGGGGACGGCGGATTACCTGTTGAAGATCGTCGCTGAGAATACCGAGGATTTTGCACGGATCCATCGTCAGCACTTGGCGCGGTTACCGGGGGTGGCACAGATGCAGTCGAGTTTTGCGCTGCGAACGGTGTGTAAGACAACGGCGCTGCCAGTTTAGCTGGCTGGCGCTTGGGTATCGCCGCACGTTAATCGCCCGGAATCAAGGCCGAAGGCCGCCGGGCAGCGCCAGACCGGCCCTTGGGCTGGCGCTTTTGCAGTCGGAGTGCTGTCCTGCGATATTTCCCAAGCACAGCCGCCATAAATTACCCAATTGGAAGGTTCTCAGCGCCGGCCCCCGGTCTGGCGCTGCCCGGCTCCCCCCCCACAAAACAAAACCCCCGCTGCCATCGGCACCGGGGGTTCTATATCTGTCGCGTGTCGCGGGAATGATTTACATCATACCTTCGCGTTGCGCTTTTTTGCGTGCCAGTTTACGGGCACGGCGGATCGCTTCAGCTTTCTCGCGCGCTTTTTTCTCGGACGGTTTCTCGAAATGTTGCTTGAGCTTCATTTCACGGAAAACGCCTTCGCGCTGTAGCTTTTTCTTCAGAGCCCGAAGGGCCTGATCGACGTTGTTGTCGCGAACACTAACCTGCATGTGGTTGTCACCACCTTTCTAGGATAAAGTTGCAAGGAATTGCAGGAAATGGCCCTATAGCAAGCTATATCCAGTTTGTCCACCCCATCCAGCCCCGAAAGGAGCCCGCCATGACCCCGCCCAAGGCCGACCCCAAGGACCAATTGCTTGATGCAGCACTCCTTCATGTGCCCTTCGACGGCTGGTCGCCCGCGACCTTTGATGCTGCGGTCAAAGACAGCGGGTTAGACCCGGCTTTGGCCCGTGCCCTCTGCCCGCGCGGTGCAGTGGACCTCGCGGTGGCCTATCACAAGCGCGGGGATGTCAGAATGCTGGAAGCTCTGGCCGAAGCAGATCTCTCAGAAATGCGCTTTCGCGACCGGATCGCCAAAGCCCTGCGTTTGCGGTTAGAGGCGGGCGACCGGGAGACCATCCGGCGCGGCAGCACGCTTTTTGCTCTACCGCATCACGCGCCCGAAGGCGCGCGGCTGATCTGGGAAACCTGCGACGCGATCTGGACGGCTCTCGGAGACACCTCGGATGATGTGAACTGGTACAGCAAGCGTGCAACGCTTTCGGGGGTCTATTCTGCCACGCTGCTCTATTGGCTTGGCGATACCAGTGAAGGGCATGGCGCGACGTGGTCCTTTCTTGACCGGCGTATCGACGATGTGATGCAGATCGAAAAACTTAAGGCGCAGGTCCGCGAAAGCCCGACGTTGAGCCGTCTGATGGCGGGACCAAACTGGCTCTTGAGCCAAATCAAAGCTCCGCGCTCTGTTCGTGACGCCGATCTACCGGGGCGTTGGACCCCACCGCGCTGATCGAAACGACAGCGCGGGCTTTCCCGCCTGCGTGCTAGGTGATAGGGCAGGGCACCCGATTTTGCACAGGCGCATGATGACCAGCCCAACGTCTCCGCTCATCGACCTCACCAAGGTCAGCTACACCCCCGCCGGTGTGGCCGTGTTGAGGGATGTGTCATTGCAGTCGGACGCAAAACGCATCGGGATTGTCGGGCGCAACGGGTCAGGCAAGACATCATTTGCGAGGGTGCTCTCTGGCCTCGTCGCTGCCGATGACGGGCAGGTGCGGATCAACGGTATTGATGTCTCCCGAGATCGACGTCGTGCCATCGGTGCAGTGGGCATTCTGTTCCAGAACCCGGATCATCAGATTATTTTCCCGACCGTGGAAGAGGAAATTGCCTTCGGCCTGCATCAAATGGGCCAGTCCAAGGCCGAAGCCGCGCGGGGCGTTGCGGCGATCCTCGGGCAATTTGACAAAAGACATTGGGCGCAGGCCTCGATCCACCAGCTTTCGCAGGGGCAGCGGCAACTTGTCTGTCTCATGGCGGTACTGGCTATGCAGCCGCGGGTACTGGTGCTGGATGAGCCTTTTGCCGGGCTCGATATCCCAACGCGGATGCATCTGGAGCGGGTGCTCGCTGGGTTAGAACTGACCTTGGTACATATTACCCACGATCCAGCGGCTGTTGCCGATTATGACCATATCCTCTGGCTGGAACGCGGCGAGGTGGCGCAGCAAGGCGCGGCCCGTCCAGTGTTGCGCAGCTTTGAGATGCGGATGCGGGAACTGGGGGCGAGCGATGATCTCTCTAACCTCGCCGGTTGAAACCCGCGCCCACGGCTGGCCCGCAGGGGTCAAGCTCGCCGCCCTTTGCGCGGCGACACTGCTGCTTTTCGCGGTTGAGGATCTGGCATGGCAGATCGCATTTTGCGCCGGGATGCTGGTGCTCTATGCCCTGCCGGGGCGGACATTCCTGCGGGTCGGGCTGGGGCGCTTGCGGATGCTCTGGCCTTTCGTTGCGCTCATCGTGCTTTGGCATCTGCTGACCGATGATACCGTGGCCGGATTGGTCATCGCGCTGCGCATGGTAACTGCCGTTGGACTGGCGAACCTCGTGACCATGACGACGAAGCTCAGCGACATGATGGCGGTCGTGCGTTGGCTGGCGTCACCGCTACGGCGTTTTGGCGTCGAGACGCGTAGTCTGGAGCTGGCCGTGGCGTTAGTGGTGCGTTTCACCCCCGTGCTGGCAGCGAAAGGGCAGATGCTCTCTCTCGCGTGGCGGGCGCGGTCGCGGCGGCGTTCGGGCTGGCGGATCGTGATGCCTTTCACCGTGCTGGCCATCGACGACGCGGAGCATGTTGCCGAAGCGTTGCGCGCGCGGGGTGGCCTCTGACCGCTTGACCGGGGCAGGGGGCTGGCTTACCCAAAGCCAAATTCAAACCGAGGACTCCTACCATGGAACGCAATCTGACCATGATCGCCCTTTTCGCTGCATTGATTGCAGCCTTGGGCCTGATCCCGAAATTCACGCTGGGCTTCGGCGTGCCGATCACCGCGCAGACGCTGGGCGTCATGCTCTGCGGCACTGTGCTGGGCGCATGGCGTGGTGGGCTTGCTGCGTTGCTTTTTGTCGGGCTGGTGGCACTTGGCCTGCCGCTGCTCGCAGGCGGTCGTGGTGGCCTCGGCGTTTTCGCCTCTCCAACCGTTGGTTTCCTCGTGGGCTTCCCAATCGGTGCTTTTGTAACCGGCTTTATCATGGATCAGTGGCGCAGCGCGCCGGTGGGGCTTGCAGCCGGGGTGGCTTCGGTCATCGGCGGCACGCTGGTGGTCTATGTCTTTGGCATCTTCGGGATGATGATGACCCTGAACAAAACCGTGGTCGAGGCGACGCTGCTGGTCCAAGCTTTCATCCCCGGCGATCTGATCAAGGCTGTCTTAGCCGGGTTCATTACCTCCGGTCTCGCCAAGGCCCGTCCCGCGAGCCTGCTGTCGCGCGCCTAAACCTCTCGGCCTGCTCCCAAAGGGGGCAGGCTCCTACAGCCGCATAAGCGCGGCAGAGCCGATCCCCCCCGCAGCGGCGATGGCGGCCAAGCCGGTCCCCCCGCCACGCGCGACCAACTCATGCCAAAGACGCACCGCATTGATCGCTCCGGAAGCGCCAATCGGATGGCCGCGGGCCAAGGCACCCCCGCCGAGGTTGACGATGCCCGGCGACAGCCGCGCACCATTCACGCAAGCGATTGCCTGTACCGCGTAGGCTTCCATAATCTCCGCTACGTCCAGATCGCCCGGTGCCAGGTTGCTTTGCCGGAACAGATCTCCGATCGCCACCAAAGGGGCCAGCCCGGGTTCTTCGGGCCTGCCGCCTTTTGTTGCCGTGGAACGCAGTTCGACCTTTGGACCGCTAAGTTCTTCGGCCACCCGGTCTGACACGACCATGCAGAACGCAGCCGCATCAGCCGCAACGGCAGCATTGGCCGATGTGATGTCCCCGGTCAGAACCTTCGCGCGGCGGCAAAGCGCGGGGGTAAGGCGACGGGTGAAAGCGTCGCTGTCCAATCCCGCAAGGGGGACCAATTCAGCCTCCGAGGGCAAATGTTCGAGCGCTTTCGCATGGCTCTGCACCGCCCATTCGTCCTGCGCCGCGCGGCTGATGTCCTGCGCGCGGGCGAGCGCAGCGGCGGCCTCGGCCATATCGGGGTCGCGGTCAGGCCAAGGCGTGAAGGGCGCTTGGCCGTAGGCCTCCGGCGGGCGTCCGCCGACGAAGGTGCGGTAGCGCAGTGGCTGGCGGGAATAGCTCTCGACGCCGCCCGCAACGACCACTTCTGCCGCACCGCTCAGGACCATCTGTCGGGCGAGCGCCAAAGCGTCCAACCCACCGGCGCACTGCCGGTCAATGCTCAACCCCGCGACGCCTTCCGGAAGGCCGGAGGCTAAGGCGACGCTGCGCGCCGGGTTGCCGCCGGGGCCAATGGCGGTACTGCAGATCACCTCATCCACCCTGTTTGCGGTCAGTCCCGCTCGCGCAAGCGCGGCGCTGACAACAGGGGCCGCGAGATCGGGAAGAGACAAGTGCGAAAGTGCCCCACCGCGCGGCGCCACCGGGCTGCGGCAGGCGGATACGATGAGCGCACGGGTCATGACTGACCCTCCAGCCAAACCGAGAGGGCGCGCAGATCCGTTTTGCCCGAAGGCAGCAGCGGCAGTTCAGGGTGAAACAGTAGTTCGCGGGGGGAGACCAAAGCGCCCAGCTCCGCGCGACAGGCAGAAAGGATTGCCGCTTTTTCCACTGGGTCAGCCTTACCTTCAATTACCGCCACAAGATGCTGCCCGCGCAGGGCATCGTTTCGCGGCAAGACTGCGCAAACATACCCCTGTGCAGTGATCACGGCCTCTACAGCTTCGGGAAAGACCGTCTGATCTGCAATCTGCACCATCCGCTTGCGCCGCCCTCTGATCCAGAGGTTCCCTGCTGCATCCAGTTCGCCCATCTCGCCCACGGTGACAAAGCCGTCACGCCGGCGTGTGTCAGCACTGTCGCCCAAAGCGTAGCCGTCGAACAGGTAAGGGCTTTTCACCCAGACCTCGCCCGGCCCCGAAGTCTCCCTTCCGGCGTCATCCACTAACCGAAGCGTCACCCCGGGGTAGGGCTGGCCGACGGAGCCTGCCGGGGTAGCCTCACCTGAGAGCGTGATAAAACTTGTTTCCGCCGCGCCGTAAAATTCATACACCGCCGCATGAGGGCAAAGGGTCTGCATGGCGGCTTTTGTCGCTGCATCCAGCGCGCCACCACCGCAAAGCACCAACCGGACAGAGGGCAATGCGTTCTGCGCAGCGCGCGCCAGCAGGCGTAGTTGCGTGGGCGTGGCATAGAGCAGGGTCGCGCCAACCTCTGCCATACGCACCGCTTGAGCCCGCGGCGATTGTCCGGCAAGCACATGGGTGTCCAGTCCAAGGTGCAACGCTTCCAGAACGGCGTAGAGGGATAGCGAATGGCTCAATTGCCCCAGCACTGCGACGCTGTCCGAGGGGCTTAGGCCAAACCTTTCGGCGTTGACCAAAAAACTGGCGATCCAAGATGCCTGACTGCGACGGACCGCTTTGGGGTGGCCTGACGCGCCCCCGGTCAGTGTAAGAAAATAGCCGGGCGGGCAGTTCAAGCTTTTAGGCAGCGGGTGGTCGCTCAGGGCGAAGGGTGCGGAAGCGCCAAGCGCCTGTGCAAGCGCTGGCAGAGCATCGCGTGCTGGAGATGCGGCAAGAGCGCGGAAGCCATCACCGGACGGCCAGTCTGCTGTCCGCGCAATCTCTTGCTCCCCCGCGAAGAGCCGGGCCGCTTCATGCCACGCAAATCTATCCTCAGCGACCATCTGGCCCTCCCGCATAGCCGGATCCGAAATTCCGGGTGCATGCCCCGAAGCCGCCCGCTAGGCTGCGGCAAAACCAGACCCGAGGATACTTCAGACATGACAGAGACCATGCGTGCAATCGAAATCACCGAACCCGGCGGTCCGGATGTCCTACAAGGCACCACCCGCCCGCGGCCGCAGCCGAAACATGGACAAGTCATCATCAAGGTCGCCTATGCCGGGGTGAACCGCCCCGACGCACTGCAGCGCGCAGGCAAATATGCCCCGCCGCCGACGGCAAGCGATCTGCCAGGGCTGGAAGCCTCGGGCGAGGTCGTTGAAGTCGGACCGGGCGTGACCACCCTCGCGCCCGGCGATCTGGTCTGCGCGCTGCTGCCCGGAGGCGGCTACGCCGAGTATGTTGCCACCCCGGCGACCCATTGCTTGCCGATCCCGGAGGGTATGGGCCTGAAAGAAGCCGCATGCCTGCCCGAAACATTCTTCACCGTTTGGTCCAACCTCTTTATGCGCGGGGGGCTGAAGGCTGGGGAAAAAGTGCTGATCCATGGCGGGTCGTCCGGCATCGGCACGACAGCGATCCAACTGGCCCGGGTGTTCGGTGCGCGGGTGTTTGTGACGGCAGGGACTGATAGCAAATGCGCGGCCTGTATGAAGCTCGGTGCCGAGGTCGCGATCAATTACCGCGATACGGACTTTGTCGATGTGCTAAAGGCCGAAGGCGGGGCGGATGTCATCCTCGACATGGTTGGCGGCAGCTATATCAACCGCAACCTCAAGGCGCTGGCCGAGGACGGGAGGCTGGTACAGATCGCTTTCCTGCAAGGGGCGAAGCAAGAGGTGAACTTCGTCACACTGATGACCCGCCGCCTGACTATGACCGGTTCGACCCTGCGCCCGCAGAGCGACCTCGCCAAAGCAAGGATTGCCGATGAGTTGCTGCATAACGTGTGGCCGCTGCTAGAAGCGGGCCGCGTAGCGCCGGTGATGGACAGCACCTATGATCTCGCGGATGCCTGCGATGCGCACCGCCGTATGGAAGCCAGTGGGCATATCGGGAAAATCGTTCTGAAGGTCTCTGACTGAGAACGGAAGCGCTTTGCCGGGGGCAAAGCGGTGCCTCCGGCGGGAAGTACTTAGGGCCAAAAAGAGTAATCAAATCTTAACCAACCGCCGCTCTACTTGTCCTGCGGTACAGGCGGAAGCGCCGATGGCCGCGCCGGAAAGAGTGGTCTTTGGCCGTTCTCGGCGGGGAAGGCATATGCGCCTTCCTCGTATTCTTTTTGGCCAAAAATACTTCCGCCGGAGGCTCCCCACGCTTCAACAAGGGTTAGCGTAGCGGCGTGAAGAGCGCGTCTTCCAACGTGCAGTCTCTGCGGACGTCGGGACCGCAGGGGATGAACTCTAACGTCCGCGAAAGACAGATCCGGGCCTCTTGGATATGGTCCTGTTTGCAGGTGATGGTGATCCCCTCGGGCTTTAGCCTGGGGTTTGCTTTCAGAAAGGCTTCCTCCACGACAGAGGCGGGCAGGGCCACGTCGCGGTCAAGTTTGCGAAACACCTCGGGGCGGATGACCCGCCCGTAGGCTTCCCGCGAAAGGGCGAAGTAATCCGCCGGACCAAGGCCGGTGCAGGAGCCGTGCTTTTTCCACTGGTGCCATGCCAATCCGCCGGTGCCCATGATATCCGCCATCGCCCCGGTCTGCGCCCGGCTGGGCGGGCGCAGACCACTTTGGCAGTAGGACGGGTAGCCGCGCGTATATTGTGGCCAGAGCCCATGCAGCGTCCAGCCGTGGCCAGTATCGTCAGCGCATTGGGGGGAGCGACGTGCGTCGCCGGTCAACTCACACCAGTTCGGCGACCATGACAGTGACATCACGTAGTAGTCGAATTCACCCGCCCGCTCGCCCTCGGCATGAGTTGCGAAAGGTGTAAGCAGGCTGAGGGTCAGCAGACAGGCGCGCAGAGGCTGCATTGGGTCTTCCCTTATGGCGTTTGAGCCAGTATACAGCCGCCAACTTCCCCGACAATGAAGACCGTTCTGCCAGACAGGACAGCCTTTCAGGCGACGGGAAAATTGCGTTTATAGGAGAGTGACATGGCAAAACCGATTATGGCCAAAGCCACCGCCGTCTGGCTCGTGGACAACACCACCATCAGCTTTAAGCAGATCGCCGATTTCGTTGGTATGCACGAGTTGGAAGTGCAGGGCATCGCGGATGGCGATGTGGCGCAGGGCGTGAAGGGCTTTGATCCGATTGCCAACAACCAGTTGACCCAAGAAGAGATCGACGCTGCGCAGGAAAACCCCATGCACAAGCTGAAGCTCAAGTTCAACGCGGCTGCCGAGGGCGAAGAAAAGCGCCGTGGCCCGCGCTATACGCCGCTTAGCAAGCGTCAGGACCGTCCCGCTTCGATCCTTTGGTTGGTCAAGTTCCACCCTGAGCTGAGCGACGGTCAGGTCAGCAAGCTGGTGGGCACCACTAAGCCAACGATTCAGGCGATTCGCGAGCGCACGCATTGGAACATCGCGAACATTCAGCCGATCGACCCGGTGGCCCTTGGCCTGTGCAAACAGTCCGAGCTTGACGCTGCCGTGCAAAAGGCCGCCGCCAAGAAGGCTGCTGAAGGTCAGGTTATGAACGACGACGAGCGTCGCAAGCTGGTCTCCACCGAGCAGAGCCTTGGCATGGACAATGAGCCCAAGATCCCCACGGCGATCGAAGGTCTAGAGACATTCACCCTGTCCGGCAACAGCACGGAAGAGGACGAGGATGAAGACAAGCAGAAGGGTGATTACTCTGATGCCGATAGCTTCTTCTCGCTGCCAGACTCTGACGCCGAAGAAGACGACGACGCGGAAGATAAAGCCAAAGGCTGAGCCGAACGCGACCGGGCGGGCAGGAACTTTCGCCCCAAGGATGTGTTATGATGACAGGGCGTCGGGTAAACCGGCGCCCTGTTTTTCTTAAGCAAAGGCGCAAAGCGTCGGGGGATGGTTTTGGATACGGCATTGGATTGGGGCATATGGGGTTTGGCTGGATTGCTGCTACTGTGCAGCCTGTTGCCCCTGAGCAAATTGCCCTTTGGCTTTATCCGTGGACTGGCCTTTCCTCGTGAGCAATTCCTCGGCCTCGCTCTGTTGCTGGCAATTGGTTTCGCGTGGATTGAAGGGGTGACCACGCCAACCGGGGCCATCGGCATTGCGCTGATGCTCGGGGTCGCCATTCTTCACGCGCTTTACATCACCAAATTCACGCCACTTTGGCGCAAGCAATCGCTCGCAGCGGAGCCTGGGTTGCGACGTGCTACGGATCGGCAGTTCAGCCTGCTGGCGGCCAATGTAAAGAAGTCCAACCGCGACTATGGCAAGCTCATCGCCTTGGCCGAAGCGCGCACGCCGGACATCTTTTTGGCCATTGAGGTGGACCAAGATTGGATCGATGCGCTTGATGACGGGATCGGCAAGAATTACGACCACCGGATCGACGTGCCGCTCGACAACGGCTACGGGCTTTGCGTCATGTCGCGGCTGCCGCTGTCCGAGGTCGAAGTGCGCGAGAAGGTGACGACAGATGTGCCCTCCATTCGTGTGCGGGTGCATCTGCCGGTCGGCGAAGATTTCCGGCTTTATGTGGTCCACCCCGAGCCGCCGGTCATCGACCATGATACCAAGGGGCGCGACAGTGATATCGCGCTGGTGGGTATGGAAGCGACAGAAGACCCTCTGCCAGCGGTCGTGTCAGGTGACCTCAATGACGTGGCATGGTCCACCACCACGCGGCGGTTTCAGCGCCTGTCGGGCTTGCTTGATCCGCGGGTCGGGCGAGGGATGTATAATACCTTCAGCGCCACGATGCCTTGGATGCGTTGGCCGCTAGATCACCTGTTCCATGACGCCCAGTTCCGCCTGCTCGAGATGGACCGGCTCGATAAGATTGGATCGGATCATTTCCCGATGTGGTTCGTCTTGGCTTTGGCCCAAACAGAGGCCGCTGTGAGCGACCCGGAAGACGTTGATCCGGAAGAAGAACAAGAGACCGAGGAGATGATCGCAGAGGAGCGCCAGCGTGAGCGCGAGCCCATCGGAAGTGACTGGGAAGACGAGGACAAATGACTATTTTTGCCAAGGCGAATATTACCCCTTGTACGAATCCTAAAAGGGCGTACATGGCGCAATACAGACGCCAACGCACGCGCCTCTGGCCGGTCAGTTTATAACCTGACTGACCCGCGTTTATGTAGCGACGGTAACGTCTCTTGAAACGACACGCGGGGCTCCTTTTCCCCCCACCTGCTCTTTGGAGATGACCATGAACGCTACAGTCCCCGGCGCCCTGCGCGCCGCACCGTCCATTCACGCCGATCCGGCTGCCGCATATATCGCGGCCAACAGCTTTGACAAGCCGACGCTGGTCATCAGCCGCGAGCGTGTGGCCGCGCAGTTTGACGCGTTGCGTGCGGGTCTGGGACAGGCGCACATCCACTATGCGGTGAAAGCTAACCCGGCGGCTGAGATCATTCGTTTGCTGGTTAAAAAGGGTTCGGGATTTGATGCGGCATCCCGTGCCGAGATCGAGCTTTGCCTGAGCCAAGGCGCGAAGCCCGAGAATATTTCCTTCGGCAACACCATCAAACGCGCGTCCGACATTGCTTTTGCGCATTCCGCCGGTGTGACCCTCTTTGCCGCGGACAGCGAAGCCGAACTCGACAAGATCGCCGCCCATGCGCCGGGTGCGCGGGTCTATCTGCGGCTGATCGTCGAAAATTCGATGGCGGACTGGCCGCTGAGCCGTAAATTTGGCTGTGCTGGGTCCGCTCTGCCTGCGCTCTTGAACCATGCGGTCGCTGTGGGCCTCGTGCCCTTCGGCCTGTCCTTCCACGTCGGCTCTCAGACCCGCAAGGCGGAGTTCTGGAACCCGGTGTTGGATCAGGTGGCGCCCCTTTGGCACGCTGCACGCGCTGATGGGCATGACCTGCAACTGCTAAACCTCGGTGGCGGCTTCCCGGCTTTCTATGGCGAAAGCATCGAAGCGCCCCGCGCCTATGCTGAGGCTGTGATGGATGCGGTCAACGCGCGCTTTGGCGATGTGCCGCAGGTGATGGCAGAGCCGGGCCGGGGGCTGGTGGCCGAGGCGGGGCATATCGCTGCCGAAGTCATGCTCGTGAGCCGCAAATCTGCGGACGATCTGCACCGCTGGGTCTATCTCGACATTGGCCGGTTCTCTGGCCTTGCCGAGACCGAAGGCGAAGCGATCCGGTACCAGATCGTCACCCCGCATGATGGCGAAGAGACCGGACCCTGCGTCCTGGCCGGCCCTTCTTGTGATTCGGCGGACATTCTTTACGAAAAACGCCCGATCCACCTGCCTTTGGCCCTGAAAGATGGCGACAAAGTGATGATTCGCGCTTGCGGTGCTTACACAAGCTCGTACAGTTCGGTTGGGTTTAACGGATTTCCGCCGCTTGATGTGATCGTGCTCTGAGAGCCGATTAGCGTCGCCCCGGAAAAGGGCCGCCAGCTTTGGGAGGAGCAGGCGGCCCGCTTTGATTCCGGGGTGGCTTAAAGCGACTTGCGCGCGTGCATCGCGGCGGTGATCGTGCCATCGTCGAGGTAATCCAACTCACCGCCAATCGGAACGCCCTGCGCGAGCGATGTGAGCCGAACGCGGCCTTCCAGTTGGTCCGCGATGTAATGTGCGGTGGTTTGTCCGTCGATCGTGGCGTTGAGCGCGAGGATCACTTCCGTCACGCTTTCGGTATCGATCCGGTCCACCAATCTCGGGATGCGCAATTCCTGCGGGCCGATGGCATCGAGCGCAGACAGTGTCCCGCCCAGCACATGATAGCGCCCCTTGAACACGCCCGAGCGTTCCATGGCCCAGAGGTCGGCCACATCTTCGACCACGCAAAGCTCACCGTTGGCGCGTTTCTCCGATGTGCAGATATCGCAAACGTCAGCCGTGCCGACGTTGCCGCAGTTCAGACATTCCCGCGCCGTGACGGCGACGGTTTGCATCAGATCTGACAGAGGGGTGAGCAGCAGCGCCCGCTTGCGGATCAGGTGCAGCACCGCGCGCCGGGCCGAGCGGGGGCCGAGGCCGGGCAGTTTCGCCATCAGCTCGATCAGGGCGTCAATGTCGCGGGTTGAGCTCAAGGCGGGGCACCTGTGGGGAAAAAGGAAGGGGAGGGGCGTTTCCGCCCCAACCGTTTAGAAGGGCAGTTTCATACCTGCGGGCAGGCCCATGCCTTCGGTCAGCTTGCTCATCTCGGCTTGCGCACGATCCGAGGCTTTGCTCTGGGCGTCTTTGATGGCGGCGAGGATCAGGTCTTCGACCACCTCTTTTTCGTCCTTGTTAAAGATCGACGGGTCGATATCGAGGCCTTTCAACTCACCCTTGGCGCTACAGGTCGCTTTCACGAGGCCCGCACCGGATTCACCCTCAACGGTGATGTTGTGCATCTCCTCTTGCAGTTCGGCCATCTTGCCTTGCATTTCCTGCGCTTTTTTCATCATCCCGGCCATATCGCCGAGGCCGCCTAATCCCTTGAGCATTTGGGGTCTCCTTGTTGTGTTGTCGTTTATATGTGGCGTGCGGGGGCAGGGATCAACCGTCCTCGAACGGATCCCATTCGTCTTCGACCTCCGGCAGCGCTTCGGCGGTGGCGGCGGCGGCGATGTCTTCGGGCGTGCGGATCGCGGTGATCCGGGCCTTGGGGAATTGCGCCAGCACGGCCTGCATCATCGGGTGGTCTTTGGCCTTGGCCTTGAGCGCCAGTTCGCGAGCATCGCGGATTTGTGCGATGGTCTCGGCGCCGCCTTCGTTGACCAGCGAGACCGCCCAGCGGTTGCCGGTCCAGAGTTGCAACTTTTGGCCCAAGCGCTGCGCCAGATCGCGGGGCGCGTCGTCGGTGGGGACAAATTCGATCCGGCCCGGCTGATAGGCGGCAAGTTGGACACAGGTTTCGACCTCGACCAGCAGTTTCACGTCGCGGTTTACGCGGATCAGTTCGACCACATGTTCAAACGTCGGGAAACGGGCCAGCGCTGCATCGAGGTCTTGCGCCAGTGCCGTGGTCTGACCCTGCGGGCCGGGGTTGGAGGCCATGCGCTGTTGCGCCTGATGCACCGCCTGCGCGCCGGGGTTGCCCTGCGCGGCACCGTTGCCGCCGCCACCGACAGGGGCAGGGGGTGGCGAGCTGTTTTGCAGTTTGCGCACCAGTTCTTCTGGCGAGGGCAGGTCGGCGACATGCGTGAGGCGGATCACGGCCATTTCGGCGGCCATCATCGCATTGGGCGCGGCGGCGACCTCATCCAGTGCCTTGAGCAGCATCTGCCACAGGCGCGTCAGCACCCGCATCGGCAGCGTCTCGGCCATCTGCTGGCCGCGGGCGCGTTCTTCGGGGGCGATGGTGGGGTCTTCGGCGGCGTCGGGGGTGATCTTCACGACCGAGACCCAATGGGTGATCTCCGCCAAATCGCGCAGCACGGCCATCGGGTCGGCCCCATCGGCATATTGTGCCGAGAGTTCGGTCAGAGCAGCGCCCGCATCGCCGCGCAATACCATATCGAACAGATCCAACACCCGGCCCCGGTCGGCCAGACCCAGCATGGCGCGCACCTGTTCGGCGCCGGTCTCGCCTGCCCCATGGCTGATGGCCTGATCCAACAGCGAGGTCGCGTCGCGGGCCGAACCTTCGGCGGCGCGGGTGATGAGGGCGAGTGCGTCGTCGGTGATCTCAGCGTTCTCTGACGTCGCGATCTTGCGCAGCAGGGCGATCATCACTTCGGGCTCGATCCGTCGCAGATCAAACCGCTGGCAACGCGAGAGCACCGTCACCGGCACCTTGCGGATCTCGGTCGTGGCAAAGATGAATTTGACGTGTTCCGGTGGCTCTTCGAGCGTCTTTAGCAGCGCGTTGAACGCGCCGGTTGAGAGCATGTGCACTTCGTCGATGATATAGACTTTGTAACGGGCCGAGGCCGCGCGGTAGTGCACCGAATCGATGATCTCGCGGATGTTGGCGACGCCGGTGTTCGAGGCGGCGTCCATCTCCATCACATCGACATGGCGGCCTTCCATGATCGCGGTGCAATGCTCACAAACGCCGCAAGGGTCAGTCGTCGGCCCGCCGTTGCCGTCTGGACCGATGCAGTTCATCCCCTTAGCGATGATCCGCGCCGTGGTCGTTTTGCCGGTGCCGCGAATGCCCGTCATCACAAAGGCCTGCGCGATCCGGTCGGCGGCGAATGCGTTCTTTAGGGTGCGCACCATGGCGTCTTGGCCGACAAGATCGGCAAAGGTCTCGGGCCGGTATTTGCGGGCCAGCACGCGGTAGGCGGATGTATCTGTCATGATGCCCCAGATCGGATTCGGTTAAGGCTGCAAACTAAGCGCTCCGGGCCGTGGCGTCCACCGGGCTTGGGCGCGCGCTCAAAGCATCCAGAGGATCACGCCCACCCCGGCAGAAGCGACAGCGAGGATGATGGCCAAGGTTTTTAACCGCCCATTGGGCTGGGCATTGGCGTGATGGTCGCTCAACCGCTTCTGGGTGTCAGCGGCGGAGGCCTGTGCCGCCCAATAGACATAGAGCGCGGCGGCGATGAAGACCGACGAGACCGCCTTGGCCACCCATGTCGGCTCGAACTCGCGAAACACGGCGCGCAGCCCGATGGCTACGGCAACGGCGGCCATGCCGGTGCGCATCCAGCCCGCAAAGGTGCGTTCATTGGCGAGGATCGTGCGGTCCTCGGCCCAATCGGTGCGGTCTTCGGCAAGGTCATTTTTATCGCTCATTGAACCATTTAGCGGCCTGCGCGTTCATATGGCAATAATCTATGACATGGCGGGAGACGGCGGATGCGGTTGCGGGGGATCGGACGGAGCAAGAATATCATTCGGCGCAGTGGCGGTGCGGGCAAGGCAGGCGGCTTGGGGCTTGTCGGTGTGCTGGCCGTCATGGCGATCGGGTATTTCACCGGGGTCGATGTCAGCCCGCTGCTGACTGGGCAGGGCGGCGGTCAGGTGCAGCAGTCGCGACCGTTGTCCGAGAATGAAGACCCGCAGGTTGATTTCGCCGCCCGTGTGCTCACCACCACCGAGCAGGTTTGGACTCGCGTTTTTCAAGAGCAATTGGGCGAGACCTATACACCGCCGAAGATGGTGGTCTTTGACAGTTTGACCCAGAGCGCCTGTGGCGGGGCTTCGGGTGCGACGGGGCCGTTTTACTGCCCGGCGGATCGGATGGCCTATCTCGACGTCGCATTCTTTCGCACGATGGACCAGCGACTGGGGGCCGGGGGCGATTTCGCCGCGGCCTATGTGATTGCGCATGAGGTTGCGCACCACGTGCAGAATGAGATCGGCGTCTTGCCGCAGGTGAGCCGGATGCGGCAGCAGTCCTCGGAGGTTGAGGCGAATGCGCTGACGGTGCGGTTGGAGTTGATGGCGGATTGTTTTTCCGGGATTTGGGCGTCGAATGTCGAAGGGCTGATGGAGAAGGGCGATCTGCAAGAAGCGCTGAACGCGGCGCGGATGATTGGCGACGATCATTTGCAGCGACAGGCGGGGCAGGTGCCGCAGCCGCATACTTTTACACATGGGACGTCTGAGCAGCGCGCGCGGTGGTTTGAGCGCGGGTTCGAGACGGGGGAGGTGGCTGCTTGTGATACGTTTGAAGCGGAGCGGCTGTAAGGCGGTCAGGGCAGCGCCCTCCCTGGGGGGCGATCAAAAGGGCGCAATAGGCTGGGCTGGCACAAGAGGCGCTGACGTGGCTAGCACGTGATACGTAGCAAAATCGCCCTCCGGGGGGAGGGAGGACGATGCCCGTGGTGCCGACGGGCGAGACTTTTCTGAAAGTCGGCGAATGGCTGGAGAGGACCCCCCCCTCTCATCGTTTCATCGAAACGACTGCCGGGGCGCGCACTATTGCTTTGCAATAGTGCTTGGGTGAGAGGCTGATAACGACCCAAGCGGGGCTCGTTACGGCTGCTTCCTTCCGGATCTGACCGGGTTGGCGAGGCGCCTGCCCGCACCAACCTCTCAAGCCCCATATAGGTGGGCTCTGGCCAAAGTGCAACCACCAGAAATACGCGCGCCGTGACAGGCTTATGTCTGCGCAAAACGTTGCGAAGGCCGTGCGGCCATGGCAAGGCTTGCCCGAGCGGGTTGGCCGCAATAAGGAGCGGATCCATCATGCGCCATGCAGAAACGGTTACATTCGGAGGGTCAGCCCTCGACCGCGCAGGTGAAGTGCGTGGCGATGCCGCAGCGCTCGCAGCATTGCAGGCGGACCCAGCCGCCCGCGCCATCGTCTTCTGGCGTGGCAAGCCGCTTATCCGGCCCGAACGTCCGGCGGCTCTTGCAAGGCTGCCGATGGACCACCCCGCGCTGGCAGAGGCCCGCGGCACACCGATTCTGCTGGGCCGCGAGGATGGCGCGGCGCGTTTCGCAGTTGATCTGTCAAACTGGGCGCCCGAAGGGCTGGACCAAGGTCAGCTCGGCGCCTTCCTCGACCCGAGCGAACAGCGCCATCCGCTGCTTGGCGATGACATGGCTTTCGCCGAATTGCGCCGGGTGATGACGTGGCTCTCCCCCCGCGACGCGGAACTGGCGGCCAGCGGTAAGGCGATCCTCGGTTGGCACGAGACGCACGGACATTGCGCGCGCTGCGGTGAGGTCAGCGAAGTCACCCAAGGTGGCTGGCAACGGCAATGCCCGGCCTGCGGAGCGCCCCATTTCCCCCGCACCGATCCTGTGGTCATCATGTTGATCACCCACGGCAACTCAGTGTTGATGGGGCGCTCCCCCGGCTGGCCGGAGGGCATGTATTCACTGCTCGCGGGCTTTGTCGAACCGGGCGAGACGATGGAGGCCGCCGTGCGCCGCGAAGTCTTCGAGGAGGCGGGTGTAGAGGTAGGTGCTGTGCGCTATCTGTCCAGCCAACCTTGGCCTTTTCCGGCGTCGCTGATGCTCGGTTGTGCGGGCGAGGCGCTGAGCCGGGATCTGACGATCGACCCGGTGGAGATCGATGACGCGCTTTGGATCAGCCGCGAAGAGATGATGGACGTCTTTGCCGGTACCCATCCCCGCCTGCTGCCCGCACGGCGCGGGGCGATTGCACATTTCTTGCTGGAAAACTGGCTTGCGGATACATTGCTTTAACGTACCCTGACATAACGATAGGGAAGACGGCGAGCAGAAGAATTGGAACGGACAGGATGAAATTCTCCACCAAGGAAGACATCGAAGCGCCGATTGAGGCAGTCTTCAACATGTTGTGCGACTTTGAGAGCTTTGAGCGTTCCGCCATGCGGCGCGGGGCAGAGGTGCAGCGCGTCGATAACCTGCATCAGCCCGGTGTGGGCATGACATGGAAAGCGGTCTTTCCTCTGCGCGGCAAAAAGCGGGAACTGACGGTTGAAATGGTGACATTTGACCGCCCCGAAGAGATGGTTCTCGACAGTCTTTCTTCAGGTCTGGCGGCACAGATGTCTTTTGAGTTAATGGCGCTGTCGCGCAACCGTACGCGGGTGCTTGTCGCGCTAGAGATCAAGCCGCTGAACCTTTCGGCCCGGCTATGGGTGCAATCGTTGAAATTGGCCAAGACCACATTGACCAAGAAATACAAACAGCGCGTTTCCGAATACGCCCGCGGCATGGAAGAACGCCACGCGCGCAGCGTTCAAGCCTGACACCCTCAGGGCTGCCCTGTCACATCCCTGACGGATCGCCCCGGTCCGGGTGGGCGGGGTAGACGCCGAGGATCTCCAGCATATTGGTGAAATACCCCAACTCATCGAGCGCGCGTTTTACCGCCGGGTCTTCCGGATGGCCCTCGATGTCTGCGTAGAACTGCGTCGCGGTGAACGACCCGCCGACCATATAGCTTTCCAGCTTGGTCATGTTGACGCCATTCGTCGCGAAACCACCCATCGCCTTGTAAAGCGCGGCAGGGATGTTGCGCACCTCAAAAACAAAGGTCGTCAGCATCCGCTCGGCGCGGCGGGTAAGGTCAATCTCCTGCGCCATCAGCAGAAAGCGCGTGGTGTTGTGGTCCAAATCCTCAATATCCCGGGCTAATACGTCGAGCCCGTGAATTTCGGCTGCCACTTCGCTCGCCAATACGCCGTCAGACAAGTTGCCCGACGCGGCGAGTTCCGCAGCCGCCCCGGCTGAGTCGGCGGCCGGTTCTGAGGTGATGCTGTGTTTTTGTAAGAAACTACGCGCCTGCGGCAGCAGCACCAGATGCGCACGCACGTGTTTAATGTCAGACAGCGCTGCGCCCGGGCGTGCCATCAGTGCGATGCGCACCCGCACGAAAGCTTCCCCAATGATATGCAGCCCGCTTTCCGGCAGCAGACGGTGAATATCGGCCACCCGGCCATAGGTCGTGTTCTCCACCGGCAGCATCGCCAAATCAGCACGCCCCTCGCGCACGGCGCGGATCACCCCTTCGAAAGACTGGCAGGGCACCGGCTCCATGTCGGGCGCGGCTTGCAGGCAGGCTTCGTGACTATAGGCGCCAAGCGCTCCTTGGAAGGCGATGCGCGGGGTGGTCTGGGAGGTCATGGGCAGCATCCTGAAAGCAACGGTGCGGAGTTGGTCAATTGGTCGCGGTAACTACACCTTGCCTGCGCCAAGGGAAAGCAATAGATACGCCTGCAACGACGCCAAAAACCATGGCCCGGCCATGGTGCCAATACCAAGTGATGGACCCTGACGCATGTTCGATACAATGACCCTGACCAAAATCGCAGCCGGCGTGTTTGGCGCCTGGTTGGTACTTCTGCTGGGCAAATGGGCGGGTGAAGAGATTTACCACGCCGACGCGCATGGCGAGCCATCCTATGTCATCGAAGTGGCTGATGCCGGCGGTGACGAAGGCGCTGAAGAAGTTGATTTCGAAGCCATCATGGCCGAAGCCGATGCCGACAGCGGCTCCAAAGTTTTCCGCAAATGCGCCGCTTGCCACAAGGTCGACGGCACCAACGCCACCGGCCCGCACCTCGACGGTGTGGTTGGCCGCGACATCGCAGCAGTTGATGGCTTTGGCTACTCCGGCGCGCTGTCCTCGATCGATGGTGCTTGGACCCCGGAAGAACTCAGCGCCTTCCTGCAGAGCCCCAAGGGCTACGCGCCCGGCACAACAATGGGCTTCGCGGGCCTGCGCAAGGTCGAAGACCGCGCGGACGTGATTGCCTATCTGCAAAGCGTTTCAAACTAATAGAACGCATCACTGCGTAAGTGAGAGCCGCCCTTCGGGGCGGCTTTTGCGTTTGGGGGGATCGGAACGGTTTCGCCAAGCGCGTGTTGGACCTTGAACGCAACCCAAGCGATCAGGAGCCCCGATATGCAAAGTCATACAACCACCGTGAATGGCATCGAAATGCGTTGGGAGGAGATGGGATCAGGCGATCCGGTCGTCCTGCTGCACGGCATCCCCACCTGTCCCAAACTCTGGCGCGACGTGGCGCCTCTCATTCAGGGGCGGCGCGTTCTGGCGTGGGAGATGCCCGGCTATGGCGCGTCGATCCCGCAGGGTGAAGGCCGCGATATCTCGATCTCCGCGCAGGCCGATTACCTCGTCGCGTGGATGAAGGGCCAAGGCATCGAGCGCGCGATCCTCGCCGCCCATGACCTCGGCGGCGGCGTCGCGCAGATCGCGGCGGTACGGCACCCGGAAATGGTCTCGGGCCTGCTGCTTACCAACGCGATCAGTTATGACTCCTGGCCGGTGCCCCTGGTCAGCGCAGTGGCCAAGACCGGCAGCATCACCAAACATGCGCCCGATGGGTCATTCCACCAGCTGCTGAAAATGATGTTCTCCAAAGGACATGAGACCGACGCCGCAGCCGAGTCCGCCTATGAAGCCCATGCCCCGCATTACGAAGCGCATGGGGAAGCCGAAGCCTTTGTCCGTCAGGCGCAGTCTCTTGATGTGGAGGACACCAAAGCGATTGCGGATCAACTGCCAACCCTCACGATGCCCGCGCGGATCGTTTGGGGCGCAGCGGATGAGTTTCAAAAGATCGAATATGGCGAACGGCTGGCGGAAGACCTGCGTGCGCCGCTCCGGCGGATCGAAGGCGGCAAGCACTTCACGCCGGAGGACCATCCGAAGATCATCGCAGAAGAAATCAATGCCCTGATCCAAACGGTCGATGGCTAAGGGCAGGTGCGCACTTAAGAAAATTTTCGAACCGCCGCTGTTCCCCTCGGGCAGCGGCGGTTTTGCAATCTACCGCGCAGACTGCGAACCTAACATATTCGCAACTTGTATCTTGGCGCATCACAGCGTTAGCCTACATGACGCAATGATCCGGACTATGCCCCGCCAAGGAGTACCCTATGCCCCGAGCCCAGACCCGCGCCGCGACCCGTCAATCGGACCATAGCCTGCCGCTTTGGGTATCGACGATGATATTGACGGTGCTCGTCCTGATGGCGGGTGTCGCCTCTGCACAGGAGCAGAAGATCATCAAGAGCCACGGGTATTCGTTTTATGGCGACCTGACCTACCCGGCGGATTTCGAGCATTTCAACTATGTGAACCCCGACGCCCCCAAAGGCGGTGAGATTTCGTTGCCCTTCGTTGGCACGCTCGATTCGATGAACCCCTATTCGGGCAAGGGCCGGGCGCATCTGTTTTCGATCTTCGGGTTTGAGAGCCTGCTGGGCGAGGCGCCCTCGGGTGAGCCTTTGCCCGCGGATGTCTACGGCGAAAGCTACTGCCTGCTGTGTGAGAGCCTTGAGTACCCCGAAGACAAATCTTGGGTCATCTTCAACATGCGCCCCGAGGCGAAGTTTTCCGACGGCACGCCCGTCACCGCACATGACATCGTTTTTTCGCACAACTTGCTCTTGGACGAGGGGCTGAAATCCTACGCTGACGCCGTACGCAAACGTATCCCCGAGGTCGAGGCGCTGGACGATCACACCGTCAAGTTCACCTTCGCCGACGATATCTCGCGCCGCAGCCTGATTGAAACCGTGGGCGGCGTGCCTGCTTGGCCGAAGAAGTGGTTTGAGGAAACCGGAAACGGTCTGAAAGACAGCTGGATGGACCCGCCCCCCGGATCTGGCGCCTATATGGTCGAAAGCGTCGATCTGACCAAGCGCATCGTACTGAAGCGCAACCCCGACTACTGGGGCAAGGACCTGCCGATCAACCGGGGCCGTATGAACTTTGACCGTATCCGGCTGGAGATCATCAGCGACGACACCTCGGCCTTTGAGGCTTTCAAGGCGGGTGAATATACCTTTCGCGCCGAGGGCGATTCCAAGAAATGGGCGACGGGCTATGACTTTTCCAAAGTGACCGACGGCGACATCGTAAAGGCCGAACTGCCCGACGGCTCGCCCCCCACGCCTTCCGGTATCATCTTCAACCTCGGCCGCGAGGCGCTGCAGGACCGCCGCGTGCGCGAAGCCGTGGCCCTGATGTTCAACTTTGAATGGACCAATGAGTCGCTGCAATACGGGCTCTTCAGCCACCGCGCCTCCTTCACTCAAGACACCCCGCTGATGGCCCAAGGCGCGCCCGAAGGGGCTGAACTGGCGCTGCTGGAAAGCCTTGGCGATCTGGTGCCTGCTGAACTGCTGACGGAGCCCGCCGTCGTGCCGCATAGCTCTGACCCCAGCCGTCTGCTGGACCGCCGCAATGCGCGTCGGGCATCTAAGCTGTTGGAAGAGGCAGGCTGGACCGTGCAAAACGGCATGCGCGTCAACGAGGCGGGCGAACCGCTGCGGCTGAACTTCTTGATGAACTCCTCCGGGTCGCCGACGATTTCCGCTGTGATTGAGAATTTTGTCGCCAACCTGACCTCCATCGGCATCGACGCGCGGCTGGAGAAGGTCGACAGTTCGCAATACACCGCCCGCGAACGCGACCGCGATTACGACATGATCTATGACGCCTATGCTGCCTTCCTTGGCACCGGCACTGGCCTCGCGCAGCGCTATGGGTCGGAGGCCGCGGAATTCTCGCTCTTCAACCCTGCTGGCCTTGCCAGCCCGCTGGTCGACGCGATCATCGAAGCCTCGCTGGATGCCGAGACCGCCGAAGAGGAAGACGCCGCTCTCATGGCGCTTGACCGTGCGTTGCGGCATGAGTTTTTCATGATCCCAACGTGGTACAATGACAGCTATTGGGTCGCCTATTACGACCAATACGACCACCCCGATGAAATCCCGCCCTATGCCTTGGGCTACCTTGATTTTTGGTGGTTCGACAAAGAGGGCGCAGACCAATTGCGTGCCTCAGGCGCCTTGCGGTAAAGCGACTTCATGGGCTCGTATATTCTCAGACGGCTGTTGCTGGTGATCCCGACGTTGTTCGGTATCATGCTGGTCAACTTTGCCTTAGTGCAATTCGTGCCCGGCGGCCCGGTAGAGCAGGCCATCGCCCGTATTCAGGGTGGCGGAGACGTCTTTGGCGGCTTTGCTGGTGGCAACAATGACGCGGGCGTCGATACCATGGCGCGCGGCTCTGACAGCACCTATGTGGGCGCGCGGGGGCTGCCACCTGAGTTGATCGAAGAGTTGGAGAAGGAGTTCGGCTTCGACAAGCCGCCCGTCGAGCGCTTCTTTCACATGCTGTGGAATTACATGCGCTTGGATTTCGGCGAGAGTTACTTCCGCGCCATCAGCGTGATCGACCTGATTAAGGAAAAGCTGCCTGTCTCGATCACGCTGGGGCTCTGGTCGACGCTGATCGCGCATCTGATCTCGATCCCGCTTGGCATCCGCAAAGCGGTGCGTGACGGCAGCCGGTTTGACACATGGACCTCGGGCGCGATCATCGCCGCCTATGCGATCCCCGGCTTTCTCTTCGCGATCCTGCTTCTGGTGCTCTTCGCGGGCGGGTCTTATTGGCAGGTCTTCCCGCTTAGGGGCCTGACCTCGGACAACTTCGACAGTCTCAGCCCCTTGGGCAAGGTCGCCGATTACTTCTGGCACATCACTCTGCCGGTGCTGGCCTCGACGATCTCGGCCTTTGCCACGCTGACGCTGCTGACCAAGAACAGCTTTCTGGATGAGATCAAAAAGCAATATGTCATCACCGCCCGCGCCAAGGGCCTGTCGGAGCGCAAGGTGCTCTACGGCCATGTCTTCCGCAACGCGATGCTGATCGTGATTGCCAGTTTCCCGGCGGTGTTCATCTCGGTCTTTTTCGGGGGCTCGATCATCATCGAGACAATCTTTAGTCTCGACGGGCTGGGCCGCCTCGGCTTTGAAGCCGCCGTGGCGCGGGACTATCCGATTGTCTTTGGCACGCTGTTCATCTTTGGCCTGATCGGCCTTGTCGTCGGCATCCTGTCGGACATGATGTATGTGCTGGTCGATCCGCGCATTGATTTTGAGAAGAGGGAAGGCTGATGGCGCTGTCCCCCCTGAACCAACGCCGCTGGCGCAATTTCACTGCGAACCGGCGGGCCTATTGGTCGCTGTGGATTTTCGCGATCCTGTTTGGCATTTCGCTCTTTGCGGAGTTCGTCGCCAACGACAAACCGATCCTCGTGAACTACCGCGGCGACTATTACACGCCGATCTTCAACTTCTACCCCGAGACCGCCTTTGGCGGCGACTTCCAGACCGAAGCCGCCTACCGCGACCCAGAGGTGCGTTGCCTGATTGCCACCGGCGGGCTGGAGGCCTGTTTTGACGATCCCGAAGGCTATATCATCGACGCCGAGGATGGCGAGGTCGAAGGCGAAACGATCGACAAGGGCTGGGCGATCTGGCCGGTCATTCCCTATTCCTTTAACACTGCCGTGGACCGCCCCGGCGCCGCCCCGCTGCCGCCCAATGGGCAAAACTGGCTCGGCACCGATGGCACCAAACGCGATGTCATGGCGCGGGTGATCCATGGGTTTAGGCTCTCGGTGGTCTTCACGCTGATCGTCACCGGCGCGGCCTCAATCATCGGCATCTTGGCAGGCGCGGTGCAGGGATTCTTCGGCGGCTGGCTCGACCTGATCTTTCAGCGGATCATCGAGATTTGGTCGTCGACCCCGTCGCTCTACGTCATCATCATCATGTTCGCCATTCTGGGCCGAAGTTTCTGGCTCTTGGTGATCCTTTTGGTGCTCTTCTCATGGACAGCACTGGTGGGCGTGGTGCGCGCCGAGTTCCTGCGCGCGCGCAACCTTGAATATGTCCGTGCGGCCCGAGCCCTTGGGGTCGGCAATGGCTCCATCATGCTGCGCCACATGCTGCCCAATGCGATGGTGGCGACGCTGACGATGCTGCCGTTTATCATCACCGGCACGATCTCCACGCTGGCGACGCTGGACTTCCTCGGCTTCGGCTTGCCGTCCTCGGCCCCCTCGCTGGGCGAGTTGACGCTACAGGCCAAGCAGAACCTGCAAGCGCCTTGGCTGGCCTTCTCGGCCTTCTTTACCTTTGCCATCATGCTGTCGCTGCTGGTCTTTATCTTTGAAGGCATCCGCGACGCATTCGACCCCAGAAAGACCTTCTCGTGACTGCGCTTTTGGACGTCAAAGACCTGCAAGTTTCCTTCCGGCAGGACGGTCAACTGATCCCCGCCGTGCGCGGCGTCAGCTTTGCCGTGAACCGCGGCGAGACCGTGGCGCTGGTGGGCGAAAGTGGCTCGGGCAAGTCGGTCTCGGCGCTTTCGACGGTCTCGCTGCTGGGCGACAGCGCGCAGGTCAGCGGCTCGGTCACCTATGACGGGCAAGAAATGATCGGGGCGGATGAAAAGCTGCTGCAAAAGGTGCGCGGCAATGACATCTCGTTCATCTTCCAAGAGCCGATGACCTCGCTCAACCCGCTGCACACAATCGAAAAGCAGCTCGCTGAATCGCTGGCGCTGCACCAAGGGCTGCAGGGCGCCGAAGCCCGTGCGCGGGTGCTGAGCCTGCTGCAACAGGTCGGCATCAATGACGCCGAGAGTCGGATGGGGGCCTATCCGCACCAGCTGTCGGGTGGGCAGCGGCAGCGGGTGATGATCGCCATGGCGCTGGCCAACAAGCCCGACATCTTGATCGCGGATGAGCCGACCACTGCGCTCGACGTGACCATTCAGGCGCAGATCCTCGACCTGCTGAAAGATCTCAAGGATGAGATGGGCATGGGGCTGTTGTTCATCACCCATGACCTCGGCATCGTGCGGCGCATCGCGGACCGGGTCTTTGTGATGCAAAAGGGTTTGGTGGTCGAAGAGGGGCCCACGGGGGAGATTTTCGACAATCCGCAGCATCCCTACACGCAAAAGCTGCTGAGTGCCGAGCCGACGGGTTCGCCGGAACCGGTCGCCGATGACGCACCCGAGGTGCTGCGCACCGACAACCTCAAGGTCTGGTTTCCGATCCAAAAGGGCCTGCTGCGCCGCACCGTGGGTCATGTGCAGGCCGTCAATGACACGAGCCTCTCGGTCCGCGCAGGCGAGACCTTGGGCATCGTTGGCGAAAGCGGCTCGGGCAAGACCACGCTGGCGCTAGCAATCATGCGGCTGATTGGCTCAGAAGGGGAGGTGACCTTTCGCGGCGAAGACCTGCGCAAATATTCCACCCGTCAGTTGCGCCGCCTGCGCGCGGATATGCAGATCGTTTTCCAAGACCCCTTTGGCTCGCTCAGCCCGCGCATGACCTGCTTTCAGATCATTGCCGAGGGACTGGCGATTCATAAGGTCGACAAGGGCCGGGACAAGCGCGAATTGGTGGCCGAGGTGATGACCGAGGTCGGGCTCGATCCCGCCACGATGGACCGCTACCCGCATGAGTTCTCAGGCGGGCAGCGTCAGCGTATCGCTATTGCCCGTGCCATGGTGCTGCGGCCCAAACTGCTGGTGCTGGACGAGCCGACTTCGGCGCTGGATATGACCGTGCAGGTGCAGATCGTCGATCTGCTGCGGCGGTTGCAGGTGAAATACGGTCTGGCCTATCTCTTCATCAGCCATGACCTTAAAGTCGTGCGCGCGATGTCGCACAAGGTGATGGTGATGAAGCGCGGTGACGTGGTGGAATATGGCAACGTTGATGCGCTTTATGACAACCCGCAGACTGAGTACACGCGGACGCTGTTGCAGGCGGCAGGCTAGCTGCCCGCGAGCCCAACCAGCATGGCGCCTAGGGCAACGACGTGGATCAGCATGATGGCCCGGTCGCGCCAGAACACGCCGACAGCAAACCAGCCGACCAATCCGATGAGAAACAGATAGATGTTGAGCGGCGTGAACCCCATTGCTGTGGCGGTGTAGCCTGCAATTTGCACCAGTGAGGCGCCCCATTTGATGCCCGTCACCAGATTGTCGCGGTGAAAGATGCGGGAAGCGGGAAGGCGGGGGATATAGTCGGTCACGGTCATAGCGTATCCTTTAATCGGTCGAGGGCAGGGGCGGGGGATGACAACGCAGGTTGGCTTACAGTTCGAACAAGTCGATGCAGCGCGTGTTGGAGCCGTTCCACCAGTGCCGGCGCTTGGCCCGTACATGGGGTAAATCTTGGACGACGACGCAATTGCGACGCTTACGGACGTGCATTCTAGGGTCTAGTGGAACTAACATGATCACTCTCCGTGGTTCGTTTGTGCTTTTAATATAGGCGGGGCGGGCCAATACTGCCCGTCACGAATCCTGTTCGCATGTAAGGTGGCCTAACATATGGATTGGCGCGATCTTCCCCCGCTCTCGGCGTTGCGGGCTTTCTCGGCGTTTGTCGAAACCGGTAATCTTGTGAAAGCGGGTGCAGCGCTTGGCGTGAGCCATGGCGCGATCAGCCAGCAGTTGCGGGGGTTGGAGGAGCATCTGGACGTTGCCCTCCTGGACCGCAGCGGGCGGGCGCTGCGATTGACACCTGAAGGGGAGAAGCTGGGGGAGGCGCTGCATGCGGGCTTCGGCGGTATGATCGAGGCGGTACAGGAGATCACCGGCGTGCAGGACGCGCGGCCGCTGCATATCTCAACCACGCCGACCTTCGCCGCGTCTTGGCTAATGCCACGGCTGCCTCAGTTTCGCGCCCAGTATCCCGATGTTGATCTGATGCTGAACCCGACGCCCGAGGTTGTGGCCCTATCCAGCGACGGCATCGACGTCGCCCTGCGCTATGGCAAAGGTGTCTGGCCGGGGATGGAGGCGGAAATGTTGCTCTGTTCGTCGATGGTCGTCGTGGGTGCGCCTTCACTGGTTGGGCCGGGTGAACTGCCAGACGTCAAAGCGCTCGCCGAACTGCCATGGCTCGAAGAATACGGCACCACCGAAGCCTCGCGCTGGCTGGAGGAGCAGGGCATCGACCGCGGCCCAAGGCGCGGCTGGATGCGCTTACCCGGCAACCTATTGCTGGACGCGGCAAGGGACGGGCAGGGGGTAGCTGTCGTGGTGCGGGCGTTTGCTGAGGGGGATATCGCCGCGGGGAGGCTGGTGGCTTTGATGGAGCAGGAGCCGGGCAGTGCGGGCTATTATATCGTCACGCGGCCTGGGGTGCAGCGGCCAGCGCTGCGCAACTTCATCAAGTGGCTGCGACGGGAGGGCAAAGCTGCCCTCCGCGGGTGTTAGCTTGGGCCGATCATGAAGCAGCTGACATTGCGGGCGGCCAAACGGCGGCATGCCAGATCAGCGCTTTCGCGCGACATGCCAAGGAAGTTCGCCTCATACCCCTGCGGGCGTTGGACGACTTTGCGCAGCGTGCCATCGAGGGTCGACATCTCGGCCAATGCGGTTTTTAGCAGCACCTTCTCCGCGGCATAGCGGCTTGGGTAGCGGCCCACGTTCACGCCCCAGTGCCGTCCACCGGAGGTCGAAACGCGGGTCACAATTTCCTGCTCCACAGCCTGTTTTACCGCGAGCGTCACGTCCTGAGGGCGCGGCTCGGGGCGGATTGAGGCTTTGGCAGACGCGAGTGTAACGGTCTCTTCTTTGGCCGGTTCTGGTGCTGCGGGCACGGCCTGTACCGCTTCGCGCAGCGCTGCGGTGATGTCGCTGTTGGATACAACACTTGTGGCTTCTGGCGCCACAGCGGTGGCCACCAAGACCTCTTCGCTGCGGGGGCGCAGATGAGGGCGCTTGGAGGTGGTCACGGCACCTACGAGGCGGATCGTTTTGCCCGCGGCGCCAGCGGTGCTGCCCGGGGTGTCTTCGACGTCGGCATAGACCGGGGGGGTCGGTTTGCGCAACGGTGCGCTGGAAGGGGCGCGGCGGAAGCCGAGGTCCATCAGTTCAGCGACCTTTGCGTTGCGTGATGCGGTTGATTTGCCGCCAAAGACGGTCACGATGATCCGCTCGTTGCCACGCTCTGCCGACGCCGTCAGGTTGAAACCCGCAGCCCGGGTGTAGCCCGTCTTGATGCCGTCCGCGCCCTTGTAGGACCCGAGGAAACGGCGGTTCGTATGAGACACCTTGCGCACACCGGCATCCGCGGTGATGCGGGAGAACAGGTTGTAGTACTGCGGGTAATCATAAAGCAGGTGGCGGCCCATGCGGGTCATATCACGTGCTGTCGACAGGTGACCACTTTCGGTCAGGCCGTGCATGTTCTTGAAGGTCGTGCGCGTCATGCCAAGCTGTTTGGCCGTGCGGTTCATCCGGCGGGCAAAGGCGGCCTCGGAGCCTTCGATGGCTTCGCCAATGGCGGTGGCGGCATCGTTGGCGGATTTTACAGCGGCGGCGCGGATCAGGTAGCGCAGGGCGATTTTCTGTCCCGGGCGCATACCCAATTTGCTAGGAGGCTCGGAAGCGGCGTTTTTAGAGATGGTGACCTGCGTGTCGAGAGAAAGCTCGCCACGCTCTACGGCTTGGAAGGCGATGTAGAGGGTCATCATCTTGGTCAATGAGGCAGGGTGCAGCCGGGTGTCGGCGTTCTCGGCATGAAGCTCTTTGCCGGTTCGGGCGTCAATCACATAGGCTGCGTAGGGGGCAGCAAGTGCGCTGAGCGGCACCACGATCAGAAACCAGAGAGCTGCGAAGAGAAATAGCCCGTAACGGGCCGGCTGATGGCGCCGAGCCTTCATAGTATCCTGCCTTTTACTGCCTCGGGTCGCCGATTTTTCGGCTGACCATTTGTTGATTGGTTACAGGTTACCACAATCGGGGCGATCGAGGAAGTCTGCGAATCTATCGATGAGGGTAAAAACGGCAGATTTTCCCTCCAACATGTAGAGGGTCTTTTTCTACAAACCACTATCGGCGGTAAATGTGGCGAAAATTGGGCGTGAGAAAGGCGATTGCGCCGCAATTTGTCACGCGTCAGCTTTTTCTTTCCGAGTCACCCCGCTTTTATACGCCGCAAGAGTTCCGGCAGGCCGTTGAGGTCGTCGATTTCCGCGAATCGGGGCGCCTCGGTTGGGCGTTCGGCGTGTTCCATGGCCCATGTCAGGTCGTGCGGCACATGTACGCCCCAACCCCCGGCCTTGATCATCGGACGGACGTCCGAGGCGAGGGAATTGCCCACCATCAGGCCGCATTCCGCCCCTTCGCCGTGCCGGGCAAAGATCTCGCGGTACGCATTTTCGGTCTTGTGCGAGACGATCTCGACCGCATCAAACCGCTCCCGCAGGCCGGATTGGGCCAGCTTGCGCTCTTGGTCCAAGAGGTCGCCTTTGGTGATAACGAGCAACCGGTACTGTCCCATGAGATTCTCCAACACATCCTCAACATGCGGTAGCAATTCAATCGGGTGCTCCAACATCTCGCGTCCGGCGGCGAGCAGATCGTTGATAACGGCACTGGGCACCTGACCCTCCGTGACCTCGATCGCGGTCTCGATCATCGACAGGGTAAAGCCTTTGATGCCGTAGCCGTAATGCGGCAGGTTGCGCCTCTCGGCCTCCAGCAGACGGTCCATCAGATGGTCCCGCTCGCTGTGCTCAGCCAATAGCGCGGCAAAACGATCATGCGACAGTGCAAAGTAGCGTTCGTTGTGCCACAATGTGTCATCCGCATCGAAGCCGATTGTGGTGAGTGCCTTGGCCATTTGTGCTGCCTCTTTCCTAAAACGGTTCAGGGGTTATATAGACGCCTGCACAACGAACAAGCTTCACCCCTCACCCGCAGGAGCAGCAATGCACCGTGACGACCCGAAGGCAGATTGGACGATACAGACAGCAGACCGGTACACGCCGGGCTGGCGGATGATGGCGAATGGTCCGCAAGATGATGACGAAACCGATCTGCTGACCAAGACCCGACCCAAGACCAAACGCCCACCGATGTATAAGGTGATGCTGCTGAATGACGACTTCACCCCGATGGAGTTCGTCGTTCTCGTATTGGAGCGGTTCTTTGGCCTGAATCACGCGCAGGCGTTTGAGATCATGCTGACTGTGCACAAAAAGGGGCTGGCCGTGGTCGGTGTCTTTAGCCACGAGATCGCCGAGACGAAAGTCGCGCAGGTGATGGACTTCGCGCGCCGACACCAGCATCCGCTGCAATGCACTATGGAAAAAGAAGAATAACACGTGATTGATCCGCGATTGGAACTGGCCCTGAACGGCGGTGGGCTGGAACTGCCCGATGAAGGCGTGATCGCCGTGTTTCAGCCCCCGGCAGATGCCGACCTGGCCGATCTGCCGCCTGAGCGCTGCAAGATCATTCATGATTTCAAACCTGCTTATGACTCGTGGATCGCGCGAGGGTATGAGGCCGCCCATTCGGTCGAGGGCCATTACGCCGCCGCCATCGTCTGTCTGCCCCGCGCCAAACACGAAGCCCGTGCCTTGATCGCGCAGGCCTGCGCGGTGAGCGACGGGCCGGTCGTGGTGGACGGCCAGAAAACCGATGGCGCGGATTCGATCCTGCGTGAGATGCGCGCGCGGGTGACGGTACACGGGCCCATCTCCAAAGCGCACGGCAAGCTTTATTGGATCGACGCGGGCGCCAGCGATTTCTTCACCGATTGGGAAGCAGGTCCGGCGCAGACCGAAGGCGGCTTTTGGACCGGGCCGGGGGTGTTCTCGGCGGATGGCGTTGATCTGGCCTCTGCGCTGTTGGTGGATGTGCTGCCTGACAACCTCGGCTCCGAGGTCGCGGATTTGGGCGCGGGCTGGGGCTTTCTATCGGCACATGTGCTGACGCGACCCAAGGTGAAAGCCGTGCATCTGGTCGAGGCCGGACATCTGGCGCTGGAATGCGCGCGCCACAATGTCACCGACAGCCGCGCCGTGTTCCATTGGGAGGATGCCACCAAATGGGAGCCGCCGCACCGGATGGATACGGTGGTGATGAACCCACCCTTCCACACAGGTCGCGCCGCAGAGCCGCAGATCGGGCAAGCCTTCGTCGCCGCCGCTGCACGTATCCTGTCGGGGCAGGGCGACCTCTGGATGGTTGCCAACCGGCATCTGCCCTATGAAGCGGAACTGAAAAAACGCTTTGCGCAGGTGGCGGAACTCGGCGGCGATGCGCGGTTCAAACTGTTCCACGCCACCCGCCCGCTGACCCGCCGCCGCTGAGCCAAAAGGGAGCTTCCCGATGTCATTCTCAATCTCCGGCAAAACGGCCATCATCACCGGTGCAGCAGACGGCATCGGCCTTGCCATCGCCCGGCACTTGGCTGACCGCGGCGCCAATGTGATGTGCGCGGATTCCAACGAAAAAAAACTGATGGAAGAGTTGGGCGACACGCCCGATGAAGGCAACATCCGCGTCTTCGCAGGGGATCTGCGCCAACGTCTGACCATCGCCAATCTCGTGTCGGCGACCATCGACGCCTATGATCAGGTGGACATCCTCGTTAACGCCTCGCGCCAAGTCATGCCGACCGATCCGCTGGACGTCGAAGACACGTCGGTTGAAATGCTGCTTCAGCAAAACCTGATGACCGCACTGCAACTCTCGCAACAGGTCGCCCGGCGTATGATGAAACAGGCCGAGGGGCAGACCGAGGGGCAAGTGGGGTCGATCATCAACCTCAGCTCCATCGCCGCGCGACAGCACCAGCCGGATTTGATGGGGTATTCCATCGCTTCGGCGGCGGTTCAACAGATGACGCGTTCGCTGGCGTTGGTGCTCGCCCCCCACCGTATTCGGGTGAACGCGATCTCTTTCGGCTCCGTAATGAGCGCCTCCCTGCGCGCTGCGGTGGCCGAGAACCGCGACTGGCGCGATGACATTCGGGCGCATACGCCCTTGGGACGCATCGCCGGACCGAACGAGCTTTGTGAAGCTGTACAGTTCCTCGCTGCGGAAAGCTCCGGCTTTATGACGGGTGAGATTATGACGATCGACGGTGGCCGCACGTTGCTCGACGTGGTGTCGGCCCCCGCGCATTAAGAAGCGCCGCTACCAGCCTGCCTCAGCCAATGCGTGGCGGTAGTTCGAGGCGACATTCATGCGCTCCTTCAGTCCGGCTTTGCAAAGCATGTCATGCAGCGCAGGCAGGCGCCAGCAGGGCACATGCATCACCATATGATGCTCAAGGTGGTAGTTCACCCAATAGGGCGCGACCAGCGCGCGGGCGATGGGCCCTGCCTGTGTCGTGCGCACATTGCGCAGCGGGTCTTCGGATTGCTCGGTGGCGCCATGTTCGGCAATGTTGCGGACGCGCAGCACCAGTTGGAACCACGTGAGATAGGGCAGCAGCCAGAAGGCCAGCCCGTACCACCACTCTCCGACAAGGCTCATCAGTAGTGCCACGCCGAGAAAAACCGGCAGCGATTTCCAAAGGTCGCGCGCCTTGAAGGCCTGAGCGGCATCTTGATTGGCGGCTTCGATGGCATCGTCATCCCCGGCCAGCCGGAAAGACATGATGATCTGCGCCAAGAGTTGCCTAATGCCGGTTTGCCCGGTCAGGTCGCGGATAAACTTGCGCTGCAAGCTGGCATGACTGGTCGGAAATTTGGACGAGAGCACCAGATCGGGGTCTTTCTCAGTCTGGGTAAATCGGTGGTGGGTCAGGTGGTAGTGCCGGTAGCTGCGCAGCTCCGCCAAAATGGGCCGCCCGCAGAGCCACTCGCCGACGAACTCATTCACTGCCCGCGTCTTGAACAACGCGTTGTGGGCGGCTTCGTGCATCAGGATCGCCAAGCCCAGCTGCCGCGAGCCGATAAGCACCACAGCCAGCAAGAAGGTGAGCGCATTTGGCCAAAGCGCAAAGCCCGCGACCGCCAAAGTGATCACGCCCCAACAATGCAAGACCAGCCAAGCTCCCATGACGTCAGACCGCGCGGCCAGCACACGGATTTGCTCGGCTGAAAGATGGGCTTTTCCGGGTGTCATGCTTCAGGGTCGCGCTGAAACCGCAATGCGTCAAGAGTGACGTGGCTTAAGCCCAAGCAAACCTGCGTGAGGTTTTTTCCGCTAATTCACAGCGAAGGGTTTTTTCGCCCTTGACGGCATCGCCCAGCGGCGGTACCTCCCGCGCCGATGGCGTTATAGCTCAGTTGGTTAGAGCGAACGACTCATAATCGTTAGGTCCCTGGTTCAAATCCAGGTAACGCCACCATCCTTCTCCTTGATCCCACTGACAAATATGACCGCTTCGGGCGTTTGTCGCGCGTTTTTGCCTGCATATTCACCGTGACAAAAAACCATGTGTCGCATAGCGTCAGCCTGCGAATAGCGAAGATGCTGTAGACCGGGGCAAACCGGGCGCGGGCATCGATAGGGAGAGAGATATGAAATTCACACGGCATGGTTTTTTGAAACTTGCGGGCGCCACAGCGCTGGCGATGGGGCTGGGGGCAACCTCGGCCTTGGCGCAGGACGTGACACTGCGCCTGCATCAGTTCCTACCGCCGCAGGCCAATGTGCCCAAGCTGATCCTTGATGTCTGGGCCGACAATGTCGAAGAGGCCAGCGAAGGCCGGATCAAAGTCGAGCGTTACCCCTCCATGCAGTTGGGCGGCACGCCACCAGAACTGATGGATCAGGCCATCGACGGTGTGGCCGATGTGGTCTGGACCGTGGTCGGCTATACGCCGGGTCGCTATCCCAGCACCGAAGTGTTCGAACTGCCCTTCATGATGACCAACGCCCGCGCGGCGTCCTCGGCCTATTGGCAGATGTTCGAAAAGCACATGAAGGATTCCGAGTTCAAGGATGTGCATATCCTCGGCGCATGGGTGCATGGCCCCGGCATGTTGCACACCAACAAAGAGGTTCGCACTCCGGATGACCTGCAGGGCATGAAAATCCGTGGCGGCTCGCGTCTGGCGAACAAATTGCTTGAGAAGGTCGGCGCCACGCCGGTCGGTATGCCGGTCCCGGCGATCCCCGAAGGGCTGTCCAAAGGCGTGATCGACGGCACCACCATCCCTTGGGAAGTGACCCCGGCGCTGAAGGTCTCTGAACTGGTCAACAACCACACCGAGTTTACGGGCAACGCGCTTTATGTGCTGACCTTTGTTCTGGCGATGAACAAAGACAAATACGAGAGCCTGCCGGATGATCTGAAAAAGGTCGTGGACGAGAATTCGGGTCTGGAATTCTCGATCTTTGCGGGCGGCACACAGGCTGATGCCGACGGGCCAGCGCGGCAAGTGGCGGTCGATCTGGGCAATAACATCGTCACGCTGAACGACGAAGAAACCGAAGTTTGGCGCAAGGCTGCGGAGCCGATCTATGACGAATGGATCGCCGAGATGAAGGACAAGGGCATTGACGGGCAAGCGCTCATCGACGAAGCCCGCGCCCTGATGGCCGACTACGACAAATAAGACAGACGACATGGCTCAGGTCTGCGGCGGCACAGCCCGCCGCAGACCTTTTTCCACCCGCAAGGCAGGTTTCGCATGCATCGAACGATCTTCTTTCTCGCCCGTGGCACCGCGCTGGCCGGTGGACTGGCGCTGATTGCCCTCGTCCTGCTGACCACGCTGTCGATCATCGGGCGAACAGTGAACAAAGCGTTGCACGGAGACTTTTTTGACACGACCCTCAATGGCTTTGCCCAGTTCGTGCTGGACCTCGGGGTGGGAGAGATTAACGGCAACTATGAGATACTAGAGGCCGGTGTCGCCTTTGCGATCTTCGCCTTTCTGCCGATCTGCCAACTCTATGGTGCCCATGCCAGTGTCGATATTTTCACTTCGATGCTGCCGCGTCGTATCAACGCCTGGATCGCGGCCTTTTGGGAAGTCATCCTTACGCTGGTGATCCTGCTGCTGATCTGGCGGCTTTACGAGGGCATGCAGCGCTATATCGGTAATGGCGAGACGACCCTCTTTCTGCAATTTCCGGTCTGGTGGGGCTATGCGGCGAGCTTTGCCGCCGGTGTGGTGGCCTGTCTGACGGCGCTCTACTGCGCGGTGATGCGCATCGGTGAAGCGCTGGTGGACAAGCCGCTACTGCCACGTGAACACGGGGGCCATTGACGTGACCAACCTCGAATTGGGCTTCTGGTCCTTCCCCGTCCTGCTCATCATGGTTTTCTTGCGCGCGCCCATCGGGCTGGCGATGCTGCTCTGCGGGTTCGGCGGCTGGTATCTGGCGATGGGCGGCAACCCCACGCCGCTGTTGGCCAAGCTGAAGTCCGAGACCTACACGACCTTCTCAAGCTATTCGCTGAGCATCATTCCGATGTTCCTGCTGATGGGGCAGTTCGCCACGCTCTCGGGCATGTCCTCCAAGCTGTTCCGCGCGGCTGAGAGCTTTCTCGGTCATCGGCGCGGCGGGGTCGCAATGGCCGCTGTGGGCGCCTGTGCGGGATTTGGGGCCATCTGTGGCTCGTCGCTGGCGACGGCGGCCACCATGTCCAAAGTCGCACTGCCAGAGTTGCGGCGCTACGGCTATTCGGGTGGCTTTTCCACAGCTACGCTCGCGGCGGGCGGTACGCTGGGCATCCTGATCCCGCCCTCAGTGATCCTCGTGATCTATGCGATCCTCACCGAACAGAATATCGCAAAACTCTTCCTCGCGGCCTTCATCCCCGGCATTCTCGCTGCGCTTGGCTATATCGCCACGATCTCGCTCTATGTGCGCCTACACCCCGAAGCCGCGGGCACCCGCGCACCTGTGCCCATGCGCGAACGCTTTTCGGCGCTTGCCGACACTTGGCCGGTACTGGTGATCTTTGTCGTCGTGGTGGGCGGCATCTATGCGGGCTGGTTCACCCCGACCGAAGGTTCGGCCATCGGCGCGGCTGGCACCGGGTTGGCCGCATTGCTGGCGGGCTCGCTCAATTGGGCGGTCCTGCGCGACAGCCTATTGGGCACGGCCAAGACCACCGCGATGATCTTTTTCATCGTCTTGGGCGCGGGGTTCTACAACGGGTTTCTAGCACTTTCTGGCGTGCCTCAGTTCATGGCGGAATGGGTGACTACGCAGGGCTATGCGCCGCTGACCGTGTTGATCGTAATCCTGATCTTCTACTTGATCTTCGGCTGCCTGATGGACAGCCTGTCGATGATCCTGCTGACCGTGCCGATCTTCTTTCCGGTGATTTCGGCCATGGATTTCGGCATGAGCCCCGAGCATCTCGCGATCTGGTTTGGCATCCTCGTGCTGATTGTGGTCGAGGTCGGTCTGATCACGCCTCCCGTGGGGATGAACCTCTTCATCATCAACTCGATGGACCGCGACACCCCTATGAAGGAAACCTACAAGGCGGTGATGTATTTCGTGGGCTCCGACATGGCGCGCGTGGTTCTGCTGGTGGCCTTCCCCGCGATCACGCTGTTCTTGTTGCCGGGCTAGGGGCAGCGGGTTGCGCGTGGGGCTGGAAGGGCTAGAACAGTCCCCGCGCCGCGCGCGCCATAAGCAGATGAGAGCAGCCCTATGACCACGGAAAACTTCGTTCACGAGATCAACGTCACTTGGGGCGATTGCGACCCGGCGCGCATCGCCTATACGGCGCGGTTGCCCTATTTTGCGCTGGACGCGATCAACGCATGGTGGGAGGCGCATTTTGACGGGGACGGCTGGTTTCAGCTTGAAATCGACCGCAACATCGGCACGCCTTTCGTGAACCTGTCGATGGATTTTCGCAGCCCGGTCACGCCCCGCCACAAGCTGCTTTGTGAGACCTATCCAACGCGGTTGGGCAATAAGTCCATCACCTTTGGCATGAAGGCGCGGCAGAACGGTGTATTGTGCTTTGAAGGCTCCTTTACCTGCGTCTTTACCCGTGCGGATGTGTTCGAGAGCCAATCCGCCCCCGAAGAACTGCGCCGCGTCATCGAGCCCTTGGTGCGCGCCGACCTTGCCTGAGGTGCCTGCGCTCTGAGCGGTTGAACTTCCCCAGATTGCAGCGTCTTATCGCGCGGCAATATGAGGGAGACGAAGATGGCGATTAGAACTGCGGTTATCGGATTGGGGATCATGGGCCGGCGCATGGCCGAACATATGGTGCTGCATCCTGAGTTTACAGTTGCCACAATCTGGGATCCCGATCCGGCGGCTTGCAAGGCCGCGCAAGCGGTGGCCCCGGAGGCGGTTCTGGCTGAGACTGCGTTTGAGGCCTTGGCAGATGTCGATTTGGTTTATCTCGCCTGTCCCCCGGTGCCGCGCAAAGCCTATGCGCTGGAGGCGGCAGCAGCGGGGAAGGCGATCTTTCTCGAAAAACCGCTTGGCGTCGATATTGGCGAGAGCCGCGCGTTAGTGGCTGAACTGGAAGCCGCGGGTGTGCCAGCAGCGGTGAACTTCACCCAAGCGGCCGGGGCCGCGCTGACCGATCTGCGGCGCTCTATCGACGAAGGCGCGCTTGGGGATCTTTGCGGCATCGACATTGTCGTGACCTATCCCGCATGGCCGCGTGCCTGGCAGAAGGACGCAGACTGGCTGCGCTTTAGCGCCGAGGGGGGGATGACCCGCGAAGTGATCTCGCATTTCCTCTTTCTCAGCGAACGGGTGCTCGGCCCGCTGGAACTGTCATGGGCGCATGCCGAATATCCTGATGACAAACTTTGTGAGACCCACGTCGCGGCGCGGCTGGTCAATGCGCAGGGGCTGCCGGTGTCGATCCTCGGCAGTGTCGGCGGCGCGCAGCCAGATCGGCAAGAGGTTACGGTGAAGGGCGCTAAGGCCAGCCGCCGTATTTCGGAGTTCTCGATCGACACGGTCTCGACCGGCGAAGCCTTCACCCCGACAAGCGGTGCGCCGCCTGACGACCGTGCGAGCAGCCTTAAAGCGCAGCTGAGCGACATGGCTCTGCTTATGGCCGGCAAGCCAAACCGCCTCGCGACGCCGCAGGAAGCGCTGCGCGTGCAGATTTTGATCGAAGGCATCTTGTCAAACGGAGGCACCCGCACATGACCGCCACGCTAAACGCATCGCCCGAGACCTGTCACTGGGGCTATTTCGAAGCGGCGCGGCCTGCCGCGCTGACGATCAAGAGCGGCGAAGAGGTCATCATCAACACTGTCTCCGGCGCGCCGAACAGCTTGCCGCCCGAGGGGTTTCACGTGCCCCCCGAGCTTTACGAGATCCACGCCGCAGGGCCGCCGCCGATGCCCGGCCATATCTTGACCGGCCCGGTTGCCGTCGAAGGCGCGATGCCGGGAGATGTGCTGCAGGTCGACATTCTGGACGTCGCACTGCGGCAAGACTGGGGCTATAACTTCATCCGCCCGCTGGCAGGCACCTTGCCGCAGGAGTTCCCCGAGACCTATCACACCAATATCCCGCTCGACGCAGAGCGGGGCATCGCCCGGCTGCCTTGGGGGCTGGAGTTGCCCTTGGCCCCGTTCTTTGGCGTCATGGCCGTGGCGCCGCCGCCCGAATGGGGACGGATCGCTACGATTGAGCCGCGCAAACATGGCGGCAATATCGACAATAAGGAACTGGTCGCAGGTACGACGCTTTACCTGCCGGTGCATACCGAAGGCGCGCTCTTCTCCTGCGGGGACGGGCACGGCGCGCAGGGGGATGGCGAGGTCTGCGTTACAGCGATTGAGACGGCCCTCCAGGGGCGGTTCCGGCTGACGGTGCTGAAAGACAAGCCGATGACCTATCCGCAGGCCGAGACGCCGACGCATGTTATCACGATGGGCATGGCCCCCAGTCTGGATACCTGCGCCGAGATGGCCCTGCGCGATATGATCACGCTGGTGTCAGAGCGCGCCGGGATCAGCCGCGAGGATGCCTATGTGCTGTGTTCGCTGGCGGGGGATTTGCGGGTGACGCAGACGGTGAACCGCGAAAAGGGTGTGCATATGATGATGGCCAAGGCTCTGCTCGACGACTGAACCCTGACCGCCTTAACGGAAAAGGGCCGCATCGCTGCGGCCCTTTGTTGTTCTGTCGATCAGATCACTCAGTCCACGCCATGCGCGCCGGATGATACTCAAAACCGATATGGTGGCCCGCACCGACCAGACCCTCGCGGGTGTGGTTATAGAGCGACCGCCAGTAGGGCTGGATCGTGACGCCGTCGTCTTGCAGCATCTTCTCACCCTTCGCCATGATCTCGCGGCGGGCATCGACATCTGCTGTGGCGAGCGCCTCAGAAAGCAGCGCGTCGAACTCAGGGTTCGCATAGCCGAACTCGTTCCACGCCTCGCCCGAGCGGTAGGCCAGCGCCCAGATTTGCACACCCAAGGGCCGCGCGTTCCAGTTGGTCGAGGAGAAGGGATACTTCGTCCAGTCGTTCCAGAAGGTCGAACCGGGCAGGATCGTGCGTTTCACCGGAATGCCCGCGTCACGCAGCTGCGCGGCGACAGCATCGGTGGTGTCCTTGCGCCAGGCGTCGTCGATGGAGAAGAGCTCATGCTCATAGTCGGCCATGCCCGCCTCTTCCATCAGGGCTTTGGCGGCGGCGGGGTCAGTCTTAGGCGGATCAATCTCAGCGTATTCCGGGTGCATCGGGCCGACGTGGTGGTTCTCGGCCACGATCCCGCGCCCGGCATAGCCAAGCTCCAGCAGCACCGCGTTGTCGACCGCCAGTTGCAGCGCGTTGCGCACGCGCTTGTCTTCATAGGGCTTCTGGCCGTCGATCTCGGCCAGTTGGTTGGGGCGGATCACGATGGTCGCGGCAGAGGCGATCTCGTTCTCTACCCAACCGTCCAGCGTGCTCATGATGTCGATATATTCGCCTTCCATCGAATAGAAAGCGTCGACCTCTTCGGCTTCGGCGGCGGCGATCCAAGCGGAGGGGTCGGTGCCGTAGTCGATATATTCCAAGCGGTCGATGTAGGGGCCGCCGAACACCTCGGTGCCCCACCATGTATGGTCGGGATTCTTGACCAGCACGCTTTTGACGCCAACTTCGAGCGATTCTGGCAGATAGGGGCCAGTGCCGACGGGGTTCTCCAGCATGTTGTCCGCGTCAAAGCCCTCGGGCGTGATAGCGGCGGGGTAGTCGGCCATGCCGGGGATCAAGGTGATGTCGGACTTGGGCAGGGTCAGCTTGACGGTATGGTCGTCCACAACCTCAATCGCGCCCTCGATCGCTTTGCCGGTTTCTTCATCGATCAGAGTGGCGAAGCGGCCTGCCATGGAGTTGCCTTCGAGCGACTTGTCACACCAGCCCTCGATGTTGCGCGCCACGTCCTGCGCGGTGAAATCGCTGCCGTCGTTCCATTTGACGCCCTTGCGGACGTTCAGGACATATTCGGTTGCGTCGTCGTTGATCTCCCAGCTTTCCAGCAGGGCGGGGGAGAAGGTGCCGTCATTCTCCCAGACCGCGAGATATTCCAGCCAACCGCGGGTGAAGTTCGCGATCTGCGACCAGTCAAAGGTACGCGGCTCTTTCAAAGCACGCACTTCCATCTGCATCCGAACCGTGCCGCCCTCTTTGAGGTTGGCATGGGCTTCGGCCTGTGCCGGGCGCGCCATGCCGAGCATCGCATAGGCGGTGGCCGAGGTTGCACCAAAGGCGCTGGCCACGGCCAGAAACTCGCGTCGGCTGACCGGGTCGGACTTGGCTTTCTCGGCTGACTTCAGCACGGATTGCGGCAGTGGTTTTCCAGTACGTGTGAAAAATTCCATGATTTTCCTCTCTGTTGTCGCGACAGTCTGAGGTGTCGCGAAGACCCCGTTTCGGGGTTTGATCAGGTGATGCAGTTAACCTGCGTTAATCGCCATTCTGGTGAGGCGCGTCTTGCCAGTCTGCCGATCAGACGGCCTAGGTCAAGCCTGCCGCGCCAGAGTGAGCGTTGAGATAGCGTGCGGAGAGAGGCGGGCAAGCCTGCGAATATGTTTAATATTTTAGAGATCAGTCGGCATAGATGGGTACCTAGAAGACTCTTACGAACGCCGTAGCGTTGCGGTCGCCACACCCATGGCGACCAACGTGGCACCGCCCAATCTGGTGAGGAAGGGCAAGACCGAGGGACGTGCGATTTTCTGGCGCAGCTTATCGGCGAGCAGGGCGTAGGCCAGCGCATTCACTGCTGCAAAACCAACGAATGTCGCGATGAGCACCCCGAACTGCGGAGCCAATACGGCGTTCGGATGGATGAACTGCGGCACGAAAGCGATGAAGAAGACGATGGATTTCGGGTTGAGCGCGGTCACGGCTGCCGAATGGGCAAAGACCGTCCGCACCGATGCTTCAGGCGCATCGCCCAGCATGCCGAGCGATGCAGCCGGCGCGCTGCGAAAGAGCTTGATACCGAGATAGACAAGATAGGCCGCGCCGACCCACTTTAGCAGAATGAACAGTTTAGCCGAGGTCAGCACCAATGCGCCAAGGCCAGCCAGAGATGCTGACATGGCAATCAGATCGCCTAAAGCAACGCCTGCAACGGTTGCCAAAGCTACCCGCCGCCCTTGCGATATGGCGTAGCTGAGGATCAGGAGCACGGTCGGTCCCGGTATCAGCAAGAGGGCGATGGAGGCCGAAGCGAAGGCGAGCCAGACGTGCAGTTCCATTGCGGTGCCTCCTGAGAGATGTCTATTCATCCAGTGATCAATAGAACGTCCGCAAAGTAAAGTGCTCTATCGGCTGGCGTCTTGCTACCGCCGCCCGGCCGCGCGCGCTGCGGCAAACAGCTCTTCGAGCCGGGAACGATCGCCGATCTCATTCGCCAAGATCAGCACCAGTCGCGCATTCAGCGCGTGGCTTTCGCTTTCTGACAGCCCTTCATGCGCGGTCATTAGCGCGGCATAGACCGTATCGCCCTCGGTGCCGAGGTTGTCGTCAAGGGTTGGCAAGGTCATGAGCAGGCTCCTGTGGCACGGGCATGGGCCGCTTTGATCGCGGCGCTGTCGGCATGGTCAAAGCTCGCACAGACATGCCCGTCAGGTCGCAGCAGGTAGAGGCGCTCCGAGCCGTAGCGGCGGGTGGCGTAACCGTCGGGATCGCTGAAACAGGGGTAGTCGGAGACATTTTGGTTAATGCCAATCCGCGCGATGCCGGGCAGTTCTGGCGGTGTGATGTTGCCAATGGCAAGCAAGGTGAAGGCACCTTGTGCTTCTTGGACCATCCAAGTTTCCCCTGCAGGGCCGCGGAGCGGCGCATCAAGCAAGGCACTTCCTGGCTCTAGCGGCGCGTCCCCGGAAGTCTGCAAGGGGCTATGCGCCAGTGAGCAAGGCTGTGACAGTCGGCCCGAGTTAATTAGTTTGCGCGCGAACGGGTGATCTGCGGCGAGATTCAGAACCTCGTCACGGAAGAGCGCTTCAATAGGGGTCTTGGGCGTCATGAAGTTTGTCGCGCGCGCCGAGTTGCGCATGTTCTCATCTGCCGCATGGCCGCGCTCAATGTCATAGCTCTCAATCAAGCTCGGCTGCGCTTCGCCCCGGACAACCGCGGCGAGTTTCCAGCCGAGGTTGTCGACATCCTGCACCCCGCCATTGCCGCCCCGCGCGCCGAAGGGGCTAACCACATGGGCGCTGTCGCCGACAAAGATTACGCGGTCATGCACAAACTTCTCTAACCGCGCGCAGTGGAATTTATAGACGCTCATCCAGTCCAGCCGGAACGGCGCATCACCCAGCATCTGCTTCACCCTCGGAACGACCTTCTCCTCGGTCGCCTCGGCTTTTGGGTCGGTCTCCGGCCCCAGTTGTAGGTCGATGCGATAGATGTTGTCGGGCTGTTTGTGCAGCAGCGCGGATTGACCGTTGTGAAAGGGAGGTGCGAACCAAAACCAGCGCTCCGGCGTGTTGTGGTTGCCGAAGGGAGAAGTCTCCATCTCCACATCGGCGATTAGAAAATGCTCATCAAATGTCTGACCTTCAAAGGGCAGCGCCATACGTTTGCGGGTGGCCGAGCCCGCACCGTCGCAGGCGATGTACCAGTCGGTCTCTAACCGATAGGGCCCGTCTGGGGTCTCGATCGTCAGTTCGACGTGATCCGCATGGCCCTTGTGGTCTGTAACCTTATTGAGGAAGCGCAGGTCGATGAGGTCAGGAAAGTCCTGCGCACGTTCGACGAGGTATTGCTCGATGTAATATTGCTGCAGGTTCACGAAAGCGGGGTATTTGTGCCCCGGTTCCGGCAATAGATCGAAGTTATAGACTTCGCGGTCGCCGTGAAATTGTCGGCCCACTTTCCACGTCACGCCCTTGGCGAGCATGCGCTCGCCGATCCCGAGCCGGTCAAAAATCTCAAGAGTGCGATTAGCCCAACAGATCGCACGGGAGCCGAGGGAGACCACGTTGTTGTCGTCCAGCACCACGGATTTTACGCCGCGCAGGGCAAGGTCCACCGCCATGGACAAGCCAATGGGACCAGCCCCCACAATCACCACCGGATGTCTCGGCTCGGGCGCAGTGAGGCCAGGCGGGGGGCTGTAGGGGAAGGGGGTATAGGCGTAGGCCATTGGGTGTTCCTTCGAGGTCAGACGAACGCGCGGGCGGCGAGCAGGGCCAGCAGCAGAAGCGTGACCAAAGCCAGCCGCCAGCGCGCGCCGCGCGTTTCAGGCGCACGCAGCCAGTGCAGCCATGCGCCAGTGCCCTTCCGTAGCCCCGCAAATGCCTGCCCACTGCGTCGCGCAGCCTCCCGGCGCTGGTCCATCACCGTGGTGAAGACCAGATAGGCCCAGACGGCCAGCGCCAGCACGATAAACGCGTTGAGAAGGACAGGCAGCAGGCTCATGCGTCCGACAGCGCCTCCCACATCTCTTTGTCGCGGGCGGCGGTCCAGATGCGCGGTGTGTCGATGTCGAGCGCTTCGTCATAGGCGCGGGCGACGTTGAAGGGCAGGCAGTGCTCATAGATCGCATAGTCGCCGAACTTGGGGTCGCACTCGGCGCGCACGGCGTCCCATGCCTCTTTCAGCGTGCCGCCGCGCAGGGCGACACGGGCTGCGGGGCGGTAGGTCGAGCGCACGAAGTCGGCGGTGCTGTCGATCGCCGCGTTGACCATATCGCGGCCCACCAGCGCGTCACCGCGCCCCGGCGCAATGGCGTCAAGGTCAAAGGCGCGGATGCGTTCCAGCGTGCCGGGCCAGTCGTGGAAATGCCCGTCTCCACAATAGCAGGCGGAGTGGTATTCGACGATGTCGCCGGTGAACATGACGTTCTGGTCCGGCACATAGATCACCGCGTCACCCGCCGTATGGGCGCGGCCCAGTTGCATGATATCGACCCGGCGCTTGCCCAGATAGACGCTCATACGACCGTTGAAGGTGGTAGTGGGCCATGTCAGGCCGGGGATGCTCTCGTGACCTTCAAACAGACGCGGGAAGCGTTCAAACTCGCTGTCCCAATCCTCTTGGCCCCGCTCTGCGACCATGGCGCGGGCTTTTTCGGACATGATGATCTGCTGCGCGCCAAAGGCCGAGGCGCCGAGCACGCGCACGGCGTGGTAGTGTGTCAGCACCACATGGCTGATCGGTTTGTCGGTGACCGAGCGGACACATTCGATGACCTTATTGGCCAGTCGCGGGGTGGCCTGTGCTTCGATGATCATCACGCTGTCGTCGCCGATGATGACACCGGAGTTCGGGTCGCCCTCGGCGGTGAAGGCATAGAGCCCGTCACCGACCTGCGTGAAAGAGATTTCCTTTTCGGTCATATCCCCTTGGGATGCGAATTTCTTGGCCATGCTGTGTCCTTCTGTCTTGGGATGCCTGCGCTCTCGCGCCGCGTGTTCTGGTATTCAGGGAAAGTCGATTGCCGGGCGAATTTTGCCGATGCAGGAACCGAAACCCACGCGGAAGCCATCGCCCTGTGCGTGGCCGGTGAGGGTCAGCGTATCGCCGTCTTCGACAAAGCTGCGGGTGCTGCCGTCTTTCAGGGTGATCGGCTCTTTGCCGCCCCAACTCAGTTCCAGCAGCGAGCCACGTTGCGATTTGTCGGGGCCGGAGATCGTGCCAGAGCCCAAGAGATCGCCCGAGTTCATCGCGCAGCCCGAAGAGGCGTGATGGGTGAGTTGTTGGGCGGCGGAGTAATACATCTCGCGATAATTGGTGCGGGCGATTTGCTCGGCCTCGCCGCTTTCGGGCTGCAGCAGCACCGAGAGGTTGATGTCATAGAGGCCGGGTTTGGTCTCGCGCAGGTAGGGCAGGAGGTCTTTCTCGCGCTCGGGTGTCGAAGTGCGGAAGGGCTCAAGCGCGGCGCGGGTCACGATCCACGGGCTGACCGACGTCGCAAAGGCCTTGGCCTGAAACGGGCCCAATGGTTGGTATTCCCACGCCTGAATGTCGCGCGCTGACCAATCATTCAGCAGGACGTAGCCAAAGATCATTTCATCTGCGTCTTCGATACGGATCGGCTGGCCCATCTCGGTCGATGTGCCCACAATCGCGCCCATCTCCAACTCGATGTCGAGTTTTTGACAGCGACCGAAATGCGGCGTCTCGGCCTCGGGGGCCTTCAATTGGCCATTGGGCCGCGTGATCTCGGTGCCCGAGACCACAACCGTCGAGGCGCGGCCATTGTAGCCAATAGGGATATGCAGCCAGTTCGGCGGCAGCGCGTTCTCGGCCCCGCGAAACATCGTGCCGACATTGGTGGCGTGATGCTTGCCCGCGTAGAAATCGGTGTATTCCGAGACGACCATCGGCATGTGCAACCGCGCCTCTGCCATCGGCACCAGATGCGGAGCAACGGTTGCTTGATCTGCGGCGTCGGTGGTGAGCAGTTCAATCAATCGCGCGCGCAGCGTTTCCCAAGCCTCGGGGCCAAGGTCCATCACATCGTTCCAATAGGGCACGTCAAAAACCGGCTCTTCAGAGAGGGCAATCAGCCCCTCTTCCTCAAGCGCTGCCATGTCGAGGATCTGGTCCCCAATCGCCACGCCGCAGCGGGCCTCAAGCCGGTTGGTCGAAAACACACCATAGGGCAGGTTGTTCAGCGGAAAGTCGGTATCAGCGCTGTTAGCGCTTTCCACCCAAGAGGTCATCAAGGTCATCTCGGTCCTTTCGGGGCCAGTCACTTCTTGCCCGGCGTGCCGTCAAAATTCTTCTCAAGACTCTCCCAGCAGTCGATGTAGTCATCCTGCAAAGGGGCCTCTTTGGCGGCAAATTCCGTCAGATGCTGCGGGAAGCGGGTCTCGAACATGAACGACATCGTATTGTCGAGCTTATGGGGCGCAAGCTCAGCGTTGGAGGCCCCCTCAAAGGCATTCCGGTCCGGCCCATGAGGCAGCATCATATTATGCAGGCTCATGCCACCGGGGACAAAGCCCTTGGGCTTGGCGTCATATTGACCGTGAATATTGCCCATCAGCTCAGACATGATGTTCTTATGATACCACGGCGGGCGGAAGGTATCCTCGGCCACCATCCAGCGGTCGCGGAACAGCACGAAGTCGATATTGGCAGTCCCCTCGACGCCCGAAGGCGCGGTCAGCACGGTAAAGATAGACGGATCCGGGTGATCAAACAGCACCGCCCCGACAGGGCAATAGGTGTTCAGATCATACTTCACTGGGGCATAGTTGCCATGCCATGCCACCACGTCGAGCGGCGAATGCCCGATCTTGGTCTCATGAAATTGGCCACACCATTTGATTGTCACGGTCGAGGGTACCTCGCGATCCTCAAAGGCCGCCACCGGGGTCTTGAAGTCGCGCCGGTTGGCCATGCAGTTCGCCCCAATCGGGCCACGAGACGGCAGGTGGAACTTCTGACCGTAGTTCTCACAAACAAAACCGCGCGCTGGGCCGTCCAGCACTTCGACGCGGTAGACCAGCCCGCGCGGAATGATCGCGATCTCCTGCGGGGCAATGTCCATGACGCCTAGTTCAGTGCAAAACCGTAGGCTGCCTTCTTGCGGGACAATCAACAGTTCGCTGTCTGCGGAATAGAAATAGCTATCCACCATACTGTCGGTCACAAGGTATATATGACTGGCCATACCGACCTGCGTGTTCACATCCCCCGCCGTGGTCATGGTGCGCATGCCAGTGAGCCATGTAAGTTTTTCGTCGGAATGCGGCACCGGATCCCATCGGTATTGACCAAGGCTGGTCACGTCCTTGGGGATATGCGGCGCAGATTTCCAATAGGGCAGATCGATGCGAGCATAGCGGCCCGAATGTTTCACCGACGGACGGATGCGGTAGCACCAAGTGCGCTCATTCGCATGACTTGGCGCTGTAAAAGCGGTGCCGGAGAGTTGCTCGCCATAAAGCCCATAGTTGCACTTCTGCGGTGAATTCATGCCCTGCGGCAAGGCGCCGGGGAGGGCCTCGGTCTCAAAATCATTGCCGAAACCCGGCATATAGCCCGGATGCGTGCCAGAGGTCGTGGCTGCGGTGATCATCGTGGACGGCTTGGTATGGCTGGTCATCTCGGCCCCCTTGCGGAATCTGTTGCGTTTGTAATAGTTGGTTTTGTAACTAACAAGCGGCGCGCAATGGAAAACGACGAGTTCGATCTGCAGGGCTTCTTGCCCTATCTCCTCAATCAGGCCGCCGAAGCATCCTCCCGCGAATTTCAGCAAATCTACAAGGACCGCTACGGCATGTTGCGCACCGAATGGCGCGTGCTGTTTCACCTTGGCCTCTATGGTCGTCTCACGGCAAGCGAGATTGGCCAGCGTGCACGGATGCATAAAACCAAGATCAGCCGCGCCGTGCACCGCTTGACTGAGCGACGTTTCGTTACCCGGTCTCGGGACGAAGGAGATCGCCGGGTCGAACATCTCGCTCTGACGCGGCAGGGGCAAGCCGCCTATGACGATCTGCGTGCCGTCGCGCAGCGCTATGACGCGGCGCTCATGGATACGCTTGACGCGCCCGAAGCCGACGTGCTGCGGCGGGCGTTGCAAAAACTGTCCGAGGCGGGGCCGGGGGGCTTTACTTAAGCTGCACAAAGCGCCACCGATGCCCCCATGACAGATCAGACCAAAGGCCTCTTGCTCACCTTCCTTGGGGTGATGTGCATTGTACCCGAAGCGCTTTTCGTGCGGGTGATCGATGCGCCGATGCTGACGCTCGCGTTCTGGAAAGTGACGCTGGTCGGGCTGGCAATTGGCGCCGGTCTGCTAATCGCCCAAGGCACCGCACCCTTTCGCGCCCTGCGCCAAGGCGGTTGGGCGAGCGCGATCTATATCGGCGGCGTGGCCTGCGCAGGCGTGGGCTTTGTTCTGGCGGTGCGGCTGACCTCTGTAGCGAACGTGGTTTTCATCCTCGCATCGCTCCCCGTCTTCGCTGCGATCTATAGCCGTATTTTTCTGGGCGAGCCGATCAGCCGCCGCATGCTCTTTACCATTGCAGCGGTGCTCTTAGGTCTGGCGGTGATTGCGTTTGGGTCGGGTGAGACAGAGAATGCTGCACTTGCCGGAGACTTGGTCGCCCTTAGCATCTCGGCAATCTTCGCAGGCGCTCTGACCGCTGCGCGCCATGCGCGCGCTGTGTCGATGGTGCCTGCCGTGGCTCTGGCCTATCTGCTGGCCGGATTGGCACTGCTCCCCGTTGCCGCGCCGCTTGCAATGCCCACCGAAGAACTGCCGAAAATGCTGCTCTATGCCGTCTTTATGGCCCTGAGCGCCGGCCTCATCGCGCTTGGCCCGCGTTATATTAGCAGTGCGGAGGTCGGGCTTTTGGTCCTTTTGGAGTCTGTGCTCGCGCCCCTGCTGGTCTGGGCCGTCTTGGGCGAAGACCCCGGCATTTATGCCCTGATCGGCGGCGGAGTCGTGATCAGCGCGCTGTTTCTGTCAAACCTCGTCGCCCTGTCGCGCCGCCGCCGCGTGGTGCCGCCAATGCCGCGCCACTAGGTTCAGAAGTCCGCCGTTACCCCCGGCAAATCAAGCGCCTTGATCAACTCGCGCAGCTCTTGCCGTGCGGCGATGTTGGAAATGTTAAGCTGCTTCACCCCAATATCCTTGAGGTCCAGCAGGGTCAGGCCGCGCGGGAACAACTCGCGGAAAATGACACGTTCGTTGAACCCCGGCGCAGTACGGAAACCGATCCGCTTGCTAAGGTTATTGATCGCGCGTTCCATCTTCTCTTTGTTCACCATCCGCTGCGCGCCCAGACGGTTGCGCACTACAACCCAGTCGATCGCCGAGAGCCCGGCCTGAGCGCGCAACTGTCGCGCGTTCCAGACCATCTCGGAATAGACCGACGGGCCGGTGATCTTCTCGCCATTCGCATCGATATGGGCCAGCAGATCGAAGTCGATGAAACTGTCGTTAAGCGGTGTGATCAGCGTGTCCGCCAGGGAATGCGCAACTTGGCTCAAGCGGGTGTGCGAGCCGGGGCAGTCGATTAGGATGAAATCATTGTCCGGCTCCAGCGCTGCAACAGCGGCGCTGAGGCGGTGGTCATACATGTTCTCACCCGGCCGCAGGCTGCTTGCCTCAACATCAGGCAATTCACACAGTGACGGGCTCGCCAGATTAAGGCCAGACTCACGGGTAAAGTTGCGGCGGTTTTCAATGTAGCGGCCAAAGGTCCGCTGGCGCAGGTCCAGATCCAAACCGCTGACTTTATGCCCCAACCGCGCCAAAGCCGTCGCCACATGTATGGAGACGGTAGATTTGCCCGCGCCGCCTTTTTCGTTTCCGACGACGATAATATGCGCCATACAGTGCTGTCCCTTCACGCCTGCTGTTTCAGCAGGATATTGTTGCGTCCCACTATATGTAGGGTTTGCGCCTTTGGAAAGTGGCGAGGCCTCATTGCCACACAAAGCCCCCGCCAAGCTGTGACAAGTTTGCAGGACGTTGAGCGCGCACTATCTCACTAGTCTGAAACGAACAATTGTCGGCTTGCGCTGACAACAGCCTATGGCCGTAGGAGTGATAAGGTGACGAAGTCGGGGCTCTTTAAGAGCGACAACAAGCGAGAGACGGCGCTACCCTCCCTAGCGGCGGTGGTCGGAGAGTTGCTGCTGTTTGCTCTGCTCGTGGCCTTGGTGCCGATCACCGTTTACCTCGACACCGCAGTTTGGGGCGATGGCGTATCCGAAGACTCGATTACCGAACATCTGCATAATACGCTGTTGGCCATCGCAGCCGGTCTCTTTGCGCTTGGGGCTTACCAGCGGGAAGAGTTGCGGGGGTATCTGACACTGGCTGCGACCCTGTTCACCTGTATGTTTCTACGCGAATATGATGCAGCCCTCGATCGCATTAGCCACGGCTTCTGGATCTATCCGGCACTTCTCACCCTAGCCGTCGGCATCTGGATCGCATGGCGCAATCGCGGCACGACGCTCCTGCCTCTGCTTCACCACCTGTCCACGCGCTCCGCGACATTCGTCTATATCGGCGTGGTGCTTTTGCTTTTCTTCTCCCGCACCTTCGGCACCAGCGCGCTTTGGGAGGCCGTAATGGGCGCAGGCTATGACTCTCAGGTTAAAACCACCGTCCAAGAAGGCACGGAACTCTTGGCTTACCTGCTGATCACCTGTGGCGCCGTCCTCTCGCATCTGCACGGCTATGGCGAACAAGCAGCGCTACAAGAACGCCGCAGCTAAGCGCTGCCTTCAGCGGCAGCTAAACCACCCTAATCTTCATCCTTTCTCAAATAACGTGCACGACGTTTCAAAGGCCGCCGCGTCTGCGTTTAAGACGCCGGTCGCCACCCATCCGCCCAAACGCAAAAGGCGCGACCCACAGGGGCCGCGCCTTTGTTTTCGCATTGAGGGTAAAGGCTTAGAAGCCCAGACCTGCGTATTTGTTCTTGAACTTCGACACGCGGCCGCCGGTGTCCATAATACGGCCTGTGCCGCCAGTCCACGCGGGGTGCACGGAAGGGTCGATGTCGAGCGACAGCTGGTCGCCTTCTTTGCCCCATGTCGATTTCATTTCCACAACAGTGCCGTCGGTCATTTTGACGTTGATGATGTGGTATTCGGGATGTGTATCGGCTTTCATCGACCTGTCCTTTAAGCTTTCGCGCCCGAGAGCGGCTTGTAGTGGGCGTTTTCGACAATCCGTGCGGATTTACCGCGACGGCTGCGCAGGTAGTACAGCTTGGCGCGACGAACGCGGCCACGGCGTACAACGGTGATGCTGTCGATGTTGGTCGAATGTAGCGGGAACACACGCTCCACGCCTTCGCCAAAGGAAATCTTGCGCACGGTGAAAGACCCGGCAATGCCGTGGCCGTTCTTGCGCGAAATGCAGACGCCTTCGTAGTTCTGCACACGGGTGCGTGTGCCTTCGGTGACTTTAAAGCCAACACGAATGGTGTCACCAGCACGGAAGTCGGGGATATCTTTCCCCAGTTCGGCGACTTGTTCCGCCTCGATCTCTGCGATCAGGTTCATCTGACCTATCTCCTATGATGTTCGCGGTATTCCACGAAATTATGTCGCGACCCAGAGCTTCGGGTTCTATCGGGCAGCGCCGAAGTCATCTCTGACCGCAGGGCCCCCGCCGGAGGTATCATCGTCATTGCTTTATCGCTTGCGCCGAAACGCAAAGCACCGGAGCCGCCAAAGCGATTCCGGATGTGCGGGGTATAGGCGGCGATGCGCGCGGGATCAAGGGGGCAGTTGCGCCACCTGATCCCGCGTTAGGCTAGGCCAGCGCGATCACGCCCAAGACAACGAGCAGGAACAGCACCAGCACGATGCCGATGAGCACTTTGGCCCCGGTTAGTGCCGCGCCCGAGACTCGACCAAAGCCCAGAAGAGCCGCAACAGCGGCGACGATCAGAAGTATAAGAATAATCTCTAGCATGCGTTATCTCCCTTCAATGTAGGAGAATAACGCCGGCCTGAGAGTGGCGGTTCCTTAGCCGTATCGCTCACTTCTTCCCGTGACGCTTTTCCCACATATCGGGACGGCGTCTTTGGGTAAGCTCTTCGGCCTGCGCCTGCCGCCACTTTGCAATCTCGCCGTGGTTGCCCGACATCAGCACCGGGGGAATTGCGCGCCCTTCCCATTCGGCGGGGCGGGTGTATTGTGGGTGTTCTAGCAGGCCGCTCGCATGGCTTTCTTCTTCGATGCTCTCGGCGTTCCCCAGCACGCCCGGCAACAGGCGCACGGTTGCGTCGAGCATCGCCTGCGCGGCCAATTCGCCCCCTGTCATCACGAAATCACCCAAGGAGACTTCGGTGATGCCGAAATGCTCAATCACCCGCTCATCTACGCCCTCAAATCGACCGCAAAGCATGGTCACACCTGCGCAATCCGCCAAATCCCGCGCCATCGCTTGGTCAAACCGCCGCCCCCGCGGGGACATGTAAAGGATCGGCCAACGGCCACGCGCGTGGCTCTGCGCCTCGGCCAGGGCAGGGCCAACCACATCGGCCCGCATCACCATCCCGGCACCGCCGCCTGCGGGGGTGTCGTCAACGTTACGGTGTTTGCCGATGCCAAATTCGCGCATGTCATGGGTGTGCAGCTGCCAGCGCCCGTCTTGCAGCGCTTTGCCCGTCAGGCTCGCGCCCAGCACGCCGGGGAAGAGATCGGGGAACAGCGTGACGATCCGCGCCTGCCAGACATCGGCATAGTCGGGGGTGTCCTGCATTAACGTGCGGGGCTTCAGGCTGGGCCGCACGCTTTGGCGACCGTGGGAGCGGGTGGGTTTCATGCGGTGTCTGCCTGTTCGAGGATAGCGGTCTTGGCGTTTCGGCGCGCCTGCGGGTCATCGGCGTGTTGGCGGTTGGCGTCAAGCAGAGCTTGCAGCACATCGACAGGAAGCCTCGTGTTCGCCGCGGGTGGTAGCGTCAGTTGCGCCATGAGGTCGGGCGGCAGATCACAGAGGTTGAGCAGCGGCGTTGCAGGGCCGAGCGGCAGGTCTTGGCTGTCTTCCAGCGCCGCATGATGCACCGGGCAGGGCAGGCGGCGCGTGATCTCGGCAACCATCTCGTCCAGCTTAGCGGCCGGGGCATAGCGGGCGGTGAATGCCTCAAGATCTAGCGTCAAGGATGAGGCTTTGACATGTTCCCAATAGGCTGAGATGAGCCAGTCTTCGGCTGCGCGGCTTGAGAGGTAAACCATGATTTCAGCGCGCGGAAAACGGCGTTTGAGTGCTTGGCAAAACAGGTCCAACAACTCTGGCGCCGCGCTGTAGTCCTCCAGATCGCCCCGGCCCGGCAAGTGACCCGCCAGTTCTTCTGCCGAGATCAGCAACGTCCGGCGCGGCATCCGGGGCAGGCCGTCGAGCATGGTCTCGAACCGATGTTCGGCCTTCAGCATTGAAATAGGATCGCGCCAAGTCGAATAGCCCCGCGTCGCGTGCAGCAGATCTTTCATATGCCAGCGCAGTCGCAGGACGACATGGGGCTTCAACGCGGGCCGGTTGGCGCGCAGCGTGGCTTGAATGCTGCTGGTGCCGGTCTTGTGAAAGCCGGGATGCAGGATGATCCGGCGCGGCATTACAAGCGCCCGCGATCAACCATCTGCTGCGTCCGGCAGCACGCCGAGCGGCGGGTCCGCGACAATGCGGCCAGAGGCCAGATCGACGGTCGGCACGGCGGCTTTGGTGAAGGGCAGGAAGGTGGTCGCTGAGGTGCCTTTCAGTTGCAGCTCCAGCAGATCATCGGCGCCGTGGTTCTGCACGGTTTTCACCCGACCCAGCAGCGTGCCGCCGGTGTCATAGACCTCAAGCCCGATCAGATCGGCGTGGTAGAATTCATCATCCGGCAGGCTGGGCAGTTGATCCCGCGCGGCGAAAAGCGACAGGCCGCGCATCTCGTCGGCCTCTTCTTTGGTCGTGATCTCGGCAATGCGGGCGGCGAAACCGTTTTTGACCTGATGCAGCAGGGCAAGGTTAAAGGTCCGGCTGCCATCCTCGGTATACAGCGGGCGGTAGGTCTCGATATCCTCGGGTGCGGCGCAATAGCTTTTCACGCGCACTTCGCCGCGCACGCCGTAGGCACCGGCGATGGCACCGACGCAGATCAGGTCTTGGTCACTCATTGCAACAACTCCGAATTCACACAGATCGTCCCGGTCCATTCCCCGGCACCGGCTTTGCATTCGCCCTGCATTAACTGCCGATCATAGCGGATGCCAAGGACAAAGCCGAGCACCAGCACGGCCAGAAGTAACAGTAGTTTTTTCATTAACGGGTCTCGATCTTCAGACTTGGGGCGCGGGTCTCCCAACCCTTGGTTTCCAGTTCCGGCGTCAGGCTGTTGTCCTGCGGCCAGCCCATGCAGAGATAGGCCACCAGCGACCAGTCCTTTGGCACGTCAAGATCACGGTTCAACTGCGCAGGGTCAAGCACCGATACCCAGCCGAGCCCGAGGCCATGGGCGCGGGCGGTGAGCCACATCAGGCTGATCGCGCCGACCACGGAATAGCGGCGCATCTCGGGCATTGTCCCGGCCCCAAGGCCGCTGCCTTTGTCGGTGCTGTCATCACAGTAAATCGCCAGTTGCTCCGGCGCGTCGCTCATGCCCGACAGTTTGAGCCCGGCATAGCGCTCGGCCTTCTCACCGTCGTATCCGGTAAGGGCGCGGGCATTGGCTGTTTGGAAATTCTCAAGCGCGGCTTGGCGCGCGGTGTCGGACTGGACGCGGATAATCCGCCACGGTTCCGACAGGCCCACAGAGGGGGCGAGGGAAAAGCTGTCGAGGCAGGTTTGCACCAGCGCCTCGTCCAGCGGGTCTGTGCGAAAGCGGCGCACATCGCGCCGCCATCGCATCAGGTCGTGCAGCCCGGCACGGAAGTCTTCAGAGAATTCATCCATGCCGGGCGCTCGCGGCTTATTCTGCGGAAGCTTCTTCAGCAGGGGCGTTGGCAGCTTCAGCAGCGGCAGCGGCTTTGTCGGCCTTCTCCTGCACGCGTTCCTGAGCTTTCTTGCCCGGTGTGCCCTTCTTGGGGTTGTTGCGCTCGGTCTTTTCGCGGACGCCAGCGGCTTCCAACATGCGTGTCACACGCTCGGTCGGCTGGGCGCCTTTGGCGATCCATGCTTCGATCTTTTCGACGTCCATCTTCACGCGCTCTTCGCTGTCTTTCGGCAGCAGCGGGTTGTAGGTGCCCAGCTTCTCGATGAAGCGGCCGTCGCGTGGCATGCGGCTGTCGGCGGCAACGATCCGGTAGAAGGGGCGCTTTTTGGAGCCGCCGCGAGCGAGACGAATTTTCATGGCCATGGTGAGTAGTCCTTTAGGTTGCTGTGTAAGAAGGGGCAGCGCCCGGTCTTACGTTTGGTGGCTTTTGTGGTGCTGAATGACTTCAGCGATGATGAAGTTCAGGAACTTCTTGGCGAATGCGGGGTCGAGGTCCGCTGCTTCCGCCAAATCTTCGAGCCGCTCGATCTGGGCCGCTTCGCGGGCCGGATCGGAGGGGGGAAGGTCGTGTGTGGCCTTGAGTTTCCCCACGGCCTGTGTGTGTTTGAACCGCTCGCCCAGCGTATAGACGAGGATCGCGTCGAGCCGGTCGATGCTGGCGCGGTGCTCTTTCAGCAGCTCGGCGGCGCGGGCGGCGGTATCTGTGGTGGTGTCGGTCATTTCTTCTTCCCGAAACCGCTAAGCCCGCTCGGCAGACCCATGCCGCCGCCGCCGAAGGGATTGCCGCCGCCCATGCCGCCGGGCAGCTTGCCGCCCATCTGCTTGGCTGCGGCTTCCAGCGCCTTGGGGTCCATCTGGGACGGGTCCATGCCGCCGGGCATGCCGCCCTTGCCCATCATGCCCTTCATGGCTTGCTTGAGCATGCCGCCTTTGCCCATTTTGCCCATCTTCTTCATCATGTCGGACATCTGGCGGTGCATTTTCATCAGCTTGTTGAGGTCCGAGACCTCCATGCCGGCACCGCGGGCGATACGCTTTTTGCGGCTGGCTTGCAGCAGGGCAGGGTTGGCGCGCTCTTTCTTGGTCATGGACTGAATGAGGGCGATCTGCTGCTTAAGGATCTTGTCGTCGAATCCGGCGTCTTCAACCTGTTTCGCCATTTTCCCCATGCCGGGCATCATGCCCATCATGCCCTGCATGCCGCCCATCTTGATCATCTGTTCAAGCTGCATCTTCAGGTCGTTCATATTGAACTGACCCTTGGCCATGCGCTTCATCATCTTTTCGGCCTGTTCGGCCTCGATGGTTTCTTGGGCCTTCTCGACCAGCGCGACGATGTCGCCCATGCCAAGGATGCGGCCCGCGATGCGCTCCGGCTCGAAGGTTTCGAGCGCGTCCATCTTTTCGCCCAGACCGACGAATTTGATCGGCTTGCCGGTCACAGCACGCATCGACAGCGCCGCACCGCCACGGCCATCGCCGTCCATCCGGGTCAGGACAACGCCGGTGATGCCGATGCGTTCGTCGAAATTCTCGGCCGTGTGCACGGCGTCTTGGCCGGTCAGGCCATCGACCACCAGCAGTGTCTCGCGTGGGTTGGCGACGTCGCGCACCGCCTTGACCTGTTGCATCAACTCTTCGTCGATGGACAGACGGCCTGCGGTGTCGAGCATATAGACGTCATAGCCGCCCAAGCCCGCTTGGGTCTTGGCGCGTTTGGCGATCTGAACGGGGCTTTCGCCTTTGATGATCGGCAGCGTGTCGACGCCGATCTGGGTGCCAAGGATCGCCAACTGTTCCATCGCCGCGGGGCGGTTGACGTCGAGCGAGGCCATCAGCACGCGCTTGCCGTCACGCTCTTTCAAGCGTTTGGCCAGTTTCGCGGTGGTGGTGGTTTTACCGCCACCCTGCAGGCCGACCATCAGGATCGGCGCGGGCGGGCTGTCGATCTTCAGCGCGCCGGGCTCGCCTTCGCCTTTCAGCGTGTCGATCAGCGCGTCATGGACAATCTTGACGACCTGCTGGCCCGGCGTGACCGATTTGGTCACCGCTTGGCCGGTCGCCTTGTCCTGCACCGCTTTGACAAAATCACGCGCCACGGGGAGCGAGACGTCGGCCTCCAGCAGGGCGACGCGGACTTCGCGCAGGGCGGTTTTGACGTCTTCGTCGCTGAGCGCGCCTTGCTTGGTCAGGCGGTCAAAGACACCAGAGAGCCGTTCGCTGAGATTTTCAAACATGGGCACAGGGCCTTTCGGGTCGGTTGCACTTGCCCTTACTTAAGGACGCGCGCGAAAATGCACAAATGCCCCAGTGGGCGCAACGCGCTGACTGGGGGCGATCCCGACGCAAGGCCGGGACCGGAAGGCAATGCTTCCGGAGATTGGGGGCCGTTTACGCGCTGTGCGGGCGCGAGTCAAGGCGGGCTGCGCAGGGCCAAGGGGCGGCCCCGCGCGAAGGGTCACGCGGCTTGGCGCAGCGCGTCGATCTGGGCGTTGGCGCGCGCGATGGTGCCTTCGGCGTCCATGGCAAGCTGATCGGCGGCGACGAACGTCACATCGGTCAGGCCGAGGAAACCCAGCATAAAGCGCAGGTAGCCGCTGGCGAAATCGGCGGCGGAATCAAGTCCGGTGCCGCCCGAGGCAAAGGCCACGATGACGCGCTTGTTCTGCAGCAGCCCCTCGGGGCCGTTTTCGGTGTAGCGGAAGGTGACGCCGACGCGGGCGATGAGGTCGATCCAAGCCTTCAGCGAAGCGGGAATGGTGAAGTTGTAGATCGGCGCGCCGATGACGATGGTGTCGGCGGCTTGCACTTCGGCGACGAGGGCGTCCGACAGGGCGAGGGCTTCTTTGTCCAGCGCGCTGCGCTCGTCTTCGGGCTTCACGCGGGCGCTGGCCCAACTGGAATCGATCAGCGGCAGCGGGTTGGTGGCAATGTCACGGGTGACAACGTTGGCGTCGTCGAGGGTGGAGATGATGCGGTCCGTCAGTTTGCGGGTGACGGAGTGCTCGCGGTTCACGGAAGTCTCGATGCGGAGGATGGTCATGGGCTGGTCCCTTGTTTCAGGCGTAAAACTGATGCCATGGATTTGGCCATTGCACTCACGAACGCAACTGCCAGAATGCGCGTGGCAATGTTCGTAAATGCACAGACTGGATTGGTAGGGAGCAGGATGGACAATTGGGATGAGATCAGAACGGCCTATCAGGTGGCGCAACTCGGCACGGTGAGCGGCGCTGCGGATGTGCTTGGCGTGCATCATGCGACGGTGATCCGGCATATTGATGCGTTGGAAGGGCGGCTTGGGGTGAAGCTGTTCCAGCGCCATGCGCGGGGATATACCGCGACCGAAGCGGGCGAAGACCTGTTGCGGGTGGCGCGGGCGACCGATGACCAGTTCAGCCAATTGGCTGGGCGGATCAAAGGGCGCGGCAGTGACGTCTCGGGCGAATTGGTCATCACCTCGTTAGATTTTCTCGCCCCCCGGCTGGCCCCGCTGTTGACCGAGTTCCAGCGACAAAATCCCGAATTGGTGGTGCGCTACCTGATCGGCGACCGACTGTTCCGGCTGGAGTATGGCGAAGCTCATGTCGCCGTCCGCGCCGGGGCGGCGCCGGATCAGCCGGACAATGTCGTGCAACCCTATGCGCAGCTTGCCGTCGGTGCCTATGCGAGCCGCGACTATGTCGCGCAATACGGCATCCCGCAGGGGGAAGAGGACTACGCCAAACACCGCTTTATCGCGGTGGACAACCGCGACAGCCGCGCGCCCTACCACAAATGGCTCTGGTCGACTGTGCCGGAGGAAAGCATCACGTGGCGCAGTTCCAGCGGGGCGGCGATGGAGGCGGCGCTGCGCGCGGGGGCGGGGATCGGGTCTCTGCCCGCCGCACAGGGGCGGGCCGATCCGGAGCTGATCGAAATTCATGCGCCACGGGTCGATTGGGCGAGTGCGCTTTGGCTGGTGACCCATGTCGATCTGCACCGCACCAGCAAGGTTCAGGCGGTTTTGGCCTTTTTAAAAGAACACGCTGAGGAAGCCGTTGCATGCCCGGACTAAGCCCGTCGGCGCAGGGCCATTTGGCAATGCTGTGTTTCTCGGCCTTGGTCGCCGGGTCCTTTTCGCTCGGCGCGCAGGTGGCGAATGAGATTGCGCCGACCACGCTGAATGCCGTTCGCTTCGCCTTGGCGACTTTGCTGGTGGGCGCGCTGGCTTGGGCGCGCGGTGATCATTTCCGCACAGGTTTCGCCGCGCCTTGGCGTTACTTTGTGCTGGCAGGGCTGTTCACTCTTTACTTCGTGCTGATGTTCGAGGGGCTCAAAACCGCGCCCCCGGTTTCGGCGGCGGCAGTTTTCACGCTCGTTCCGGTCATGGCGGCGGGGTTCGCTTGGTTGCTGATGCGGCAGGTGATGACACCGCGTATGGCGATGGCTTTGGCCATCGGGGGGGCGGGGGCGCTTTGGGTGATCTTTCGCGGTGATCTGGGCGCGCTTTTGTCTTTTGACGTCGGGCGCGGTGAGGCGATCTATTTTATCGGCTGCATCAGCCATGCGATTTATGCGCCGATGGTGCGCTGGCTGAACCGGGGCGAAAGCGCCGTGCTCTTTACGTTTGGCACACTTCTGGCCGGCACTGTCTTATTGACGGCTTATGGCTGGTCAGACCTCGCTGCAACCGATTGGGCAGGGTTGAGGCCGTTGGTCTGGATCACCATTCTCTATGTCGCGGTTTTTGCTACGGCGGCGACCGTAGTGCTTTTGCAGTTCGCGGCGCTGCGGCTGCCCTCGGCCAAAGTCATGGCCTATACCTATCTCACGCCAAGCTGGGTGATCCTGTGGGAATTCGGCTTTGGCAATGCGCTGCCAGGGGTGCTGGTATGGGGCGGTGTGGCCCTCACAATATTGGCGCTTTACCTGCTACTGCGAGATGATAGCCAAGAAAAATCATAGATTTGCGCATTTTTTGGATTTTTTCGGAACCCGGCCCGTCGGCTCTGCGTTGGGGGAGGAAATCAAAGTAAAAGGATACTCCATGCGTAGCATTTTATACCTGATCGGTTTGATCGTAGTGGTTTTGGCTATTTTGCGGTTTGCTTTCGGCGTCATCTGACCGTCGATTGATCTTCCCCTCGTCTTATTTACCTCGCGGCGAGGGGGGATCACTCTGCTACATCTGCCCCCGGCGTGACGCCTTCCACCGGATCGGGCAGTTCTATTTCCAAAAATCTCTCGAAGGCATCTAGGTTCACCGGCTCGAACTGCCCGAACCCCTGCATCCAGACCGACGCATTGCGCAACGCATCCGGTTCCAGTTTGCACCATTTCACCCGCCCGCGTTTTTCCTGACTGATCAGCCCTGCGGCTGTCAGCACGTTCAAATGTTTTGAAATCCCGACGAGAGACATCTCGAAGGGCTCGGCCACATCCGTCACCGCCATATCGTCTTCCAGCAGCATTGCGAGGATGGCGCGGCGCGTGGGGTCAGCGAGGGCGGCGAATACCTGATCTAGGTTCTGGGTCATGCCTTCCCATAGCGTGGACAGAGGCCGTGGGGAAGCATTGCCGAGGCTCGCTTAACCACGGGGTTAAATAAGAAAGAAGGCCGGATTGCTGGGGGTGAGAGCAGGTGAATTCAAAGTTGCCCGTCGCGAGGGGGGTGCAACTGCTTGAAAATGCTCGCATTTGGATCTGAGCGAACGCAGTTGACTCTAACCCGTCCTGACATTAGCACCGCAGCAGATATTCCGAAGGGGATTTTGGTGTGACCAGCCCGGACCAACGGCAGCAGATGGAGCAGCTTGAGGCCAAACTGGCAGCTGCGAAACAACGCGGCGCACCCAAGCCCCGAGCGGATGAGCATTATTCTCAGGCCAATATGGCATGGCGGATGGTGATCGAACTTGTGGCCGGTCTTGGGATCGGTTTCGGCATCGGATACGGGCTTGATGTGCTTTTCGGCACGCTGCCCATCTTCATGGTGCTTTTTGTGATGCTGGGCCTTGCGGCGGGGGTGAAGACGATGCTCCGCACTGCCAAGGAAATCCAGGACAAGCAACAGGCCGAACCGGCCGAACAGGATACGCCCCATTCGGGCAAGGACGAGGGAGCCTGAGATGGCAACGACGACAGAAGGCGCAGAAACAGGCGGTCTCGAATTCCACCCGATGGACCAGTTCATCGTGTCGCCCCTCTTTGGTGAGAGCGGCAGCGTTGCTTGGTACACCATCACCAACGCCACCTTCTGGATGGCACTGGCGGTTCTGGCGACATTCGCTCTGCTGGTGCTGGGCAGCGCACGTCGCTCTGTCGTGCCGGGCCGGATGCAATCGGTTGCTGAGCTGGCTTACGGCTTCATTCACAAAATGGTCGAAGACATCTGCGGCAAAGAAGGGCTGAAGTTCTTCCCCTATATCATGACCCTGTTCATGTTCATCGTGATGGCGAACTTCCTCGGCCTGATCCCCACGGCCTTTACGCCCACGTCGCATTTCTCGGTGACCGTGGTGCTGGCGCTGGCGGTGTTCATCACCGTGACCGTGGTGGGCTTCGTCAAAAACGGCGCGGCTTTCCTGAGCCTCTTCTGGGTGTCCTCGGCGCCGCTCGCGCTGCGCCCGGTGCTGGCGATCATTGAGTTAATCAGCTACTTCGTGCGCCCGGTCAGCCACTCCATTCGTCTGGCGGGCAACGTCATGGCGGGCCACGCGGTGATCAAGGTTTTCGCGGGCTTTGCAGCCATCGCGGTGATCTCGCCCGTGTCGGTCGTCGCGATCACCGCGATGTACGGTCTCGAGGTGCTGGTGGCCTTCATTCAGGCCTATGTCTTCACCATCCTGACATGCGTGTACCTCAAGGACGCGCTGCACCCCGCACACTAACAACCCCAACAACGGCGGAATTTTCCGCCACAGTTTTTAACTTCCAATCGTAAGGAGATACCCCAATGGAAGGTCAACTCGCACACATCGGCGCAGGCATCGCAGGTCTCGGCACAGGCATCGCAGCCCTGGGTGTCGGCAACGTCGCCGCCAACTTCCTGTCCGGCGCCCTGCGCAACCCGTCGGCAGCCGCAAGCCAGACAGCAACCCTGTTCATCGGCATCGCGTTTGCAGAAGCCCTGGGGATCTTCTCGTTCCTCGTCGCTCTGCTGCTGATGTTCGCTGTCTAAGCTCTCGGAACTGTAATCCTTACGAGCGGGCAGGCGCGCAGCGGCGTGTCTGCCCGGCTGTAACGGCAAAGTTTCCAAGGAGAAGCCCTGATGGCAACTGTAACAACTAGCGACGGACTGGCCGAGGCGGCTTCCACACCGGGCATGCCGCAGCTGAATTTCGATCACTGGGGCAACCAGATTTTCTGGCTGATCCTCGCGCTGATCGCCACATACCTGATCCTGTCGCGCGTGGCCCTGCCCCGTATCGGTGCGGTTCTGGCCGAGCGCCAGGGGACCATCACCAACGACATCGCCGCCGCCGAAGACCTTAAGGTCAAGGCCAAGGAAGCCGAAGCCGCTTATGACAAAGCTCTGATCGACGCCCGTGCCGAGGCACAGCAGATCGTGGCTCAAGCCAAGGCGAACATGCAGGCTGATCTGGATGCCGAAATGGCCAAGGCCGACGCCGAAATTGCTGCGCAAGTGGCAGAGTCGGAAAAAGCCATCGCCGAAATTCGCGCCGGTGCTATGGAAAACGTACAAGCCGTTGCCAAAGACACCGCCGAGGCCCTCGTCGCCGCTTTGGGTGGCACGGCGGATGCAACCACTGTTGATGCCGCCGTCGATGCGCGGATGAAAGGATAAGCCATGACCAAATCCATGCGCCTGACACTTTCGACCCTGCTCGCCGGTCTTGCGGCTTCGCCAGCGCTTGCCGCCACGGGGCCTTTCATTTCGCTGCGCAACACCGATTTCATCGTGTTGCTCGCGTTCCTGCTGTTCCTCGGGATCCTGATCTACTTCAAGGTGCCAAGCCTGCTCGTCGGCATGCTCGACAAGCGGTCTGAGGGCATTAAAACCGAGCTTGAAGAAGCCCGCGCCCTGCGTGAAGAAGCGCAAACCCTGTTGGCCTCTTATGAGCGCAAGCAAAAAGAGGTGCAGGACCAAGCGGACCGCATCGTGTCTTCCGCTAAGGAAGACGCCCGTCTTGCTGCCGAACAGGCGCGGGCGGATATGGCCAAGTCGCTGGACCGTCGTATGGCCGCCGCGAAAGACCAGATCAACTCGGCTGAGGCCGCTGCTGTGAAGGAAGTTCGCGATCAGGCTGTGACCATCGCTGTGGCTGCTGCGCGCGACGTGATCGCCAAGCAGATGACTGCTGCTCAGGGCAACAAGCTGATCGACGATGGCATCGCCCAAGTCGACGCCAAACTGCACTAAGCTGCCCAATACTGAATTTAGGAAGCCCCGGTTTTGCCGGGGCTTTTTTCGTTTATCCAACGTCGGACTGGCGCCGCACACCCACAGGATGAAATTTCTAAGAACTTGCAATTAATAGATGTATTGCTAGGCTGTCCTCAATTTTAGGGGAGGTTTTAATGAGATTGATCACTTTGGCTATTGTCGTTGCACCGCTGTTGATCGCCGGTTGTGTGGACCAAGAATTCTTCGTCAGGCAGAATGTGACCTACGACCGCTACGAGCGAGATTTTGTCGGCTGCGCCACCCGGGCCACGCAAGAAGTTCCAACCAATACCCAAGTAGGTTGGATGCCCTACGTAGGCGTCTATTCTGCGGATACAAACGCTGCATTGCGGGGCAAGAACTTCGAACTCTGCATGCGGGATCGCGGATACCAGAAGGTCAAAATGCCATACTGCCAAGGGGACAAATTGAAAGCCGCTACCGCGCAGGCGAAGCGCCCTCAAGACCGTGGACGGAAGATGACAATCAACAAGGCGAGTTGCTGGGTCGGTAAGCCAGACGGGTCGCCGTACCTCTTTTCAGGAGCATAGGTTAACTGCCTATTAACCATTCTAGACGTTCATCTAGCTATGGTTCGATTTGTACTCCTCTTTCTCCTTTGCGCGGGCTTGGCGGGCTGCAACGCCCCAAGTCCCCAGTTTCGCGATATACCTGCAACGCGGATTACAGTCGCCGGATCTGTGTTTGACGTAAGGGTTCGTGGTGAAAGGGCCGAAGCTATGCGGGTGAACGCGCAATATGCTCCCCGCTTTGGCCCGATCCGCGGCTACGCGCGTACAGCGATGGCGGAGGTCAGCGGTTGCAAGGTGACCGAAGTACAGGGGGATCAGGCCTTGGCATTCGGGGTGTTGGACTGCGACTAGATAGACAAGTGAATAGCATCAAAGTGCTATTCAGCGACCAGCCCGACCATAGCCAGCTATCCATGCCCTCCAACCGACAATATCTTGTGGATAACCGCCGACGCGGCCCTTCCCCTTGGGGCTTTTGATTGACTTGGCCCCCTGCAAAACGGCAAGTTCGCCGCTCAGGCAAGAATCAAAACGGGCGGGGCAGCCTTGCGGTTTTCCAAACTTAGACTCACCGGCTTCAAAAGCTTCGTGGACCCGACCGACCTCGTCATCTCTGACGGGCTGACCGGCGTCGTGGGGCCGAATGGCTGTGGCAAATCCAACCTGCTTGAAGCGTTGCGTTGGGTGATGGGCGAAAACCGCCCGACTGCCATGCGCGGCGGCGGTATGGAGGATGTGATTTTCGCCGGGGCCGCATCGCGCCCGGCCCGGAACTTTGCCGAAGTCTCCTTGCATTTGGACAATACCGACCGGCTCGCCCCGGCGGGGTTCAACGAACAGGATGCGCTGGAAATCGTGCGTCGCATCACCCGCGACGTCGGCAGCGCCTATAAGGTCAATGGCAAAGACGTGCGCGCGCGGGATGTGCAGATGCTTTTCGCCGATGCCTCCACCGGGGCGCATAGCCCGGCACTGGTCCGGCAGGGGCAGATCGCGGAACTGATCAACGCGAAGCCCAAAAGCCGTCGCCGCATTCTAGAAGAGGCCGCAGGCATCTCTGGCCTCTACCAGCGCCGTCATGAGGCTGAGTTGAAGTTGAACGGGGCGGAGACCAATCTGGCCCGCGTGGATGACGTGATCGAACAGCTGGCATCGCAGCTGGCCACCCTCGCACGACAGGCACGGCAAGCCGCGCGTTACCGCGAGATTGGTGAAGCATTGCGCCATGGTGAGGGTCTGTTGCTCTACCGCCGCTGGCGCGAGGCCGACAAGGCGCGTGCGACAGCGGAGGAAGAACTGCGGGCCCGCGTCGCCGCAACAGCACAGGCCGAAGCGCAGGTGCGCGAGGTGGCAAAGGGGCGCCAAGAGGCTGAAGATGCGCTCCCCGCCTTGCGTGAGGAAGAAGCCATCGCTGCCGCAATCCTGCAGCGGCTTACGACACAGCGCGATACGCTGGCAGATCAAGAGGCCCGTGCCGCCGCGCTGATCGAAACGCTTGAAGGGCGCATCGCGCAACTTGCGCGCGACATTGATCGCGAAGGCGGTTTGAACCGCGATGCCGAGGAAACCATCGCCCGGCTCGATTGGGAAGCACGCGAACTGGCCAAGGCGGGCGAGGGCCATAGCGCCGCGCTGGAAGCCGCAGCAGATGCAGCGTCGGAGGCGGCAGAAGTTCTACAGGCTCGGGAAGCCGATCTCGCGCAGCAGACCGAAGACGTCGCGCGGCTCTCCGCCCGTCACAGCTCCGCCGAGCGTCTTTTGCAAGACAGCCGCCGAACGCTAGAGAAGTCCGAGGCAGAAGCGCGAAAAGCGCGCGAGGCAGTTGCCGAAAGTCAAGCCACGCTCGACCAAGCTGGTGTGGACTTTGCTGCCGCGCAGGAGGCAGAGGTCAGCGCAGTCAGTGCCGCCGCTGCAGCCGATGCCGCATTGCTCGCAGCCGAAGAAATTAGGGCCGACACGCAGTCGCGCGAGGCCGACGCCCGCGCCGAGCGGTCCGAGGCCGAAGGCGAAATGAACGCGCTGCGGGCCGAGGCGGGAGCGCTGGCCAAATTGGTCGAGCGTGACACCGCCGAGGGCGGACAGATCCTTGACCGCCTGCAGGTCGAACACGGGTTTGAAAAAGCGCTCGGCGCGGCGCTTGCCGACGATCTGCGCGCACCTGAAGTTGACGCCGATGGTCCGTCCGGCTGGGCCGTCCTGCCCGGCTATTCGCAGCCGCAGGCTTTGCCCGAAGGGGTTACTCCTCTGACACAGCATGTGTCGGTGCCTGACGTTTTGGAACGTCGCATGAGCCAAGTGGGTCTTGTCGATCCCGAGGCGGGCAATCTCCTGCAGGCGGCGCTGCTGCCGGGCCAGCGGCTGGTCTCGCCCGAAGGCGATCTCTGGCGGTGGGACGGGTTCCGCGCTTGGGCCGAGGATGCACCATCGGCGGCGGCATTGCGGCTTCAGCAGTTGAACCGTCTGGAAGTCTTGAAGCAGTCATTGGAACAAGCCACGCAGCGGGCCGAAGGTGCCCGCGGGGCGCATGAGGCACTGCAGCAGCAATTGGCCGAGCAAGCCGAAGCCGACAAACGCGCGCGCGAAGCCCGTCGTGATGCGGACCGGCAGGTCGCTGAGGCGGGGCGTGCGCTGAGCCGTGTAGAGGCGGACCGGAATTTGGCGCAAAGCCGTCTGGAGTCGTTGGGCCTTGCCGTAAAACGTCACGAAGAAGCTGCTATTGCCGCTCGCGCCGAGGTGCTCGAGGCTGAGCGCACGCTCGCGGGTCTGGGTGACCTTGCTGCAGCCCGTGCCGTGGTCGAAGACCTGCGCATGACAGTCGAAGCCGCGCGAATCACCATGATGTCGCGCCGCTCGGCCCATGACGAATTGCGCCGCGAAGGCGAGGCCCGCACCAAGCGCCAGCAAGAGGTCACGCAAGAGGTCAGCGGCTGGCGGCACCGGTTGGAAACGGCAGAGAAACGCACCGCGGAACTGGTGGAGCGCAAGACTTCCTCGGAAGCGGAACTCGCCGAAGCCAGCGCGGCCCCCGCTGAGATTGCAGCCAAACGCGAAGAACTGACGAGCGCGATCACCGATGCTGAAGCGCGGCGCGCGCAGGCGATAGGAGCTTTGGCGGCGGCAGAGGCGGCGTTGAAAGCGGCGACCGAGGCCGAGCGCGATGCGGAGCGTCAGGCGTCTGATGCCCGCGAGGCGCGCGCGCGGGCCGAAGCCCGTAGCGACGCTGCCCGCGAGACGGTCGCGCAGGCCGAGGGTCGGATCAGCGATGATCGCCAAACCACCCCCGCCGAACTCCTAACGGCGCTGGATATCGAGCCGGAGGAAATCCCTGCGGTGGCTGTGCTGGAAGAGGACGTAAACCGTCACAAACGCCAGCGGGATTCGCTCGGGGCTGTGAACCTGCGGGCGGAGGATGACGCCAAAGAAGTGCGCGAAGAGCATGACGCTTTGCTGGCCGAAAAAGCTGACCTTGAAGAAGCGATCAAGACACTGCGCAGCGGTATTGCCGGGCTGAACCGGGAAGGGCGCGAGCGGCTGCTTACCGCGTTCGAGCAGGTCAATTCCAATTTCTCGATGCTGTTTACCCATCTCTTTGGCGGCGGCGAAGCCAACCTCGTGATGGTCGAAAGCGACGATCCGCTGGAGGCCGGGCTCGAGATCATGTGCCAACCGCCGGGCAAGAAGCTCAGCACGCTCAGCCTGCTGTCGGGGGGCGAGCAAACGCTCACGGCGATGGCCCTGATTTTTGCGGTCTTCCTCGCCAACCCTGCGCCGATCTGCGTGCTCGACGAGGTCGACGCGCCTCTAGATGACGCAAATGTGACCCGTTTCTGCGATCTGCTGGATGAAATGTGCCGTCAAACCGACACGCGATTCCTCATCATCACGCACCACGCGGTGACGATGGCCCGGATGGATCGGCTGTTCGGCGTGACGATGGCGGAGCAGGGGGTCAGCCAGCTTGTGTCCGTCGATCTGAAGAAAGCGGAGACGCTTGTCGCCTGACAGCGGGCGTTCTTGCCTGCTGAAACTCGGGGTTGGGAGCGTTGGGCGTTCCAAAACGGAGCAAGGCGGTATGCGCCAGGCCGAACCGGCTTCGCCTGCCGTTTGTCCTAGCCCCGTCTGGCCACGGTCACGCCGGCTACGTCCTCGATAAACGTTAGAATACGGGACTTTACGCCATCATCCTTGATCGAGGCGAGGGCGCTCACGATGTCCATCGTTGGGTCTTTTGGCGCGGGGTCAGCGGTGCTTTCTTCCAACCCTTCAAAGAAATATCCCGGTGTCACGTCCAGTATCCGCGCCAGATCATAGAGACGACTGGCGGCGACGCGGTTTGAGCCGATTTCGTATTTTTGGATTTGTTGGAAAGACAGATCGAGTTTGCGTGCCACATCAGTTTGCGACAAACGCCGCAGAGTCCGCGCTTGTTTAAGTCGTCGACCTACATGTGCATCTACGGGATGAGCCATGTCTGGATACCTCAGGTTGTGTTTCTTAATTCAGTACCCAGTGGTCGTTAGCGTTCAATTGCACAGTTATGTGCTGTTTCCATTCATTTTTATTCAATAGACCGATGAAAAATGTTGCATTGATGGATGATTTTTGTACCATCGTCCCCCTATGAACCAACATCTGATCGCAAATGAGCCCGTAAACCCCGTCCCGCCGCTCTCGTTAAAGGAGCCAGCGCCGCCGCTTTTGTTTGAGATGATCCGGTCCTTTGTGACCTTGGCGAATACGCTTAACCTCAGCCATGCAGTGGCGGAGCTGAACAGCACCCGCCAGACAGTGCGGCGCCATATCCAACAGCTTGAAGACGCAATGGGCGCGCCGCTTTTTGAGATCGACGCCCGCCGCTACACGCTGACGCAGACTGGGGTGGATGCGCTTCCGGCCGCGCGAGACATTCTGGCACGCAGCAAACTGTGGATCGAGGGCAAGTCGCGCCATATGCAGGGCCTGCAGCGCCTGTCCTACGAGGACAAGACGGGCTGGTCGTTCTATCAGCAACAACAACCGCTATCGCTGCTTTGGGACGGCGAGTCCCCGATGCTGCAAGCAGCGCTGGATGCTTGGACCGAAAGCCGCGGGCTGCTTGAAAGCGAAGCTTTCCGGATAATCCGGCCCTATGTGCTGGTGTATCGCGACTCGCCGAGCGGGTGGATTTGTACCGAGGTGGGCGAGAAGTCCTTTTACACGCGCTGGTGGGGCTGGGCGAATGCGCGCAGCAGCATCGGCCGGCCTTTGAAGCAGTTCACCGGCGGGCCGGATTTCGAAGACATGTTGAACTACGCCTTTCGCGAGGTGCAGGCGACCAAGGGGCTGCGGCTGGACGAGGTCGTCACCCGCGTCCCGCGAGAAGAGGGCGGCACACCGATGCCGCTGGCCTATAAGCGGTTGCTGATGGCGGGGCGTTTTCCGGACAAGAGCTTTGCTTTGATCGCCGCTATTGACCGTTCGTCGACCCTCAATATCGCCGGTGTCGACCGCGCATTCCTTGACAGCATGCCTGCCGATGCGAAGGTCAATTTCGATGGATGATTTCAGGAACTGACTACAAATTTTGATGGTAGCAGAAGCACAAAGGGCCGCCCAATCGGGCGGCCCTTTGGCGTTTTAGTCGTAGCGCGAGTTTAGCTAATCGCCGCCGCTTTCACATCGTCATCGATGAAGGGCAGATACTGTTCGAAGTTGTCCGAGAACATCTTGACCAGTTTCGCCGCCTGACGGTCATAAGACTCCGGATCATCCCACGTGCGGCGCGGGTCGAGCAGGATGTCAGCAACGCCGTTTACGGCCACAGGCACATCGAAGCCGAAGTTCGGATCTTTGCGGTACTCCACATCGGCCAAACGCCCTTCGAGCGCGGCGGAGAGCAGCGCGCGGGTGGCTTTGATCGGCATCCGCGAGCCGGTGCCGTAGGCGCCGCCGGTCCAACCGGTGTTCACCAGCCAGCAGGTCGCACCATGCTGTGCGATCTTTTCGCGCAGCAGGTTGCCGTAGACCTCCGGGCGGCGGGGCATAAAGGGCGCGCCGAAGCAGGTGGAGAATGTGGGCTCAGGCTCGGTCACGCCGCGTTCGGTGCCCGCGACCTTGGAGGTGAAGCCCGAGAGGAAGTGATACATTGCCTGCGCCGGGCTGAGCCGTGCGATGGGGGGCAGCACGCCAAAGGCATCGCAGGTCAGCATGATGATGTTCTTAGGGTGGCCGCCGACGGCCTTCTCGCTGGCGTTAGAGATATAATGCAGCGGGTAGGCCGCACGCATGTTGGCCGTCAGTGAATCGTCTTCGAAGTCCAACTCAAACGTATCGGGGTCGAAGACCATGTTCTCGATCACGGTGCCGAATTTAGAGGTCGTGGCGTAGATTTCCGGCTCTGCCTCGGCGCTGAGGTTGATCGTCTTGGCATAGCAGCCGCCTTCAAAGTTGAAGGTGCCGTTGTCGGACCAGCCGTGCTCGTCATCGCCGATGAGCGTGCGCTCGGGGTCAGCCGACAGGGTGGTTTTGCCCGTGCCAGACAGGCCGAAGAAGACAGCTGTGTCGACCGGATTGCCGGTGGCGTGGTTTGCCGAGCAGTGCATCGGCATGATGCCTTTTTCAGGCAGCAGGTAGTTCAGCAGAGTGAAGACCGATTTCTTGTTCTCGCCTGCGTATTCTGTGCCGCCGATGAGGATCATCTTGCGGTCGAAATTCATCGCGATGACGGTCTCGCTGCGGCAGTCGTGCTTGGCCGGATCGGCTTGGAAGCTCGGGCAGTTGATGACGGTGAAATCTGCGGTGAACTCTTTGATTGCTTCGGCGTCGGGGCGGCGCAGCATGGTGCGGATGAAGAGGCCGTGCCAGGCCAACTCTGTCACCATACGCACGTTGATCGCATGACGCGGATCGGCGCCGCCGACGAGGTCTTGGACGAAGTAGTCCTTGCCCGCCATATGCGCTATCATGTCTTCGTAGAGCGCGTCGAACCCTTCGGCCGACATCTCGGCGTTGTTCTCCCACCAAATGCTGTCGGCCACGCTGTCGGTTTTGACCACATGTTTATCCTTGGGCGAGCGACCCGTGAACTTGCCTGTAGTGACCAAAAACGCGCCGCCCTTGCCCAGACTGCCTTCGCCGCGTTTCAGAGCGGCTTCGACCAGCGCGGGCTCGGTCAGGTTGTAATAGACATCGCCGAGCCCGGTGATCTGCTGATCTTCAAGGCTGAACTGCGGGTTTACCCGTCCAAATGTCATGTGATGTCTCCTGTAGCGGCGCGTGAGAGGCGCAAAACGTGTCTGACCGGGCTAGATTGCCCTGGGGCGAGAGAGGCCTTGCGAGCCTCTTAACACGCGGCTTTTAAGGTTGAACAGGTTGCTTTGTCGCAGTTAGCGCCACCATCCAAAACTTTGTTTAGCTGCGCTCAAATTCTGCTCGGGGACGAGGGTCGCACTGCGGCGCCTCAGTCGCGTGGCAGCACCTAAAGTGCGGCAATTTAGCCATTCCTAACCAAATTATGACCGAATTGGTGCATCTCAAAGGCACGATTCGCACTTAAGGATTGATTCGATCTGCGTTATTGCGGATCACTGTATCCAAAAATTAAGAACGAATTGAGCAGTATAAGGAAGCAGGCAATGTCAAAGATTGCATTGGTAGACGATGACAGGAACATCCTGACATCTGTTTCGATGACTCTTGAAGCCGAAGGCTTCGAAGTGGAAACCTATAACGACGGGCAGGCCGCGCTGGACGCTTTTAACAAGAAGCTTCCCGATATGGCCGTGCTCGACATCAAGATGCCGCGGATGGACGGGATGGACCTATTGCAGCGGCTGCGCCAGAAAACCGCGATGCCGGTGATCTTTCTGACCTCTAAAGATGACGAGATCGACGAAGTGCTGGGCCTGCGCATGGGGGCCGACGACTACGTCAAAAAGCCTTTCAGCCAGCGCCTTTTGGTCGAGCGGATTCGCGCGCTCCTGCGCCGTCAGGATGCTGTGGCCACTGACGAAGTCGGCGACACTGAAGAGACCAAAGTGATGGAACGCGGCGATCTGCGGATGGACCCGCTGCGCCATGCGGTAAGCTGGAAGGGCAAGGACGTGTCGCTGACCGTCACCGAATTCCTGTTGCTGCAGGCACTGGCTCAGCGCCCCGGTTTCGTAAAGTCGCGCGATCAGCTGATGGACGTGGCCTACGACGACCAAGTCTATGTGGACGACCGCACGATCGACAGCCACATCAAACGCTTGCGGAAAAAAATGCGCAGTGCGGATGATGAGTTTTCGGCAATCGAGACGCTCTACGGCATCGGCTACAGATATAACGAAGAGTAAATCCAGCGGGAAACGCTGGTCGAAAGGACGCTTGTGCGGGACATGGCAGCTGGCAGGGACGGGGACGTGTTACTGGGGGACGATTGGGTCACCCCAGACAGCGCAGCGCCGGATGAAATCCGCGTGAAGCGGGAACGGCGGGGGCTGTTCTCGCTGCGGTCATCGCCGCTGACGCGCAAAATTATCACCTTTAACCTAATCGCCCTGAACGTGCTCGTTGCGGGCATCCTGTACCTCAATTCATCACGCGACAGCCTTGCGGTACAACGCGCGGCGGCGCTGGTGTCTGAGGCAGAGTTGATCGCTGATGTCATCGAGGCGCAGTTGCCCGCTGGCGCGCCGGTAAATCTCACCACGGGGGACGGGGTCAACGTCGCCGAGACGCTCGACGGCTTGGACCTGCGCGGCGGGATTGAGGTTTTTGTTTTTGATCCTGCGGAAACGCTGGTCTCGCGCAGTGCCGGCAGCCTCACGCTTGCAGAAACACTGGCCGCTAATAAAGCCGAAGAGCGGACACTGCTGAATGACGGGCTGAATTGGGTGTGGGACCGCGTCTCGGCTCCCTTCAGCACCGGACAGGTCGCGCCGCCGCCGTTGGAAGAGCAATTGCGCGCTATGGTCGCCGAAAGCCTCTCCGGCGGCACCCAGTTGCAAGACAACATTGATATCGCGGGCGGCGCCCTCTTTAGCGTAGTTACCCCGATCATGCAGGGCGACCAGCCCGTCGGTGTGGTCGCAGTAGCAAGTGCTGCAGGCGAAATCGACGCACTTGTTCGCAGCGAGCGCGAGCGGGTATTGCAGATGTTCGTGATTGCCACGCTGGTTTCTATTGGTCTCAGCCTTGTGCTCGCTTCGACCATTGCCAATCCGCTGGCCGACCTCTCTGCCGCCGCCGAATTGGGCCGCGACAAAGACGCCCGCAAGATGAACCCGGGCCGCATTCGTATCCCGGATCTGACGGCCCGCCCCGATGAGATCGGCCGCCTATCGGGCGCGCTGCGCGGGATGGTATCGGCGCTCTACAACCGGATCGATGGCAACGAACAATTCGCCGCCGACGTGGCACATGAGATCAAGAACCCGCTGGCCTCGCTGCGTTCTGCCGTTGGCACTCTGCGTATGGTAAAGCGCGACGATCAGCGCGAAAAGCTGCTCGACGTCATCGAGCATGATGTGCGCCGTTTGGACCGTCTGGTCAGCGATATTTCCAATGCTTCACGGCTCGATTCCGAATTGGTCAAGGAAGAGGAAGAACCCTTCGATCTGCTGCAGATGCTCGGCAATCTGGGCCAGTATTTGGGCGAAGACGCGAAATCCAAAGGCATCGACTTTATCACTGACCTTCCTGCGGCGCCCATCACTGTGCACGGGCTGGAAGCACGCTTGGCGCAGGTCTTCGTCAACCTCATCACCAATGCGATATCCTTCTGCGAAGATGGCGACGCGATCCGTGTCTGGGCCCGCAAACGCTCCAATCGCGTGCTGATCGTGGTCGAAGATACAGGCCCCGGCATTCCCGAACAGGCGCTCGGTAAGATCTTCAAACGCTTCTACTCGCAGCGTCCGGAGGAGCATTTCGGCAATAACTCTGGCCTCGGTCTGGCGATCTCCAAGCAGATTGTTGAGGCGCATGGCGGCGTGATCTGGGCCGAAAACATCCGCCCGACCGAAGCCGACATCACCTCTGAGCCGCTGGGTGCTCGTTTCGTTGTGGGCCTGCCGACCTAACGAGCCCTTGGGGGCTGGAAATGACAGCGACAACAGAAAACCTCCACGCGAGCTGCGTGGCCATCGCCGGGCGTGGGGTGCTCATCCTTGGTCCATCGGGGTCAGGGAAGTCTGCCTTGGCGTTACAACTCATCGCTCTCGGAGGGGCTTTGGTGGCCGATGATCGAACGGATGTTTCGCGGGATGGGAATAAGCTGATCGCCAGCGTCCCTGCCAATATCCGCGGGCTGATCGAAGCCCGCCACGTTGGCTTGCTACGCTTGGCCGATCACGGTCCGGTGTCCCTAAGCCTTACTGTCGATCTGAGTCGCACCGAGGAAAATCGCCTCCCCGAACGGCATGAGCATCAGATTCAGGGCATTACGTTGCCCTGTTTTCACAAATGCGATAGCGCTCATTTTCCGGCAGCGATTCATCTGTATATGTCTAGCAGTATGGACCACTTGATTTGACCAGTCAGACCCCGACCCCAGACCAGCCGCAACGTCGGCTGGTGCTTGTCACCGGCCCCTCGGGCGCCGGGCGGTCCTCTGCGCTTAACGTGCTTGAGGATGCGGGGTTTGAAGCCATCGACAACCTGCCGCTGCGTCTCTTGCCAGTGCTGCTAGAGCGCCCCGGCGATGCACATTCGGTGGCTCTGGGCATCGACGCGCGCAACCGGGACTTTTCGACAGAAGGGGTCTTGGAACTGCTTGGCCGGCTCGCCGCCGAGCCGGGCTGGTCGACCGAAGTGCTCTATCTGGATTGTGCCCCCGACGTGCTGCTGCAGCGTTTCTCCGAAACCCGTCGCCGCCACCCGCTTGCCCAATCTGACCGTCCCGCCGATGGGATCCGGCGCGAACAAGATCTCCTGCATCCGATCCGCGCACGAGCCGATGTGCTAATCGACACCACAACGCTGAATGTGCATGAGCTGCGCGCCGAGGTGGAGCAATGGTTCGCGCCAGGCGGTCAACGCCATCTGACGGTTTCGGTCCAAAGTTTTTCCTATAAACGCGGTCTGCCCCGCGGCGTCGACGTAGTGCATGACTGCCGCTTCCTGCGAAACCCCTATTGGGTGCCCGAACTGCGCAGTGGCAATGGTCGCGACGCGGCCGTCGCGGCGCATGTTGCGGGCGATCCGCGCTACACCGCGTTCGCTGATAAGGTCCTCGACCTCAGCCTACTGGTGCTGCCTGCCTACCGCGAAGAGGGCAAGTCGCATATCTCCATCGCCTTCGGTTGCACCGGCGGGCAACACCGTTCTGTCGCCCTGGCCGAAGACCATGCTTTGCGCCTTGCAGAGCAGGGCTGGCAGGTGTCAATTAGGCACCGAGAGTTGGACCGCCAGCAACGTGAAGGAAACAAGCCTTGATCGGAATCGTGATCGTCGCACATGGGGGATTGGCGCAAGAGTACCTTGCGGCCATCGAACATGTCGTGGGATCACAATTCGGGGTCCGCGCCATAGCAATTGAAGCCGACCATGACCGCGCTGACAAAGAGCGCGAAATCTGCGCGGCAGCCGATGAAGTCGACCAAGGCGCTGGCGTCGTGGTGGTGACAGACCTTTTTGGCGGCTCCCCGTCAAACCTCAGTCTCTTGGCCTGCCGACCGGAAAACCGGCGCATCATTTACGGCGCCAACCTGCCGATGCTCATCAAGCTTGCAAAATCGCGGCAAATGGAAGTCCCCGACGCCGTGCGCGCGGCGCTCGAAGCTGGTAAGAAATACATCGACAGCCAGAATGTCAGCGCAGGTTAGAAGGCCCGTTATTTGAATGCCCGAATTTTCTCTTAAAATTGTCAATGAAAAAGGCCTGCACGCTCGTGCCTCCGCCAAATTGGTCGAGGTGGTCGAAGCCTTCGATGCCCGCGCCGAAGTAAGCAAGGATGGCATGTCGGCCTCTGGCGACAGTATCATGGGGCTCCTGATGCTAGGGGCCGCGCGCGGCACCACCATTGACGTGCAAACCTCCGGGCCTGACGCCGAAGCGCTGGCCGAAGCACTGACCGCCTTGGTGGCGGATAAATTCGGCGAAGGCTTCTAGAGCCTCCGGCGGAGATAAGGATCACCGGAAACAATGGATGACGCAGAGAAGAAGGCGGCGCAAACGCCCAGCCCCGCAGAAGGCACGGTGACTTTCACCAAATACGACCGACGTAGCCTGTCCTACGCCTCGACCTTTGATGATCCGTGGAAAGCGCGGGTTATTTCAGCGATGGAACTCGTCACCGGAAAGCTCAAAATCCTGCGCCTCATCCGCAAGTTCGAGCAGCGCGGTACCCCGTCGGGTCAGGCCTTTTGGCGCGCGGCCCTAGATACGATGGGGATCGAGTTGACGACCCCGCAGCACCAATTGAATCGCATTCCGAAAGAGGGGCCGGTCGTCGTCGTTGCCAATCACCCCCATGGTATGGTCGACGGTATGATCTTTGCCGATCTCATCGGGCGGGTGCGGCCCGATTACCGTATCCTCACGCGTTCGCTGCTTACCTCCATCGACGAGGTTGCCGGCAGCTACATGATCCCGGTACCTTTCCCTCATGATCCGGACGCACAGCGCAAGGGTGTGGAAATGCGCGCCAAAGCGATGGCCCACCTGAAAGACGGTGGCGTCGTCGCACTTTTCCCCTCGGGTGTGGTCGCATCATCGGAAACCTGGTGGGGCCCGGCAGTAGAGGCAGAGTGGAACGTCTTCACCGCCAAAATGATCCGTCGCTCCGGCGCGCAGGTCGTGCCGATGCGCTTCCCCGGCCAAAATAGCCGCGCTTATCAGATTGCCAATCAAGTCAGCCCGATGCTGCGCCAGGGCCTGCTGCTACATGAAATCGCCCATGCCTGTGACAAGCCACAAGGCCCCATAGTCGGCCAACCGCTCAGCCGCGAGGAGATCGACCGCTGGTCAGACGATCCACGTGGTTTCATGGCCTGGCTACGCGCGCACACCCTTGCGCTGACCAACTAATTTTCATCCTTTTAAAAATACCCGCGGGGGAATCGCGCCTGAGGCGCGATGGGGGCAGCGCCCCCCATGCTCAACGCGTCGGCACAGGCTTTTCGCCGCGATAATCATAGAACCCGCGCTGCGTCTTGCGACCGAGCCAACCTGCCTCGACATATTTCGTCAGCAGCGGGCAGGGACGGTATTTGGTGTCTGCCAAACCGTCATGTAGCACGTTCATAATCGCCAGACAGGTGTCCAAACCGATGAAATCCGCCAGTTCCAACGGCCCCATCGGATGGTTCGCGCCGAGCTTCATGGAACTGTCGATCGACTCTACATTCCCAACGCCTTCATAGAGCGTATAGACCGCCTCGTTGATCATCGGCATCAGGATGCGATTAACAATGAAGGCGGGGAAATCTTCAGCCGAAGCTGCGGTCTTGCCGAGGCGGTCGACCACGGCTTTGCAGGCGTCATAGGTTTCGCGGTCCGTGGCGATGCCGCGGATCAGTTCGACCAACTGCATCACCGGCACCGGGTTCATAAAGTGAAAGCCCATGAACTTTTCAGGTCGGTCGGTGCGGCTGGCGAGGCGGGTGATGGAGATCGACGACGTGTTCGAGGTCAGAATCGTCTCGGGCTTCAGATGCGGGATAAGATCTTCGAAGATCGCCTGTTTCACCGTTTCCCGTTCGGTCGCCGCTTCGATCACCAGATCGCTCTGCCCGAGATCGCTGAGGGTTTGGGTGGTCGTGATCCGCGCCATCGCCGCGTCGCGCGCTTCGGCAGAGATTTTTTCCTTGCTGACCTGACGGTCCATATTGCCGGTCACGGTTTTCATCGCCTTGGCGAGCGCATCTGCGCTGACATCGTTCAACAGCACATCATAGCCCGCGAGTGCCATGACATGGGCAATGCCGTTGCCCATCTGCCCCGCTCCCACGATACCGATTGTCTGGATGTCCATGGCCTGTCCTTTGCTTTGCTCTCGCGCACAATAGGGCGCGTGGCGGGGGTGCCGCAAGGGCAGGTGTTTAGGAAATCTATCGTCAAATTCGCCCGTTAACAGAATCACAGGTCGCGCCGTGCAATCTGGTCTCGGGTGAATGAAAAAGGTGGGTGTTATGACCTATGATGCACTGGGGCCGGGGCCCCTGGACTATCTGCCGTGCCGATATGGCACGTCGAAACTACTGTTCCGCGGCCCGCGCCGCAATCTGGACGCGCCATACGTGGCTTTTCTAGGCGGGACGGAAACCTATGGAAAGTTCATCGAACAGCCTTTTCCGGCATTGGTCGAGCAATCCACGGGGCGGATCTGCGTCAACTTCGGGTTTCCGAATGCCGGGATCGATGTCTTTGCGCATGATCCCTTTGTTGCACAGGCGGCATCAGAGGCTGAGGTAACGGTGCTTCAGATCATGGGGGCGCAGAATATGACCAATCGGTTCTATTCGGTCCATCCGCGCCGGAATGACCGCTTCGTGGGGGCTTCAGCTCTGCTGCAGACGATCTACCGCGAAGTGGATTTTTCGGAGTTCCACTTTAACCGGCATATGCTGAACCATTTGATGCAACTGTCGCCAGAGCGGTTTGACGCAGTCCGCCATGAGCTGCAACAAGCATGGCTGGCCCGAATGCGGCTGATGCTGGGTCAGATCAAGGGTAAGACGATGCTGCTATGGCTGGCCGATCATGCCGCTGAGCCCGAAGGGCGCCGGTCGGGTGATCTTGGTGCCGACCCGCTCTTTGTGACGCGGGAGATGCTGGAGGAAGTGTCTCAACATGCGACGACCCTGGTGCAGGTTGTGTCACGCAAGAACCCAGAGGCAGAGCCGACCGAAGGGATGGTCTTTGGCCAGATGGAGGCCTTGGCCGCTTCCGAGATGTTGGGCCCTGATGCGCATATCAATGCGGCTGATGCGGTGAGCGCGGCGTTGCAGGAACTGCTTTGAAGTAGAAGCTGCTTTGAACAGATGCTGCAAGTGAAAGCAGGAAACGAAAAAGGCCCGCCAAGATTGGCGGGCCTTTCATTGTTTCACGTGAAGAGCTTCAGAGCTTTTCGATCAGCTCAGGCACCGCGTCGAACAAGTCGGCAACCAGACCGTAGTCGGCCACCTGGAAGATTGGCGATTCTTCGTCTTTGTTGATCGCGACGATGATCTTAGAGTCCTTCATCCCGGCAAGGTGCTGGATCGCACCAGAGATGCCTACCGCAATATAGAGGTCGGGGGCGACAACTTTACCAGTCTGGCCAACCTGCCAGTCGTTCGGCGCGTAGCCCGAATCGACAGCAGCGCGCGAGGCGCCAACGGCGGCACCGAGCTTATCGGCCAGTTTCTCGATCAAGGCGAAGTCCTCTTCGGAGCCAACGCCACGACCACCAGACACCACAACGCCCGCGCTTGTCAGCTCGGGGCGGTCGGATTCGGCGACCTTGTCTTCAACCCAAGTGGACAGACCGGGGTTTTCGGCAGCCGAGATGGTCTCGACCGAGGCGGAGCCACCTTCACCGGCCGCATCGAAGGTCGATGTGCGGAAGGTGATGACTTTCTTGGCGTCGGTGGATTTCACTGTCTGAACCGCGTTGCCGGCATAGATCGGACGCTCAAAGGTGTCCGCATCGACAACGCCAGAAGCATCCGAGATCACCATGACGTCCAAAAGCGCCGCGACGCGGGGCATCACGTTCTTGGCGTCGGTGGTCGCAGGCGCGACGATGTGGTCATAGTCACCGGCCAGCGACACGATCAGCGCCGCTGTGGCTTCGGCCAAACGGTGGCCCAGCATCGGGTCTTCGGCGACCAGCACCTTGGACACGCCGTCGATCTTGGACGCCGCTTCGCCCGCCGCCGCAGCAGAGCTGCCAGCCGCCAGAACGGTCACATCGCCCAGAGCCTTGGCCGCGGTCACGGCCTTGGCAGTTGCGTCCATGGACAATTCGCCATCGGAAATTTCGGCAATCAGAAGAACAGCCATTACACAGCCCCCGCTTCTTTGAGTTTCGCCACAAGCTCGTCAACCGAACCGACCTTGATGCCAGCGGCACGCTCGGCAGGCTCGACGGTTTTGACGATTTCCAAGCGGTTGGAGACATCGACGCCGTAGTCTTCGGCGGTTTTCTCATCCAGCGGCTTTTTCTTGGCTTTCATGATGTTGGGCAGTGAGGCATAGCGCGGCTCGTTGAGGCGCAGGTCCACGGTAACCACGGTGGGCATGGAGACCTCGATGGTCTGCAGGCCGCCGTCGACTTCGCGGGTCACTTTGGCTTTGTCGCCCTCAATGGCAATCTCGGAGGCGAAGGTCGCCTGCGACCAGCCCATCAGCGCCGAAAGCATCTGCCCGGTGGCGTTCATGTCGTTGTCGATCGCTTGCTTGCCGCAGAGCACGAGGCCCGGCTGCTCTTCGTCGACAATGGCTTTCAGGATCTTGGCCACGGCCAGCGGCTCGATGTCCTTGTGCACATCGTCCGATGCCACCACGAGGATCGCACGGTCCGCGCCGATCGCCAAAGCGGTGCGCAGGGTTTCCTGCGCCTGTTTCACACCGATGGAGACCGCAACGATCTCTTCAGCCTGACCGGCTTCCTTAAGGCGAATCGCCTGTTCGACGGCGATTTCGTCGAAGGGGTTCATCGACATTTTCACGTTGGCGAGATCAACACCCGATCCGTCCGCTTTGACGCGAACCTTCACGTTATAGTCGATCACGCGTTTGACAGGCACCAGTACCTTCATGAGCGGTCTCTCTCCTCAGTTTGTGACGCGGGGCTTGGCCCGGTCTCCCTAATTCTCAAGATGGGTGTAACGAAGCGGATCGGATCAAAACAGGCCAAAATCAGGGTATTTGCAGTTTTGAACGCGGCGTTTTCCCGGTTTTTCTTCTGTTAGCGCTATTATTTTAACGGTTCGCCCCGGGCACCCAGAGCACGTCTTCCTTGCCGCTGTTGTTCGCCATGCGCGCGGCGACAAAGAACCAATCGCTCAGTCGGTTGAGGTAGGTGACCGTGGCAGCGTTGATCTCGGTCTGCTCTGAAAGCAGTACCGCCAGACGTTCTGCGCGGCGTGCCACGGTGCGGCAAACATGCAAATGCGCCGCCAACGCGCGACCGCCCGGCAGGATAAAGCTGCGCAGCGGCTCCAATTCGGAATTCATCACGTCTATCTCTCGTTCCAGCCGGTCGACTTGCTCTTGGGTGACGCGCAGAGGCGGGTATTCGGCATCCTTATCTGCGGCCATATCGGGGCGGCAAAGGTCTGCCCCGAGATCAAACAGATCGTTTTGGATGCGGGCGAGGGCTTCGTCAGTGGCACTGGTAGCTTCCAACCGCGCCACGCCGACAAAGCAGTTCAACTCGTCCGATGTGCCATAGGCCTCGACCCGCGCGTCGTGTTTCGCAACACGCTCGCCATTGCCAAGTGCTGTCGTGCCCTTGTCGCCAGTGCGGGTGTAAATCTTGTTCAAGACCACCATCAGATCGTTCCCCCTCGGAAGTATACATAGGCCAGGATCAGCAGTACGGCGATGAACTGGGCGATGATCCGCCAGCGCATCAGCTTGTTGGCGTTGCGCTTGTTGAACTTGCCGCCGGTGGCAAAACCGCCCAGCCCCATCAGGAGCACGACGGCAACCGCCACGACAGAAAGCAGGACGATCACGAAAAACGGATCATTTGGCATGGGCTGTCCTTTCGTTGCCCCGAGATGTAGCGGCGCGGGTCACTCGCGCAACCAAAATCAGCGGCTGGTAACCCAATCCAGCGCTCGCGTCGGCAGGATACGCCGTAAAACCCCTGCAATATGGGTCGGGGTTGTGACGAAATAACGCGGACGGGGGCGCGGGGATTCGACTGCATGGGCGAGCTTCTCGACCACCGCTTCAGGCGGCAGCTCGAAACGGTCTTTCTTGCCGCTGTCGTCGTAAAGCCGTGGCCGCATGGTGGATTCATACTCTTCCGCACGCGGGCTGTTCTTCCAATCGATCCAGCGCTCAAAGCGCGGAATCGCCTTTGTGCGGAGTTTGGAGGTGACAGGGCCGGGCTCAATCAAGATCAACTCGATCCCTGTACCGCGCATCTCCAGTCGCAGCGTGTCTGTCAGCCCTTCGAGGGCGAATTTCGTCGAGTTATACGCCCCGCGCCACGGCATAGCGACCATGCCAAGCACCGATGAGCACTGTACGATCCGCCCGTGCCCCTGAGCGCGCATCACCGGGATCACAGCGCGGGTAAGGCTGTGCCACCCAAAGAAATTGGCTTCGAAAATTTCGCGTAATGCTTCGGTGGGGAGGTCTTCGACCAGTCCCGGCGTGGCATGTGCGCCATTGTTGAACAGGGCATCGAGACGACCGCCGGTCTGTTCCAGTACATGCGCCAGTGCCGATTGGATGCTGGCCTCATCGGTATAATCCAGCCGCGGTGCGTCAAAGCCCTCGACGGCCAGCCGGTCGCAATCCTCTTGTTGGCGGCAGGCGGCAAAGACCTGCCAGCCGCGGGCTCGCATCCCATGCGCGGCCGCATAGCCGATCCCGCTGGAGCAACCGGTAATCAGGATCGAACGTTTGGCGGACATCAAAAGGGCCTTTCGAATGAAAGGCCCTTCATCGCGTGATGTGGTTGAATTGGCAAGTTAGCTGGAGCTCAGCAGGAATTCGGCCATCCAGCCCATTTCCTTACCATCAACCGAGCGGAGGCGGACCCAACCGTCACCATTGTCTTCAATAATTTTCACGGCATCACCAGCGCCAAGTTTGCCCACGATGCCAAAGTTGGTGCCCGGACCGCGGCGCACGTTTACGCGGTTGCCGCTCACCGTGCGGATGTCGGCTTGTGTGGTGCTGATTTGGGTGACCGTGGTGCTCTCAGACTTCGCCACAGCGGTGTCGTTCGGGGCGATCAGGCTTGGGATGATCGCTGGTGTGTTGCTGGAAGACACGGTGTAGCCAGCGTTTTGCGGCATTGGTGCCGATGCTTTGATAACCTTCGCGCCGGTATCACTGATCGAACGGGTTTCAGTTGCCTTTGGGACAGGGGTCTTGGCGACCGCTTGCTCAACCATCGCCATATCGCTCGCCCGGGGCAGGTCACTCAATGTGGTGAGGTTCAAGGCAACACGGGTCGCTTCACGCGGTTTGGATTTGTTGCTTGCGGCAAAGACCTTCTCACGCTGTTCGGCGCGTTTTAGGTCGCGCGCCGCGTTCTCCGCGGCTGCAGTGACAATCTTGCCCGCCTCCGTGGAGGCTTCGGTAACGGACGTGGTCTCTGCATCTTGCAACCGTGCCATGCGCTGGCTTGCAGGTTCAAAATCGGCGCCGCCGCTCATCTCGTAGAAAGCCCAGCCCATGAAGCCGAAAGTCAGAAAAATGAACCGTTTCATTGCGCCATACCCCAATACTGTGAACATCACTGTTTTCTCACCGACCCAACGCAAAGCTACGCCGATGGTTCAAAACCTTTTGGCAAAAATTCGCGGACGGTTAATTTTTCAACCTGGGCGTCCCTTGACAGATGGTCAGCGGGGAATCTGAATGGGGGAGGAAACAATCTGACGCTTGCTCGTATGCGGGGGCTTAGCTAAAAGAACCGTCATGTCTGACGTAACCACTCCCCCTGAACTCGACCCGAATGATCTGTCCGAGCCGCTGCGCCGTGCGTTGGGGGAGCGCTACCTGACCTATGCGCTGTCGACGATTATGCACCGTGCGCTGCCGGACGCCCGCGACGGGCTGAAACCGGTGCATCGCCGCATCCTATATGCGATGCGCGAGTTGAAGCTGTCCTCCACCGGGGGTTTTCGTAAATCGGCCAAGATTTCGGGCGACGTGATGGGTAACTATCACCCCCATGGCGACGCCGCGATTTACGATGCGATGGCGCGTTTGGCACAGGACTTTAACGTGCGCTATCCGCTGGTCGACGGGCAGGGTAACTTCGGCAACATCGACGGCGATAACCCCGCCGCCTCGCGTTATACCGAAGCGCGAATGACAGCCGTTGCTGAAGCGATGCTCGAAGGGCTGAACGAGAACGCCGTTGATTACCGCGAGAACTATGACGGGACGCTGACCGAACCTGTGGTGCTGCCCGCGCAGTTTCCGAATCTGCTGGCCAATGGCTCCTCGGGGATCGCTGTGGGCATGGCCACCAACATCCCGCCGCATAACATTGCCGAACTGTGCGACGCCTGTATCCATTTGATCAAGACGCCCGACGCCCGCGACGAGACGCTCTTGAAATATGTGCCCGGTCCCGATTTCCCCACTGGCGGGGTGATTGTTGAACCGGCGGAGAACATCGCGAACGCCTACCGCACAGGCCGTGGCTCCTTCCGCCTGCGCTGCCGCTGGGAGGTCGAAGACCTCGGTCGGGGCGCGTGGCAGATCGTTGTCACCGAAATTCCCTATCAGGTTCAGAAGTCCAAGCTGATCGAAAAGATCGCGGAGCTGATCCAAACCAAGAAGATCCCGATTCTCGCTGATGTGCGTGACGAGTCCGCCGAAGACATCCGCATGATCATTGAGCCGCGCTCGAAGAACGTCGATCCGGCGGTGTTGATGGGCATGCTGTTCCGCAACTCTGATCTGGAGGTGCGGTTCTCGCTCAACATGAACGTGTTGATCGACGGGCAGACGCCCAAGGTCTGCTCGCTGAAAGAAGTGCTGCGCGCCTTCCTCGACCACCGGCGCGAGGTGCTGCAACGCCGTTCGCGGCACCGGATGGACAAGATCGACCACCGGCTCGAAGTCTTGCAGGGCCTGATCACGGCGTTTTTGAACCTCGACCGCGTGATCGAGATCATCCGTTATGACGACGACCCCAAGGCCGCCTTGATGTATGAGGACTGGAGCCGGGTGCACCAAGACACGCTGAGCCGTGCCATGGATGAGAGCGCCTATGTCTCGCCGCTGGCCGGTGTCGATGTCTCCAAACTCGCGGTGATCGCGGATGCCGAGGCGCAGGCGACGGGCGTGCTGGCCGAGAGCGGGGACACCCGCGCCGTGCCGCACAGCTATGCGGGCCGCGAGAATGGACTGTCGGATGTGCAGGCCGAAGCGATCCTCAACATGCGTCTGCGGTCTTTGCGGCGCTTGGAAGAAGATGCGCTGGTGCGCGAGCGCGATGCGCTGATGTCGGAACGCGCGGGTCTTGAGGACTTGCTCGAGAACGAAGAGTTGCAATGGACCACCATTGCCGACCAGCTGCGCGCCACGAAAAAGCAATTCGGCAAAGATTGGGTCATTGACGGGGTGAAACGCGGCCAGCGTCTCAGCACCTTCGAGACCGCAGGCGAGGTTGAAGACGTGCCGATTGAGGCGATGATCGACCGTGAGCCAATCACCGTGGTCTGTAGCCAGATGGGCTGGATCCGCGCCATGACCGGCCATATCGATCTGAACCGCGAATTGAAGTTCAAAGACGGCGACGGCCCGCGTTTCATCTTCCATGCCGAGACCACGGACCGCTTGTTGGTCTTTGGCTCGAACGGGCGGTTCTACACCGTCTCCGCCGCCAATCTGCCTGGCGGACGCGGCATGGGCGAGCCGCTGCGGCTGATGGTCGATCTCCCTAATGAGGTGCAGATCGTCTCGCTCTTTATCCACCAACCGGGGCGCAAGTTGCTGGTGGCTTCCTCGGCGGGCGATGGTTTTGTCGTGCCCGAGGACGAGGTCGTGGCCCAGACCCGCAGCGGTAAACAGGTGCTGAACGTGCGCGGCGAAGGCGTGACCGCGCTGGTTTGTCATGCGGTGTCGGGCGACAGCGTCGCGACCGTCGGCGAGAACCGCAAGGTGCTGGTCTTTGGCCTTGATGAACTGCCCGAGATGGGCCGGGGCAAGGGCGTGCGTCTGCAAAAGTACAAGGACGGCGGGCTTTCGGATGCCACCACCTTTACGCGTGAAGCGGGCCTAAGCTGGCAGGACCCGGCGGGCCGAACGCGCACCGAGGTCGATCTGGCCGAATGGACCGGCAAGCGCGCCAGTTCGGGCCGCATGGCACCGCGCGGCTTCCCGCGCGACAACAAGTTCAACTGATCCCAGCGGCCCCGCTTTGCGGCGGGGTCAGCTAAGTGGCTCGGCCGTCATCCAGACGCCACCTTCGGGGCGAAGGGTGAGGATCATCACCGGCTCAGGGTCTTTCCCCGGCACCGGGGTGAATTTGAACCGGCCCAAGAGCGTCGCGAGGATGATCACCGCCTCTTGCAGCGCAAAACTCGCCCCGATGCAGATGCGTGGCCCGTCGCCAAAGGGCAGATAGGCGTAGCGGTCAATCGCCTTGCGGTCGGAGAAACGCTCGGGCCGGAAGGCGTCGGGGTTGTCCCACAGGAGTTCGCTGCGGCCAAGCGCGTAGATCGGGATCATCACCGTATCACCGGGCAGAATTTCGCGGTCACAAAGGCTGTCTTTCTTCAAAGCCGTGCGCGAGATGATCCCGGCGGCGGGGTAGAGCCGCAGCGCCTCGTCCACGATCATCCGCACCAGCGGCAGGTTGTCGACGTCGTCCCCAGTGCAGGGCCGGTCACCCAGCACGGACTGCACCTCAGCGCGGGCGCGGGCCTGCATGTCTTGGTCGAACCCCATCAGATACATCGACCACGCCAGCGTCAGCGCCGTGGTCTCATGCCCCGCGACGATGAAGGTCAACAGATTGTCGCGCAGTTCGCCGGTGTTCATCTGACGTTTGGTCTTTGGGTCCACACCGTCGAGCAGCAGGTCCAGCAGATCGGGCGTGCCCTCGTGGCCGCGGGCGACGCGGGCTTCAATCGCGCTGTCGGCCATGGCCTTCATCTGCTTCAGCGCTTGGCCCGACATGATCCGCCCCGGGCGGGGCAGCCAGTCGGGAAAGCCCAGAATGTCGAACAGGCTGATCTTGCCCGCCTCGGCGATATAGTCGTCAATCGCCCCGTGCACCTTGTCGCGGTCAAAAGTGCCGTCGCCGGAGAAGGTGACGTCACCGATCACGTCAAAGGTGGTGGTAACCATCTCATCCAGCATGTTCACGGCGCGTGGCCCGGCTTCGGCAATGCGGTCGGCGGCTCGGCTGGCGGCGGTAGTCATCACCGGGGATAGATTGCGCACGTTGCGCTGCGAAAACACTGGCGCGGCGGCGCGGCGTTGCCAGCGCCAATGGGCGCCTTCGGCAATGAAGAGCGATTCTCCGATGGCGGGGCGCAGCAGGTTCTTGGTCACCAGTGATTTCGGATAGTCATCCAACCGGTCGAGCAAGATTTGACGAATCGCGCCGGGGTCCATCACCATATGCCAGCGCTTTCCCGTCTTGCCTGAAACCATCGGCTGGGTGGTGGCGATCTTGGGAATGATGCTCAGCACATTGCGCCGCGCCATTTGCAGGCTGCCCCACAGGCCGACAGGTTCGGTCACAAGCGGCACGCGGACGGGGAGGGGGGCTGGCTCGGTCATGATGCTGTCCTCATTCCCCGCTAAGATAGCGCAGCCCCCTAACCATGCAACTGCGGCAAATGATTGCGCCGCCCCCGGCCATCGGCTACCCCTTTCAAGATATTAACGCCCCGAGGGATGTGCCGATGATCCGAGTTCTTGCCGTGCTGATGACTGTTGCGACTTTGGCCGCCTGTAACGGCGCGTCCGATTTGGGCGATGCGCCGACACCGCTGGGGGACTTTAACCTGCATCACAATATCGTCGTGGCGCCCAAGGCTCAGAAAGGTCCGCTGAGCCGTGAAGTCAGCAAGGACGAACTGGCCGCCGCCGTTCAGGCCGCAACGGCGGAGCGGTTTGATCGCTATGACGGGGAGCGCTTTTATCACTTCGGCATCAGCGTCGAGGGCTATGTGCTGGCCCAGCCCGGCATCCCGCTGGTCTTTGCGCCGAAGTCCATCCTGATCCTGAATCTGACGGTTTGGGATGATGCAAAGAACAAGAAGCTGAACGCCGAGCCGCATCAGATCACCGTCTTTGAATCCTTTGACCAAGGGCCGGTTGTCGGCTCAGGCTATACCAAATCCGCGGATGAGCAGCTCAAGAACCTTAGCCAGAACGCCGCCAAGGCGATTGAGAACTACCTTGTGAAGCAAAACCGTGAGCAGGGTTGGTTCAATGGTGGGGTGGCGACAGCATCAGCCGCGGGACCGGAAGACAAGTAACCGACCGAACCGGCCCCAGGACGCGCCGTCTTGCGCTTTAAAAGGGCATAAGGTGCAAGTCCCGCTTGATTTTACCTGCCAGACCCAATACATCGCCCGCCAGATAGGGTTCGGGTCCCCGTTGGGGCCCCTCAATTAAAAGGGCGCCACCATGGCAAAGGCAAAGTTTGAACGTAACAAGCCACACGTCAACATCGGCACAATCGGCCACGTTGACCACGGTAAAACCACGCTGACCGCGGCGATCACCAAATACTTCGGTGACTTCCAAGCGTATGACCAGATCGACGGCGCGCCCGAAGAAAAGGCCCGCGGCATCACCATCTCGACCGCGCACGTCGAGTATGAGACCGAGAACCGTCACTACGCTCACGTCGACTGCCCCGGCCACGCTGACTATGTGAAAAACATGATCACCGGTGCCGCTCAGATGGACGGCGCGATCTTGGTTGTGAACGCCGCCGATGGCCCAATGCCCCAGACGCGTGAGCACATCCTGCTTGGCCGTCAGGTTGGCATCCCCGCCATGGTCGTTTTCATGAACAAAGTTGACCAGGTCGACGACGAAGAGCTGCTTGAGCTGGTCGAAATGGAAATCCGCGAGCTGCTGTCTTCCTACGACTACCCTGGCGACGACATCCCCGTTGTGCCCGGTTCCGCTCTGGCGGCGATGGAAGGCAACAAGCCCGAGATCGGCGAAGAAGCGATCAAGAAGCTGATGGCCGCTGTGGACGAGTACATCCCGACGCCCGAGCGCGCCGTGGACCAGCCCTTCCTGATGCCCGTCGAAGACGTGTTCTCGATCTCCGGTCGTGGTACCGTTGTGACAGGCCGTGTCGAGCGTGGCGTGATCAACGTTGGCGACGAAATCGAAATCGTCGGCATCCGCGACACCAAGAAAACCACCTGCACCGGTGTGGAAATGTTCCGCAAGCTGCTGGACCGTGGTGAAGCTGGCGACAACATCGGCGCGCTGCTGCGTGGCGTTGAGCGTGACGGCGTTGAGCGCGGTCAGGTTCTCTGCAAGCCGGGTTCCGTGACCCCGCACACCAAGTTCGAAGCCGAAGCCTACATCCTCACCAAAGAGGAAGGTGGCCGTCACACGCCGTTCTTCGCGAACTACCGTCCGCAGTTCTACTTCCGTACAACTGACGTGACCGGCACTGTTCAGCTGGCAGAAGGCACCGAGATGGTTATGCCAGGCGACAACGTGTCCTTCGGCGTTGAGCTGATCGCACCGATCGCCATGGAAAACGGCCTGCGCTTCGCGATCCGCGAAGGTGGTCGTACGGTTGGCGCCGGCGTTGTGTCGAAGATCACTGAGTAATTATGGGGCGGGCCTTCGGGCCCGAACGATAAGACAAACGAAAGGCCGCAGCTTTTGCTGCGGCCTTTTGCGTTGTGTGAAGACCTTTGAAAGCGGGTTGGCTTAGCCGGCCTTCAGTTGACGAACCTCTGGCGGCGCATCCTGTAGAAAATACGCTTTTTGGGCGTCCCAGACCCGCTGCATTCGGTTGAGGTTCACGCCGAAGTTCTTTTTGAAATACCGCCGCGGGTTGGGCGGATCAAAGACAAAACCGCGGGCGCGGCGGCCAAAGCTCGACAGGTGGCTGTCATTGTCATGGTGCGCTCCGCGGATGAGCATCGGCTCTTCCCGCCATGTCATCGTCGGCATGTAGCGCCATAGTTTCAGGTGGTTGTAGTCCAAAGCGGTGCGCTTCGCACCGCGGCGCTGAAAGACCACCATCCCCGGCGCCCAGAAGCGCATGCTGACAGGGCGCATTGTCAGGTCTTGGGCTGTGGTTTGCAGGATGAAGCCGCGGTTGAAGTCGAGCCCGAAGTGACCTTGGGTTTCGTAGAGCGGTTCGAATGTGCCAAAGAGCCGTCTGCTCTCGCCGATGAAGCTGGCCGCCAGACGATCGTCATCGTCGAGCCGGTATTGTGCGGTCACCTCGCAGTCGGCTGCGGTATGGTCGTGGATCGCTTCGCGGCAGACGTCGTTGAGCCTGCGCCCCTCAGGGGCAAAGATCGGAATGATTTGCGGAATCTTAGCGAGCAGGTCAAGCACACGGCTGCGCCATGGGTCCGGAAGCTGATCCCCCATCAAAAACAGATGGGTGAAGTCTGGATCACTTTGTCGCTTGAGGCCGGGCAGCAGCACGTTCTCCAGCAGAAAAAGACGGTGGTCGAGCCGGTGTGGTGCGTAGAGACGCGCGCGCAAGTCGCCGACGTCATCACCGTTCTTGCGGAACCCAGTTCCGGCGGCAGGATAGGACTAGCGGGTCAGACCAATGGCCTGCACGCGCGATGAAAGACTGCGCGAAATCGTCATGTAAAACCTGTAACTAACTGCTCAATAAAATGGTCAGATGACCCGCCGTGAAATTATTGTTTTGTTTACCTTAGCGCCCGATGTGCCTTCCCGCAAAGGTTGTATCTCTGGTGCCAGTGGGAGACTAATGATAAAGTACCGAAACAATAGGAGAGGGTCCGATGAACAGCGCCGTGAAGTGAGTAACGCAACATCAGCTTCCGGAGGCATTCATGCCCGTATCCAACTTTCCCGCTCCCAACACTCGCTTTCCTATTACGCTCCCTGACGGGAGCCCGCACCTCGGCACAGTCTTTCTCTCCGCTGTGCTGGACCATCCGCGCATTTCGGTCGGCGCCTATAGCTACGCCAGCGCCTTTGACCCGCCCAAAGATTGGGCCGCGCGGCTGGCGCCTTATCTTTTCGACTTCAGCCCAGAGTGCTTAATCATCGGCAAGTTCTGTCAGATCGCAGATGGGACCCAATTCATCACGGCCTCGGCCAATCACCGGCACGACGGAATCAGCAGCTTTCCCTTTGCAGTATTTGGCGGCGGTGACCGGACAGGGCGGCCTTCACTGCCAAAACCGGGTGCGGATACGATTGTCGGGAATGACGTCTGGATCGGGCAGGGGACGCGTATTCTACCGGGGGCGGAGATCGGCGACGGTGTGATCATCGGGGCCGGCGCAGTCGTTGGCGGCAGGGTGCCGCCCTATAGCATTGTTGTCGGCAATCCCGGACGGGTCACCCGGCGGCGATTCTCTGACGACGCCATTGCTCGGCTGTTGGAGATCGCATGGTGGGACTGGCCGATTGATCACATTCTTGAGCACGAGGCGGCGATTTGTGGTGGCGACATCGCGGCACTGGAGAAGGCAAAACCGGCGGGCTGACAGACAAAAGGCCGACCCAATGGGCCGGCCCTGAGCGATTCGTTTCGGTGAGGGTTAAGCCGCGTCGGCGTTGACCCCACCTTTGGTCGCAATGTCAGTCATGCGGCGGTCGCCGTCATAGGTGTGGTCGAGCTGCTCTTGTAGCTGCGCGCCGTCTTCGTTCTCGCCCAGACGGTTGGCAAAGGCAACGACGCAGCCGTAACCGGCGAGCGCGTAGTGCACCATGCGCTGGTACTGCGTGATGATCATCGCGTCGCGGGTGTCGCTGTCGCCAAAGTCTTCTTCGAGCACGTGTTTATGCGCTTCTTTCACAAGGCCTTCCATGCCGTGGCAGTGCTCGCCAGCGGGATCGAGGTCATGTTTGGCACAGATGGATTTAAGCACGTCCATCCCTTTGGAAATCCCATTGCTGCCGTCGATCAGCGCTTCGGACAATTCCTTGTCTTCTGCCGCACGGCCAAGGGCGTTTGTGGCCTCCAGCGATTGCTTCAGCGCAGAGTAGAGATCCTGCAGTTGGTCAGTGTAGACGTCTTTCAGGTTGTTCATCGGCATGTTTCGTCCTCCGGTTTCGGGCTTGGTTCGTCGGGAAAACGTGAGCGCGGACCGCAATGTTCCGCAAAGCGGCGAATATCGGCGGGAAAGGGCAGATCGGCTCTTGATCCGGGGACGAATTGCGACTACCCAAGCCACCGGCATAGGGGTTTAGCTCAGTTGGTAGAGCATCGGTCTCCAAAACCGAGGGTCGTGGGTTCGAGTCCCTCAGCCCCTGCCACATTTACCAACATATTACGCGCTCAGCGCCGAGGCGCCACGGTCTTGCCGCATTTGCGCCCTCGGTCTGTCTGAATGCCGGGCTAGGCTTCGCGTATCTGCGTGAGAGAGCCTGATATGACGAATACCCCCGACCATCCTGCGCCGGCGGCCGAGCTTGACCCGGCCTCCTTGGCGGCAATTCAAGACTTGCTGAAGGCTGAGGCGACTACGCCGAAGGGGCCAAAGCCGGAATCAGCGAAACGGGCCGAGCCTGCACCTGTTGCGCAGCCTCGCAAGGGGACAGCAGCCTTACCGCCTTTGGAAGAGGCGCTTGCCACGCCGGAGAGGGTGGCGAAAAAGCCGTCGCGCCCCGGACTGGTAGCACGGGCCTGGGCGCGTCTGATCGGGTACCGGCCTACTACTCGGCATATCGTGCTCGCTTGCCTGGCGTTGCTTGTCCTGTTCCGCCCTTGGTTGGTGGTTGGCGTGCTGCTGCTGACTGTCTTCCTCATCCTCGGCGTCTTTCTGGCCCTTGGCTATGACGGTTTCTGGCGGCGGGGCATGGCGATTGGTCGCTGGTATGCGGGCCGTCGACCTGAACGTGCAGCGGATCTGCACAACAGGCTCGATGCTTTTGCGATGAAATGGGATGCCATTCTCGACCGCTTTCCTGAGGGTACGGTGGATGGGCTCTATCTGCCAGATTTTGGTGAAATGGCCGCTGCCGATGCACGCCATGATGCCGCTATGGCGCGGCGGTTCGATAGTTTGCGCAACTCCGAAGGATAGAGCCTGCGCAAACGCAGTCTTGAAACCATGCGGCGGACCCGTTACATCCGCCCAATCCGCCAATAGGGAAAGATGTCATGGCCACCACCAATCCGCTTCAGTTCATCCAGCAGGTCCGCACCGAAGTCGCCAAGGTTGTTTGGCCGACCAAGCGCGAAGTCATGCTGACCACGGTGATGGTGTTTATCCTCGCCGCGCTGACAGCCGTGTTCTTTGCCATTGTCGACATTCTGATCCGCGGCGGCTTGCAGCAGATCTTGGGGATGTTCGGCTGACCTTTGCGCGCATCGGTGATTTTATGTTTACACCCTTGAAACCCGCCTCCGCGCGGGCTATTGCGCAGACCTGACCTGAAAAGGGCGTGCGGCGATTCGAGTTGCGCGCCGATTTTTTGTTCAGAAGTTTCGGGGCTAAGGCCTCGTATGATTGACGAATTTACATGCCGGGGCAGCCCGCATGGCAAGACAGGGACCAGAGTTCAGATGGCAAAACGGTGGTATTCGGTCAGTGTCCTGTCGAACTTCGAAAAGAAGATCGCTGAGCAGATCCGCGCATCCGTGGCTGAGCAGGAACTTGAAGACCAGATTGACGAAGTGCTGGTGCCCACCGAAGAGGTGATCGAGGTCCGGCGCGGCAAGAAGGTGACAACCGAGCGTCGCTTCATGCCCGGCTATGTGCTGGTGCATATGGAAATGTCCGACGCGGGCTATCACCTGATCAACTCGATCAACCGCGTCACCGGTTTTTTGGGCCCGCAAGGCCGCCCGATGCCGATGCGCGATGCCGAAGTGCAGGCGATCTTGGGTCGTGTGCAGGAAGGCGAAGAAGCCCCACGCACGCTGATCCATTTCGAGATCGGCGAGAAGGTCAAGGTTGCCGATGGTCCGTTCGAGGACTTCGACGGCATGATCGAAGAGGTCGACGAGGACAACCAGCGCCTCAAGGTGTCGGTCTCGATCTTTGGCCGGGAAACCCCGGTCGAATTGGAATTCACGCAGGTCAACAAGCAGATCTGAGTGTGAGGCGGGGTTCGCCCCGCCACCCCGGTGCCCCAAGGGCATCGGTCATTGTGGGAGGCAAGGTCGCCGCGGCGCCCGACCCGGACCACGCAACGAAGATCCCGCGGGGCGCGCCCCAAGGGTGTTGAAAGGAGAATGGTCAGATGGCCAAGAAACTCGTCGGTACGATGAAGTTGCAAGTTAAAGCGGGTCAAGCAAACCCGTCCCCGCCCGTGGGTCCAGCCCTCGGTCAGCGCGGCATCAATATCATGGAATTCTGCAAGGCGTTCAACGCCAAGACCGCAGACATGGAGCCGGGCGCACCGTGCCCCACCGTGATCAGCTACTATCAGGACAAGTCCTTCACCATGGACATCAAGACGCCCCCGGCGTCTTACTACCTGAAAAAAGCGGCCAAGGTGAACTCCGGCGCGAAAACGCCTTCGCGTGAAACCGTTGGCACCGTGACCACCAAGCAGCTGCGCGAAATCGCAGAAGCAAAAGCCGCCGACCTGTCCGCGAACGACGTGGAAGCGGCGATGAAAATCATCCTGGGCTCTGCCCGGTCCATGGGCATCGAGGTGAAGTAAGATGGCAAAACTTGGAAAACGCACCCGCGCCGCCCGTGAAGCCTTTGCTGGCAAAGAAGAGATCACCGTTGAAGAAGCGGTAAGCCTCATCAAAGCAAACGCAAACGCAAAGTTCGACGAAACCATCGAGATCGCAATGAACCTCGGTGTTGACCCACGCCACGCAGACCAAATGGTCCGCGGTGTTGTCGGCCTCCCAAACGGCACCGGCAAAACCATGCGCGTTGCTGTCTTCGCCCGTGGCGCGAAAGCTGAAGAAGCCGAAAAGGCTGGCGCAGATATCGTTGGCGCAGAGGACCTGATGGAAACCGTGCAGTCCGGCAAGATCGACTTTGATCGTTGCATCGCGACACCCGACATGATGCCGATCGTTGGCCGTCTGGGTAAAGTGCTTGGTCCCCGTAACCTGATGCCGAACCCCAAGGTTGGCACCGTGACCATGGACGTCGCCGATGCCGTGAAAGCGGCCAAGGGCGGTGAAGTTCAGTTCAAAGCTGAAAAGGGCGGTGTCGTCCACGCAGGCGTTGGCAAACTGTCCTTCGACGAAGCCAAGCTGGCAGAAAACATCCGTGCCTTCGTTGGCGCCGTGTCCAAAGCCAAGCCGGCCGGTGCCAAAGGCACCTACATGAAAAAGATCAACCTGAGCTCCACAATGGGCCCAGGCGTGTCGGTTGCTGTCGAGAACGCAACCGCCGAGTGATCCTCGCCGGGTGGGGGGCAGCCCCCACCTTGCGACCCGAATTTGGCGGCTTCGGCCGTCAGATACGCAAGGGCCAAAAGATCGGTCCTCGCGTCTGTCCGAGACGGAGGGTTTGGGCCATGGCCTGAATAATTCCTTCCTGAGATGGGAAACCGGAAAAATTCTGCCTTCGGGCGGTTTTGGCCGGGACCCTTCATTGGACCCGAATGGGATGCAGAAGACCGCATCCTGAACTGAGCCGGGGGGCAACCCCCAAATTTGGAGTGAAACTGTGGATAGAGCACAAAAAGAACAGCTGGTCGACGAACTCGGCCAGATCTTTGAAAGCTCTGGCGTCGTTGTGGTTAGCCACTACGTCGGTTTGACAGTTGCCGAAATGCAGGACCTTCGGGCGCGCGCACGCGCTGCCGGTGGGTCTGTGCGTGTTGCCAAAAACAGGCTCGCCAAGATCGCCCTTGAGGGCAAGCCATGCGAAAGCATTGCTGACCTTCTGACGGGTATGACCGTTCTGACCTATTCTGAGGATCCTGTGGCTGCGGCCAAGGTTGCTCAGGAATTCTCCAAGGAAAACCCAAAGCTGGTGATCCTCGGTGGTTCCATGGGTGAGAACGCGTTGGACGCCGCTGGTGTCGAAGCCGTGTCGAAAATGCCTTCGCGGGAGGAGCTTATCTCCACCATCGCGGGCATGCTCGGCGCACCTGCTTCGAACATCGCCGGGGCCATTGGCGCACCTGCAAGCAACATCGCATCCATCTTGTCCACGATCGAGGACAAGGCGGCTGCGTAAGGCATATCGTCAAGCCGGCGCTCGGGTTGAACACGCGCGTTGGAACACACATATCGTAACGGAAAGAGCTAAACATGGCTGATCTGAAGAAACTGGCAGAAGACATCGTTGGTCTGACTCTGCTTGAAGCACAAGAACTGAAAACCATCCTCAAAGACGAGTACGGCATCGAGCCCGCCGCTGGCGGCGCAGTGATGATGGCTGGTCCTGCTGATGGCGGCGCTGCCGAAGAAGAAAAGACCGAATTCGACGTCGTTCTGAAGAACGCCGGCGCATCCAAGATCAACGTGATCAAGGAAGTCCGCGGCATCACAGGTCTCGGCCTGAAAGAAGCCAAAGACCTGGTCGAAGCCGGTGGCAAGATCAAAGAAGGCGTCGACAAAGCCGAAGCCGAAGACATCAAAGGCAAGCTGGAAGCAGCTGGCGCCGAAGTCGAGCTGGCCTAAGCCAGAGGTGCGCGGCAACGTGCACCACGCATGAACAAGGGCTGGACGGGAACCTTCCTGTCCAGCCTGACCTGTTTTGACGAATGTTCCGTCCGGGAGCATTTCTCTGGAGAGGTCCATGGTCGGAAGGGATGCGGTGGGACGCATTCCAAGAATTGACCCGGATTTTCCGCTCTTATGGGCGCGCACCACGGCCCCGGTGGTTGATGCGCTCGGCGAGAGACACGAAAGGTGACACGACACATGGCACAATCCTTCCTTGGCCAGAAACGTCTGCGTAAATATTATGGCAAAATCCGCGAAGTGCTGGAGATGCCGAACCTCATTGAGGTTCAGAAATCCTCTTATGATCTGTTCCTGAATTCCGGCGACGCCGAGACCCCCACCGATGGTGAAGGTATCACAGGCGTTTTCCAGTCGGTTTTCCCGATCAAAGATTTTAACGAGACCTCGGTGCTTGAATACGTCAAGTACGAGCTTGAAAAGCCCAAATACGATGTTGAGGAATGTCAGCAGCGTGACATGACCTACAGCGCGCCGCTTAAGGTGACGCTGCGCCTCATCGTGTTTGATGTTGACGAAGACACCGGCGCGAAGTCGGTCAAAGACATCAAAGAGCAAGACGTGTTCATGGGCGACATGCCCCTGATGACGCCGAACGGCACCTTTGTCGTGAACGGCACCGAGCGTGTGATCGTATCCCAGATGCACCGTTCGCCGGGCGTGTTCTTTGACCACGACAAGGGCAAGACCCACTCTTCGGGTAAGCTCCTGTTCGCTTGCCGCATCATCCCCTACCGTGGTTCCTGGCTAGACTTTGAATTCGACGCCAAAGACATCGTCTTTGCCCGGATCGACCGCCGCCGCAAGCTGCCTGTGACGACCTTGCTCTATGCCCTTGGGCTGGACCAAGAGGCGATCATGGACGCCTATTACAAGACCGTCACCTACACGCTGGAAAAGAACAAGGGCTGGGTTGCACCCTTCTTCCCCGACCGCGTGCGCGGCACCCGTCCGACCTATGATCTGGTTGACGCGGCCACCGGCGAGATCTTGTTCGAAGCAGGCAAGAAAGTCACACCACGCGCCGTCAAAAAGCTGCTCGATGAAGGCAAGGTCAAAGACCTGCTGCTGCCGTTCGATCACATCGTCGGCAAGTTCGTGGCCCGTGACATCATCAACGAAGAAACCGGCGCGATCTATGTCGAAGCCGGTGACGAGTTGACGCTGGAGTACGACAAAGACGGCACGCTGATCGGTGGCACCGCGAAGGAGCTGATCGACGCGGGCATCACCGAGATTCCGCTGCTGGACATCGACAACGTCAATGTCGGCCCCTACATGCGCAACACCATGGCGATGGACAAGAACATGAACCGTGACACCGCGCTCATGGACATCTACCGCGTCATGCGTCCGGGCGAGCCGCCCACCGTTGAGGCCGCTTCCGCGCTCTTCGACACGCTGTTCTTTGATAGCGAGCGTTATGACCTCTCGGCTGTTGGTCGCGTGAAAATGAACATGCGTCTGGCGCTTGAAAAGCCCGATACACAGCGCACGCTGGACCGTGATGACATCGTTGCCTGTATCAAAGCGCTGGTTGACCTGCGCGATGGCCGTGGCGACATCGACGACATTGACCACCTCGGCAACCGTCGTGTGCGTTCCGTCGGCGAACTGATGGAGAACCAGTACCGCGTTGGGCTGCTGCGCATGGAGCGCGCGATCAAAGAGCGGATGTCTTCCGTCGAGATCGACACCGTGATGCCGCAGGACCTGATCAACGCCAAACCAGCCGCGGCTGCGGTGCGTGAATTCTTCGGCTCCTCGCAGTTGTCGCAGTTCATGGACCAAACCAACCCGCTGTCCGAAGTGACGCACAAGCGTCGCCTCTCGGCGCTTGGGCCGGGCGGTTTGACCCGTGAGCGTGCGGGCTTTGAAGTCCGTGACGTTCACCCGACCCACTATGGTCGGATGTGTCCGATTGAAACGCCGGAAGGGCCGAACATTGGTCTGATCAACTCGCTGGCCACCTTTGCCCGCGTGAACAAATACGGCTTCATCGAAACGCCTTACCGCGTTGTCAAAGACAGCACCGTCACCGACGAAGTGCACTACATGTCCGCGACCGAGGAAATGCGTCACACCGTGGCACAGGCCAACGCCAACCTCGACGAGAACATGAAGTTCGTGAACGAGCTGGTTTCGACCCGTCAGTCCGGCGACTACACGCTGGCGCCGACGGAGAACGTGGACCTGATCGACGTTTCGCCTAAGCAGTTGGTCTCGGTCGCCGCATCGCTGATCCCCTTCCTGGAAAACGATGACGCCAACCGCGCTCTCATGGGCTCGAACATGCAACGTCAGGCCGTACCGCTTCTGCAAGCCGAAGCGCCGCTCGTCGGCACCGGCATCGAAGAAGTTGTGGCACGCGATTCCGGGGCGGCCTATACGGCCCGCCGCGCGGGTATCATCGACCAAGTCGATGCGTCCCGTATCGTGATCCGGGCCACCGAGGATCTGGAACTGGGCGACGCGGGTGTGGACATCTACCGCATGCGCAAGTTCCAGCGCTCGAACCAGAACACCTGCATCAACCAGCGTCCGCTGGTGAAAGTGGGCGAGAAGGTCACCAAGGGTCAGGTCATCGCCGATGGTCCGTCGACTGACATGGGGGAACTGGCGCTCGGCAAGAACGTCGTCGTCGCCTTCATGCCGTGGAATGGCTACAACTACGAAGACTCCATCCTGATCTCCGAGCGGATTTCCCGCGACGACGTCTTCACCTCGATCCACATCGAGGAATTCGAAGTCGCCGCGCGTGACACGAAGCTTGGGCCGGAAGAGATCACCCGTGACATCCCGAACGTCGGCGAGGAAGCTCTGCGCAACCTCGACGAAGCCGGTATCGTTTACATCGGTGCGGACGTGGAGCCGGGCGATATCCTTGTGGGTAAGATCACCCCCAAGGGCGAAAGCCCGATGACGCCGGAAGAAAAGCTTCTGCGCGCCATCTTTGGTGAGAAAGCCTCTGACGTGCGCGACACCTCGTTGCGCGTAAAGCCGGGCGATTTCGGCACCGTTGTCGAAGTGCGTGTCTTTAACCGTCACGGTGTTGAGAAAGACGAGCGTGCGCTGCAGATCGAGCGTGAGGAAGTCGAACGTCTGGCCCGTGACCGGGACGACGAGCTGGCGATCCTTGACCGCAACATCTATGCGCGTCTCAAGGATATGATCCTTGGCAAAATCGCCGTCAAAGGCCCCAAAGGCGTGAAGGCGAACAGCCAGATCACCGAGGAACTGCTGGAAACGCTGACCCGTGGTCAGTGGTGGCAGCTGGCCCTTGAGGACGAGGATGACGCGAAGATCGTCGAAGCCTTGAACGAGCAGTATGAGATCCAGAAACGGACCTTGGATGCGCGTTTCGAGGACAAGGTCGAGAAAGTCCGTCGTGGCGACGATCTGCCCCCGGGTGTGATGAAGATGGTCAAAGTGTTCGTGGCGGTGAAGCGCAAGCTGCAGCCGGGCGACAAGATGGCCGGTCGTCACGGGAACAAGGGTGTGATCTCGAAAGTGGTGCCGATGGAGGACATGCCGTTCCTCGCCGATGGTACCCCGGTCGACTTCTGCCTTAACCCTCTGGGTGTTCCCTCGCGGATGAACGTTGGTCAGATCCTTGAGACACATATGGGTTGGGCCGCACGCGGTCTGGGCCTTAATGTTGACGAGGCGCTGCAAGAGTACCGTCGTTCGGGTGACCTGACACCGGTGCGCGAAGCGTTGAGCTTGGCCTATGGCGATGATGTCTACGAAGAAGGCATCAGCGGCATGGACGAGGACACGCTTTTGGAAGCTGCGGGCAATGTGCGCCGCGGTGTGCCGATCGCCACGCCGGTCTTTGACGGTGCCAAGGAAGCGGACGTCAACGACAGCCTCAAGCGGGCTGGCTTTGACACCTCCGGTCAGTCGGTGCTGTTTGATGGTCGGACAGGTGAGCAGTTTGCCCGCCCGGTGACTGTCGGCGTGAAGTACCTGCTCAAGCTGCACCACCTGGTGGACGACAAGATCCACGCACGTTCGACCGGGCCGTACAGCCTCGTCACACAGCAGCCGCTGGGTGGTAAGGCACAGTTCGGTGGCCAGCGCTTTGGTGAGATGGAAGTCTGGGCTCTCGAAGCTTACGGCGCCGCTTACACATTGCAGGAAATGCTGACCGTCAAGTCGGACGACGTCGCGGGCCGGACCAAGGTCTATGAAAGCATCGTCAAGGGCGAGGATAACTTCGAAGCGGGCATTCCAGAGAGCTTTAACGTTCTCGTCAAGGAAGTGCGCGGCCTCGGCCTGAATATGGAACTCCTGGATGCGGAGGAGGATGAGTGACGCGGTAAACGGGATTTTTTAAAAATCCCGGCCCGTTTTCTTTAAAAGAAAACGGGTCCGGTCCCTCCCAACGCACCCCTTTCAAGGATCTGAAAATGAACCAGGAACTGACAAACAACCCGTTCAACCCGTTGACGCCGCAAAAAGCGTTTGACGAAATCAAGGTCTCTTTGGCCTCTCCCGAGCGGATCCTCAGCTGGTCCTTCGGCGAGATCAAAAAGCCGGAAACCATCAACTACCGGACGTTCAAGCCTGAGCGTGACGGTCTGTTCTGCGCGCGTATCTTTGGGCCGATCAAAGACTACGAATGCCTTTGCGGCAAATATAAGCGGATGAAGTATCGCGGCGTTGTCTGCGAGAAATGCGGTGTGGAAGTCACGCTGCAAAAGGTCCGTCGTGAGCGTATGGGCCACATTGAACTGGCATCGCCAGTGGCACACATCTGGTTCCTCAAGTCGCTGCCTTCGCGCATCGGCCTGATGCTGGACATGACTCTGCGCGATCTTGAGCGGGTTCTCTACTTTGAGAACTACGTGGTGATTGAGCCGGGCCTCACTGATCTTCAATACGGTCAGATGATGACCGAAGAAGAGTATATGGACGCCCAAGACGCCTATGGCATGGACGCTTTCACCGCCAATATCGGTGCCGAAGCGATCCGCGAAATGCTGGCAGCCATCGATCTGGAATCTGAAGCCGAAACCCTGCGCGCCGATCTGAAAGAGGCGACAGGCGAGCTGAAGCCCAAGAAGATCATCAAGCGTCTGAAAGTGGTCGAGTCCTTCCTTGAGAGCGGCAACCGTCCCGAGTGGATGGTCATGACCGTGATCCCGGTGATCCCGCCAGAACTGCGCCCGCTGGTGCCGCTCGATGGGGGCCGTTTTGCGACGTCTGACCTGAACGACCTGTACCGCCGCGTGATCAACCGGAACAACCGTCTGAAGCGCCTCATTGAGCTGCGCGCGCCTGACATCATCGTCCGCAACGAAAAGCGGATGTTGCAGGAATCCGTCGATGCTCTGTTCGACAACGGCCGCCGTGGCCGCGTCATCACCGGTGCCAACAAGCGCCCGCTGAAGTCGCTGTCGGACATGCTGAAAGGCAAGCAGGGTCGCTTCCGTCAGAACCTTTTGGGTAAGCGCGTCGACTTCTCAGGTCGTTCGGTCATTGTGACTGGTCCGGAGCTTAAGCTGCACCAATGTGGTCTGCCCAAGAAGATGGCGCTCGAACTGTTCAAGCCCTTCATCTACTCGCGGCTCGAGGCCAAAGGTCTGTCCTCCACCGTGAAACAGGCCAAGAAGCTGGTCGAGAAAGAGCGTCCCGAAGTTTGGGATATTCTGGATGAGGTGATCCGTGAACACCCCGTCATGCTCAACCGCGCGCCGACGCTGCACCGTCTTGGGATTCAGGCATTCGAGCCCGTGCTGATCGAAGGGAAAGCAATCCAGCTGCACCCGCTGGTCTGCTCGGCCTTTAACGCTGACTTTGACGGTGACCAGATGGCCGTCCACGTGCCGCTTTCGCTGGAAGCCCAGTTGGAAGCGCGCGTTCTGATGATGTCCACGAACAACGTTCTGTCGCCTGCAAACGGCGCACCGATCATCGTGCCGTCGCAGGATATGATCTTGGGTCTCTACTACACGACCCTCGAGCGTGAAGGCATGGTTGGCGAAGGCATGGTCTTTGGTTCCGTTGACGAGGTGCAGCATGCCCTCGACGCCGGTGCGGTTCACCTGCACTCCAAAATCAAAGCGCGGATCAAGCAGATCGACGCCGAAGGCAACGAAGTGATGAAACGCTTCGACACGACCCCCGGTCGTGTGCGTCTTGGCGCCTTGCTGCCGCTGAACGCCAAAGCGCCGTTTGACCTGGTCAACCGCTTGCTGCGGAAGAAAGAAGTGCAGCAGGTCATCGACACCGTCTACCGTTATTGCGGTCAGAAAGAGTCGGTTATCTTCTGTGACCAAATCATGACCATGGGTTTCCGCGAAGCTTTCAAAGCGGGTATCTCCTTCGGCAAAGACGACATGCTGATCCCCGACACCAAATGGCCGCTGGTTGAAGAGACCCGCGAGCAGGTGAAGGACTTTGAACAGCAGTATATGGACGGCCTGATCACTCAGGGCGAAAAGTACAACAAAGTCGTCGATGCATGGTCGAAGTGTAACGACAAGGTCACCGAAGCCATGATGGGCTCGATCTCGGCCACGACGTACCACGAGAATGGTTCCGAGAAAGAGCCGAACTCGGTCTACATGATGGCCCACTCCGGTGCGCGTGGCTCGGTCACTCAGATGAAGCAGCTGGGCGGGATGCGCGGCTTGATGGCGAAGCCGAATGGCGACATCATCGAGACGCCGATCATCTCGAACTTTAAAGAAGGTCTGACCGTTCTCGAGTACTTCAACTCGACACACGGTGCCCGTAAGGGTCTGTCGGATACTGCTTTGAAGACAGCGAACTCCGGTTACCTGACACGCCGTCTGGTGGACGTGGCGCAGGACTGCATCGTGCGCGAGCATGACTGTGGTACTGAGATCGCGATCACTGCCGAAGCGGCTGTCAACGATGGCGAAGTTGTCTCCTCGCTGGCCGAGCGTCTGCTGGGTCGTGTCGCGGCAGAGGATATCCTCAAGCCCGGCACCGAAGAGGTAATCGTGCCTGCAGGTGGTCTGATTGACGAACGTCTGTCCGACGCCATCGATGAGGCGGCTGTGCAGTCCGCACGGATCCGCAGCCCGCTGACCTGTGAGGCCGAAGAAGGTGTCTGCGCCATGTGCTATGGCCGTGACTTGGCCCGTGGTACGCTGGTGAACCAAGGTGAGGCCGTCGGCATCATCGCGGCGCAGTCGATTGGTGAACCGGGTACACAGCTGACGATGCGGACGTTCCACATCGGCGGTGTTGCTCAGGGTGGTCAGCAGTCCTTCTTGGAAGCCAGCCAGTCCGGCAAAATCGTGTTCGAAAACGCTCAGACATTGGAAAACAGCTCGGGCGAGATCCTCGTCATGGGCCGGAACATGAAGCTGTCGATCGTTGACGAGAATGGTGACGAACGTGCCAGCCACAAGGTCGGCTACGGCACCAAGCTCTTCGTCAAGGATGGCGATACCATTGCTCGCGGCGACAAGCTGTTCGAATGGGATCCCTACACCCTGCCGATCATTGCTGAAAAGCCGGGTATGACGAAGTATGTCGACCTCGTGTCGGGCATCGCGGTGAAAGAAGACACCGATGATGCGACAGGCATGACCCAGAAGATCGTGATCGACTGGCGCGCGGCCCCCAAAGGCAACGAGCTTAAGCCCGAGATCATTCTGGTCGGTGACGATGGCGAGCCGGTCCGCAACGATGCGGGCAACCCGGTGACCTATCCAATGTCCGTGGATGCCGTTCTGTCCGTTGAGGATCAGACCGAAATCCAAGCGGGTGACATCATCGCGCGTATCCCGCGTGAAGGTGCCAAGACCAAGGACATTACCGGTGGTCTGCCCCGTGTGGCCGAACTCTTTGAGGCACGTCGCCCCAAGGATCACGCTATTATCGCCGAAATCGACGGCTATGTGCGCTTTGGTAAGGACTATAAGAACAAGCGCCGCATCGCGATTGAAAGCTCGGATGATCCGGACGTGAAGGTTGAATACATGGTGCCCAAGGGGAAACACATCCCCGTTGCCGAAGGCGACTTCGTGCAGAAGGGTGACTACATCATGGACGGCAACCCCGCGCCGCACGACATTCTGGCAATCATGGGCGTCGAAGCCTTGGCCGAATACATGATCGACGAAGTGCAGGACGTTTACCGCCTGCAGGGTGTGAAGATTAACGACAAACACATCGAAGTCATCGTGCGTCAGATGCTGCAGAAGTGGGAAATCCAGGAAAGCGGCGATACCACGCTGCTCAAGGGCGAACACGTCGACAAGCAGGAATTCGATCAGGCCAACGAAAAGGCGCTCAAGAAGGGTGGCCGTCCTGCCAAGGGCGAGCCCATCTTGTTGGGTATCACCAAGGCGTCGCTGCAGACCCGCAGCTTCATCTCTGCCGCGTCCTTCCAGGAAACAACGCGCGTGCTGACCGAAGCTTCGGTTCAGGGCAAGCGGGACAAACTGGTTGGTCTGAAAGAGAACGTCATCGTGGGCCGTCTGATCCCTGCGGGTACTGGTGGGGCAACCCAGCAGATGCGCAAAGTGGCGACAGACCGCGACAACGTCGTGATCGAAGCGCGCCGCGAAGAGGCCGAAGCCGCTGCTGCACTGGCCGCGCCGGAAGCCTCCGCGCAGGACGATATCGTCGGTGGCGATGTCTTCAACGCGCCGGTCGGTGACGACGAGAGCCGCGATTGATCGCAGGTTTGAATTGAGAATTAAAAGCCCCCGCAGTGAAAGCTGCGGGGGCTTTTATGTTTAAGTAAGAGCTTTCCCCTTATCTACCGCTGAGGGCTTTTACCCACGCCAAGACCGCGCTACTTTGCTGGATCGTATCCTTCCGACAAGGCTTCTAATGACATCTCGTATTCTGCACATCGACGACGATCCTATTATCCTTGATCTGGTCAAAACAGTCTTCTCGGACGACCGCTCTATTGTGGTCGTCTCTTGCCTCAATGCGCATGATGCTTTGGAAGTGGTTGAGGACCTGCATCCCGATATTATTATCTCGGACATCTCGATGCCCGATATGGGCGGGCTGGAACTGGCGCAGAACATCAAGCAGATTGAGGCTGTCTCGAACATCCCGATCATCTTCCTTAGCGGACGGTCGCGCGATCTGGAAATCTACGACTCCTTCCGCAAACTCGCGGCGATCGTTTTGCAGAAACCTCTGGAGCCTTCCTATTTGCGCCTAAAGGTGACCCAGCTTTTGAGCGAGGCCGCTCAGGCGGCTAAGGCTTCGAAGGACTGACGTCAGTTGCGAGGGGCAGGGGGCATCGCTCTCGCTGCTCCGCCCATCCTTGACAGCTTCTCTTGCCGCTGCCAGTCATTTGGCGCGCGACATGGAATTGGCCGCGCCTGATTTTTGCGGAGTCCATTTCATGTCCCCCAATACCATCGGCGCTTTGCTGATGATTGCCTCGATGGCCTGTTTCACGATCAATGACACGATGCTGAAGGCGACAGATGGGGCCGTGCCGTTGTTCCAACTTCTGTTCCTGCGCGGGGCGATTACCTCGGTCCTGATCCTTGCGCTGAGCCGCCACCTTGGACGGATTGACCTGCGCTTGCCACGCCGCGATTGGCAGGTGATCGGGTTGCGCTCGGTCGCGGAGGTTGCGGCGGCCTATTTCTTTCTCTCGGCGCTGTTCAGCATGCCGCTCGCCAATGTCACGGCGATCCTGCAGGTGGTGCCGCTGTCGGTCACGCTGGCGTCCGCGCTGGTGCTGCGCGAGGCCGTCGGTTGGCGGCGATTGTCAGCGATTGCTGTGGGCTTTTGCGGTGTGTTGCTGATCGTCAAGCCGGGGGCCGAAGGGTTCAATATATGGTCGATCTACGTTTTGATTGCGGTGCTCTGCGTTACGGTACGTGATCTGTCGACACGGGCGCTGTCGCCAGCGGTGCCCTCGATGACGGTAACATTGGTGACCGCGCTTTCTGTTATGACGGCCGCGGGGCTGGCCTCGCTTTCGGCCCCATGGGCGCCAGTGACCACTGACCTCGCGCTGTTGATCGGCGGTTCAGCAGTCTTTGTCCTCGGCGGTTATTTCTTTTCAATCCAGGTGATGCGGGCAGGAGATGTCTCTTTCATCGCGCCGTTCCGCTATACCGGGCTGCTCTGGGCGCTGGTCTTGGGCTGGGTCGTGTTTGGCGACTGGCCGGGGACGCTAACGCTTATCGGCGCGGCGATTGTCGTGGCGACCGGGGTCTTTACGCTCTACCGCGAACGCAAGGTAAAGCTGTCAGGCTGAGAAAACCTGCCGGACGTGATCCTCGTCAATCGCAAAGCGGTCGCGGAACAGAGCGGCTCCTTCGGCATCCAGCGGCGCGACCTTCACTTGCTGTGCCACGCCCTGACGCGAATCGTTGGATCCATTGTGGCTCCGCACGAACATTGCAGCGTCGGGCAGGCTCACAGTCGGCATGAAACGGGGCAGTTTCTCATGGGCGAAGTTCATGATGGTCAGCGGACTGCCCCCTTTGACGTACATCGCGAGTGCTGCGACGTTCAGCGGGCGAAAGACCTCCGCCGCGCGGATGCCGGAGGCGTCGAATTCCGCCACATAGCCCTTGGGCCAGTCAAAGGCGACGGAGCGTTCGCCCTTGAGCAGCCCCGCGCTATTCTCGACCGCGCGGCGCAGGCGCGCGATGAAGTCGACCGAAACTGCGTCATCGTCATCATAGCGAAATTGCAGGCACGGCTCGTTGGGGTGAATGCGGGCGTCGTTCAGCACTTCTTTCATCACCTCGCGGTGCCGGCGGGGCGGCTCGCGGTGAATCACTGCCTGCGGCAGGTCTGCCAATAGCGATTCGAGGCGCTTCTCGTGCTGTTGAGGGAATTGGTCACCGATGACAAAGACTATGCCGAAATCGGGGTCTGTCTGCGCCTCAAGGCAGGGCAGGGCGACGGTTTCGAGCAGGCGGAAGCGTTCCTCCAGCCGGGCTTCGTCATAGAGGTAGGCAATGCGTTCCTCGGTGGTTTCATGGCCGACCTGAAAGCCGCCGAGCGCCGGGTAGGAGAAGCGGCAGAGGCCGATCGCTTGCATGGGGGGTCCTTTCGCGTCTTTGGCCGACTATGCCGAGTGGGGGGTAGCACTGGCAAGGGTTTGAAATGCGGGCCTCGGCCCGGAAACAAGCCGTAGGCGCCGGGCCATCGCCTGCCCGCCCGGACGGGTAGGCGATTTGGTGAGGCTGGGCGCATCTTCGCTAAGGCACATCACGGCTGATCCATAAAGTGGCAAGATCTACTGTTGGGTCGCCGACCCGCGGGCAGGCGATGGCCCTCGGGACTGATAGCTGCCCATCATAAGCACATCGCTCGGCATCCGCCCGCCCGCGCCGCCCCCCGAGGCTGTTGACACCCCCCGCGCAACGTCCTATACGCCCGCTATCTCGGAGGTGGAGGCCGCTCTGCCAATCCGAACTCATAACTCAAGTGGTCACGATCCGGCCTACTACTGGCCCGATCCTCTGTTAACCCACCGCCTCGTTTTCCTCGGTACGGGAACGTTGCGGTCATTTTGCTTTGTGGACGCACGAAGTAGTCGAATTTAGCCGCATGGGGGATCCCCCGTGTACACAATCTGAGCGATACGGGGATATATCCGGAATGCCAACGATCCAGCAGCTGATCCGCAAGCCGCGACAGCCAAAAGTCAAACGTTCGAAATCCATGCACCTGCAGGAGTGCCCGCAAAAGCGTGGCGTCTGCACACGGGTTTACACAACCACACCTAAAAAGCCGAACTCGGCCATGCGTAAGGTCGCCAAAGTGCGCCTGACCAATGGTTTTGAGGTCATCTCCTACATCCCGGGTGAGAGCCACAACCTTCAGGAACACTCCGTGGTTCTGATCCGCGGCGGTCGTGTAAAAGACCTTCCGGGTGTGCGTTACCACATCCTGCGCGGTGTTCTCGATACCCAAGGTGTCAAGGACCGGAAGCAGCGCCGCTCCAAGTACGGCGCCAAGCGTCCGAAGTAATCTCGCAGTGGTGGGGCACGCCCCCGCCAATCCATTCGATGTAGGGTGGGGCCTGGCCCCACCACCCGCCAAGAGGAAGACACTGACATGTCACGCCGCCACGCCGCTGAAAAACGCGAAGTCCTGCCAGACGCCAAATACGGCGATCTGGTTCTCACCAAATTCATGAACAACCTGATGATCGACGGCAAGAAATCTGTCGCCGAGCGCATCGTCTACAACGCGATGACCCGCGTCGAAGACAAGATCAAACGCGCGCCGATCGAGGTCTTCCACGAAGCGCTGGAAAACATCCAGCCGTCCGTCGAAGTCCGCTCGCGCCGCGTGGGTGGTGCCACCTATCAGGTGCCGGTCGAAGTGCGCCCCGAGCGTCGTCAGGCGCTGGCGATCCGCTGGTTGATCAAAGCCGCCCGTGCCCGCAACGAAAACACCATGGAAGAGCGTCTTGCAGGCGAGCTGATGGACGCTGTCCAGTCCCGTGGTACCGCCGTTAAAAAGCGCGAAGACACGCACAAGATGGCCGACGCCAACAAAGCGTTCAGCCACTACCGCTGGTAATTTCAACGTCGCGCCCGGTTTCGGGCGCGATCTGTTCGTACTGACATTTTCGAGGAAGCAGCCCCATGGCACGCGACTATCCGCTAGAACGCTACCGCAACTTCGGCATCATGGCCCACATCGATGCCGGCAAGACCACTTGCTCCGAGCGTATCCTTTTCTACACCGGCAAATCCCACAACATCGGTGAGGTGCACGACGGCGCCGCAACGATGGACTGGATGGAGCAGGAACAGGAACGCGGGATTACCATTACATCCGCCGCGACCACCACGTTCTGGCAGCGCCAGGAAGAGCCCACAGCCGATGCGACATCCGACACCAAGTTCCGGATGAACATCATCGACACCCCCGGCCACGTTGACTTCACCATTGAAGTTGAGCGTTCGCTGGCGGTTCTCGATGGCGCGGTTGCCGTGCTTGACGCCAACGCCGGTGTTGAGCCACAGACCGAAACCGTGTGGCGTCAGGCTGACCGCTACAAGGTTCCGCGTATTGTTTTTGTCAACAAGATGGACAAAATCGGCGCGGACTTCTTCAACTGCGTGAAAATGATCAAGGAACGCACAGGCGCCACGCCTGCGCCGATCCAGATCCCAATCGGTGCCGAGAACGAGCTGGAAGGCATCGTTGATCTGGTCACCATGAAAGAATGGGTCTGGTCCGGTGAGGATCTGGGTGCCGGCTGGGAACAGCGCGACATCCGTGACAGCCTGAAGGACACCGCCGACGAATGGCGTGCCAAGCTCATCGAGACCGCGGTCGAGATGGACGACGAGGCGATGGAAAACTACCTGATGGACGGCGCCGAGCCGGACGTCGACACCCTGCGCGACCTGATCCGTAAGGGCACGCTGGCGATCAAATTCATCCCCGTTCTCTGTGGCTCCGCCTTCAAGAACAAAGGTGTTCAGCCGCTGTTGAACGCCGTGATCGACTATCTGCCCAGCCCGCTGGACGTTGTCGACTACATGGGCTTCAAGCCGGGCGATGAGACAGAAACCCGTAACATCCCGCGCCGCGCGGATGACAATATGGCGTTCTCTGGCCTTGCGTTCAAAATCATGAACGACCCCTTCGTGGGCTCGCTGACCTTTACCCGCGTTTACTCGGGCGTGCTTAAGAAGGGCGATACCCTTCTGAACTCGACGAAAGGTAAGAAAGAGCGCGTCGGTCGTATGATGATGATGCACTCGATCAACCGTGAGGAGATCGAAGAAGCCTTTGCGGGCGACATCATCGCGCTTGCCGGTCTGAAAGACACCACCACAGGTGACACGCTCTGCGCGCAGAACGATCCGGTGGTTCTGGAAACCATGACCTTCCCCGATCCGGTGATCGAGATCGCGGTTGAGCCGAAGACCAAGGCCGACCAGGAAAAGATGTCTGCTGGTCTGGCCCGTTTGGCCGCCGAAGACCCCTCTTTCCGCGTCGAAACCGATCTGGAATCCGGTCAGACCATTATGAAGGGCATGGGCGAACTTCACCTCGACATCTTGGTGGATCGCCTCAAGCGTGAATTCAAGGTCGAAGCGAACATCGGTGCGCCGCAGGTTGCTTATCGTGAGACGATCAGCCGCGAAGCCGAAATCACTTACACCCACAAGAAACAGTCGGGTGGTTCGGGTCAGTTCGGTGAAGTGAAAATGATCCTGATGCCGACCGAGCCAGGCGAAGGTTACTCCTTTGAGAGCCGCATCGTCGGTGGTGCCATTCCCAAGGAATACATCCCGGGTGTGGAAAAGGGTATCAAGTCGGTTCTGGACTCCGGTCCGCTGGCGGGCTTCCCGGTCATCGACTTCAAGGTTGCTCTGATTGACGGTAAGTTCCACGACGTTGACTCCAGCGTTCTGGCCTTTGAAATCGCCGCCCGTATGGGTATGCGCGAAGGCATGAAGAAGGCTGGCGCGAAACTGCTGGAACCGATCATGAGGGTCGAAGTTGTGACACCGGAAGAATACACCGGTGGCATCATTGGTGACCTGACATCCCGTCGTGGTCAGGTGCAGGGTCAAGACACGCGCGGCAATGCCATCGCGATCGACGCCTTCGTGCCGCTTGCGAACATGTTCGGCTACATCAACACGCTGCGTTCGATGTCTTCCGGTCGTGCGAACTTCACCATGCAGTTCGACCACTACGAGCCTGTGCCGCAGAACATCTCTGACGAGATCCAGGCCAAGTTTGCTTGATTGAGAGAGCTGGGTGTAAACGATGGTTGTTAATTGCGCTAAGCATAACATCTCGTACTTCGGTGTGCCGAAGTGTGCATCCAGCTCCCTCAAGGCTTTGTTGTATCAGGCAGAGCACGGCGTGGAATTTGTACCCTATACCGGGAAAAACGGGCGTCGGGTTCATATTCATAACGTGTACCCAACTCGCCCTTTTGCGGAAGTGGGGTCCAGCCGTTTAGAAGGTGCTTGGACATTTGCAATGGTTCGAAACCCATTGGCGCGAATAAGTTCTTGCTACAAGAACCGCATTTTAACAGGGCCAGCTAGCAAACGATTGAAGTCGGGCGATCCAGTGGCTGAAGAGATGGGGCTTGCTGCAAACCCCACCTTAGACGCGTTCGTATCAAGGCTCGAAGATTTTCGCACCTTCGATAAGGACGTTTGGTGGCACACTGCCCCTCTCGTCTATTTTCTAGGGGATGACGCGTCTTTCTATAGCGCGCTCTTCGATATGTCGGAATTGGCGTCCTGTTATGAGGCGCTAAAAAAGCATATTGGCAACCTGCCCGCGCTACCGCATTTGCAGCGGCGCGGACAGCATCTAGAGGTCGGTTCGTTTTCGAGCAAATCGATCGACAAAATTCGAGATACCTACGCTAAAGACTTCCAGGTCTACGGCTCGTATTTCGCTTGAAAGAAACTTAAACACCCTGATCCGGGTTGAGACCGGACGCACTTAGGAGGCCACCATGGCAAAGGCAAAGTTTGAACGTAACAAGCCACACGTCAACATCGGCACAATCGGCCACGTTGACCACGGTAAAACCACGCTGACCGCGGCGATCACCAAATACTTCGGTGACTTCCAAGCGTATGACCAGATCGACGGCGCGCCCGAAGAAAAGGCCCGCGGCATCACCATCTCGACCGCGCACGTCGAGTATGAGACCGAGGCCCGTCACTACGCTCACGTCGACTGCCCCGGCCACGCTGACTATGTGAAAAACATGATCACCGGTGCCGCTCAGATGGACGGCGCGATCCTCGTCGTGAACGCCGCCGATGGCCCAATGCCCCAGACGCGTGAGCACATCCTGCTCGGCCGTCAGGTTGGCATCCCCGCCATGGTTGTCTTCATGAACAAAGTTGACCAGGTCGACGACGAAGAACTGCTTGAGCTGGTTGAGATGGAAATCCGCGAGCTGCTGTCGTCCTACGACTACCCCGGCGACGACATCCCCGTTGTGCCCGGTTCCGCTCTGGCGGCGATGGAAGGCAACAAGCCCGAAATCGGCGAAGAAGCGATCAAGAAGCTGATGGCCGCTGTGGACGAGTACATCCCGACGCCCGAGCGCGCCGTGGACCAGCCCTTCCTGATGCCCGTCGAAGACGTGTTCTCGATCTCCGGTCGTGGTACCGTTGTGACCGGTCGTGTCGAGCGTGGCGTGATCAACGTGGGCGACGAAATCGAAATCGTCGGCATCCGCGACACCAAGAAAACGACCTGCACAGGCGTCGAAATGTTCCGCAAGCTGCTGGACCGTGGTGAAGCTGGCGACAACATCGGCGCGCTGCTGCGTGGCGTTGAGCGTGACGGCGTTGAGCGTGGTCAGGTTCTCTGCAAGCCGGGTTCCGTGACCCCGCACACCAAGTTCGAAGCCGAAGCCTACATCCTCACCAAAGAGGAAGGTGGCCGTCACACGCCGTTCTTCGCGAACTACCGTCCGCAGTTCTACTTCCGTACGACTGACGTGACCGGCACTGTTCAGCTGGCAGAAGGCACCGAGATGGTCATGCCAGGCGACAACGTGTCCTTCGGCGTTGAGCTGATCGCACCGATCGCCATGGAAAACGGCCTGCGCTTCGCGATCCGCGAAGGTGGTCGGACTGTTGGCGCAGGGGTCGTTTCCAAAATCACTGAGTGATTTTGGAACGGGCCTTCGGGTCTGACCTGTAAGACTTTGAAAGGCCGCAGCACTCGCTGCGGCCTTTTGCTTTGCCGGGGCGGCCTTAACCGCCCATCTCCTTATGCTCGGCACAAACGTACCGAGCCGGAGCCGACATGACCCATACCCCCCGCGCCATCGCTGACCTGCCCACGCCCTGCGCTTTGCTTGATGAGCCGCGCATGACGCGCAATATTTCGCGTTTGGCACAACAGGCCGAAGACATAGGCGTCACCCTCCGCCCGCATCTCAAGACGTGCAAATCACTGGACGTCGCGCAGCGGCTGCTGACAGGCGGGACCGGTCCTGCGATGGTTTCGACCCTCGCTGAGGCAGAGGTCTTTGCCGACGCCGGCGTGACGGACACCACCTATGGGGTTGGCATCGCCCTGAACAAACTTGACCGTGTGCTTGCCCTGCTGCGACGCGGCTGCCGCTTGACTGTATTGGTAGACAACGCGCCGCAAGCCCGCGCCGTCGCCGAAGCGTCGCGGATGGCGGGCATCCCTATTCCTGCCTTGATAGAGATCGACAGCGATGGCCACCGCAGCGGGCTTTCGCCCCATGATCCGGCGCTGATTGAGATCGGGCGGTTGCTGGAAGAGGGCGGGGCGGAGCTGGCCGGGGTGTTGACCCATGCGGGGGAGAGTTACGGCGCGGTCGGGCAGGCGGCGCAAGCGCGCTTTGCTTGCGCGGAACGAGACGCAGCGGTGCAAGCGGCGAAGCGGTTGCGCGAGGTGGGGCTGCCCTGCCCGGTGGTGAGCGTCGGCTCTACGCCCACCGCCCATGCCGCGACCGACCTCAGCGGCGTGACGGAACTGCGCGCCGGGGTCTATGTCTTTTTCGATCTGGTCATGGCCGGGATCGGCGCCTGTGCTGTGGAAGATCTGGCGCTTTCGGTGCTGACCTCGGTGATAGGGGCGCAAAAGGACAAGGGCTGGCTGATGGTGGATGCAGGCTGGATGGCGCTGTCGCGCGACCGGGGTACGGCGGCGCAGGCGGTGGATCAGGGCTATGGGCTGGTCTGTGATGTGGAGGGGAATGTCTTGCCGGATTTGATCGTGGCGCAGTGCAGTCAGGAGCATGGGACGATTGCCGCGCGGCCGGGGTCTGGGGCGCAGGTGCCGTATTTAGCGCCGGGGACGTTGTTGCGGATTTTGCCGAACCATGCCTGTGCGACGGCGGCGCAGCATGGGGGGTATCATGTGTTGGACGGAGAGGGGGATGTGACGGGGTATTGGGCGCGGTTTGGGGGGTGGTGATGGCGCTATGGGTTGAACGCTGGCCGGGTTGAGAGGCTCGACCTGGGTGTGATTGAACGCTGGCGGGGTGCGCTGTCATGCCTTGACCGGCATGACTTTGCGCACTGGTTCTAAAAACCGAGGCGTTTTTAGAACCCTCTTGCCCCCGATCTCGATTCACCCTATAGGACGCCCATCACCGGGGTGCGTCAGACGCGCCCCGTTTGATTTGATACCAAGGCGCGATGAGGGGGCGGGATGAGCCTGTTTCCTCCAATCCGTTGAAATCCCAAAATAAGGGATATGCATATGGCCGCTCAAAGCCAGAACATCCGCATTCGCCTCAAGGCGTTTGACTATCGGGTGCTCGATTCTTCCACACAGGAAATCGTCAGCACTGCCAAGCGCACTGGCGCTTCGGTCCGCGGTCCGATTCCGCTGCCGAACAAAATCGAGAAATTCACCGTTCTGCGTGGTCCCCACGTTGACAAGAAATCCCGTGACCAGTTCGAAATCCGCACGCACAAGCGTCTGCTGGATATCATTGATCCGACCCCCCAGACCGTGGACGCGCTGATGAAGCTCGACCTCGCCGCTGGCGTGGACGTCGAGATCAAGCTGCAATCGTAAAGCTGGGAGGGTAATCATATGTTGCGCTCAGGCGTTATTGCAAAAAAAGTCGGCATGACCCGGCTGTTCATGGAAGACGGCAAGCAGATTCCTGTGACCGTTCTCCAGTTGGACAAGCTTCAGGTTGTCGCACAGCGCACCGCAGAACGTGACGGCTATACCGCCGTTCAGCTGGGTGCCGGTACGGCGAAAGCCAAACGTACAAGCCAAGCCATGCGTGGCCACTTCGCTGCGGCGAAAGTGGAACCCAAGCGCAAGGTTGCTGAGTTCCGCGTCGACGCCGACGCGATGCTCGAAGTCGGTGAGGAAATCATCGCGGACCATTACTTCGCTGGTCAGTATGTTGACGTTGCAGGCACTTCGATCGGTAAAGGTTTTGCCGGTGCGATGAAGCGTCACAACTTCGGCGGTCTGCGGGCGACACACGGTGTTTCCATCAGCCACCGTTCGCACGGCTCCACAGGCCAGTGTCAGGATCCCGGCAAGGTTTTCAAAGGTAAGAAAATGGCCGGTCACATGGGCGCTGCCCGTGTCACCACGCAAAACCTCGAAGTCGTCAAGACTGACAGCGCGCGTGGCCTGATCATGGTGAAAGGCGCCGTTCCTGGCTCCAAAGGTGGCTGGGTCACTGTCAAGGATGCGGTCAAAAAGCCGTTCCCCGAAGACGCGATTCTGCCCGCCGCTCTGAAATCCGCCGCTGAAGAAGCCGCCAAAGCCGCCGAAGAGGCAGCCGCCGCAGCCGCAGCAGAGGCCGAAGCCGAAGCCAAGCGTTTGGCCGAAGAGCAAGCCGCACAGGAAGCCGAAGCGCTGAAAGCCGCAGAAGCTGAAATCGCAGCTGAAGGTTCGGATGCCGACAATTCCGATGCCGACGCTGACAAGAAAGAAGGTGACGCATGAAACTCGATGTCATCAAACTCGACGGTGGCAAGGCCGGGTCCGTAGACCTGGACGAAGCCCTGTTCGGCTTGGAGCCGCGTGCCGACATCCTGCACCGCGTCGTGCGCTGGCAGCGTAACAACGCGCAGCAGGGTACGCACAAGGTCAAGACACGGTCCGAGACCAGCTACTCGACGAATAAGATCTATCGCCAAAAAGGCACCGGCGGCGCTCGCCACGGTGACCGGAACGCGCCGATCTTCCGTAAGGGTGGTATCTACAAGGGTCCAACCCCGCGTAGCCACGGCCACGAGCTGACCAAGAAGTTCCGCAAGCTGGGCCTGTGCCACGCGCTGTCCGCGAAGATGAAAGCCGGTTCGCTGGTGATCATCGACGAAGCAACATCCGAGGGCAAAACCGCCGCTCTGGCCAAGCAGGTGTCGAACCTGGGCTGGAAACGCGCGCTGGTCATCGATGGCGCTTCGGTCAACGAGAACTTCGCACAGGCCGCACGCAACATCGAAGGTCTGGATATCCTGCCGTCGATGGGCGCAAACGTCTATGACATCCTCAAGCGTGACACTCTGGTGATCACCAAAGCGGGGATCGAAGCATTGGAGGCACGCCTGAAATGAGCGCCAAGCATGAACACTACGACGTGATCCGCAAGCCGATCATCACCGAGAAAGCAACCATGGCGTCCGAGCAGAACGCTGTCGTTTTCGAAGTGGCGATTGAAAGCAACAAGCCGATGATCAAAGAGGCCGTTGAGGCGCTCTTTAACGTCAAGGTGAAGGCCGTGAACACGTCCATCACCAAAGGCAAGGTCAAGCGTTTCCGGGGCCAGATGGGCCGCCGCAAGGACGTGAAAAAGGCTTATGTGACGCTCGAAGAGGGCAACACGATCGACGTCTCGACCGGCCTGTAAGGCTGACGGAAAGACATTTAGGAAAGGCCTCCGCTTTGCGGGGGCCTTTTCGTTTCAGAGATGATAGGTCAGGGCATTGGCGATCAGCAGGCGCAGTGGGCTGTCGTCAATGGGCGGGTCGGCAGTGAACAGAACTGCCCGGTTGCCCTCGTAAGAAAATTCGCTGGGGAAAGTTGCACTGAAATCCGAGATCAACGCGGTCTGGCAGTGGACGTAGAGCGCAAAGCCTCCGGATTTTGGGGTGCCGAGCCTTAACGTCGTTCCGGACTTTGTCTCGGGCGTCAGATAGGCCGGTTGTCCCCATTTCAGCGTTTCTTCTATCCGGCCCGTACCGTCAGTTCGCTCAGCCACTTCAAAGATCAACTGCCGTAAATGCAACAGGCCCGGCCGAACGGCATGCGGGAATGCCGCAAAGGCCCTGCGAACCTGCGAACTCTGAAAGGGGGGCTGGGGATCGTCCATGCGCTAGCCTAGGTCCGAACGACTGTGAGGGCAAATCCGCAAAACCGGCTGAATCTGGCCGCGAAGCGGTAAACCTCGCGTTAATAGTGAAGCCATACGTTGCTTGCTGCGTACATTCCTCTACAAGACAACAGGCAACGATAAAAAGCAGATAGATGTCTCACGAAAATGTATCCTCTGGCGCGCCTTCGGACGTGTCGAACGCACGCGACTGGGTTCGGGTGCTCGCGCGTTACCGCGAGCCGAGCACTTGGCGCAGCAGTTTTGAACTGGCGGTCACGCTTGGCCCCTTCCTTTTGCTCTGGGCGCTGGCCTGGTGGGCGCTCTCGGTCAGCGGCTGGTTGGCCTTTGGCATTTCACTGGTCAATGCGGGTTTCCTGCTGCGGCTCTTTGCGATCCAGCATGACTGCGGCCATGCGGCGTTCTTTAACAGCCGCCGGACCAGCGATTGGGTAGGTCGGGTTCTCGGGGTATTGACCCTCACACCCTATGACGTCTGGCGCCGAACCCATTCGATCCACCATTCCTCGGCGGGCAACCTGAGCCGTCGGGGCATTGGTGACGTACATACGCTGACCTTGGCCGAATACCGCGCCATGGGGCCACTGGGGCGGTTTCATTACCGGCTCTACCGCAATCCTGTGGTGCTGTTTGGTCTCGGGCCAAGCTACTTGTTTTTCCTTCAAAACCGGGTGCCGCTGGGGCTTATGGCCAAGGCGCGGTATTGGGTCAGCGCGATGGGCACCAACCTGTCGATCCTTACCGCTCTCGCCGTAATCTTCTATTTCGGGGGGATCATGCCGATCCTGCTGATCTTTGTGCCGAGCACTTTGCTGGCGGCGACCGCGGGCATGTGGCTCTTCTATGTGCAGCACCAGTTCGAAACGACCCATTGGGAAGAGAATCAGAACTGGGACTTGCATGATGCAGCGTTCCACGGCTCGTCGCATTACATCCTGCCGCGGCCTCTGCAGTGGCTGAGCGCGAACATCGGCATTCATCATGTCCACCACCTCTATAGCCGCATCCCGTTCTACCGCTTGCCGGAAGTCCTGCGCGATCATGCGCCGCTTGCCGAGGGGAATAAGATGACGATCCGTGAAAGTCTTACTAACGCGCGGCTGCATCTTTGGGATGAAAACACCAAGCGGCTGCTGTCTTTTGCCCAGGCGCGCCGGGCCGCTTAACTTAAATTAAGTTAAAAACCGGGCTTGTTTTGGAACGGCCTCCGCCTCGGCGGGGGCCGTTTTTGCTTGGGGCGACAACCTTTGCAGTGTCTTATCGGATAGCGCTGCGCCTCATTCGCAATCATGCTGCGACTGGCCAAAATGTTCCAAAAAAAAGCCGGTAATTTTCTTGGAACACAGCAGAAACTTGCCGGTTGTCTCACCATGGAAGAAGGGGCGGTCGCCGCCTCGCAAGTTCATCAAATGGGAGAGACCTTATGATCTATACCAAGACACTCATGGTTGGCGTATCCGCCGTAGCCCTTTTCGCCGCCGCTCCGGTGCTGGCGCAGGACGCGACTGAAAAGGTCGAAGAGACCATCGAGCGCAATGCAGAAGCCGAAGCTGAGATGGAAGCTGGCGCGGAAGTTGAAGCCGAAGTTGAAGGCGACGCTGCAGCCACTGCCAATGTCGCAGGCGGTCAGGTTGTTGTTGAGCAGGAAGATGCCAACGTCGACGTGAAAGTGCCCGAGCCGGATGTAAACGTGTCTCAGGAAGCTCCGGTTGTGACTGTTGAGCAGGCCCAGCCCGAAGTGACCGTTCAGGTGCCCGAGCCGACAGTGCGCGTGCAGCAGCAGGCCCCGATCATGACCGTCGAGCAGGCACAGCCGCAAGTAACCGTCCGCATCCCCGAGCCCGTCGTGACCGTTCAGGTGCCGAAGCCGCAGGTTGATGTCGATACTGGCGAGCCGATCGTTGATCTGGAGCAGCCGGAGCCCGTCGTGAAGTTCGTGCGCCCCGAGCCGAAGATCACAATCGAAGAAGCCGAACCCCGCGTAACTGTTGAGCAGGCCGAAGCCGATGTGAACGTTGCTGAGTCCGATGAGGCACAGGTCGACGTGAAGCAGGAAGAAGCCAACGTGAACGTTGAGCAGAGCGACGATGCTAATGTGGTTGTCGAAGAAGCTGCTGAGCCGGAAGTTAACGTTGAAGGCTCCGAAGAAGCTGAAGTGAACGTCGAGCAGGAACAGGCCCGCGTTCTGATGGAAGACTTTAACGCCGACGAGCAGGGCAACATGTCCGACGAAGACCGTGCGCGTTATCAGGAAGACGTCCAGCGTCTGCCCATCTTTGACCTGAGCGCCGATGACCTGAAAGGCCGTAGCGTTGCAACCGAGACCGGTGAAGATGTAGGCGAGATCGACTTTATCGGCGTCCGTGGTGACACCGTTGTTGCGATCGTCGGCGTTGGTGGTTTCCTTGGCATGGGCGAAAACGAAGTCGCCATTCCAGTAGAGAAGCTGATCCTGCGTGAAGACGAAGTGATCGTCCCCGGTGTGACCGAAGAGCGTCTGGAAAGCATGCCAGAGTTCAACGAAGCCGAAGTGAAAATCCTTGAGCCAGGTATGCGTCTGGCCGAGAGCATCGGCCTTGACTAAACCCAACGCGGTTTATGCATAAGCTATCGAGAGAAGGCGCTTCGGCGCCTTCTTTTTTGTCGGCATCTTTGTCAGCATGGAGAGCGGGAAACCGCCTTTGCTGGAACTGCTCATATTAAATGTCTTGCTTTGTGGGGGCAGGGCGGCGATACAGGCCCTGCGACGTTACTACACTATCGATTATTCTGCTCCTTACGGCTCAGTCTGACGATCTTTAACTGACTTAGCCGACCTGCCGCATTCCGCGGGCAGTTTTTATCTAGGAGTACGACGATGGCCAATGGCACCGTCAAATGGTTCAACGCAACTAAAGGTTTTGGTTTTATCGCCCCCGAGGGCAGCAGCAAAGACGTGTTCGTGCACATCTCTGCCGTTGAGCGCGCCGGCCTGACCGGTCTGGACGACAACCAGAAAGTGACTTTCGACATCGAAGCTGGCCGTGATGGCCGCGAGAGCGCAGCGAACCTCGCACTGGCCTAAGCCAGTCGGGTGCCGTAACGCACCGATGTTAGAATGATTGAGAAGGGCGCATCGGTTTCGATGCGCCCTTTTTCTTTTGCGCAACTTGTGGTCTTACTTAAGCTTTCCTGCGGGCAGTAGAGGGGCATACATATGACAACTCAAACCGATGACGAAATTCAAACCGACGATTCTATCGATGAGGTAACAGAAACCTCGACCGTAGAGTTTAACATAGTTGTCACCGCAACCGATTGGAGCTTGAATCAACTCGCAACAATGTTTCAATCTGAGGATATAATCGTTCCAGACTACCAGCGTAAGTTTGTCTGGGATATTCGTAGAGCATCTAAATTGATCGAGTCCTTTGCAATCGGATTGCCGGTTCCGCAAGTATTCTTTTACGAAAATAGTGACGGGCAACTTGAAGTAATCGACGGCCAGCAGAGGATCACTTCGATTGCGTATTTTTTTGAAGGATATTTTGGGCCGCCGAACGCTTCGGGAAATCGGAAGGTTTTCGGATTAAAAGGGTTGGAGCAGCGGCGTGAATTAGAGGGTATGACGTTTGAAGACTTAGACGAACGGACTAGGCGAAAATTGAAAAACACTAGCCTCCGTGGTGTAACTGTGAAGCAACTAACGCCAGAGGAAGAACAGCCGGAAAGTGTTTATCATATTTTCGAAAGGCTCAATACAGGCGGGCAGCCACTCAATGCTCAAGAGATCAGGAACGCCGTCTATCGTGGCCCGATTTTGGCTAATCTCGAAAAATTGAATAAAAACCCCCACTGGCGAGCAATCTACGGCAAGCCAGAACCTGATCCTAAGCAGAGGGATATAGAGTTAATACTTCGACTTTTCTCTTTGTTTGAGAATGTAGAGCAGTACTCGCCACCTATGAAGGACTTTCTCTCACGTGAAATGGCCCTCAACAAAGAATTCGACGACGAACGCGCCGCTAGGTTCATCAAAAGCTTCCAACGAGTAGCAAAGGTAGTGAATGAGGCGCTGGAAAAAGCGTTTCGTCCCAGAGGTCTTCTGAATGCTGCAACCTTAGAGGCTGTGATGGGCGTCTTGTTGGAATTGCCTAAGAGTTTTACGTTTGATAGCAAAATGTATGACCGGCTAATCGTTGATGAAGGCTTCGTAGAGGCGATTTCATCCAACACGACAAGCCGAGATCAGGTCTTGTCGCGTCGCCATATCGCTCAACAAGTACTAGCATCCAATGAATGAAGTCGTTGCGTCACATTTTAAACATATTAGAGAACTTGCGAGGAGTATTGAAGGACGACTTGACCAAGACACTGCGGTTGACCGGAAGATTAAAGGTGAGCTTGCGGGAATGTTCTCGGTTACGATAGTCGCAACATACGAGAGCATAATTAAAGAAACACTTATCGAATATGCTGGTCGCTTTCACTCGAAGTATCAATCCCATGTCGAGGGTGATTTCTCTAAGATGAACGCGCGAATTTCGCTGGACAACTTGAAGGCGTATTCTATCCAGTTTGGATTAGCGCCTTGGCGAGATGCCGATGCACCCAGAAACGCGACGACTTTCCATAAGGTACTGCATCTGGACCGCCCGATCATCGAAAGACGATTCAGAAAGGACCTTGCAGCGAGCTATGGGAACCTGTTTCGATGGCGTAATGATTACGCTCATGAACGTACAGCTAGTACCACGTTTGGCGAAGTCTACGAGTCCCATAGGGTGGGGCAGTATGTTATCCGGGCATTCGTTAAGGCGTTCGAACAGGGGTAGACATCCTTTCTTGGCAACACTAAGAACCCCCATCGGCCCAGACCCCGGATTCGTCCGGGGTTTGGCTATTTGAACGATCCCGGTGGATCGGATGCTTAGCTCGCAAGAGATAATCGCCCCATCTGCCACTCCTACAGGGGACCTTCGGGGCCCTATAACCAACGCGCCTTCGTCTCGATGCGGGCGTGCCAAGCAAACGGAAGACAGAGAACATGGCACTCAAGTCGTACAAACCGACGACGCCAGGCCAGCGTGGACTGGTACTGATCGACCGTTCGGAGCTGTGGAAAGGCCGCCCGGTCAAAGCCCTTACTGAGGGTTTGACCAAATCTGGCGGTCGGAACAACACCGGACGAATCACAATGCGTCGTACAGGTGGTGGTGCAAAGCGCCTCTACCGTATCGTTGATTTCAAGCGTAACAAGCTGGACATGTCCGCTGTTGTCGCGCGGATCGAATATGACCCCAACCGGACCGCTTTCATCGCACTGATCCAGTACGAAGACGGCGAGCAGGCCTACATCCTGGCCCCCCAGCGTCTGGCCATCGGCGACAAGATCATCGCCGGCGCCAAAGTGGACATCAAACCCGGTAACGCGATGCCTTTCTCGGGCATGCCGATCGGTACGATCGTCCACAACATCGAGATGAAGCCCGGCAAGGGCGGTCAGATCGCACGTGCCGCCGGCACCTACGCCCAGTTCGTGGGTCGTGACGGTGGCTACGCTCAGATCCGTCTGAGCAGCGGCGAGCTGCGTCTCGTGCGTCAGGAATGCATGGCCACCGTTGGTGCCGTGTCCAACCCCGACAACTCGAACCAGAACTACGGTAAAGCGGGCCGCATGCGTCACAAGGGCATCCGTCCTTCTGTACGTGGTGTGGTGATGAACCCGATCGACCACCCGCACGGTGGTGGTGAAGGCCGGACCTCTGGTGGTCGTCACCCGGTTACCCCTTGGGGTAAGCCTACGAAGGGTGCCAAGACCCGCAACAAGAACAAAGCGTCCAGCAAGCTTATCATCCGCTCGCGTCACGCCAAGAAGAAGGGGCGTTAATTCATGGCTCGTTCAGTATGGAAAGGTCCTTTTGTTGACTCTTATGTCCTCAAAAAGGCAGAGGCTTCCCGCGAGGGCGGCCGTAACGAAGTGATCAAGATCTGGTCGCGCCGCAGCACGATCCTGCCCCAGTTCGTGGGCCTGACGTTTGGCGTGTACAACGGTCATAAGCACATCCCTGTTAACGTTAGCGAAGACATGATCGGTCAGAAGTTCGGTGAATACTCCCCGACTCGGACCTACTACGGTCATGCCGCCGACAAAAAAGCGAAGCGGAAATAAGCCATGAGCAAGGATAAGAATCCCCGCCGCGTGGCAGACAACGAAGCAATGGCAAAACTGCGCATGCTTCGCACCAGCCCGCAGAAACTGAACCTGGTTGCAGCTTTGATCCGTGGCAAGTCCGTGGACAAGGCGTTGACTGACCTCACCTTCTCCAAGAAGCGGGTCGCGCAGGACGTGAAGAAATGCCTTCAGTCCGCGATTGCCAACGCCGAGAACAACCACAACCTGGACGTCGATGAGCTCATCGTGGCCGAGGCCTATGTTGGTAAGAACCTGACCATGAAGCGCGGTCGCCCGCGGGCCCGTGGCCGGTTTGGCAAAATCATCAAGCCGTTTGCCGAGATCACGATCAAAGTGCGTCAAGTTGAGGAGCAAGCCTGATGGGTAACAAAGTCAATCCGATCGGTATGCGTCTTCAGGTGAACCGCACCTGGGACAGCCGCTGGTACGCCGACACCAAGGATTACGGTGATCTTCTGCTCGAAGACCTCGCAATCCGCGACTTCATCAAGAAAGAGTGCCACCAAGCTGGTGTTGCCCGTGTGATCATCGAACGTCCGCACAAAAAGTGCCGCGTGACGATCCACACAGCACGCCCTGGTGTCATCATTGGCAAGAAAGGCGCGGACATCGAGACGCTGCGCCAGAAGATCGCCAAGATGACCAACTCGGAACTGCACCTCAACATCGTTGAAGTGCGCAAGCCCGAGCTGGACGCACATCTGGTTGGTGAGAGCATCGCACAGCAGCTGGAGCGCCGGGTGTCTTTCCGCCGCGCCATGAAACGTGCCGTGCAGAACGCCATGCGCATGGGCGCACTGGGCATCCGCGTGAACCTCGCGGGTCGTCTTGGTGGGGCCGAAATCGCGCGTACCGAATGGTACCGTGAGGGTCGCGTGCCGCTGCACACATTGCGTGCCGACATCGATTACGCACATGTCGAAGCGGCCACCGCTTACGGCATCATCGGGATCAAGACATGGATCTTCAAGGGCGAGATCATGGAACATGACCCCGCCGCGCGTGACCGTAAGGCACAGGAACTCCAAGACGGCCCAGCACCTCGCGGTGCCGGCGGTCGTCGCTAAGGGGGAATGACAAATGCTTCAACCAAAGCGTACTAAATTCCGTAAGCAGTTTAAGGGCTCGATCAAGGGTCTGGCAAAGGGCGGGTCTGACCTGAACTTTGGCACCTACGGCCTGAAGGCACTGCAGCCGGAGCGGGTTACCGCCCGTCAAATCGAAGCGGCACGCCGTGCCATGACGCGTCACATGAAGCGTCAGGGCCGTGTCTGGATCCGCATTTTCCCGGACGTTCCGGTAACCTCCAAGCCCGTCGAAGTTCGTATGGGTAAAGGTAAAGGTTCCGTCGACTTCTGGGCCGCCAAGGTCAAGCCGGGCCGTATCATGTTCGAAATCGACGGTGTCGGTGAAGACGTGGCACGCGAAGCCCTGCGTCTGGCAGCCATGAAGCTGCCGATCAAGACCCGGGTTGTGGTCCGCGAGGACTGGTAAGCCTCTCGCCCCGTCTGGGGTGATTGCAAAACGAAAAGAACCCCCGCCGAGCGATCGGCGGGGGTTTTGCTTTGTCAGGAGGTCGCGGGCTGCGGCAGGTCGAGCCAGAGTTTCCCTTTGCGGTAGCCGCCTTTCACCAAATGGCCTGGCTCGGTCACTTCTGGATGCGCCTCGGCCCAGTCGCGGAACTGGTCACGGCTCACGATCTGGCCGCGATAGTCCTTCGCGGCTTTCAGGATGAACGGGTCTGCAGGGGTGCCTTTGGGGACGACCATCACGCGATCCACCGGCAGATCGAGCTGCGCGCTGAGCGCCCGGTCATGCTGATATTGCCCGACCAGCAGATAGCCTGCGTTAGCATCAAAAACCACGCCGGGGGTATAGCCGTGGGCGCGGAGGTGGTCGACGACATCTCGAACGGTCTGGATGTTCGGCGTTCCGTCCTGCCAGTGCATGACGTTCGAGCCATCAATAATGATCCACTTTTGCCGTGCCCCCGCGCGCCACGCTTTCACCCATAGAATGACGCTTGCGATGAGGCCGGGGAGGGCGATCAGCAGGAAGTCCGACCATTCGGGGCGGCTATAAGCAATACCGACAGAAAGGGCCGAGGCAAATAGGAGGAGGGAAGGAGTCTTCATGTCGCCGTGGTCCTTAGGGTCGGGTGCTACTTTAGGGCGAGCATTGCGAATATCGGATGGGCGGGCAAGGCCGTTGCGGCTGGTCAGTTGGCGCGCGTGCGGCTACCATTGATGTGCGCCCCCGGAGTCCCTGCCTAGAAAGGCCCAGTCCTATGAAGCACGTCCCGAAGCCCAACACCGACGAAGACCTGATCCGCGCCTTTCTCGATAAGGGCGGGGAGGTGAAGAAGGGCAAGACCAAGCCGATGCCGAGCGATCTGGGGCTGAGCAACAATCAGTGGGGCAACAAGCTGACTAAGGAAGAGAAGGCGGCAGTCAAGGCGCAGGAAGAAGCGGCGAAAAAGGCTAAGAAGTAGACCATAGCCCGGAATCAAGCCGCAGGCGCCGGGCCATCGCCTGCCCGCCCGGACGGGTAGGCGATTGACCAAGGCTGGGTGGCACTTTGCTAAGTCACGTCACATTTGAACCATAAAGTGGCAAGGTCCAACCGTTGGATCGCCGACCCGCAGGCAGACGATGGCCCTCGGCATCAAGCCCAGTTGTAGTTAAAACTTACCGAGACCCGATCTTCTTCGATCATGTTCATCGGCACCTCATGCCGCAGCCAGCTTTCCCAAAGCAGCACATCGCCCGCTTCGGGCGCGACATAGATAAAGGGCCGCAACTCTTCGCGCGCCTCCTTCACCCGACCGGGGGCCGCCATCATCATCGGCAGGCGTGGGTCTTCAAAACGGATCGCGCTGGCCCCTTCGGGCATGGTCACATAGGTCGTGCCCGAAATCACCGAATGCGGGTGAATATGCGAGGTATGGATGCCGCCCTCGGGCAGGATGTTCAGCCAAAGTGAATCCAACACTAGCTTGCGGTCGCCGAGATCGAATTCGAGGTCTTTGGCAAAGGCCGCGACATGTTTGTCCAGCACCGCGACGAGATCCTTAAAGATCGGGAAGCGGTAGGGCAGGTCGTCCAGCGAGGCGTAAGAGGTGTAGCCGGCATAGCCGTTCTCTTCGCACCAGTCCTGACCGGCCTCGTCATCCTCGGCGATCGAGAAACAAGAGGCGGCGAGCTCATCGGTGTCGATGGGTTTGCCATGCGCCGAAAGGGCGGCATGATAGAGGCGGGTGGCGAAAAGCGATTTGATGTTTGACATGGGCTCTATTTATCGAGCCGGGCAGTGCTTGGCGAGCGCAATATCCTTTGGCGCGTGCCGCAGGCACGGGCCGCGCCTGACCTTCTCCGTCGCACCAAAGGTGCGCCGGGTTATTAGGCTCGCCTTTGGCGAGACGGGAAGGCGCTTTGCACGGCTGCACCTGACAGATGGGTTGCGTATCTTGCGGTGACTTGCCAAACTTCGAACACCCGCTGCCTTCCCAAGGTCAGGCGCAGCCCTCAGCGCATTCCGCGCCAATCCCGCATAAGGGGTTGCGTTATGACGGCACCCCGCGTATTGGCACCTTTCATCATGAACTCCACCAGAATCATGGTCACCCCACAGGGGCCTACTGGTGATGTTGAAAGGAAGAGGCCGTGAAAGCCAGCGAACTGCATGACAAGACGCCGGACCAGCTCCGCGACGAACTTGTGAACCTGAAAAAAGAATCCTTCAACTTGCGTTTTCAGCAGGCCACCGGCCAGCTGGAGAACCCCGCACGTCTGAAGACCGTGAAGCGTGACGTGGCCCGTGTCCACACCGTGCTGAACCAGAAAGCCGCTGCTGCGGCAGCCGAATAAGAGGAGCCTGAAAAATGCCCAAGCGTATCCTTACAGGCACCGTGACATCGGACGCCAACGCACAGACAGTTACCGTTTCCGTAGAGCGCCGCTTTACGCACCCGGTTCTGAAGAAAACCATTCGTAAGTCCAAGAAGTACCGGGCTCACGATGAGAACAACACATTCAAAGTGGGCGATTCCGTTCGCATCATCGAATGTGCACCCAAGTCGAAAACCAAACGTTGGGAAGTTCTGACTTCGGAAACAGCCGAAGCCTGAACCCCTTAAACGAAACCCTGGGATGAGGGCCGCATCGCCCCCCAGAAGGTCGGGAGAAACCAAATGATCCAGATGCAGACCAACCTGGATGTTGCTGACAACAGCGGCGCGCGCCGTGTTCAGTGCATCAAGGTCCTGGGTGGTTCCAAGCGTAAGTACGCATCCGTCGGCGACATCATTGTCGTGTCGGTCAAGGAAGCCATCCCTCGCGGTCGTGTGAAAAAAGGCGACGTCCGTAAGGCCGTCGTCGTTCGCACCGCCAAAGAAGTTCGTCGTGACGATGGCACCGCCATCCGTTTCGACCGCAATGCGGCTGTTATCTTGAATAACAACAACGAGCCTGTCGGCACCCGTATCTTCGGGCCGGTTGTTCGTGAGCTGCGTGCGAAGAACTTCATGAAAATCATCTCGCTCGCTCCGGAGGTGCTGTAATCATGGCTGCTAAACTTCGCAAAGGTGACAAGGTCATCGTGCTGTCCGGCAAGGACAAGGGCAAGACGGGCACCATTTCGTCCGTTGACCCCAAGTCGAACAAGGCCATCGTTGACGGCGTGAAAATCGCCATCCGCGCCACGCGCCAGACACAGACATCTCAGGGCGGCCGCATCCCCAAGGCGATGCCGATCGACCTGAGCAACCTCGCACTGGTAGATGCCAACGGCAAAGCTACCCGCGTGGGCTTCAAAATCGAAGGCGACAAGAAAGTGCGCTTTGCCAAGACCACGGGGGACGTGATCGATGCTTGATACCGCAACCTACACACCCCGCCTTCAGGCCGAATACCGCGAAAAGATCCGCGCCGCCCTGAAAGAGGAATTCGGCTACAAGAACGACATGATGATCCCCAAGCTGGACAAAATCGTTCTGAACATCGGTTGTGGTGCCGAAGCCGTGCGTGACAGCAAGAAAGCCAAGTCGGCTCAGGAAGACTTGACGACGATTGCAGGCCAGAAGGCTCTGACAACCATCGCCAAGAAATCCATCGCTGGTTTCCGCGTTCGTGAGGAAATGCCGCTGGGTGCGAAAGTGACCCTGCGCGGTGACCGCATGTACGAATTCCTTGACCGTCTGATCACGATCGCAATGCCCCGTATCCGCGACTTCCGCGGCGTTCCGGGCAAAAGCTTTGATGGCCGTGGCAACTACGCCATGGGCTTGAAAGAGCATATCGTGTTCCCCGAGATCGACTTCGACAAAGTTGACGAGACCTGGGGTATGGACATCGTGATCGCCACCACGGCGAAAACCGACGCTGAAGCCAAGGCGCTGTTGAAAGCTTTCAACATGCCCTTCAATTCATAAGCGCGGGAAGGATTAGAAATGGCTAAGAAATCCATGATCGAGCGCGAGAAGAAGCGCGAAGCACTGGTCAAGAAGTACGCTGAGAAGCGCGCGGCTCTGAAAGAGATCGTGAGCGACGAAAGCAAACCGATGGAAGAGCGTTTCCGCGCTTCCCTGAAACTGGCGAAACTGCCGCGCAACAGCTCTGCTGTGCGTCTGCACAACCGTTGCCAGCTGACGGGCCGCCCGCACGCCTACTATCGTAAACTGAAAATTTCGCGGATCGCGCTGCGGGACCTTGGCTCTTCGGGCCAGATCCCCGGCATGGTCAAGTCGAGCTGGTAAGGAGCGCATCAGATGAACGATCCTATCGCAGATATGCTGACACGCATCCGTAACTCTTCGCTGCGCGGCAAATCCACAGTTGTGACACCAGCTTCCAAGCTGCGTGCATGGGTGTTGGACGTGCTGGCCGACGAAGGCTACATCCGCGGCTACGAAAAGATGACGGGCGCCGACGGCCACCCCGCTATCGAGATCAGCCTGAAATACTACGAGGGCGAGCCTGTTATTCGCGAGTTGAAGCGGGTCTCTAAACCCGGTCGTCGCGTTTACATGGCCGTCAATGACATCCCAGTGGTCCGTCAGGGCTTGGGTGTGTCGATTGTCTCCACCCCCAAGGGTGTGATGTCGGACGCGTCTGCACGTTCTGCCAATGTTGGCGGCGAAGTGCTCTGCACCGTATTCTAAGGAGTAGACCATGTCTCGTATTGGTAAGAAACCTGTCGCCATGCCTTCGGGCGTTTCGGCAGAGGTCAGCGGTCAGACGATCGAAGTTAAAGGTCCCAAGGGCACCCGCAGCTTCCGTGCGACTGACGACGTAACACTGACGGTCGGAGACGATGCAATCACTGTGACACCGCGTGGCAAGTCCAAGCGCGCGCGTCAGCAGTGGGGCATGTCCCGCACCATGATCGAAAACCTGGTGACTGGTGTCACCACGGGCTTCAAAAAAGAGCTTGAGATCCAAGGTGTTGGTTATCGTGCGGCCATCAACGGCAACACGCTTCGACTGAACCTCGGCCTCAGCCACGATGTTGACTACGTTGCGCCCGAGGGCGTCACCGTGACAGCACCGAAGCAGACCGAAATCGTTGTGGAAGGCATTGACGAACAGCTTGTTGGTCAGGTCGCTGCGAACATCCGCGCTTGGCGCAAGCCCGAGCCCTATAAGGGCAAAGGCATCCGCTACAAGGGTGAGTTCGTGTTCCGCAAAGAAGGCAAGAAGAAGTAAGGAACGGAAAGATGGCAAACACCAAAAGACAGCTGTTCCTGAAACGCCGCATGCGCGTTCGGAACAAACTCCGCAAAGTGAACGCCGGGCGCATGCGCCTGTCGGTACACCGTTCGTCCAAAAACATCTCGGCTCAGTTGATCGACGATGTGAACGGCGTCACACTGGCCTCCGCCTCCACCATGGAGAAGGACCTGGGTCTCGTTGGCAAAAACAACGTCGAAGCGGCAACCAAGGTTGGCGCATTGATCGCCGAGCGTGCCAAGAAAGCCGGCGTGGAAGAAGCATACTTCGACCGTGGCGGTTTCCTGTTCCACGGCAAGGTCAAAGCTTTGGCCGAAGCGGCCCGCGAAGGCGGTCTGAAGATCTGATTGTGCGGTGCGTGGGCAACCACGCACCCACCATCACCACGTAGGGTGTGTGCTCCGCACGCACCTTTCCTGCGAAGAGGGCCACGCTGGCCCTCTCGATGATCCGGGGGCCGCTGGCCCACCAGGATTGATCCTAAGGGTCCTAAGGGGCCACAGAATAAGGAAGATGCCAGATGGCAAGAGATGACAACCGTGGGGGCAACCGCCGCAACCAGCGCGACGAGACCCCGGAATTCGCTGACCGTCTGGTCGCGATCAACCGCGTGTCCAAGACCGTTAAGGGTGGTAAGCGTTTCGGCTTCGCCGCACTCGTGGTCGTGGGCGATCAGAAAGGCCGCGTCGGCTTTGGTAAGGGTAAAGCGAAAGAAGTACCCGAGGCCATCCGCAAGGCGACTGAGCAAGCCAAGCGTCAGATGATCCGCGTGCAACTGCGCGAAGGTCGTACGCTGCACCATGACATGCACGGCCGCCACGGCGCCGGCAAAGTCATCATGCGGACAGCACCTGAAGGTACCGGTATCATCGCCGGTGGTCCGATGCGTGCCGTGTTCGAGATGCTCGGTGTGAAGGACGTTGTGTCCAAGTCGGTCGGTTCGCAGAACCCCTACAACATGATCCGCGCCACTTTGGACGGTCTGAGAAAAGAGCAATCGCCCCGTTCCGTCGCGCAGCGTCGCGGCAAGAAAGTGGCTGACATTCTGCCCAAGCGTGATGACAACGTCGAGTCCTCCGCACAAGTGGCTGAGGAGGCATAAGCATGGCCAAGACAATCGTAATCAAGCAGGTCGGCTCGCCGATCCGCCGCCCCGCCAAGCAAAAGGCAACCTTGGTTGGCCTGGGTCTGAACAAAATGGGTCGTACCCGTGAGCTGGAAGATACACCTTCCGTCCGCGGCATGATCAACAAGATCTCGCACATGGTTGAGATCGTCGAAGAGAAAGGCTGAACTTCGGTTTAGCGGTAGGGTGGGGATCCACGCTACGAAGACGCCTCGCAGGAAACTGCGGGGCGTTTTGCGTTGCGGGGCAGGGTGCGTCGTTTCGTAGCACCGCAGGCCCGGAATCAAGCCGCAGGCGCCGGGCCATCGCCTGCCCGTCCGGGCGGGCTGGCGATTTAGGGAGGCTTGGTGCAACTCTGCTAGAGCGCGCGAGTGCTGCACCATAAAGTGGCACGGATCACCATTCGGATCGCCACCCCACGGGCAGGCGATGGCCCTTCTGGGCAGCGAGGCCCCGCGCGTACGTCAAGCTACGCCGCCACCCCCTTGTCACGCCTTCCGCCATCCCCTATACGCCCCCGGTGGCCCGTGTTGGGTCGCAATGGAATCGAAACGCCGCGTTTGGCCACTCCCGTCGCTGGGGGCCATTTCCGGCAAAAGGAGAAGCGACATGAAACTTCACGAACTTTCCGACAACGAAGGCGCAACCAAAAAGCGTATGCGCGTTGGCCGTGGCCCTGGCTCCGGCAAGGGTAAAATGGGTGGCCGCGGTATCAAGGGTCAAAAGTCCCGTTCCGGTGTCAGCATCAACGGCTACGAAGGCGGCCAGATGCCAATCTACCAGCGTTTGCCCAAGCGTGGCTTCAACAAGCCAAACCGCAAATCTTTCGCTGTTGTGAACCTGGGCCTGATCCAGAAATTCATCGACGCCAAGAAGCTGGACGCAGGTTCCACCATCGACGCGACCGCCCTGATCGCTTCCGGTCTCGTGCGCCGCGAGCTGGACGGCATCCGCGTTCTGGCCAAAGGTGACATCACCTCCCAGATCGACCTGAACGTTGCTGGCGCCTCCAAGTCCGCAATCGAAGCGGTCGAGAAGGCCGGCGGCAAGGTGACTGTGGCGGCTGCGAAGGCTGCTGAAGCCTCCGAGTAAAGCGGCCTTAAGGCTTGTGAGCGGCGCGTCAGCCGCTTACATAACCTCAAGTTTTCCCGAACGCCGCCCGCCGGAAAACGGCCCGGGCGGCGTTTTCGCAACAAGAGAAGAGACCCCTCATGGTATCTGCCGTCGAAAACATGGCCGCGAACACGAGCTGGGCCGCATTGGGCAAGGCAACAGACCTGCGCAATCGGATCCTGTTCACACTCGGGCTGCTCATCGTTTACCGCCTTGGCACCTTTATCCCGGTGCCCGGCATCGACGGTGGCGCATTGCGCGACTTTATGGAAAGCGCGGGCCAGGGTATCGGCGGTATGGTCTCGATGTTCACCGGCGGCGCGCTTGGCCGCATGGGGATCTTCGCTCTGGGCATCATGCCCTATATTTCGGCCTCGATCATCGTCCAGTTGCTGACCTCCATGGTCCCGGCGCTGGAGCAGTTGAAGAAAGAGGGCGAGCAGGGCCGCAAAAAGATCAACCAGTACACGCGCTACGGCACCGTGGCGTTGGCGACCTTGCAGTCTTACGGCCTCGCGGTCAGCCTTCAGGCCGGTGACATTGTTGCCGACGGTCAGATGGGCTTTGGCTTTATCGCGGCCTGTATGATCACGCTGGTGGGCGGCACCATGTTCCTGATGTGGCTGGGTGAGCAGATCACCGCACGCGGCATCGGCAACGGCATCTCGCTGATTATCTTTGTCGGCATCATCGCCGAAGTCCCCGCCGCCATCGCGCAGTTCTTTGCCTCGGGCCGCTCGGGCGCGATCAGCCCTGCGGTGATCATTGGCGTTCTGGTCATGGTGATCGCGACGATTATGTTCGTGGTCTTCATGGAGCGCGCGCTGCGCAAGATCCATATTCAATACCCCCGCCGCCAAGTCGGCATGAAGATGTATGACGGCGGCACCAGCCACCTGCCGGTCAAGGTGAACCCCGCAGGCGTGATCCCGGCGATCTTTGCCTCGTCCTTGCTGCTGCTGCCGGTCACCGTCAGCACCTTCTCGGGCAATTCCACCAGCCCGGTGATGTCTTGGCTCTTGGCGAACTTTGGCCCCGGTCAGCCGCTCTATCTGCTGTTCTTTGTGGGCATGATCGTTTTCTTTGCTTATTTCTATACTTTCAACGTCAGCTTCAAACCCGATGACGTGGCCGACAACCTCAAAAACCAGAACGGCTTTGTGCCTGGCATCCGCCCCGGCAAGCGCACGTCGGAGTACCTTGAGTATGTCGTGAACCGCATCCTTGTGTTGGGCTCAGCCTATCTCGCTGCGGTCTGTGTTTTGCCAGAAATCCTGCGCGGCCAGTTCGCCATTCCCTTCTACTTCGGCGGCACGTCGGTGCTGATTGTTGTGTCGGTGACCATGGACACGATCCAACAGGTGCAGAGCCATTTGCTCGCGCATCAATACGAAGGCCTGCTTGAAAAATCGCAACTGCGCGGTAAGGGTGCAGGCAAAGGCAAAGGTACACGCAAGAAACGGAGCCCCGTACGTCGATGAACATTATTCTACTCGGGCCTCCGGGCGCAGGCAAAGGCACGCAAGCACGTCATCTGGTCGAGACCCGCAACATGGTTCAGCTCTCTACGGGCGACATGCTGCGCGAAGCCAAGGACAGCGGCACGGAGATGGGCAAGATTGTTGCCGATGTTATGGACCGTGGTGCTTTGGTGACAGATGAGATCGTGATCGGTCTGATCCGTGAAAAGCTCACCGATAAGGCTGCGCATGGCGGTTTCATCTTTGACGGTTTCCCGCGCACATTGGCGCAAGCCGATGCGTTGGCCGAGTTGATGGCAGATGAGGGTCAGACCCTTGATGCCGTGATTGAGATGAAGGTCGACGACGAGGCGCTGGTCGCCCGTATTACTGCACGCTCCACCTGTGCGAATTGTGGTGAGGTTTACAACGACCTGACCAAGCCGATCCCGGAAGATGGCAAATGCACCAACTGCGGCGGGACCGAGTTCAAGCGTCGGGCGGATGACAACGAGGAAAGCCTCAAGACCCGTCTGATGGCCTATTACAAGCAGACCTCGCCGCTGATTGGTTATTACTACGCCAAAGACATGCTGAGCGGTGTGAACGGTCTGGGCAAGATCGAAGAAGTGCGCGGCGCAATCGCGAGCATTCTTGACGCCTGAGGCATCTGAGATTTCTGCTGCGGGGGCTTCGGCCCCCGTTTGCGTTTGGGGCAGGGCGGCGCTCTGCGGCCGATCGGCAGTTCTTGCTGCACGACGGCTTGACGCTCTGCGCAAAACCTCATAGTCACCCCTATCTCGAAAGAGAATCAAATTGCGGGCCGGCCTTTTGCCTTCCCCCGCAAGATCACCTGATCAGCCTTAGCCCGATGGCCTTATCGCCTCGGGCTTGTGTTGTGAAAAAAGGGTCTGGAACGACGGACCCGCAACGAAAAGGAATAGCTAACGTGGCACGTATTGCCGGCGTAAACATCCCGACTGCAAAGCGGGTTCCCATCGCCCTCACCTATATCACCGGTATTGGCACCTCCTCCGCCAAAGCCATCTGCGAAGCCGTCGGCATCGACGAGACCCGCCGGGTCAATGAACTGTCGGACGCCGAAGTTCTGGCCGTGCGCGAGCACATCGACGCGAACTACACCGTCGAAGGTGACCTGCGTCGTGACACGCAGATGAACATCAAGCGCCTGATGGACCTTGGTTGCTACCGTGGCCTGCGCCACCGTCGGAACCTGCCGGTTCGCGGCCAGCGCACCCATACCAACGCACGCACACGCAAGGGCCCCGCAAAGGCCATTGCTGGCAAGAAGAAATAAGGGAGGGTCTGAACAATGGCACGCGATAAGACACGCACCAAGCGTAAGGTCTCCAAGAACATCGCCGCAGGTGTGGCGCATGTGAACTCGAGCTTTAACAACACCAAGATCCTGATCTCGGACGTGCAGGGCAATGCAATCGCATGGTCCTCCGCCGGCACCATGGGCTTCAAAGGGTCGCGTAAATCGACACCCTACGCTGCTCAGATGGCCGCCGAAGATGCGGGCCGCAAGGCTCAAGACCACGGCGTCAAGACGCTGGAAGTCGAAGTGCAGGGCCCCGGTTCGGGTCGTGAATCCGCACTGCGCGCTCTGGCGGCTGCCGGTTTCAACATCACCTCGATCCGTGATGTGACCCCGATGGCCCACAACGGCTGCCGCCCGCCCAAACGCCGCCGCGTTTAAGCCGGGACTGTTTTACATGGGGTCGCGCCTTGCGTGCGGCCCCATACCGCTTTTCAGAAACCTCGAGCGTTTGTGTCATTTGGACATGAGGCACAAACAAGGATGGAGGGACGCATGATCCACAAGAATTGGGCTGAATTGATCAAGCCGCAACAGCTTGACGTCAAGCCGGGCAATGACCCGGCCCGTCAGGCAACCGTTATGGCCGAACCGCTGGAGCGGGGCTTTGGCCTGACGCTCGGCAACGCGCTGCGCCGCGTGCTGATGTCCTCGCTGCAGGGTGCGGCGATCACATCCGTACAGATCGACAACGTGCTGCACGAGTTTTCCTCTGTGTCCGGTGTCCGCGAAGACGTGACCGACATCATCCTGAACCTCAAAGGCGTCAGCCTGCGCATGGAAGTCGAAGGGCCCAAGCGCCTGTCGATCTCTGCCAAAGGTCCAGGCGTCGTAACTGCCGGTGACATCTCCGAATCCGCCGGCATCGAGATTCTGAACCGCGAGCACGTGATCTGCCACCTCGACGATGGGGCAGATGTCTACATGGAGCTGACCGTCAACACCGGCAAGGGCTATGTCTCCGCAGACAAGAACAAGCCCGAAGATGCGCCTATCGGTCTCATTCCGATCGACGCGATCTATTCGCCGGTCAAGAAGGTCTCCTATGACGTGCAGCCCACCCGTGAGGGCCAGGTGCTGGACTATGACAAACTGACCATGAAAGTGGAAACAGACGGGTCCATCACGCCGGATGACGCCGTGGCCTTTGCCGCGCGCATTCTGCAGGATCAGCTGGGCATTTTCGTGAACTTCGACGAGCCGGAATCGGCCTCCCGTCAGGACGACGACGATGGGTTGGAATTCAACCCGCTGCTGCTCAAGAAGGTCGACGAGCTGGAGCTTTCGGTGCGTTCGGCAAACTGCCTGAAGAACGACAACATCGTCTACATCGGCGATCTGATCCAGAAGACCGAAGCCGAAATGCTGCGCACGCCGAACTTTGGCCGCAAGTCCTTGAACGAGATCAAGGAAGTGCTGTCGGGCATGGGCCTGCACCTTGGCATGGACGTCGAAGACTGGCCGCCAGAAAACATCGAAGACCTCGCCAAGAAGTTCGAGGATTCGTTCTAAGAGACACGGCCCCGGAAACTTTGAAAGTTTCCGGGCCGATTTCTTCAAAAGAAATCGGGCACCGTTACGACCGGGCACAAGCCCCAAGGAGAGCCCAAGACACGCATCGCGGGCCAGACAAAGCAAAACCGCCCGTAGAGGGCATCAAATTGGAGACTAAGAAATGCGTCACGCACGTGGATACCGCCGCCTGAACCGTACACATGAACACCGCAAGGCGTTGTTCTCGAACATGGCAGGCTCGCTCATCGAGCATGAGCAAATCAAAACAACCTTGCCGAAAGCCAAGGAATTAAAGCCGATCATCGAAAAGATGATCACGCTGGCCAAACGTGGCGATCTGCACGCCCGTCGTCAGGCAGCAAGCAAGCTGAAAGAAGACCAGTATGTCGCGAAATTGTTCGACATCCTCGGCCCGCGCTACAAAGACCGCCAGGGTGGTTACGTCCGCGTTCTGAAAGCTGGCTTCCGCTATGGTGACATGGCGCCGATGGCGATCATCGAATTCGTCGACCGCGACCGCGACGCCAAAGGCGCCGCTGACAAAGCGCGTCTGGCTGAAGAAGACGCCGCGGAATAAGATTTCGCAGATTGCGGATCGGAAGGCCCTGCCATTTGGCGGGGCCTTTTTTGTTTGGCGGGGTGCAGGGATATTTTTGGCCAAAAAGAAATGGGTGTTGCGCAGGCTGGAGCGGCTGCGCATATCTGAGGGCATGAGAATAGTCCTGATGATCCTGATGCTGTTCGCCGCCCCCCTGGCGGCGCAGCAAGTGCCCAGCTCCGCCGCGCAGATGCAGTTGAGCTTTGTGCCGCTGGTTAAAGAAGCCACCCCCGCGGTGGTGAATATCTACGCCAAGATCATGACCGAAGCCCGGCGCACGCCGCTGCAGTCTGACCCGTTCTTCGAGCGCTTCTTTCGCGATCAATTCTCTGAACGCCCACGGGTGCAGAACTCGCTCGGCTCGGGGGTGATCCTTTCGGGAGACGGGATCGTGGTGTCGAATTACCACGTTGTTGGCACCGCGACCGACATTCGCGTGGTCCTGAACGACCGGCGGGAATACAGCGCGCATGTGCTTTTGGGGGATGCGGAAAGTGATCTGGCGATCCTTAAGCTGGAGGGCGCGCAAGACCTGCCGTTCTTGGAGTTGCGCGACAGTGATGCGGTCGAGGTCGGGGAGTTGGCGCTGGCCATCGGCAACCCCTTTGGCGTGGGACAGACGGTCTCGAGCGGCATCGTCTCGGGCCTTGCGCGCTCTGGCGCGGCGAATAACGGCGGGCTGGGCTATTTCATCCAGACCGATGCGCCGATTAACCCGGGCAACTCCGGCGGTGCGCTGATTGATATGGCCGGGCGACTGATTGGGGTGAATACCTCGATCCTGACCCGGTCTGGGGGCAGCAATGGGATCGGCTTTGCCATTCCTGCCGATCTTGTCGCGGCCTTTGTCGAACAGGCGCGGGCGGGGGAGGCGGTGTTTAACCGGCCTTGGGCCGGGCTTTCGGGGCAGCCGGTGGATTTTGATATGGCCGGGCCGCTGGGGCTGGACCGTCCGGGCGGGATCATCGTGTCGGGTCTGCATGCTGCAAGCCCGTTTCATAAGGCAGGGCTAAAGGTGGGCGATGTGATCGTCAGCGTGGATGACCAGCCGGTGAATACGCCGGCAGAGATGATCTACCGCATGTCCGTCGCCGGTCTTGGTCATAGCGCGCGGGTGACGGTGATGCGCGACGGGTCGGCGCAAGAGATGACCGTGGCGCTGATCGCGGCCCCCGACACGCCGGACCGGGCTGAGGTCACGCTTGGCGGGCGGAGCCTTCTACCGGGCTTGCGCGCCGCGCGGGTCAATCCGGCGGTGATATCCGAAATGAACCTGCCGCTGGAAAGCACGGGCGTTGTGGTGCTTGATGCTGGACGCTTTGGCCCGCGGGTGGGGCTGCGGGACGGGGACGTGATCCAATCGATCAACGGGGTTACAGTCGAAGACACAAGCGCGCTGCTGGCACTGCTCTCGGGGCAGGTGCGGCGCATTCAAATGGTAATCCAACGCGGCGACCGGCGCATCGCGCTGCGGTTTAGGGGGTAGCGTGGCGGATCTATTTGGCGACGGCGACGCAGTGGCCGACAACGGGCACCGCCCGTTAGCAGACCGCCTGCGCCCGCGCAGTTTGGGTGAAGTGATCGGGCAGGATCAGGTGCTCGGGCCCGATGGACCGCTGACCGTGATGCTGGCCTCTGGCGCGCTGTCTTCGCTGATCTTCTGGGGGCCGCCGGGGGTGGGCAAGACCACCATCGCGCGGCTGCTGGCGGATGAGACGGACCTGCATTTTGTGCAGATCAGCGCGATTTTCTCGGGCGTGCCGGAACTGCGTAAGGTCTTTGACGCAGCCAAGCTGCGGCGGCGGCAGGGCAAGGGAACGCTGCTCTTTGTCGACGAGATCCACCGTTTCAACAAAGCGCAGCAGGACGGGTTTTTGCCGCATATGGAGGATGGCACCATCCTGCTGGTGGGGGCCACGACTGAGAACCCCAGTTTTGAGTTGAACGCCGCTGTGCTGTCGCGCGCGCAGGTGCTGGTGCTGGAACGTTTGCCGCATGATGATCTGGAGCGTTTGGCGCAGCGGGCGGAGCAGGAGCTGGGCAAGCCGCTGCCGCTACAGCCCGATGCCCGCGAAGCGCTGTTGGAAATGGCCGATGGCGACGGGCGCGCGCTGCTCAATCTGATCGAACAGGTGACGGCATGGAAAGGCGATGCGCCGCTCGACAAACCGGGGCTGTCAAAGCGTCTGATGCGCCGGGCGGCGCAATACGACAAGGGCGGCGATTCGCATTACAACCTGATCTCATATTTAACTCTATAGACCAAAGCAAAAAAATACCCAAACCAGCGTTTTGAGGGTCGTTTCGACGACGGGGTATATTTTTACGGCAAAATGTAATATTGAATGGTGAATTAACTACCTGCCCACAGCCTGCAGATCATCATCAGGAGCAGTATGAGCGGATTTGAGGTTGTCACTTGCGAAGTCGAACACCAAGGCATGGTGAGAACCGTCAAGATGATCCGAGACGGTGATACGCTCGCACCCTACTTCCCTGCGTCTATCTGGCTCATGAATGAATACTACCGGAAGCCGAGAGGCTATGATCAACTGGCTCACCAAGTCGCAAATTTCCTGAACTTTGCCAAAAGCAAAGGGATAGAGCCTCTCCAAGTCGATGCGTTCTTTCTCGAAGCATACTTAGACAAACATCTCTTTCAAGAGAAGCGATTAGAAGCGACTACCGTTGAACACTATCACGGGTTCATCGCAAAGTTCTATAGGGCGATGGAGCATCTGGGGTTCATTGAGAAGGCTATAGAGGTATCGGAATACATAAATCATAGTCTGCAAGAGGAAGTGAATCTGGCGGCCGGAACAAAGAATTCACTCGATCCGTTTGGCCTTTACGCGAAATACCTTTCCTATAAAGACTTCGAAACCCTCTCTGGTTACGTTGTTAAAAAGAACGCGAGGCTAAGAAGGCGAGATGAACTCATACTTCGTGTAGCCTACGAGACCGGTTGCCGCGGCGCTGAAATTGTTGATCCCGACAACTTCAGTATTCCAAGAATTAGGAGTGAGCTGAAGAAAGCTGAAAGCAGCCAGAGAAACGAATTTTTGTACGCAATCATTGGTAAGGGGCGGGGTTCCGGAAAGGTACGGAAGATTGCTTTCCCAACTGCCTTGGCGAAGGATATCCTCCGCTATGTTAATACCTTTCATGTGTCGGGCGATATTGCGTTTGGGTCGGCGCGCGACAGAAGATTAAGCACGTCATATCCGTCAAAAATTTATAAGTCTTGCAAGGACGCCATACTATTGAATGGGAATGCGAACACTCCCAATCTCGATATGTGGATACGGCATAGCCGGACACGGACATTCCACGGATTGAGACATACCTACGCGACTAACCTTGCAAATAGGCTTCGCGCTTTGAACGAAAACTATGAGCAGCTTAGAGAGAGGTTAGGGCATGAAAGTCTCGACACCACGAATATATACATCAACTTCGAAATCCTTCTCCATGGCAACGCCGAAGAACAGAATGCCAAAATGGTCGATCAAACATCTGATGCCAGCCAAGTCCGCTACTTGACGGAGGAGTTTGAATGACTAATCGATCTTCATTTGCGGAAGCGCGTTTAATTCGTGGAGGCCTTACTGAAGAAGAGAGCGACTATGCTGCAGAATACCGTAGCAACGTCCAGAATGTACCAGGCACATTGAAGGGGGTGGCACGGATTGGTGTAGATAGCCTCGGCGTGGTTCAAGAGGTTGGCGTCCCTGCCCAACTACGATGCCACCGATATATCGGGCCGATGATTGCAGTCATAAATTCCCCAGAATCGGGCATCACAGCTTCCCGTGTGCCAAGTTATAAAAGAGCATTTGAATATATAGTGAAGGTAGCGGTCAGCGGTGAAGAATCAGACAGGCGTTATTTTGGAAGAGCGCTACTCAAGCGTTTAAAGTCTGAGTTGACATCAGAATACAGCATTAAGGCAAGCATGGACGACGCCAAGAGGCTGTTCAATAAAGCCGCCGATAAGAGCGATGATCTAAAAGTGAAGCGCGAGATCAGAACCCTTATCGGGGGGAAGGGGGCAAAAGCCCTCGATAGCGGCTATTGGCCAAACCTAAGAGCGGTAGAAAGATACCCGACCAGGTCTCTCGAAGATGTATTCGGCGATAGTCTTAACTATACGAATGAGCAGTACATCGATGCTGTTACTGATTATGCATCTGCGTTTATCCGAAAATGGTCAGATGTTCGAAAGCGACTTCGGAACGAACATCCAGAGCTATATGCTAAGATCTGTGATGCGGTGACGCGGATCGGCGTGGAACGGCTCAAGAAGATTGAAAGAACACAAGCGTACTCACCCAGAGTTCTGAAATGGGAGAATGAGTGGTTCGAAATCTTGGGTATTAACATCGAGATTCTGGTGGCTATGGATGATGCGTTTCTCAATGCAATCGCAATGTCCCAATGGCGGAAGTCAATACATTTCGAACGTTTTTCATCCGCAGTGAATTTGGCCAAAAATGGAGCGAAGGGTTTCGCAGACCAGCTTTTGAAAGTCACTGCGTCATGTTCATACCCGAAATCTCAATGGTCTATTTGGGAAAATGGAGGGAAGAATTTCTCCATTATGTCCAGATTAATGCTTTCACTTCTCGACTTCTTAGGCCCCAGTTTGGAAGAAGAGACGTGCCTTGTCTGGCTGTTGGCATCACGAAGAATTCAGTTGTCTAACACGGTTCGCCTCAAACGGGCGCAAATTGATGAAGATGCGACAGGAATTTGGATTAGAAGCTTCAAGGGGCGGAGTGGTAAGGCCGAGAACGTTTGTATTAAGAAGAATACTAGGATGGGTCGAGCGCTTAAAGCATATCTGTGGGACTATGATCAGCGCCCATTGGGGAATGTCGTTTCTGAAGCGATGATATCACCCTATAAACCGCAGACTGCCCGTTTTAGCTCCACCTGGAATTTCTATCATTTGGCTTTCTCCGATCACTCGGAAGGGCTGATCGAGTACGGTTTGTCAGACGCAAACTTAATTGTAGTTAAACAGATATACTTAAGCGTCGTTCAAGTCAAACGTCAGAATGGCAGAGCGTTTAATTTTGGTGACGTCGAAAGGCGTACGGCTAAAGCGCTGCTTCCTTCGGCAATTGCTCAGTCGCATGTATATGCGGAAGAAGCAAAACGAGGAGGATTCATTAAATCCACTACGCTGCTGAAGTCCTATTACAGTGAAGATCCAGATGAACTCTCACGACAAGCGCAGAATGAATTTCATACATTGAAGACCCGTGAGGAAATCTATCGGGCGCGGTCGAGAGATAAAGTGAAGCTGAGGAAGGGCAGGGCGTTTGCCGCCGCCGTGTCAGAGGAAATGGCCAGTATTTCACATGATATTATTGGTGAATGGGAGGAGAGAACAAGCCCGTTTTCAGTTTCTGCTTTAGTGGATTTTATAGGCTTGCGGGGAAGTAGTCTCGAAGCTCCTCCCGAAACAATCCTAGCGGCCGCCAAGGCAGAGAAATTTATTGTCGAAAAAAGCGGTTTGATTAAAAAGGATGGAATGATTTATCTCTTCGATTCCGGTCTCACGGCTCGCATGATGATGGAAGAGGTGCGCCATATCGAGGGAGAGTTAGAGGGTCTTTTTGCCACCCAAGACCTCGACAAGGCTATCAATGCGTGGGCAAAGCTTAACTTTCTTGAGTTGCTCCTGAAGCGCTTCAGTGCTGTCAGTCTGAAAGATGCATCTGAAAAATATGGGCATTTGGAACGCAGGATACCACATGCACCGATATCGGAAGGGGGGAACTCATGGATCGTGGAATGATAGATGCTGCTAGTTCGTCTGACGGTGCTCCTCTCATTGACTCTTCTTGTTACGCCAAGAACCCAGGTAAGTATTTCGACGATATTTGGTTTATTCATCACGTCGATTCAGGCGAGGTAGTGAAAATTGACTTTAGGAGTCGTTTCGGGGAGCTTCGAAGCTGGCAGCAGCTGGTCGCAAAGAATATTGTGTTCTTGCGTTGTGAAGGGGTGGATAATGGCTTTGCGACTGTGCAGAGTCCCAGAAGCATGAGTTCTACCTATGGTAACATTGCCTCAGTATTTCATTTCATGAACAGTAAGTTTCAGGGGCGACTGCTAGCTGATCTCAGTGAGAGTGAACTTATAGAGCTCGTGATACACAATATCGATGGTTCGATTGCTCGGGGGCCCACGGTGTTCAGTAGAATTCGTCTACTTGCGTGGATGTATGATCTGCGGTACGCGGAGCACCGTTTGGTGCCTGAGCAGTACTTACCGGCGTCTAATCTAAGTGGGCGTTGGGAAGACCTTTGCTCAGTATGGGTGAGAGATGCCGGCGAAAGCTACGCAGATTGGCGGGCTGGCGGAAGTTTTTCGATCGTTCCTTTCGAAATTGCTTTGGCTGTCCTAGGTTATTGTTTCCAGCTGATAAAATCGGATGAGACCAAATACGTCCTCGCGTGGTTTCAAACGGAACGAAGGCTTCGCGAAGAGGGAAGGCTTCCTAGTTGGAAGACCGCTGGCCAATTTTTCTCAAATTTTGGTGAACGGAGCACATGCTATGGCAGCCGATTAAAGGCTTGGTCTGTAGATCAAGTGTTCTTCGAGGAGCTTTGCAAGTGTTACCCGAACGTGAAGTCGAGAGATCAGCTTCCCCTTCCATCAATCCCATTCGCGATTGGCACACATTCAATTAAGAGTTCAATTACCCGAAAGGGGGACCATCTTCTTACAGCATGTTATTTGGCGATTCTTATTTTGACTGGTATCCGACATAGTGAAGCGAGCGGAATGGCACGCGACGCGTTCGAGAAAAAGGGGGCGGACTATATCTTCGCGTCGAACATCGAAAAAACCAACCATGGGGTCGTTACGGATCGGCATGTTTCGGCTGCTGTCGCCGATTTTATCGATGTCCTGGATGGTCTAGGTGGCGTCGGCTTGACCTGCGAGAGGAGGAAAGAGCTTTTCTCCTACTTTAGGTATAGTTTCAACTCGCAGAACCAGCCGGTATACTCTCTGAATAAAAACGCTATTAACGTTACGATGCAGGTTAATTCCTTCTACGAGATTTTTCTTGAGGGACAGGGTGATGATGTCCGTAACTATTGCCCGCACGTAACAGCTCATGGATTCCGCCATGCTTGGGCCGAGTTTGCCATGCGCCGTTTCGATGGAAATATTATGCCACTTATCCGCGATCATTACCGGCACCATTTCGGGTCGAAAATGACTGGAGTCTACACGCATAATAAGGTCGAGCTGTCGGAGTATCAGCACCTTGGTAGGCGCCAGATTTTTGAACTCGTCAGTCGATACGTAGATGGTGCTGCCACCCTCCATGGGCAGCTGGGTGAATTCCTCACGAGGCAAGCGGACAATATTGGTTTAGTCGAGATGCACGATAAGAGTGCGCGTGATGCAACCATTAGGCAGATTATAGAAGAGCATGTTGGCGAGCCGATTGTCACCCCTCATGAATATGGTTTATGTGTTTTGACTGAGAACACAAAACAACTCGCGAATTGCCGTGACGAAGCGGGTATTCCAAGAACCCAAACGGCTGATGTAGATAGCTGCGTAGGGTGTGTAAATAGTTGCATAATAAAACAAACTGACAACAAGGATGATCCTCACTTCCTGACATTAAAACGACGTCTTGCGACCTACCGAGCGGAGGCTCAGGAATGGCAAGGCAATGATCTGATCGGCCCACTGTTCGTTGATGGCGCTCAAAAGACTCTTAGGGCTCTGGAGGCTCTGGTGAGAAAAATGGAGAAGGTGGATGTCTGACCTTGAAATGGAAGATTTTGATCTCGATTTCTCTCCTCAGCTGCCTGACAAAGCTCGCCCGCCTCTCTGGTATTATGATGCTGATGTTGCGCAAAGCTACAAAAGCATTGTGGATGTCGCACTCGTAGCGTTCGAGAAGAAGCTGGCATTCACCCGGGGATTGAAGCCCGGACGCACAGTCAAAATCAAGGAGTGGAAATTGGTCGCCGCAACTCTCAACAAAGCAGCGGGGCTCAACGAGGGACACCTCAGAAATAAGGATCGGCGAGATGTTCTGCGCACTGTAGAGTTCATAGGGTCGCTGAACACGCGCTTGGAGGCCGCGATCAAGGCCCGGAGTTTGAGCAACGCTAGGCCCTCAGCAACTGAGAGAAAGGCCGCCTACTCCGCCCTGCTTGAAAAGTATCGTAAGCTCGAGCAGATAAAGCTTTCGGAGTATGCCAAAGCGGCGTTCGAGCAAAACATGGCCGATCGCCTAGCGTCCCAGAACCATTCCTATGTTTCGCTATTCCAACAGAACAATCGTCTTCTCGAAAATAACGCCAAGTTGGATGAGGATGTAGAGCGACTACAAGGGAAGCTTGTTGAAGCATACGAAGAGATCAGCAGGCTTAAAGATCAGTTGAGGACCAAGTTCCAGATGAAGGTGGCGGAATAATGTCCAGCGGTCGGCAATTAGGGAGCGAGAACTTTGCTCGCTTCGTTGCATGGGTCTCTGAGCGGGAAGCGCGGGGTGATCATGCGGACTATATTCGTCGGGGTAAGCTAAACCGCAAGGAGGTTGCCACTGAGCTTGGCTTCAACAGACGTTCATTTGGACAGAACCCCGCCATCAAACAACTCGTCGAAGAACTCGACGTTCGATGGGGTTCGCAACATCCAGCCCTATCCAAATCCATCGCTGAGGAAAGCGCCGCGAGGGAAAGAGCCAATGATCGAATGAAGCGCACAGCGACGTCGAATTCGAAGCTGTTGCAGCGGATCGCAAGCTTGCAAGAGGAGAACCGACAATTGCGCCGTGAACTCGAAGAGGTGAAGCATTTCAAGTCGGCGAGAGATGCCTTCTTGGAGACGACGAAAGACTTCCGCTGACCCATGCTCATCCAGGTATCGAAGAGGCGTCGAAATGGCTCTGTCAGCGCCATGCGCATCGCAGCTGATGGCAGCGTCATACACGTGGCGAATAGCCTCTCTGTTTCGCTGCCAGAAGCCTGCAAGGATGCTGCCAAGGTTGGTTCCTTGTGGGAAGTCGACGGGCCGACGGCACAGACAACGTTCACGGCCGGCGGATACACAATCATCGAGGATCATCTCGAAGCCCATACAGCTCGGTTCGTAAAGCCAAACACTCGCTTGCTGGAAACGTGGCTCCAGAGAAACGTGAAGGGCATTGGGGAGGTCAAGGCTGGTCGCCTGGCCCGCAATCCTCGCTTGATCGAGATCATCGAGGAACGGGACATTAGCTCGCTTTTGGAGGCTGGGGTTCCGAGTCGGTCCATCGGCCCACTGCTACTGGAATTCCCAAGCGATGCCTACATGGCAGCTATCAACTGGCTTGCTGATCACCATCTGCCGGTAAAGCTGGCTGAAACGCTTTCGGCGGTTTGGCGTGAGAAAACCATCGCGATGTTGAAGGAGAACCCGTTTCGGCTGCTGAACTTCGACGTCCCATTCGAGCTGTGCTGCAAGATTGCAAAGGGGTTGGGCTTTGCCTCGGATCACCCGAAATACCAAGCTGCGTTGGCAGCTGATCTCATTTCGCAATATTGTCGCGCTACGTCATCGACTTTGATGCTACGGCCTGCGTTCGAGAAGAAATGCAGAGAGATGGGTGTCGACTTCAATGTCGTCCTGCGGCACGCGATGGAACAGGAACTCATCGGCTATATCCGTGGCGAGGACGGCTTTCAACTTGAAGGGGAATTTCTGCTTGAGGCCCTTACGGGGCAGAGGCTGCGTGATGCAATCCTTCGACCGCCGGGCGCGGGCAGCAGCGCGGCGGATTGGGAGTGCAATCTAACCGTTGAGGCGGTTAAGGAGCGATTGCGCGAATTTGAGCAGACCATTCAATTCAGGCTCACGGATGAGCAAAGGCGTGCGGTGTTGCTTGCGTCAAGTATGAACGTGTTCGCGCTATCGGGCGGAGCAGGGACGGGCAAGACGACAATCCTTCAGGCTATCGTGACGGTGTTGGAGAGGGTCTCCTTTGGTGTTGATATCTTCCAGGTCGCGTTGTCAGGGCGGGCTGCACAAAGGATGGTTGAAGCCACTGGTAGACCTGCTTCGACAATTGCTAAGTTCTGTGCGGACATGGCAAGGAAGAAGCAGGACCAGCGTCCCGACCATTGCATCGTTGTGATCGATGAAGCCAGTATGGTCGATCTATATTCCATGCACGCCCTTCTGCTACACCTACCTGCTGCCACGCGTTTTATCTTCGTAGGTGACGTGGACCAATTGCCGCCCGTCGGGGGCGGCCTGTTGTTTCATAACATTATGAAATCGACCTTCCCGGCCGTCGAACTAACTGAGGTGAAACGCCAAGGAGCCGAGAGCGGAATTCATCGGTTTGCAACGGCGGTGAGGCATCAACACGGGTGCATAGCTTTGCCTGACTATCAGGAGGGAGTGGAAATTGATTGCGCTGTCCTACGACGCGTCGACCCAGATGAAATTGGTCAGTTGTTCCAGGTTCACGGGGGGGCTGAACGGTGCGCAATTCTAACCTCGATGCAAGCTGGCGAAGCTGGTGTCGGAAACCTGAACATGGGCATGCAACGCCGGCTGGGCTTCAACCGTCCTGTAGTTCGTCTAGTCCATGAGGACGGCGTCTATGACTACGTAAATTTCACAGGCAGCAAGTTCTACCTGAACGATCCAATCCTCATAACAAAGAACGACTACGACATTGGCGTTAGAAATGGCGATCTCGGCACCATCGTGGAGATCTTCGATGAACAAACCGAGGACGGGCACCTTGGCTGCGTTAAGATCGGCGGCCGGATGTTCGATCTAAATGCAGACCTGTTGGACAAGATGAGCCTCGGTTACGCTATGACCATCCATAAGGCGCAGGGGTCGCAGTGGGAGAACGTAATCCTCGTCTTGAACAGAAGGGCAACGCACATGCTGGATAAGACGCTGCTCTACACGGGCGCGACACGCGCACAGAAGAAACTAATTGTTTGCAGTGAGGATATGGGCCTGGTCCAGCAAGCGGTGGATCGAGGCTCAATCGCCCTCCAGCGAAAGACTAACCTTTTACAGCACCTGGACGCGGACTTCTAAGGTGGCCCGAATTCGATGCACGTTTGTCGCGAACCTCGAACGAAGACCTGATGTGCCTTTGATTGGGGAAATGAATGGAGCGACGAATGAACCTGTTTGAGCAACAAGACGATGCGACTGAGCCTGAAACAGGAAAGGCTAAGACCCGCCCCTTGGCTGACCTACTGAGGCCTCAAGCCATCGAGGAAGTTATCGGTCAAGACAAGCTACTGGCCGGCGATGGTCCGCTGGGCTCCATGTTGGCAGCAGGGAAAATCTCGTCTCTAATCCTGTGGGGGCCGACCGGCGTCGGGAAGACCACTATTGGCAGGCTGCTGGCTATGAAAACGGATTTTCATTTCGAGCAGATCAGTGCAATATTCAGTGGCGTCGCGGACCTTAAGAGGGCTTTCCAGGCGGCGCGCGGCCGCCACCGCAGGGGGCAGGGAACACTCCTTTTCATTGACGAGATCCACCGTTTCAACAAGACCCAGCTTGACGCCTTGCTGCCAGTGATGGAAGACGGGACGGTTACCGTATGCGGAGCAACGACAGAGAACCCATCATTCTCTGTGAACAGGGCTGTGCTTAGCCGGTGTCAGGTGATGGTCTTGGAGCGCCTTGACGAACGAGCGCTATCCGCCATAATTGCACGCACTGAGAGGGTTCTTGATAGCCCCCTGCCTTTGGACGACGAAGCGAAGGAGCTCCTTTGTGCCATGGCGGATGGTGATGGGCGAGCTCTTCTGAATTTGGTCGAGAGCACGCTCACTTGGCCCCGGGACCATATCTATTCTGCAAAGGAAGTGGCCAATCGCTTGACACAGCGCGCGGCGCAGTATGATCGCGCGTCAGATGGTCACTACTCGATCGCAAGTGCCATCCAGAAATCGATAAGGGGTTCTGACCCCGAGGCCGCAATTTACTGGGTCCATAGAGCGCTTGAGGGCGGCGAAGATCCTCGTTTTATCCTGCGGCGGCTGACAATGATCGCATGGGAGGACGTAGGGTTGGCAGATCCGGAGGCATCCCGTATCTGTCTGAGCGCGTGGGACACTTTCGAAAAGCTTGGCAGTCCCGAAGGCGATCTGGCTGTATCTCAGGCCGCAATTTACTTGGCCTTGGCCCCGAAATCGAATGCCGGCTATTTGGCACACAAAGCCGCGCGCGCTGATGCGAAAATATCCGGTTCCGCACCTCCCCCCATGCACATCGTGAATGCGCCCACAGCAATGATGAAGAATCTTGGATACGGCGAAGGGTATCAATATGATCACGATGCTCCCGACGGTTTCTCTGGTCAGGTTTTCTTTCCTGATGGGATGGCAAGGCCCCAGCATTATCTGCCTGTTGAACGCGGGTTCGAGCGAGAACTATCAAAAAGGGTTCGCTACTTCGAAAAGCTTCGGAAAGTCCGCAACTCCGAAGGCGGGTAAGAACTAGTAGGTGCGCCCCGCCGATCATTTCGCAGCAATGAGGGCCGACCGCTCTCATCATTAAGGGCCGTAGGTTGGCCCTCATTGTTTGTTGCGACCGGGCTATCGCCTGATAGACTTTTTACCTTCCGCGGTAGAAAAGGCGCTGGTACCAAATACTCGCACAGGAGGCTGTATATCTGCATGAATTGCAGGACGGGTTTCAAGCCAAGCGCTTAATCAAAGACTGGGTCGGGTTTTACAACTCCGAGGTGTCACACACGGCTCTCGACAAACAATCCTCTGACGACGCATTCGTTGAAGCAGAGCGGACCCAGAGGGCGGCATGAAACCAACCAAATTACATCTTAGCTGAGCCACAAAGCTGTCCTAAAAAACAGGACCATTTCAGGGGCACGAGAGAGGGGCGATATCGAGGTGAGCTTCACCGATACCTCGGGCTGATGTTCGCAGAAGCGCATCGGTGAAACACATGACGGAGCGAAACTCATCACTGGCAGGGGCGGCGCAGGTGAAAGCGATGCCCGCAGCTTACCCGACGGCCACTTCGGACGTAGGGTCGATTTTCTGACGGGGTGGCGTTCGGTCTTTTAACGCTGTCTGAAAGCAGTTTGTGGGGCCTTATCGTGGAGGCATTTCACTCGCCCCACCGACTTGGCCGGATGGTCCGCCACTCTTCATTCTTGTGCGCATGAGTGCGCTCCATACCGTTTGCTCTGGCAAACGATGCCGGTGACATTGTCACTGTCTTTCAGTATCTTTGTTGTCTTCGTGGTCGGGTTTCTTCTCTACGTCGCCGTGGCCGAAGAGTTGGACGTTCTGGTGCGCGTGGTGGATGTTCTCGAACTCAAAGCTGGAATGCATTATGCTGAACTCCGCACTCAGCCGTTCTTTGATTTCCGCCTTGACCGGTTCGATGCGGCTCCAGCCCGCCTCTGTCAGCACCACGTGACAGTCGAGCGCTGCTTCGTGTTCCTGCATTTGCCAGAGATGAACGTGATGCACGTCCTCGACACCATCCACCTCGGTCATCGCCCGGACCACTGCACGGCTATCCATGTCGGGGGGGCTGCCGAGCATCAACGTACGGATCGGCTTTCCGATTTCGGTCAGGGCGAGGTAGAGAATGTAGAGGGCAATGGCAATCGTGATCGCCGGATCGACCCAAGTCACGTCGTAGAGAATGATCAGCGTCCCCCCGATGATCACCGCTACTGAGGCCAGTGCGTCGGATAGATTGTGTAGGAAGAGCGCGCGGATGTTCACGCTGCCTTTCTGCATCGACCAGGTGAGCCATGCGGTCAAGCTGTCTACCGCGAGCGCCACGCAACCGAGGATAACGACGGTCCAGCCAGCGACCTCCGTTGGCTCGATAAAGCGCATCGCGCCCTCGTAAATCAGATAGACGCCGACAAGGATTAGGGTGGTGTAGTTGATCAGCGCCGCTACGATCTCGATCCGGCCATAGCCGAAGGTCATGCGTTCATCTGCCGGTCGCCGGGCAATCTTGCGCGCGACGAAGGCGATGACTAGCGATGCCATATCAGAGAAATTGTGCAGTGCGTCTGCAATGAGGGCAAGACTGCCAGAAAAGATGCCGCCGACGACCTGCGCAACAGTCAGAAGAGCATTGGCCCAAATGGCGACCGATACCCTCCGGTCCCCGGAAGTCGGGTCCATGTGGGCATTACCGTGATCATGCGGCATAATGCGGCTCCTCTTGATTGTGGGCCGTAATCTCTGGCGAGGGGACCAAGCGGCCCGACCGGAGCGCGGCGACACGTGCGTTCATCCAATGGCGAATTCCGTGTCGGTAGAGCCATCCACGAAGGCGTCCGAATTCCTGCCGATGTTGCCGATAGAATTCATCCGGGGCATCAAATGTTCCGAGGTCGCGCGTGATGCCAGTGCGTTGGATGTAGGTGTCACCACCGCGCCAGTCGACCGGTGGTGCGCCGAGACAATCTGTCCCGATGCCGTAACCGCAGAACTCTTTGCGTCCGGGGAAGTGCGCTTGGAGCCGGGTTAGGTAGTCAGTATCCAGAATAAAGCCTTCGAGGTTCACCCAGGTGCCAATAACGCGAACCTCGACCCATGAATGCAGGATCTCTACCGGCGCAATCGGGTAGACTGCTTCGGGCACGACGCCACGCTGAAGAGCCTTGTGAATGGTGAAGCCATGCAGCCGGCAAGGGAAACCGAGCGCGCGCAGAAGCGCCATCAGCAGCGTGGCCTTAGTATTGCACTGGCCATAGCCGTCCATCAGCACGACTGAGGCCGGAATGTTGTCCGCGCGGTTATAGCCGAAGTGGATCTCATTACGGACGAAATCATATGCTGCGCCGATCCGACCATGTTCGGAAAGCGCCAGCCAGCCACGCTTTTCGATGAGACTACTGATCGGGCCTCGGCAAAAGTCGAGTAATTCTGTCGGCTGAAGCAAAGTTGTGTCGGCATTCATTCCCGTCTCCATCGAATCGTGATGAGACAAGTGTAATTGCTACAGTAGATGTAGCTTCAAGTCGAAAGTTATCCCGTGCGCTGCGCTACTAGGATGATGTTCGCTCCCGCGAGGCACCATCACCAAAAAAGTCGAAATCCATTTTGAACATCCTGGAGGTTGATCCCTAGGTTAATGCGCTACACGAAGCCAACTACAAGTTCGGACCACCTAAGAACTCGAATTCCGTTCAGGGCGGTTAGCTCAGTTCATTTGTGTGGAAAAATCTGCTGCGATGGTGAGGTGCCCACATGCCAATGGATAGCGATGACCGTTTCCTTAACTACATCTTAGCTGGGGGCTGCGGCGTTAGCTGGGGTTTATGGGGCTACTTACATGCCTGTATGCCTGTGAAAACGGATCAGCGCCAATGGCCCGCGTCAGGAAGTGGCTGGCGTTATACATTCATAAAAGCCGGCCTTTGACCCTTGGCCGCAAACCGCCTGCTATTGTCCGTTGGCAGAGAATTGAAACGGTGAACTCGTATCATCAGTTGCTAGAAGTAGCTTTTTTCGTCACAGAAACCGCCCGAGTAGGGGTGTTAACACAAATAAGGGAACGGATTTAGGTTCCAAGAAGCCCGGTTCGATAGAAATATTTCTCTTGAACCTACAGCGGCTTTAGGAGTTAGGACCGCAGGCGAAGAACGGCATTCGAGTCAAACAGGCCATACTGCTTCAGGCTTTCCTTACTGAACGGCAGAGTGGTCTTGTTTAAGCTTAGTTTGCCTACCTAACGTTGAAGGAATAAGAATGATGCTGACAAGACGACATTTTCTCCAGACCAGCGGTGCGCTGTTTTCTACTCCAATCGCTGGCCCGCTACTGGCAGCCACCCGGCCCACCAAGGAGGAGAAGGCCGCCTGGGACGCGCAGGTCACACCT
>NZ_FNBP01000016.1 GCF_900102535.1 Sulfitobacter delicatus | reverse complement strand
CACCAAGCTGGTCAAGGACCGGGATGCGCTGCTGACCTTCTACGACTATCCGGCGGAACACTGGAAGCACATCCGGACGTCAAACCCGATCGAGAGCACCTTCGCCACCGTCCGGCACCGCACGAAACGCACCAAAGGATGCCTCAGCCGCACGACCGGGTTGGCCATGGCCTTCAAGCTAATGATGTCAGCGCAGAAGAGATGGCGCAAACTCGATGGACAGAACCGTCTGCCCGAGATCATCCAAGGGGTTGAGTTCCGCGATGGGATCAGCCAGCTTCAAACTGCCGCCTGATCAGGCATCACCAACTTTTGCCCATATCTCCTTTCTCATGCGGAGGCAGCACTTTGAAAGAGCGCTACGGCTGTGGTGGCTATTCCTCTATCGCGCATTTGCGTATATCCCGAAGGCAAGCTTTAGTACGTCTTGGGAAACCCCTATGATCGCCGTCATCTTCGAAGTCCTGCCTGACCCGGATCGCCGCGACGAATATCTCGACATTGCTGCTGAGATGCGCCCTCTGTTGGACGAAATTGACGGTTTCATTTCGGTCGAGCGCTTCCAGAGCCTGACCAACCCCGACAAACTGCTGTCGCTGTCCTTTTTCCGCGATGAAGAAGCGGTCCGCTCATGGCGCGAATTGACCGCCCACCGGGGTGCGCAGGCAGCCGGGCGCGCGGGAATTTTCACCGATTACCATCTGCGCATCGCCCATGTGATCCGCGACTATGGTATGTTCGACCGGGCAGAGGCGCCGCAGGATAGCCAAGAGGTCCACCCAGCGCGCGACGGATAGGTTAGACAGTCTCTCCCGCATCCAAACGGGCGAGCCACTGACCCGCCTCGCGCAGAACGGTTTCCCGGCGGTCGGCGTCCATTCTGTCCCAACTGGCATAGATATTCTTCATCCGCATGTTGGCCTGAAAGCGATCCCGATGGCGGTCGAGGAAATGCCAGTAGAGCAAGTTAAACGGACAGGCGTTCTCGCCTGTTTTGGCGCTGACACTATAGGTGCAGCCTTTGCAGTAATCCGACATGCGGTTGATATAGGCGCCGGACGAGACATAGGGCTTGGACGCGATTACCCCACCATCGGCAAACTGGCTCATGCCGACGGTATTGGGCGCCTCGACCCATTCATAGGCATCCGCATAGACCTCCAGATACCATTCATGGACTTGGTGTGGGTCGACCCCCGCGAGCAGGGCGAAGTTTCCGGTGATCATGAGCCGTTGAATGTGATGCGCATAGGCATAGCGTTTGGTCTGATCAACCGCCTGCGCCACGCAGTTCATATGGGTCTGAGCACCCCAATAGAAGTCCGGCAAATCGCGGTCGTGCCGAAGGGCATTGCGCTCGGCATAGTCCGGCCCTTCGAGAAAATAGATGCCCCGCACATACTCGCGCCAGCCAAGGATTTGCCGGATGAAACCTTCGGCGGCGTTGATCGGCACATCGCCATCCTGCCAAGCCTTTTCGGCGGCACGGCAAACCTCCATCGGGTTCAACAGGCCGAGGTTCATATAGGGCGAGATAAGCGCGTGGAAGAGATAGGGTTGATCCTGCATCATCGCGTCTTGGTAATCGCCAAAGCGCGGGAGGGCATGGGTGATGAAATGCGAAAGCACTTGCAACGCCTCTTCCCGCGTGGTGGCCAGATCAAAAGGCTCAAGATCGCCGAAGTTGTCGCCATAGTGCTTTGCCACAAGCTCCAATACGGCTTGGGTGTCGGCATCAGGCGTGAAAGTCACCGGCGCGGGAAAGTTCAAGCCCTCTTTCGGCGGTTTGCGGTTGTCGTGGTCAAAATTCCACTTGCCGCCCGCCGGGTCGTCACCCTCCATCAATAGCCCGGTCTCGCGACGCATCTCGCGGTAGAAGTACTCCATCCGCAAGGCCTTACGACCCTCGGCCCAATCTTCGAAACGCTTGCGGCTGGCAATGAAACGGTCGTCGGGCAGAATATGGGTCGGGATGGGCGCGTGATTCAGCTTTTCGATCAATCGCCACTCCCCCGGCTCCGTCGCGATAACGTCGCCGGCACCGGTTCCGTCCGCGCGGCGCAGGAGTTCCCCGACGATGGAGCCCGCGTTTTCGGGATCGTCCAGCGGCGTGTAGCGCAGGTTCCAACCGTCCTCCTCCAACGCGCGGGCAAATTTGCGCATGGCGGCAAAGACCAGCGCGATCTTCTTGGGGTGGTGGCGCACATATTCGGCCTCTTGTGCGACCTCGGCCATGACCACGACATCACGGGCCTTATCGGCTTCGCGCAAGGCTGAAAGATCCTGCGATAGCTGGTCGCCCAGCACCAAAACCAAGCGGGTCACCACGGCACCGCCTTTCCGGCCCAGTCGAAAAATCCGCCGCTCTCGGCAGGCGTGAGCCCGTCGACGACATTAAGCAGATTACCGGCGGCTTCTTCCGGGGGAACGGCAGGGTGTCGGCCCAGGTATTTTTCTGTGAAAGGCGTTTCTACTGTGCCGGGGTGCAATGCAACGCAAATGCTTTGCGGATGGCTGCGGCTGAGTTCAATCGCGGCGGTATGAACGATCTGGTTTACCGCCGCTTTGGCACTGCGGTAGCTGATCCAGCCGCCCAAACGGTTGTCCCCAATCGAGCCGACCCGCGCCGAGAGCACGGCAAAGACCGCGCGCCTGTCGCGGGGCAAGAGTTTGCTTGCATGGCGCAGCACCAGCGCGGGACCAACAGCGTTCAGCGCGAACTGATCCATCATAGCCTTTTGCGTGATCGAACGAATGGATTTTTCAGGCGACACGCTATCAATCTCTAAAGCGCCCGTTGCAATGAAGACCGCATCGAATGGGCTCGCGACCGCCTCCAGCACCGCGGACACGGAGGCTTCATCCGTCAAGTCGAGCCCGTCCGCCGAGCGCGACAGCGGCGTGACTGCATCACCCCTGGCCCGGCACCCTTCTACCAAAGCCGCGCCGATACCACCGCTGGCCCCGATAACGAGAACGCGGGCGTTCATTTGCCCGCTTTCTGCACTTGCTTCCGCTGATCTTGCATTGTTACGACACTCCTTAATGCCAAAGAACTAGCGGGGAGTGACGCAGGGGCAAACAAAACCCGGAACACCCCCTTTTCATTTGAAAAGACAGGCGTATAACTATCGCCATGACACAGGCCGTCCATATCCCGACCCTGCCGCGCCATTGCGCGGGCCTGCTGCGCGCCACCTTGCTGCTACTAATTCGCCTCTGAGCGTGCCCTTCGGCGCGCCCGCTCAGAGGGTTGTGTCGCGCGCCACGGATGACAGCAAAGAAAGAACCCAGGATGACAGATATGACGAAACAGGACCGTGTGCTGATTTTTGACACCACCTTGCGGGATGGCGAACAGTCCCCCGGGGCGACGATGACCCATGCTGAGAAGCTCGAGATCGCGTCGCTTTTGGATGAGATGGGCGTCGACATCATTGAGGCCGGTTTTCCGATTGCCTCGGAAGGCGATTTCAAAGCGGTAAGCGAGATCGCGCGGCAGAGCCAGAACGCGGTGATCTGCGGCCTCGCCCGCGCCCAGCTTGGCGACATCGACCGCTGCTGGGAAGCCGTGAAACACGCAGCCCAACCGCGCATTCACACCTTCATCGGCACCTCGCCTCTGCACCGCGCTATTCCGAACCTGACGCAGGACGAAATGGCCGACCGCATTCATGAAACCGTAACCCATGCGCGCAACCTGTGTGACAATGTGCAATGGTCACCGATGGACGCCACCCGGACGGAGGAAGATTACCTCTGCCGTACCGTGGAGATTGCGATCAAGGCCGGGGCCACCACGATCAACATCCCCGATACCGTCGGCTATACCGCGCCGCGCGAAAGCGCCGAGTTGATCCGCATGTTGCTGGAAAAAGTGCCGGGCGCGGATGAGATCGTCTTTGCCACGCATTGCCATAATGATCTGGGCATGGCGACGGCCAACAGCCTCGCCGCGGTCGAGGCCGGCGCGCGCCAGGTCGAATGCACCATCAACGGTCTGGGCGAGCGCGCGGGCAATACCGCGCTCGAAGAGGTCGTCATGGCGCTGAAAGTGCGCAATGACATCATGCCTTACGAGACGCGAGTGGACAGCACCAAGATCATGAACATCTCGCGCCGGGTCGCGACGGTCTCGGGTTTTGCGGTGCAGTTCAACAAGGCGATTGTCGGCAAGAACGCCTTTGCGCATGAGTCTGGCATCCACCAAGACGGCATGCTGAAAAACGCCGAGACATTCGAGATCATGCGCCCCGAAGATGTGGGTCTGACCGAAACCAATATCGTCATGGGCAAACACTCGGGCCGCGCGGCATTGCGGTCGAAGTTGGAGGATCTTGGCTTTGAGTTGGGGGACAACCAGCTCAAGGATGTCTTTGTGCGGTTCAAGGAATTGGCGGACCGTAAGAAGGAAATCTACGAGGATGACCTGATCGCGCTGATGCGCACCGCGACGGACCCGGAGGAAGATCGCATTCGCCTCAAGTCGATGAAGGTCGTTTGTGGCACCGAAGGCCCGCAGAGCGCGGAGATGGTGCTGGATGTGGATGGCGCAGAGCAGAGCACCAACCAGACCGGCGATGGCCCAGTCGATGCGGCGTTTAACTGCATCAAGGCGCTGGTGCCGCATACGGCGCGTCTGCAGTTGTATCAGGTGCATGCGGTGACCGAAGGTACTGACGCGCAGGCGACGGTGTCGGTCCGGATGGAGGAAGAGGGCCGGATCGTGACCGGGCAGTCTGCCGATACCGATACCGTGGTGGCGAGTGTGCGGGCCTATATCCACGCGCTGAACCGCCTGCTGGTGCGGCGCGAGAAGGGCGGCACGGACAAGCGTGAGATCAACTACAAAGATGTGAGCTGAATGGCGGGGCGGGGGTAACACCCCGCCCTTTTCGCTGGAGGGCCATCGCCTGTCCGCGGGTCGGCGATCCGACGTCATGTCACTGCCACTTTATTGCTCAACTATGATGAGCGTTGGCAATGTCACGCCGAGCCTCACCAAATCGCCTACCCGGGGGGCGGGCAGGCGATGGCCCGGCGCCTACGGCTTGATTCCGGGCTGGGGTGGCATGGAAGCCCCTCGAGAAAGAGGGTTAGTGCCCTCTTCACTGCCATCGGCGCCCCGGTGACACCAGAAGCCATCGAAAACGAGGGCCAGCGCCTGACCGTGGGTCGGCGATCTAACCTCACGTCGCTGCCACTTTATGGCTCAGCCAAGATGCACCTTCGCAATGCCCCACCCAGCCTTACCAAATCGCCTACCCGTCGCACCAAAGGTGCGTCATGAATAACGGCACGCTTCCGGCGTGACGGGCGGGCAGGCAATGGCTCGGCGCCTGCGGCTTGATTCCGGGCCCAGTGCCAGCCTCACCGTTTCAATAGGGGTTCTTCGCCCCGCGATCCTCGCTCAGTGACGCCTGGCCCCGCTCGACAATCTTTACCACCGCATCCGCGAGATGCCCGCGCTGAATGTGGTCATCCCCCGCCGCCACCCGCAACTTATGCGCCTCGAGCATCACCTCAGCATGGCTCGACCCGCGCGGCGGGATGAAGGTGTAGCAGGCCAGTTCTATCAACAAACCCAGCGGATCCTTGAAGTAGATCGAGTGCATAAACCCCCGATCCTTCACCCCGGAATGCCCAATGCCCCGTGCCTCTAACCGCTCCAACACCTGATCGAACATCGCGCGGTCTACCTCGAAGGCAAGATGGTGCACACAACCCGGATCGGTCGGCGTGCGTTTATGCACCGGTTTGCGAGTCTCATTGGTGAAGATGGTAATCAACCGCCCGTCACCGGGATCAAAGTAAAGATGCCCCTCGTCCGGATCGTCCATATTCGGCTGATCAAAGATGAAGGGCATCCCCAAGACCCCCTCCCAGAAGTCGATCGAGCTTTGCCGGTCGGCGCCAGTGAGGGTGATGTGGTGCACCCCGAGTGTCTGAATTTTCTGCATGATGTCGCCAACCTCCGCCCTGAATTCCGGTAAATCTACCACTGCATCATAGCGCGATGGCAATATCGCGCCACCTTTGCCGCCTTGCCCCTTTCACCCTGACCTCGCGCGTCCTATAAGGGCCAATAGCCCGCGCATTTCGATGTTCGCGGGCCTGTCCGAATATTTGCAAGGCGCTGCTACCTCATGTCCATCCTCGATCAATTCCGCGGTCTGTTCTCCTCTGATATGGCGATCGACCTCGGCACCGCGAATACGCTGGTTTACGTCAAGGGTAAGGGCATCGTGCTGAGCGAACCGTCGGTCGTCGCCTACCACGTCAAAGACGGTGTCAAGAAAGTGCTCGCCGTAGGCGAAGACGCCAAGCTGATGCTGGGCCGGACGCCGGGCAGCATTGAGGCGATCCGCCCAATGCGCGAAGGGGTGATTGCCGATTTCGACACCGCCGAGGAGATGATCAAGCACTTCATCCGCAAGGTGCACAAGCGCTCGACCTTCTCCAAGCCCAAGATCATCGTCTGCGTGCCGCATGGCGCGACCCCCGTGGAAAAACGCGCGATCCGGCAATCGGTGCTGAGCGCCGGTGCACGCCGCGCGGGGCTGATTGCTGAACCTATCGCAGCCGCCATCGGCGCGGGCATGCCGATCACCGACCCTACCGGTAATATGGTCGTCGACATCGGCGGCGGCACCACCGAAGTCGCGGTGCTGAGCCTCGGCGACATCGTTTATGCCCGTTCGGTCCGCGTCGGTGGTGACCGGATGGACGAGGGCATCATCAGCTACCTGCGCCGCCAGCAGAACCTGCTGATCGGGGAAACCACGGCTGAACGGGTCAAGACTTCTATCGGTACGGCACGCATGCCCGACGACGGGCGCGGCACCTCGATGCAGATTCGTGGGCGCGACCTCCTCAATGGCGTGCCGAAGGAGATCGAAGTCACCCAAGCTCAGATCGCCGAGGCGCTGGCCGAGCCGGTGCAGCAGATTTGCGAAGCGGTGATGACTGCGCTGGAAACCACGCCGCCTGACCTCGCTGCCGATATTGTCGACCGGGGCGTCATGCTCACCGGCGGCGGCGCGCTCTTGGGTGACTTGGATCTCGCACTGCGCGAACAGACCGGCCTTGCGATTTCGGTCGCGGATGAGCCGCTGAACTGTGTGGCCCTCGGCACCGGCAAGGCGCTGGAATACGAGAAGCAACTGCGTCACGCAATCGACTACGACAGTTAACACTGGCAAGGTAGCCAGACCCGGCACGCGGCGAGAACGCCCCGCCTGACCGGGTGGGAGTTTCAGCACAGATGGCCAAGGACCGTTCCAGCTCCAACGATTTCACCGGCCCCCTGCGCCGGTTGCTGATGGCTGTGCTGGTGCTGGCACTGACCGGGGTTTTCTTGCTGTGGCGCATCGACAGCCCGCGGGTAGAGCGCTTCCGCGCACAGGTCACGGATCGCTTCGTGCCAAACCTCGATTGGGCGATGGCTCCGGTCACGGGCACGATTAACCTGCTGCGTGACTTCCAAAGCTACCAACGCCTTAGCGAACAGAACCGCGAGCTGCGCTCGGAACTGCGCCAGATGCAGGCGTGGAAAGAAGCGGCGCTGCAGTTGGAACAGGAAAACGCGAGGCTCTTGGATCTCAACAACGTCCGCCTTGACCCGCGCCTCACCTTCATCACCGGTACCGTACTGGCCGATAGCGGCTCGCCCTACCGGCAATCGGTACTGCTGAACGTCGGCGCTCGCGACGGGCTCATCGAGGGCTGGGCGACGATGGACGGCATTGGCCTCGTGGGTCGCATTGCAGGGGTGGGCAAAAACACCGCCCGCGTGATCCTACTGACAGACGCCAGCAGCCGCATTCCGGCGACGATCCAACCTTCAGGCCAGCGTGCGATGGTGACGGGCGACAACAGCGCGGCACCGCCATTGGACTTTATCGAGAACCCTGAATTGGTCCGCCCCGGTGACCGTGTCATTAGCTCTGGCGATGGTGGGGTCTTTCCGGCGGGCATCCTGATCGGTCAGGTCGCTGCCGACCCCGGCGGGCGGCTGCGGGTGCGGCTTGCGGCGGATTACGAGCGGCTGGAATTTCTGCGGGTGCTGCGCCACCACGGCAATGAAAAAGTGCCCGACACGGCCCATGTCATCACCTCGGATGGCCCCCTGGCCGACCCCGCTGCCCCTGTGGGGGTGACCCAATGACCGACCTCTCGCGCAGCCGCCTTTGGCTTATGCGGTCCGGTTTTGTCGCGCTGGCGCTGGTGATCCTTTTCTTTCACCTGCTCCCGCTCGAAACCACACCGCGGGCATGGGCCGGGCCGGACCTGTTGCTGGGCTTTGCCTGCGCATGGGGGCTGCGACGTCCGGAATATGTGCCTGCGATGATTTTGGCTGGTGTCTTCTTGCTTGCTGACTTGCTGCTACAACGCCCCCCAGGCCTCTGGGCCGCGCTTGCTTTGATTGGCGTCGAGAACCTGAAATCACGTGGACGCCATTTGCGGGATGCGAGCTTTGCCGCCGAATGGCTCAGCGTGGCTGTCGTGCTTAGCCTTGTGATCCTTGGCAACCGTTTCCTCTTGGGCCTCGCCTTGCTGCCCACGCCCTCTTGGACGCTGAACCTTACCGAAATGGCTGGAACACTGGTGGTCTACCCGCTGATTGTTTTCGCGACTCATGGTATCATGGGCGTGCGCAAAACCGCACCGGGCGATCTCGACGCGCTCGGCAAACGGGTTTGATCGGAGGCTGATGAGATGAGACGCAACCGCGCTGACAATGACGCAAGCCACCTCAAACTGACCCGCCGCGCGGCCCTGCTGGGCGGGGCGCAATTGCTGTTCATGGGCGGGTTGGCTGCGCGGATGCGCTACCTTCAGATTGATCAGGCGGACCAGTTCCGCCTGTTGGCCGAAGAAAACCGCATCAACATTCGGCTGATCCCGCCCGCCCGGGGCGAGATTTTTGACCGCAACGGGTTACAACTGGCCGAGAACGTCCCCTCCTACCGCATCGTCATGGTGCGCGAGGACGCGGGCGATGTCGAAGCAGTGATGGAACGGCTCGCTCAGGTGATCGAGATCGACGAAGAAACCCGCGAGCGCGCGATAGCCGAGATGGCCCGCACGGCGCCCTTCCTGCCGGTGACTATAGTCGATGACGTCAGTTGGGAGGTCGTGAGCAAGGTTAGCGTTAATGCCCCTGCCCTGCCCGGCGTCACCCCCGAAGTCGGCCTGACCCGCGTCTACCCGCGCGGCGAGGACTTTGCCCATGTGGTGGGACGTGTGGGGCGGGTGAGCCAAGCCGACCTTGATGCGCTCGAAGACCCCGATCAGGTGCTGCGTATCCCCCGGTTCCAGATCGGCAAGATCAATGTCGAAGCCCGCGCTGAGGGCCTGCTGCGCGGCAGTGCGGGGACCAAGAACGTCGAGGTCAACGCCACGGGCCGCGTGATGCGCGAGCTGGAACGGCGCGAAGGTCAGGCCGGCGCGGACCTGCAACTGACGGTCGACGCTAACCTGCAACGGTACGTTCAGGCGCGTCTGGGCGAGGAAAGCGCCGCGGTGGTGATCATCGACTGCCAGAATGGCGATCTGGCCGCGCTGGCCTCCTCGCCCAGCTATGACCCGAACCTCTTTATCGGCGGCATCTCCTCGACCGATTACAACCCGCTGCTGAACTCGAAATACCGGCCACTGGTGAACAAGCCGGTGCAGGGCACCTACCCGCCCGGCTCGACCTTCAAAATGATCGTGGCCCTGGCCGCCATCGAAGAAGGCATCGTCGGCCCCGAAGAAACCGTCTATTGCCCCGGCCATCTCGAAGTCGCCGGGCGCCGTTTCCACTGCTGGAAACGCGCAGGCCACGGCTGGGTCGATCTGCAAAACTCGCTCAAGCAGTCCTGTGACGTCTATTATTACGATCTGGCCGTGAAGGTCGGGATCGAAAAGATCACCGCCATGGCGAACCGCTTTGGCCTTGGCATGAAGCATGATCTGGCACTTTCTTCGGTCGCCGGAGGGCTGACGCCGACGAAACAGTGGAAACGCTCGGCACGAGGCGAAGAGTGGGTCGTGGGGGATACAGTCAACGCTTCAATCGGTCAGGGCTTTAACCTCGCCTCCCCCTTGCAGCTTGCCATTATGACCGCGCGCATCGCGACAGGCCGCACGGTCGATCCGCGGCTGATCAAATCCATCGACGGTGTCGAACAGCCCAGCGGTGCGGGCGAGCCGATGGGGGTGAACGAAAACCACCTACGGCAGGTGCGCAAAGCGATGTATGACGTAGTCAATGACCGCCGCGGCACCGGTTACCGCAGTCGCATCATCGACGATACGATGCGCATGGCGGGCAAGACAGGCACCAGTCAGGTCCGCAATATCACCGCTGCCGAACGCGCCCGAGGCGTGACCCGCAACGCCGACCTGCCATGGGAACGCCGTGACCACGCGCTCTTTGTCTGCTTCGCGCCCTTCGACAAACCGCGCTATGCCGCTTGCGTGCTGGTCGAACACGGTGGCGGCGGCTCGACCGCAGCGGCCCCCATCGCGCGCGATGTGATGCTGCAGGCAATGGCCGGAGGCGAGCCACCGCTCGAAGCCTATCCCAAGTCCGACCGGGGTCGCATCCAAGCCCAACAGGAAAAACTGCGCGATCTGGCCCCCGGCACCGTCGCCGCGAAAGAGGGCGAAGATCAGGCATGAGCTACCTCGAACATACGGTCAAACACGTCCCCACCGGGCTACGCAAGATCCTGTTTATGAACTGGCCGCTGGCGATCCTACTGACCTCTGTCGCAGGCGTCGGGTTCTTGATGCTCTATTCCGTGGCGGGCGGGTCGTTCAGCCCTTGGGCCGAGCCGCAGATCAAGCGGTTTGGGCTGGGACTGGCGATCATGTTCACCGTGGCAATGGTGCCGATCTGGCTTTGGCGCAACCTCTCGGGCGTGGCCTATGGGGCGACGCTGGTGCTTTTGGTGGCGGTTGAGCTTTTCGGCTCTGTCGGCATGGGGGCGCAGCGCTGGATCGACATTGGTTTCATGCGGCTACAGCCGTCGGAATTGATGAAGATCACGCTGGTGCTGTTTTTGGCGGCCTACTACGACTGGCTTCCCGTGAAAAAGGTCTCGCGCCCCTTTTGGGTGTTGCTGCCTATTCTAATCATCGTCGTGCCCACCGCGCTTGTGCTGAAACAGCCCGACCTTGGCACCTCGATCTTGCTGCTGACCGCAGGCGGCGGGTTGATGTTCCTCGCGGGCGTCCACTGGGCCTATTTCGCCGCTGTCATCGCTGCCGCCATCGGGCTGGTCACAGCGGTTTTCCAGTCACGCGGCACGCCATGGCAGTTGCTCAAAGACTACCAATACCGCCGCATTGATACCTTCATTGATCCCAGCCAAGACCCATTGGGCGCGGGCTATCACATTACGCAGTCCAAGATCGCGCTCGGCTCGGGCGGTTGGTCTGGGCGGGGGTTCATGCAAGGCACACAGTCGCGGCTGAACTTCCTGCCCGAGAAACACACCGACTTCATCTTCACCACCTTGGCCGAAGAGTTTGGCTTTCTTGGTGGCGTGTCATTGCTCTGCCTCTATGCACTCATCATCCTGTTTTGCATCGTCTCGGCGATCAAGAACAAAGACCGTTTCGCAAGCCTGCTGACGCTAGGCATCGCGCTCAACTTCTTTCTCTTTTTCGCCGTCAACATGTCGATGGTCATGGGGCTGGCCCCGGTGGTGGGCGTGCCGCTGCCGATGGTGAGCTACGGTGGTTCAGCCATGTTGGTGCTGCTCTTGGCCTTTGGCCTCGTGCAATCGGCGCATGTTCACAGACCAAGGTAAATTATGACGCTCAACATTCTTTTCGCCGCCAAAGCCGAACGCTGGACCGGGTATGAACAGCCCCTGACGGATGCGTTGACCAAGGCGCTGGCGGGGCGGAATTTCAAACTCGCCACGAAATTTGCGCCCGAAGAGGTCGATTACATCGTCTATGCGCCCAACAGCGATTTGCAGGATTTCACCCCCTACACCCGCGCCAAAGCGGTGCTGAACCTCTGGGCCGGGGTGGAGAACATCACCGGCAACGAGACCCTAAAAATCCCGCTGACCCGGATGGTTGATTTTGGCCTGACCCACGGCATGGTCGAATGGGTCACCGGCCATGTGCTGCGCTATCATCTGGGGCTGGATATCGACATCACCCGGCAAGACGCCAAATGGGAGCCGCGCAGCCAGCCGCTCGCCCGTGATCGCAGTGTCGCGATCCTTGGGCTCGGCGCGCTTGGGCAGGCGGTGGCCGAGGCGCTGGTTGGGCTGGGCTTTAACGTCAGCGGCTGGTCGCGGAGTGAGAAGGCGGTCGATGGCGTGCGCTGTCTACATGGTGACGCGGGTTTGACCGAAGCGCTCAAGAGCGCTCAGATCGCCGTGCTGCTGATGCCCGACACGCCCGCGACGCAGAATGTCATCAACGCTGAAACGCTCGCGCAGATGCCCAAAGGGGCCTTTATCATCAACCCCGGGCGCGGTCCGCTGATTAATGACGACGCGCTGCTCGCAGCACTCGACAGTGGCCAGATCGCTCATGCAACGCTGGATGTCTTCCGGGTCGAGCCGCTGCCCGAGGATCACCCCTACTGGGCGCATCCCAATGTCACCGTGACCCCGCATATCGCCGCCGCGACGCGGAATGACACGGCCTCCGAGGTGATTGCCGAGAACATTCGCCGCAGCGAAGCCGGGGAGCCTCTGCTGCATCTGGTGGACCGCGACCGGGGGTACTGACCCCCGGCCCCTTGTTCAGGCTGCCAGCCCGCGTCCCTTGAGCAGCGCCTCGACCCCCGGCAAACGCCCCCGGAACGCGGTGTAGAGTTCCGCCGGATCGCGGCTGCCGCCTGTTGAAAGGATATGGGTTTCCAGCGCCTTGGCGCGTTCGACATCAAAGGCCCCGCCCGCTTCCTCGAAGGCCGCGAAAGCGTCGGCGTCCATCACCTCGGACCACATGTAACTGTAGTAGGCGCTGGAATAGCCGTCGCCTGCAAAGACATGGGCAAACTGCGGTGTGGCGTGACGCATCCGGATGGCTTGCGGCATGCTGATGCTGTCCAAGACCTCAGCCTGCCGCGCCATCGGATCGGTCGGGGCTGCGCCGTCGTGGAACTCCAGATCGACCAGCGCCGAGGCGATGTATTCCACCGTCTGGAACCCCATGTCGAAGGTCGCAGCCTTCAGCACTTTTTCGAGCATCTCGCGCGGCATCGCCTCGCCCGTGCGGGCGTGGGTGGCGAACTCCTGCAAGACTTCCGGCTGGTCCAGCCAATGCTCGTAAAGCTGGCTGGGCAGCTCAACAAAGTCCCGCGCCACCGAAGTGCCGCTGACGCTTTCATAGGTCACATCCGACAGCATCTGGTGCAGCGCATGGCCGAACTCGTGAAACAGGGTGCGGGCATCGTCATAAGACAGCAGTGCCGGGTCACCCTTGGCAAAGTTGCAGACGTTGATCACCACGGGCGCTTGGTCTTGCGGGAACTTCGCCTGCGCCCGCATCGCCGAGCACCACGCGCCAGAGCGCTTTGAGCCGCGCGCGAAATAGTCCCCGATAAAGACCGCCACATGTTTGCCGTCTCGCGTCACTTCCCACGCCCGGCAATCGGGATGGTAGAGGGGCACATCGAGCGGTGCGAACTGGAGACCGAAGAGACGGGTGGCACAGTCAAAAGCCGCGTCGATCATCCGGTCGAGCTGGAAGAAGGGTTTCAACGCGGCCTCGTCGAGGTCATGCTCCGCTGCACGGCGTTTTTCGGCGTAGTAGCGCCAGTCCCACGGCTCTAGCGGGCCGTTGACACCGTCTTTTTGCATCAGCGCGGTCAGCACCTGCGCGTCGGCATCGGCCTGCGCCTTGGCGGGTTTCCAGACCGACATCAGCAAGTCACGCACGGCCTGCGGCGTCTTGGCCATTTCAGTTTCCAGCTTATAGGCCGCGAAGTTTTCATAGCCGAGCAATTCCGCCCGCTCTTGCCGCAGTGCCAGTGTCTCGGCGGCAATCTCGCGGTTGTCGGTCTCGCCGCCATTCGCCCCGCGTGCTTCCCATGCGCGGAAGGCCTTTTCGCGCAGGTCGCGGCGGTCAGAGAATTGCAGGAAGGGCACGATCAGCGACCGCGACAGGGTCACCACCGGGCCGTCCGTGCCCTTTTCCTCCCCCGCCGCTCGGGCGGTGTCGATCACGAAATCAGGCAGGCCCGTGAGATCACTCTCATCCAGCGGCATGAACCAAGCGCGCTCATCCGCCAGCAGGTTTTGCGTGAACTGGGTGCCCAGCACCGCCAGCCGCGCTTTGATCTCTTTCATCCGCTTCGCCGCATCGCCAGTAAGCGCCGCACCCGCCCGGACAAAGCCACGATGGGTCAGCATCAGCACCCGCGCTTGTTCGTCTGTCAGGCCCAGACCGTCTCGCGCTTCCCAAACTGCCGCGATCCGCGCAAACAGCGCTTCGTTGCCAGAGATGGCGGATTGATGCGCGGCCAATTCCGGCGAGAAGTCGCGCTGCAACGCCTCGCGTGTCGGGTTGCTGTCGGCGCCTGCGACGGTGAAGAACACGCTCAGCACCTTGTCGAGCGCTTGGCCCGAGGCTTCGAGCGCCTCTACAGTATTGGCAAAGCTGGGGGCGTCAGGGTTGCCCGCGATGGCGTCAATCTCGGCCCGGTGTTCGGCAAGCGCCGTCTTGAGCGCGGGCGCGAAATCTTCGTCGGAAATACGGTCAAAGGGGGCGATGCCGAAAGGGGTGTCCCAGTCAGCGAGCAGCGGATTTGTCATGAAAGTCTCCTTTGGCCTCAAGATGGGGCGCGGCAGGGGGACTTGCAATCACCCGCCGCAGGTTTCGCAGCCCCGACGCCGCGCAATCGCGATCTGGCGGTTTTCGCCGTAGAGCCCGTCGTAGATCATCATCTGCCCGCGCAGCACGCTGCCCGCGCCGGTGATTAGCTTGATCGCCTCCAGCGCCATCATCGTGCCGATCACACCGGGCAGCGGGCCGATCACACCGGCCTCGGCGCAGGAAGGCGCAAGGCCCGCCGCTGGGGCTTTGGGAAAGATGCAGCGATAGCAGGGCGCGCCGCGTGCGGGGTCGAAGACGCTGAGTTGCCCTTCCCACTGGCTCAGCGCGCCTGAAATCAGCGGCACGCCAGCCGCGACACAGGCGGCGTTGATGCGGTAACGGGTGTCGAAATTATCAGTGCCGTCGAGCACGAGGTCGTAGTCGGCCACCAGTTCGGCGGCGATCTCATCCGTCAAACGGCGGTGATAGGGGCGCACGGTGACATGCGGGTTCTGGGCGGTCATCTCGGCCTGAGCGGAAAAGACTTTGGGCGTGCCGATAGACGCGTCCTTGTGGATCACCTGCCGTTGCAAGTTGGCGTTTTCGACCTCGTCATCGTCAATCACACCAATGGTCCCGACCCCAGCCGCCGCGAGATATTGCAGCGCCGGCGCGCCGAGGCCGCCTGCGCCGACAACCAGCACCTTGGCGTTCTTCAACGCCTTCTGCCCAGCCCCGCCGACCTCGCGCAAGACGATGTGGCGGGCGTAGCGGTTCAGCTCACTGTCGGAGAAGCTGCCCGATGCAGGCGCCGCATCAGCAGGGGTGGCCCGTGCACGCAGGGTCGAAAGCCCCATTCGGTAGAGTGCCACCAGCGCGGCGAAGCCGCCGAACAACAACCAAGGCGCCGCGCTGCCGCCGGTCGCGAGGCGCAGCGGATGGTCTGATGGGAACACCATATGCAAGGCGACCAGCGCCACGAACATCACTGTGAGCAAGCCAGCCCGTAGCCCCCGCGGCATGCCCAGAAGGCCGCCGCCGAACCAGATCGCGACCGCAATGATCAGAACCGCCGCCATCAGCCCGCCCCTGTCGAGCCAAAACCGCCCGAGCCGCGGGGTGTTTCATCCAAGCCGTCCACCAGATCAAACCCCGCCTGCAACACCGGAGCCACGACCATCTGCGCGATGCGCATGCCGTGCTCTACCGTGAAGGCCTCCTGCCCCGTATTGCCAAGGATCACGCCGACGACGCCGCGATAATCGCTGTCGATCGTGCCGGGGCTATTGATGAGCGTGATGCCATGTTTCAGCGCTAAGCCCGAGCGCGGCCGGACCTGCACCTCGAACCCCTCCGGGATCGCCATGTGGACCCCGGTCGAGATCAGCGCCCGCGCACCGGGGGCCAAGGTGACCGCGCCACCCGGCAGATTGGCGCGCAGATCGGCGCCAGCAGCGCCGGTGGTCTCATAGGCGGGCAGCGGCAGGGTTTGGTCCGCGCCCTCGGCCCAGCGGAGTTTGATTGTGATCATCATGCCCTCTTAGGCCAGCTCTGCGGCGATACGGTCAGCGAGACGGGCGGCAACGGCGTCCTTGCCCATGCGCGGCCACTCCTCGGCGCCCGCTTCGGTGATCAGCGTCACCGCATTTTCGCGGCCGCCCATGATCCCGGTGCCGGGCGAGACATCATTGGCGACGATCCAATCACAGCCCTTGCGCGCGCGTTTGGCGGTGGCATGGGCGAGCACGTCATTGGTCTCGGCGGCAAAGCCCACGACAAGTGGGGGGCGGTGCTCGGTACGCTGGCTGATCGTTTTCAGGATGTCGGGGTTTTCGGCAAAGCTGAGCGCGGGCAGCCCGTCTTTGGATTTTTTCAACTTGCGGTCCCCCGCGCCCACCACATGCCAATCGGCCACGGCAGCGGCAAAGACACCGGCATCGACCGGAAGCGCGGCTTCGGCGGCCTGCATCATCTCCTGCGCGGTCTGCACCGCGATGATCTGCACCCCCTCAGGCGGCGGCACATCCGCGGGGCCGGTGACAAAGACCACCTCGGCCCCCAAAGCCGCCAGCGCCCGCGCGATGGCCGTGCCTTGCGCGCCGGAGGAGCGGTTGGCGATATAGCGCACCGGATCAATCGGCTCATGGGTTGGGCCGGAGGTGACGAGGATGCGTTTGCCCTTAAGTGGCCCTGCCCCCAAGCGCGCCTCAATCGCAGCGACGATTTCCAGAGGTTCCGCCATGCGCCCCGGACCGAACTCACCGCAGGCCATATCGCCGGCGTTCGGGCCAACCATGGCAATGCCGTCGCCGCGCAGGGTGGCCATGTTGCGCTGCGTCGCGGGGTGCTGCCACATGCGCACATTCATCGCAGGGGCCAGCAAGACCGGCGTGTCGGTGGCCAAAAGCAGGGTCGAGGCCAGATCATTCGCCGCGCCATGCGCCATTTTCGCCATCAGATCCGCCGTGGCCGGGGCCACCACCAGCAGATCGGCCGCGCGGCTGAGTTGAATATGACCCATCTCGGCCTCATCCCCGAGGTCAAAAAGGTCGCGAAAGACCTTCACCCCCGTCAGTGCGGAGACCGACAGAGGCGTGACAAACTCCTCCCCCGCACGCGTCAGCACCGGGGTCACCCGCGCCCCGCGCTCGCGCAACCGGCGGATCAGATCGAGCGATTTATAGGCGGCGATGCCCCCGCCGATGATCAACAGAATATGTTTGCCCGACAGCATAAAGGCCCCCCGTTGGTGTTCGGGAGACCTTAATCCGGGCCGCAGCAATCTGCCAGCCCCAGCGGGAGGGGGCGATGGGTCAGGCCAAGAAGGCAAAGACCTCGCGCGATTGCATCTCAAGCGATTTGCGCATCTTACCAAAGGCCGCCGCTTCCAACTGACGCACCCGTTCTTTGCTGAGGCTCAACTCATCGCCAAGACTTTCCAAGGTGCGTGACGGATCGCGCAGTTTGCGCTCGCGGACGATGAACTGCTCGCGGTCCGACAGACCCTGCATCGCGGTCAGCAGCCAGTTGCGTAGCTGGGCGGTGTCATGGCTTTCCTCGACACGCTCAGCAGCCTGCGCGCTTTCATCTGCCAGTGCCTCGATCCACTCGCGGCCTTCGTCTTCGGCGCTCTGGGTAGCATTGAGCGAATAGTCCGAGCCTGACAGACGGCCTTCCATCATCTCGACATCGTGCAGCGGCACGCCGATCTCGGTCGAAATCATTTGGCGCAGCTGATGCTTGTCCAGCGTCTCGCCCATGGCGGAGGCTTCACGCTCCAACCGGGCCTGCACACGGCGCATGTTGAAGAACAGGGATTTTTGGGAGGAGGTCGAGCCGGTGCGCACCATCGACCAGTTGCGCATCACGTGGTCTTGGATGCTCGCCTTGATCCACCAAACCGCATAGGTCGAAAAGCGCACGCCGCGGTCGGGGTCAAACTTATCGGCGGCTTTCATCAGGCCAAGACCCGCTTCTTGGATCAGGTCGTTCATCGGCGCACCGTAGCGCTTGAACTTGCCGGCCATGGAGATCGCCAGACGCATGTAAGCGGTGATCAGACGGTGCAGTGCAGCCTCGTCCCGCTGGTCGCGCCAAGCGTAGGCCAATTCAAGCTCTGTGTCGGCGTCGAGCAACTCGGCCTTCATAGCGGTGCGGGTGAGTGAAAATTCGCGTGCGGTCTGCAATGACATCTTGGATATCCCCCTTGAAGCGTGGCTTGGCTTGTGATGCGCCGTTGAGAGAGATACGCAGAGCTATGCCATTTGGTTCAAATATTTGGTGAAAAGATGTTGCCAAGAAATACCTTTGCCCTAGGCGGGGCAGCATCGGGCAAGTCCCAATGGGCCGAAGATGTCGCAAATTCTTGTGGTTTGAGAAAGACTTACCTTGCCACCGGTCGCATCTGGGACGGTGAAGTTCAAGAACGCGTGAACATCCATCGCGCCCGGCGTGATGCGGGGTGGCAGACGGTCGAATGTCCGCTCGATCTCGCGGAACCGTTGTCACGGCTCACCAGTGGCGAAATAGTGCTGATCGACTGTGCGACCATGTGGTTGAGCAATCATTTGATGGACGGAAATGATCTCGGGCAGGCGCAGACCGATCTTTTGCAGGCCTTGCGCAGCTGCGCCGCACCTTGGATCATCGTCTCGAACGAAGTGGGTCAAGGCATCGTGCCAGACAACGCGATGGCACGACAATTCCGCGAGGCGCAGGGGCGGCTGAACATCGCGTTGGCGGGTGAAGCAGACACTGTGGTGCAGGTCATCGCGGGTCTGCCTCAGGTGTTGAAAGGGCAGCTTCCATGACGATCTGGCATTGGGTGCGCCACGGGCCCACGCATGAAAAGAATTTCGTAGGTTGGCGCGATGTGCCTGCCGATCTCTCTGATGCAGCTTTGCTTGCACGGCTGAACGCGCATCTGCCGCCAGTAGGTTTGCTTGTGTCTTCGGACCTCAGCCGGGCTGCCGCCACCGCCGATGCACTCGCCGCGCCGCGTCGACGTCGTCTGCCCCATGAGCGTGATCTGCGCGAACTGCACTTCGGCGCTTGGGACGGGCTGCATTTCCAAGACGTCGCCGCCCGCGATCCGGAGCTCAGTCGCGCCTATTGGGAGACCCCGGGCGACGTGGTGGCCCCCGAAGGGGAAAGCTGGAACCAGACCAAGGCGCGGGTTGATCGCGTGGTGGCCCGTATCAACGCGCAGCATCCTGATACGCATGTCATTGCTGTGGCGCATTTCGGCGTGATCCTCACTCAGATCCAACAGGCCCTCGGCACAGGTCCGCTAGAAGCGATGGCGCATAAGATCGACAATCTTTCGGTGACGCATTTGAGCCATGAGGATGGCGCGTGGCAGATACATGGCATCAACCACCTCCCTTAAGTGCTGGCGCTGCAGAAAGCGCTTGGCCCAGCGATCTTTTGCGCCCTAATCTGCGCGCATGACATATGACCTCTATATCGGTGATCGCACCTTCTCCAGTTGGTCCCTCCGCGGCTGGCTGATGCTGGAAAAATTTGACCTGCCTTACCGTGAGCATCTCGTCGGTCTCTACAGCGGCACCATGGCCGACGATCTGGCGCATCTCGCGCCTGCCCGGCTGGTGCCCGCCTTGCGCCTGCCCGACGGTACCGTGGTAGGTGAGAGCCTCGCCATGGCGGAAACTTTAGCCGAGCGGCACCCCGACGCCGGGCTTTGGCCTGCGGATCCTGCCGCCCGAGCCACGGCTCGATGGCTCTGTGCCGCAATGGCCTCGGGCTTCACCGCGCTGCGCGGCGCTTGTCCGATGCAATTGCAACATGTGTGGGAGGGGTTTGATCCCGACGCCGAGACCAAACAAGACCTGACCCGTATAGAAGACCTCTGGCGCCATGCCCGCAGCCAGCCCCGCAGCAGTGAGGGGCCGTGGCTCTTTGGCGCCTATTCACTCGCCGACGTATTCTATGCCCCGGTGGCGGCGCGTATTATTGGCTATGACCTGCCCGTCTCGTCCGAAGCGCAGGCCTATTGCGCGCAGACGATCAGCGACCCCGCCTTCAAGAAGTGGCGGGCCACAGGGCTTGAAAAGGTCTATGATCCCTTCCCCTATGAGCTTGGCCTAGCAAAACGCGACTGGCCTGAAGGCGCCTGATCTGGCGTTAACCATTCCTAAACACCCACTGCCTACCCATTAACCATATCTTGTCGGGAGATCGGGCGATGGTGTCGCGGGCCTATACGGTCGCATTTCAGGGTGTGGAAGCGCGCATGGTCGAGGTGCAATGCGCCGTGACCGCCGGGCTGCCCGGTTTCTCCATCGTTGGTCTTCCAGACAAAGCCGTTTCCGAGGCGCGCGACCGCGTGCGCACAGCGCTAGGCGCCATGGCAATCGCGCTGCCGTCCAAACGCATCACCGTGAATCTGTCGCCCGCCGATCTTCCAAAGGAGGGCAGCCATTTCGATCTCCCTATCGCGCTCGCTCTTTTATCGGCGCTCGATATCTTGCCCGATGACGTCACCCAGAACCTCGTGGCCTTAGGCGAACTATCACTCGACGGCACGTTGGTTCCGGTCGTGGGCGCCCTTCCGGCGGCCATGGCCGCGGCGACCCACGACCGCAGCCTACTCTGCCCAGCAGCGTCAGGCGCCGAAGCCGCATGGGTCGGTGCAGCACAGGTCATCGCCGCCGCAACCCTTGGCGATGTGGTGCGCCACTATACCGGACAGGTTCCTATCACACCGGCCGAACCCGGCGAAGTGCCGCCGCCCTCTACCACCCGCGACCTGCGCGAGGTGAAAGGTCAGGAACGCGCCAAACGCGCGCTGGAAATCGCTGCTGCCGGACGACATCACCTGATGATGGTGGGCACGCCGGGGTCGGGCAAATCCATGCTCGCGTCTTGCCTGCCCAGCATTCTCCCCCCGCTTACCGCCATGGAAGCGCTGGAAACCTCGATGATCCATTCGCTCGCCGGGCTGCTCGACGAAGGCGGCATCTCGCGCGGTCGCCCGTTTCGTGAGCCGCATCACACCGCCTCTATGGCCGCGATCATCGGCGGAGGGCGGCGGGCGCGGCCCGGCGAAGTCTCCCTCGCGCATAACGGGGTGCTGTTCATGGACGAGTTTCCCGAGTTTTCCCGCACCGTCCTCGAAACCCTGCGCCAACCGACCGAGACTGGTGAAGTAATGATTGCCCGCGCCAACGCTCACGTAAAATACCCCTGCAAGTTCATGCTGATTGCCGCTGCCAATCCTTGTAAATGCGGCTATCTCCCCGACCCAGCCCGCGCATGTTCACGCGCACCCGCCTGTGGTGAGGACTACATGGGCCGCATTTCCGGCCCCCTGATGGACCGTTTCGATCTGCGCGTCGACGTGCCGCCGGTGAGCTATACGGATCTAAACCTGCCCCCGAGCGCCGAAGGCTCTGCTGAAGTGGCGGTTCGGGTCCACGCCGCCCGCAAGGTGCAAGACCTGCGGTTTCAGGATCACCCTGCGATAACTGCGAACGCCGACGCGATGGGAGATATGCTAGAGGTCATCGCCAGTCCTGACGAAGAGGCCCGAACGTTGTTGCTGCGCGCAGCCGAACGGTTCGGCCTGTCGGCGCGCGGCTACCATCGGGTGATGCGGGTCGCCCGCACGATCGCAGACCTTGATGGCGCAGCAGATGTGCGTCGCCCCCATATGGCAGAAGCGATCAGCTTTCGCCTGCCCGATCCGGCCCGCCGAGCGGTGCAGGCGGCAGGGCGTTGATCCATTGTCCGAGCGCTTCGAGAGTGCGCTGCGCCTCAGGTAAATGGTTGTGAAACAATGGCCAGACATGCGGAAGATCGTGCTCTTCCTGCAGGGTTACAGGCAAGGCGGCTTTACACAGACGGCTTGCAAGGCGACGGCTATCGTCCCGCAATATTTCACTATCGCTGACCGTCAGCCATATCGGCGGCGCACCGGTGTAATCTGCAAAAAGCGGACTCGCCCGAGGGTCATCCGCGCTCTTGCCATTAAGGTAGAGGCCCGCCATCTCCGCCGCCCGCTGCGCCGGCAAGAGAACATCGCAGCCTGCGTTCTCGCGAAAACTACTGCCTGAAAAGGTCATGTCCAATAGAGGCGACAGACCGAATACCCCGGCAGGCAAACCACCGCCCTCCTGGCAAAGCTGCGCCAGCAAATCGAATGCCAACGCCCCACCCGCACTATCTCCGCCAAGAATGATATTTTGAGGCGCGATGCCGAGCGCCAGCAAGCTGTCCCAAGCCGCATGCACGTCCCGCGCGGCTGCAGGAAAGCGCGCTTCTGGCACACGCGCGTAAGTGGGAAGCACCACCTCTGCGTCGGTAAGCAACGCAAGCCGCGCCAGCATCGCGCGGTGGGTCAGCGGGCTGCCGAAAACAAAACCACCGCCATGGATGTATAGAATGACCCGCGCCCCGGACTGCGGCGGCGAAAGCCAAAGCGCCCGCGGCCCGAGGGGCAATTCCCGCCAGACTGCTTTCACGGCGCGCGGGGTTCGAAAAAACAACCGCGCCTGCACCTCCAAGGCCCGCCGCAGCAATTGTGGCGAGCCGCGCGAAAGCAAAGGTTTTTCCGTCCAGCGCAGACACTGGTTCAGCAAATGGCGGCGCAGGCTCACCCGCGGCGCGCCTCAATCGCCTCCCAAATCTTTCCAACGATGTTTACCCCATCGAACCGCTCAAGCTCCTGAATGCCGGTCGGCGATGTCACGTTAATCTCGGTCAGATAGTCCCCGATCACGTCGATGCCGACAAAGACTTGGCCCTTTTCCTTCAACAAAGGACCAATCGCCGCACAGATTTCGCGGTCCCGTTCCGTCAGGCCCACCTTCTCAGGCCGACCGCCGACATGCATATTTGACCGGGTTTCCCCTTCCGCCGGTACCCGATTGATCGCGCCAACTGCCTCGCCATCCACGAGGATGACGCGTTTGTCCCCTTTTGAAACGGCGGGCAGGAACTTCTGCACGATCAAGGGTTCACGCGAAAAGCCGGTGAACAACTCATGTAGCGAAGTCAGGTTGCGATCATTGGCATCCAGCCGGAACACGCCTGCGCCCCCGTTACCGTAAAGCGGTTTGAGGATCACATCGCCATGTTTGGCTTTGAACGCTTTAATCGTATCAAGATCGCGCGCGATGGTCGTGGGTGGCGTGAGATCCGGGAAATCAAGGACCATCAGTTTTTCAGGGTAGTTGCGCACCCAAAATGGATCGTTCACCACCAAAGTCGTGTCTTTAAGTCGGTCCAGAAGATGGGTCGAGGTGATGTAATGCATGTCGAACGGTGGGTCCTGGCGCAGCCAAACCACATCGTATTCGCTCAGATCAACCTCACGCTCCTCACCAAACTGCGCATGCGCGCCCTGCACACGTTGAACAGTGAAATCATGCCCCCGCGCTGTAACCCTTCCTTCCTGATAGGCCAGATGGTCGGGGGTATAGAAAAACAGCTCATGCCCGCGTGCCTGAGCCTCTTCGGCCAAGCGGAAACTGCTGTCGGCATTGATGTCGACGTTCCCGATCGGGTCCATCTGAAAGGCGATTTTCATTGGGGTCTCCCTGCTGCTGGCCTCGGTCACATTCGAACCCGGACCAATTGGACCGGGCGAGAAGGACCCTTCTTAGATGGCGCAGCAGGGGGTTGGGCGCAATAGGTCAGCCCAACCCAAAGGCGTTTTCGATAATTTCGGTCGCCCCTTGCCCGTTCACGAGGGCGACGTCGAAGCGGACTTCTGTCAGGCTTCCTGCGGGCTCACCGGCAAGAAATTCTTCAGCCGATTTGTAGATACGTTGCATCTGTCGTGTAGACAGACTTTCGGCTGCGCGTGCGAAGTCGCGACTTTGCTTGACCTCTACAAATATCAGCGCGGCGCCGTCGCGCAGAATAAGATCAATTTCTCCGACGCGGCCGCGCCAGCGTCGCCGCGCAACGGCGAATCCACGTCGTTCATAATCCTGCGCGATCCGATTTTCAGCAGCGAGACCTGCGTGGTAGGCCATTCGCCCACGCTGTCGCTTTGTATTGGAACGTGAATCTACCGCCATGAACCCTAAACCTTTTCAACCATCCTTCCCGAGCGCCAAAGCCGCTTGGTACACTTGCCGCCGTGGCAACCCATGCGCTTTTGCAACCAGATCGACCGCGTCGCGCATTGAATGATCTTGCAGCGCTTGGGTCAGGTCTGTTTCTAGGTCAACTTGCTTAACAGATTCTAAACGGCCCCGATCAATCAGCACGACGACTTCGCCTTTTGGTGCTTTGCCGGCATAGGCCTCGGCCAGATTCTCAAGCGTGTCTCGCTTCACCTCTTCGAATTTCTTGGTCAACTCCCGGCACATGGCAGCCTGACGTTCTGCACCCAGCGCGGTGGCGGCGTCGCGCAGCATGGCCCCCAACCGTTTTGGCGATTCGTAGAACACCAAGGTGCCAGGCACGTCGCGGAGCTTTTCCAGAGCGGTTAATCGCGCGGCTTTGCTATTTGGCAGAAAGCCTGCAAAGAAAAACGCATCGGTCGGCAGACCGCCCAGCGCGAGTGCCGTCAGCACGGCAGAAGGACCGGGCGCGCTGGTCAGCATTACGCCTGCTTGGGCAGCCGCGCGGCCAAGTTCAAACCCGGGGTCAGCGATGAGCGGCATGCCAGCCTCGGAGGCATAGGCCACTGATTTTCCTTCACGGATCGCCGTGATGAGCCGCTCTTGCACCGCTTCGCCGCTGTGGTCGTGCAGCGCCACCACCTGTCGTCCATTCAGAGGAACGCCATGTATTTCCATTAATCGGCGCAGGCTACGGGTGTCTTCGGCGGCGAGCAAATCGGCGGAGGCGAGCACATCCAGCGCCCGCAGGGTGATGTCGCGGGCCGTGCCGATCGGGACACCGACAAAATAAAGTCCCGGCGTTAGCTCTGTCTTCTGGAATTTCAACGCTGGACCCGCCTTTCGCAGTCACTATGATCGCGGCCATGTTTCGGCGGCATTGCCGTCCTGCCACCACCGGGGAGTGAATACCGATGATTGCCTTTTTCCGAGCCATCCGCAAGAAGATGCACCTGCTTCTGCTGCCTCTCTTTGCGGCGGTCCTCGCGGCCTGTCAGCCTGTCGCCATCACCGGCGGCAATACCGGCGGCCCGCGCATTGATACTTCGGCCCCTGTGCCGGTGGCGCTTCTGGTGCCCCGCGGTGGCTCCGCAAGCGACAATCTGCTTGCCCAGAACCTTGAGAATGCAGCGCGTCTGGCGATGCGGGATCTTGGCGGCGTTCAAATCGATCTGCGCGTCTATGGCACAGCCGGCAATGCCAGCCAGGCAGCTTCCGTTGCCTCTCAGGCCGTGAATGAGGGCGCGAAGATCATCCTTGGGCCGGTTTACGGCGAAGCGGCGAATGCGGCGGGCGTCGCTGTCGCGGCATCTGGTGTGAACGTGCTGTCCTTCTCCAACAACCCAACCATTGCAGGCGGCAACGTCTTTGTGCTTGGACCCACCTTTGCCAATACCGCGAACCGGCTGGTGAGCTTCGCCAAGCGCAGCGGTAAGGAAAAGATCGTTGTTCTGCATGGCCAAGACCTTGCGGGCCAATTGGGACGCGATGCCATTCTGCAAGCAATCAGCGCCAATCGCGCCACACTTGCAGGCACCGTTGACTATGCCCTGAGCCAAGAGTCCGTTGTCGCCGCCGTGCCGCGGGTCAAAGCGGCCATCGACAGCACTGGCGCGGATGCTTTGTTCCTGACGACCTCTTCGGCCAGCGCCCTGCCGCTTTTTGCGCAATTGCTGCCGGAGGCTGGCGTGCAAGCTGCGACAACGCAATACATGGGTCTGACCCGTTGGGACATTCCTCCGCAGACATTGGAACTGCCCGGCGTTCAGGGTGGCTGGTTCGCGCGGCCTGATACGGCGGCGAGCACGGCCTTCTCCAACCAGTACAAAGCGGCCTATGGCAGTGATCCGCACCCGCTCGCCGGGCTGGCGTTTGACGGGATGGCAGCGATTGGATCGCTGGTGAAAGCTGGTAAGTCCAACGCTCTCTCTGGTGCCGCGCTGACACAGGGCGCAGGTTTCAAAGGCGCCAGCGGCATCTTCCGTCTGCGCCGGGATGGGACCAACGAACGTGCGCTGGCTGTGGCCACGATCCGTGACAACCGTGTTGTGGTGATTGACCCCGCCCCCCGCGGCTTTGGCGGCGCCGGTTTCTAAATTGGACCTCGCTAAGACGACAACAATATCAGGCGCGCGTCGACACCCGCGCCTGATTTGCGCTCCCGAGCAGATTTTCGACGTCGAAGCCGTACAGCAGGCGCTGTCACAGCTCGACACCACCCTCGAAGGCGCCGCACTGCGGGCCGATATTGTGGCGGTGCTGCGCAGCACACAAGAAGCGGGCCGCGCCGCAATTGCCGCCGCTTTTGCGGAATCGCCCTTTGATGCCCGGGCGATGACCTCTTCCTATACCTATCTAACCGACCAACTGATGCGGGCGGTTCTGGGCATCGCCAGTCAAATTTTGCACCCCAATCCGAACCCGACCGAGGGTGAACGGCTCGCCATGATTGGCGTGGGTGGCTATGGCCGGGGCGAGATGGCACCACATTCGGATGTCGATCTGCTGTTTCTTATACCATACAAAGCTACCGCATGGTCCGAGAGCGTCATTGAATCGATGCTCTATATCCTTTGGGATCTAAAGCTGAAGGTCGGCCATGCGACCCGCACCATTGACGAATGTATCCGCCTCGGTGCCGATGATTTCACCATCCAAACCGCCCTTTTGGAACATCGGTTTATCGACGGGGACATCAGCCTGGCGAATGAACTCGACACCAGCCTGAAGAACGACCTCTTCGCCGGCGCGGGCCGCGATTTCATCGAAGCGAAACTGGAAGAGCGCGACAACCGCCATCTAAAACAGGGCGAGCGCTATGTCGTGGAACCCAATGTGAAGGAAGGCAAAGGTGGGCTGCGCGATCTGCACTCGCTGTTCTGGATCGCCAAGTTCATTCATGACGTCGACCGTGTCGCCGATCTGGTCGAACTGGGCGTCTTCCGCGCCGATGAATACGACACGTTTCGCGAGGCCGAAGCCTTTCTCTGGGCCGTGCGGGGCCATCTACATCTACTTGCAGGCCGCGCCACCGAACAGCTCACTTTTGACATGCAGGTGCAGGTCGCCAAGGTCATGGGCTATGAAGACATCGGCGGACGGCGCGGGGTCGAGGTCTTTATGCAGGCCTATTTCCGCCATGCCACAGCCGTGGGCGATCTCACACGCATCTTTGTGACCGGGCTGGAAGCCAGCCATATGAAGGCCGAGCCGCTGTTAGAGCGTATTTTTCGCCGGCGCCCCAAGATGCGCGACGGTTTTCAGGTCGTGCACAACCGGATCGCGGTAAAGGACGACGACGAATTCCTGTCTGACAAGCTGAACCTGCTGCGCATTTTCGAAGAAGCTTTGCGCACCGGTATGTTGATCCACCCAGACGCCATGCGGCTGATTAAAGCCAACCTATCGCTCATTGACGACGATATGCGCCGCACGCCCGAAGCACGGCGTATCTTCCTCGACCTTCTACTAAAGCACGGCAATCCCGAGCGCGCCCTACGCCGGATGAATGAGTTGGGCGTACTCAGCGCCTTCATCCCCGAGTTTGAGCCCATTGTGGCGATGATGCAGTTCAATATGTATCACAGCTACACGGTGGATGAGCATACGATCCAATGTATCGCCCATCTGGCCCGGATCGAAAAAGGCGAGCTGGAAGAGGAACTACCCGTCGCCTCTTCGATCCTCGAGCGCGGCGTGAACCGCAAGGTGCTCTATGTGGCGTTGCTGCTGCATGACATTGGGAAAGGGCGGCCCGAGGACCATTCGATTATTGGCGCGAAGCTTGCGCGACGGATTGGCCCGCGGCTGGGGCTGAAGCGCGATGAGGTTGATACGGTAGAATGGCTGGTGCGCTACCACCTGCTGATGTCCGACATGGCACAGAAACGCGACATCGCCGACCCGCGCACCGTGCGGGACTTTGCCAAAGCGGTGCAGACGGTCAAACGGCTCGACCTGCTCTGCGTGCTGACGGTCTGCGACATTCGCGGCGTTGGGCCGAACACATGGAACAATTGGAAAGCCGTCCTAATCCGCGCGCTCTACCGTCAGACAGAACGGGCGCTGGAGACCGGGCTCGAGGACCTCAACCGAGAGAACCGGGGCGCCGAAGCCAAGAAGACCCTGCGTGCCGCGTTGAAAGACTGGCCGCGCAAGGTGTTGCAGCGTGAAACCGCGCGCCACTATCCGCCCTATTGGCAGGGCCTGCATGTAACGGCCCATATCGCTTTTGCCGAAATGCTGCGGGACATTGGCAATGACGACATCCGCATCGACCTGCACCCGGACGAAGACCGCGGCGCCACCCGTGCCTGCTTTGTTATGGCCGACCACCCCGGCATCTTTGCGCGTCTCGCGGGCGCGCTGGCACTGGTGGGGGCAAATGTCGTCGATGCGCGCAGCTATACGACTAAGGACGGTTTCGTGACCGATGCCTTCTGGATTCAGGACTCCGAAGGTCATGCGTTTGAATCTGCACGGCTGCCGCGTCTGCGCGAGATGATTGAAAAGACCCTGCGCGGTGAGATCGTCGCCCGCGATGCGCTTAAATCCCGTGACAAGGTCAAAAAGCGCGAGCGGGCCTTTAAGGTGCCAACGCATATCACCTTCGACAATGAAGGGTCGGAAATCTACACAATCATCGAGGTCGACACCCGCGACCGGCCCGGCCTGCTCTATGACCTGACGCGCACTTTGGCGGCTTCCAATGTTTATATCGCGAATGCGGTCATCGCGACCTATGGCGAACAGGTGGTCGATACCTTCTACGTCAAAGATATGTTTGGGCTGAAATACTATACCGAAGCCAAGCAGCGCGTGTTGGAGAAACGCTTGCGCGAGGCGATTGCGGCCGGGGTCGAGCGCGCGGAGAAGTAGAAAACAGCAGGCAAATCGGCGAAGTTTTGCCGCCCGCGAGATCAAAGCTTTGCTTCTGGCACTGGATCATCAAAATCCCCCCAACCCGGCTGAAGCCGGGGTTTTCATGACTGAGGGACATATGAGCGTCACACGCGCCACACCGCCATCGCGAGGCCTCATGGCCCTTGGGGCCATTCTCCTACTTACCAGCGCCTGTGCCAAAGCGCCTGCTGTTATCGAGAGCTATGATTTTGGCGGGCTTGATCCGCAGCGTCACTTCATGGCGGTGCAGACCGCGCAAGACATGCGCGCCAAGGGCCAACGCGTTTGGTGCGTGCCCTTTGCCCGCAATGTCAGCGGCATCCAAATTCGCGGAAATGCAGAAAAATGGTGGGGCAAGGCAAAAGGGCTTTATCCGCGCGGGAAAGATCCTGTCGTGGGTGCGGTCATGGCCTTTAGTGCGACGAACTCCATGCCCATGGGCCATATCGCCGTGGTGTCCGAGGTTGTCTCGCCCCGTGAAATTCGGGTGGACCACGCCAATTGGAAGCGCAATCAGGTCTCGCTGAAAATGGCGGTGATCGATGTGTCCAAAGCCAACGACTGGTCCGCTGTGCGGGTTGAGAGCCAACCCGGCAGCTTTGGGAAGACCTATCCGATCAACGGCTTTATCTACCCTACCGGCGCCTGAGCGCCCCACCGCCGGACAAGATCGCGGCCCCCTCAAGCGGGCCGCGCTGCATTGCGCCGCCAGCCTGCCCGCGCTAGGGAATGAGCAGCGCAACTCAAGGCTCCCCCAATGAAACCCATTCGTCTTATGTCCGGCTTTTTCACTGTCGGGGTCTGGACCCTGCTGAGCCGTGTGCTCGGGTTCCTTCGTGAGGTGCTGCTGCTGTCGCTCATTGGCCCCGGCCCGGTCATGGACGCCTTTGTCGCCGCCTTCCGCCTGCCCAATATGTTCCGCCGCTTCTTTGCCGAAGGCGCATTCAATGCGGCCTTTGTCCCGATGTTTGCCAAGAAGCTGGAAGGTGAAGAGGGCGCTGGCACCTTTGCCCGCGATGCCTTCAACGGGCTCGCGATGGTGGTGCTGGTGCTGACGGCATTGGGCATGATCTTCATGCCCGGTCTGGTCTGGCTGACCGCCGAAGGCTTTACCGGCGACGAGCGATTTGATCTGACTGTCGGTTTTGGCCGGATCGTCTTTCCTTACATCCTTTGCATGTCACTGGCGGCGCTGTTTTCGGGTATTCTGAATGCCACGGGCCGTTTTGCCGTGGCTGCCGCAGCACCCGTTTTGCTGAATATCTTTGTCATCGCCGCGATGAGCATTGCGGCCTTCACAGGCGGTACCGTTGCGCTCTGGCTGGTCTGGTCGATCCCGCTGGCAGGCGTGGCGCAACTGGCGCTGACTTGGCGCGCGGCGGCGCAGGCTGGGTTTGCGCTGCGTCCCTCGCGGCCCCGCTGGACACCGGACATGCGCGCGATGATCCTGATCGCCCTGCCCGCGGCTCTGGCCTCAGGCGTCATGCAGATCAACCTTGTGGTCGGGCAGTTGGTCGCCAGCCAATACGACAAGGCCGTTTCATGGCTCTTTGCCGCTGACCGACTGTATCAATTGCCGCTGGGGGTGGTGGGGATTGCCGTAGGCATCGTGCTGTTGCCGGACCTCTCTCGCCGGCTGCGTGCCGGGGACAACGACGGCGCGCAGACCGCGCTTAGCCGCGCGGCTGAGATTTCGCTGGCACTTACCATCCCGTCGGCTGTCGCGCTGATCGTCATTCCCTTTGCCCTGGTAACAGTGCTGTTTGAACGCGGCGCGTCGAGCGTGGATGACACCGCGGCCATCGCCACGGCGGTGATGATCTATGGCCTCGGCCTGCCCGCATTTGTGCTGCAAAAAATCTTGCAACCAGTCTATTTCGCCCGCGAAGACACCCGCCGCCCGTTCCACTTTGCCATTGTCGCGATGGTGGTGAATGCCGCCCTCGCCGTCGGCTTGGCCCCCTGGGTCGGTTGGCTCGCCCCTGCCATTGCCGCCACGACCGCGGGCTGGACCATGTTCGCCTGTCTTGCCATCGGTGCGCGGCGCTATGGCGCGGCAGCCAAGTTCGACGCGCGCTTTCACAAGCGCATCTGGCGCATTCTGATCGCCTCGGCAGCGATGGGCGGTGCGCTATGGCTTGGCAACGCGGCGCTGCAACCGATGCTGGGCCTGCCGTGGTGGCGTGGGCTGGCGTTGGTACTGCTCATCCTGATTGCCGCAGTCAGCTATTTTGGCATTGGCCAAATGATCGGCGCCTTCCGGCTCTCCGAGTTCAAACAGGCCGTGCGGCGCGGTTAACGCTGCTGCAATCGCGCCCTTAGTCGTGCCCATTCGCCGGGCGCGACAAGGAAACTGAGACCAAAGCCGCAAAAGAACCCGGCCAGTTCCGCGACCCACAGAAGGCCGGTCTCAAAGAAAATGCCCCAGAAAAGTTGCAGGCCCATCAGCAGGGCAATCAGCGTAAAGGCCTGATACTGCGGCTCGCCTGAGCCTAGAAGCCGTCGCCACATCACGAAACTATAGCCCCCAATGAGGCCGTAGACGTTGGGATAGGCACCGGCCAACCAAACCGGATCGTTCAGGAGCGCGCCATATACCAGCGCGCCGCCGACGCCTGACAGCACAAAGATCACCACAAAGGCCAGTTGCCCCATCGCCTCGGCCACCATCTTGCCCAATGCCAAGAGCAGCACCACGGCAAAGATCGCATGGGTGAAGCCCAGATGGACAAAGGGATAGGTGACCACGCGCCAGATGTGCTCAATCGGGTACTGACCTGCCCCGATCATCGCGTCGAATATCAGACCGGAGAACCCATAGTCGCGCACCAGCCCAAGACGCCAGCCCACTGCACCGGGGCCACCGACCAGCCCGGCTTCGGCCAGCGAGAGCACCACCTCGACCCCGGCGATGGCCAGAAAGAGCACGACGACCGCGGGCGGCAGTGGGTTTACGGGGGGCTGAAGATCAGGGTCTTGCATGGGCGCTCCTTGACGGGGTTCGCGGCCAGAAGTAAGCCTGCCGCGCAAGACTTTCCAGCCCAGAGGTACGTTCCATGTCAGAGAACCAGTTCACCCCGCGCGTGTTTTCCGGCATTCAGCCCTCGGGCGACCTGCATTTGGGCAATTATCTGGGCGCACTGAAACGCTTTGCCGATGCGCAAGAACAGGGTGTTCAGTCGATCTATTGCATGGTCGATCTCCACGCGATCACCGTCTGGCAAGACCCGGCGGACCTGAAAAAAAGCACCCGCGAGCTTTGCGCCGGTTTCATCGCCTCGGGCATCGATCCGGAAAAATCCATCCTGATCAACCAGAGCCAAGTGCCCGAACACGCGCAGCTGGCTTGGATATTTAATTGCGTCGCCCGCATGGGCTGGATGGGCCGCATGACCCAGTGGAAGGACAAGGCCGGCAAAAACGCCGAGGCCGCGTCTCTGGGGCTCTTTGCCTACCCAGCGCTCATGGCCGCCGACATTATGATCTACCACGCCACCCATGTGCCGGTGGGCGAGGATCAGAAGCAGCACCTGGAACTGACCCGCGACATCGCGGCCAAGTTCAACCATGACTATGGCGTCGATTTCTTCCCGCTGGTCGAACCGGTAATCGAAGGGGCGGCCACGCGCGTCATGTCCCTGCGTGATGGGACAAAGAAGATGTCGAAGTCTGATCCCTCTCCCGCAAGCCGCATCAATCTGACCGACGATGCCGACACGATCGCCAAGAAGATCCGCAAGGCAAAGACCGATCCCGATGCACTGCCGTCCGAGGCAGAAGGGCTGAAGGAACGTCCCGAAGCGCGCAATCTTGTGAACATTTATGCAGCCCTGAGCGACCAGTCGGTCGAACAGGTCTTGGCAGAGGTCGGCGGACAGCAGTTTGGCACCTTCAAACCAGCGCTGGCAGAACTTGCCGTGGCCAAGATGGCGCCAATCACTGCCGAGATGAACCGGCTGATGGGTGACGAAGCCGAGATCGATCGTATCCTTGCACGCGGCGCAGAACAGGCGCGCGAGATCACTGCGCCGATCCTTAAGCGCACTTATGAGATCATCGGCATGGTCGGCTAACGGACGGGGCTGCGCGCAGGACTGCACAGCCCCTCTGCACCCCTGCGCAATTGCCTTGGGTTGCTTGCACTGTCACCTTTGGCCGAACAGCAAAAGGACAGAGCGATGACCCACCCAAGCGTCGGCCATGTGCATCTCAAAGTCGCTGACCTTGACCGCGCCATTCATTTCTATCGCGACCTGCTGGGCTTTGCCTTAACCCAGCGTTACGGCGATCAGGCGGCGTTCTTGGGGGCCGGTGGCTATCACCATCACATCGGTCTCAACACATGGGAAAGCGCCGGAGCCACACCGCCCCCGCCGGGGCATACCGGCCTTTACCATAGCGCCATCCTCTACCCTGACCGACTGCAACTGGCGCGCGCTCTGCGTCGGGTACTGGAGGCGGGCATTACGTTGGATGGGGCGGCGGACCACGGCGTCAGCGAAGCGGTTTACCTCCGCGACCCGGACGGCAACGGGGTCGAGCTTTACCGTGACCGGCCAGAGGCGGATTGGCCCCGGGATGCAGACGGCGGATTGAAAATGGTCAACGCGCCGCTCGACGTCGCGGCGTTGCTGGCCGAGGCCAGCTGACAGCCGCCATATGGACAATCCCGCCGCCCTGCGCCAGTTTCGCGTCTAACGGGATAAGGGGCGACGCCATGGCAACAGGCTTTTTCTGGGACGAACGCTGTTTCTGGCATGCGGGCGGCAATTACGTCTTTACCATGCCAGTGGGCGGGCTGGTGCAGCCCATGACGGCGGGAGGGTTGCCGGAGAACCCCGAGACCAAGCGGCGGCTCAAGAACCTGCTGGAAGTGACCGGGTTGTTTGCAGAACTCGACAACCGCAGCGCAGAGCCTGCCAGCTATGAAGCGTTAGCGCGGGTGCATCCTGAAACTTACCTCGACGAGTTCAAACGTCTGTCGGATGCAGGCGGCGGCGAATTGGGGCGTTGCGTGCCTTTTGGTAAGGGCGGCTTCGAATTGGCCGCGCTCTCAGCCGGACTGGCCGTCGCGGCGGTAGATGCGGTCGCGACAGGGGAACTCGACAACGCCTACGCGCTTAGCCGTCCACCGGGGCACCACTGTTTGCCGGAGGATCCGAACGGTTTTTGCCTGCTCGCCAATATCCCCGTTGCCATTGAGGCGGCTCAGGCCAAGGGTCTGGCAAAGCGGGTTGTGGTGCTAGACTGGGATGTGCACCACGGCAATGGCACGGAGGCGATCTATTACGACCGCGACGATGTGCTGACGATTTCGCTGCACCAGCAGGGGAACTACCCGCTCGACACTGGCGCTTTGCAGGATCGCGGGCGCGGCGCCGGTGAGGGGTACAACATCAACCTGCCGATGCACGCAGGCTCGGGCCACACCGCGTACCTTCATGCGATGGACCGGGTAGTGATCCCGGCGATTGAGGCCTTTGAGCCCGATTTGATCATTGTCGCCTGCGGCTATGACGCTGCTATGATCGACCCATTGGCTAGGATGCAAGCGACGGCGGCGACATTCGCTGCGATGACGCGGCGTATGCGTGACACTGCCGCAAAGCTCTGCGGTGGCAAGCTGGTGCTGGTGCATGAGGGCGGCTATTCCGAAGCCTATGTGCCCTTTTGCGGCCATGCCGCCATTGCCGCCCTAGCGGGCAGCAACACCGCTGCCCCCGACCCGCTGGCCCGATCTTTTGAGATCCGCCAGCCGGCCCCTGACTTTGATGCCTTCCTGCGCCAGTCGATTGACGATATGGCGCGGCAACTGGACCTATGAGAGACCCTGATGCCAACACCTGACCCCGCCGCCCTCGCCTTTTTGCAAAACCGCCGCTCGCGACCTGCCAAGACGCTCTGCCCCCCGGTGCCCGAGGCCGAAGCCCTCCGACCGCTGCTGACGGCTGCTGCGCGCACACCGGATCATGGCAAGCTTGAGCCTTGGCGTTTCGTCGTCATCAACCGGGCGGCGATGGAACGTCTGGCCAATGTAGTGGAGACCCGCGGCGCGGCACTTGGCCTACCTGCCGAAGACATCGCCAAAGGCCGCAGCCAGTTTGACCAAGGTCATCTGGCGGTTGCGGTGATCGAGGTGCAGAAGCCTTCGCCCAAGATCCCCCCTCTTGAGCAGACCTATTCGGCAGGTGCCGTCTGCCTTGCGCTGCTGAACGCAGCACTGGCGGCAGGTTGGGGAGCCAATTGGCTAACCGGTTGGCCAAGCCATGATCGCGGTTTCATGGAGGAAGGGCTGTCGCTCGCCTCGCACGAGCGTATCGCGGGAATCATTCACATCGGGACCGAGACAACCGCCCCGCCCGAGCGGCCGCGCCCGGACATCGACCGGATCACCACATGGCTGTAGGCGTCATCTTACGGTCCTTCACCCGCGCGTTAAGTCAGCTGGGCGATAGCCGCTTTCGCCGGGTGGTCCTGCTGGGCGTAGGCCTGTCACTAGCGCTGCTCATCGCGGCGACGGCGGGATTTGCCTATCTGGTGGAATGGGTCACGCCCGAAGACGCTTGGCTGCCGGTGCTGGGCGAAGTCAACTGGCTCGACGATCTGCTCAGCTGGGGCGCGCTCTTGCTGCTGATGATCCTGTCAGTCTTTCTGATGGTGCCAGTGGCCTCGGCAATCTCATCAATGTTTCTCGACGATGTGGCTGATGCTGTGGAAGAGGTCCACTACCCGCAACTGCCCCCCGCTCATAGAATTGGCCTCGGCGATTCCATACGCGATACGGTGAACTTCCTCGGCGTATTGATCGGGGCGAACCTGCTGGCGCTGATCCTCTACCTGCTCTTCGCCCCGGCGGCCCTGTTTATCTTTTGGGGGCTGAACGGCTTCTTGCTGGGCCGAGAGTATTTCACCCTCGCCGCCCTGCGCCGCCATGACCGGGCCGAGGCGAAACGCCTGCGCCGCCGCCATGCCGGTACGATCTGGATGGCCGGGGTGCTGATGGCGGTGCCGCTGTCGGTACCGCTCATCAACCTGTTGGTGCCGATCCTAGGAGCGGCGACCTTTACCCACCTGTACCATTCGCTGGTGCCGCGTTCGGGTGCAGCCAACCTTCGATATCCGCAACGCTGATCCAGCCCGACAGGATAATCGTCGCGCAGATCGCCCAGATGATCGCAGCGACCAGCGTCGTCCACAGCGCCTTGCGCCCCAGATGATGATGCTCCGGTGCGCCTGCATGGGTGCCGGGCACGATTTCACCCATGTCCCCTTGGGTCTGCACCCGGATCGGCAGGGCGACCAGAAAGGTCATCGACCAGATGACGGCAAAGAGCACGAGGCCCGAGACGATGCCCATGCTCAGACCTCCTCAAGCTCAACGAGTGCACCGTTGAAATCTTTCGGATGGAGGAAAAGCACCGGCTTGCCATGGGCACCGATCTTCGGCTCGCCCGTGCCCAACACCCGCGCGCCGGTGGATTTCAAATGGTCGCGCGCGGCGATGATGTCATCGACCTCATAGCAGATGTGGTGAATACCGCCGGCAGGGTTCTTTTCCAGAAACCCGTTGATGGGGCTGTCGGCACCGAGCGGATGCAGCAATTCAATCTTGGTGTTCGGAAGTTCGATAAAAATGACGGTTACACCGTGATCCGGCTCTTCTTGCGGCGCACCCACATTGGCGCCAAGCGCGTGGCGATACTGATCCGCCGCGGCTTCAAGGTCTGGCACGGCAATGGCCACATGGTTCAGACGTCCGATCATTCTGCAAGCTCCTGCTGATTTGGCCGCAATATGCCCACCCCACTGCAAAACAACAATGCGTCACGTTAACGCGTCATTAGCCAACGCGGCGTAACCATTGCGAAACGAATGCTGTTGGAGGCGATGATGGACGATACCGACCCTTTTGCGAAAGCCACCCCTGCCCCCACGGCAGCGCGCCCCCTGCTGGGCTTGACCGTTCTGGTGGTGGAAGACAGCCGCTTTGCCTGCGAAGCGTTGCGACTGCTGTGCCTGCGCTCGGGGGCGCGTATTCGCCGGGCCGACTGCCTGCGCTCCGCCCGCCGGCACTTGCAGGTGTACCGCCCCACTGTCGCGCTGGTGGACCTTGGCCTGCCGGATGGCAGCGGGTTGGACCTGATTACGGAACTGACCCAAAGCCAGCCGCGGATTGAAGCCATTATCGCGATCTCCGGCGATACTCATATGGAGCCGGATGCGCGCGCGGCAGGTGTCGATGGGTTCCTGTCCAAACCGATCACCTCGCTCTCATCGTTCCAAGAAGCTATCCTCTCCAGCCTGCCCGCGGACCGGCGGCCCACAGGACCGCGCATGCTGCCGGATGAAACCGTCGCCCCCGACCGGATCGCCTATCAAGACGACATGGCCCATATCGCTGATGTGCTGGAAGACCCGCCAGATGAACATGCGCTCGACTATGTGGCGCAGTTCCTTTGCGGGGTCGCGCGTGCGGCGGATGACAGCGGGCTTGAGGCTGCGGCTCGGGCATTGGCGCATAAACGCGCCTTAGGGCAGCCTGCCGGGTCAGAAACGGCGGCGCTGGCGGGAATGATCCAACATCGGCTGTCAGAGAAGATCGCAATTTAACAAAGACCGTAGGCTCACGCGCCTGCTGCTTTGGGCCTAGAGTGCCGGATCGCTCGCTGCCCGGACGAGTGCTGTCAAATCGCCTAGCCGCTCCTTTTGTTGGCCCTGCGCATCGAAATTGCTCGGGGAAAGCCAAGCCTCAAGGGCTTCTTTCAGCGCAGGCCATTCCACATCGATTGCTGCAAACCAAGCGGTGTCGCGGTTGCGGCCCTTCACCACCGTCGCCTGACGAAACACACCTTCATAGCTCAACCCCAACCGCTGCGCGGCCCGGCGAGACGGAAGGTTGAGTGCATCGCATTTCCACTCGAACCTGCGATAGCCTGCCTCGAAGGCCCATTGCATCATCAGAAATAGCGCCTCTGTGGCCGCCGCGGTCCGTTGCAGCGCGGGGCTGAAGTTGATGTGGCCGACTTCGATACTTCCGGCTTGCGGATCAATCCGCAAAAAGCTTGCGACGCCCTCCCATTGCCCCGAAGTCTGGTTCTGTACTGCCATGAAATAGGGGTCGGGCTTGGCTTCGCTGTCGCGCACCCAGCGGTGATACTGCGAGGCCGAAGAGAACGGACCATAGGGCAAGTAGTCCCAAACATGATCCGCGCCGACATAGGCCCGGTAAAGCAGCGCTGCATGGTCAACGGCAGAGAGCGGCTCAAGCCGCGCATAGCGCCCGGCCAGCACCTCCCCACCCGGGCGACGCGGCGGTGTCCAGTTCTCAACGGGTGCCCCGAGCGGGCGATCGGCATGCGATTGGTTCATAGAAAAACTTATGCACAAACCCCGAACACCGCCAAGAGCAGAACGCGCTTGGTCCCACACCCACAGGCCGTGAAAGAAACGAAAAGGCCACACATTCATGCCACATTCAGCATTCAACTTTATGTTGATCACCAAGGAACGGCCCACGGGAGGGTGACATGAGCGACGAAGCAGAACAGACGCCAACCCAGACCGCAGCACAGCCCGTCGACTGGATTGTGCTTAGCGCCAACATCCTTGGCCTCAGCATCGTGGTGCTTGCAGCGTTCCACGCAAATGCGGGCGGGGCGATCCAGCAGGTCGCAAGATCCGCCGGGAGTGGCGCGATCTTCTAGCGGCGGAACCCCTCAGGCAGCTGCGGCGTTATCCGAAGGTACCACCAAAGGATATTCCCATGCCCTCCATTTATGATGCGATCAAAGCCGATCACGACGATCACCGCACCCTTCTGAACACCATCGCCGAGACTGAAGGCGACAGTGCCGAGCGCCGAGAAGCTTGGGAGACGTTTTATAATGACGTAAAATCCCATGCCGCCGCCGAAGAAGAGACCTTTTATTCCAAGCTCATGTCCGAAACATGGGGACAGGATCACGCGCGCCACTCGGTGCATGAGCACCAGCAGTTGGATGACCTGATGGAAGAGCTGCGCGAGACCGATATGTCGTCTTCTGCATGGCTCACCACCTTCAAAAAGCTGAAGCACGACTATGAGCACCATATGGACGAGGAAGAAGAAGACCTCTTCTCCCGCGCCAAAGAAGTGATCGGTGAAGAGGACAACGACAAGTTTGGCGAGGCCTTCCTTACGCGCAAGGACAAGGAAGCCAAGCTGATTGAAGAAAAGCGCGAGGACAGTCTGGAAGACTGACCGCCAAGCAAACCGCTTCTGAATCGAAAAACGCACCGGACTGCGCCGGTGCGTTTTTCTGTTCTAGCGCGGGGCAAGAGCCCTCATGCAGATCACTCTTGCGGAATGACCCGTAGGCCCAGTTCCATCAGCTGGTCGCTGGTCGGCTCGCTGGGCGCATCCATCATCAGGTCTTCGGCACGCTGGTTCATCGGGAAGAGGATGACCTCGCGGATGTTGGCCTCTTCGGCCAGAAGCATGACGATCCGGTCGATGCCCGCCGCACAACCACCGTGGGGCGGGGCGCCGTATTGGAAGGCGTTGACCATGCCGCCAAAACGCTTGCGCACCTCGTCTTCGCCGTAGCCCGCAATCTCGAAAGCTTTGAACATGATCTCAGGCTTGTGGTTCCGGATCGCACCGGACACCAGCTCATAGCCGTTGCAGGCAAGGTCATATTGATAGCCGAGCACCTCGAGCGGATCGCCCTGCAACGCTTCCATCCCACCTTGGGGCATGGAGAAGGGGTTGTGCTCAAAGTCGATCTTGCCGGTTTCTTCGTCCTTTTCGTAGATCGGGAAATCCACGATCCAAGCAAAGGCGAAACGGTCCTTGTCGGTGAGGTTCAACTCCTCGCCGATCACGTTCCGCGCACGGCCTGCGACAGCTTCAAAGGACTTTGGCTTGCCGCCAAGGAAGAAGGCCGCATCGCCGACCTCAAGGCCCAGCTGCTGGCGGATCGCCTCGGTGCGCTCAGGCCCGATGTTCTTTGCCAGCGGGCCTGCTGCTTCCATGCCATTGCCCTGATCGCGCCAGAAAATGTAGCCCATGCCGGGCAGACCTTCTTTTTGCGCAAATGCGTTCATCCGGTCACAGAACTTGCGGCTGCCGCCTGTGGGCGCAGGGATCGCGCGGATCTCGGTGCCGTCCTGCTCCAGCAGTTTGGCAAAGATCGCAAAACCGGAATCGCGGAAATGGTCCGAGACCACCTGCATCTTGATCGGGTTGCGCAGGTCGGGCTTGTCCGAGCCATACCACAGCGCAGCGTCCTTATAGGAGATCTGCTCCCACGTCTGGTCGACCTTCTTGCCGCCGCCGAACTCTTCGAAAACGCCTGCAATCACCGGCTGGATCGTATCAAAAACGTCCTGCTGGGTGACAAAGGACATTTCCATGTCGAGCTGGTAGAAATCGGTGGGCGAACGGTCGGCGCGCGGGTCTTCGTCGCGGAAACAGGGCGCGATCTGGAAGTATTTGTCAAAGCCCGAGACCATGAGCAGCTGTTTGAACTGCTGTGGGGCCTGCGGCAGGGCGTAGAATTTGCCCGGATGCAGGCGCGAGGGCACCAGAAAGTCGCGCGCGCCTTCGGGGGACGACGCGGTGATAATTGGCGTCTGAAACTCGCGGAAGTTCTGATCCCACATGCGCTTGCGGATCGAGGTCACCACATCCGAACGCAGGGTCATGTTCTTCTGCATCTTCTCGCGGCGCAGGTCGAGGTAGCGGTAGCGCAGACGCGTCTCCTCGGGGTATTCCTGATCGCCAAAGACCTGCAATGGCAGTTCGGCGGCCGAGCCCAGCACTTCGATGTCGCGGGCATAGACCTCGATCGCGCCGGTGGGCAACTTGGGGTTCACAAGGCTTTCGTCGCGCGCCTTGACTGTGCCGTCGATGCGCACGCACCATTCGGCGCGGACTTTTTCCATCTCGGCAAAGGCCGGGCTGTCGGGGTCACAGATGACTTGGGTGATGCCGTAATGGTCGCGCAGGTCGAGAAACAGCACACCGCCGTGATCCCGCACCCGGTGCACCCAGCCGGACAGGCGGACGTCGTCGCCCTTGTTCTCGAGGCTCAGATCGGCACAGGTATGGCTGCGATAGGCGTGCATGATGGTCCCTTCCTAGGGCTGTTTCCAGTTTCGGCCAGGTACACCTTTTGCCGCTCAGGAAGTCAAGTGCGCGCTGCCAATAACGCCGCGCCGGGCAGTAAAATCACGCATTCTACCGCGGCGGCTGCGTTCACCGGGTAGATGGGAGCGCAAACCAATCGGAGAGGGAGCCGCCCCTCTCCGATTGGCGCTACAACCTGCCTACGCTGCGCACCGATAGAACCCGCGGTAGCCCGCGCTCAGCCCAGCATCCAGCTCCAAGATCATATCCGCCTCTTGGGTCGCGCCGCTGGCGTTCAACGCGTCGCCGCTTGGAGATTGGATCTTGATCGTCATGCCGTCCGACGTTGTCTCAAACCCGCGGGCGAGGTCCGGTGTATCGGTCATATCGACACCAACCAAATCGCCGCTCAGTTTGACAATGCCCGCCGTACCTTCAGGCGCTACGCCGGTCACGAACACAGGATCGCTGTCGGATGTATAGGAGAACGAGCAAACTGGCCCACTAGGAAGAGCCTCTTCAATTTCTGAATCTTCCAAGAAGCCCGGGTCCAAGATGGCGACATTGGCTGTCGAAAGGGCCTCTTCAAGACTGGCGATCTTTGTCGGCTTCTTAGGTTCTTTATCCAGTTCCGACTGCACGCCACGGGCGTCGATATCATCCACCAGATACCGCATCTCTGCGATTTCCTTATCCTGCGCAAATATGATCTCGTCAGCAAGCTTGCGCACCCGCGCATCTTCGATATTCGCGCGGCTCGATGTCATGATTGCAATCGAATGGTGCGGGATCATCGCGCGCATATAGCTGGTGTCGCCTACTGTGGTCTGGCTGCGGACCAACCAGAGAGAGCCCGCGAATACGACAATCGACCCGGCAAAAATCGCAATGTTCAACGCTTTGTTCGAATACATCGAAAGCATGTAGGCCAACATGATAAAGGCCATCGTGGCCCCCATGAGAACAGCCATATAGGCGCGGGTCTCTGACCAGAACAGGTGGGTGGTTAGATAGGTGTTGAGGTACATGAGGATGAACATGACCACTGTCGAGGTCACAATCATCGCAGCAAATTTCCAATAAGACATAGCCGTTTCCTCCTCTGCTAGCGGAGCGTCTTCCGCTATCCTTCGACTGAAAAACAACTTTCCCACGCTGGAGGGTTCCGAAGTGCTGCGCTTTTTGAAGAAGCGCTCTTCGGGCGCGGTAGGCGGGCGAGGCGAATTAGACCAACTGCGCTGGCATGCTAGATCGGAGGGAGTTCGCCACCTAGGGTTCGACGAGTAACTACTTATAGAATTAGGGTCTATCGCTCCGCCCCTCTAGCGTCCTTGGCTTTATCTTGAAGATATTATCGCTCAGTGGGTCTTAGTTACCCTCTATAAGCGCAATGCGGACGACGGGCGGGGAAGCTGCGTTCTATTGGCTGATCATGCTTCCATCAGTTCGGCCTGCTGAAACCAGTCTTCCGAGACTGGCCCACGCAGCCCGGTAGCGGAATACCCAAACGCATAAAGGCCTGCCGAAGCGGCAGGCCTTTATGAAAGCGCTAGAGCGCATCTAATTGGTTGCGGGAGTAGGATTTGAACCTACGACCTTCAGGTTATGAGCCTGACGAGCTACCGGGCTGCTCCATCCCGCGCCAATGCCCTCCGTCTAAACTTAACGCCGAGAGGCTGCAAGGGGCTTCGCACGAATAATCGAAAAATTCTTGAGTTTTTCTGCACGGCCTTTAGCTTTCGCGCGCCAAAGTTATCCATGCGAAAGTGCGGACCATAGTTCATGCCAATAGGCGCGGCACGTTGGGTCTAACGGCTGGGATAAAGCTTTGAGGTGCAGCCTTATGCGCCTACTGAGGACAAGCCAAGACTAAGTCCCAACAAAGCAAAACCGCCGCAGCTTGTTTGCTGCGGCGGTTTTGTTATTGGTCATCGTATCGAGAGATACTTTATACTAGGAACTTATTAGGTTTGGCGATGACCTACTCTCCCACGTCTTAAGACGCAGTACCATCGGCGCTACGGCACTTAACGGCTGGGTTCGGGATGGGACCAGGTGTTTTGCTCGCGCTATGATCACCAAACCAAATAAATTCCTGATAAAGCGCTCTGCTCTGCAGAGCGACGGCGGGAGGCAGGGTATCCGAAGGATGCCCGTTCCCGCTCCGTCACCACTGAAGCGCAAAGCGTTGTTATTTCCAAGTCATGTACAACTGATTGTATGTGTATGCTTTTGATAGATAAGTCGAAGTCTTGCTTCTACTGGATCAAATCAAGCCTATCGAGCAATTAGTACCAGTCAACTGAACGTGTT
>NZ_FNBP01000002.1:461137-641991 GCF_900102535.1 Sulfitobacter delicatus | reverse complement strand
GTGAGAACGGCGGTGCAAAATTAGACCACGGTAGCGCCGTCGTATTGGCGGTGCGGGCGGCGTAAAATTCGTCCACTTTTTCCCTTCTTGCGGCAGCAGGGAGGGTGAGGAGATTTACACCGTGGAACTTTATCTGAAGGTGAGGCTGGCGCGCAGCGAGGGGATGAGCCAGCGGGATCTGGCGCGCCATTTCAACATATCGCGCGACAGCGTTCGCAAAATGTTGGCGTTCTCGTCGCCGCCGGGCTACCGGCGCACGAAGGAGATCAAGCGTCCCAAGCTTGATGGGTTTACCGAGATCATCGATGGCTGGCTTGAAGAGGACAGGAAGTTGCCTCGCAAGCAGCGCCACACGGCGAAGCGGATCCACGAGCGGCTCAGGACGGAACACGAGTTCACCGGCGGCTATACGATCATTAAGGACTACGTTCGGCAGCGTGAACGACGCACCCGTGAGATGTTCGTGCCGCTGGCGCATCCGCCGGGCCATGCGCAAGCTGATTTTGGCGAAGCGTTGGTTGTGATCGGGGGTGTCGAACAAAAGGCCCACTTCTTCGTCCTGGATTTGCCCCACAGCGATGCCTACTTCGTGCGAGCCTACCCGGCGGCGACGGCGGAGGCCTGGATGGACGGGCATGTGCATGCCTTTGCCTTCTTTGGCGGGGTGCCTCTGTCGGTTCTCTACGACAACGACCGTTGTCTGGTCTCGAAGATCCAGCCGGATGGTACACGGGTCCGCGCGACGCTGTTCAGCGGGCTGCTGTCGCATTACTTGTTCCGAGACCGCTACGGACGGCCGGGCAAAGGGAATGACAAGGGCAATGTCGAGGGGATGGTGGGCTATGTCCGCCGCAACCACATGGTGCCGATCCCCCACTTCCCGGATTGGGAGAGCTTCAACACCTATCTTGAAGAGCAGTGTCGCGCCCGTCAGACTGATACACTCCGTGGGCACACGGAGACGATCGGCGCGCGCGTGCAGCGGGATCTGGCCGAGATGCGCCCCTTGCCAGCCGCTCCCTTTGAGGCCTGCGCACAGGCCAGCGGCCGGGTGAGCTCCCAATCGTTGGTCCGCTACGGCACCAACGATTACTCGGTCCCCGTGGCCTATGGCCATCAGGATGTCTGGGTGCGGGCCTATGTTGATCAGGTGGTGATTGGCTGCCGTGGGGACGTGATCGCACGCCATCCGCGGTGCTACGCGCGCGAGGACATGGTGTTCGACCCGATCCACTACCTCCCGCTGATCGAACGCAAGATCAATGCTTTGGATCAGGCCGCGCCCCTTGCGGGGTGGGACTTGCCAAAAGAGTTCGACACGCTGCGCCGCCTGATGGAAGCGCGCATGCTGAAGATAGGGCGCCGCGAGTATGTTCAGGTGCTGCGCCTCCTGGAGACCTTCGGCATGGATGAGCTACACGCCGCCGTAAAGCAGGCCCTGAAGATGGGCGCGGTCGGCTTTGATGCTGTGAAGCATCTGGTGCTGTGTCAGGTCGAGAAGCGGCCACCACGGCTCGACCTCGACGTGTACCCCTACCTGCCACGGGCGCGGGTCGAGACGACCTCAGCGGCCAGCTACATGTCCCTGATGTCGGAGGCTGCGAAATGACCCATGCCCCCGAAATCCTGCTGGAGCATCACCTCAAGAGGCTGAAGCTTCCGACATTCCTGCGTGAGTATCAGAAGGTGGCGCGCCAATGCGCCGCCGAGGGCTTGGACCATGTCCAGTTCCTGACGCGCTTGGTCGAACTGGAGCTGATCGATCGCGAGCGACGGATGGTCGAGCGCCGCATCAAGGCGGCCAAGTTCCCGGCCACCAAAAGCCTCGACAGCTTCGACTTCAAGGCAATCCCCAAGCTCAACAAAATGCAGGTGCTTGAGCTGGCGCGCTGCGACTGGATCGAACGGCGCGAGAACGTGATTGCCCTCGGCCCAAGCGGCACCGGCAAAACCCACGTCGCACTCGGCCTGGGGCTCGCTGCTTGCCAGAAAGGGATGATGGTCAGCTTCACCACCGCCGCGGCCTTGGTCAACGAACTGATGGAGGCGCGCGACGAGCGTCGCTTGCTGCGGGTCCAAAAACAGATGGCCAACGCCAAGCTGCTGATCATCGACGAATTGGGCTTCGTCCCTCTCTCCAAAACCGGGGCCGAGCTGCTCTTTGAATTGATCTCGCAGCGCTACGAGCGCGGGGCTACGCTGATCACGAGCAACTTGCCCTTCGATGAATGGACGGAAACCTTCGGAACCGAGCGCCTGACCGGGGCGCTCCTCGACCGGCTGACCCACCACGTCAACATCCTCGAGATGAACGGCGAAAGCTATCGCTTGGCCCAAAGCCAAGCGCGAAAAGCCACCAAAACCTCCTGATCGACAATCCATGCCTTGGCCCTCACGGGCCAAGGCGGCTAGTCAACCGACAGCTATTTGGGGAGCGCGGTCGACTGGCCGCCAGCACTCTATGCACCCTTCACGCCCAACCCCAAAGTGGCCTACTTTTGCGCCGCCCTTTGGTCGGGTTTTACTCCGCCGTTGACAGAGTTTATCTTTTCCACTTCTGCGTAACAGTTAAGCTCTACCGCTCAGCTTTGCAGAAGTTCGGTTGGTGACTTCAACAAAGCGTGCGCAAGAGTCACCGCCTTATGGGCTTGGCGCAGGTCTGCCGAGCGGCTAAGCCGTTCGACATGCAAATTTTCTTTCTAACCGTGGTGACCATGGTCGCCTTTGCCGCCAACTCGATTTTGACCCGTATGGCGCTCGAAGGCGGCTATATTGATCCAGCGGGATTTGCCCTTTTGCGGGTCGGGGCCGGGGCGGTGGTGCTGTCGGGACTTGTGGCCCTGCGCGGCGGGGCTTTACCCCTGTTCCGGCGCAACCGGATCGCGGGTGCATTGAGCCTTGCCCTTTACATGATCGGGTTCAGCTTGGCTTATCTGACGCTAGACGCGGGGCTGGGCGCATTGATCCTCTTCGGTGTCGTGCAGATCACAATGTTTACCCAGAGCGCTTTGACCGGGGCGAGCCCTAGCAAGCGGCAGATGGGCGGTGCCGCGGTGGCATTTGCGGGGCTCATCCTGGTGCTTTGGCCCTCGGGAGGGGGTGGCACCGATCCAGTTGGGGCCGCGCTTATGGTGCTCGCTGGGCTTGGTTGGGCGATTTACTCTATCGTAGGGCGCAGCGCGGGTGACCCGCTTGCTGCGACCTCGGCGAACTTTGTGCTTTGCTTTCCGCTGATGCTGCTCCTGCCGATGTTTTCGGGCCCGTCCTTTAGCGGTATGGGTGTCGCGCTCGCCGCTCTTTGCGGGGGCGTGACCTCGGGGCTTGGCTATGCGCTTTGGTATATCGTGTTGCGCCAGATCGACGGTGGTACGGCGGCGGTGGCCCAGCTTAGCGTGCCGATCATCGCGATATTGGGCGGGGTCGTGCTCTTGGGCGAAGCAGTAAGCCTGACCCTCATCATCGCGACTGCTTTGGTCCTTGGCGGTATCGCATGGGCGCTCAGCGCAAAATCGGCTCCAGCGGGTCGTAAGTAATCACGCCATCGCCGCCGAAAGCTACGTCACCGAGGCTATCGGGCTTGTGTGGCACCTGTGCAAGCTCATCCCGTGTGACCCACATGTGGCGGGTCACAACCGCTTCGCTATCTAGCCAGTGCGGATCTACTTCGGCGGACCCGCTCAGCGCGCAACGGAAATAGATATCAACCTGATGGAAGTCGCCGCCGGGATCGTGGAATTCGTTAACCAGACAGGGCGCCCCCACGGTGACCTGCAGACCGGTTTCTTCATATACCTCCCGCATCAGATTGTCGGGCAGTGAGGCGCCCGCCTCGACACCCCCGCCCGGGGCACACATTAGGCCGAGGCGGTTGTCGGCATAGGCGTTGACCAGCAGCAAGCGGTCTTGGTGGACCAGCACGGCGCGTGCGGCCAATCGGGGGCAGGAGAGGGGCATCGGCAGACTTTCGTAACGGCAGGTGGCAAGACCATTTCACACCCCGCGCAATCAGTCTATCTGAAGGGCATGAAGCGCTGTATCACATTCACTCTCACTGCCGGGCTGCTCACCGTGCCGCACATCGGAGCGGCAGAGACGCCGCGTTGTGTTGTGCTCTTGCACGGGCTTGCCCGGACGGAGACTTCCTTTGCTGTTATGGAAGCGGCTCTGTCTGCTGAGGGTTACCGTGTTGTGCGCCCGGGCTATCCCTCTACCGAGGCGGGGATCGCAGACCTCGTGGCGCGCACGATGCCGGATGCGGTAGACGCCTGCGGCACCGCGCAGATTGATTTCGTGACGCACTCAATGGGCGGCATTCTAGTGCGCAAATGGGTGGCCGAAGTCGGGGCGCAACGCGTGGGCCGCGTGGTGATGCTCGGGCCGCCGAACCATGGCAGTGAAGTGGTCGACGAGTTGGTTGAGAACCCGGCCTTTGAATGGCTGAACGGACCTGCGGGGGCTGAGATCGGCACGGATGACGAGGCGTTGCCGAACCAACTGCCGCCGGTGACATTTGAATTGGGCGTGATCGCTGGGTCGCAGTCGCTGAACCCCTATTTCTCGAGCCTTCTCCCGGGACCGGACGATGGCAAGGTTTCGGTCGCTTCAACGAAGGTGGCGGGGATGAAAGACCATATCGTGTTGCCGGTGACCCATACCTTTATGATGAACAACCCGAGCGTGATCGCGCAGACCATGTCCTTTCTCGAAACCGGCGCCTTTGATCGGTCGATGACGTGGATTGACGGTGTGCTGGAGGCGATTGGCTGTCCCGAAGGGGGCTGCCTGCCGGGGGTGGAGGGCGACGATGCCAAACCTTGACCTGATCGGCGCCGAAGTTTTGCACCCCGAAGGGTTAAGCAACGCCCCGCTTTCCTTTGCCGAGGGTATGGTTTCTGCCGAGCCTGTAGGCCGTACTGTGGACCTGACCGGGTTCCAAGTCCTGCCGGGGATCGTTGATCTGCACGGCGATGGATTCGAGCGGCACCTTGCGCCGCGCCGCGGGGCGATGAAGCAATTGGCCGAAGGGCTGGTGGCCGCTGAGGCCGAGCTTGCAGCGAATGGCATCACCACTGCCGTCCTTGCGCAGTTTGTCAGTTGGGAAGGTGGTCTGCGCGGGCTCGATTTTGCAGATCAAGTCTTTTCCGGCATTCGGGATACCGCTCCCAATCTGGTCACCGACGTACGTCCGCAACTGCGGTTTGAGACGCATATGCTCGATCTCTACGCAAGTCTGCCGCAGCGGATCGCCGACTGGGGCGTTGGCTATGTCGTGTTTAACGACCACCTGCCGCATGACAGGATCGCAGCGGGGAAAACCCCGAAACGTCTGGTCGGGCAGGCGTTGAAAGCCGGTCGCAGCCCCGAGAGTCACTTGGCGCAAATGCAAGAGATGCATGGGCGGCGGAACGAGGTGCCAGCCGCTTTGGACGCACTTTGTGCCGAATTATCGCAGTGCGGCGTGCGCATGGGCAGTCACGATGATCAGACGGCGGAGACCCGCGCCGCTTGGCGCGCACGCGGGGTGACGCTGGCGGAGTTCCCCGAAACACAGGAGGCGGCAGAAGCGGCTCATGCAGCCGGAGATGCCGTGATCATGGGGGCGCCGAATGTGGTGCGCGGCGGGTCGCACAATGGCAATTTGTCGGCGTTGGACCTGATCAGCATGGGGCTTTGTCATGCGTTGGCCTCAGATTACCACTACCCGTCGCCCCGGCGCGCGGCGTTGATTCTGGCGCGCAGCGGATTGGTCGATTTGGCGGGGGCTTGGGCTCTGGTGTCTTCGGGGCCGGCACAGGTGCTCGGTCTGACAGATCGCGGCACGTTGGCCCCGGGCAAACGCGCCGATATCGTTGTCCTCGATCAAGCCACGGGCCGTGTCGCCGCGACCTTTGCCGCGGGGCGGGTCAGCTATATGTCAGGGGCGGTCGCCGAGCGATTCACCGCCTGAGCCGTTAACCGCGGATGATTTGATTGACGTGGCCCATCTTGCGGCCTGCTTTGACCTCAGCCTTGCCATAGAGATGGAGCGCTGTGTCACGCGCGCGGGCGAGATCGGGCACGCGGTCCATGTCATTACCGATAAGGTTGGTCATCACGACATCGGCGTAGCGCTGGCCGTCGCCCAGCGGCCAGCCAGCGACGGCGCGGATATGCTGTTCGAATTGGTCAACTGTGCAGCCGTTCTGGGTCCAATGGCCCGAGTTATGCACGCGGGGGGCAATCTCGTTCACGATCAGCCCTTGCGGTGTCACGAAAAGCTCAACCCCCATGACGCCGACGTAGTCCAATGCGTTCAGCACCCGCCCTGCCAGCAGCACCGCATCGGTACGCTGCGCATTGCTGATCCGCGCAGGCACGGTCGTGGTGTGCAGGATACCGTCGCGGTGTACGTTCTCGCCCGGGTCGAAACAGGCGACCTCGCCCGTAGCACTGCGCGCTGCGATGACGGAAATCTCAGCCGTAAAGTCGACGAACCCTTCGAGCACGCAGGGGGCGCCGCCCATCTCAGCCCAAGTGGCCGCGAGGTCTTCTCCGCCTTTCAGGCGCAACTGGCCTTTGCCGTCATAGCCGAAACGGCGGGTTTTCAAGATCGCGGGTGTGCCAATTTCGGCAACAGCGGCTTCGAGTGTGGCCGCATCGGTCACATCCGCAAAGGGTGCAACTTGAAGGCCGAGGTCGCTCAGATAGGTCTTTTCCATCAGCCGGTCTTGGCTAATGCGCAGCGCTTCGCGGCCCGGACGGATTGGGGTGATCGCCTCAACCACATCAAGCGCCTCGGTCGGGATATTCTCGAACTCAAAGGTGACGACATCACAGGCATTAGCAAAGGCAGTCAGGGCGCTGTGATCGTCATAGCTCGCAGTGGTAACCGCATGGGCGACATCCGCAGCGGGGGGATTGGCGCCGGGTTCGAAAACATGCGTGCGAAAGCCAAGGCGTGCAGCGGCGACCGAGAGCATCCGGCCCAATTGTCCGCCGCCCAGGATACCGATGGTCGCGCCGGTCTGTAGCGGTTCAGTCATGGGGCACCTCGGGGATCGATGCGCTGAGAGCATCGCGCCAGTCGTCCAGCCGTTTGGCAAGGTCCGGGTCTTGCAGGGCGAGGATGCCCGCCGCCATCAGCGCCGCGTTAGCAGCACCTGCTGAACCAATGGCCATGGTCGCCACAGGAAAGCCACGCGGCATTTGCAGGATGGAATAGAGCGAATCCACGCCCGAAAGCGCCTTGGTCTGAACCGGCACGCCAATCACCGGCACGCGGGTCTTGGACGCCATCATCCCCGGTAAATGCGCAGCGCCGCCTGCGCCCGCGATGATAACTTGCAGGCCGCGGTCCACTGCCGTTTTGCCATAGTCCCACAAACGGTCGGGCGTGCGATGCGCCGAGACGATGCGGGATTCAAAGGGGATATTGAGCTCTTCCAGCAGGGTCGCTGCTTCGCGCATGGTCGCCCAGTCGGACTGGGACCCCATGATGATGCCAACCGGGGGCGTGGTCATTGCGCAGGGCCTTTTCTTGGTGGATCGGAGCGCGCACTATACCCATCACAGACCACGTGGCAACGTGCGATTGGGGGGCGCTCAGGCGATGATGTCTGGGGTCAACCGGTCTTCAATCTGGGCAATCAGATCTTTCAGCCGCAGCTTGCGCTTTTTCAGCCGTTGCAAGGTCAGTTGGTCGCCCGTGCCTTTGTCCACCAGCGCGTGAATTGCGTCATCAAGGTCGCGGTGCTCGCGTTTGAACACTTCAAGCTCTACGCGCAGAACTTCATCCGTTTTCATCGACAGGTCGGTAGGGGCATTCATGGTCAGGTGATTCCGTTAGGCCGCTGAACCTTGAATATAAGCGGTTGAGATCATTTGGCATAGCCCTTGCACAGTCCCGCAAGCCCCCCCATATTTATCCCAAGGGTTGCCGGTTGCGGGGCCCATATCAAACACTGTCGCTTGACCTGATAAGGACGTGTCGCATGACGAAACTTACACTTGCCTCTTACCCGCATATGCTTGGGTTTGAACAGTTGGAACGGGTGCTCGAACGCAGCGCGAAGGCCGGAAACGAAGGCTATCCGCCGTTCAACATCGAACAAACCTCGGATTACAGCTATCGAATTACCCTCGCCGTTGCGGGTTTTTCGGAACAGGATCTGTCGATAACCGTTGAGGATAGACAGCTCGTGATCCGTGGGCGTCAGTCTGACGATGGCGAAGACCGGGTGTTTTTGCACCGTGGAATCGCTGCGCGACAATTTCAGCGCTCGTTCGTTCTGGCCGATGGGGTCGATGTGGGCGAAGCCGTGATGGAGAATGGTTTGCTGCACGTAGACCTGACCCGCGCCAAGCCTGAAACGGTGGTTCAGACCATCAAGATCAAGAAGGGGTAATATCATGCAACACGCGATCACCCACGGAAATGACCGTATGGTCTATGTCAAAACGATCTCCGTCACCGATCTGCCGCGCGAAGTCCGCGATCAGGCGGAAGGGCTGGAGCAACTCTATGCCGTCCACGACGCAGAAGGACAGCAGCTCGCACTGGTCGGCGACCGCAAGCTGGCTTTCGCTCTTGCGCGTGAGCATGACTACAAGCCCGTTCTGGTCCATTGACGCCAGCCGCGACGGCGATACCCTGACGCTCAAGCAAGGCCGCAGTCCGCTGCGGCCTTTTTTGTAAGGGAATTAGAGTATTGAAATACGAATTCGATTGGGTCGACGCTTTCACCGATCAAACCTTCGGGGGCAATGGCTGCGCGGTGGTGCATGGTGGGGCGGACCTGCCGGACGATATCTGCACCGCCTATGTGCGCGAAACCTCCCTCGTGGAATGCACCTTCACTGGGCCATCGGCAGTGGCGGACTTCAAAGTCAAATACTACCTTGCCAGCCGCGAGATACCTTTCGCAGGGCATCCAACTATTGCGACCGTCGCGGCCCTGCGCCATCGCGGGCTGATCGGGGAGGGCAGTCTAAAGCTTGAGACAGGAGCAGGCCTTGTCGAGGTCGAGGTGACAGGTGACCAGATCGCCATGACCCAGATCGCGCCGGAGTTTGGCCCCAAGGTGCCAGCCGACGTGGTGGCGCGTGTCGGAGGAATTTCGGCGGACGACATCATTGGTGACCCGCAAGTTGTATCCACTGGGCTGCCCTTTTGCATTACTGTGTTAAAAAACCGGGCCACACTGGACACACTGCGGCTTAATATGGCCGCGCTCGACGCATACAATCGCCTCCTGGGCCAGGCCGACAATGATATGATGGAGCCCTTTTGGGTCACGCTCGGCGGGGCCACGGACGTCGGCGATACCTACGCACGTTTGCTGCTTGCTCCGCCCAGCCCACCGGAAGACCCTTTTACCGGTTCCGCCACCGGGGCAATGGCGGCTTACCTTTGGGCAAACGGCCTCATCGACGTACCGCAATTCACAGCAGAGCAGGGACACGGCATGGGGCGTCCGGGGCGGGCCGAGGTGGAAGTTCTCGGGCCGCGTGAGGCGATCACCGGCGTGCGCGTGGCTGGGCAGGGGCGGGTGGTGATGTCGGGCGATGTATTCATGCCCGACGCGACTGGAACCGAGGGGGCGCGATGACCAACCCGGCAATCGCCGTTCTGCCCTATGGGCAAAAGCTCGGGTCAAAGCATGCGACGCGCCCATTGGATGATCTTATTTGGCCACTGGGGCGCCCCGAACGATTGCGTCGTGGCACCGTGGCCGATCTATCCTCCGACGATCATCTGATCGTATTTCCAAAGACCAATATGCATTACCAGCCGTCCTTTGGCCTGCGGGCCAAAGTGACGTTGATGGTTGTCGAACCATCGGTGATTCACGGACGCCACCTGAAATTGTTGCGTCTGACCCACCGTCGATTTTTCCGGGTGCTGAGCCATGATGAGGCCTTGGTTCAGGCGATCCCTAACGGGATCCCTTTCGTCTACGGCACGTCGATGGTGGCTAATCCAGAGCAGGTGGATCTGATCAAACGACACAACATTTCGCTTATCGCTTCTAATAAGCGCGACTTTGCTGGCCATGTGCTGCGGCATGAGATTGTGGATGCCGTGCGCGCGCGGGGGCTGGATGTGGCCCTCTTGGGCCGGGGCTACGCCCCTTTTGAAAACAAGGCCGACGGCCTGGCCCCCTACCGCTTTTCAGTGGTGATCGAGAACATTCAGGAACGCAATTACTTCACAGAGAAGATCGTTGACGCAGTTCTATGTGAAACAGTGCCGATCTACTGGGGTTGCCCGAATATCGGCGACTATATGGATACAGGCGGTATGGTGATCTGCGATCGTGCTGACGCTCTGCTTGGCGCGATCCAGCAGGCTGATGTCGCGCAATATGGCGCGTTGCTTCCCGCTTTGCGTGGGGCCAAGCCGCAGGCGCACCAATGGGCTGACCTTTATGGCAGGGCCGCTCGGGCCGTTTTGGACAGTCTTTAAACGCAAAACGCAGCCCCGAGGGGCTGCGCTTTCTGTCTGACCAATCATGGGGCTTAACCTGTAATCAGGCCCATGTTTTCCAACTTCAGCAAAACCTGGTGGGCGCAGTTGTCGACGTCGACGTTCTCTGTCTCCAGCACCAATTCAGCGTTCTGCGGCACGTCGTAGGGGTCGGAGATGCCGGTGAACTCTTTGATCTTGCCTTCGCGCGCCAGTTTGTAGAGCCCTTTACGGTCGCGGCGCTCGCATTCTTCGATGGAGGTCGCGACATGCACTTCGACAAAGGCACCAAAGCTTTCCACATCCTCACGCACGGCGCGGCGGGTGGTCGCATATGGCGCGATTGGCGCGCAGATGGCGATGCCGCCGTTTTTGGTGATCTCGCTTGCGACATAGCCGATGCGGCGGATGTTCAGGTCGCGGTGCTCTTTCGAGAAGCCGAGTTCGGAGCTGAGGTTCTTCCGCACGATGTCACCATCGAGCAGCGTAACCGGGCGGCCACCCATCTCCATTAGCTTGACCATCAAGGCGTTGGCGATGGTGGATTTGCCGGAGCCGGAGAAGCCTGTGAAGAAGACGGTGAATCCCTGCTGGCTGCGCGGCGGCTTGGTGCGGCGCAATTCCTTGACGACTTCTGGGAAGGAGAACCACTCAGGGATTTCCAGACCTTCCTGCAAGCGACGGCGCAGTTCAGTGCCCGAGATGTTCAGGATGGTGACGTCATCTTTATCTTCGATCTCATCCATGGCCTCATATTGGGCGCGTTCCTGCACCCAAACCATATGTTTGAAATCGACCATTTCGATGCCCATTTCCTCCTGATGCTCGCGGAACAGGTCCTGTGCATCATAGGGGCCATAGAAATCCTCACCGGCAGAGTTCTTACCGGGGCCAGCGTGGTCACGGCCTACGATAAAGTGGGTGCAGCCGTGGTTCTTGCGGATCAGGCCGTGCCAGACCGCCTCACGCGGGCCGGCCATACGCATGGCGAGGTTCAGCAAGCTCATCGACGTGGTGGCCGCCGGGTATTTGTCGAGCACGGCCTCATAGCAGCGCACGCGGGTGAAGTGATCCACATCGCCCGGCTTTGTTAGGCCGACAACGGGGTGTATCAAAAGGTTCGCCTGTGCTTCGCGGGCAGCGCGGAAAGTCAGTTCTTGATGCGCACGGTGCAGCGGGTTGCGGGTCTGGAACGCCACAACGCGGCGCCAGCCGAGCTTACGGAAATAGGCGCGCAACTCGTTCGGCGTGTCGCGGCGACCGCGAAAATCATAGTGTACAGGCTGCTGGATACCGGTGACCGGGCCACCGAGGTAGATCTTGCCTGCTTGGTTGTGCAGATAGTTCACCGCCGGATGGGCTTCATCATCAGCGCCAAAGACTTTCTCTGCCTCACGCGATTTGTTGGGCGTCCAACGGTCGGTGACTGTCATGGTCGCGAGGATCACGCCCTCTTGGTCGCGCAGGGCAATGTCTTGGCCCAGTTCCAACTTTTCAGCGAAAGCCTCGCTCACATCGAGGTTGATCGGCATGGGCCAGAGAGAGCCATCTGCCAGACGCATGTTTTCAACGACGCCGTCATAGTCTTCTTCGGTCAGAAACCCTTTAAGCGGGTTAAAGCCGCCGTTCATCAGCAGTTCCAGATCGCAAATCTGGCGCGGGGTCAGGTCGAGGCTAACCAGATTGCCGGCTTCTACTTTTAGTTTTTGTGCGGAATCGTAGGAAACATAGAGTTCGGAAATTGGGGCGAGGTTGTTGTGCATCATATCAATCACTTTTCACATGGAGAACGGAGGCGGGTTCCGATGGGGCCGCCTTAACGTCAAATGGGAGGGCAAGTCTAGAGTATTGCCCGAAAACGACGCGGCAAAGGCGGATTTCCCACCATATCTTCATATTGTTCAATAAGTTCAGCGAAGAATGCCGGTCATCAGAACAGCAATGGCTGCTTACAGCCTCCTACTTAAACGTTTTCCTTCACCTCAGCGCCATAGCCAAGCGGAAGGGAGGTATCCTTGCCGTCATCGTCGCCGACTTCTGCGAGGAAACGCTCGGCTTCTAATGCTGCCATGCAACCCATACCCGCCGAAGTGACCGCCTGCCGGTACTTGTGGTCGGTCAAATCACCTGCGGCAAAGACGCCGGGCACAGAAGTCTCTGTGCTGTCCGGTTTGGTTACGACATAGCCACCCATATGGGTTTCGAGCACATCCTTGACCAACTCGTTGGACGGCGCATGGCCGATAGCGACGAAAACGCCCTTGGCCGGAATGTCGGTGATCTCCCCGGTTTTGGTGTGCTTCACCTTCACACCTTCTACTCCGAGCGGATTGTCGGTGCCGTAGACCTCATGCAGCTCGTGGAACCAAAGCGGCTCGATCTTAGGGTTCTTCATTAACCGGTCGATCAGGATCTTTTCAGCGCGCAGCTCATCGCGGCGGTGGATCAAAGTGACCTTGGAGGCGAAATTGGTCAGGAAAAGCGCCTCTTCGACTGCGGTGTTGCCGCCGCCGATGACTACGATTTCCTGGCCGCGGTAGAAGAACCCATCGCAGGTGGCGCAGGCCGAGACGCCGAAGCCCTTGAACTTTTCTTCCGACTCCAACCCCAGCCATTTAGCCCGTGCGCCCGTGGCAAGGATCACCGCATCCGCGACATAGGTGGTGCCGCTGTCGCCCTTCGCGTGGAAGGGGCGGCTGGAGAGGTCAAGATCGGTGATGATGTCGCCGATGATTTCGGTTCCCATCGCTTTCGCGTGCTCTTGCATGCGGATCATCAGGTCGGGGCCTTGGACCTCGCTGTCGCCGGGCCAGTTCTCAACCTCGGTAGTCGTGGTCAGCTGACCGCCGGGCTCGATTCCCTGTACGAGGATCGGGTTCAGCATCGCGCGACTGGCATAGACGCCTGCGGTGTAGCCCGCAGGGCCGGAGCCGATGATCAATACCTTAGTTTCACGTGTCTCGGCCATCTGGCGCCCCCAGGCTGTCATTGATAATGCCCGCTTCATATAGCGGTCCGGGCGGAACCGTTAAACCCCTGCTGTGCGGGCGACGGTACTACCCATTAAACTCTACTCCTCTCATTAGTATGGGAAGATTATTGCGCTAATGTGAAACTTTATTGCGCGTGCCCTGTGGGCTGCTATAAGAATCGAAAATTCATTGAGGGTAATATGGCGGGTACACGACTAGATCCGATCGACCGGATGATCTTGGCCGAATTGCAATCCGATGGCCGGATGACGAATGTCGAACTGGCCAAACGTGTGGGGATCTCCGCGCCGCCTTGCCTGCGCCGAGTTCGAACGTTGGAAGAGCAAGGCTATATCAAAGGCTATCACGCCGATGTCGATGCCCGCGAGTTAGGGTTCGAAGTTCAGGTTTTCGCGATGGTTGGGCTGGCCAGTCAGGCCGAAGCCGATCTAAGCGCTTTCGAGGAAAAATGCCGCGGTTGGCCGTTGGTGCGCGAGTGCCATATGCTTAATGGCGAGGTCGACTTTATTCTGAAATGTGTGGCGCCTGACCTGTCCAGCTTTCAGAGCTTCCTAACCGGAGAACTGCTCACGACGCCGAATGTTGCCAGCGTAAAGACCAGTCTGGTGATCCGTGGGGCCAAAGACGATCCCGGCGTGCCTTTCGATGTGCTGGAAGCCCGGCTGGCGACTGCACCCTAACTCAGTGAAGGTCGCCCTCCGGTGCGGCTTCGGGCGCGCGGGGATGGGCCAGTGGGCCAAAATCAGTGGCATGGCCAATCTGCGGAAACATTGACAGAAACCTGTCGCGCAGATTTTGCGTGACCGCCCGCGTGGCTTGCGCACCGGGGTGGAAGGTCTCCATCTCCAGCCCGCCAGCTTTAATCACCGCGTGACGTGACAGGCAAATGTGGAACAGGCGTACCGGAGTCGGCGGCACCACTTCGATTACATTCACACCGTCAATAAACTCGCGCACCGGCGTGAGCAGCCGCGTGCCACCGGCCTCGGCCCGCAGGTGATGCGGCGTATGCAGAACACGGGCAGCGGGACCAACGGTGAGGAATGAACTGGGGCGACCCTCGCCAAAGCTATCCGACATGATCCGGATGAGGGGCATCCGTCGCCCTGCATCTGCGGGGATGAAGTTGCTTGACCCGATCCAGACCAACTCTGCTGGCTCACCGGAGGATGTGTTGATCATATCGCCCGGCTGGAGGTCTTCGATCGCGACATCGCCCTGCACGGTCTGGATCAACGTCCCACGCGCAAAAGCCGCAAAGGCGGCTTCAAAGAGCGGCAGCGCCGGGGCGTTGTCCTGCCCGATGAAAAGCGACCCGTCTGCACGCAGAGCCGCAACCTCGTAGTTGCGCATCGGCATGGGCGCAGGGCGGGTGTCATCTCCCTCGGGGGCGCTATTGGTCGGGCGGCGGTTGGCCATGGCAGCGGTCGGCGTCATTTTGAAACCTCTTGATCAGTCACATCCGCATCGGCCCCCACCGACGGCACGGAAATGAAGCGATGTCATTTCATGTGGTCTGTAAGATCAAATCGCCATGTTGTCGGCACATTGTCAAAGTTTCCGCGACATTAAGGTTGGATTTCAGGATAATTTGGCGCAAAGCTGCCGTTCTGTTTCCGCAGCGCTCTCAGCACCTGCCACATTTAGGCAGAAAAATACCCCCCGGCGCGAATCAACGCGGCGGGAGGCTGTTTGGGACACCGGCTCGGCGAGCCGCCCGGTGCTGGGAGAAATTAGGCGGTTTTGCGGGCAAGCGGAGCGGCGTTGCGCTTTGCGATGAAAGCCGCGCGACGTGCGCCGCGTGCCCAAGGCATGACGGTGTCGTTCTTGGCGGCGGTTTCGACGACCGACTTGATGAAACGCTGGTTCTTTTTCATAGCTCTGTTCCTCTTGCGCTTATCGGGGCATTTGCCCGGCTTGAGATCACTATGGCAGCGCAATCGGGCCGGTTTTTGACGATCCAAGAAAAGCTTGAACGATGAGTAGGTGCGCTTCTGGATGATTTGTGGAGATTTTGCCGTAATTCGAAAGGCTAGTCGAAACAGTATGTTAGCTGACTAAGGCAGTGTCGAGGTGCACCATCCACGCCGCTATCGGTCAGCAATACGGCGCAAAGGGGGCAGGGATCGCCGCAGTCGTGCCGGGGTTCAGAGGGTAATGGCCGAGATCAGCCGCCCGTAATCGGCTTCTTTCGCATGGGTGGTGCGGCGGTAGGAGTAGAATCGCTCAGGATCGCCATAGGTGCAGTGGCGCGTCCATTCTGCATGACCCACGCCAGCAGCGCGCAAGCGGTTCAGGCCAAAGCCCGGCAGGTCAAACAGCAGCCTGTCCCCATCGCCTTGGGTGAAGTAGCGGGCAAAGGCCGGGTCTTCGGCCATGAAGTTGTCCATGAATTCCGGCCCGACCTCATAGGCCCGCTGGCTGATCGACGGGCCGATCACGGCAGTAATTTTATCACGCGTAGCACCGAGGTCGACCATGGCATCGACCGTGGCGTCTAATATCCCATCAAGCGCACCACGCCAGCCGGCATGGGCCGCGCCGATTACACCGGCTTCGGCATCGCCGAAGAGTACAGGCTGGCAATCAGCGGTCAGGACCGACAGCGCGATGCCGGGGGTTTTGGTGACAAGCGCGTCCGCGCGGGGTTTGTCCTGCGGCGGCTCGGTCACGGTAACGACGGTTGCGGAATGCACTTGATGAACGCCGGCAAGGTGACCGGGTTGCACCCCCATCGCCTCGGCTGCGCGGGCACGGTTAATGCTCACGATCTCGGACTGGTCGGAGCTGCCGCTGCCGCAGTTCAGTCCGGCAAAAACGCCCGAGGATGCGCCGCCGCGCCGGGTAAAGAACCCGTGTCGAAAGTCGGCGAGTGCGTCTGATGTCAGTATTTCCAGCGTCATGCTTCGGTCCCCGGAGGCGGGGCTTGGCCGGTCGGGTAGAGCCCCATCACTTTGAACAGGTTTCCCATTTCCGTGGGGTGCGTCAACCGCCGATGTGCAGCGATGTGCGACTGGAGGGGGGCGCCGGTCAAGCCTTGAGCCAGCTTTTGCGCACGGTCCGTGATGCCGAGACGTTCGAGAAAGACCCCTTGCGGGGCGAGGCGGCTATAGGCGCAGGGGCAAGCCAACGCCAAAGCTTCGAAATCGACATGGGCGGTCAGGTCGGCCTGTCCGGGGGTGGCCAGCGGGTCGGCCGGGGCGTGCTTCTCCAGCGCCTGCAGCGTATCGCCGAGCGCGCGCCAATCGCCGTAGTCGATGATCAGCGCTGCACCGCTTCGTTTAGCAATGCGGTCGCCGATCTCTTCCACGACCTCTGTCGCTGGACCGCGCAATTCGACGAGATCGCCGTCCTTCGTGTCTTCCATCCGATGCGACAGGGCAGGCTGCGGAGCGACAGGGCCGAGGCCAAAAGTTAGTTTGCCGTCAGCGGCGCCGACAAGACGTTCCGCCCAGCCATCGCCCTGCCGTATGAACTGGCGAATGGGAAGGGCGTCAAAGAACTCATTCGCGATCAGATACAGCGGCGCATCTGGCAGATCGGCGATGCTGTCGCACCATATAATATCATGGCCCGCAAGCGTTTCGCGCTGTGCCGCGCGTAGGGTAGGGGAGGCCTCGACCAAACAAATCTGTGCCGCATCAATAAACCCTGGCACCCGCGCGCAGGCACGCAGCGCATCGGCCATCAGCGTGCCGCGTCCGGGGCCGAGCTCGGCCAGCGTAAAGGGGCTAGGCGTGCCCTGATCCAGCCAGCTTTGTGCGAGCGAAAGGCCGACCAACTCACCAAACATTTGGCTAATCTCAGGCGCGGTGGTGAAATCGCCCGCTTCACCAAAGGGATCGCGCGTCGTGTAGTAGCCCCATTCGGGGTGCAGCAGGCAGGACTGCATATAGGCGTCGAGCCGCATGGGTCCTTCCAACGCAATACGCGCCAGCAGATGGTCCTTTAAGCTCATGCGCGCCGCCGTGCGCGCAGGATGAAGAAGACGCCGACGGCGATCATTGGCAGCGAGAGAATCTGCCCCATGGTCAGCCCCCAGCCGCCGACTTGCCACGCCAGGCCCAGAGGATTGCCCGGGGTGACAAATTGCGCATCGGGCTGGCGCAGAAACTCGACAGCAAAACGCGCAGCACCGTAGCCCGCGAGGAAAGTGCCCCCGATCAGACCGGGCATCTTCAGCGCCCCACCCCGCCATGCCATCCAGATCAGCAACCCTCCGAGCAGCAGACCTTCAAGCAGCGCTTCGTAAAGCTGCGAGGGGTGGCGCGCACAGATGCCTGCTACGTCTGGGCAATATTGTGCGGCCCCGCCGGGGAAAGCGATGCCCCAAGGCACATCGGTCGGACGGCCCCAAAGCTCGGCATTGATGAAATTCGCCAGCCGCCCAAGAAACAGCCCCGGCGCCAGCCCGAGAGAGACCATATCCCCGGTCGAGATAACCGGAATGCGATGCCGCCACGTATAGAACAGCCCCGCAAGAATCACACCAAGCGCGCCCCCGTGGAAGGACATCCCGCCCTCCCAAAGCTGCAGGATCGCTGCGGGGTTCGACAGGTAGTAGGCCGGTTGGTAAAACAACACATAGCCCAAGCGCCCCCCGAGGATCACACCAAGGATGACCCAGAAAAGCAGGTCCTCGACCTGTCCGGGCTGCATCACCGGGCTGTTGTTCTTCCACAATTGCGGACGTTTCACTGCCGCCGTGGCGATGCGCCACCCCAGCAGAATGCCCACGATATAGGCCAGCGCATACCAGCGCAGCGCAAAGGTGGTGCCAAACAGGCTAACCGAGAAGATTTCCGGCGCGATGTCGGGGAAGGGGAGCATGGCTATCATGTCGCTGATTGAGCAAGGCCGCGCGGGGAAGTCAACCTTGCGGGTAAGGGCTGCGCGCCCCATATAGAGGCTAACATGACATCCGGAGGCCAGACATGCAGACCCGTAACAAGTTTTTCGACGACGTTTCACAGATGATGACAAATGCGATGGGCGTGGCCCAGGGCGCCAAGGATGAGGCGGAGACGGCCTTTAAGGGCATGCTGGATCGTTGGCTCGCAGATCGCGACTTTGTGACCCGCGAAGAGTTCGACGCCGTGCGTGCAATGGCGCAGAAGGCCCGCGAGGAAAATGAATCGCTGAAAACGCGTCTGGAAAAGCTCGAAGCTAAAGGCTGACCCAAAGGGCCCTTATCGCTCAGACGGACGCTTTACTGCTGCCCCCGCCGGGGCAGTGGCTCAATTTGCTAGGACGTTTCGGTCCAGCCCAGAAATTACCCCATTCCCCCAATCCTAGATGTTTTCCGCGACTTACCCACAATTTATTGCGGTTATCCCCTACGATTTGTGTTTATCCCCAAGAAAAACCTTGCCAGATCGGCCCTGCCGGACCACCATATATTGTATAGGCGAGGTAAAGTTACACGTCTATTTGTGCAGGCTTCCATGGTTGGTAGCGTCCCGGCGCTCCGCCCGGAACAGATTGAGAGGTGGCGAAATGGCCCTGTCCGAGCATTACCTTGAAGAAGACATTCACCCCATTGATATCGTGGAAAATTTAGCAGCCCATCACGATTGGGAATTCGACCGCGTGGCGGACGACCAGATCGCTATGGCTGTAGAAGGCCAGTGGCGGACCTATTCCATCACCCTTGCTTGGTCCGCTTATGACGAGACCCTACGTCTGATCTGCACATTTGAGATGGAGCCCCCGGCGGAAAAATTGCCAAAGCTTTATGATTTGTTAAACCTCGTGAATGATCAATGCTGGGCAGGCGCTTTCACCTTCTGGGCCGATCAGCAGCTGATGGTTTACCGCTACGGCCTTGTCCTGTCGGGCGGCCAGCATGCAGGGCCCGAGCAGATCGACACAATGATTGGCGCCGCTGTGATGAGCGCTGAACGCTACTACCCCGCGCTGCAATTGCTGGTTTGGGGCGATCAATCTCCCAAAGCCGCGATGGATGTCGCCATTGCAGAGGCTTACGGGCGGGCGTAACAAAGTCCCCGAACAACTTCGGGGGGAACGATGAAAGACAGCAGAGTAGCGCGTGACGGTTTGGTTTTACTGGGCTGTGGCAAGATGGGTTCTGCGATGCTTGCGGGCTGGCTGGCCCGCGGGCTGCCAGCAGGTGCAGTCTGGGTGGTGGACCCGAAGCCCTCGGACTGGTTGCAGGGCACTGGGGTAAACCTGAATGCCAAGCTGCCCGCGGCCCCGGCTGTTGTGCTGGTTGCCGTAAAACCGCAGATGATGGCCGAAGCGCTGCCGACCCTGCAGACCATGGGCAATGGCGATACGCTCTTTGTCAGTGTCGCCGCAGGCACAACCATCGGGTATTTCGAGAGCATCCTCGGCGCTGAGACGCCGATCGTCAGGGCCATGCCCAACACGCCCGCCGCTATCTCCAAAGGGATCACCGCGATCGTCGGTAATGCGAAGGCAGGAAGCCGGTCGTTGGACGAAGCAGAAGCGCTTCTCAGTGCTGTGGGCGAGGTTGTGCGCCTTCAAGAAGAAGCGCAGATCGACGCTGTCACCGGGGTCAGTGGCTCTGGCCCGGCCTATGTTTTCCACATGATCGAATGCATGGCCGCCGCTGGCGTCGCACAGGGGTTGCCTGAGGAACTGGCGCTGCAATTGGCCAAGGCAACCGTCGCGGGCGCAGGGGCTTTGGCGATGGAGGCCGAGGAGGACCCGGGCCAATTGCGTGTGAATGTCACAAGCCCGAACGGCACGACGCAGGCAGCGCTAGAGGTGCTAATGGATGCGCAAAACGGCTTCCCCGCTTTGCTGGACCGCGCCGTCTCCGCTGCCGCTGATCGTTCGCGGGAGCTTGCCAATGGCTGAGATTTCCTTCGACGATTTTCTGATAGTAGACATCCGTACAGGAACGGTCACCCGCGCCGAAGCTTTCCCCGAAGCGCGCAAGCCTGCAATCAAACTCTGGGTCGATTTCGGGCCCGAGATCGGCGAGCGGAAGACGTCTGCCCAAATCACTGCGCACTATACGCCTGAGATACTTGTGGGCCGTCAGGTCGTGGCGGTGGTGAACTTCCCACCCCGGCAGATCGGACCGTTCATGTCCGAAGTATTGGTGCTCGGCCTGCCGGACGCGGATGGCGAGATCGTGTTGCTTTCGCCGGATCAAAAAGTGCCTGATGGAGGGCGGATGCATTGAAAAAGATATTGATTGCCAGACCTTTGACCGACGAAGTGACAGAGGCGCTTTCGGGTTGTGACGTCACCGTTCGCCAGGAGACTGCGCCCCTAAGCGCCGATGAATTGCGTGCAGCACTTCGGGACTATGACGCGGTGATGCCGACGTTGGGAGATGCCTTTTCGGCTGAGGTCTTTGCAGATGTGCCCCAGCCGCGCTGCAAGCTGCTCGCCAATTTCGGTGTCGGCTATAATCACATTGACGTCAACGCCGCCCGCGCCGCCGGGGTGGCGGTCACCAACACCCCCGGCGCGGTGACGGACGCTACGGCAGACATCGCCATGACATTGATGCTCATGTGCGCCCGTCGTGCGGGTGAGGGCGAGCGGCTGGTGCGATCCGGCGCTTGGGAGGGCTGGCATCCGACCCAAATGTTGGGGCTTCATCTGAGCGGGAAACGGGTCGGCATTGTCGGCATGGGGCGGATCGGTCAGGTGATTGCGCAGCGTTGCCATTTCGGCTTCGGCATGGACATCAGCTATTTCAACCGTAGTGCCAAGGACTTGGCTTTCCCGGCAACGCGTGTCGAAAGCCTTGAGGAACTGGCGGGCAAGGTTGATGTGCTCGTCGTAGCCGTCCCCGGCGGTGCTGAAACGCGTCATCTGATTGGCGCGACAGTTCTCGCAGCGATGCAGCCCCATGCGCTCCTGATCAACATTGCCCGCGGCGATGTGGTGGAAGAGGCGGCCTTGATCGACGCCCTGCAAGCCGGGCGGATCGGCGGTGCGGGGTTGGATGTTTATGAGTTCGAACCCAAGGTGCCGCAGGCGCTCCGCGACCTCGACAACGTCGTGCTGCTGCCGCATTTGGGCACGGCAGCTCTAGAGGTGCGGGTCGATATGGGGTTGATGGCGGTCGCGAATTTGCAGGCTTTTCTTGACGGTCAGCCCTTGCCGAACGCCGTCTAGCTGTCACCCACAGCAGCGCGCCAATGACGGCGGCAGAGCGAGACATAGGTCTCATTGCCGCCGATCTGCACCTGCGCACCAGCCCGCATGACATGGCCTTCGGCGTCTTGGCGCACGACCATCGTCGCCTTCTTTCCACAGTGGCAAATGGTGCGCACTTCGCGCATCTCATCGGCCAGCGCGAGCAGGGCAGCGGAGCCGGGGAAGAGCTTGCCTTGGAAGTCGACACGCAGGCCGTAGCACATGATCGGCACGCCTAGGTCATCGACGGCGCGGGCGAGTTGCCAGACCTGCTCGGCTTCTAAAAACTGGGCTTCGTCGATGAAGATACAGGCGCAGGGGCCGTCGGCGAGGCGGGCTTTGACCTTGGCCAAGAGGTCTTCTCCGGGGCCGAAAGTATCCGCCTTTTGACCGATGCCAATCCGCGAGGCGATGCGGCCTTCGCCTGCGCGGTTGTCGAACTGCGCGGTCAGCAAATAGGGCACCATGCCGCGTTCCACGTAGTTATGCGCGGCTTGTAGCAGCACCGTGGATTTACCGGCATTCATGGTCGAGTAGTTGAAGTAAAGCTTGGCCATGGGTCGGGTGTTACGCCGCCCGCCGAGGCGGATCAAGATTGAATGACCAAGGCGGGCTGCGGGATGACATCGGGGCGGCGAGGGGGTAAGGGGCAAGCAGGTTCTTATTGGGGATAGCGTGATGACAGATGGCTTGGACAACCTGCGCAAAGAGGCATTGCCGCAGATTGATGTGGCGGCATTGAAGGCGGCAGATGATCCGGGGCATAAGCCACGGATTTTGTTGCTATATGGCTCGCTGCGCGAAGTCAGCTATTCGCTCAAAGCGGCGCAGGAAGCGGCGCGGATATTGGAATATCTAGGTTGCGAGACCCGTATATTTGACCCGTCCGGTCTGCCGCTGCCGGATGACGCGCCTGCGGAGCATCCGAAAGTCGTGGAACTACGCGAGCTGGCCGTTTGGGCCGAGGGTATGGTCTGGTCCAGCCCCGAGCGGCATGGGGCGATGACCTCGATCATGAAAGCGCAGATCGATTGGCTGCCGCTGTCGCTGAAAGGCGGCATTCGCCCGACACAGGGCAAGACGCTGGCCGTGATGCAGGTCAGCGGTGGGTCGCAATCCTTTAACGCGGTGAACCAGATGCGTATTCTAGGCCGCTGGATGCGGATGGTGACGATCCCCAATCAATCCAGCATCCCAAAGGCGTGGCTGGAGTTCGACGAGGGCGGACGTTTGCCGCAGGGGCCGTTTCTGGCCCGCATTGTCGACGTGATGGAGGAACTGGTTAAGTTCACATGGTTGGTGCGTGGCCGGGCGGAGTACCTCGTTGATCGTTATTCAGAGCGCGTGGAAAGCGCTGACGAGGTTCATAAGCGAGTATCGTTAAAAGACACTTAACCTGCGGTGATCCGCAGCCCGGAAACGCTTAGTCGCGTTTCCGGACGAGGACGGAGCCCACTGAATAGCCCGCGCCGAAGGAGCAGATCAGTCCTGTGTCACCATCCTCCAAGTCGCTGGAATGTTTGGCAAAGGCGATGATCGACCCGGCAGAGGAGGTGTTGGCGTAGTCTTGCAGGATGTTGGGCTGTTCACCCGGTTCCGGCTCGCGGCCCAGCACTTTGCGGCCAATAAAATCATTCATGGATTTGTTGGCTTGATGCAGCCAAACCCGTTTCAGATCAGAGGATTGCACGTCGTTGTCGGCCATGTGGTTGCCGATATGTTCGGCGACCATGGGCAGCACTTCTTTGAAGACTTTGCGGCCGTTTTGCATGAATTGCATGTCGCGGCGGTCAGCCAGACCATCGGGGCGGGAGCGGCGCAGGAAGCCGTTGTTGTTGCGGATGTTGTTGGAATAGTCGGTCGCGCAACGTGTTGAAATGATATCGAAACAGGGGCCGCTTGCGTCTTCGGCGCGTTCCACCAGCGTGGCGGTGGCAACGTCGCCAAAGATGAAATGGCAGTCCCGGTCGCGCCATTCGAGGTGGGCGGAGCAGATCTCGGGGTTGACCACCAAGGCGGAGCGGATGGAGCCGGAGCGGATCATGTCGGCGGCGGCTTGGATGCCGAAGGTGGCGGAGGAGCAGGCCACGTTCATGTCGAAGGCGAAGCCTTTGATTTCCAATAGGTCTTGGATTTCGATGGCGACGGCGGGGTAGGCGCGCTCTAGGTTGGAGGCGGCGCAGATGACGAGGTCGACATCCGCGGCGGTTTTGCCCGCTTGGGCGAGTGCTTTTTGAGCGGCGTCGACGGCCATTTCGGCCATGAGGGACGGCTCTTCGTCGCTGCGCTGGCGCAGCAGGGGGTGCATGATATTGGGGTCGAGAATCCCTGATTTATCCATGACATAGCGCTGCTCGATGCCGCTGGCTTTGACGATGAACTCCTCGGACGAATGGGGCTTGGGCGCGATCTTGCCGGCCTCAATCGCTTCGGCGTTTTCAGCGTTATAGAGGTCCGCGTAGGCGTTGAAGGCTTCGACCAGTTCGGCGTTGGTGATGGTCTGTTTCGGGGTGAAAACGCCCGTGCCGGTGATGGCGGCTTGGTACATCAGAAGTATCCTTTCTCGCCAAAGGCTTGGCTCATCTTGTTCATTTGGTTGGGCCATGGGGATTAACCCTTTGGTCATTGTCACAGCCTGTACACCGGGCGTGCACGGCGCGTGCATACGGTGGTCAGAGATTATTTTAACGAACTTGCAACAGACTTGCCACGGCTTTGACACAGGAGGACCTATGGCCAAGCGCGGGCATGTGCAGCGGATGCATATGAACTATTTTACCGACGTCATGCAGCAGGTGAAATGGGACGTGCATCAGGCGGTCTTGGACAATGGGGCGGTGCCCGACGACTGGCACGAGATTGCGCGGGCGCGGGGGCGGCGGCCCAAGGTGCGGCTGACGATCCGGCTGGAGGAGGATGTGGTGAAGTTCTTTCGCGCCATGGGGCGGGGCTATCAGGAGCGGATGAACGATGTGCTCCGGGCCTGGATGCATGGGCGGTTGGCCGGGGTGATCAACGGGCCGGAGGCGGAGGATTTGGAGGTGGCGTTGTTGATGCAGTATTCGCGGCCGCGGACGGGGGAGGTTGAGATGGCGCATCACGGGGTGGTGCGGCGGGATGACGGGCGGCTCTATTCGTTGAATGAGGAGCGGTATTTGGCGGAGGAGGAGTTGACGGGGGACGCGGAGGCGCTGGGGGTGTTTCGGTCGTGTCGGGGTGGGGAGGGGTGAGGGGGCTTGGGAAGAGAGTGGTGAGGGGGGCGCCCTCCCTGGGGGGCGATTTGGTTCGTGTATGAGGCGGGTGCGGGGGCAGGAGGCGCTTGGGGTGTGGGGAGAGTGACGTTGCAAGATCGCCCTCCGGGGGGAGGGAGGGCGATGCCCGGTGTGCCACCGGGCGGGTGGGTGGCTGACAGGTTCGGCGCTAGTCGCCGACGGTAGAACGGTGAGTGCTAGGGGGCGGAGCGTGTGGGGTTAGCCCCGGTGCTCCGCCCGTTCGAAGCTCAGACTGTCCACTGGACAGTCTGCCCACGCGAGCGCGGGATCGCTTCTCACCCCTGCAAGGCCTTCACCCCGATCTCATCCTCAGCCTGCGCCTTGATCGCCAAAGCGGCGGCATGGGCGCCTGCGGCGGTGGTGAAGTATGGGATCTTGTCGTAGAGCGCGATGGAGCGGATCGACTTGCTGTCTTCCACCGCCTGCGCGCCTTCGGTGGTGTTCATCACCAGATGCACGTCGCCGTCCTTCATCAGGTCGGTGATGTCCGGGCGGCCTTCGTAGACCTTGTTCACCACGTTGCACGCATGGCCGTTCTCGGTCAGCCATTCCGCCGTGCCGCGGGTGCCGATGAGGGTAAAGCCCTGGGCCAGCAGAATTTCTGCGGCGGCTAGCATGTCCGCGCCCTTGTCGGTGTCCTTGACCGAGAGGAAGGCACAGCCCTTGCGCGGCAGGGGGTTGCCTGCGCCCATTTGGGCTTTCAAGAACGCCCGCGGGAAGTCGCGGTCCCAGCCCATGACCTCGCCGGTGGAGCGCATCTCTGGCCCCAAGAGCGTGTCGACGCCGGGAAAACGGGCGAAGGGCAGCACGGCTTCTTTGACCGAGAACCATGGCATGTTGGGGTCCGCAAGTGTCATCGGGTCGCCCAGCGGCAGGGTGTCCTCATAGGCGGCGGAGGCGTCGTAGGGGGCGCGCAGGGGGAAGTTGGCTAGAGGCTCTCCGGCCATGATGCGGGCGGCGATGGAGGCGATGGCAGAATCCGTCGCCTTGGCCACGAAGGGCACGGTGCGCGAGGCGCGGGGGTTGACTTCGATGAGGTAGATCTCGCCGTCTTTGACCGCGAACTGGATGTTCATCAGGCCGACGACGTTGAGCGCCAATGCGAGCGCACGGGTCTGCTCTTCGACCTCGGCGATGATCTCGCGTGGGAGCGAATAAGGCGGCAGGGAGCAGGCGCTGTCGCCGGAGTGGACGCCGGCCTCTTCGATGTGCTGCATGATGCCCGCGACATGGACATCTTTGCCGTCGCAGAGCGCGTCGACGTCCAGTTCCACGGCGCCCGAAAGGTAGCTGTCGAGCAACACGGGGCTGTCGCCGGAGACGACCACGGCGTTGGTGATGTAGCGCTCAAGGCTGGCTTGGTCGCGGACGATCTCCATCGCGCGGCCACCCAGAACGTAGGAGGGGCGGATGACCAGCGGGAAGCCGATCTCCTTGGCGATTTCCATCGCTTCGGCGTCGGAATGAGCGATGCCGTTACGGGGCTGCTTGAGGCCAAGGTTCAGGACAAGCTGTTGGAAACGCTCACGGTCTTCGGCCAAATCGATCATGTCGGGCGTGGTGCCGAGGATCGGGATGCCCGCTTCTTGCAGACCGTTGGCAAGCTTCAGCGGGGTCTGGCCGCCGAACTGGACGATGACGCCGTGCAGCGTGCCGTTTTCCTGCTCGACGCGCAGGATTTCCATGACGTGCTCGAAGGTTAGCGGCTCGAAATACAGGCGGTCCGAGGTGTCATAGTCGGTCGAGACCGTCTCGGGGTTGCAGTTGACCATGATGGTCTCATAGCCCGTGTCGGTCAGCGCGTAGCAGGCGTGGCAGCAGCAGTAGTCGAACTCGATGCCTTGGCCGATGCGGTTGGGGCCACCGCCGAGGATGACGACCTTTTTGCGGTCCGACGGGCGCGCTTCGCATTCGGCTTCGCCCATGAGCGGGGTCTCATAGGTTGAGTACATGTAGGGCGTCTGCGCTTCGAATTCGGCGGCGCAGGTGTCGATGCGTTTGAAGACGGCTTTGACGCCGAGGGCGAGGCGGGCGTCGCGGACGGCGGCTTCGCGCTGGTCGGTCAGGATGGCGAGGCGGGCATCGGTGAAACCCATCATCTTGAGGTCGCGGAAGCTGTCGCCGTCGGTCGGCAGACCGTTTGCGCGGATGGCTTCTTCGGCCTTGATGATCTCGCGGATACGGGCGAGGAACCACGGGTCAAACATGGTATGCGCGTGCAGATCGACGTCGCTCATGCCGTGGCGCATGGCTTGGGCGATGGTGCGCATGCGGTCGGGGGTCTGGGCGGTGATCGCTTTGACGAGTGCCGCGGTGTTCTCCGGCGCGTCGTTCGGCAGGTCGGCGTTGAAGCCTTGGATAGCGATCTCGTCAAAGCCGGTGAGGCCGGATTCCATGGAGGCGAGGGCTTTTTGCAGGCTCTCGTGGATGGTGCGGCCAATCGCCATGGCTTCACCGACGGATTTCATCGCGGTGGTGAGATGCGGCTCGGCGCCGGGGAATTTCTCGAAGGCGAATTTGGGGATTTTGGTGACGACGTAGTCGATGGACGGCTCGAAAGACGCGGGCGTGACACCGGTGATGTCGTTGTCGAGCTCGTCCAGTGTGAAACCCACGGCGAGTTTCGCCGCGATCTTGGCGATGGGGAAGCCGGTGGCTTTGGAGGCCAGCGCCGAGGAGCGGGAAACGCGGGGGTTCATTTCAATCACGACCATGCGGCCATCGGCGGGGTTCACGGCCCATTGCACGTTGGAACCGCCGGTCTCCACGCCGATCTCGCGCAGCACGGCGATCGAGTGGTTGCGCATGATCTGGTATTCTTTGTCCGTCAGCGTCAGGGCCGGGGCCACGGTGATGCTGTCGCCAGTGTGGACGCCCATCGGGTCGATGTTCTCAATCGAGCATACGATGATCGCGTTGTCGGCGGTGTCGCGCACGACTTCCATCTCGAACTCTTTCCAGCCGAGCAGGGACTCGTCGACGAGGATTTGGCCCATGGGGGAGGCGTCCATGCCCGAGCGGCAGTAGAATTCGTAGTCTTCGCGGTTATAGGCCACGCCACCGCCGGTGCCGCCCATGGTGAAGGCGGGGCGGATGATGGCGGGCAGGCCCACATATTCCAGCGCTTCGAGGGCGAGGTTCACGCCTGCGGCGAGGTCTTTCTTGCCGTCGTCGCGCATCGGCGCGGTGACGATGGTGGCTTTAGGGTTTTCGATGCCCAAACGGTCCATCGCGTCGCGGAAGAGCTTGCGGTCTTCGGCCATCTCGATGGCTTCGCGCTTGGCGCCGATCATTTCGACGTTAAATTTCTCCAGCACGCCCATTTCTTCGAGCGCGAGCGATGTGTTCAGGCCGGTTTGGCCGCCCATGGTGGGCAGCAGCGCGTCGGGGCGTTCTTTTTCGATGATTTTGGCGACGATCTCGGGGGTGATCGGCTCGATGTAGGTGGCATCGGCGAGGCCGGGGTCGGTCATGATCGTGGCGGGGTTGGAGTTGACGAGGATGACGCGGTAGCCTTCCTCTTTCAGCGCCTTACAGGCCTGAGCGCCGGAATAGTCGAACTCGCAGGCTTGCCCGATAACAATCGGCCCCGCACCAATGATCATGATCGACTGGATGTCGGTACGTTTTGGCATGGCGGCCCCCTAAATTTGCAAATTGTCCTGCCTTATAGGGATGGCGGCGGGGGCTGCAAGGGGGGAATGGGCCGGGGCCTTGGAAAAAAGGGGTTTGGCGCGGGTTCAGCTTGTCGTTGCGCGCTGCGGGGGCAGGCGGCTTGGGTGGCGGTAGAGGTAATCGCGCGTCAGCGGTACCGAATCGCGTTTGCGGGCCAGTTGGAATTGATAGACGGCCTGGGCCTGATGCTCGAAAGAGGCAATGCAGATGGCGAAGTAGTAGCGGAACATGGCGAGGAAACGGTCGTCATACATCTCGCGCAGCTTGTCACTGTTGGCCTCAAACCGTTTGCGCCATGCCCGCAGGGTGCGGGCGTAGTGCAGGCGCCAGATTTCAATGTCGCTTTGCCACAGGCCGGCGCGCTCCATCGGGCCTGCGATTTCCGACAGCGACGGGACGTAGCCCCCCGGGAAGATGTATTTGTTGAGCCATGCGCTATGCGGCATCGGCGGTGCGCTGCGGCCGATGGCGTGGATGAGGGCGATGCCATCCGGGGTCAGCAGATCGTGCAGTCGGGTGAAATAGGTGTCGAAGTTGGGCAGGCCGACGTGCTCCAACATGCCGACGCTGACGATACGGTCAAAGATGCCTTGGGTGTCGCGGTAGTCTTCGAGGAAGAATTGCACGCGGTCAGAGAGACCCTCGGCCTCGGCGCGGGTGCGGGCGGTGCGGAGTTGGTTTTCCGATAAGGTGATGCCGGTGACACGCACGTCATAGTCGCGGGCCAGCGTCAGCGCGAGGCCACCCCAGCCGCAGCCGATGTCGAGCACATGTTGGCCCGGCTCAAGGCAAAGCTTAGCGGCGATATGGGCTTTCTTGGCCTCTTGCGCGGCTTCGAGCGACATTTTTGGATCGGTGAAATAGGCGCAGGAATATTGCATGTCGGTGTCGAGGAAGAGGCGGTAAAGCTCATCCGACATATCATAGTGATGCGCCACATTGGCCCGCGCCCGGACCGGGCTGTTGCGTTGCACGATGCGGCGCAGGTGGTAGCGGAAGCGGTCCGAGGAGACGACCCAAGCGGGCATGTCGCCCGCGTCGCGGTTGCGCAGGAGCACGCGCAGCAGGTCGTCGAGATTGGTGTCGATCAGGACCAGCGAACCGTCCATGAAGGCTTCGCCCAAGGCCAGTTCGGGATGCAAACATAGGGCGCGGATGGTGGCGGGATCGTTGATGGCGATCTGCACCGTTTCGCCAATGTCGGGGCCGTAGTGGCGGCTGTCCCCATCGGGGAAACGCACCAGCAATCGGTCGCGTACCATCATGCCGTTCAGAAGTTGGTCAAGCAGTCCCTTCCACATGTCTTCCCCCATGCGCTGCCCAGAGGGGTCGATGCAGGTGCCACGTCCCCATGATACGCCTATAGACTACGCGAAAAACGCGTTTTGGTCAATTCAGACAGGGTCTTGGGGCAGGTCGGCGTCAAGGAAGACGCGCAGGGCAGCTTCGAACTCGCGGGGTTTTTCGGCGTGCAGCCAGTGGCCTGCGTCGGGGATTTTGGCAAAGCGGGCTTGGGAGAAGAGGTCTTTGATCGGGGCGCGGTGCTCGGGGCGGACATAGTCCGACGCGCCGCCCGACAGGAACAGCGTTGGCCCGTCGAACTGGCCTGAGACATCCTCGGGCCAGCCGATGATTTGCGGCATCTCGGCCTCCAGCGCGTCGAGGTTGAGCCGCCAGCGTTTGCCGGGAACATCCAGCGATTGGGTGAAGAAGCTTTGCAGGGCGCGTTCGACTCCTGCCTCGGCCAGTTGCGCTTCGGCGTCCGAGCGGCGTTCGACGCGGGCAAGGTCGACGTCGCGCATGGCGTCGATGAACATCTGTTGGGTGTGGCCATAGGCGACGGGGGCGATGTCGGCGACCACGACGCGGCGCAGCAGGTCTGGGCGGGTGAGGGCGAGCATCATCACCGCCTTGCCGCCCATGGAGTGGCCGCAGATATCCACTGGGCCGCCGAGGTGTTCGATGAGTTCGGCGAGGTCTTGGGCGAGGTCCGCGTAGCTGTGGCTGTCGTGATGCGGGCTGTTGCCATGGTTGCGCATGTCGACGGTCACGGTGCGGCGCGTATCGGCGAGGCGTTTGGCGATCACGCCCCAGTTGCGGCCCGAGCCATAGAGCCCGTGGACAATGAGCAGCGGCGGGGAGGCGGCGGTGTCGCCATATTCGGTGTAATTCAGCATGGGGGCAAATTAGGGCCATTGCAGGCCGGGGGCCAGAGCGATTAGATGCGCGCCATGATTGATGCCAATGAATTCACCAGCCGGGCCGAAGCCCTGCGCGCTTTGTTCAAAGACAAGCTGCGGATCAAGTCGCATGACCTGCATCAGGCCTTTGGCCGTGCCGGGCGGGATTTGCCGCGGGGGCTGAGGGCCGATGGGCGGTTGCTGAGCCGCACTGAGCGGGTGGTTGGCAATCCGCTTATTGCGCGGCAGTTGGAGCCGACACCGGTATGGGCCGCGCTGGACCGGGTGAACGCGCATCTGCGGGCGGTGGATGTGGGCTATCGCCGTCGCGGGCGGCTGTTGGATATTGCCGCGACGGTGGCGTTTAATCTGATCGTGGTGATTGCGGGTTTTGTGCTTTGGCTGTGGTGGCGCGGCTACGTCTGAGCCGCGCTGATTGGCTTAGGCCGGGTCGTAGTCTGCGTCTGAGACTTTTTCCAACCATTCGACCGCTTCGCCGACCTGCGCTTCTTGCAGGGCGATATGGGTCATCGTGCTGTCAGGTGCGGCACCGTGCCAGTGTTTTTCGCCCGCATCAAACCAGACGACATCGCCTTCGTTAAGCGTTTGCACCGGGCCGCCTTCGGTCTGGGCGCGGCCTGTGCCTTGGGTGACGATGAGCGTTTGGCCCAAGGGGTGGACGTGCCACGCAGTGCGGGCGCCGGGCTGGAAGGTGACGCTGACACCGCGCAGCCGCGCCGGAGCGGGGGCGGAGATCAGCGGGGTCATTTGCACCTCGCCGGTGAAGTAGTCTTCGGGGCCGGGCTCACTGGGGCGGCTGTTTGCGGGGTGGACGATCATATGGGTTCTCCTTTGGGGGAGAATGTGGCGCGGTGGTGGGGGATCGGCAAGGGATAGCGTTGAGTTAGAGGGCGGCGCCAGACCGCGGGTGGGCATCGGATCAGACGTGGTTGCCACTTTATCTGTCAGGTTTGATGTGTGGTCGCGAGGGAGTGCTTAGTCGCTAAAGCGCCCGCCCATGGGGCGGTCGGGCGCTGCCCGGCGGCGCGGGGCGCCTTGATTCCGGGCTGGAGTGGCAGATGGCCCCCGCAGTGCTGCAGGGGCCAAGTGTTTCAGAGGTTCGGATACATCGGGAAGTTCTGGCACATCGCCTCAACCTCAGCGGCCACCTTGGCCTCAACCTCAGCATTTCCCTCAGCCCCATTGGCGGCCAGCCCATCAACCACTTCGATGATCCAATCCGCGATCTGGCGGAACTCAGCCTCACCAAAACCGCGCGTCGTGCCTGCGGGAGAGCCCAGACGAATGCCCGAGGTGACCATCGGCTTTTCGGGGTCAAACGGCACGCCGTTCTTGTTGCAGGTGATATGCGCCCGGCCCAGCGCTTTTTCAGTGTCGTTGCCTTTGACGCCTTTGGGCCGCAGATCAACCAGCACCACATGGGTGTCGGTGCCGTGGGTCACGGTGTCGAGCCCGCCTTTGATTAACTGGTCCGACAGCGCTTGTGCATTGGCGATGACCTGTTTGGCGTAGTCTTTGAAACCCGGTTGCAGCGCCTCGCCAAAGGCCACGGCCTTGGCAGCGATGACATGCATCAGGGGGCCGCCCTGAATGCCGGGGAAGATGGCCGAGTTGACCTTTTTCGAGATCGCCTCGTCATTGGTTAGGATCATGCCACCACGCGGGCCGCGCAGGGTCTTGTGGGTGGTGGTCGTCGCGACATGGGCGTGGGGGAAGGGCGAGGGATGCTCGCCTGCGGCCACGAGGCCCGCGAAATGGGCCATGTCGACGAGAAGATAGGCACCGACGCTGTCGGCAATCTCGCGCATTTTGGCAAAGTCGATCTGGCGCGGGATGGCGGAGCCGCCGGCGATGATCATCTTGGGCTTATGCTCAGTGGCCAGTTCGGCGACCTGGTCATAGTCCAGCAGGTTGTCTTGTTTGCGCACGCCGTATTGCACCGCGTTGAACCATTTGCCGGATTGGTTCGGCTTGGCCCCGTGGGTCAGGTGGCCCCCGGCATCAAGGCTCATGCCCAGAATGGTGTCGCCGGGTTGCAGCAGGGCGGTGAAGACGCCTTGGTTCGCTTGGCTGCCGGAGTTTGGCTGCACGTTGGCGAATTGGCAGTCGAAGAGCTTGCAGGCGCGCTCGATGGCGAGGTTCTCGGCCACGTCGACATGTTCGCAACCGCCATAGTACCGACGGCCCGGATAGCCTTCGGCATATTTGTTGGTCATGATGCTGCCCTGCGCTTCGAGCACCGCAGTGGAGACGATATTCTCGCTGGCGATCAGTTCGATCTCGTCGCGCTGGCGGCCCAGTTCGTCGCGGATGGAAGCGGTGATGGCGGGGTCGGAATCAGCTAGGGATCTGGTGAAGAAATCGGACATCTGAGGTTCCTCTATGGGGGCAGGTTGCGCGTGTTGCCTATCGGAAACATTGCAAAAGGTGAAGGCTGTAAACCGACCGATGGGAAGATATGTGCGGCAGCGCTGGTGGTGTGCGGAATAATGTGATTGTTTTGGCCCCAAACGCCGACCATCGGAAACTTTGCTCCCGGATAGATCGCCCGCCATGTCGCAGAAAATCGCCTTTGTTGCCAGCCGCGCCAGCGTCGCTCAGACCGCGCGGGCCGCTTTGATCGGGCGCTATGGGGATGTGAGCCCCGCGGAGGCGGATGTGATCGTGGCGCTGGGCGGGGACGGCTTCATGTTGCATACGCTGCACAGCACGCAAGAGTTGGACGTGCCGGTCTATGGGATGAACCGGGGGACCATTGGGTTCTTGATGAATGAATATCACGAGGACGCGTTGCAGGAGCGCTTGGCGGCGGCAGAGGAAGCGGTGATCAATCCGCTGGTCATGGAGGCCACGCATATCGACGGCAGCCGCGCGACGGCGCTGGCAATCAATGAAGTGTCTTTGCTGCGCGCTGGGCCGCAGGCGGCGAAGCTGCGGATCACCGTGGATGGGCGCCAGCGGATGGAGGAGCTGGTCTGTGATGGGGCGCTGGTGGCGACGCCTGCGGGGTCGACGGCCTATAATTATTCCGCGCATGGGCCGATCCTGCCGATTGGCGCGGATGTGCTGGCGTTGACTCCGGTGGCAGCGTTCCGGCCCCGGCGCTGGCGCGGGGCGTTGCTGCCCAAGAGCGCTACGGTGCGGTTTGATGTGCTGGAGGCGGATAAGCGCCCGGTGATGGCAGATGCGGACGGCAAGTCGCACCGGAATGTGGCGACGGTTGAGATACGGTCAGACCCGACGATTTCGCATCGGATTTTGTTTGATCCGGGGCATGGGTTGGAAGAGCGGTTGATCTCGGAGCAGTTTAACTAGTCCCGCCCGGCGGCACGCCGGGCAGCGTCTTGTATTAGGCAAGCTTCCAGCATGACCCGCCCCCCTGGGGCGGCGCTTTCAGCACCACCCCGCGGGCCGGCGCTGCCCTCTGCTATTCGATGCAATGCTGGCGAGTGGCGGCCCATTGCCTACTCGGCAAAGTGGAGGAACCACGGACTCCCCCTTCGCGTTTCCCCTATGAAAGCGGCTTTTCCGCATTTCACAGCCAAAGAAAAGGAGACCTGCAATGAATTGGGATCGTATCGAAGGCAATTGGAAACAGATGACCGGCGCGGCGAAGGCGCAATGGGGTGATCTGACGGACGACGAAATCACAGAGACCCGCGGCAACCGGGAACAACTGGTTGGCAAGGTTCAGGAACGCTATGGCGTGGCCAAGGATGAGGCTGAGCGCCAAGTGGATGACTTCGCCGCAAAATACTAAACCGCGCGGCCATCGAACATAGAAAAAGGCGCCCAGATCGGGCGCCTTTTATGTGTCGGTAGCTTTAAGCTTTATGCCACTCGCGGTCGCCCTTGTCGTCCTTCACACGGGTCGGCAGGCCGATGTCATCCAGTAGGGTGAAGAGCGGCTTGGGGTCCAGCTCTTCGACATTGACCATCGTGCCGGTGTCATAGGCGCCATCGGCAATCAGCATCGCGAAGGCCACGGGCGGCACGCCAGCGGTGTAGGAAATACCCTGCGAGCCGACCTCATTATAGGCGTCCTTGTGATCGGCGACGTTGTAGACAAAGACTTCAACCTCTTCGCCGTCCTTCACGCCTTTCACCAGATCGCCAATGCAGGTCTTACCGGTGTAGTTCGGCGCAAGGCTGGACGGATCGGGTAGCACGGCCTTCACGACCTTCAGCGGCACGACTTCCAGCCCCTCGGCGGTGGTCACTGGCTGCTCGGACAGAAGGCCGAGGTTCTGCAAAACAGTGAAGACATTGATGTAGTGGTCCCCAAAGCCCATCCAGAAACGCACGTCGGCCTCGGGGTAGTTCGCGGCCAAGGAATGCACCTCGTCATGGCCCGACATATAGGCCTTTTGCTTGCCGACGACGGGCAGATCCCATTCGCGGCCCACTTCGAACATCTTGTTCTCTTTCCATTCGCCTTCTTGCCAGCTGTAGACGGTGCCGGTGAATTCGCGGAAGTTGATTTCCGGGTCAAAGTTGGTCGAGAAATACTTGCCATGATCGCCCGCGTTGATGTCGACGATGTCGATGGATTTCACTTCATCCATGAACTCATCGACGGCGAAACGGGCGAAAGCGTTGACCATGCCGGGATCGAAACCAGCGCCCAAAATCGCGGTCACACCGGCTTCGGCACAGGCCTCTCGGCGCTTCCATTCGTAGTTGCCATACCATGGCGGTGTCTCGCAGATTTTGCGGGGGTCTTCGTGGATCGCGGTGTCGATATAGGCGGCGCCGGTCTGGATGCAGGCTTCGAGCACGGTCATGTTGACGAAGGGCGAGCCGACGTTGATGACGATCTGGCAGCCGGTATCTTTGATGAGCGCTGCGACGGCGGCGGTGTCCATACCGTCGACTTCATGCGCATTAAACACGCCGTCCTGTTTCATCGCGTTCTTCTCATGCACGCTGGCGATGATCGCCTCGCATTTTGAGACCGTGCGGCTGGCGATATGCAGATCGCCCAATTTGTCGTTATTCTGCGCGCATTTATGCGCCACAACCTGTGCGACGCCGCCCGCGCCGATGATAAGAACATTGCGTTTCATGTAGGGTACCTCTCTCAATGTCACGACAGGGCGGCGGCGAAATCGTCATAGTCGAAATCGCGCACCATTCGGGTGGTTCCGTCCAACTCGCGGATGGCGATGCTGGGCATCTTGACGCCGTTGAACCAGTTTTTCTTGACCATCGTGTAGCCAGCGGCGTCCTGAAAGGACAGCCGGTCGCCCGCCTTTAGCGGCGCGTCAAAGCGGAACTCGCCGAAGATATCGCCCGCGAGACAGGATTTGCCGCAGATCATCCATGCGTGGTCGCCCGTATCGGGCGCGATCTTGGCGGGTTCGCGGTAGATCAGCAGATCGAGCATATGCGCCTCGATGGAACTGTCGACCACGGCGAGGTTCTTGCCGTTGAACATCGTGTCCAAGACGGTGACCTCCAGCGTCGCGGCCCCGGTGATCGCGGCTTCACCCGGTTCCAGATAGACCTGCACGCCAAAGGCTTCGGCAAATGATTTGAGACGCAGGGCGAGGCGGTCGAGCGGGTAGTCTTTGCCCGTGAAATGGATGCCGCCGCCGAGGCTGATCCACTGCATCTTGTCGAGCACTGCGCCGAAGCGGTCTTCGATCAGGGTGAGCATCTCGTCGAAGCGCTCGAAACTGTCGTTCTCGCAATTGTTGTGGAACATCAGCCCGGTGATCCGGTCCGAGACGGCGTCGATCGCCGCCGGGTCATGCTCGCCCAGACGGCTGAAGGGGCGGGCGGGGTCGGCGAGGTCGAACTCCGAGGTCGAGACGCCGGGGTTCACGCGCAGGCCGCGAATGTGGCCTTGGGACTGCGCATCGAATTTGTCGAGTTGGCCGATGGAGTTGAAGATGATCTTGTCAGCATGGCCCAGCACTTCGGCGATCTCGTGATCGGCATAGGCGACGGAATAGGCGTGGGTTTCGCCGGGGAATTTTTCGGCGCCCAGTCGCACTTCGTAAAGCGATGAGGAAGTCGAGCCGTCCATATACTCGGACATGAAGTCGAAGACCGACCATGTGGCGAAACATTTCAGCGCCAGCAGGCAGCGGGCACCGGAAAGCGCGCGCAGGCGGGCGATCTTTTCGAGGTTGTCCTTCAGGTGGGACTTGTCGATCAGGTAATAAGGGGTCTGCACTGTCAAACCTTTCTGGGCATGGCCCGCCGAGCATGTCGTCATGGTCTGCGCCGGGAATGGTGCATTGCGGGGGCGCTTCGCATATTTTGGCCGCAGCGCGCAATTCAAAAAATGCGACCGGGGCGACGCAGATGCCGACACCTTGGCCCGTAAGGGTAGAGGCCGCGCTGCTGGGGGCAAGCGCGGCTTATGGGGGAGGCTCAGCTTTTGGGGTAGCCGATGGTGCCGAGCGCCTCGCGGATTTCATCCAGAATGGCGGGATCGTCGATCGTCGCGGGCGGTTTGAACTCCGCCCCGTCAGCGATCTTGACCATCGTCGCCCGTAGGATTTTGCCCGAGCGGGTTTTGGGCAGACGGTCCACCACCACCGCGAGCTTGAAGGACGCCACGGGGCCGATCTGCTCGCGCATGCGTTTGACGCACTCGGCGACGATTTCGTCATGGGGGCGGTCCACGCCTTTGGTCAGGCACAAAAAGCCCACGGGCAATTGCCCTTTCAACTCATCGCTGACCCCGACCACGGCGCATTCGGCCACATCGGGGTGCCCGGCGAGGACTTCTTCCATCGCGCCGGTCGACAGGCGGTGGCCCGCGACGTTGATCACATCATCGGTGCGCGCCATGATCCAGACATAGCCGTCTTCGTCGATCATGCCCGCGTCGCCAGTCTCGTAATAGCCGGGGAAGGTGGTGAGGTAGGATTTGCGGAAGCGCTCTTTGGCGTTCCACAGGCCGGGCAGGGTGCCGGGGGGGAGGGGCAGTTTGATGGCAATCGCGCCAAGCTCGCCCGGCGGTTGGGGCTGGCCGCTCTCATCAAGGATCTGCACGTCATAGCCCGGCATCGGCACGGTGGGGGAGCCGACCTTGACCGGCAGCGGCTCCAGCCCGACCGGGTTGCCGACGATGGTGTAGCCGGTCTCGGTCTGCCACCAGTGGTCGTAGACGGGTTTGCCCAGCTTTTCCTGGGCCCATTCGACGGTGTCGGGGTCGGCCCGTTCCCCCGCGAGGTAGAGCGCGCGGAGGCTCGACAGATCGTATTTCTTGATCTCTTCGCCGTCCGGGTCTTCGCGTTTCACAGCGCGGATCGCGGTGGGGGCGGTGAAAAAGCTTGCGACCTTATGCTCTTCGATCACCCGCCAGAAAGTGCCTGCGTCGGGGGTGCCGACGGGTTTGCCTTCAAACACCACGGTGGTGTTCCCGGCAATCAGCGGCGCGTAGCAGATGTAGCTATGGCCCACGACCCAGCCCACATCCGACGCGGCCCAAAAGACTTCGCCCGGTTTGACGTTATAGATGTTCTCCATCGTCCAGTTCAGCGCCACCAAATGCCCCGCTGTCGGGCGCACCACGCCTTTGGGCGCGCCGGTGGTGCCGGAGGTATAGAGGATATAGGCCGGGTGGTTGCCCTCAACCGGAACGCAGGGCGCGGGGCGTACGCCGTCTTGGGCGGCGTACCAGTCGATGTCGCGGCCCCGGATCAATTCGCAGGGTTTTTGGCCGCGTTGGAAGATGATGCAGGTCTCGGGTTTGTGCGTAGCCTGTTCGATGGCCCCGTCGAGCAGCGGTTTGTAATCCACCACACGGCCCGGCTCCAACCCGCAGGAGGCGGCGATGATCGCCTTGGGTTTGCAGTCGTCGATGCGCACGGCCAGTTCGTTGGCCGCGAAACCGCCAAAGACAACAGAGTGAATCGCGCCAATGCGGGCGCAGGCCAGCATTGCCTCAATCGCTTCCGGGACCATCGGCATGTAGATCACGACGCGGTCGCCTTTCTCCACCCCCTGCGCCTTGAGCGCGCCGGCGAGGGAGGCGACATGGGCCTGAAGCTCGCCATAGGTCAGCTGGGTTTGCGTGCCGGTGATGGGGCTGTCGTGGATGATCGCCACGCGTTTGCCGTTGCCCTGATCCACATGGCGGTCCACCGCGTTGTAGCAGGTGTTGACGCTGGCATCCGCGAACCATTCATAGAGGTCGTCGCCCCGGTCAAAGAGCGCCTTCGTGGGCGGTGTGTCCCATTCGATGGCCTCGGCCTGCTCCAGCCAATAGGCCTCCGGGTCGTCCTTCCAGCGGTCGTAGGTCTCGCGGTATCCCATGGTGATCTCCTCCTGCCTTTTGTGCCGCGGGGGGCTTGGGGTGGTGCAAGCCACGCGCGGTGGCACAAAGTGGCGCGAAGGAGCGGGTTCGGCAAGGGCGCTTGGCCCTGTTCCTTTGAGACAAACATGCTAGGTAGCGACAAAACCCGCCAACCTGGAGCCTGCCTCATGCGTTTTGCCCTTCCCCTCGCTGCCTGTCTTTCTGCTGTCGCCGCATTGCCCGCTGTGGCGCAAGACCGGGCGTTCAACTTTTCCCTGCGCGGCGGGGTTGGGGCGGCGCCTGATTATCCGGGGGCCAGCACCTATGGCGCCACGCCTGATCTGGGCTTTACCTTTGGCTCGCTTGAATGGGGCGGGCGCAAGATCGGCAATGGCATCGGGGCCGCGCCCAAGACCGGCTTCGGCTTTACGGGCGCGTTCCGCTATATGGGCGAGCGTACGGCATCGGACAATCCGGAACTGGCAGGTCTCGAGGACATCGACGCCGCCGTTGAACTGGGCTTTGGCGTGATCTACCGCGAGGTGAACTGGCAGGTCTTCGGTAAGGTCCGACGTGGTTTTGGCGGGCATGAGGGGGTCACCGGCGACATTGGTGCAGATGTGATCTTCCGCCCGAATGAGCGTTGGACCATCACCGCAGGCCCGCGTTTCAGCCTTGGCAATGACACCTATGCCGACACTTATTTCGGGGTCGATACGGCCACGCCAAACTTTGCTGCCTATGAGGCCGAGGGCGGTCTGCTGGGCGCGGGCGTCGAGGTTGAAGCGACCTACCGTCTGGATGAGGCTTGGGCCATCGAGGGCGCCGTGGCCTATCAGCATCTGCTGAATGACGCCGCCGACAGCCCGATCACGCAGGCCGGGTCCGAGGACCAGTGGACCATGCGCATTGGTGTCAGCCGCGCCTTTAACTGGCGGTTCTAAGCGGGTTTGCGCCGCCCACCGGGGCGGTGCGTCGTTTCCGACATCAATGTCGAAAATGGATCAGTTTGGGGCCGCGATTTTGCGATGATGAGGGCAGGCGCGGCATGATGCGCGCGCCCCTCATATGCAAAGGGTTCACCCATGGGTGACAAGATCGGCAACAAGAAAAAACAAGCCAAAGCGGCGGCAAAGCCTGCCTCCAAGGCACCCAGCTCGGTCGCGGACATCAAACCCGCGGCACCGCGCAAGTAACTCCGGCTTTGGCCGAGCAGCGCCGCCCCCTGAAAAACGGGGGGCGGCGTTTTGCGTTTAGCCGTAATGCGCCACCGGCGTGCCCGCGATGGCGCCGACGTTGAGCAGCCCGCGTGCGGTGATCGACGGCGACACGATATGCGCCCGGTTGCCCATGCCCATCAGGATCGGGCCAACTTCCAGCCCGCCGCCCTTCATTTTCAAAATGTTGCGCACGCCCGAGGCCGCGTCGGCATGGGCAAAGACCAGCACATTGGCCGCGCCTTCCATCCGGTTGCAGGGCAGCAGCCGTTCGCGCAGATCGGCGTCGAGCGCGGTGTCGATGTTCATCTCGCCCTCGTAGCAGAAGTCATGCTGGCCCGCGTCGAGGATCTGCAAAGCGGCACGCAGACGTTTGCCGGAGCCTTCGCCCTGATTGCCAAACTGGCTTTGCGAACAGAGCGCCACCTTCGGCTCGATCCCAAAGCGCCGCACATGGCGGGCAGCCCCGATGGCAATTTCGGCGATTTGTTCGGGGGAGGGGTGCAGGTTCACTTGTGTGTCGGCGATAAACAGAGGACCATCTTCCAAGATCATCATCGACAGCGCGCCATGCGGGCGGAACCCGTCGCGGCCCAGCACTTGGTTGACGTAATTAAGATGCCAGCCGAACTCCCCAAAAGTGCCACAGATCAGGCTGTCCGCCTCACCGCGATGCACCATGACCGCGCCGATGGCGGTGGTGTTGGTGCGCATCACGGCGCGGGCGATGTCGGGGCTGACGCCACGGCGGCACATCAGGCTGTGGTAGGTCTCCCAATAATCCCGGTATCGCGGGTCGTTTTCGGGGTTCACCAGATCGACGTTCTGGCCCAGTTGCAGGTTAAGTCCCGCCTTTTCGATGCGCCGTTCGATCACCTCGGGGCGGCCAATGAGGATGGGACGCTCGACCGTTTCTTCGATGATCGCTTGGGCGGCGCGCAGCACACGCTCGTCTTCGCCCTCGGCAAAGACCAGACGGCGCGGGGAGGTGCGGGCCGATTCAAAGACGGGGCGCATGATGAGGGCGGATTTGAAAACCGACCCGTCAAGGCGGCGTTTGTAGCCGTCGAGGTCGTCGATGGGCCGCGCCGCCACGCCGGTTTCCATCGCGGCTTTGGCCACGGCAGAGGAGACGACGCCAATGAGGCGCGGATCGAACGGTTTGGGGATCAGGTAATCGGCGCCGAAGGTCAGCTGTTCGCCCTGATAGGCCGCCGCCGCCTCGGCGCTGGTGGTGGCGCGGGCGAGGGCGGCGATGCCGTCGATGCAGGCGATCTTCATCTCGTCGTTGATCGTGGTGGCGCCGACGTCGAGCGCGCCCCGGAAGATGAACGGAAAGCAGAGGACGTTGTTGACCTGATTGGGAAAATCGCTGCGGCCAGTGGCGATGATCGCGTCGGGGGCGACCTCGCGGGCCAAGTCGGGCAGGATTTCGGGCGTGGGGTTCGCCAGCGCAAAGATGATCGGGCGGCTGGTCATTTTGCCAACCATATCAGGCGTCAGAACGCCGGGGCCGGAGAGGCCGAGGAACATGTCCGCATCGTGGATCACATCATCCAGCGTGCGCAGATCGGAGTTCTGCGCATATTCCGCTTTGATCGGATTCATGTCCTCGGTGCGGCCCTCGTAGACCAGACCGTTGATGTCACAAAGCCAGACATTCTCGCGCTTTACGCCGAGTTTCAGCAGCATGTTGAGACAAGCAATGCCCGCCGCCCCACCGCCGGTGGAGACGATTTTGATGTCTTCGAACTTCTTGCCCGCCACATGCAGCGCGTTCTTAGCTGCGGCACCTACGACGATGGCGGTGCCGTGCTGGTCATCGTGGAAAACGGGGATGTTCATCCGCTCGCGGCAGATGCGCTCTACGGTGAAACAGTCCGGCGCTTTGATGTCTTCGAGGTTGATCGCGCCAAAGCTTGGCTCCATCGCGCAGACGATCTCGGCCAGTTTTTCGGGGTCGGCTTGGTCCAGCTCGATGTCAAAACAGTCGATATTGGCGAATTTCTTGAACAGAACCGCCTTGCCCTCCATCACTGGTTTGGAGGCCAGCGCGCCGATATTGCCCAAGCCCAGCACTGCGGTGCCATTGGTGACCACGGCGACCAGATTGCCGCGCGAGGTATAGCGCGCGGCGGTGTCGGGGTCTTTCTGGATCTCAATGCAAGCCTCGGCCACGCCGGGCGAATAGGCGCGGGCCAGATCGCGGCCATTGGCCAGCGGCTTGGTGGCGCGGACCTCAAGTTTGCCGGGGCGGGGGTGCTCGTGATAGTCCAATGCGGCTTGGCGTAAATTGGGGGCGTCGGTCATCGTTTGTGCTTCTCCCGAATAATGGTTTAGCGTTAAACTATTTTTCGCGCCCGCGCAAAGCGCCTTTTTACAAAGGCGCGTGGGGGCCAGCCCCCATCGCCCTCGCGGGCGATTCCCCCGAAGTATTTTGGGCCAAAAAGAGGGGCGTGTCGTTTTGCATCGCATAGGGTGGGGCGATTTTCTATAGTGCCGCAAAAAGGGAGATCGTAATGAGTGATTTGCGCGAAGCGGCAGTGAAGGTGCGTGAGAACGCCCATGCGCCATATTCGGAATTTAAGGTTGGCGCGGCGATCCGGACGGCATCGGGTGCGGTATTTAGCGGCTGTAATGTTGAGAATATCGCCTATCCACAGGGGACCTGTGCCGAAGCAGGGGCGATTGCGGCGATGGTTGCGGCGGGCGAGCGTGAGATTGCTGAGGTCTATGTGGTGGCGGGCAGTGATCTGCCGGTGACGCCTTGTGGGGGCTGTCGGCAGAAGTTGGCGGAGTTTGGCGGCGGTGATGTGACCGTCGTTATGGCGACTGTTGGTGGCGAAGAGCAGCAGATGACTTTGGGTGACTTGCTGCCGGGGGCCTTTGGCGCGGCCCATATGAAGGGCTGAGCGATGAGCGCGCGGGATATTTTGGCGCGGTTGCGGCATGGGCAGCCGTTGGACGGCGCGGCGCTGGCGTGGATGGCGCAGGCGTTGGCGGATGGCGGCGTAAGCGACGCGCAGGCCGGGGCCTTTGCGATGGGTATCTGTCTCAACGGGTTGGACGATGCCGGGCGTGTGGCCTTAACGCTGGCGATGCGCGATTCAGGGCGGGTGTTGCAGTGGGACCTTGGCGGGCCGGTGCTGGATAAGCATTCCACGGGCGGTGTGGGCGATTGCGTGTCGTTGGTCCTTGCGCCAGCGCTGGCGGCTTGTGGGGCTTACGTGCCGATGATCTCGGGGCGCGGTTTGGGGCATACGGGCGGCACGCTGGACAAGCTCGAAGCGATCCCCGGTGTGACGACGCAGTTGGAAGAGGCGCAGTTTCGGGCGGTTGTGGATGCAGCGGGCTGTGCGATTGTCAGCGCCAGCGGCGATATCGCCCCGGCGGACAAGCGGCTTTATGCGGTGCGGGATGTGACTTCGACGGTGGATTCGCTGGATTTGATTACGGCGTCGATCCTGTCAAAGAAGCTTGCCGCCGGGCTGGATGGGCTGGTGCTGGATGTGAAGGTCGGCTCCGGCGCGTTCATGAAGGATATGGACGAGGCGCGTGCGCTGGCGCAGGCGCTGAGCAGCACGGCCACGGCGGCGGGCTGTCCGACAACGGCGGTGATCAGTGACATGAACCAGCCGCTGGTGCCGAGCCTTGGCAATGCGCTGGAGGTGGCCGAGGTGATGCGCGTGCTGACCGGGGCGGCGGAAGGGCCGATCTTGGAGGTTGCAGGGGAGCTCGGCGGCGGATTGTTGGCCAGCGGTGGGCTGGCCGCAGATGCGCAGGCGGGGGCCGAGGCGATCTTGGCGGCTGTGCGTGATGGGCGGGCGCTGGAGCGCTTTGCGCGGATGCTGGCCGGAATGGGCGCGCCGGTGGGGTTTGCCGAGGATTGGCAGCGGTTCCTGCCCGAAGCGCCGGTGATCTGCGCGGTGAAAGCGCCACGCGACGGGGTAGTGAGCGCCATTGATGGTGCGGCGCTTGGCATGGCGGTGGTTGGCCTTGGCGGCGGGCGTGTGGTCGAGGCGGATCAGATTGATCCGGCGGTGGGGCTGTCGGAAGTGGTGCGCCTTGGGGCGCGGGTCGAGCACGGGGAGCCATTGGCGATGGTCCATGCGGCGCGCAGCGAGGCGGCGGATGCCGCGGCAGAGGCGGTCTTGGCCGCGATTAGCTTGGGCGATGCGCCGGTGGCGGAACCGAAATTGATTTTGGAAAGGATCGGCTGATGGCACGTGCGTTTCTGGTGGTGATGGATAGCGTGGGCATCGGCGGCGCGCCGGATGCGGGGAATTTCTTTAACGGCACCCTGCCGGATACGGGGGCCAATACGCTGGGACATATTGCCCAGGCCTGTGCGGCGGAGCAGGCTGAAGAGGGGCGCAGCGGGCCGCTTCATATGCCCAATCTGGACCGGCTCGGGCTAGGGGCGGCGTTGAAATTGGCCAGCGGTGTTGAGGCCGCGGGGCTGGGGGCCGCACCGCAGGGTCGCTGGGGGGCAGCGACCGAAGTGTCGCAGGGCAAGGACACGCCTTCGGGGCATTGGGAGTTGGCGGGTTTGCCGGTGCCTTGGGCGTGGCATTATTTTCCTGACGAGACCCCGGCGTTTCCGGCAGAGCTGTCGGCGGAAGTGGCGCGGCTGGCGGGGACTGAGGGGATTTTGGGCAATTGCCATGCCTCGGGCACTGCGGTGATCGAGGAATTGGGCGCGGAGCATTGCGAGAGTGGTTGGCCGATTTGCTATACTTCTGCGGATAGCGTCTTTCAGATCGCGGCGCATGAGGAGGTCTTTGGCCTCGACCGTTTGCTGAAGCTTTGCGAAGACCTTGCCCCGCGTTTGCATGAGATGAAGGTGGGCCGGGTCATTGCGCGGCCTTTCACGGGCGAAGCGGGGGCCTTTGAGCGCACCCCGAACCGGCGCGATTTTGCAATCATGCCGCCGAAGCCCGTCTTGACCAATTGGGTGCAGAACGCCGGGGGGCGCGTCTATGCGGTAGGCAAGATCGGTGACATCTTCTCGATGCAGGGCATTGATGAATTGCGCAAAGGGCCGGATGCGAAGTTAATGGAGCATCTGCACAATCTGGTGGCGACTGCCGAAGACGGCAGTCTGACCTTTGCCAATTTCGTGGAGTTCGACAGCAACTTTGGCCACCGCCGTGACGTCTCGGGCTATGCCCGCGCGCTGGAGTGGTTTGACGCCGAGATCGGCAAGGTCATCGGCGCGATGCGCGAGGGCGACATGCTGGTGGTGACAGCCGATCACGGCAACGACCCGACATGGGCGGGCAGCGATCACACGCGAGAGCGGGTGCCGGTGGTGGTTACGGGCACCGGGGCAGGGGAGTTAGGACAGATCGGCTTTGCCGATGTGGCTACGCTGGTGGCGCGGCATTTGGGGGTAGAGGTTCCCGGCTAGGGCAGCCTGTGCTTGCGAGCGGGGGGCTTGTCCGGCTAGAAGCAGTGCAAATCAAGGAGCCTGCCGCATGACCGATACCCCCGCACATCTGACCATCGTCGATCACCCTTTGGTGCAGCACAAGCTGACCATCATGCGCGACAAGGGCACCTCGACCGCTGTGTTCCGCCAGTTGCTGCGCGAGATCAGCCAGCTTTTGGCCTATGAGGTCACGCGCAACCTGCCGATGACCACGACGCGCATCGAAACGCCGATGCAGGAGATGGACGCGCCGACGCTCGATGGCAAGAAATTGGCGCTGATCTCGATCCTGCGGGCGGGCAATGGCTTGCTTGACGGGGTGCTTGAACTGATCCCCTCGGCGCGGGTCGGTTTCGTCGGGCTTTACCGGGATGAGGAAACGCTTCAGCCGGTGCAGTATTACTTCAAAGTGCCCGAAGCGATGGAGGACCGTTTGGTCATCGCGGTGGACCCGATGCTGGCCACCGGCAACTCCTCGGTCGCGGCGGTTGATCTGCTGAAAAAGTCCGGGGCGACCAATATCATCTTCTTGTGCCTGCTCGCCTCGCCCGAAGGGGTGGCCACAATGAAGGCGGCGCATCCCGACGTGCCGATCGTCACGGCGGCGCTGGACGAGTCGCTGAACGAGAAGGGATATATCATTCCCGGCCTCGGCGATGCAGGTGACCGGATGTTCGGCACCAAGTAATCGGGCCTTTCCCGCGTTTTAGCGCGCGTCACGCTTTACTCAGGGCGCGCGCTGAGGCATCCTTTCTACCAGATCGTGTGGGGGCATCAGATGACACTTACCAGAACTATTGCCATGGCGGTGTTTGCCGCATCGCTTAGCGCCGCTGGCGCGCAGGCACAAGACAGCCGCAGCCAACCGGCGGAATTCCCGTCGGCGTCCTATAAGGGCAAGCAATATGTCGACAGCGCGGGCTGTGTTTTCATCCGCGCCGGGATTGATGGCAACGTGTCTTGGGTGCCGCGCATGAGCCGGGCGCGCAAGCAGGTCTGCGGGTTCCAGCCCACGGGCGGTGTGCAGGTCGCCGCTGCCTCTGCGAAGCCAGCGGAAAAGGTTGAGAAGATCACAGTTGCCGCAGCGCCGGCGAAGGCCAAGCCCGCGCCCAAGCGCGTGAAGGAATTGCCTGTCGCGCGGCCCGCGCCGCAAAAGGTCGTGCGCCGTGTGGCCCCTGCGCCGAAACGTGCACCGGCTCCGGTTGTCGTTCACCAGCCCGCACCGGCCCCTGTGCCAGTTGCGCCGGTCCGGCAGGTCACCCTTTCGGCCCCTGCGCCGATGACATCGGCCAGCGCATGCCCCGGCGCCTCGCCATTGTCACAGCAATACATGCGCGCCGGATCGGGGTATTCCGTGCGCTGTGGTCCGCAGGCCGAAGCAATTGTCGCCCATCGCAGCGCGCCCAGCGTGCCGCAGCGCGGACAGGCGCCGCGCCCCTATCGCAGTGCGGCGGTGATGCACTCTGCAACACAAGCGCCCGCCCGCATCGTCGCCCCGCGCGCTGTGGTCAGCGCGCCGGTGCCCAGCGGACCGGCTCCCCGCGCCGTTGGCACAGATACGCGGATCGTGCCGAAACATGTGGCGATCAATCGTATCAACACCACCAATGTGAAAGTGCCCCACGGTTACCGTAAGGTCTGGGAAGACGACCGCCTGAACCCGCACCGTGCGGAGCAAACGCTTGAGGGCCGCGCCGACATGCTGCTGGTCTGGACCCAGACCGTGCCGCGCCGCCTGATCAATCGTGCCACGGGTGAAGACGTCACGGCCAAGGTGCCGCTGGTCTACCCTTACCTCGATGTCGAGACGCAGCAGCGCAAGCTAGGTGTGGTCAAGATCGTTCACCGCGACGGCCAGGTGATGAAACGGGTGCTGCGGTACCGCAAGGCCGCGCCGAAACATAAAAATTCCCGGCCCCTCCGGACGGAGGTGACTTATTCCAGCCGGTCTGCACCTGCTGCCATCGCAAAGCCAGTGCAACGCGCAGCGCCGCAAGTGAGCGGCAAAGCGGGCTACGTGCAGGTCGGCGTCTTTGGCAACCCGTCCAACGCCCAACGCGCAGCGCGTCAGATTTCGCAAATGGGGCTACCGGCCCGCATCGGCAAACAGACCCGCGGCGGCAAGACCTATCACAGCGTTCAGGCCGGGCCGATTGCAGGCGGCTCAACACAGGCCGCCGTCACACGCCTGCGCCGCGCCGGGTTCGGGGATGCTTACCTGCGCCGCTGAGATCTGTTTCTGTAGAACGAAAAAGGCCAGCCGCGGGATCACCGGGCTGGCCTTTTTCGTTGCAGAGCGCGCTTACCCTCCGCAGATGTTTTGCAAGCGCAGCCAATCGGCGTCTGACAGCAGCGGCGCGGTGAGCTTGCCGTTCATCGGGTCGCCCTCAATCATCGGCAGGGTCGTCTCACCTGTGATGTCGCGGGCATAGGCATAGGGCGTGCTGCGCAGTTCGGCCTTGGCGAAACGGGCAAGCTGGCCTTGGATCTGCGGCTTGACGGTTTCTCGGGTGAGCAGGGTCTCGGCATAGGCGTTCAACGCATCGGGGGCGATGTCGCCGGTGGTCAGCAGGCGGAAGGTCTCGCGCAGGCCGACAGTGTCGAGTAACTCGCGCAGCGGGTCGCGTGCGGCGCGGGCCACGTCTTCGGTCAGGATATAGCCTGCCGCCACATCGGGTTCTTCATGGTCTTCCAGCACGCTGCGGTCCAGCACGATGAGACGACCGGGCAGGTGCAGGCTGGGGCGGGTCATATCGGGCAGCACGGCGAGGCGTCCGGCCTCTAACCGTTTGGCGAGCCGGTTCAGCGCGACGTTGCCGCCGGGGGTCTCGCAGACCGGGCCGGAGACACGTTCGAGCCGTTTGAGCAGCGCAGCCCCTAGGGAGACCCGCTTCACCTCTGGCACCACCTTTAATGCATGGTCTTGCAGGGCTCCGGGCATCCATAAGACGGCGAGGGCCGCGACCACCGCGACCGAGGCCACCATGCCCAGCCAGCGCAACCGGCCCGGGCGGGGACGGCTGCGGTTGATCGCGCGGCGCAGCTTTTCGATGGCCTCGATCATCTCGGTTTCATCGTCAGGCAGTTCCAGCGTTTCGCCCGGATCGCCATCGGGATGATAAAGCGCCGGACGTTGGCCAGCATTGGCCCGCTCTACGGCTGCCAAGGACCAATGGGTGAGGGCTTGATCCTTCAGATCGCTGATCACCAGCGTCGCGTCACCGATTGAGACAATGACCTCGCGCCGCTGCGCATCGGGCGAGGCGCGCCAAAGACCCGTCGCTTCGAGCCGGGCGTATTTCGTGAGGGCGGTCATGGGGTTCTGCTGCGGGCCTTGGTGTTTTGGGCACTCTACCACGCGGCGCGGGATCAGCAATGGTAGGTGACATAATGCGGCCCCGCGTCACATTTCCGCAGCCCTTTTGCGCAGTTCGAACTTCTGGATTTTCCCGGTGGAGGTTTTGGGCAACTCACCAAAGATCACGCGTTTGGGCGTCTTGAACCCCGCCAGCGTTTCGCGTGCGAAAGCAATCAGGTCCGCTTCACTGGCGCTGGCCCCCGGTTTCAACTCGACAAAGGCACAGGGGACTTCGCCCCATTTCTCATGCGGTTGCGCCACCACGGCAGCGAGGTTGACCTCCGAATGACCCATCAGCACGCCTTCGACCTCGACGCTCGAGATGTTCTCGCCGCCGGAGATGATGATGTCCTTGGCGCGATCGGCGATCTGGATATAGCCGTCTGGATGCTGCACGGCGATGTCGCCGGAGTGGAAATAGCCGCCCTCAAAGGCCTCTTGCGTGGCCTCCGGGTTCTTGAGGTAGCCTTTCATCACCGAATTGCCGCGGATCATAATCTCGCCCTGCGTCTTGCCATCCATTGGGGTCTGGGTGATTTCCGGGTCGGTCACGGTGATGTCTTCCATCATCGGCATGGCGACACCTTGGCGCGCTTTGATCGCCGCCCGGTCAGGTTCGGAGAGCGCGTCCCAGTCCCCCTGCCAGAGGCATTCAGTGACATGGCCGAAGGTTTCGGTCAGGCCGTAGACCTGTGTCACGTTGAACCCCAGTTTCTCAATCTTGGACAGGGTCGCGGGGGCAGGGGGCGCGCCGGCGGTGAAGACTTCGACGCTGTGGTCAAAGGCGCGGCGGTCATCGTCCGTCGCGTTGACCAGCATGTTCAGCACAATCGGCGCCCCGCCAAAATGGGTGACGCCGTGATCGGCGATGGCGTCATAGATCGCTTTTGCAGTGATGTCGCGGCAGCAGACCAAGGTGCCACCCAGCAAGGGCATCATCCATGTGTGGTTCCAGCCGTTGCAGTGAAACAGTGGCACGATCTGCATAAAGACGGGGCGAAGTACCATCTGCCAAGAGACGACCGTGCCCATGGTCATCAGATAGGCACCGCGGTGGTGGTAGACCACGCCCTTGGGCCGCCCGGTGGTGCCGGAGGTGTAGTTCAGCGCAAGGCTTTCCCATTCGTCCTGCGGCATGATCCAGTCGAAGCTGGGATCGCCCTCTGCCAGCAGCCTTTCGTATTCCGGGTGACGTCCACTGGCCGGGAAGCCTGCATTGGCGTCGGGCACTTCAATGAGTGCCGGGGGCGGGCCGTCCATCTTTGCACAGGCGGATTCGGCGAGGTCTAGAAACTCGCTATCGACCAGCAGCACCTTGGCCTCGCCATGGTCAAGGATATAGGCCACCGTTCCTGCATCGAGCCGGATGTTGATCGTGTTAAGCACCGCGCCGCAGGCGGGCACGCCGAAATGCGCCTCGGCCTGTGCGGGCAGGTTGGGGATCAGCGTGGCCACGACGTCGCCGGGAGTGACACCGATCGACGCCAGAACAGATGCCAGCCGGGTGCAGCGGTCATGGTATTGCGCATAGGTGGCGCGGTGGTCGCCGTAGATCACCGCCGTCTGATCGGGAAAGACCCGTGCCGCGCGGCGCAGGTGGGACAGAGGCGTCAGCGGCACGAAATTCGCCGCGCATTTCTCCAGCCCGCTTTCGTCTGACATCCACCCCATGTGACCCTCCCCAAGGCGTTCCATTCGATTTGGGGTTGAGTATTGCTGTGGGCGCGTGACTTTGCAAAGAGGGAGAAGCGAAAAAGGGGGCAGGATGCAGGACGAGGCGGTGAAATCAGGGTTGGCGGCGCTGTATGCCGTGGGCGGCATGGCGGCCTTGGGGCTGACGGATAACTTTGTGCCCTATATCTCCGAGCGCGGATCGCTGTGGCAGTTTCACTTTGTCCGCGGGATTATGGCGGTGGCGATCTTGGCGGTGCTGGCGGGCTTCGGCTTTGGCATCCTGCGCCCGCAGCGGGTCTGGGCCGTGGCGGGGCGCAGTCTGTTTCAGGCGGGTGCGATGTTGATCTATTTTGGCTGTCTGGCGTTTTTGCCGATTGGTGTGGTGGTGGCGGGGCTGTTTACCTCGCCGCTGTTTGTGCTGATGATTTCGGCGCTGTTTCAGGGCAAACACGTCGGGCGCTGGCGGTGGGGCGCGGTAGCAGTCGGGTTCGCAGGTGCGGTAATGGTGATCCGGCCTAATCCGAATGATCTCGATCTCGTGGCCTTCCTGCCGCTGCTGGCGGGGGTGCTTTATGCCATCGGTGCCGTGGCGACGCGGGCTTGGTGCGAGGGCGAGAGCACGATGGTGATGACCGCCGGTTTCTTTGGCATGTTGGCGGTGATGGGCGGCATTGGGATGTTAGTGCTGCCGGGGGCCGAGGTTACGGGAACCGAAGGTTTTGTCAGCCGCACATGGGGGCCGCTCGATGCCGCCATGTGGTTCTGGATCGCGGTGCAGGCGGTCGGCTCATTGGTCGGCATCGGTCTGCTGGTGCGTGGCTATCAGTTAGGCGAGGCCGGGCATGTGGCGATATTTGAGTACTCGCTGCTGATCTTTGCCAGCTTCTGGGCCTGGGTGCTTTGGGGGCAGACGGTCTCTGCGCTTGGGTTTGTCGGCATGGCGATGATCGCAGGTGCGGGGGCGGTGATTGCCCTGCGCAGTGAGGAGCCGTCGCCCCTGCGCGCACCGGAGGCCACCGAGTGATTATCAGCCATGGCCGTCGCTATGTTTTTGTACACATCCCCAAGACCGGGGGCACCTCGCTGGCGCTGGCGCTGGAGGGGCGGGCGATGAAGGACGACCTCATGCTGGGCGACACGCCCAAGGCGCTGAAGCGGCGGCGGCGGTTGCAGGGGGCGCAAGCGGCGGGGCGGTTGTGGAAACATTCGACGCTGGCGGATGTGGATGGGCTGGTGAGCGCGGAGGAGTTGGACGGGCTGTTCTGCTTTACCTTGGTGCGCAATCCTTGGGACCGGGTAGCGAGTTATTATCGTTGGTTGCGAGCGCAGGGGTTTGACCATCCGGCGGTGCATTTGGCTAAAGCGGAGAGTTTCGCGGGGTTCTTGCGGCATCCTCAGACGCAGGCGAGTTTGCGCGCTTGGCCTGCACGGCGGTATATGGAGGATGCGGCGGGGCGGGAGTGCTGTGATTTGTATATCCGGTTGGAGCATTTCGCGGCGGATGCGCAGCCGTTGTTTGACCATCTGGGGTTTGCGTTGGAGTTGCCAACCGTGAATGCCTCGGAAGGGGCAGGGGCGGTGTATACCCCTGAGTTGCGCGATATTGTGGCCGATGTCTGCGCCGAGGACATCGCGCGGTTCGGCTACGCTGACGACGTCCCCTAGGCCCGGAATCAAGCCGTAGGCGCCGGGCCATCGCCTGCCCGCCCCCCGGGTAGGCGATTTGGTGAGGCTAGGTGCGACATTGAGACAGCACATCATGGCTGAGACATAAAGTGGCAATAGGCCCTGCTGGATCGCCGACCCGCGGGCAGGCGCTGGCCCTTGTAGTCCCAATAAAAAGGGGCGCCGAAGCGCCCCGATCTATCATGCAGCCTTGCTGGCATCCGGATTAAACCGCCCGTAAAAGCTCTGCCCCTTGCTCGCCATCTCCCGCAGCAATTCGGGGCAAGCGAAACGCTCCCCGAACTTTTCGGTCAACTGGTCACAACGCTCCGCCGCATAGGGCGCGCCGATCATGTCGAGCCAGCTCAGCGGGCCGCCGGACCAAGGCGCAAAGCCCCAGCCAAGGATCGCGCCCACGTCGCCCTCACGGATGTCCATCAGCACGCCATCCTCCAGCGCCCGCACGGCCTCCAAGACCTGCGAGAACAGCAGACGGTGCTGCACCTCGATCAGATCGGGCTGGTCGTCGGCCACGGGGTATTTGTCCCCCATGCCCTGCCACAGCCCTTCGCGCTTGCCCGTGGCGTCATAGCTGTAGAAACCAGCGTTCGCCTTGCGGCCCAGACGGCCCTCGTCTTCCATCCAGAAGACCAGAGGGTCGAGATCGTCGTTCGGATAATCCGCCCCCATCGCTGCCTTGGTCGCTCGGGCAATCTTGGCACCCAGATCAATCGAGGTCTCATCCATCAACTGCAACGGCCCCAGCGGCATGCCGACGAGCTTGGCGGCGTTCTCGATCAGCGCAGGCTCAACACCTTCCTGCACCATCCGCACACCTTCGTTGATGTAAGGAATGATGCAGCGGTTGGCATAGAAGAAGCGTGCATCATTGACCACGATCGGCGTCTTGCGGATCTGGCGCACATAGTCGAGCGCCTTGGCCACGGCCCGGTCACCGGTCTGCTGACCTTTGATGATCTCCACCAGTAGCATCTTCTCAACGGGCGAGAAGAAGTGGATGCCGATGAACTGCTCCTGACGGCTCGACGCTTTCGCCAGATCGGTGATCGGCAGGGTCGAGGTGTTGGAGGCAAAAATGCAATCCTCGGGGATCACGGCTTCGACCTTCTGGGTCATCTCGGCTTTCACCTTGGGGTCCTCAAAGACCGCTTCGATGATCAGATCGCAGCCCTTCAAAGCATCCAGATCAGTGGTCGCGGTGATCAGGTCCAGTGCCTTGGTCTTTTTCTCCTCAGTCGATTTCTTACGGGCGATGCCCTTGTCAAAATAGCTCGCGGAATAGGCTTTGCCCTTGTCAGCGGCTTCCTGTGTCTGGTCGATCAGTACAACCTCAATGCCAGCCTGAACCGACACCAACGTAATGCCCGCGCCCATCATGCCCGCGCCCAGAACGCCCAGCTTCTTAACCCGCTGGTCCGGCACACCTTCGGGCCGCACGGCGCCTTTCTCTAGCGCCTCCTTGTTGAGGAAGAGCGAGCGGATCATATTGCCCGAGGAGGGGTTCATCAGCACATTGGTGAACCAGCGCGCCTCGATCTTGAGCGCCGTGTCGAAAGGCACCAGCGCGCCTTCATAGACCGCCGACAAGAGCGCCTTCGCCGCCGGATAGACGCCCTGCGTCTTGCCATTCACCATCGCATTGGCGCCAACAAAGGTCATGAAACCCGCCGGATGATAGGGCGCACCCCCCGGCATCTTGTAGCCCTTGGCATCCCAAGGCTTAACCAGATCGGCACCCTTGGCATTCAGCACCCAGTCGCGCGCGGCGGCCATCGGGTCCTCGCTCACCTCGTCAATGATCCCAGCCTTCACCGCAGCGGCAGGGGCGACCATCTTGCCTTCCAGAAGGAAGGGCGAGGCCGCCATGGCCCCCAGCTTGCGCACCATCCGTGTGGTGCCACCAGCACCGGGGAAGATGCCCACGAGGATCTCTGGCAAGCCAATCCGCGCCTTCGGATTATCCGCCGCAAAGGTGCGATGCGTCGCCAACGGCAGTTCCAGCCCGATGCCCGCAGCCGTGCCGGGGATCACGCAAGCGACAGGCTTGCCGCCCTTGTTGCTCTTCGGGTCCATGCCCGCGCGCTCGATCTTGCGCAGCAGGGCGTGCATCTGCATCGTGCCTTCAAACAAGCCCTTGGCCGGATCGTCGCCCGCGTCTTCTTTCATCTTCGCCAGCAGGTTCAGGTCCATGCCACCGGCAAAAGAGCCTTCCTTGCCCGAGGTGATGACGATGCCCTTCACAGCCTCATCAGCCAGCGCATCGTCGATATGGGCCTCCAATTCCCGCAGCCCGTCAAAGGACATGACGTTCATGCTCTTGCCCGGCACGTCCCATGTGATGGTCGCGATGCCTTCGGCGTCTTTGTTCAATGTAAAATCGGTCATTGGTCTCTCCCTCAAATGGGTTAGGGGCGCTGAAACGTGTAGTCAGCGAATTTTTCCAGCAGCGTCTCGATCAGGGCCAGCGTGGCTTCGGGGCCCGCGTCGCAGTCGTCGGCACTGAGCAGGATGCGTTTGGACTGGCCAAATGCCTCGCGGTCAAAGCTGTCGCTGGGATCGTCGCGGTGTTTAAAGAACAGGGCAGGATCGGTGCAATAAAGCCGCACATAATCGCCACCGCGTTCGACCTTGATCTGCAAGTCCGGCGAGCCACGGGCTGCGGCAAGCGCCGCAACCGCGTGGAATGGATGGTCGGAGGCCATCAGACGCGCTCAATGATGGTGGCTGCACCCATGCCCGAGGCGATGCAAAGCGTGGCAAGGCCAACTTCCTTGTCGGCGCGCTCCATCTCATCGAGCAGAATGCCGATAATCATCGCACCGGTCGCGCCCAGAGGGTGGCCCATGGCAATGCCGCCGCCGTTCACGTTCACCTTGCTGTCGTCCACATCAAAGGCCTGCATGAAACGCATGACAACGGCGGCAAAGGCTTCGTTGACCTCGAACAGATCAATGTCGCCGATATTCATGCCGCTGTCCTTGAGGATCTTCTCGGTCACCGGCACCGGGCCGGTAAGCATGATGGTCGGGTCGGTGCCGATCTTGGCGGTGGCGCGGATGCGGGCGCGGGGCTTAAGCCCGTGCTGCTCGCCAAACTCCTTATTGCCGATCAGAACGGCGGCGGCACCGTCAACGATGCCCGACGAGTTGCCCGCATGGTGGATATGATTGATCCGCTCCAGATGCGGGTATTTCATCAACGCGACCTTATCAAAGCCGGGCATGACTTCGCCCATCTGCTGGAACGCTGGGTTCAGCCCGCCAAGCGACTGCATGTCGGTCTGCGGGCGCATGTATTCATCCCGGTCTAGGATCGCGAGACCGTTCTGGTCGCGCACGGTGATGACCGATTTGTCAAAGCGGCCTTCTTCCCAAGCCCGAGCAGCGCGCTGCTGGGACTGCATGGCAAGCTGGTCCGCTTCATTGCGGGTAAAGCCGTATTCAGTGGCAATGATGTCCGCCGAAATACCCTGCGGCACGAAGTATTTTTCCATCGCCAGCGTCGGGTCCACCGCGATCGCCGCCCCATCGGCACCCATCGCGACACGGCCCATCATCTCGACACCACCGGCAATATAGCCATTGCCCGCGCCGCCTTTGACTTGGTTCGCCGCGAGGTTCACTGCCTCCATGCCCGAGGCACAGAAACGGTTGATCGCGAGGCCGGGGATGCGCTCATCAAGGTCCGAGGCCAGCACCGCCGAGCGCGCCAGACAGCCGCCCTGTTCCATCACTTGGGTGACGTTGCCCCAGATCACATCCTCGACAGCGTGACCTTCCAGATTGTTACGCTCTTTCAGGGCATTCAGCGTCAGCGCCGACAGCCGCAGCGAGGTGACCTCGTGAAGGGCGCCGTCTTTGCGGCCTTTGCCACGGGGGGTGCGCAGGGCGTCGTAGATGTAAACGTCTTGGGTCATGTTCATGTCCTCCGGGATCAAGCGCGGTCAGCAGGGCTGCCGGGCATCAGGTCGTATGGGGCTTTCCAGCCCGGTGTTTCGCTCAAACGCGTGAGCCACGCGTCGATATGGGGCCAGTCGCTGCGGTCAAAGCCAAAAGGCTCGGGGTAATAAAGATACCCGCAGCAGCTGAGGTCTGCGTTTGTTAACTCATCGCCCACGATCCAGTCGCGGCCGTCGAGATGGTCATTCAGCACGCCGTAGGCCGCCTTGAGCCGGCCTTGGTTAAAGGCAATGACCTCGGCGGGGCGTTTGTCTTCGGGCAGGAAGTTCATCAAGAAACGGGTCATCCCGGCGACAGAGCTGAGTTTGTGGTTATCCCACAACACCCACCGCAGGATTTCGCGGCGTTCCGTCGCGTCGCGGCCGCCGAATTTGCCTGACTTTTCCGCGACGTAATCCTGAATGACACCCGATTGCGTGAGCCGCAGATCGCCATCAATCATCACCGGCGCTTCGCCCATATTGTTGATCTGTTCGCGGTAGTCCGGCTGCCGCGTCTGGCCGCCGAAAAAGTCGACCTTCACCGGCTCCCAGTCCAGACCTGAAAGTTCCAATGCAAGCGCCGCCTTATAGGCATTGCCGGATTCGCCAAAGCAATAAAGTTGAATGGTCACGTGTCTATCCTCCTCAAATGTCATCGCCCGCAGCGCCGTCGGACGGTATTTGTAAAAGGATGAAGGGGGCAGGGGGGCCTTATCTTCATCCTTTCTTAAATACCTCTGCGCTGCGCTTTCGGTACGCGCGCGGTTAAAGGCTGCGCGCGATCAGTTCCTTCATGATCTCATTGGTGCCACCATAGATGCGTTGCACCCGCGCGTCGGCCCACATTTCACCGACGGCGTATTCTTGCATGAAGCCGTAGCCGCCGTGCAGTTGCAAGCAGGCGTCAAGCACTTCGCCTTGGGTGTCGGTGAGCCAGTATTTCTGCATCGCGGCCTTATCGACGGTCAGCTCGCCGCGCAGGTGCTCGGCGATGCATTCGTCGAGGAAAGCGCGGGAGACGGCAGTTTTGGTTTTCACTTCGGCCAGTTGGAAGCGGGTGTTTTGAAACTGGGTCAGCGGGCCGCCGAAGGCTTCACGTTCTTTGCAGTAAGCGATCGTGCGCGCGACCGCGCCTTCCATGGCGCCCACCGCACCGCAGCCGATGATGAGGCGCTCTTGGGGGAGTTGCCGCATCATCTGGTAGAAGCCTTGGCCCTCGTCTTGACCGAGGATGTTTTCGGGCGGGATTTCGACGTTGTCGAAGAAGAGCTCGGAGGTGTCGGCGGCGTGCAGGCCGATTTTGTCGAGGTTGCGGCCGCGTTGGAAACCTTGAGCGCCATCGGTTTCGACGACGACCAGTGAGACGCCTTTGGAGCCTTCTTTGGGGTCGGTCTTGGCAGCAACGATGATCAGATTGGCGTGTTGGCCGTTGGTGATGAAGGTCTTTTGGCCGGAAAGCTTATAGGCGTTGCCGTCGCGCACGGCCTTGGTCTTGATCCGCTGCACGTCCGAGCCGGTGGAGGGTTCGGTCATCGCCAGTGCGCCGACCAGCTCGCCGGAGACCATTTTGGGCAGCCAACGTTTCTTTTGGTCTTCGGTGCCATAGGCGAGGATGTAATGCGCGACGATGCCCGAATGGATGCCGTGGCCCCAAGAGGCGAGGTTGGCGCGGGAGCCTTCGATCAGGATCGCGGCTTCGTGGCCAAAGTCACCGCCTGCGCCGCCGTATTCTTCGGGCACCGAGGGGCAGAGCAGGCCGAGCTCACCGGCTTGGGCCCAAGTCTCGCGGTCCATCTGACCCTGTTTGCGCCATTTCTCGAATTTGGGCGCCCATTCGGTGTTGATGAACTGCGCCGACATATCGGCGATCATCTGGTGTTCGTCGGTCATCCATGTGGATGTTTTGCTTTGCGTCATCCGCCCCTCCCCAGGGTTCAGCGTTTGCGGCTTTCCAGTTCGGCGTTGAACAGGCGCAGCCGCGTAGTCAGGTTTTCTTCGTTCATGACCGAGTTGAAATTCTCGAACAGGAACGACAGTGCTTCCCCTTCATCAAGACCTGCATCCGTGCTGAACTTCTTGAGCCTGCGGTAGCCTTCTTCGGTCATGGCGACGGGGAAGCGGCGGGTCAGGCGGAAGCGTTTGGGCATGGTCTCTCCGGGTGTTGGGCAGGGTGGGGGACAGGCCCCCACCACCCGTTTTAGAAGTTTGCGGCCTCCAATGCCATGACCGTGTCCGCGCCGGATTGGATGCGGGTCAGGTGCAGGGCCGTCGCAGGCAGCTGCCGTGCCATATAGTAGCGCCCGGTCGCGAGCTTCGTCTCGTAGAACGCGGCGTCACCGCTGCCGTTCTTCAGGGCTTCTTTCGCCGCCAGACCCATCTTGGCCCACATCAGACCCAAGCAGACATGGCCGAACATATGCATGAAGTCGTTCGACCCTGCGAGCGCGTGGTTCGGGTTCTTCATGCCGTTTTGCATGAAATACATACCCGCCGATTGCAGGTCTTTGCTGGCCGCTTTCAGTGGGTCAAGGAAGGCCGCGTCGAACTCGGCGTCTTGGCCGGCGTTGTCCTTGATGAAGCCTTTGATCAGGTCAAAGAAGGCCATGACATGCTTGCCGCCGTCTTGGGCCAATTTGCGGCCCACGAGGTCGAGCGCTTGGACGCCGTTGGCACCTTCGTAGATCTGGGCGATGCGGGCGTCGCGGGTGAACTGGGACATGCCCCATTCTTCGATATAGCCATGGCCGCCGTAGACCTGCTGGGCCTTCACGGTCATGTCGTAACCTTGGTCGGTCAGGAAGCCTTTGATGACCGGGGTCAGCAGGGAGACGAGACCATCGGCGTCTTTGTCATCGGCGCGGTGGGCGGCGTCGATCATGGTGGCGCCCCAGAGGATGAAGGCGCGGGCGGCTTCGACGAAGCTTTTCTGGTCCATCAGCGAGCGGCGGATGTCGGGGTGCACGATCAGCGGATCGGCGGGCTTGTCAGGGAACTCAGCCCCGGTGACGGCACGGCCCTGAAGGCGGTCGTTGGCGTAGATCACGGCGTTTTGGTAGGCCACATCGGCCTGCGCCAGTCCCTGCATGCCAACGCCGACGCGGGCTTCGTTCATCATGGTGAACATGGCGCGCATGCCCTTGTGCTCGGTGCCCAGTAGATAGCCGGTAGCGCCGTCGTAGTTCATCACGCAGGTGGAGTTGCCGTGGATGCCCATCTTTTCTTCGATGGAGCCGACGGAGACGCCGTTGCGCTCGCCCAAGGAGCCGTCTTCATTGACCATGAACTTGGGCACGATGAAGAGCGACACGCCTTTGATGCCTTCCGGGCCGCCTTCGATCTTGGCCAGCACCAGATGGATGATGTTGTCGGCCATGTCGTGCTCACCGGACGAGATGAAAATCTTCTGGCCGGAGATTTTGTAGCTGCCGTCGTCCTGCGGCGCGGCTTTGGTGCGCATCAGGCCCAGATCGGTGCCGCAATGCGGCTCGGTCAGGTTCATGGTGCCGGTCCATTCGCAGGAGACCATCTTGGGCAGGTAGGTGTCTTTCTGCGCGTCGGTGCCATGGGCGAGGATCGCGGAGGCGGCGCCGTGGGTCAGGCCCTGGTACATGGTGAAGGCTTGGTTGGCGGCGGAGAACATTTCGCCCACGGCGGTGCCCATGACATAGGGCATGTTCTGCCCACCGTACTGTTCGGGCATGTCGAGACCGGGCCAGCCGCCTTCTTTGACCTTCTCAAAGGCTTCTTTGAAACCTTTCGGCGTATAGACCACGCCATTCTCCAAACGGCAGCCTTCCTTGTCGCCCACGGCGTTCAGCGGGGCGAGGACTTCGGAGGTCAGCTTGCCCGCTTCGTCCAAAATGGCGGAGGTGAAATCAGGCTCCAGCTCGTCATAGCCGGGGGTCTGGCTTTCGGTGACTTTCAGCACGTCATGCAGGACAAATTGCAGGTCTTTGGTGGGGGCTGTGTAGCTGGGCATCTATGCTCTCCGGGTGGTCTTTTTATGGATGTCGTGGCGCGGCGCGGAGCCGCTAGGTTTATTCGGCGGCGCGACGCGGCTGGTTCATGGAGGCGATCATCTTTTCCCCCCATTTCAGCTGGTCTTTGAGGTCATCAATCGCCTCGTTCAGCTCATCGCGGCGGGATTCGAGATCGGCCAGACGGGCGCGGGCCACGTCATAGGCGGCGGCGATCTGGGTCTGCTGCTGGTCGCCCATGTGGTAGAGGTCGAGCAACTGGCGGATTTCTTCGAGGCTGAAGCCAAAGCGTTTGCCGCGCAGGATCAGCTTGAGCCGGGCACGGTCGCTTTTGGTGAACAGGCGTTTTTGACCTTCCCGCAGCGGGAAGAGCAGCTCTTTCGCCTCGTAAAAGCGCAGAGTGCGCGGGGTCACCTCAAAGGCGTCGCACATCTGGCGGATGGTCAGGGTGTCGGCGGTCATTTCATGTCTCTCCGAGCGTCATTACAGGACTTCAGGTGGGGACTTGCTCTGCTCTTACAATGGAAGTTGACGTTGACGTAAGCGATACGTTGCGTCACTTTCTAAATCGGGCAGCAACACGTAATATTACGCCGAATACCAGTTGCCGGGTGCCTCAGTAAAAAGGCACCTTTGACGAAACGGCGCAGGCAAACTGAGGCGGTGCATGTCAAAGAGAATCTCGTTAGATCACTTTGCGCAATGCTGTGCTGAGGCTGAGGATGGTGTGGCACTGTCGCGATGCGGCCTGAACTTCTACTCCGGCTTTGGCATCCATTTGGTGAGCTACCATGGCGACAATAGTGAGGCCACGGCGGTTCAGTTCGAACGCGATCTCAGCGTTACCGATGCGGTCCGCTGGACGTCGGAGATACTGGACCCGGATCAGTTAAAGACCAGCCCGATCGAGAATCTCGCGCGGCGGCGCATGGCCCCATTCTACTGGTCCGAAGTCGAAGAGCTCACGCGGCTGACAAAGACTGAACAGGTCTATATGCGCAGGTTGCAGCAGTTGCGCCCCCACGGTGGTTTGGCGGTTCATGTTCACGGACCGCAAGGGGCGGCGGCGGTCGTTAACCTCGGTTTTGGTCCGGACGCACCTGAGCTTTCCAAGAACGACATCTTTACCCTGCACAGCGCCGCCCAGACCGCGCATCTGCGCTATTCTGTCATGATGGAAGACGTTGAGGCGCGCGATGCGGGTCTGTCCCCGCGAGAGATCGAAGTGCTGGAGTGGATCGCCACCGGCAAAAGCAACGGGGTGATTGCCGAGATCTTGGGTATTTCCCCGCATACAGTAGACACCAATGTGCGCCGCATTTTTTCCAAGCTTGAAGTTAACGACCGTACCACGGCTGCGATCCGCGGCTTGGGGGCAGGGCTGCTGCGTAAGCCGAAACGGGATCGATCATAAACCTTTGTCGAATTGGTTCGGCTATTGGTTGTCACGTGGTTGCGGGACAAGACTCGAAACAGGCCCGGTCTTAAGAAGGTAGCCTTACCTAACAAGGGTTCGAGCATGTCTAAGCAGCAAAGCATTAAGCATCCCGCAGAGGGTGCCAATGTCTCTGCGCGGCCAACTGGCGCACAGGATGACACCAAAGCGCGCGTTCTGCGCGATCTGAAAGCCGCGTCCGATCTGGTCGAAAGCGGCGCTTTTGATCTGGCAGGTCACGCCAATAATGACACGGTTTCTGATATGATCCGGGTGGTGGCCGACTTGCAGCTGTTGATCACGCAACTGACGCCGCGCCGGAACCAGTAATCGACGGGGTCCGACTGGTCAGGCGGACTCCTGTCCGATCGCCGCAGCCGTATCGTCGCGCAGCTTTTGCAACTCGGCCATAGCCTCGTCTAACTGCGCGCGCTGCTCGGCCAGTTCTTCCAACTGCCCATCCGCCATCGTCACCCAAGCGCGCATCTGCGCCTCGGTGCCTTCTTTCTCATAGATCAGCAGCCACTGGCGGATGTCTTCCAGCGCAAAGCCGAACTTGCGGCCGCGCAGGATCAGCTTCATCCGGGCGCGCTCGCGCGGGCCATAGAAGCGGGACCGCCCTTCGCGGTGCGGCTGCAGCAATTCGATATATTCGTAATAGCGCAGGGTGCGTGGCGTCACATCGAAAGCCGCGCACATCTCTTTGAAAGTCAGGCGTTCATCATCCAAAGCATCTACTCCCTGCGGGCAAACTATGGTCAGCGGCAGGGATGCGCAACCGGTGCTCTTGCCCTTTCGCTATCCCCCCGTGATAAAGGGTAAAACCAGCCGCGAGGGACCGGACCGCATGTCGGACAAGTTAAAAATGGCGCGCCAGTTCATTCAGGCCCTGCCGCATTCCATGGCGCTTGGCATGGAACTGCGTGATTTGGGCGATGGCTCTGCCGAGATCACCATGCCTTACGATGAGAAGCTGATCGGTGACCCCAAGACCGGGGTGATTCACGGCGGCGCGGTCTCCGCCCTGATGGACACCTGCTGTGGTGCTGCGGTGATGAGCCACCCGAGCAACCCGGCGGCCACGGCGACGATGGACCTGCGCATTGAATACCTGCGCGCTGCGACCCCCGGTCAGTCCATCACCACACGCGCGACCTGCTATCACGTGACCCGCTCGGTAGCGTTCGTCCGCGCCACGGCGACGGATGAGGACGCCGAGAACCTTGTGGCTACCGCAACAGGCACTTTCACCGTGGAGGGCCACAAATGAGTGAGCGTCGCAAGCCAGAGCCAGTTCAGGTCATCAAACAACGCCGCGACGGGGTGCTGCGCGCGCTGGTCGAAGGCGTGCCCTACATCCAGTTTCTGGGCATCCAGTTGGAACGTCGCGGCGATGAGCTGACTGGCGTCATGCCCTATACCGACCAACTTATCGGCAACCCGATCCTGCCTGCGCTCCACGGCGGCGCGACGGCAGCGTTTCTGGAGGTCACGGCGATCATCACGCTCAGCTGGGGGCTGATCTGGGAAGACATGGAAAGCGGTGCACTGAATCTCGACAATCTGGATGGGGACCACCTGCCGCGTCTGCCCAAAACGATTGATTTCACCGTCGATTACCTGCGCACTGGTCTGCCACGCGATGCCTATGCGCGCGCGCGGATTAACCGCTCCGGGCGGCGCTATGCCAGCGTGCATGTCGAGGCGTGGCAGGACAACCGCAGCCGCATTTTCGCCCAGGCCACGGGCCATTTCGTAATGCCCCAGCGGCGTGGCTGAGACGGAGGCCGAACCGCTTACCGACGCTGATCTGCGGGCGGTCGAGCGCGGCACGCTGGCCGCCCGCGATGTGGTGACGCACCGCCGTGTGCTCAAGATCGCGATCCCCATCGTCATTTCCAACGCCACAGTGCCGATCCTCGGCGCGGTGGATACCGGCGTGGTCGGCCAGTTGGGCGCAGCGGCCCCCATCGGCGCGGTGGGGCTGGGGGCGATCATCCTTTCGGCGCTCTATTGGATTTTCGGCTTTCTGCGCATGGGCACCGTCGGGCTAACGGCACAGGCTGCTGGCAATGGAGAAGAGGGCGAGGTCGCGGCCCTCTTGACGCGCGGCTTACTGATCGGCGCGGGCGCGGGGCTGGTGCTCATGGCGTTGCAACTGCCGCTGTTCTGGGCGTCCTTTCAGGTGGCTCCCGCCTCCGACGAGGTCGAAGGGCTGGCGCGGCAATATATGGCGATCCGCATCTGGTCTGCGCCCGCTGCGATCTCGATCTATGCGATCACCGGCTGGCTGATTGCCCAAGAGCGCAGCCGTGCGGTGCTGGTACTGCAGGTCTGGATGAACGGGCTGAACATATTGCTCGATCTGTGGTTCGTGCTGGGCCTCGGCTGGGGTGTCGAGGGCGTTGCGATTGCCACTTTCCTTGCCGAATGGAGCGGTGCGGTTCTTGGTCTGTGGTTCTGCCGCGCAGCCTTCGTGCAGCCTGCCTGGCGCGACTGGGTGCAGGTCTTTGACGGGCCGCGTTGGAAGCGGATGATGCAGGTGAACACCGACATCCTGATCCGCTCGCTGCTGCTGCAGGCGATCTTTGTCTCCTTCCTCTTCATGGGGTCGGGCTTGGGCGATGTCACACTGGCGGCCAATCAGGTGCTGCTGCAATTCCTGATGATCACCTCTTACGGGCTGGACGGGTTTGCCTTTGCCGCCGAGGCCATCGTCGGGCGCGCCTATGGCGCGGGCCAGCGTGAAGTCCTGCGGCGCGGCTCGGTGTTGACTTCGGGCTGGGCGCTCTTGGTCAGCGTGCTGCTGGCGCTGGCGTTTGCATTGGCGGGCGGGGCGATCATTGATCTGATGGCCAAAGCGCCCGAGGTGCAGGACGTTGCGCGGCTCTATCTGCCCTATATGGTCGCGGCCCCGCTCTTGGGTTGCGCGGCCTATATGCTCGACGGCATCTTCATCGGGGCCACCCGCTCGCGCGATATGCGCAACATGATGCTGGTGTCGTTCCTGTTCTATGTCGCGGTGGCGCTGTTGCTGGTGCCGAACCTTGGCAACCATGGGTTGTGGATTTCGCTGCTGGTGTCCTTCGTGGTGCGGGGCATCACGCTGGGGCTGCGCTATCCGGCGCTGGAGCGCGCGGCGGGTTAGAGCAGCGCTCTTACGGCTTCCGGCGGGCGCCCAATCACGGCGCGGGTATCGCGGAAGGCGATGGGCCGTTCGATGAGGATAGGGTGGGCAGCCATGGCGTCGAGAAGCGTGTCTTCGGGGCTGTCTTTACTAAGGCTCAGGTCCTTGAACACCTTCTCGCCCGTTCGCATTATCTCAACGGCACCCAGCCCAAGCGCATCGCGCGCCGCCAGAATCTCATCCCGCGAAGGCGCATCATCGAGATACCGGCGTAAAGTTACCGGCACGCCCGCGTCTTCGATCAAGGCCAGCGTCTGACGCGATTTCGAGCAGCGCGGATTGTGCCAAAGAGTAATCACAGCCAGTCCTCACGCTTGCTGCCCACCGCATCGGCGACATTCGCGAAACCATCTTGGGCCAGCAGCTTGTCCAGCCCCGTGGTGATCTCTTCGACCAGCCCAACGCCGCCAAAGACCAGCGCGGTGTAGAGTTGCAGCGCAGAGGCGCCGGCGCAGATTTTAGCGTAGGCGGTTTCGGCATCCGAGACGCCCCCGACACCGACCAGCGGGATGTCCGTCAGCCCCGAGAGCCGCGCCAAAACGAGGGTCGAGCGTTCGAACAACGGCGCGCCCGAGAGGCCGCCCGCCTCAGGCGCATGGGCGCTGGCAAGGCCGGTCCGGTCCAGCGTGGTATTGGTGGCGATGATCGCCGCGACACCGGCGTTCTGGGCGACTTCGGCCACGTCTTCGATCTCGGCCTCGGTCAGATCGGGGGCGATTTTCAGGAAGACCGGCGTGGCACCGCGCACTTCCATCACGCCTTCAAGCAAGGCTGCGAGGGCGGCTTTGCCCTGCAAATCGCGGAGCTTTTCGGTGTTGGGGGAGGAGACATTGACGGTCGCGAAATCGACGTGATCGCGGGCGACGGTCATGACCTTGGCAAAATCGGCCGCCCGGTCTTCGCTGGTCTTGTTGGCCCCGAGGTTCAACCCCACCGGCACGCCAGACCCTCGGCGCGAAAGCCTTGCGCAGATCGCTTGCATCCCGTCGTTGTTAAAGCCGAACCGGTTGATCGCGGCGCGGTCTTCGGTCAGGCGAAACAACCGCGGGCGCGGGTTGCCGGGCTGGGGCAGGGGGGTGGCAGCACCGACCTCGATAAAGCCAAAACCCGCACGCGACAGCGGCGCGACGGCGGTGGCATTTTTGTCAAAGCCCGCTGCCAGCCCAACCGGGTTCAGCAGGTCCAGCCCCGCCAATGTGGTCCGCAAGCGCGGCGAGGTCTGCGGGCCGGGGGCAGGGGCTAGCCTGCCGCGCAGAGCGCGGATCGCCAGACCATGGGCGGCTTCGGGGTCAAGCTGGTGCAGGGCGCGCAGGCCGAGCCGTTCGAGCAGCGGCGTCATGCAAAACCCTCGGTCAGCGGCAGGGCGCGGGAGCGGATCAGCCGGGAGGTCTCCACCGCGGCTTGACGGTGCACAACGGCGGCTTGATATTCCGGGTCCGAAATCATTGCGAGGAAGGCGTGGGCAGACGGGTAGCGGGCGATGAACATGATGTCCCATGCTTCATCCTGCGGGCCGATCAGCGTCACGTCAAAGGCGCCGCGCCACAGGATGCTGCCGCCCACACGGGCCAGCACCGGGGCGCTGTCGCGGCCATAGGCGGCATAGGCCTCGGCCCCTGTCAGCCCATCGCGCGCGGCCTCGTGATCGCCAGGGTAGTTCGCCTTGTCGCGCAGGCGCACGAGGTTCAGCATGTCGATCTGCTGATCCCGATCCAGCCCCTTGAAAGCGTCGAACTGGGCGCGTTCGGGGTCGATATAGCCGGTCATGCGCTGGCCTCGCCCAAACCTGCGGGGAACTGATGCACCCCGTCAACGAGCGGTAGCGGCTGGGCCCAGAGCACGTCATCCATCGTCAACTGGCGGTAGAGATGCGGGAACAGCGCCCCACCACGCGACGGCTCCCATTCCAGCGCGTCGCCAAGGGCGTCACTGTCCACGGCCAGCAGGAACAACCCATCGACGCCAGCGAAATGCTTAGCGGCGGTTTCCTCGGCCTGTTCGGCGGTCGAGAAATGGACATAGCCATCGGTGACATCAATCGGCGCCCCATCGGTGGCCCCGTCTTTGCGCAGCGCCGCCCATTCGTCGGCGCGGAATATCTTAAAAATCAGCATAACTTCTGATGCCCGCCACGAGGCCGGTGGTCAAGGGGCCGAGGGTGACCATGGGGCAGGCAATATGACCTTTGACACGCGCACGGCACCGCGCCACGATGCCGATATAACAAACAACAGGGGAACTATCATGAAACGATTCCTGACCGCAGGTGCGGTTCTGGCGCTGAGCACTGGCATGGCCGCGGCTGAGTACAATCTCACCATCCTGCACACCAATGATTTCCACGCCCGCTTTGAGCCGATCAGCAAATATGACGGGCCCTGCAGCTCTGAGGACAATGGCGAAGGCAAGTGCTTTGGCGGCTCCGGTCGTTTGATGACCGCAATCACAGAAGCGCGCGACCGGGCGGAGAACAGCATTCTTGTGGATGGCGGCGACCAGTTTCAGGGCACGCTGTTCTACACCCATTACAAGGGCATGCTCGCGGCCGAAATGATGAACAACATGGGCTATGACGCGATGACCGTGGGCAACCACGAGTTCGACGATGGCCCCGAAGTGCTGCGCGGCTTTATGGACGCGGTGGAGTTCCCGGTGCTGATGTCCAACGGTGATGTCACGAACGAACCGCTTTTGGCCGACAAGCTGGCGAAATCCACCGTGATCGAGAAGGGCGGGGAGCAGATTGGCCTCATCGGTCTGACACCGCAGGATACCCATGAGCTCGCCAGCCCCGGCGACAATGTCACCTTCTCCGATCCCGTTGCGGCGGTGCAGGGCGAGGTGGATTTGTTGGCCGCTAAAGGCGTGAACAAGATCATCGTTCTCAGCCACTCTGGCTATAGCGTCGATCAAAAGGTCGCGGCAGAGACCACCGGCGTCGACGTGATCGTGGGTGGCCATACCAATACCCTGCTCAGCAACACCAATGAACGCGCCGAGGGGCCCTATCCGACGATGGTGGGCGAAACGGCGATTGTTCATGCCTATGCCTATGGCAAGTTCTTGGGCGAGTTGAACGTCACCTTTGACGACGAAGGCAACATCACCAAAGCCGAAGGCGAGCCGCTGATCATGGACGCGGCGGTAACCGAAGACCAGCCCACGGTGGACCGGATCGCCGAGGCGGCCAAACCGCTTGAAGAAATCCGCAACCGCGTGGTTGCCGAAACCTCTGAAGCGATTGATGGCGAACGTGGCAGCTGCCGGGCGCAAGAATGCTCTATGGGCAACCTTGTTTCGGATGCGATGTTGGACCGTGTGAAGGATCAGGGCATCGACGTTGCGATTTCCAACTCGGGCGGTTTGCGTGCTTCTATCGATGCAGGCGAAGTGACCATGGGCGAAGTGCTGACGGTACTGCCGTTCCAGAACACGCTGTCGACCTTCCAGGTCAGCGGCGCGACGCTGGTCGAGGCGCTGGAGAACGGTGTGAGCCAGCATGAAGAGCAAGCCGGGCGTTTCCCCCAAGTCGCGGGCATGTCTTTTGCCTTTGACCCTAAGGCCGAGCCGGGCAGCCGGATTAGCGACGTGATGATCGGCGATGCGCCGATTGATCCGGAAAAGACCTATGGCGTTGTGTCGAACAACTATGTCCGCAATGGCGGGGATGGCTATGCGATGTTTAAAGACGCGGAAAACGCCTATGACTACGGCCCCGACCTGGCCGATGTGACGGCGGAGTATCTGGCCAAGGACGGGACCTACACTCCCTACACCGATGGCCGCATCACGATGAAGTAAGGCGGGTGCAAACCTGACCGGAGAGGGCGCGTCCAACCGGGCGCGCCTTTTTCGTGGGGGCTATTGCGACTGCGGCATCCTGGGCGACGTTAGTACAGGCTAGAAGCGCTTCGCGTCCGGCACCCAACCGCTTGACCCCTTGCACCTTCGCACCCGCAAGCTACACAGGCGTCAACCAGACAGGAGACCACCATGCTCACCCCCTTCCACCTTGCCTATAACGTCCGCGACCTCGACCAGACCCGCGCCTTCTACGGCGAGGTGCTGGGCTGCCAAGAGGGGCGGTCGACGGAGACTTGGGTTGATTACTCTTTTTTCGGCCATCAGATTTCGCTGCATTTGGGCGAGCCTTTTGCCACCGCGGCGACGGGCAAGGTCGGCGATCACATGGTGCCGATGCCGCACCTCGGTGTGGTGTTGCAGATGGACGACTGGAAAGCGCTCGCCGACCGGCTGAAAGGCGCGGAGGTCGACTTTATTATCGAACCCTCGCTGCGGTTCGAGGGGGAGCCGGGCGAGCAGGCGACAATGTTCTTCCGCGACCCATCAGGCAACCCGATTGAGATCAAAGGGTTCGCCGATATGGAGCGCGTCTTCGCACAGTAAATCGGTTAAACACGCGAAAACCCCGCCGAGGGCGGGGCTTTCGTTAGATCAAGCGTCGGACCGGTTACTCGGTGGCCACTGCATCAAATGAGATCGCACCTTCCATCACCGCCGCATCGGCTTCGGAGCCAGCACCGGTGAATGTTTCGGGCGTGTCAGCATCCACATCCAGCGTATAGCTGCCAAGGACCGGGATCGGGCCGCTGGTCCAAGCGTCATTCGCGCCGGTGATTGTGTGGTTGGTGGTCGAGTTGTTGATAAAGACCAGTTGGTCGCCCGGCTGCACATGGGTCAGCGCGGGGAAATAAGCGCCGTCGACGATCAGCACGTTGCGAGCCTCGGCCAGCGCGCCGGTAGCGCCGAAGACAGTTGTGACGACGGCAAGCATGCCGGCGCCTTTGCGGAATGAACTCAGCATCATCATGCTCCTTTTGGTCGCCCGGATCGGGCAGATATGCCTGTGCATAACGCGCGAATACGGCATAACTTGGGCGTCAGCGTTGAAAGCTTGGGGCGCTCAGTCCGCCTGCGCCTGCTGGGCCAGCCAGTTGCGGAAGGACACCAGCGCGCCGGTCTCATCCCGGTCCTCGGGCCAGACGAGGTAGTAATTCCCGATGCTCTGGGTGGTCTGGGCGGCGGCGAGCACCAACTGCCCATCATTAAGATAGGGCCGGGCAAAGAACGTCGGCAGCAGCGCCACGCCCAAGCCATGGATCGCCGCCTGCGCCATCGTCGAGAACTGGTCGAACATCATGCCCACCGGCGGGTCTTCGGTCTCGCCCAGAGTGCCCAGCCAACGCGCCCAGCCGCGGGGGCGGGTCTCAAGGTGCAGCAGGGGTAGGCGGCGAATCTCGCGCGCGTCCTCCAGCGGCTCTGACAACAGGTCAGGCGCACAGACCGCCACGACGGTTTCCGGCAGCAGCGGAAGATAGCGCACGCCGGGCCAGTCCTCATGACCAAAATGAATGGCCGCATCAAAGCGGCTGCCGTCAAAAGCAAAAGGCCGCAGCCGGGTCGAGAGGTTCACCGTGACCTCTGGGTGATCACGGGCAAAGTCGCGCAGGCGCGGGGCCAGCCAATGCATCCCAAAGGCCGGAAGAATCGCCAGATTGAGCGTGCCGCCCGTGGGGTTGGTGCGCGCCGAGACCGAGGCCTGCGCCAAGCGGTTTAGGATGTCGCGCACCTGTCCCACATACTCCAACCCCGCCTGCGTGGGCGTCAATCGCCGCCCTTGCCGGATCATCAGTGCCACGCCCAGCTGTTCCTCCAACGTCTTGATCTGGCGGCTCACTGCGCTTTGCGTCAGGTTTAATTCCTGCGCCGCCGCCGTGGCGGTGCCAAGCCGGGTGACCGCCTCGAACGACAGCAGGGCAGAGATCGAAGGCAGGAAACGGCGCGGCGCAATCATATGAGTTTTTCTCATAAACACAGGACAAAGCAGCGATAGAGTTCCCCCGCGCAATTTGCAATACTGCCGCAAATCACATCACCCGAAAGGATGCCCTCATGACTGCCGACGCCCCCGCGCTGCGCGCCAAAGACAAGCCCGACCTCGGAACCTTCGACTGGACGGACCCCTTCCGCCTCGACAGCCAGTTGACCGAAGACGAACGCATGATCCGCGATTCTGCCCATGCCTATGCGCAAGAAAAGCTACAGCCCCGCGTGATCGATGCCTTCGCCAATGAAGAAACCGACGCGGGCATCTTCCGCGAAATGGGCGACATGGGCCTTCTGGGCGTCACCATCCCCGAGGAATACGGCGGCTTGGGCGGCAACTATGTCTCTTACGGTCTGGTTGCCCGCGAAGTGGAGCGCGTGGACAGCGGCTACCGCTCGATGATGTCAGTGCAGGCGAGCCTCGTCATGTATCCGATCTATGCCTACGGCTCCGAAGAACAGCGCAAGAAATACCTGCCCAAACTCTGCTCGGGCGAATGGATCGGCTGCTTCGGTCTGACCGAACCTGACGCCGGCTCCGACCCTGCGGGCATGAAAACCCGCGCCGTGAAGACTGCGAATGGCTACAAGCTGACCGGCTCCAAGATGTGGATCTCGAACTCCCCCATCGCCGATGTCTTTGTCGTCTGGGCCAAGTCCGAAGAGCACGACAACAAGATTCGCGGCTTTGTGCTGGAAAAAGGCATGAAGGGCCTAAGCGCGCCGAAGATCGGCAACAAGCTTTCTTTGCGCGCCTCGATCACCGGCGAGATCGTCATGGACGGTGTCGAAGTTGGTGAAGACGCGCTGTTGCCGCATGTGCAGGGTCTCAAAGGCCCCTTCGGCTGCCTGAACCGCGCCCGCTACGGCATCTCCTGGGGCGCCATGGGCGCCGCCGAGTTCTGCTGGCACGCCTCGCGTCAATACGGTCTGGACCGCAAACAGTTCAACAAACCGCTGGCGCAGACTCAGCTGTTCCAGAAAAAGCTGGCCGACATGATGACCGAAATCTCCTTGGGTCTGCAGGGTTCGCTGCAGGTCGGCCGCCTGATGGACGCCGCCAATGCCGCGCCCGAGATGATCTCGATCGTCAAGCGCAACAACTGCGGCAAGGCGCTGGACGTGGCACGCATGTCCCGCGATATGCACGGCGGCAACGGCATCTCCGGTGAATTCCAAGTGATCCGCCACATGATGAACCTTGAGACGGTGAACACCTATGAGGGCACCCATGACGTGCACGCGCTGATCCTGGGTCGTGCCCAAACCGGCTTGCAGGCGTTCTTTTAAACGACGGTATATTGGGGGGATTTCCTCCCCCCCAAGCCCCCCCTCCAAGTATTTGAGGCCAAAAAGAATGGGGCTCCCCCGCTCTTTTTGGCCAAAAATACTTTCACCGAAGGCAAGAAGTTTTATTTCAAGAGGCCCCATGGACCGCGTTGCTATCGTTCATGAGAACTTCCTCCGTCGCGTTGCGGCGGGGGATTTTCCTGTTTCCACTTCCGATAAAAAAACGCTCGACCGGGGCGCACTGGAGCAGCTTTATCGCGCGCAGGTATTAAGCAGGGCCCTCGATCTGCAAAGCCGGGTCATGCAGAAGGCGGGGCAGGGGTTTTATACCATTGGCTCCTCGGGCCATGAGGGCATGGCCGCGGTGGCGGCAGCGCTGCGGGTGGATGACATTGCCTTCCTGCATTACCGCGATGCGGCGTTTCAGATTGCCCGGGCCGATCAGGCCGAAGGGCAGGACATGTTGCGCGACATGCTCTTGAGCTTCGCCTGTTCTGCAGAGGATCCGACGAGTGGTGGGCGGCACAAGGTGCTGGGTTCGCGGCCTTTGATGATCCCACCGCAGACCTCGACCATCGCCAGCCATCTGCCCAAGGCAGTGGGCGCCGCGCATTCCATCGGCATGGCGCGGCGGCAGCGGCCGGAGCATGCGATCTTGCCGCGCGATGCGATTGCCATGTGCAGTTTTGGTGACGCTTCGGCGAACCATTCCACGGCGCAGGGGGCGATCAACGCGGCCTGTTGGACCGCCGTGCAGGGCGTGCCTTTGCCGCTTTTGTTTGTCTGCGAGGACAACGGCATCGGGATTTCGACCAAGACGCCAACTGGCTGGATCAAAGCGTCGATGTCTGCCCGGCCGGGGTTGAAGTTTTTCGAGGGCGATGGGCTCGACCTGCATGCTGCCTTTGCGGCGGCCAAAGAGGCGGCGGATTATGTGCGGGTGCATCGCAAGCCGGCCTTTTTGCATCTGCGCACCGTGCGGCTTTATGGCCATGCCGGGGCGGATGTGGCGACTTCATATTTGCCGCGGGCCGAGGTTGAGGCGGATGAGGCGAATGATCCTTTGCTGCATTCCGCGCGGTTGTTGGTCGAGGCAGGGATGGGGGCCGAAGAGGCGCTGGCGATTTACCGCGAGACGCAGGATGCGGTGGCTAAGGCTGCTCACGAGGTGGTCAAACGTCCCCGCTTGAAGACGGCCTCGGATGTCATGGCGAGCCTTGTGCCGCCCAAGCGCGCCTGCGCGCCCAGCAACGGGCCGAGCGCCGAAGCGCGGGCCGAGGCCTTCGGCAGCGACATGGGCCAGATGGACAACCCGCAGCCGATGTCGCGGTTGATTAACTGGGCTTTGCACGATCTGATGTTGGCGCATCCCGAAACCATGCTGATGGGCGAGGATGTGGGCCGCAAGGGTGGGGTCTATGGCGTTACACAGAAGTTGCAGAGCCGCTTTGGGCCGGGGCGGGTGATCGACACGCTGTTGGATGAGCAGAGCATTTTGGGCTTGGCGATTGGCATGGCGCATAACGGTTTTGTGCCGATGCCCGAGATCCAGTTTCTGGCCTATCTGCACAATGCCGAGGACCAGCTGCGCGGGGAGGCGGCGACGCTGCCATTTTTCTCGGACGGGCAGTGGAGCAACCCGATGGTGCTGCGCATCGCGGGGCTGGGCTATCAGAAGGGCTTTGGCGGGCATTTTCATAATGACAACTCGCTGGCCGTGTTGCGCGACATTCCGGGGATTATTATTGCTTGTCCCTCTGCCGGGGATGACGCCGCGATGATGTTGCGTGAGGCGCATCGTTTGGCGCGCGAGGAGCAGCGGGTGGTGGTCTTTGTTGAGCCGATTGCGCTTTATCCGATGCGCGATTTGGAGGAGGCCGGGGATGGCGGCTGGATGCGTCATTATCCGGCGCCGGATCGGCGGATCGGGTTGGGCGAAGTTGGTGTTTCTGGTGATGGCGCTGATTTGGCGATCGTGAGCTATGGCAACGGGCATTATCTGAGCCAGCAGGCGGCGCTGGATTTGGCGGCGCAGGGCGTGGAGGCGCGGGTGATTGATTTACGCTGGTTGGCGCCTTTGCCGGAGGCGGCGTTGATGGAGGCGATTGGGGATCGGCCTGTGTTGATCGTCGATGAATGTCGCCGCACGGGGGGGCAGGCCGAGGGGCTGATGGCGCTGATGGCGGAGCGCGGTGTTGAGCGCTTTGCGCGGCTAACGGCGGAGGATAGTTTTATTGCCACTGGGCCAGCTTATGCGGCGACGCTGCCCTCGCGGGAGGGGATCGTGGCGGCGGCGCGTGAGTTGCTCGGATAGGGCCGGCGCCTGCCTGCGGGTTGGTGATGCGAAGGGTGGTTCATGCCACTTTATGGTGCAGCCTTGGCGATTTTTCTCAGAGTTGCGCCCAGCCTTACCAAATCGCCTACCCGGGGGGGCGGGCAGGCGATGGCCCGGCGCCTGCGGCTTGATTCCGGGCTGGGACTGTCGATTGCGCTAATCGTTTTTGGCTGGCGCACCGCCTTGGAAGTCGTTGCCATTGGCGTAGTCGCAGGGGGCTTCTTGCATTTCTAGATGCAGGCCGTTGCCTCGATAAGGATGCGCGCGGGCCAGTGCTTCGTCCACCTCAATCCCCAGACCGGGCGCCTCGGGCGCGCTGATGAAACCGCCTTCCGTTCGGATCGCCCCCTTGATCAGTTTCTCATGAAACGGCGTCTCAATGGTCTCGCACATCAGGATGTTTGGGATCGCCGTCGCAAGTTGCACATTCGCCGCCCACTCCACCGGCCCGGCATAAAGATGCGGCGCGATCTGCGCGTTATATACCTCGGCCATGGCGGCGATCTTGCGGGCCTCATTGATGCCACCCACCCGACCAAGCGCCGGTTGCAGGATTTCCGCAGCCCCAGAGCGCAGGAGCGGCGCGAACTCGGCCTTGGTGGTCAACCGCTCGCCCGTAGCCACTGGGATGCGCTGGCCGCGGGCGACCTTGGCCATCTGCTCTGGCGCATCGGGCGGGATCGGCTCTTCGAACCACAGCGGGTCGTAAGGCTCTAAGGCTTTGCCCAGACGGATCGCGCCCGCAGTCGTAAACTGACCATGGGTGCCGAACAGCAGGTCGGCCTTATCCCCCACCGCCTCACGGATCGCTTTGCAAAAGGCGACCGAGCGCGTGATGTCCGACATCGCGGGCATATGGCCACCGCGCAGCGTGTAGGGGCCTGCGGGGTCGAACTTTACCGCCGTATAGCCGCGGGCGACGCAATCGGCGGCGGATTCGGCGGCCATCTCGGGCGAGGTCCAGAAGGCGGCAATGTCGTGATGAGGCAGCGGGTAGAGATAGGTATAGGCGCGCACTCGCGCGTTGGTGCGCCCGCCGAGCAGCGCATGCACCGGGCGGTCGCGGTCTTTGCCCAAGATGTCCCAGCAGGCGATCTCTAACCCCGAAAACGCCCCCATGACCGTCAGATCGGGCCGCTGGGTGAAGCCAGACGAATAGGCGCGGCGGAACATCGGCTCGATGTTTTCGGGGTTCTCGCCAACCATGTGACGGGTAAAGACGTCCTCGATCACCGCTGTCATCGCCTTGGGGCCGACGCTCGTGGCATAGCATTCGCCCCAGCCGGTGATGCCGCTGTCGGTCGTCAGCTTGACCAAGATCCAATAGCGCCCGCCCCAGCCGGGGGCGGGTGGGGCCGTCACGATCACATCGAGGTCTTGCAGCTTCATGACGGGCCCTCCTGTTGACCTGCGGTCAGGTCTCTTTCTTGTCGTTCACGATCTTCATCTGCGCCACGCCGCTTTCGCCCAGATCGACCTTGGCGAAGGGGCCGCCGTGGCACATCTGGCCGGGATCGGTGATGTCGACGGGGCCTTCCTCGGCCAGCACTTTTTCGGCAAATTGCTCGGCGTTGTCTTTGGGACGGTAGCCTAAGAAGGACGCTTTGGCATTGTCCACCGGGGCGCGGTCGTTGTTCGACACACCGTAGATTACCGAGAAACCGACCGAAGGCGTGTCGACGGCGCGGGTCACCAGTTGGATCAGGTCGTCATAGCTGAGCCACGAGCCAAGCGCGCGGGAGTTGTTGACCTGCGCGGCGCTGAGAATGCGCAGATGTACGGATTCCAACTGGCGTTTGTCCCAATACATGGAGCCGAGGTCTTCGGTGAAGCATTTGGCGAGACCGTAGAAGGTGTCGGGCTTGTGGGCGGCGTCGATGCCGATGAAGTCGGATTTCTTGTGCATGCCAACCGCGTGGATCGAGGAGGCATAGACCACGCGGCGTGCGCCGGCTTGATAGGCGGATTCCCAGACGTTGTAGGAGCCGACGAAGTTCGGACCCAAGAGTTCCATGAAGGGTTTCTCGTCCACGATGGCGCCGAAATGCACCACCATGTCGGCGCCCTCCATCAGGGCCGCGACCTCGTCGTAATTGGCCAGATCGGCCTTCTGGTAGCGCTCGCCGTCATAAAGCGTGCCGACGTCCTCGGCGATGTCGGAGCTGACCAGTTCCTCGCACATCGCGGCCAGCGGCTCGCGCAGGTAAGAGCCGAGGCGCCCGGCGGCACCGGTCAGGACCAGTTTCTTGAATTTCATCTCGTTATCCTTTCACGTCTTTGAAATCTTGTCGCGCACTTGCGCGCGCAGCGCATCAGCCCCACGGGCCAGCAGACCCGCATCGGTGCCGCAGGCGACGAAGGTGAAACCTTCGTTCAGCAACTCGGCGGCAAAATTGGGATCGGTGACCAAGGTGCCCACGGGAATGCCTTTGTCGATCAGCAGCTTTGCCGCCGGGCGGATCAGATCCCAGATCTCGGGGTGCATGGTCTGACCCAGATGGCCCATATCAGCGCCAATGTCCGCAGGGCCAAAGAAGATGCCGTCGATCCCCTCGACTTCGGCAAAACCGGCGGCGTTTTCCACGGCGGCGCGGGTTTCAAGCTGGATCAGGATCGCGGTCTGGTTCTCGACTTGGTCGTAGTAGTCCTCGATCCGGCCAAAGCGGTTGGCGCGGTTCAGTCCGGCCACGCCGCGCACGCCACGTGGCGGGTAGCGGCAGGCGGCGACGGCGGCGCGGGCCTCGTCGGGCGTCTGCACCATCGGGAACAGCAAGCCCGGCGCGCCGAGGTCCATCAAGCGTTTCACTTTGACCGCGTCGTTCCAATCGGGCCGCACCATCGCCGTGGTCTCGCTGCCCGAAAACGCCTGCAACTGGCCCAGCACGGACTTCATATCGCTCGGTGCGTGCTCCATATCGAGCATCACCCAGTCATAGCCCGCATGGGCCACCACCTCGGCGGCATAGCCGTCCGACAGCGAGACCCAGAGGCCGAGCTGTTTCTGACCCGACCGGATTGCGGCGAGGAACTTGTTCTCGGCGTGCTTCATATCACGGCCCTTTCAATGAATTTCTCGGACCGCACAATGCGCCCATATTCCAGCGGCGTAAGGTCCAGCGTGCGGTAGGCGCCATGGGTGATCAATTCGGCAATGCCGCGCCCGATGGCGGGGGCCTGTTGCAAGCCATGGCCGGAAAAGCCGTTCATAAAGACGAAGTTCGCGACCTTGTCATGCCGCCCCAGAATGGCGTTCTGGTCAACGGTGTTAAAGGCATAATGCCCGACCCATTCGTTGATCACCTTGACCCGTTCAAAGGCCGGGACGCGGGTCGCAATCGCGGGCCAGACCTTGTTTTCCCAGATCGAATGGTCAAAGCCAAAGTCGTCATAGGCCACATCGACATCATCGTCCGGCGGGCAGCCCGCCATGTAGTATTTGCCCTCTTGCCGCATGTGCACGCCGCTGGGGTCGATGGTCAGCGGCAGGTCCATTTCCAGCGGCTCGGCGGCGTCAAAGATGAAGGTGTAGCGCTTGCGCGGGACCACGGGCAGGTCGATCCCCGCCATCCGCGCTGTTGCTGCCGCGCGGGGGCCGGAAGCGTTGACCACCGTGCCGCAGGAAACCTTCGCGCCGGATTTTAGCGTCACCGCATCCACGGCGCTGCCTGCGGGGTTCAGGTCCATGCCCGTCGCCTCGTCATGCACAAAGCTCACACCGCGCCGCTTGGCCATACGTTTGAACCAGTCGAACATGGTGCCGCCGTCGAAATAGCCTTCGTCCACCGTGTTATGGTTGGCCGCGATAATGTCGTCGAGGCTGTAGAAGGGGTAGCGCGCGGCAAGCTCCTCGCGGGTCATATGTTTGGTATGCGCGCCCATCGCGGCTTGGATCGCCTGCGTCTCGCGCAGGGTCTCGGCAAACTTGGGCGTGTCGGCAAGGTAGAGGTAGCCAAAGCATTGTAGGGCGAGGTGGGGCACCTCCGGGTCGTCATGCATGAAGTGACGAAAATTCTTGATGAACTCGGCCCCGAACTGCGAGATTTGGATGTTCACACGGCTGCTGAACTGCTGCCGGATGCAAGAATTCGTATGGCTGGTCGAGGCGAATTCATAGGTCGGGTCGCGCTCCACCACCAAGATGCTGCCATCAAAACCGGGCGTGTTCGTCAGCCACCAGGCCAGCGCCGAGCCATAGATGGCCCCCCCCACGATCACCACGTCATAAGACGTCTCAAGCGCGTTTTGCATGCACATTCTCCCCTTGCGCATTCCCCTCGCAAACTGGGTAGCGCAAGCATTGGGGTGCTGCAATCTCTGTGAACGCTGCGGGGGATTTTCCTTATCCCGCGAAGGGTTGTGCCAATGCAGGCGGATGGTACAGGGTGGTAAACAACCCGTTATGGCTGCAGGCCCATGTTGACTTTTGCAGGCGTTGTCGCACTTTGAAACACGGGCGGAACGATGGCGCCTGACCCTTTGACCCTCTGATGGAGTGGCCCTTGAACAGCGACCGCGAAGAAATCGAGCGCTTGATCGCGCAGGTGGCAATGGGAGATCGTGCAGCGTTCGAAGCGCTTTATGATCGGGTGTCGGCGAAACTCTTTGGGGTCAGCCTGCGTGTGTTGGATACACGGGCCGCAGCAGAGGACGCCATGCAAGATACATTCGTCAAGATATGGAACAACGCGGACCGCTATCAGGCCAACGGTCTGTCGCCGATGACATGGCTGATTACCATCGCCCGCAACACCGCGATTGACCGTCTGCGCGCGACGCGCAAGGGGCATCAGGACATCGACACGCCGGGGCTTGAACTGGCCGCACCGGGGCCAAATCCCGAACAATCCGCCGTCGCGGCCTCGGAAGCCACGCGTCTGACGGGCTGTCTTGACGGGCTCGAAGCCGACCGTGGTGCGGCGATCCGGGGGGCCTATCTGGAAGGGGCGAGCTATGCCGATCTGGCCGAGCGGTTCAACGTGCCGCTCAACACGATGCGCACATGGCTGCGGCGCGGGTTGATGAGCCTGCGGGAGTGTATGAGCATATGAGCGACCACCCCACCATGCCCGCCGAAGACGATGACATGCTCGCCGCCGAAGTGGCGCTTGGGCTGGTCGAGGGCGAGGCGCGCGATGCGGCCCGCGCCCGCATGCTGCAAGACCGTGCATTTGCGCGCCGCGTGGCCGACTGGCAGGAACGCTTCGTCGCCATGACCGATGACATCACCCCGGTGAACGCCCCCGCCCGATCGCGCAAAGCGCTGATGGCGCGGCTCTTCTCGGCCCGGCGCGTGCCGTTGATGCAGCGCCTCTGGGTCTGGCAGGGGATCAGCTTTGCAGCGCTGGCGGCGGTGGCCTTCCTTGCTGTACCGCTGCTTCAGGAACCAACAGTGCCAACGCAGGGCGAGGTCTATGCCACCCGCATGGCTGCCGAAGACAGCGCGCTGGAACTGCTCGCCGTGATGGACATGTCACGCGGCGACATTGCTCTGCGCCGGGTCTCCGGCGCGGCACCCGAAGGCCGGGTGCTGGAGCTTTGGGCAATCCTACCCGAACGGGCGCCGATCTCGCTGGGCGTGCTGCCAGACGGTGACGTGAGCCGTGTCGCCCTGCCTGCCGATCTGGCCGCCGAGGCCGCGCAGATCACGCTGGCCATTACCGACGAGCCACCGGGCGGTGCGCCGGGTGGCGTGCCCACCGGTTCCGTCATGGCCGCAGGCGCAGTGGCCGAGCTCTAAGATCACAGAAGCCGCCCTTCGGGGCGGCTTTTCTTTTGTTTGTTACAGTCGCTTGAAAGTTTTTTTAAGAAAAACTCACTCCCTGCTGAAACTCCTGCCGCGCTGCTTCCGTGGGTTCAGCATCGCCGCCCACAACGGGGGGCATCTGAGGAGGAAACCCAAATGATCAACTTCAAGACACTCGCCGCCGCGACCGCTACTGCCGCTTTGTTCGCCACAGGCGCTATGGCCGCCAACCCGCAGGTCGGTGGTGCGGATATGTTTGAGAATAAAAACATCGTCGAAAACGCCGTGAACTCCGCCGATCACACCACGCTGGTCGCCGCCGTGAAAGCCGCCGGTCTGGTCGACACGCTGGCCTCCGAAGGCCCCTTCACCGTTTTCGCCCCCGTAAATGATGCCTTCGCCGCACTGCCCGCGGGCACTGTCGACACGCTGCTGAAGCCCGAAAACAAAGACATGCTGACCAAAGTGCTGACGGCCCATGTTGTCGCGGGCAAATGGTCCGCCGCGGACATCGCAGCCAAGGCCCGCGCCTCCAGCGATGGATTTTATCACTTCAACGCCGTCTCCGGCGACGCGCTGTCCGCACAAGTCAAAGGCAACAACGTCTATATCATCGACGAGAGCGGCAACGCCTCGCGCGTGACTATCGCAGATGTGAACCAGTCCAACGGGGTGATCCACGTTGTAAATAGCGTGCTGGTCCCCAAGTAAGACCTAAGCCACGCGGGCCGATGTGTTCTTCATCGGCCCGCCTCACCGCCCACCCTGACGGAGGAAACACCATGAACAGACGTCATTTTCTGACATCGAGCCTTTGGGGCGCTGCCGCCGTCGGACTGGGCGCGCGCACCGCTGCCGCCGCCTATGTAGAGGGCAACTTTGAAGTCACCCGCACCGAAGCTGAATGGCGCGCGATGCTGAGCGACATTGAGTATGCCGTGATGCGCGAGGGCGATACCGAGCGGGCCTTCACCAGCCCGCTGAATGACGAGACCCGCCCCGGCACCTTTAACTGCAAAGGCTGCGATCAGCCGCTTTATGATGCCGCGACCAAGTTCAAAAGCGGGACCGGTTGGCCGAGTTTCTATCAGCCCCTCGACAATGCCGTTGAGACGATGCCCGACAATTCGTTCTTCATCCGCCGCACCGAGGTCCATTGCGACCGTTGTGGCAGCCATCTGGGCCATGTCTTTGACGACGGGCCAGAGCCGACAGGCAAGCGGCATTGCATCAATGGCGTCTCACTGACCTTCGCGGCGGCCTAACCTACACCGCATCGAAACCCTGACGCGCGCCCCTTTCGGGCGCGCTTTCTCTTTCAAGTCCCGCGGGGTTTGGCGCGCAGCGTCGGGTCGGCCACCGTCGGGTCTTCGGGCCACGGGTGACGCGGATAGCGGCCCCGCATGTCCTTGCGCACATCGGCATAGGAACTGGCCCAGAAGCCCGGAATGTCCATCGTCACCTGCACCGGGCGCTGGGCGGGGGACAGCAGGGTGACTTGCAGCGGTTGGCCGCCCACAGTGGGATGCCGCGAGACGCCGAACATCTCTTGCAGGCGCAGGGAAATGCCGGGTTGGTCGCCGCTGTAGTCAATCGCCACGCGCCGCCCCAGCGGGGTTTCGAAATGCGCGGGGGCGGCGCGGTCAAGCTCTTGTTGCTGCTCCCACGTGAGCCGCGCCTTTAGGGCCGGCGTCAGGTCAAACCCCTTCCAATCGCCCGTGCTGCGGACCCCCGCGAGATGCGGCAGCAGCCAATCGTCCAGCGTTTCCATCAGGTGAGCGTCAGAGAAGTCGGGGAAGGGCGCAGACATGAGCCGGGCGCGGGCCAGAAACAGCGCCGCGGCTTTGCCTGGCTTCAGCCCCAGTTGTCGCACACCGTCGAGCATCGCGACAGCGACCGCATCGGCAGGCGCATCGGGCCAGGTGCGGTCCTCCAGCACCAGCGCACCGAAAACTTCCTGCCGCCGGGTCAGCACGCGACCCTCGCGGCGCGACCAGAGGCAGACGTCCTGCCAGTGGATTTGCTCCCCAAAGGTCTCTCGCAGCTCAGCATCAGTGATCAGCGTGGCCTGCCGTATCCGCGCCTCACGCGGGTCACCGTCAAGATCGGTCGCCACCAGCAACCGCGCGCCGGCCATCGGGTCAGTCTCAGGCAAAATCGCGCCTTTGCCGCCCGACAATACATAGCGCGGGGCCTCACCCTTGCGGCGCAAGCCGACACGGTCGGGATAGGCCAAGGCGGCCAGCACGCCCAAACCGTCCGGCCCGACGCCCTTTGTCATCCGGCTCAGCCGCTTGGCCTCGGATTTGATCCGCGCCAGCGTCGGGGCATGGGGCGCGGCGGCGGTGCGTTTTCCGGCCAGCGCATCCATTCGCAGCGACAGATCGACGGGGGCACCGCGCATCGGGTCGCGCTCGGCCAAAAGCGCGGCGAGCAGCGGTGCGCGGGGCCCGCCGCGGGCGACCATATGCGCCAAGCGCGGGTGCAGTGGCAGCTTGGCCAGCGTCCTACCATGCGCAGTGATCCGACCCGCATCGTCCAGCGCGCCCAGCATCTGCAACACCGACTGCGCCTCGGCCAAACGCCCAGCATGGGGCGGGGTGACAAAGCTCAACTCATCCGCCTGCGCGCCCCAAAGCGCCAGTTCGAGCGCAAAGCCGGTGAGGTCTCCGGCCTCGATCTCGGCCGGAGGGAAGGCGGCGAGCGCGCCCTCTTCGCCGCGGGTCCAGAGCTTGTAAGCCACGCCCGCGTCCAGCCGCCCGGCGCGGCCTGCGCGTTGGGTGGCTTCGGCGCGGGTGACGCGTTCGGTCACCAGCCGCGACATGCCCGAGGAGGGGTCGAACAGCGCCCGGCGCGAGCGGCCTGCGTCGACCACGATGCGGATGCCTTCGATGGTGAGTGAGGTCTCAGCGATGGAGGTCGCCAGCACCACCTTGCGGCCCGTGCGGGCGGGGGCGATGGCGGCTTGCTGGGCCTTGAAATCCAGCGCGCCGAAGAGTGGGGCCAAGGTGCAGTCATCTGGCAAGGTCGCGCTCAAGAGCGCCTCCACCCGCCGGATCTCGCCCTCACCGGGCAGAAAAACCAGCGCCGAGCCGGGGGCCTCGTTGAGTGCCTTTAGCGTCAGGTCGGCCACCGCATTCTCCAACCGCTGCTTGCCCATCGGCTTGTCGAGCCAGCGCGGCTCCACGTCAAAACTGCGGCCCTCGGAGGTCACGATCGGCGCTTCCATCAATTCCGCCACCGGGGCGGCGTCGAGCGTGGCGGACATGGCGACGAGCAGCAGGTCGTCCCGCAGCGCACCCGCGACTTCGAGGCAGAGTGCGAGGCCCAGATCGGCGTTCAGCGAGCGTTCGTGGAATTCGTCAAAGATCACCGCGCCGACGCCGGGCAGGTCGGGGGTGTCTTGCAACATGCGGGTCAGGATGCCTTCGGTGACGACTTCGATGCGGGTGTTTTTCGACACGGCAGAGGCCCCGCGCACCCGAAAACCGACGGTCTGGCCGGTCTCTTCGCCTAAGCTGTCGGCCATGCGTGCGGCGGCGGCGCGTGCGGCGAGGCGGCGCGGCTCCAGCATCAGGATGCGGCCTTGGGTCAGGCCTGCGTCCAGCATCGCCAGCGGCACTCGTGTGGTCTTGCCCGCGCCCGGGGGCGCTTGTAGCACGACGCGGCCCCTGTCGCGCAGGGCGGTGATCACGTCGGGCAGAACGGCGTCGATGGGCAGGGCGAAATCAGCGTTGGACATGGGGCGGTTATCGGGCAAAGCGGCCGCCGCGCCAAGGGTGGGGATGGACAATTCCGCGCCGCCCCCGCAAAAGTTGGGCCATGGATATCGACGATCTGGCCAAGGGCATCATAGCAGGCGAGCGCCGCGCGCTGGCGCGGGCGATCACGCTGGTGGAATCGGGCCGTGCGGATCACCGTGCGGCGGCTGCGGAACTACTGACGAAGCTGCCCACGGACCGGCAAGCGCTGCGGATTGGCCTGTCGGGCACGCCGGGGGTGGGGAAATCCACTTTCATCGAAAGCTTTGGCATGATGCTGACGGGGCAGGGCAAACGCGTGGCGGTGCTGGCGGTGGACCCCAGTTCGACACGTTCGGGCGGGTCGATCCTAGGTGACAAAACGCGGATGGACCGACTGAGCCGCGAGCCAAAAGCCTTTATCCGACCCTCGCCCAGCCAGACGCATTTGGGCGGCGTGGCGCGCCGCTCGCGCGAGGCGGTACGGCTTTGTGAGGCGGCGGGGTTTGACGTGGTGCTGATCGAGACCGTGGGCGTGGGCCAGTCCGAGACCGTGGTGGCCGAGATGTCGGACGCCTTCGTGCTGCTGCTGGCCCCTGCGGGCGGTGACGAGTTGCAGGGGGTGAAGCGGGGCATCATGGAAATTGCCGACCTCATCGTCATCAACAAGGCGGACGGCGATCTGAAATCCACCGCCGCCCGCACCCGCGCCGACTATGCCGGAGCGCTGCGTCTGCTGCGCAAGCGGCCGCAAGATCCGGAAGGCTACCCGCGTGCGACGGCTGTGTCGGCCTTGGAAGAACATGGGCTCGATGAGACTTGGACCGCCTTGCAAGAGTTGATCGGCTGGCGGCGCGAGAATGGGTTTTGGGACCGCACCCGGGCCGCGCAGGCGCGCTATTGGTTTGAGCAGGATGTGAAGCAACGCCTGCTGGCGCAGATGGAAACACCGCAGGCGCGGGACGATCTGCACCGCCTCAGTGACGCGGTGGCCGACGGCGCGCGAGACCCGGCAGAGGCGGCGGCAGAGTTCGTGCGCCGCCTGCGCAGCGATCAGGACTGAGGGGCGGTTTCCGGCACGGGGAAGACCACGTCGTAGACCCAGTTAAACACGAAGGCGTAGATCAGGTAGAAGACGGCAAAGCTCACGTCGATCAAGAATGCCTCCATCAGCGAGACGCCCAGATACCATGCGATGAAGGGCATCAGGACGAAGAGCAGCCCGACTTCAAAAGTAACGGCGTGCAGCACCCGGATCGGCACCGTCTTTTGCACCGTACCGCGTAGGCGTTTCATCCCGTGGTCAAAACCGAGGTTATAGACGTAGTTCCACGCCGTCGCGATGCTGGCGCTGACCACGGTGACGACGCCGATCTCTTGGAGCGGCTTATCAAATAGCCAAGCACCCATCGGCGTGACGATCAAAAGCGCCAAGACTTCAAAACTGATGGCGTGGCGGATGCGGTCGGAGGTTTTGCGCATGGGGCGGTCCCGGAGTTCGTCGGGTCGTCCCGAGTGTTTTCCCAAAGGGGGGAGGTCGTCCTCGCTTGGACCCAATATGGCGATTGGCGCGCCGGGCGCAAGGGGATCAGCGGCCCGCCTTGGGGTGGGCGTTGTTATAGACCTCCATCAGCCGTGCGGTGTCGACGGCGGTATAGGCCTGTGTGGTCGAGAGCGAGGCATGGCCCAGCAGTTCTTGGATCGCCCGCAGATCGCCGCCCGCGTCGAGCAGATGGGTGGCAAAGCTGTGGCGCATCGCGTGGGGTGTGGCGGTAGCGGGCAGGCCAAGCTGCATCCGCGCATCGGCCATGACCTGCGACACCGACCGTGCGTTCAGCGGCCCGCCGCGAATGGCGCGGAACAGGGGCGCGTCCTTCTCCTGCGGGTAGGGGCAGGCGGCGAGGTAATTGGCCACAGCGCGTTTGGCGGCGGGCAGGACTGGCACGACACGTTCTTTGCCGCCCTTGCCGACGATCCGCAGCGTGTCGGGCAGGGGCGCGTCGCCGCCCTTGAGTGCCAGTGCCTCGGAAATCCGCAGGCCGCAGCCCCAGAGCAGGGTCAGCACGGCCATATCCCGTGAAGCGACCCACGGTGCACGGGCTTGCGTTTCGACGCAATCGATTAGGGCGCGGGCGGCGTCTTCGGCCAGCGGGCGCGGCAGTTTCTTCTGAAACTTAGGCGAGCGGGTCAGCAGCACGGCGGTGGGCTCGAACCCCTCGCGTTCGGCCAGCCAGCGGTAAAAGGCTTTGACCGCCGAGAGCTTGCGTGCGACCGAGCGTGAGCCGACCCCGCCGCTGCGCGTGCTGGCCATCCATGCGCGCATGTCGCTGATGGTGATTTTGGCCAGTGCGCCAAGGCCTTGGCTGTCGCCCTTGTGCAGGGTCATAAAGGACAGGAACTCGGTCACATCGCCCTGATAGGCCGTCACCGTGTTTTCCGCCGCACCCTTGAGCGCGCGCTGGTGATCCAGCCACGTCTGTAACGCATCCCGCGCCGCGGGGCTGATCAGAAGCGGATTGGCCTTCTCGCTCAAGACAGCCAGCGGCGCATCGAGCGTTCCAGCACGCCGGTAAAGAAAGTGAGCAGATCGGTGCCTTGCTGCGGCCCGAACATATGCGGGTCTTCCGCGCCCATCACCAGCAGGCCGGGCAGGCGGCCCGCGCCGAAATCGAGTTTCAGACATGCCTCAGAGCGAATCCAACCCGCTTTGGTGCCGTAAAGTGCTTCGGAGCCATCCTGCAAGGCGCGCAACGTCACCTGCCGCACCATGCCGCCCCGCCCTTGGCTGAGGTAGTCGTCGATGAAGCCCGGCTCGGCCACGGTCAGCACATCGCCCAAACGCTGCACCGCCGGATCATTGTCGTTTTGCACCGACTCCAACACCAGTTTCACCGCGTCAACGCGCAGGATGTCAGCCACTTCGCCGCCGAGATTGCGCAGGAAGGTTTCGAACTCCACCGGGTCCAGCATTTGCAGGATCGCACGGTGGATCTGATTGGTCCCGGCGAGGTTTTCATAAGCCGCGGCGATGACGCTGCGGTGGGTGTCCTCCAGCCGGTCAAGCCGCGTCTCAAGCCGCTCCATCGCGATGCCGCGCAGGTCGACGATATTGCCGCCCATTGCCTTCTCATTGGCCGCAATCAAGGCCTGCATCACGTCGCTGTCGTCAAGGATGACATCCGGCGCGGAAATGATCGCCTCACGCAGGGCGTCGTCGATTTTAGGGCTGCTGCTCATCTGCGTCTCTTTTTGATTTGCGGTGTCATAGCATGGTGGGGCGGCGAAATCTGCCCCAAATTAAGCGTTGTCCTGCGGCCTGTGGTCTTTGTGCCAGTTCGCGTTTCGCGGATGTAGAGCGAAGTGCGTCGGAACAAAAGCGTTCAAAGCGGGTTGGCCCCCATCGACACGCGGATTTTGGCCGGAAGGCTGCGCGTGCCATGAACGCCCCGCCGCATGTCCCCGGATGCGGTGCTTCGGGCCTGTGCCGGGCGAGGAATTCTTAGATGGAACATGTCTCCGTCGATCTTTGGGCGGCCAATCTTCAGGTTGCGCCAGACTCTTTGCAGGGCTGGCTGGCCGGGGTTGAGGCGCGCCTGCAACAGGCTGCCACGCGGGGTGCTGCGCTGTTGGTGATGCCAGAGTTTTGCTGCGCGCAGTGGCTGAGCTTTGCCCCGGCGGGGCTGCCAGCCGATGAGCAACTGGGCTGGCTGGCGCAGACCGCTGTCGAAGCGCTTGGCGAAATGCGCCGCATGGTGCGCGAGACAGGCGTGGCCCTGCTGCCCGGTACCTTCCCGGTGGCCTTTCCTTCAGTCGATGCGCCCGAAGGTTACCTGAACCAAGCGTGGTTCCTGACCCCCGATGGTGGCTTGCAGGTGCAGAACAAGCTGAGCCTGACACCGCTTGAAGCCAATGGCGCCAGCGGCGTGACCATCGCGGGCACGGGGATCAATGTGTTCGAGTGGCAGGGCATGCGCTGTGTCATCGCGATCTGTCTCGACGCGGAATACACCGCGCTTTGGTCGAAGCTGGGCGAGCTGGACCTCGATCTGGTGATCATCCCGGCCAAGACTGACATGATCACCGGCTATAACCGTGTCTTCAGCTGTGCGCGGGCGCGGGCGATTGAGTTGCAGACCGCCGTATGCTGTGTCGGTGCCGTCGGCGCACCGCTGACGCCTTGGCAGCAGGATACCGGCGTGGGCGGGGCGAGCGTCTATCTGCCCTGCGATGTCTCGGTCGCGCTGGACGGGATGCACGCAGCATTGCCGCCGCAGACGGCGGCCCATGGCACGGATTTGGTTTTGCAGGCCGTGGCGATCCCGGTCGGCCAATGCCGCCGCATCCGTGCTGGGGCCGCCGAAGCCGAAGTGCGGCCCGGTCTGTGGTCGGGCGATCACCTGACGGTCGAAGGCGAAGCCGCCTAAAGAAAAACCCCCGCTGCCCTGGGCAGAGGGGGTTTGTAATTCGTTCAGAAAGGCCGGTTCAGATGATCTTCTGACCGGTCTTTTTCCAATCCGCCATGAACTGCTCCAGCCCCTTGTCGGTCAGCGGGTGGGAGGCCAGCTTCTTGATCACTTCCGGCGGCGCGGTCATCACGTCGGCACCAATGCGCGCAGCATCAAGCACATGGTTCACGCTGCGGATCGACGCGGCGAGGATCTGCGTGTCAAAGCCGTAGTTGTCATAGATGATGCGGATGTCTTGGATCAGATCCATGCCATCGAGGTTGATGTCATCCAGACGCCCGATAAAGGGCGAGATGAAGGTGGCACCCGCTTTGGCCGCGATCAGCGCTTGGTTGGCCGAGAAGCACAGGGTGACGTTGATCATATGGCCTTCGCCCGACAGGACCTTACAGGCTTTCAGCCCGTCCCATGTCAGCGGCAGCTTGATGGTGATGTTGTCGGCGATCTCGGCCAGTTTGCGGCCTTCGGCGATCATCGCATCGGCTTCCAGTGCCACAACCTCGGCCGAGACCGGGCCATCGACGAGGTCACAAATTTCCTTGGTCACTTCGAGAATGTCGCGGCCCGATTTCAGGATCAGCGAGGGGTTGGTGGTCACACCATCGACCATGCCAAGGTCATTGAGTTCGGCAATGGCGTCGATCTCGGCGGTGTCTACGAAGAATTTCATGGGCTTTCCTTCCGGTCTGGAATGTGATCGCTCGGGGGGCAATCGGTTGCCTTGGCTTTACCGCATGATCTGCGATGCTTAAAGCCTGAATTCCCACAAGCGAGGCGGAGCATACGGCGGACATGGCTGAATTCTACCATCATGGCGAGTTGCTCTCGGTGATGACGACCCAACCTTTGGGCCGTGCGCTGGACTACCGTGCGCCCGAAGGGGGCTGTCATGCCGGGGCCTTTGTCGAGGTGCCATTGGGCCCGCGCAAGGTGATGGGCGTGGTCTGGGGGCCGGGGGCCGGCGACTATGACATCAACAAAGTGCGCCATGTGATCCGGGTGCTGGATGCGCCGCCGATGCGCGACGAGATGCGCGAATTTTTGCTGCGTTCCGCCGCCTATACGCTGACCCCGCTGCCCGCGATGCTGCGGCTGGCCACCCGCGCACCGGGCTTGGGCGACCCGCCCTCGATGCGCAAGATTTACCGGGCGGGCGAGGGGGTGCCAACCCGTATGACCGATGCGCGCCAGCGGGTCATGGCGGTGCTGGAGGAATACGGCGATCTGGCCTTCACGCTGAAGGAGCTGTCCGAGATGGCCGGAGTGACCTCGTCGGTGGTCAAGGGCCTCGTCGACCAAGGCGCCGTGCGCGAAGAAGAAAGCCCCCGCGATCTGCCGTTTCGACGGCTCGATCCGTCATTGCCGGGAAAGGCACTGACCGAAGATCAGGCCAAGGCGGCGGCGGTGCTGCGCGAGGGCATAAAGGCTGAGAGCTATGGCACGACCCTGCTACGCGGGGTCACCGGCTCGGGCAAGACCGAAGTCTATCTCGAAGCCGTGGCGGCGGCGGTGGAGTCCGGGCGGCAGGCGCTGGTTCTGCTGCCCGAGATTGCCCTCACCGAGCAGTTTCTGGACCGGGTCGAGGAACGCTTTGGCGCCAAGCCCGCCGAGTGGCATTCCGGCGTCACCATGACCGAGCGCCGCCGCATTTGGCGCATGGTGGGTGAGGGCAATGCGCAACTGGTGATCGGCGCGCGCTCGGCACTGTTCCTGCCGTTTCAGAACCTCGGGCTGATCGTTGTCGATGAGGAGCATGACACCTCTTACAAGCAGGAAGATGGGGTCTTGTATAATGCCCGCGATATGGCCGTATTGCGCGCTTCGATCTGCGGCGCGCAGGTGGTGCTGGCCAGTGCCACGCCCAGCCTTGAGACTTGGGCCAATGCCGAGGCGGGCAAGTACCGTCGCTTGGAGCTGACCTCGCGCTTTGGCCCGGCGGTGATGCCGCAGATGGGCGCGATTGACATGCGGCAGACGGGGTTGCCCGGCGACAAGTGGATCTCGGCCGAGATGAAACGCGAGGTCGATGCACGGCTGGAGCGTGGCGAGCAGGCGATGCTGTTTATCAACCGTCGCGGCTATGCGCCGATCACGCTGTGCCGCGCCTGTGGTGAACAGATCGGTTGCGACCAATGCGATGCGCGGATGGTGGAGCATCGGTTCTTGAAGCGTCTGGTTTGCCACCAATGTGGCGAGACCAAACCGATGCCGGAGGCCTGCCCGTCTTGCGAGGTCGAGGGCAAGCTTGCGCCCATCGGACCGGGGGTGGAGCGCTTGGGCGAAGAGGCCACGGCGCTTTGGCCCGAGGCGCGGATCGCGACCTTGAGTTCGGATATGTATGGCTCGGCCCGGGCGCTCAAGGCCGAGATTGCGGGGATCGCCGAGGGGGCGGCGGACATCATCATCGGCACGCAGTTGGTGGCCAAGGGGCATAACTTTCCCAAGCTCACCTTGGTGGGGGTGATCGATGCCGATCTGGGGCTGACCGGCTCGGACCTGCGTGCGGCGGAGCGGACCTTTCAATTGATGCGGCAGGTGGCCGGGCGCGCAGGCCGGGCCGAGGCGCCGGGGGCAGCGCTTTTGCAGACCTATCAGCCAGAGCATCCGGTGATCCGGGCGATTTTGGCGGGTGAGGAGGAGAAGTTCTGGGCCGCTGAAGCCGGGGAACGCCGCCAGGCCGGGGTGCCGCCTTATGGGCGTATGGCGGGAATCATTCTGAGCGGCAGTGATGCGGCGGCGGTCTTTGATCTGGGCAATTATCTGGCGCGGCATGATGGGCCGCTTAGGGCCGTGGGGGCACAGGTCTTTGGCCCGGCGCCAGCGCCGATTGCGCGGGTGCGGGGGCGGCATCGGGTGCGGTTGTTGGTAAAGGCGGATAAGAGTGTGGCGTTGCAGGAGGCGCTGAGCAAGTGGGTCGGGGCGCTGCGGCTAAAGGGGGATTTGCGGCTGGCGGTGGATATTGATCCGCAGAGTTTTTACTGAAGCTGGCTGTGGTAAAACGAGGGCCAGCGCCTGCCCGCGGGTCGGCGATCCAACCTTATGATGCTGCCACTTTATGGCTCAACCATGATGCGCCTTCGCAATGTTGCGCCTAGCCTCACCAAATCGCCTACCCGTCCGGGCGGGCAGGCGATGGCCCGGCGCCTGCGGCTTGACTCCGGGCCGGGTGGAGTTAGAGAAACTTAATGCTAGGCGCAGAAGGTGCGGCGGAAACCGCTAGCGGGCATTCCCTTTCCCCGCGCACAACAGCCCGGAATCAAGGCCGTAAGGCCGCCGGGCAGCGCCAGACCGGCCCTTGGGCTGGCGCTTTTGCAATCGGAGTGCCGGCCTGCGAGTGTTCTACATGGGTTGCCGAGATAAATTGCGCAATTGAGAAAGCGAGAGCGCCAGCCCCCGGTCTGGCGCAGCCCGGCTCTCCGCCTTTTCCCTCGCCAATTGCAAAGCCCCGGCGTATTGCTTCCCCATGACCCGTTACATCACCCTCGAAGAAGCCAAGCACCTGCCGTTCTGGCGCCGCCCCGTGGCCCTGCTGTTCCTCATGGCGCTCGCCATGCCCATCGCCTTCAACACCTGGTCGGCGCTGCTGAACAACTTCGTAATCGAGGTGGCCGACTTCGACGGGTCCGACATCGGCCTTCTGCACACCGTGCGTGAAATCCCCGGCTTCTTCGCCATCGGCGTCATCGCCATCATCATCTTCGTCCGCGAACAGGTGCTGGGGCTGGTCTCACTGGTCCTGCTCGGCGCGGCGACGGCGATCACCGCCTATTTCCCCTCCATGGGCGGCATCCTTACCATTACCATGCTCAGCTCCATCGGCTTTCACTACTACGAAACGGTAAACCAATCGCTGCAACTGCAATGGCTGAAAATCGAAGACGCCCCGCGCATGATCGGCTGGCTCATGGCCGCCGGATCACTCGCGACGCTGGTGGCCTATCTGGCGATCATGGCGCTTTGGGAGACGCTGAACCTCAGCTATAGCATCGTCTATATGATCGGCGGCGGCATCACTGTGGTGATCGCCCTCATCGCAATGCTGGCCTATCCGCAGTTTGAATCCCCCACCGTGCAGACCAAGAAAATGATCCTGCGCAAACGCTACTGGCTCTATTACGCGCTGCAATTCATGTCAGGCGCCCGGCGGCAGATTTTCGTGGTCTTTGCGGGCTTCATGATGGTCGAACGCTTTGGCTTTGAAGTGCATGAGATCACCACGCTTTACCTCATCAACCTCATCGCCAATATGATCTTCGCCCCACTGATGGGCCGCGCCGTGGGCCATTTCGGCGAACGCCGGACGCTGGCGGTGGAATATATCGGGTTAATCATGGTCTTTCTGGCCTATGGCGGCGTCTACTACCTCGGCTGGGGCGTGGTTATCGCGGCGGCGCTTTATGTGATTGACCACATGTTCTTTGCCCTCGCCTTAGCCCTGAAAACCTACTTCCAGAAAATCGCCGACCCGGCGGATATCGCCCCGACGGCGGCAGTCGCATTCACGATCAACCATATCGCCGCGGTCTTCCTGCCGGTCGGGCTTGGCCTTTTGTGGCTCGCTTCCCCTGCCGCGGTCTTCTTCCTCGCAGCGGGCATGGCGGCGGTCTCGCTGATGCTGTCTTTGCTTATCCCGCGCCACCCGGTGCCGGGGCATGAAACGATCTTTCAGCGTGCCCTGCCACAAGCCGCCGAATAACGCGCCCGCGCCAGCATGGCTTGACCCGACGCGCGCGCAGCCCTAGGCGAAGCGCAACCGCACCGCAGCAAAGGACCGCGCCATGCCCACTTTCACCGCCCTGACCACACTCACAGGCCGCGACCCCGCCTATGCCTTGGGCGAAGCGATGGAGCGGCTGACCCCTGAACCGACCGGCGTCGGGGTGTTTGAGGTCGAAGACGGCTCGGGCCTGTGGGAAGTTGGCGGCTATTTTGAAGAAGAGCCCGACACAGCGGCCCTTGCGGTGCTGGCCGCCGCGATGGGCGCCAAAGACTTCACCATCTCGGAACTGCCCGAAACCGACTGGGTCGCCCATGTGCGCCGCGAATTGGCCCCGGTGGAGGCTGGGCGCTTTTTCGTCTATGGCAGCCATGACGCCGACAAGGTGCCCGCGGACTGCGAGCCCCTTCTGATCGAGGCTGCGATGGCCTTTGGCACCGGCCACCACGGCACGACGCTGGGCTGCCTCAAGGCGCTGGACCGTTTGGCCGAGGCGGGCTTCCACGGCAAGAACGTTGCGGACATCGGCTGCGGCACCGCTGTGTTGGCGATGGCGGCGGCTCGTATCTGGCCTGAAACCGTGCTGGCCAGCGATATTGACGAAGTTGCCGTCGAAGTCGCGCAGGCCAATGTCGATGCGAATGACCTCACAGGCCGCGTGACCTGCGTCGAGGCGGCGGGATTCGATCACCCCACTTTGGCAGAGGCCGCGCCCTTCGATCTGGTCTTTGCCAATATCCTCAAAGGCCCGCTGGTGGCCTTGGCCCCCGACATGGCCCAGGCGCTTCAGCCCAAGGGCTATGCGATTCTCTCGGGCATTCTGAACGAACAGGCTGACGAGGTGATCGAGGTTTATGCACGATCTGGCATCAATCTGACCCACCGTGAGAGTATTGGTGACTGGACGACACTAACGCTGCAACTTGTGGCGTAATTTACGCCTCATTCTCGTTGCATTTGAGCCTTTTGCCACTTTGTTGCCACATTTGAGCTTTATTCAAATTGTCAGCAAAGCGGTGGGGGCCGTGTTGCGAGTGAGGCTGCCATGGTCGAAACCCATGCTCAATTTGTCAAACGTCTGGAAATGCTGGGGCGCAAGCACAAGCAGATGACGGGCGGTTACGTTACCCGCGTTGGCCGTGATGGGCTGATGACGGTCACACCAAAGCGCGCGCGCCGGGGTTTTCCCTTTAAGGGTCTGGTGCTGATCGTGATGGGGTTCTTTGTTTTCAAAGCCTTCACCCTCGCCGCCGTCGGGCCGATCACCTATAACGAACGCCTGTCGACACTGGCGGATGGCGGCGCGGTAGAGCGTGCCGGAGCAGTGATGCTGGCAATTGATCCGCTGACGCAGTCTTTGGCCGACCTCACCGGGCCGATCATGCGTTAAGCAAACGTGAACCCATCGACTGAAAAATAGAAAAGCCGTAGCCGGGGGCGCCCAGCTACGGCTTTATCATATGTTTGGCGGGGTGGGGCTTAGCGCACGAAATGGCTCTGAGCGACGAGGTCAATGTCGCCACGCAGCAGACCGATGTCGGCTAGCTCATGGTCTGTGAGATCCGAGAGCGCTTTGCGAGTCATGCGGGTGTCCTGCCACGCCTCGATCGCGCCGAATACGGCGCCGAAGAAGGAGAAGATACGCGAGACGGCCGATGTCGAGCCGTATGCGCTGCGGGTGGTGTCGAGTGCTGCCATGGTGCCGTCCTTTGTCTGATCGCTGTGCCGAATGCCGAACTGGATTTTTTGCAAATAGAACCGAAACCTGAACCGCGCAATCCCCTGAAAACGCCGGGGGTGCTCTGCGTTTTTTGCATAGGTCGCAGGGCGGCTTAAACACCAATAAATTATAGGCAAATCACGCATTTTGCATGTCGGTTTTCGACATCGAAATGGCGGGTTTTGACCGCGTGGTTCAAAAGCGACAGGCGGCATGTCGCAAACCCTCCACACACGCAAAGCCTTGGCGGATGTTCGCCTTTCGTGCTAGTGCTTCAAAAAAGCAACAAATTTTATGAGGGCAGTGATGATACGGGTGATCGGCATAGATCCGGGGCTGCGCAATCTCGGCTGGGGGGTCATCGACGTCTCGGGCAGCCGAATCGCGCATGTCGCCAATGGCATCTGCCATTCCGAGGGCGACGACCTCGCGATGCGGCTTTTGTCGCTGCATGGGCAATTGACGCGGGTGCTTTCGACCTACCGCCCCGGCACGGCGGCGGTTGAGCAGACTTTTGTGAACAAAGACGGGGCCGGGACGCTGAAACTTGGCCAAGCGCGGGGTATCGCCATGCTGGTGCCCGCGCAGTTTGGGCTGACGGTGGGGGAATATGCCCCCAATAAGGTCAAGAAAACCGTGGTCGGTGTCGGCCATGCGGACAAAGGACAGGTGGCGCATATGGTGCGGATGCAGATGCCGGGGATCGAGATTGCGGGGCCGGATGCGGCGGATGCGCTGGCGATTGCCATCTGCCACGCGCATCACGGCGGGGCCAGCACCTTGGCGCAGGCCGTAGCGAGGGCGCAGGCATGATCGGCAAGCTTTCAGGTCGCATCGACTACCGCGCTGCCGATCACTTGCTGATCGACGTGCGGGGTGTCGGGTACCTCGTCTATATCTCCGACCGCACTATGGCCGCGCTGCCGGGCGTGGGCGAGGTCGTGGCGCTCTATACTGATCTGGTGGTGCGCGAAGACCTGATGCAGTTGTTTGGTTTCCAGACGCTGGTGGAGAAGGAATGGCACCGCCTGCTGACCTCAGTGCAGGGGGTGGGGGCCAAGGCGTCGCTCGCAATCCTCGGCACGTTGGGGCCGGATGGCGTCAGCCGCGCAATTGCGCTTGGCGACTGGAACGCGGTGAAGGCGGCCAAGGGCATCGGCCCCAAGATTGCACAGCGTGTGGTGCTGGACCTCAAGGACAAGGCCCCCGGTGTAATGGCGATGACCGGCACCGTGGCGGACGCTCTGGGCGAGGCGCAGGCCGCCGCCGATGAGACCGTCATTGAGGCTGCCGCCCCGCGTCCCGCGCCGAAACCCGCAGCTCCCAATGCCTCGGCGCAGTCCGAGGCGCTTTCGGCCCTTGGCAACCTCGGCTACGCCCCCGGCGATGCGGCGGGCGCCGTGGCGCAGGCGGCGGGGGAGACGCCGGAAGCGGATACCAAGGCGCTGATCCGTGCGGCATTGAAGCTGCTGGCGCCTCAGGGGTGAGACCCCTCTGGCAGAACCCTCCGCCCTGCGGCATAACGAGGCCCTATGACCGACATTGACCCCACCCTGCGGCCCGAGCCGATGCCCGAAGACTTTGACCGCGCCTTGCGGCCACAGATGCTGGCGGAGTTTGTCGGGCAGGCCGAGGCACGCGCGAACCTCGCCGTTTTTATCCAATCTGCCCGCCAACGGGGCGAGGCGATGGATCACACGCTGTTCCACGGGCCTCCGGGCTTGGGCAAGACGACGCTGGCGCAGATCATGGCGCGGGAGTTGGGCGTGGGCTTTCGCATGACCTCGGGCCCGGTGCTGGCCAAGGCGGGCGATCTGGCGGCGATCCTGACTAACCTCGAAGCCCGCGACGTGCTTTTCATCGACGAAATTCACCGTCTGAACCCGGCGGTGGAGGAGGTGCTCTACCCTGCGCTCGAGGATTTTGAGCTCGATCTGGTGATCGGCGAAGGCCCTGCTGCGCGCACCGTGCGGATCGAGTTGCAGCCCTTCACGCTGGTGGGCGCTACCACCCGCATGGGCCTGCTGACGACACCGCTGCGCGACCGTTTCGGCATCCCGACGCGCCTGCAATTTTACACCGAAGACGAGCTCTATATCATCGTCGACCGCAACGCCCGCAAACTCGGCGCGCCCGCCGACGAGGGCGGCGCGCGCGAGATCGCCAAACGTGCGCGTGGCACGCCGCGCATCGCGGGGCGTCTGCTGCGCCGCGTGGTGGATTTTGCGGTGGTTGAGGGCGATGGCCGCGTGACACGTGACTTGGCGGATATGGCGCTCACCCGGCTTGGGGTCGATCATCTGGGGCTTGATGGGGCCGACCGGCGCTATCTCAAGCTGATTGCCGAGAACTATCAGGGTGGCCCGGTGGGGATCGAAACCCTGTCAGCCGCGCTCAGCGAAAGCCGCGACGCGCTGGAGGAGGTGATTGAGCCCTTTTTGTTGCAGCAGGGCCTGATCCAGCGTACCTCGCGCGGCAGAATGTTGGCGGCCAAGGCTTGGACGCATCTAGGTATGGCTGCGCCAAAAGGGCAGAACGACCTCTTTGGCTGAGGCGCAAGACGAGGTGGAAGTGATGACCATGACGGCACAAGATATCGAGACATTGTTCACCCGCCGCGACGGGCAGTTCGCCTTTGCCCGCTGGGGCCGCCCCATCGCGCCGGTGGTCTTTGGCGTCGAAGAGGGCGCGCTGCCGGTGATCAAGGGCGCGCTTGAAGCCGTCGCCAGCCTTGCGGGCCATGACATGGCCGAGACCGACCCTGAGTTGGGCAGCAATGTCATGATGTTCTTCTTTGCCGATTGGGCCGAACTGTTGGACGTGCCGGGCATGGACGGTTTGGTGCCGGACCTTGCGGGGCAGGTGGAGCGACTTCAGGCGGCGGGGGCGAACCAATACCGCTTTTTCCGTTTTGAGGAGAACGGCGCGATCAAGGCGGCCTTCGTGTTCCTGCGCATGGACGAAAGCTTGCGCGATATGTCGGCGCAGGTCTTGGCGCTGAGCCAAGCGGTGCAGATCATTCTGCTCTGGTCCGACGCGGCCTTCGCTGAGCAGTCGCCGCTGGCGCTGGCCGATGAGGCGCTGGTACTGCGTCCCGAAGTGGCCGATGTTATCCGCGCTGCCTATGATCCGGTGATGCCGCCTGCCGCAAACGACGCCAGCCATGCGCTCCGCCTCGCCGCGCGGGTGTCGGCATGAGCCATAGCTTCCCGGTCCGCATCTTTTACGAAGACACCGACATGGCGGGCATCGTCTATTACGCCAACTACCTGCGCTACATCGAACGCGCACGCTCGGACATTGTCGAACAACTCGGCCTAGACCAGCGCGCCATGCGCGACGGCGGTTTGGTCTTTGCCGTGACTAGGGTCGAGGCTGACTATATCGGGGCGGCGCGCTTTGGCGACCGGTTGGAGGTGCTGACCACACATCAGGCCGAAGGGCCGGTGCGATGGGTCTTTGATCAGGATGTGATGCGCGACGGCAAGGTAATTTTCCGCGCCAAAGTGACGGCGGTCTGCATGACAACCGAAGGCCGACCCACCCGTCTGCCAGCGAAACTTCGCCAGTCCGACGGCAATTCGGCAAGCTAATACCATAATTCTGGCAATCCCGGTTGCAGTCAGCTAGCTTTGCGCCAAATTGAGGCCCGAAAACACGGGCCCAAGAGGCAGATTGCCCCAAATGGGGTGGCAGGAAAGAGCATAGACACATGGAAGCAGAGACGCTGGCATTGGCGCAGGAGATGGATTTCTCCTTGTGGGGGCTGTTCGCCAAGGCGACGGTGACCGTCAAACTCGTAATGATCATGCTGATCGGGGCCTCGTTCTGGTCTTGGTCAATCATCGTTCAAAAGACCATTCAGTACCGCAAGGCCCGCGCCGAAGCCGCGCAGTTCGATCAGGCCTTCTGGTCAGGCGAGCCGCTGGACGGGCTTTTCGACACCATTGGCGCCGATCCCGACGGGCCGTCAGAGAAAATCTTTGCCGCCGGCATGTCCGAATGGCGCCGCTCGCACCGCGAAGACGGCGCATTGATCCCCGGCGCCACCGCACGCATCGACCGCTCGATGGACGTGGCCATCGCCAAAGAAGCCGAGCGTCTGCAAAAGGGTCTGCCGGTTCTGGCGACCGTCGGCTCTACTGCGCCATTCGTGGGTCTGTTCGGTACCGTCTTCGGCATCATGAACTCCTTCATCGAGATTGCCGCCCAGCAGAACACCAACCTCGCCGTCGTGGCACCGGGCATCGCCGAGGCGCTCTTGGCGACCGGCATCGGCCTTCTGGCCGCGATCCCGGCGGTTGTCTTTTACAACAAGCTGAGCGCCGACAGTGACCGCATCCTTGGCAACTATGAGGCCTTCTCGGATGAGTTCGCCACCATCCTCAGCCGCCAGTTGGACAGCTAAGCCATGGGCGCAGGTGTCATGAAAAAACAGGGCGGACGAGGGCGCAGACGTGGTCGCGCGCAGCCGATGGCCGAGATCAACGTCACGCCTTTTGTCGACGTTATGCTGGTGCTCTTGATCATCTTCATGGTCGCGGCCCCGCTGTTGACTGTGGGCGTGCCGGTGGAACTGCCGAAAACCGCCGCCAGTGCGTTGCCCTCTGACCAAGAAGAGCCGCTGACCGTGACCGTCACCGCCGAAGGCTCGGTGCAGATTCAAACCACCGAGACGCCGAAAGACCAGCTGGTAACCAAGCTGCGTGCCATCGCGTCGGAGCGGGCCAGCGACCGCGTGTTCCTGCGCGCGGATGGCAAGGTGCCCTATGCGCAGATCATGGAAGTCATGGGCGCGCTCAACGCAGGCGGCTTTTCCAACATCGGTCTGGTGACTGACATCGGCGGCCCGGCGTTGGACGGCAGCGACGCGTCGGGTGGCTGAGCGGTGCATACCGGGCATTATATATCAGGTGCCGGGCATCTGGGCCTTATCGGCTGGCTGTTCTTTGGGAATATCTTCACCTCCGAGCCCGAGCCTGTTCAGATGACCGAGGTGTCGGTGATCTCGGCGGCGGAATATGACGCGCTGGTTGCAGCGCAGCAGGCACCGTCTTCGACCACCGAAGTTGCCCAGCCCGCACCGCCAGAGGTGACGGAAGATGCTCCTGACGTCACCGCAGAGCCTGACACCGCCATTGAACAACCCGAACCGGTGCAGACCGAGACCCCGCCCGAGGACACGCCGCCAGAGGTGACCGAGCTGGAACTGCCGCCGCAGACCGAAGTGGACGACACGGCCCCCGAAATGCCCGAGCCGATTGGTGACACCGCCGTTCTGGTGCCCGAAATCGCGCCCGAAGCCACCCCTCGCGAAGCGCCGCGTGTGGCGCCGGAGCCAGTGGAACAGCCCGACCCCGAGGTCCGCCCTGATCTGGACGAGCAGCCCGCCGTGGCCCCTGATGCCGAGGCCGAGGCGGAAACCGTCGTGGAAGAACCTCAGGAAGCCCAGACGCCAGAGGATAGCACAACCGAGATCGTGACCGAGGCCGACAAGGCCCCGGCTGCCTCACCGCGCCCACCCGGTCGTCGCCCCCCACCACCGCCGCCGGTTGAGGTGGCAGAGGCACCGGAAGAGCCTGCCGAAACACCTACGTCGACGCCCGAGCCTGAACCAACACCGGAGCCGGAGCCAACGCCGGAACCTGTTGAGACGCCAAGCTCAACCGAAGACGCCATCGCCGACGCGCTTAGCGAAGTGCTGGGGCAGCCGGAGGCCGAAGCCCCTGCGCCGAGCGGTCCGCCACTGAACTCCAGTGAAAGGGAATCCCTGCGCGTGGCCGTGTCGGCCTGCTGGAACATCGGGGCGCTGTCGACGGAAGCATCGCGGACCACCGTGATCGTGGGCCTGCAGATGAACCAAGACGGCACGCCGGTCGCCAGTTCGATCCGGCTGCTAAGTTCCAGTGGCGGCAGCGATGCCGCTGCCCGCCAAGCCTTTGAAGCCGCCAAACGGGCCGTGATCCGTTGCGGCAGCCGGGGCTACGACCTGCCGCAGGAAAAATACAGCCAATGGCAAGACATCGAGATGACATTCGACCCAATGAGGAGCCGATAACATGCTGACGAGACTTCTGGGACTGCTGGCGCTGAGTGCCGCCACCGTATTCACGCTGGCCCCCGATCCAGCCCGCGCCGAGCCGCTGCGCATCGTGATCGATGACCCAACCATCGAGCCTTTGCCCTTTGCCGTGCCCGCCTTTCAACCCGAAAGCGGCGAGGCCGGGCAACTGGCGGTGGACATCGCCCGCGTCGTGTCAGAAGACCTGACCGGCACCGGCCTGTTTCGTGAGATCCCGGCCAGCGCCTATATCTCGACCGTCAGCGACTTTAACGCGCCGGTTGAATATGCCGATTGGAAAGCAATCAACGCGCAGGCGCTGATTGCAGGCGCGGTCAATGTCACTGGCAACAGTGTGAACGTTAAGTTTCGCGTCTATGATGTTTTCTCCGGCGAGGAACTGGTTGACGCAAATGGGCAAGGCGGTTTGCAGTTTTCGGGCACCGTCGATGGCTGGCGCCGCATGGCGCATAAGGTGGCCGATGCAGTCTACAGCCGGATCACCGGGGAGGGCGGCTATTTCGACAGCCGCGTGGTCTATGTCTCGGAAACCGGGCCAAAGGACGACCGTCAGAAGCGGCTGGCGATCATGGATTACGACGGGGCAAACCTGAAGTACCTGACCGAATCCGGCTCCATCGTGCTGGCCCCGCGCTTCTCGCCCGACGGCAATCGCGTGCTTTACACCAGCTATGAAAGCGGTTTCCCGCGCATCTATGTGCTCGACATCGGTTCGGTCCAGCGCCGTGCGTTGGAGAGCGCCGAGGGCACCATGAGCTTCGCGCCCCGTTTCTCGCCCAGCGGTCAGACGGTGGTCTATTCGCTGAGCCAGGGCGGCAATACCGATATCTACACGATGGACATCAACTCTGGCCAATCGGTGCGCCTGACCAACACGCCTGCCATTGAGACAGCGCCCAGCTTCTCGCCTGACGGCAGCCAGATCGTCTTCGAAAGCGACCGTTCGGGCAGCCAGCAGCTCTATATTATGCCTGCCACCGGGGGCGAGGCGACGCGCATTTCCTTTGGCGAAGGGCGTTATGGCACGCCCGTCTGGTCGCCGCGTGGCGATCTCATCGCCTTTACCAAACAGAACAAGGGCCGCTTCCACATTGGTGTGATGCGCACGGATGGCTCAGAAGAGCGTCTGCTCACGGCGTCCTTCCTCGACGAAGGCCCGACATGGGCGCCCAATGGCCGCGTCATCATGTTCGCGCGTGAGACCCAAGGCGCGGGCGGCTCCTCGTCGCTCTACTCGGTCGATATCTCGGGGCGGAACCTCAAGCCGGTGCGCACGCCTGAAGGCGGGTCGGACCCGTCTTGGTCGCCCCTGCAGAACTGAGCCAAACATCATTTCCCCACAGGCGCGGGCAATTCCCATGATCCCGCGCCTGTGTTATCTCCTCCAACGACACCGCCACCACCGAGAGGGCAGACCCCATGAAACGCATTCTGACGAGCACGCTTTTGATTTCCGCGCTGGCCGTGTCGGCCTGTACCAACCCTGACCGTTTCGGTGCCGATGGCATGGGCGGGGCCGGGGCCAATGCAGGCGCAGGTGCCAATGCCGGTATCGTACCGGGCAGCGCCAATGACCCGACCTCCACCGCCTATTTCCAGCAGGCCGTCGGCGACCGGGTGCTCTTCATGGTGGACCAATCCACCCTGACGGATGCAGGCCGCGCCACGCTCGACGGGCAGGTGGCTTGGTTGCAGACCAACTCTGACTATCAGGCCGTGATCGAAGGTCACGCGGATGAGCAGGGCACGCGCGAATACAACATCGCGCTTGGTGGACGCCGGGCAAATGCCGTGCGCGAATATATGATATCAAAAGGCATCGCGGCATCGCGGCTCAAGACGATCAGCTACGGCAAAGAGCGCCCGATCGAAATCTGCTCGGAAGAGGCCTGCTATGCCAAGAACCGCCGCGCGGTGACCGTGCTCGCCGGTGGCGCGCTGACCAGCTAAGGCGGCGCTCGGTAACAACCAATCCAAGGAGGCCAATGTGCTGAAGCGGTATATCCTTATTGCGGTGATGGGGCTGATGACAGCCCCCGCCGCGCTTATGGCGCAGGACAACGATCAGACGCTGGCGGACATTCGCCAGCAGCTGACCGTGCTCAATGTCGAGGTGCAAAAGCTGCGCCGGGAACTGTCCACCACCGGCGGTGGGTCGGTCGATACCGGGGGCTCTTCGGTGCTCGAACGGGTCAGCACGATGGAAAGCGAATTGCAGCGCCTGACCTCTAAGACCGAGGAAATGGAAAACCGGATCAACCGCGTGGTGACCGATGGCACCAATCGGATCGGTGATCTGGAGTACCGTCTGGTCGAGCTTGAGGGCGGCGATCTGGGCGCGCTTGGCGAGACCTCGACCCTTGGCGGAGGTGAAAAACCTGCCGTTGTGGCCCCGGGGACGGACGCCGACCGTGAGGTTGTTGAGACCACACCTGGCAGCGGTGGGGAAAACGCCAACGGCATCGTCACCCCCATCAACGAAGCAGAGCTGGCGGTCAGCGAGAAGGCCGATTTTGAGCGGGCGCGGGAGGCGCTCGCAAACGGTGACTTTCGCAGCGCCGCCGACCTCTTTGCGACCTTCAATCAGACCTATCCAGGCGGTCCACTAGCCGCCGAGGCTGAACTACGTCGCGGCGAAGCACTGACCGGATTGGGTGACAACCGCGAAGCCGCCCGCGCCTATCTCGCAGCCTTCAGCACTGATCCCGAAGGCCCCGTGGCCCCGCAGTCGCTGTTCGAACTGGGCCGGTCGCTCGGCACTTTGGAGCAAACACAAGAAGCCTGTGTGACCCTTTCCGAAGTCGCCGTGCGTTTCCCCAACGCATCGCAGGTCAGCCAAGCTGAAGCACAGCGCCAGACGCTGGGTTGCTCCTAACCAACGATGGACCCGCGCGCCGCTTCGGCTGATGCAGAATTGGCCGAAGCGCTGCGTGCGGGGCTTAGCGACGCGCTGCCGCCCCGCTTGGGTATCGCCGTTTCAGGGGGCGGCGATTCTTTGGCCTTGCTGTATCTGCTGCACGGGGTTTGCGCAGCGGCGGGTACATATCTCGCATCTGTGACAGTTGACCACGGTCTGCGACCTGAAGCTGCTGCGGAAGCTGATCTCGTCGCACGCCATGCCGCGGAGCTTGGCATTCCTCATGAAACGCTAAAATGGCGCGGTTGGGGCGGGCAGGGCAATTTACAAAACGCTGCCCGCGAGGCGCGCTATACCCTGATGGCCGAATGGGCTGCGCGGGGAAACCTGCCTGTCGTGGCACTCGGCCACACGGCAGATGATCAGGCCGAGACGGTTCTGATGCGGTTGGCGCGGCGCGCAGGCGTCGACGGGCTCTCGGCTATGGCGCCACAGAGCACGCGGCACGGTGTCACATGGCTGCGCCCGCTGCTGGCGGTGCGGCGGGAAGCTCTGCGCGACTATCTGCGGCGCCGGGCGCTTGACTGGGTCGAAGACCCCAGCAACGATGATCTCCAATATACACGCATCCAGACCCGCCAAGCCCTTGCCGCGTTCGAGCCGCTCGGCATTGATGCCGATGCACTAGCCGACGTGGCGCGCAATATGGCGGTTGCCCGCGAGGCGCTGGAAGAGCAGACCGACTGTACTGCGCGCAGAATCCTGCGCCTTGATGCGGGGGCGGTGGTGTTGGATGCTGACGCTTTCCACTCACAGCCCGAAGAAATCCGCCGCCGTTTGATGGTCCGCGCATTAGGATGGATCACCGGCAACCCATATCCGCCTCGGCGTGCGCCAGTGGCTGCATTGATCGCAGGCCTCGCTCAGGGGCAAGCAGGCACATTAGACGGCTGTCAGACACTCTTGCGACGCGGCGAAATCTGGGTGTTTCGGGAGTATAACGCTGTCCGGGACCGCGTCGCCCCCGCCGATCATCTGTGGGACGGGCGCTGGCGCGCCGTACCGCCGGATACCTTCCCAGACGGGGCCGAATTACGCGCTCTTGGGCCGGACGGGCTGCTGCAATGTCCCGACTGGCGGGAGACGGGTCGCCCTCGCGCCATGCTACTTTCCACCCCAGCGATCTGGCAGGGCGAAAACCTGCTTGCAGCGCCCCTTGCCGGGATGGGCCAGAAATGGCATGTGCAGCTTGAACGTGGTGCTGGATGGATCAACTCCGCACCATTATCGCATTGAACATGAGCGCATCATGTCTATCTTAGTGTGGTGGTTGCCCGGACGGGCGCCCCTTGGGTCGCGGGACTTGCCTGCGGCCATGTGAATTTAGGAGAATTCCCTTGGGAAATGTTCGTAACCTCGCCTTCTGGGTTGTCCTGATGTTGCTGGTTTTGGCGCTGTTCAATCTTTTCAGCGGGTCCAGTGGGTCGCTGCAAAACAACGAAGTCAGCTATTCCGAGTTTGTTACCTCCGTTCAGGATGGCGATGTTCGGAACGTGACGCTCGATGGCGAGCAGGTCCGGTTCCGGTCGGCGGATGGGTCTGACTATCTTACGATCAAGCCCGAGGATGCGGAACTGACGCAACTGCTCATCAGCAATGACATTCCGGTCAAGGCGCGGCCGCAGGAGCAGTCCGGCTTCCAGACATTCTTGATGTCGCTGCTGCCCATCGCGCTGCTGATCGGTGTCTGGATCTACTTCATGAACCGGATGCAGGGCGGCGGCAAAGGCGGCGCCATGGGCTTTGGCAAATCCAAGGCCAAGATGCTGACCGAAAAGCAAGGCCGCGTGACCTTTGACGATGTCGCGGGCATTGATGAGGCCAAGGAAGAGCTTGAGGAAATCGTTGAATTCCTGCGCAACCCGCAGAAATTTTCGCGCTTGGGCGGCAAGATCCCCAAAGGCGCGCTGCTTGTGGGCCCTCCGGGTACAGGTAAAACGCTGCTGGCGCGGGCCATTGCGGGTGAGGCGGGTGTGCCTTTCTTCACGATCTCCGGCTCCGACTTTGTCGAGATGTTCGTCGGTGTAGGTGCATCCCGTGTCCGTGACATGTTCGAGCAGGCCAAGAAAAACGCGCCCTGCATCGTCTTTATCGATGAGATCGACGCCGTGGGCCGCCATCGTGGCGCTGGTTACGGCGGCGGCAATGACGAGCGTGAGCAGACCTTGAACCAGCTTCTGGTCGAGATGGACGGTTTTGAGTCCAACGAAGGTGTCATCATCCTCGCCGCGACCAACCGCCGTGACGTGCTCGACCCCGCGCTGTTGCGTCCGGGCCGCTTTGACCGTCAGGTCACCGTGCCGAACCCCGACATCAAAGGCCGCGAGAAGATCCTCTCGGTTCACGCCCGTAAGACCCCGTTGGGGCCAGATGTTGACCTGCGCATCATCGCACGCGGCACGCCGGGCTTCTCGGGTGCTGATCTCGCGAACCTCGTCAACGAGGCCGCCCTCATGGCCGCCCGGGTGGGTCGTCGCTTTGTCACCATGGTCGATTTCGAACAGGCCAAGGACAAGGTCATGATGGGGCCGGAGCGCCGCTCGATGGTAATGACCGCCGAGCAGAAAGAGATGACCGCCTATCACGAGGCTGGCCACGCGCTGGTTGGCATGACCCTGCCGAAATGTGATCCGGTCTACAAAGCCACGATCATCCCGCGCGGTGGTGCGCTTGGTATGGTGATGAGCCTGCCTGAGATCGACCGCCTCAATATGTTCAAGGACGAATGCCACCAGCGTCTGGCCATGGCCATGGCCGGTAAGGCGGCGGAAATCCACAAATATGGACCGGATTCGGTGTCCAACGGCCCGGCGGGCGACATCCAGCAGGCTTCAGCGCTGGCCCGTGCGATGGTGCTGCAATGGGGCATGTCGGACAAGGTTGGCAATATCGACTATTCCGAAGCCGCACAGGGCTATCAGGGCAACACGGGTGGGTTCTCGGTCTCGGCCAACACCAAGGAATTGGTGGAAAAAGAGGTCCAGAAGTTCATTCAGGACGGCTATGACCACGCGCTGAAAATCATCACCGAGAAAGAGATCGAATTCGAGCGTCTGGCCCAGGGCCTGCTTGAATATGAAACCCTGACTGGTGATGAGATCAAACGCGTCATGGACGGACTTCCGCCTGCCGAAGACCCGGATGATGACAACTCCGACGCGGGCAGCGCACCCAGCGTTACCGCGATCCCCAAGGCGAAGGGCAAGAAAACCCCGCCGAAGGATGGCGGCATGGAGCCTGAACCTTCGGTCTAATGACCACCCGATACAGAATTTGAACGGCCCCGCTTCGGCGGGGCTTTTCTTTTTCCGGGCCACCTGTGCAAATATCGCGACCTGCTCAGAGGAATACCCAATGTCCGCCTTTCGCACGACAGATTACATCGCCCGGATCACCTGGCTGGGGGCTGTCCCGCAGAACCGGGAGAACATTCGCTCGGCACCGCTGGAAAAAGCCTTCGCAAGCTATGCAGGCTTTGACGACGACTTCCATGCCGGACTGACCCGTCCCGCCTGCGTGCGGGTACGCAACCTGCATCCGAAAGGTACTGAGATCCGCAACGCTCGACAGCTATCGATCCTGTCCGCCGAAGAGATGGCGCAGATCGGCGAAGCGATTGACCTGCCGTCGCTTGATCCAACCCTGCTTGGCGCTTCAATCATCCTCGAAGGCATCCCCGACTTTACCTTCGTCCCGCCCGCCTCGCGCCTCCAGAGCGCAAATGGCACGACACTGGTGGTGGATGTCGAAAACGGCCCCTGCAACCTCCCCGCCCGCGAGATCGAGAACGAGACGCCGGGCCATGGCAAAGGCTTTCGGGCCGCCGCCCTTGGCAAACGCGGCGTGACGGCTTGGGTCGAGCGGGAAGGGCCGCTCGCAATCGGCGACGAGTTGCGGCTTTTCGTGCCCGATCAACCGGTCTGGCCGCATCTCGATTGACCCCGCGCCGCTTCGCGCTCTTTGAATGTCGGAAATACGGCCTCCAATCCCTGCGTTAAGCCTGTATTGCTAGACCATAAAGATCGCCACCAACGGCAACAGGGGACTCTCATGGCATTTAAGACCGACATTCAAATCGCGCGCGAAGCCGCCAAACGACCAATCCAAGAAATTGGTGAGAAGCTGGGCATCTCCAGCGATGACCTGCTGCCCTATGGCCATGACAAGGCGAAGGTCAGCCAAAGCTTCATCGACTCTGTGCAAGACCGCCCCGACGGCAAGCTGATCCTCGTCACCGCGATCAACCCCACCCCCGCGGGCGAGGGCAAGACGACCACCACCGTCGGTCTTGGCGATGGGCTGAACCGCATTGGCAAAAAGGCCGCGGTTTGTATTCGCGAAGCTTCGTTAGGGCCGAACTTTGGCATGAAGGGCGGTGCTGCGGGTGGCGGCTATGCGCAGATCGTGCCGATGGAAGAGATGAACCTTCATTTCACTGGCGATTTTCACGCGATCACCTCGGCCCACAACCTGCTGGCGGCGATGATCGACAACCATATTTACTGGGGCAACGAGCTTGAGATCGACACCCGCCGCGTTGTCTGGCGCCGGGTGGTCGATATGAACGACCGCGCCTTGCGCCAGATCACGGCGAGCCTCGGCGGTGTGCCAAACGGTTTCCCGCGCGAGAGCGGGTTCGACATCACAGTTGCTTCCGAAGTCATGGCGATCCTCTGTCTCGCCAAAAACCTAACCGATCTGCAAGAACGCCTTGGCGCGATGATCGTCGCTTACCGCCGTGACCGTAGCCCCGTCTATGCCCGCGACATCAAGGCCGACGGCGCAATGACCGTGCTGCTGAAGGACGCAATGCAACCCAACCTCGTTCAGACGCTTGAGAACAATCCCGCTTTCGTGCACGGCGGCCCCTTTGCCAATATCGCCCACGGCTGCAACTCGGTCATCGCCACCACAACCGCGCTGAAGCTCGCGGATTATGTGGTGACAGAAGCGGGCTTCGGTGCCGATCTGGGTGCCGAGAAGTTCATGAACATCAAATGCCGCAAGGCGGGGCTCGCGCCTTCGGTCGTAGTCGTAGTCGCCACAGTTCGCGCGATGAAGATGAACGGCGGCGTCGCCAAGGCCGATCTGGGGGCGGAGAACGTCGAGGCTGTCCAAAAAGGCTGCGCCAACCTTGGCCGCCATATCGAGAACGTCAAATCCTTCGGCGTGCCCGTGGTCGTGGCGATCAACCACTTCGTCACCGACACGGACGCCGAGGTGCAGACGGTCAAGGATTATGTCGCCGCCCAAGGCGCCGAAGCGATCCTGTCGCGGCACTGGGAATTGGGCTCCGAAGGCTCTGCTGATCTCGCCACACGGGTGGCGGAGATCGCCGATGGCGACAGCGCCAATTTCGCACCGCTCTACGCCGATGAGATGCCGCTCTTTCAGAAAATCGAAACCATCGCCAAGCTCATCTACCGCGCCGACGAAGTGCTGGCCGATCAAAAGGTGCGCAACCAGCTCAAGGACTGGGAAGAACAAGGCTATGGCGATCTACCGGTCTGTATGGCCAAGACGCAATACAGCTTCTCAACCGATCCGGACCTGCGCGGCGCGCCTACCGGCTTTGGCGTGCCAATCCGCGAAGTGCGCCTTTCCGCTGGCGCGGGCTTCGTCGTGGTGATCTGCGGCGAGATCATGACCATGCCCGGCCTGCCGCGTGTGCCTTCTGCGGAGGCAATCAAGCTCAATGCCGATGGGGATGTCGAAGGCTTGTTCTAACAAGGCTTGCAATGCCCCCCGTCCATAGCGAAGAAGGGCGGGGGCCACCCCGGCATGTGCAGCGAAAGGGACCGATATGGCAGCGACAATCATCGACGGAAAGGCCTTTGCGGCCGAGGTGCGTGAAAAGGTGGCAGGCCATGTTGCCCGGCTGAAGTCGGATCACGGCATTACGCCCGGGCTTGCCGTGGTGCTGGTGGGCGAAGACCCTGCCAGTCAGGTCTATGTCCGCTCCAAGGGCAAGATGACCCGCGAAGTCGGCATGCATTCGGTCGAACACAAGCTGCCCGCCAATGTCGCGCAGGATGCCGTGCTCGAACTGATCGACACATTAAACAACGACCCCGAAATCCACGGTATTCTGGTCCAACTGCCACTGCCCGAACATATGGACGAAAAGCGCGTCGTGAACGCCGTCTCTCCGGCCAAAGATGTGGACGGCTTCCACATCTCTAACGTCGGTCTGCTCGGCACCGGCCAGAAAAGCATGGTGCCCTGCACGCCGCTTGGCTGTCTGATGATGCTGCGCGACCACCATGGCGATCTGTCAGGAATGGACGCGGTGGTGATCGGACGCTCCAACATCGTCGGCAAGCCGATGGCGCAGTTGCTGCTCGGCGATAGCTGTACCGTTACAATGGCCCACAGCCGCACCCGCGATCTGCCAGACGTCGTGCGCCGTGCCGACATCGTCGTGGCTGCGGTGGGCCGTCCTGAGATGGTGCCGGGCGACTGGATCAAAGAGGGCGCCACCGTAATCGACGTAGGTATCAACCGCATCGAAGTGGGTGAGAAAACCAAACTGGTCGGGGATGTTCACTTCGACAGCACCAAGGACCACGCTGGCGCAATCACGCCCGTGCCGGGCGGTGTTGGCCCCATGACCATCGCCTGTCTGCTGGCAAATACGGTCACAGCCTGTTGCCGCGCCAACGATCTGGAAGAGCCCGAAGGGCTAACGGCCTAAGCCGCCGACACAGGCACGATGGTGCCCTGCAGGATGGCGATCAGTTTGGTGTCGCCCTCCGCTTCCGCATGTACCTCCGCCGTCACGACACAGAGCCGCCGTCCGGGTTTCACGACCCGGCCGGTCGCGATCAAACGGTTGCCACGGGCGGGCGCCAGAAGGTTGATCTTGATCTCGGATGTGACGACATCCACATCCGGCGGCATCATGGTCAGCGCCGCATAACCCGCTGCGGAATCGCCGATGGAGAATGTCAGCCCCGCATGGCCGAACCCTTGCTGCTGTAACGCCAGCGGCGAAACGGGCGCCACAATCCGGACCAGACCATCAGCGACCTCGGCAACTTCGGCGCCAAGCGTCTGCATCATCGTCTGCGCGGCAAAGCTCTCGCGAATACGTTTTTCGATATCACCCATCACCCGGCCTTCCTCGGCATGGGGATAGCCACCGGCTGCGGCCCCGTCAAAATCGCGCAGGCGTCGGCCCGCATAAGGTTACAGAGGGTCTCAGACCGGCTGCGCAGGCCGCCCGTATAGGTGCCATAGGCTGGCAGGATGAGCCGATCACTGTCAAATAGGAAAGCAGGTCGCGAAAGACTGCGGCCTCGGGCGCTGACCGAGGCCTTCGGATGGTAATGTCCCGACACCTCGCCCCGCTGTCTCGGTTCCGCGATATGGCGGAAGGTCAGCGGCCCCAGACGCAGCTCACCCAAATGCGCGCCGCCCAGCCCCACGGGGCCCGGATCGTGGTTGCCCTCAATCCAATCCCACCGGCGGCCGGCTTGCAAGCGGAGGATCCAAAGCCTCTCCTCATCCGGCAGCGCCTGTGCGGCCCCTAGATCGTCAAAGCTGTCCCCAAGGCAAACGACATGCCGTGGCTCGGTCGCTGCGAGATCGGCGGCGAGCCGGTTCAGCGTGTCGCGTGTCTCATATGGCGGCAGCGCGGCACCGCCGCGTCGGGCGATCCGCTCGGACTTGCCCAAGTGCAAATCGCTCACGCATAGCAAGCCATGTTCACGCCACCAAAGGGCGCCAGAGCCGAGCGCAGTCAACGCCGCGCCAGCCAAATTGAAGTCCAATCCGTTCATCCTTTGTTCATCTGCAATCGCAGCTGATTTGGCAAGGGGCCATCCGCAGCGTCATGCAGGTGGACAGGGCAGCGCAGCGGTATTTAAGAAAGGATGAAAGGTAGAAAGCGCGCCCCGCGACCGGATTGCTGCCCCACACGAGACGCGCCTTCATCCTTTGCGGTCATCGGCTCCGCAGCCTGTACCGCGTAGATAGGATGTGCCCGGTTGGTTAAGAAAAACTTAATCCCCTTCATCCTTTTTCAAATACCGCTGCGCAACGGGGGCTCCACGCGCGCGACCAGTGATCAACCGCCGTCGCGGCGACGGGGTATGTTGGAGGGTGGGGGCGTCAGTTGCGCAAGGCCCGAGGCCTCCATGAGGCGCGCGGCCTCTTCGGCGAGCATCCGTTCCTGTGCCGCGCCTTCGACGGGTACCCGCCCCATTTCCAGAAATAGCGGCGCGGCGAGGGGGCTAACGCGGGGCAGGCGGCGGTGTACGATGCGGCCAGCGATGCGGGTGAGCATTTCTTCGATCCGCCCAAAGTCCACCAGCCCGCGCAGCGCTTCTTCGCGGGTGATGTCCATCATCAGATGATCCGGCTCGTAGCGCAGGAGCGTGTCGTAAAGGATGTCACTGGAGAAGGTCGCCTGCCGCCCGGACTTGCGCGCTTGCGGGGTATTGCGTTCGATAAGGCCCGCGATGGTCGCGGCGGCGCGGAAGGTGCGTTTCATCACCGCGTTGCCCGCGAGCCAGCTGTCCAGGCCGTCGTGCAATGCGGTTGGGTCGAGCAGCGGGGCCGGGTCGTCGACGGCATCCAATCCCCAGATCAGCGTCGCGTAGTCCGTCGCGACGAAGCCGAGGGGGCGGAGGCCCATGTCTTCCATACGTTTGGTCAGCAGCAGGCCCAGCGTTTGTTGCCCGTTCCGCCCCGCGAAGCCGTAGAAGACGGTCTGTTCGGCGTCGTCATGGGGAAAGCTCTCGATGAGCAGTTCTCCCGGTTGCGGCAGTTGGCTAACCTCGCGTTGCAGGGCCAGCCATTCGGCGGTGTGGGGGGGCAGTTCGGGCCAGCTGTCTTGGGTGAACATTTGCTGCACGCGGGCGGAAAGCTGGGTGGAGGTGGCGAATTTGGTGCCGCCGAAGGTGGCCACTTTGGGCTTTTTCGCGGCGTTGCGGCTGACTTCGACGGTGGTTTCGCGCAGGCCCTCGTAGCGCACGATTTGGCCGCCGATCAGGAAGGTGTCGCCCTTGGTCAGGGTCGCGGCAAAGCCTTCTTCTATTTCGCCCAAGGGTTTGCCGCCGCGGTTGCGCTTCATGCGGACTTTGAGTTTGTCGGTGTCTTGAATGGTGCCGATGTTCATTCGAATGCGCTGTGCGCTGCGCGGGTCGCGCAGTTGCCACATCCCGTCGGGCCGTTGCAGCAAGCGTTGCCAGCGGTCATAGGCGCGCAGGGCGTAGCCGCCGGTGGCGCAGAAATCGAGGCAAGCGTCGAAGGCCGCGCGGGAGAGGGCGGCGTAGGCGCCGGCGGAGCGGATTTGCGCGAAGAGATCGTCTGCATCGAAGGGGCCCGCACAGGCGGTAATGAGGATATGTTGGCAGAGCACGTCACGCGGGCCGGGGCCGCGGGGATCACCGTCAAGCGCGCCTTCTAGGACGGCTTCTAGGGCGGCGAAGCATTCGACCACTTCGAAACGGTTGGCGGGGACCAGCAGCGCCTTGGAGGGCGCGTTGTAGCGGTGGTTGGCGCGGCCGATGCGTTGCACGAGGCGTTTGACGTTTTTCGGCGCACCGATCTGGATGATCAGGTCGACATCGCCCCAGTCGATCCCGAGGTCCAGTGTGCCGGTGCAGACGATGGCGCGCAGGTCGCCGCGTACCATGGCGGCTTCCACATTCTCGCGCTGCGCGCGGTCGAGACTGCCGTGGTGGATGGCAATGGGCAGGGCGTCTTCGTTGGCGAGCCAGAGGTTGTGGAAGAAGATCTCGGCCTGTGCGCGGGTATTGTGAAAGATCAGCGTAGTCTTGTGTTGGCGTACCTGTTCGAGCACCGCTGGGATCGCATAGGCCGCGCCGCCACCGGCCCAGGGCGGGGCTTCTTCGGTGCGCAGCATCTGGATGTCGGGGGCGGGGCCGGGGTCGGCCAGCAGCACTTCGCAGGGGTCGGGGTGACGCGCCATCAGGTGGGCGATGGCGGCGGGGTCTTCGACAGTGGCCGAAAGACCGACACGTTTAAGATCGGGGCAGAGCGCTTGCAAGCGGGTCAGCGCCAGCATCAACTGGTCGCCGCGCTTGCTTTCGGCGAGCGCGTGGATCTCGTCGATCACCACGCGTTTGAGGCCGCGAAAGGTGCGGGCGGCGTCGTCGTAGGACGTCAGCAGCGCGAGGCTCTCGGGCGTGGTGAGCAGGATATGTGGCGGGTCGGCGCGTTGGCGGCGGCGGCGAGATTGCGAGGTATCGCCGGTGCGGTCTTCGATGCGGATGGGCAGGCCCATTTCGGTCACCGGGCGGGTGAGGTTGCGCTTGATGTCGGCGGCCAATGCCTTGAGCGGCGAAATGTAGAGCGTGTGCATTCCCTCATGCGGTTCTACGGCTAGATCGACGAGGGTGGGCAGGAAACCTGCAAGGGTCTTGCCGCCACCGGTCGGGGCGATGAGCAGCAAAGCGGGCGCGTCAGCACGGTCCAGCATGTCTTGTTGGTGTGGGTGCAGGGACCAGCCGTTTTGGGCGAACCAATCGGCGAATTTTGGGGGGAGGGCGCGCATGCAGGGCAATGTAGCGTCAGGGGCTTTAGCGGCCAGCCCCAAAACGGCGCAAGAGCCTACTTTACGATGACCTCGTCTTTGACGAACATATTGGCCCAAGCGCGGTCGACCAGTTCGGGGCTCATCTGATAGGGGATGCCTTCAAATTCGCAGATCGAGATCATCTGGTCGATCAGGAAGATCGGTTGATAGTTCGCGTAGACGTTGTCGATGGTCGGGTATTTGACCTTAAGCAGATGCACCAAGGTTGCTTCGTCCAGCGGCATGCCACGCTTCTTGGCGACCATGGCGAAGATTTTGAGGAAGTTCTGCTGGTTCGGGCCGTCGATCTTGATCTTGAAGAAGATCCGGCGCAGGGCGGCTTGGTCGAAAATCTCATTCGGGTGGAAGTTGGTGGAGAAGATCACCAGCGTGTCGAAGGGCACTTCGAATTTCTCGCCCGATTGCAGGGCGAGGATGTCTTTGCTTTCTTCCAGCGGGACGATCCAGCGGTTGATGATGCTCTGCGGTGGTTCCTGCTGGCGGCCAAGATCGTCGACGATGAAGATGCCACCGGTGGCCTTGAGCTGTAGCGGCGCCTGATAGGTCCGTGCGGTAGGGTTATAGACCAGATCGAGCATGTCGAGCGTCAACTCACCGCCGGTAATGACAGTTGGGCGCTCGCAGCAGACATAGCGGCTGTCAAAACGGGTGACGCGGCGCAGGGAAGTGGGGTCTTGGACCTCGTCTTCGGCGGCGGAGTGCACGATGGGATCATAGACGGTGATCACCTGACCCGCGTATTCGATAGCGCGGGGGACATAGACCTTGTCACCAAGTGCGTCGCGGATGCCGTTGGAAATGCTCGACTTCCCGTTGCCCGGCGGGCCGTACATCAGGATTGAGCGGCCGGCAGATACGGCGGGGCCGAGGTGGTCAAGCAGGCTGTCGGGCAGCACAAGATGGCCCATCGCGCCAGTAAGTTGGGCGCGGGTGATCTGCAGGTTGCGGACCGACTGGCGTTTGACCTGTTCGCGGTAGACTGCCAGCGGCACCGGCATGGGGCCGAAGTATTCCGACTGCGCCAAGGCATCGAGTGCCCGTGCCTTGCCCGCATCCGTCAGCTGGTAGCCCATTTCGTTGCCGTTGTTGGCATTGAGTGTGCCTGTCGCCTCGATCAGACGCTGGCTGCGGGCTTGATCGACCATTTCCTGTGTGACCTGCACCGGCAGACAAAGCGCCTTTGCCAAATCGCTGACCATTTCGACGTTCTTGCGGAAGATCGTTTTCAACAGAATGTCGCGCATCATCACGATGGGCAGTTGCATGTCTTCCAACCGTTTGGGCGGCGGGGGGGCAAGAACGGTGCTGGTCGGGGCGTTCATGGGTGGGTTCCTTGCAAGACGGGCGGGGGCTTATGGCTCAGTCCGTAGGCGTAAGCGCTGAATATGGCGTGAATGAGGTAACGGGATGGGCCTGTCGGGGCAGGTGGCAGCGCGGCTTATTTGCCATAGAACACCCCCAGGATCAGATAGAGCGCCAGCGTTGTCCCAAGCGCGAGCCCCATTGGGAACTTCTTGCTTTCTTGCCAGCTTTGCCAATCCGGCGCGAGGCGGCGCAGCGGCGTGTATTTCACCGCACGGTGGGTGGCGGCGGCGGCAAGTAGGGTGGCCATAAAGAGTGCCATCAGCAGCCGCAAATCACCAAGCGCGATATAAGGGGAGGCGGCGGCGGCGAATTTCGCGTCTCCGGCCCCCATCGCGCCCACGGCGTTGAGCACAATGCCCACAGCCAGCACGATGATCAGGTTCATCAAGCGCCAGAGGTAGCTCTCAAAGGGCAGTGCGATCAGCCCAAGGATCAAAAAGAACACGCCCAGCAGCACCACCGCCTGATTGGTAATGCGCATCTGTTTCATGTCGGTGAAGGCGACATAGAGACAGATCGGCAGCACGAAGGGCAGGAACCACAGGGCCGCTGCGGCGGAAATCGCCATGGGTCAGCCAGCTTCCAACGCACGCAGGGAGCGCACGGCGGCCTCGAAATGCTGCGGATGGGTGTCAATCGCTTCGCGCAGCAGACCTTTGCCCGTCGCCACATCGCCGCGTTTGATCGCCGAAAGCGCCATCGTGTGCAGCAGTTGCGCCCGTTCGGATTGCTCCATCGGCATCACCGGCAGCGTGTAGTCACGCTGTGCCGCGCGGGCCATGACGAGGTTGTTCTTGGCGGTGAACAATGTGTTGTCCTGACGGATCGCCTCGGCAAACAGCCGTTCAGCCTCGGGGTAATCGCCACGGGTGAGTTTGGAATAGCCCCAGTTGTTCATCACAGCGGCGGGCGTCGTCGTCAGGCCCACAGCGATTTCGTAAAAGCTGTCCGCGCGTTTCCACTGTTCTTTGCTGTCGGCCACCATGGCCTCCAACCGATAGCGGGCGAATGTCTCATGCGTCGGCGGAATGCTGTTCAGCACTGTCTCAGCCCGAGCCCAATCGCCGGAGCGGATCAAGGCGTCGGCCAGTTGCACACTATCCTCGGGCGTGGCCTCTTCCATCTTGGTGACCTTGTCCCAAGCAGTGACGGCTTCGGTGCTGCGCTTGGCGCGGACCAGAGATGACGCCAAGCCACGCTGGTGGTCGATGCGATCGGGGCTTTCCTTGGCGGAGCGGGCGAAATAGCTCACTGCCTCGTTCGGGTCGGCCACCGTCAGCATAACATCTGAAAGGTTGGTTTCGTCCACCACGTTGACGTCCTTAAAGGCGCGTTCAACGGCGGCGTTTGCGTCTTTTTCACCGCAGCCTGCAACAGCGGTGACGCCTGCGATGCAGGCGGCCAGAAGAATTGGATGGCGCATTTTGCGTCCCTTTTACTGCTCTGCCTCAGTCATGGTGTCGGACGGATCAGGTAGTCCCCGCTGCCGCGCCGCACCAATTTGTAATTATCTTCATTGACTTCTGTCATAACAGAATTTTCGGTTTTTGCGAGTGCCAAGCGCAGATTGTCCCGGATTGCGTCACTTTCGCCATTATCGAGGGCATAGGCTTTGCGGAAGATCTGCTCGGCTTCCGCGGTCTGGCCGCTTTCCATGAGGACAACGCCAAGGTTGTTCCAGACTTCCGGCTCCGTCTCATCCTCTTTGACTGCGCGGCGGAGCAGGGTCTCGGCCTGTCCCAAACGCCCGAGCCCGAGGTTCGCACTGCCGAGAGCCGAGAGGATCTCGCCGTTCAGCCCGTGGACCAAGGCGGCACGGTTGAAGGACTTGATGGCCAGCTCATATTGACCGGCGGCCATCAGGCGGTGGCCCACTTCGATGCCATCCACGGCTTCTGCCTTTTGGTCGACACCAGGCGCATAGACGCCTTCTGGCGTATCTCCCCTACCAAAGGCGGAAAAGCCGCCCGGTGAACAGGCGGCCAATAGAAGGGCCGATAGGGGCCCGAAGAGGACGGCGCGACCTTTGCCGCGCCGAAAGATATCATTCATGAAGGTCACATTTTACCAAGCTCAGCGATGCCGTGCGCCGAAGGGCCAATCAGAATGATGAGCAGGGGCGGCACGGTAAGACCCATTGTGGCAAGGGTCATCTTAGTTGGCAACTTGTTTGCCGCTTCCTCGGCACGCATCACGCGTTTGTCGCGCATCTCTTCTGCATAGACACGCAGCGCGTCGGCGATCGACGTACCGAAGGCAGCGGACTGGATCAGCACGGTGACGAAAGACGATACATCTTGTACGCCGCAGCGCTCGCCCATGTCACTAAGCACCGAAATCTTGTCTTTACCGGCCTTCATCTCATAGGCGACGATTTCGAACTCTTCGCTTAAAGCGCGGTAGGAAGCGCGCAGTTCACGGGCGACACGCACGATACATTGGTCAAGCGATTGGCCGGCTTCGACACAAACCAGCATCATGTCCAGCGCATCGGGAAAGCCCTGGGTAATCTCCTCTTTGCGCGCATCCACACGGCGCCGCACCCAATATTTTGGCAGGTAGTAGCCAAGCGCACCGGGGCCAATTGTGTACATCATGGTCTTTTGCGTAGACATGCCTTCGCCGCCACCCAAGAAGTTGATGTAAACCAATCCGCCCACCAAACCGATGATGCCAAGCGCGAACTGTGCAAAGTAGTACAGCCGCACCGCATCGCGGGAGTGATACCCCGCCTGTCGTAGCATCAACTGCTTGGCGGAAAGCTCGGCCACGTCCTCGGGTTCGAGGAACTTGGCAAACTTCTGGAGCTGAGCGTTCTGGTCGCTCTGGCGCAACTGCTGGCGGCTGTCACCTCCCACAGGAGCGCTGCTGGCGCGTTTCAGTTTAGCCAAGGGATCTTCGGGCTGGCGCAGCATCATGATGAGCGTCAGCGCCACGAGGGCAACGCCCAGCACACCGATGATGATTACCAGACCCAGAGGCCCCAGCATATCGCTTACGCGGCTGTTAATTTGGTTGAGAAATTCCATTTCCGGCCCCTCAGACTTTGATGTTTGTCAAAATGCGCATCACGATAAGGTTCAGCGCCAGAAAGATGCCCACGGCAAAACAGGCCGGGATGAAAAGGGCGTGATCGCGGACTTCGTCATAGTAATGCGGATCGCCCAGATTGATCACCACAAGCGCAATCAGCGGGAAGGCTGAGAGAAACTTACCGGACCATTTCGCTTCCGCCGTGATCGCCTTCACGCGGCGGAAGAGGCGGAAGCGGGCGCGGATGACTTTGGCGAGACCCGCGAGGATTTCGGCCAGGTTGCCGCCCGATTGCTGCTGGATGGTCACGGCCACGGCGAGGAACCGCAAATCTTGCATATCCAGTCGCTCGGCCATGTCCTTGAGCGCCTCACCCACGTCACGGCCATAGGCGGATTCGTCGGCGATGACGCCAAACTCGGAGGCCAGCGGGTCTTGGATTTCTTTGGACACGATAGAGATCGCGTTAGAGAACGGGTGCCCTACACGCAGGCTGCGCACCATGAGTTCAACCGCGTCGGGCAGCTGCTCTTCGATCATCCCCATGCGTTTGCCCGCTTTATGCGAGACCCAGAAAAACACCCCGCCGACGCCCATGCCTATGGCCAGCAACATCCGCACCGGAGCGCTTGTCTCTGTGCCAATCGTCAGGCCGAGGAAGGCCAGGACCGATAGCCCGGCCATGATCATCAGCAGTTGTTTGGGGGTAAAGGCAATTGCCGCCTTTTGCGCCTTATCGGAAAGCAGAGAATAAAGCGGGATCGACCGCGCCTTCATATGCTGCTGCATTTCCTTGCGCAGCTTATCGAGCACCTCTTCGCGGCGCGCGCCTTTTTCCAACATCTCAAGGCGGCGGTTCACCCGGCTGTTGAGGCTGATAGATTTGCCAAAAGCGACAAGGTACAGGCCTTCGACCAGCACCAGCACGCCGATGAAAATCAGACCATAAATGATAGGTTCGGCACTCATGGGATTATTCCTTACTGGGCCGCGATGGGTTCATAGATGGAGGACGGCAGGTCATAGCCCCACATCCGGAAGCGCTCTGCATAGTGGCTGCGCACGCCGGTGGCGGTGAAATGGCCGATGATCTTGTTGTCCGGCGTCAGGCCCACGCGCTGGTAGCGGAAGATTTCCTGCATCGAGATGACTTCGCCTTCCATGCCGGTGATCTCGGTGATCGAGGTCATGCGGCGCGAGCCGTCCTGCAGGCGCGAGGCCTGCACGATCAGGTTCACAGCGGAGGAGATTTGCGAGCGCACAGCCTTGAGCGGCATTTCGATGCCCGCCATGGCGATCATATTCTCCAGACGCGACACGCCATCGCGGGCCGAGTTCGCGTGGATCGTGGTCATCGAGCCGTCGTGGCCGGTGTTCATGGCCTGCAACATGTCGATGACTTCCTCGCCGCGGGTCTCGCCCACGATGATCCGGTCCGGGCGCATCCGCAGGGCGTTTTTCAGACAGTCGCGGGGGGAAACCTCGCCTTTGCCCTCAACGTTGGGCGGGCGGCTTTCCATCCGGCCCACATGGGTCTGCTGAAGCTGAAGTTCGGCGGTGTCTTCGATGGTGAGGATGCGCTCGGCATTGTCGATGAAGGACGACAGGGCGTTGAGCGTGGTCGTCTTGCCCGAGCCGGTACCGCCTGAAACGATGATGTTTAGACGCGTGGCCACAGCGGCTTGCAGGTAAGCGGCCATTTCCTCGGTAAAGGCGCCGAAGTTCACCAGATCGTCGATGCCCAGCTTGTCTTTCTTGAACTTACGAATGGAGACCAGCGAGCCGTCCACGGCCACGGGCGGCACCATGGCGTTGAAACGCGAGCCGTCTTTCAGGCGGGCGTCGACGTATGGGTTGCTTTCGTCGACCCGGCGGCCCACGGCGGAAACGATCTTGTCGATGATCCGCAAGAGGTGCTTTTCGTCTTTAAAGGTAACGTCGGTCAGTTCCAGCTTGCCCGAACGTTCGACAAAGATCTGCTGCGGGCCGTTGACCAGAATATCGTTGACGCTTTCATCCTTCAGCAGCGTCTCCAGCGGGCCGAGGCCGGTGACCTCGTCATACAGCTCGGAGTTCAGCGTCATCCGGTCTTCGCGGTTCAGAACGATGCTTTTCTCAGACAGGATCTCGACCGCGATGTCGTTGATCTCCTGACGCAAGTCTGCCTCTGACGCATGTTCCAGAGCCGCCAGATTGAGGTTGTCCAAAAGCGCGCGGTGCAGTTCCAGTTTGATGTCGCTCATCCGCTGCTTGCGCTTAACCTCGCGGTCCTCTGGCGCGGCTGCGGCGGGCTTGAGCGCGCGGCGCATGGAGGCGGGCTTGATCGGCTCGATCGGCGCCGCAGCAGGCGCGGCGGCGGCAATCGGCGTGACCTTGGCCGCAGCGGGGGCCGCCTTTGGCGCGGACGAAGCAGGTTTCTTGTACTTGGAAAACATCGTTACGCTCTTTCGCTAGGGGCTCAGGCTGCTTTGGCCTGATCGCCCTTGAGGTCGTGAATGGAACCGGCCAGCTTGGCAATTTCGCGGCGCAGCGGGCTTTTCGGGGAAGAGTTCGCCAGCGGCAGGCCATGGTCATTGGCCTGGGTCACCGGTTTGCCACCATCGGGCAGTTGCACGTCGATGGAGATGCTCAGCGATTCTGCCATGCGCTTGACGCGGGCCTTGGCGCTCAGGTCCGTAAACTTCGGCGCGCGGTTCATAACATAGCGCAGCTTTTCGACCGGCAGCTCTTCGGATTGCAGGGCGCGCTTAAAGCGCAAAGCGTTCTGGGCCGAACGCATGTCGAGCTCCAGCATTGCGAAATAGACATGGGCGTTCGTCAGCACGGTTTCGGACCATTGCACCAGCGTCGAGGGCATATCGACGATGACATAGTCGAACTGGTTGCGCGCCATGTCGAGAATGCGGTCGACATCTTCGTTGGTGATAAGGTCAAGCGGCAGCATTTCCGACGGCGCACTCAGCACCTGCAACTTCCCGTCAAAGGTCTGTAGCGCTTGGCCAAAGATCTCTTCGTCCATCGATTCGGTGTCCGACAGCATCTCATAAACCGCTTCGCGGCGTTGCAGGTCGAGGTAGGTGGCGACCGAGCCATACTGCAGATCAAGGTCCAGCAAGCAGACCGATGGCGGGTTCTTCTTGTCAGCCGTGGCCAGTTCCCATGCCAGGTTCACCGCCAGCGTCGTGGCGCCCGTGCCGCCTGCGAGCCCATGTACCACAATCAGCGCGCCATCTTTACGTGCACCGGCCTTCAGCTGCGGCCCGCTCGCTTCCACCGCCGGTTCCGGCGCGGCGTCGGTGCCGCTGCTGCGGACACGTGCGATGGCCTGGGCCAGCTCGCCTTCGGGCAGAGGGTAGGGGACAAACTCATCCGCGCCCTGTCGCAAAAGCGAATGCAGAGCGGCGGGGGTGACATCCTCGGCAATAAGGATGACAGATATATTTCGGGCCTTGGCCTGACTGATGATTTCACCCATCAGGACGAGGTTCTCTTCGTCGGTTTCATCCATCGCCAGCGCGACGAACTCCATCGCCTCGGCTTCGGGTTGCCCAAAGAAGGCCAGTGCTTCGGCAAAGCCCAGATCCCCCCAGCTTTCGCCAAGGGTTGATTCCATGTCCTCGATCAAGAGATCGAAGTTTTGTACATCACGGCTAATGGTACAGGCGACAATCGGCGCTGCTTCGGGCTGGGGCATACTGCTGCTCATGACCTTTTGTCCTTTACGTCAATGGTTTAACCAGGTCGGAGCGACTTTCTGTCGTCTGTTCCATCTCTGGCCTTACCCGTGCCGGGTGCGTTGACCGGGCACAATTGTCCTACTCATGCGAATATCACAGCCAACTGGGGCGAGATTGGGGCTAAAAAGCTTCGATTGTTGGGTATCTTGAAACGATCCCCGCTCAGGGACGCCATTGGACATAACGCAAAAGACCCCCGCAGCCGGTGGGCGCGGGGGTCTTTGAAACGTTAATTGCCGTGGGGCGGTTTATTCTCCGCCGGCGGTCGCGGTCGTCATTGAGCTGATCTGCGAGGGCGGCACGGCGCTGGCGATATATTCGCGGTAGATGACCTGCGCATATTTTCCGTCGAGCAGTTGGCCCTGACCCTTTGCGAAGCCACTGACCTCGGTCACCGTGCGCCGGTTACGACGCTCGCGGCCCTGCGTCACGATCAACGGTTGTGTTTCGCCAAAGGAAACAACGGCTTCTAAGCGGCTGCGGCTGATGCCTAACGTGCTAAGGTAGGACACAACCGCCTGCGCACGACGAAGACCAAGCGCGCGGTTATAGGCGTCCGAGCCGACCAGATCAGTGTGGCCGTAGACGCGGAAGCGCATTTCGGGGAACTGACGGATCCAATTTGCCTGCTGCTGCAGAATGGCCTGCGCGTTGGCATCCAATTGCGCGGAGTTGAAGGCAAAGGTCACAGTCGAGCGGACTTCGGTGGCGAAACGATTGGCCATCTCAAAGGTGACCTTCTTTTCGCCCGTCATGACCTGCCGGTTGTGCAGCGTGGCATTGCCAAACTGGCCGGTGTCCACGATGGAGCCCGCTTCGCGGTAGAACTGTGTATAGACCGGATCGTTGCTCGGCGCGCAGGCGGTAATTCCGGCCAATGCGGTCAGACCAGCGATCATTTTGAGCGGTTTGGCTGTCATACGTGTCATCGGATCAATCCAGTACATAGCCGTAGGAGCCTTGGAAGTCCTGCTTGGCGACTTCGCCCGCCGCACCTTTGCGCGGGGTGCGGGCGTCGTTGGCAGTGCGACCATGCAAGAAAAGGTCTTTTTCGCTCGGCGGTTTGATGCGGTCCGTCGGCAAGACCAGAGCCTCGCCCCGCGTGGGGCTGACCAGATGGGCGGTGACGATGATAACCAGTTCCGTCTGGCTGCGCTGATAGTCCGCAGAGCGGAACAGTGCGCCCAACACGGGCACATCGCCGATCCAAGGCAGTTGCCGCGAATTGTCGGTGAAGTCGTCCGTCAGCAAGCCTGCGATGGCAAAGCTTTCCCCATCGCGCATCTCAACAGTCGTCGAAGTTTCGCGGCGGGTAAAGGCTGAGATTTCCACCCCGTTGCCAAGGGCAATGCTATTGGTGGGGTCGATCGCCGACACAGCGGCGTTCATCTCAAGATTGATCAGGTCCTTGTCCACGACGCGCGGCACAAAGGCCAGCTCGACGCCGAAGGGTTTGAACTCAATCGAAATACGGTCACCCGATTGGGCGACAGGGACGGGGTATTCGCCACCGGCGAGGAATTTGGCCTCTTGTCCAGAAAGCGCCACGAGGTTCGGCTCTGCTAAGAAGCGGACAACGCCCTTTTCCTCTAGCGCTTCCAGCAAGATGCCCACCTGCGTTGAGCCTGCGTTAAAGCCGAAAAGCACCGCGCCCGCGTTCTGGTTAACCGAAGGGATCGAGCCGCCCAGCGAGTTGGTAACGCCGCCCGACGTATTCGTCGTACCGGTGCCGCCATTGATGCCGGTGCCGCCGATGGCCCCGTTCAGCGCCAGAGAGGAACCAAGGGATTTGGACACGTTGCGCTGCATCTCGGCAAAGCGCACTTTCATCATCACCTGCTGAATGCCACCTACGCTCATCAGATTGCTGACCCGCTCGGGCGCGTAGCGTTCTGCGAGGTCCAGCGCACGTTGCAGCCGCTGGGTAGAGGAGACGACGCCGGACAGCACAATACCGTCATTGGCAGTACGTACTTCGATCCGCTCACCGGGGAGGATCTGGCGCAGGCGTTCTTTGAACTCCGACACATCCGCCGCAACGCGCACATCGACGTTGGTGATCAGCTGGCCCGCGGCATCAAGCAGCGTCAGCGTGGTCAGACCGGGCGACTTGCCCAAGACATAGATCGTACGGTCCGACAGGGAGGAGATATCGGCAATGCCGGGGTTGGCAATGCTGAGTTCCGCGAAGGGAATGTCACTTTCGACCACCACCGCGCGGTTCATGGGGACGTCCAATGTGGAAGCCGTGCCGCGTTTGACCACCCGTAACGTGTCGGCGAGGGCCGTATTGGGCAGGCTCATGGCCAATGGCATGGCGCCCAGCGTCAGCCCCAATAGGGCTGCTTTCAGAAATCTATCGATTTTCATGTGACCTGCCTTTTTGATCACGCCTCGGAATGGGTCTTTGCGCCCTTCGTTTGAGCTACTCTGCGGCAATTCCAATTTTATTGCAAGAATCAAGCGCTTCGCCACCATTCCGCATGTGGGTAATCGGCAACATAGGGGAAAAATGCAAAACGCCGCAGAGGGCTGCGGCGCTTTCTAATGTTCTGAGTAACCGGTTGAAAACCTGTTAGTTTGTGCAGGGGATCGGGATCTCTACCACCTCGGCGCCACGGCGGGTGCGGATGGTGCAGACCTTTTCCTGCGCGACTTCGGCAATGGTCTCTTGTGCCTTGATGCCCAGCAGGGAGCGCTGGTCGACCTCGATGGCTTCGGCCACGGTGTCGTCATTCACGCCAACTAGGGACAGCGACAGTTTACCGGTCGACTGCGCCTGCGCCAAAGCAGCCACCTGCTGCGGGTTCACCGCCACGGTCACGGTTTTGGCGATCGAGGCTTCCTCCATTACCAGCGCATCAGCGCTTTGGTCGATGGCGATAAGCGGTACGGCGGACTCGATGAGCTTAGTGACATCACCATTGCTCGACTGGCTGCCCAGGTTGATCCGGCCTGTCCAGTAAACGTCAACTTTGTCACCGGGGCGCAGGAAGCCCGAAACACCCGAAGAGACATCAACTTTGATGGTAAAGGCGCGCATGCCTTTCGCGAGACGCGAGGTCAGTCCCGAATCTTCGCCGGGCTCCGTGACTTTAACGGCCATGATGGCCTCGTCTTTCTCAATATTCCGCAAGACGACACGCTGTTCTCGGACGTTCTCGGGGAAGAGGTCGCTCTCGGCGAGGAAGCTGCCTTCGGGAATTGCGTTCTCAGGCCATTTTACCTCGCGCACGTCTTCGCGGGTGAGCGGCTGACCGTATTTCAACGGCTTGTCGGCTACCCAGACTGTCTTTGTTGGAACGACTTTAGCCAGCGCAGCCTGCGCTTGGGCATGGGCTGCCTGATATTGTGCAATCTGGTCTTTTGCCAGATATACGGCCCCGCCGGCAAGTGCGATACCTACCAAAAGGACCAGTCCGAATACGGCTCGCATATTGTTACCTCATAACTCGGGGCGGGCGATCCCGCCGGTGTATCCGCAGCATGATAGCTGCGGAATGTGGCGATACTTGGTCGGCATCAGGGCGAAAGCGGGAGAAGGCTGGCAGCAAGAGTAGCTCGTCCAGCTTCAGGTGAATTAGCCGCTGCCGTATTTGGCGATCAAACTGGCACCTAGCTCGTCCAACATACCCACGGCTGAACCATGGATCGTACCCAAAATTAGGAGCCCCAAACTGACAACTGCTGCAGCGATGACGACCCAGTCAACTGTGACAGCACCGTTTTCAGCGTAGATAAAATGAGTGATAGACTTACGCATATGGGTCTCCGTGCGGTGAGCGTATCACCGAAAAAATGCAAAGGGGGCCACGCCCCGGCACAGGAAGTGGCCCCTGCATCTGCCAGGCACAAAGTGGCCCCCTCAGATCGATGGTTCGACGGATTACTGGGCGTCGAGCTGGCTGTCCATGTCACCGGTGATCTGTGTTGTCAGGTTGGTCGCGCTGGTTTCGATGGATGTGAAAGCAGCAACGGCAAGGCCGACAATCGCAGCGGTCAGAACGACCCAGTCAACTGTCACGGCACCGTCTTCGTCTTTGCGGAAGTTTTTGATAAAGTTCATCATGGCATGTCCCTCCAAGGATCATTTGATTTAAGTTCTCAACCTCGCCGTCTTGTCAGGCCCGTTCTCTCACATTGGGCTGTCCGACTTGGTATGGTCCTATATAGCCTCGGGAATGGGGCGCGAATTTGGCGGCAAATGTGACTTTTACCCTCTCGCAACATATTTTTGCGTAGCCAGTGCTAAGCTGTTGTAAACACGTGTATTAGGAGCGGCTTAACAGTTTGAATGCCCCTTTAGACCGTGGTTTTCGGGCAAATTGGGGCGAAATTGCCATGATCTGCCGCCCGATTTGCTGGCCCGATTCCCTGATTCATGGAATATTGCGCAGGTAAGACGCATAAGACGTTGAAGTGAGCAGGCAGATGTATCGTATCTTAGCAGTTATGGCGTTGGGCGCGTTTTGCGGCCTTACTACCGGGAGCGCGGCTTGGGCCGACGGTCCCAAACCTTTTCCCGAGTTTTCTGCAAAACGGATTGCTCCGCCCAAAAGGGGTGCCAAACGCATTACCGTGCAGATTGACCCCGCAGCCCGCGCTGCGGCTGCCGCTGAAGTTGATACTGGCCCCGCGGTGGCTGCCACACCGTCGGGTGCTATTGCACCGCTCAAGCCGGGGCAGTTTGACTGGTTCTGGGATAAGATCTCGCCCGCGGCTGACCGCGCCGGAGCGGGGCGCTTGGGGCCAGCTTTGGCGACACTGGCAGGTGCCGGGCCAAAGATGCCCGCACCGCGCTTGCAGCAGATGCAGGATCTCGCGCGGCAGAATGGGATCGACATCCTGCGCGCCACTGTCGGGACGCGCGTCTCTCCGGCGCTGGTTCTGGCGGTCATTGCCGTCGAATCTTCCGGCCGGACCGAGGCGGTCAGCCGGGCTGGGGCGCAGGGGTTAATGCAACTTATGCCCGATACGGCGGCGCGATTTGGCGTCAGTGACAGTATGATAGCCGGCGAGAACATCAGCGGCGGGGTAAAATACCTGGACTGGCTGATGGGGGAGTTCGACCGCGACCCGATTTTGGTGCTGGCGGGCTATAACGCGGGGGAGGGCTCGGTACGCAAACATGCGGGGGTGCCGCCGTTCGCCGAGACGCGGGATTATGTACCCAAGGTGCTGGCCGCTTTTCAGGTGGCGAAGGGGCTCTGCATGACGCCGCCCGAATTGCTGAGTGACGGCTGCGTTTTTGCGGCGATGAACTGACGGGGGCGCTTGTGGTGCGCCGCCGGGGGATTTCCTCCCCCGGACCCCCTCCAAGTATTTCTGGCCAAAAAGAGGGGGGCGGGGGAGGTTACGCTTAGACGATAGTGGCGTCGGTGGCGGCGCGCAGCTCGTCTTCGGTGACGCCATCGGCGCATTCGACGATTTTCAGGCCACCTTCGACCACATCCAGCACGCCAAGGTTGGTGATGATCCGGTCGACCACGCCTTTACCGGTCAGCGGCAGGGTGCATTCCTTAAGCAGCTTCGATTCACCGGCCTTGTTCTGGTGATCCATGACGACGATCACTTTTCGCACGCCAGCGACGAGGTCCATCGCGCCGCCCATGCCTTTGACCAGCTTGCCGGGAATCATCCAGTTCGCCAGATCGCCATTCTCGGCCACTTCCATGGCACCGAGGATCGCCGCGGCAATCTTGCCACCGCGGATCATGCCAAAGGACATGGCGCTGTCAAAGTATGCGGTGCGGCTCAGCTCGGTGATGGTCTGCTTGCCGGCGTTGATCAGGTCGGGGTCTTCTTCGCCCTCAAAGGGGAAGGGGCCCATGCCCAGCATGCCGTTTTCAGACTGCAGGGTAATGTCCTTGTCGCCCACATAGTTCGCCACCAACGTCGGGATGCCGATGCCGAGGTTCACATACATGCCGTCTTCGAGTTCTTCCGCTGCGCGGGCGGCCATTTGATCTCTATCCCAAGGCATTATGCTTCCTCCCGCTTGCGTGTGGTGACTTTTTCGATGCGTTTCTCGTGCTCGCCTTGGATGATGCGATGCACGTAGATGCCCGGCAGGTGGATGTGGTCGGGGTCGAGGCTGCCGCGGGGGACGATTTCTTCGACCTCAACGATGCAGACCTTGCCGCACATGGCCGCGGGCGGGTTGAAGTTGCGCGCGGTCTTGCGGAAGACGAGGTTGCCGGTGTCGTCGGCTTTCCACGCCTTCACGATCGACAGATCGGCGAAGATGCCTTCTTCGAGGATGTAATCCTCACCGTTGAACTGCTTGACCTCTTTGCCCTCGGCGATCTGGGTGCCGACGCCGGTCTTGGTGTAGAACCCGGGGATGCCCGCGCCGCCGGCGCGCATGCGCTCGGCCAATGTGCCTTGGGGGTTGAACTCTAGCTCCAGCTCGCCGCTCAGATACTGGCGCATGAACTCGGCGTTTTCGCCCACATAGGAGGAGATCATCTTTTTGACCTGCCGCGTTTGCAGCAGAATGCCGATGCCGAAATCATCGACGCCCGCATTGTTAGAAGCGAATGTGAGGTCTTTGGCCCCGTTTTCCTTGATCGCCTGCAAGAGCAATTCAGGAATGCCGCACAGGCCAAAGCCCCCTGCGGCGATCAACATGCCGTCCGACAATACGCCTTCCAGCGCTTCGGCGGCGGATCCATAGATTTTGTTCACGGCGACCTCCCCTTGGTTTCGTCGCGCCATATGTGACGCTGCGCTGCCGCAGTGTCAATTACGTGGAGCTACGCAAGGGAGGCCGCCGTGAGCGGGGTCAGATAATGCGGACTTGGGTGCCGACAGGGCACATGCCGAAAAGCTCTTCGATCTTTTCGTTATAAAGCCCGATGCAGCCGTCCGAGGACCGGCGACCGATCTTGCGCGTGTCATGGGTGCCGTGGATGATATAGGCGGGCCAGCTCAGATACATCGCATGGGTGCCCAGCGGGTTGTCGGGGCCGGGCGGCATGTATTTGTAATGCGGGAAACGCTCCATCATCGACGCAGTGGGGGTCCAATCTGGACCGACCTTCTTGCGCACGATCTTGGTATAGCCGCGCTTGGTCAATTCTTCGGTGGCGGGCACAGAGGTCGGATAGACTTTGTAGGTCTGGCCATCTGCGCTCCAATAATGCAACGCGCGGCTCACGGTGTCGGCCACGATCGCGCCTTTGCCAAGGCTGTCGAAGTGGTCTTGCCAACGCTGGGTCGCAAAGCTCGATGTATTGCGCTGCACAGCGGGTTCATTGGAGAACTCGCGTGCGGCTTGCCCCACTTCCTGAGCGCTCAGGATGGACGGGGTCATCAGTGCCGCGCCGCTGGTCACGAGCACGCGACGCCGGGTGAATTTCATGCCTGACATTTTTGCTGCCTTTCCTATTGGTCTTGCCGGATGGTTGATCGAAGAACCAAAGGGGAAATGCAAATCACATATTCATGATATGCGATGCGATGTCGCAGGGCAGGCGGAACCGCGCCGAAGGGCGCGGCTCGGTCGCTGCAGATCGGCTCAGGCGTCGTCGGCCTTGGCCTCGGCTTTCTTCGCCGCCGGCTTTTTGGCGGTAGTCTTTTTGGCCGGCGCTTTCTTCGCAGCAGGCTTCTTGGTCGCCGCCTTTTTCGCTGCCGGTTTTTTGGCAGGGGCTTTCTTTTTGGTCGCGGCCTTGCGCTTGGCCGGGGATTTGGCGAGCTTTTCTTCGATCAACTCCACCGCACGCTCCATGGTCAGGTCCGCCGGTTCGATCTCTTTCGGGATCGTCGCGTTGACCTTTTCCCACTTCACATAAGGTCCGTATTTGCCTTCCATGACATTGACCGCACCGCCCATATCGGGGTGCTCGCCCATCTCGCGAATTGGCTTGGCGGCCTTGCCGCGCCCGCCACGGCTGGCGACTTTCTCGGCCAGCAGCTGCACGGCGCGGTTCATGCCAACGGTCCAAACCTCGTCGATACCCTCAAGATTGGCATTGGTGCCGCCCCGGTCCGATGTGCTCTCGGCATGTTTGATGTAAGGCCCGTAGCGGCCGATGTTGGCCCAGACCATCACGCCGTCCTCAGGGTGGGGGCCAATCTCACGCGGGAGAGACAGGAGCATGACACCCTGTTCCAGCGTCAGTTCTTCGGGCACCCAATCCTTGGGGATCGACTGGCGCGGAGGCTTTTTGTTCTCTTCCGTCACCGGGCCGCGCTGCACATAGGGACCAAAGCGGCCCTTGAAGATGCGGATCTCTTCGCCCTGATCTTCGCCCAGCAGTTTCCCGTCAGGGGGAATGGCGGAGGCTTCGGCTTCGGGGTCCGGCGGGCCAAAGGGGCGGGTGTAGCGGCATTCGGGGTAGTTCGAGCAGCCGATGAAAGCCCCGCCAGAACGCGCAGTGCGCATGGACAGGCGGCCAATCTCGCAGTTCGGGCAAAGCCGCGGATCGCTGCCGTCTTCGGTGGGCGGGAAGAGATGTGGCTCCAGCACCTCGTTAATCTTTTCCAGCACCTCGGTGATCCGCAGCTCCGAGGTCTCGGCAATCGCCGCCGAGAAATCGCGCCAGAAGCGGCGCAGCACTTCTTTATAGGCGGCATCGCCAGCGCTGACCTTATCAAGCTGGTCTTCCAGATCGGCGGTGAAGTCATAGCCGATGTATTTGCGGAAGTAGTTTTCGAGGAAGGCCGTCACCAGCCGCCCCTTGTCTTCGGGGATCAGGCGGTTGCCGTCCTTGCGGACATATTCGCGGTCCTGAATCGTGGTGACGATGCTGGCATAGGTCGAGGGGCGGCCGATGCCCAATTCTTCCATGCGTTTGACCAGCGTCGCTTCGGTATAGCGCGGCGGCGGCTGGGTGAAGTGTTGCTCGGGCGTGACGCTGCGTTTGTCCATCGCGTCGCCTTGGGAAATCTGCGGCAGACGCTTGTCGTCTTCGTCGACCACATCATCGCGGCCTTCTTCATAGACGCGTAGGAACCCGTCAAAGAGCACAACCTGACCGTTGGCGCGCAGGCCGACTTGACCGTCATCGCTGCCGACCTCCACCGTGGTGCGCTCAAGCCGGGCGCTTTCCATTTGGCAGGCGAGGGTGCGCTTCCAGATCAGATCATAGAGTTTGGCCTGATCGGCGTCGAGTTTCAGCGCTTTGGCGTCCTTGGTCATGTCCGTCGGGCGGATACATTCGTGGGCCTCTTGGGCGTTTTTGGCTTTGTTTTTATAGATCCGCGGCTCTTTGGGCACGTAGTCCGCGCCAAACCGATCCTTGATCGCGTCGCGCGCCATGGTCACGGCTTCGGGGGCCATGTCGATGCCGTCGGTCCGCATGTAAGTGATGTGACCGGCTTCATAAAGACGCTGGGCGGTCGACATGGTCTGGCGCGCGCCCATGGAGAATTTGCGGCTCGCCTCTTGCTGCAGGGTCGAGGTCATGAAGGGGGCCGAGGGGTTGCGGCTGGCCGGTTTCGCCTCGACGTTCATGACTTTCAGCGCACGGCTGGTGATCGCCTGCACGGCCATTTCGGCCTGTGTCGCTTCGGCGAGATCAAAGCGGTCCAGCTTCTTGCCCGCAAGCGAAACGAGACGCGCTTCGAACTCCTGACCACGGGGCGTGGCGAGCAGCGCTTTGACAGACCAGTATTCGCGGGCGCGGAAGGCTTCGATCTCCATCTCACGCTCAACGATCAAGCGCAGGGTGACCGATTGCACCCGGCCCGCGGATTTTGCGCCGGGCAGTTTACGCCAGAGCACCGGCGACAGGTTGAACCCCACCAGATAGTCCAGCGCGCGGCGGGCGAGATAGGCTTCCACCAGCGGCATGTCGACTTGGCGCGGGTTCTCCATCGCCTCGGTCACGGCCTTTTTGGTGATCTGGTTAAAGACCACGCGGCTGACGGGCGTATCTTTCTTGATCGATTTGCGCTTGGTCAGCGCCTCTTGCAGGTGCCAGCTGATCGCTTCGCCTTCGCGGTCGGGGTCAGTCGCGAGGATCAATGCGTTGTCTTTGGCCAGCGCATCGGCAATGGCTTTGACGTGTTTTTTGCTGTCGCTCGCCACTTCCCACTTCATGTCGAAATCGGAATCCGTATCGACCGAACCATCCTTCGGCGGCAGGTCCCGCACGTGGCCGTAGGAGGCGAGGACGGTGTAATCATCGCCCAGATATTTGTTGATCGTTTTGGCCTTGGCGGGGGATTCGACAACGACGACGGGCATAAATACAGGGACCTTGGATCAAAATTTGGGGCGGCTTTGCGCTGTCTCATGTGGGATGGCAGGGGTGTTTGTCAATGACGCTGCTGTGGCGGAGGGCTTTGCGTCAGTCGGATATGCGGCAGGTCATCGGGCAAATCGGGGTTCGCAGATGAGGCAAAGAAGCGCGACTTTGGGGCCAACGGCCAAAGCCAGTTCTCATGGCTGCGTCAGCACTATGGCGGCAAGCTGAACCCTGCAGTCGACATGCCGGTTGCGAGGCAAACCCTGGATTGGAGCGCTTCATCCGGTCCGGTTCAGCAACCCGCCGGGCTGTCGCTCGATCTCACCTTCCAACTCCAGATCGACAAGGACAGGCGCGACCTCGGTGCTGGGCACCTGCAAATCCCGGATCAATTGATCTTCTGCCACCGGGGCCGGGCCGAGGCGCGAGAGTATCTGTGCGTGGAGTTTCGCGACTTGGCGCAGGCTACGGCTTGGCTTCGGTGGGCGCGGCGGTGGTTCGAGCTTTCTATTCGGCTTGTCCGGAGAGCGCTCGAAAGCGTTCTTCTCCAAGTCAGGCAGCATCTCCAACACGTCTGCGGCTGAGCGCACCAGCACCGCACCGTCGCGTATAAGCATATTGCAGCCCGCCGCACGAGCGTCGAGCGGATGGCCCGGCACCGCCAGTACCTCGCGTCCCTGATCCAGTGCGTCACGCGCCGTGATGAGGCTCCCCGAGCGTGCTGCAGCCTCCACCACCAGCGTCGCGCGGCTGAGGCCGGAGATTATGCGATTGCGGCTCGGGAAATGCCGCGCCATCGGGCGCAGGCCCATCGGCTGTTCCGACAAGCGCAGTCCCCGCTCGGCGATTTGTTCGGCGAGGGCGGTGTTCTCGGTGGGGTATATCACGTCGACCCCGCCCGCTTGTACGGCGATAGTGCCCCCGCCGAGCGCGGCGTGATGGGCCGCTGCATCGATGCCCCGCGCCAGCCCAGAGACAACGACGAAGCCTGCCTCCGCGAGATCCTCAGCCAAACGCCGCGCCATGCGCAGCCCCAGTGAAGATGCGTTGCGCGCGCCCACGATCGAGATCATCGGGCGGGTCAGAAGGGACGGATCGCCAATCATCCACAGGAAAGGCGGCGCGTCGGTGAGATCGTTCAGCAGATCGGGGTAGGGCGGCTGGCCTTGCACCAGCAGGCGCGCCCCGGCGGTATGGGCGGCATTCAATTCGGCCTGAACCACGCCTTCAGGACAAATGCGGTAATCAGAAATGCCCGCGGCGCGCGCTACCTCAGGTAGCGCGGCCAGCGCGTTTTGCGCAGTGCCATGTTCGGTCAGCAAACGTTTATACGTCGAAGCGCCGACCCGGCGCGAGCGCAACAGACGAAGACGGGCAAACTGTTCATCTTCCTGGGTGGGTGGGAGTGGGGGGTGAGTGGAAGAAGGATGTAGGTCCTTGTCAGTCATCCCGAGGCTCCGTCCGTTGCAGAATCAGGTATAGGAGCGGTTGGTTAACAGGGAATGAATCTTTTCAGCCGGGGCGGCTCAGACCCACGAAAATATTCTGGCCAAGAACGCCGCGCCGTTTTCGCGCTGCCATGTCCCATGGGCCATCACGACTTTCTCTGCGGGCCACGACAGTATCTTGCGCTTCGCCGCACGCAGCGGGCTGCGGTTGAGAAAGGACCACCGCCATTCCAAGGGTGCATAGCCTTTGCCTTCCACAATCCCCCAAAACTTCGCCCCCCGGCGCTGCCATCCTTTCCAGTGACGCTTCAGGAAGTGATCCGAGAAATTCTCGGACAGGTCGGCAAGGATCACCGTGCGCGAGGGGGCGTGATAAAAGACGATCTCGTCCATAAAAATCGACCCACGCACCCGCACCATATCAAAAACGCCCTGCCAAACTGCGGGCGGTTCGCTGTCGAGCGCGGGTTCAAACGTCAGATCGCGCCGTTTGCGGAGGGTCGATTCCGGCCCCCAAAGTTGCGCTTGCGGCCATCTGGCCTTCCAATCCTGCAGGTAAAGATGGTGGGTCTTATTCGGGCTCACCAGATGCCGCGGGGTGCCGAGTTGGGCGACCGCGGCGGCCAGTTCCTCCGTGAGCGCCACGGGCGACCAGACCCAGAGCGCCCCATCCGGCAGGCGGACGATCACGCTGCGGGTGGGGTAGGGGAAGCCGTGGAAATCGATGATCTCGCCTTCAGCAAGCCAGATATCGGCGCCGATGGCTTCCAGCGTCATGCCGAGGCACCACCCACGGTCAGCCCGCCGATCATCAGCGTCGGCTGGCCCACACCCACTGGCACCCATTGACCCTGTTTGCCGCAATTGCCCATGCCGGGGTCGAGCGTCGGATCATTGCCGATGGCGCGGATCTGTTGCAGGGCGGTAGCCCCGTCGCCGATCAATGTCGCACCTTTGACCGGCGCGCCGACTTTGCCATTCTCGACCCGGTAGGCCTCGGTACAGGAGAACACGAACTTTCCATTGGTAATGTCGACCTGACCGCCACCGAACCCGACCGCATAGATACCGTCCTTGAGGTCCGCCACGATATCGCCGGGGGCCACATCACCGCCGAGCATATAGGTGTTGGTCATGCGCGGCATCGGGATATGCGCATAGGATTGGCGCCGACCGTTCCCGGTAGACGCGCCGCCCATCAGCCGCCCGTTCTGGCGGTCCTGCATATAGCCGACCAGCACGCCGTCTTCGATCAACACATTGCGCGCCGAAGGGGTGCCTTCGTCATCGACCGAGATCGAGCCGCGCCGGTCTGGGATGGTGCCGTCGTCCAGCACGGTGACACCGGGGGCGGCAATGCGCTGGCCCATCAGTCCGGCGAATGCGCTGGAGCCTTTGCGGTTAAAGTCACCTTCCAATCCATGGCCAATGGCTTCGTGCAACAGAATGCCGGGCCAGCCGGGGCCGAGCACCACGTCCATGACACCCGCAGGGGCAGGGACGGCCTCTAGGTTCACGCAAGCAATGCGCAGCGCTTCGCGGACCTTGGCCTGCCAGTCCTCGGGGGCCAGCATCCCATCAAGGCCGATGCGCCCGCCGCCGCCGACACCGCCGCTTTCGCGGCGTCCGCCTTGCTCCACAATGACCGAGACATTGACCCGCGTCATCGGCCGCACATCGCGCACCGAATGGCCTTCGGGGCGAAGGATTTCAACCTCCTGAATGCTGGCGGCGATGGTGGCGCTGACTTGGACAACACGAGAATCAAGGGCGCGGGCATAGGCGTCGATCTCGCGCAAGGTGTCGATTTTGACCGGGAAACTCTGGCCCGCGATGGGGTCTTCGTCCGTATAGAGCCGCGTGTTGCTGGCCTGTGGGGCATCGGCCCATGTGCCGCCGCCATCGCCCACCGCCAGACGCGCGGTCTCTGCGGCGCGGCGCAGTGAGGCTTCGCTCAACTCGGTCGAATGGGCATAGCCCGCAACCTCGCCCCGCACCGCCCGCAGGCCAAAGCCTTCGGCGGCATCATAGCTTGCGGTTTTGAGCCGCCCATCATCGAACACCAGCGCTTCCGAGCGGCGACGTTCAAGGAACAGTTCCCCATCGTCGGCCCCGGCCACGGCATCACGCAACACGCTCAGAGCGGTCTCGCGGTCCAAATCGGCCTCAAACGGGGTAAAAGTGGCACTGCTCATTGGGAATATCCTCACTTGCTGTCACAAAACTTATGTGCGCGTCCCTATGACGCAAGCATGTGACTTTATCTTGTACGCAGAATATGATTGTAAGCTCGCAGGATTACAACGGCACCGCGTCGCAGCCGCGCCTCGGGCGTCTTTTCGGCTTCACAAGGGTCACAAGATCAGGACGACATATGAAACATCTACTCCCTCTTTCCGGTCTCATGGCCAGCTTTGCGGCCCTGCCAGCACTGGCACAGGACAGCCTGCGCATCGACGGGCTTGATGTCATCGGCAGACCTGTTGACGGCGAAACCGGCTTCCAACCCGCCGTGACAGAAGTGGCGCGGGACATCCACAATCTTGATTATCTGATTCTCGTGATTATCACGCTGATCACCCTGTTTGTGACCGGTCTGATCATCTGGGTGATGATCCGTTACAGCAGAAAGCGGAACCCGACGCCGTCGTCGTTCACCCACCACACCCCGATCGAGATCGCCTGGACCATTGGTCCGATTCTCATCCTCGTGCTGATTGGCGCCTATTCGCTGCCGATCCTGTTCCGACAGCAGGAAATTCCTGAGGCCGACATCACGGTCAAGGCGACTGGTAACCAGTGGTATTGGTCCTATGAGTATGTCGACGAAGAGTTCGGCTTTGACAGCTACATGATCGGCGCACCGGCATCGTTGGGCGATGATGACGACGATGTCACCCCCTTCGTGCTGGATGACGCGATGATCGCCAAGCTGGAGCGTGAAGGCTACAGCCGCGAAGACTGGCTGCTGGCCACCGACACCTCCATCGTGCTGCCCGTGGGCAAGACCATCGTGTTCCAGGTGACTTCCAGCGACGTAATCCACTCCTGGACGATCCCAGCCTTCGGCGTAAAGCAGGATGGCGTTCCGGGCCGTCTGGCGGAACTGTGGTTCACCCCTGAGCAAGAGGGCGTCTATTACGGTCAGTGTTCCGAGCTTTGCGGTCAGGCCCACGCCTATATGCCGATCACTGTGAAAGTGGTTTCGGAAGAGGCCTATGCCGAATGGCTGGGCAACGCCAAAGCGGAATACGCGGGCATCGAGCAGCCGCTGACCGTCGCCTCCAAGTAAGTCCGTTCCGCGGGGCGCGCATTTGGCCCGCCCCGTGTTCCACCTGAAAGGTTCGGGATGACTGACATTACCAATACGCCGACAAGTGAGTACGACGCACAGCTGGGGGATTACTTTGCCCTGCTGAAACCGCGCGTCATGTCGCTGGTCGTTTTCACTGCACTGGTGGGGCTGCTGGCCGCACCTGTGGCCGTGAACCCCGTCGTTGGCTTTTCGGCCATCCTGTTCATCGCCATCGGCGGCGGTGCTTCGGGCGCGCTCAACATGTGGTGGGACGCCGACATCGACGCCGTAATGCGCCGCACCCGTGGCCGCCCGATCCCGTCGGGCCGTGTCCAGCCGGGCGAAGCGCTGACGCTTGGCGTGGCGCTGTCGGGCCTGTCGGTGATGATGCTGGGGCTGGCGACGAACTTGCTCGCTGCCGGGATGCTGCTCTTCACAATTCTATTCTACGCCGTTTTCTATACCATGTGGCTCAAGCGTCTAACGCCGCAGAACATCGTCATCGGCGGTGCCGCAGGGGCCTTCCCGCCGGTAATCGGTTGGGTTGCCGCGACAGGAAGCTTCTCGGTCGAAGCATGGCTGATGTTCGCGCTGATCTTCATGTGGACGCCGCCGCATTTCTGGGCGTTGGCCCTGTTCATGCGCTCGGACTATGACGATGCCAAAGTGCCGATGCTGACCGTGACCCACGGCCGCCCGGCAACACGTCTTCATATCTTGGTCTATACCGTTCTGCTGGCCGCGCTGGCGATTGGTACGGCCTTCACCGCGATCGGCGGCATCTTCTACTTCGCCGTGGCCTTGGTTCTGAACGCTGCCTTCCTGATTGGCGCATACCGCATCTGGAACCGCGACGAAGTCATGGCCGAGGGCGACGACTACGCCGAAGAGCGCAAGTTCTTCCGCCTGTCGCTGGCCTATCTTTTCTTGCATTTCGGCGCGATCTTGGGCGAAGCGGCCCTGCGCACCTTTGGTCTGGGGGGCTGGTAATGAGCTTTCGTCCTGAGCATGAACTGCACCAACGCCGCCGGGGCCGCAATGTCGGTGTCGGCCTGATGCTGGCAGCTTTTGTGGTGCTGATTATGGCGCTGACTTATGTCAAAATTACGCAAACCGACTTTGAGCTGCCGCCCAACCAACGTGAGGTGACACAGTAATGGCGCTTTCCGGTCCTCAGAAAACAGTGATGCAAACCGTCAGCGTTGTGGTGCTGATGGGCGGTCTGGCATGGGCCTCCGTGCCGTTTTACGACTGGTTCTGCCGGGTCACCGGCTTTGGCGGCACGCCGGGACAGGTCAGCGCATCTGACGGCGAAGTGCTGGACCAGACGGTCAAAGTGCGTTTCGACGGCTCACTGAACGACGGCATGCCGTGGGAGTTCAAGCCCGTGGTCCGCGAAATGGAAGTCCGCATCGGTGAGACTGCATTGGCCTTCTATGAAGCCTACAACCCCACCGACAAACCGGTGGCGGGGCAGGCGAGCTATAACGTGACGCCCTATACCGCCGGGGCCTTCTTTGAGAAGATCGACTGCTTCTGTTTTACCGAACAGGTGCTTGCACCGGGCGAACGGGTGCAGATGCCGGTAAGCTTCTTTGTTGATCCTGAAATGGTCAACGACCGCGATGGGAAGTTTGTACATACCATCACACTGTCTTATACATTCTACGAAATTGACCTGCCCGAAGGCTATGCCGCCCTCGATCAGGACAGCGCCACAACAACCAATTAACGACCTGATTGAACAAAGGTGAGGGACCCGAAACCATGGCCCATGCAAAGAACCACGACTACCATATTCTAGCCCCATCAAGCTGGCCGCTGCTGGGCTCGCTGGGCGGCTTTGCCATGCTGGGCGGCGCCGTGCTCTGGATGCATGGTGTGACGCCCTATGTCTTCCTCGGCGGCCTGGTGGCCACGCTTTACGTGATGTTCGCATGGTGGTCCGAAGTCGTGACCGAAAGCGAAGTGGGCGATCACACTGGCGTTGTCCGTATCGGCCTGCGCTATGGTTTCATCCTGTTCATCATGTCCGAAGTGATGTTCTTCGTCGCGTGGTTCTGGTCCTTCTTCAAGCAGGCGCTCTACCCGATGTATGAATACGCCGGGACAGAATACATGAAGCCCGAGATCCACGCGGTTGACGCTTTCCACCTGCCGCTGATCAACACGCTGGTGCTGCTGCTGTCGGGCTGTGCCGTGACATGGGCGCACCATGCGCTGGCGCATGAGAACAACCGCAAGGACTTGGTCACCGGTCTGGCCATCGCCGTTGTGTTGGGCGTGCTTTTCACCGCGCTTCAGGCCTACGAATACTACGAGTTGCTGGTCCATGATGACTGGACCTTCGGCGGCGACATGTATTTCTCGAGCTTCTTCATGGCGACAGGCTTCCACGGCTTCCACGTGGTGATCGGCACGATCTTCCTCTTCATCTGCCTGCTGCGCGCCATGCGTGGCCACTTCACCCCCGAACGCCACGTCGGCTTCGAGGCGGCGGCTTGGTACTGGCACTTCGTTGACGTGGTCTGGCTGTTCCTCTTCTTCGCCGTCTACATGTGGGGCACGCCCTGATTGACGGCCGGGGTTGCATCCGCGCCCTACACCACTAAAAACCAAACGCGCGAAGCCCTCTTCGCGCGTTTGTCGTTTCAGCCAGAGAGATTCGCATGCGGCGCAGCCTGTTCTTCATCATCGTCGGTCTTGGCGGGGCAGCGATTCTCGTGTGGCTCGGCCTATGGCAGGTGCAGCGGCTGGCTGAAAAAGAAGCGATCATCGCCGACATCAACGCCCGCATCACTGCCACGCCGGTGGACCTGCCCAGCGATCCTGATCCCGAGGCCGACGCCTATCTACCCGTCACCGTGACCGGAGAGGTCGGGGCCGAAGCGCTGCATGTGCTGGTCAGCCAAAAGCAAAAGGGGGCAGGCTACCGTGTCATCGCGCCCATGACGCTGGAAGGTGGTCGGCGCATCCTCGTCGATCTCGGCTTCACGCCGACGCAGAACAAAGAGACGATCAACCCCCAAGGCCCCGCCACGCTCACCGGCAACCTGCAATGGCCCCAAGAGGTCGACAGCTTCACCCCCGAGCCGGACACCCAAGGCAACATCTGGTTCGCCCGCAACGTGCCGCTAATGGCTCAAACCCTCGACACCGAACCGCTCCTCGTCGTCGCCCGCGACGGCACCGGCCCGGACCCCAAGATCACGCCGCTGCCTGTTGATACCGCCCGCATCCCCAACGATCACTTGCAATATGTGATCACCTGGTTTTCCCTCGCCGCCATCTGGCTGGCGATGACCGTCCTGTTCCTGCGCCGCCGCCGCGCCCCTGCAACGCCGAAAGTCGACTGACCCCATGCGCTATATCTCCACCCGTGGCTCCGCCCCCGTCCTGTCCTTCGAAGAAGCCATGCTGACCGGCCTCGCCCGTGACGGCGGGCTCTATGTGCCCGAAACCATTCCGACACTCAGCGCGGACCAGATCGCGGCCATGCAGGGCCAAAGCTACGAAGAGGTCGCCTTCACCGTCATGCGCCCCTTTATCGGCGAGACCTTCACTGACGACGAATTCCGCGCCATCATCGCCCGCGCCTATGCTGGGTTCGAGCACACCGCCCGCGCGCCTCTGGTCCAACTCGCGCCGAACCACTTCCTGCTGGAACTGTTCCACGGCCCGACACTGGCGTTCAAAGACTTCGCCATGCAACTCATCGGCCAGATGTTCCAAGCCGCTCTGGGCCGCAAGGGCGAGCGCGTCACCATCGTCGGCGCGACATCGGGCGACACTGGCTCGGCTGCGATCGAAGCCTTCAAGGGGCTGGATAACGTTGACGTCTTCATTCTCTACCCGCATGGCCGGGTCTCGGATGTACAGCGCCGCCAGATGACCACGCCGTCGGAATCCAACGTCCACGCGCTGGCCATCGACGGCGATTTCGACGACTGCCAAGCGCGCCTCAAAGATATGTTCAACGACTTCGACTTCCGCGATTCGGTGCGGCTGGCGGGCGTGAACTCGATCAACTGGGGCCGCGTGCTGGCGCAGGTGGTTTACTACTTCACCGCCGCCACCAGCCTCGGCGCTCCGGCGCGTGAAATCAGCTTCACGGTCCCCACCGGCAACTTCGGCGACATCTTCGCAGGCTACATCGCCAAACGCATGGGCCTGCCCATCGCCGATCTGGTCGTCGCCACCAACCAGAACGACATCCTGCACCGCTGCCTCTCGGGGCAGGGCTATCACAAAGGCGGCGTAACGCCTTCGATCAGCCCCTCGATGGACATCCAAGTCTCCTCCAATTTCGAACGCGCCCTCTTCGACGCCTACGACCGCGACGCCGGTGCCGTGGCGCAACTGATGGACGAGTTGGGGCAGGGCGGTTTCGACGTCTCCCAAGGCGCGATGCAGGCTTTGGCCGAGATCTACCGCTCAGGCCGCGCCTCGGAAGAGGAAACCAGTGCCACCATCGCCGACCGCCGCCGCACCACGGGCGAGTTGCTCTGCCCGCATTCCGCCGTTGGCGTGAAAGTCGCGGACGAGCAGCGCGACGCGGCCACCCCGATGGTCACCCTCGCCACCGCCCACCCGGCAAAATTCCCTGACGCTGTAGAGGCGGCCACCGGCATCCGCCCAGCCCTACCGCCCCGCATGTCGGACCTTTTCGACCGCGAAGAGCGTTTCACCCGGCTGCCCAATGACCTCGACGCGCTGAAAGCGCATATCAAAGGAAACCTCCCCGCGTGAGCTTGAATCAGACCACATTGCCAAACGGCTTTCGCATCGTCACCGAAAAGATGGACGGCATGGCCTCCTCGGCCATCGGCGTCTGGGTGAACGCCGGCGCACGCCACGAAACCCCGCAGCAAAACGGCATCGCGCATTTCCTTGAGCATATGGCCTTCAAAGGCACCGCGACCCGCTCCTCGCTGCAAATCGCCGAGGCCATCGAAGACGTGGGCGGCTATATCAACGCTTATACCTCGCGGGAAGTCACCGCCTATTACGCCCGCGTGCTGGAAAACGACGTGGCGCTTGGCCTTGATGTGATCGCCGACATCCTGCGCAACCCGGTGCTTGACCCTTCGGAGGTTGAAGTCGAACGCGGTGTGATCCTGCAAGAGATCGGCCAAGCGCTCGACACGCCCGACGACGTGATCTTCGATTGGCTGCAAGAGCAAGCCTATCCCGACCAGCCCATCGGCCGCACCATCCTTGGACCAAGCGAGCGTGTCTCGGCCTTCTCCCGCGACGATCTGAAACTCTTCATCGCTGACCACTACGGCCCCGAGCAGATGATTCTGTCGGCCGCCGGTGCCGTGGACCACGACAAGATCGTCAAACTGGCGGAAAACCTCTTTGGCGACATGCCCTCGAAGAAACTCTACCAGATCGACAGCGCCCGCTTTGGCGGCGGTGAGTTCCGGCAGGTCAAACAGCTCGAACAGGCGCATTTCGCCCTGGGGTTTGAAAGCCCCGGCTACCGCTCCGATGACATTTACATCGCGCAAATCTACGCCTCGGCCCTTGGTGGCGGCATGTCCTCGCGCCTGTTCCAAGAAATCCGCGAGAACCGCGGCCTCTGCTACACCATCTTTGCCCAAGCCGGCGCCTATGCCGACACCGGGATGACGACGATCTACGCCGGCACCAGCGCCGAGCAACTGCCCGAACTGGCCAATATCACCATCGATGAGATGAAACGCGCCGCCTCCGACATGTCCCCCGCCGAAGTCGCCCGCGCCCGCGCGCAGATGAAAGCCGGGTTGCTCATGGGCCTTGAAAGCCCCTCGAACCGCGCCGAACGTCTGGCCCGCCTGATCCAGATCTGGGACCGTATCCCCCCACTGGAAGAAACCGTGGCCCAGATCGACGCCGTCACCACCGGCGACGTGCGCGATTTTGCCGAACGCATGGCCACCCAAGCCCCGGCAGCGCTGGCGCTCTACGGCCCCGTCGACGCCGCACCGACGCTAGACGACCTGCACAACAGACGCGCCGCCTGATGCTGCTGGGCCGACGCAAACTGCGGATCGAAACCGAACGGCTGACCCTGCGTCCGCCAATCCACGCCGATTTCCGCGCCTGGTCCGCTCTGCGCCGCGCCAGCAACGACTACCTGCGCCCGTGGGAGCCAACTTGGGCTGAGGATCACTTGACCCGCAAGGCCTTCACCAACCGCGTCTACTGGGCGCAGCGCTCGGTATCCTCCGGCAACGCCATGCCGCTGTTCCTGATCCGCCGCAGCGACCAAAACCTCGTCGGCGCGATCACCCTCGACAACATCCGCCGCGGCCCCGCACAATCCGGCACGCTCGGCTATTGGACGGGCGAACCCTTCGCCCGCCAAGGCTACATGCGCGAGGCGATCGAAGCGACGGTGCATCAGGCTTTCACCCGTCTTGACTTGTCACGCATCGAAGCCGCCTGCCTGCCGGAAAACCAAGCATCACGCGGACTGCTCGAGAAATCCGGCTTTAAATACGAAGGCGTAGCGCAAAGCTACCTGCAAATTGACGGCCGCTGGCGCACCCATGTGCTCTATGCCGCCCTCCGCAAGGACCGACGCGGCCGCACGGATGTGGGTTAACGTTCAAGCGGGGCGGTGCACGCCAGCTTAACCCGTTGATAGATCAATTCTTCGCGCCCAAGATTCCCCCTAACTAAAATCTTGGCAAAACACGTCCGCAGGCCCGCGCAACGCTTTACCCTTGCATCCTCTCGCCTCGCGCAGGATCAAGACACTATGACACTCAACCCCGCCGACACCGCCTTCGCCGACACCCTGCGCGCCCAGCTGCCCGATGACATGCTGCGCAGCCCCGAGCCACGCCACCTCGAAGAACCCCGAGGCCGCTATGCCGGGCAGGGCGGTCTATTGGCCCTGCCGCGTGACACCGAGCAAGTTGCCACCCTGATCCGCGCCGCCAATGCCGCCCGCGTGCCTGTCGTCCCATACGGCGGCGGCACCGGCCTCGTCGGTGGCCAGATCAGCAGCGACGGTCCCGCGCCCCTGATCCTGTCGCTCGAACGCCTCAATCGCATCCGCGCCGTGCTGCCCGAAGAGAACGTCATGGTCGCCGAAGCCGGTGTCATCCTCGCCGACGTCCAAACCGCAGCCGAAGACGCCAACCGCCTCTTCCCGCTGTCGCTTGCCGCCGAAGGCACCGCCCGCATCGGCGGCACGCTCTCGACCAACGCTGGCGGCACCGGCGTGCTGCGCTACGGCAACGCCCGCGACCTCTGCCTCGGCCTCGAAGCCGTCCTGCCCGACGGCCAGATCTGGCACGGCCTCACCCGCCTGCGTAAGAACAACACCGGCTACGATCTGCGCCACCTGCTCATCGGCGCCGAAGGCACGCTCGGCATCATCACCGCCGCCGCCCTCAAACTCTACGCCCGCCCCGCCCGCAGCGGCACGGCGCTTCTGGTGGTCGACAGCCCCGCCGCCGCGCTGTCGCTGCTGTCACTGGCGCGCGACCACATGGGCGAAATGATCAGCGCTTTCGAATTGATGCATCGCCAAGGTTACGATTTCCTTAATGAAACCCTGCCCAAAACCCGGCAACCCTTCGTCAGCCCCCCCGAATGGTCCGTCCTGATCGAGATTGGTACGCCGGGCGAGATCGACACCGGCGCCGCCCTCGAAACCCTCTTCGCTGCTGCTTTGGAAGCGGGCCTCGTCTCAGACGGCCTCATCGCGCAAAACGCCCAACAGGCCCAAGACTTCTGGACCATCCGCGAAACCATCCCCGAAGCCAACCGCCTGATCGGCTCGGTCTCCAGCCACGACATCTCCGTGCCTTTGGGCGCAATCCCCGAATTCATCACCCGCGCCACCGAAGCCCTCAACGCCCTAGGCGACTTCCGCATCAACTGCTTCGGCCACGTCGGCGACGGCAACCTGCATTACAACGTCTTCCCCGCGCCGGGCAAAACCCGCGCCGACTACGAAGACCAGCGCGACGCCGTCAAACGGCTCGTCCACGACCTTGTCCATGAATTGGGCGGGTCCTTCAGCGCCGAACACGGCGTGGGCCGCATCAAAGTCGACGACCTCGAACGCTACGGCGACCCCGCCAAACTCGCCGCCATGCGCGCCATCAAGGCAGCACTTGACCCGAAGGGCATCATGAACCCCGGCGCCGTCCTGCGCGGTTAGAGGTCAAAGCCCATCAAAGGCACAAAGCGCATGGACCTCTTTGCCAAGCGCTTCCAACCGCTTGCGCCCGCCCAGTTCCGGCAAATCGATGATAAAGGCGCAAGACACGATCTCGCCGCCTAAACGCTCGATCAGCTTGATCCCAGCCTCCGCCGTGCCGCCGGTAGCCAGCAGATCGTCAACCACCAGAACCTTCTCGCCCGGCTCGATTGCATCATCATGCAACTCAACAATCGCCTCGCCATACTCGAGCTTATAGTCCTGACTGATCACGGTACCGGGCAGCTTGCCCTTCTTGCGGATCGGCACAAAGCCAACGCTCAACTGATGCGCAATCGCCCCGCCCAGAATAAACCCACGGGCCTCAAGCCCGACGACCTTATCAATCGCGATCCCCGCATAGGGATGCAGCATCTGGTCAATCGCCATGCGAAACCCACGCGGATCGGCAAAGAGCGTCGTCACGTCCCGAAACATGATCCCCTCATGCGGGAAATCGACAATCGTGCGAATATAGTCCTGAACCTGTTTCATGCCGCCCTTCCGCGTATTTCAACCCGACCCGTCATAGCGCGCCGCACCCCCGGCGCAAACCCCAATCCGCGCCCGACCAAAAAGGGGGACTACCGCCCCCCTCCCTTCATCCTTTCTCAAATACCGTCCGCAGTCAGCCCCACACGGCACCACCCGCGTTCAGAGCATCCGCCCCGCCACAGCATCCAATTTCGCCACCAGTCCCGGATCCCGCGCATCCGGCTGGGTCAGGATCGCAAACTCCAACGCCCGGTCACAACCATGCGGACAGGGCGCGCGCTCGGCCCCCAACAGCGCCGGCAGACGCGCAACCATCGAGCGCCCCTTGTCCGCATTGCCCATCAAAGTCGCGATGATCTGCGTCACATCCACTTCCCCGTGCTCCGGATGCCAGCTGTCATAATCGGTGATCATCGCGACGGAAGCATAACAAAGCTCCGCCTCGCGGGCCAATTTCGCCTCCGGCATATTGGTCATGCCAATCACATCCGCGCCCCAGCTTTCGCGGTACATCTTGGACTCGGCCAAGGTCGAGAACTGCGGCCCCTCCATCGCCAGATAGGTGCCGCCGCGATGCACATTGATGCCCGCGTCCCGCGCGGCAGTCTCGCAGGCATCGCTCAGGCGCGGGCAGGTCGGATGCGCCACGCTGACATGCGCCACGCAGCCCGGCCCGAAAAAGCTCTTCTCCCGCGCCATCGTCCGGTCGATGAACTGATCGACGATGACAAAATCCCCCGGCGCCATTTCCTCGCGAAACGACCCGCAGGCCGAGACGCTGATCACATCCGTACAGCCCAACCGCTTCAGCGCATCGATATTGGCGCGGTAGGGCACCGAGGTCGGCGTATGCACATGCCCCCGCCCGTGGCGCGGCAAGAACACCATTTCGACCCCATCGAGCGACCCCGTCAGCACCTGATCCGACGGCGCGCCCCATGGCGTCTCAACCGTGACCCAATCTGGGTTCTGCAGCCCATTAATGTCATAGATGCCGGAGCCGCCGATCACGGCGATTTTCGTGTTTGTCATGGGAAACCTGTGGCTTAAAGATTGGGGTAGGGTTGCGAATAGAACCTCACAGAAAACCCTCAATTTCAAGCCCCTTAGCGGGCGCGGTTGACACGAATGCGTCAGCAGGATCAACTGCGCGGCAGCAGTGAAGCCCTGCCGATCAACGTCCGGGTGAGAGGAAGATCCATGTTCTATGCGCCCGCAGACCCTCAGGCGCGGTCCGATTGGGGCGTAGTCTGCACTTGCCGTGAACCGACGCCTCTCGTGCTCGCCTTCGTTGCCCATCACATCGGTCTGGGCGCGCGCGAAGTCTTTCTCTACCTTGATGCCCCGCAGCCCGATCTTGAGGCAGCATTGGCCGAGATCCCGCAAGTCCGGATGCAGATCTGTGATGAGGCTTATTGGCAGAGCCGGAAAAACCAACGGCCTGATGCGGTGGAGCATCGGCAGTTGGTAAACGCATATGAAGCCTATGGCCGCGCAGAGGTCGCATGGCTTGCCCATTTCGACACGGATGAGTTTCTGCACGCGGATATGGATGTGGCGCTTTTGCTCAAGGCACAGCCGCCTGAGGTCGACTACCTTCTTATCGAGCCGCGCGAGCGGGCCTTTGTCGAAGGACAAGCGCAAATGGATCTCTTTGACGGGGTCTTTCGCCGACCGACGCCAGATGCTTGGGGCGGTGCACGCTATTTCTTCGAACCCGCATGGCGGTATCTGCGGCGGGGGGTCCTGGGCCACCCCATAGGCAAGAGCTTCATGCGCACCGGGCAGGCGCTGACCCCCGGTATTCACACCCCGCGCCGCCCGGTGGCCGAGCGTAGTAAACGGTTGCGGGGCTGGTCGCTTTTGCGCGCGCGGCTGCTGCATTTCGACGGGCTGACCGCCCTGCATTGGACCGCCAAGCTGCGCCGTGCGGCACTGGCCGGGGCCGATCAAAGGTTCCTCAAAGGCGCCGGGCGCGACAGTCACCGCGCCCGTCAGATTGCGCTGATGCGGCGGTTTTCGCATCGCAAGAGACGGGCTTTGCGCATGCATGACGATCTTAAAGTCGTGCCGCGCGACCAGTTGGAGCGGCTCTTGGCCCTAGGGTTGATCGAGACCCATTCGATCGACCCCGCGCGAGACATCGCAGCGCTGAACCTCTCGGTCGAGGTTAACCTCAGCCGCGCGGCATTTGACCGCGCCTTGGTGGCCGACAACCCCGATATTGCCGAATGGCTGCCGGATGACGCAGCGCCGTCCACGCCCGCCAACAAGCTGTTGCACACGCCTTAAACCCGCTCGTTGGAAGGTCAAAACGCTTCCAATCGGCGCAAAACTGCTCTAGGTGCTGCGCAAAAGCGCCCGCATGCCCTGTGGTGGCGCCAATATCCGTTTCTCGATAGTCAAAGGACGCCCCTATGCGCGCCACGCTGCACAATTTTGCTAAGAACCTCGATGTGACCGACCTGCGCTGGATGCCCGACGATGGGTTTTCCATCGGGCGGCTGCGCATCGAGTTGCTCTCGGGGCTGACGGTCGCGCTGGCGCTGGTGCCCGAAGCGGTGGCCTTTGCCTTTGTCGCAGGGGTGCACCCGCTGGTTGGCCTCTATGCTGCCTTCATCGTCGGGTTAATCACTGCCTTGATCGGGGGCCGCCCCGGCATGATCTCCGGCGCGACAGGCGCGCTGGCGGTGGTCATGGTCGCCTTGGTGGCGCAGCATGGGGTCGAGTATCTCTTTGCCACCGTGGTGCTGATGGGGCTTTTGCAGATATTCGCGGGCGTCATGCAATGGGGCAAGTTCATCCGGCTGGTGCCGCATCCGGTGATGCTGGGCTTTGTAAACGGTCTGGCGATTGTGATTTTCCTTGCGCAGATGAGCCAGTTCAAAGTGCCCGGCACGATGGTTGATACAGGCCACGGCATGGGCGGCGGTGAATGGCTCTCGGGCCAGCCGCTTTACCTGATGCTGGCGCTGGTTGCCGCGACCATGGCGATCATCTGGATCACCCCGCGCATTACCAAGCTCATTCCCGCACCGCTGGCCGGGATCGGCGTGATTGCGGCTCTGGTCATCGGCTTCGGCCTCGATGTGCCGCGCGTTGGGGATCTCGCCTCGATCCAAGGCGGTCTGCCTGAGTTCCACATTCCCATGGTGCCGCTGACGTGGGCGACCTTCGAGATCATTCTGCCCTATGCAGTGATCCTCGCGGCCATTGGCCTGATTGAATCGCTGCTAACTCTGAACCTTGTGGGCGATCTGACGGGCAAGCGCGGCGGAGCGAGCCAGGAATGTATTGCCCAAGGTGTTGCCAATACCGTGACCGGTGTTTTTGGCGGCATGGGCGGCTGTGCCATGATCGGCCAGTCGATGATCAACGTGAAATCCGGCGGGCGCACCCGCGTGGCCGGCATCGCGGCAGCGGTGTTCCTGCTGCTGTTCATCCTTGTCGGCTCCTCGGTGATCGAACTGATCCCGCTGGCCGCGCTAGTGGGCGTGATGTTCATGGTCGTGATCGGCACCTTCGCGTGGAACTCGCTGACCATCCTGCGCAAAGTACCGTTGATGGATGCCTTCGTGATCCTGCTGGTGACTGTGGTCACGGTGATGGAAGACCTTGCCGTCGCGGTGGTCGTGGGCGTGATCGTTTCGGCATTGGCCTATGCGTGGAACAACGCGCGCCGCATCCATGCCTCGACCCGCGATTCCGCAACAGAGCAGGGCGCTAAGGTCTATGAGATCCACGGCCCGTTGTTCTTTGGCTCGTCCGATGGCTTTTCTGAGCTGTTCGACGTGGAGGATGACCCCGAGGTTGTGATCGTCGACTTCGCTGACAGCCGCGTGGTGGATCAATCCGCGCTGCAGGCCATTGAGGCGATGGCAGCCAAATACGAGGCGGCGGGCAAACGTTTGCAGCTGCGCCACTTGAGCCGAGATTGCCACCGTCTGCTAACTAAGGCCGGACACCTCATGGTCGATAGCGACGATGATCCCGATTACGAATTGGCGGTCGATTACGACGTGCGCACCGGCGTTCTGGGCGGACACTAAAAGAAAACCCGGCGCTTATTGAAAGCGCCGGGTCTCTTGCACCACTCCAGCCCGGAATCAAGCCGCAGGCGCCGGGCCATCGCCTGCCCGCCCGGACGGGTAGGCGATTTAGTGAGGCTAGGCGCCCCTCCAAGAACGCACATCACGGCTGAGCCATAAAGTGGCAGTATCACCTGTCAGTTCGCCGACCCGAGGGCAGGCGCTGGCCCTCATCCCTCAATCATCAGGCCGCTTCAACTCAAACACCTCACGCACCGCCGTATAATCACGGTACCCCAAACGCGACAGCGGGTGGAACTGCGTCACGTCAAACCGCCCGTCCACCACGCAATCATCGCGCAGATGCACACCGATCACCTCGCCAAAGACCACAAAGTTCGCCTCCCCCGGCAGCTGCACGATCTGCGTCACCTTGCACTCCATATTCGCCGGCGCATTCGCCACCCGCGCACAGGCGATCTGCTCGCACTCCGCCTTCACGATCCCGGCGCGCTCAAACTCATCGGTGCCATGTGGCAACCCGGCGGAGGTCACATTCATCACATCCCGCGCGGCATATTCCACGATGTTCACGCAAAACACCCCGGTCTCGCGGATGTTGGCTACAGAATCCTTGGTCCCATCCACATCGTCTTTGGCGCTGGTCGAGGCAAACATCACCTGCGGCGGCACATAGGCCACAGCGTTGAAAAACGAATAGGGCGCCAGATTATCGCGGCCCTGCCCATCACGGCTGGAGATCCAGCCAATCGGGCGCGGGCTGACGAGGGCATTAAAGGGGTTATGCGGCAGACCATGGCCGTCTTCGGGACGATAAAACATGAACACTCCTTGATGGTTTGCACCTATGGCTAGCCTCATGCTACGTCCAACGCCACCCGCAATTCCTCCCGAAAGCCCCCGGCCTTGCATCAATCCCCCTACAAGATGACCCCGGAGGCGCCCGATGACCATTGGGAGGTCGAGGCGCTCTATGACACCTGTTTCGCCCCGGGGCGGGAGGCGCTGTCCTCTTACCGCCTGCGTGACGGCGTGCCGCCCGTGGCCGGGCTGAGCCATGTCGCGCGCGACAGCGGCGGTATCCTCGCCGGTGCAATCCGATATTGGCCCATCCGCATTGGCGCGGCAGAAGCGCTGCTCTTGGGCCCCGTCGCCGTCCACCCGACCCGACAGGGCGAAGGGCTGGGCGCTGCACTGGTGGAAACCTCTCTGGCCCAAGCCGCCCCCCTCGGCTGGGAGCGCGTGATGCTGGTGGGCGATGCGCCTTACTACAGCCGCTTCGGCTTCACCCTGCTGCAAGACGTCGAAATGCCGCCCCCCACAAACCCCGCCCGCGTGCTGGGCCGCGCCATCACGCCCGAGGCGTGGACAGGCATCACCGGGAAAGTCAGCCGCTGGCGCGATTGATTTTCCCCGCACCCCGACCCACATTGAGGGCAAGGTAATGAGGGACCCCCATGCAGATCGAAAGCAACCTGCCCAGCACCATCGACGTCGACGCCCGGCTCGATGACATCGCCCGCCGCTACAAACAGGCCGGCGGCGTGGGTATCCATGTGCTCAACCTCATCGGCGGCAGCGCCGACGGGCTGATCGACCGCTTGCCATCCCCGGTGCGCCGCAACCTCGAAGGCGCCACGATGAAGGCCCTGAACCACGCTATGCAGGCCGCCCATTCCAGCCGCAGCTATGTGAAAGACCAGCAAGGCTGGCTGAACCAAGCCGTCTCCACCGCCATGGGCGCCGCCGGCGGGGCAGGGGGCTTGCCCACGGCGCTTGCCGAACTGCCGGTGACGACAACCCTACTCCTGCGCGTAATCCAAGGCGTCGCTGCCGAACACGGTTTTGACCCAGCCGCGGAAAACGTGCAGTTCGACTGCGTCCACGTCTTCACCGCCGCAGGCCCACTGGCTGAGGATGACAGCGCCGATCTGGGGTTCCTCACTGTACGCATGGCCCTCACCGGTCGCGCCATGAACGCCGTCATCGCCCGCGTCGCCCCGCGCCTTGCCGTGGTGCTCGGCCAAAAGCTCGCCGCCCAGGCCGTCCCGGTCCTCGGCGCGGTCGCAGGTGCGGCGACAAACTACGCCTACACGAGCTACTACCAGGACATGGCCCATGTGCATTTCGGCATGCGCAAACTGGCCATCGACGCCGACATCCCCCAAGAAGAACTTGTCGCCCGCTTGCGTCAGAAAATGGGCAAAACACCCCCCAAACTCTGACCCTATATTCTTTTTGGCCAGAAATACTTCGGGGGGGCCGGGGGGCTGGCCCCCCGCCTAGCGCCCGATGCTTCCCGGCGCCACGGTCGTCGCCTTAATAATCGCAAAGCAGTCCACCCCGTCCCGCAGCCCTAAATCCTGCACCGCCCGCGCCGTCACCCGCGCCAGCAGCCGATCGCTGCCCGCCCTCAAAGCAATCGCCGCCCCCGGCCCATCGCCCGGATGCACCGCCTCAACCCGCACGGGTAGGACATTGACCGAAGACAGCCCCACGGGCCGGTCCCGCGACAAGATCACATCCTGCGCCAAAACCCGCAGCCGCACCCGCGCCCCCACCGGCGCCTGCACGCCCGGCAGTTCCAACTGACCTGCACTGATGGCCAGAGTCGACAGCCCATCGTCGGCATGGGCGATGACATCGGCTTCCAGCACCGCGCCAGCTTCGCGCACGCCCAAAAGCGGCACGGCGGCGGGGTCGGCCATCACGTCGAACAGCGCACCTTGTGCTTTGATCCGCCCATCTTGCAGCAGCACCAAACGGTCGGCCAGCCGCGCAACCTCGTCGACCGCGTGACTGACATAGAGAATCGGCAGCCGCAGATCGCCGTCGCGGAGGCGTTCCAGATAGGGCAGGATTTCCTGTTTGCGCGGGCCATCAAGGCTGGCCAAAGGCTCGTCCATCAACAGCATCCGAGGGTGGCTGAGCAGCGCCCGTCCAAGCGCCACGCGCTGCTTCTCACCTCCAGAGAGGGTGGCGGGCGCACGGTCCAGCAGCCCTTCCAGCCCCAGCAGCGCCACCACGTCGTCAAACCCGGCACCCGTGCTTCCGCGCGGGGCATAGCGTGCGCCAAAGTTCAGGTTCTTGCGCACATCCAGATGGGGAAACAGCCGCGCGTCCTGAAAGACATAGCCCAGTCGTCGCCGATGCGGGGGCACCCAGACGCCGCGCTTAGCGTCGAAGAGCACTTTGTCGTCCAGCACCACACGTCCCTCACCGGGACGCAGGAGCCCCGCGACGGCGCTGATCACCGTGGTTTTGCCCGCGCCCGAACGCCCGAAAAGCGCCGTAATCCCGGCGCCGGCGTCGAACTCAAGATCGAGGTCTATCCCTGAGAACCGGTGGTGCAGCGCGACCTCCAGCATCAGCGCGCCCCCGAAATGCGTTTGGCCACGCGCCGCGCCAGCGCCTCAGAGACCAGCACCGCCACCAGCGCCACCACCCCGGCCAAAGCCGCCATCGCCAGTGCCCGGTTCTCACCGCCCGGCACTTGCAGCGCGGTCCAGATCGCACTGGGCAGGGTCTGGGTCTGACCGGGTATATTGGCGACAAAGGTGATCGTGGCCCCAAACTCGCCCATCGCCTTGGCAAACCCCATGACCGCCCCCGCCAAAATGCCCGGCAGGATCAGCGGCAGGGTCACGCGGGCAAATACGCTGACCCGCGGCGCGCCCAGAGTGGCGGCGGCGGCTTCAATCTTGGGATCGACAGCCTCAATCGCCAGCCGCATGGCGCGGACCATCAGCGGAAAGCCCATGATGATCGCCGCCAGCACCGCGCCCGTCCAATGAAAGGCAAGACCGATGCCAAGGCTCTCCAACAGCCGCCCCAGCGGCGCGTTGCGGCCAAAGGCCAAGAGCAGCAGATAGCCCGTCACCACCGGCGGCAGGACCAGCGGCAGATGTACCAGTGCGCTCAACAGCCCTTTGCCGCGAAATTCTTTGCGCGCCAATATCCACGCCACCCAAAGCGCCAATGGCAGCGACAGCAGCATCGCCACGCTGGCCACCCGCAGCGACAGCAGCAAGGCGTCCCAAGCGGCGGCATCAAGAGCCATGGGCAGCCTTGAGAAAACCGTGGTCGACAAGGATCGCCTGTGCTTCGTCGGTCAAAAGGAAGTCAACCAGCGCGGCCCCCTTGGGGGTCAGAGCGGCGGCGGGATAGGTGATCGGGTCGTGCGTCTCGTCGGAAATCTCCAACACCACCCGTACTTCTGGCTCGGCCTGTGCATCACTGGCATAGACCACCCCCAAGGGCGCGTCGCCCCGGGCCACCAGTGCCAGCGCGGCGCGGACGTTGTCGGTCTCAGCCAGCCGAGCATGCAAGTTGTCCCAAAGCCCCGCCTGCTGCATCCACTGCTGCGCGTAGACCCCGGCTGGCACCGCTTCGCGTTGACCCATTGCAAGCCGCCCGCTGTCGCCCAACCTTGCACTGATCTCACCCTCCGAAAGCGGCGCGGCACCCGCAGGCGCGATCAGCACCAGACGGTTGCGGGCGATGACCTGCGGCGTTGCACTCAACCGCCCTTGGCCCTCCAGCCAGTCCATCCAATCGCTGCTCGCCAGCACCACCACATCCGCGGGCGCCCCAGCGGCCACCTGACGCGCCATGGTGCCCGAGCCGCCATAGGCCAGGGACAGGGGCGCGGGGAAGGCCGCGGCAATCTCCTCCAACGCGCCGCGCAGGCTGGCGGCGGCAAAGACCGTGACAGGTGTTTCCGCCCCGGCGCGCAGGGGCGCGGCGAGGCTGCAAATTAGGCTAAAAAGGACGGCGATACGGCTCATATCCGCACTATCTTTGATGCGCCGGGGCGGGGCAAGCGCATATGGTGAAGAGGCCGGTGCCACGCTAGGCTCAACGCAGGTAACGAGACAACTATGACAAAACAGATGCCGATCACGCTGAACGGGGCGGGCAAGGGAGAGTTGCGGCTACAGTTCGCAGCGCTCTGCTGGCGGCGCAAAAAGGGCAAGCTGCAAGTGCTGCTCGTCACCTCACGCGGGCGCAGGCGCTGGATCGTGCCCAAAGGCTGGCCGATGGAAGGGAAAACACCGCCCGACTGTGCGCTGGTCGAGGCTTGGGAAGAAGCGGGCGTGCAGGGCAAAGCGGCCGCGCAGCCGGTGGGAAGCTATAGCTATACCAAGGCCGGGCCGCAGGGGCCGCTGCCCTGTCTGGCGATGCTCTATCCGGTGAAGGTCAAGGCGCTGGCGAAACACTACCCGGAACGGGGCCAGCGGCAGCGCCAATGGTGTTCGCGCAAGAAGGCGGCACGTTTGGTGGACAATGCCGATCTGGCAGGGTTGATCCGGGACTTTGAACCTGAGGCACCGGCGGAAGAACGAAGCCCATCCGCTTGACCTCCCCGCCGCCTAAGCCCATTTAATAAGTAGAGTTTCAAGGACCGGGCAAATGATCCGTTATGCGTTGAAATGCGAGGCCGGACACGGTTTCGACAGTTGGTTCCAGTCGGCGGCGGCCTATGACAGCCTCGCCCGTGCGGGGCATCTAAGCTGTGCGGTCTGCGGCTCTTCCGACGTGAGCAAATCGCTCATGGCGCCGCGTGTGACCTCGGGCGATGCCCCAGAGCAGCAGACGGTCCCAGCCAAAACGGACAAGCCCGCCGACACCGTCCCCGTGCTGTCCAAACCCCAAAGCGAAGTCGAAAAGGCCCTCGCCACCCTACGCCGCAAGGTTGTGGAAAGCTCGGACTACGTCGGCAAGAATTTCGTCAAAGAGGCCCGCGATATGCACGAGGGCCGCAGCCCCGAACGGTCGATCTACGGCGAGGCGCGGCTCGATCAGGCCCGTGCTTTGATGGAAGAAGGCGTGCCGCTGATGCCGCTGCCGTTCAAGCCCAAACGCGAACTTTCCTAAAGGACAGGCCAATGACCACCGTCATCACCGGCGCAAGCCGCGGCATCGGAGCGGCTTTGGCCGCACAGTACAAGGCTGCGGGGGAAGAGGTGATCGGCACCGCACGTGGGGCAGGGGCCGAGGCCGTGCTGGATGTGACCGACCCGGCCAGCCACGCGGCTTTTGCGGCAACGCTGGAAGGCCGGGCGGTCGATCTGCTGATCTGCAACGCGGGCGTCTACCTCGACAAGGGCGATGATCTGCAAACGGGTTTCGGTCCTGACCTTTGGGCGCAGAGCTTTGCTACCAATGTCACCGGCGTTTTCCTGACCGTGCAAAGCCTGCTCGACAACCTTCGCGCCGCGCAGTGGGCAAAGATTGCGATCATCGCTTCGCAGATGGGGGCCTCTACCAACGCGCCGGGCGGCAGCTACATCTACCGCGCCTCCAAAGCGGCGGCGATCAATCTGGGGCGCAATCTGGCGGTTGACCTGAAGCCCGACGGCATCGCCGTGGGCATCTACCACCCTGGCTGGGTGCAGACGGATATGGGCGGGGCGTCGGGCGACATCACGGCGCAGGCCTCGGCCCAAGGGCTGGCGGGGCGCATCGACGCGCTCAACCTCGGCAACACCGGCGCTTTTGAGACGTGGGACGGGCGGACGCATCCCTTCTGATCGCCTTGGCCTAATGAAATAGGCTTGCCCTTGCCCCGCACTGGCCTTAGACCGCGCTGGACTGTTGCGCGGGGGACAAAATGCCTGTTCTGGTTATGAAATTCGGTGGGACTTCGGTCGCCACGCTGGACCGTATCCGCCGCGCTGCGAAGCGCGTGGGGGTTGAGGTCGCCAAAGGCTATGACGTGATCGTCATCGTCTCGGCCATGTCGGGTGAGACCAACAAGCTGGTGGGTTTCGTCAACGAGACCTCCCCGCTTTATGACGCGCGCGAGTATGACGCCATCGTATCGAGCGGCGAGAATGTTACCGCCGGGCTGATGGCGCTGACGTTGCAGGAAATGGACGTCCCCGCACGGTCTTGGCAAGGCTGGCAGGTGCCGGTGCGCACCACCGATGCGCATTCCGCTGCCCGGATCGAAGAGATTCCCACCGACAACATCACCGCCAAATTCGGCGAAGGCATGAAGGTCGCCGTGGTCGCGGGGTTCCAGGGCATCAGCCCGCAGGGCCGGATCACCACGTTGGGCCGGGGCGGGTCGGACACGACCGCCGTTGCCTTTGCCGCGGCCTTTGGCGCGGAACGCTGTGACATTTATACGGACGTCGACGGTGTCTATACCACCGACCCACGGGTCGAGGCTAAGGCGCGCAAACTGGACAAGATTTCGTTTGAGGAAATGCTGGAACTGGCCTCGCTTGGGGCGAAAGTCTTGCAAACCCGCTCGGTCGAACTGGCGATGCGGTATAAGGTCAAGCTGCGGGTGCTCAGCAGTTTCGAGGAACAATCGGACAGCGCTGGTACGCTCGTCTGCGATGAGGAGGAAATCATGGAAAGCAATGTGGTGGCCGGGGTCGCGTTTTCCCGTGATGAAGCGAAACTGACACTGATGTCCGTGGCCGACCGTCCCGGCATCGCGGCGACGATCTTTACCGCGCTCAGCGAGGCGGGGGTTAACGTCGATATGATCGTGCAGAACATCTCGGAAGAGGGGCGCACCGATATGACGTGGTCTTGCCCCGTCGATCAGGTGATCCGCGCCGAAAAGGCGATGCAAAAGGCCCATGAAGATGGGGTCATCAACTATCAAGAGCTGGTGGCTGACAAAGGCGTGGCCAAGGTCTCGGTCGTGGGCATTGGGATGCGCAGCCACACAGGCGTTGCCGCCAAGATGTTCAAGGTGCTGTCGGATGAAGGCATCAACATCAAGGTCATCACCACGTCTGAGATTAAGATCAGCGTGCTGATTGACCGCAAGTATATGGAACTGGCCGTGCAAGCGCTGCACGACGCGTTTGAGCTCGACAAAGCCGCTTGAACCACGCCGCTGGTCCGGGGCCGCAGCGGCTTCGGACCGGCTCCCCTCGGCGGCAAGCTGCCGGGAAAAGCCGCAATCTTCGGAGCGCCGCGCGCGCCCGAACCGGTTTTCCGCAAATTGCGTTTCTATCTTTGCGTGAGTGCGCTAAACCCTGAACCAGAGGGACAGGGACTGATCCAATGGCCGAACGTGTTGAAACAGAAAGCCGAAAGCTGCTGGGGCGTCTACGCGATGCCATGGCGGGCGATGTCGCGGGGCAAGCGCGGCTGGATAAGATCACTCATCTGATCGCCAACTCCATGGGCTGCGAGGTCTGCTCGATCTATCTGTTCCGCGATGAAGACACGCTGGAGCTTTGTGCCACCGAAGGTCTGAATGCCGCTGCGGTCCATGAAACACGGATGAAGCTGGGCGAAGGTCTGGTTGGCCGCGTCGCCAAACGCCGCTCGGTCATCAACACGCCGAATGCGCCTCAGGCCACCGGCTTCCGCTTTATGCCCGAAACCGGGGAGGAGATTTATTCCTCTTTCCTCGGCGTCCCGGTGCAGCGTCTGGGCGAGACCCTTGGTGTCTTGGTCGTCCAGTCCAAACAGGCGCGGGAATTCTCGGCGGACGAGGTTTATGCGCTGGAAGTCGTGGCTATGGTGCTGGCCGAAATGGCTGAGCTTGGCGCTTTTGTGGGCGAGGGTGCGGCCATGTCCGCGCGTCACAGCCAGCCGGTTTTGTTCCGCGGCACCGTGGCGCAGGAGGGTGTGGCCGAGGGCCATGTCTGGCTGCATGAGCCTCGCGTGGTCGTCTCGAACCCCATTGCCGATGATCCCGAGCGCGAGACCGAGCGTCTGACCGAAGCGGTCGAGCAACTCCGCGTGAGCGTGGATCAACTGCTGAACCTCACCGCCGACAAAGAGCAGCAACAGGTGCTCGAAGCCTACCGCATGTTCGCCAATTCCAAAGGCTGGATGCGGCGCATGGTAGAGGATATTCAAAGCGGGCTGAGCGCCGAAGCGGCGGTAGAAAAAGAACAGTCCATGGCCCGCGCCCGGCTGGGACAGGTCAGCGACGCCTACCTGCGCGAACGCCTGTCTGACCTCGACGACCTGTCGAACCGTTTGCTGCGCAACCTTACTGGTCAGGGCAGCAACACCGGCGCCGAAATGCCGGTCGACCCGATCCTTGTGGCGCGCAATATTGGCCCGGCGGAATTGCTGGACTATGGCCGGTCGCTGCGCGGCATCGTGCTCGAAGGCGGCTCGGTCGGGAGCCACGCGGCCATCGTGGCCCGCGCGCTGGCGATCCCGCTGATCGTGCACTCCAACCGCATCACCAACGACGCCTTGAACGGCGACCACATTATGATCGACGGCGAACAGGGTGTCGTGCATCTGCGCCCGGATGAAACCGTCGCCGCCGCCTTTCGCGACAAAATCGCCATGCAGGCCGCGGCGCAGGAACGCTACGCCTCGATCCGCGACAAACCGGCTGAGACAAAATGCGGACGCATTATCAGCCTGCAGATGAATGCGGGTCTGATGGCCGATCTGCCCTCGCTCGAAGGCTCGGGGGCCGAAGGGGTGGGGCTGTTCCGCACCGAATTGCAATTCCTCGTCCGCAACCAGATGCCGCGCCGGACCGAACTGGCGGCACTTTATGCCCGCGTGCTGGACGCGGCGCACGGCAAGAAAGTGATCTTCCGCACGCTCGACATCGGGTCGGACAAGGTGCTGCCCTATATGAAGCCCAATGACGAGCCGAACCCCGCGCTCGGCTGGCGCGCGATTCGGGTGGGGCTCGACAAGCCCGGCGTGATGCGGATGCAGCTACAGGCGCTGATCCGTGCCGCTGCGGGCCGCCCTTTGTCTGTGATGTTCCCCTTTGTCGCGCAATTCGAAGAGTTCCGCGCCGCGCGGGCCGAGATGGACAAGGCGATGGAGCGCGAGCGTATCCTTGGCCATCAACTGCCCGAAAAACTCGAAATCGGCGCGATGCTGGAGACGCCCAGCCTCGCCTTTGCGCCGAAGAAATTCTTTGAAGAGGTCGAGTTTTTGTCGATTGGGGGCAATGACCTCAAACAGTTCTTCTTTGCCGCCGACCGTGAAAACGAGCGCGTGCGCAAGCGCTATGACACGCTGAATGTGTCGTTCCTGACCTTCCTCGAAGGCATCGTAGATCGCTGCGCGGAGACCGGCACGGCGCTGTCCTTCTGCGGCGAAGACGCAGGCCGCCCGGTCGAGGCGCTGTGTTTCGCGGCGATCGGGTTGAACACGCTGTCGATGCGTCCCGCCTCCATCGGGCCGGTCAAAAGCCTGTTGCGGCGTTGTAACCTTGATGACGTGCGCGAGGTGATCCACGCCGCGCGCGAGCGGGGCGAGATGTCGGTGCGCGGGGCGGTGATGGATTACGTGCGGCAGCAGCACCAGACCTGAGGCGAGGCAGGGTCGCCGCGGGGCGGCGAACGAGGGACGCTGTCCCTCGCGCTCCCTGAAGTATTTCAGGCCAAAAAGAGCAGATCAGAGTTGCAGGCGCAGGGCCGCGTCGGTGGCGTTGTCTTCGCGCAGCGGCTCGGGGGGCGTGTCATGCTCAATATATTGAGCGTAGGCATGGCCAGATTGCACCGCCATGGCGATCAGGGACGGGGCGAGGCAATCTCCGATCCGGGTGATGGTTTTGATCCCGGCGTCTGCCCAGTCCTGTTTGCGGGTCTGGAGGTCGTGCCAAAGCGCATCTTGCGGGGCGCGGGCTGTGACCATGACGAGAGTCGCACAAGGGATTTCGCGTGTCGGGCCGCCATAGACGCAAGAGAGGGTCAGGCTGTCGGGGCCCATGTCGGCGAGATTTGAGAGGGGGATGATTTGCACCTTTTTCTCGATCAGGCGGCGCTGGATGCGGGCCTGCTCTAGGGTCTTGTCCGACCAAGGGGAGACCACCGGGGCGGGGGTGACAAAGATCACCTCGTGTCCGGCGTTGGCCAGAAGTTCGGCCAGCACGCTGGCCATATAGAAGCGGTCATCGTCGAAAATTACCACGGGGCCATCTGCGGTCACTGCTGCTGCGCCTGTGTGCATCAGATCGTCGGGGGTTAGAACCCGCGTGGGGTCGAGGAAGGGCAGGGGCAGGCGGTTCGCCCGTCCGCGCCCATCCCGGCGCCAGCGTGATCCTGTGGCCAGAGCGATGTGGGGCATGCCGTAGTCCAAAAGGTCCTCTGCGGTCAGCGGGCTTTGCAGATAGAGTTCGGCATTCGGGCGTTGTTGCAACAGCCAGAGCCGCGTGTCCCGCACTCGGCCCCAGGCGGCCAGACCGGGCAGGGCGGCTTCGCGGGTGACGCGCCCGCCCCATGCTGTATCGGCTTCGGCCAGCATCACGTCAGCGCCGCGTTGGCTCAGCGCACGCGCCGCTTCCAGCCCTGCGGGGCCGCCGCCGACGATCAGTACGGGCTCGGGTGTTTTCAGCGGGGCGATCTTCTCGGGGTGCCAGCCACGGCGCCATTCTTCGCCCGTTGCCGGGTTTTGGGTGCAACGAATCGGGGTTTCTGTATTGTCGCCCATGACGCAGATGTTGCAGCCGATACATTCGCGGATCGCCTCGACCTCGCCTGTGCGGATTTTCTCGGGCAGGAAAGGGTCTGCGATCGATGGGCGCGCGGCGCCGATCAGGTCTAGGTGGCCTTGGCGCACTAGCTTTAGCATCGTGTCGGGCGAGGTATAGCGGCCCACGCCTACCACGGGTTTGCTCGTTACCGATTTCACGAACCGAGTGTAGTCGTCCTGAAACCCCTCGGGAGCAAAACGCGAGGTTTGGCTGTCGTTGGACCAGTCCGACAGGTTTACATCCCAAAGGTCCGGCTCTTCGGCCAGCGCTTCGATCACGTCCCGCGCTTCGGCGTCGTGCTGCATGCCATTCGCGCCCAGCAGTTCATCCACCGCCAGCCGCACCGCCAAGGCACAGCGGTCGCCCACAACCTCACGCGTGTCGGCGATGACCTCGCGAAACAGGCGCAGGCGGTTGGTCAGGGAGCCGCCGTATTCATCCGTGCGCTGGTTGTGGCGCAGCAGGAGGAACTGGTGCAGCAAGGTCATCTCATGTCCGGCATAGGCGTAGATAATGTCAAACCCGGCATCCATCGCGCGTTTCGCGGCTGCCACATGCCAGCGGCGGAACTCGGCGATATCGGCCTTGTCCATCGCGCGCGCCTGTACCGGATCATCACCGCCCACCGGGGCTGCCGAGGGCGCCAGTGGCACCCGGCGGCTGTAGCGGTTGGCGGTGTGCATCCCGTTATGTGCAAGCTGGATCGCGGCAAGGCTGCCGTGTTCGTGGACCGCTTCGGTCACAAGTCGCAGTGCCGGGATATCGGCCTCAGACCACAGGCGCGCTTCATTGGCCGGGGTAAGGTCTGAGCTGGGGTGGATCTCGGTCTCCTGAGTCGAGACGACCCCCCAGCCGCCCTCGGCCTTGATCCCGCGAAACCGGGCCTCGGAACGGGGGTAGCGGTAGCCCATGCCGGTGCAATGAGGCACTTGGTAGAAACGGTTGCGGGTGGTGAGCGGGCCGATTTTGACCGGCTCGAAAAGTGCCGCGAATGGGCCTGGGTTGGGGTCTGACATAGGGCGCCTGCCTGCTGTTAAGGGCGGGCTGGCGCCCGGTGTTGTCAGAGGCTTAGCAGGGGCGCGCGCGGGCTGTAAACCGCAGTTGGAGGGGCGGTTAGGGAGCCGTCACGCGGCCAGATGGGGCCTCGCCGCGGTGGGTAGGGTGCCGACATACTGCAAGCCGGGGGCGGGGACAGGTTTGAACGGCTCACCCTTCAGCCTTTCAAACTCTGCACGAAAGCCGGGATTGGGCCGGTTGTCCGGGGCTACATTGGTGGAAACGCCGCCGTGGACTTGGTGAAATACGCCTTCGCCTAACAGGTTAATGGGCCGCACCCCCGGAGATGCGAGGACGCGGTTGCGGAATTCGTGATTGCAAAGCCCTCCGCCCGGGCTCTGAAAGCGGATGTCATAGCCGCCAAGGTCGAGGAAGAATGTTCGCGACATCGCAAGCCAGCTGCACTCAGGTGGGAAGGGGCCAAGGAAGCCGCCGTGTGAGGACGGGGCGATGACCGACACGTCAAAGAGCCTGTAGCCATCTTCGCGCCAGTTAATCTCGGCCAGCAACGCATCTTCCGTGGCCTGGTCATAGCCGCGCAGCATCGAGAAATTTTGCACCTCCGGGCCGAGATGCCATGCGCGGGCGCAGACAAAGGCTTTAGCGTCCAGACGCAGCGCATCAAGGGTAAGGCGCACCAGCCCGGGCGAAGCCATGCGCGCGCCATCGACGATTACGGCTAGCGCCTCTCCCTGCGCCATCTTGGCTCCAAGATTCATGGCCTCGACCGGTGAGACACTGTCAGTCGCGTGATAATGATAGCGGAAATTGGGTCCATGGGATGTGACTACCGCCGGGTCCAACGGTTGGGGGGAGCCATTGTCGATGGCGATGACTTCGTAATCCTGTGCCGCCACGCCGCGCTGATAAGCGGGGCTGAGGCTATAGAGCGTGCGGGCCGCTTCACGGGTCATGTTGAAGAAGATAACGACGATAGAAAGCTTCATGATTTTTCTCCTACTGGAGGTGTTGCGCCGTAGCCGAATTGTTCGGCCACTGGCGCACAAAGCGACCAAACCCACTCCGCGCGCGGGTCTGTCATCTCGACGGCACCCGCAGCCCGGGCAGGGTTGATCTTGTTTTCTAGCTGGGCGGCCGCTGCCAACTGCTCCGACGTGTTCCCAAGAAAAGCAGTGACCTGCGTGCTGACGGTTTTCGGTGTGGTGCACAGGTCTTCAAAGCGGATCTCCAGCCAGCGTTCGGCCCCTAACTGACGGCAGATATGTGCCACCCTCCGGACTTGGTACAGCCATGTGATCGCGTTGTGCTGCCATTCTGCATCGCGCTCGATCGACTTTTCAGAGCGGCCCACCTCGCGGTAGGCAGCCGTAAGGACGGCCCGACCCACCGGGTTGTTAAAGCGTGACGTCATATGGCTGCGGCGCAGGCTGCTGGATACCGGGTGACGCAGCAGGTGGATAATCTTTGCGCGGGGAAATGCTGCCAAGACGTCGGGCAGGATCAGCATGGTTTCGGGCAGCTTCCATCCCCATAGCTGTTGTTTCGTCACGTCGGCGGCGCTTAGGACGTGGCGCGCGTGATCTCGCAAACTTTCGGAGCTCTCGCGGTCTGCACCAGTCCCCCCACAACGCGCGATGGCCCGTTGATAAATCGGTTGAACCCATTCGACTGAATCGCCTGATGCGTTGATCTCATTGCCCAAGAAAATCCCTGTGTCTTGCGCAAGTTGGCTCAAGAGCCGTGTGCCAGACCCCCCGCGTCCCAAGAGCACGACCGGACGGTCCAGCACTGTCGGGTCAATATCGCCTTCAGTGCCCGCGCCAGTCGCGCCGAGGGGCAGCCCTCGCGTTCCTGAGTCCTCTTTCAGATCCCCCTCGTGACCTGCATCACCTTGCAACAAAACAAATTCCCTCCTGCCACCCTTTACGGGATGAGGCTAGTTCGGAGAATTTTAATAAAAGGTTAACAAGCCACCGAAGCGGCATACCTCTACCGAGGCCACCAAAGCGTCAGGGAAACCATCGCATACTGCGGTATACCGTCGACCTTCTCTGTCGCTTCGGTTATCAGGGGCCAAATGCAGCATTTGGGAGCATATCATGTCCGATATCATCTATACGAAAGTTGACGAAGCACCGGAGCTGGCCTCTGCCTCGTTCCTGCCGATCATTCAGAAATTCGCCAAAGCCGCTGGCGTCAGCGTTGGCACGAAAGACATCAGCCTCGCGGGCCGTATCCTCGCGACCTTCCCCGAGCATTTGAGCGAAGAACAGCGCCAGTCCGACGATCTGGCCGAGCTGGGCCGTCTGGTGAAAACGCCCGAAGCGAACGTCATCAAGCTGCCGAACATCTCCGCTTCCGTGCCGCAGCTGGTCGCCGCGATCAAAGAGCTTCAGGCCCAAGGCTACGCGCTGCCCGATTACCCCGAAGCCCCCAAGACCGACGAAGAAAAGGCCGTGCGCGCCAAATATGACGGGATCAAAGGTTCCGCCGTGAACCCGGTTCTCCGCGAAGGCAACTCCGACCGCCGCGCCGCGAAACCGGTGAAAAGCTTTGCTCAGTCCAACCCGCACCGCATGGGCGATTGGGCGTCGGACAGCAAAACGCATGTGTCGTCCATGTCGGGCAATGACTTCTTCTCGAACGAAGTGTCTGCCACGCTCGACAAAGCCTCTGGCGCGAAGATCGTGCTTGAGACAGCGGGGGGCGAGACGGTTCTGAAAGAGGGCCTCGAGTATCCCGAAGGGACCGTCGTTGACGCGACCTTCATGAGTGCCGCGGCGCTCAAAGACTTCCTCGCCTCCGAGATCAAAAAGTCCAAAGAAGACGGCATCCTCTTCTCGCTGCACCTCAAGGCCACGATGATGAAGGTCTCTGACCCGATCCTCTTTGGCCATGCGGTCAAAGCCTACCTCGCGCCAGTGTTTGAAAAGCACGGGGACAAGCTGAAGGAACTGGGCGTGAACCCGAACTCCGGCCTTGGCGATCTGCTGGAGCGCGTGAAGGGCAACGACGAGATCATGGCCGACATCGACGCCTGCATGGATGAGCGCCCGCCGATGTATATGGTCGATTCCGACAAGGGCATCACGAACTTGCATGTCTCTTCCGACGTCATCATCGACGCCTCCATGCCCGCGCTGATCCGCGCCGGCGGCAAGGGCTGGGGTCCGGACGGCAAGGAGCATGACGCGAACTGCGTGATCCCCGACAATTCTTACGCCCCGGTCTATGACGAGGCGATCAACTTCTTCAAAGAAAACGGCAAGCTGAACCCCGCCACCGCAGGCACGGTGCAGAACATCGGCCTGATGGCGCAGAAGGCCGAGGAATACGGCTCCCACCCGACCACCTTTGAACTGTCGGACGCGGGCACCGTGAAAATGATCCTCGACGACGGCACCGTGCTGCACGAGCACAAGGTCGAGGCCGGTGACATCTGGCGCTCCTCCTCGGCCCGCAAGGCGCCGATTGAGGATTGGGTGAACCTCGCCATCTCGCGTCAAAAGGCCGAAGGCTGCCGCGCGATCTTCTGGCTCGACGCAAACCGCGCCCATGATGCCGAACTGATCTCCTATGTGAAGCCGATCTTGGAAGCCCAAGGCGTGGCCGACAAGTTCGAGATCATGGCCCCCCGCGAAGCCACCCGCGCCTCGCTCGAGACCATCACCAAAGGCGAGAACACCATCGCCATCACCGGCAACGTGCTGCGCGACTACCTCACCGATCTCTTCCCGATCCTCGAATTGGCGACCTCGGCCAAGATGCTGTCGATCGTAAAGTTGATGAACGGCGGCGGGTTGTTTGAAACCGGGGCAGGCGGCTCGGCCCCCAAACACGTGCAGCAGTTGGTCGAGCAAAACCACCTGCGGTGGGACAGCTTGGGCGAGTTCTGTGCTCTTGGCGAGAGCCTGAAGTTCCTCGCCGATGCGCGCGACAACGCCAAGGCGCGGGTGCTGGGCAATGCGGTGGAAACCGCGACGCAAGGCATCCTCGACAATGGTCGCTCCCCCTCGCGCAAGGTCGGTGAGCCCGACAACCGCGACAGCCACTACTGGTTCGCCCGCTACTGGGCCGAAGCGGTGGCGGCACAGAGCGAAGACGCAGAGCTCGCCGCGCATTTCGCCCCGATCGCGAAAGAACTGGCAGAGAAAGAAGCCGATATCCTGTCCGAGCTCGCAGCGGCACAGGGCCAAGCGGTTGACCTCGGTGGCTATTACCACACCGACGCAGGCAAAACTGCCAGCGTGATGCGTCCATCCCAGACGCTGAACAGCATTATCGGGTAATTAGCCTGATGGAAGAAACCGACGCGCACCTCTTTGGGTGCGCGTCGGGACATATAAAGCCCTATCGCGCAATGGCTTGCACCTGTTGCGCCATAGACCACCGCAGCCTATGCGCATCGAGTCGACAAAACCTACCAGCACAGCCGATAGGTGTTACGTCAGAATGTTTAGGTAAATTAGGTGGAGGCGAGTACCGGAATCGAACCGGTGTACACGGATTTGCAATCCGCTGCGTAACCACTCCGCCAACTCGCCGCCTAGTGGTTGGCGCACTGCTACCGGATCGCGGGGGGGGCCGCAAGACCCATATGCGCGTGAAAATCACTGCGGGCCGTTGCCGCTGGCCCGGCAATGTGGCACATCAGTTTTCAGACACCAGAACATATGAGTTTCGTTGATGAGTGATTTCGCCGCCCGCCGCACCACTATGGTAGATACGCAGGTCCGCCCGTCGGATGTGACTAAATTTCCGATCATCAATGCCATGCTGACCGTGCCGCGCGAAGACTTCGTGCCCGCCGCCCAACGCGAGGCGGCTTATCTGGGCGAAAACCTTGATCTGGGGCAGGGGCGTGTGGTGCTTGATCCGCGCACGCTGGCCAAGATGCTCGACCATCTGGACATCACGAATGACGAGCTGGTGCTCGATGTGGGCTGTGCCATGGGCTATTCCAGCGCCGTGATCGCGCATATGGCCGAGGCTGTGGTGGCGGTCGAGGAAGATGAAGCCATGGCGACCGAGGCGCAAGAAGCGCTGGCCGAGGTTGGGTCGGACAACGTCATCGTACACGTCGGCCCCTTGGCCGAGGGCGCGCCGCAGCACGGCCCCTATGACGCGGTGATCGTGCAGGGCGCGGTCGAGGAAGTACCGGCAGGTTTGGTCGAGCAAATCAAAGACGGCGGCCGCATTGCCTGTCTCTTCATGGAAGAAGGGCTCGGCGAGGTGCGTGTCGGCTATAAGCAGAACGATCAGATTTCCTGGCGCTCCGAATTCAACGCCGGTGCGCCGGTGCTGCGCGGGTTCGAGCGGCAGGTGGCTTTCCAGCTTTAACCTGCGTACAAACGCGGCGGGAGGCACTGGGCACGGCTGTCAGCAAAGATTGATGGCGGGCCTCTAATACAGGTACATCAAAGGCGGCAAAGCCATGCGCGTAACCAGTTTTAAGACTTCTTTCAAACGTATCGCCTTGGCGCTTCCGCTGGGCCTTGCCTTGTCGCTGCCGCAGCCCGCGTCGGCAGAAACGCTGGCCGATGCGCTGGTCGGGGCCTATGAGCATTCCGGACTGCTTGAGCAGAACCGCGCTCTTCTGCGCGCCGCCGATGAAGATGTCGCGGCTGCAAAGGCCGCGCTGAGGCCGGTCTTGAGCTGGGCCGGCAGTCTGACGCAGAACTTCGGAACGTCACGTAGTTCGTCGCTCTCGGGTGCCCAATCGACCGACAGTCTGAAAGCCTCGATCAGTCTGATTGGCGAGCTGTTGCTCTTTGATTTCGGCACGAGTGAATACAAGATCGAAGGGGCCAAGGAAACGGTCTTGGCGACGCGCCAGACCCTTCTGGAAATTGAGCAGCAAATCCTTTTGCGCGCGGTCACGGCCTATATGGGCGTGATCGAAGCCTCCGAAACGGTATCGCTGCGCAACAACAATCTGCGGCTGCTGACACAGGAACTGCGCGCCGCGCGCGACCGGTTTGAAGTGGGCGAGGTAACCCGCACAGATGTTGCACTTGCCGAAGCGCAGCTGGCCAATGCCCGCAGTGGATTAGCCGCCGCCGAGGGCGCATTGCTCCGCGCGGTGGAAGAATATCGCGCCGCCGTGGGCCATCAGCCGGGCCAACTGAAAGGCCCGCCAAACCTGCCCGATGTCGGGGGCAATCTGGCGTCTGCCAAAGGCTTGGCCGTGCGCCTGCACCCCTCTATTCTCGCCGCCCAGCATCAGGTTGCCGCCGCCGATCTGGCTGTGAAAGCAAGCGAATCCTCCATGGCGCCGCAGGTCAAGCTGAAGGGGCAATATGGGCTGACAGAGACCTTTAACAGCGATGCTTACACCCGCAGCGGCAGCGTTGGTGTCGAGGTTGGGCAGATCATCTACCAAGGCGGAGCACTGTCTTCGGCCCTGCGCCGCGCGATGGCGCAGCGGGATGCGCAACGCGCCAACCTGCATGTCGTGCGGATGAAAGTGGAGCAGGACGTGGGCAACGCCTATGCCGCACTGACCTCAGCGCAGGCGCAGCTTGAAGCCTCCGACCGTCAAATCCGGGCCGCGCGCATCGCTTTCCGTGGCGTGCGTGAAGAGGCCACGCTCGGCGCTCGGACCACCCTTGATGTGCTGGACGCCGAACAGGCGCTGCTCGATGCGGAAACCACCCGCGTGGCCGCCCGCGCGAGCCTTTATGTCGCGGCCTATTCGGTGCTCGCGGCCAAGGGCCAGTTGACCGCCCGCGACCTGCGTCTGCCGGTTCAGCTTTACGATGCCGCGGCTTACTACAGCCACGTCAAGGACGGGCCTGCGCTCTACTCCAAACAAGGGCAGGCGCTGGACCGTGTGTTGCGCGCGCTGCAAAAAGAATGACAATTTTTAGCGCCCCATTGTGAGAATCCTCCGCCGCGGTTAAACTAGGCTGTGAGGAAAGAGTGGTAGATATATGTCCGAACCCGTCTCAAACGCGGAAGTAGAAGACGTTCTGTCTTCGATTCGCCGTCTGGTGTCCGAAGACAAGCGCCCTTTGCAGAGGTCCAATTCTGCCCCGGAACGGGTGGAGCCGCCTGTTGCGCCAAAAAGCGCGGCACCTGAAGCTGACGCAGAGATCACTGCACCAGCGCCGGATCCTTCTGTCACTTCCGGCGATTTTGCACCGCATGTGCCTCAGCAGCCGACCGCAAGCGCCGACAAAGCAACGGGTGATCCCTCCCCGAAAGAGCGCCCCTTTTTCTCGGCCCGCAAACCGATAACACCACCTCGTGTAAAGGCGCCTGAAACGGCAGCCGACAGGCTGGTGCTGACCCCGGCCTTGCGCGTGGCCACCTCTGACGGAAAGGACCGTCCGCAGGCCACCGCATCGCAGGAGGTCGAAGAGAAGGCCGGCCCCGAGATCTCGCCCTTCGACTATGACATGCTGCATGACGATCCAGCCGATCTGCATGCCGAAGACTACGCCGCGCCAGAGGATGCTCCGGCGCAACCCGAGGCCGACCCGTCAGCCCAAGACAGCAGAGCAGAGCCGGCCGTGGCAGAGCCCGACCAGCCGTTTGCCTCCGCGCGTTTCACACATACCGAGCCCCCCAAAGCCGAGCGCAAACTCAGCGACAAGATCGCGGCGCTGGAGACGGCCATTGGTCAGATTTCTGACAATTGGGAGCCCGACAGCCCCGGGGATGATGACTATTCCGGCACCGAACCTCCGGCCATGGCTTGGGAAGACGAGGTTGAGGATGAGGTCGAAGCGTTCCAGCCCGAAGCGTTCCAGCCCGAAGCGCCCCAGCCCGAAGCCCCTCGTGCAGAGGCCGAGCCAGAGGCGTCAGAAGCCCCGGCGTTCCGCCGTCCCGCGCCCGAGATCGAGGAGCAGGTCCGCCGTTTTGCCGACAGCGGCCCGCGCGCACCAGAGCCTGCGCCCCGCACTGCGGAAGCCGCACCAGATGCGGCAGGCGGCCTTGGCGTCGAAGACCAGTTCCTCGACGAAGAAGCCCTGCGGGATCTGGTGACCGAGATTGTCCGCGCCGAGCTGCAAGGTGCTTTGGGCGAACGCATCACCCGCAACGTGCGCAAGCTGGTCCGCCGCGAGATCCACCGCGCGATGACGGCACAAGACCTCGAGTAAACCCACCACGGCGCTGCCGCGATTTTTGTGACGCCACGCCAAGTTACCCGCGCGGACCTTGTGATGGCCGCAGCGATAGCTACATTGAATCCAAGGGTTTCAAAGGGGCGCATCATGGAATTGACGGTAAACGGCACAGTCCATGAGGTGGACGTCGAAGACGACATGCCGCTTTTGTGGGTACTCCGTGACGAATTGGGCATCACCGGCCCGAAGTATGGCTGCGGCATCGCGCAATGCGGCGCGTGCACCGTGCATATCGACGGGATGGCGGTCCGTTCCTGCCAGTTGCGCGCAGGCGATGTCGACGGCGATGTAACCACGATCGAAGGGCTCGGCACGCCAGAGGCTTTGCATGTGGTCCAAGCCGCTTGGGTCAAACATCAGGTCGCGCAATGCGGCTACTGCCAATCCGGCCAGATCATGCAGGCGGCCTCTTTCCTCGACCTCAACCCCGACCCGACCGACGACCAGATCGACGCCGCGATGAGCGGCAACCTCTGCCGCTGCGGCACCTATCCCCGCATCCGCGCCGCCGTGCATGACGCCGCCGCGCAGTTGCGAGGGGCTTGAGCATGTCGCGCCTTGGCACCATCACCCGCCGCAGTTTCCTCGTCGGCTCCGCTGCCATTGCCGGGGGCGTGGCCTTTGGCACCTACCTTTATAAACGCGAGTTGGACAATCCGCTGCTCGACGGGCTGGCGCCGGGCGCTGCGGCGATCACGCCTTACGTCAAAGTGGACGCCAGCGGCGTCACCCTCATCACCCCCCGCGCTGATGTGGGGCAGGGGGCTTACTCTATCCAAGCCCATATGATCGCTGAGGAATTGGACGTCGACCTCGCTGAGGTCACGATCACCCCCGGCCCTCCGTCGCCGGTGTATTACAACGGTGTTGTCAGCGCCGAAGGCATGCCCATCGCCGCCACCTCGGAAACCTTTCTTGCCCGCACGGGCCGGGGTGCGGCGGATGTGGCGGGCAAGCTTCTGGGCCTGCAACTCACCGGCGGCAGTTCTACCGTGCCCGATATGTACGACCGTTTGCGCACAGCAGGGGCGGTGGCGCGTGAAACGCTGATCGCCGCCGCGATGGCGCAAACCGGCCTGCCGCGTGACCAGCTTAAGACCGAGGCAGGCGCCGTGGTCCTCCCCGATGGCGCGCGACTGGCCTATCAAGACCTCGCCGCCGCGGCGGCTGAGATTGACCCGGTCACCGACGTCACTCTGCGCGACCCGTCCGACTGGAAGCATCTGGGCAAGCCGCAGATGCGCACCGATGTGCTGGCCAAATCCACCGGCACCCAGACCTATGGCATCGACATGGTGATGGAGGGCATGGTTTACGCCACCACCCGCACCAACCCCGCACAGGGCGGCGCGATCAAAGGCTTCGACGCAGGCCGCGCCGAAAAGATGCGCGGCGTCAAAGAGGTGTTGCCGATCACCGGCGGCGTGGCGGTCGTGGCCGACAACACATGGCGCGCCTTTCAGGCCGTGCAGGCGGTGGACTGCGACTGGGGGCCATCGCCCTATACCGGCAACACGGCAGACCAGTTCGAGGCCGTCGCCGCCGCCTTTACCGAAGACACCCAAGACAGCCAGTTCCGCGACGATGGTGATGTCACCGCCGCGCTCTCCGAAGGCGAAGTGCTTAGCGTCGAATATCGCATCCCCTATCTCGCTCACGCCCCGCTGGAGCCGATGAGCGTGCTGGTGAAGCTGGAGAAAACCCGCGTCGACATCTGGACCGCCACGCAAATCCCGCGTTTCATGCAGGCCAATGTCGCCCGCCTCACCGGGATCGACGCCGAGAATGTGCATATCCATGTGCTCATGGCAGGCGGCAGCTTCGGGCGGCGGCTCGAAGACGACTATGTCATGCGCGCCGTCGAAGTCGCCCAGCAGATGCCCGGCACCCCGGTCAAAATGGTCTGGTCCCGCGAAGAAGACTTCACCCACGACTTTCCCCGCCCGCTGGCCATGGCCCGCGCGCAGGGCAAAGTTGCGGATGGCCAGCTTGCCGCCTTCGACCTCGCCATCGCTGCGCCCTCGGTTATGGAATCGCAGCTTAAGCGGGTGCATCAGCCGGTCTTTGGCCCCGACGTCGCCATCGTCGCGGGCGCATGGGACCAGCCCTTCGCCATCCCCGACTACCGCGTCACCGGGCACCGGGTGCCCGCGATGGTCCCGGTCAGCTCATGGCGCTCGGTCGGCGCCTCGGGCAACGCCTTTTTGCACGAAAGCTTCATGGACGAGATGTGCCACGCCGCCGGGGCCGACCCGCTGGAGGAACGTCTGCGGCTCTGCACCCACGACCCCTCGCGCAAGGTGCTTGAGGCCGTGGGTGAGATGTCCGACTGGGGCGCGGACCTCGGGCCGGGCCGGGGCCGGGGGCTGGCGTTCTGCCTGTCCTTCGGCGTGCCCGTGGCCGAGGTGGTCGAGGTCATCCAGACCGACGCGGGCCTGCGCATCGACAAGGTCTTTGTCGCCGCCGAAGTGGGCCGCGTGCTTGACCCGGTGAACTTTGAGGCACAGCTTTCGGGCGGTGTGATCTGGGGCTTGGGCCATGCGATGAACTGCGAACTGACCTACAAAGACGGCGTGCCGCAGCAGGACAACTACCACCTCTATTCCGGTCTGCGCCTCTATCAGACCCCTAAGATCGAAGTGCGCGGGCTGGAAAACGGCGGCAAGCTGCGCGGCGTGGGCGAGCCGGGCGTGCCGCCCGGGGCACCTGCACTGGCCAACGCGATCTTTGCCGCCACAGGCCAGCGCATCCGCGATTTGCCGCTCTCCAATTCCGTGGATTTCGCATGAAATACCTGACCCTTTGCGCCGCCCTGCTGGCCGCCCCCGCCGCCGCCCAAGAGACGCCGCAGAACGCCACCCGCGAAGAGGGCCTTGCGGCATGGGAGCGCATCTTCACCGTCACCTCGCACCCGCGTTGTACCAATTGCCATGTAGGCGACAGCGGCCAACCGATGTGGGAAGGGCTGGGCTACAAGCCAGACGCGGTGCACGGCATGAACGTCCAAGCGGGCGAAAGCAGGATCGGGGCGGAAAGCATCACCTGTGACGCCTGCCATGTGACCTCTGCCGCGGCAAACACCGTGCCCCATGCCCCACCGCATATCGACGACGCTTGGCGGCTACCGCCCGTCGAACTGGATTGGCTCGGCAAAACCTCCGCCGAGGTTTGCGCCCAGTTGCGCGACCCCGACACCAACGACGGCCATGACATCGCCTCGCTCGTCGATCACCTGCGCAACTCTGCTTTCGTTGCTTGGGGCTTCACGCCGGGGGCAGGGCGGTCCGCGCCCGAAGGCTCGCTGGACGCGCTGGTCCATGATGTGAACCTCTGGGGCGCAGCAGGCACACCCTGTGCGACGAATTAACCCTCAGTCACTCATCGCCCGTGCCAGCCGCCTGATGCGCAGCGCGCGGTTTAATTCTCCGCCAAAGATCAGCACCAGAGCGGCGAGATACATGAAATACAGCGCCGCGATGATCCCGGCCATACCAGCATAATAGCTCGCATAGGTCCCAAAGCTGCGCAGGTAGTAGGAAAACGCCATGGCCAGCAGTGTCCATGCAATCGCCGTGACAACCACGCCGGGCCAGATGTTGTTGAACCGCGTGCGGCGGGCCGGCAGGATCACATGGGCGGCAAAGAGCGACACCAGCAGGATCGTCGCCGACACCGGAAACCGCACAAGGCTGACAGTCACCGAACGCGGATCAAACCCCGGCATCAACATATGCAGCCAAGAGCCCGCACGTGGCGCCAGCACCAAGAGATAGCCGACGATGACCAAGATCAGACTGGCCAAAAGCACCATGGCAACCTGCACCGCATAGATCGTAAAAACCGACCGCGTCTCGCGCAGCCCATACGCCCGGTTCAGCCCAACCCGGATACCATCGACCCCGCCCACGGCAAACCAGATGGTGAGCAAGATACCGACGCTCAGCAGATCGCCCCGCGGCACGGTCATCACTTTCTCCACCTCGGTCACGATCGGATCGATCAGCGCGGGCGGCACGATGGCAATCAGGAAATGGATCAGATCATCCGCCATCGACCGGTCCCCAACAAAGGCCGTCAGCGAACTGGTAAAGATCAAAAACGGAAAGATCGCCAAGAGCGCCCGGAAGGCCACATTGCCTGCCATGCCAAAGGCATCATCGCTCCACAGCCGCAACACCGCCTCATGCAGCACCGCACGCCCGACTCGCCAGCCGGTGCCGTGAAACAGATCCTCGGGGTTCTCACTGAGAATCCCATGGGTCATCACGACTTCGCGCTTCTGGTCATGAGCCGGTCTGGCGTCCATCCTCTGCCCCGTGTTTGGCTTGCTGCCTAAGCTAGTGCGCCACGCATCCGCTTGCCACTGTCAAACCGGCGGACTGGCAAAACCGGGCCGAGCGGCCAATTGCGCGCAGATCACATCGCACCACTTGACTACTGCCGGGTTCGGAAGAAGGGGGCGAAAAATATAACGTGGAAAGACTTAATCCTTTGCAGTTAGTCTTTGCAATTATTCCGACTGGGTCCAACGCAGCTGCGGAGATACGCAAAGAAAAGAGAAGCCAGACACAGGTGCAGGCTTTGAAGAAAATGGCCCCGTAGACCAAGGGCCAACCATCGACTAGCATCTAAACTACCAACTCGGAGGGGGCGTACTTACGGTCGTATTCGTTTAATAATGCGGAATAGAAAGCCGAGGAAACTCACAACTATGCCTGTTTGCCGGAGAAAAATGGTCAAAGTTAGTCACGGGCATGCACTGTATTGTATCGATCAAGGCCCCGCGGACGCGACTTCAGCGGCACTTTTCCTACACGGAGGTCCTGGCGGACAAACACCGCAACATTTGATCGACATCATTCCAAAGAATTACAGGGCAGTTGGGTTTGATCAGAGAGGCTGCGGCAGGTCCCGTCCTGAGCGTTCGATCACGGAAAATACGACCTGGCACACGCTCAAAGACATAGAGCAAATTCGTCATGAGCTTGGCATCCAAGCGTTCAAGATCATTGCGGGCTCCTGGGGCGCTGCGCTAGCGCTTCTTTATGCCGCATCGAATCCGGGCCGGGTCGAAAAGCTGATACTATACAGCCCATTTCTCGGTTCCCCGAAGGACACCGAGCATTTTTTGTTCGCCACGCGCAAGGAATACCCGATCGACTGGGGCCGTTTTTTTCACCAGAACGAGATCTTGGACAGTAAAAGTCTGATAGAGCAATTCAGTAGTGCGATCTTAGGAAGCCCCAGCCCGGAGCAAAGTGCTGCCTGTCAGGCTTGGGTCGAATATGAACTGTTCGCGGGTTCGAATGGAAAAGAAACCAAGATTGATCGAAGTCTTATCTTATCCGGTTTTCATTTGAGATACGCAGCAATCTCATGTCATTATTTCCGAAATGGTTTCTTTCTAAATGGATATGATCTTTTGGACTTAACCAATCGTGTGCAAGCGCCAACTGTTATTTTGCAGGGTGGCAGAGATTTGGTGTCGCGTCCTGAAGCTGCAGTGCAGCTCGCTCAGGACCTGCCAGTTGCAGAACTACGTCTCTTACACGAAGCTGGCCACTGTGGCGGCGGCTCACCGATTGAAGAGGCACTCCTCGCCGTGCTGGCTGACGAATTTAAACAGAATGAAGAGGCATAACGCCATGCGGGAAGTCTTAATCGTGGGCGGCGGTACCGCTGGTTGGATAACGGCATTGACGCTGCAGAAATTTGTTCCGGAAGCGCGCACAGGTCCAATCAAATATACGGTGGTCGAGCCTTCCGATATTGGTCGGATCGGCGTTGGCGAGGCGACCATTCCCAGCCTAAAACAAACGCTAGCGCGACTTGGTTTGTCAGAGCGCAAGCTTCTCAGGAGAACTGGCGCGACCTTTAAGCACGGAATTCGTTTCACGGATTGGCGGAAAGGCCCGGACGGGGGCGGAGACGTCTATTTTCACCCGTTTGAACGCAACGTGAGCGGCAAGTTTGAACGGTTCAGCCCGTATCACCCGGCAAAATCGACGCAAGCCGTGTTCGACGTTGCGGTAAGTGAAATTGCTACGCTTGTTGGTTCACAACAGTTGCCCGACATTTTCAGCCGGTTTCAAGGCGTTCAAACGGATCTATGCGACCGGATGTTGCCCCCGAAGACAGCTGACATGCCCGAGTATGATGGTGTGGTGCAGTATGCATACCACCTAGACGCTGAAGCCCTTGGTGATTGGTTGAAAGAGGAAGGGATCGCGCGTGGCATTTCGGTTATAGATGCGGCTGTGGTTGACGTTGAACGTACCGAAAACGGCAATATTGCGCAGGTCCTTACTCGGGACAAGACTTGGATAAAGGCTGATTTCTTTGTAGATTGCACCGGTTTTCGGTCTGTTCTGATGCGGGGCGCGCTTGAAGCAGAATTTAAAGATTACGGCAGGCATTTGCTTTGTGATCGGGCAGTGGCGGCGCGGCTTCCGTCCCGCAATCAAGAGCCTCGACCGTTCACCACCGCCAGTGCCCGGCGACATGGCTGGACCTGGGACCTGGATCTGTCCCATAGGCGAGGTATGGGGTATGTCTATTCCAGTGGACATATCAGTGATGATGAGGCGGAGGCCTTCTTGCGTGCGGCTAGTGGCCAAGGCGATGCGCCTTTGGAGGTCCGCCAGCTGAAAATGGAAACAGGCAGACTGCAGCAATTTTGGATCGGGAATTGCGCGGCAGTCGGGCTAGCTTCGGGGTTCCTTGAACCGCTGGAATCTACGGGAATTGGCTTGATTGAGATCGGGGCCTACCAACTGGCGAGCACGTTGATATTCGGCGACAATGGGGCAGCGGCCCGTGAGTATAGCCGCAGAATGCGCAATGTTTTTGATGATGCCGCGGATTTCGTCGTTCTGCATTATATCTTGTCTGAGCGCCGAGATACTGACTTTTGGGTAGAGGCTACGGCCGATGCGCGGCTAACGGATGGATTGCGTGATAAGCTGGAACAATGGCAATTTCGAGAGCCTAATGCTGAAGATGACGGCAGCCTGCCGCGTATTTTCGGGTTCGAAAGTGTGCGGTCTGTTCTATACGGTATGGGAAGGCGTCCGAACTTGCCGCGTGCTCAGTCTATCGAGGCAGCGCAGGCGCTGAAGCGGCTCGTGCGTCAAGGCGTAGGGCGCGCAGTATCGCAGCTCCCCCGACATTCAGAAGTTCTGGCCGACCTAGTGCAGGAAATTGCGGCTCCGGAACACAGCAGCATGGTTCCAAGCAGTGAAGAGGTGGTAGCCGCCGGGCCCGGCGACGGTAAAACTCCGATCAAGTTTCGACCAAACGATATCGAGCGGGTTTCGATATCGAAGGGATCAATGTCCCCTTCTAAAGAAAAACGGGAGGATTATCAGGCAGAGGCGCTTGTACCCGCGGGCCCGTGGCGCGAACTGACTTCAGCGGAAAAAGATGCACTGGCGGCCCCGAAGGACGCACCCATGGGGCAACTTATCGACGTCCTGCGCTTTCCTGCCAAATCCATAGTGGAAGAAATGCGCAACCTTTTTTCCCGCCCCGGTGCTAATGCTATCGACCTGCCTAGTACCGCCGAATATCGGACGCTGCTGGAACGTCTCACCGCGGAGCTTGCACCGTATTGTACAGGAGAAATGCGTTGCCTTGGTGTGATCACTCATCCGCCAAATATGGAAACAGTCACCCGACAAGGCCCGGCTGAGCCATTGATCGGGTTACACGTTGATAGCTGGTCGCGGACAATGCTTGGCGAACGGCAGAGCGTCCCCAACCGGCTGTGCATTAACATCGGGTCAAAGCCGCGGTATCTGCTTCTTGCTCCGATCACGATAGACGAAATGGCTCTGGAAACTGGCTTAGCTGAAAAAGAATTGCAGCGTATGAACCCCACTGACGTAGGTCGGCTCTACTTGCGCCAGCGTCCACAAGCGCCGATTCTTCGGATTAGAATTGAACCCGGCGAAGCATATATCGCGCCTACAGAAAACGTTGTACACGACGGAGCTTCTACGGGAGCGACAGATGTTAGTCTGACGTTTCTTGGGCGGTTTCGGTCAATTCCCACTCCGCAACCCGCCTAGCCTGATGGGCTTCCGCTATGATCTCGTGAACAGTGTCTAGCATAGTCTTACGCGTGAGCCGACAGAAATTTGTCTCTGTCCCCGCAAGATTGCCCAGTTCAAAGTATTTATTGGAGGGGACCCCTCCGCCGCAGGTATCAAAGTAACCGCAAGTCTGTTTGCAGTTATAGATGCCTTCTTTGATGTCGCGATTAAGTGACGCGAATGGTTCTGTTTCGTATAATTTTTCAAACACAATATCAGAGACATGACCGATTTTGAAATCGTTGTAATGCTCTGAAACTACATCAACGAATTCCGGCGAGAATGTATAAAGGTTGCCCTCGGCATCTACGGACAGAATCGACAACGCGTTGCTCTCGGTACAGTTAGGTGCCTCACGGTCGAACCAACTGCCAATGCTTTGTGACACGTTATCAAATTCTCGCACGCGTAACGGATTGCGATCCGCTCGGATGCGACGATAGATCTGTTTTAGGAACGTCTTATAAGCAGATTCTATGGTTTTACCACGCATGGTTGAGGTTTCGTTAATTGATTCCTCTTCGTCTATGTTGAACCCCACATTGTAACATCCCAGCGATTTAAAAAAATCGTAGAGTTCATCGGCGTGGTTTAGAGCTGGGGCGGTTAAAACCGCGATGCAAGTGAACGGAATATTTGCTTCTTGTAGCTTTTTCACTCCGGCCAAGGCCTTCGCATGGCTGCCTTTTCCGGACCGCGTCATTCGGTTTTGGTCGTGCAGCCAAGCGGGTCCGTCGATGCTGACCCCTATTTGAACGTTCCAGTCTTGAAAGAGCGCTATGTGATCATCGTTGATCAGCATGGCATTGGTCTGCAAATGGTGATCGAGGCGGACTGTTTTCGGGCAGAACTCTTTGAGGGCCTGAAACGCTTCACGATAGTAGTCTGCTGGCAGGGCGAGGGGCTCGCCCGCGTGCCAAAGTATCGTAAGTTGCTCTCCTAACAGATCTGCGCGTTTCAAGTTTTCGAACAGCGGTTTGAAGAGGGCAACATCAAAGCGTGACTTATCAGTGCGGAAGGGAAGGTAGCAGTAGCTGCAATTGATGTTACAGAAGCGTGTGGATTGCACCATCAGCAGCTCCAGCGGGCTCGTCCGACCGGGTCGGAGGGCTCCTCGAAACCAACGTCTGACAGGTAGCTTTTGGGCTGACTTGCTCATTTGGAGGCCGCGCGTAGCTGGGCAGATATCGTCATGAAATGCCGGTCATGCGGTGTTCTACCTCTGCGTGAAAGGACAAACATACGTTGACAAGAGCATAGGCGATGGTCAACCCTCGAATAAAAATGCAGGCAATAGGACAACTGGTAGCTGAATTAATTCGGTAGGGGGATTGGCATGCCGTGGCATTTTAACAACTGGAACAATTGGTATAACTGGTACAACTTCTCCAATACTTACTTAAATCCAGCCCCTGACAGCGCCAGCACTACTGAAGACAGCAATACATCATTCAACGTTCTTTCAAACGACTCCTCAAGTAGCTCTAAGTTTGTGACTCACGTTAATGGCGCGACGATAGCGATTGGCGATGTTATTGTGCTCTCTGGGGGGGGCGAGCTGGTATACGACGGATCCGGTAATTTCACCTTTGACACAAGCGACGGCTACGATTGGCTTGCTGAAGGCGAGTCCACGACCGAAACGTTTCAATATACAGTTCAAAATTCACAAGGGCTGGTCCGCGTCGAGACAGTAACGATCAACGTGACCGGCACGAATGACGGGCCGGTGGCCTCTGCCGATAGCGGTGGCACGGACGAAGACACTGCGGTGGTGCTGGATGTGCTGGCCAATGACAGCGATCCGGATGCCTCTGACACGCTGACGGTGAGTTCGGCGAGCGTGCAGTCCGGTCTTGGAACGGTGAGTGTGGCCGCGGACGGCAGTTCGATCAGCTACGACCCCGGCACGGCCTATAACAGTCTCGCGGTGGGCGAGACGGCGACGGTGGAGATCCTCTACGAGATCAGCGACGGCAATGGCGGGACCTCCTCGGCCTTGGTCACGGTGACGGTGACCGGCACGAATGACGGGCCGGTGGCCTCTGCC
>NZ_FNBP01000002.1:0-461127 GCF_900102535.1 Sulfitobacter delicatus | reverse complement strand
GAGACGGCGACGGTGGAGATCCTCTACGAGATCAGCGACGGCAATGGCGGGACCTCCTCGGCCTTGGTCACGGTGACGGTGACCGGCACGAATGATCTCCCAATTGCGTCTACAGATGCCTTTGCCGGTCTCAGGGGGCAGGACGTTGTCGGTAATTTTCTTGATGACAACGGAAACGGTGAGGACAGTGACGTAGATGGCGATCCGCTTTCAGTGTTGCCCGGAGAATATCAAACTAAGGAGGGCGGCACCGTCTTTGTTCAGTCAGACGGTAGCTTCATCTACTCTCCCAGCGACTACTTTGTTGGAGAGGATTGCTTTCAATATACGCTTACAGATGGTGAAGGTGGTTCGGCCACGGGGGATGTCTTTTTCACTATCGACGCTCTCAGTTCAGACTCCGTGGGTACGTCTCAGGATGATCTGATTGTGACGCGGAATGGTATTCAAGAGCTATTTGGCCTCAGTGGGGACGATACTATCCGTTCTGGAAATGGTGACGACATTATTGGCGGCGGAGCTGGTAACGACGAACTTTTCGGGGAGAACGGCGCGGATATTCTGAGTGGTAACAGCGGCAACGATACTCTGGTTGGAGGGCGCGGCGACGATACGCTAATTGGTGGCGAGGGTAGCGACGAGTTCCATTTTGAGCGATCCCACGGAAGCGATCTCGTTTTGGATTTTGAGATTGGGGCCGATCTATTGGTCGTAGGAGAGAACCTCAAAGCCAGCTCTTTTTCTGAACTTTCGTTGACACAAGTGGATGGGGACGCCTTTGTAAACTTCGGCGGGGCCAGCGTCACCTTGACGGGTGTCACTGTCGGCAACCTGACGGAGGATGACTTCCTCTTCCTGTAGCAGCATAAGATTGATGCGCCGCTCGCCCAGAACTGGGCGGCGGCCATTAATCAGCGTGGCATTGTCAGAAGAAAACGCGTGGTGCGCAGGATAAGCGCTGCCATTTTAACGAAGAAGCGCGGTCTCTTAAGGTCATTTATGGCGTACCAAGTTAGGAGGGCAAAAGTGACAGATGGGAAGAAGCTGAAAGCGCCTCAGGGCCAAGGCATGCGCTATTTCGGCCAAATGGTACTTAGCGATTACACCAATAGGCGAACAATGCGGCTACGATGAAGTAAATTTCAGCAACTTGCGTTGCCCGGTAGGCTCAAAACAATACAATCGCGATTGATCAGTCTCCTGCACCGCTTTAGCCCGAATGCCGTCGCTTAAATCCCTAATCTGCACGTAGCCAGCCAGCTGTACTTGACGCTCCCATAGGCATGAAATAGTAGATGGTTTTGCAGCGCGGGCGTTGTGTAATGGTAAGACCTCAGCCTTCCAAGCTGATGATGCGGGTTCGATTCCCGCCGCCCGCTCCAGCACTTCCCATATGACCAACTCTCCGCATCCGAAGCGCCGGATCGCTTGCCAATGGCTTGGTTTCCCCTACGTCACCTTCTATAGGGGCCGTGCCGCTGCGTTGCGCAGGGGCCGCAATCCAAGAAGGACATATCATGCTGAAGCACTTCGCGCCGGGCCTCGCCGGTCTGGCCCTCTCCACCCTTGCCACGCCCTTGGCCGCGCAGGAACCCATGCCCGTCAAAGTCTTCATCGGTGCGATGTTCGAGATTGGCGACAACACCGGCGACCGGGCGGGCGAGCTCCAGCACTGGTACGAGAAATACTGGACCGAAGCCGAGGCCCAAGAGATCCCCGGCGCCTTTTCCGACATGTATTGCAACGACGACGGCGTCTGCGGCTCGGTGCTGGGCATGGGCAAAGTGAACTCCTCGGCCTCTATGCAGGCGATCCTGCTCAACCCTGCTTACGACTTCTCGCAGACCTATTTCATGCTCTCGGGCGTCGCGGGCACCCCGCCGTCTCGCGGGACTATTGGCGACGTGGTCTGGGGCAGCTGGCTTATCGATTATGACCTCGGCCACCGTTGGGCGCCCGAAGAAGGCGAGCCCGACGCGCCGGTCTTCATGCCGCGCGCGGGCTATGAGGACTACCGCCGCTTTGAGCTGAACGAGCAACTGGTGAACTGGGGCGTTTCCCTTTCTGAAAAGGTCGAGATGCAGGACAGCGACGCAGCCCGCCAATACCGCCAGCGCTATCCCGACGAGGCCGCCCAAGCCGCGCCCAGCGTCAAGGTCGGCACCCATATGACCGGCGACACCTTCTTTCACGGGCCGGGCCTGTCGGAAGAGGCGCAGTATATGGCCGAGCTTTACGAAGCCGACGACTATATGATCACCGAAATGGAGGCCGCCGCCATCGCGCTGGTCATCAAACGTCTGCACGGCACCGACCGAATCGCCAGCCTGCGCGGCGCGGTGAACTTTGACCAAGGTCACCCGGATGAAACCACGCTGGAGCACCTCGACCCCGCGCCGGGTGAGACCGCAGGCGGCTTTGCCGAGACGGTGCAGAACATCACCCTCGTCGGCGCGCCCTTGGTTGACCGCATCGTCGCCGATTGGGACGTATGGAAAGACGGCGTGCCCGCACTTCCCGCCGAATAAACGATACGACCCCTGCGGCGCTGGCATAAGCGCCGCAGGGCAGGGCGGCAGATTGTCCCTAAGGGCCAGTCCTGCTTGACCCCGCCCCATGCCCGCGCCATGACCTTTGTCGAAAGACAAAGGAACGCCCATGGCCCGCACGCCCACACCTGCACCGACTGCCAAAGACGAACGCGAGAAATCGCGGCGGATCGGGGCGCTTGCGGCGCTCATGCCCTTCATGCGGCCCTACCGGTTGCTGATGGCGGCCGCAGGCGCGGCGCTGGTGCTGACGGCGATGATCTCGCTCACGTTGCCTTTGGCCGTGCGTCGGGTGATCGACAATTTCAGCGCCGACGAAGCCGCATTGCTCGACCAGTATTTCCTCGCCGCGCTGATCATCGCCGGGCTGCTCGCCGTGGGCACCGGGCTGCGCTATGCGCTGGTGACACGTCTAGGCGAGCGGGTCGTGGCCGACATCCGCCGTGCGGTATTTGATCGCGTGATCGGCATGAGCCCGGCGTTCTACGAGCGCATCATGACCGGCGAAGTCCTGAGCCGCATCACCACCGACACCACGTTGATCCTTTCGGTGATCGGCTCTTCGGTCTCCATCGCCCTGCGCAATGTGCTGATCTTCACCGGTGGTCTGGGGCTGATGCTGCTGACCTCGGCCAAGCTGACCGGGCTGGTGCTGCTGATCGTGCCCGCTGTGATCATCCCGATCCTGACACTGGGCCGCCGCCTGCGCGGGCTGAGCCGCGAGAACCAAGACTGGATCGCTGCAAGCTCGGGCAACGCCTCCGAATCGCTGACAGCCGTGCAAACGGTCCAAGCCTTTACCCATGAAACCGCCAGCCGCGGCCAGTTCGCGCAGATGACCGAAGCCTCCTTTGACGCAGCCCAACGCCGGATCAAGACCCGCGCCGCGATGACCGTGATCGTGATCTTTCTGGTCTTCACCGGCGTGGTCGGCGTGCTCTGGATCGGCGCGCGCGACGTGCGGGCCGATGCGATGAGCGCGGGCGCGTTGGTGCAATTCGTGATCTATGCCGTCATGGTCGCCGGGGCCGTCGCAGCGCTCTCGGAAATCTGGAGCGAGTTGCAACGCGCTGCGGGTGCCACCGAGCGTCTGATCGACTTGCTGCAAGCGCAGGACACGGTCAAAGACCCGGCCCCCGAGACTGCGCAAACGCTGCCTGAAAAGGTCGCCGGACACATTGCCTTTGAAAACGTCCAGTTCACCTATCCCGCGCGGCCCGATGTGGCCGCACTTGACGGCATCGACCTCGACATCCGCCCCGGCGAAACCGTGGCCTTCGTCGGCCCCTCGGGCGCGGGCAAGACCACCATCATCCAGTTGATCCTGCGCTTTTATGACCCCGCCTCTGGCCGCATCACCCTCGACGGGGTCGACCTGCGCGACATGGCCCGCGACCACTTCCGCCGCGCCGTGGCGCTGGTGCCGCAAGACCCGGTGATCTTTGCCGCCACGGCCTCGGAAAACATCCGCTTTGGGCGGCCTGATGCCACAGATGCCGAAGTCGAAGAAGCCGCCCGCGCCGCCGCGGCGCATGAGTTCATCACCGCGCTACCCGAAAGCTATGACAGCTATCTCGGCGAACGCGGTGTGATGCTCTCGGGCGGGCAAAAGCAACGCATCGCCATCGCCCGCGCCATCCTGCGCGACGCGCCCGTGCTGCTGCTGGACGAGGCCACCAGCGCGCTGGATTCCGAAAGCGAAGGGCTGGTGCAAGCCGCCGTGGACCGTCTCAGCGCCGACCGCACCACGCTGATCGTGGCGCACCGTCTGGCGACGGTGAAAATGGCCGACCGCATCGTCGTCATGGAAGCCGGGCGCATCGCCGCCATCGGCACCCATGACGAATTGGTTGCCAGCGATGGTCTCTACGCCCGTCTGGCGCGGCTTCAGTTCACCGATGGGGCCGTCGCCGCATAGCGCCAGCCCACTGGCGCAACGTCACCCCCGTTAACGTAGCGTTTCCTGCTGCCGATTGCTTGCGAAACCGCGCGTTTCGCCGCAGTCTGGCAACAGGAGAACAAGCCGGCATACCGGCAACAGGGGAGGAGACCTAATGACATTCGCCGGGATCGAGGACCGCAACGCCATCGCGGCGGAAATGCCGTGGGAAGACCGCGATATCGCCAAGACGCTCTATGGCATGCTCAGCAACACCGCTGGGAAGTTTCCCAACAACAACGCCGTCAGCTACCAGATTTTCTCTGGCCCGAAGGACAAGGCCGAGACGCTCAGCTGGAAAGAGCTGCATGGCCGCGTGACACAGGCCGCGAACCTGTTCCGCAGCCTGGGCATCGGGGAAAAAGACGTCGTGGCCTATGTGCTGCCGAACTGTAACGAGACCACGATCACCTTGCTGGGTGGTGCCGTGGCGGGGATCGTCAGCCCGATCAACCCGCTGCTGGACGCCGAGCAAATCGGCGCGATCCTGCGCGAAGTGGGGGCGTCTGTCGTCGTCACCCTGCGGCCTTTCCCCAAGACGGATGTGGCCCAGAAAACCGCCGAAGCGGTCAAGCTCGCGCCCAACGTCCATACGGTGCTTGAGGTCGACCTCGTCCGCTACCTGACCCCGCCCAAAAGCTGGATCGTGCCCCTGGTGCGGCCCAAAGGGCTGGCCGAGAACCAGGCGACCTACAAAAACTTCAACGCCGAGATCGCCAAGCAGAGCACCACGCTGGACTTCGAAGACGTCCAAGAAGACCGCGTCGCCTGCTATTTCCACACGGGCGGCACAACCGGCATGCCGAAGGTGGCGCAGCACAAGTATTCCGGGCTGATCTACAACGGCTGGCTCGGCCATCGCCTGCTCTTTGGCGAAAACGACAACATTATGTGTCCGCTGCCGCTGTTCCACGTTTTTGCCTGCCACGTGATCCTGATGGCCGCCGTGGCCTCCGGCGCACATGTGGTCTTCCCCACGCCGCAGGGCTACCGGGGCGACGGGGTGTTCGACAACTTCTGGAAGCTGGTCGAGCGCTGGAAGATCACCTTTATCATCACCGTACCGACAGCCATTTCGGCCAAGATGCAGCGGCCCATTGATGCGGACGTGAGCACCGTGAAAACCGCCTTCTCAGGCTCCGCACCGCTGCCGCTGGAACTCTTCCGCCGCTTTGAGAAGGCCACAGGCGTCACGCTGGTCGAAGGCTACGGCCTGACCGAGGCGACCTGTCTGGTGTCCTGTAACCCGACGGACGGCATTAAAAAGGTCGGCTCCATCGGCATCGCTTTTCCCTATACCGACGTGCGCATCATCAAGAACACGCCGGACGGTCCGATCGACGCCGATGTGGATGAGATTGGCGAAATCTGCGTGTCGAACCCCGGCGTCTTTGCGGGCCATACCTATGTCGAGGAAGAGAAGAACAAAGACCTCTTCTACCACGGCAAATACCTGCGCACAGGCGATCTGGGCCGGATCGACGGCGACGGCTATATCTGGATCACGGGCCGCGCCAAGGACCTGATCATTCGTGGCGGTCACAACATTGACCCGGCGGAGATCGAAGAGGCGCTGCTGGGCCATGAAGCCGTGGCCTTCGCTGGCGCCATCGGCCAGCCTGACGCCCATGCGGGCGAGGTGCCCTGCGCCTTTGTCGAACTGGTCGACGGCGGCGAGACGAGCGAGGAAGAACTGTTGGCGTTTGTGCGCGAGAAGGTGACGGAACGCGCGGCGCAGCCAAAGCATCTTACGATCATGGATGAACTGCCCAAAACCGCGGTGGGCAAGATTTTCAAACCCGATCTGCGTAAAAATGCGATCACCCGGATTTATAACGGCAGTCTGGAAAAAGCCGATTGCGCCGCACGGGTGACCGAGGTGACCGACGACAAGAAGCGCGGTCTGGTGGCACAGGTGACGATGAACGGTGCCAGCCACGAGGAAGTCGGCAAAGTGCTCAGCGTCTATACCCGCCCATGGGAGCCTGCGACGGCCTAAGCTTTCTCGACGATGTAGAAGACCAGAACCGTCGGCCGAAAGGCCGGCGGTTTTGCATTTCCGCCGCGCAGTTTGGTGCGGCGGGCGGCACCGTCCTTAGAGGGCGATAAATCCTGAATGTCTGGCGCTGTGCCTCGCCGCGCACCCCAATTCCGCCTGCCGAAACCCCGCAAAGTCACCCTCTACGGGGAGGGCGGTCGGTGCCCAATCCGCTACCGTATGGGGCGTTTCAAAGGCCCCCATTTGCCCCGACAAAACCCGTCAATTTTTCGCAAAGCGCTTATTTAGAAGGCTTTCTTGACCAAAGGGAAAGCAAGATCGCGCCCTTCGCTGAGAACATAGCGCCTATGCGCATTTGGCAGTTTAAAACCTCCCAGGGGCGGACTAACTCTGCATTGCAGCATTGATGTTGCACCGCAGCATTCTGAAAGGAGCCGCACCATGTCGATGGCACTTACACAAGACCGCAGCGCGCCTCTGGGCGCATTTAAGGGGCCGCGCAGCCGCTTTGCGTCGTTCTGGACAGCCACGACGAAGGCTTGGGCCCGCCACGCGTCCTACCGACGCACCCTGTCCGAGCTCCGGGCGCTCAGCGACCGCGAATTGGCCGACTTTGGCGTCGTACGCTGTGACATCCGTCGCCTCGCCCGCGAAGAACTTTTGAAGGACTGAACCGATGAAACTGACACATACCCTTACCGCCGCCTCCCATAGCGCCCCCCTGCGGGACGTTCTTTCCAATGTATCGGCCACCGCCGGCACTTTGGGCACCAAGCTCCGCGCAGGTTTCGCCGCTGGCGTGACCCAGATGCAAATCTCGCGCATGCAGTCGGTGCTGAACGGAATGACCGACGAGCAACTGGCCTCCGCCGGGATCGCGCGTGACGACATCCCCCAGCACGCCCGCGCGCTGGTCACCGAAGAATACGACGGTCTGTAAGCCCCGACTTATGACCGCAAGAGATCAATGGCGCGCCTGATCGCGCCATTGTCAGGGGTCGGACGCCCACCTCCTCCCGGGCTGCTCTGACGCCGCATATTAACGGTCCACCTCCTCCCGGACCCGTTATACCGGCCGGCAAGCTTACCTCCTCCCAAGCTTGCCGGCCCATGCTTTTCTGACAGATGGGGGCCTGCCTGCCGCGACGGACATCGGGGGAGGGTGTCTGCCTCCCCCGCACCCCCTCCGAAAGTATTTTTGGCCAAAAAGAGTTAGGGGGCCGCGCTGTCGAGCCAAAGAGTGACCGGGCCATCGTTGGTCAAGGCGACCGACATGTCCGCGCCGAAGCGGCCCGTTTCTACTGGGATGCCGAGTGCGCTGAGATGTTGGGCAAACTTTTTATAAAGTGCCTCTGCCATTTCGGGCTTTGCCGCGCCGGAGAAGCCGGGTCGATTGCCGCGGGAGGTGTCGGCGGCGAGGGTGAACTGGCTGACCACCAGGGCCGCGCCGCCGGTTTGGGTGAGGCTTAGGTTCATCTTGCCCGCGTTATCTTTGAACAGGCGTAGTTTAGACACTTTGAGCGCCAGTTTTTCGGCGGTCTCGGAGGTGTCTTCGGGCATGGCACAGACGAGGATTAACAGGCCCGGGCCGATCTTTCCGACAATATCTTCTTCGACCGTGACCGAAGCTTCGGTCACCCGTTGCAAAAGCGCGCGCATTTCAGTCCTTCCAGTCGATGATCGTTTCGGGCGCGGCCCGTTCGGTGCGGAACTTATTGGCCGGATGCTCGATATCTGGCAGGCCAAAGGAGATTGCGCAGAGGACCAGCCGGTCGGCGGGCAGGTCCAGATGGTCGCGCACCAGCGGGGCGTAGGAGGCGATGGCGGCTTGCGGGATGCTCGCGATGCCGAGGGCGGTGGCGGCGAGTGTGAAGGCCGACACAAAACCGCCGCAGTCCATCGCGCCATAGGGGCCAAGTTCAGCGGGAGAGGTCACGATGGCCACATGGGGCGCGTCGAAGAGCGCGAAGTTGCGCAACATCTGCGCTTTGCGGGCGGCGCGGTCGGATTTGGCGATGCCGACGGCGTCATAAAGCTGGAAGCCGCAGCTGCGGCGGCGCTCGGCATAGGCGCCAGAATAGCCTGTGGGCCATGGCAGGTCCGGCTCGACCGGGGCATCGCTGTTTGCCGCGTCGAGCAGGGCCGCGCGGAACCGTTCGGTGGCCTCGCCCCGCGTGATGGTGAGTTGCCAAGGCTGCGCGTTGCACCACGAGGGCACATGGCGGGCGGCGCTGACGATCTGGGTGATCGTGGCCTCTGGCAGCGGATCAGGCCGGAAGGCGCGGCAGGAGTAGCGGGCGCGCAGGAGGTCTGAGAAGGCGTCGAAGGTTTCGGTCATTGCTGCTGTGCCACAAAATAGCCGACGATGGCGGCGGCGATCAGCCCTAGCACCACGGCGATGGTGATCTTGATCGCGGAATAGGGGCGTTCGCCCTGCACCTTGCCAGAGTGGCCATTGACGACGAAACGGTAGGTCTTGCCGCGGTATTTATAGGCCGCGAGCCAGACCGGCAGCAGGATATGTTTGAAGGTCACATCGCTCACCTGCGTCTGGATGTCATGCACCCGCTGGCGGTCGCCGCCGATGTCGAATTTCACGTCGCGCTCGATCACCCGGTCCATATGGGCGCGGGCTTGGGTAAAGCCTTCTTCCAATGACACGCCATAAGCCTCGGCCCTGAACCCGGCGAGGTATTCCGGCGCATAGGGTTCCAGCGACGACAGGTCCCAAGGGTGCAACGCGTCGGTGTGTTTCTTGGGCAGGGAGCGTGAGGCCAGCACCAGCACATCGTCAAAGAAGCGCGCCACCCGGCCCGAGGCACTGCGCCAGCGCACTTTCGGCACCTGTTGCCGCACCCGCTTGCCGTTGCGCATGACCGTTTGGGTCACGTAATAGACCGTGCCCCGCTCGCCGCGATAGCTGGAGGCCGTCCGCGCGTCATAGGTCCAGTAGGGTACGTAAATTCCCTGCATTTTCCGCCCCTTGCGGGCATATTGTTGCAGGCCATTGGGCGCGAACCAGAGGCTGCCGAGCCAGTCTTTCATTGCACCGCGCGCGCTTTCTTCGGATTGGGCAAAGGGCAGCACGGCGCGGGGTTTGATGTGGCGGTTGGTGCCGGTGTCGATCACGATGGGCGTGGCGCAGAAGGGACATTCGGTGGCGTGTTTGCCGGGCTCGAACTCCACCTGCGCCGCGCAGTTGGGGCAGGTGGTGACGCGGGTCTCTTCCATCTCGGCGGCGGGCAGGGCGGCTTGCAGCCCGGCGCGGAAATCTTGCTCGGCGATGGCCGAAGCGTGGCGTCCGGTCCCGTCGATCGGCTCGACATTGCCGCAATGGTCGCAGACCAGCAGCGTCTGCGCGGGGTCAAAGCGCATGTCCGACCCGCAGGTGTCACAGGGGAAACGGTGTTCTTCGAGCGGGGCTGCGGGGGGCTGGTCGATGGGGGGCATGGCGGTGGCTTTGCTAGGGCAATCGGAGCCGAGCCTAGCGGCGATGCGCGGTGCGGGCCAGACCTGTGCTCACAAAAACCGGTGCAAGATTTTGGGGGCCATGATCCTCAGCGCGTTGTCACGCAGATGAAGGTGTCGCCAGAGTGAAACAGCCCATGCGCTCCGGCGAGGGCGGCCAGAAGGTAGAACTCAAAGATGTGGACCTTGCCGACCAGATCATGGGCGCGGGGCAGGTCGAGCGGTGGGGCCACCGGCAGGATGCCCCCGGCCATGAACAGGCGCGGCGCGGTGAGGCCCAAGAGGAACCCGGTCAGCGCGACCCCGAACAGCCCCCAGATCAGCGCGCGGTGCATTCCTTGGTGCACGCGCCGCGCCCAGGGTGGCAGTTTTGGTCCCGGACGGCTGGCTAGACCGCGGCGCAGGTAGTCGGCGGTCCAGAGCAGGCAGGCCGTGACGAAGACCAGCCCGAGGAGGGAGTGAATGCGAAAGGCCGCTTGGCCAAAGGGCAGTACATCGGCGGGGGTGACGAGGATGAACCAGATCAGCAGCGGCACCATCGACCAATGCAGCGCCTTTAGGGCGCTGCGGCGGTGGGGGAATTTGAAACGCGCGGTCATAGGGCAGACACGCGCAACCGGGGGCGAGAGTTTCGCGCCCCGCGAAATGTCACGGCGCAGGGGGCGGCGGGGGTGGCGGCATGACGGTAAAGAGCTGCGCAAGCTCTGCCACATCCTCGGCCCGCTGCCAGCCATCTTGGCCCGGCGTCCAGACCATGCTGTCGCGGCCAAGGTTGCCTTCGCTCGCCTTGCGTCCCATCGCGGCTTTGGAAAACGGGCCTGAGGTCGCGCCGTTTTCGGCGATGTGCCAGACCTTTTCCACCGGCGGGGGCGGTGGCGCTACCGGCGCTGCCGTCGCGGCAGGGCGCGCGCCCCAAGGCCCAGCCTGCGCGGTGGCGGCCTGCGCCATGCTCATGCCCAAGCCCGCGCCGAGGCCGGTTTGCATCGCAGCACCCCCCGCTCCATCGCGGCCAAGCGCTTCGGCGGCTTGGAACTGCATGTATTCATTGAGATTTCCAACCACACCCATTGAGGTGCGCTTGTCCATCACCGCCTCGACCGCAGGCGGCAGGGAGATGTTCTCGATATAAAGCTCCGGCATCGCCAGACCGTATTCCGCGATCTGGGCTTCGATTTCCTTGCCGACCAACTGACCCAACTCACGTGTGTTCGCCGCCATGTCGAGCACCGGAATGCCCGAGCTTGCCAAGGTGCGGGAAAACGCCTGCACGATGATGTTGCGGATCTGGAAAGAGATCTCGTCCATCGTAAACTCGCCATCTGTCCCGACAATCTCGGTCAGGAAACGCGCAGGGTCGCTGACGCGCACCGAATAGGTGCCAAAGGCGCGCAGACGCACCGGGCCGAACTCAGGGTCGCGGGCGATGATCGGGTTCTTGGTGCCCCATTTCAGGTCGTTAAACCGGGTCGTGTTGACGAAATAGATCTCGGACTTGAACGGGCTCTTGAAGCCATGGTCCCAATGCTGCAGCGAGGTCATGATCGGCATGTTATTGGTCTCGAGCATATAGAGACCGGGGGTGAAGACATCCGCCAGCTGCCCTTCATGCACAAAGACCGCCGCTTGCCCTTCGCGCACCGTCAGCTTGGCACCGTATTTGATCTCATGACCCTCACGCTCAAAGCGCCAGACCATCGTGTCGCGGGTCTCGTCCGTCCAGTGAATGACGTCGATGAACTGGCCGGAGAGGAAATCGAAAATGCCCATGAGAATGGTCCTTCTGTCGGTAAGGCTAAAGGGTGCGCTACAAGGGCCCGTCCGTCAACTCGCGGGCGATGATGCGGGTGCGGGGATTGACCTCGTCTGCTGTCATGCCGGGGCGCAAGCGGGGATCGTAGAGCATCTTGAGCAGCAGCTCGTCCTGATCCGTCAGCAGCGCGAATTCGTCGTCATCGTTAAAGATCGAGGGCCGTGCGGCGGGGTAGTCATTGGCCAGCCCCAAGCCTTGCGCCAGTTCCTCATGGATACAGGACAGCCGCAGCAAGCCCGGGTTTTCCGAGCGGATCACGGCCACGGCGGCGGTATAGACATTGGGGTTGCTCCCCGCAGCATAGGCGGCCACGGCGCAGTAAGTGTCGCGGCGCATGTTGCGCATGGCCCGCAACGAAGACGCGCTGACCCCGGGGACCTGCTGCGCGGCCTGTGCGAGTGTTTCGACACGGTCATCTTCCGAAGCCACGATCACCATGAAATTCGGAATGCCGGTGGTCGAGATCGGATGGCCGGTGATGCGTGCCAAGCGACGGGCATAGGCTTCGATATTGATCGTGTCGGTGCGGCGTTGCGAGGGGGTAACCGACTCGCCAAACAGGATGCCCATGCGAATGGGGGATTCCCAGCGGCGCAGGGGGCTTTGGCCGCCACGTCCGGCGAAATTGCCGTCATATTCGTTATAAAGCGCAATCTGCTCGAAATTGCGCGCCAGCATGTCAGCGGTGAAAGGCGTGTCTTCCCCGCCGCCATCACGGCGCAAAAGCCCTTGTTCCAACTGCGCCTTTTCCACCTGATGCAGATAGCTGCGCAGCATCGCGCTTTTCTGCGAGGTGGGGCGGGCAACCTGCGGCGGGCGCGGGGCCGGTGCCTCGGGCCGCGCCTGTGGTTTGGCGACGCTTTGGGGCGTTCTCGGCGGGTCGACACAGGCCGACAGCGCCAGCCCTAAGGCCAGCACAATACCGCTCTGCAGAGGACGCTGCAGACGTCTAAACACTTCCGCTTTCTTCACCAGAACCTCAGTTTGGGACTGCACCGCCGGTGGCATCGCCTAGCCCGGTCTCTCGGGCCTTGGCCGAGGCCAGCGTATCGCGCAGACGGGTTTCCATCTCTTGCAACTCTTGCTCGGCAGCAGCGCGTTTGGCTTTGCCTTCGTCGGCAATTTGCAGCGATTCTTCGATGGTGCCAATCAGATCTTCGTTGGCCTGTTTCACGGCCTCAATATCAAAGACCCCGCGCTCCATTTCCTGACGGATCACCTTGTTGCTGTCGCGCAGGTTCTTGGCGTTGGAGGTCAGCAATTCATTGGTCAGGTCATTGGCCTCACGCACCGCATTCGCCGCCTCAGAGCTGCGCTGAATGGTGACCGCCTGCGCCAGTTGGGTTTCCCACAGCGGCACGGTGTTGACCAAGGTCGAGTTGATCTTGGTCACAAGGCTTTTGTCGTTCTCCTGCACCAGCCGGATCGAGGGCAGGGACTGCATGGTGACCTGCCGCGTGAGCTTAAGGTCATGCACCCGGCGTTCCAGATCATCGCGGGCGGCGCGCAGGTCGCGCAGCTCCTGCGCCATCATCACCTGATTCTCATCCTTGGCTTTGTCGAGCGCAGTCTGTTTGGCGGGGATCGTCTTATGATCCAACTCGGTGATCTTGGCCTCACCTGCCGCGATATAGAGCGCCAGTTCATCGTAGAATTGCAGCGTCTTTTCATAGAGCAGGTCGAGCGATTTAATGTCTTTCAGCAGCGTGTGTTCATGGCCGAGCAGATTGTCGGTGATCCGGTCGATCTGGCTTTGCACTTCCTCAAAGCGCGCGGTGAACTTGGCGAAAGGCGTGGCGCGGCCCAGCAATTTTTCCCACCAGCTTTGCTTGCGCCGCACGTCCAGTTCCGACACCGAGAAGCCCCGGATCGCGCTGACCATCGACCGCAGACTGTCGCCCGCCGGGCCCACGTCCTTGTTGCGCACGTCGGCGAGCATCGACTGGCTGATCTCTTGCAATTCCGATTGCGCGGCAGAGCCGAAGCTGACGATCGACTGCGTGTCGGTCACGTCAATCTCGGCCATGCGTTTTTCGATCTCGATGCTTTGAGTCGGGTCGGCCTTGGCCAAGGGCACGATGGCATTGGCATCCGATGGCTCGGGCAAAATGTGGGCGTTAACTTCTTCGACGAGCCCTTGAGACTGGGCAGCTTTTTCGCGGACGGCTTCGGTCATCAAATATCTTCCTTAGAATTGGCAGGGGCGGGTTGTTCCAACCGGACCCCCTCGCGGGAGAGACGCGCGCGCAGCACGTCGATTTCGACATTCAGATCGCTGCGGTCATCCAGCAGGGATTTCGCCGTGCGGGCGGCGAAATTCTCGTCCAGATCGTCCAGCAGCGCGAGGTAATCGTCGCGGGCTTTTTCATCGCGGTTGCGGGCGTATAGGTCAGCAAACTTCACCGTCGCATCATGCGCGCCGCGCAGGTAGACGACAAGGTATTTGCGCGCGGCGGTCAGATCGCGGGGGTCTTCCTCAACCGTGCGGATCAGTGTGCGGGCGGTGTCTTGGAATTCGGCCAGCCGTGCTTCGGCGCGCCGGTCGCCTGCGCGTTTGATCGCGCTGCCCATGCTGGCGAGCAGTTTTTCGGCCTCATCCACCACACGAGCGACGCGGTCCTGCTGGAAAGTATCGACGCCTTCCATCCCTTTGTTTTTCAACGGATCAATGCCAAATGCGGCGAGGTGCAACCCGCCTGCGGTAAGGCCAAAGAGCACCGGGGCCACGACGCCCGGCTCGGAGCTATAGGCCGCGACGGCAGCGCCCAGTCCCGCCAGCAGTGCCGCGAAAATCTTGCGCGGGAAGGTCGGGCGGCGGGCGACTTTGCGGTCGTGGTATTCGGCTTCGGCGAGCAGACCTTCGCGCAGCAGCCAGACGCCGGAGGCCAGCAGAAAGGCGCCGATCAGCCCCAGCACCAGCGTGCTGGCACCCCCGGTGAAGGAGGTCACAGCCAGCACCACAGGCGGCAGGAACAAGAGGTTCACCCGCCCGCCAACCGGATTGACGCGCAACTTTGGCCGGGGGCGTGGCGTGTCGCCGGGCGTGTTTTTGGGGTCGGGGCTATACTGCCCACCAAACCGTTGCGCCATGGCTTAAAGCCCTCCCAGCAGGCCGCTGGTCACGCCCAAGAGCACAAGAAGCAGCGCCACATAGGCGATTTTCTGAAAGCTGGTCGGTGCCATGACATTCCCCCTTTTGCTGCCCCAGATTGGGCGCAACGCCGCATCGGCGCTGTCGGCTGCGCGGCCTAAAGCCGAGACTACTGCGAGGATGATAACGGCGAGCGCGGCGAAGACCAACAAAAACAGCAATATACGTGCCAAATCGGCGCTCCTATTCCGGCGGTTTCACGCCGGAAGGCTCCGGCAGTGCTGACCCAACGCGGCGCTGCGCTGCGGCGTTCCGAAAGGCGCGCGTCTTAGCGGCGGGGTTTTGGCCCCTTGCCACCGGGCCTCGCCGTTGGGCGTGCGCCGGGTTTGCCGGTCGGTCTGCCACCGGAACGCGCAGGGCCCTTGCCCGCAGCCGCTTTGCCACGTGGGGCGTGTTTGGCTTTGCCACCACCACGGCGGGGCGGCGGCGCGTCATCTTCGCTGCGCTCGACCGGCATGCCGGGCTGGCCTGCGCCGCCGAAACCACCGGGCTTGCGCCGGGGCGGGCGACGAACGGAGGTCGGCTTTTTGACGGCGGTGCCAGTGGGGTCTTCCAACTCCAACCCCAATTGGTCACGCACGACCTTGCGGCGCAATTCTTCGACTTCGCCGGTCTTCAACTCGCCCAATTGGAAGGGGCCATAAGACACGCGGATCAACCGGTTCACGGTGAGGCCCACGGCCTCCATCGCCCGTCGAATCTCGCGGTTGCGACCTTCGCGCAACCCGATGGTGAGCCAGGCGTTCGCCCCTTGCTGGCGGTCCAGCGACACATCCATCGGCTGGAATTGTTCACCCTCTACCGTGATGCCTTTGCGCAGTGGCTCCAGCATCTCGTCCGTCGGGCGGCCATTCACCCGCGCCCGGTAGCGGCGCAGCCAGCCGGTGCTGGGCAGTTCCAGCTTGCGTTTCACGCCGCCGTCATTGGTCAGCAGCAGCAGCCCTTCGGAATTGAGGTCGAGCCGCCCCACGGTCATCACGCGGGGCATGTCTTCGGGCAGGGCGTCAAAGATCGTCTCGCGGCCCTTTTCGTCAGAATTCGTCGTCACCAGTCCGGTAGGCTTGTGATAGAGCCAGATGCGCGGCGGCTCGGGCGCGCCGACGGGGGTGTTGTCGACGGTGATCTTGTCCTCGGACGTCACGTTCAGCGCGGGCGAGGTGATTTGTTCACCGTTCACCCGGACGCGGCCCGCTTCGATCATGCGCTCGGCCTCGCGGCGCGAGGCGATGCCTGCGCGGGACAGCACTTTGGCGATGCGGTCGCCTTTGCTGGCTTCGGACGAATCAGCAGTCGGGCCGGAGCCGGAGGAGGGTGGTTTCGCGTTCATACTCAGCGCTTACCCTGTTTCACGCCCTTGCGAAAGGGTGGCGTTTGCGGCCATGTGGCGGAATGGAGTTTCGCTCATATATGGCTCAGGCGCTGGCCGAAGCGCGCGCAGCGGCAGCGCGGGGCGAGGTGCCGGTGGGGGCTGTGGTGGTCTCTCCGACGGGCGAGATCGTGGCGGCGGCGGGCAATGAGACCCGCGCGCGGCATGATCCCACGGCCCATGCCGAGATGCTGGCCCTGCGGGCGGCCTGTGCGGCACTGGGGTCGGAGCGGCTGATTGGTCACGCGCTTTATGTCACGCTGGAGCCCTGTGCGATGTGTGCAGGCGCGATTGCGGCGGCGCGGATCGAGCGGCTGTTTTATGGCGCGGCGGATCCGAAGTCCGGCGGCGTGGCGCAGGGGGCGCGGGTGTTTTCGCACGCTCAGTGCCACCACGCGCCCGAGGTTTTTGATGGTATCGCCGCGGGCGAAGCCGAGGACCTGCTGACCGGTTTTTTCAAAGCTAAAAGAGGGGGCTAACCCATGGCGGGCAGTAAGGACTTGGCCGTATTCGTGCGCGAGGCGCTAAGCGCGGGCCGAAGCCGCGAGGAAATCGCCGCGGTGCTGACAGAGGCGGGCTGGTCGGCGCATGAGGTGTCTGACGCGCTCGACGGTTGGGCCGACGTGCCCTTCGCCCCGCCCGTACCGCGCCCGCAGCCTGTGGTCACGGCGCGGGACTTTTTTGTCTATGCGTTGATGTTTGGCGCGCTCTTGTTTGGCGCGGGCTATCTGGTGGGGCTGCTGCATGCCTTGATCGACCACCTGCTCGAGCCGTCAGGCCGCACGGCGGATCACCGTATCCGCTGGGCCATGGCGGTGCTGATCGTGACGCTGCCGCTGTACCTCTGGCTCGCCACACGTGAGCGCAGGCGGCTGGCGGCGGACCCGGCGTTGCAGCGCTCGGCCATTCGGTCTTGGATGACCAATGTGACGCTGCTCTTCGCCGCCGCCGTGCTCTTGGGCGATCTGGTGGCGGTGATCTATGCCTTTCTGAACGGAGACTTCACCCTGCAATTCGCGCTGAAGTCGCTTGTGGTCGCAGGCGTCGCCGGAGGGATCTTTGGCTATTACCGTGCGGGGAGCGCGCGGGGAGAGGTTGCGTGAACCGGCTGCTTTTTGTCGGGGTTCTGGCCGTTGTGCTGGGGGCCTTGGTTGCGGGCTTGGTCGTGGTTGGCGGGCCGGGGCATGCGCGGGCGGAAAAGCGGGATGAACAGCGGCGGGCTGATCTGCGGCGGGTTGCGGATGCGGTGATTTGTGAGGCGGGCGGTCAGGCGGGGTTTGCGCGGGCCTGTCGCGGGGCGTCTGATGCGGCTGATCCGCTGACGGGGGCGGCCTATGAGGTGGCGCGGGGTGAGGAGGCTTTTGCGGTCTGCGCGACGTTTGAGCTGGCGTCGGAGGAGGCGAGGGCTGATTGGCGCGCGCCTTTGCACTTTGACGGGGCGCGCGGATGCTTGCGCTACGAGCTTGTGCCGACTTCGGGCCAATGGGTGGCGCAAGAGCGCTGAGCCGGGCAGCGCCGGACCGGGGGATGGCGCTTCAGACGGGGCTATTTGGCAGTTTATGTTTGCTGCGGTGACTCGAACATTACCGGCACGCGCTACGACAGCGAAAGCGCCAGCCCATCGCACCAGAGGTGCGCTGTTGAATTGTCGGCACGCCTACGGCGTGACGGACGGTCTGGCGCTGCCCGGCGGCCTGCGGCCTTGATTCCGGGCGGGGTGAGCGCGGCGACGTTTCGAGTGTCCTAGCGACGTCATCCCCCCAACGCAAAAGGCCACGCGCAGTGCACGTGGCCCTTCAAACCATCAGGTCAGGCGATCTTACTTGATCTTGCCTTCCTTGTATTCCACGTGCTTGCGCGCAACGGGGTCGTACTTTTTGATGACCATCTTCTCGGTCATGGTACGAGCGTTCTTTTTGGTGACGTAGAAATGGCCTGTGCCCGCGGACGAGTTCAGACGGATCTTGATCGTGGTTGGCTTCGCCATGTGTCTTCTCCTGCTGCAGCGCCGCGCAGGCCTGCGTGAATTCTGAATTTCGGGTTCTAGTCAGACCCGCGCCCGAGTCAACCGCTATTTGCCCGCCCGAGGTCAAAAGACGCCGGATTTGTCGAAAAACCTGCCTTTCGATGCCGAAAGAGCAAGAAGTTGCGCGGAAGGCCTATAAGCCGGATTCTGTACCTGTCGCAAAACAGGCGATGACCATTCCTCTGACCGCACCGTTGCCGATGCGGCTACAGCTGCCAACCCGGACCTGCTGGGGCAGAAGAGCCCCGCCTCTGACCCAAAGATCAGTGGCGCGCGGTCCCTATTTGGCATTGCTCCCGGTGGGGCTTGCCGTGCCAGAACTGTTGCCAGCCCCGCGGTGGGCTCTTACCCCACCGTTTCACCCTTACCCCTCGGGTATTCCGGCAAGCCGGACCGAGTGGCGGTTTCTTTTCTGTGGCGCTTTCCGTCGGGTTGCCCCGCCCGGGCGTTACCCGGCACCGTTCCTTCTTGGAGTCCGGACTTTCCTCCCCGGTGCTTTTGCAAGCACCGAAGCGGCCATCCAGCCTTCCGCGCCTGACCGCCCTAGACGGGGGCGAGCGGCGCGTCAATGGGCACGGGGAGGGCGGCGAGATCGTCAGGGGAGAGAGGGCCACGCCCCTGCGGGCGGAACCGCATGCGCACGGTGCTGAGGAGCGTGTCATCGTCGCAGGGGGCGGTGAAGCCTACGGCCTCGGCGGCTTGCCGGAATGTCTTGGCCTCGACAGCATCCGGGGCAGGGCCAACCCCCGCGGGCAACGCCAGCCCCTGACGCCCCAACCGCGCCCAATCGAATCGGGGGCCGGGATCGAGTTTGCGGCCCGGTGCCATGTCGGAATGCCCGATCACCCCTTCGGGGGCGATGCCGTGCCGGGCCATGATGCCGGGCATCAGGGCCTCCAGCGCCCGCATTTGTGGCTCGGAAAAAGGATGATCGCCGCGGTTGTCCAACTCAATTCCGATGGAGCGCGAGTTGATGTCGTCCTGCCCCGCCCATTCACCCACACCCGCGTGCCACGCGCGCTGGTCTTCTTCAACCAATTGCAACACGCGGCCGTTGCCACAGATCAGGTAATGCGCCGAGACAGCCGCAGAGGGGTCGCAGAGCCGGTCCAGCGCCGCCTCGGCGCTGTCCATCGCGGTGTGGTGCAGCACGATCAAATGAGGGCGCAGCCCCCCGCGTCGCGGGCCGCAATTGGGCGAGGGATGCGCCGTGACGTCAGGCGCTTGGGCCATGGATCAGCCCTGAGCAGCCCGGCGGAAGGGCGTCGGATCCCAGTCGCAGGCAAAGCCGTCGCCATCAGGGTCCATGCCGTTGCGGTCTTTCTCAGGGCCACCGGCGGCGAGAAAGGCGATCTGCGCTTGGTCGGCATGGCCGTATTGCGAACAGGCCCGCTCATATTTGCGCGCTTTGTTGAAGCCGATGCGGCTATAGAGTTTCTGACCGACAGATTGCTTGGTCTGAAGTGCATAGGCCACAATGTTGGGGCCGCTGTCGGTCCGCTCGGGCAGGGCTTCGGGCTGAACGACCTGATATTGCGCACGGTTGGCGGCGACCCGGGCGGCATCGGCTTCGATGCTGCGCTGGTCCGAGACGGCGTCGAAGTTGTTTTCGTTCGAGATGCCAACGGCGTTGACCACGGCAGGGGCCGGGTTCGACGGGCTGGCCTGAACCGGCGCGCCGCCGGGTCGGGTGGCGGCAAGGACGCGGGCGGTCTCGGCCGCTGTGGCTTCGGGCGAGCCGTCATCAGGCACCGGGGTCGTGGCTGGCGTCGTGGCCGCGATGGCGCTGTCGATATTGTTGCCCGCCAGCGCTGCATCACGCGCACGCTGCTCGGCCTCGAAATTGCTATCGCCGAAACCCACGCCGCGCCCGGAATCGGGAATGGCCGGTTGGCAGGCTGCCAGAAGACCGCCTGCCGTGATCGCTAGAAGTGTCCGTGTGATCATCTGATCCGCTCTTGCCTGTTGATTACCGCCCGCGGGCTTACCACCATTTTTCCGGCTTGGCCACAAACCCAGCCGCCCGTTCCAGCGCATAGGCGGAGGACAGCAGTTCGGCCTCTTCCCACGGACGCCCGATCAGTTGCAGACCCAGCGGCAAGCCTGTCGCGCTTTGCCCTGTCGGCAGCGCGACACCGGGCAGACCAGCGAGGTTCACGGTGACGGTAAAGACGTCGTTAAGGTACATCGCCACCGGATCGGCGTCTTTCATTTCGCCCAGACCGAAGGCCGCCGAGGGGGTGGCGGGGGTGAGGATGCTGTCGATGCCTTGGGCAAAGACGTCCTCAAAATCTTTCTTGATCAGGGTGCGGACCTTGCGGGCGCGGTTGTAGTACGCGTCGTAGAAGCCTGCGGAGAGCACATAGGTGCCCACCATCACGCGGCGCTGGACCTCGTGACCAAAGCCCTCGGCGCGGGTTTTCTCGTACATCTCGGTGATGCCGTCGCCATGGTCGAGCTTGGCGCGGTGGCCAAAGCGCACGCCGTCATAGCGCGCGAGGTTCGAGGAGGCCTCGGCAGGGGCGATGACGTAATAGGCGGGCAGGGCGTATTTGGTGTGCGGCAGCGAGATGTCGACGATCTCGGCGCCCGCGTCTTTCATCATGGCGATGCCGTCTTGCCAGAGCTTTTCGATCTCCTCGGGCATGCCATCCATGCGGTATTCGCGGGGGATGCCGATTTTCTTGCCACGGATGTCGCCGGTCAGGGCCGCTTCGAAGTCTGGCACGGCCAAGTCGGCGCTGGTGCTGTCCTTGGCGTCGTGGCCGCACATGGCTTCCAGCATGATCGCGGCGTCGCGCACGGTCTTGGTCATTGGTCCGGCTTGGTCGAGCGAGGAGGCGAAGGCGACGATGCCCCAGCGGGAACAACGGCCATAGGTCGGCTTGATGCCCACGGTGCCGGTGAAGGCCGCAGGCTGGCGGATCGAGCCGCCGGTGTCGGTGCCGGTGGCGGCGAGGCAGAGATCGGCCGCCACGGCCGCGGCAGAGCCACCCGAGGAGCCGCCCGGTGTCAGTTCCGCCGTATCGCCTGCACGGCGCCACGGGTTCACCGCATTGCCGTAGACGGAGGTCTCGTTCGACGAGCCCATGGCGAATTCGTCCATATTGAGCTTGCCCAGCATGACCGCGCCGCTGTCTTTCAGCTTCTGGCTGACGGTGCTTTCATACTCGGGCAGGAAGCCTTCGAGGATGCGGCTGCCCGCTTGGCTTGGCACGCCCTTAGTGCAGAAGAGGTCTTTGATGCCAATGGGCAGGCCGCACATGGCAGGAGCGTCGCCTTGCTTGATGCGCGCGTCGGCAGCGGCGGCCTGTTCCATCGCGATCTCTGGCGTGCGGTGGACAAAGGCGTTGAGCGCGCCGGCACCGTCGATGGCCTTGAGGCAGGCTTCGGTCAGGTCTTTGGATGTGGTCTCACCCTTACGCAGGGCGTCGCGGGCGTCGGCAAGGCCGAGTTTGTTCAGATCGGTCATTATTCCACCACCTTCGGCACGGCAAAGAACCCTTCACGGGCATCGGGGGCATTGGCGAGAACTGCGTCTTGCTGGTCGCCGTCGGTGACCACATCTTCGCGCCGCTTGAGCCGCTGCGGGGTGACGGTGGTCATCGGCTCGATGCCTTCGACGTCCACTTCGCCCAGCTGTTCGATAAAGCCGAGGATGGTGTTGAACTCCTCTGCCAGCGCGGGGAGCGCATCGGGTTCGACCTTGATCCGGGCCAGTTTTGCCACGCGTGCGGCGGTGTTTTCGTCGATCGACATGAACATCTCCATCTCTTTGTGGGTCCTCTACCGTTTGGGGGCGGGCCTCGCAAGGGTTTGGAGGGTCGGAACGGAGCCGGGCGGCGCCAGACCGGGGGATGGCGCTTGATCGGGGGGCGTGCCCCTTAATTCTGGGCGATAGTATGCTGAGGGCTATCGGCTGCCCGCGGGTCGGCGATCCGACAGAATATCTTGCCACTTTATAGATCAGCCATGATGTGTGTCCTCGAAGTCGTACCCAGCCTCACCAAATCGCCTACCCGGGGGGCGGGCAGGCGATGGCCCGGCGCCTGCGGCTTGATTCCGGGCCGGGGTGGCAGGGGAGACGTTTTCTTGATTCCGCCGCAAGGAAGCGCAACTCTGTTGCGAGCAACAAATCAGGAGGATCCCATGAACATCATCTGGCTCGGCCACGGCTCATTCCGCATCGAGATCGAAGACCAAGTCCTGCTGATCGACCCGTGGCTCAACGGCAACCCGATGTTGTCGGAGGACCAGCACGCAGAGGCGATGAACGGTGCCACGCAAATCCTCGTCACCCATGGCCATTTCGACCACACCCAAGACATCGCCGATGTCGCCAGCCGCACCAATGCGCCGGTGGCAGGGATGTATGAGCTGATGGCATGGTTCGAGAGCAAGGGTGTGGCGCAGACCAACGGCTTTAACAAAGGTGGCACGATCCGCGTGGGCAATGTCGCGGTGACGATGGTGCCTGCTTCGCACTCTTCCTCCATCAGTGGAGACAATGGCCCGATCTACACGGGCATGGAGACCGGCTTTATGATCGCGGGCGAGGGGCATACGATCTACCACTCCGGCGACACCGCAATCATGGCGGATATGGACTGGATGGGCGACTACCACAAACCCGACATCGGCATCCTCTCGGCAGGGGGGCATTTCACCATGGACATGGCGCAGGCCGCCTATGCCGCGAAACGGTACTTTGACTTCAAGACGGTGATCCCCTGCCACTACCGGACCTTCGACCTGCTGGAGCAATCGGCCAAAGTGCTGGCCGACGGTCTGCCCGGTGTTGATGTGGTCGAGCCGCAGGTTCTGCAGCCAATCAAGCTCTGACTAACCACGCCGAATGGCCCGGTGCCAGCCAAGGCATCAGGCGAACTGCTTCAAATTGGGGGAGGGGCCGTTGATAAAAAGGCGGCGCCGCCAGATCGGATGTGCAAAGCAGGTTTCCCTGCACCTCAAAGCGCATTGACGTGACCCCTTTGGGGCCTTTCATCCTATGGGTGCCAAGAGGGTGGAAAGTCCTCTGGCGCAATCGCGATTGGTGAGGGTTCTAACCTTCGATGCTTACCACCACCTAACCCAAGCGCACGGTCCCGGTGCAACGCTGCTGGCTTGCCATGCCGCACCGAAGCCGCGATACTTAACGCTAAGCTATTGGGGAAATGCCATGTCTGCCAAACTGAGTGCCGCGATCCTGATCCTGCTGACAGCGGCCTGCATGCCGATTGAGCAGGCCAAACCGACCGGGAGCGTCGGCTTCACCGGCATTGGCGGAGACCGCCCGGTGATCTTCCCCGCGGACCTGATGGTCTGGGAACCGAACTAGACCGCCCCGCCGCCTCATGCCCAGAGAAGGCCATTACATTAACCGCAGCAACTGGCTGCGCGCCGCCGTTTTGGGGGCGAACGATGGTATTGTGTCCTCGGCCAGTCTGCTGGTCGGGGTGAGCTCTGCCGGAATGGCGCATGACAATGTTGTGCTGACCGGTCTTGCCGGCCTCACCGCCGGGGCGTTGTCGATGGCGGCGGGGGAATATGTATCGGTCTCGGCGCAATCAGATGTGGAACGGGCTGATCTGGAACGCGAACGCGTGGCGCTGATCGAAGACCCGGATTACGAGCTGAGCGAATTGGCCGAAGGGCTGGAGAACCGCGGCGTGGAAAGTGACCTCGCTCTGGAAGTCGCCGCGCAGATGACCGACCACGACGCGCTGGGCGCCCATGCGCGGGAGGAATTGGGAATGTTTGGTCTCGCCGGACAAGCCGACCCGCTGCAGGCTGCTGTCGCATCGGCAGGGGCCTTCGCGCTGGGCGGCGGGTTGCCGTTTCTGGCGGCGGTCCTCGCCCCGGACGGGATACGCGGCATGGCTGTGGCGCTCATTGCCGTGCTGGCGCTGGTGCTGCTCGGGGCCGGCGGCGCGCGGCTGGGCGGCGCGCCTGCTTGGCCTGCAGTGCGGCGGGTGGTGTTCTGGGGCGGGCTGGCGATGGCCGTGACCGCCGGGGTCGGGCAGTTGTTTGGAGCCGTCGGCTAAGCGGGTTCGAGCGCGTGCTCGGTGATCCAACTTTGCCGTAGAGCACAGGCGGCGATCAGGGGGATCGCGGCGGCGCCGAGGAAGGCAATTTCCGGCCCCGGACCTTTAAGCACCAGACCGGCAAAGCTCGGGCCAATGACGCTGCCGCTGGCGGTTGCGAGCAGCGTCGCGGTGAAGCTCATCGACGGCAGAGACGGGAAGAGTTTCTCGGACCAAAAGGCGAGAACGGCGCTGGTCATCATGACATTTATCCCCTGCAACCCCGCCGAGATCACCAGCGCGGTCCAGCTGTCGGACAGCAAAGCGGCGAGGGCAAAGGAGGTCGCGGCGGCGAGCAGCAAGAGCTGCACAAGCGGTGCCAATCCGATGCGGTCGCGAATGCTGCCCGTCAGCAACCCAGCCAGCCCAAAGAACCCGTAGCTGAGAAACACCACCGAGGGGACGGCGCTGTTCGGCATGCCGAGCAAGCTGCTTTGCGAAAAATGGTCGGCGGCGAAGGAAATGTAGATGGACGACGTGATGCCAAAGACAAAGGCCAAGCCGAAGAGCGGGACGGCACTTTGTTGCAGCAGCATCCGCCAAGACGCATCTGGCGCGGCCTCGGGGGCTCTGCCCACGGGGCGCAGCGCGGTCCAGTTGCCGATAAGGCTGGCGAGGGCCAGCAGCGCGAAAACCCCCCAGCAGATGCGCCAATCGAGGCCCGTAAAGACCATGCCGAGCGCAATCGCCGCCGCCAACATCACACCGACGCTCGTGCCGGTGCTGATCTCTGAAAGAGCCGTGGGCCGGTCGGTGTCTCTAATCTTGCGATGCACGGCGTCGTTAAACGGCGTCCAGGCGAAGCCGGCACTGGAAGCCGCTAGAGACACGCCGGCCGCCAAGACAGTGGGATTGGGCGCGAGCGCCACGACGCCAAGCCCCAGCGTTGCCGCTGCCAACCCGGTGAGGACCGGCGCCGCCGGGCCTTTGCGGTTCAGCAGATATTGCGCGATCAACAGCCCGATGAAGAAACCCGCAAAGCCGAGGCTGGAGATCAGCCCCACCGTCGCTGGCGAGAGCTAGAAGGACGATTTGAAGGCAGGCACAAAGAGGCCAAAGCCCATGCGCGCCGGTCCGTAGCTGATGGCAGTGGCCGCGAAACCGGCGGCAGATAGGCTGTGAAAATAGTTAATGGCGCGGCCCTCCGTTCCCTATTTAGCGCGAAAAGGGGCGGCTCGGTTCCGCGCGGGGGGAGATTAAACGTCGCGCCAACGAAAAAGGGCCGGTCCCTTTCGGAACCGGCCCCCCCCCTTGTCTCAATGCCCGCTGGCTTATTCGCGATTGCCGAAGAGCGACAGCAGCATCATGAACATGTTGATGAAGTCCAGATAGAGGCTCAGGGCGCCCATGATGGCGGCTTTGCCCAGCCACTCGGTGTCGCCGTGATGCGCGTGGGCCAGATACTCGGTCTTGATCTTCTGCGTGTCATAGGCGGTCAGACCTGCGAAGATCAGCACGCCGAGGGCGGAAATGGCAAACATCAGCGCCGAAGAGGCGAGGAAGATGTTCACGATGGATGCCACGATCAGGCCAATCACACCCATGATCAGGAAGCTGCCCCAACCGGAGATGTCCTTTTTAGTGGTGTAGCCCCAGAGCGACAGGCCCGCGAAGGCGATCGAGGTGATCAGGAACACCTGCGCGATGGAATAGCCGGTGAAGACCAGAAAGATCGAGCTGATCGAGATGCCCATGACGGCGGCAAAGGCGTAGAACACGACCTGCGCTGTCGCGGCGGACATTTTGTTAATCATCGCGCTAAAGCCGAAAACAAAGGCCAAAGGTGCGAACATCACGACCCATTTCAACGGCGAGGCATAGAGCGCGTAGCCGATTTGCGTCAGGTACTTGCTCTCGCTCAGCTGCGCCACACCGGCGGCAGGGTCCGTGGTGACCGACAGGCCAGAGATGGCCCAAGCGGCGGCGAAGGTGATGAGCATGCCAATCGACATGGTGCCATACACCTTGTTCATATGGGCGCGCAGACCCTCGTCGATCGCAGAGGCGCGCGACCCGGCGGTTGAGCGAATTGTATTGACGTCAGCCATTTAGTGACTCCCATTGGCAAAGTAGCGTGCCCAAAGCTCGGCGGCACGTTGTTGGGTTGAATATCGGGTCTGAGCGCTTGAAATTCAAGTCTCTTAGAGTCTGATTTTAGGGGCGTTTCTGACCCGAAGCTTGTATTGATTATGTCGAATTTTAAGGCAAATTCGACGGGTGTGCAAAGCGACACTCAGCCGCACAGCAAGCGCGACGGGCTCTACCACCGTCCCATCGGCGGATTTTGTCCTATGAGCGCAGCGCTTCATATGTTTACAATTTGACCACCCAACGGCTTGCCGCGCCGCTGCGGGGCAGACATCCCGCGCACGCAAGAACATCTTTAATATCAACCTATTCATCTCAGGGTTGCCTATGATCGTGCCGTAAACATCATAGCAGGGCACCTATTCTACCTTAAGGGCAATGCCGCTTCTTTCCGAGGTCTTCTCCCTCAGGTTGCCGGGAAAAATAGGGCGAATGCTCACTATCGCGTGAAAGGGCTTTGTCGAAAGCAACGCAACCGCTATGTTTGTCTCATGGCTCCCGGTGCAACCCCTGCGGTATTGTTGGGCGGCGGGGCAGACGACACTTCTGTCGCAAATACAGTTCGGCACATGACGCGTGCCCCCGATAAGGAATAGGCGAGATGGTTCATGTGGTGGATGTACATGTCGGCAAGCGCATACGGCAACGGCGCTGGCTGACCGGGATGACACAGCAAAAGCTGGCCGAAATGGTTGGCATCAAGTTTCAGCAAATCCAGAAATACGAGACTGGCGCGAACCGTGTCAGCGCCTCGCGGCTCTGGGACATTGCGGACGCTTTGGAGGTGCCGGTGTCCTTCTTTTTCGAAGGGCTAAAGGAGGACGGCACGGAGGTCGCCCCCGAAGAGGGTCTGCCCGCCGATCTGATGGGCGACAAGGAAGCGATGGAGCTGGTGCGGTCCTATTACGCGATCCCGGAAAACCAGCGGCGTCGGTTGTTTGAACTGGCGCGGGTCTTGAGCGACGTGGCCTGATACGACCTCTGGTTGAAATGCACGTATATGCTGGCCGTTCCGCGGTAAAAGCGGGGCGGCTTTTGCAGTCTGAGGCTTGCGCAGAGACCCGCAAACTGCCAAGCATTTTGCATGGTAAACACGACAGATTTTGACCCCGACATCCGCCGCGTGGCGCATCTCATGGCGGATGCCGCACGGGCGGTGATCCTGCCCTATTTCCGCGCGCTTGATCTGATTGCCGACAATAAACTCGGCGCAGGCTTTGATCCAGTGACGGAGGCAGACCGCGCCGCCGAACGGGCGATGCGCGAGGTTTTGGCGCAGGAGCGTCCGGCGGACGGATTTTTGGGCGAAGAATATGGCGCGCAGCCGGGGACGTCGGGGCTGACTTGGGTGCTCGACCCGATTGATGGCACCCGCGGGTTTCTCAGCGGCACGCCGACATGGGGTGTGCTGATCGCGGTGAGTGACGTGTCGGGGCCGTTTTATGGGATCATCGACCAGCCCTATATCGGCGAGCGGTTTGAAGGTGCGCCGGATGGGGCGCTGCTGACGGGTCCACATGGCCAGCGCAGCCTTGCGACACGCGCGCCGCGAGACCTGCGTCAAGCGATTGTTTTCACGACATTTCCGGAAGTGGGCAGCACGCAAGAGGCCGCGGCGTTTCGCGCCGTGTCGGCACAGGCTCTGCTGACCCGTTACGGGATGGATTGCTATGCCTATGCGCTCGTCGCGGCGGGGCAGGTCGATCTGGTGATCGAGGCGGGGCTCAACGCCTATGACATTCAGGCGCCCATCGCGGTGGTACAGGCCGCGGGTGGGATCGTGACTGATTGGCAGGGAAATCCGGTGCATGAGGGCGGGCGTGCCGTGGCGGCGGCGAATGCCGAAATTCACGCGCAGGCTTTGGCGATCCTGTCGGAGCACTGACCCGCGCGTTGACGCATTGCTCAACTTTAGGTTATGGAAACGGCTCAGGTCGGTTCTCATGCCCGTTTTCCATCGGCCCCATGCATTCTTCATGAGACGGGCGATTGAAGAGTGTGCGCAATGGCCGAAATTCTCATCCGCGGGGCGGACCACCTTGTCACCATGGATGACGACCGTCGTGAGCTAGCCGGCGCTGACCTGCTGCTGCGCGATGGGGTGATTGTCGAGATCGGGCAGGGTCTGCAGACCACGGGCGAGGTCGTCGAGGCCAAAGGCTGCGTCGTGACCCCCGGCTTGGTCAACACGCACCATCATCTGTACCAAAGCATGACCCGCGCCGTGCCGGGCGCACAGGACGCGCTGCTGTTTGGCTGGCTGCAACGGCTCTACCCGATCTGGGCGCGGATGGGGCCGGAGCATATGTTCGTCTCGGCGCAGATCGGGCTGGCGGAGATGGCGCTGTCGGGCTGTAGTTTGAGTTCGGATCACCTGTATCTCTACCCTAATGGCGTGCGGCTGGAGGATACGATCCACGCCGCCGCCGAACTGGGGCTGCGGTTTCATCCGACGCGGGGGGCGATGAGCATTGGCGAAAGCAACGGTGGCCTGCCGCCCGACATGCTGGTCGAGCGTGAGGCGGCGATTTTGGAGGATAGCATTCGTGTGGTGGATGCCTTCCACGATCCGGCCGAAGGGTCGATGTGCCGTGTGGGCTTGGCACCCTGTTCGCCGTTTTCTGTCAGCCGCGAATTGATGCGCGACACGGCGCTGTTGGCGCGGGACAAGGGGGTGATGCTGCACACCCATCTGGCCGAGAATGCTGAGGATGTGGCCTATTCGCTTGAGAAATTCGGCTGCCGGCCTGGGCAATATGCTGAGGATCTGGGTTGGCTGGGTGACGACGTTTGGCATGCGCATTGTGTGCAGTTGGACGCGGGCGAGATTGACCTTTTTGCACGCACGCGCACCGGGGTGGCGCATTGTCCTTGCTCAAATTGTCGCTTGGGGTCGGGCATCGCGCAAGTGCGCGCCATGCTCGATGCGGGGGTGCCGGTGGGGTTGGGAGTCGATGGCTCGGCCAGTAACGACTGCGGCAATCTCGCGGCGGAGGCGCGGCAGGCGATGCTCTTGCAACGCGTGGCGCAGGGCGCGGATGCGATGAGCCCGCGGGCGGCGCTGGAGATGGCGACGCGGGGCGGCACGGATGTGCTGGGGCGGCCTGATTGCGGACGGCTGGCGGTCGGCAAACGCGCGGATGTGGCGATCTGGGATGTGTCCGGCGTGGCGAGTGCGGGCAGTTGGGACCCTGCTGCGCTGCTTCTTGCCGGGCCGACGGCTGTGCGGGACCTTTTTGTTGAGGGGCGGCAAGTGGTGCGCGATGGTCAGGTCGTGACGATTGATCTGGCCGCACAGGTGGCGCGGCAGAATGAACTGGCGAGGGGGCTTGCTGGATGAGGCATGTTTTGGCGGCGGTGATGGCGCTGGCGGCGGTTCCGGCTTTGGCTGATCCGATGGGGCTGGAGGCCGTGAATGCGCTGCGGGATGTGAAGGGGTTGAAGCCTCTGAGCTATAGCGACCGGTTGGAGCAGGCGGCGCAGGCCCATGCCCGCGATATGGCGAAACATGGGTATTTCAGTCACAGCGGGCGGAATGGTTCGACTGTGGGGAAACGGGTGACGAAGGCGGGGTATCAGTGGTGCTTTGTGGCCGAGAATATCGCCAAGGGTCAGCGGTCTTTGAACGCGGTGATGAGGGGCTGGACCAATTCGTCCGGGCATTATCGGAATATGGTTGAGCCGCGTGCGCATGAGATGGGGATGGCGCGGGCTGAAGGCGATGTTTGGGTGATGGTGCTGGCGGCACCTTGTTGAACGCTCGATGAATGTCCCGCCCGGCCTTGGGCCGGGCAGCGTCATGCCATAGGCATGCCTTCGGCATGACCCGCCCCCCTGGGGCGGCGCTTTTGCGCCACCCCGCGGGTCGGCGCTGCCCTTAGTTAGGTGTCTTGACCGATGCGCTTTCCTGCGACCCAAACATCCTTCACCGCCCGGTCATCGCCCATCATGATCGTCGCGAAGAGGCTCTCCCAAATATCCTTCGCCGCCCCATGCCGCTGCGCAATCGCGGATGTGGAGTCTAGCGACAGTACAGTGATATCCGCCTCCATCCCTTCGGCCAACGAACCCACCTGATCCTGCAAATGCAGGCTGCGCGCCGAGCCTGCGGTGCCGAGCCAGATCAACTGCGCCGCGTGCAAAGGCGTCCCCCGCAACTGGCCGACCTCATAGGCCGCCGCCATGGTCCGCAGCATCGAAAAGGACGACCCGCCGCCGGTATCTGTGGCTAGTGCCAAGGGGATGTTCCGTTTCGCCAGTCCGGTCATGTCGAACAGGCCGGAGCCGATGAATGTATTCGACGTTGGGCAATGCACCAGCGCGCCGCCGACCTCGGCCAGCCGATCGATCTCGCGTGGCTCAAGGTGGATCGCATGGCCGTAAAGGCCACGTTCGCCGAGCAGTCCGTGTGTTTCATAGGTGTCGAGATAATCGCGGGCGTCGGGGTAAAGCTCCCGCACCCATGCGATCTCATCGGTCTGTTCGCTCAGGTGCGTCTGCATCAGGCAAGTCGGATGCTCCGCCCAAAGCGCGCCGAGGGCCGAGAGCTGCTCGGGCGTCGAGGTCGGCGAGAAACGCGGCGTGATTGCATAGCTTGAGCGGCCCTTGCCATGCCAGCGCTCAATCAACGCTTTGCTGTCGTCATAGGCCGATTGCACCGTGTCGCGCAGCCCTTCGGGGGCGTTGCGGTCCATGCAGGTCTTGCCCGCGACGATGCGCTGGCCCCGATCCGCCGCCGCTTGGAACAGCGCGTCGGCGCTATGCGGGTGGATGGTGCAGTAAGAGGCAACCGTGGTGGTGCCGTGGGCCAGCGTGAGGTCGAGATACCGCGCGGCAATCTGCTCGGCATAGGCCGGGTCCGACAGGCGCATCTCTTCGGGGAAGGTGTAGCTGTTGAGCCAATCGATCAGCCGCTTGCCCCAAGACGCGATGATCGCGGTTTGCGGGTAATGCACATGGGCGTCGACAAATCCGGGGCAGATGAGCGCGTCACTGTAGCGCGTGACCTCAGCCTGCGGATGCGCGGCGCGCAGTTTTTCGCCATTGCCGACAGCCGCGATATGGCCATCCTCGATCAGCACGCCGCCCGCGCTGTCGATCTGCACGGCGTCTTCCCATGCGCTTTGCATCGGGTTGCCGGAATAGGTGAGCGTCGCGCCCAAAAGGAGTCGTTGATTTGTCATGCCAGTGGTTTAGGTGACGCCGGGACGGGGAACAATACCGAAGCGTCGCGGGTGGCATTGTGCCAGCCGGGGCGCTTGCATATGGTCGGCCCCAAGATCACACAGGCAGGGAGACGGCTGGATGTCAGAGCAGATTGAGGAGCTGGATCCGGCGGTCGCGCCCGAGGATGAGGCCGAGGCCTATATGCTCGACCGCAAGGCCGTATCCGCGATCCTTGAGACCGTGGAGGCCGGGGATCAGGCGCATCTGACCCAGTTGATGGAACCGCTGCACGCGGCGGATATCGCTGACCTTTTGGAGCAGATTGACGAGGCCGACCGGGCCGCGCTGATCCGGCTTTACGGGCAGGAGTTTGACGGCGAAATCCTGTCGGAACTCGACGAGTCGATCCGCGAGGAAGTCATCTCGATCCTGACGCCGCAGGTGCTGACCCAAGCGGTGCGCGAGCTCGACAGCGACGATGTGGTTGATCTGATTGAGGATTTGGAGGGGGACCAGCAAGAAACCATCCTTGACGCGCTGGAGGAAACCGACCGGGTTGCCGTTGAACAGGCGCTGAACTGGCCGGAGTATTCCGCAGGCCGGATGATGCAGCGCGAGGTCGTCATGGCGCCGGAGCATTGGACGGTGGGCCAAGCCATCGACCACCTGCGCGCCACGGCGGAGGAAGACCTGCCGGACCAGTTTTACCACATCGTCATGGTCGACCCGCGCCTGCATCCGGTGGGCAATGTGACGCTTGGCAAACTCATGCGCTCGCGCCGCGAGACGCGATTGGCGGATATTCTGGAAGAGACCTTTCAGATCATCCCCGCGATGCGTGATGAGGGCGATGTGGCCTATGCGTTTAACCAGTACCACCTGATCTCGGCCCCTGTGGTGGACGAGGAGGGGCGGCTGATTGGTGTGATTACCATCGATGATGCGATGGCAGTGCTGGATGAGGAACACGAAGAAGACATCCTGCGTCTGGCCGGTGTGGGCGAGGGGTCGCTGTCGGACCGTGTGGCCGAGACGACCAAGCAGCGTCTGCCGTGGTTGGCGGTGAACTTGGTCACGGCGATTGCGGCGTCGATGGTGATTTCGCAGTTCGAGGCAGCCATTGCGCAGATCGTGGCACTGGCCGTCTTGATGCCGATCGTGGCGTCGATGGGCGGCAATGCGGGGACGCAGAGCCTGACCGTCGCCGTACGGGCGCTTGCGACCAAGGATTTGACCGGCTCCAACGTCTGGCGGGTGATCCGGCGGGAAGTCTTGGTGGGTTTGGTCAATGGGCTGATCTTTGCGGTGATCATGGGCGTGGTCGGGGTGGTCTGGTTCGGCTCGCCCGCGCTTGGCTATGTGATCGCCACGGCGATGGTGATTAACCTCGTCGTGGCGGGTTTGGCGGGCACGGGAATTCCGATCTTGCTGGAGCGGTTTGGTGTGGACCCGGCGTTAGCCTCGGGGGCCTTTGTGACCACGGTCACGGATGTTGTGGGGTTCTTTGCCTTCCTTGGACTCGCGGCTTGGGTGTTGTTGTGACCGACGGGGCAGCGGCGAAGGCGGCAGCGCGCAAAGCGGCTTTTGCGCGGCGTAAGCCTTTGTTCGAACAAGCGAATGCGGCGCAGGCGGGGTATCTGTCGGAGGTGCTGGCGGGCTACCGCGGCGTGCCGCTCTCGGGGTTTATGCCGATCCGTACCGAGATTGACCCGCGCCCGGCGATGGCCGAAGCCTGTGCCCATGGGCCGGTGGGGGTGCCGGTGATTATGTGGCCGGACCATCCGCTATCCTTTTCGCGCTGGACGCCGGAGACGCCGATGGTGGCGGGGACTTTTGGCGCGATGATCCCGGAGCATAACGACTTTTTTGTGCCGGAGATCGTGATCGTGCCGCTTTTGGCGTTCAACCGCAGGGGCGCGCGGTTGGGGTACGGCGGCGGGTTTTATGACCGGACGCTGGCGATGCTGCGGGCGCGGCGTGCGACGATGGCGATTGGTTTCGCTTTTGCGGGGCAGGAGTGGGACGACATTCCGCTGGAGGAGACGGATGAGCCGTTGGATTTGATCGTGACGGAGGCGGGGGTGATTGAGGTGTCGGGCTGAGGTTTGATTTGCGGGCCGCCGGGGGTTTCACACCCCCGGACCCCCGTGAAGTATTTTTGGCCAAAAAGAGGGGGGCGTAGGGGGGCGGCGAATAGGGCTTGCTGTGGCGAGGCTTGCGGCCTAGTCCATAGCCCATGAAAATTCTATTCCTTGGCGATGTGATGGGCCGGGCCGGACGGCGGGCGATCACGGAAAATCTCACCCGGCTGCGGCGCGAGTGGAAACTCGATTTCATTGTGGTGAATGGCGAGAATGCCACCGGTGGCATGGGGCTGTCTGGCGCGCATGCGAAGACCGTGTTGGACGCGGGCGCGGATTGTCTGACGCTGGGCGACCATGCCTTTGACCAAAAGGACATGCTGAGCTTTATCGAGCAGGAGCCGCGCGTGATCCGGCCGCTGAACTTCTCCAAATCCGCACCGGGCAAGGGCGCGCGGTTGTTTACGGCGCAGAATGGTAAGAAGGTTTTGGTGACCCAAGCGCTTGGGCAGGTGTTTATGAAACGGCCTTTTGATGATCCGTTTTCGGCGCTGGAGCCGGTGTTGAAGACACATCCTTTGGGCGGGATGGCGCAGGCGATTATCGTCGACATGCATTGCGAGGCGACGAGCGAGAAGATGGCGATGGGTCATTGGTGCGACGGGCGGGCGAGCCTTGTCGTCGGCACCCATACCCATGTGCCCACGGCGGACGCGATGGTGCTGCCGGGCGGGACTGCTTATCTCAGCGATGCGGGCATGTGTGGTGATTATCATTCGGTGATCGGCATGGAAAAGACCGAGCCGTTGCGGCGCTTTATCACCGGCATGCCGAAGGAACGCTTTACGCCTGCGAACGGCGAGGCGACGCTGTCGGGCGTGTATATCGAGACCGATGACCGTACGGGGCGCGCCACGCGGATTGTGCCGGTTCGGGAGGGCGGTGCGTTACAGGCGAGCGCTCCCTAAGGTTGACGGCTGGTCGCCGCGCGTGACGCTTGCGCCGCGCGCGGCAATCGGGGTAACTGGACAACGCGCCTTTGCCCGAACAACAGGTTCTTGATGGATTTTTTTAGCTTTTCTCCGATGGAGACGGCGGTGCTGACGCTGGTGGTTGTTGGCATGATGTTCGTGCTGTTTCTGCGCGAATCTTTCCCGACTGAGGTGGTGGCCATTGCCGGTGCAGCCTTGTTGCTGGCGCTTGGTGTGCTGCCCTATGACGACGCATTGGCGGTTCTGTCGAACCCCGCGCCTTGGACCATTGCGGCGATGTTCATCATCATGGGCGCTTTGGTGCGGACCGGGGCTTTGGACGTGCTGACCCGACTGGCCGAGCGTTCGGCCAAGACACATCCCAAGACTGCCGTGGCGGGGGTGATCCTGTCGGTCATGGCGGCCAGTGCGATTATGAACAATACGCCGGTGGTTGTGGTGATGATCCCGGTGGTGGTGCAGCTGACGCGAACGTTGAACACCAAAGCGTCTAAGCTGCTGATCCCGCTGAGTTATGCCGCCATTATGGGGGGCTCTCTGACGCTGATCGGGACATCCACGAACCTCTTGGTCGATGGTGTGGCGCGGGGGCAGGGGCTGGCGCCTTTCGGCATTTTTGAGATCATGCCCGTGGGGCTTGTCGTCTGCGCTTGGGGGCTGATCTATATGCTGCTCTTTGCAGACAAGTTACTGCCGGCGCGCGACAGTATGGCGAATATGCTGTCGGACCGCTCGAAGATGAAGTTCTTCACCGAGGCGGTGATCCCGCCCGAAAGCAACCTCATCGGGCGTGAGGTATTGGACGTGCAGCTGTTCAAACGCGAGGGCGTGCGGTTGATCGACGTGGTGCGTGGCGACGACTCGCTGCGGCGCAATCTCAAGGGGGTTGAACTGCAGATGGGCGACCGCGTCGTGCTGCGAACACAGATGACCGAACTGCTCAGCCTGCAGAACAACAAGGAACTGCGCCGGGTTGATCAGCTGTCGGCGGTGGAGACCACGACCGTCGAGGTGCTGATCACGCCGGGGTGTCGCATGGTGGGGCGTTCGCTTGGCTCAATGCGGCTGCGGCGGCGCTATGGGGTTTATCCGCTGGCGGTGCATCGGCGGAACCAGAACATCGGCCAGCAGCTGGACCAGTTGATCGTCAAAGTGGGGGACACGCTGCTGCTGGAAGGCGCTGCCGAAGACATTCAGCGTTTGGCGAGCGATATGAATCTGGTTGACGTGACCCAGCCTTCCGCGCGCGCCTTTCGCCGGAGCCATGCGCCGATTGCGATCACTGCGCTGGTGGGGATCGTGGTGCTGGCGGCCTTTAATGTCGCGCCGATTTTGGCTTTGGCGGTGATTGCTGTCGCGATTGTGTTGGTGACGGGCTGTATTGATGCGGAAGAGGCGTTTTCGTTTGTCGAAGGACGTTTGCTAGCGCTGATCTTCGCCATGCTGGCCGTGGGGGCCGCGCTGCAAAACTCGGGGGCGATTACGCTGATCGTCGAGAATATCGCACCCGGTTTGGCACAACTTCCGCCCTTCTTTATCATATGGGCGGTGTTTTTGCTGACCACCACGCTGACCGAGATCGTGAGCAACAACGCCGTGGCGGTTATTATGACGCCGATTGCGATAAGCCTCGGCAATGCGCTTGGGATAGACCCGCGGCCCTTGGTGGTGGCGGTGATGATCGCGGCGTCCTGCGCCTTCGCCACGCCGATTGGCTATCAGACCAATACGCTGGTTTACGGGCCGGGGGGGTATAAGTTCACCGACTTCATGCGCATTGGGATTCCGCTGAACCTCAGCATGTCCGTTCTGGTCAGCGCGGTGATCCCGCTGCTGTGGTAGCTTAGGCGCTGCGTTTTTCGGTCTGGGCGACGATCTCTTCAAAGCCGCGCTGTGCGACGAGGAAGTTCGCGGTGAGCGGGGCGGTGAGCTCGGATTGGTCCGAGAAGTAAGCGCCGACCCTGCAAATCTGCGCAGCGAACTCCGGGTGCACGCCCGCGTCGTCATAACGGCGGATGCGGTCTTTGCTGAGCCAGCCGCGTTTCTTGGCTTCCTTGCTGATGAGCTTGAGACGCTGCACTGCGTGGAAGGTCAGGTAAACCGATAGGTAGTCGAGGTAGTCGGGCAGGGGGATTCCGCAGGTCGGATCGAAGGCGTCGATCACCACGTCGACCATGTCTTGCGGCGCGAGGGGCCATGCTTCGTCCCCGATCAGCCAAGCGATGTCTTCGGCCCCGTGGCGGAGGCCGGCGTATTCAAAGTCAAACCAGCGCAGCTTGTCATCACGGCCGATCGCGGCATTGCCCGAGCGGCAGTCCCATTTCACGAATTGCCGCGCCGGGGTGTCGATGCGTGTGTAGGCAGCAATTCGGTCGAACTTGTCTGAAATGCCGCCGCCGAGCCCCTGCAGGAAATCGACCGCATCGACGAAGTTCAGCACCCAATCGCGGTTGTTGCCGAGATGCGGCATGATCTCGTTCAACTCGGTCTGGCGCGCGGCACCGTGGATGCGAAAGATTGCGGACACGGCCTGTGCGGCGAGGTCAAGTTGCGCGGGCGGCGCGACCTCGGCGATCTCGACATTAAGGCGGCGTTTGCCGACGTCGGATTGGAACATGATTTCGCCCACCACGCCCAGACATTCGGGCAGGTCGCTGGAGTGTTTGCCGAGTTCTGTCAGCACATGGGCCTCCAGATGGGTGCGGCGGAAGTTCGGGCGCAGGGTGGCGATGACGGTACGGTCGGCCAGATGCAGGCGGAAGCTGGAGCGGTTCTCGCCCCCCGGGGCCGAAACGCGGGCCACGTCTTGGCCGAAATGCTTGCGCGCGGCGTCAACGATCTGCGCCTGAGCGCTCTTTTCCTTGGGTCGTGCCATCGGGGCCTCCGTTCGTCTTTGCGCCTGTCTAGGGGCGGGGCCTGACAAGGCTACGGCGGGGATAAGGCAAAACAAAGGCAATTTGTTCGGACCTCGGCTAGGGTGATTCGGGCGCTGGCAGAAAGGATTGGCGGCAGCTTTGGGACAATGCTTTGGGCGGATTCGGTACTGTTTCCAACTGCGCCGCAAAATGAGGCGAATTTACCGATAAAACGGAAAGAATTTGGCGAGAATGGGCCGCCCCCTGTAATTTGGGCCACCTGTGGGGGACGCGGGGCCAAAGGGCCGCCGCGGCTGCAAATTGTTAGATGAGGGATTGTCGCGATGGGGTATAGATTTTCGAAAGGCTGGGATGGTCATGGCGGTGGTCGTGGCGGCAAATGGGCGAAATGGGCACGCGATGAGCGCGGTTCGGGCTCTGGCGGGACCAAAGGCTCCGGCTCCGGCGGCACGCGCGGCTCTGGCGGTTGCAAGGCCAGCGGCACGAAATCTTATCACAATGGCGGTGTAGAAGGCTCGACCTTTGCAAAATGGTACGATGAGCATCTCGCCAATAAATTCGACGACAAAGATGACGGTAAGGGTTCCGGCTCTGGCGGGACGAAGGGCTCCGGCTCGGGCGGTACGAAGGGCTTCGGCTCGGGTGGTACGAAGGGCTCCGGTTCTGGCGGTACGAAGAGCTCCGGCTCTGGCGGTACGAAGGGTTCCGGCTCTGGTGGTACCAAGGGTTCCGGCTCAGGCGGCACGAAGGGTTCCGGCTCTGGCGGGACGAAGGGTTCCGGCTCTGGCGGGACGAAGGGTTCCGGTTCTGGCGGCACTAAGGGCCCCGGCTCCGGCGGTACGAAGGGCCCCGGCTCCGGCGGTACGAAGGGTTCCGGCTCTGGCGGTACGAAGGGCTCCGGCTCGGGTGGTACGAAGGGCTCCGGCTCTGGCGGTACTAAGGGCTCCGGCTCGGGTGGTACGAAGGGCTCCGGTTCTGGCGGTACGAAGGGTTCCGGCTCTGGCGGGACGAAGGGTTCCGGCTCTGGCGGGACGAAGGGTTCCGGCTCTGGCGGCACGAAGGGTTCCGGCTCTGGCGGTACCAAGGGTTCCGGTTCTGGCGGTACGAAGGGTTCCGGTTCTGGCGGTACGAAGGGTTCCGGCTCTGGCGGGACGAAGGGTTCCGGCTCTGGCGGCACGAAGGGTTCCGGCTCTGGCGGTACCAAGGGTTCCGGTTCTGGCGGTACGAAGGGTTCCGGCTCTGGCGGGACGAAGGGTTCCGGCTCCGGCGGCACGAAGGGTTCCGGTTCGGGCGGCACGAAGGGTTCCGGCTCGGGTGGCACCAAGGGCTCTGGTTCTGGCGGCACGAAGGGCTCCGGCTCTTGCGGCACCAAAGGCTCGGGCTCCGGTGGGACGCAGGGCGATCCCGGTGGGGATGATAAATCCGTGCTGCAATTCTACATGGGTGAGAATGGCGAGATCACCATCTCTGTCACCGAAACGCCAGAAGGGCAGTTGCACTTCAACCTCGCGCCGTCGGAAGGGACCGATCCGGATGACACACCGGACATCGACGGGATCTTCTTTGACGTGGCCGAGGGCAGTTCGGTCGATATCCTGAACTTCTTTCCCGATCCGAATACGGACGGTCGTGATGTGACGGATATTCAGGCCGCGGATGACGGGGTTACGGGCTTGCCCAATGGCGCTGAGGCCGGTGGCACATTTGATGTCGGACTGCAGTTCGGCAAGGTTCCCGATCAATCTACGGGGGACGTCGAATCTACAGACTTCACCCTGTGGACTTGGCCCGGTGCCCTGTCGTTTGAGGACATTGATCTCGGCGGTATGCGTCTGGTGGTGGACTCGGATGACGGCCCCGGGGAGATCCTCGAAGTTACTGGCAGTGATGACCCGACGTGGGTGGACCCTGACGATGGCGGCGCGCTTGAAAGTTCCTCGGCACTGATGGACGCGCTGAGCCTGACCTCGGTTCCGGAAGAAGAGGACGAAGGCTATGACCCGCCTGAGGAAGACGTCTTTGATATGGTCTGATCCAGACCACTAGAGAACGGAAAGGCGCGTCAGAGATGGCGCGCCTTTTGCTTTGGGCGTGAGGTTGGTGCGAGGCGATTTGAAGGCGGATGTGCCGGGTAAATATTCACGCGGAACTGCCGTAACATTCTACACAAGCAGTCCGCGAATGCGTGTCTGTGGCGGGAGTATCTACTCGTCAGCGCAGCCCGCTAAGGCCGCGATGCAACCCAAGCCAGAATATCAACTGGTAGGATTTCCGCCGATCCCGCAGGTAACCTCATAGAAACCGCAGTTATTCGGCCGAACTGCAGGCGTCGCCCGAACTTCTATCACGCAGCAACGCGATCACGCACATTCGCGCGACTTTACTTGAGTTGTGACAAGCGGCGATCCGGCCTACGATTATGGCACCTGAACTAGGGTTTCCTCCCCTTCTCCAACCGCCTCCTGCCCGCTCCCACCTTCCACTTTGCGAGGGGGCGTCTGAACTGGATGAACCCGACTTACCTTGAAAGGAAATGTCGTGAAAATCCTAATTGCAGCTACTGCCGTCACGCTCTTTGCCACTGCCACCTATGCGGGGCAGTCGACGCGCTATGATGATCTGATGCTCGACACCTCGGCAGGTGCGACTGTCGTTTACTCAGAGGGTGCGCAAATTCATCGGCCAGATCACCGTCCTGCCGACCTTTGGCTGGACACTTTTGGTCATGGGAACCACCCCGAGCCAGTCCTCTCTACGCGGAACGTGCTCAGCGCGACGCCGGGTTTCCCGTTCGGGGGCTATGGCGCGGGAAACGACAGCCGGTAAGTTCGTATCTGACCGCCTTATAGATGGCTATCGGCCCGGGCAAAGCGCCCGGGCTTTCCGCATTTTAGACCTGCTGCTTCAGCAAAGTCACAGCGGCCAGAACACCAGTATCGCCGGGATCGAGACCGCCACTACGATGATCTCCAGCGGCAGCCCCATGCGCCAATAGTCGCCAAAGGAATAGCCGCCGGGGCCGAGGATCAGCGTGTTGTTCTTGTGTCCGATGGGCGTGAGAAAGGCTGAGGACGCCGCGACGGCTACGGCCATGAGGAAGGGGTCGGGCGAGACGTTCAGTGTCTGCGCCATCTGGATGCCCACCGGGGCTGCGACGATGGTGGTGGCGGTGTTGTTAAGCACGTCAGACAGCGACATGGTTACCACCATCAGCACGGTGAGCACGACCCATGCGGGCAGACCCTCGGTCAGCCCCACCAGCGCGCCTGCGATCAGCTCGGTGCCGCCCGAGGTTTCCAGCGCGGCGCCCAGCGGGATCATTGAGCCCAAGAGCACGATGACCGGCCATTCGATATGGGTGTAGAGTTCCGACAGCGGCACGATCTTGGCCAGGACATAGCCGACCACCACCAAGCCGAGCGCGATAGGCAGGTAGATCAGGCCGAAGGAGGCCGCGGCAACGGCGCATGCGAACATGCCGATGGCGAGCCATGTTTTGCTGTCTTGGGTCACAGCAAGGCCGCGATCTGCTAAGGGCAGCACGCCGAGCCAGTCAGTGACATGGGCCACAGTGTCGCGCGGCACGAGAAGCAGCAGGATGTCGCCCGGTTTTAACTCGGTCGTACGCAGTTGCGAGGTGATCTTGCGTCCCTGTCGCGACAGACCCAGCAGAACCGTGCGTTGCCGCCATGACAGGCCCACGCCCTGCGCCGTGCGCCCCTTCAGGCGGGAGGCGTCGGTTACCACCACTTCGACAATTTCGACCCCGTCGCCGTCTGCCATCAGCAGCTCTTCGCGGTCGCTGTCGGTGAGGGCGAGGTTCAGCGTGCTGCGGAACTCGTCGAGTGCGTCGGGCGTGGCTTCGAGCACCAGTGCGTCGCCGGCGCGCAGGGTCACGTTGCGCGCGGTGCCGTAGCGGCGCTTGCCGTCGCGCATCAGGCCGAGGATCGCCACATCGGCTTTGTTCGCCTCCTCCTGCAATTCGGCGAGCCGCTTGCCGATCTGCTTGTTGTCTTCGGGCACAGTGAGTTCGGCGATATACTGAGCGATGTCCTCGGGCTCGATCATTGCGTCTTCGCGGGCGGGGATCAGGCGCCAGCCGATCAGGGCCACAAAGACCAGCCCGGCGATGGCCGCGAGCCCGCCGACGGGGGCGAAGTCGAACATCTTGAACGGTGCGCCGAGCGATTCCTGCCGGATCGAGGCGATGATGATATTGGGCGGCGTGCCGATCAGCGTGGCCATGCCGCCGAGGATGGTCGCAAAGCTGAGCGGCATCAGGCTCAACCCCGGCGCGCGTCCTGCCTTGCGGGCGGTCTGGATGTCGACCGGCATCAGAAGCGCCAGTGCCGCGACGTTGTTCATAAAGGCCGAGAGCACACCGCCCACGGCCCCCATGATCGAGATGTGCGCGCCGAGCGAGCGCGATGAATCCACCAGCGTGCGGGTGATCAACATCACCGCGCCCGAGCGCACCAGCCCGGCGGAAACCACCAGCACCAGCGCCACGATCAATGTCGCCGGATGGCCAAAGCCGTCAAAGGCGTTTTCGGTCGGCACCACACCCAGCACCACCCCGGCCATGAGCGCCGCGAAAGCCACAATGTCATAGCGGAGCCGCCCCCAGAGCAGCAGGCCAAAGACCGCGCCAAAGAGGGTGAAGAGGATGATTTGATCTGCTGTCATGAGATAGGTCTAGCGTGATTGCCCTAATGGGGGGGAGGGAAACTGTGGCGGCGACGCGGGGGGCTTTCCGCCCCCCGGACCCCCCGGAAAGTATTTTTGGCCAAAAAGAGCAGGGCAGGGCGGCGGTGGCGCATGGCTTGTTCCAGCGGTGATGCTGGCATATAGAGTGGCGCAAACGCATTGCCAGAACGAGGTATTCATGGCCGGTCACTCCAAATGGGCAAACATCCAGCATCGCAAGGGCCGTCAGGACAAGCTGCGCGCCAAGGTGTTTTCCAAACTTTCCAAAGAAATCACCATCGCGGCCAAGATGGGCGACCCTGACCCGGAAAAGAACCCGCGTCTGCGGCTGGCAGTAAAAGAGGCCAAGGGCCAGTCCATGCCCAAGGACAACATCGAACGCGCGATCAAGAAGGCCGTGGGCGGTGAGGGCGAAGATTACGAAGAAATCCGTTACGAGGGCTATGGCCCGAACGGCGTGGCGGTGATCGTTGAGGCGATGACCGACAACCGCAACCGGACGGCTTCGACCGTGCGCTCGACCTTTACCAAGAACGGCGGCAATCTGGGCGAGACGGGCTCGGTTGGCTTTATGTTCGAGCGCAAGGGTGAAGTGATTTACCCCGCCTCCGTTGGTGATGCGGACACGGTGATGATGGCGGCGATTGAGGCCGGGGCCGAGGATGTCGAAAGCTCTGAGGACGGCCACGTGATCTATTGCGCTGATACGGACCTGAACGATGTGTCCACCGCGCTTGAGGCGGAGTTGGGCGAGTCGGAGTCGACCAAGCTGATCTGGCGTCCGACCACGACGACAGAGATGGACCTTGAGGCCATGGAAAAGCTGATGAAGCTGGTTGATGCGCTTGAGGAAGACGATGATGTGCAGCGCGTCACCACGAACTTCGAGGCCTCTGACGAGGTCATGGCGCAGCTTTAACGCGCCTCTTGAACCAGCGCCCCGCGCGCTGCGGCCTTGATGGCGGCGGTGAGCGGGGCCAGCGCGGGTGCCATGATCCGTGCGACCTGCCAATAGAGCGGCACATCCAGGGGCAGCGCCTCGTCGAGCGAGACGAGGCGGCCTTCCTCCATATCCTTTTGCACCAGCGGGGCGGGGTTCATGCCCCAACCCAAACCTTCTTGCGCGGCGGCGACGAAGCCGTTGCTTGAGGGCAGGTGGTGGCTGGGCGGGGTCAGCCGTTTCCCGGTTTTCTGATGCAGCCAGCGGACCTGTAGCTGGTCCTTGCGGTCAAAGGTCAGCATGGGGGCGGCGGCCAGTGTGGCGGGGTTGACGCCTTGGGCGAACCATTTTTCGCAGAAGGCCGGGCAAGCGGTCGCGTGGTAGCGCATCGCACCCAGCGGCGTCACATCGCAGCCGGGGGCTGCGCGTGACTGGCCGGTGACCGCCGCGCTGACCTCGCCCCGGCGCAGCCAATCGGCGGAGGTGTCTTGGTCGTCGATCACCAGATCGAAGAGCATGTCGGGCACTTGGGCCAGCGCCGGAATCAGCCAAGTCGCCAGCACATCCGCGGGCACGGCGAGCCGCAGCCGGGGTGGGACGCTGCCCGTGTCTTGGCCCAAGGCCTGTGCTTCGAGCAGGGCGACATCTTCGGCATGTTTGGCCAGCCGCTGGCCGAGCGGCGTAGGGGTGCAGGGCTGGCCGCGCAGGACCAATGTGGCGCCAACCCGGTCTTCCAGCGCTTTGAGCCGTTGGGAAATGGCCGAAGGGGTTACCCCAAGCGCCGCTGCCGCTGCGTCGAAACTGCCGAGCCGAAGGATATGGGCGAGGGCGGTCAACTGGGCGCTGTCGAGCTGCATAAGTTTTTCTAATCCACACCAAAACTATTGAATTTGAGTAATCTTGGCGCCCCCGCTAAGCAAAGGCAACACAAGACAGGATTGCCCGATGCTCACCTCCTTTCTCCCCGGCTTTGCCCTGAGCCTCACGCTCATCATGGCGATCGGCGCGCAAAACGCCTTCGTCCTGCGTCAAGGGCTGCGGCGCGAGCATGTGCTGCCGGTCTGCCTTGTCTGCGCGGTCTCTGACGCAATCCTGATCACGGCGGGGGTGGCGGGCTTTGGCGCGCTGGCCGAAGCCGCGCCATGGTTTGGGCCGCTGATGCGCTATGGCGGGGCGGCGTTTTTGCTGTGGTACGGCTGGCGCAACGCGGTCTCGGCCTGGCGCGGCGGCGAAGCGCTGGAGGCAGAGGGGCAGGCGACTCGCAGCTTGGGCAAGGCGATCCTGACCCTACTGGCGCTGACTTGGCTGAACCCGCATGTCTATCTCGATACGCTGGTGCTGCTGGGCTCGATCTCGGCTCAATATCCCGACCGGCTGAGCTTTGGCATCGGCGCAGCGCTAGCCAGTTTCGTTTTCTTCTTCGCGCTCGGCTATGGCGCACGGCTACTCGCGCCGCTCTTTGCCAAGCCGCGCAGTTGGCAGGTGCTGGACGGCGTGATTGCGCTGACCATGTGGGCCATCGCGGTGAAATTACTTGTGATGTAAAGAAATATGCCGCGCCCATCTTGCCCTTGGCAGCGCTTTGGGAAAGGGTCGCGGCATGACACAAAGCCCCGCCACCACACCCGACATCCCCGTTCCCGCCAACCGCCCGCTTGTCGGGGTCTTTTGGATGCTGGTGACGGGGGCGTGCTTCATCGGCGTCACCGCGCTGGTCAAATACATGGGGCCGCGCCTGCCCTCGGCCGAGGCGGCATTCCTGCGCTATGCTATGGGGCTGGTCTTTGTCCTGCCGATCCTGCGCTCGCTGCTGGCAACCCCGGTGAGCAAGCGGCAATGGGGCCTGTTCGGGATGCGGGGGTTTTTTCACGCGGGCGGCGTGATCTTGTGGTTCTACGCCATGACCCGTCTGCCAATTGCCGAGGTGACGGCGATGAACTACCTTGCGCCGATCTATGTCACGGTAGGGGCGGCGATTTTCCTTGGCGAAAAGCTCGCCGCACGGCGGATCGTGGCGGTCTGTCTGGGGCTGGCGGGGGCGGCGATCATCCTGCGGCCCGGTTTTCGCGAAGTCTCGACCGGGCATCTGGCGATGCTGCTGGCGGCGGTGGTCTTTGCCGGGTCTTACCTCTTGGCCAAAGTCCTCGCGGATGAAGCGCGCCCGGTGATGATCGTCACCATGCTGTCGATCTTCGTCACCATTGGGCTCGCGCCTTTTGCCTTTGCTGTCTGGATCACGCCGACACCGCAGGAACTGCTAATCCTCGCCGGCGTCGCCTTCTTTGCCACGGCGGGGCATTTCACGATGACCTTGGCCTTTGCCGCTGCTCCGGTGACGGTGACGCAGCCGGTGACTTTCCTGCAATTGGTCTGGGCCACGATCCTTGGCGTGGTGGTTTTTGCCGAGCCGGTGGACATCTGGGTGGTGCTCGGCGGCGCGGTGATTTTGGGTTCGGTCACCTTTATCACATGGCGCGAAGCGATGCTGAAACGGGAGGTGACACCTCCGGCACACGCGACAAAGTTCTGATAGGCGCGGCGGCCTCCGGTACTTGATTGACGCGTCAATAAAAAATCCCCTATCCTGTGGCGGTCACGCGTCAAAGGATCCGAATCCAATGCCCAAAGTCGGAATGGAACCCATTCGCCGCTCTGCGCTGGTCAAAGCCACCATCGCCGAGATCGGTGCCGCACAGTCGCTGGATGTGACCGTGAGCCAGATCGCCAAGCGGGCGGGCATGTCGAGCGCGCTGGCGCATCACTATTTCGGCGGCAAGAACCAGATCTTCCTCGCCGCAATGCGCCATATCCTGTCGGAATATGCCGCGGGGGTGCGCCAGCGTCTGGCCACAGCGCGCACGCCGCATGACCGGGCGGCGGCGATCATCGTGGCAAGCTTTGACGACACCGGCTTTCACCCCGGCACGGTCAGCGCATGGATGACGCTCTATGCGGGCGCACGGACCAACCCCGAAACGCGGCGGCTGCTGACGGTCTATCAACGGCGGCTGCGCTCGAACCTCACCTATGCGCTGCGCCCGATCAGCCCCCAGCCCGAAGGCGACGCCGACACTTTGGCCGCGCTGATCGACGGGCTCTATCTGCGCGCCGCCCTCTCGGACAACGTCAGCGCCGCCGAGGCCATGACCCGGGCGCTCTACACACTCGACCTGCTGCTGAAAGCAGGCCGCTAAACACGGCCATTAAGCGCGAGGCTGGCTGCCAGTGTTCGCTCTTTTTGGCCCCAAATACTTTCGCCGAAGGCAAGAAGGTTATTGCAATGCCCTATGATCCCCAACCCAACGCCAGCCACTTCATCGATGGCGCTTACGTCGAAGACACAGCCGGCACGCCGATCCCGGTGATCTACCCCGCCACGGGCGAGACCATCGCCACGGTCTACGCCGCGACGCCCGCAATTGTTGAGCAAGCCATCACCTCGGCCCGCAAAGCACAGGCCGCATGGGCGGCGATGAGCGGCACCGAGCGGGGCCGCGTGCTGCGCCGGGCCGCCGATATGATCCGCGATCGTAACCACGATCTGTCGGTGCTCGAGACCTATGATACTGGCAAGCCGTATCAGGAAACCTCCGTGGCCGATGCCACCAGCGGGGCCGATGCGCTGGAGTATTTCGGCGGGCTGGCGGGCAGCCTGACGGGGGAGCACATACAATTGGGCGAAGACTGGGTCTACACCCGCCGCGAGGCGCTTGGCCTTTGCGTGGGCATCGGGGCGTGGAACTACCCGACGCAGATCGCCTGCTGGAAGGCCGCGCCCGCGTTGGCTTGCGGCAATGCGATGATCTTTAAGCCGTCTGAAACCACGCCGCTTTGTGCTTTGAAGGTGGCGGAGATTTTGGTCGAGGCCGGGCTGCCTGCGGGCCTGTTCAACGTGGTGCAGGGCATGGGTGAAGTGGGCCAGTCGCTAGTGACTGATCCGCGTGTTGATAAGGTCTCGCTCACCGGGTCGGTGCCGACGGGCCGCAAGGTCTATGCCGCGGCGGCGGAGGGTATCAAGCATGTGACGATGGAACTGGGCGGCAAGTCCCCCATGATCGTCTTTGAAGATGCCGACATCGAGAACGCGATTAGCGGCGCGATCTTGGGCAATTTTTACAGCTCCGGTCAGATCTGTTCCAACGGCACGCGGGTCTTCGTGCACCGCGACATCAAGGAAGCATTTCTCGCACGCCTCGCCGAACGGCTAGGCGACGCGGTGGTCGGCGACCCGATGGACCCCGACACCAGCTTTGGCCCGATGGTCAGCGAACGCCAGATGCAGATCGCGCTGGACTATGTCGCAAAGGGCGAGGCCGAAGGCGCGCGTCTGGTCTATGGCGGCCAGCGGATTGAGCGCGACGGTTTTTACATGCAGCCCACGGTCTTTGCCGATGTCAAAGACGGCATGGTGATCGCCCGCGAAGAGATTTTTGGCCCTGTCATGGCGGTCTTGGATTTCGAGGATGAGGCAGAGGTCATGGCCCGCGCCAATGCCACCGAGTATGGCCTCGCAGCGGGCGTCTTTACCAATGACCTCAGCCGCGCACACCGAGTGGCAGCCGCGTTTGAGGCGGGCACTTGCTACATCAACACCTATAACGACGCGCCGGTCGAAGCGCCCTTTGGCGGGATGAAGAACTCCGGCGTCGGGCGCGAGAATTCCAAGGCGGCGATCAACCACTACAGCCAGTTAAAGTCGGTCTATGTACGCATGGGCGATGTCGAAGCGCCGTTCTGAACGACGAAAGTGAGGGAGCAGCGCGCGTCAGCCTTGCCGGGCGCTGCCCCACACCCGTGCGGACCCACGGAAGGGGAAACGAATGGAAGCTGAATTTGTCATCGTCGGCGCGGGCTCTGCGGGTTGCGCCATGGCCTACCGTCTGGCCGAGGCGGGCCGCAAGGTTACGATCATCGAACATGGCGGCAGCGACGCGGGGCCGTTCATTCAGATGCCGGCGGCGCTCAGCTATCCGATGAACATGCCGCGCTATGACTGGGGCTATAAATCCGAGCCGGAGCCGCATTTGAACGGGCGCGAATTGGTCTGCCCGCGTGGCAAGGTCATCGGCGGCTCGTCCTCGATTAACGGCATGGTCTATGTGCGCGGCCACGCCAAGGATTTCGACCATTGGGAAGAGAGCGGCGCGCAGGGCTGGGGCTATGCCGACGTGCTGCCCTATTACAAGCGCATGGAGACTTGGCACGAGGGCGGCCACGGCGGCGATCAGGCCTGGCGTGGCAAGGACGGGCCTTTGCATGTGAGCCGGGGGCCGCGTGCCAATCCGCTGTTTGATGCCTTTGTGCAGGCGGGCGCGCAGGCGGGCTATCAGGTGACCGAGGATTATAACGGCGAGAAACAAGAGGGCTTTGGCCCGATGGAGCAGACCGTCTGGAACGGGCGGCGCTGGTCGGCGGCGAATGCCTATCTGCGGCCTGCGCAGAAGACTGGGAATGTGACGCTGATCCGCGCTTTGGCGCAGCGGGTGGTGATTGAGGACGGGCGCGCCGTGGGCGTGGAGGTCAAGCGCGGCGCGGCGACAGAAATCATCCGCGCGCAGCGCGAAGTGGTGTTGGCCGCGTCCTCGATCAACTCGCCGAAACTGCTGATGCTCTCGGGCATCGGTTCGGCGGCGCATCTGGCGGAACATGGCATCGAGGTGGTCGCTGACCGTCCCGGCGTGGGGCAGAACCTGCAGGACCATCTGGAGCTCTATATCCAGATGGCGTCGAGCCAGCCAATCACGCTTTACAAGCATTGGAACCTGCTGTCGAAAGCGGTGATCGGGGCGCAGTGGCTCTTTACCAAGACCGGCATGGGCGCCTCGAACCAGTTTGAATCCGCGGCCTTCATCCGCTCGAAGCCCGGCGTCGAATACCCTGATATTCAATACCATTTCCTGCCCATCGCCGTGCGCTATGACGGGCAGGCAGCCGCCGAGGGGCATGGGTTTCAGGCCCATACCGGCCCGATGCGCTCCAAATCGCGCGGCGACATTACGCTGCGCTCGGCAGACCCGGCAGAGGCGCCGCGCATCCGCTTTAATTACATGTCGCACCCCGATGATTGGGAGGAGTTCCGCACCTGTATCCGCCTCACGCGCGAGATTTTCGGCCAAGAGGCGTTCAAACCTTTCGTGAAGCACGAAATCCAGCCCGGCGCGGCGCTGCAATCGGATGCCGAGCTTGACAGTTTCATCGCCGAACATGCCGAGAGCGCCTACCATCCTTGCGGCACCTGCCGCATGGGGGCGGCGGATGATCCGGGCGCGGTGGTTGACCCACAGGCGCAGGTGATTGGCGTTGAGGGGCTGCGCGTCGCCGATAGTTCGATCTTCCCGCGCATCACCAATGGCAACCTCAATGCGCCGTCGATCATGGTGGGGGAGAAGGTCTCGGACCTGCTTTTGGGCCGCGATCCGCTGCCGCGGGCGAATGAGGAGCCTTGGCTGCATCCGAACTGGCAGGTGGCGCAGCGCTGAGCGTTAACCTCTCTTAACATCTCGCCTTGCAGGGCGCCGAGCAGGGCGTCATACCTGCCCCATGTTAAGAATTTGTTCACTCTTTGCCCTCACGCTGACGCTGTCTTTCGGGGCCGCTTCGGCGCAGGGGATTAGCGGCGCTGTGCGCGTCATTGATGGCGATACGTTTGACGTGGGCGATACGCGTGTGCGCCTGCACGGGATTGACGCTTTGGAAGCGGCGCAGACTTGCGAGACCGAAGGCGGGCAGCCTTGGGCCTGCGGGGATTGGACGACTCGTCAGGTGCGAGACCGCTATCAGGGCGCACAGGCGCGTTGCGAAGCGCTGGACCGCGACCGCTATGACCGTGTTGTTGCGCGCTGCTTTGTCGGTGGCGCTGATGTGGGGCGTATGTTGGTGCAAGAAGGGCTGGCTTTTGCCTATCGCAAATATGCGATGGATTATGATCTGGACGAAAAAGCCGCCTTTGTCGCGGAACGCGGGATACATGGGTTCAAGACAATCTCCCCCGCCCGCTACCGGGTGACCCGCCGCAGCGGAGCCGAGCCCGCGCGCGCCGAGGGAAGCTGCCAGATCAAAGGCAATATCAGCGCCAAGGGCACGAAGATCTATCATCTGCCGGGGCAGGACTTCTATAGCCGGACCCGCATCAACACCGGTAAAGGCGAGCGCTGGTTCTGTTCGGAAGCCGAAGCGCGTGGCGCAGGCTGGCGGCGCGCGCGGCGCTGATTATTCGACGCGGTAGGGCAGCACGTCGCGCAGATGCGGATCGACGACGAGCTGCCGTTCCAAGGGTGGGACGGAACGTTGGTGGCAATCGCGCCGCTCGCAAATGCGGCAGGAAATGCCAATCGGTTCAAAGGCATCGCTGCGGGTGACATCCATTCCATCGGCATAGACCAGCGCGGGCGCATGGCGCACTTCGCAGCCAAGGGCGATGGCATAGCGCCGCACCGGGGCGCCGAAGCGGCCCGCCGGTTTCGAGATGTCCCGCGCCAGACTGATGTAACGCACGCCGTCCGGCGTCTCGGCCAGTTGGCGTAGAAAGCGGCCCGGCGTCTCAAAGGCGCGGTGAACATTCCACAGCGGGCAAGCACCGCCAAATCGCGCAAATTGCAGGCGCGTGGCGGAGTGACGTTTGGTGATCGTACCCGCCTGATCGACACGGACAAAGAAGAAGGGGATGCCCTTGGCGCCGGGCCGTTGCAGGGTCGATAGCCGATGCGCCACTTGCTCGATTGAGGCGCCAAAATGGGTCGCGAGCACCTCGAGATCATGGCGGCAGGCGCGGGCTTTTTCCAGAAAGCGTTCATAAGGCAGCAGGGCCGCCCCGGCGAAATAGTTGGCCAGGCCGATTTTGGCGATGTCGCGGGCGGCGGGGCTGTGAAAGCGAGCCAGATCGAGCGTCGCTTCAATCAGCGCGTCTTGGCGCGACAAGGCGACTTGCAGCAGCAGTTGAAAGGTCTGCGTCTCGGGCGCTGCGCGGGCGGAGATACGCAGTACTTTACGGGCAGGGTCGAAGTCGCGCAGCCGGTCGACGTCGTCGAACTCCACCGTGACCCCAACGTTCGCGAGGGCCGTTACCGCAGCGACGCGGGTGTTGCCGGGGCTGCCGTCGCGGGTGGCGAAGTGCTCGGCGGCGCGGTCGACGGCGTCGATGTAATTGTCGCAATAGTGGAAGAAGTCGCGGACCTCTTCCCAAGGCGAGGGCATGGCGCGGGCGTCCTCGCGGCCCAAGGCTTCATCCAGCGAGGCGAGGCGTTCATGCACCTGTCGGTAGCTTTGATGCAGAGACAGGAAGGCATGGGCCAGCCCCGGCGCGTTTGAGGCGGTTAGGCGGATGTCGGCCATGGGGGGCATGCTGCCTGCAAAGATCGGATCGGCTAGCGCCTCGCGCAGATCGCTGACCAGACGCTCGCCGTCGCCGCTGGAAAGCTCGGTGACGTCCAGGCCAAACTCGGAGGCCAGCGCCAGCACGACGGCGGTGCTGACGGGCCGGTTATTGTTTTCCATCTGGTTGAGGTAGGGAAGGGACACGCCGAGCCGCGCGGCGAAGTCCTTTTGCGTCAGACCCGCGCGGGTGCGCGTTTCCCGCAGCTTTACGCCAGCATAGAGTTTTTGAATGGCCATCACGTGCCTTTGCAGTTTTGCAATTTGCGACAGGGTAGCTTTGCAAACTGCTGCTCGCAAGGTGGCGTGGGTTGGTTAACGCGGGGTTAAAGCCCCAGCACCTTTTCGCGGTGGATCACCAGCCAGATCGAGGCGACAGAGGCCAGAGCCGTCAGCAGCATCAACCAAAGCAATGGGTAGGCGCCGGTCTCTGGCGTCAACAACGCCCCAGCCAGCGCGCTCAGCGCCGCGCCCCCGACGATCATGATCGCCCCGCCAAGGCCGGAGGCCGTGCCGGCAAGATGCGGCCGGACCGACAGCATCCCGGCAGTGGCGTTGGGAATGCAGAGCCCGTTGCCGAGACCGACCAGCGTCATCAGGCCGAAGAAGCTCAGCGGCGAGCCGTAACCGGCGAGAAAAATGAGCAAAGACACAGAGCCGCCCACGGCGTTGGAGATGCAGCCCCAAAGCACCAGAGTGTTCACGCCGTAGCGGGTTGCGGTGCGAGCGGTGATGAAATTACCGACGAAATAGCCGATCGCGGGCGCGCCGAAATAGAGGCCGAGCACCGCAGGCTCCATGCCAAAGACCACGGTGCCCACAAAGGGCGCGCCGCCGAGATAGGCGAAAAAGGCGCCCGAGCAAAAGCCCGTGGCCAGCGCATAGCCCCAGAAGCGCGGTGAGCGCAGCAGTTCGGGATATTCGCCGAATTGCTGGCGTAGCGTCTTGCCCGTTGCGCGGGCCGTTTCGCCCAGATCGGCCCAGGTGACCCAAAACACCAGCGCGCCAAGAATGAGCATCGCCCAGAAGGAAGCCTGCCAGCCAAAGGCTTGCTCAAGCAGGCCGCCTGCAGCCGGGCTGATCATCGGCACCAGCGCCATGCCCATGGTGACATAGCCGATCATCGAAGCGGACTGGTCCTGCGTGTAGAGATCGCGGATCACGGCGCGGCTGAGGACCATGCCGGTGGCAATCACTGCCTGCGCCATGCGGAACACGAGGAAGACCGCGATGTTTGGGGCGAGCAAGCAGCCCAATGTGGCGGCGAGAAACAGGCCCAGACCCCAGAGCATCACGCGACGGCGGCCAAGATTGTCGGATATGGGCCCGATGAAGATCTGCATCACGCCGCTGAAGAACAGATAGAGTGGCACCGAAAGCTGGATGACCGCATAATCCGTGCCAAAGTACTCGGCCATCTGCGGCAGGCTTGGCAGGAAGATGTTCATCACCATGGCTGATAGACCTGCGAGCAGGATCAGTGTGGAGATGTGGGGCGGAGTGGTCCGGTCAAGATAGCGGACAAGGGGCAGGTCGCTCATGCAAATGCAAGTAATGCGACCGCCGGGCATTGTCCATGTTAACTACCACGCTTTGCAAGTTTGCGATTTGCTTCGAAGCCGCTGTAATAGTTTTGCAAATTTGCGATATTGCTCTTTGGTTGGCCGCTGGCCTTCGATAGGATGGCGCAAATCACAGCAGGGGTGCGTCATGAAAGACATTCTCGAACAACTAGAGCAGCGCCGCGCAGATGCGCGTTTGGGCGGCGGTCAGGCGCGGATCGACGCGCAGCATGGTCGCGGCAAGCTTACGGCGCGGGAGCGGGTCGATCTCTTGCTCGACGAAGGCTCTTTCGAAGAGTTCGACATGTTCGTGACCCATCGATGCACCGACTTTGGGATGGAAGATCAAAAGCCAGCCGGCGACGGTGTGGTGACAGGTTGGGGCACAATCAACGGTCGCCTCGTCTATGTGTTCAGCCAGGATTTCACCGTCTTTGGTGGTTCGCTGTCGGAGACCCATGCCCAGAAGATTTGTAAGATCATGGATATGGCGGTGCAGAACGGTGCGCCGGTTATTGGCATCAACGACTCCGGCGGCGCGCGCATCCAGGAGGGTGTGGCCAGCCTTGCAGGCTATGCCGAGGTCTTCCAGCGCAACATCGAAGCGTCCGGCGTGATCCCGCAGATCAGCGTCATCATGGGCCCCTGTGCGGGCGGGGCGGTCTATTCGCCCGCGATGACCGACTTCATCTTCATGGTGAAAGACAGCTCTTACATGTTCGTCACCGGCCCCGACGTGGTGAAAACCGTCACCAACGAAGTCGTCACCGCTGAGGAACTGGGCGGCGCCACCACCCATACGCGCAAATCCTCTGTCGCCGACGCGGCCTTTGAGAATGATGTCGAAGCGCTGGCCGAGGTCCGCCGCCTCGTTGATCTGCTGCCCGCCAACAACCGCGATAAACCGCCCGTCCGCCCGTTCTTTGACGACCCTGAGCGGATTGAGCCCTCGCTCGACACGCTGGTGCCTGCGAACGCCAACACGCCATACGACATGAAGGAATTGATCCTGAAGCTCGGCGATGAAGGTGATTTCTACGAGATTCAGGCCGAGTTCGCCAAGAACATCATCACGGGCTTCATCCGCATGGAAGGCCGCACCGTCGGTGTCGTCGCCAACCAGCCGATGGTGCTGGCGGGCTGTCTCGACATTGACAGTTCGCGCAAAGCCGCACGCTTCGTGCGTTTCTGTGATGCTTTCGAGATCCCGATCCTGACATTGGTCGACGTGCCCGGCTTCCTGCCCGGCACCGGTCAGGAATTCGGCGGCGTTATCAAGCACGGCGCGAAGCTGCTCTTTGCTTACGGCGAAGCTACCGTGCCGATGGTCACCGTCATCACCCGCAAAGCCTATGGCGGCGCCTATGACGTGATGGCTTCCAAACATCTGCGTTCTGACTTTAACTACGCCTGGCCCACCGCCGAAGTGGCGGTGATGGGTGCCAAGGGCGCGACCGAGATCATCCATCGCAAAGACCTGAACGACCCCGAGAAAATCGCCCAGCACACCAAGGATTACGAAGACCGTTTCGCCAATCCCTTCGTTGCTGCCGAACGGGGCTTTATCGACGAGGTCATTCAGCCGCGTACCACCCGCAAGCGGGTCGCCCGCGCCTTTGCTTCGCTGCGCAACAAAAAGGTGCAGACTCCCTGGAAGAAGCACGACAACATCCCCTTGTGAGCGCCCCCATGGTCCTTCATCCTTTTTCAAATACCGATCCCACCGGGGCCGCTCGCGGAACCGCTGGCGGGCTGGGTGGTTTTTCCTGCAAAGGAGGATCAACCCATGCCCAATTCATCGATCAAGGACGAAGAGACCTACAAATCCCTGCGCGAGGACGGGGCGAGCAAGGAGAAAGCCGCCCGGATCGCCAATGCGCAGGCCAACGACAGCCAGCACCCCAGCAAGAAGGGGGGCAAGCAGCCGCCCTACGAGGACTGGAGCAAGGACGACCTCTACGAGCGGGCACAGGAGCTCGATATCGAGGGGCGGTCGGATATGGACAAGGACGCGCTGATCGAGGCGCTGCGCAATCACTAGCGCGGGGTCTCATGGCGGGTGTGCTGGCTTTTGGGCTCGCTGCACCTGCCTTTGCCTTTGACGTGCCCTCGGGCCAGCAGATCGACTTGCAGGAAGTGTTGGTCGAAGAGTTGGGCGGGGAGACCTGGCTGCGCTTTCGCTTCATCGCGCCGCAGATTGCTGAGGGGCCGGAGGCGATTGGCTATGATCTCGCCGCGCCGGATATGGAGCATCTCTGCGCATCGGTCGCACTCCCCTATATGGCCGAACATGCGCTTGCCGGGCAGGTGATCATCGTCTCGCTTGCCGATCGCGCAGTCGATTTTGGCGCGGCAGACCCTGACGCGACCCAATATTTTGAAGCCTTTCGTGCCCAGGACGATAGCTGCATCTGGGAGGGTTTGTGATGCGGCCACAATATCTTGCGGATTTCCGCCGATACCCCTTTTTGAATGAGGCTTTGGAGTCACAGGCAAGTCGTTTGCGCTTGCAGCCATATCCATTGCCATGTGAATCGCATAAGATGCGGTCAAGGAATACCGACGTATCCCTTACCTCAGTACCGGGGCCCCTGCGGCATATCGCCGTGGCGGGTTTCATAAACACAAACAGGAGATTTACATGTCCAAGAGCATCAAGATGCTGGCAGCGTTCGGTTTCGTCGCTTCCGTTGCAGCCTGCACAAGCGGTCAGACCGAAGAAGAATACGTTGTTGTCGAGCCCGCACCGATTTCGGTCGAGCCCGTATACACCGGCAAGTACAAGTAATGCCGTTGCAGGACAGGCGTCCGCGCCTGTCCTGATCTCCACCCTATCTGTCACCCCTGCAATCGGAAGGGGTGTCTGATGCCCGCCTATATGCTAAAACATCGCGGGTTTCCGGGTCGACTGCCCGGTACCGATTTCCAATTCACCATCCGCCGCCCGAACCCCAAAGGGGTCACGCCAATCACCCGGCGCGAGCGTAGGCCGGACCGTCGCCCGCCAGACCGGCGCGCCGATCTGGCTTTTGTCAAAGCGCTTTACGAGCATTTTGGCGACCAACCCTTCGAGCGCGGCAATCTGGACGCGGGGCGTCTGTCATGGCTCTTCGGCCGTGAGGTGCTTCCTGCAACCGATCCGTTCGATCCAGCCGATTATGAAGCGCTTTTGGTACTGGATGTGCAAGCCGCGCGCGCGGCCTTCCCAGAAGCCTTTGGGGATTAATCGGCATGATGTTGCCGCGCCTTTCTCCAGATCAGCATAGGCTTGCCGATGTGCAGGCGATGCCGCCGTCGCACTTGGCGCGCGCGCAGGACTGTCACATGGTTCTGGGGACTGGTGGGACACGATTTGTCCAAGGTTCTGCTAGGCTTGAAGACCATACCCCTTCCCCTGCCGGGCAGCGGACCAGTGCGCTGGCATCGTTGTCCGGCTTTTTCGATCTGTGGTCCTTCGGGCACAAGACGGTGGACAAGAACGCAGCCCCGGAACCCGACGCCTGTCGGTCGGTTGGCCAAAGAACAATAAGCAGTGAAGGAACAGGCAGATGTCGATCCGTACAATCATTCTCGCGCTTGGCGCGACAGCCGGGCTTGCCGCTTGCGGCAACACAATCCCCGAGCAATCGCTTGCCGGTGCCGCCGTTGGCGCAGGCGCCGCAGCGATCACCAGCGGGTCGCTCCTGCAGGGCGCAGCTATTGGTGCGGCAGGCAATGTCGCCTATTGCCAACTCAACCCCGGCAAATGTCGCGGCTACTGAGCCGCGCTCTGATCATTCAATTCTGACGGCTCCGCTGGCCCCTCGCGCCCGTGGCGCCGTTTTTCCCTCTCTCAATACAGGCACCGCGCAGCCCCGGCTGACGCGGCTTTTCGCGTTGCCTGCCAGTGTCAAAGGAAGTGCTGATGTTTGACAAGATCCTGATCGCCAACCGGGGCGAAATCGCCTGCCGCGTTATCAAAACGGCCAAGAAGATGGGGCTAACCACAGTCGCCATTTACTCGGACGCCGACGCGCAGGCGTTGCATGTCGAAATGGCGGACGAAGCCATTCACATCGGCCCGCCCCCCGCCAACCAATCTTATATCGTCATCGACAAGGTGATGGAGGCGGTCAAACAGTCCGGCGCGCAGGCAGTGCATCCGGGTTACGGTTTCCTGAGCGAAAACAGCAAGTTTGCCGAAGCTCTTGATGCGGCTGACGTGGCCTTTGTCGGCCCGCCTGTGGGCGCGATTGAGAAGATGGGCGACAAGATCACCTCAAAAAAGATCGCGCAGGAGGCCGGGGTGTCGACCGTGCCGGGCTATATGGGCCTGATCGAAGACGCGGACGAGGCGGTCAAGATTTCCAACGAGATCGGCTATCCGGTGATGCTCAAGGCCTCCGCGGGCGGCGGCGGCAAGGGAATGCGGATCGCATGGAATGACGAGGAGGCGCGCGAGGGCTTTCAGTCGTCCAAGAACGAGGCCGCGAACAGCTTTGGTGATGACCGTATCTTTATCGAAAAGTTTGTGACCCAGCCGCGCCACATCGAAATTCAGGTGCTCTGCGACGCCCATGGCAATGGCATCTATCTGGGCGAGCGGGAATGTTCGATCCAGCGCCGCAACCAGAAGGTTGTCGAAGAGGCGCCGAGCCCGTTTCTTGATGAGGAGACCCGTAAAGCGATGGGCGAGCAGGCCGTGGCTCTGGCCCAAGCCGTGGGCTACACCAGCGCGGGTACCGTGGAATTCATCGTTGATGGCGACAAGAACTTCTACTTTCTTGAGATGAACACCCGCCTTCAGGTAGAGCACCCGGTCACTGAGTTGATCACCGGCGTGGACCTCGTGGAGCAGATGATCCGCGTGGCCAATGGCGAGAAGCTGTCGATCACCCAAGACGATGTGAAACTGAACGGCTGGGCCATCGAGAACCGTCTTTATGCCGAAGACCCGTACCGCGGCTTCTTGCCCTCCATTGGCCGTCTGACCCGCTACCGCCCGCCGCAAGAAGTGGCCGCCGGGCCGCTTTTGGAGCAGGGCACTTGGCAGGGCGATGCGCCTGCCGGCGACATGGCCGTGCGCAACGACACCGGCGTCTTTGAGGGCGGCGAGATTTCGATGTATTATGACCCGATGATCGCCAAGCTCTGCACCTGGGCGCCGACCCGGGCCGAGGCGATCGAGAAGATGCGCGTGGCCTTGGACAGCTTTGAGGTTGAGGGCATTGGCCACAACCTGCCGTTTCTGTCTGCCGTGATGGACCACCCGAAGTTCGTTTCGGGCGAGATGACGACCGCCTTTATCGCGGAAGAATATCCCGACGGTTTCGAGGGCGTGACCCTGCCAGACACAGAGTTACGCCGCATCGCCGCCGCCTGTGCCGCGATGCACCGGGTGGGCGAGATCCGCCGCGCCCGCGTCTCGGGTCGGATGGACAACCACGAGCGCAAGGTCGGCAGCGACTGGAACGTGCGCCTGCAGGGCGAAAACTTCGACGTGGTCACCAAAGCCGATCCCGAAGGGGCCACGGTGCAATTTGCCGACGGGGCCGAAATGCGTGTCCGCGGCGATTGGACCCCGGGCGACCAACTGGCGGTTCTGACGGTGGACGATGCACCTTTGGTGCTGAAGGTCGGCAAGATCTCAGGTGGCTTCCGCATCCGCACGCGTGGCGCGGACCTCAAGGTTCATGTGCGCACGCCGCGTCAGGCCGAACTGGCCGCGCTGATGCCCGAAAAGCTGCCGCCTGATACGTCGAAGATGCTGCTCTGCCCGATGCCGGGTCTGGTGGTGAAGCTGGATGTGGAAGTGGGTGACGAGGTTCAAGAGGGCCAAGCGCTCTGCACCATCGAGGCGATGAAGATGGAGAACATCCTGCGCGCCGAGAAGAAAGGCGTGGTCAGCAAGGTCAACGCGGGCGCGGGCGACAGCCTTGCCGTGGACGATGTGATCATGGAGTTCGAATAAGGTGCCTATCCCCGACTTCCAGAAGTTAATGAAGCCAGTCTTGGCTTCCGCTGCAAACGGTGAGCGTGCGATCTCTGATGTTGTGGACGAATTGACGGAAGAGTTTGAGCTAACGCCCGAAGAGCGGAATGAGATTCTGCCCAGTGGAAAGCAGACCCGGTTTGCGAACCGGGTCCATTGGGCCAGAAGCTATCTGAAGCAGGCGGGATTGTTAGCGAATACCAAACGTGGTCATTTTGCGCTGACAGAAACGGGAAAAAAGGTATTGGCGAGTTCGCCCAAGCACATCGACAAAACCTTTCTAACGCAGTTTCCCGAATACCTTGAATTTAAATCTCGGAGCGGCACGACTGATAAAGAGGAAGTAGCAGCCGCTCCTAACCAGCAGACCCCCGATGAGGTTTTGAATGCCGCGTTTTCAGAAATTACCTCTGCTTTGGCCGAAGATCTCTTATCCAAACTGCGTGAGGCTGATCCTGCATTTTTTGAAGACGTAATCGTTCGTCTTCTACTGAAGATGGGATATGGCTACGATATGCAAGCCGGGCGCGTTATTGGGCAGGCCGGAGATGACGGTGTTGATGGAGTCATAAACCTAGATCGTCTTGGCGTTGACCAAGTATATGTACAAGCCAAACGTTACGCCGCGCACAATGTGATAGGAAGCGGAGCTTTACGAGACTTCTACGGGGCACTCGGAATGAAGGATGTGACGAAAGGTATTTTCGTTACGACCTCTACTTTTTCACCAAGCGCAGTGCAAACGGCAGAAAAGCTCGGCGCTAGAATTGTGCTTGTCGACGGTCCTCAATTGGCCCGTCTTATGATCGCACACGAGGTGGGTTGCCGAGTTAAACGCACTTATGAAATCGCTGAAGTTGATGAGAGCTTCTTCGAATGAGAATTGCAGCGAATATAGGGTCTCATTCTAGTAGAGGACTATCGTTCGCTTTGCGTTCTCTAATCTCCCGCTGGCGCAATGGCATCTTGTCGATGCTGCGGGTGATCTCGCGCACGTCCCATGGGAAGGGTTTGCGCAGCTCGATGCCGCCTTCCTTGTCGACCAGCACCAGCATAAAGCCACGCGGCCGCATGCGCAGCCTCAGCGGGCTGCGCGCGGCGGGGTCTGTGTCGGTCAGCACGATGACATCGCGCAGGCGTAATTCGTCCTCGCGGTCTTGCAGATATTCCATTTGCGACACGAAGGCGGGGTCGTTTTCCGAGTTGGCAAAGACCAAAACGGGTCGCTTTTTCCACTGGAATTCGCTCAAATCTGCCATATCAGCGGGCAAGAACAGCGGGTCTTCTGCCGGTACATCCGCGCTTTGGGCGCTGGCCGTAGCGGCGATAAATCCTGCAAAAACAAGTGAGATAAGACGTTTCATTAATGCTCCTGTCCCCTCAGATATAGGCGCTCGGCCCGCGTTTGCGAAGGTCAAAGCGCCGCAGGGGGGGATTAATCCCATTGCAAGGCATTTTGGCCCATGACGTCGGTGTTCCCTGCGTCATGGCCGGTCGGGGCGGCCGTTCTGCCAGCATTGGGCCGCGCCATCATGGACGTCATTCTTCACATCGGGGCCCATCGCAGCGGCACCACCAGTTTTCAGCGCTACCTGCGCTACAACCACGCGGAGCTGAGCGCGCGCGGTATCGGCTTTTGGGGCCCCACGCGGGTGCGGCAGTCGGTCTTTCCCGGCTTGTTTCCGGGGCCAGCCGTGGCACGGGGGCGCGACCCGGTGCGCCGGGCCGAGGGGCGGGTGCAGATGCAGGTGGCGCAGTGTCGCGCTCAGGGGCTGAGCCAGTTGCTTATCAGCGATGAGAATATGATCGGCAGCGCCCGGCAGTGTTTGCGGCACGCGGCGTTGTATCCGGCGATTGGCGAACGTATGGCCCGCATCGGCAGCGCCTTTGGTGGGCGGATCAAACGCGTGGTGCTGAGCGTGCGGGCGCCGGACCTGTGGTGGGCGTCGGCGGCGGCTTATACCGTGGGGCGCGGGCATCCGGTGCCGAGCGCGCAGACCCGCGAGGCCATTGCGCAGAACCCGCGGTCTTGGCGCGATGTGGTGACCGATCTGGCCTGTGCCTTGCCGGAGGCCGAGATCAGGATCACTCCTTTTGAGCAATTCGCGGGCCGCTCCGATGCGCTTTTTACTGCCTGCACGGATCAGACAGCCCCCATGGGCAAGGCGCAGTGGCTGAACCGTGCGCCGGACCTCAGCGCCCTGCGCGACACACTGAACGAACGGGGCGAAGACCCCGCGTTGCTGCCAACATCCGCCGGGCGTTGGCAGCCGTTTGATGCGGCGCAGGCAGCAGCCCTGCGCGAACGCTATGCCGACGATCAGTTCTGGCTCGCCGCCGGGGCCGATGGTCTGGCCACTTTGACAGAGGACCCCAGCCGGAGAAGAGCAGGCCCAAGCCTGCCGCCCGGCGCCATGAGAGAAGGACATGCATATGACATCCGAGAACAAGGACGCCAAAGCCCGCTGGCGTGATCTGGCCACCGGCGAATTGCGCGGGCGCAGCCTCGACGATCTGACGTGGAAGACGCTGGAGGGGATCGACGTCCAGCCGCTTTATACCGCTGACGATGTGGATGGGCTGGAGCATCTGGGCAGCATTCCGGGCGAGGCGCCTTTTACGCGGGGCGTGAAGGCCACGATGTATGCGGGGCGGCCTTGGACGATCCGGCAATATGCGGGGTTTTCCACGGCCGAGGAATCCAACGCCTTTTATCGTCGCGCTTTGGCCGCCGGGCAGCAGGGGGTTTCGGTTGCCTTCGATCTGGCGACGCACCGGGGCTATGACAGCGACCACCCGCGGGTTGAGGGCGATGTCGGCAAGGCTGGTGTGGCGATCGACTCGGTCGAGGATATGAAAATCCTCTTCGACGGCATCCCGCTCGATCAGGTCTCGGTTTCGATGACGATGAACGGCGCGGTGATCCCGATCCTCGCCAGCTTCATCGTGGCGGGCGAAGAGCAGGGCCACGACCGGGCCAAGCTTTCGGGCACGATCCAGAACGACATCCTCAAGGAATTCATGGTGCGCAACACCTATGTCTATCCGCCGGAACCGTCGATGCGGATCATCGGGGATATCATCGAATATACCTCGGACCATATGCCGAAGTTCAACTCGATTTCGATCTCGGGCTATCACATGCAAGAGGCCGGCGCGAACCTCGTGCAGGAGCTGGCCTTCACTATCGCGGACGGGCGCGAATATGTGCGCACGGCAATTGCTGCGGGCATGGATGTGGACCGCTTTGCGCCGCGGCTGTCGTTCTTCTTTGCCATCGGCATGAACTTCTTCATGGAGGCCGCCAAATTGCGCGCCGCGCGTCTCTTGTGGTCGCGGGTGATGGAAGAATTTAAGCCGAAGAACCCCAAGTCCTCGATGCTGCGGACACATTGCCAGACCTCCGGTGTAAGCCTCGCCGAACAAGACCCTTACAACAACGTCGTGCGCACCGCTTACGAGGCACTCTCGGCGGTCTTGGGCGGCACCCAGTCGCTGCACACCAACTCGCTGGACGAAGCCATCGGCCTGCCGACGGAACATTCGGCGCGCATCGCCCGAAACACCCAGCTGATCCTGCAAGAGGAGACCGGCATCACCAATGTCGTCGATCCTCTGGCGGGTTCTTACTATGTCGAGAAGCTGACCGCCGATCTGGCCGAAGCCGCATGGGAGTTGATCGAGGAAGTCGAAGAGATGGGCGGCATGACCAAGGCCGTGGCCTCCGGCATGCCGAAGCTGCGCATCGAAGAAGCCGCCGCGCAGCGTCAGGCGGGCATCGACCGGGGCACCGAGGTCATTGTTGGGGTGAACAAATATCGCCGTGACAAGGAAGAGCCGATCGACATTCTCGACGTCGACAACGTCAAAGTTCGGGCCGGTCAGGTGGCGCGTTTGGAGCGCATCCGAGCCGAGCGGGACGAAGACGCCTGCACCGCCGCCTTGGCGGAACTGACACGGCGGGCGGCCGAGGGCGGCAATCTGCTCGACGCGGCGGTCGAAGCCGCACGCGCACGCGCCACAGTGGGGGAAATCAGCATGGCGATGGAAAAACAATTCGGGCGGCACCGGGCCGAGGTCAAGACGCTCTCGGGCGTCTATGGCGCGGCCTATGAGGGCGACGCGGGCTTTGCCGACATTCAGAAATCGGTCAACGAGTTTGCCGAAGCCGAGGGCCGCCGTCCGCGTATGCTGGTGGTCAAAATGGGTCAGGACGGGCACGACCGGGGCGCCAAGGTGATCGCCACGGCCTTTGCCGATATCGGCTTTGACGTGGACGTGGGGCCGTTGTTCCAGACGCCCGCCGAGGCCGCGCAGGACGCGGTCGATAACGACGTGCATGTGATCGGCATCTCCAGCCAAGCGGCGGGGCATAAGACATTGGCGCCGCAGCTTATTCAGGCGCTGAAGGATGCGGGTGCTGAGGATATTCTGGTGATCTGTGGGGGTGTGATCCCGCAGCAGGATTACAAGTTCCTGCAGGATGCAGGCGTAAAGGCGATCTTTGGTCCCGGCACGAATATCCCCTCGGCGGCGCAGGATATTCTCAAACTGATCCGTGAGACACGCAAGTGAACGGTGGCAGGCTCCTCGCCCTCCGGGGCGGGGAGCGGATGGCGGCATGACTCTGCGCGCGGCTGAGCGCAGCGACGCGGCGGCTGTGGCGGGGCTGTGGAACGGTATGATCCGCGACAGCCTCGCAACCTTCACCACGGAAGAGAAAAGCGCGGATGACATCGCCGCGCTGATCGACGCCCGCGCGGGCGTCTTTTGGGTTGCCGAGGTCGCGGGGCAACTCGCGGGCTTTGTCACCTTCGGCAGCTTTCGCGGCGGGCCGGGCTATGCCGCGACGGTGGAGCATAGCATCGTGCTCTCGGGAGCGGCACAGGGGCAGGGGCTGGGCCGCGGCTTGATGACGCGGGCGATGGATGGGGCGGCGGCGCAGGGGCATCATGTGATGGTTGCAGCGATCAGCAGCGCCAACCCCGGCGCGGTGGCTTTCCATGAAAAGCTGGGCTTTGCTCAGGTCGGACGCATGCCAGAGGTTGGGCGCAAGCGGGATCAATGGCTTGACCTTATCCTCATGCAGAAAATACTTGGCGCACCCTGACTTTCACCGCCACGCGGGCTAGGATTGGGGGGTCACCACCGAAGGGCACGCCCATGTCGATCTGGACACGTATTACCGAGGCTTTGTCGGCCCTCACCGCGGGCGAGGGGCTGTCGGCTGTCTTTGACCGTCTGCGCAGCCCGCCGGAGCGGTCGGTGGCCTTTACCATCGCGGTGATCGCGCTTGGGGCCAAGATGGCCAAGGCCGATGGGCTGGTGACCCGCGACGAGGTGACGGCCTTTCGCGAGGTGTTCCAGATTGCCGAAGGCGATCAGGATGGCGCGGCGCGGGTGTTCAACCTCGCACGGCAAGACGTAGCGGGGTTTGAGGAATACGCCCGGCGCATTGCCACGATGTTCGATGACCAGCCCGAGATGCTGCACGATCTGATGGAGGGGCTGTTCCACATCGCTATGGCGGATGGGACGTATCACCCGAATGAGAATGCCTTTCTGGAGGATGTGGCCGCGATCTTTCGGATGGATGAGGAAGAGTTCGCCTCGCTCAAAGCGCGTTTCGTGCCGGACAGTTCGCCCCTGCCACGCACGGTTCTGGGCATCGGGCCGAATGCCACGTTAGAAGAGGCGCGCAAGGCGTGGCGGCGCTTGGTGCGGGAAAACCATCCCGATGCGCTGGTGGCACGGGGATTGCCGGAAGAGGCGATTAAGATGGCCGAGAAGCGCATGATCGACATTAACCGCGCGTGGGAGACGATCTCGGGCAAACACGCCTGATGCGCTTTGCGACTTACAATGTCGAATGGTTCGCGAGCCTGTTTGACGACGACAATCAGCTGTACGACGATGGCGGCTGGTCAGCGCGGTATCAGGTGACGCGGGCGGAGCAAACGGCGGCTTTGGGGCGGGTTTTCACGGCGCTGGACGCAGATGCGATCATGGTGATTGAGGCGCCGAACCATGGGCGGCGGCAGTCTACCGTGCTAGCCCTAGAGAATTTCGCAAAACGGTTCGGCCTGCGGGCTTGCGGCGCGGTCATGGGATTCTCCAATGACACGCAGCAGGAGATTGCTCTGCTCTATGACCCCGAAAGGCTGACCGCGCGCCATGTGCCGCAAGCCTCGGCAGAGGCACCGCGATTTGACCGCACGCTACGGATCGATCTGGACGTGGATGCCACAGAGGATCAGGTCGTCTTTTCCAAACCGCCGCTGGAGTTGGAGGTTGTGACGCAAAGCGGCTTTGCCTTCCAAATGATCGGCGCGCATTTGAAATCGAAAGCGCCGCATGGGGCGAAGTCCGACGCGGATGTGCTGCGCCTTGCCATCGCCAATCGGCGCAAGCAGTTGGCGCAGGCGATTTGGTTGCGGCGGCGCATCGATATGCTGATCGCGGCAGGGCAGCCGGTAATGGTCATGGGCGATATGAACGACGGGCCGGGGTTGGACGAGTTTGAGGACCTCTTTGGCCGCTCCTCGGTCGAGATCGTATTGGGGGAGGGCAACGGCGCGCTTTTTGACCCCCATGCGAAACAGGCGCTGAGCCGCCGTTTGGGCGCTGCGCCAAGCTCTGCACGGTTCTGGATACGGCCCGAGAAGCGCTATCTGCAGGCGCTTCTGGATTACATCATGGTGACGCCGGAATTTTGCGAACGAGCGGCAAGCTGGCGGATCTGGCACCCGATGGACGATCCGGAATGTTGGGGGAATACGGGGTTGCGCGATGCCTTGCTGACCGCGTCGGACCACTTCCCGGTGACGTTGGACGTCGATCTCTAGGCGGGCGCGCGCCTAAATCTTGCGCAGAAAACTCGACAACGCTGAGCGGCTTCCTACATCAAGGGCATGACACGTTTTATGCCCCTCATTGCCCTGTGCACGCTGCTGCCGGTTTCGGCGCTCGCACAGGATGACACCGAAGGACGCGGCCTTGGCTTGATGGAGCAGGGCGCGCAGATGTTCATGGACGGGATCATGGAAGAGATGGGCCCGGTCATGGAAGGGTTCGAAGGCTTTACCGAAGCCATGCGCCCTGCGCTGCGGGACTTTGCCCGCGAGATGGGGCCGAAGCTGACCGAGCTTTTGGACGACGTCGAGGATTGGAACGCTTATCAGGCGCCTGAGATGCAGCCCAATGGCGATATCATCATCCGCCGCAAGCCCGATCATCCGATGATGCCGCCTGAGACTCCCACCGAGCCTGAGCCGCAGATCGACCTTTAAGCTTCGGGCTTTGCCGCGGGCGGTCGCTTGCCGGTGCGCACATGCACCTCGGCCTCCAGCGAGTTCGCCAGAGAGTTCAGCCGCGCCTCTGCCACCTCGCCAAAGAGCGGTACCATGTCGGGCGTAAGCCACAGCTCCAGCTGCTTTTTCTTGGGGAACCAGCGCAATTCGCCGCGCTGTTCGTTCTTGTCCATCCACAGCATCGCGCCAAAGCGCATGGCTTTGCCGAGAATTTCCGCCTCAAGCCGGGTCTGTTCGTCGACCATCTCATAGAGGTCTTCAAACCGCGTGTTCTCGCGTTTGTTGGAGTAGCGGTGTAGCAGGGCGAGGCCCAGATAGATGCGTTCGGCGTGTTTCAGCCCGCCCAAGTTCGCGCGAGTGGCATTGTCGAAACAGGTCTCAGCCCTGTAGTCGGGATGCGCGCGCCAGCTGACGTCGTGCAGCAGACAGGCGGCTTTGACCAGGCGTTTGCGGGCGTGCGGGGCCGAACGGTAGAGCGGCAGGATGAAGTTATAGAGCACCTTGCCGAAGCCGGGCATACGGGCGTCTTTGGCTTCGGCGAAATAGCAGGCTTCGATCAGCGGATCGCGGTCGCGCAGGCGTTGGGGCATTTGCTCGTAAAGCATGCCTTCGCGGATGCCATAGCTGGAAATGGCGATATCTTTGGGGCGGAAGGTTTTGACCAGACGGCTCAGCACCTCCGCCGCATAGGGCACCAGCGACATCCGGCTGGAGGAGACGTTGCAGGCCGCTTTCAGCTCTTTCAGGTCGCTTTCTTGGATGAATTTGACCGTCTCGCGCACCGAGGTCACGGTCATGCGGTATTCGTGCAGCACGTGCAGCGGGTAGCCGCGGCGGTACATGTCGATCCGCGCAATCGCCCGCCATGAACCGCCGACGAGGAACAGCCGGTCACGCTGGCTGCCCATCGTTTCGTGCAGGCTGTTCATCACCTCTTTGATGTGGTCTTTGCGGCCTTTGGCTCCGCCCTTGAGGTCACGCAGTTTCAGCGGGCCAAGCTGCGAGGTGACGCGTTTGCCGACACGCCCGCCGGAGATTTCCGCCAATTCCATCGAAGAGCCGCCGATGTCGCAGACCAGACCGTAGGCACCGGGCCAGCCCAAGAGCACGCCTTGGGCAGAAAGCCGGGCCTCTTCTTCGCCGTCGATGACCCAGATGCGCAGGCCGGTTTCACGCAGCACATCGGCGCAGAATTCGCGCCCGTCCTTGGCATCGCGCACGGCGGCGGTGGCAACGACGGTAAGCTCCGACAGACCCATGCCATCGGCAAGCTTGCTGAAGCGGCGCAGGGCCGAGAGCGCGCGGAGGCGGCCTTCGGGCGAGAGATGCCCGGTTTCGGCCATCCCCGCGCCGAGGGCGCACATGATCTTTTCGTTGTAGAAATAGGCCGGCGAGCGCGCCGCGCCGTCAAAGACCACGAGGCGGACGGAGTTCGAGCCCACATCCACCACGCCCACGCGGGCCAGCGCCCGGGCGCCAGGGTCTTCGAACAGTGGTTTGCCGAAAAGCCCCAGCTCCGCCACGCCGGTTTCAGGGACGGCGGGCGCTCGGGAAGGGTCGGTCTGGTCTGCCATCAATGCTCCTGCGGGCCATCCGTTTGCAAAGATATTTGGCGCAGGGGGGCGGGGAGGTCAATTGCTAACGCCCCCGTTCCGCGCTCAATCCTCGGTATGGGTCAGCTTGGGCACATCCGACGCCCCCGCGCTGCCGCGCCCGGAAAGTGACGGGTTTTCCATGAAAAAGCGGTGGCAGTTAAAGGCGAATGTGCCCTCGGGCACGGCGGGGCGGGTGAATTTTCCCTCCGGCCCCATGACCCAGCTTTGCGCCACATCGGCAAGGTTCGCGGCCATGACTTGGCTGGTGATCTGGGCCTTTACGGTGGGGTTTTCGATCTCGACCAGTGTCTCGACCCGGCGGTTCAGGTTGCGGCCCATCCAATCGGCGGAGGACATGAAAACCCGCGCTTTTTTATGCGGCAGCCCGTGGCCATTGCCGAAACAGACGATGCGGCTGTGTTCCAAAAACCGCCCGATGATGGATTTGACGCGGATGTTGTCCGACAGGCCTATGACGCCCGGGCGCAGCCCGCAGATGCCGCGGATCACGAGGCTGATCTCCACGCCTGCTTGGCTGGCGGCGTAGAGCGCGTCGATCACCTCGGCGTCGATCAGCGCGTTCATCTTGGCCCAGATCGCCGCCGGTTTGCCGTTGCGGGCATGGTCCGCTTCGGCTGCGATCAACTCCAGCAAGCGCGGCTTGAGGGTGATGGGGGAAATGGCGAGATTGTCGAGCTTCTCGGGCGGGGCGTAGCCGGAGAGGAAGTTAAAGACTTTGGTGGCGTCGCGGCCAAGGTTCTGGTCGCAGGTAAAGAGCGAGAGGTCAGTATAGATGCGCGCCGTGATCGGGTGATAGTTGCCGGTGCCGTAGTGGGTATAGGTGACCAGTTGGTCGCCTTCGCGGCGCACCACGGTGGAGATTTTGGCGTGGGTTTTGAGGTCTAGGAAGCCATAGACCACATGCGCGCCGGCGCGTTCCAGACGGCGGGATTGGCGGATGTTGGCGGCTTCGTCAAAGCGGGCCTTAAGCTCCACCAAGGCAGTGACCGACTTGCCATCCTCGGCGGCTTCGCAAAGCGCTTCGACAATCGGGCTGTCGCGCGACGTGCGGTAGAGGGTCTGTTTGATCGCCACCACATCAGGATCACGCGCCGCCTGGGCAAGGAAGCGGACCACCATGTCGAAGGTCTCATAGGGGTGGTGCAGCAGCATGTCTTTCTGGCGGATCGCGGCGAACATGTCGCCGTCGTGGTCGCTGACACGCTCAGGGATGCGGGGGGTGAAACTGGGCCAAAGCAGGTCCGGGCGGGCGTCTGTCACCAGTTTCGACAGGTCGGCGATGCCGAGCATGCCGTCGAGTTCGATCACGTCCTGCGGGCGCACGCAAAGTTCGCGCATGACCACGGACTTCAGCTTTTCCGGTGCCCCGGCGGAATGGGTGAGCCGCACGACCTCGCCCCGGCGGCGGCGTTTCAGGGCGACTTCGAACTCGCGCACAAGGTCTTCGGCCTCGTCCTCGACCTCGAGATCGCTGTCGCGCAGCACGCGGAATTCAAAGTGGGCTTTGAGTTTGTAGCCCGGGAAAAGGTTCGGGATGTTGATGATCAGCAGGTCTTCGAGCGGCAGGTAGCGCAGGCAGCCGTCGGGGGCGGGCAGGGAGACGAAGCGGTCGATCTGGCCGGGGATCGGCAGCAGCGCTTGCAGGGGCCGTTTGTCGCGGGTGCGTTCGAGTTGCAGCGCCAGCGCGTAGCCGGTGTTGGGGATAAACGGGAAGGGGTGTGCCGGGTCGATGGCGAGGGGGGAGAGTACGGCGAAGACTTGGTTGAGGAAGACGCTTTCGAGGTACTTTAGATCGTCCTCGGTAAGGTCAGCGGTGCGCTCCAGCATGATGTTCTGCGCATCCATCTCGGTCATCAGGTCCACCAGCACGCGCTGTTGCGAGAGCATCAGCTTGCGGGCGTCTTCGTTGATCAGCACCAGTTGCTCGGCGGGCGTCAGGCCGTCGGCGGCAGCGGTGGTATTGCCCGCTTGGGCCAATTCGCGCAGGCCCGCGACGCGGACGGTGTAGAACTCATCGAGGTTGGTGGCCGAGATTGACAGGAAGCGCAGCCGTTCCAGCAGGGGCACGCGGGGGTTCTCGGCCTCTTCCAGCACGCGCCAATTGAAATCCAGCCAGCTAAGCTCACGGTTAAAGAACCGGCCCGGCCCGGAAGTGTCCAGCTCGGGCAGATCGGTGGCGGGCGGAAACGGCGCCTCAAGGAAATCGGCTTGGGTCATGCGGGCCTCATGACATTGGAATGTAACGGGTTTATGATAGCGCTGCCCCGTCTGCCCGCCAGTATCACGCCTGCGGTGGGGCGATGTCCAGCACCTGCGCGGCTAGCGCGCGGGTCAGGGGCCGCTTTTGCGCCAGGCTGGCGGCATCCAGCCGGTCGACCAGCGCGATGGCGGCGGCAAAGGATCGGTCCATCCGGGTCATCAGGTAGTTGATCAGTTCCGGCTTGGGCGTGAGTTGGCGGTCGGCGAGCAGTTTGACCAGCAGCGCTGACAGCAGCGCGTCATCGGGGGCGTCCATTTCGACAGCGGTGGCACCGCGCATGCGGCTGACGAGGTCAGGCAGGGTGAGACCCCAATGTGCAACGCCTCCGGTGCCGGTGAGCAGCAGGGCTTGGCCTTCGGCCAGCACGAGGTTGTGCAGGTGGAAAAGTGCGGTTTGGGCATCGTCGTCATTGGCAATGAGATGCACGTCTTCGACCGCGACGGGACCACGGGCGAGGGCGGGGATGTCGGCGTCCATGAGGTCCGTCGCGCTGATGATCTGCGCGCCCGAAAGGTCGGCCCAAACATGCGTGAGATGCGTCTTGCCCGACCCCTGCGGCCCGGTCAGCGCCAGCTTGCCTCCGGCCCAGCCGCGCCAGCCGTCGATCATCGCCATGGCCATGGCGTTCGACGGCGCCACAAAGAAAGCGTCGCGGCCCAGAGCCGTCCGGCTGGGCAGGTTCAACCCGAGTTGGTGGGCCATGTCAGCGGATGTCCTCGTCAAGTGTCGGTTCCGGTTCGCGGCCTTTGTAAAGCACGCTTTCGCGGTAGCGCGCTGTGGCGAAACGCGCGATCACCCCGATGGCCGCGGCCACGGGCACGGCGACCAGCAGGCCGACGAAACCAAAGAGCGTGCCGAAGACCGACAGCGCCAGCAGCAGCCAGACCGGGTGCAGGCCGACGGAGTTGCCCACCAGTTTGGGCGTCAGCAAATTGCCCTCGACGATCTGCCCCAGCACAAAGATGCCCGCCACCAGCCCGATGGAAATCCAATCGCCCCAGAACTGGAACAGCGCGAGGCCAATCGCCAGCGCCCCGCCGATCAGCGCGCCTAAGTACGGGATGAAGGTCACCAGCCCGGCGATAAAGCCGACGACAAGGCCAAATTGCAGGCCCACCAGCATCAGCGCCACAGCGTAATAGGTACCAAGGATTAGGCAGACTGTGCCCATGCCGCGCACAAAAGAGGCCAGCGTCGCGTCGATCTCGCGCGCGAGTTGGCGGATCGTGGGGGCATGGTCGCGGGGCAGCAGGCGGTCGATGGCGGCGACCATGCGGTCCCAGTCGAGCAGCAGGTAGACGGCGACCACGGGGACGATGACAAACAAGAGCAGGATGTTGATCAGCGAGGCAAAGGAGGCCAGTGCGGTTTGGAACAGCTCACCGCCGCGTTCTTGGATCGTGGTGCCTAGCGTGGTCAGCGAGGTGCGCAGGGTCGAATCGTCGTCCAGAAGCGAGGGGAAACGGTCGGTGATGAAATCGGTGAAGTTGCGGGTGACCTTGGGCGCGGTCTCGATCAGGTTGACGGTCTGATTGACCAGCGTCGGGATCACCAGCAGGGCCATGAGCACGAAGATCAGGATTGCCGCCACGGTGATTAGGGCCGTGGCCATCACCCGGCTGAGGCCCAAACGCTCTAATCGGTCAGCGACGGGATCGAGGAAATAGGCAATCGCCCCGCCGAGCAGAAAGGGCAGTAGCACGTCGCCCATGAACCACAGCGCCACCATGAACACCGCCGCAGCGATGCCCCAGTATTTCAGTTGGTCTCGGATTGGCAGGGCCATGATGCTCTCCGGCAAGGAATGTTCTCACATCGCCCATGTGGCGTTTCGTTTCAAGTCTCGCCTGTGGGGCGGGCGGCTTGACAGTGGCACGGATCAGGCGACGATGGCGCGAAATTGAGGGAGCAGATGATGCGCAGTGAATTTGATGACGAGTTAGAACAGCGGCTGGTCCGCTATGCCAAGATCGACAGCCAGAGCGATGCGGACAGCCCGACCTCGCCCAGTACCGAGATCCAACTCGATATGTCGCGGCTGCTGGTGGAGGAACTGACCGCCATGGGGGCTGAGGAAGTGACGCTCACCGACTACGGCGTCGTGCTGGCGACAGTGCCCGCCACGGTCGAAGGCGGCCCGGTGATGGGCTGGGTCGCGCATGTGGATACCGCGCCGCAGTATAACGCGACAGGCGTGAAGCCGGTAGTGCATCGCGGGTATAACGGCGGGGATATCACCTTTGCCGACGCGCCGGAGTTGCGGCTGTCGCCCGAGAATTCGCCCTATCTGGCTGAAAAGCAGGGGGAGGACATCATCACTGCCAGCGGGCTGACGCTGCTGGGTGGCGATGACAAGGCGGGCGTGGCGATTGCCATGACGGCAGCCCGGCATCTGATCGACAACCCGGAGATCCCACACGGCAAAATCCGCCTCGCCTTTACCCCGGACGAAGAGATCGGGCGCGGCGTGGATGCGCGGCTGCCCAAGGATCTGGGCTGTGACTTTGCATATACCTTTGATGGCGGCAAGCCGGGTGAGATTGAGTACGAGACCTTCAGCGCCGATGGGGCCGTGGTCAAGATCACCGGCGTCTCGGCCCATCCAGGCTTTGCCAAGGACAAGATGGTCAACGCGCTGCATTTGGCGGCCAAGATCATCAGCACTTTGCCGCAGGCCACGATGACGCCCGAAACGACCTCGGGGTTGGAGGGGTTTTTGCATGTCTCAGAACTTAACGGCGGCTCTTCGGAGGCCGAGATCAAGCTGATCCTGCGGGACTTTGAGCGGGACGGCTTGCAGGCCAAGGGTGATCTGCTGCGCCAAGTCTGCGCCGCCGTCGCCGCCGGAGAGCCGCGGGCGAAGATTGAGGTCGATATCCAGCCACAATACCGCAACATGCGCTACTGGCTGGAGGAGGATATGACCCCCGTCGATCTGGTGCGCGGGGCTGTGGAAGCAGTCGGGCTAGAGCCGCGCTCGGCCCCCATTCGCGGCGGCACCGATGGCTCGCGCCTCACGGAGATGGGTGTGCCATGCCCCAATGTCTTTACCGGGATGCAGGAAATCCACGGGCCGCTCGAATGGATTTCGGTGCAGGACATGGCGCTGGCGACCCGTGTGGCGGTGGAACTGGCGCAGCGGACCGCAAAAGCCTGAGGCGCTGGGCGCGATGTGATTGTCTCGCCCCCTGACATGCACTAGTCAGGGGGCAATTCGTCAATGAGGAAACACCATGCGTCTGTCCCGATATTTTCTGCCCGTGCTGAAGGAAAACCCTGCCGAGGCGCAGATCGTCAGCCACCGGCTGATGCTGCGGGCGGGAATGATCAAGCAATCCAGCGCGGGGATCTATTCCTGGTTGCCGCTGGGCTACAAAGTGCTGCGTAAGATCGAAGAGATCGTGCACCAAGAGCAGGAGCGCGTGGGCCATATTCCGATGCTTATGCCGACCCTGCAATCGGCGGACCTGTGGAAGGAATCAGGCCGCTATGATGCCTACGGCCCCGAGATGCTGCGTATCCGCGACCGTCAGGACCGTGACATGCTTTATGGTCCCACCAATGAGGAGATGATCACCGACATCTTCCGCAGCCATGTTGGCAGCTACAAAGACCTGCCGCTAACGCTTTACCACATCCAGTGGAAATTCCGCGACGAGATCCGCCCGCGTTTCGGCGTGATGCGCGGCCGCGAATTTCTGATGAAGGACGGCTACAACTTCGATCTGACCAAAGAGGATGCGTTGCACGCCTATAACCGCCATCTGGTCAGCTACCTGCGCACCTATGAGCGCATGGGACTGCAAGCGATCCCGATGCGCGCGGATTCGGGCCCGATTGGTGGCGATGACACGCATGAGTTCCTCGTGCTTGCCGATACGGGCGAGAGCGAGGTCTTTTACGACAGCGAGATCACCGATCTGACCTTCGGCAACCGCGAGATTGACCCCAGCGATCATGACGCCTGCCGCGCCGTGCTGGATGAGTTCACCTCGCGTTATGCCCGCACGGATGAGACCCACGACCCTGAGCTTTTCGCCAAGGTGCCAGAAGAGCGTCAACGCACGGCGCGGGGCATCGAAGTGGGGCAAATTTTCTACTTCGGCACCAAATATTCCGACGCGATGAACGCCAAGGTGCAAGGCCCCGACGGCAAGCAGGTGCCGGTGCATATGGGCAGCCACGGCATTGGCGTGAGCCGTCTGCTGGGCGCGATCATTGAGGCCAGCCATGATGACAAAGGCATCATCTGGCCCGAGGGCGTGACCCCGTTCCATGCGGGTATCGTGAACCTCAAGCAGGGCGATGATGAAGCCGATGCGGCTTGTGAAGCGCTTTACAACAGCCTCAAGGCACTGGGCCTTGATCCGCTGTATGACGACCGCAAGGGCGGGGCGGGGATGAAATTTGCGACGATGGACCTCATCGGCCTGCCGTGGCGCATCACCGTGGGGCCGCGCGGGCTGAAGAACGGCGTGGTGGAACTGACCAGCCGGCGCACTGGCGAAAGCGAAGATCTGCCGCCCGAACAGGCGGTCGAGAAGATTGCCAAGATTTACGCCGGTATCGTCTGAGGGTGGCCATGATCCTGCGGGCGCTGACATTGGCCGGTGGGATTATGGGAGCAGCATTTGCCGCACAGGGCCCGGGTTTTGCCCGGGCCTATCTGTTTGAACTGGAGACACATGCGCAGACCCTTGCTGCGGTGATCGCCGATTTTGACCGGGCCGCCGCCGAGGTGGGGCTGGACCGTGCTGCCGCCTTTGAGCACATGCAGGGCACGCCGCTTTTCGACCGGCGGCGGATTGATTTGGAACGTCAGTTTGCGGGCCATGCCGCTCTCACGGCCAAAGTGGCGCAGATGCGCAGCGCCGGGCCGTTCATGCGCAGCTATCACCTCTGGCGCGACCCTGATGCGGGCACCCTGCGCCGCACCTGGGCGCGCTTCCACCCCAACCTGCCGCGCAGCCGGGCGGAGATGCTTTTTGCCGCGATCGGCGGTGTCTCAGTAGCGCTTCTGGCTGCCGGGCTATTCTGGCTCGCGCGCTGGCCACATCGCCGCCACCGACGCCGGGCCTTGCGCGCTTGACCCTTTTGCGGCAAAGCCTCAGGTTGCGCCCACCTCAGACCGGAGCCGCCCAAAATGGCCAGTAAACCAACCCGCACCGCGCCCTTCGCGGCCTTTGAATGGATGATCGCTTGGCGCTACCTGCGCGCGCGCCGTGCCGAAGGCGGCGTCAGTGTGATGACATGGATCAGCCTCATCGGCATCACGCTGGCGGTCTTTGCGCTGATTGCCACGCTCTCAGTCCGCTCGGGCTTTCGCGCCGAGTTTGTCGACACGATCCTTGGCGCCAATGCCCATGTCACCGTCTATACGATGGGCGAGGTGCAGGAAAACGGCCAGATCGACCGCACCATCGAGAATTACACCGAAATGGCTGCCGAGGTCGCCAAGGTCGAAGGCGTGACCCGCGTGGCCCCGCTGGTGCGCCAACAAGTCATGGCCAACCGGCGTCAGTCCAATGCGGGCGTCGAGGTCTTTGGCATCGCCGCCGACGACCTGATGACGATCCCCGGCATCCAGCCCTCGGAACGCTCGCAGGGCGACATTGCGCGCTTTGAAGAGGGTATCGCCATCGGCAGCGGCGTGGCCCAGAGCCTTGGCGTGCAGGTCGGCGATACGATCAAGCTGATCTCGCCCAATGGGGTCAAAACCGCCTTTGGCACCAGCCCGCGGGTGAATGGTTATGAGGTGGTCTATGTCTTCTCTGCTGGGCGCTATGATATTGATAAGACACGGGCCTATCTGCCCATTGCCGAGGCGCAGTCTTTCTTTAACCGCGAGGGCGTGGCGGATGAGTTGGAGGTCATGGTCGAAGACCCCGAGAGCGTCGACGCAATGGCCTCGGCGCTGATGCAGGCGGCGGGCGATTTGGCGCAGGTCTGGACGTGGCGCGATGCTTCCGGTGCGTTCTTGAGCGCGTTGGATATCGAAGACCGGGTGATGTTCGTCATCCTGTCAGTGCTGGTGCTGATCGCGGCGATGAACATCGTCTCAGGGCTGATCATGCTGGTGAAGAACAAGGGGCGCGACATTGGGATTCTGCGGACAATGGGGCTGTCGGAAGGTTCCGTGCTTCGGGTGTTCTTCATCTGTGGCGCCTTTACTGGGATCATCGGCACGGCGGCGGGCGTGGTGCTGGGCGTGCTTTTCGCTGTCTATGTCGACCAGATTTTTGGCTTCGTGAACTACCTCAGCGGCGGCACCGCGTGGGACGCCTCGATCCGCGGCATCTACTTCCTGCCCGCAAAACTGCAACTGGGCGATGTGCTCTCCGCCGTCGCCCTGTCGCTCGGCCTCAGCTTTGTCGTGACGATCTTTCCCGCCCGCCGTGCGGCGCGGATGAACCCTGTGGAGGCCCTGCGCTATGAATGATCCTATCTTGCGCCTGAGCGGCATTTCCAAGGCCTATAACCCCGGCAAACCAAACGAAGTCCACGTCTTGCGCGGCATTGATCTGGAGGTCGCGGCGGGCGAGGTCGTGGCGCTGGTGGCGCCTTCGGGCGCGGGCAAATCGACGCTGCTGCATATCGCGGGGCTGCTGGACACCGCCGACAGCGGCACGGTTGAGATTGCGGGCGATGACTTCACGGGCCAGAGCGATCGCAAGCGCACCGGGGTGCGCCGCGCGGATGTGGGGTTTATCTATCAGTTCCACCATCTGCTGCCAGAGTTCACCGCGCTTGAAAACATCGTGCTGCCGCAGCTTGCCAATGGTGTGGCGCGCTCTGCTGCCGAGGCGCGGGGGCGCGAGCTGCTGGCTGAGGTGGGCATCTCGGAGCGTGCCGACCACCGGCCTGCGGCGATGTCGGGCGGCGAACAGCAGCGGGTGGCCTTTTGCCGGGCGCTGGCGAATGAGCCGCGTTTGCTTCTGGCGGATGAGCCGACGGGCAACCTCGACCCGACAACTTCGGACCAAGTCTTTGGCGCGTTGATGACGCTGGTGCGCAGCACCGGGCTGGCCGCCGTGATCGCCACGCATAACCTTGAGCTGGCCGCGCGGATGGACCGCCAGATCCGGCTAGAAGCAGGGCAACTCGTGCCTGTCTGACCAGCCCCGCGCATTGGCGTTTGCGCCAGTGCCGCCCGGCGCCTATCATCTTGGTAAGGGCCGCGAGTGCCCGTCCAAGACCATAGGAGCAGATATGCCGACGCCTAAACTACCGCTGATCTTCGTAGGCGCAGCCGCCGCCATCGTGGCCGCCTGCACCGCGCCCTCGATGCCCGAAGCGCCTGATGGGGCCAAGTTCTATGCCGCGAACTGCGTGTCCTGCCACGGGATGCCGGGGCAGGGGGATGGGCCACTGGCGGCGGGTCTGAACCCCGCGCCGGCTGACCTGACCCTACTGGCACGCGAGAACGGCGGCAGTTTCCCCCGCGCACGGGCGCTAAGCTATATCTATGGCGACCCGGAGAAGAGCCATCTGGCCCGCGTCATGCCGCAGTTTGGCGGCGCGATGGCCGATGACACGGTGCCGGTCGAAGTCGATGGTGTGCTGACCCCGACCCCGCGTGTGCTGGCCGGGCTGCTGGCCTATCTGGAGAGCATCCAGCGTTAACCGCAGATGCCGTTCAACTCGACCCCGTCCCACGGCAGGCTCACGTCCGACAGGCGGCTTTGGGGCAGGGGGGCGACGGGCATGACCTCTGAAAGCATGCCGTGCAGCCGCTTGGTGCGCGGCGCTTGCGGGTCCAGCGCGCGGCAGCAAACGAATTCTTCGACGATTGAGCCCTGCTGTTCGTAGCCGAAATCGAGGAATCGCGGTTGGGTGTCGACCTCAAAGAGATAGGGGTCGGGGCTGGAGAACTGCTCGCTGGCCGCCCGCAGCGGGGAATAGCCCGTCACCGCCCGGTTTTGCCACTGCCAAACATGGGTGACCTCATGCGCCAGCAGCATCGCGGCGATCAGGCCGATGCGGTCGGGGTGATCGGGCAAGTAGTCTTCGAGATACCAGTCCTTGTCGAAGAGTAGGTTGTTCCACAGCGCCACGGCGGCGGGTTTGGAGGTAACGGTGTCGCCCTCAGGCGGCGGCAGGATACGCTCGCGACAGGTGGTGCGCGGGCGCGGTTTGCGCTTGAAAGTGACCGCGCGGGTCGGGGCGCCGTCGTGCAGGCGGACGCGGTTGTAGTCGACGGAACTGCCGTGGATGGTGGAGAGATAGGCGCGCTCGTTCTCCGTCAGCGGACGGCCGCAGGCGGTGAGGAGGAGCAGCAGGAGGAGGGCGCGGATCATGGGGGGAGTTAGGACCGGTGTAGGCGGCGGATCAAGGGGAAAGATTGGGGGTTGGCGCTGACGGTGCGGGTAACTGCGGTTGCGGTCCCGACCTGTCGTTGTGTTGAAGCCCCTTCCCCATGGGGGGAAGGGAAGGGGCTATGCGCCAAAGGCGCATGGGATACGGAACAGATGTAGCTGGGAAATTTGTATTGCTTATACGGTCTCGAAAACCATGAGACTTAGCCAAAGCTTTAGATCTTCTAATTTAGGGGATGAGTACATACTAGAGGGTCCGCCGTCGGATACCTTGACCAAGTATGTGCTCTCAAATCTTCTAATTTCAAATTCTTTCGAACGCGCACGAAAGAAGTGAACATCTTCTGTTCTCCGCCAATCGTGGAAGAAATGAGGGCTGCAATTTACAGTTTTGTACTTTGGTTTAAGCGTTTCATATAGCCAAGCCGGGTTCATTCTTATGTAGTTGTCTGCTGCGGCTCTTAGCTTTGGGGCAACGCGTCCCTGTGCAGGGTCGGCAAACGAAACGACTTCCACAACAACACCAGATTCAGCAACGGCCTCCACCAACGGTAGAAAATCGCCATCTGCTCCGTAAAGAGTGCAGGTTCTCATAATGTTGGCGTAGGCTAAGCGGGTAGCGTCAATGGCAAGCTTAACGTCAACACCTTCTTGTTTGCGGGTTTTCGGTTTTTCGACGAGTTCACCCATTTTTACTATGAAACCGTCGTTGGCCTCTATGTCGAGCAGCCATTTGGGTTGAACCGTATTATCGTTGATTGCAGAGTACACATAGCAACGATCATGACCTAAGACACGAAACAATCTGTAGAAATCAAAATAGTCGTTTGCCTTTTTTTCTATCCCATTCCGACTAAGTTCATTCTCGTAAGTTTTCCAAACGTTGTCGCCATCGATAAATGCGAACTTGGGGTCCCTGTGCCCGTGCGTAACTGTCCGACTGTAAGTTCGATATACGTTTGAGTTAGTCAAACATCCAACTCCTCCACAAACTGCGCATTCTGCTGAATATACGCAAAGCGCATCTCCGGCTTCTTCCCCATTAAGCGCTCCACCAAATCCCCGGTCTCCCCCGGCACGTCCTCATCCACAGTCACGCGAATAAGCTTGCGGGTCTCGGGGTCCATCGTGGTCTCTTTGAGGTCCTTGGCGTCCATCTCACCCAGACCTTTAAACCGGCTTACGTCGATCTTGCCTTTGCCGCCCAAGCCCTTCTCCAACCACATGTTTTTCTCGGCCTCGTCCAAGCAATAGACCCGCTTGGCGCCTTGGGTCAGGCGGAAGAGCGGCGGGCAGGCGAGGTACAGATGCCCGGCATCGATCAGCGGGCGCATTTGGGTGAAGAAAAACGTCATCAACAGCGAGGCAATATGCGCGCCGTCGACGTCGGCGTCGGTCATGATGATGATCTTGTCATAGCGCAGATCGTCAAGGTTGAACTTGGTGCCCATGCCGACGCCAAGCGCTTCGCAGAGGTCGTTGATTTCGGCGTTGGTGGTGATCTTGCTGGAGGCCGCGCCGAGCACGTTGAGGATTTTACCCTTCAGCGGCAGCAGCGCTTGGGTGTTGCGGTTGCGCGCGCCCTTGCCCGAGCCGCCCGCCGAGTCGCCCTCGACGATGAACAGTTCCGTGCCTTCGCGGGTCTTGCTGGTGCAGTCGGTCAGCTTGCCGGGCAGGCGCAGTTTCTTGGTGGCGGATTTGCGGGCGGTCTCTTTCTCCTGACGGCGGCGCATCCGCTCTTCGGCGCGCAGCACGAGGAAATCGAGGATCGCGCCGGCGGATTTCGTGTCCGCCGCCAGCCAGTTGTCAAAGTGGTCGCGCACCGCGTTTTCCACCAGACGCGCGGCCTCGGTGGTGGCGAGGCGGTCTTTGGTTTGGCCGACGAATTCCGGCTCGCGGATGAAGCAGGATACCAGCGCGCAGCCGCCGGTGATCAGGTCGTCGCGGGTGATGTCCTTGGCCTTGCGGTTGTTCGCCAGTTCGCCATAGGCGCGGATGCCCTTGAGGATCGCGGCCCAGAAGCCGCCTTCGTGGGTGCCGCCTTCGGGCGTTGGGACGGTGTTACAGTAGGACTGGATGAAACCGTCGCGGGCAGGGGTCCAGTTGATCGCCCATTCGACCTTGCCCGGCACGCCAAAGCGTTCTTGGAACTCCACGGTGCCGGCAAAGGGGTTCTCGGCGTAGGTGGTTGATTTGCCGAGCGTTTCGCGCAGGTAGTCGGCAAGGCCGCCGGGGAAGTGGAAGGTGGCTTCCATCGGCGTGTCACCGTCTTCGATCTCGGACTTCCAGCGGATTTCGACGCCGGAAAAGAGATAGGCTTTGGAGCGCACCATCTTGAGCAGGCGCGAGGGTTTGAACCGATGCGCGCCGAAGATCTGCTCGTCGGCGTGGAAGGTGACGGTGGTGCCGCGCCGGTTGGGGGCGGCGCCGATTTTCTCGACCGGGCCTTGGGGGATGCCGCGGGAGAAGCGTTGCTCGAAGAGTTCGCGGTTCCGTGCGACCTGCACCACCATGGAATCAGACAGCGCGTTGACGACCGAGGCACCAACCCCATGCAGACCGCCCGAGGTCTGATAGGCTTTGCCCGAGAATTTGCCGCCTGCGTGCAGCGTACAAAGGATCACTTCGAGCGCGGATTTTTCGGGGAATTTCGGGTGCGGATCAATCGGGATGCCGCGCCCGTTGTCGCGGATGGTGACGGCGTAATCGGCGTGCAGCTCGACCTCAATGCGCGTGGCATGGCCCGCGACGGCTTCGTCCATGGAGTTGTCGAGCACCTCGGCCACCAGATGGTGCAGCGCGCGCTCGTCGGTGCCGCCGATATACATGCCGGGGCGCTTGCGGACGGGCTCCAGCCCCTCCAGCACTTCGATGGAGGAGGCGTCGTAATCTGTGGGTTCCTGGCCGGAAAGAAGGTCGGTCATGCGGGCCTGCTCTTTGTTTGTGATTGAGGGGCATTTTGACAGTCCCACGCGCCGGGGGCAATCATGCTTTGCAAGGTCGGGTGGATTCAGGTGGCTTTGGCGCGGAGCCATGTGGCGAGGCTGTCTTCGTCGATGCGCCGCTGTGCGACGTCGCGGATCAGGTCACCGGCCTCGATGGTCTCGTAATCGAGTTGAACGCCATTGAGATCAAGGCAGATATCAAGCGCGAGATAAGCAGTGCGCTTATTCGCATCGTTGAAAACATGGCCTGTCGCTACCGCTACGCAATAGGCAGCGGCGAGGTCGAAAACGTCGTTGATCATACCGTATACGAGCCGGTTCTCCACCCGCGCGAGAGCACTCTCAAGCGACTTGTCCATCGCCATTCCTTGTAGCTCGCCGGGGTTCAGTGCGGCATCATGCAGTTGGACGACCAGGTCGGGCGTTAGAAGGACAAAACTCATTTGTCTTTCAGATAGTCAAGAACCGGCTGGTTCATGTGCTTTCGACGCTCGAGACTCTGCATCACCTCATCCAATGTGGCCACCCGCGGCTCTTCCTGCAACGTCGCTTCCGCCGGGACAAAATATCCCACACAACGCGAGTTTTTCATTACCGCGACGGGCTTGCCGCCGGAGCGTTCCAGCACCTTATGCGGTTCGCGCATTTCGGTCATTGTAGCGATGTGGTTGGTGTGGATACGAGTCATGTTGCGCTCCTGAGTGTATATTTGAATATACATTCATGGATACATTTTACAAGTCTACGCCGACACAGTCCAAGATTGCCTCGGCAACTTCCTTAGGCTTTTGGTGGTGCAGCCAGTGATCGGCGCCTTCAATCTCAACACGGGTGAGGTCGGCCGCAAATAACTCCAACCCCTCTGTCGCCTCTGGCAGCAGCGCTGTGTCTTCACTCCCCCAAATCAGCAGATGTGGACAGCGGACCTGCAGGCGTTCGGTCGGGAAGCCCGGCAGGCTGATCGGGCGGCCCGGTTCGGCGACCTGCAGGGGCGAGGCACGATACCAGTTGATCATCGCCCGCATCCGCCCCGGACGACCCCATTCGGCGTGGTATGCCGCGCGGCGTTCGGGGGTAAGCCAGCTGAGGTCCATATTGGCGGAGAAGAGTTCGAGCAGACCTGCGAAGTCGTCGACAGAGAGCTTGCGCGAGCTGCCTTCCTTGCGCAGCACGGGAATATATTGCGACGCTTTGGTTTGCGCGCCCCCGGTTGCAAGGGCTTTCTGAAAGGGAACAGGGTGGACGCCGTTAAGGACGATCAGCCGTTCGACAAGCTCCGGCCGGAACATCGCCAGCGCATAGGCCACCGAAGCCCCCCAGTCATGCCCGAGCACCGTAGCGGGCTTGTCGCCAAGCAGTGCCGCCATATCGGCCATGAGATGCGCCATCGCGTAAGGCTCGATCCCTTCGGGCGCGCTGCTTTGGCCATAACCGCGTTGGTCCGGCGCGATGCAATGGAAATGCGCGCAGAGGTAGGGGGCGAGGTCGACCCAAGCGCCGCCGTATTCGGGAAAGCCATGTAGCAGCAACAGGGGGGGTAAGCTCTCGTCGCCCCAGTAGCGCAGGAAAATATCCTGCCCGTTGACGTGGCGCGTCTCGGTCCTTGTCGGCTCCATGGCGACCCCTCCCGCGTTTAGTTTTGCCGTTTTGCGGAAGTTTTGCAAGGAATACATGGCTTTGGGCGCTGATGCTAAACGTTTCAGGCTGCAGTAGGAGCGGCAAAAGCAGACTTCCCCTTTTCAATGGCGCGGCGTAAGGCTTTTGCATGAAGACACCGATGACAAACCGAAACCATATCCGCGCGATCCTAACGCTCGGCCTGCCGCTGATTGGCGGACATCTGGCGCAGATGGCAATTGGGGTAACCGATACCGTGATGCTGGGCTGGTATTCGGTTGAGGCGCTCGCCGCCGTGGTTCTTGGGAGCACCTATTTCTTTGTCCTGTTCATCTTTGGCTCGGGCTTTGCCATGGCAGTGATGCCATTGGTAGCCGCCTATGACGCCGAGAATGATGAGATCGGACTGCGCCGGGCCACGCGCATGGGGCTGTGGTTGTCCGTAGGTTTCGCCATGATCGCGCTGCCCGCGATGGTCTGGTCGACGCCGGTGCTGGGACTGCTGGGGCAGGGGCCGAACCTTGCCGAGACGGCGGGCGGGTATCTGTCAATTGCAGGCTGGGGCATTGTACCGGCGCTTTTGGTGATGGTGTTAAAATCCTACCTTGCGGCGTTGGAGCGCACGCAGGTCGTGCTTTGGATCACCCTGCTTGCCGCTGGCGTGAATGTGCTGGCCAATTACGCGCTGATCTTCGGCAATTGGGGCGCGCCGGAACTGGGCGTCATGGGGGCGGCGGTGGCTTCGGTCACGACGCAGTTTGTCTCGCTGATCGGGGTGGTTATCTATGTGCTGATCGCTCTGCCGCAGCACAGTCTGTTCGTCCGGCTTTGGCGCGCAGATACGCAGATGTTGAAGCGGGTCTTTACGCTTGGTCTGCCCATTGGCCTAACCACGCTTAGCGAAGTCGGGCTCTTTGCCGCGTCATCGCTGATGATGGGCTGGCTGGGGACGATCCCGCTGGCGGCGCATGGGATTGCGATCCAACTCGCTTCACTGACCTTCATGGTACACCTTGGTCTAAGCAATGTTGCCACGATCCGCGCGGGCAATGCCTATGGGCGCCGTGATGTGCAGCATATGGCGCGGGGTGCGGTGATTGTGACTGCGCTGTCGCTGGTCTTTGCCCTTGTGACCATGGTCGGCTTCGTAGGCTGGCCGGAGCCGCTGATCTCGGTCTTCATGCAGGAGGATGAGCCGGCGCGTATGGAAATTCTCGCCATCGGCACTGGGCTCTTGGTGATGGCCGCGCTTTTCCAACTGGTCGACGGCGCGCAGGTGGTGGCTTTGGGCCTGCTGCGCGGCGTGCAAGACACGCAGATGCCGATGATCATGGCCGCGATTAGCTATTGGCTGGTCGGCATGCCCTGTTCCTATCTGCTGGGCTTCACACTGGGGTTCGGCGCGATGGGCATCTGGGCTGGGCTGGTGGCCGGGCTCGGCGTTGCCGGCGTGTTGCTGAACCTGCGGTTCTGGAAACACACGATTAAGAAGATGCCGTTCTGATTTCTTCTTAGGCCAAAAAGCACCGGTTAGCCGCCTGCTACCCGCGACCCATACGGTCAGCCTTTTTCCGCACCAACGTGCTGCGCAGGTCATGCATGGCCAGCAGGAGGTCATCGGTTACAGCGTCAAGCTGTTCATCCGTGGCGCGGGACTGTACCCATTGGGTCGTAAGGTTTAAATGATCCACCGCCCGGCGGATGTCGTCGATTTCGCGGGCGGCGAGGGTCTCTCGGCGGGCTTCGATCCAGCGGGAGATCTCGGCCTCATCTGTCTCGGTTAGCCGGTGAAGACCGTGCGGTTTCACCTCGCCATTGCGAATATTGACCACGGCGATCTGATCCATCTCGATCCGACGCTGGCGGTTTTCGGAATCGAGCCGAAACACCGCCGCGCCGTTGTCGCGGACCCGGAAGTAATAGTCTGGAAGATCGCCCGCCATTGGTTTCGTCCTTACGTCAGCCCGGCGCAGAAGGTCTGGATGCGGGTGCATGCCTCTTTCAACGCCTCATCCGAAGTAGCGTAGCTGACGCGGAAATTGGGTGAAAGCCCGAAGGCCGCGCCAAAGACGACCGCGACGCCGGTTTCCTCTAGCAGTGCTGTGGCGAAGGCTTCGTCATCGGTGATCTTGGTGCCCGCCGCCGAGGTCTTGCCAATCAAGCCCGAAATCGAGGGATAGACGTAGAACGCGCCTTCAGGCGTCGGGCAGGTGACGCCAGGAATGGCGCTGAGCATCTCGACCACCAGATTGCGGCGGCGTACGAACATCTCGTTGTTGTCGGGGATGTAATCCTGCGTGCCGTTCAGCGCCTCGACCGCCGCCCATTGGCTCACGGAGCAAGGGTTCGACGTGCTTTGCGACTGGATTTTGCGCATGGCGCCGATGAGCTTTTCCGGCCCTGCGGCATAGCCGATGCGCCAGCCGGTCATGGCATAGGCTTTGGACACGCCGTTAACCGTGAGCGTGCGGTCATAGAGCGCCGGTTCGACCTGTGCAGGCGTGCAGAACTCAAAGCCGTCATAGGCAAGATGCTCGTACATATCGTCGGTCATCACCCAAACATGCGGGTGGCGCATCAGCACATCTGTCAGTGCCTTCAATTCATCGCGGCTATAGCCCGCACCGGTGGGGTTCGAGGGCGAGTTAAAGATGAACCATTTGGTTTTCGGCGTGATCGCCTCTTCCAGCGCCTCGGGCGTCAGCTTGAAATTGTTTTCCAGCGTCGCGGGCGCGATCACCGGGGTGCCGCCTGCAAGCAGCACCATATCGGGGTAGCTGACCCAATAGGGCGCGGGGATCACGACCTCTTCGCCGGGGTTCATCGTGGCCATCAGCGCGTTGTAGAGGATCTGCTTGCCGCCGGTGCCGACGCTGACCTGCGATGGTGTATAGTCCAGCCCGTTGTCGCGTTTGAACTTGGCGCAGATCGCCTGCTTCAGTTCCGGGATGCCATCGACGGCGGTGTATTTCGTCTTACCCGCTTCGATTGCGGCGACGGCTGCGTCCTTGATATTCTGCGGCGTGTCGAAATCCGGCTCGCCCGCGCCAAGCGCGATGATGTCACGGCCCGCGGCTTTCAACTCCGCCGCCTTGGTGGTCACGGCGATGGTGGGCGACGGTTTGACACGTTTAAGGGTCGCGGACAGGAGTTCCATTTCGGCCTCGGGTTGCTTATGAATATCCCCACGTTAATAGGGGCCGCCCCCGCACCCGGCAAGGGTGTCTGTCAGGAGAGCAAGCATGAGTGACGAGATTGACTGGTACGGCCCCGACGCTGCCACTTTTGGCGACCGTGTCGCGGCGGCGCGTGAGCAAACTGGCATGACGCAAGCGGTGTTGGCGAAACGTTTAGGCGTGCGGCTTTCCACGCTGCGCGGTTGGGAGGAAGACTTGTCAGAGCCCCGCGCCAACCGCCTGTCGATGCTGGCCGGGTTGTTGAATGTCTCCATGATGTGGCTGATCAACGGCGAAGGCGAAGGGGTTGACGCGCCCGAAGACGGCGCGGCCGCACGGCGGGGTGATCTGGAGGATGTGCTGGTCGATGTGCGCGCGCTGCGAACCGATCTGCTGAAAAAGGCTGAGGCCGTGGGCAAGCTCGAAAAGCGCATCCGCCGCCTGATGTCGGAGCCTGCCGATGTCTGAAGCCCCTGAACACCGCCTCAAACGTCTGCAGATGCGCTCCATGCGGCGCGGGATCAAAGAGATGGACCTGATCCTGTCGGCCTATGCCGAAGCGCGGTTGCCGCAGATGGATGACGCCGGGCTGACGCTCTATGATCAGATGCTGAATGAGAACGACCACGACCTGTATCTCTGGGTCAGCGGACAGGCCGAGGCGCCCGAAAAATATGCAGGATTGGTGAGCGATATACGCGGCCATTTGACTGAAGCGCGCGGCTGACTTTGGCGCGCGCTATTTCGGCGAACGTTAGCTTCAGGCCAGTTTAACGAATTATTCTGTTTTATTGTTCAGTTTCCGGCTCAACCAGATTGAGTCGGAGACAACGCATGAGCATTCAAGACCCCGCCACGCAGCCCTATGCTGTGAAAGGCTTCATGGTCGGCTACCTTGAAGCCCTGTCATTGGTGGAGCGGCTGCACCGCCTGCTTCTGGACGTCATCAAGGATGAGTTTGAACGCGTCGGTGTGTTGGAGATCAACGCCGTGCAAGCGTTGCTGCTGTTCAACATCGGCGACAATGAAGTGACGGCGGGCGAGTTAAAAAGCCGCGGTTACTATCAGGGCAGCAACGTCAGCTATAACCTCAAGAAGTTGGTCGAGATGGGCTATATGCACCACCAGCGCTGCGAGATTGACCGCCGCTCCGTCCGTGTGCGGCTGACCGAGCGCGGGCGCTACATTCGCGATGTGGTATCAGACCTCTTCTCGCGCCATGCCGACGGGATGGAAACCAAAGGCGTGTTGGGCGATGCGGGGATCGAAGACATCACACGTTCGCTCAAGCGGATGGAGCGCTATTGGTCAGATCAGATCCGCTACATCTATTAAGCTGCGGGTCTTAGTCAGCGTGAGCGGGCAGGACCAGTTCGGAAAAGACCAGCCCGTCCAGCTCGCGCAGCAGTTTCTCGGCCATGGCGCGGGCGTAGTCGTCAAAGCCAAGCGCCGTTTGAACAAAAGAATCCGGGCCGAGGATGACCTCGGCGCGGAAATAGGACGACAGGCTGCCAATCTCGGCCTGCCGGCTGTCGCCGGAGGCCGGATTATCGGCGCCGATCACCAGCGCATTGATTGTCACCCCGCTTGCTTCGAGGCTCTCGCCTATGTCCCGAGGCCGCGGCCCGAAGTTTGAGATGCCGTCGCCAGAAATATCCAGCGTATGTTTCGCGCAGCCTGAGCGCGCAGCCAGCAACTGCGCGCCCAGTTGCATCGCGGTGCCAAGTGCCGTGCCGGGGGTCGTGACGCGCCGGGTCGTGCTGCGCAACTGGAAAGTGACGCCCTCCAGCGTTTCAGCATTAGCAATTGTCGTCCAAGGTAGGATCACCGCCTGATCACCCGGGCCGCTCCATTCATAGACCAGCAGATCAACGGCGTGGCCCGGCAGCGCCAGCAATGCCGCCTGCACCCGCTGATCGGTTAGCGCTTGGGCAAGCCCGTCAATCTGCTGGCGGTACTCCCGCGCATCGACCGAGCCGGACACATCCAGACCAAGGGCTAAGGCTTGACGGCAGGCGGCCTCAGCCCCCAAAGGCACAGTCAGCAATGCGATCAAGGTGAAGACTGCGCGGATCATCCATTACGCTCCAGTGCGCGGGGCAGGGCACCGAGCGTTGCGGGGCTGACCTCACGGATCAACTTGGCCCGCATGGCCCGCTCAAAATCGGCAAACCCCGTGGCAATCACCATAAAGGCCCCCGGCCCATGCAGGACTTCTCTGCGGTAAAAGCCGATCAGCCCGATCTCGCCCTCAAAATCTGCTGCGTTGACCACCAGCCCATTCACGGTGATTCCTGCAAAAGCGGGGTCGTCATAAGCCGTCAGCGGGCCAAAGCCTTCGTTGTTCTGCCCGTCACCCGCCATATCGAGTGTTCGGGCATCACAGCGGGGAGCTTGGTCAAAATAAGTGGCACCAAAGCGCAGGGCATGACCCATAGCGGTTGGCAAAGTGGTCGCGCTGCGTTGGCTTGCGTCGATGGTATCCGCCGCTCGCAAAAGCGCATCGGGGTGGTCGATCAGCGTCCAGTCCAGAACGACTTTCTGGTGGCTCTGCCCTGACCATTCATATGCCGCCAAGGCCACCGGCGCGTCATCTGCAAAGAACGCGCGGGCGACCTCAGGGCTGCGCAGCGCGGCGGCAAGACCCCCGCGCTGCAACTTGTCTTCCTCGGGGTCGACCGAACTTGAGACATCAAGCGCCAGCAGCAGGGCCAGACGACAAGGGGCCGCCTGACCGGCCATTGGCACCAGCATCAGCGCCAGCGCGGCACTGATGCAAAACCTTACCAATGGCCGGTGTTCTCCATGCTGGCCCATGGTTCTTGTTGGGGCAGGGCGTCGCCCTCTTGCAGCAGTTCGACCGAGATATTGTCGGGCGAGCGGACAAAGGCCATGCGCCCGTCCCGCGGTGGGCGGTTGATGGTCACGCCGTTGTCCTGCAGGTGCTGGCAGGTCTCGTAAATGTTCTCGACCGTATAGGCGAGGTGCCCGAAATGACGGCTGTCGCTTGGCAGGCCTTCGTCGCCGTCCCAGTTGTAGGTCAACTCAACATCCGCATGTCCGTCGTCCTGTCCTGGCGGGCAAAGGAAGACCAACGTGAAGCGGCCGCCCTCATTATCGATCCGGCGGCGCTCAACAAGGCCCAGAAGTTTGTAGAATGCGATGGAGGCGTCGAGGTCCTTCACGCGCACCATTGTGTGCAAGTATTTGATGGGCATTGTCTTTCCTTTGTTTCTGACGTGACGAGTGTGCAGATCAAAAAAGGGATTGAAACCCCATATTCAACCCAAAACTCTCGGTCTCAAAGCGCGTGACATTCGAGGTCGTCTTGCGCGCTTCGAACGTGAGTTTAGGGGCAAATCCGTAACTGTCAAAATCCGTAAACAACAGCGACGTGGATACAGCGGCACCCAGATCGGCGCGAGGCTCTGCAGTATACAGCGGATCGTCATAGTGTTTAGCCTGCGCTGTAAGTGCCACTTGGGCGGTGGCTCCGAGCACGGGATTGGCAAAGGTGTATTGTAGCCCCAACGTCACTGCGTTGTGGGTCAGAGCGCGGCTGTCAGTATCGGTTCGGCCAAGTTCGGCGTTCCATGCCACTTTGCCACCCGCCGCGGTGGGGCGGGCCCAGCTGGCGCTTAGTATCCCCGTCACACCAGAGCGGCTGTCATCGTCCTTGCGGTGTGAATAGCCAAGCTGTGCGTTCCATGAAAAGAGGCGGCTCTCAGGCCGAGCATAGGTCTGGCGCCAGTTTGCTTTGATTTCATCGGCCAGAGGGTTTTCGCCAGACCACAGCCTGCCGAAGCTTAGCGAGACCGTTTGGCGCGGCGCCTTTGGCCCGGTGGTGAAATCCCTGCCGACTTCTGCTTGGACGCGCCGAAATGCATAATCGGAAGCATCTACCCCGGCGGGCACGTCATCGTCGGTAAAGACGGTATGACTTTCTGTCCAATTCAGCGCCGCGAAACTGCGCCGGGTCTGGGAGATGTCGAAGTTATAGCGCAGGCTGGTGTTCTGGCGCAGCACGAAACCCGAAATGGGGACAGCGGCGGGGTTGGTAAAGATCAGCCCGCCCAGCACAAAGGTATTGTCCGAAGGCGCGCCGTTGACGTTATCGCTGGGATCGATGCTGAAGGACAGGTCGACCGACCAAGGGTTGGTCATGCTGACATAGCGGTAATCGCGGATGGCGCGGGCGCGGGTCTGTTCATCGGGGGCAACATGCGCGGCACGACGTAGCCAGAATTGTGCGCGTGTCTTGGCCCCGTCAGAAGAAAGCGCCTGTGCCATTGCCATGGCCGCACCATAGCGCTCCACCGGACGGTCCGAGGCCTGGTAGCCCTGCCGCGCCACGCGGCGTGCATTGCGGGCGTCGCCCAAGGTGCGTCTAGCATGGGCGTTTAGTATCAGGCTGGTGGCGTCCTCGGGATCTCGCCGGATCAACATGTCTGTGATATCAACGGCAGCCTGAGCCTGCCCCCGCGCCAGCAGTTGCGCGGCAGTCATCCGCGCTTCTTCCGGGGCAAGGGTGGACTGCGCCGCGCTGGAACCGCCCGCAAGCGCCAAGGCGGCAGCGAGAACAAATTTGCGCGTCATTGGGTTGCGATGAAACCGCCAACTTCGCGCACGCCGGATCCTTCGACGAAGACGATGCCAGCGATCTCTGCCCCTTCCGTTCCGGCAAAAACACCTTGCCAATTGCCGCTTGCACCGGTGGAGTCACCCGCGCCGTCAAATTCTGTTGCTGTGGAACTGCCAAGGCTGCTGTTGTCAAAGTCGATTGTCGTATCAGCTAGGGAGATGAAGCCGTCCAAATTCCCGATCAGGGTGCCATCGGTGGTGTAGACTTGCCGGTTGCTAATTGATCCGCCCGCTGCGCCATCGATATCGAAATCGTCGAAATCAACCCGAAGCCGCGCGTCTCCGGTGACGAAGGTTACGCCGTCGTTCGTGCCATCTCGTGTGGTGCGGACCGCCGCATATTCACCATTGTAGGAATAGATCCCCGAAGTGGGCAGATTGGGTTTATTTCCAAGCCGTTGAGCGCCCGCACCGCCATAGCCGAAGTCGACATAGCTATTTGTACCCGCCGCCGCGACTTGTGACTCTCCGGAATCCGAGCGGCGGAAGACTGCAAAATATTGCAGTTCATTCGTGCCCCGTTCTGGATTGCTGTCATACGCATCGAAACCGTTATTGAAGGCTTCAGTGCGAATGCGGTCGTAAGCATTCTCGGGGTCGTCAAATGGAATATTGTTGAGCGTCAGCGTGTCCGTATCCGGGTCATAGGTGACATTGTTCAAGGTCAGCGTGTCGTTATTTTCAGTGAAATAGACGCTGCTGGACCCAGCCTCAGTATCAGGGTCATCGTCTACGCCAAACGGCGCGGTGCCACCACAGGCCGACAGGCCAAAGCCGAGCGCAAGGCCCATCCAAATACGTGTCATATGCTCTGCCTCGATATGAATTGTTTTATTTGTACTTTTTCGCAAACAGTCCCAAATCGGCGGCCCATCTGTCAATGCGCTTACCTCAAAGGGCTGGAATTACCGCGTGACTGCTACCGAAAAACAATAGTCTGAGCGCAGCGCTTGAGGCCGGCCCTTCGCAGGGCTATGCAGAAGGAAAGGTCACGATGACGAGGGTTGCCGCGTGAAACAATACCATGACGCCTTGCGCGAAGTACTGGAGTGCGGGGTCACTTCGACGGATCGCACCGGGACCGGCACGATCTCCCACTTCGGGATGCAACAGCGCTACCGGATGGCCGATGGGTTTCCGCTGGTGACGACCAAGAAATTGCATCTCAAATCTATCGTGCACGAGCTTTTGTGGTTCCTCGCGGGGGACACGAACATTGCTTACCTGCAGGAAAACGGCGTTTCGATCTGGAACGAATGGGCCGATGAAGACGGCGACCTCGGGCCTGTTTACGGCCACCAGTGGCGGCGTTTTCCGACGGTGGGGGAGCCGATGCCGCAACCGGATGGCACGGTGCTGCACCAAGCGGGGCAGGTCGATCAGATCACCAAGCTCGTGGAGGCAATTCGTAGGACCCCCGATAGTCGGCGGCTTATCGTATCGGCTTGGAATCCCGGAGAGGTCGACCAGATGGCGCTGCCGCCCTGTCATACGCTGTGGCAGGTGCGCATCGCGGGGGGCAAGCTGCATCTACAGCTCTACCAGCGCTCCGCGGATATGTTCTTGGGCGTGCCTTTTAACATCGCCTCCTATGCGTTGCTGCTAGAGATGCTGGCCCATGTCACCGGCTACGAGCCCGGTGACTTCGTGCACTCCATGGGCGACGCGCATATCTACTCCAACCATATCGAACAGGTAAAAACCCAACTCGCGCGGACCCCGAAGCCGCTGCCGCGCCTGCGGATTAACCGCAAGGTCTCTTCGATCTTCGATTTCCGCTATGAGGATTTCACCTTTGAAGACTACAATCCCGACCCTGCGATAAAAGCCCCGGTGGCAGTCTGATGCTGAGCCTCGTTGTCGCCCGCGCCCGCAATGGAGCCATCGGTAAGGATGGTGATATACCGTGGTCCTTGCCCGAGGATCTGAAGTTTTTCCAGCGTGAAACGACGGGGGGCGCGGTCATCATGGGGCGGCGCACTTGGGAGAGCTTGCCGTTTAAGCCATTGAAGAACCGGCTGAACTGTCTCGTTTCCAGCAGCGACAGCGATGATGTGCATGTGGAGCGTGACCCGCAATCTGCCTTGGGCTATTGCGCCGCGCAGGGCTATCGACGTGTCTATGGTATCGGGGGCGAGGGGATTTATCGCGCGCTTTTGCCGTTAGCAGATCGCCTGCTTGTGACGGATGTGGATGTCGAGATTGAGGAGGCAGACGCCTTCTTTCCCGACTTCGACCCGACAGATTGGGTGGAACTCGGCAGTCTTTGTCTGCGCGAAGAAGGTCCGCGTGCCGTGGCGCGCGAATGGCTGCGGCGGCGCTGACTCTCCATTGACATAAGGCGCGCGCCGCGCAGACTGCGGCATATGTTTAATCTTGCTGCACCGCCCGAGGGGTTCGTTGATAACCCGTTCCTGCACTACGATCGCCTTTTGCGGGAGAGCCCGGTGTTGCCGCAGCCGGACGGATCGGTGCTGATCTGCCGCCATGCCGATCTGAACGCGATCTACCGCGACACCACGCTCTATATATCGGACAAAAAGCAGGCCTTCGCGCCGAAATTCGGCCCCGGCAGCCCGCTCTTTGAGCATCACACCACCAGCCTCGTCTTTAACGATCCGCCGCTGCATACGCGGGTAAGGCGGATTATGACTTCGGCCCTAACGCCAAAGGCACTGGCCCGAATGGAGCCGGGGCTGATCGCTACGGTGGATCAATTGCTAGAAGGTTTGGGCGAGACGCCAGACCTGATCGACGATTTCGCCAGTTGCATTCCCGTTCAGATCATTGGCAACTTGCTTGATGTTCCGATGGAAGAGCGCGGCCCGCTGCGGGACTGGTCACTGGCGATCCTCGGCGCGCTGGAGCCGGTGCTGAGCGACGCGGAACTGGAAACCGGACATCAGGCCGTGCGCGCGTTCAAAGCCTATTTGCAAGACCTCATCGCCAGACGCCGCGCCGAACCGGGGGATCCGGAAACCGACGTATTGACGCGCCTCATCGCAGGCGACGACCACGGTCAGTTGACCGAGATCGAGCTGATCCAAAACTGCATCTTCATCCTCAACGCCGGGCATGAAACGACGACCAACCTGATTGGCAGCACTTTGGCGCTGTTGCATGACCACCCCGATCAAAAGGCGCGGTTGATCGCGGACCCGTCGCTTATTGCGCCTTGTATCGAGGAAGTACTGCGCTTTCGGTCACCCAACCAATTTGGCAACCGCGAGACGACGGCGCCGGTTACGATCGGCGGCGTGGATATCCCGACGGGCACCAATCTGCACCTCTGTATCGGTGCAGCCAACCGCGACCCAGAAGTCTTTGACGCGCCACAGGAATTCGACATTGCGCGCAAACCTAATCGTCATCTGGCCTTTGCGGGCGGGCCGCATGTCTGCGTCGGGCTGACCTTGGCGCGGATGGAAGGCAAGATCGCGGTGCAGCGCTTCCTGAACCGGTTTCCGGAGTATGAGATTACCGCGGGACGTGAGGGCGGTGGACGCATTCGTTTCCATGGCTACAGCCGCCTGCCGGCAAGGCTCGGCTGACCGGTCGGGACGGAAAAAGCTGGACTTGGCGAAACCAGCCCTGCAATCTTTCGGCATTCCATGCTCAAGCAACAGATTGTGAGGATTATCATGCGTCTACCAACAGCTATCGCTGCCGCTGCTGGGCTTTTCCTGGCCAGCATGGCGCCGGGCCAGCTTGCCGCCCAGCCGAAAATCTATGCCTACCCCAGCAGCGCGAATTACTGCCCGGCAGGTCTGCAGCCGATCACCATCTCCGGCGTGATCTGCTGCGGGACGCCGAACCAGTCCATGACCTACGCACAGGTCAAAGCGCATCCCGCTCCCCGCGTTAAGCGCTACCGTGCTGCGGCGCCACGCCGTTCGGCGCGCGCGCATTGCCCAGTAGGTGCCAAGGGCTGCTCCTACGATTGATCGCCACTGGCGACCCCCGGCGCGCGAGCGCCGGGCGCTGGCTTAGAGTAGGGCGAGATCGGTGGCCATTTTGCGGCCATCGCGCCCTTCGGTCAGCTCAAAGCTCACCTTCTGGTCATCCGCCAGCCCCGTCAGGCCTGACTGTTCGACCGCGGAAATATGAACGAAAATGTCGTTTCCGCCGTCCTCGGGTGCGATGAACCCGTACCCCTTTGTGGTGTTGAACCATTTCACGGTGCCTGTTGGCATAATATCCGTGCCTCCTTTGCTTTGACGTCTTTGCCCGAGGGCAAAATGGCGAAAGCGGTTGAAGTGCTTGCCGCCATAGGGAAAAGATCGCGCAGTCTTTGAAAAAATCAAGCGATCGATGGTTAAAGCTTTCTCGTACGCCTTCGGTTCCAAGCACTTTGGGAGAAATGAAATGCGGGTTTATGGGCTGAAAAACTGCGATAGCTGCCGCAAGGCTATGAAGGCGTTGCCGGGCGCGGAACTGGTCGATGTCCGGGCGGAGGGTGTGCCGGAGGACGTCTTGAATCGCGCTTATGCACAGTTCGGGGATGCTCTGCTAAACACCCGTTCGACCACCTGGCGCGGGTTGGATGACAGCACACGAAGCGCGCCTCCGCTGGAACTGATCAAGGCGCATCCCGCGGTGATGAAGCGACCTCTGATCGAAGCTAACGACCAGTTATTTATCAGCTGGAACAAAGAGGTAGAAGGAAAAGTTAAAGCGATGCTTTAACTGCGACGATCTGTGAGCCGGTCTAGGGCCAATGGCCCGGCACCTCGGATCACGAGTACGATCAGTAGGAATACCCAGAAGGCGCGCTGATCGAGAATTGGCGCATCGGCAAAGCGGTCGAACCATGCGCCAAGGGCACTCGCCTGACCGTGACCGTAGATGTCGGTCAGCGACTGCATGATGACAAAGCCGATCATAGCGAGCGCTGCCAAACGGGTCAGCAGGCCGATGACGATCAGAAGCGGCAAGATAAATTCCGCAACAGTTCCCGCGACCACGACAAGCCAGTGAAACATGTTCATCGCGTCGCTGTCATAGCCCACCGCTTCAAAGGCGCGGGGGAAGATTTGGGCGTAGGCGCCCGTGGAGGGGGATAGAAACCCCAGCACCCCGTCGCCCAGTTTGGTGAGCCCCGAGTTGAGGTAATAGACCAGCAGCACGCCAGCAAAGACGAGCCGCGCGAGGGTGGGTATCAGCCAGTCGGCGGCTTCAAATCGCGCGGTCGCTCTGCGGTAGGTTTGGGAAATCTGCATCATGATGGCGTCTCCAGAGAAATGTCGCAGAACGCCCCGGTGCTCAGGGCGAGAGAAAGCGCGGCAGCGAGGTCGAAACCGTCAAATCGCACGACGGTGGCTTCATGCGCCGCACCGAAAGACGCGCCCTCGACCAGTTGCCCAAGCCAGAACCCGGCGCCGGAGGGCAGCAGGTGGGGGACAGGATCAAAACCCGGGCGCGTGATCAATACGTCCTGCGCCTCGGGCCGGGGTTTGGGGGCGTCGTCAGTAAAGTTAAAGCGCCAGATGTCGAAGAGCGGGTAGCGCGAGCAAAGGATGCGTGTCGCGGGAGCGAGGCGCAGTCGCACGTTGAGCAGCGCATCCGGGGCAAGGGACTGGATCGCCTGCGGGTCAAGCTGGGGGGCATCTGCGGCATGATAGGAGGCACGCAGGACGAGATCGAGCCGTGCGGCATCGGGCAGATAGCCGATATGCTGCAGGGGGGCGAAATCGGCCAAAAAATCGGGCAGGTCATCGCCGTAGTGCATCATCATCGGTGTTTTCGGCGGATGCGCCCGAACATAGAGCGGGGCCAGCGCCGCGAAATTTCGAGCGCCGATCAGCTTGCGCAGCAGCGGAAAGGCTGTCTCCAACGCGGCAATGAGGGAATGGGTGACGTTGTTGCGGTAGACACCGTAGCGCGCCCCTGCCGGCTGTCCCTGACCGTCGCGCAGGCCTTGAGGCACGGGCAGTTCCGGGTCCAGCAATCCGGCGCGAAACGCACGTTGGTCCGTCACGTCAGCACCAGCGCCGCCCGCTCGGCCTCGGCCCGCAGCACCGGCCAATCCGGCACGTCGTTGTCCCATTCGACCAGCACCGGTTTCGGCCCGGTTTGGGCCAGCGTGTAGGAGAGCAAGTCCCAGACGGGATCAACGACCGGCTTACCGTGACTGTCGATCAGCAGGGGCGCGCCATGGTCATCGGTATCCGCGTCATGGCCGCCGACATGGATCTCGCCCACGTGCTCGGTGGGGAAGGCGTCGATATAGGCTTGCGCCGAAAGTCCAAGGTTGTTGGCGGAGATGAAGACGTTATTCACGTCGAGCAGCAACCCACAGGAGGTGCGCTGCACCAGTTCAGCCAAAAATTCGGTTTCCGACAGGGTGGATTCGTCGAAGGCGAGGTAGCTGGACGGGTTTTCCAGCAGCATCTGACGGCCTATGGCCTGTTGCACTTCGTCTATATGCGCGGCTACTCGGACAAGGGTCTGGTCGGTATAGGGCAGCGGCAGCAGGTCGTTAAGATATTCCGCGCCATGGGTGGACCATGCGAGATGTTCCGAAAATGATGCAGGCTGCACGCGGTCGCAGAGACGTTTCAGCCGGGCAAGGTGATCCGCATCAAGCGGGCCCTCGCCGCCAATCGACAGGCCGACGCCATGTACCGAAAGCGCGAATTTTTCTTGTAGGGCGGCAAGTTGCGCCAGTGGTCGGCCTCCGTCTCCCATGAAGTTCTCGGCATGAACCTCGACCCAGCGGACCGTGCCGGGATCGGCCATCAGTGCTTCGAAGTGCTGGGCTTTGAACCCGACACCGGGAGCGTTCGGTAGTGTGTTGATCGGGGGGGCATCATCGCGCATGGGGGCCTCCGGCAGGTTGCGGGGCGGGGTCCGGGCGGTCTGGACCGCCCGGTATGGTTCAGATCACGCCGGCAGGTCGCGATCAAGCGGCTCAAGCGAGCCTTGGCGCTCGGTGCCATCTGCCATTTCGGGCAAGTCCATCTCGGTGCAGGTGCCTTCATCGACAAGGGTCCATGCGTTGCCTTGGTAGTCCTTAACGGAGGTGCCGGCGCAGGTGGTGCCCGGCCCAGCGGCGCAGTCGTTTTCACCGGCGAGCGAGACGCCGTAGCATTTCTCTTGCGAGGCGGCCTGAACGGCGGTGGCATGGGTCGACATCGCCGCAGCGACGGCTCCGGCAATGGCAGCGGTCTTTAGTGTGTTGGACATGTTCTGTCTTCCTCTCCTGTTGGTTGGCTTGGATGGGCTAACTAGAGCAGGCTCTCTGTTCACAAGCTATTCACGAGCCAGTGTGTCACGGATGCGTTAAGAAAACCGCCCAAAAGTGGGGGATTTTGCCGGGTTCCAGCGCTGGAACCCGGGTTTTGTTACAGAATGGGGGGAAGGGCGTGCCACGCAAGCCCGGATTCAAGCCGCAGGCGCCGGGCCATCGCCTGCCCGCCCGGACGGGCAGACGATTGAGCGAGGCTGGGTTCGACACTGAGGACGCACATCATGGCTGAGCCATAAAGTGGCACGAAGAACCGTCACATCGCCCACCCGCGGGCACGCGATGGCCCTCCGTTCCTCAACGCAGATCGGGCGGGGTCGCCTCCAGCGCCAGTTCCCCGGTCAGCGCTTCGAGCGGCTGCACCGAAGTCTGCTTCTGCCCAAGACGCCGGACCGACACAGTACGCTCCTCGACCTCACGCCCGCCCACGGCCAAGATCACCGGCACTTTGCCGACCGAATGCTCACGGACCTTGTAGTTGATCTTCTCATTGCGCATGTCGGCCTCGGCGCGAACGCCTGCGGCTTTCAGGGTCTCGACCACTTCGGCAACATAGTCATCCGCTTCAGATGTAATCGACGCCACGACAACCTGACGCGGGGCGAGCCAGAAGGGCAGCTTGCCCGCGTGCTCTTCGATCAGGATGCCGATGAAGCGCTCGAAAGAGCCAAGCGTCGCGCGGTGCAGCATCACGGGGTGGTGTTTGCCCCCATCCGCGCCAATATAGGTGGCGTCCAGACGTTCAGGCAGGACAAAATCCACCTGATGGGTGCCACATTGCCAGTCGCGGCCAATGGCGTCGGTCAGCACGAACTCCAGCTTGGGGCCGTAAAACGCGCCTTCGCCGGGATTCAATTCCGGCTCGATCCCGGCCTTGCGGGTGGCCGACAACAGCGCAGCCTCGGCTTTGTCCCAAACCTCATCCGAACCGGAGCGTGTCTCGGGCCGGTCGGAGAACTTCACCTTGAAGTTCTCAAAGCCCAGATCGCGGTACATGGAGCTGAGGAAATCGATATAGACGGCGGTTTCGCTCTCGATCTGATCCTCGGAGCAGAAGATATGTCCGTCATCCTGGGTAAAGCCCCGCACCCGCATGATGCCGTGCAAGGCGCCCGACGGCTCGTAGCGTGCGCAGGAGCCGAACTCGGCCATGCGCAGCGGCAGGTCGCGGTAGGATTTCAGGCCTTGGTTGAAAATCTGCACGTGGCAGGGACAGTTCATCGGTTTAAGCGCGTTCACCGCCTTCTCGCGGGCGTGTTCCTCGTCCACTTCGACGATGAACATGTTCTCTTGGTACTTCTCCCAGTGGCCCGAGGCTTCCCATAGCTTGCGGTCCACGACCTGCGGGGTGTTCACCTCGACATAGCCGCCTTGGCGCTGCTTGCGGCGCACGAAGTCTTGCAACTCGGTGTAGATGCGCCAGCCGTTAGGGTGCCAGAAGATCTGGCCGGGGGCTTCTTCCTGCATGTGAAACAGGTCCATTTCGCGGCCCAGCTTGCGGTGGTCGCGTTTGGCGGCTTCTTCAAGCATGTTCAGATGGGCGCGCAGCTTTTCCTTGCCGGTGAAAGCGACGCCGTAGATGCGTTGCAACATGGCGCGGTCACTGTCACCGCGCCAATAGGCGCCCGCGATGGACATCAGTTTGAAGGCATCGCCCGGCACTTGCCCGGTGTGTTGCAGGTGTGGCCCACGGCAGAGGTCTTGCCAGTCGCCATGCCAATACATCCGCAGCGGCTCGTCGCCGGGAATGGAGTTGATCAACTCGACCTTATAAGGCTCGCCGTTGTCCTCATAATGTTTGATCGCACGGTCGCGGTCCCAGACCTCGGTGCGGACGGGGTCGCGTTTGTTGATGATCTCTTTCATCTTCTTTTCGATCACGCCGAGGTCTTCGGGGGTGAAGGGCTCTTTGCGGTCGAAGTCGTAATACCAGCCGTCTTTGATCACCGGGCCGATGGTAACTTTGGTGTCAGGCCAGATTTCCTGCACGGCGCGGGCCATGATGTGGGCCAGATCGTGGCGCACCAATTCGTTGGCCTGTTCTTCGTCGGCCATGGTGTGGATCGCGATGTCGGCATCTGCCTCGATCGGCCACGCCAGATCGTAATGCGCGCCGTTGACGGTGGCGCTGATGGCCTTTTTGCCCAGCGATTTAGAGATGTCGGCAGCCACTTCGCCCGCGGTGATACCGGCGTCATATTGGCGGCTGTTGCCATCGGGAAGGGTGAGGGAGATTTGGGCCATCAGGGGCGCTCCTCGTCGGTTTGGCGCCTACGAGACGCCCGGTTGCGGGTTTGGTTCGCGCTTGTTTGGCCGCGTGGGGGCGGCTTGTCAATGCGGGTGGGGCGGGGAAACTGGCCTGAGGCTACCTGCGCGCTATGTCAGGGCAGGACGATGAGGGACATGACAGATGCAAGATGACACGGTGCAACGCGCTTTCGCAACGATTTCGGGGGCCGACGAACTGGCACCGGGGTTGGAGGATGAGGCCCAGCAGGCAGAGGCGCGCAACGGGCTGCGCCATATCGTGTCGTTGTCGATGACCAAGGTGGCAGACGGGCTGATTGATCCCAAGCTGGTGCTGGCATGGCTGCTGAGCGCGCTTGGCGCACCGGCGGTCTTTGCGGGCGCATTGGTGCCGGTGCGCGAGGCCGGGTCGCTGCTGCCACAGATCGCGCTGGCGGGCATGGTGCAACGTATGGCGCGGCGCAAATGGGCTTGGGTTTGGGGCTCGGTCGGGCAGGGGGTGGCGGCCGCGCTGATCGCGCTGGCGGCCTTATCGCTTGAGGGCGCGGCGGCTGGCTACGCGGTGATCGCGGCGCTGGCGGTCTTGGCGGTTTGCCGAGCGGCCTGTTCGGTGTCGTTCAAGGAGATTTTGGGCAAAACGGTGGGCAAGACCCGGCGCGGCTCGGTGACGGGGTTGGCAGGGTCGGCGTCCTCGGTCGGCGTGGTGATCTTTGCGGGCCTCCTGATGTCCGGCGTGTTTCAGAGCCGCGGCGTGGTGATCGCGGCGATTGCGCTCGCAGCGGGGCTGTGGATCGCGGCGGCACTGTTGTTCTCGACCATTGAGGAAAGCCCGAGCGAGACTGAGAACAGCAAAGGTGTCGATTTCGCGCTCCTTAAAGGCAACCGCGACCTGTGGCTTTTCATTCTGGTGCGGGGGCTTTTGGTCTCTACTGCGCTGGCGCCGCCCTATCTGGTAGTACTGGCCGGATCGTCCGAGAGCGGGCAACTGGGGCAGTTAGGGGCGCTGGTCCTGGCCTCCGCGCTGGCGTCTTTGGTCAGCTCCTACGTTTGGGGGCGGCTATCGGATATGTCGAGCCGTCGGGTTCTGATGCTGACCGGGGTGGTCGGGACGCTGGCAATGGTGCTGGCGGTGGCGCTGTGGTTCATGGGGCTGGCCGAGGCGGTTTGGGCGATGCCCGGCGTGCTCTTCATTCTGATGATCGCCTATCACGGCGTGCGGCAGGGACGCTCGACCTATCTGGTCGACATGGCGCCAAAGGACAACCGCGCCGCCTATGCTGCGGTGAGCAATACGGTGATCGGGTTGCTCTTGCTCTTAGCCGGGGTGCTCGGCGGTGGAGCGGCTTTGATCGGGCCGCAGGCGACCTTGATGCTCTTTGCCGTCATGGCGGCGGCTGCCGCGGTCACGGCGCATTGGTTGCCCGAGGTCGAGCATCTGGGCGACGGCTGACTTGCCCTTGCCCGCGCCGCCTTGCATGATTGGCCCAAAGACGGAGGCATCATGGCAGAGACCCAATTCATCGACACGCCCCAAGGGCGGCGCATTGCGTATCATTACACCGAAGGGCAGGGGCCTTGTGTGGTTTTCCTCGGCGGGCTGAAGTCCGACATGATGGGCACCAAGGCGGTCTTTCTCGAAGACTGGGCGCAGCGCGAAGGGCGGGCCTTTTTGCGGTTCGACTATTCCGGCCATGGGGAATCGTCTGGCAGTTTTACCGAAGGCTGTATTGGCGATTGGCATGAGGACACGCTGGCGGCGGTTGAGCAGTTGACGGAGGGGCCGCTGGTCATCGTTGGCTCTTCGATGGGCGGCTGGCAAGCGCTGCTACTGGCGCGGGCGATGCCGGAGCGGATCGCCGGGCTGGTGGGCATCGCTGCTGCACCTGACTTCACTGAGGACGGCTATTGGGCAAATTTCTCCGAAGGCCAAAAGCAGATCTTGGCCGAAGTCGGACAGGTAGAACTGCCCTCGGACTATATGGAGCCTTATATCATCACCAAGCGCATGATCGAAGATGGCCGCGACAGGCTGGTGCTGCGCACGCCGCTCGATTTGCCGTTTCCGGTGCGCCTCTTGCAAGGCACGGCAGACACTGCCGTCAGTACCGCCACTGCGGTGAAGTTGCTGGACCATGCGCAAAGCCCCGACATGCGGCTGACCTTGGTGAAGGACGCGGACCATCGGTTTTCCGACGAGACCTGTTTGGCGCTCATTACCGATGCGGTGAAGGATGTGTCGGGCGGTAGGTAGCGCGGAACCGCCGATGGGCCGGCGGCTCATGTAGGGTGTTGACCGCGCGTGCTAGAGCAGCGCCAAGTGAAGGAGACTGCATGAGACACCATTTGCCTAAATCCGCGTTCCCCTTTGAAAGCCGCACCCATGGCTGAGCCACTTGTCCTTCTTCCCGGCATGATGTGCGACGCGCGCGTATTCACCCCGCAGGTCGCGGCCCTTTCGGGAGAGACCACGGTGGTTCTGGCCCCGGTGACCCAAGGCGAGCGTATCGAAGAGATTGCTTCGGGTTTGTTGGACCAATTGCCACCGCGTTTTGCGCTGGCAGGGCAGGGAATGGGCGGTGTGGTCGCTCTCGAATTGCTGCGGCGCGCGCCAGACCGGGTTAGCCGGATCGCGCTATTGGCCACGCAAGTTCTTCAGGAACTCCCCGCCATTGCTGCCGACCGTGAACCCCAGATCATAGCAGCGCAATCTGGGCGGTTGACTGAAGTTCTCCAAAATCGTCTGACGTCGGGATTTCTAGCGCCGGGGCCACAGCGTAATGACGTTTTGGCGCTTGCCATGCAGATGGCAGAAGGTCTCGGGTCGGAGGTCTTTGTGCACCAATCCCGTGCGCTCCAGCGGAGACGGGATCAGCAGACAACACTGCGCAAATGCAAAGTTCCGGCGATGGTGCTTTGCGGGGAACATGACACGATCTGCCCGGTCAAACGTCACAGCTTTATGGCTGAACTCATTCCCTACGCCCAACTGCGTGTGCTGGAAAATGCCGGCCATTTGCCGAGCCTTGAGCAACCGGAGGCCACCACTGCCGCGTTACGCGACTGGATGCAGCAGCCTCTGGTTCTTCAGTAAAAGGCGCAGCCTTAGGCTGCGGCCGTCTTGCGCTGCGCTTTAGGTTTACTGTCACCATTGTTCGCGTCGATGAAATCGAGCACCAGCGGTCGAATGTTATTGCGCCAGCTTTTGCCTGCGAAAATACCGTAATGGCCCGCGCCGTCTTCGAGGTGGCTGGCCTTTTTGGAATCCGGCAGGCCGGTGAGCAGATCCAGCGCCGCGATACATTGACCGGGGGCCGAGATGTCATCCTTGCTGCCTTCAACGGTTTTGACCGCCACGGTGGTGATCTTGCCAATGTCGACCTGACGGCCTGCCACGGTAAAGACATTGCGCGCGATGTCGCGCTCCTTGAACACGCGCTCTACAGTTGAAAGATAGAACTCCGCCGGCATGTCCATCACGGAGAGGTATTCATCGTAGAACTTATTGTGCTTGTCGTGCTCATGCGCCGCTTTTTGCGCCACGCGGGTGATCTGATTGGCGAAGGCATCGCGGTGGGTGTCGTTGTTCATCGAGATGAAAGACGCAAGCTGCAGCAGGCCGGGATAGACCTTGCGGCCCACGCCCGCGTATTTGAAGCCGACGCGCTGGATCATCAATTGCTCAAGCTGACCCATGGTGACGCTATGACCAAAGTCCGTCACATCCGTGGGCGCGGCATTCGGGTCGATCGGACCGCCGATCAGCGTTAGGCTGCGGGGCTGTGCGGCTGGGTCTTCCTCGGCTAGATAGGCCGTGGCGGCCAGCGCCAGAGGGGCGGGCTGGCACACTGCGATCACATGGGTGTCGGGCCCAAGCTCGCGCATGAAATCAACCAGATAGAGGGTATAATCCTCGATATCGAATTTGCCTGCACTAACTGGAATATCGCGGGCGTTATGCCAGTCTGTCACATAGACGTCGCAATCAGGGAGCAGGGAGATCACAGTGGACCGCAGGAGGGTGGCATAGTGACCGGACATCGGTGCAACCAGCAAAACCTTGCGGCCTGTGTCTTTGCGCCCCTGCACGGTGAACCGCAGCAGATCACCAAAAGGACGCTCGAGCACCGGCTCGATGCTGACAAGGCAGTCCTGCCCGTTAGGGCCGACCACCGGGGGGATGTTCCAATCCGGCTTTGCGACCATACGGGCAAAGCTACGTTCGGTCACTTCGCCCCAAGCCGCGAGCCATTCCATCGCAGGGTTTGGAAACATGGAGAAAGCGGGGTAGGATGCCATGGCAAGCGCAGAGGCGCCGAGCCATTGATTGGTGTTCCGAATGGACTCCATCATGTCGTAGGTGGCCATATAGCGCATGGGGGGCTCCTTGATGCTGCACCTGCGAAGATAGGAGGTAAAGGTTAAGATGACAACAGAATCCACCACTTCAGATCCTACGGAGGCGGCTGCGCTGACGCGAATGGCGCAAAACTTGAAGAAAGTTGAGGAGTTAACCGAGCGGCTGACGCGTGTGTTGACCTCACGTAAAGGGCATCAGCCGGCGCTCGATGCGCCCAATCAGGAGCTGTTTGCAAAGGCAGCACAGTCCTATTGGTCTGAGGCGATGACCAACCCTGCGCGTCTGATGGAGCATCAGATGGGCTATTGGGCCAAATCGGTCACCCATTTCGTGGAAACACAGCAGGCGCTGGCTAAGGGCGATTTCGCCGCACCGCAGGATGAGGCGCCCCAAGACAAGCGTTTTGCCAATCCGCTGTGGCAGACGCACCCTTATTTCAGCTTCATCAAGCAACAATACCTCATCAACGCAGAGGCCCTGCGCCAGGCGGTGGAAGACGCCGCTGACATGGACCCGGCTGAGAAGAACCGGTTGGTCTATTTCACTCAACAGATCATCGCGATGATGTCGCCAACAAACTTTCTCGCCACCAATCCGGACGCGCTGGAACGTGCGGTAGAGACAGAGGGCGAAAGCCTCGTCAAAGGCTTGGAGAATATGATCTCTGACCTTGAGGCTAACAATGGTGAGTTGGTGGTCAAACTGGCAGACGACAGTGCGTTCGAACTGGGCCGCAACATCGCCACCACGCCGGGCAAAGTGGTATTCCGCAACCGCATGTTCGAGTTGATCCAATACACGCCCAGCACGGATGAAGTTCATAAGACCCCGCTGCTGATCTTCCCGCCTTGGATCAACAAATACTACATTCTCGATCTCAAACCTCAGAACAGCCTCGTGAAATGGCTGGTCGATCAAGGTCACACCCTGTTTGTGGTGTCATGGATCAACCCGGACGCCAGCTATGCCGATGTCGGCATGGAGGAGTACGTCGAAGAGGGTTATCTCGCCGCGATCGAAGAGGTGAAGGCGATTACCCATGAAAAACGTGTCAACGTTGTGGGCTATTGCATCGCAGGGACGACGCTGGCGCTAACTCTGTCGCTGCTCAAACAACGCGGCGATACGTCGATCAAATCCGCAACCTTCTTTACCGCGCTCACTGATTTCTCCGATCAAGGCGAATTCCAGCCCTTCCTCACCAATGACTTTATTGACGGGATTGAGGCCGAAACGGCGGACAAGGGCATCCTGCCGTCGGTGGTCATGGCGCGAACCTTTTCCTTCCTGCGCTCGCATGACCTCGTCTACGGCCCTGCGGTGCGCAGCTATATGATGGGGGAAACCCCGCCGGCCTTCGATCTGCTCTATTGGAACGGGGACGGGGCCAACCTGCCGGGGCGCATGGCGATGGAGTATCTGCGCGGGCTTTGTCAGCGCAATGAGCTGGCCGAGGGCGGCTTTGACCTGCTCGGTCATCATCTGGAATTGGGCGACATCGATGTACCGCTCTGCGCCGTGGCCTGTGAGACCGATCACATCGCCCCATGGAAAGACTGCTTCTGCGGGGTGCAGAAGATGGGGTCGGACGACAAGACCTTTATCATGACCCAATCCGGCCATATCGCCGGCATCGTCAATCCGCCGACCCGGAACAAATACGGGCACTACGTGAACGGCGATCTGGCGCAGGACCATGCAGCATGGCTGGAGGCCGCCAAGTTCCACGAAGGCTCCTGGTGGCCGCGTTGGGGCAAGTGGCTGAAGAAGCGTGCGGGAGCGCAAGTGCCGGCTCGATTCCCCGGTGACGGCGGGCGTGAAATCTTGGCAGACGCGCCAGGGGAGTATGTTGCGCGCAAGGCAAGCGGTTGATCTAGCAGCACATTTTTGGTGAGTAAAGGTTTATGCTGCAATGCAGAAAAAAACCTTGAAATGCTGCGATGCGGCATCTATATTGTGGTCAGACGCGAAACGAGTGGGTCCTTCTCCCGCTCCCCTGCAAATGCAGTAACAAAGGATAGAGAAATGACCAACACACCTGATATGACCGCGATGTTCAAAGACGTCCTGGGCGCTTTCCCGATGGATAACTCCGCTATGAAAGACGCATTCAAAAACACAGCAACTCTGAACGAGAAGCTGTCGAGCGTTGCTTTCGACGCGGCTGACAAATCCGCCGACATCTCCTCGGCTTGGACCAAAGACACGCTGACACGCCTCACAGCGATGACAGCAGCCAAGAACGAGCCAACCGACTACGCCAAAGCGATGACCGAGTTCGCTTCCGCTTCCGCAGAAGCCGCTGCCGAGCACATGGCCGCTTTCGCTGAAGTTGCGAAAAAGGTTCAGATGGACACTGTTGAGCTGATGATGGCCGCAGGCAAAGACATGCAGACCGAAGCAACCGCAGCCGCGACCAAGACTGCCGAAAAGGCACAGGCCGCGACGCAGAAACCTGCTTCCAAGTAAGCCGCCACGCGGCGCAGCCGCGATGGTTCTAAATTAAAAGAGGGGCGGGTCCGAATGGGCCTGCCCCTTTTGTCATGCGCCCTTTCTATTTGCCGATCCCTGTCCTAAGCTGCGGCGCAGCACCACTGGCCGGGAGGAATATCGTGGCGGAAAAACCGAAGCCCTTGCTCATCAAACGCTATGCCAGCCGCAGGCTCTACAACACCGAAACCAGCGACTATGTCACGCTGGAAGACATCGCCGGTTTCATCCGCGATGGCCGCGAAGTGCAGATTGTCGATCTGAAGTCCGGCGACGACCTGACCCGTCAATATCTGTTGCAAATCATCGCTGAACACGAAAGCCGCGGGGAAGCCGTACTGCCGGTTGATGTGCTCACCGACCTCGTGCGCAGCTATATGTCCGGCAATGTTTCAGTTGTGCCACAGTTCCTGCAGGCGTCTTTTGACATGCTGCGCGATGGCCAGAGCAAGGTTGTCGAGAACATGAGCGCCATGAACCCGATGGCCAAGATGCCCGGCATGGAAGCGATGCAAGCGCAGCAAGAAGCCTTTATGAAAGCGATGACCGGCGGTTGGGCCAAATCCACCTCGCCCGATAAATCCCAGTCACAGCCTGAAAAGGGCGATGACCTCGACGCAATCAAAAAGCAATTGGCCGAATTGCAGGACAAGCTCTCGAAAATGAGCTGAACCTCCCCTCTTTTTGGCCAAAAATACTTGCGGGGGAGTTTGAGGGGGCCAAGGGCCCCCTCAATTCTTTGAAAAGATTAGGCTGCTTTGGCCTCAGAAACCTCGGCCAATACCTGCAAAATCACATCCGCCACCGCGTCGATCTCCTTAGGCGTCAACTGCACAGGCAGGCGCACATCACAGGCGCGCATCAGCATGGCGCGGGTGCGCGGCAGGTCCGGTAGGTCTTCGATAAACTGCCAGTTCCAAAAAGCGCGCGCGTTGTCGGTGCTTTGACCAAAGACCTGCACTTTCACACCCGCGACCGCAGCCGCTTCGGCAAAGGCGCGGATCGTCGCGTCTGACAGGCCAACCAGATTGAACTGGATCGAATCCGGCGCACGGGTCTCTCCGGGCAGGGGGGCGGGCACGTCGATCAGGGGCGAGGCCGAGAGCCGTGCGGCCATGTGATCGTGATTGCGCAGCCCATCTGCGACGCGGCGCGGCAGATGCGGCAGTTGCGGGCGGATGATTGCGGCAGACAAGTTCGACATGCGAAGATTGTAAAGCGGCAGCTTGTTCTGCCATTTGGCAAAGCTGTCCTGCAGGGCACTGTGTTTCTTCCAATTGTGCTCATAGGCGCCCGACATGATAATCGCCCGGGCCACCAGATCAGCGTCGTCGGTTATCAAGATGCCGCCTTCGCCCGCGTTGATCATCTTGTAGGACTGGAAGGAAAAACAACCGATATCGCCAATCGTACCGATCTTGCGCCCGTGCCAAAGCGTGCCGAGCGAATGGGCGGCGTCTTCGATCACCGGCACGCCCGCGTCGCGGCAGAGCGTCATGATTGCGTTCATGTCCGACGTATGCCCGCGCATATGGCTGATGATGACGGCCTCGACACCCGGCAGTTTGGCCGCAAAGTCTTTCAGGTCAACGCGGTAATTTTCGCCGACTTCGCAGAGTACCGGTTTGCAGCCTGCGTGGATCACCGCGGAGGGCACGGCCGCAAATGTGAAGCCCGGAATCAGCACCCGCGCGTCTTTCGGCAGGTCCAGCGCCAGCAGCGACAGGAACAGCGCGGCAGAGCAGGAAGACACCGCTAGCGCGTATTTGCTGCCCATCATTCGGGCAAACTCGTCCTCAAGCAGCGACACTGGCGCGTCCTTCGCGGCGGTGTAGCGGAACAGGTCGCCGCTTTGCAGCAGGTCCGCAATGGCGGCTTCGGCCTCAGCGGGGATCGGTTCGGCCTTATGCATGTCGGGCAGTGCCATATTTCAAAATCCTGAATAGTGGTTTCCAGAATTGTAAAACAATCAAAGCGGCGCACCAAGCGATTTCGCGTTGGGATTAGAGCCCGAGACGGTCCCGCGTTGCGTACCAGAGCATCGCCAGCGCCAGCAGCGGGCTGCGCATGGAGGGGCCGCCGGGGAAGGGTGTGGCGGGGATCGCGGCCATCGTGTCGAACCCGTCGGTCTCGCCCTCAATCGCCTTGGCCATGAGGTAGCCCGCGTGGGTCGCGGTGCCGACGCCGTGGCCGGAGTAACCTGAAGCGGAGAGGATATTTGGTGCAACCCGCGCCACATAGGGCAGGCGTTTCATGGTGATGCCCAAGGTGCCGCCCCATGCATAGTCGATCTGTACGTCCTTCAACTGCGGAAAGACCTGCGACATCGGCTTGCGCACCTTGGCAGCGATGTCTTGCGGGAAGCGGTAGCCGTAGCTTTCGCCGCCGCCAAAGAGCAGCCGTCCGTCATGCGACAGACGGAAATAATTGACGACAAAGCGGCTGTCGGCCACGGCCACATCACGCGGCAGCACGTCTTTCACACGCTCGCCAAGCGGTTCGGTCGCAGCGATGAAATTGTTGATCGGCATGACCTTTGCCGCCACTTCGCCGTTCAGGGTGCCAAGGTAGCCATTGCAGGCCAAGACAACATGCTCAGCGCTCACACTGCCGACGGAGGTCTGCACCAGTGGGCGCTTGCCTTCAACGATGTTATGCGCGGGGCTGGCCTCATGGATCCGCACACCGGCCTCTGCCGCCGCGCGGGCAAGGCCAAGCGCATAGTTCAGCGGGTGCAGATGCGCCGCGCCCATGTCGAGGAGACCACCCTTGTAGTCGGGCGAGCGGCAGACGGATTGCAGCGCTTCATGGTCGAGCGCCGTGATCTCGTCATAGCCGTAGTGTTTCTGCAGATGCTCTGCGTAGTCGTGCAGATGCCGTACCTGTGCATCGGTAGACCCTGTCCAAGCCACGCCAGGCTTCAGGTGACAATCGATGTTGTGCTTCTGGATCAGCTCTTTGACCAGTGCCTTGGCTTCTTCGCCCATGTCCCAAAGCCGCGCCGCATGTTCGGGGCGCAGCATCTTTTCCAGCGCATCCTGCTCCACGCGCTGGCCCGAGCCAAGCTGCCCGCCATTGCGCCCGGAGGCGCCAAAGCCCACCCGCTGTGCGTCAATCAGCACCACATCGCGCCCGGCTTCGGCCAAATGCAGCGCCGCCGACAGGCCGGTATAACCGCCGCCCACGACGCAGACATCGGCCTTCACATCGCCTTGCAGCGGAGGGTAGGCCTCATGCGGGGTGGCGGTCGCGGCGTACCAGCTGGCCGGGTATTGGCCAGGGGCATCATTGGCGTAAAGCAGGTTCACATGGGCCTCCGAGGGTCAAACGTTCATCAGCAGATGTTCACGTTCCCAAGGCGAAATGACCTGTAGGAACTCATCATATTCTGCACGTTTCACTATAGAGTAGACTCGGGCGAAATTTGGGCCGAGCACCTCATGCAGGTCATTTGCTTCTTCAAAGACATCAAGCGCTTGGCCGAGCACGCGGGGGATGTCGCCTTCGCCCTCATAGGCATCGCCCTTGAACTCGGCCGAGGGGGCTTTCTTCTCCATCAGGCCAAGGTAGCCGCAGGCGAGGCTGGCGGCGATCCCGAGGTACGGGTTGCAGTCCATCCCAGCGAGACGGTTCTCCACGCGACGCGATTTCGGCCCCGAAAGCGGCACCCGGATACCCGTGGTGCGGTTGTCACGGCCCCATTCGAGGTTGATCGGCGCGGCGTGGTCTTTGACGTAGCGGCGGTAGGAGTTCACGTAGGGCGCAATCACCGCGAGCGCGCTTGGCATGTGGTTCTGCAATCCAGCAATGAAATGCATGAAGGCGTCGGTTTCGGACCCTTCTTCGCCCGCAAAGATATTCTCGCCCGTTGTCGTATCCAGCACCGAATGGTGGATGTGCATGGCGCTGCCCGGCTCGTCGGCGATGGGTTTGGCCATGAAGGTCGCGTAGCATTCATGGCGCATTGCGGCTTCGCGGATCAGGCGTTTGAAGTAGAAGACCTCATCCGCCAGCTTCACCGGATCGCCATGTTGCAGGTTGATCTCAAGCTGACCCGCGCCGCCCTCTTGGGTAATGCCGTCGATCTCGAAGCCCTGTGCTTCGGCAAAGTCATAGATGTCATCGATCACCGGGCCGAATTCATCCACGGCGGTCATCGAATAGGCCTGACGTGCGGCGGCGGGGCGACCAGAGCGGCCCATCATCGGCTGAATTTCCTTGGCCGGATCAATGTTGCGGGCCACGAGGAAGAACTCCATCTCCGGCGCCACCACCGGCTCCCACCCCTGATCGCGGTAAAGCTGCACCACGCGTTTCAGCACGTTGCGCGGGGAGTAGGGCACCGGCTCATTGTTTCGGTCAAAGGCGTCGTGGATCACCTGCAAGGTCCAGTCGCCCGTCCAAGGCGCGGCGGTGGCGGTGCTCATGTCCGGACGCAGGATCATGTCTTTTTCGATGAAACCATCGTCGCCCGCGGCCTCACCCCATTCGCCGGTGATGGTCTGGTAGAAAATGCTGTCGGGCAGGTGGAAGTAATCCTGCCGCGCGAATTTGGAGGCGGGCACCGCCTTGCCCCGTGCGATGCCGGGCAGGTCGGGGATGATACATTCGACTTCGTCGAGCCTGCGGCCCTCAAGATAGGCGCGCGCCGCTTCGGGAAGCCCTTCTGTCCATTCGTTGGCCATCAGGCCCTCTCTTTCCTGTTTTCTTTGAAGAATGTCGCCATTTTGTCGGCGATCTTGTCGTTATCAATCGGCCCGCCAAGTGCGGCGCTGGCCTGTTCCAACTGGTGGTCCGGCACCACGCCTTTGCCCCGGGTGCGGATCAGACCGTCGATGAAGTCATGGCCAAACTCGGGGTGCGGCTGCACCGTCCAGATGCGATTGTCATAGGCGAGCGCGGCATAGGCGCAGAAGTCGGATGAGGCCACCACCTCGGCCCCTTCGGGCAGTTCGACAATCTGGTCCTGATGCCAGGCATTGAGGGCAAGCTTTTCGCCCTCCATGTCATATTCGGTGCGTCCGATGGACCAGCCGTTGGCGAATTTCTCGACCCGCCCGCCAAGCGCCTGCGCGATGATCTGGTGGCCAAAGCAGATGCCCACCATCGGGCGGCCTTCGGCATAGGTGTCGCGGATGAAATCCTCAAGCGGGGGGATCCAGTCGTGGTCCTCATAAGCGCCATGTTTCGAGCCGGTGATGAGCCAGCCGTCTGCTTGGGTCACCGCCTCGGGCAAGATGCCGTCGACGACCGAGAAGATCTCGAAGTCGAAACCGTGGCCGTCGAGCAGTTTGGTGAACATTTCGCCATAGTCGCCCAACTCCTTGCGGAAATTGTCAGGCGAATGGCCGGTTTGCAATATGCCGATTTTCATGGGGTCACCTGTTACACGGTGTCGAGATAGATCTCGACCTGTTCCTGCGGGGTCAGTTCCTGCATGTAATGCAGTTCTTGCCGTTTGGTCAGCACGAAGTTGCGCACCATTTCCGGCGCAAAGATACGCGCGACATGGGGGCAGGCCTCAAACAGATCAATCGCGGTTTTCCAGTCGCTGGGCATCTGCGGCAGGTCGGCGGCATAGGCGTTGCCGGTGATCGGCTCTGGCGGCTCCAGCCCGTCTTCGATGCCGTTAATCGCAGCGCCTAGAACAGCGGCCAGCATCAAATAGGGGTTCACATCGCCGCCCGAGACCCGGTGCTCAATCCGCCGCGCCTTGTGGCTGCCCGAGGGGATGCGGATCGCGGCGGTGCGGTTTTCATAGGCCCAGCAGACGCCGGTGGGGGCATGGGCGCCGGGCACCATCCGGTCAAAACTATTGGCATGGGGGCAGAAGACCAGCGCCGAGCCCTCCATCGCGGACATACAGCCCGCCACCGCATGGCGCATCATGTCGGTGCCGCGCGGGCCGCCGTCGTCAAAGACGTTGTCGCCGTTCTCATCCAGCACCGAGAAATGCGTGTGCAGGCCGGAGCCGGAGTAATCCTCGTAAGGCTTTGCCATGAAGCTCGCGGCAAAGCCGTGGCGGCGGGCGAGGCCTTTGACCAGCATCTTGAAGAGCCACGCATCGTCAGCGGCGCGCAGGGCGTCGTCGCAATGCATCAGGTTGATCTCGAACTGTCCCAGACCCGCCTCGGAAATCGCGGTGTCGGCGGGAATGTCCATCTCTTCGCAGGCGTCATAGAGATCGGTGAAGAAGAGGTCGAACTGGTCCAACGCCCGGATCGACATGGTCTCAGCCGCTTTGCGGCGTTTGTTGGAGCGGGGCGAGATCGGCACCTGAAGGTTGCGGCCCGAATCGTCGATCAGGAAGAATTCCAACTCCACCGCGCAAACCGGCGTCAGTCCGCGCGCTTTATAGCGGTCGAGTACGGCGCGCAGGGCATGGCGCGGGTCGCCGGGGTAGGGGCGGCCGTCTTCGCGGAACATCCAAATGGGCAGCAGGGCCGAGGGCGCGTCGAGCCAGGGCATCGGCATAAAGCCCCGTTCGGTGGGTTTCAGCACCCCGTCCGCATCGCCGCTCTCGAACACCAGCGGGCTGTCGTCGATATCCTCGCCCCAAATGTCGAGGTTCAGCACCGAGATCGGGAAGCGGGTGCCTTCTTGGGTCACCTTGTCGGCGAAACGCACGGGAATGCGCTTGCCGCGGGCCTGTCCGTTCAGGTCAGCCGCCGCCACGCGAATGGTGCGGACTTGGGGATGTTTGCGTAGCCAATTGTTCATACGTCACCTGCAAGGGCGGTGGGCATGTCTTGGGGCCATCTGCCATAGGGGCAATAGCGGTCGACGCCCACGCGCCGGATAATTTGATCAAATACTTGGTACTACCGGATCAGATTAGGACGCAAGCGAATTTTACGGCGTTGTGCCTGCGGTAGGTGGCGGTTGAGCCGGGAATTGATCAAACCGAAAACCCCAATGATGCAGAGCGTCAGCAGAATGAAATAGCCCGCAAGGATCGGGTAAGGCACGAAGGGGTTGAAGGTTTTGTCAGCAAAATAGCTGGCGTAATAGAGCGCGTCGCCGCGTTGCTGCCAGGCCGGGAAACCGCTGAAAAACACCAGTGTCGTGGCGTGAAACAGGAAGATCGCCTCGTTGGTGTAGGCGGGCCATGCAAGCCGCAACGAGGTCGGCCAGATCACCCGGCGAAAGCGCGACCAGCCCGAGAGACCGTAGGCGTCCGCCGCCTCGACATCGCCCTTGGGGATTGACTGCAACGCGCCGTAAAAGATTTCGCCCGAATATGCGGCAGTGTTGAGAAAGAGCACGATGAGCGCGCCGAGCCATGCCGCGGTAAAGGGGGCAAAGAAGGCGTATTCGGACTTCAGCGACAGGAACAGGAAGTAGCCAAAGAAGAACTGGATAAAGAGCGGCGAGCCGCGGAAGATGAAGATGAACCACTCTGCCGGTTTGCGGAACCACGGGTTCGCACTGGCTTTGCCGACGCCCAGTGCGGTGGCAAAGAAGAACCCCACCAGCAGCGCGATGACGCCAAAGTAGATGTTCCACAGCAGGCCCGAGCCGATCAGCGTGAACTGCTCGCAGAGCGTGAACCCTTCGCGCGGGAGCAGCCTTTCGCCATAGCCCAGCGAGCGCAGCCCGTAGTCCTGAATGGTCTGAAGACAGCTCATGCGCCGGCCCTCCGCTGGGCTTCGCCGCCGGTGGTGGCTTGGCCGCGTGTCAGTCGTTTCATCAAGCGGTCCAGCGCCACTTCGGAGATGCGGGTGAAGAGGAGGTAGAAGACCAGCAGCGCCAAGAAATACCACATGCGGTAGTCGGGATGCGGATAGTCGGTAAAGCGCGGGGTCTTGGTGCCGCCCAATTCACGCGCCCAATAGACGATGTCTTCGACGCCCAACAAAAACAACAGCGGCGTGGCCTTGATCAGCACCATCCACAGGTTGCTCAGGCCGGGCAGGGCATAGACCCACATCTGCGGCACCAGCACCCGCCAAAAGGTCTGGCGGTGCGACATGCCGTAGGCCTCGGCCGTTTCAAGCTGCGGGCGCGGCACGGCGCGCATGGCGCCAAAGAGGACATTGGCGGCAAAGGCGCCGAAGACGAGGGCAAAGGTGAAGACGGCAAGGGCGAAACCGTAGGTCTCATGCACCCATTGCGCGGCATTGCCCAAGGGCATTTTGGCGGCTTGGCAGACCACAAAGTCGCTGCCCTGGCGGATCGGCATGTCCCAATCCGCGCAGAGCACCTTGTGGCGCAGGTATTCGATGCCTTGGTCCAACGCGATGACGAAAAACAGGAAAAAAGCGATATCGGGCACACCACGCACCAGCGCGATATAACCCTTGCCGACCCAGCTCAGCGGCGCAAAACGCGCCCGCGCCAGCATCGCCCCGCCAAAGCCAAAGGCCAGCGCCACAGGGGCCGTCACGGCGAGCAGCAGCAAGACCTTGAGAAAGGACATGTAGAACGACATATGGACGCCGGTTGTCAGGTAACAGGCGGTCCAGAACCAGTCGTCCAGGATCGATGGGTCAGTGCAGAAAGAGAACATATGCCCCCATGGGCTAAGCCGCGCGCGGGGCCCGCGCAGGGAAAGTCAGGCGCGCCGGATTGGGGCGCGCCTGAGGTTAGATCACTCGTAGGTGGTGGTGTCGTCGCCGAACCACTTTTTCAGCATGGTGTTCAGCGAGCCGTCTTCTTTCATCTCGGTGATGACAGCGTCAAAAGTGTCGCGCAGTTCGGTGTCGGACTGGCGCAGACCCATGCCGATACCCCCGCCGAGCGGCACATCTTCACCGACAAACATCAGCTCACCGCCGGATTCCTCGACGATTGGCACGAGGTAGTCTTTGTCAGCAAAGACCGCATCCGCTTCGCCATTGCGCACTGCGGCAACGGTCTCTTCAGGTGTCGCGAATTCGATCAGCGTGGCACCGCTTTCGGCCACATAACCGGCCTGAATGGTCGCGGTCTGGCCAGCAACAACGCCGCCTTCCAGATCAGCTTCTTCCGACGCCGCAACATAGGCGGAGGCGGTCGGCGGATAGTAGTTCTGAGTGAAGGCGATGACCTCCTTACGCTCATCGGTGATGCTCATGCCGGCCATGATGGTGTCATAGTTGCCCGACACGAGGTTGGGGATGATGCTGTCCCAGTCGTTCTTGACCCATTCGCAGGTCAGCTCGGCGCGTTTGCACAGCTCGTCGCCCAGTTCGCGCTCAAACCCGTCAACTTCGCCGGCGTCGTTAATGAAGTTATAGGGGGGGTAGGCGCCCTCGGTGCCCATGCGGATGGTCTTGCCATGGCTTTCGGCCAGAGCCATGCCGGCCGTGAGGCTGAGTGCGGCTGTCGCCAGTAGGATTTTTTTCATTTGGTTGCTCCCTTTGGTTTTTATTTACGCAGGCTGGGTTGCCGATAGGAACCCACGCAGACGTTCCGATTTGGGCGCGCCGAAGAGTTCTTCGGGCGTCCCTTGTTCTTCGATCAGACCTTTGTGCAGGAACACGACATGGTCGCTGACGTCGGCGGCCAGTTTCATGTCATGGGTCACGATGACCATCGTGCGTCCCTCTGCGGCGAGGTCTTTGATAACTTTGACGACTTCCTGCTCCAACTCGGGGTCAAGCGCGCTGGTCGGCTCATCAAAGAGCAGCGCCTCAGGCTCCATGCAAAGCGCGCGGGCAATCGCAGCGCGCTGTTGCTGGCCACCGGAAAGCTGGGCGGGGTAGGCGTCACATTTGTCGCCAATGCCGACCTTTTCAAGATAGCCGCGCGCGGCGGTTTCGACCTCGGCACGGTCGCGGCCCAGCACGGTCAGCGGGGCTTCCATGACGTTTTGGAGGATCGACATATGCGCCCAGAGATTGAACTGTTGGAACACCATCGACAGATTCGTGCGGATGCGCAGCACCTGTTTGGCATCTGCGGGGCAACGGTAGTGGCCATCGCCCTTCCAGCGCACCGGCTCACCCTTAAAGATCACCTCGCCCTGCTGGCTGTCTTCTAGCAAGTTGCAGCAACGCAGCAGCGTGGATTTGCCAGAGCCGGACGACCCGATCAGCGAGATCACATGGCCGCGCGGCGCGGTGAGGTCGACCCCTTTGAGAACCTCCAGAGCGCCATAGGCTTTGTGCAGGTTCTTGATCTGAATAACCGGAGTATCTGTTGTCACGGAAGCGGTCGCCAATCTGTCGTTTCAGTGCGCTATAAAGCGACAAATCTCCGATGATTGCAACGTGGTTTCCGTTGTGTGGAGAGGGGAAATGGTTGACCCGTGGTCAACCGTTCCCAGCAACCCTCTGGCGGGCCATGGCGCTGTCCGTATCCGTTACCCCCAACAGGTTCGACACCAAGCGGAGGAGGGCGTCTTCCTCATCCGAGCGGCTGCCATCGGCCAGAACCACTTGCCAGAGCGTTTCAATCACGCCGAGGCGGTGCTCATAGGGAACCGCATCCTTGATCGCGCGGGTAAAGCGAACCGTATCGGGAGCCTGCGCTTCCAGCTCTTCGCCTTCTTCGCGGAGTGCGGTGGCCTCTGCCTCGCTCAATCCATAACGTTGTGCGGCGATCTTATCGATCAGCCGACGCTCGCTCATGGCGTAGTCATTGTCAGACCGGGCGATGCGCACCAAAAGCGCGGTCAGCGCGAGGCGGGCATCGTTGTCGGCCATCGGGGCGGGCTCGGGCTGGGTCAGCCGCTTGAGGAAATCACCAAACATGTTCTGCGATATAGTCCGTGGCGGGGCAAAGGCCAACCCGCAGAGGTGCGGGCGCGGCGTGAGCAGATTAAAGCGAATTCAAGGCTTTGGCGCGGGCATTCGCCATGTCTTCATCCGACAGACCAAGCGCTGTTTCGATGGCAACGAGTTGAATTTCCTCATCGTCATTGCGCGCGCCATCTGAGAGCGCCACTTGCCACATCGCCTCTCCCAAAGCCTTCCGATCGTCATAGTTGACCTCTTCGCGCAGGATGCGGGTGAACTCCGGTGTGCCGGGGGCGTCGCGTTCCAGGGCTTCGCAGGTCGCGCGCAGCTTTGCCGCCTCGATGGGCTTGAGCCCAAAAGTTTGCGCAAGAATGCGGTCAATCTGCCCGATCTCGGACGCGCGGTAGTTCCGGTCGGCCAGTGCCACGCGCACCAGCAGGGCGCCCAAAGCCAGTTGGGCGTTGGGTTGCGGGAGCGGTTTGGGCGTCGCCTTGCGGCGGGGGAACAGTCGGGACAGCATGGGGCTCACTTATCTCAGGGGACGGGGTTGCCAAAGGGGAAACTGCGCCCCGGGCGCTCAGGTTCCGCGAAGGCTTGTTAGCGCCTAGTTATCGTAGCCTTCGACAATCACCAGTGACCCATCTGCCACATTCAGCCGGATGTCCTTGGCGCGCTGGTAGCCGGGGCTTTCGTAGCAGGCGACGGCTTCGGCGTAGCTGGGAAATTCCAGCACCACGGTCCGGGTGCGCATCTGGCCTTCGCGGATCTGCTGGGTGCCGCCACGGACGAGAAAGCGCGCGCCGTAATCGGCGAAAGGCTTGGCATTGGCGGCGCGGTATTTGTCGTAAATCTCAAGGTCGTGGATATCCATTGTGGCGATCCAATAGCCTTTTGGCATTTGTTATTTCTCCTGTCGGGTCAGCGTGGCGAAACGGGTGGTCAGGGCTTTGGCCTCGGTCTCCAGCCCGTAGGGGGGATTGATCACGAACATGCCCGAGCCGACCATGCCATGCCCGGGCCGCGCGGGCGGAAAGCGGACTTCGTGGCGCAGGGCTTCGGGGTGATTGGCGGTAAGCGCGTCCAGCATCGGCAGATGCGCGCGGTTGGTCAGGATCGGATACCACAGCCAGATGATCCCGACGTTCCAGGCGCGGCTGAGCTTGGCGATCTGGCGCGGGATGGTTTCGTAGTCGGTTTTGATCTCATAGCTGGGGTCGATCAGCAGCATCCCCCGGCGCGGCGTCGGCGGGGTGAGGGCGAAGGCCATCTCGAACCCGTCGCTAAGGTGGCATTTGGCCGGGTAGGGCGACATCGCCAGATCAAGCGCGCTGTGTTCTTGCGGGTGCAGTTCGGCCAGATGGATGCGGTCATCGGGGCGCAGCAGTTTGGCCGCCAGCAGCGGCGAGCCAGGGTAGGCGCGGGGGCCGTGGGTGGCGCGGATGTCTTGCAGGACTTTTGCATAGGGGTGATCGGGGGCGAACCATTTGGCGACCTTGTCGATGCCCTGGCGCGCCTCGCCGGTCTTTTCCGCTGCCGCATCGGAGAGGTCATAGAGCGCCCGGCCCGCGTGGGTTTCCAGATAGGTGAGCGGTTTGTCCTTGCGGGTCAGATACGACAGCGTCCAGGCCAGAAGCGCGTGTTTGTGCACGTCTGCAAGGTTTCCGGCGTGGTAGATATGTTGATAGCTGAGCATGGTTTAGGTGTAGCGGAGTGGTTGGCGGGTGCAACGCGAAAGAGTGGGACGGTGAGGGCCAGCGCCTGCCCGCGGGTCGGCGATGCTATGGGTGGTTCGTGCCACTTTATGGTGCAGCCATGTTGTGCTCTTTCGAAGGTGCGCGCCTGCCGCAAAATCGCCTACCCGTCCGGGCGGGCAGGCGATGGCCCGGCGCCTGCGGCTTGATTCCGGGCCGTGTGGTGGGAGCTAGATAAGAAAAAGGCCCGGCGTTTAACGCTCGGGCCTTCTAATTCAAACCAACCGCGATACTTCTTTCGCCGCCCGCACAAAATCCTTGAACAATGGGTGCGGCTCAAAGGGCTTAGACTTCAGCTCCGGATGGAACTGCACCCCAATAAACCAAGGATGATCCGCCCATTCCACGATCTCCGGCAACTTCCCATCCGGCGACATGCCCGAGAACTTCAGCCCAGCCTTCTCAAGCTGTTCTTTGTAAGCGATATCAACCTCATAACGGTGGCGATGCCGCTCATCAATCGTGGTGGTGCCATAGGCTTCGGCCACCCGCGAGCCCTCAACCAGCGTCGCGTCATAAGCGCCCAGACGCATGGTGCCGCCCTTGTCGTCATCCACTTTCCGCGCGACCTTGTGGTTGCCCTGCACCCATTCCTTCAGGTGATAGACCACCGGTTCGAACCGCTTCTTGCCGGCCTCATGGTCGAATTCTTCGGAGCCAGCCGTCTTCAGCCCAGCCACATTTCGCGCCGCCTCGATCACAGCCATTTGCATGCCAAGGCAAATCCCCAGATAGGGCACCTTGTGCTCGCGCGCATATTGCGCGGCCTTGATCTTGCCCTCGGTCCCCCGCTCGCCAAAGCCACCGGGGACGAGGATCGCGTGGAAACCTTCAAGATGCGGCCCGGCGTCTTCACTGTCGAAAATCTCGGCATCGACCCACTCGACCTTCACCTTCACCCGGTTCGCCATGCCGCCATGGGTCAGCGCCTCGGCGATGGATTTATAGGCATCCTCAAGTTGGGTGTATTTGCCCACGATAGCGACTTTGACCTCGCCCTCGGGGTTGTAGATGCGGTCCGCCACATCTTCCCACCGCGTCAGGTTCGGCTTGGGCGCGGGGGTGATCTCAAAGGCGTCCAGCACCGCTTGATCGAGCCCTTCGCGGTGATAGGCGAGCGGGGCCTCATAGATCGACTTCAAATCCTGCGCGGCAATTACCGAGTCGGGGCGCACGTTACAGAACAACGCCAGCTTCTCGCGCTCTTTTGCGGGGATCGGACCCTCGGAGCGGCAGACCAGAATGTCCGGCGCGATGCCGATCGAGCGCAACTCTTTGACCGAGTGCTGCGTCGGCTTGGTCTTCAACTCGCCGCTGGCTTTGACAAAGGGCAGAAGGGTCAGGTGCATAAAGATACACTGGCCGCGCGGCTTGTCCTGAGAGAACTGGCGGATCGCTTCAAAGAAGGGCAGACCTTCGATGTCGCCCACGGTGCCGCCAATCTCGCAGAGCATAAAGTCGACTTCATCGCCGCCGATATCAAGGAAGTCTTTAATCTCATTGGTGACATGCGGAATGACCTGAATGGTCTTGCCCAGATAATCGCCACGGCGCTCTTTTTCCAAAACGGTGGAGTAAACGCGCCCCGAACTGATACTGTCGGTCTTGCGCGCGGCCACACCGGTGAAACGCTCGTAATGGCCCAGGTCCAGATCGGTCTCCGCGCCATCGTCGGTGACAAAAACCTCGCCATGCTCAAACGGCGACATCGTGCCGGGGTCAACGTTCAGATAGGGATCAAGCTTGCGCAGACGGACCGAAAAGCCACGCGCCTGCAGCAAAGCGCCCAGAGCCGCCGAGGCCAGACCCTTGCCCAAAGACGAGACCACACCGCCGGTGATAAAGATATAACGTGCCATGTGAGCGGAGACCCCCGTGAGAATTGAGTTTGTTGCGGGCATAAACCAGCCAAACGCGTTGCGGAAAACCGCAACACCACGGGATTTAAGCCTTACAGGATTCGGATGTGCGAGGCAAGGCCCGCCGCAACATGATGTTGCAAGCTCGGTCCGTGCCTCAAGGTTTTGTGTTCGTTAGGTTAATCGGCCGCAGGGACCAGTGGCGCGTCGCCATCTGCCGAGGGCGGCAACAGATCGTCACCAGCAGGCAGGGCCGGGCTGCCGTTCTGGGCAGGCGGTGTCGCGCTCAGACGGTCGATGACAGAAGAGCCAGCGGATTTTTCAGCCGCAATGATAGTCAGCGTGATCGATGTCGCAATAAAGCCGATGGCAAGGATCCACGTCATCTTGCCCAGAGCGGTCGCGGCCGAGCGACCGGACACAGCGCCACCGCCGCCCCCGATGCCAAGGCCGCCGCCCTCGGACCGTTGCAGCAGCACCACGGCGATCAGGCCAAGGGCCAGAATCAGGTGAATGATCAGAACGACGTTTTCCATGGGCGAGACTGCTTTCGGTTTTGGTTGGCGGGTATCTATGCGTCTTTGATCATGGGGGCAAGGGTGGATTGGCGCGCGGCGGCGATCCGATCAACGGCTGAGAAAAAAAGACTGGTTGAGAAACGCTCGGCGCAAGCAAAGACCGCCGCATGGGGACGACGGTCTTTTGAAGCAGTACTCAACCACACTATGTAAGAGGGCTATCCTGGAAATAAGGTGGTGCAGACTCGCTTCGTAACCCTACTATAGCACAAAAATCGGGCATCCGGGCATAGATTGTTTGCAGGAAAATGAAGCCATTGGCCGCTTCGGCAATGGACAGCCGATTATCGCTCGGGCAGTCTGCGCCCATGCCACATGATCATCACGACCACGACCACCCCCATGCCCTGCTGCCGCCGGAGCCTGCGCTGCGCGTCAAGGCGCTTGAAACGCTGCTCACCCGCAAAGGGCTGATCGATCCCGCCGCATTGGACGAGATCATCGACACCTATGAAAACCGCATCGGCCCGCGCAATGGTGCGCAGGTGGTCGCGCGCGCTTGGAGCGATCCTGGGTTCCGCACCGCTTTGCTAGAAGACGCCACCGCCGTGGTGGCCGACATGGGGTTCTTCGGGCGGCAAGGCGAACATATGGTGGCCGTCGAAAACACCGACGAGGTGCATAACATTGTCGTCTGTACCCTCTGCAGCTGCTACCCGTGGCCGCTCTTGGGCATCCCGCCCGGCTGGTACAAATCCGACGCCTACCGTGCCCGCGTGGTGCGCGAGCCGCGCAAAGTGCTGGCGGAGTTCGGGGTCGAATTGCCCGAGCAGACCGCAGTGCGCGTTTGGGATTCGACCGCCGAAGTCCGCTATCTGGTGATTCCACAGCGTCCCGCCGGGTCCGAAGGGCTCAGCGAGGAAAAACTGACCAAGCTGGTCACCCGCGACAGTATGATCGGCACCGGTTTGGCAAAAACGCCATGACCCGGGTGCACGACATGGGCGGGCGTTTCGGGGACGGTCCGGTCACGCCCGAAGCCGAAGACGTGGTCTTCCATACCGACTGGCACCGCCGGGCCTTGGCCCTGACGCTGGCCACGGGCACCTTGGGCAAATGGAACATAGACGTGTCGCGCCACGCCCGCGAATGTCTGTCGCCGCAGGACTACACGACGTTTAGCTACTATGAGAAGTGGATCGCCGGGGTGGCGGATATGCTCGTCGCCCGCGGCGTGGTCAGCGCCGATGAGCTGGAAGGGTCCGCCGAGCCAACCCCAAGCCCGCTGGCCGAGAAAGCGTTGAAGGCGCCGCAAGTGGCTGGCGTCTTGGCCCGTGGTGGTCCTGCTGATCGACCCAGCGACATCGCCCCGACCTTTGCGCCCGGCGACAACGTCGTGACCCGCAAACACCCCGCAAACACCCTCGTCCCCGGCGGCCATACACGTCTGCCCGCATATGCTGCCGGTGCGCGGGGCAGGGTGGTCCGTCTGCACGGCACCCATGTGCTGCCCGACAGTAACGCCCACGGCCTCGGCGAAGCGCCTGAGCCGCTTTACGCCGTGGCCTTCCCGGCCTCTGAGCTTTGGGCGCACCCCGAACATCCGCGAGACGAAGTCGTGCTCGACCTGTGGCAAAGCTATCTGGTGACGCCATGACCGCCCCATCCGCCCCCGAACCCGTCTTTGAAGCGCCTTGGCACGCGCAGCTTTTCGCGGTGACAGTGCATCTGAATGAAACCGGTCTCTTCGATTGGCCCGACTGGGCTGCGCACTTCAGCGCAACCCTGGCCCGCCACGGGCTGACGCGCGACCTGAACGGCGGCGAGGACTACTTCAACGCGTGGCTCGAAACGCTCGAAACCCTTTTGATTGACCGCGGCCACGCCCAACCGGGCGACCTGCGCAGCCTGCGCGAGGGGTGGGAGGCCGCCTACCTAAACACCCCCCACGGCGACCCGGTGCATCTCGACCCCGCGCTCACCTGATTCTTTTTGGCTCTAAATACTTCCGCCGGAGGCCAGAAAGTTCTACGCCCCCTCCCACCGGGCGCGACGTTTTTGCAGTTTCACAAGCCCGCCACTGTCGCTATACGGGCGCCGGACATCGCAAAGGAATATATCATGGCCAATGTCGTCGTTGTCGGCGCCCAATGGGGCGACGAGGGAAAAGGCAAGATCGTGGACTGGCTCTCGGAGCGCGCCGACGTCATCGCGCGCTTTCAGGGCGGGCATAACGCCGGGCACACGCTTGTCATCGACGGCAAGGTCTACAAACTGCATGCGCTGCCCTCGGGTGTGGTGCGCGGCGGCAAGCTGTCGGTCATCGGCAATGGTGTGGTGCTGGACCCATGGCACCTGCTGAAAGAGATCGAGACCATCGAAGGGCAGGGCGTCGAGATCAACCCCGAGAACCTGATGATTGCGGAAAACACGCCGCTGATCCTGCCGTTCCATGGTGAGTTGGACCGCGCCCGCGAAGAAGCGGCGAGCAAGGGCACCAAGATCGGCACCACCGGGCGCGGCATTGGTCCCTGCTACGAAGACAAAGTCGGCCGCCGCGCCATCCGCGTGGCCGATCTGGCCGATCCAGCGACATTGGAGGCTCGCGTTGACCGCGCTCTGCAGCACCATGACCCGCTGCGCAAAGGCTTGGGCGTCGAAGCCATCGACCGCGACGCGCTGATCGCGCAACTGCAAGAGATTGCACCGAAAATTCTGCCCTTCGCAGCCCCCGTTTGGAAGGTGCTGGCCGAGAAACGCAAAGCCGGCAAACGCATTCTGTTCGAAGGCGCGCAGGGTGCTCTGCTCGATATCGACTTCGGCACGTATCCCTTCGTCACCTCCTCCAACGTGATCGCGGGGCAGGCGGCGACGGGCGTGGGCCTTGGCCCGACCGCCATCGACTATGTGCTGGGCATCGTCAAAGCCTATACCACCCGCGTCGGCGAAGGTCCGTTCCCGACCGAGTTGGAAGACGCCGACGGCCAGCGGTTGGGTGAGCGGGGCCATGAGTTTGGCACCACCACAGGGCGTAAGCGTCGCTGCGGCTGGTTCGACGCGGCGCTGCTGCGCCAGACCTGCGCGACCTCGGGCATCACCGGCATCTGCCTGACCAAACTCGACGTGCTCGACGGCTTCGAGACGCTGAAGGTCTGCGTCGGTTACGATCTCGACGGCGAACGCCTCGACTACCTGCCCACCGCCGCCGAGCAACAGGCGCGCTGCGTGCCGATCTACGAAGAGCTGCCGGGCTGGTCCGAATCGACCGAAGGCGCGCGCAGCTGGGCCGACCTTCCGGCCAATGCGATCAAATATGTGCGCCGGGTCGAAGAGTTGATCCAATGCCCGGTCGCGCTGGTCTCCACCTCGCCAGAGCGGGAGGACACCATTCTGGTGACCGACCCCTTCGCGGATTGATCGGATGGCGTTAAGCTACAAAGCCCGCCGCCGTTGGTCGCTGGTGATCCTTCTGATCGGCTTGCCCAGCTACATCGCTGTCGCGGTCTGGGCGGTGGCGCAGTTTGACCGGCCTCCGGTCCTACTGGAACTGGGCATCTATATTCTGCTCGGCTTGATCTGGGCGATCCCGCTAAGGTTTGTGTTTAAAGGGGTTGGCCAAGCTGACCCCGATGCCGACGACTGAAACAAAAAAAAAGCGCCCCGCGGGGCGCTTTTTCCTATCTCTGCTGCAGTTTGGGCTTAACCAACCGCGCGGTGATCGGGGCGGAAACCGATGTCTTCCGACACGGTGAAGCGTCCGCCTTTGATCTTCTCAATCTTGCCTGCACGCAACAGTTGGCCAAAGGAGCGCAGCCCGTCTTCGCGGGAGAAATCCTCAAGACCCACCGAGCGAACTTTGCCCATCAATTGCGGACGCGAAAACTGATCGCGGCCCTCGACGAAGGACATATAGGACGCAGCAGCTTCGAGCAGTTCGGGCAGTTTATGCGCACCCATATCGGCGGCAAAATCGGCAAAGCTCTCGGCATCGGGGTTGTCTTTGGGCTGCTCAACCACGGCGGCGACGCGGCGTGGGCGCACGGGGCCGGTGGGGCGCAACTGGTCTACGTCGATACGCTGTTCGGCCACCAGTTTAAGCGGGGCAGGACGGGCATCGCTTGCCGGGCGTTCGGTGCGGACGCTGCGGCTTTCGGGGCGACGCGGACGCACCACCTCGGCCAGATCCTCGCGGTAGGCCTCGGTAGACGTGGGTTTCGTGCCGGGGCCGCCCATGGCTTCATCTGCCTTTTTGGCTGCGACCGCAGCGCGCAGATGTGCAAATGCATCGCGGCGCGTGGCGCTTTCGGGCTCGCCCATCTTGCTGTCGGTCTCATCCATCAGACGCGACATATCGGGGCTTGCTTCATCATCGATGGTGGGCAGGCTGCGACGCGCGGGTTGGGCCGCCTCATCTTTTGCTTCCGGGGTGTCGACAAGCGCTTCGGCTTCTTCTGATGTCTCTTCTTCAGAACCCTCTACGGCACCAGCCAACACGGCGGCGAAATCGTCTTCTTCGTCGGTTTCCGGCTCTGCTTCGGCTGCCACTGTCGGCGTTTCGGCCACTGCGGGCTCAATGCTCGGCACGTCGGCTTCCTCTTCGACCGAGGCCGTACCGTTCAACTCGGCTTCAAGCGCTGCCAGTTCGCGGGCCAGATCGTCCTCGTCTTCAGGGGAGAGGGACGAATTGCGGTTGGTGTTTTCTGCTGCAGTCTCAGACGTAGCTGCCGCATCCTTTTGCTCGGTCACCTCTTCGAGGGTTCCGCTGGCAATCGCGGCATCTAGATCGGCACGTTTGACCTTGATGACACGGCCACGGGGCGCGGGCGCTTCGGCTTCGGGCTCACGCGGCGCTTCGGCCTCAATCTGTTCGGGCTCATCACGCTCCAGACGGCTCAGGATGTCGGCGAGGTCGTCGTCTTCGTCCTCTGCTTCAGCTTCCGCTGTGTCGGCTGCGTCGTCGGCTTCCAGAGCATCTTCGATGTCGCGACGTGCGGCGGCGATGGCTGCGTCATGCTGCGCGTCACCCGCTTCTGGGGCTTCGGCCAGCACGGGTGCTGCGGCTTCTGCAACTTCGTCCTCGTCGTAGCTGTCTTCGTCATCCTGCTGCGCCACCACCGCGCGGATGCGCTGCAGTTTGGCGGCGATGCTGTCGGCGGGAGCTTCGTCCTGAGCGAGGATGTCTTCAGCAGCCGAGGCTTGAACTTCGTCCTCGTATTCGGACTGCGGCTGAGGGCTTTCAGCGAAGAAAGCTTCGGCCTCCGTCAGCTCTTCCTCGGTCGCTTCCGCTTCGGGCGCTTCAACTTCAGGCGCTTCGGCCTTCGGTGCTGCTGCGACTTCTACTTCGTCTTCGGCCATAGGCTCAGCAGCAGCGGCTTCCGGCGGGCTTACAGGCGCTTCTTCGGCCACCACGGCAGCTGTATCCGCGATCTCTGCCTCAAGCGCAGCGGCGGGGGCGTCTTGTGCTTCAGGGGTCTCGGCCAGCGTCGGTGCCAGAGCAGTGGCTTGAGGCGCGGGCGCTTCTGCCGCGGCGGGCTCCGCGCTCTGATCCTCCAGCGCGCTCAGCACGATCTTGCCTTCCTGCTCGCGGGCCTGCACCCGGCGGGAGACTTCTTTCTGTGCGATGCGCGCCAACATCTCTGCGTCGGGCTGCGGTGGCTCTGCGCCAAAGTAACGGTCATCCGATGCCAGATCACGGAAATACTCGGCAATGGCCTTCATCGTGCCAAAGCTGTCGTCGAAGCCTTCCAGCGTGCACGAAAAAGTGCCATAGGAGACCGTCAGAATTTTGTTGCTGTTCATCATCGGATGCTCGTCCTCTGCGGTGTTGCAGATATCGTTTACCACGATGTCCAAGACCAAAGCGGCCCGAATCTGTGCCATTCAACGTATGATTTCAAGGCGAGATTAAGGCAGGTTTCCAAAAGGGGCGTTAATTGACCACCTCAGATTACATTGTTCACAGTTCGGGTCCAGTCACCTTAATCGGGGGCGGCGAGGCGACCCAGCAGGATCTTTCAGACGCTCTGGCATTGGCCCCGACCTGTGTGGCCGCCGATGGAGGGGCGGCGCTTGCGGTGGCAGCAGGCGTGCCGCTGGCGGCGCTAATCGGCGATCTGGATTCAACAGCACCTGATGTGCTCGCTCAAATCCCACCGGCGCGCCGCCATTTGATTGCCGAACAGGAAAGCACCGATTTCGACAAAGCCCTAAGCCGGATCGATGCGCCGCTGGTCTGGGGCGTCGGCTTTACTGGCGGGCGGTTGGATCACCAGTTGGCGGCCTTCAATACATTGGCCGCTTTCGCGCATCGGCCCTGTATTCTCCTGGGTCCGCAGGAAATCGTCTTGCTGGCCCCACCGCGGATCACCTTGCCGACTATGGCGGGAGAGGTCGTGTCTCTCATGCCGCTTGCCCCCGTGCGCGGCACGAGCACAGGCCTGCTCTGGCCGATTGACGGTTTGGACTTTGCGCCGGGAGGGCAGATTGGCACGTCCAATCAGGCGGCAGGGCCGATCGATTTGACCTTTGAAAGCCCTGACATGCTGATGATCATCCCGCGTCGGCTTATGGCGCCGCTGACGGCGCAGTTGCTGCAGCCAGATCGCGCGCACTGGCCCGTTCGCGCAGAACGACATAAAGCCCCGCACCCATAATGATAACGATGCCGACCCCGGCCAAAGGGTTCGGTAACTCGCCAAAAATCACCAACCCCAAAAGGGTCGCGAAGGGGATTTCCAAATATTGCATTGGCGCCAGCGTCGCAGCAGGCGCATAGCGCAACGACCATGTCATCAGAAGATGCGCCGCAGTGCCAAGCAGACCGATGCCCAAAAGCAGGGTCCAATCGAAACTGTCAGGGCGGATCATCTGCAGCGGGGCGAGATGGGTCGCCGGGCCGGCTGCCAGAAGCGGCACCACGATCAGAACCGCCAAAACGCCGCTGACAGCTTGCAGGCCAATGGGATCGGTTTCCTTTGCGATCTGGCGGGTGACCAGCATGAAGAGCGAGAAGATTACGGCGACGGCGACCGGCAATAGAGCGGGCCAGCCGACAGTCGCGAAGCTGGGTTGTACCACCAAAAGCGTCCCCAGAAACCCGACGATACAGGCGCTTAGCCTGCGCGGGCCGACCTCTTCGTGCAGGATGTATTTACCTAACATCAACATGAAGAAGGGCATCACAAAGGCGATGGCGACCGCATCTGCAAGGGGCAGGTATTTGAGCGCCGTGAACATCGCCGCGATCCCCGCCATATGCAGGACAGTGCGCAGGACCGTCAGCAGCCAGACACGACCTCGCATGCGCCAGACCCGCTGGCTGCCCCATACGAATGGGACAAGGACAACGGCCTGCACTGCAAAGCGGATCATGACAACCTGCGCCAGCGGCACCGACTCGCCCAGCAGTTTGGCCACTGCGTCTCCTACCGGAGCCATGACGCAAAAGCCCAACATGAGCGCCACGCCGAGAATGGGTTTGTCCTGATGCATGAGAGAAGATTAGAGCAGAATCAACAGATCGCGCAATCTTTGGTTGATAGGTCGAATAGTGCGCAACCAAAGACATTTTGGCTGCGGGCTTGGCCGCTCTCTCACACACGGCGCAAATGCCAGATGGTGCAGGGGGTTAGGTGAGGTGCTTCATCTTGTCATCCTATGCGACCTTAACAAATATTATGCAGGTTTGGCCCGGTTGCTGAGTGAAAAAGTCCGCTGCTCAAGCTGCGGGGCGGCTCAACGTAACTTGGTTTCGACCGTGAACCTTGGCCGAATAGAGCGCCCGATCCGCCTCTGCGAGCAACCTATCCACACTGTCCATTTGACCCTCACCCCTCTTAGGGCCGACGGCAAGGCCGATGCTAATTGTCACTCTTAAGGGCTGGGTCGAATGGGGGAGGTGAAAGCCCCGACCGGCAATATCGGCGCAAAGCCGCGCCGCTGCGGTTTCACCTTCGGCCATCGTGGTACCGGGCATAACGATCAGGAATTCTTCCCCGCCAATCCTGGCGATAAGGTCCATTCCGCGCAGGTTGTCGCGCAGGCGTTGCGCGGTTTGCACCAGTACCGCGTCCCCAGCCGCATGACCGAATTGGTCATTAATCTGTTTGAAGTGATCTAAATCGGCGACCATCACTGCGAAGGGTCGGTCGGTCTCCTGCGCGCGTTCGGCGATCCTTGCCAGATGGGGCATGGCGTAGCGTCTGTTGTGCAGCCCGGTCAGCGGATCGAAAACAGCCGCTTTAAGCCCTGTGCGAACCGTCGCACGCAATTGGTCCGCCGTCCGTTTCCGGCGCAGGAGCGCATGCAACCGAAGGGTCATTTCAGCCGCATCGAACCCGTCGGTCATCAAATCATCCGCACCAAGATCGAGCGCAGTGGCGGCGAGCGCCGTATTTGGCGACAGTTGCACAACCAACAGACCGGCATGCCGGGTATGAGCATTAGCCCGTAGTGCCGAGATCAGACGACAGGCTGCGGTTGCGCCATTTGGATCGGAGGGGAGGGCCAGCACAAAAACATCCGGCGGCCCGTCGGCAGGAATTTCGCAGATCGCATCATCCGGTTTGGCCAGTGAAAGCCGTGCCCGCAAGCGGGGGCGAAGCCCATGCGCCCAGCCAAGTGTCGTGGCACTATTATCGTGAAGCAATACACAGTGGCCCAGTGGCGCGTAGTCTGCCGCCGGTTCTGCCAAGCCAAGCGCCCGTGTCGTGTCGTCCCGCATTTGCCATTCATCCGCAGCATTGCGCGCTCGGATCAGGCTTCGGACACGCCCCAGCAGCAATGTATCATCTAGGGGTTTCAGTAAAACGTCGCTGACCCCGGCTTCGAGCGCCGCAAGCCTGCTGTCAGCATTGTCCCGGTTGCCAATGGCCAGCACAGGAAGTTGCAGAGAAGGGAACCGATCTCTCAGTCCCTTGCAGAGGTCGGAAGCCGTCCCGTCGGGCAAAGTTAGCGCACAGATCACCAGATCCGGCGGACGTCGACCCACCTCAGCTATGGCCTGTCTAATGTCATCTGCTTGAGCAACCTTGTAGTAAGCCGAGGCGAGTTTGACCTTAAGGCTGATCCGATTGGTCGCGATAGTATCGACGATAAGGATAGTCCCCTGCACGACAGCTCCTTCACCGTACAAACCAGTTTATCGTGCCAGTCTTTGCGCCTATTGGTTAACAAAGCGTTTCTACCTTGCCGGAAAAGATGAATTCTATGTCCTATACGACAGAAGCCGCCGAAACTTTGGCTCTGCGTGCCCTCGCATGGCTGGCCGCGAACGATGACCTGCTACCAGTGTTCTTAGGCAGCACCGGGGCTTCAGAAGCTGATGTGAAGGCGCAGGCCGGTGATCCTGTGTTTTTGGGCGCCGTGCTGGACTTCTTGATGATGGATGACGCTTGGGTCATCGCCTTTTGCGACCATGCCGCCCTGCCATACGAGCGCATCATGGAAGCGCGCGCGGCGCTTCCGGGGGGCGAGCAGGTGCATTGGACGTGAGTGAAGTCAAAGCCGTACTCTTCGACAAGGACGGCACACTGTTCGACTTTGCAGCCACTTGGGTACCTTGGGCGGAGCACTTCTTGCTGAAGGCTTTCGAGGGGGATCAGGACCGGGCAGGGGCAGCAGGCGCGGCGATCGGGTTTGACTTGGCTGTGCGGCAGTTCAAGCGCGATAGCATTGCGATTGCAGGCACACCGGATGAGGTTGTCGCGGCGCTGGCGCCGCATCTGCCGTGTATAGACCCATCTGTCCTGCTGACTTTGCTGAACACCGAAGCCGCCGCCGCGCCGCAACGCGAAGCCGTGCCCTTGGCCCCTTTGTTGCGCCAATTGCGCGCGCGGGGTTTGCGGCTTGGTGTCGCTACAAACGATGCGGAACATCCCGCGCGGGCCCATCTGACGGCAGCGGGCGTTGCCGAGATGTTCGATTTCATTGCGGGGTTTGACAGTGGGCATGGGGGCAAGCCTGATACCGGCCAGTTGCTTGCTTTTGCGGCCCATGTCGAATTGCCGCCTGCGCAGATCGCCATGGTGGGGGACAGCTTGCACGATCTAGAAGCCGCGCGGGGCGCCGGAATGATCCCAGTTGCGGTGCTTACTGGGCCAGCAGAGGCTGATGTCCTTGCCCCCCATGCCGAAATCGTACTGTCAGACGTTGGACAATTGCCTGCTTGGCTGGATCAGCGGCAGCCGTAAATAAGAACGAAACTTCTACCAACGGGTATCGCCCTAGTCCTGCGTATCCCGGCGTTGCACGCCTTCAAGCAAATCTGACGACAAGTGCTCGCCGTGAAGCACCGAGATATTGCCCGTCGTTTCCAGCACCACAGCCCGCACCTGCGAGAAATCCAGTGCATTGGCCTCGCGGAGCTTGGCGATCAGGTCGGCCCGTGCCACCCGCGTCTTGCGCAGCGCTTCGTCAAGGATCACACCGTCGCGCATGAGCATCACCGGTTCATTCTCAACCACCCGCTCGAACTGATCCGAAGACTGTCGCATCTGCGCGACCACATATTGCGCGCCGAGCAAGGCGGCGATGGCCAAGGTCGGCTGCGCAAACTCGGGCCATGTCGTCGCTTGGCAGGCCCCCGCCAACAAAGAGCCCGTGGCCACGGTGGTCACGAAGTCAAAGGCGGTCATTTTTGAAAAGGCGCGCAGTCCGATGACCCGCACAACAAAGATCACCCAGCCGAGAGCTATCGCGGAGAGCAGGATCGCGCGGGCGATCAAGTCGAGCATGTCACTGTCAAAGAACATCGGTTAACCAAACTCCTCACGCAGCGCACGTCCACGGCGAATGAAAAGCCGCCCGAGCAGGACAACCATCGCCATGGCGATCAGGCCTAGATAGCGCTCATATAACCCGTCAATCCCGGTAGGCAGAAAGAAAAACGGCGGTGCCGAGATCAGCCAGAGCAGCGAGATCACCCGAAGCGCCTTCCCTTGTCCCGGTGCGGTTTCTTCCAACCCATGCGACAAAAGCCAAGGGATCAGCAGCATCAGCAAACCGAGCGCGTATACCAGATAGATGTGAATCACGACGCCATCGGAATCGTTGTCGCCATATTCATTCCGCGCCCCAACGAGAAAGACGATGAGCGCCAAGGCCGCGAGCCCAATGGTCCCCGCGCTCCAACGCGCGCCGCCGAGGTGCACATGGGCGCAGAGCAGGGCGCATGCGACCAGTGCGGCGGAGAACGCATAGATGCCAATGTCGACGATGGATTCATAGCGCCCCGCACCGAGGTCGCTGATTGTGTCAGCAATCCAGTCATGATCAGGGACAACAAAATCGGCAATGAGGATGGAAACCGCAAAGACGACGCAGCCGAGAACGGCTACCCAGCCAAGGCAGGTCATGAACCCCGGCGCGCTCTGCTGCCGGGGGGCGGTTATCGTTTCATGCATGGTCCTACCTTACGTATGGGGTGCCGCGGGATTAGTCCGACAGACGGGAGCGTTCCTCGGCATTCGGGCTGCCTGCCGGTGCCTCGTCTAGCGTGGCTTCAGGGCGGTGCAGCTTCTCATCTGGCTTCTTCGGTGGTGTCTTGTTTTCTTCTTTGGGGTGTTTGGGCTGATCACTCATGGCGCTGACTCCTGTCTCGGTTGCGGGAAGGGTGGTGCGGATCGGTCATCGCACAAACGCCTTGGCTCACTGTCCGGTTCCCCCGCTACGGTCTGGAACCGCAGCGCAAGGATAGGAGCGGAATTTCCTGACAACTGGATTTATCAGCCCAATCTTAACCCTTCGCGCCGCATCTTGATGTCGGGAAACACGGGAATGAGGCAGCCATGCACGGGCTTATCAACCGCAGCATTCAGAATTTCGTTTGCGACAGCTACGGACCAGCCAACTGGGCCGAGGCCGCGCGTTTGGCCGGGTTGGAGTTCACAGAGTTCGAGGCCATGCTGAGCTATCCGGACACTATCACGCCCGCCGTGCTGGACGCGGTCTGCGACGTGTTGGACCGCCCCCGGGAGGAGGTCCTGGAAGATGTCGGCACCTATCTCGTGTCGCATCCGACCTATGAGGCCGTGCGGCGACTGCTGCGCTTTGGCGGGGTGAACTTTAGCGATTTTCTACATTCATTGGATGATCTGCCAGCGAGAGCGCGCTTGGCCCTTGCGGACCTAGAACTGCCGGGGATCGAGTTGCGAGAGCATGCCGATGGACAGTTCTCCTTGCTTTGCGAGGCACCGGTCGCGGGTTATGGCCATCTGATGATGGGGGTATTGCGGGTGATGGCGGATGACTATGGCGCCCTTGTGTTGCTGGATCACACAGGCAGCGCGGGCGGGGTTGAGACGTTGACGATCATGGTCGTGGAGGCGGACTATTCCGCCGGTCGCAGCTTCGATCTGGGGGCGCGGGCATGACGGACCTGCTCGAAAACGCCGCCGTGCTCGATGTGCTCTGCCCGATGCATCTGGTGCTGACGCCCACCGGCCATATCCACCACGCGGGGCCGACGATCCAGAAGTTGCGCCCTGACACCCCACTGGCCGGGCAACGGTTTCTCGAAGCCTTCGCGGTCAAACGCCCCCGAACGATCCGAGGCATGGACGACCTGCGCCGCGCCGCGGATATCAAACTGCATCTGGAATTTCACGACGCGCCGCGGACCGAGTTCAAAGGCGTGCTTGTGCCCTTGCCGGATGGCCGGATGATCGTGAACCTGTCCTTCGGCATTTCGATCCTCGATGGGGTGCGGGACTATTCGCTGACCAACGCCGATTTCGCCGCTACCGACCTTGCGATTGAAATGCTTTATCTGATGGAGGCCAAGACAGCCGCGATGGAAGCCTCGCGGCGGTTGAACCTGCGCCTGCAGGGCGCGAAAATTGCAGCAGAGGAACAGGCTTTCACCGACACGCTCACCGGGCTGAAGAACCGGCGGGCACTAAATACGGTGCTGGAGCGTCTTATCGCGACGCGCGAAGCTTTCGCAGTTATGCATATCGATCTCGATTACTTCAAAGCGGTGAATGACACGCTGGGCCACGCGGCTGGGGACCATGTCTTGCAAGTGGTGGCCCGCGCCATGGTCGAAGAAACCCGCCGCACGGATATGGTCGCGCGGGTTGGCGGGGATGAATTTACCGTCGTCTTGCAGGACGTGAACAGCGACGACGTTCTGCGCCGGGTTGGGCAGCGGATCATCAACCGTTTGGAAGAGCCGATCCAATTCGACGGCGAGGTCTGCAAAATCTCCGCCAGTATCGGCACGGTGTGGATACAGGGCGGGCAAAAGCTCACCATGGAAAACATCCTCGCTGACGCAGATGTGGCGCTTTATGCCTCCAAACACGCAGGGCGGGCCTGTCAGACATTCTACACACCCGATCTGCGCGATGCGCCGGCCAATGGCACCCCGCCGCCCGGACGCGGCGTCGCCCGGGGGTAACCAGGGCACAGCGCATAGCAGTGGACCGCACAGGCGCCCTGTCGTATCAACCGAAGCATGAAGTCGCCCTCGCACCTGTTTCGCCGCCTGCGCCAACGCCTGCATGACGCCCGCCGTCGCAGACGCTTTGCGCGCGCGTTGACCCATCTGCACGGGCCCAAACAGTTAGACGTGGCTTCCGGTGACGTCGTGTTGATCGCGCTGGTGCGCAATGGTCGCTATTACCTTGATGCCTTCTTTGCCCACTATCGCGCGATGGGGGTGAAGCATTTCGTCTTCATCGACAATGGCTCGACCGACGGCACCATAGAGCGGATCAAAGCCGAGCCGGGCACCGTGATCGATCAGTGCGACCTGCCGCTCGCGCAGTATGAAGACCTGATCCGCCAGTACCCCGCCCAGACCTATGCGCAAAACCGCTGGTGTCTCTATGTCGATATGGACGAGATGCTGGATTTCGAAGGCCGTACGCGCATCGGCATCCAAGGCTTGGTGCAGTATCTCGAAGAGCAGGGCCATACCGCGCTCATGGCTCAGATGCTTGAGATGTTTCCCAAGGGCAGCCTCTCTGATGCGGCCGGGTTGAGCTACGAAGAGGTGCTGCGGGCATTCATCTACTTCGACATCAGCACCTTGCGAAAGCTGGACTATCACAGCGACCAAATCCCCTTTGCAGCGCTGCTTGCAAACAACCAATTGTCCGACGACGCGGTGCAGTTCATCTTTGGCGGCGTGCGCGGCAAGGTGTTTGGGGAGGACTGCTGCCTGACCAAACATCCGTTAATATTCAATGGGCCAAAGGTCACTCCTGCGCCGCACCCGCATCTGTCTTGCGGCGTAGAGGTTTCGGATGTGACGGCGGTGATCAAACATTATAAATTCGCCAACGACCCCGCCGCGCGGGATGCGGCGAGTCTCTCCGCGGGCGATCTGGCGCATGGCGAAGACGCGCGGCGTCTGGCGGTGGTGAGCCAGAACCCTGATGTCTCGCTCTTCTCCCTCGACGCACGGCGGTGGAACCGGGTCGAACTGCTTTATCGGGCAGGGTTTCTGGTGCCGTCCGAGCGCTACAGCGCCCATGTCGCGGCATGGCAGGCTGAGGGCGCGGCGTGAGCCTTGCCGCCGTTGTCATCGGTCGGAACGAGGGCCAGCGGCTGGAGCGCTGCTTGCAGTCGCTTAAAGGTAAAATTTCGCAAGTGATCTATGTGGACAGCGGCTCCACCGACGGCTCTCCCGATGCAGCCCGCCGCTTGGGGGCAGAAGTGGTGGCGCTGGACATGACGCGGCCCTTCACCGCCGCACGGGCGCGCAACGCGGGTGTCGCGGTGCTGGGGGACGGGATCACACTAGTGCAGTTCCTCGACGGCGATTGCATTTTGCGAGACGGTTGGCTCAAGGCCGCACAGGCGCATCTTAAAGCCCATCCAAAGGTCGCTGTGGTCTGCGGCCGGCGGCGGGAGGAGCAGCCTGAGACCTCAATCTACAACACTTTGATCGATCAGGAATGGGACACGCCCGCAGGCGAAGCGCTGGCCTGCGGGGGCGACGCGCTGATGCGGCTCGCGGCACTGCAGGAGGTCGGCGGCTATCGCGACGATCTGATCGCGGGGGAAGAGCCGGAGCTTTGCCAAAGGCTGCGGCGTGCAGGCTGGCAAATCTGGCGACTGGATGCCGAGATGACATGGCACGACGCGCAGATCACCCGCTTCGGTCAGTGGTGGCGGCGCAGTCTGCGGGCAGGGCACGCCTTTGCCGAGGGGGCTGCGCTCCATGGGAGGGGGCCGGATAAGCACTGGGTGGCCGAAACCCGGCGTACGCTGCTTTGGGGGGCGCTGTTGCCAGCGGTGATCGTTCTGTTGGCCTTCCTTTGGCCGCTCGCGGCGCTGCTCTTGCTCTTGATCTATCCGCTGCAACTCGCGCGGCTGGCGAGACGGGGTGGGCTTAATTGGGCTTTTTTCACTTTGCTCGGTAAGTTCCCCGAGGCTTTGGGCGCACTTAAATACCACCTGCGACGTGACGGTCGGATCATCGAATACCGTTAGCGCCGCGCGCGCAGGGCATCGCGTGTCAGTCCCGGCAGGATGGCAAAGCAACGCGCATAACGTGGGACCATGCGGGCGGGACTTTGTAACGCGCGCCAGAGCCATTCGAGCGCCAGCATCCGCATCCACTTCGGCGCCCGGCGCTGCCGTCCGGCCAGAAAATCCAGCCCGGCGCCGATGGAAGCAAAACCGACCTCAGGCGCGACCACCCGTCCGCGTGCAGCAAGCCGTTCCTGTTTCGGCGCGCCGAGGGCCAGAAAACACAGGCGCGCACCGCTTTCAGCAATGGCGCGAAGGGCGGCGTCGGCTTCGAGGCTGTCGGGGTCGAACCCCATCGGTGGAGCGGCTTGGTGGCAGATGATTAGCCCCGGGACGCGGGCCACCAGCGCCTTTGCCGCGCCGTCGAGGGCGTCCGCATCGCTGCCATACAGAGCCACCGGCACGGACAGTTCGGCGGCCATCTCGCATATTGGCAGAATCAGATCTGAGCCGGGCATCAGTTCTACCGGCTGCCCGGCGAGTTGCGACAGCCAGACCACCGGGCGGCCGTCGGCGACCACGAGATCTTGCGCGGCATAGGCCGCGGCGAAGTCAGGTTCGCGTGGCAGTTTTGTCAGATGGTCGAGGTTCAGCGTGGCGAGGGCGAATCCTTGCTGCGCTGCAAGGCGATCACGCAGGGCGAGAAACAATGCTTCGCGGGTCGGCACGTTGACCACAACGGCGGCATCCCCTCGGCCAAACTTCATGCGTGGAAACGCTTGTGCAGAAGCGAGCCAGATGGCCGTAGCGGGGTCACCCGAGACCTCACCTTATTGATTTTATTGGCCATCTATCTGCCTTCTCAGCCCTGCGCCGTTCCATACCCTGAAACTAGCGGGATGACAGGGCGCAGGCCAGATGGTAATTTGCACCGCAATCCGCCCGAAAGACCGGGCGCAGTATCACGGGTGCCTCGCGCCTGCTCATGCAAGGACGTCATGCCAAATCCCGTCGCCTATCTGATGCTGCTGATCTGGCCCTTTATCTGTCTGGGGCTGTTTCGCAATCTGCCGCTGCAGCGGGCGCTGATCTGGTCGGTTCTCGGCGGCTACCTATTCTTACCGCCGCTGGCTGAGTTCAACCTGCCTCTGGTGCCTGCGCTCGACAAGGTCTCGATCCCGAACCTGAGCGTGCTGCTGATCCTCTGGCTGGGCACCAACGAAAAGCTGCGGCTCTGGCCTGCCTCGCGACTGGCGGCCTTGCTCGCCGTGGGGTTGGTCGTATCTGCAATCCCGACGGTGCTGACCAATGGCGACCCGATCCTGTTTCAAAGCTTGCGGGGTTATGAGCCGATCCTGTTTCCGGTCGACGCTTTGCCCGGGCTTTCCCTGCGCGACGTGGGCTCAGTCCTAATTGGGCAAATTCTGACGCTGGTGCCCTTCCTGCTGGCGCGGCAGTTTCTGGCGGACGAAAAAGGGCTGCGGGAATTGTTGCTGGCCTTTATGATCGGCGGGCTGGTCTACTCGCTGCCCTCGCTGTTTGAAATCCGCTTCTCGCCACAGTTGAACACTTGGATCTACGGGTTCTTCCAGCACTCCTTTGAACAAATGATGCGGGACGGGGGCTTTCGGCCAATCGTCTTTTTACCTCATGCGCTCTGGCTCGCACTTTTCATGTGTATCGCGCTTGTCTCAGCCTCGGCACTCGCACGGCAAACACCGGTCTTGGACCGTTGGAAAATGCTGCTTCTGGCGGGCTATCTCGCGCTGGTGCTCTATCTGTGCAAGAGCCTTGCCAGTCAGGCCTATGCGTTGCTGCTGGTGCCCATGGTGTTGCTCGCGCCCGCAGGTTGGCAAATCCGTCTGGCGGTGGCCTTTGCAACCGTAGCGGTGATCTATCCGATGCTGCGCAATGCAGGTGTCGTGCCGCTAGATGCGATCCTCGCACAGGCCGAAGCGGTCAGTGCCGAGCGAGCGCAGTCGTTGGGCTATCGGTTCCACAATGAAGAGTTGCTACTGGCCCGCGCGGCGGAAAAGCCGTGGTTTGGCTGGGGCGGCTGGGGGCGGAACTTGATCCGCGCTATGGACACAGGGCAAATTCTTTCGATCCCCGACGGGCGCTGGATCATCGTCTTCGGCACCTTTGGCTGGCTGGGATACCTGTGCGAGATGGGGCTGCTGGCGCTGCCCATCGTGCTGATCGGCCTACATCTGAAGAAACACGGCGACGCAGGCCTATCGCCTTGGGTGGCACCGCTGACCCTGGTCCTTGGCATTACGATGATGGATATGCTGCTGAATGCCACGCTCACGCCGCTGACATGGCTTAGCGCCGGAGCGATACTGGGGCATGCAGAACGGCTGGCGGCGCGTCGCCCGAGCTCGCGGTCGGATGTTGCAGGGCCGACTTTGTCAGGGTCAAAACGAACTGTGTTTTGATGGTTTCGGGCTAAGCACTTCTTCAAATACGACAAAAATTGAGCCTTTGGGCACAGTCACGGCTAATTTTCGCCAGATTCCCCTGTTGTAAACCGTCAACGGAACTACTTTGAAAACGAAAGGCGCATCGCTGCGGAAACCGCAGGAGATGGGACATTGTTGGCCGGATGAATAGCAACAAGTACAGTTTGTCGCGCGGTGACATTGCCATTGTAGGCATGTCCGTTGCCGTCCCCGGCGCGGAAGGGATCGACGCCTATTGGGCGAACCTGCGCGACGGCGTAAGCGCCCTCAAACGGCTGGATGAAGCGGCGTTGCTCGCCGCGGGCGAAAGTGCAGAGCGCATGGCCCGGCCAAACTATGTCCCCGTCGCCGCGGATATGCCCGGCTATGACATGTTCGACGCCGAGTTCTTCGGCTTCTCACCCAAAGACGCGGCGATCCTCGATCCGCAGCACCGCAAGTTCCTTGAGGTTGCTTGGGAAGCAATGGAGCAGGCCGGCCATCCGCCAGAGAGCATTCCCGGCCCGGTGGGCGTCTATGCCGGCTGCGGCATGGGGAGTTATTTCTATTTCAACATCTGCTCGAACCCCGATCTGGTCGACGACGTGGGCATGTTCCTGCTGCGCCACACCGGCAACGACAAGGATTTCCTGTCAACGCGGGTGAGCCATGTGTTCGACCTCAAGGGCCCGTCGATCAACTTGCAAACTGCCTGTTCTACTTCGCTCGTGGCCATCCACTATGCCGCTCAGGCGTTGCGCGCCGGTGAGGTTGATATGGCGCTGGCCGGGGGCGTGACCATCGAACTGCCGCAGGGCAGGGGCTATGAGTTCAAGGAGAACGAAATCCTGTCGCCGGACGGAGAATGCCACGCTTTTGACCACCGCGCGCAGGGCACTGTCTTTGGCTCCGGCGCGGGTGCTGTAGCATTGCGGCGGCTGGAGGATGCCATCGCCGACGGTGATCATATTTGGGCAGTCATCAAAGGGTCGGCGATCAACAACGACGGCGCGGCCAAAGCGGGCTATCTCGCGCCTTCGGTGGATGGTCAGACCGCCGCGATTGCAAGCGCGCTCGATGCCGCAGGCGTGGCGGCACAGAGCATTGGCATGGTCGAATGCCACGGCACCGGCACCTATCTGGGCGACCCGATTGAGGTCGCCGCCCTCACACAGGCCTACCGCGCCGAGACAAAGGCCCAAGATTTCTGCCGCATCGGGTCAGTCAAAACCAACATCGGGCATCTCGACACCGCAGCTGGTGTGGCCGGGCTGGCCAAGGCTGCGCTGTCGCTGCACCACCGCCAAATCCCGCCCTCGCTGGGCTATGAAGCGCCCAACCCGGCGATCCCGTTCGACGGCTCCCCCTTCCGCGTTAACGACAAGCTGCACGATTGGCCCGCGCAAAACACGCCCCGCCGGGCCGCGGTCAACGCGCTCGGGGTGGGCGGCACCAATGCGCATATGATCCTCGAAGAAGCCCCGGCGCGGGTGGCGTCCGAGGAAAGCGATTTTCCGTTTCAGGTGCTATGCCTCTCTGGCCAGAGCAAAGCCGCGCTGGAAGCCAACTGCGCCGCGCTGGCCGCCCACCTCCGCGCCCATCCCGAGCAGCCGCTCGCCGATGTGGCCTATACGTTGAAAGAAGGCCGCCGGGCGTTCGACAAACGCCGCGTCTTGGTGGCCGAGAGCCATGAAGAAGCCGCAGCCTTGCTGGAGAGCTGGGACAGTCGCCGGGTCTTTACCCATGACCACCTCGGCGAAAATCCCGACGTTGTGTTCATGTTCCCCGGCGGCGGGGCGCAATATGCCGATATGGCGCGCGACCTGTACGAGACCGAGCCGGTCTTTGCCGAATGGATGGACCGTGGGCTCGCGCATCTGGAACCGCAGCTTGACTATAACATCCGCGCGCTCTGGCTGCCTGAACCACAGGACCGCGCCGCGGCGGATGCGAAGCTGAAACAGCCCTCGGTGCAACTGCCGCTCATCATGATCGTGGAATACGCGCTGACGCAGTTATGGCTGTCTTGGGGTGTCAAACCTGCCGCGATGGTTGGGCATTCGATGGGCGAAAACGTCGCCGCCTGTATGGCCGGGGTGATGCGGTTTGAGGACTGCATCGATCTCGTGCTGCTGCGCGGACGGCTCTTTGATGAGGTGCCCGCAGGCGGGATGATCAGCATCTCTGCCACGCTGGGTCAGATCACGCCGCATCTTGGCCCCGACCTCGATATCGCAAGCGTTAACGGGCCGGAACTCATCGCCGTTTCCGGACCGGACACGGCGCTGGCGGCTTTGCAAGACCGATTGGATGCCGCCGAGATTGAGCACCAGCGCATCGCCATCGACATTGCCGCGCATTCGCGGATGCTGGACCCGATCCTTGGGCGCTATCGCCAGTTCCTTGCGGACCTTGATCTGCAGGCGCCGAACCTGCCTTTCGTTTCCAACCGTACCGGGGAGATGATCACGCCTGAGCTGGCCACCGACCCCGATTATTGGGTCGAGCAGTTGCGCCACACAGTGAACTTTGCCGATTGCATCACCCGGCTGGCCGAGGGCCGCAAACGCGTCTTCCTCGAAGTCGGCCCCGGCAAGGCGCTTTCCGCCTTAGCGCAGATGAACACCAACGTCGCGCCGCGGCAGGTGCTGTCTTCGCTGCGGCATCCCGATCAAGACATGGCCGATGACGCCTATTTCATCGGGGTGATCGGGCGGCTCTGGGCCTGCGGGGTCGAGGCTGACTGGACGCAGATCTGGGGTGAGGCGCGGCGCAACCGGGTGGTCTTGCCCACGTACCAGTTCCAGCGTGCACGCTATTTCATCGAGCCGGGCGAGGCCGCGCAAGCCAGCACCACGCCCGCCTTGCAGCGCGAAGACGACATCTCGAAATGGGGCGCGGTCCCGCATTGGCAGCCGCGCTATGCCGAGGTTGATACAACACTGACCGGTGCGTTGAACTGGCTCATTTTCGCGGATGCGGGCGGTATAGCTGCGGGTGCGATCACTGCGCTGCAGGCGGCCGGGCACAGCGTCGTGCAGGTCACTGCCGGGGATGGTTTCGCCAAGGTTTCGGACAGTCACTACACGCTTGCCGCAGAACAGGGGCGGCAGGGCTATGATCAGTTGATTGCCGCATTGGGTGAGGCGGGGCGATTGCCGGACCGCATCGCGCATTTCTGGCTCACTGACGATGTCAGCCCACCACGCCCCGGGTCCAGCCATTTCGACCGCAATGTCGAGCAGGGGTTCTGGAGCCTCACTTGGCTGGCGCAGGCCTTGGCGGATGTGGATCGCGAGGCGCCGCTGCATTTGAGCGTTTTCACCACCGGGGCGGTGCAGGTCCGCGACGAGGCGCTGCCGCATCCGGAAAAGGCAATAATTTCTGGTCCGGTTGGGGTCATGGCACGAGAACTGCCCGCGCTGACAGCCGCGCAGATTGACCTCGAGGTTTCGCCCCCCGTGGCGCAGGTAGGTTGGTTCTCAAAACCCACTGCAGGTACCGAGACGATCTCACCGGAGGATTTGCTTGACGAACTCTTGGCCCAGCCCGCAAACCTGCAGGTCGCCCATCGGGGCGGTCGGCGACATGAGCTTCGGTATCGGCCAGCAGAACTGCCGCAGGACGGTCTGCACGGCTGGAAAATCGGCGGCAGCTATCTGATCACTGGCGGCTTTGGCGGCATTGGCCTGACCCTTGCCGCAGACATTCTGGCAACCGAGGGCACGCGGGTCGTGCTGCTCAGCCGGGCTGCATTGCCGCCCCGCACGCAATGGGATGCCTATCTCGCCGACCACGGGCCCGCCGAGGCCACAGCACGTCGTATTCGCGCCGTGCAGCGGTTGGACGCGCTGGCGGCGCAAAACGGTGGCGCTGTCGAGGTCGCGCAGGCGGATGTGGCCAACCTCGCGCAGATGCGCCGCGTACTTGATGATTTGCAGACCCGCCACGGCGGTCTGACCGGGCTAATCCATGCCGCGGGCGTGCTGGATGATGCGCCGCTGCTGGCCAAGGGCGATGCGGCCATTGATGCGGTGCTGGCACCCAAGGTGCAGGGCTTGCGGGTACTTGACCAATTGCTGCCGGATGGCACGCTTGACCTGATGGTGCTCTTCTCCTCGACCTCCACCGCGACCCGCGCGGCGGGGCAGTTGGACTATGTGGCGGCGAATGCTTGGCTCAACGCCTTTGCCCAAGCGCGGCGCGGGGGCGAAACCCGCGTGGTGGCGGTGAACTGGGGTGTCTGGGCGGATGTGGGCATGGCCGCCGACAGCCTAAGCAACGGCGCTGCTGCGGTCTTGCCCGCGCGCCCGATCGACGCCGCGTTGCTGCGAGAAGCCGGGGCAAGCGAAGATGGCGCACCGATCTTTACCACTCAGATATCCGCGACAGATTGGCTCTTTGACGAACACCGCACCGCGGACGGGAGGGCGGTGATGCCCGGCACCGGCTATGTCGAATTGCTCGCCGAAGCGGCCAAGGCTCACGGGCTGGCAAGTTTCGCGCTCCAAGACCTCTATTTTCTGCGCCCTCTGCAATTGGGTGATCAAGCATCGGCGAGGCTCAGGATCACGCTGCGCCCGGAAGATACTGGCTTTGCCGCTGAGTTGCGGAGCGCTTGTGTGGTGAACGGCAAGGAGGCTTGGCAACTGCACGCCCAGGCACGGCTCGCCCCAATGCCCCAGCCTGCGGAAACCCTTAATCTTTCCGCCATCGCTGCCAACTGCCCTGCTGTTGAAGAATCCGCGCCGGGGGGCCGTTTGCGCGCGGTGCAGGAGGCGCATCTCGAATTCGGCCCGCGGTGGCATGTCTTGCGGCGCACGGCCCTAGGACAGGGCAGAGGATTGGCTGAGCTCCATCTGCCCGAGCCTGGGCACAGCGATCTCGCCGCGGGTCACCTGATGCACCCCGGCCTGATGGACATCGCGACCGGCTGGGCGATGAAACTGATCCCCGGCTACGGCGCGCGTCACCTCTGGGTGCCGCTGTCCTATGGCGAAGTGCGGTTCCATGCGCCTCTGCCCGCCGACATCCGCTCGCATGTCCAGCTGGTTACAGGCGACGCGGCAAGCGGCGCGGCCCGGTTTGACGTGACCATCTGTGACCCGCAGGGACGGGTGCTCGTCGAGGTGCGCGACTTTGCCATGCAACGGCTCGAAGGCGCGCTGGCTGATGTGCCACCGCCCGACGCGCGCGAGGTGGAGTTTGAGGCGAGCAAAGAGACACAAACTCTCAGCCCCGCTGAAGAACGTCTGGCCCGTATGGTGCGGCAAGGTATCCGCGCGCAGGAAGGACCCGAAGCGCTGCGTCGGGCACTGGCGCTGAATGTGCCGCAGGTGATGGTCTCTTCACTGCCGCTTGAGACTCTCATCGCACAGGCCGACGCACCTTTGAACGAGCCTAAGGCCGCGGGGCAGAGCTTTGAACGCCCTGACCTCGACGGTGATTTCACTGCGCCGCGCAATGCAATCGAAGAAAAGCTGGCCGAGATATGGTCAAACCTGCTCGGCATTAGCCCGGTCGGGGTTGAGGATAGCTTCTTTGACCTTGGAGGGCATTCGCTGATCGCTGTGCGCCTTTTTGCTGCGGTAAAGCGCGAGTTTAAAGTCGAGTTCCCGATCTCAGTGCTGTTCGAGGCGCCGACCATCGCCGATTGCGCAGCGCTCATCGCGGCGCGCCGGGGCGATCAGCCAAGCGACGGCGCGGCCCCCGATACCACCCAGCTTGCTGCCCGGCAATTCAGCTATCTGGTGCCGCTTAACCAATGCAAGACTGACGCCGCTCCGCTCTTTGTCGTGGCGGGCATGTTCGGCAACGTGTTGAACCTGCGCCATCTTGCGCTGCCCTTTAGCGATGAGCGACCGGTGGTTGGCATTCAGGCCCGCGGGCTTATTGGCGATGACGCGCCGCATGAAGATGTTGCCGCTGCCGCCGCCGATTATATCGATGAGGTTCGGGCGATGCAGCCCGAAGGGCCCTATCTGCTGGCTGGCTATTCCGGCGGGGGGATCACTGCCTATGAGATGGCACAACAACTCCGCGCGGCGGGCGAGGAAGTTGCCGTGCTGGCATTGCTCGATACGCCGTTGCCCGTGCGGCCTTCGCTTTCGCGTAAGGACAAGGCTTTGATCAAGCTCGCAGAACTGCGCGACAAAGGACCGGGCTATCTGGTCGAATGGGCGCGGAACCGTTGGGAATGGGAGCGCAGCCGCCGCGCGCCTCAGGTTGCCTCCGGTGAAGACACGGCTGCTGGTGTGGCCTTCAACAGTCTGCGCATTCAGTCAGCCTTTCTCCGCGCCGTTGGAAGCTATGAAACTCAACTCTGGGACGGGCCGATGACCCTGTTCCGCCCGCCACTTGACCGCCACTGGAAAGTATCGGACGGCTATTGGGTCAGCACCGAGCGAGAATATGTTTTCGAGGACAACGACTGGCGGCAATACGCGCCGAACCTGCAGGTGATCGAAGTGCCGGGAGACCATGTGAGCATGGTGCTCGCCCCCAGCGTCACGGTTCTAGCACAAGAATTGCGTGAGGTGATCGCGACGGCTTTGGCAGAGGGCACCCCCGCTGACATCCCACAGGCCACGGCGGCGGAGTGATGAAGATGAAACCTCCAAGCCTTTTGGTTATCGTGCTGAACTACCGCACCGCCGAGATGACCCTGCGCGCCGCCGAAGCCGCACTGGCCGATCTGCCCGCGCAGGACGTAGCGCGCGCGGAACTGGTGATCGTCGACAATGACAGCGGCGACGGCTCCGCAGCGCTGCTGGAACAGGCAATCGCCCAGCGCGGTTGGGGGGCGGGCCACCGGGTGCGGCTGATCCGTGCGTCTCGCAACGGCGGCTTTGGTGCAGGCAACAATATCGCGATGCGGGCGGGCATGTCAGACGGCAGCGCGCCGGATTTTGTGCATGTAGTGAACTCGGACGCTTTCCTTGATCCGGGCTGTATCTCGGCCCTGCTTTCGCATCTGCAAGCCAACCCACAGGCCGGCATCGTCGGCAGCCATGTGCGCGGCGAGGATGATTTGCCACACACCACCGCCTTTCGGTTTCCTACTATCGCCGGGGAGTTCGAAGGGGCCGCGCGGCTCGGTCCGGTCACGCGGTTGCTAAAGTCCCATGTGGTCGCTCCGCCGCTGCCGAGCCAGGCTGCGCAGGTCGATTGGGTCGCCGGGGCCAGTGTGATGCTGCGCGGGGAAATGTTGCGTGAAATCGGTCTTTTTGATGAAGGCTACTTTCTCTATTTCGAAGAAACCGACCTTTGCCTACGCGCCGCCCGCGCGGGCTGGCATTGCTGGTATCTGCCGCAAGCGCGCTGTGTGCACGTCGGTTCGGTTTCCACAGGGATGAAAGACTGGCAGCGCATGCCGCGTTACTGGTTCGACAGCCGCCATCGCTATTTCGCCAAGAACCACGGGCGCGCCTATGCGTTGCTCGCGCTGCTCGCCCGCCTTTCGGGCACCGGATTGCACCATCTGCGTTGTCTGCTGACCAAACGCAGGCCGGAAGAAGCCCCCGGCTTTGCCCGCGACCTGCTGGCCCATGCGCTCACCCGCAAACGCCACCGCCCTCATACCACCACGACCCGCCGCCCCGCCACGGAGGACCACTCATGACCGCTGCTTTCCAGACCGCGCCTCTTGCGACTCTACTCATGGGCGACGAATCCCTCACGATTGCCTGCGGCGACATGCTGCTGGCCGGGGGGCACCAGATCGCTGCTGTTGTGGCGCGCGACGCTGCCGTGCGCGATTGGGCGACGGGGCAGGGCCTTGTGGTGCATCCCGACACCGGCAGCCTCTTGGACATGCCGGTCGAGGCTGATTGGCTGCTCAGCATCGCCAACCTGCGGTTGATCCCGGATGCGGTGCTGTCCCTACCGCGGCGCGGCGCGATCAATTTTCACGACGGCCCCCTGCCGCGCTACGCCGGGCTGAACACACCGGCGTGGGCGATCATCAATGGCGAGGCGCAGCATGGTGTCAGCTGGCATCTGATTGAAGGCGGTGTCGATACCGGCGATTTGCTGGCACAGCGTGCCGTCGAGATTGCTGAAGATGAGACCGCCTTTAGCCTGAACTCGAAATGCTACGCCGCCGGGATGGAAAGTTTCAGCGAGGTGCTGGCGCAGTTGGAAAGCGGCGAGTTGACCCCCACGCCGCAGGACCTCAGTCAACGCAGCTATTTCGCGCGGGCCAAACGACCCGAGAACGGCGGGGTGATTGATTTCACCCAGAACGCAAAGGCGATTGAGGCATTGGTCCGCGGGCTTGATTTCGGGGAGTACTGGAACCCTCTGGGCATGCCAAAGGTGATGACGGCGAAGGGGCAGTTTTTGACGGTCGGGCGGGCTGAGGTTTTGCCCGGGACCGGAGGCACGCCCGGCAGCGTTATTGAAGTCACGCAGGACAGGCTCGTAGTCGCAGCGGGCGAAGGCGGTGTAGCTGTCTCAGGGCTGCGAGATCTTTCGCGCAACCAGTTGGACCTCACGAACCTTTTTACCCCCGGCGATATTTTGACCTCAAACACCGGGCCATTACCTGATCCGGCGGAAGAGGCGCATTGGCGGAAAGCACTCTCGGGATTTGATCCAGCGCCCGTACCTCTTGCGAAACCGGCGGGCGAAGACGCCGACATTCAGTCTCTGCCGATTGCCTTGCCCAAGGAGTTGACCCGACAGCAGCAAATCGCCGCAATCGCTCTCGTTGCACTGCGGAGCGCCGGGTTGGAAACGGGCGGATTGGCCCTCGCTCGGAGTTCGGTATCCGCGCCATTGGTTGCGGATTGGCTGCCTTTACAGGTCAGCGCCGCGGCAAGAACCCAGACCAAGGATTTAATTGCAGAACTTGCGCCGCAAATCAGCCGCGCAGAAACGTCGACCGGCTTCGCCATCGACCTGCCTCTGCGTGATCCGGCATTGCAGGGGTTCGAAACACCCGACTTCGCGATCAGCTTGACCGACCAACCGCTGCAAGGCGCAGCCATGACCTTGTGCCTGTCCGGGGACGGTGCGCGCTTGGTCTATGACGCGAACCGGATCGACCAGAATACCCGCGATCTTTTGGCAGCCCGTTTGGCAGCGGCCTTCAAAGCGATCAATACCGCTGAGACCTGTGCCGATGTATGGGCACTGCCAGACGCGGAAAACAACCGCCTTTCCCAGATAAACGACACCACCCGCAGGCATGAGGCGATGCCCATCCACGCGGCGTTTGAAGCACAAGTCGCCGCCACGCCAGAGGCCACTGCGCTGGTCTTTGAAAGCGAGACCCTTAGCTATGCTGCGCTTAACGTCCGTGCCAACCGTCTGGCGCATGTGCTGCGCGATATGGGCGCGGGGCCGGGGGTGCCGGTGGCGCTTTGCACGACACGTAGGGTGGATCTGCTGGTGGGCGCTCTGGGCATTCTCAAGGCCGGGGCCGCCTATGTTCCGCTAGATCCCGGCTACCCCGCAGATCGCCTCGCGCATTACCTCACTGATAGTGGCGCGCCGATCGTGGTGACGCAAAGCGCGCTGGCAAACAGCTTGCCCTCGCATAAGGCGCAAGTGCTGGAGATCGACCGCGCGCCCGCGCTAGCGGATGCTCCGGATAACAACCCGACACATACCGCTGGGAACGACGATCTGGCCTATCTGATCTACACCTCCGGCTCGACCGGCACGCCCAAGGGGGTGATGGTCAGCCACGGCAATGTCGCGAATTTCTTTGCCGGGATGGACGACCGGATCGACCATGATGCGGGCGCGGTCTGGCTTGCCGTGACGAGCCTTAGCTTCGACATCTCTGTGCTGGAACTGTTCTGGACCCTCGCGCGCGGCTTCAAACTGGTACTCGCAGGCGATGACAGCCGGGCGCTGATGTCCAACGGGCCGATTGCCACCAGCGACCGCAAGATCGACTTTAACCTATTTTACTGGGGCAACGACGATGGCGTGGGGCCCAAGAAATACGAACTCCTGCTGGAAGGGGCCAAGTTCGCCGATGCCAATGGCTTCAATGCCGTCTGGACGCCCGAGCGGCACTTCCATGCCTTTGGTGGCCCATACCCAAACCCTTCGGTCACCGGTGCGGCCGTTGCGGCGGTGACGCAAAGCCTCGACGTGCGCGCAGGCTCCTGCGTGGCGCCGCTGCACCATCCGGCGCGGATCGCCGAAGAATGGGCGGTGATTGACAACCTTACCAACGGGCGCGTCGGACTGGCGATTGCCAGCGGCTGGCAGCCGGACGACTTTGTCCTACGCCCCGAGAACACGCCGCCACAGAACAAACCCGCGATGTATGACGCGATCGACCAGTTGCGCCAACTCTGGGCCGGGGAGCCGGTAGAGTTCCCTCGTGCCGACGGAACGCCTCATGCGGTCGTCACCCAGCCGCGCCCCGTCTCTAAGGTGCTGCCAATCTGGGTCACCACGGCGGGCAACCCGCTGACGTGGAAAGAAGCGGGGGAGATCGGGGCCAATGTGCTGACCCACCTGCTTGGCCAGTCGGTCGATGAGGTCGCGGACAAAATCAAGATCTACCACGATGCCCTACGCGCGGCGGGCCATGATCCCGCAGATCACAAGGTCACCGTGATGCTGCACAGCTATCTGGCCGAGACCCGCGCCGAGGCCGAAGACGTCGCGCGGGAGCCGATGAAGGATTACCTGCGCTCGGCAGCGGGGCTGATCAAGCAATATGCTTGGGCTTTCCCCGCCTTCAAGAAGCCAGCAGGGGCAAGCAATCCGTTTGAGATCGACCTCGAAGAGCTGTCGCCCGAGGAAATGGACGCGATCCTCGAATTCGCGTTCCAGCGCTACTTCAACGACAGCGGCATGTTCGGCACGGTGGAGGACGGGCTTGCACGTACAGAACAGCTCAAGCGCATCGGTGTGGATGAGATCGCCTGTCTGATCGACTATGGCATTCCGACAGATAAGGTTCTGGCGGGGTTGCAGCCGCTGGCCGAGGTGCTGCGTCGCGCGAATGCGGGCGGGCAACCGGCAGAGGACGATCACTCTATCGCCGCCCAGATCATCCGCCACGGCGTGACCCACCTTCAGTGCACGCCATCGATGGCGCAGATGATGGTGATGAATGACGAGGCACGCGGAGCGTTGGCGCGGGTGCGGTCGCTTATGATTGGCGGTGAGGCCCTGCCGGGCACGCTGTTATGCGCTTTGCGCGATGCCACGGACGCCCGGATACAGAATATGTATGGGCCGACGGAGACGACGATCTGGTCCACCACCCATATGCTCGACGGCACCGAAGGCACCACCGCGCCCATCGGCACGCCGATTGCCAATACGCAGGTCCATGTGCTCGACGCTGACCGACAACCGCTGCCCATAGGCGCGGCGGGGGAATTGTGGATTGGCGGGCAGGGGGTAACGCAGGGCTATTGGCAGCGGCCTGAGTTGACCGCTGATCGTTTCATCGCCGATCCAACGGGGGCCGGGCGGCTCTATGGCACCGGTGATCTGGTGCGGATGGATGCAAATGGCGTGCTGCATTTCGAAGGCCGCGCGGACGCGCAGGTCAAGATTCGCGGGCACCGGATTGAACTGGGCGAGGTGGAAATCCGGCTTGCCGAACTGCCCGGCGTGACACAGGCGGTTGCGGTTCTGCGCAACGATGGCACGGGGCAGAGCGGTGCGCAGTTGGTGGGCTATGTGGTGGCCGAGGCCGAAGTCGATGGTGAGTCGGCACGGCGTCATCTCGCGACGCATCTGCCCCACATCATGGTGCCGCAGGCGATTGTAACTCTGTCCGCTATGCCGCTGACACCGAATAAGAAAATTGATCGCAAGGCGCTGCCTGCGCCGATGAAACGCGCGACGCCACGCCCTTCGAATGCCTCTGAGAATGAGGCAAAGTCAGCGAGCGGCAGTGCCGCGCGGATCGCAGAAGTTTGGTCGGGCTTGTTGGGCGTCAGCGATATTCGCGGCGAGGATAATTTCTTTGCGCTCGGCGGGCATTCCTTGCTGGCCGTGCAAGCGCACCGTGACATCAAGGTCGCCTTGGGACTGAACGCGCTGTCAATCACCGACATCTTCCGCTTCCCGACCCTTGCGGCCCTCTCTGCGCATGTGGACGGTCTGACCGGAGCGCCAGCGACACCGGAACCCATCGTGGCCGAAACGCCTGCGCGCAGCGAGACTATGTCAAAGCGCCGCCTGATGCGGGCGAACCGCGGACGCGGCTGATGGCTGAGGAAGAGATCGCGGCTGCGGTCCGCGGGCTCTTTGACCCGTCTGTCGGGGTCGCCGTCAGAAGACTGGATGCCACCCATTCGCCGCTTCTGCCGGGCGAGGCCGCGCATCTGTCTCGGGCGCGGCCTGCGCGCATAGCCGAGTTTACCGCCGGTCGGACTGCGGCGCGGAAGGCAATGGAGGCGCTTGGCGTTGACCCGCAACCTGTGCTGATGGCCTCCGACCGTGCGCCGATCTGGCCTGAGGGGCTGGTTGGCTCGATCAGCCACAGCGCCACATGGTGCATCGCGGTGCTGGCGCGAAAAGGTGATTTCGTGTCCTTGGGGGTCGATATCGAAGAGGATAGCCCGCTTCCCAATGACCTCGCCGGGGAAATCTGCAGCCCCACAGAGCTGGCTCACGCGGCAGGTTGGAGCAATGGGGCCACGCGCATCTTTTGCGCCAAGGAGGCCGGGTATAAGGCGCAATACCCGCTCACAGGCGCGCTTTTCGGCTTTGACCGATTTGCCGTTCAATTGAACGACGATCACAGCTTCGATGCACGATTTACCCAAGCGACCAAAGGGTTTAGACGCGGCGATAACCTGCCGGGGCGTATCCTTTCGGTGGCGGGCCACCTTGTCAGCGGGGTGGCGATTGGGCAGATTGCAGCGAAAGGAGCTTGATCTCATGGTCGCATTAACACGCCGCCTGTTTCTCGGCGGAGCCGCATTGGCCAGCCTCGGCGGAGGCACTTGGCTATTTCGCGGGGCGCGGCTGCGCGAACGGGCGGATGCCGTCTATGCGACCCCCTTGGCTGCGCCCTCAGCGCCGATGGAGGTGTATCATCTGGGCCATTCACTGGTGGGGCGCGACATGCCTGCGATGCTCGCGCAGATGGTCGGGGAGGGGCATGATTATCACAGCCAGATCGGCTGGGGCACGTCCTTGCGCGACCATTGGGAGCCCGAGGTGCCGATCAAGGGGTTTGAGCGCGAGAACGGCCACCCGCAGCACCGCCCGGCGCGTGCCGCCATCGGGTCGGGGCGTTATGATGCGGTGGTGTTGACCGAGATGGTCGAGATTGCGGACGCCATCCGCTATCACGACAGCGCCGACTACCTTGCCCGTTGGGCCAATTTGGCGCGCGATGCCAATCCGGATACACGCGTCTATCTCTACGAGACATGGCACCATACCGACGACGGTAATGGCTGGCTCAATCGGATCGACCGCGATCTCGATAAATACTGGCGCGGGCAGGTCCTTTACCCGGCGCTGCATAAGGGCGATGTACCGATTCATTTGATCCCGGCCGGGCAGGTCATGGCGGCCTTTGTGCGCGCAGTGGATGCCGCGGGGGGCGTTGGCGGAATTATCAGCCTGCATGACCTTTTCACCCGCAATGACAAGGGCCGCCCGGACACGATCCACTTTAACGATCAGGGCGCCTATCTGGTGGCGCTGACCCATTATGCCACGCTCTATCATCGCGACCCGCGCGGCCTGCCGCATCAGTTGAACAAAGCAGACGGCACCCCCGCCAAAACGCCGAGCGCCGAGGCAGCGCGGTTGATGCAAGAGGTGGTCTGGGACGTGGTGCGCGCCCATCCCGACACCGGGGTCGCGGCGTGAGCGGCCTCGGCGGGCTGCTTTCGGTCCTGATGGTGGGCCACAGCCTGTTCGGCCAAACCGGCCCTGACATGTTGCAAGAAGCGCTGCGCGCCGGTCGTGGCAAAGGCGAGGTGCGCGCGCAGATCATCAACGGCGCACCCTTGCGTTATAATTGGGAGGAATCGGACAAGGCAGAAGGCGTCGATGCCCGCTCGGTACTGCCAGAGGGCGGGACCACACATTTGATCCTGACCGAAGCCATTCCGCTCGCAAACCACACCCGCTGGTCGGATACCGAAGTCTATGCGCAGGCGTTCTTTGGCCTCGCGGCCGCCGCCAACCCCACGGTCAAAGTCTATCTGCAAGAGACATGGCATTCGCTGAAGAGCGGTAGCGGTGAGGCGGTAGAACATGACGCGCAGGCGGATATCCCTTGGCGCCAACGTCTCGACGAAGACCTGCCTGCATGGGAGAGCATTGTAGATGCGGTCGCGCGCGGGCGGACGTCTGACAGTGCGAGCGTCTCATTGATCCCTGCCGGTCAGGCGATGGCGCGGCTTTATGATGAAATCGCAGCGGATCGGATACCGGAGCTACGGGGCATAGATGCGCTCTTTGCCGATGACATTCACCTCAATGACCTGGGCCATTACTTCGTTGCGATGGTGCAATATGCCACCCTTACGAAGAGCGATCCGCTGGGATTGCCGACAGACTTCAGCGACGGCTGGGGCAAAGCCTTCGACACGCCAAGCCCGGAACTCGCCCGACATTTGCAGCGGGTCGCTTGGGCCGCTGTGCGCGATTATCAGGGCGGGGCCGTGGTTCCCGTGCCACCGCCGGCGCCAGTGCGGCTGAGTGCCTCGGAGCAAAGCGCGCCTGTTGCTCCCAACGCTCCCCCGCCAGCGCCAGCTTTGCCGGACCCGATAGCGGCGGACAGCCTTCCGACTGTGCCCGCGGCTCCGAAAAGCGCAGAGAATGATGCGGCGCCCGCTCAGGCGGACAAACCGGCCCGACCGTTTGCGATTACAGCACCTCCGGACGCCGTGCCGGGCACAACGGACCTCGGCATTGGTCTTGCCGCCATCGCCGACTGGAGCACGCAGCAGCCGTTTCTCGACCTGATGAAGACCGCGCGTCCGTGGCTTGGCCACCTCGCAGGACGCTTTGGCGGTATGGAATACGAAGAACTGCTGGCCGGTGGATATCTCGACGCCGAAGGCTGGCCGGTCAAAATGCCGCGCAAGCTGGGCAGTATCGGGACACTGATCTTGACCGACATGCCCGAAGCCGCGACCTCCCTCAAAGGGCGCTACGTCCTGCGTTTCGAGGGCAGCGGGATTATCGAGGTCACGGGCCGGGCGCAGAACGTCCGCTACGGCAAGAACACGGTAAGTTTTGACTACACGCCGGGGCCGGGCAGCGTGGACATTCGCATCCAGCGGATCAACAGCAAAAACCCGCCGCGCAATATCACCGTGCTGCGTGAGGACCGTATCGCAGCCTATGACAGTGGCGCCCAGTTCAACCCGGATTGGACCCGGCATCTGGAAAACATGGACGTGCTGCGCTTCATGGACTGGATGATGACCAACAACAGTCCGATCTCGGCCTGGAAGGATCGCCCGCGGCCTGAGGACGTTACCTATGCGCTGCGCGGCGTACCGGTCGAAGTGATGGTTTCGCTGGCCAATGAACTGGGGATCGACCCATGGTTCAACCTGCCGCATCTTGCACAGGACGACTATGTCACCCGCTTTGCCGATCACGTGAAGGACGCGCTTTCGCCGCGGCTCACCGCGCATGTGGAATATTCAAATGAGGTTTGGAATTGGCAATTCACCCAGACTGCTTGGGCCGACGAGCAGGCGCAGGCTCGGTGGGACGAGGCCGAAAAGGGGATGCAGTTCTACGGTGTTCGAGCCGCTGAGGTAGCCAAACTTTGGACCGAGGTGTTTGGGAATGAGGCTGAGACCCGGTTGCGCAATGTGATTTCCACTCAGACAGGGTGGTTGGGGCTGGAGACCGAAGCGCTCGAAGCACCGCTCTTCGTCGCGGAGACAGCGGGCAACCAACCCCCGGTGGAAGCCTTCGATGCCTATGCGGTCACGGGCTATTTCGGGGGCGTGCTGGGGTTGGAGGATCGTGGCGAGATGGTGCACGGCTGGCTGAATGACAGCGCCGCCCAAGCGCGGGCAGAGGGTGAGGCAGACGGGCTGAGCGGTGAAGGGTTAGAAGCCCATATCGCCGCGCACCGCTTTGACGCTGCCGCAGCGCTTGCGGAGAAGGAATTGCGAAATGGCGCGGTCAGCGGTGATGCGAACGATACGCTGGCGGATCTGATTGGGCGCGTCTGGCCCTACCACGCAGCGGTAGCCCGCGCGCATGACCTTGATCTGGTAATGTACGAAGGCGGAAGCCATGTGGTTGGCCTCGGCGCGCAGGTGGATGACGATGCGCTTACGGCTTTTTTCCATCATCTTAACTACGCGCCGGAAATGGGGGCACTTTACGCCGATCTTTTGGCGGGCTGGCAGGCTGTAGGCGGGCAGCTCTTTACCCATTACTCTGACGTTTATACCCCGACGAAGTGGGGGGCTTGGGGCGCGCTGCGCCATCTCGATGACGACAACCCGCGCTGGCAGGCTTTGCAGACATGGGAGTAGCGCCGGGCGGGAAACCTCGGGTCAGCGTCATCCTCCCGGCCCATAATGAAGCGGCGTGGCTGCCGGAGTGTTTGCGCGCGTTGCTGCGGTCTGAGCCCGTCGCCGGGTCGGTCGAAGTGATCGTCGTCGCGAATGGGTGCAGCGATGAGACAGCGCAACTGGCGCGCGGCTTTGCGGAGGAGTTCGCGGCGCGAAGCTGGGGGTTGCAGGTGATCGAACTGCGAGAGGGCAGCAAACTCGGCGCTCTTAACGCGGGGGAGGCGGCGGCTTCGGGGGCGGTGCTGGTCTATCTGGACGCCGACGTACTGGTCTCATCCCCGCTGATCGGGCAGCTGGCCGAGGCGCTCGACTGCGACACTCCGCGCTATGGCAGCGGAACACCACGCGTCACGACGGCGGGCAATTGGGTGACAAAACATTACACGCGGTTCTGGCAAACGACGCCTTTTATGACCCTCGGGGTGCCGGGCTTCGGCGTCTTCGCGATGAACCGTGCAGGGCGTGCGCGCTGGCAAGACTGGCCCGACATTATCTCTGACGACACATTCGCGCGGCTGAACTTTCGCCCCGAAGAACGGATCGCCGTGCCTGCCACCTACGACTGGCCCATGATCGAAGGTTTTGCCCCGCTGGTCCGGGTGCGGCGCAGGCAGGATATCGGGGTGCAGGAGGTTGAGACGCTATATCCCGATCTCATGCGCAACGATGATCCGCAAGACCGAGCGCAGCCTCTCTGGCGCCGGGCCATGGCAGATCCGCTGGGTTTTGTTGTCTTCATCTCAGTAAGGCTGGCAATTCGCTCACCGATCCTGCGCAGTTCGAACCGTTGGGCGCGGGGGCGTTAAACGTTCTTTGAGCGCGGCGCCTGCGCGGTTTGCATGTGCCGGGCCAACTTTCCGGCCTCATGAGCCACGTCATGACGCTCAAATACGCGCGTGCGGGCGGTCTGACCCATCTTGTCCAAGGTTAGTAGAGGTGCGTCGTGTAATGCTGCCATAGCTTCGGCCAGCGCGGTCACATCCCCGGCGGGCACCAGCCAGCCGGTTTGCCCCGGTTGCACCAGTTCAGGCGTGCCGGCGATATAGGTGGCGATGACGGGGCGGGCGGCGGCCATGGCTTCCATCACCACCATTGGTAGACCTTCGGCAAAGCTGGGCATGACGAGGCCATGTGAAGCGGCAAGCTCTGCCGTAACCCGCGCTTCATCGACCCAGCCGATCAGCGAAATGCACTCGGTCAGGCCATGGCGCGCGATCTCGGCCTCGATCTCGGCGCGCATTTCACCATCGCCGATCAGGGTGAGATGCAGATCCGGGTGGCTGTCGCCCAGCCGGGCCATTGCTGCCACGAGCGCCAATTGCCCCTTCTGTTCGACAAATCGACCGATGGAGACCACTCGCCGGGGGCCTTCCGGGAGCGCTGCTGTCGCAGGGAACTTCGCAGGTTCAATGCCGCAGTGCACGACCTTGATGCGCGGCCAGTCTTCGGGCGCGGCCCAGCGGCAGAGCTGGCTGCGCCCGAACTGGCTAATGGCCACGGTGAAGGCGGCGTGATGGATTTTGTCACCAAGCGACAAGGCGCGGGGGCTGTCGAACTCTTCGGGCCCGTGCACCGTGAAACTGTAGCGCGGCCCGCCGAGCAAATGGCAGAGCATCGCGACCATAGCCGCGTTGGTGCCAAAGTGGGCGTGCAGGTGTGTGACATCACTGCCTTTGAACTGCTCAGCCAAGTAGCATGCTTCGGCCAGATAGATCAGATGCCGGGTCAATCCGCTCTCTGCCCGCCGTGCCGCGCGCCAGACCTGACGCAGCGCCGTGCCAAAGCGCGAAGGGTTCTGTCTGAGAGTCTTAGCTGCTGCGGCAAGAAGCGCCCCTGCGCCCGCCTGCAACACATAATGCGTCTGCGCCTGCTCGGCTTTGTCCTGCGGATCGACCAGCGCCACATCCGGACCGCGCATGGCAAAACGGGTCACCACATGGCCCGCCGCTTCCAGCGCCGCAATCTCGCGTCGGATGAAAGAATGCGAGGGCTGCGGGTAGGTGTTAAGGATATAGGCGATCTGCACAGGCGGGCCTCGGGCTGGGGGCGTTAAACCTTGTTACCCGCCCGCTTGCCACTGGCACAAGGGCGCGCAAGCCATTAGTCTTGCGACAAGAATTGACAGAGGCGCGCGATCGGGTGTTTTCAAAGGTTTCCCATGCGGTGACGGGCAATCGCCTGATGGCACGCGCGTTGCGGTCGATGTCATGGATTGTGCTGGGCTATGGCGCGTCGCAGGCGTTCCGTCTGGGCTCCAACCTGATCCTGACACGGCTGCTCTTCCCCGAGGCCTTTGGTCTTATGGCGCTAATCCAAGTGGTGATCGTGGGGCTGACGCTCTTCTCGGACGTTGGCATCGCCCCCTCCATCGCGCAAAGCAAACGCGGCGATGATCCGGATTTCCTGAATACGGCCTATACCATCCAAGTCCTGCGCGGCATCGGCCTCTGGCTCGCAGCCTGTGCGCTAACGTGGCCGGTGGCGCAATTCTATGACGCGCCGCTGTTGCTGACTTATCTACCTATCGCCGCGCTCACACTCGTGGTGTCTGGTTTCAACCCCACCCGGATCGAGACCGCGCATCGACATTTGCAAATGGGGCGGCTGACGCTGCTAGACCTGTCTTCGCAGGTCATCGGTATCGTGGTCATGGTGGTGGGCGCGGTGATCTGGCAGTCCGTCGCAGCGCTGGTGGTCGGTGGCGTGGTGGGGGCGCTGGCAAAGCTGGTGTTGACGCATTTCCTCCTCCCCGGCGCGGCCAATCACTTCCGCTGGGAGAAAAGTGCAGCACAGGAGCTGGTGCATTTCGGAAAATGGATTTTCCTGTCGACGATGTTCTGGTTCTTCGCCAGTCAGGGTGACCGCGCGATCTTGGGTAAATTCCTGTCGCTGGAAGGTTTGGGCATCTACAATATCGGCTATTTTCTTGCCAGCTTTCCGCTTTTGCTGGGGCAGAATGTCACCGGACGTGTGATGATCCCGATCTACCGCGAGACGGAAGGCCGCGACCACGCCAAGCTACAAAAAATGCGCTATGCGCTGAGTGCCGGTCTGCTGATGATGCTGGCGGTGATGGCGCTGGCCGGGCCATGGCTGGTGTCGGTGCTCTATGACCCGCGTTATCTGGCGAGCGGGACGATACTGGTGGTTTTGGCACTGGCACTGATGCCACAGGTGATCGGGCTGACCTATGATCAGGCCGCGCTGGCTGCGGGGGATTCGCGGCGGTTCTTTATTTCATCGGCCACGCGGGCGAGCTTTCAGGTCGGGTTGCTGCTCGTGGGCGTGATCTACGCGGGACTGCCGGGCGCGCTTATTGGCATGGGGGTTGCGATGGTGCTGTCACATCTGGTGCTGATCTGGTTGGCCAAAGCGCATGATGTCTGGGACGGTATGCACGACTTGACCTTCGCCACAGTGGCTGTCGGGCTTGGTGGGCTCGCGCTCTGGCTGCATTGGGACCGGCTGCTGGACCTGAGTACGCTTGGCTGAGGTCAGCCCTGCCGTGCGTTCTTACGCGCCTGTCGAGCCGCGCGCCCCTTTTGTCCCGCTTTCAAGCGTTCCTGCCATACTTTGCCTAAGGTGCGGCGCTTTTCGCGCGGGCTGAGATCGGGGATCGAAACCACGGGGATCAACCCCGTTTCGCGGGTCATTTGCCGCGCGGAGCGAATAACCGGGCGGCGCAGCTCCAGCAGGAAAGCCACAATCAGCGCCAGCGCGATGCTGGCCATGCCGCCAATGGCCGCGCGTTTCTTCCGGCTGAGCGAGATCGGATATTCCGGCAGTTCGGCCGCTTCCAATGTGGTCAGTTTCTCGCCGCGCTCATCTGCTTCAAGCGAGAAGCCGACCTCCGCCTCATTGCGTCGGGCGGTGATAACTTCCAACTGATCCTGCAACTGTTCCAAGCGGCGCTCGAACCGGGCTAACTCACGATCGACTTCCGGCGAGGTTTGCAGACTGGCACTCAGGGCATCACGTTGCTCTTCGAGCAAGTTGCGCTGTGTGGTGAGGCTTTCGAGCGTGGCTTCCAGATCGGCCTGTTCGCGGGCGATGGTCGCAGCGCGCGCGTCGGGGTTAACCCGCTCGCGGGCCAGACGCGTCGCGATGATCTCGCGGTCCAGTTCGAGAATTGCTTCGTTGAGACTGCCAATCTCGCCCCGGCGGAATTCCAAACCACCGTCGAGCGAGAGGTCATTCTCAGAGCGGAAATCAGCGCGTTCTGCTTCAAGCTGTGCGATGTCGCGAATGAGGTTCTCTTCCTGACGCTGAAAGAACTCCAAAGTCTCGCGGGTTTGCTCGCGGCGTTGCGCGGCAGAGAGGGCGCGGGTCCGGTCAGCAAATTCGCGGGCCACGGCCTGTGCGTCGGCGGGGTCGTCCATCTCTGCGGTGAAGGTGACGACCGAAATACGACCGTCGTCGCCATAACCCTCACGCGGGGCGGCCACTCCGGTAATAGTGACTGAACGGCGCAGGAGATCGACTTTTTCGGTCATGCGCAGGGCTGTCAAATCTTCATATAGGCCGTATTTCTCAATGATATCGACAAGGTTTCCCCGCGCCATCAATTGCTGTTCGATCAGCTGCAATCGCCGCGCCGAAGAGCCTTCGACGGTCGAGGGTGCAAGGTCGTTAGCGATCTTGGGCTGTTCGATCTGGATCACTTCCGAGGACTGATAAACATGGGGCACAGATAGGGCCCAAAAGACCGATGCAATACAGCCCAGCAGGATGATCGTAATGATCACCCCCGCACGGCGGCGCAGCATGTCGATGAAGTCATCGAGAGTGTAGATCGGTCCCATCGGTCTCTTTCCAGCCAGCCTCAAGCACCCGCGTCCTGTCTCGGGCGGGTTTTCTTAGCCTAGACCAAAACAATTGGGCGATAATAGGGCGTCAGGCGCAACGATAGCGGTCCCGTTAGGCGTATTTTGGTAGGCTGGACGCGCGGGCGCGGTTCAACACGACGCCTAGCAGAGGCACCTGACCGTCCAGCATACGCTCACATTCGCGCAGGTGACGTGCCATCGTCTGGCTGCCATCAGAGACCAGCAGAACACCATCAAGCTGTGGCAGGAAGGCCGAGAGGTCATCATGGCTCAGCATCGGCGGCATGTCGTATAGCACAATCTCCGGGCGCAGGGCGGCGCGCATGCGCAGCAGGGTTTCAGCCGTGGCGCCATCCTGCAGGATTTCGGCAGCGTTAACCTCGGCTTGGTCGTTTAGGCCAAGCGCCAATGTGTCGCTAACCCGCTGCAGATGGCCGCCAAGCGGCGCACGCCCGCCTAGCAGATCGCTCATCGCGCCCGGTGCAGGCATATCGAATGCCCGGGCCAAGCCGGGGCTGCGCATATTCATATCCATCAACACGGTCCGCGACCCAGGCACACGCGAGAGGCTCAGCGCCAGATTGGTCGCCGTGAAAGTATTGCCGCAACCGCTCGTTGGAGAGACCACTGCGATATTGACCCAACCATGCTCAAGCGTGGTCTGGCGCAGCCGCGTGCGCAGCAGGTCAAAGGCCCGCGCGGCGGCACTGTTGCGGTTGTCATCCACCAGCGGCATATCTCCACCGGGGCCGGGGCGGGTGACACGCAGGTCCTGCCAGCGGGGCGCACGATCATCACTGATGACAGGCGCAGCATGGCTCTGACGTTCTGGTCGAACCGTTGCGGGCAGCGGGGCGGGGTGGAATACGTCGATGTTCTCGTCGTCATCCTCCAGCTGCTCAATCACCGTTCGGCGCGGCCGAATGCTGTGGCGCATACCTGCGCCGCCAAAGGAGGCCAGAACGTCGCTGTTGTCCGCCCCAAGGGCGTCGGATGCATAGTTATCTTTCATCTTCTTCCCTTTCGATTTTCTGAACATGACGTGGCTGCATTCCGGTTGTCGATGTGGGCGGGCGCATGGTCAGCATCCTGTCCGGCGCAGCACAACGCCCACGGTTTTCATGAGGATCGTCAGATCCATAGGCAGAGATATGTTGCGACGATAGGCGCCGTCCACCTCATTGCGGTAGGTAAAGCGACTGTTGTTGCGCGCCGAGACCTGCCACAGCCCAGTAATGCCGGGCCGCAGCGCGAAATAGGATTTCGGATCACCATACATCTCAAGCTGGTCGGGCATCATCGGACGCGGACCGATCAGGCTCATGTCCCCGGTCAGCACGTTCCAGAGCTGTGGCAGCTCATCGAGTGACGTGGCGCGCAGGAAGCTGCCCACGGGAGTGATGCGTGGATCATCCTTGAGCTTTTGCATCTCGTCCCATTCCCGGCGCATGGCAGGGTTTTCAGCGAGATAGCTTTCAAGTACCGCATCCGCATCACGGACCATCGTGCGCAGTTTAAGGATGGAAAACCACTTTCCACCACGCCCCAGACGGGGCTGCGTATAGAAGGGAACGCCGCTTTCAATCCACAGGGCGAAAGCGCAGAGCGCGATCAGCGGCAGCGCAATAGGCAACGCTGCAATAACCAAAAGGCGATCCAGCACCGGTTTGCCATAACGGCCATAGAGCCCCTTGGGCCGAAGATTGAGACTCGGCAAGCGGCTCGGGAGGGGGATGGCAGCATAGCCAGCAACAGCGGGCTGCATACGCGCCACAGGACGCTCAAGCCTTGGGGCGAGCGCTGTGTAGGTGTGCAAACCGTATCCCGGCCTGTCCGCGTTGAAATGCTTCATGCAAACCCCCCAGGGTTCATTCGTGACAATGTAGGCCTCACAAGAGGCCTTGGTTTTTCCAATCCGGCGCAAACAGTAGAGCGCGACGGTTCCTTTGGTCAGGTAAGGCAACTAACATTTGTTACCATCTTTTCGCCTTATTCGATCCATTTTCTCAGAAACAGACTGTTTCCCAATGGCTTGGAACGGGGTCTTCAAGGCGCCTTTGCAGCGTTTCCCGGACCGGTTTTTGCTCAGCAAAATTGCGCTATGGGACGCGGGCTACCGAAAGCTACCGACACCTTTAAGGTATTGCGGAGAATGGGATTTTAAAGGCTGGCTATAGAATGAATCTGCGCCTTTTAACGCGGGATGCCAGTATTGTGTTTGGCCTGATGCGGTCATCCGAGGATCTCGGCTCTCATAGCCACGACTGCTATCACGGGCTGCTTTGGTCGACTTCTTGGCGGCGGGAAATGGGCAAGAATTGGGCGCGCAGGCGAGATGAACGACTCATCCCCAAGCGCGCATGCAAGACGTCGGAGCGACGCAACGCCGCCGGGCAGGGCGAAATTGTTTGATTAGCTAAGTGGAGAGAAACTGTGTCTTTGCCGCAGGACGCATAGAGAAATTATGCTGGGCGAAATCGGACGGATAAGTGCGGTGTCCAGCGCGCTGAAATCGTGGACAGGCCCTGACCCTAAGTATGATCGAACTAGATTAAGGACAGCGTTATAGCGGTCCTCGCGTTCAGCAAAACGTATCGGCGCAAGTCTTCATCTACGGAAATTCAGGAATAAAGTGGCAGCCCGTAGGGGACGAGAAGACAGGTAGTCGAATGTTTCTTTTTTATATGTATGACTGCATCATTATACGTTACCTATGGTAAAAACCTATGGGAAATCAGCGTATGTCGAAGCAAAGCTCCTATCTGGAGAAGCAATACAATACCTATTTTGCGGTGCTAAGGATTCCCGGAGATGTTCAGCGCTACTTTCAAGGAAAGACACGGTTCAGTGCCACCCTAAAGACGAGCAGTCTAAGTGAGGCAAACCGTCTTAAGTGGCCGTACATTGAGGGCTGGAAGGCGAACATTGAACTCGCACGGCGCACAAGGAGTGGGGAAGTGCCTGTAGACGTAGCAGAGCAGGCGGCCCGTTATGCTCTTTGGTTGCAGGGTCACCACAATGGCCCGGAAGAAGCAAAAACAGAACTGTTCGGTTTGCTGGATGAGACTGTTTGGCGAGACTACGAACAGAGGGATAATCTCTTCAATCCTACCCATCGGGGCGACACCACAGAGCAAGAAAAAGAAGACACATACCTTGCCTACAGTATGGCGATTAAAGATTGGACAGGTAGCTACGTCGATGAATTTTTGACGCACTATGAAGCTGAAGCAAAGACGAAGGACGAAGCTAGGCGTGCCTTGAAAACCTTCTCTGAGCGGTTTCCCAATTTGGAAGAAATCACTCGCCATGCGGTGGAGGACTGGGTTGAAGATATGCTAGAGTCCCGTTCGCGACCGACCATCAAGAAGCGGATTGGCTTCATTCGTGGTTATTGGAATTGGTGTAGTCACAGGAAGCGGGGATATTTCCCCCCAGAAAACCCGTTTGAGAAAGACCCCTTGCCTCCAGCAACAAAGAGCAAGCAGGCTTCGTCTCAGAAAGCGCAAAGCAAACGTCCGGCATTTACACGCGAAGACTACACAAAATTTCTAGACGCTGCGCGAGATCAAGAGATGCAAGACTTCATCAAGATCGCTGCACACACAGGTTGCCGCATAAGTGAAATAATGCACTTCAAGCTGCAAGATGTTGCCCACGACAGATTTAATGTAGAAGATGCTAAGTCAGAATCTGGTTGGCGTGAAATCCCAATTCACAGCGAGATCAAGCCAGTTGTTGAACGTCTCGTTGCCAATTCCACAGACGGTTTTTTGTTCACAGGGCAGACCCCGAATAAGTACGAAAAGCGAACGACGCGTATGGGTAAACGATTTGTCAGGCTCATTAAGAAAGTTGGCAGTTATAAGAGTGGCGTTGGTGCTCACAGTTTCAGAAGGTCATTAGCCACAATGATGCTAGAGAACGGCGTTGAAGAGCCCAAAGCGGCTGCCATCATCGGGCATGAAATCGGGACTATGACGTATGGTATCTATGCTGGAGGCATTTCTTTTGCCGAGAAAAACGCAATAATTCAGAGCATTTCATATGACGTGGGCAGCGCATCACAGAGCCCCCGTGAGGACAGCTAGGGTTGGTGTGCGTCTCAGAAGCCTATAGCATAATATAGAAGGGCGTTTTAATGGCCGTTAGTCGCTTTAGGCTAGGGTACCTGCCAAAATAGAGGAATGACCCTTAAAAGGCGCTATTTAAGCGCCTGACGCCACCAAGCAGCTATTCAAGGACAAGGATGCTGAAGTGACTGCCAAGCCAGTATACGAAAAGACCGAAGGCACCTTTGCTGTTCCTCGATACTTCATACATGAGTCCAGCCCTGTCTACAAGGAAGCTCAAAAGCTATTCAAGCGGATCAAGTGGGCCAGTCCTCACGCAAGAGCAGACGCTAGGATGAACAGGTTCAATGCATTCACAAGCCTACTTTGGGCCGTTACAACTGATAAAAACTTCGTTGTTCACACTGATTTAAATAGCTCCAGCTATAACATTAGAAAATGGCCAATTCCTTACCGTGCTATGTCTGAGACAGTGAAAGCCTTGGAGGCCATGGGATGGCTAAAGCACCACGGTGTAAGGACTAAGAACCGACAAATACGCTATAGGGCTTCCGGACAGTCACCAATGCGTAAGATGCCTTCCTTTAAGGTGTATGAACTACCCTGGAATCCACCTGTCGTACAAATACGGCTTGGCCGAACAGATTTATTGCAAGCACCTTGGGATATTGAGCTTATGGCAAACCCCAAGTGGAAGGGTTGGATCAAGGAAGACCTTTTACCACCCATGGAAGAACTGAACGACAAGCTGCTCGGTCATGAGTTTGTTTTGTTTCCATACGGCAAATCTGATGATGTTCAGGTTCAATATCGGCGCATCTTTACAAACCTACCCCAAGCTGATGGTCAGCCTCGGTTAACGCATGGGCGGATTTACCCTTCAACCTTCAATATACCCAGCAAGACTAATGGTTGGCGTCAGAAGACCTTGATTGATGGCAATCCAACCTCTGAGATTGATGTTCATGCGTCTGGTTTGCGCCTCTTGGCAGAAGATGAACAAATAGGCTTTGACTTGCCTGACACAGAAGACCTTTACACTTATGGACAGCTATCGGGCTTAGATAGGAAGCTGACCAAGAAGGTTGTCCAAGCTGTTATAAATCGGGTTTCACTGGATCGGCAAAGTTGGCCAAAGAGCTTCAGGGATGACAAAAAAACTTCTGAACTGATCGCTGGCCGGGATTGGAAAACCTACGCAAAGGCTATCAGCGAGACATACCCCGCACTCTCGAAGGTTCGTAAGGATCACGGGATGGACTTGATGCTGATAGAAAGCGACATCATCATTCGGGCAATGAATTACCTGCTAGACAAGGGGATTGGCTGTTTGTCTATACATGACTGCCTCATCGCCCCTACAGACAGCGTGGAAGATGCCAAAAAAGCCCTCTTGGAAGCCTATAGTGACAAGGGATTTAGGCCACCCCAACTGGCTGTAGAATGGTCTTCCAGCTAGGGCTTCGGAAGCCCCCTAAATGGTATTAGTATACGAGAGAACAAACTATATATAACCTATAGGACTTACTTAAAGTGGGTAGTAAGGAAGGGGGGTAAACTGGAGATGGTAACTCGTTACAAGTAACTGGGAATGAAGAGGCTGTTTAGAGATTGTATGACCTAAGATGGCAGGATGTCAGAGAATTAACTGGCATTCAGTTCAGTCTTTTGAATGTCGAACCCCTAATATGATTACATGTAACAGTTGACTATGTTCTGCCCCTTTGCCTCTCTATTGAAAACATCGAAACTGAAGGATTTCGTCAATGATGAAATTTAACAAGAGCCTTTTCTGTATGGTGCTGACTTTATCTGCTCAAGGTCTGCAAGCGCAGGACTCCGAAGGGATGAAACTTACATCTGATGGCCGTTTTCCAATGGTTGAGGAGCTTTGTGGCTTGGTGATCGGTGATGCTTTCGCAAAGTTGACGATGCTAAAGAGGCAGAACGGATCGCCTATGTCTGAAGTGATGGCCGATGCGTTAGACGCTGACAAGACTTTTGGCTTAAGCGGAACGATGCGAGAGATGGTGATTGATGCATATGAACGGCCCCGATTCAGCACGAAGGAACATCGTGAAAGGGCTGTAGCTGATTTCGCGAACGAGTGGATGCTGTCATGCTACAAAGCCCAAAGGTAGGATGCGTTAATACAGATCGGGAACGTTCTGTCTTCTGCCCAACTAAATAAATGCTAACCGTTGAGGCTTTTTAGCGCGCTAGATTCATGTCTCACGAGACCCTGCCTCAGAGAAACAGGGATAAAGTGTCTCAAAACCCTAGGCATGAGGCCCTATTGAAGCTATTCTCATAATATACTAAGAATCATGTGAGAAAGATTGGGTATGCTGGTAGGTTACGCGAGAACGTCGACGCTTGAACAGGATGCCGGGCTAGAAGCTCAGGTGCGCGACCTGACAGCTGTTGGCTGTGAGCAGATATATCAAGAGAAGGTTTCATCTGTAGGTGAGCGTCAGCAGCTGGATGCTGCTATCAGTTCGCTCAGGGTAGGTGACAAGCTAGTTGTCTGTAAGCTAGACCGTCTTGCCCGTTCAGTCCGCCATCTTGGCGATCTGCTCGAGGAACTTGAGGTCAAAGGCGCTGGGGTAGTTATCCTGTCTATGGGGGGGCAGCAGGTCGACACTACCACTGCAACAGGTCGCATGATGCTGAATGTGATGGCCTCAGTTGCACAGTTTGAACGTGAGATGATGCTAGAGCGCCAAAGGGAAGGAATCCAGAAGGCCAAGGCTGAGGGAAAGTACACAGGGCGTAAACCTACTGCTATGGCAAAGACCGATGCCGCCCTGTCTCTGCTCAAGTCTGGTATGTCCAAGGCTACGGTCTGTGAGCAGCTAGGTATCAGCAGGGCTTCTCTGTACCGTATCCTTAGTGCAGCTAAAGACCCCACCTAAAAACGATGGAACCTTCAGGATTCTCATACAGGGGGTTTTCGCTAGCCGCGCTACCCGCCCTATTCCCTACGAAAAGAAAAAATCTCAGGGCTTCGCTTGAGTCGCGCTGCCATCTTGAAAGCTTAGGCAAGACTATTTTGATCTAGGAGTACTTCTAGCAAAGCAATTGGTTATTATGTCTCTATTCCTCTCTTCAACCCTACAAAGGTATATTAAGCCACCAGCGTGTACGTAGAAGAGCCTAGCGAAATTGGTTGCCCCAACGCTCTGGATAGGCCAACTCGCTAGAATGTCGCCCATTGTGAGAATTCTCTGGCTATTGGATTCTGGAATATCGAGGCGCTCAGCTGAAAGCGATGTTGCAGCAAATACGGAAATAACTGTGGCGAAAATTCTTGAGATCATTCTGCCACCTTTAAGTACACATAAGCGTCAAACCCATTGCTCGGTGGGTCGTGACGGGTCACTTTTTCCACAATTTCCCCTTTATAGATTTCGCCTTCAAACGGGATTCTTGCTTCGATGTAAGTGGTGCATAGGCCACCAGCATATTGAACTCTTAGTTTCACTTCATTTCACCTTTTATAAATGGCAATAACATACAATTTCTTGCTTTTTTAATTCCTATACATAAGCTTTTTTGGAGCTTACCCAACCTAATAGTCAATCTGGCTTTGAAGCTGTGAAAGAACATTGCTCGGTTCTCACAGCCGTCCCAGAGGCCACTAAGAGTACCATATTGCCTGCTCCGCTAAGTTCTACGTAATCTAAATCTACGCCGACAACCGCATTGGCACCAACCCTGTGAGCTTCCTTCTTCAGTTCATATAGGGCAGTACGCCTGCTATCTCTCAATGTTCTCTGAACCGCCTCAGAGCGCCCGCCTACAATGTCTCTGATCCCAGCAAACAAGTCTTTGAAAAGGTTCATCCCGAAAGCGCATTCAGCAGTTACAATTTCAATACGCTCGGTGATGTTCAGGTTGGGGGCGGTCTCGGTGGTTAAAATGATTGCCTCTATAGCTTGGTCTCGTTCTTCAACTGCTCTTTGCTCTTCTTGAGGTTGCGTCAATATGCGACCAGCTTCCACCCCAAGGTTGCAATGCCCACAAAGTCCGTCAGACCCCGGATCGAACAAGCCAAACTTCTTCCCGCACTGAGCACAATTAGCCACTGGTTACACCCGCCTTAGTTGAACACTTGACGTCCTTGGGTAGCCTAGACTGATAAAAGCGCACTGCAACTGCAATCTTGAGTACTCAGCGAGGCAACATGCATGATCCGCCCGAAGACTTCTTGTGCTCATCTGGAGTGACCCATGTAGAAGTTCGACGTGGTTTTGCCGGCAAGTTATGCGAGCAGTAAGTGTCGAATTCAAAATGCCAAGGCCAAAGCAAGTCTATGGTAAAAACCTATGGGTCAAGGTAACGCAATCTAAGCGCTAACTGTCTGTACCTAAACCAAAAATAGGAAGTGGCAGCCCGTAGGGGAATCGAACCCCTCTTTCCAGGTTGAAAACCTGGCGTCCTAACCGATAGACGAACGGGCCACTCTGTGTCAGTGCAGCGTTTGAAGTGTTGCTGCGCTGTCTGTGAGGCGGGGTTTAAGTAATCCGGCTGGGGGCCGCAAGCAGAAAAATGCGTTTTTTCTGAAAAAATTTTCAAGCCTTCGCGGCGTCCTCCAAACGGAGCTGTACAGAGCGTCTTCCGCGGAAATTATTGATGTCGAGACGGCCTGCCAGATGGAAGCGCGCGCCGCCGTGGTTCTCCAGCGCGGGGCCAAGCGGGCCGTCGTAAGCGCCAAAGGCGATGGCCTCGAGATTCGCGCCCAAACCGTCGCCAAAGCTCACTTTCAGGTGGTTCTCGCCCACACGTTTGGCAAAGCGGATCTGCATGTCTGCAAAGGCATAGCGCGGGGCGGGGGCGCCTGCGCCAAAGGGGCCGGCTTGGTCGACCATCTCGGCCAGTTCCACGGTGGCGGCACCGGGCATCATCAGGCCGCAGAGGTTGAGGTCCGCGGGGCCCGCCAGATGGGCGCCCTGTTTGGCGAGTAATTCGCCCAAGCGTTCCATGGCGGCCTCGATCTTGTCTTCGGCCACGGTCAGGCCCGCGGCCATCTTATGTCCACCGCCTTTCATCAGCAGCCCTTCGGCGGTGAGACGCTGGATCGGCGCCCCAAGGTCGATGCCGCTGATCGAGCGGCCTGAACCTTTGCCGATGCCGTCTTCGACGCCAATCACGATGGAGGGGCGGTTGGCCGCTTCTTTCAGGCGCGAGGCGACGATGCCGACCACGCCGGGGTGCCAGCCGGGGCCGGAGGCCCAGGCCAGTGGTCCCTCGAAGCCGCGCTCTTCGGCTTGGGCCATGGCACTGGCGCGCACGGCGGCTTCGACCTCGCGGCGGTCGGTGTTAAGCTGGTCAAGCCGTTCTGCGAGGGCGGCAGCCTCATGCGGGTCATCGGTGGCCAAGAGGCGCGCGCCAAGGTCGGCTTGCCCGATCCGGCCGCCCGCGTTGATGCGGGGGCCGAGGAGGTAGCCAAGGTGATAGGCGGTGGGGGCGGTGTCCATCCGGGCGACATCGGCGAGGGCGGCAAGGCCGGGGCGGGCGCGGCGGGCCATAACTTTCAGGCCTTGGCGCACGAAGGCGCGGTTCACGCCGATGAGCGGGGCGACATCGGCGACGGTGGCGAGGCCCACGAGGTCGAGCATGGCCATCAGATCGGGCCCCTTGGCGCCTGCTTCGCGCAACTGGCGGCCTGCTTCGACCAACATAAGGAACACCACCGCCGCGGCGCAGAGATGCGCGAGCGCACCGTCTTCGTCTTGGCGGTTGGGGTTCACCACAGCGACGGCCGCGGGCAGGGTCTCGCCGCCCAGGTGGTGGTCGAGCACGATGACATCCGCGCCCTTGGCCGCCGCGATAGGGCCATGCGAAAGCGTGCCGCAGTCGACGCAGATGATCAGATCGTGGTCAGCGGCCAGTGCGGACATGGCGGCGTCATTGGGGCCATAGCCTTCGTCGATTCGGTCGGGGATATAGAGCGTGGCGCGGTGGCCCATGTCGCGTAGCCAGACCAACAGCAGGGCGGCGGAGGAGCCGCCGTCAACGTCATAGTCGGCAAAGATCGCGATGCGTTGGCGGGCTTTCAGGGCCGCGAGGAAGCGCGTCGCCGCGACCTCCATGTCGCGCAGGGAGCGCGGGTCGGGCAGCAGGTCGCGCAGGGCAGGGGCGAGAAAGCCCGGTGCCTCTGTATCGGTCACGCCGCGCCGGGCCAGCACTTGGCAGACCGGGTCCGGCAGGCCCGCGCGTTGCACCAAGAGTTCGGCGGCGCGAGAGAGTTCCACATCGGGACCAATCCAGCGCCGCCCGGTCAAAGAGGTTTCAACACCGAGAAAACTCATGCTCGCCTCATCTTGCCGTTTTGTTTGTGGGGACGTTACGGCCCTTCACTCGCCGTTGATCGGAGTGCGGTAGTTGATGCGACGGACCGATCCGGTGCGCGAGCGCATGATCAGCGTCTCGGTGGTCAGCCAGCCGGGCTCGCGTTTCACGCCGGGCAGGATGTTGCCGCCGGTGACGCCAGTCGCGGCAAAGATCACGTCTTGGGTGACCATTTCGTCGCGGGAGTAGATACGGTCAAGCTCGGTGATCCCGGCCTTGGCCGCACGGCCCTTTTCGTCGTCGTTGCGGAACAACAGGCGGCCATACATCTGCCCGCCCATGCATTTCAGCGCCGCGGCGGCCAGAACGCCTTCGGGCGCGCCGCCTTGGCCCATATACATGTCGATCCCGGTCTCTGGGTCTGCGCAGTGCATCACGCCTGCGACGTCACCGTCGGTAATCAAGCGGATGGCCGCACCGGTGGCGCGCACTTCGGCGATCATATCGGCGTGGCGGGGGCGCTCAAGGATGCAGACGGTGATGTCGGAAGGCGCGCAGCCCTTGGCGCGGGCCAGTGCTTCGACGCGCTCACCGGGGGTCATGTCAAGGGTCACGACGTCGGTCTCGAAGCCCGGGCCGATCGCCAGCTTGTCCATATAGGTGTCGGGCGCGTGCAGCATCGAGCCGCGCGGGCCCATGGCGATGACGGTCAGCGCGTTGGGCATGTCCTTGGCGGTCAGCGTGGTGCCTTCAAGCGGGTCCAGCGCGATGTCCACGCCGGGGCCGTTGCCGGTGCCGACTTCCTCGCCGATGTAGAGCATCGGGGCTTCGTCACGCTCACCTTCGCCGATGACCACAACGCCCGCGATGTCGAGCATGTTGAGCTGTTCGCGCATCGCGTTGACGGCGGCTTGGTCGGCAGCTTTCTCGTCACCTTTGCCGATCAGTTTGGCCGAGGCGAGGGCGGCGGCTTCGGAAACGCGGGCGAGGCCCAGCGACAGCATGCGGTCTTGAAATTCGGCGGAAGCGGTCATGAGGTGTCCTTGGGGTCAAAAGGGTTTTCTGTCCTGTAACGCTGTGTGCGTCTCGGGGCAAGTTTTGGGTTGGGTGAGACTCAGCGCCCCCGCCCGGAATCAAGCCGCAGGCGCCGGGCCATCGCCTGCCCGCCCGGACGGGTAGGCGATTTGCTGAGGCTGGGCGCAATTTCGCAAACGCACATCACGGCTGAACGATAAAGTGGCATAATCTGCTGTTGGGTCGCCGACCCGCGGGCAGGCGATGGTCCTCAGCGCAAATGCTCAGACCTCTTCGATCCGCAACGCCACCGGCTCACCCGCCAACACACCCGTCTTCTCCATCGCCGCCAAAGCGCTCACCAGCGCATCGCGGTTCGTCTTATGCGTCACAATCAAAACCGGCGCGGAAACATCCGAATGCTCATACTGCCGCATCCGGTAGATGCTGATGCCAGCCTCGCCCAGCACCGTGGCGATCTTGGCCAGCGCACCGGGTTTGTCGACCAGCGCCATGCGCAAATAGTAGGGCGCAGGGGTCTGACTGCTGGCAGCAGTGGTAGCCTCAAGCGTCGCGGCAGGCTGGCCAAAGACCGACCCGCGCAACCCGCGTGCAATGTCGCAGACGTCGGCCATCACAGCACTCGCCGTCGGCCCTTCGCCCGCCCCAGCACCGCGCAGCACGATCTGGCCTACAGCATCGCCTTCGATCACCACCATATTGGTGCCACCGTCCAACTGCCCCAAAGGCGAGGTCTGCGGCACCAGACAAGGCATCATGCGCTGCTCCAAGCCGCGGCCTGTCATCTGCGTCACGCCCAAGAGCTTGATCTTATAGCCCATATCGGCCGCGGCACGGATGTCCTCGATGGCGATGCGCTCAATGCCCTCAAGCTGAATACCGTCGAAATCGATCTTAGTGCCAAAGGCGATGGACGACAAGATCGCCAGCTTATGCGCCGCATCAATGCCGCCCACGTCCAACTGCGGATCGGCCTCAAGATAGCCCAGCCCATCAGCCTCGGCGAAGATCTCCTGATAGGATTTCCCGGCATCTTCCATACGCGTTAGGATGTAGTTGCATGAGCCATTCATCACCCCCATGATCCGGGTGATGCCATTGCCCGCAAGCCCTTCCATCAGCGTTTTAATCACCGGGATGCCGCCCGCAACGGCGGCCTCATAGCGCAGCGCCACATCTGCTGCTTCAGCCTGCTCGGCCAAGGCCTGACCATGCAACGCCAACATCGCCTTATTCGCAGTGACAACATGCTTGCCCGCCGTCAGTGCCGCTTCGGTCGCGGCCTTGGCGGGGCCATCTGCACCGCCCATCAACTCGACAAATACATCCACGTCATCCCGCGTCGCCAGTTTGACCGGATCATCTTCCCAGTCATAAGACGACAGCGACAAGCCGCGGTCCTTGTTCCGGGTCCGGGCCGAGACCGCCGATACCACCATCTTGCATCCCGTCCGGGCCTCCAGAAGCGCGGCCTGCTGGCGCAGAATGCGCAGCACGCCAACGCCTACGGTTCCCAATCCGGCGATCCCGAGGCGAAGCGGCTTAGACATGGAGGTGGTCCTTTTGGTTTAATAGACTGTGGTTTAATCGCGATGTAGCTGGTTCAGCCCCCGCCTGCAACGCAGCAAAACAGGGCTACTCGGCGGGCTCTTCTTCCAAGCGCTTCCGCTCTTGCGGCGTTAGCCCCGCCTGACGCAACTCGGCCGCCCGCGCGCGCAACCGGGCGAGGCGGCTTGCCGAGGCCGCGCTGCTACCACCACCGCTAATCCGATTTGCGCGGGATTGCAGCCCCGCGGCACGTCCGGTCAGTTCGGCTTCGGTCTGGGCGGGGTCAATCCGGCCCGCCTCGGCCTGCGCCAAAAGGGGATCAATCGGAACAAGATCTGGGTAATCGGCTGCTTCCTTCTCCGGCGTAATCGTCCGGTCCAATTCGGGAAACTGAGTGCAGCCCGCCAGTAGGGCGCCGCCTAAAACTAAGGCAACTATAGACAGTGAACGGGGCGCAAATCGATAAAGCATGATTTGTTCTGCATCAGCGCAGAGAAGGGCGCAAGCGGGGTTTGCTTTTGAACGCTTGTTCATTAAATTGCCCGCATGGCACGAACGACAGGCTCACACTCAGACATCACCGGCCCCCGCGTCCGCGCAGCGGCGCTACGGCTGTTCGCGGCAGGGGGCTATGCTGCAGTATCGATGCGCGCCATCGCGGCCGAGGTCGGGGTGCAGGCCGGGGCGCTCTATAACTACACGCCCGACAAACAAAGCCTGCTGTTTGATCTGATGCAGGGCCATATGACGGACCTGCTGGCGGAAACGCCCAGCGACCCCACGCGACCGGCAATGCAGCAACTGCAAGATTTTGTCGCCTTCCACATCCGCTTTCACGCGGACAGGCCGGATGAGGTCTTCATTGCATATATGGAGTTGCGCAACCTCACGCCGGAGAATTTCGCGGTGATCGAAGGTCTGCGCCGAGAATATGAAGACCGCCTCGAAACCATCCTGCGCACCGGCGTCGAAAACGGCTATTTCGCAGTTGCCGACCCCAAAATCGTCACGCTCGCCATCATCGCCATGCTCACCGGGGTGAACACTTGGTACCGCGCCGGGGGTCGCCTCTCGCTCGACGAAGTCGTCGCGCAATATTGGGATATGGTGCGCAAGGCCGTGACTGTCTAAGCACCCACGGTCCATTGCATCAATGCGCGGGTCGAATAAACGTCCCATTGTTCAGATCCCGCATCGCCTGCTGCAACTCAGCGCGGGTGTTCATCACAATCGGCCCATGCCACGCCACCGGCTCTTCAATCGGCGCGCCAGAGATCAACAAGAAGCGTACCCCCTCTGGCCCCGCTTGAACCGTGACTTCATCGCCCGTGCCAAAGCGGATCAACGTGCGGTCCCCCGACATATCGCGGATGTTCACCTCTTCGCCGCCAACCTCTTTCTCTAGCAACACGCCCGAAGGCGCCGAGGCATCGGCAAAAGCACCCGCGCCTTGAAAGACATAGGCAAAGGCGCGGCGGTAAGTGTCGATCTTAAAGGTCTTCTTGACCCCCGCCGGCACAAACACATCCAGATACTGCGGATCAGCAGCGATCCCATCGACGGGGCCACGTTTGCCCCAGAACTCGCCGGTAATCACCTTGACCTGTGTGCCGTCGTCATCAGTCACCACCGGAATATCGCTGGCCTTCATATCCTGATAGCGCGGCGCGGTCATCTTTTGGGCCGAGGGTAGGTTCCCCCAAAGCTGAAAGCCGTGCATCTGCCCGGCGGCATTCCCACGCGGCATCTCTTGGTGCAGAATGCCCGACCCAGCGGTCATCCACTGTACATCACCCGCATTTAAATCGCCCTTGTTGCCAAGCGAATCCGCATGTTCCACCGTGCCTTCCAGCACATAGGTGATCGTCTCGATCCCCCGGTGCGGGTGCCAAGGAAACCCTTTTTCAAAGTCCTCAGGCCGATCATTGCGAAAGTCATCGAACAGCAGAAAGGGGTCCAGCTCCGATGGATCCTGAAAGCCAAAAGCGCGGTGCAGTTTTACCCCGGCACCTTCCATCGTGGGCGTGGCGCGGCGGGTCTCTAATGTGGGTCTGAGGGACATGATGCTCTCCTTTATGGTTGCTCAGCACATAGGTCGCCCGCACCATCCCCACAATCGCAGCCCACGAACGCCGCCTGTGCGCCTACGCGCAGCCCATTCCTCTTTTTAGCCAAATATATCCGGAGGGGGAGTTTGAGGGGGAGGAACGCCCCCTCAAGGTCTCAGCAGTTCGGCACATTCACCGCCAAACCGCCCAGCGAAGTCTCTTTATACTTCTCCGCCATATCTTCGCCGGTCTGGCGCATTGTCTCGATACAGGCATCCAGCGGCACCAAATGCGTGCCATCCCCGCGCAGCGCCAAAGACGCGGCAGACACCGCCTTGATCGCGCCCAGCCCGTTGCGCTCAATACAAGGCACCTGGACCAGCCCCTTTACCGGGTCGCAGGTCATGCCAAGATGATGCTCCAAGGCGATCTCAGCAGCGTTCTCAATCTGCGCGGGACTGCCGCCCATGACGGCGCAAAGCCCGGCGGCGGACATGGCGGCCGCAGAGCCCACTTCGGCCTGACAGCCTGCTTCCGCGCCCGAAATGGAGGCGTTGTATTTCACCAGCCCCCCAATCGCGGCGGCGGTCAGCAAGAAGTCTTCGATATGCGCCTCTGACGCGCCGGGCACATGGTCGAGGTAATAGCGCAGGGTCGCGGGCATCACGCCCGCAGCACCATTGGTGGGCGCGGTGACGACCTGACCGCCAGCGGCATTTTCCTCGTTCACTGCCATGGCATAGACGCTCATCCAGTCGTTGATCGTATGCGGCGCTGATTGGTTCTGCCCCCGCTCGGCCATCAGCGCGTCATAGATGCCTTTGGCGCGGCGTTTCACCTGCAAGCCGCCGGGCAGGGTACCGTCGGTTGTCAGCCCCCGGTCTATGCAATCGCGCATCACCTGCCACAGCCGTTTGCTGCCCTCGCGCAGGTTCTCGGCCCCGCCGCGGGCCTCTTCATTGGCGCGTTTCATGCCTGCGATGGTTTTGCCGGATTTGGCAGACATCTCAAGCATTTCCGCAGCGGACTTAAACGGAAACGGCACTGGCGCGCCTTCATCCGTGTCCTTGCCTGCGGCCAGTTCCTTTTCGGTCATGACAAAACCGCCGCCGATGGAATAATAGGTCTCGCGCAGGGTCACGTCGCCTTGGGCATCGGTGGCCATGAGCATCATGCCATTGGCATGGCCCGCGAGCTTGGTGTCATAGTCGAAGATCATGTCCTTTGCAGGATCGAACTTCAGCTCAGGCAGACCGTCCACGGCAATCCGACGGGTCTGTTTGATCTCCTCCAGCGTCTTCTCGGCAGCTTCGGCATCATAGTCTTCGGGCGTGAACCCGGCGAGGCCGAGGATCGTGGCACGGTCCGTCGCATGACCCACACCTGTAAAAGCGAGGCTGCCATGCAGCGAAGCGCGCAGCCCTGCGAATTTGAACGGCGAGGCCCGCATCTGATCAAGGAACCGACCTGCGGCTACCATCGGTCCCATGGTGTGCGAAGACGAGGGGCCGATGCCCACTTTGAACATGTCGAAAACCGAGAGAAACATCAGGTAGCAGACCCTTCTGGAGGTTGCGGGTATCGAGGGGCGGTGAAAGGGGTATCGCCCAGACCCTCGGCGCTTTGCAAGGCGACTGTGGCGGGCAGCGTCTCGACGGCGGCAGCAAGCCGGGTAAGTGCGGGGTAGGCGGTAAGGTCAAACCAATCGCGCGGCTGGTCGACGGGGTAGAGCGCGGGCCAGCGCAGGAGGGCGGCAGCGTAGAAGTCGACCACACTGGGGGCGGGGCCACCAAGCAACCAGCCTCTTCCCCGCGCTGCCTGGGCTTCTAACGTTGCGTAATGCTGTGCAAGGTCCGCATGCGCGCCAGACCGCAACGCGGCCACATGATCGGCGGCGATGTAGTTTTGCGGATAAAACAAGCGGCGCAGGCCGGGGTGGATGGTGTTTGATAAAAAGAACAGCCACTTAAGAAAATCGCCGCGCCCCGGATCATCCTGCCCCGGTCCAAGTCCGCCATGTCTGTCAGCCAGATAAAGCAGGATCGCCCCGGTCTCGAACAATGCGCCCTCGGGCGTCTCTAGCACCGGGATCAGCCCGTTGGGGTTAAGCGCGCGAAAGTCAACGCTTTGTTGCGCCTTCACGCGGCGGTCCACCAGCGCTGCGCGGTACGGCAATCCGCGATGCTCCAGCGCAAGGCGAACGATGAGTGAGGCATTGTCGGGGGCGTAGTGCAGTACATAGGGCATGGCCCAGTGATAGCCGGTGTGCGCGTCGAAACCGCGTCAAAAGCGACGCCTTAGGCTCCGCAGCGGCCTGTTGCGTCGGTTAAGCCTTAAAAACCACTGTCATGCCCCTCGCACCCTATGCGAAATGGGCCTATAACGCGACAAACGCCTGTAGGGAGCAGCCCCATGTCCGGAGAACTTTCACCCATCGATAAGGCCAAATTCGTCGCGGCCAAACGGGCGGCGGAATTTGTTGAGGACGGGATGCGTGTTGGTCTCGGCACCGGCTCGACCGCGGCATGGCTGGTGCGCTGTCTGGGAGAGATGGTGCGCGAGGATGGTCTGCGCATTAAGGGCGTGCCGACCTCGACGCGCACGGCGCAACTGGCGCGGGATGTGGGGATCGAGGTGATCTCGCTTGATGAGGCGAAATGGCTCGACCTGACGATCGACGGGGCCGATGAATTCGACGTCGATCTGAACCTCATCAAAGGAGGGGGCGGGGCGTTGCTGCAAGAAAAGATCGTGGCGACCGCCAGTGACCAGATGGTCGTGATCGCGGATGTCGGCAAAGAGGTGCAGCACCTCGGTGCTTTCCCCCTGCCGATTGAGGTGATTCCCTTTGGCTGGCAAACCACGCAGGCGCTGGTCGAAGAAACGCTGATCTCGATGGATGTGCTGGGCCGAAGCTCCACCCTGCGGATGAACGGCGAAGTGCCTTTCATTACCGATGAGGGGAACTACATCCTCGACCTGCGCTTGGGCCGGATCGGTAATGCGCGGCAATTGGCACTGGTGCTTAACCAGATGCCTGGCGTCGTGGAAAACGGGCTCTTCATCGACATTTGTGACGTGGTTGTGATGGGCTACGGGGATGGCAGGGTCGAGGTGCGCGACATAAATGAAGGAACCGTGGCGACCGATAAGTTGGAGTTTGTGGAGACAGACAACCTGTTTTCCGACCTGAACGACTGACGCCCCAAGCAATTACGCGCAGCGCATGCGCAGGACCAAATAGAGTGAAAGAGGCGAGCAATGGCCAATAAAGACTTCGACTACGACCTGTTTGTCATCGGTGGCGGCTCGGGCGGTGTGCGCGCAGCGCGTGTCGCGGCGGGCGAGCATGACGCCAGGGTCGGGCTGGCCGAAGAAGACCGCTATGGCGGCACCTGTGTGATCCGGGGCTGTGTGCCCAAGAAGCTGATGGTTTTCGCCTCGGGCTATGCCGATGTGGTGGATGAGGCCAAGTGTTTTGGCTGGGATCTGAAGGCCGGACCGTTTGATTGGCATGATTTCAAAGGCCGTCTGAACGAAGAGTTGGACCGTCTCGAAGGCGTGTACCGTAAGCTGTTGAAGAACTCTGGCGTTGAGACATTTGACGCCCGCGCCCGGATCAAGGACGCGCATACGGTGGCCCTGTCCGATGGCACAGAAAAGACTGCGAAACACATTCTGATCGCCAGCGGCGGTCGCCCGGTGCGGCCAGACCTTGAGAATGCGGAACACGGGTTGGTGTCGGACGATCTGTTCCATCTCGAACAGCTCCCCAAGTCGATGCTGATCATCGGCGGCGGCTATATCGCTTGTGAATTCGCCTGTATCCTCAACGGGTTGGGTGTAGAAGTGACCCAGTTCTACCGCGGCGCGCAAATCCTGCGTGGCTTTGACGACGAAGCGCGCGGCATGGTCGCCGAGATGATGCAGGAGAAGGGTATCGACCTACATGTCGGCACCAATATCCTTGAAATGACCCCGAGCCATGAAGACGGCAGCGGCCCGATGAAGGTCAAGCCGACCAACGGCACCGAGCGCATGTTCGACCAAGTGCTTTTCGCGACCGGACGCCGCCCCAACAGCGACGACATGGGGCTGGAAGACGCGGGCATTAAACTGGGCCGGGGTGGCGAGATTGAGGTCGATGAGTACAGCCAGACCGCCGTGCCCTCGATCTATGCCATCGGCGACGTGACCAACCGGATCAACCTGACGCCCGTGGCGATCCGCGAGGGCATGGCCTTTGTCGAGACCGTCTTTGGCGGCAACCCGACCCCGGTGGACCATGACCTTGTGCCTTCCGCGATCTTTACCCAGCCCGAGATGGGTACCGTGGGACTGAGCGAAGAGGAGGCGCGTGACGCAGGGCCGATAGAGGTCTATGCAACGTCGTTCAAACCGATGCAGGGGGCCTTTGCTGGCAAGAAAGACCGCGTGCTAATGAAGCTCATCGTTTGCGCCGAAACGCGCCGTGTGTTGGGCTGTCATATCGTCGCACCCAATGCAGGCGAATTGATCCAGATGGTGGGCATCGCGGTCAAGATGGGCGCGACAAAAGAGCAATTCGACGCCACCTGCGCGGTGCATCCGACGATGTCCGAAGAACTGGTGACCATGCGTGAACCGGTGCGAACCGCTTGAATTCCGCGCCTGCGCATACGACTTTAAGACCAATAGGCCGCAGGTGCGGTTCAGAGGGGAAGACATAGATGGCAGGAAATTCGCAAGGCCCATGGGGCGGCGGAGGTGGTGGCAACCGCGGTGACGGGGGCAACCAAGGAAACGGCGGACGCGACGAGGGGCCGGAACGGCCACGCGGGCAAGGCAACGGCCGCCCGCAGGGGTCAGAGATCGACGAATTGGTGCGCAAGGGCCAAGAGCAACTGCGCGTTCTGATGGGCGGCCGCGGCGGTGATCGCGGCAATGGCTCTGGCGGCGGCGGGCGTGGGCCTTCTGGCCCGGGCGTGACCCGCAGCACCGTCGGCATCGCGCTTTTGGCCGGTGTGGCGCTCTGGGGCTTTGCGAGCTTCTACACCGTACGTCCCGAGCAGCAGTCGATTGAGCTGTTCCTTGGCGAATTTTCCGGCATTGGCACCGAGGGTCTGAACTTTGCCCCTTGGCCGCTGGTCACCGCAGAAGTCTTTGACGTCACCACCAACCGCACCGAGGAACTCGGCGTGCGGCGCGGCGGTGGCGGCAACGAAGGGCTAATGCTGACCACCGACGAGAACATCGTCGACATCGACTTTCAGGTGGTCTGGAACATCAAGAACGCCCGCGATTTCAAATTCTCGCTGCGGGATCCTGAGGCTTCCGTCCGCGCCATTGCTGAATCCGCGATGCGCGAAGTCATTGCGCAATCCGAATTGGCACCGATTCTGAACCGGGACCGGGGTGCTGTTGCGGACCGGGTGAAGGAATTGATCCAATCCACGCTCGACAACCGCAACACCGGCATCAACGTGCTGCGAGTCAACGTGAACAAAGTCGACCCGCCCAGCCAGACCGTGCAGGTCACGGACGCCAACGGCAACACGACGACACAGTCGGTCGTCGATGCTTTCCGCGACGTGCAGGCGGCTGAGCAGGAACGCGACCGGGTGGAGCGCCAGGCCGACGCGTATGCCAACCGCCGCACAGCTGAGGCACGTGGTGAATCGGCGCAGCTTCTCGAAGCCGCCGAAGGCTACCGCGCCCGCGTTGTGAACGATGCTGTGGGTGAGGCGAGCCGCTTTGAAGCTGTGCTTGAGGAATACCGCAACGCGCCGGAAGTGACGCGCAAGCGCCTCTACCTTGAAACGATGGAAAAAGTGCTGGGCGACGTGGATAAGATCATCCTCGAAAACGGCAGCGGGCAAGATGGTCAGGGCGTCGTGCCCTATCTGCCGCTGAATGAATTGCGTCGCAGCGGAGGGTCGAACTAATGCGGAAAAGAAACTTTATCATTCCCGTCTTGGTGATCGCCATTGTGGCAGTGCTCTCGGCAGTCTTTGTCGTGGACGAGCGGGAAAAGGCGCTGGTGCTGCGTTTCGGTCAGATCAAACAGGTCCGTAACGAGCCCGGCATCGGCTTTAAGGTGCCGCTGCTGGACGAGGTGGTCCGCTACGAAGACCGCATCCTGTCGCTGGAAACACCAGTGATCGAGGTCACGCCAGCCGATGACCGTCGTCTTGAGATCGATGCCTTCGTGCTCTACCGGATCGATGACATGGTGCAATACCGCCAGGCCCTCGGTGCAGGCGGTGAGCGTCAGGCCGAGAGCGAGATGGGCGGTATCATGGAAAGCCAAATCCGTGCCGTTCTGGGTTCGCAAGGTGTGACGTCGAACACCATCCTGTCGCCGGAACGGGCGGACCTGATGGAGCAAATCCGTGTCCGTGCCGATGCCCGCGCCCAAGCGCTTGGGCTCAAGGTTGTCGATGTGCGTCTGCGCCAGACCAACCTGCCAGAGCAGAACTTTGACGCGACGCTTCAGCGGATGATTGCGGAGCGGGAACGCGAAGCCACCGACGAACGCGCCCGTGGCCGCGAGGCGGCGCAGCGTGTGATCGCCTTGGCTGACCGGACCTACGAAGAGATCCTGTCGGAAGCCCGTCGTGATGCGCGCATCATCGAAGGTGAAGCGGATGCCCAGCGAAACAACATCTTCGCCAAAGCCTATGGTCGTGATCAGGAGTTCTTTGAATTCTACCGCTCGCTGACCGCTTATGAGCAGGCGCTGCAGGGGCAGAACTCGACCATGGTGATGTCGCCTGACAGCGAGTTCTTTAACTACCTGCGTTCGGATCAGGGCAGCCGCTCTGCCGAAGGCGAACGGGAATGAGCCTTGTCTTGCTGGCCCTCGGGTCGGTCATGATATTGGAGGGGCTGGTGTACGCACTGGCCCCTTCGCTTTTGGAGCAGATGCTGGAACTGCTGAGGCGTCTGCCAGAAGCGGCTGTGCGGCAGATGGGCGCGCTGGTGGTCGTGGCCGGGTTGATCTTGGTTTGGCTGGCCTTCCAGTTGGGTGTCTGACCGCTCTACCTTCTGCCAGTTCAACCTCAGCAATCGCCCGCCGAATGACCCTCTGGCGTTGAAAAGACGGGGTGTGACCCCATCTTTGCTGTTGCAGGCCATTCCATCGGAATGCACTCTGCCCAGGTTGGCGACAACAGGAATAATCAGGAGACGATGAATGCAGGCCCAGGCGGTTTCCCTGTCCAGAACAGCACAGAACACTCTTTGGATTCGAGCGATGGCGATGGGGGTGATGGCGCTGACCCTTCTGATCCTGCAAGCCACTATGGCACTGGCCAAACCCGAAAGCCTTGCGCCCTTAGCAGAAAAGATCAGTCCTTCGGTCGTGAACATCACCACATCGACGGTGGTCGAAGGCCGGACTGGACCCCAGGGGATCGTGCCAGAGGGCTCGCCATTCGAGGACTTCTTCCGCGAGTTTCAGGACCGCAACAACGGCGAAGGCAACCGTCCGCGCCGCTCTTCGGCACTGGGCTCTGGCTTTGTGATCTCCGAAGACGGCTATGTTGTGACTAACAATCACGTGATCGAAAGCGCAGACGAGATCACCATCGAATTCTTCTCGGGTGAAGAACTGGTCGCCAAGGTAATCGGCACCGACCCGAAAACTGACATCGCGCTTCTGAAGGTCGAAGCTGACAAGCCTTTGCCATTCGTTTCCTTTGGCGACAGCAACGCCGCCCGCGTGGGCGACTGGGTGATCGCAATGGGCAATCCGCTGGGGCAGGGCTTTTCGGTCTCAGCCGGGATCGTTTCGGCGCGCAACCGGGCGCTGTCGGGTACCTATGACGACTACATCCAGACCGACGCAGCCATTAACCGGGGCAACTCGGGCGGGCCGCTGTTTAACATGGACGGCGAAGTGATCGGCGTGAACACCGCGATCCTGTCACCTAATGGCGGTTCGATCGGTATCGGTTTTTCGATGGCCTCCAACGTCGTGACCCGCGTGATCGACCAGCTCAAAGAATTTGGCGAGACCCGCCGTGGCTGGCTCGGTGTGCGTATTCAGGACGTGACCGAAGATGTGGCTGATGCGATGGGTCTGAAGAAAGCCGTTGGCGCCCTGATTACCGACGTTCCGGAAGGTCCGGCGCGCGAAGCTGGGTTGAAGACCGGCGACGTGATCAAGTCCTTCGACGGCGTTGATGTCGTAGATACCCGCGGTCTGGTCCGTCAGGTGGGCAACAGCCCCGTCGGCGCCACCGTCCGCGTGACCGTGCTGCGCGATGGCAAGACGCAGACCATCAAAGTGGTGCTGGGGCGCCGGGAAGAAGCTGATGGCACAACGGCTCCTGATGCCGAGGAGAACGGTGACGAGGGTGCAGAGACCGAGCCGCAGACCGCTTCGCTGATGGGCCTGACCCTGACGCCGTTGACCGACGAGCTGCGTGCGGAACTGGGCGCGGATGAGGATATGGCAGGTCTTGCCGTATCCGATGTTGATGAGACCTCGGAAGCCTTTGAGAAAGGTCTCCGCATGGGCGATATCATTACCGAGGCAGGCCAGCAGAAGGTCGCGAGCATCAGCGATCTGGAAGAGCGTATCGCCGCGGCCAAGGATGCTGGACGCAAGTCGCTGCTGCTGCTGGTGCGGCGCGGAGGTGATCCACGCTTCGTGGCGCTGTCGCTGGGCGAGTGACCCCGCGATCATAGGTAGAGACATCAGGGCGCCTTAGGGCGCCCTTTTCGTTTGCGGCGTGCAATTACTGGCGCGGTACGGCGACAAGGCCGAGGTCGCGCGCGGCGGCGAGAGACAACACACCGCTTCTTGGACCCTTTGCACCCTGATAGCGCTGCACGGCATCGCGCGTCGCGGCGTCCATCTCGCCCGTGATTGGCCCCCGGTAGTAGCCACGCGCCTGCAAAGCACGTTGCAAGGAACTGTTGAACTCCGGCGTCAGCACATCGGGGCAGGGGGTTTCGAACCAATTGTCGACCCGCGCTTTTACGATTTCTTGCCGGGTCTCCGTCTTGTAGATCGGCGGCTTCACGATCGTGCCGTCGGGGTTCATCTTTGCCGGTTCGATCTGGACCTGTTCGGTGACGGTCTCGATCACCGCCGGGCTCACGGTGCGGCCCCAACAACTGCCCTCGGGGGCGCCGACCGGGCCGTTGCGTGTGGCCTCCAGTACGCCCGGTTCTGGCGGGGCGGCTGCCGGGGCGGGCGCCTCACAAGCGGCCAGGCTGGCGCAGGCCAGCAGCAGCGCCGCGCGGAGGGGGATCGGGAGGGGCGGTAAGGGCTGTGTCATGCCTGCTCTTTCGGCTTATGCCTTTTGCTTTGCGCCGCAGACTAGCGGCTTGAAACGCGCTTGCCCACAGCTATGTCGCTGGCCAGAACGACAGGCCGAAAAGGGGGCTGGCACCGCGTGGCATAGCCCGCTAAACAAGGCCGAACTTCTACAGCGAAAGGGCGTTTCAATGGCCAAAATCACCTATGTCGAACACTCCGGCACCGAACATGTGGTCGAAGTCGCCAATGGCATGACGGTCATGGAAGGCGCACGCGACAACAACATTCCGGGCATCGAGGCCGACTGCGGCGGCGCCTGCGCCTGTTCGACCTGCCATGTCTATGTCGACCCGGCTTGGGCCGAGAAACTGCCTGCCAAGGACGACATGGAAGAAGACATGCTTGACTTCGCCTATGAGCCGGACCCCGCACGCTCGCGCCTGACCTGTCAGTTAAAGGTGACGGACGAACTCGACGGCCTGCGCGTGCAGATGCCAGAAAAGCAAATCTGATGCGGGCGGTCGGTGCGGCACTGCTGGCACTGATGGCCACTAACGCTGCGGCGGAGCCGATCACCGCCGCACGCTTTACCGATCCGACCGAACGTTATGCGCATGGCATTTTGGGCGATGCTTTGGAGTGGGGCGGGTTGAAGCTCACCTTAGCGGACGGGACAGCGCTGCAATTCACCCTGCCGCGCGACCACGTGTTCGAGGATACCGCACCCCGCCTTGCAGATGTCACTGGTGATGAATTGCCAGAAGTGATTGTGGTGGAAACTGATGTGAACCGGGGCGCTGCCTTGGCCATTTACGGGGCTGAGGGCAAACTGGCCGAGACACCACATATCGGTCAGAGCAACCGCTGGCTCGCACCTATCGGCGCGGCCGATCTGGACGGCGATGATACGATTGAGATTGCCTATATCGACCGCCCGCATCTCGCACGGGTGCTGCGGGTCTGGCGTTACAAGGATGGGGCGCTTCGCGATGTTGCGCTTCTTGACGGGCTGACCAACCACCGTATTGGCGAGCGGGCAATCTCTGGCGGTATTCGCAACTGCGGGGATGGACCCGAGATGATCGTCTCGGACGCCGACTGGGCGCGGATCGTTGCCGTTCGGTTTGAGGGCGGAGCATTGACGCCAACGGATATAGGGCCGCAAAACGGACCAGAAAGTTTCGCCGCCGCACTGGCTTGCGAATGAGGTCTGGGCTTCTCGCACTGGCGCTGTCGCTCGCGCTACCTGCCGCCGCCCAAACCTTGCTTACCCCCGACGAATTCCTAGACCGCGCAGAGAGCCGGACGCTCACTTTTGAGGATTGGCCCGCTGGCGGGCTGGTCGGCGTTGAAGAGTTCCTGTCGCGCCAGCATAGCCGCTGGGTCCATGCCGACGGGCATTGCACGCGCGGGCAAATCACCGTCGAGGCACCCTACGTCTGTTTCCGTTACGAAGACGATCCCGGACGCGCACATTGCTGGCTGCCCTTTGACTACGAGGGCAAGCTTCTCGTCCAGTCGCCGGAAGGCAATGTCCAGATGGTGACAGAGGTCACACGCAGGCCACTTATCTGCGGCGATGCGCCAATTTCTTAATCAGTCTAGCGCGCGCCAGCCAATGTCGCGGCGGCAAAAGCCTTCGGGCCAATCAATTCCATCCACCATCGAATAGGCGCGCTCTTGTGCTTCGGCCAATGTCGCCCCCCGCGCGGTCACGTTCAGCACCCGCCCGCCATTAGCTAGGATCGCGCCGTTTTTCGCCACGGTGCCGGCGTGGAAGACCATATTGGCGCTGTCCTCGGGCAGGTCCTTCAGGCCTTTGATCTCGCTGCCCTTCTGGTAGTCGCCCGGGTAGCCCTCTGCCGCCATAACCACGGTAAGGGCGTGGTCTTCGGCCCAGTTCACCTGCATATCGGCCAGGGTGCCCTTGGCGGTTGCTTGGATCAGGTCAAAGGCCTGTGCACCTAGGCGCATCATCAGCACCTGACACTCGGGATCGCCGAAACGCACGTTGTACTCCACCAAACGAGGCGCGCCGTCCTTGATCATCAGTCCGGCATAAAGCACCCCCTGATAGGGCATGCCGCGTTTGGCCATTTCGGCCATGCAGGGGCGAATGATCTCTTCGAGCGCACGCTCGGCAATCTCGTCGCTCAGCACCGGGGCGGGGGAATAGGCGCCCATGCCGCCGGTGTTGGGGCCGGTGTCGCCTTCGCCGACGCGCTTATGGTCTTGGGCGGTCCCGATCGGCAGCACGGTCTCTCCGTCGCAGAGCACAAAGAAGGACGCCTCTTCGCCCTCCATGAACTCTTCGATGACAACCTCGGTGCCCGCATCACCAAAGGCGCCGTCGAACATCTCATCCACGGCAGCCAAAGCTTCGGCATCTGTCATCGCAATGATGACGCCCTTACCGGCCGCCAGACCGTCCGCCTTGATAACAATCGGCGCGCCTTGTTTTTCCACATAGGCGCGGGCGCTGGCGGCATCGGTGAAATGACCATAGGCCGCGGTGGGCGCGTTGCAGGCGTCGCAGATTTCCTTGGTAAAGGCTTTTGACGCTTCCAGCGTCGCAGCTGCTTTCGACGGTCCGAACACATCGAACCCTGCTGCGCGCAGATCATCGCCCACACCCACAGCTAGCGGCGCTTCGGGGCCGATGATGACAAAGTCGATGTTGTTACTCTCGCAGAAGGCAACGACGGCAGCCCCGTCCATGATATCGAGCGCCGCACATTGTGCGATTGCTGCGATGCCCGCGTTGCCCGGCGCCACAATCAGCTTGTCACATTTAGGGTTCTGCATCACCGCCCAAGCGAGGGAATGTTCGCGTCCGCCACTGCCAAGAATGAGGATGTTCATCGGGCTCTCCGTATCATTTGCAGCGCTTCTACGCGCAGGCGCGCCGCGGAACAAGTTGGCATGGCGCCACGGTCGCCTAAGAAGTTCTAGGCGTTCTCAATTCAGGGTTGAAATTCTCGAGGCGCCTCGCAAGAAATGAAAGCCTATTTGATAACGACAGAGAGACAGACCATTGAAAAGACGATATTTCCTTACCGCCTTTGGCGCTGCATTCACCTTCGCACAAACCTCAACGCTCCACGCGCAGATGCGCCTCGATATTCTACGACAGCGATTCGAGATGCTGCCCAAACATGAGCGGCGCAAGGTGCAGACCGAACTTTCCTATACCGGGCTTTATAATGCGACCATTGATGGCAGCTATGGCCCAAGCACAGAACGGGCCTTGATCAGCGGGGCACGTTTTCTAGCAGATAACTCGCGCAATCAAATCCGCATCGATCTGACCGGCGCGCCGGGGGTGAACGAATATATCACCGGGCTGGCCAGCGGTCGCTATGCGGCATGGCTCTATGGCGAAGGGGATGAATGCGACGGCTGTTGAACCCCCTCGGGATCTGACGCTATCTAAGGGCATGGCTGATTTATTCGATGAACCTACTGCGGGGCAGAATAGCCCTGAATTCACCGTCACCGAACTGTCGGGGGCGATCAAACGGGTCATCGAAGGCGAGTTTGGCCATGTCCGCATCCGGGGCGAAGTCGGCCGGGTGAGCCGCCCGCGGTCGGGGCATGTTTATCTTGACCTCAAGGACGACCGCTCGGTGATTTCCGGCATCATCTGGAAGGGTGTCACCGCGCGGCTTGAGACCCAGCCCGAAGAGGGGATGGAAGTCATCGCCACCGGTCGGATCACCACCTTTGCCGGACAGTCGAAATACCAGATCGTCATTGAGGATATCAAACCCGCCGGCATGGGCGCGCTGATGGCGCTGTTGGAGAAACGCAAGGCCGCGCTGGCAGCAGAGGGGCTTTTTGCCCCCGAGCGCAAACGTCCGCTGCCCTATCTGCCCGAGATCATCGGCGTGGTCACCTCGCCCTCAGGCGCTGTGATCCGCGATATTCTGCACCGCCTGCGTGACCGCTTCCCGCGCAAGGTGCTGGTCTGGCCTGTGGCTGTGCAGGGCGCGAAATGTGCGCCTGAGGTGGCCCGCGCGATCGAGGGGTTCAATCGGCTGACCCCGGGCGGCGCGCTGCCACGACCCGATCTGCTTATCGTGGCCCGGGGCGGCGGATCGGTCGAAGACCTTTGGGGCTTTAACGAAGAAATCGTCGCCCGCGCAGCGGCGGCCTCCCAGATCCCGTTGATTTCTGCGGTGGGTCACGAGACCGACACGACCCTGATCGATTTCGTCTCCGACAAACGTGCTCCGACGCCGACGGCGGCGGCTGAGCTTGCTGTGCCGGTGCGGCACGAATTGGCGGCTTGGCTTGAGGGGCAGGGCGCGCGGATGCGGCAGGCGTTGAGCCAAGGGCTGACCCGTCGGGGCCAGCGTATGCGCGATGTGGCCCGCGCTCTGCCGCGCGCGGAGACATTGCTCGAAGGGCCACGCCAGCGGCTTGACCGGGGCGGCGAAAAACTGGCGCCTGCATTGATTGCTGGTGTGCAGGGCCGTCGGGTCAAACTGGCCGATATGTCCGGCGCGCTGAGGCCCGCTACGCTACGCCGCCATCTGGATGCGGACCGTCAGCGGCTGGCGCAGCTCTCGGCCCGGCTGGACCCGGCTTGGCAGCGCAACCTTGCGGGCCAGCGTGAACGTCTGGGCAACCGCGTGGCGCGTTTCCGGCCTGACGTCTTGCACCGCCAGATCACCAGCCGCCGCGAACGGCTCACCGCGCGGGCGCAGAATTTCCGCCCCGAAGTGCTGTCTCGCGATATCACGCGGCAAAGCCAGCGCCTCGCCGACGTACTCGCCCGTCTCGCCCGCGCCGGGGAGGCTGCGCAGGAGCGTCGCCGCCGCCAGATCGAAGCGCTCGGCCGGACGCTGGGCACCTTAGGCTACCGTGAGACCTTGGCGCGCGGCTTTGCCGTGGTGCGAGGCGATGGCGATGTCGTCACGAGCGCTAGCGCGGCCAAAGCGGCGCGAGAACTTGAGATCGAATTTGCCGATGGACGTCTGAAACTTGAAGGCAAGACCGATACACCGCCGGATCAAGGGTCGCTACTCTAGCACGTTAAACGCCGACTTCAGGGCCGAGGCACATGAGCGGGCTATCGCTTTCGTCGGCCTCGTATAGTTCGGTCTGCATCGGGTCATTCTCGAACCGCGCCACCAAGCCGCGCGGTCCTTTGACAAAGCTCCAGCACTGCGGCTCGGGATTGTCCTCATAGACAAAGCAGATCAGCCCATCTGCCGCATACCAGCGTCCCTCTTTGCAATGGCCGTCGAGGAAGGACCACTGCACGCGCTGGTCCTCGTGGTACACTTCAGCACCATAGGGGGTGCCGCTTAGCCCGTAGTAGAGTGTTTTTCCGCGGGTGTAGGTATCAAACTCTGTCGCCGTCATCTCCGCCGCGGCGGGCAAGGGCAGCATGAGGCAAAGCAGGGTTAAAAGCTGTTTCATAGCGCCAGCCTGCCAGAACCCGCGCCCGCGCGCTAGGATTTTGCGGTCAGGCCTGCTCCCAGCGTTGCACACGCCGATCCATGACCCGCCGCCAGAGCGGCGGAATTAGCGCAATCGTCGCCATAACGGGCAGGGAATAGGGTAGTTTCGGCATGTCTTGGGTCACCTCCAGTGCGGGGAAGGCGCGGGCCGGGCGCAGGTGGTGATCCGAATGGCGCGGCGCGTTGAGCATCATGGCGGAGGAATACCACTTTGGTGCGTTCCAACTATGCTGCGGGCCAATCGGTTCATACCGCCCGTCGGCGCGCTGGCGACGGCGCAGCCCGTAGTGCTGGACGTAATCTGACAGCAATAATTGCATCTGCGCATAGGCGGTGAGGCCAAGATAGGCCAAGAGCGTCCAGAGATCGCCGATTAGATAGGCCAACACAAGGGCCACGATCCCGCCGCCGATATAGGCGACATAGGGGTGGCTCAGCGCGGAGGGCTTGCACTGCGCCCGCGCGCGTTGCGCATTGTCGGCCTGCCAACCGGCGCGAAACTCACCAATTGAGGCATGCAGCAGGAAGCGCCAGAACCCGATACCGCGTGGCGCGGAATTAGGGTCATCCGGCGTTGCGGCGGCGGGGTGATGAACGCGCAGATGGGCCGAGACATGATGGCCATGCAGCAGTGAGATATAGATCGCCGCCCCGAGGCGACATGGCAGACGGTGGCGGGCGTGGATCAGCTCATGGGCGTTGGAATTGCTCACCTGTCCTAGAAAGAGGCCCAGAGCGGCAAAAATCAGCGCTCGATCCCAGCCATCGAGATGTCCCGCCGTGCCAATCGCCCAAACCCCTAAGGGCAACAGGACGAAATGTGCTAAAGCCAGTGCAAAGGTCAGGCTTCGTCCGTCACTCTCAGACAGCGCTACCATACGCCCAAGTCGGTCCATAAACGTTACATGAAGGGTGATCGACAGCAGCGCCAGCAGGGGCCAAATCCCGCCCCAGAGGCAGGCAAGGGCGATGAGCACGGCTGGGGTCAGGCTGGCGGTGGCATACCAGAACATGGCGGGTCCTCGACTGGGTCACACCATAGTGACGCCGCGCGGGGCAAAGCGAAAGCCCAGAAGGCGGCCCGCCGATGCCCGAATGCGCAACGTAAACATCCGAACGAATGTCGCTTTTTGATCGCCGGGAGCGGCGGTGATGGGCTAGGAAGGGCGCAAAGCGATAGGGGGGAAAGATGGCCTTAGACGATCACGGCAAGCCAGCAGGGCAGGAACCGCAAAAAGGGGTGTGGAAATCCGGCAAGGGCAAGGGGCGTCACCACCCGAAAGGCCGCCAACTGAGCGATGATGCTTGGGAGGAGGTCCGCGCGCTCTTGGGCGACGGCCCGCACCGTCGCGATTTGTTGATCGAATATTTGCATCTGATCCAAGACCGCTTTGGCCATCTCTCCGCCGCCCATCTACGCGCGCTCGCCGAAGAACTGCGCATCTCCATGGCCGAGGTCTATGAGGTCGCCAGCTTCTACGCCCATTTCGATGTGGTGAAAGAGGGCGAGACCCCGCCGCCTGCACTCACCATAAGGGTGTGCGATTCGCTGTCCTGCGAGTTGGCGGGGGCGCAGGCGTTGAAAGCCGCGCTGGAAGATGGTCTGGACCCTGCCGAAGTCCGCGTGCTGCGCGCGCCCTGCATGGGGCGCTGCGACACTGCGCCAGTGCTGGAACTGGGCCACAACCATATCGATCACGCAACGCCGGAGAAGGTGAAGCGGGCCATTGAAGCGGGTGACACCCATGCCCGTCTGACCGACTATGAGGTTTACGAAACCTACGCCAAAGCAGGCGGTTACGCGGCACTCCTCAAGTTGCGCGAGGATGGTGACTGGGAAGCGGTGCAGAGCCAAATGCTAGAGGCTGGGTTGCGCGGTTTGGGCGGCGCAGGTTTCCCGTCGGGCAAGAAATGGGGATTTGTGCGCGCCAATCCGGGGCCACGCTATCTGGCTGTGAACGGGGATGAGGGCGAGCCGGGGACGTTCAAAGACCGCTGGTATCTAGAACGCACCCCGCATCTCTTCCTTGAGGGTATGTTGATCGCCGCGTGGGCAGTCGAGGCCGAGCGCGTCTTTCTTTATATGCGCGATGAATATCCGGCAGTGCTGGAAATCCTACGGCGCGAAATTGCCACGTTGGAGACAGCGGGCATCGTCACGCCGGGCTATGTCGAGCTACGGCGCGGCGCAGGTGCCTATATCTGCGGCGAAGAGAGCGCCATGATTGAGAGCATCGAAGGCAAGCGCGGCCTACCGCGCCACCGCCCGCCCTATGTGGCGCAGGTGGGGGTCTTTGGGCAGCCGACTTTGGTGCACAACATCGAAACCCTGCACTGGGTCGCCCGCATCTGCCGCGAGGGGCCGCAGGTCTTGAACGCGACCGAGAAGAACGGGCGCACCGGGCTGCGCAGCTATTCGGTTTCGGGCCGCGTGGCCAAGCCGGGAATGTATCTGTTGCCCGCAGGGTCAACGATCACCGACATTATCGACGCAGCGGGGGGCATGGCCGAGGGGCATCGGTTCAAGGCCTACCAGCCGGGCGGGCCGTCCTCGGGGCTTCTGCCCGCCTCGATGAACGATGTGCCGCTCGATTTCGATACTTTGCAGCCGCATGGGTCTTTTATCGGGTCCGCGGCGGTCGTCGTACTGTCGGACCACGACAGCGCACGGGCGGCGGCGCTGAACATGCTGCGGTTCTTCGAGGATGAAAGCTGCGGCCAATGCACGCCTTGTCGGGTCGGTTGCGAAAAGGCGGTCAAGCTGATGCAGGCCGATCAGTGGGACCAAGGGCTGCTGGAAGAGTTGTCGACTGCGATGGTTGATGCCTCGATCTGCGGGCTAGGGCAGGCGGCGCCGAACCCGATCCGCCTCGTGATGAAGCATTTCCCCGAGGAAATCTGAACCGGCGGGCGTCAGCGGCGGTTTCTTTGGCATAGGGCGCTCTTCCATCTGGCAGAGCGAGCCTATAGATCAAAGGAAACAACGGAGGCGCCCATGGCATTCTTCACAAAGCTAAAAGATCGTTTGTTCAAATCCTCGTCCAAGATCGACGAGGGGCTGGAAGCGATCGTCAGCGACGGCGGCGAGCCGGAAGCAGAGGCGGCCCCGAGTGAGGCGGCGCCTGTGGATGCGGTGATGGATCAGCCGGGTGTGGCCTCAGACGTCATGCCAGACCGTCAGGAAGACAGCGGCCCGATGTTGGCGGCTGAGCGGGCGGCGGAGCCCGATCCGCAGCCGACGCCGGACCCGGTGCCGCAACCAGAGCCCGACCGGCCCGAGCCGACCCCGGTGCCAGACTTGCCCGAGCCCGATCAGACGCCCGAGCCCCAAGAGCCGCCGCAAGATCCTGAACCGACCCCCGAGCCGGACCCGATCCCGCCTGTCTCGGACCCTGAGCCTGTGCGAGAACCGGAACAGGTCCCGCCAGTGAGCGACCCCGGACTAGCACCCACGCCGACAGAGATGCCCCAGTCTGGCGGATTGCGGCAGGCGATGACTCCGGTCGCGCCTGATCTGGCCGGGGAGGCGTCTGACTCTCAGCAAGCTAAACCCGGCCTGTTAGGTCGTCTGATGGGACGAACGGCCAAACCGACGGTCCGCCGCACCTTGGATGACGACATGCTTGAGCAGCTTGAAGAGCTACTCATCAGCGCCGATATGGGCGTCGATACGGCGCTGCGGGTCACGGCCAACATGGCAGAAGGGCGCTTTGGCAAAAAGCTCTCAGTAAGTGAGATTAAAGAATTACTTGCCGCCGAAGTGGGCCGCATTATGGAGCCAGTAGCCCGCCCGCTGCCGATCTATGCCAAGACCCCGCAGGTGGTGCTGGTGGTGGGGGTGAACGGCTCGGGCAAGACCACGACCATCGGCAAGCTGGCCTCTCAGTTTCGGGCTGCGGGCAAAAAGGTGGTGATCGCTGCAGGCGACACATTCCGCGCCGCTGCGGTAGAGCAGTTGCAGGTCTGGGGCGACCGCGCAGGCGTGCCGGTGCTGACCGCAGCACAGGGCAGCGACCCGGCCAGCCTCGCCTTCGACGCCATGGGGCGCGCGCAGGAAGAGGGGGCCGATCTGCTGCTGATCGACACTGCGGGCCGTCTGCAAAACCGTGGCGACTTGATGGAAGAATTGGCCAAAATCGTCCGCGTCATTCGCAAGAAAGACGAGACAGCCCCGCATAATACGCTGTTGGTTCTCGATGCCACGACCGGGCAAAACGCCGTTAACCAAGTGAAAGTGTTTCAAGAGATTTCCGCTGTCAGCGGATTGGTCATGACCAAGCTTGACGGCACCGCGAAGGGCGGCGTTTTGGTCGCGCTGGCGGACCGTTTTGGTCTGCCCATCCACGCCGTCGGCGTCGGCGAGCAGATCGACGATCTGTCCCCCTTTGACCCGCAGGAGTTCGCAGACGCCTTGGTGGGTGTGGATGCCTGACACTTCCGCCGCCCGGCGCGGCTGCCCGCCTCAATCGTGGGTGCCCAGTTTCTTTTCAACCTTGCGCAGAACGGCTAGCACCGTGACGACCACAAAGGCCGTCAGACAGGCCAGTAGTATTTGCCCCGCCCCACAGGAAAGGCCAATCGCCCCCGCCAGCCACATCGACGCACCGGTGGTGATGTTGCGCACCTCGCCGTTGGACGTGAAAATGATCCCCGCCGCCAGAAAGGCAACGCCCGCCGTGACCGCTTCGATAAGGCGCAGCGGGTCAAAGCGCATCTGGTCACCGTCGCCAAACTCCAGACTACCCAATTCCTGCCCGATGATGATGAAGAGGCAAGCGGCAATGGCCACCATGATATGGGTGCGCAGCCCCGCCGGCTTGTCCCGCCGCTCACGCTCATACCCAACAACCCCTGCCAGAAAGGCCGCCATTAGCAACCGCGCGGCGGCGACGGTGACGGGCACTTTTGAAAAGCTATTGGTGAGATCGGCGATCAGGCTTTCAAACATTGAAATTCCGTGGATTGAGAAGACTTTGAAGAGTAAACTGCTCGTAGCCCGGGTAGTTCCCCAATGACGGACTGGCTGTTATCTATCGAAGGCACGCCAGCGGGTCATACGGCAGCGCTCTGGCTGGCGCTTTCAGCCGCGTTTCTTCATGCGGTATTCGGTGCGTTGCAAAAGGGGCGGCATGATCCCTGGCTCACGCGCGGCGCGATTGATGCCTCTTACGGTCTGATGGCTGCGCCTTTCTCGCTCTTCGTCGTGCCCTGGCCAGAACCGCATATGTGGCTCATTTTTTTCGGCGCCTTTGTCATTCACGTCTTCTACAAGCTGCTGCAGGCATGGGCCTATACCAAAGGAGCCTACACGGTCGTTTACCCGGTGGTGCGCGGCACAGGGCCGCTTTTTGCCGTGGTGGGCGCCTATCTGATCTTCGGCGAAAAGTTTAATATCGTGCAATGGATGGGCGTCGGCGTGCTGCTGAGCGGGATTTTCGGGCTGGCGCTTTACAACCTGCGCAACCTCGTCACCGCCCGTGATACGCTCAACGCGGCGCTCGGGCTTGCTGTGCTCACGGGCTTGTTCGTGGCGCTTTACACCACATATGACGCTTACGGCATTCGCGCCACGGCAGATCCTTTTACCTTCCTCGCATGGTTTTTCATGATCGACGGGCTGGTGATGCCGGTGATTGCATGGCGGCGCTGGCATAGAATGGAAAACCCGCCTGAGGTGGCGCCGCTCATGTTGCGTGGCGTGATCGGCGGGTTCATCGCATTCGCGAGTTTCGGGTCAGTGATGCTGGCCACGCGACTGGATAAGGTGGGCGAGGCAGCGGTGCTGCGCGAGACATCCACTGTCTTCGCTGCGCTAATCGGCGTGGTGGTGCTGAAAGAAACCGTCGGCCCGCGCCGCATCGCGCTGATGGCGCTGATCGCAGCCGGGGCGGTGATTGTAGAAATGGGCGGCTGAAGGAGCAGGCATGTCAGAACCAAGAGAGATCAACCCCATGTTGCGTGCGGCGCTGGAATACGGGCCGGTGCTGGCCTTCCTCGTCGCCTATCTATGGCTGAAGGATAACACCTACAGCTTCGCTGGCACGGAATACGACGGGTTCATCGTGGTCACCGCGATGTTTGTGCCGCTGCTGGTACTGGCCACCGGCGCGCTTTGGGCGCTGACGGGCAAGATCAGCCGGATGCAGGTGGCGACTGTGGTTCTCGTAGTGATTTTTGGCGGACTGTCGGTCTGGCTCAACGATGACCGCTTCTTCAAAATGAAGCCGACGCTGATCTATATCCTCTTTGGCGGCATTTTGGCCGTGGGGTTGATGCGCGGACAGTCTTACCTGAAATATGTCATGGAAGAGATGATGCCTTTGCAAGACGAGGGCTGGATGCTTCTAACAAAGCGTCTGATGATTTTCTTCTTTGGTCTGGCACTGGCGAACGAACTAATCTGGCGCTTCTTCTCGACTGATACTTGGGTGTACTTCAAAACTTTTGGTCTCACGGCTGCGATCTTTGTCTTCTTCATGGCGCAGAGCAAACTGTTCGAAGCCTACGGTGAGAAGAAAGACCAGAGCTGACACCGCAAATTAGCTCTGACCGTATCGAAGTTGTTGACCTGCAGGGCGCAGCGGCGTAATCCACGCCGCGTGGCGATTTGTTACCGGATTGTGGGCCACGTAAAACATGCCGCTAAAAGGTCAGGATGAAAGACCCCTTTCGCTTGGCCGCGTCTGGGGTTTTTTATTGCCCGCAATGTCGGGCCGAAGGGATGATGATATGAGCAATGACCGGCACCCGCGCACGCAGGCGATCCACGCAGGCACCCGCCGCAGCCAATATGGCGAGGTCAGCGAGGCGATCTACCTCACGCAGGGCTTTGTCTATGACAGCGCCGAACAGGCCGAAGCACGGTTCGAAGAGATCGGCCCGGACGAGTTCATCTATGCGCGCTACGGCAACCCAACGGTCGCCATGTTCGAAGAACGTATCGCCGCACTGGAAGGGGCTGAAGACGCTTTCGCCACGGCCAGCGGGATGGCAGCGGTCTCTGGCGCGCTGATCTCGATGCTCAAAGCGGGCGATCATGTCGTGTCAGCCCGGGCGCTCTTTGGCTCCTGTATCTATGTTTTGGAAGAAATTCTTGGCCGCTACGGGGTCGAGGTGACCTTTGTTGACGGCAGCGATCTTGGCGCTTGGGAAGCCGCGATCCGCGACAACACCCGCGCCGTCTTTTTCGAATCCGTCGCCAACCCCACGCTTGAGGTCATCGACATCGAGGCCGTCGCCAAACTGGCCCATGCCAAGGGCGCGCTTGTTGTGGTCGACAATGTCTTCGCCACGCCAGTCTTTTCCCGTGCCATTTCCCAAGGCGCGGATGTGGTCGTCTATTCCGCCACCAAACATATCGACGGGCAGGGGCGTGCGCTTGGTGGTGTGGTGCTGGGCAGCCGCGACTTCATCCGCGGCACGCTCGAACCATACATGAAGCACACCGGCGGCTCGATGAGCCCCTTCACCGCCTGGATCATGCTGAAAGGGCTGGAGACCATCGACCTGCGCGTCCGCGCGCAAGCGGCGAGCGCTCAGACATTGGCCGAGGCGCTGAGCGGCCACGACGCCTTGGCCCGCGTCATCTACCCCGGTCTTGCGGCACATCCGCAACACGCCTTGGTCATGGATCAGATGGGGGCTGGCGGCACGGTGCTGTCGATTGACCTCAAAGGCGGTAAAGCGGCAGCCTTTGCCTTTTTGAACGCACTGAAGGTCGGGATCATCTCGAATAACCTTGGCGATGCCAAGACCATCCTGACCCATCCCGCGACCACCACGCATCAGCGTTTGCCACAGGAAACCAAGGACTTGCTCGGCATTACCCCCGGCTTGATCCGGGTCAGTGTCGGGCTAGAGCATGTCGGCGATCTAAAGGCCGATTTGCTACAAGCGCTGGATGTGGCGGCGCAAGCCTGACGCGAAGTGTCGCAGCCGCAGTGGCATTTCCGGTCTAAGCGTCATACATTGAAGGGGTTAGACCGGAGGGCCGCGCTATGAACATCGTGACAGAGGTGTCTGAGACACCCGACCGGGAGGCGGCCGAGGCTGCGCTCAATACGTTGCGCGCATGGGCCGAGACAGCGACCCCGGCAGAACTGGCCGCCCTCGACCCTGCCATGTCCCGCATGCTCGCGCCGTCTGACTACCCAACGCTCAGCCGTGCCTATCCGTCGGATTTCACCGCCGGCGCCAATTACATGGCCACTTTGCCGGATCTGCAAAACGGCCCGGCCAGCCTGATCCGCGGCGCGCAACAATTGATCCAGCACGTGGGCATCTCGAACTTTCGCCTGCCGATCCGCTACCGCAGCCGCGAGGGCGGGGACCTGCAGCTTGAGACATCCGTGACCGGCTCGGTATCACTGGACGCTGAGAAGAAGGGCATCAACATGTCCCGGATCATGCGCAGTTTCTACCGCCATGCTGAGGCCACCTTCAGCTTTGAAGTCATTGAGGCAGCGCTGGATGACTATAAAGCAGACCTCGAAAGCCTCGACGCCCGTATCCAGATGCGCTTCTCCTTCCCGATGAAAATCGGCAGCCTGCGCTCCGGTCTAACGGGGTACCAATACTACGATATCGCCCTTGAATTGGTCGAGCAGGGTGGGAAACGCAAAAAGCTCATCCATCTCGACTACGTCTATTCCAGCACCTGCCCATGCTCACTGGAACTCAGCGAACATGCCCGCCAGACCCGGGGCCAGCTTGCCACGCCGCATTCGCAACGGTCCGTAGCGCGCATATCGGTCGAGACACTGGACGCGGGCGATTGCCTCTGGTTCGAAGATCTCATCGACCTGTGTCGCCGCGCCGTACCGACCGAGACACAAGTCATGGTCAAACGCGAAGATGAACAGGCCTTTGCCGAGTTGAACGCGGCCAACCCAATCTTTGTCGAAGACGCCGCGCGCCTGTTCTGCGAGCAACTGTTGGCCGAAGACCGGGTCGGAGACTTCCGCATCGTCGCCAGCCATCAAGAAAGCCTGCACAGTCACGATGCGATCAGCATCCTGACCCAAGGCGAAACCTTCGCGGCTGAGAGCATTGATCCGAAACTCTTCAATACCCTCTTCCACGTCGGTTAGTCCTCAGCTCCTCCACGCCCCATTCTTTTTGGCCAAAAATACTTCGGGGGTCCGGGGGCTGGCCCCCGGCATCGATGCTTCAACGCACCATAGCCCTGCAAGCCACGCCCAGCCGCTATGCAGAAACGTCGGTTCTGCTGCGCCGCAGCATTGCCTATCTACCGGTCATCGAAACACTCAGAATTGCAAAGGCAATCAGATGACCTACCAGAGCACCGCTCATCCCGCCCACACTTTCTCGCTGACCGATACCCTCCGCCGTGCCGGCGCTGGTCTGCGCCGCTTCTTCGCAGGGATTGGCCATGGCATCATGACGGGCTCGACCGCGCATCATCGCTATGAGCAGGTCCAACGCCTGCAAGCCAAAAGCGATGCCGAACTGGCCGACCTCGGACTGAAGCGCGACGAGATCGTGCATCACGTCTTTAAAGACCTCTACTACATCTAAACCTGCCACGGGTGCCGGGCAAAATTCACCCTGCACCCGTCGCCGCTTGACAGGAGCGAGCGGCCAAGCCAACGCTGCGCCCATGTTGGATATACGACCCGTCGGATATGTCGTGGGCCTCTTGGTGGCCGTGCTGGGCTTTGCCATGATCGTGCCGATCCTCGTTGATCTGGCCGAGGGGCGGGGCCAGTGGTGGGTCTTTGTCGAAAGCGCCGTCATCACCATGCTCAGTGGCGGTATGATTGCTCTGGCCAGCGCCAATGGCGTGCGCGAAGGGCTAACGATTCAACAGACCTTTATGCTGACCACCGGGGTCTGGTTGATGCTGCCGCTTTTTGGCGCCATTCCTTTTGTCCTTGGTGCGACCGAAGCCTCAATCACGGATGCAGTTTTTGAGGCGATGTCAGGGCTAACCACCACCGGCGCCACGGTTCTTTCGGGCCTTGAGGCGCTGCCCAAAGGCTTGCTGATCTGGCGCGGCATTCTGCAATGGCTGGGCGGCATCGGCATCATTGTTGTTGCCATGGTGTTTTTGCCTGAGTTGCGCGTCGGCGGGATGCAAATTTTTAAATCCGAATCCTTTGACACCTTTGGCAAAATCCTCCCCCGCGCCGGTCAAATCGCCACCCAGATCTCGGTGATCTATGTCTGGCTGACACTGGCCTGTGTGCTGAGCTATCTCGCCCTTGGCATGAGCACTTTTGACGCCACGGTCCATGCGCTCACCACCGTCTCGACCGGAGGGTTTTCTAACTATGACGCCTCCTTCAGCACATTCTCCGGCCCTGCGGAATATGTAGCTGCGCTCTTTATGATCCTCGCCGCGCTGCCTTTCGTACGCTATGTGCAGCTAATTAACGGCAACCCAGTGGCGCTGCACCGCGATCCACAGGTGCGGGGGTTTCTGCTTACGCTGGCTGTGTTGGTGGGCGTGGCATTTGTTCTGCTGCGGGGAACCTTCAGCTACGAATGGGAGCAGATGCTGCGTGAAGCGCTGTTCAACATCACCTCTATCATCTCGGGCACCGGCTACGCCTCGGCGGACTATATGACATGGGGGCCGTTCGCTGTCGCGCTGTTCTTCTTCATCGGGCTGATCGGGGGCTGCGCGGGCTCAACCACCTGCTCGATCAAGATCTTCCGCTATCAACTGCTCTTCGCCTCGATCCGCGCCCAGCTGCGCCGCATCCGCTCGCCCCACGGTATATTCACACCACGCTATGACGGGCGTCCAGTGGGCGGGGATGTGTTGAGCTCGGTGATGTCCTTCTTCATGTTCTTTGTGGTGTCCCTCGGACTGATCTCGGTTGCGCTAAGCCTGACAGGATTGGACTTCGTGACATCAATCTCAGGTGCTTCTGCGGCACTGGCGAATATCGGGCCGGGGTTGGGCCCTATTATTGGGCCTGCAGGTAACTTTGGCAGCCTGAATGACACGGCCAAATGGATCCTCATCATCGCGATGCTGATCGGGCGACTAGAGCTCTTGGCGGTCTATGTCATGTTCACTGCGAAGTTCTGGCGGGCCTGATCTAAGGCCTGAAGAACGTAGGAAAACACACTGCAGAACGGTGGTTATTCTGCCGACTGACGGTCCAAACCCTGACTAAGCCTTCCCATGATATGCGCATCAATAAGATAGCCGCTTCTTATCGTGTCGCCGCGCTTTGTTCCTTCAATTTCGAAACCATGTTTCTTGTAAAGATGGATCGCGCCGGAATTGTCGACGTTCACATCCAATTCCAAGCGCCGCAGCCCAAGCCAATTGTCAGCGAGGTCAATAAGGGCGCTGAGTAATGAACTACCATAACCCCGACCGACATGATCGTCGTGAACGAGCATAAAAACCTCACCAACATGCGCGCGCCGCCGGGTGCCGGGGAACAGCCCGCCATAGGCTACGACAGTTGAGCCGTCACCGTGATCTTGAACCGATCCAACAAGAAGGTGGCTGTTTGTGTTTTCGGCAATTCGGCGGAACACTCGCGCGCTCGGCTCATAAGGCATCTGTAAAGTGCCATGGCGGACCTTCGGCAAGTTGATCAGCGCTGTGATCGCTGCGGCGTCCGTCGGTTCGGCGGCGCGGATGTGCAGGGGAAGAGTGACTGTCATTTCTTGAACTTAGCGATTGGCTCTGCTGGTGCAATCGAAAGTGTTTTGGGTGCATCTGATCAAGGAAATGGTTGCCGACGCCTAGGAAGGCTAAGCATGGAAACATTCGCAACTGCGAAACCTCTGCGTTCGTCTCTTAGGACTGAAAAGGGCGGCACCAACAGCGCCGCCCCAACTATTTCTGTAATTGCCCTCCGGCTCACTCCCAGCAGCTGACCAGTACCGTCATGCCCTGCGCCTGCAGCGTCAGGTCGCGCGGGGCGATGGTTGTCGCGGCGCCCTGTCCGGTCTCTAGGCTGATCCCGGCTTCCTGCGCCGCGCCGCGGATTGCGGCACTGTCGAGGGCAAAGCTCACGTCCTCGGGCAGTTTCCGGTCCCCTTCTGCGCGGGGTAGGAGCATGCCGACGACATGGCCTCTTTCGTCAAACACCGGACCACCCGCATCGCCGGGTTGGGCTTTCATATCCAAGCGCTTGAGGCCCTCTTCGCCGTTCAGGCCTTTGAGGTCTGACAGGTTGCCGAAGGTCAGCGTCGCAGCACTCAAAACACCACCGTAAGAATAGCCCGCGACCGAGACTTCGGATTGCAAGCGGGGGGCTTGGCTGCTGAACTGGGCCACGGCCAACGGAGCCAGGGTGCTCTCAGGCTTCAACAGCGCGAGGCCGCTGTCTTTGTCCGAAACCAAGACCTGCGCTTCGGTGTCTTCGTCCAGGGTCACGCGGGTACAGGCGCCAACAACTTCATTGGTCGTGACCACTGTCCCCTTGGTGTCCACAAAGAACCCACTGCGGGAGATCTTGGGCTGACGGATTTGCAGGCCGGCGACCAGATCAATCGCCTGCGCTTCGCTATCGCCCGCAGCCGGGTCCAATACGCCGGGAAGGCGGGTCAGGCTTTGCGACATCTCGGCGACCACGCGGCGGCGACGGTCTTCGTCACCTGCGGGCCAAATGAGGGTAAAGCCTTTGATCTGGCCGTTCTCCAGCGACACCTGTGTCTGGCTGACGATGCTGCCGTTTTCGCCGATCAGTTCAAAGGAATCGCGCTTGCGCTCGCGGGGGCCTTCGAGGGGGACGATCTCCAACGTCTGCATGATGTCGTAAAGACCATAGAGCGTGTCGCGGTCACCCGGCTGGCTGATTAGCAGTACCCGAGCGCCGATGTTGCCGCTTTCGTCGTAATGGGCGAAGGGCGGCTCATAGCGGGTAAAGGACACTTCGGCAGTGGGCATCACAATTTCGATCCCGGCTTTGTCGTCGCGTACGACTTCCATGCCCAGACCGTTGAGAACCGCATTGTATTGGCCGAGCAGCGCTGCGCGCTGACGTGTGGTCAGAACACCGGTGCCCTCATAGCCGTTGGCCTCTTGCCAAGCGCGCATGGAGCCGCGCGTGCCGCGGCCAAAGGCGCCGTCGATTGCCGCGTCATAAAAACCGGCCCATTTCAGTGCGATCTGCAGGGCGCGACGTTCTTGGCCGTCCAACTCCCGTTCAGAGCGGCGCGCTTCGGCGAGGGTTTCTTCCGGTTCGGCGGGCGTAGTGGTTTCGGGCTCTGCCGCCGTGCTGTTATCAGCAACAGTTGTGCTGTCTTCCTCAGCCCCGGTGGCCGGATCAAGCGGGGTTGTCGTCACCGACGGTGTGTTGCTGCCCGACGCGACCTCTTCCTGAGTGCCGGGAGCTACATTTGCGGGAGGATCAACCTGATCAGTGTCGAGCACATTGGCACCCACGGGCCAGAACTGCTGGCGGAAACGACTCGACTGTTGAATGAAGCTGTCACGCGGCACCAGACCGTCGCGCACGTAGGAGCGTCGCACCAATTGCGCATCTGCCCGGCGGTAGGGACCGACCGCGATACCATACCAGCCGCCGCCCAAGGAAAAGCCGCTTACGTCATCCAGCAGCGTGTCATAAGCGCGCGCCCGGTCGGTAGCCTCAGCCAAAGAGGGCAGTGCCTCGATCTGCACCCAGACGATATCCTCTGCCGATTGCGCCCGGGCAAAACTTGCCAGAGACAGGCTCAGGGCCAGAAAGACTGCCACGGGGGCAAAAAGAAATCGCTTCATCGTCACTCAACTCTCGTAAAACCAAATCCGGGGCAGATTACGCTGGAAACCGTCGCGAATGCCATCGCAAACCGGGCTAAAATCTCACAAACCTGCGATTGACCCCCCGCGCCAGCAGCCGTAGGAAAGGCGCGCATCATTAAGGGGCAAGTGCCATGTCTGACGCCGCGCAAAAACCACGCTCTTTCCAAGAGATCATCCTTGCTCTGCAGGGCTACTGGGCGCGGCAGGGCTGCGCGATCTTGCAGCCCTATGACATGGAAGTGGGCGCAGGCACCTTTCACCCGGCAACGACGCTGCGCAGCCTTGGCAGCCAGCCTTGGGCCGCGGCCTATGTGCAACCCTCGCGCCGCCCGACCGACGGGCGCTATGGCGAGAACCCGAACCGCTTGCAGCATTATTACCAGTATCAGGTGCTGATCAAACCCAGCCCGCCCAACCTGCAAGAGCTGTATCTCGGCTCGCTTGAGGCCATCGGCATCGACATGGCGCTGCATGACATCCGCTTTGTCGAGGACGATTGGGAAAGCCCGACGCTTGGCGCTTGGGGTCTGGGCTGGGAGGTCTGGTGTGACGGGATGGAAGTGTCGCAGTTCACTTATTTCCAGCAGGTCGGCGGGCATGACTGCCACCCGGTTTCGGGCGAGCTGACCTATGGGTTAGAGCGATTGGCAATGTACGTGCTGGGCGTCGATCATGTGATGGACATGCCGTTCAACAGCCCCGACGCGCCGATCCCGCTGACCTATGGCGATGTGTTCAAACAGACCGAAGAAGAATTCGCGCGTTGGAACTTTGACACGGCAAACACCGAGGTGCTGCTGGACCAGTTCAATGAGGCCGAGGCGCATTGCCAGTTTATCCTCGACCAACCCGCCGAGGACCCCAAGACCGGCAAACGCATCGTCATGGCGCATCCGGCTTACGACCAATGCATCAAGGCCAGCCACATCTTTAACCTGCTCGACGCCCGTGGTGTGATCTCTGTCACCGAACGGCAGGCCTATATCGGGCGGGTGCGCAGCTTGGCCAAGGCCTGCGCCGACGCCTTCGTGCAGACCCGCGCAGGCGGTTGGACGCCGGAACAGGAAAGCGCGAACGCACAATGAGCGGCAAGATCGTCGGCATCGTCATCCTCGCCTGCGCGTTGATCGCCGGGGCGGCGCTTTACTACCTGCAGATCTACGGCTTTTACCGCGAGGTGCCGGAGGCGCAGGTACAGCTTGTCTCGCTGACCTCGCAAGAGCCGGAGGAGATCGCGACGCGCAACCTGCAGGCCATTGATGCCGACAGTTCGCCTATCCGCTTTCGCGCCTGTTTCGAGACGGACATGAGCCTCGCCATGGCGACCGAGACCTATGAGTTGACCGACCACACCGACCCGCGCAACGCGCCCGGCTGGTTTGATTGCTTCGATGCGCCAGCCCTTGGCGCCGAGATTAAAGCGGGCACGGCGCTGACCTTTCTTGGGGCCAAGAACGTGCATTATGGGGTCGACCGGATCGTGGCGATCACGGAAGATGGCCGTGGCTATATCTGGCACGAGTTGAATGACTGCGGTGAAAAATCCTATGACGGCACTGTAGTGGGCGAGGCTTGCCCGGAGCAGCCCGCCAACTGATTGCGCCATCTTCTCCATCGACATTCGCGCGGAACCTTTTGCCACTGTCGAACGCTTGTCCCCGAATAGAACGGGGGACGAGCATGTCAGAGAAAACACATGTAGGACTGAAATGGGTGATGCGCGCGGGCTATGGCTCGCGGGGCGTGATCTATACAATCATTGGCGGGCTGGCGCTTCTGGCCGCCTTCAAATCGACGCAAGCCTCTGGCACCAAAGACGCACTGGCCGCACTCCGCGACGAGCCATATGGCGTGCCCGCGCTTTTCGCCATTGGTATCGGGCTTCTGGCCTATCTGGTCTGGCGCGTGACGGCTGGCGTGAAGGACGTAGAGGACCAAGGAACCGACCCGAAAGGTCTCATCGCGCGGATTGGCCAGATCACAACCGGGCTGATCCACGGCGGTATCGGTGTGTCGGTTCTGGCACTGGCGCTTAGCGGCAAGAACAGCGGTGGCGACTCCACCGAAGACTGGACGCAAAAGCTGATGTCGATGCCGATGGGCCGCTATATCGTCGCTGCGATTGCTCTGATCCTGCTCGGCGCGGGCGTCTACTACGCCTACAAAGGCTGGAGCGGGAAATACAAAGGCCATTTGGCTCGGACCCAGTTCACTGAAAGCATTGACCCGGTTCTGACGATTGGACTGGTGGTCTATGGCATCATGATGGCTCTTGTCGCAGGGTCGCTGGGCTATGCCGCGCTGACCGCGAATCCCGAACAGGCAGGTGGCCTCGGCGAGGCGTTGCAATCGCTAAGAGGCATGGCCTTTGGGCGTTTCCTGCTGGGCGGCGCGGGATTAGGTCTCATCGGATTCGCCGTCTACAACTTCGTCGAAGCGGGCTACCGCGTGGTGCCGAAGTTCTCCGACCCCGATATCCGCACGCTGATGGATTAAACGCCACGCGGGGGGCTAGACCCTCGGCCCCCCGCCCGTTATCCAAGCCCCCGATGAGACGCCGCGATGCGGCAAGAATTGGGGGCCGCCCGTGCCAGATCTGCTGATTGAACTTTTCTCCGAAGAAATTCCTGCGCGGATGCAGAAACGCGCGGGTGAAGACCTGCAAAAGCTGGTGACCAACGGCTTGGTCGAGGCCGGGTTGACCTATGGCTCCGCCGCCGTCTTCACCACACCGCGTCGCTTGACGCTCGCGCTTGGCGACATGCTCGCCGCCAGCCCGCGACAGGTCGAGGAACGCAAAGGCCCCAAAGCCGATGCCCCCGAAAAAGCCATCGAAGGGTTTTTGCGCGGCGCGGGGCTGACCCGTGACCAGCTTGAGGAACGCGACTCCCCCAAAGGCAAAGTCTTTTTCGCCAAGATTGAAAAGCCGGGCCGCCCGGCGGCCGAGATCGTGGCCGAGGTGCTGGAACAGACGATCCGCAATTTTCCATGGCCCAAATCCATGCGGTGGGGCACTAACAGCCTCAAATGGGTGCGTCCGCTGCATTCGATCCTTTGCATCATCAGCGACGAGGCCGGAGCCGAGGTGGTGCCGCTGACGGTTGACGGCATCACCGCGGGCAACACCACGCGCGGCCACCGTTTCCTTGCGCCGGGCGAGATCGAAGTCGCAGGTTTCGAGGACTACCAGAACAAACTCGCGCGCGCTTGCGTCGTGCTCGACCCCGCCACGCGGGCCGATACGATCTGGAACGATGCGACCAACATGGCCTTTGCCGCCGGGCTGGAAGTTGTCGAAGACGCAGGCTTGCTGGCCGAAGTCGCCGGGCTGGTCGAATACCCTGTGGTCCTGATGGGGCGCATTGGCGAAGATTTTCTCGGCCTGCCGCCGGAAGTCTTGCAGACCTCGATGAAAGAGCACCAAAAGTTCTTCTCGGTCCGCAATCCGAAGTCGGGCCAGATCGAACGCTTCGTCACCGTCGCCAACCGCACCACCGCCGACGATGGCGCGACGATCCTTGCGGGCAACGAAAAGGTGCTCGGCGCGCGGCTGTCGGATGCCAAGTTTTTCTGGGACAACGACCTGCGCACTGTCACCGCCGAAGGCGGTATGGCGACTTGGGTCAAGGCGCTGGAAAACGTCACCTTCCACAACAAACTGGGCACCCAAGCCGAATTGATCGACCGCATGGCAACCCTCTCGCGTGAGCTTGCCCCGCTAGTCGGCGCCGATGCCGATGAGGCCGAGCAGGCCGCGCGGGTGGCCAAGGCCGACCTCAGCTCCGAGATGGTTTATGAGTTCCCCGAATTGCAGGGCCTGATGGGCAGCTACTATGCGCGCAAGGCCGGGCTGTCGGACGCTGTGGCGGATGCGGCCAAAGACCACTACGCGCCGCTCGGACCATCTGATGACGTGCCGACTACGCCGGTGTCGATTGCCGTGGCGCTGGCCGAGAAGATCGACAAGCTGACCGGCTTCTGGGCGATTGATGAAAAGCCTACGGGCAGCAAGGATCCTTTTGCGCTGCGGCGCGCAGCTTTGGGTGTAATTCGGATTTTGGTGGAGAACGACATATCTCTCGACTTGAACTTAGTACTAACGAAGGCCAATCGAGGTTACCAATTTGCCAAGACAGAGCAGGTTCTAGAGAGGTTCGCCAGCTATTTCATTGAGGTTTCGAAAACTGAAGATTTCTGCAATCAGGAAGCTCTTGGCGCACTTGTCCAAGCAGAACGTTTATTAAGCAAGGATACCGATCTGCCGATGATCGAAGAGGCTACATCAAAGCAAATTCGTGACATCATTGAGCGGTATTCAACCTATCAGTTGTCGCATGCCGAGGACTTGGCCGAGTACGATGGCGAAACGGTGCAAGATGAAATTGCAAATGAAATATCGCCGAGAAGGGCAAAACGAAAAAGTGCTCCGAGCCGACGCAAACTAAGCCGCGCAAGGCATTCAGCTTCGGTGGAGATAGTTTCCTTCATCCATGACCGCCTCAAAGTCTACCTTCGCGATCAAGGCATCCGCCACGACGTGATCGACGCCTGCATCGCCATGGACGGAAGCGACGATCTGACCCTCTTGGTCAAACGCGCCCGCGCGCTGTCGGAGACGCTCAAAACTGACGACGGCGAAAACCTGATCCAAGGCTTCAAACGCGCCAACAACATCCTCAGCCAAGCCGAAGAGGCCGATGGCGTGGAGTATTCCTTTGGCGCCGATCCGAAGTTCGCCGAAACGGATGCGGAAAAAGACCTCTTTGCCGCGCTGGACAAGGCCGAGGCCAAGATCACCCCAGCGATGGTCGAGCAGGATTTCTCAACCGCGATGGCAGCGATGGCCGAACTGCGCGGACCGACCGATGCCTTCTTTGAGGCGGTGCAGGTCAATGCCGAGAACCCGACCGTGCGGCGCAACCGGCTTAACCTGCTCAGCCGCATTCGCACGATCTGCACCTCGGTCGCCGATCTGACCAAGCTTGACGGGTAAACGGGGCAGGGGGCGAGATGACTTGCCCCTTTGCCCTGAACCCCTATGCTGCATCTGAATAGGTAAGGTGCCGCAGTGCAGAATGATCCGAACACCACGCTGGTGACCCCCACCGCGCCGATCGCCAATGACAGCCACGGCGGGCGGGCGAAATGTCTGCAACGTCTGGTGCGGCTCGATCTGCCTGTGCCGCGCACGGTGGCGCTGTCCTTTGACGCGGTGCAGCGGATTGCGCGGGGGCAGATGCCCGATGTGCAAGCGGTGGTGGATCAATTCCCCGACGGCGCGCTCCTCTGTGTGCGGCCCTCCAGCCAAGACCCCGATTGGGGCGGGCCGGGGGCGGTGCTGAACATCGGCATCAACGACACATTGTTCGAGCAGTATGCCGAGACCATCGGCGAAGGCCCAGCGGCGGCGCTTTATTCGCGATTTGTTCAGTCCTATGCGGTGAATGTCGCCCGCCTTGATCCCGATATGTTCGACGAGGTGAACGGCGATGGCCGTGCGGCCCTCATGGATTCCCTGCGCGCCTATGAGGCTGAAACCGAGGAGCGCTTCCCACAAGACCCGGCAACGCAACTGGCCGCGGTGCTGCGTTCCATGGCCCGGGCGTGGAACGGCACTTCGGCGCGGCTTTTGCGGCAGGCCAAGGGTGCGCCTGCGGATGCGGGGCTGGGCCTGGTGGTGCAGCAAATGGCCTTTGGTGTCGGCAAGGGACAGTGCGGTTCGGGCGTGCTGCAACTCGTCGATAGTGACACCGGGCTGCCGCAGATTACCGGGCGCTACCTAAGCCAAAGCCAAGGCCGCGACGCGCTCGAAGGCGATGCGGCGGCCATGTATCTGACCTGCGACCCTCGTGGCCCGTCGCTCGAAGAACTGGTGCCCGATGCCTTTGCCACGCTGAAAGACCACGCCGCCCTGATGCGCAAGCGACTGCGGGCGGAGATGCAGGTCGAGTTCGTCATCGAAGACGGCAATCTCCACATTCTCGACGGTGTGAAAGTAGCGCGTTCCTCACGGGCAGCGGTGCGCATCGCGGTGGCCTTGGCGGATGAGGGCATCATCAGCCGCGAAGAAGCGCTGATGCGGGTTCAGCCACGCACGCTTTCGGAGTTGCTGCACAGGCAGGTTGCTCCTAGCGCCAAACGCGACGTTATCGGACGCGGCATCGCCGCCAGCCCGGGCGCAGCCACGGGTCGGATCGTTTTCTCCGCCAATGACGCGCAGGCCAGCGCCGCGCGGGGCGAGGCTTGTATCCTCGTGCGCCGCGAAACGACACCTGAAGACATCCGTGGGATGCACGCCGCCCGCGCGGTGCTCACAGAACGCGGCGGTATCACCAGCCACGCAGCGGTGATCGGGCGCGGGATGGGGCTGCCCTGCGTGGTCGGCGCGTCGAACATGCGTTTTATCGTTTCGCAGGGGCAACTGATGTCTCCAGATGGTCGCGTGTTCTCTGCGGGGGATCAGATCACGGTTGATGGGTCCACAGGCCAAGTGCTCGCCGGCGCACCGGAGATGCAGGAAGCTGCGCTAGACGACACCTTCAACCGCCTGATGGAATGGGCCGAGGATGTGGCTGATATTGGCATTCGTGCCAATGCGGACACCCCAGCCGACGCCCAGACCGCGCGCAACTTCAATGCGCATGGCATCGGGCTGTGCCGCACCGAGCATATGTTCTTTGAGCCCGGGCGTCTGACCGTGATGCGTGAGATGATCTTTGCCGAAAGCGGGGAAGACCGCCGGGCCGTTCTGGAACGCCTGCTGCCGATGCAGCGTGACGACTTCACCCAGCTCTTCCGGATCATGCAGGGTCAGCCAGTCTGTATTCGGCTCTTTGATCCGCCGTTGCACGAGTTCTTGCCCTCAGACAAACTTGGCCAGCGCGAACTGGCCGAAGCGCTTGGGCTGCAGATGTCGGACGTTACGCGGCGCGTGGCGGCGATGACTGAATATAACCCGATGCTCGGCCTGCGCGGTGTGCGGCTTGGGGTCACGGTGCCCGAGATTTACGAGATGCAGGCCCGCGCGATTTTTGAGGCGACCATTGAGGCCAGTCGCGACGGTGAGCCGGTCGTGCCCGAGATCATGATCCCGCTGGTCAGCGCGCGGCGCGAGGTGGAACTGGTTAAGGCCAGCGTCGACGCCGTGGCCGCCGCAGTGCGTAGCGAACGTGATGCGAGCTTTACCTACCGGCTTGGCGTCATGGTCGAAACCCCGCGCGCCTGCCTGCGCGCCGCCGACATCGCGCCGCATTCGGCTTTCCTCAGCTTCGGCACCAATGACCTCACCCAGATGACTTATGGTCTGTCGCGCGACGACGCGGGGCGTTTCATGTCTAATTACGTCCAGCAGGGGGTCTATCCCGAAGATCCTTTTCATGTGCTCGACACCGATGGGGTCGGCGAATTACTGCAACTTGGTGCCGAGCGGGGGCGCAAAGCGCAGCCAGGAATCACCTTGTCGATCTGCGGAGAGCATGGCGGGAACCCGGAATCGATCGCATTTTGCCGCGAATCGGGCTTCGATTACGTTTCCTGCTCGCCGTTTCGCGTCCCGGTAGCACGATTGGCCGCTGCGCAACTCGCCATCGCGCACAAGATCGGGTAGGGGCGGCGGGCCTCAGCCCAACTTATACCATAATTCGGCGGGAATCTGCACAGTTCCGCCCCGCGACTTTACCCGCGGGAACCTTTTGACTATTCGCCCCGGAGCCATAACAAGTTTGCGAGGCGCGAAATGCGTTTTATCCGTTCGATCTCTCTTGCGCTTTCCGTCGCGCTTTCCACCAGCCTGCCGATCACAGCATCGGCCAATTCCGAAAGCGCCAGCGATCTCGCGCAGATCGAAATTCAAGGTCTCAAATCCGCAGGCGCTGCCCGTCTGCAGGAAATGGTCGCCCAGCCTGCATCTGCCAGCGCGAGCGAAGTGAAGTATTCTAAATCCTGGATCGACAGCCAACCCAAAGCCGAGGGTAGCGCTGAGTTCCGCTGCCTTGCCGAGGCGCTCTACTTTGAAGCGCGTGGCGAGTCTGTCAAAGGTCAGTTCGCGGTGGCCGAAGTCATCATGAACCGCGTGAAATCTGCTCGCTTCCCCGGTTCGCTGTGCGGCGTGATCAACCAAGGTACAGGCCGTAAGTACCAGTGCCAGTTCACCTATACCTGCGACGGCCATAAGGAAGTCGTGAATGAGCCCCGCGCTTGGGCGCGTGTGGCCAAAGTTGCCCGCGCTGTCATCGACGGTACCGCGCCTAAGCTTACCGATGGGGCGACGCACTACCACACGACTGCCGTGAACCCGAAATGGGCGCGTGTCTATACCAAGACCGCTCGGATCGGCGATCACCTGTTCTATCGTCACACCTGGAAAACCGCGTCGAATTGATTTCGAGCGGGCCGGGCCCTTGGGGTGCTGGCCTGCCGTTGGCGGGGCTGCTAGAGGTGGCCCAGCCCTTGGGGCTTTGTCACTGATCCGATAGGCGCCACTCATGTCCGAAGAAACCCGACTAGCCTTTGCGCACCCCGAAGCGCGGGCCGAGGCCATGGCCGGCAGCGAACCGCGCGACCGTATTTCGCTGCGCGATCATATCGTTGAGGTCGAAATCGGCGCCTTTCAGGCCGAGCGTGGCGTGACTCAACGGTTGTCGTTCAATGTAGTGGTCGAGGTAGTGCCTCTGACCGGGCCGGTTGATGACGATGTGGACCGGATCCTGTCGTATGACCGTGTCACCGAAGCCATTGCGGCAGAGCTTGCCGCTGAGCGGCTGAACCTGTTGGAAACCCTCGCCGAACGTATCGCCAACCGCATTCTGACTGAGCCGCAGGCAGCGAAAGTCTTTGTGCGGATTGAGAAACTCGACCGTGGACCCGGAGCGCTCGGTGTTGAGATTGTGCGCAGCGGTAACGCGCAGACCCAGATCGATACGCCCGAGATCTCTGCGCAATCTCCACAGATCGTTTACCTGTCCGACGCCGCGATGCACTCGGCGCATTTGTCCGGCTGGCTTGACCAGTTGGAGGCACTTGATTTGCCGCTCGTGCTCTGTGTTGGCTTGCCGGACCACGAGACACCGCAGGCGGATGGTCCCTCAGCTCAGCGCCGGATCGCGTTGCTGGCGATTGAGCAAAACGGCTGGATGCTTGCCGCCCGTGATCCGCGTCTAAAGGTGGTCGGTAGCCGGACGGAGATCGATTGGGCCATGAAGAATGGCCAGAGCATCGTTTGGGCCCCGTCGCGGATTGTTCTGGACGCTGTCGACGGACCGAGCGCCCCCCCGCAGCAAGCGCTTGATTTGGCGGTCTGGTTCGCCGAAAGCCTGCAGGCTACGCGGCTTCTGGTGATTGGCGCTGAGGCGCCCGTTGCGGAGAATGTCCAAGTTCGTACGGCATCCGTTGAGACAGAGACCTTGCCACTATGACGCGCTATATCCGCCCCTTGGTCCAGATCGGCCCCGCTCGCCCAAAAACCGCCCTGTCGCTGACCGGCGGCTGGGGCTGGTTCACACATGTCGAGGTTTTGTCACGCAGCGCGGCTCCTCAGGTCGTGCCCGTGGCTGACCTTGATGACGCAGCGCTCTCCCCCCTGATCGCAACACGTCCACCGGTGGCAGGGCTTTCAATGGACCGCCCGCGGGTCATGGGCATCCTCAACGCGACCCCGGACAGCTTCTCGGACGGCGGGCTGCATGCGGATGCGCAGGTGGCCGTTAAAGCCGGGCAGGCCATGCGCGCAGCGGGCGTAGACATGCTCGATGTCGGCGGCGAATCCACGCGGCCCGGTTCCGAGACGGTCCCTTCGGAAGAAGAAATCGCCCGCGTCATCCCGGTGATCGAAGGGCTGCGCGCGGGCGGAGCAGGCGCAATCAGCATCGACACACGCAAGGCTTCTGTGGCCGAAGCCGCTGTCGACGCGGGGGCTGATCTGGTTAACGACGTGGCGGGGCTGACCTATGACCCTGAACTCGCGCCCCTTTGCGCGGCCCGAAATCTGCCTGTCTGCGTCATGCACGCCCAAGGCGACCCGGCCACGATGCAGCGCGATCCGCGTTATGATGACGTGCTGCTGGACGTCTACGATTATCTAGCCGGGCGAATTGCTGCGCTGGAGACACAGGGTATCGCACGCAACAACATCGTAGCAGACCCCGGCATCGGTTTTGGCAAGACGCTGGAGCATAACCTGACGCTGCTGGCGCGGCTCAGTTTGTTCCACAGTCTCGGCGTGCCCATTCTACTCGGTGCCAGCCGCAAGCGGTTCATTGGCACCCTCGGCGGGGCCGAGGCGGGAGCAGGGCGTGCACCCGGTTCCATTGGTGTGGCCTTGGCAGCGCTAAACCACGGTGTGCAGTTTTTTCGGGTGCATGACGTGGACGAAACCGTTCAGGCGATTACACTTTGGCAAGGCGCGATGACAGGGAAAGAAAAATGACAAAGCTTTTTGGTACAGACGGCGTGCGCGGCACAGCCAATATCCATCCTATGACCGCCGATATGGCGCTGCGCATCGGTGCGGCGGTGGGGCGCTATTTCCGCCGGGATAAGGACAGCGCACACCGAGTGGTTATCGGGAAAGACACCCGCCTGTCGGGGTATATGTTCGAAAACGCGCTTACGGCGGGCCTAACCAGTACCGGCTTGAATGTCCTGCTGCTGGGGCCTGTGCCGACGCCGGCGGTGGGGTTGCTCACGCGCTCCATGCGTGCTGACCTCGGGGTGATGATCTCAGCCAGCCATAACCCGGCGAGCGACAATGGCATCAAGTTTTTCGGCCCCGACGGGTACAAACTCTCTGACAAGGTCGAGCAAGAGATCGAAGCGCTGGTAGCCGAGGGGGTAGAACCGACCGCACCGAACGAGATCGGCCGCGCCAAGCGGATCGATGACAGTCGCTATCGTTATATCGAACGGGTGAAATCTTCTTTTCCAAGGCAGATGCGGCTCGATGGTTTAAAGGTTGTAATCGATTGCGCTCATGGTGCGGCCTATCACGTTGCGCCGATGGCGCTTTGGGAGTTGGGTGCCACCGTTATTCCAGTGGGCGTGGCGCCGAACGGCTTTAATATCAACGATGGCTGCGGCTCGACTCAGCCTCAATCGGCGGCTGAGGCTGTTGTCGCGCATGGTGCGGATGTGGGTATCTGCCTCGATGGCGACGCCGATCGCGTGATCCTCATTGACGAGAATGGCCGCATTGGTGACGGTGACCAGTTCATGGCGCTGATGGCCGCGCGTTGGTCGAGCGAGCACCGCCTGAAGGGCAATGCTCTGGTGGCGACGGTGATGAGCAACCTCGGGCTTGAGCGCTACCTTAACGACCGCGGTGTTCAGCTGGAACGGACCGCCGTGGGCGACCGCTATGTCGTGGAACGGATGCGCCAAGGGGGCTTCAATCTGGGTGGGGAGCAGTCAGGCCATATCGTGATGACCGACCATGCCACAACGGGCGACGGTCTTATGGCGGGGATGCAGTTCCTCGCGGAAATGGTGCGGTCTGAAAAACCCGCGTCGGAATTGCTCTACCAGTTCGACCCGGTGCCGCAGTTGCTGAAGAATGTGCGTTTTTCTGCAGAGCAAAGGCCGTTGGAAGACACAGATGTGCAGGCCTCTATTGCGCAGGCCGAAGCCGATTTGGCCCAAGGCGGGCGGCTTTTGATCCGAAAATCCGGTACCGAACCGCTGGTGCGTGTGATGGCGGAACATGAGGATGCTGCACTGATGGAGCGCGCTGTAGATAGCGTTGTAGATGCCGTGGACCGTGCAGTATCTTCGCCAAAGGGTTGATTAGCGTCGGTGTCTAACGCAAAGTTTGAAGACTATTGTTCAATTAGGATTTCAAACTATGCGTTTATTTTTCACAGTTTGCGCGGCCATCGTTGCCGCAGCGCCAGCTTTTGCGGACATGAAGGCCCAGGTCCTTTCGCCTTGGAACGGCAAGACGGTGCCTGCTGGTCAGCAATGCACCCTTCATGGTGGCAAGGGGGCGACACCTCCGTTTCAGGTGACCGGGCTTCCGGCCGATACAGTCATGGTTGTTGTCGAGTATAACGACAAAAGCTATCGCCCCCTGTCGACCAAGGGTGGCCATGGAACAATCGGCTATACGGTAAAGGGCAGCAGCGCTAAATTGCCAGCAGTTCCGGGTTTGACTGCAAAATTGCCGCGCGGGGTGCGCGTGATTAAAGCAGCGAGAGGGACCGGCGATTACAGCTCCGCGGGTTACCTGCCGCCATGCTCGGGCGGCAAAGGGAACAAATACGAAGCCGATGTCAAAGCAGTGAATGCTGCGGGGAAGGTAACGGCGAAGACCAAAATGGCTTTGGGACGCTACTAATCCCAATGGCGCTCCGCTTTTTGGCGGAGCGTCAGCCGTTCGCTTAAGAGCGTCCAAACAGCCGCGTCAACGCACCGTATTGGCTTAGCCCGACACCCGCGAGAATCAACGCCATCGCATAAAGCAGCGAAAGCGGCAGCGGCTCTGACAGGATCAGCGCGCCGAGCAGGACCGACCAAACGGGGACTTGGTAGTTGACCAAAGACATGAAGACCGGCCCGGCAGTGCGCACCACATAGACACGCAAGAAAGCCGCGCCTGCGGTGGGAACAAGGCCGAGAAAAGCTAAGACGGCTAATATCTTGGGCGAAGGCATTGGTGGCGGGCCTTCGGTGAGAAAGGCGGCGGGTAGCATCACGACAGCACCGATTAGCATGAGGATGGTGCCAAGCCCAATAGGATCCACCGAAGGCAGACGCCGCATCAGGATCGAACTCACCGCGTAGCAAGAGGCTGCTGCGATGCAGGCGATGCGTCCTGCCGTCTCCATCGCGGCGCCCGTGCTTTCAAAGGCTTGGCCGCCGATCAGCACCACCACGCCGATAAAACCGATCACGAAGCCACCTGTCTTGCGCGGGGTCATACGCTCGCCCGGCAGCAGGAAATGCGCCATTGGGAGAACGATGAGCGCCACCGACGCCATCGTCACGCCTGCAAAGCCAGACGTCACGAATTGCTGCCCCCAGGCGAGCAGGGAAAAGGGGAGGGCTGAACTGATGACACCGATGATGATCAAGGTCACAATATGCCCGGATGCCGGACGTTCGGTGAACAGTGCAAAACCGCGGGTGGCCCAGAGTGCCACCATGACCACGGCTGCCAAACCGATCCGTGAGGCGGCGAGCCAAAAAGGGGTGATCCCGGTGAGTGCAACCTCGGTAAAAAGGAACGTGCCGCCCCAGACAAGGCCCAGCAGGGCGATTGATAGCCAACTGGTCAGGGTGATTTGGGGCGTGGTGTTCATTGCGGCTCCGGGGAAAGTGCAAAGACCCCGGCGCAGGGCCGGGGTCGATGTCGTTCAGTGATGAGGGGAAAATGGCTCAGTTCTTGGCCTTGTCCACCATTTTGCCTGCGGAGATCCACGGCATCATCTCACGCAGCTTGGCGCCTACCTGTTCGATACGGTGCTCATCGTTGATCCGGCGCGTCGCTTTGAAGGACGGTTGACCGACAGCGTTTTCCTGCATGAAGTCGCGCACGAACTTGCCGTTCTGGATGTCCGTCAGCACGTCTTTCATGCGCTTCTTGGTCTCATCGTAGGGCAGGATGCGCGGGCCGGAGACATATTCGCCATATTCCGCCGTGTTCGAGATCGAGTAGTTCATGTTGGCGATGCCGCCTTCATAGATCAGGTCGACGATCAGCTTCACTTCGTGCAGGCATTCGAAATAGGCCATCTCAGGTGCGTAGCCCGCCTCGACCAGCGTCTCAAAGCCCATACGGATCAGTTCAACCAAGCCACCGCAGAGCACTGCCTGCTCACCGAAGAGGTCGGTCTCGCATTCTTCGCGGAAGTTGGTCTCGATGATGCCGGAGCGGCCGCCACCGATGGCAGAGCAATAGCTGAGGCCGATTTCCAGCGCCTTGCCAGAGGCGTCTTTGTCCACGGCCACGAGGCATGGCACGCCGCCGCCTTTGGTGTATTCGCCGCGCACCGTGTGGCCCGGACCTTTGGGCGCCATCATGATGACGTCAACGCCTTCCTTGGGCTCGATCAGGCCGAAGTGGACGTTCAGACCGTGGGCGAAGGCAATCGCGGCACCCTCGCGGATGTTGTCATGCACGTATTTCTTGTAGGTCTCGGCCTGAAGCTCATCGGGCATGGTGAACATGATCAGGTCGGCCCAAGCGGCGGCTTCGGCGATGCCCATGACCTTGAGGCCTTCGCCTTCGGCCTTGGCTGCAGAAGCAGAGCCTTCGCGCAGGGCGACGACGAGGTTCTTGGCGCCGGAATCGCGCAGGTTCAGCGCATGGGCGTGGCCCTGGGAGCCGTAGCCGAGGATCGCCACTTTCTTGTCTTTGATGAGGTTCACATCGCAGTCACGGTCATAATAAACGCGCATGATCTTGTCCTTTGGGTTGTCTTGTTCTGGGTCTCACCATAGCGATGTTGTGCGCAGGAGCCATTGTCATCGCAGAGGTATTTGTGAAAGGATGAAGATAGTTATTCGTCGATTGTGCTAAAAATGGAAAATTCATGCTTGATGACCTGGATCGCCGTATATTGCGCTACTGGCAGGCCGAGCCGAGCCTGAGCCCCGGTGAACTGGCGGAGAAGTGCAATATTACGGCAGGCAAGGCGGCGCGGCGGATTGCTCGGTTGCAGGATCAGGGGATCGTGCAGGGCAGCGGGGTGGTGATCGATTGGGCGGCGCTTGGCTATGCGCTGGAAGTGTCGCTGCGGGTGACCTTGGATAAGACGCAGGCCAATGCGTTTGATACTTTCATGGCTGAAGCGCGGCAGGTGCCGGAGGTGATTGAGATCCAGACCTTTTTGGGCCGGGTTGATTTGCGCTTGTCGATCATCGCACGGGACATGGGGCATTATCAGCAGATTTACCGCAGCCGTATTTTGACCCTCCCGCATATCGCGGAGATCGAGGCGCTGATGCATGTGGCGCGGATCAAGACGCAAGAGGGGCTGCCGCTGTGATCGAGTTGGATGAAATCGACCGGGCGCTGCTGCGGGCGCTGGAGCGGGATGCGGCGCAGAGTGCGAGCGCGTTGGGGCGGAATTTGGGTCTGTCACAGCCAGCGACCTGGCGGCGCATCAAACGGTTGGAGGCCGGCGGGGTAATTGCCGGGCGGCGTTTGCGTTTGAATGCCGAGGCTTTGGGGTTCGGCGTGACGGTCTTTTTGGGGATTAAACTCGCTACGCGGGGGCGGGTGAGTTTGGATGATTTTGAGCGGGCAGTCTCTGCGATCCCTGAGGTGCAGACGGTAGAGCATGTTCTGGGGCTGTTCGATTACCGCTTGCGGGTCGTTGCGCGCGATTTGCCGGACTTTGAACGGGTCTTGCGGCGGCGGATAATGACCTTGCCGGGGGCGGGCGAGGTGGAGGCCAATGTGTTGCTCAGTGAAGAGCGCTTGCCGGGCCCGCTTTGAGGTCCGATCTATCGAAGTTTAGCTAAGTAGCGGCGCCTGCTCTGCATGCGTTAACGGCTCCTTTGCCGCGAGCGCTTAGGGCTGTCCCATGATGCGAGATATATTGAAACTGCGCTTGCGCACATGGGTCAACGTGTGGACCTTCACGGTGATGATGACCATTGGCACGGTATTGGCCTGCGCGTTCTTGGTGACGGTGGTCTATCCCGAGCATCTGCAGGTACTGATGGGGCCACGGGCGATCATCATTACGACTTTGATTACCATCCCTTTTGCGTTCTTCGTTGGGACCAAGCTGCGCGAAAACACGCGGTTAAGCGATGAGTTGGTCCGGCTGGTGAACCGCGACCGGCTGACCGATGTCGCCACGCGCGACTTCTTTTTCCGGCGGATGGAGAGTGATCCAAACGCCTATGGCGTGTCGCTGATGGTTGATATCGACCATTTCAAACGGGTGAATGACACCCATGGGCATTACGCTGGGGACGCGGTGATCAAACATGTCAGTCAGGTTCTGCGCGACGAGGTGCGGGCACAGGATATCGTTTGCCGCTTCGGCGGTGAAGAATTCGTTGTGTTCCTGCATGAGGTCAGTGCCGATCAGGGCTTGGTCGTGGCCGAACGGATGCGCACGGCGGTGGCGGCCTCGCCTGCGTCGGGTAGGGGGCAAGCGATTTCGGTCACTGTGTCGATCGGCGGGTCGTTGAAGGACCGGTTGGCCGATATCAATATCTCCATCCAACAGGCGGACGCGGCGCTCTATCGGGCCAAGAGCAACGGGCGCAATCGCACGGTTGTAGACTGGTTGCCGGCCCCGGCGGATGAATCGCGGGTCGGCTAAGCGCCGCCAGGGCGAGACGAATTGCCTTTTCCAGCAACGCGCCATATGCCTGTTCTTCGATAGATGGAGGAAGATCAATGGCATTGCTCGACACGGTAGATCCGACAGGGTTGGATGAATTCAGCGTGGTTTTCACCGACCGCTCCCTCAACCATATGTCGGCGGAATTTCAGCAGGTCATGCGCGATCTCTCTGCGTGGCTGGGCGAAGTCTATAACGCTGAGGCCGTGGCGCTGGTGCCGGGGGGCGGCACCTATGCGATGGAGGCCGTGGCGCGGCAGTTCGCCCGAGGGCAGGACGTGCTGGTCGTGCGCAACGGCTGGTTCTCCTACCGGTGGAGCCAAATTATTGAGAGCGCCGATCTGACCGGCAGTGCCGAGGTGCTCAAGGCGCGGATGCAAGGCAACACCAGCCCTGCGCCCTTCGCGCCCGCGCCGATTGAGGAGGTCACTGCGGCGATCCGCGAGAACAAGCCGGAGGTGGTTTTTGCACCGCATGTGGAGACCAGCTCGGGCATGATCCTGCCGGACGACTATATTAAGGCGATGGCGTCGGCGGCGGAAGAAGTCGGTGCCCTTATGGTGTTGGATTGCATCGCGTCGGGTTGCGTTTGGGTCGACATGAAGGCGCTTGGCGTCGATGTGCTGATCTCGGCCCCGCAGAAGGGGTGGAGTGCCTCGCCCTCTGCCGGGTTGGTGATGATGTCCGCCCGCGCCGAAGCGGGGCTGGCCGAAACGACATCGGACAGTTTTGCCATCGACCTGCGCAAATGGCGCGACATTATGAAAGCCTATGAGGCGGGCGGTCATGCCTATCATGCGACCATGCCTACGGATGCGCTGCGGCTCTTCCGCGACACGGTGCGTGAGACACGGGGCTATGGCTTTGATCGGCTGAAGGAGGCGCAGTGGCGTTTGGGGGATGCGGTGCGTAAGGCGCTTGCCGAGCGCGGGGTGACCTCGGTTGCCGCTGACGGTTTTGCCGCGCCGGGCGTGGTGGTGGGCTATACCAATGATCCGGATATACAGAACGGCAAAGCCTTTGCCGCGCAGGGCATGCAGATCGCCGCGGGCGTGCCGCTTCAGGTGGGGGAGCCGGAGGACTTCCGGACCTTCCGCCTTGGCCTCTTTGGCCTTGATAAGCTTTATGACGTTGATGCCACCGTCGCGCGTTTGACCAAGGTGCTCGACGAGGTTTTGTAAGCTCTTGCGCCGCTATCTAGCGGCGCAGGCCCAGCCCCATCTGCATGAGCATTTTGCGCACCTGTGGCAAAGCGTAGAGGGCGTTTAACCCGGCAGCCCGCGCTTCGCGGGCCAGTGGCGAGCTGGCCTGACTGGCGCGGTTTAACAGGTCGATGCCGCGCACCCTGAGGGCAATGTCGGCATGGCGGGCGCTGTGATACGCCTCCAGCATCTCGGCGTTGCCAAGTTGGTTTGGTGCCTTGCGGGCAAGGTCGAGCAGGGTGGTCAGATCGGCAAGCGACATGTTCAACCCCTGCGCGCCGATGGGCGGTACGACATGGGCGGCCTCGGCCAGCAGAGCAATGCGTTCACCCGACAAGCGTTTGGCTTCTTGGCTGATGATCGGCCAGAGCGCGCGGTTGCTGGCAAGGGTCAGCGGGCCAAAGAGATGCGCCGAGCGCGCGGTTGCCTCGGCCTCAAAGGCTGCCACGTCCAGCGCGGCGCGGGTCTGAGTGGCGGGGCCGTCGTCCATCCAGACCACAGCAGAGCAAGGCATGCCGTCACGGTCCGGCAGGGGGACAAGGGTGAAGGGCCCGCCAGAGCGGTGCACTTCGGTTGAGGCATTTTCATGTGGGATTGGATGCGTAACGCTGAAGGCCAGTGCCTTTTGACCGTAGCGGCGGGTGCGTACGTCGATCCCGGCTGCCTCGCGCATGGGGCTGTTGCGGCCATCCGCGGCGGCGACAAGGCGGGTCTTGATCCGGCTGCCGTCGCTTAGGCCCACGCGGGCTTCGCTGCTACGGGTGAAGAGGGTGGTCGTGCCGGTGCCGGGGCGAAAATCGACATTGGGCAGGTCTTTGAGGCGGGCCAACAACTCGCGGCGCAAGAGCCAGTTGGGAAAGTTCCAGCCAAAGGGCGCGTCGGATATGTCAGCGGCGTCGAATTCGCGGGTGGTGCGGGGCGTGGCCTCTTCGCCGCCCGCGTCGACAATGCGCATGATTTGCAAGGGCGCGGCATGGGGGGCGAGGTGGGGCCAGAGGCCAGCGTCTTCAAGCAGGGCGCGGGCCGGTTGCAGGAGCGCGGTGGAGCGCATGTCGGCGCCTTCGGCATCGGCGTCGGTCACGGGTGGGGTTGGGTCAACGCAGATGACGCTGAAGCCAGCGCTGCCAAAGGCCGTCGCCGCGGTCAGCCCGGCGATGCCGCCGCCGGAAATGAGAATGTCGCAGTCAAAGTCCATTAGCCCGATATCCGAATAAGGAAGTCCCGAAGGTCTTCCGTATGGTAGTGTATGTGATCGCCTTCGCCACGGGTGGGGGCCACATGGACGGTGCGCATGCCCATGGCGTGGGGGGCGGCGAGGTTGCGCGGGTCGTCTTCGAACATCGCGGCGGTGGTCGTCTCAAAGCCGTCAATGGCAAAGACTTTGTCAAAGGCAGCGCGTTCCGGTTTGGGGAGGTAGTCGGCATGTTCGACGCCGTAAACCGCATCGAAAAGACCGCTCAGGCCCCGCGCGGCCAGCACCCGTTCGGCATAGGTCGCGCAGCCGTTGGTGTAGACAATGCGCCGTCCCGGCAGGGCGCGGATCGCACGGGCGAGGTCCGGGTCAGGGGTGAGCCGGTCCATCGGGATGTCGTGCACATCGGTCAGATAGGGGGCAGGATCGACGCCATGTTCGCGCATCAACCCGGCCAGCGTGGTGCCGTAGGTCTGCCAATAGTGGAGCCGCAGGTGGTTGGCTTGATCTCGGTCGACCTTGATCGCTTGCATCACCCAATCGACCATGCGCGCTTCGATCAGATCAAAGAGCCGCGCCGAGGGCGGGTAAAGTGTCTGGTCCAGATCAAAGACCCAAGTGGTGACATGAGAGAAAGCATCGCGCGGCATGGCGCAAGAGGTAGGGCGAGACGCCGGGGCGCGCAAGGGCTGCGGGTTGCGCATATGGTCGCGGTGGGTAGAGTGGCGCAACTTGCAAGGATGCGTGACTGATGCCCGACCCGACCACCCCTCCGAAATCCGGCCCGACGGATGCCTATTCGATGATCCTTGAGGCCATCGACATTGGCACCTATCGCCCCGGTGACCGTTTGGTGGAGAGCGAATTGGCCGAGCGTTTCGGCATGTCGCGCACCCCGATCCGCGAGGCGTTGCAGCGGTTGGAGACGCAGTCGCTTTTGGTCCGTGATGGGCGCAGCCTGATTGTGGCGTCGCTGGATCATAACCAGATGGCCGAACTCTATGTCGTGCGGGGGGAGCTGGAAGGGCTGGCGGCCCGTTTAGCGGCACGCCATGCCACAGCAGAAGAGGTGCGCGTGCTGCGTGAAATGGTGGATGCGGACAACGCGCTTGCGGGAAACCCAAACGCACTGGCGCGCGCAAACAAGCGGTTTCACAAGCAAATCCACCTGGCCTCGCACAACCGCTACTTGGTGCAGCAGCTAGACCTCGTCCACCGCTCGATGGCGCTAATGGCAACGTCGTCGCTGGCCGTCGAAGGGCGCGGGGAGATTGCGCAGGCCGAGCATGATCAGATCGTACGTATGATCGAGGCGCGGGACGAAGACGGGGCAGATGAGGCCCTGCGCACCCATATCTCCGTCGCCTTTATGACGCGGCTGAAGCAGGAAGCGGCCCGTCGCGAGGACGATTTTTGACGCTCGTAGAGTGTGACGGTGTTTTCATGGGTTCTTCAACTGGAATGGGGGCGAGCCCATGGGCCGTTTTGTCCCAGAAAAACGGGCTGCGCACAAATTCGTAGAGCGCCTTCATCGCGGCTAAGGCTCCGAGAGCGAAATAGAACGGCAATGTCGGAACATATGGCAGCAGATGTCGGTGCCCTCGCTTAGAAACGGCTAGGGCCGACAGGGTCAGATTCAGCAATTCCGACAGGATAAAGAGTACGACCACGCCTGCCATGAATGTAGGTCCAAGCGTTGCCGCTACGGGGTGTGATACGCCGAAAAAAGTAAGCCAGAGCGACCAGAGAAGGGGCGCGAGGGCAAATTGTGAGAAGGTCGCGAGAAACAGGGTTTGCACGCCAAGAAAGCGACGCAGTCCGAGATCTTTCAGTAATCTTCCCGGCGACCGCATATGTACACACCAAGTGACCAGAAAGCCTTTCAGCCAGCGCGACCGTTGGCGCACCCAGGGCCATGGCCGACAATTAGCCTCCTCAAATGTGACCGTCGGTAATATCTCGGTGGTATATCCATACCGCGCGAGTCGCAGCCCGAGATCGGCGTCCTCGGTAACGTTATGCGCATCCCAGCCGCAAAGCTCTTCCAATATCCGGCGGCGGAAGAACAATGTGGTGCCACCTAGTGGCACAACCAGCCCGAGCCGCGCGACACCGGGCAAAAGCATGCGCCACCAAGTCGCATATTCAATCGCAAAGCATCGCGACATCCAATTGCTGCGGCTGTTGTAATAGTCCAGAACCCCTTGCAAACAGGCAACATTGTCGGGTGCTTGCTGGAAACGCGTGACGATCTGTTCGATCTGGTCAGGCTCTGGCGCGTCTTCCGCGTCCCAGACGCCGATAATGCTGCCATTGCAAAAATCGAGGGCGTAGTTGAGCGCCCGCGGCTTGGTGCGCAGATTATCGGTCTCTGGCACTTCAACAATGCTAATCCAATCCGCCAGATCGCTACGGTTGATGGTCTCTCGTGTAACCTTGTCTCCAGCTTCTAGCACGAGCATTACCTGAAGGAGCGATTTCGGGTAGGTCAAACGCGAGAGGCGGGTGATCAACGCGCCGGCGATTTCCTTTTCTTTGAAGAGCGGCACCATGACTGAGACGCGCGGAAGACGGAATCCCGAGAGTTCGGACGGTGTGGAGGATATTGGCGGCGCAACGGGGGACCGCAGTGTGCTGATCAATGCCGCACCCTTGAGAACGGTGGTCATGGCAAGCGTGACGACAGCCCAAAGCAAAGCGCCCGTGATCGCGAAGGCAGGGGCAAGAAAGATAAATAGTAGTAGTGCGCAGACGATTGCGCCCGCCCACCCCTGCCGGCGCGACGGGTGAGCGGCCCAACTGCGGCAGCTCTCAACAGCGGGCACGCGGTTTGTTGCTTTATGCGCCAGTTCAGTACCGTAAAAAGCGCTGAGGTGACGCTGCACTTGTCGATGTTCAGCGATAACCGGCATGAGGCGTTTTCCTGCAGTTCCCATACAGGCCTGAAATCGATCAAATCCGTCCGGCTGACCCGTTGCCACCAACAACCTGTCCCCAATTTCGAGCCAAGGAATCGCGCCGTATTTGAGGCAAAGAGCCGCTGGAAGACGTTGGCGCAAGCGTGGATCAGGCGGGTCGCGCTTTAAATCGACTGTCGGCGCTCCGTACTGCTGTGCGAGCGCGCGAAGGATATCATCACGGGTGACTAGACCCTCCGCTACCAAGATTTCCCCTAAGGGCGCATCGATTCTGCGTTGAAGGGCGAGCCCATGCAGCAGGTCCGTCTGGCTAATGATACCGGACCTAACCAGATAACGGCCAATCGGCAGCCTGCGCTGCGGCGGAGAAGCCGCGCGCGGGTCCGGTAGAAACAGGCGAAGGTTGCTCATCCAAAACCCCGTCAAGACATTTGACGAAGGTTGGCATCGAACGGTTAATCGCCGGTTAATCTCTGCTGGGGCAAGTCAGAACTGTGCTTAAGCCGCCCGGTCTGCCATGGCCTGGCTGAACCGCTCGAACAGGTAGTAGCTGTCTTGCGGGCCGGGGCTGGCCTCGGGGTGGTGCTGCACGGACCAAACGGGGCGGCCATCGACACGGATGCCGCAGTTCGACCCGTCGAAGAGGGAGATATGCGTCTCATGCACACCATCGGGGAGGGACTGGCCATCCACCGCAAAGCCGTGATTCATCGAGGTAATCTCGACTTTCCCGGTGTCGTTGTCCTTGACCGGATGGTTCGCGCCGTGGTGGCCGTGGCTCATTTTGACAGTCTTGGCGCCGAGGGCGAGGGCCAGCATTTGGTGGCCGAGGCAGATGCCGAAAACGGGCAGGTCGGTCTTGTCCAAAACCTCACGGATCATCGGCACGGCATAGGCGCCCGTGGCTGCCGGATCGCCCGGGCCGTTGGACAAAAACACACCGTCAGGCTGGTGCGCCATGATGTCGTCATAGGTGGCCGTCGCGGGCAGCACGGTGACGTCGCAACCAGCGGAGGCGAGGCAGCGCAGGATGTTGCGCTTCGCGCCGTAATCCACTGCAACGACTTTATGTTTTGCCTCTGTCTGAGGGGCGTAGCCGTCGGGCCAAGCCCACCGCATTTCGTTCCACTGGTAGGTCTGTGCGCAGGTGACATCCTTGGCCAGATCCATGCCTTCAAGCCCGGCGAAATCGCGGGCGGCGGCGACCAGCGCTTCGATGTCAAAGTTGCCATCTGGATCATGGGCGAGGGCCGCATGCGGCGCGCCTTGTTGGCGGATGGCGCGGGTCAGGCGGCGGGTGTCGACACCGCCGATGGCGATGCGGCCGCGGGCGGCGAGCCAGTCGGAGATGGGCTGCACATTGCGCCAGCTGCTTGGCGTGGTCGGCATCCATTTTACCACCATCCCGGCGGCGACCGGATCACCGGTTTCGTCATCCTCGGGGTTGGTGCCGACATTGCCGATATGGGGGAAGGTGAAGGTCACGATCTGGCCCGCGTAGGAGGGATCAGTCATGATTTCCTGATAGCCGGTCATGGCGGTGTTGAAGCACAACTCCGCGACGGTCTGGCCGGTCGCGCCGAACCCCATACCGTAGAAAATCGATCCATCCGCAAGGGCAAGGCAGGCGGTTGGGCGAGGGCGAGCGGACGCGGACATGGGGCAGTCTCCGGGCAGGGAATGAGCGGGTAAACGGGTGGCAATCTAATCGCGGTAACAGGGCGGGTCAATAGCTACTGTGAAATGAGATTTCGTGGTTTTACAATCACTTACCCATGGTCACCCCCCATTGCCCGTGGGGTGCATAGCGGCTATGCTCCAAGGCTTGTCATGAGCGAACACAGGAAAACCACCATGTCACTGCGGACCCGCATCTCTGATGCTCTGAAACAGGCGATGAAAGACAAGGCGGCGGACCGGCTGTCGACGTTGCGGCTGATCAATGCTGCGATCAAGGATAAGGACATTGCCGCACGTGCCCAAGGCAATGATGAGGGCGTGTCTGAGGCCGAGGTTCTGGCGATCTTGAGCAAGATGGCCAAGCAGCGGCAGGAATCGGCGCGGGCCTATGAAGAGGGTGGGCGGTTGGACTTGGCCGAGCGGGAACGCGAAGAGGTTGAAGTCATTGAGGAATTCCTGCCCCGTCAGTTGAGCGTGACCGAGGCTTCTGCGGCTGTGGACGCTGCTGTCGAAGAGATCGGCGCGACCTCGATCCGGGATATGGGCAAGGTGATGGGCCTGCTCAAGGAACGCTATACCGGGCAGATGGATTTCGGCGCAGTCGGGCCGGTGATCAAGGCGCGGTTGAGCTGATCTTTGAGCGATCAAATTTAGTTTGAAAACAAAGGGCTGGGCCGGGAGGTTCAGCCCTTTTGTTGTATATGGCGGGAGAGGTCTTCGAAGAGCGCAATGCGTTCGTCTTCGCTGAGGAAGGCGCCGATCTCGACCTCGCGCCCCTCGCCGCGCAGGGTGACGTAATGGGGCACCGGGCCGTCGTCTTCGTATTTTAGCACTTGGGTCCAGTAACGATTGCTGTCCCATTCCTTGACCTCGCCCTTGGCGGTGGTGTGGGTCAGCTTGGCGGTGGTGTCGTCGAGAGTCAGGATCTCTTCGATTTGGCGGGCGCGGTGGTTGTGTTGCAGGGCCCAGTAGACCGCGCCTAAAGCTAAGATAACAAAGGGTAATAGGCCCCAGAGGAGGGCTGTGCCGAGCATCGCGAAGAGCGGGATCATCGCCAGTGTGAAGGTCGAGAGCATGAAGGCCGCAAAGCCGCGCGCGGGCAGGGACTGATGCGGCCAGAGGCGCATTTGCTGCGGGGTCACGCGGGGTGGGGTGGTCCATTCGTAGGGCATGGCGGGGCTCAGGCTCAGGATGGGGAGAAGGTAGCATTTGAGCGGGGGATGGCAATGCGGCGTGGGGACGCGGTGGGAGGCGATTGCACGGGGGTGTGAAGTTTGGGGTGTTAAGGTTTGATATTGTTGGGGATTTGGGAGTCACATGTTGTACACTGGGCGTACACCGGGCGTAGTGCATTGGTGCGGGAAATGGGCCTTCGGGACGACGTTAATACGACGTGCGGTGTAATCGTTACCAGAAGGTTAACTGGTGAGGGCCAGCGTCTGCCCGCGGGTTGGCGATCCGAACTGTGCCTCGTGCCACTTTATGGTGCAGCTGTGATGTGCGTTCGCAAGGTCGCGCCCAGCCTCGCCAGATCGCCTACCCGATGGGGCGGGCAGGCGATGGCCCGGCGCCTGCGGCTTGATTCCGGGCCGGGGTGGGAGGCTGGACGGCACGCTTGACTATGAGGCGCGCCGCTTAAGTGGGTTACTCCAACTCGACCAGCAAATCCTTCGCGTCAATTTGGCCTCCGGCTTGGACATGTACCGCCTTCACCGTCGCGTCCCGCTCGGCGTGCAGGCCGGTTTCCATCTTCATCGCTTCGATGGTCAGCAGCAGGTCGCCCGCTTTTACACTCTGCCCTTCCTTGACCCCAACCGACGCCACAACCCCCGGCATCGGCGCGCCGATGTGGTTGTCGTTGCCGCTTTCGGCCTTGGGCCGCTGGACGGTGGCATCTTTCACCAGACGGTCGGCCACACGGATCACCCGCGGTTGGCCGTTAAGCTCGAAGAAGACTTTGGCCTCCCCATCCTCGCCCGCCTCGGATTCAGCCTGAAGGCGGATTTCCAAGGTTTTGCCGGGGTCAATCTCGGCCGAGATTTCTGCCCCCGGTTCCATGCCATAGAAGAACGTATGCGTGGGCAAGGTGCGGACGGGGCCATAGGTGCGGTGGCGGCCCATATAATCGAGGAACACCTTGGGATACATGAGGTAGCCACAGAGGTCTTCGTCGTCGATCTTGATGCCTTCGAGCTGCTCAGACAACTCCTTGCGCACGGCTTCAAGATCGACAGGCGCGAGGTGTTTGCCGGGGCGTTCGGTGTTTGGTTCTTCGCCTTTCAGCACCTTCTTCACGATACCCGCCGGGAAACCGTTGGGCGGCTGGCCGAGGTTGCCGCGCATCATGTCGATGACGCTGTCGGGGAAGGAAACATCGACCTCCGGATCTTCGACCTGTGCGCGGGTCAAGCCTTGGGACACCATCATCAAGGCCATGTCACCGACGACCTTCGACGAGGGCGTGACTTTGACGATGTCGCCGAACATCTGGTTCACATCGGCATAGGTGCGCGCGACCTCGGGCCAGCGGTCGTCCAGCCCCATGGAGGCCGCCTGCGCCTTGAGGTTGGTGAACTGGCCGCCGGGCATTTCGTGCAGGTAGACTTCCGACGAGGGCGCTTGCATGCCGGTCTCGAAAGCGGCGTAATGGCCGCGGACTTCTTCCCAATAATCAGAGATTTCGCGCACGGCTTTGATGTCGATCCCGGTGTCGCGGTCCGTGTGCTTGAGCGCCGAGACCACGGTGCCAAAGGTCGCCTGCGAGGTGTTGCCCGAGAGCGCGTCCATGGCGCAGTCGACGGCATCGACGCCCGCCTCGGAGGCGGCGAGGATGGTGGCCGTGGCGCTGCCTGCGGTGTCATGGGTGTGGAAGTGGATCGGAAGGCCAACTTCGGATTTCAGTGCCTTGACCAGCACGCGGGCTTGGGCGGGTTTCAGCAATCCGGCCATGTCTTTCAGGCCCAACACATGGGCGCCGGCGGCTTTTAATTCCTTGCCCATGGTCACGTAATACTGAAGGTCGTATTTCGCGCGGTCGGGGTCAAAGATGTCGCCGGTGTAGCAGATCGTGCCTTCGCAGACCTTGCCCGCCTCAATCACGGCGTCCATCGCGACGCGCATGTTTTCAACCCAGTTCAGGCTGTCGAAAACGCGGAAGACATCAACGCCGGTACTGGCGGCGGTGGCGACGAATTTCTGCACCACATTGTCGGGGTAGTTGGTGTAGCCCACGCCATTGGAGGCGCGCAGGAGCATTTGCGTCATCACATTCGGCATGGCGGCACGCAGGTCGCGCAGGCGTTGCCAGGGGCATTCCTGCAAGAAGCGATAGGCCACGTCAAAGGTCGCGCCGCCCCAGCATTCGACCGAGAAAAGTTGCGGCAGGTTGGCGGCATAGGCGGGGGCCACGCGGATCATGTCGCGCGAGCGCATGCGGGTGGCAAGCAGGGATTGATGCGCGTCGCGCATGGTGGTGTCGGTGATCAGCAGTTGGCGTTGCTGGCCCATCCAGTCGGCCACGGCCTGCGGGCCCTTTTGTTCCAATAGGTTACGCGTGCCCATCTGCGGCTCGCCGCGCAGCACGGGCGGCTTGGGGTCGCGGACATGGGCGGCGGGCAGGGCGTGGCCCTTGGTCTCTGGGTGGCCGTTGACGGTGATGTCGGCGATATAGGTCAGCACCTTGGTTGCGCGGTCGCGGCGCTGCTTGAAGTTGAAAAGCTCGGGCGTCTCGTCGATGAATTTGGTGGTGTATTCGTTGTTCAGAAACGTCGGGTGTTTCAGCAGGTTTTCGACAAAGGCGATGTTGGTCGACACGCCGCGCACGCGGAATTCGCGCAAAGCGCGGTCCATCCGGGCGATGGCCATTTCGGGCGTGGGGGCTTTGGCGGTGACCTTGGTCAGCAGACTGTCGTAATAGCGCGTGATGACGCCGCCCGCATAGGCGGTGCCGCCGTCGAGGCGGATGCCCATGCCGGTGGCGGAGCGGTAGGCGGTGATGCGGCCATAGTCGGGGATGAAATTGTTCTGCGGGTCCTCGGTGGTGACGCGGGTCTGCAGCGCGTGGCCGGTGAGGGTGATGTCTTCTTGCCGGGCCTTGCCGGTGGCTTCGGCCAGCGGTTTGCCCTCGGCGATGAGGATCTGGGCGCGGACGATGTCGATGCCGGTGACCTCTTCGGTGACGGTATGTTCGACCTGCACGCGGGGGTTCACTTCAATGAAGTAGAATTTGCCGTCGTCCATATCCATGAGGAATTCGACGGTGCCGGCGCATTCGTAGTTCACATGGGCGCAGATTTTGCGGCCCAATTCGCAGATTTCGGCGCGTTGGTCTTCGCTCAGGTAAGGGGCTGGCGCGCGTTCGACGACCTTTTGGTTGCGGCGCTGGACGGAGCAGTCACGCTCAAAGAGGTGGTAGATGTCGCCCTGTTTGTCGCCCAGAATTTGCACCTCGACGTGGCGGGCGCGGAGGATCATTTTCTCGAGGTAGCCTTCGCCGTTGCCAAAGGCGGCTTCGGCCTCACGGCGGCCTTCGCGGACTTTCTCTTCGAGTTCTTTTTCGGACATGATCGGCCGCATCCCGCGCCCGCCGCCGCCCCACGAGGCTTTGAGCATCAAGGGGTAGCCGACCTCTGCCGCTTCGGCGCGGATCGCGTCCATATCTTCGCCGAGCACTTCGGTGGCGGGGATGACCGGCACGCCGGCTTCCATTGCGACGCGGCGGGCGGAGGCTTTGTCGCCCAAAGCGCGCATGGTTTCGGCGCGGGGGCCGATGAAGGTAATGCCGTTTTGCTCGCAAGCGTCGACGAATTCGGGGTTTTCCGAGAGCAAGCCGTAACCGGGGTGGATCGCGTCAGCGCCGGAGGCTTTGGCGACGCGGATCATTTCGTCGATGCTGAGATAGGCGGCGACGGGGCCCAAGCCTTCGCCAATGCGGTAGGCCTCATCGGCTTTGAAACGGTGCAGGCCGAGCTTGTCTTCTTCGGCATAGACGGCGACCGTTTTCTTGCCCATCTCATTGGCCGCACGCATGATGCGGATCGCGATTTCACCGCGGTTGGCGATCAGGATCTTTTTAAAATCGGTCACTGGCTGGTCTCCCCTGCTGGATTTGGCGGCAGCTTAAGGATGCTGCGGTGCAGCGCAAGGGGGCTGAGGCGGTGTTTGTCACATTTCTGTAAGGTTCCTAGAGCGGCGTGAGGTCGAAGGGCGGGGGCAGGTCGCGCAGATGGCGCGCGCCAAGTTGGCCCATATTTGCGATGAGGTCGCGAGACAGCAGGTCGATCAAATGGTCAACGCCGCGCGGGCCGAGGGCTGCGAGGGCGAAGTGGAATGCGCGGCCCAGCATGACGAAATCCGCGCCGAGGGCGAAGGCGCGGAGCATATCGAGGCCGGACTCTATGCCGCTGTCGAAGATGATCGGCAGGGCGGTGGCTTTGCGGACCGCGGGGAGGGCTTCGGCGCTGGCGGGGGCGGCGTCGAACTGGCGACCGGCGTGGTTGGAGACCCAGATCGCGTCGACGCCTGCTTTTTCGAGTGCAGTGGCATCTTCGGGGCGCAGCACGCCCTTGATGACCAGTGGCCCGTCCCAGTGGTCGCGCAGCCAGTGCAGGTAGTCCCAATCCGGCGCGGTGCGCAGCAGATAGCCGACATGGGCGGTGGGCGGCAGGTTCGCGGTGGCGGTGCCTTGGGTGTATTTGTCCAGCATCTCCATATGGGGCAGGCCGCGGCGGGCCATGCCCATAGACCATGCAGGGCGGGCGGCGACTTGGGCCATCAGACGCGGGGTGAGCTTAGGCGGGCTGGTCAGGCCCGAGCGGGTCTGACGCTCGCGGCGCGAGGCGACGGGGACATCGACGGTGAGCACAAGGGTGGTGAAACCGGCGGACTTGGCGCGGGCGAGCATGTCGGCGCGGATTTCGGGGTCGCGGGGCGGGTAAAGTTGGAACCAGCCGTGCTCGCCCAGATGCGGGGCGAGGTCTTCGGGGCTGGCAGCTGCGACGGTGGAGAGGCCGTAGGGGATGCCAGCGCGGTCGGCGGCGCGGGCGAGATGGCATTCGGCGTCGGGCCAGATCAGGCCGGACATGCCCAGTGGCGACATGCCGAAGGGCAGGGGCATTTTCTGGCCAAGAAGCTCTATGCTGAGATCGGGGGTGAATTCACCATGCAGGATTGAAGGCATGAGGCCCACACAGTCAAGCGCCGCGCGGTTGCGGTGTTTGGTGGCCTCGGTGCCGGTGGCGGAATCGAGGTACTCCCAAACGAACTTGGGCAAGCGTTTGCGGGCGCGGTCGCGCAGGTCGGAAAGGGCGGGGTAGGTCGCATGTAAATCCATGCGCGCATTTGTGCGACCAGCCGGGGGATTGTCCAGAGAGGCAAGGCTATTGCCCGGCGCAATACTGTTGCTTTCTGGCTGGGTGCCTGTTCGATCTGATTTTGTGCGGCCCTGTCACTGCCTGTAGCCGCTGCGGGCGAGAGGCGGGGCTTGGATGGGTTTGCCTGTGGGCGGCGTGGTCAGATTGCCTGCCAAATCGACCAGCGCGGAGATGGCCGCTTCGACTTCGCCGCCGTCGCGGTCTTCTTCGCATTCAAGGTCGATCAGATGCACGCCCGCTGCGGGTTCGGCGTCAAGACGCTCTTGGGCGATGCCGCGTAGCTCTTGCATCGTGCTGTCAATCGCGCGGCAAAGCCCGGCCAGCATACCTGCGGATCCGGTGAGCTTGGCCGGATCGATCAAGCCTTTTTCGGCGGCGTCCAGCACGCTGGAAATTTGTTCGAGTTTGAACGACGAGGTCGCCGCGAAATAGCGGACGTCTTCAAAGGCGAGCGTATCGCGGTTGTCGCGTTGCACACGTTCGACCACGATGGCGCTACCGACAACCCGATCCGCGCCCTTGAGGGTTTGGATATGGTGCAGCGTCGTGTCCCAGATCAGCGGGCCACGCGGCATATGCAGCATCTCGCGGTAGCGGATTTGCGACGCCTCTGACACGCAGCGGGCGTAGCGTTGGTTGACCGCCTCGGCTTCTTCATGAGGCATGAAGTCATGCAGCGGGCGGTGAACCACGTCTGACATGACCATGCCGCTATGGGCTTCATGTGCTGCGTTGAGCGCCAGCAGTTCAAAGTGGCCGCTGTCTGGGTTCAGCTCGGCAACAAACATCGGCAGTTTGAACCGATCAAGTTCTCGGCGCAGTACCGAAGTGTCATCGTTTCTGAACATGAGCGGTTCCTCTGGCTGGTGTGGTCATTGAGGGGTCACCTTGGTTGGAAAGGATTATCAAGGAGTAAACATTTGCGCCTCTTCTAAAATTCGAAGTGTCTTTTGCGCTGGGCGGGGGCGCTGCGGCGGAAAACGGCAACCTGTGCGGGAAGTCATGGAACATTTGTGGAACGTCTCTTTATCTCATATCGCGGACGCGCTAGGTTACGGGCATGAGTGATTTCGATGAAATGGACGCCTTCGAGGGCGCATCTTTGTCCGCCCGCGCCATGGCGGCGCGCCCGCAGCCTTATCTGGAGGGGTTGAACCCCGCCCAGCGTGCGGCGGTGGAGACGATGGACGGCCCTGTGCTGATGCTGGCGGGGGCTGGCACCGGCAAGACCCGGGCGCTGACGGCGCGAATCGTGCATCTGCTGAACACCGGACGGGCGCGGCCCAATGAGGTACTGGCGGTGACCTTTACCAACAAGGCCGCGCGCGAGATGAAAAACCGCGTGGGGCAGATGTTGGGCCAACAGGTCGAGGGGATGCCCTGGCTCGGCACCTTTCACGCGATCTGCGTCAAGCTGCTGCGGCGGCATGCGGAACTGGTCGGGCTGAAGAGCAATTTCACGATTTTGGATACGGATGATCAGTTGCGGCTGCTGAAGCAATTGGTGGCGGCAGAGGGCATCGACGACAAACGCTGGCCAGCGCGGATGCTGGCAGGCGTGATTGACGGCTGGAAAAATCGCGCGCTGACGCCGGATAAGATACCGAGCGCGGATGCGGGGGCCTATAATCACCGCGGGGCGGAGATTTACGCGCAGTATCAAAAGCGCTTGATCGAGCTGAACGCCACGGATTTTGGCGATCTGCTGCTGCATATGGTGACGATATTTCAGACCCATCCGGATGTGCTGGCGCAGTATCAGCGCTGGTTTAAATACATCCTCGTTGACGAATATCAGGATACCAACGTGGCGCAGTATCTCTGGCTGCGGCTTTTGGCGCAGGGGCATAAGAATATCTGCTGCGTGGGCGATGATGACCAATCGATCTATGGTTGGCGCGGGGCCGAGGTGGGCAATATCCTGCGGTTTGAGACGGATTTCCCCGGCGCGCATGTGGTCAAGCTGGAGCAGAATTACCGCTCAACGCCGCATATTCTGGCCGCCGCTTCGGGGGTGATCGCGGGCAATGAGGGACGTCTGGGCAAGACGCTCTGGACCGAGGAAACCGAGGGCGAGAAGGTGCGTCTGATCGGCCATTGGGACGGTGAGGAAGAGGCACGCTGGATCGGGGACGAGATCGAATCCGCGCAGCGCGGCACGCGGGGGATGGACCCGTTTTCGCTGGACGATATGGCGATATTGGTGCGGGCGAGCCACCAGATGCGGGCCTTTGAGGATCGGTTTCTGACCATCGGTCTGCCCTATAAGGTAATCGGCGGGCCGCGCTTTTATGAGCGTTTGGAGATCCGCGATGCCATGGCCTATTTCCGCGTGGTCACTAGCCCGGATGATGATCTGGCGTTCGAGCGGATCGTGAACACGCCCAAACGCGGGCTAGGCGATAAGGCGCAGCAGAAAATCCAGCGCACGGCGCGGGATCATGGGGTGAACCTTGTCGAAGGGGCGCGGATTTTGCTGGCGCATGATGGGCTCACGGGCAAGGGGGCGGCGCAGTTGCGGCTGCTGGTTGAGGGGATCGACCGCTGGTCGTCGATGCTGCGCGGGCCTCGGATCGAGATCAGCGAAGACGATTCCGTGTTGGATGACGGGGCCGCGCCGCTGCGGGTGGACTATGGCCCGCCCGAGGTCAGCCATGTGGAACTGGCCGAGATGATCCTCGACGAGAGCGGCTACACCGGGATGTGGCAGAACGACAAAACGCCCGAAGCGCCGGGGCGGCTGGAGAACCTCAAGGAATTGGTCAAAGCCCTGGAAGGCTTTGAAAACCTGCAAGGATTTTTGGAACATGTCAGCTTGATCATGGACAATGAGCAGGAGGGCGATGGGGAGAAGGTTTCGATCATGACGCTTCATGCGGCCAAGGGGTTGGAGTTTCCGATGGTCTTTCTGCCGGGATGGGAAGATGGCTTGTTTCCCTCGCAACGCTCGATGGATGAAAGCGGGATCAAGGGATTAGAGGAAGAGCGGCGGTTGGCTTACGTGGGAATTACGCGGGCCGAGCGGATTTGCACGATTTCCTTCGCCGCGAATCGTCGGGTTTTTGGACAGTGGCAGAACGCGATGCCCTCGCGCTTTGTCGATGAGTTGCCCGAGGAGCATGTCGAGGTGCTGACGCCGCCGGGGCTTTATGGCGGTGGCTTTGGCGCGGCGATGCCGCAGTCGGACCTGCATGACCGGGCGGCGAATGCAAATGTTTACGACTCACCCGGCTGGCGGCGGCTTCAGGCGCGCAGCGGGGCGCGGGGGATGAGCCAGCCGCATGAGAGCAAGAATGTCACGATTGATATGCAAGCCGTCGCGGCCTTTGAGATGGGCGAGCGGGTGTTTCATGACAAGTTCGGCTATGGCGAGGTGGTCGGGATCGAGGGCGACAAGATGGAGGTGGCGTTTGAAAAGGCGGGCACCAAGAAGGTCGTTTCGCGGTTCCTGACGGGCGGGAATGACGTGCCGTTTTAAGGGCTGGTCGCTATTGCCTCCCATTTGCCAATAGTCTTTTATTGCGTTGTTAAGCTCATACAACCAATTAGAGATTTCTATTGAGACCCTTTTCGATGCCGCCTGTCATTGCTGATCTTGTCAGAGCCCGTAACGAAGTCCGTTCCCATTACGAGAACGTGCTTGAGCGGGGTGGGCACAAAGCAAAGCTAAACTTCATGCTCGACGGCAATCTGGTGGGCGATATCGGTGAGGCGCTGGCAGTTGAACTGCTTGGTATAAAACTGGTAGAAGCCAAGTCTCTTGCTGGGATCGATGGCTATGCGCCAGACGGGAGAACCGTTCAGATAAAGGCAACAGACACCAAGCGTGGACCTGCATTTCGTCCGATTGAACAAAACGCAGACCATTTAATTTACTTCTGTTTAGATTTCGACAATTGCAGCGGCGTTGTCTTTTATAATGGACCTGAAGAGCCCGTTTTGGAATGTCTGAAAGACGGGTGGACAGGGCAGCGGCTAGTCTCGCGCAAGCGCATTAAAGAGTTGGATGCTCATATGGACCCGGCGCTGCGCCTACCGTTCTTGGCTGACACTGCGGTATTATCAGCCGAGTAGTCGGTCCTGTAGCCAGAGGATTGACGGATAGGCGGCGAGCCACGCCCAGACGAAACGGTTCAGGCCGAAGAGGCAGGCGTTGGCGAGGTGGAACAGGGCTGCCACAGCGAGCGCGGCGATGAGCGCCGTCGGGTGGAACAGGGCCACGGGGAAGGCCAGTTCGAACAGCATCACCGACCATGACATCAGCCACAGCAGACGCGGGCGGGCGGCGAGGCTGCGGAGGTCTTCGCTGACCGGATAGGCGGAAAAGGCGAAGACGTCTTGCAGCGCACGGCCGCTGCGCCAGTCGGGGTTGATGACTTTGACCTGCCCGGAGATGAAATAGGACAGCAGCACCTGCACGGCGAGGTAGCCGAACGCGCCTTCGCGAGCGGAGCCGGGGGGCAGGGTTTGGGCCAGGGTCAGGCAATAGAGCGTGAGCAGGCCCATGCGGTCGGAGCCGCCGTTGTAGGGTCCGGAGAAGCGGTGCAGCACCAATAGGCTATGGGCCGAGAGGGCTAAAAGCACCGGGAGCGGGGCGATGCCGGAGAGCAGCAGCAGGGACAATGCGGCGCGGGGGGCGAAGAGCAGGGCCTCGCCGCGACGGTGGAAGATGTGTTCAGCGCTTTGTTGAAGAAAGACCAGCGCCAGTAGGACTTCCGTGGCACGTAGGGCGGTTTCAAGGCTCACGGCGCGGGGTGGGCTGGGAAAGGGGCGGAGCGGTAGAGGAGGTCTTGGCCGTTGTGGTCAATGAAGATCAGGCGGAATTGCAGTGTGGCGTCGGGCGTGTGGGGCAGGGTCGCGAGAATGCGGCGCTGGATTTCGGTGATGCTGTGGGCCGTGGGTTCGGCTTCGATCCGTTCGGCGCAGCTGACGAGGAATAGGGCTTCGTTCCATGCCGCACTGTAGAAGAGCCGCCTGAGCATCTGCGCAGGGCTAAGCCGTTGCGGGCGCGGGCGGAATTCCTGCCAGCGGGGCGCGTCACCGTCGATCCGCGCCCATTGCACGCGGGGTGACGGCTCAATGGTCTTGAAGAACTGCCACGACGGAATCAGTACGGGCAGGACAAGCGAAAGCGTTTTCCTCATGGGCTGGGGGTAGCAAGGGCTTGGTTAACCTCGGGTAAAGACGGTTCAGGACCGAACGAAGCGCAAGAGCACCGCGCCGAGCAGCGTGGTCATGGTGGAGGCGACTTTGATAAGGCTCAGGCGCTCTTTCAAAAACACCACGCCGATCAGTAGGGCGAAGATGATGCTGGTTTCGCGCAGGGCCGTGACCAGCGCGATGGGCGCTTGGGTGAAGGCCCATGTGACAAGCGCATAGGCGATAAAGGACGCGCTGCCGCCGATCAGGAAGACAGGCAGCCCCTTGCGCGGCAGATCGCGCAGGCTTTGTGGCGAGGTGACCGCGAGGAAGGCGGCCATCATCAAACCATTGCCGAGCGCCATCCAGCCGAAGAAGGCGAGAGAACTGCCCGAGAGTCGCGCGCCGAGGCCGTCGACCAGCGAATAGCTGGCGATGAACAGCCCGGTAATCAGGGCCAGCACCGCCGCGTTGCCGTTGCGCAGACCATCGGCGCGGCGCACGAGCGCGAGGCTGATGATGCCCGCCCCGATGATCGCGATGGCGAGAAGCTCCATTCCGTCGAGATGGACGCCCAGCACCAGCACCGAAAACAGCGCCACGATCAGCGGGGCGGAGCCGCGGGCGATGGGGTAGACTTGGGTGAGGTCCCCCAAAAGATAGGCGCGCAGCAGGAACCATTGATAGCCGAAATGCAGGGCCAGTCCGGCAAAGAGGTAAGGCAGGCTTTCGGGGGCGGGGAGCGGGGCGTAGATGACGGCGAGTGTGGCCAGCGGCGCATGGCCGATGATGACAGCGCCCATGTTCAGCGTCTTATCCGCGCCGCCCTTGACCAGTGCGTTCCACAGCGCGTGCAGCGCTGCGGCGGCGATCACCGCGATAAAGACCCATCCGCTCATATGCTGCCCGTTCCCTGCCTGTTGAGACAGGCTAGCGGGGCGGGCAAAACTAGGAAAGAGCGTTTAAAAACAAAAACGACGACACCTTGGGAGGAAGGTGCCGCCGTTTCTATGTCGGCCCGAAGCGTCGAGGGAGGGTCGGCTTCGGGTCTCATGTTGGGGTCCGCCTCATCAGGGAGGAGGAAAGTGACGCGCACCCCGGGTACAGACAACAGAACAGGGAGGGGTCCTGTTGCCCGATCTCTTTGCTCGGCCTTAGCGGCGCGAGGATTCCCAGGCTACGCGGCGCAGCTCGGAACGCGACAGGCCAAGGTCGGCCAGTTCGCGGTTGCTCAACGCGCTGAGACCGTCAAAAGTTTCACGGTACAGGCGGTGCTGCTTGTAGCGGGTTGCAAGACCTTCAAATGCGCCACCGATACGGGCGAAGAAGGAAGGGGTCGTTGCGGAAGTCGTGTTCATATAAGCCATTTCGGCGCCTCATTTTTCATCTGTTGATCATCTCGTTGCCCGCTATTTACGCTCTTTCTGCATCTGCACAATGGGCATAAAGTCATTGCCGCTATGCAGAAAATGCATGGGTGCGCAGAGGGCATAAGCCGTTGTTAAAAAACGGTTCAAACGCGCTTCGCTTGGGGGCGGCGCGGTCACGAAACTGTCATATGGTAGTGAAGGGGGAGAAAGGGGCGACGACATCTGGGAGGAGGTAGATGTCGCCGCCAATAACAGACACATCCGGGAGGAGGATGGACGCGTCTGGTCTTTTCAAGCTCAGACTTGCCCGGGAGGAGGATGGGCTCATCTGACCTTTCCGACAACAGACATATCCGGGAGGAGGATGGATAAGTCTGATGTATTCGGCAGCGGGGCGCTTGGCCCTGCCTATGTCCTTAAGTTAGCGCTAATTGCTGCGATTGCACAATAATCCTTTTTGCAATGCTGCTATGCAGCGAAAACATGGTAACCCTGCGTAAACCTTAGGCATATTGCCTGTCTTGCGGGCAAATCCGCCCCGAGGCTTGCGCTTGCCGCAGAACCTGCCATTTCAGGAGGCGTAATAGAGGAGAATTTCCGCATGTCCGTGACGAAAGCCGAAGTCGAAGCTGCTTTGGAGCGAGTCGCTCTGCCCGATGGCAAGAGCCTGTTGGCCCATGACCTCGTCCGGGCGTTGACGGTGGACGGGGATAAGGTGCGCTTTGTGATCGAGGCGCCCAACGCGGATGTGGCGCGCCAGATGGCGCCGCTGCGCGATGCGGCGGAGCAGGTGGTGCGCGATCTGCCGGGGGTGGGCGATGTCTCTGTCGCGCTGACGGCGCATGGCCCGGCGGCCAAGGCACCTAGCCTCAAGGTCGGCGGCCATCCCAAGCCGCAGGAGGGGCCGATGAAGCCCAGCGGTGTGAAGCGCATTCTGGCGATTGGGTCGGGCAAAGGCGGTGTGGGGAAATCCACCGTGAGTTCGAACCTTGCCGTTGCGCTGGCCAAAGCGGGCCGCAAGGTTGGGCTGCTCGATGCCGATATCTATGGCCCGAGCCAGCCGCGCATGATGGGGGTGAACAAACGCCCCGCGAGCCCGGACGGCAAGACGATTATTCCCTTGCAGGCCCATGGGGTCACGCTGATGTCTATCGGCTTTATGCTCGAAGAGGGTAAGGCCGTGGTCTGGCGCGGCCCGATGCTGATGGGCGCGCTGCAACAGATGCTGGGGCAGGTGGAGTGGGGTGAGCTGGACGTGCTGCTCGTGGATCTGCCGCCGGGCACAGGGGATGTGCAGCTGACGCTTTGCACCAAGTCGGAGCTTTCCGGGGCCATCGTGGTCAGCACGCCGCAGGACGTGGCGCTGATTGATGCGCGGAAAGCCTTGGATATGTTCGCCACGCTGAAGACCCCGGTGCTCGGCTTGATCGAAAATATGTCGATGTTCGTCTGCCCCGATTGTGGATCGCAGCATGAGATCTTTGGCCATGGTGGCGTGAAGGCCGAGGCGGAGAAGATGGGCGTGCCGCTCTTGGGCAGCCTGCCAATTGACCTCGAGACGCGGCTTGCGGGCGACAGCGGGACACCGGTGGCCGCAGGCGAGGGGCCGATGGCCGAGGCCTATGCCCGTATTGCGCAGGGGTTGATCGAAGGGGGCATGGCCTAAGGGCTGTGCTCAGCCGAGCGTGCGGCCTTCGATCAAGTGACCATATAGAGTGGTGAGTGCAGAGACGAAAACCAGCCCCTCTATTATATAGAGGGCGGAATCGAGGAGCAGGCGCACACCGGGGTCATCTGGCAACAGCACGCCCGAGATCACGCCAAGCATCGTGTTCACCACCGCCAGCAGCACAGCCAGCGCCCAGAGGGTGCCGGCGAGCGGGGCCGTGGCCTCCCAGCTTTCGCGTATCGACATGACCCGTCCCATCGCGGCGGCGGGCAGGACGAGACTGAGCCGCAGGGCTACCCAGAGGAAGGCAACCCCGGCGGCGAGGCCGATGAGCATAAGGGTGGCGGTGCTGCGTCCCATAAGCCCACTAAGCAACATCATTGCCAGCCCGATCGGGATCGCGGCGAGGAACTGGACAAAGCCCAGCACGATGGCGCGCCAGACATAAGACCAGTAGAGTTGCATGCTGGGGCGGACCTCGGCCTGCGTCTCGCGCTCCAGCAGCACATGGCGGTGCCAGAGGATTGCCATGAGCGCATAGCCCAGAATTCCGGCGATGCCGCAGATGATCAGGATGAACAGTTGATCGGCGGGCGGGGGCGGGGCGTCTTGGAGGGCATTCTGAACAGTCGCAAGCGCATCACTCGCAAGCATCCCCGCCACAGCCGCTGACCCCATGACCCAAAGCACCGCAGGCAAGACCACACGCAGCGTGGTCGCCGGGGCGTGGAAGAGCATGTTCAGGGCGTGGGCGAAAAAGGCCGTGGCTTTGTTCATGGCGGGCTCCAAAGTTGCGCCGCCTTTTTCGCTCGGTCACGCGCGAAGAGCAAGGTGTCGGGCCGCGGGTGCTGGCGAGCCGGCCTCGGATGGTGGCGCATGGGACGGATCGGCGGCAGCGACATGGGAAAGCATGGGCGCGTGGGAGGTCTTGGGAAAAGTCGCGGGAATTCATGGGCAGGATGGGAAATGAGGGGAAGGCCTGGGTCTGACCTGCGATTCCGAATCAAAATTCATGGGACTTCCGTTGTGCTTTCGTCCCCAAACGGGCAAGATTGAAGAACAGGCAACGAACACAACCTGTGGATAACTATGTGTGCAAAAATAGCTGGGAAATCGTGGGACATTCTGAGCGACCCGTTGAGGCAACAATATCTTGTGTTCTTCGCTGGATTTTAAGCTAATTAAGCCATTTTTCGCCGACAACGTTATACCAGATGTTGTTTTCACACCCTGTGCAAAACAAAATATTGCGGAAAACTCGAAAAAAAATGTAGACGCCCATCAATTCCCATGGCATCCCTAATGCATCGGATGAGAACGGGACACGGGGCAACAAACGACCCCAAAAAAGACAAAACCTAGCAGGTTCATACAGGCACCTCGCTTTCATCAGAACAAAGAGATCCGGCGCGCGAGCGAGCAGACATCCCCCCAGATGGCGCGCGCAGTCGGACTTCCCCGCCAAGCTGCGGGACGTGGGCGGCGGGTTGATCAGTGGCAGCAGATCAACCCGCCGTTTCCATTTCCAGGCCACGGCGGACAACGAATTAAGCGCAGAGGCGCAAGAGGCAGGGACATCAGGTGAGCCGCAGGTTCAGAGGCGAGAGCCAACACAAGGTCGATACGAAGGGGCGGGTGTCCATCCCAGCCTCTTTTCGGCGTGTGTTGGAAGCTGGCGATCCGAACTGGAAGAACGGCGACAACCCTGAGTTGGTCATCGTCTATGGTGACCACCGCCGCAACTACCTTGAATGCTATACAATGGAAGCCATCGAAGAGGTCGACGCCAAGATTGACCGCATGCCGCGTGGGTCGATGGAGCGTAAGGCGCTGCAGCGTCTGTTTCACGGCCAGTCTTTCCCGACCACGGTAGATGAGACAGGCCGCTTGGTGCTCCCCGCCAAGCTGCGCAACAAGATCGAACTCGACGGCGAGGCGTTCTTTATAGCCGCCGGCGACACCTTCCAGATCTGGAAGCCCGAAACCTACGAGACCGAGGAAGAAGCCTGGCAGCAGGAGCTGCCGGACGACGTCGATCCGCTCTCGTTCCTGGATGGCGATATGGAGGTCTGACGGAATGGCTGCTGCCTCTGCCCCTTCCGCCCCCCACACCCCTGTTCTGCTGCGCTCCATTCTGACTGCCGTGGCACCTGTGGAAGGCGTCTGGCTTGATGGCACCTTTGGCGCGGGCGGCTATACCCGCGGCTTGTTAGAGGCCGGGGCCGAGCGCGTCATCGCAGTGGATCGCGACCCGCTGGCCTTTGAGATGGCCGCTGAATGGGCCGGAGACTACGGCGACCGGATCACCATGCAGCAGGGTGTCTTTTCGCGCATGGATGAATATGCGCAAGACCTCGATGGCGTGGTGCTGGACCTTGGCGTTTCCTCCATGCAACTCGATCAGGCGGAGCGTGGGTTCTCCTTTATGAAAGACGGCCCGCTCGACATGCGAATGAGCCAAGACGGCCCCTCGGCAGCGGATCTGGTCAATGAGGCCGAAGAAGAGACCCTCGCCAATATCCTGTTCCAATACGGTGAAGAACGCGCCTCGCGCCGGATCGCAAAGGCGATAATCCGCGCACGGGATGAAGCGCCGATCACCACGACCTTGGAGCTGGCGAAACTGGTCGAAGGCTGCCTGCCGCGCTCCAAACCCGGTCAGAGCCACCCTGCAACGCGCAGCTTTCAGGCGCTGCGGATTGCGGTGAACAACGAATATGGCGAATTGTTTCAGGGGCTTATGGCCGCCGAGCGCGCGCTGAAGCCCGGTGGCAAGCTCGCGGTTGTCACCTTCCACTCGGTCGAAGACCGCATGGTCAAACGCTTCCTTACCGCCCGCGCCGGGGCCAGGGGCAATGCCAACCGTTTCGCCCCCGCGCTGGAGCAGGCACCGCCGCAGTTTACACTGAAATCGCGCAAGGCTATCGGACCGGATGCCCAAGAGTTGGACGAAAACCCGCGCAGCCGGTCGGCCAAGCTGCGGGTCGCTACGCGCACCGATGCGCCAAGCGGTGAGATTGATGCGAAATCCATCGGCATGCCGATGGTTAGGGGACTCTGAGCATGCGTACGGTGATGTATATTCTGACCACCCTCGCCGTTGTCGGTCTGGCCTTTTGGGCCTACCGCGAAAACTACGCCACCCAACAGGCGCTGAGCGACGCGGACAAGCTGCATGCCAACATCCGCGACGCTCATGACCGTCTGGCCGTGCTGCGCGCGGAATGGGCGTTTCAGAACCGCCCCGCGCGGTTGCGCGATCTGGCGGATCTGAACTTTGACAGGTTGGGGCTGCTGCCGCTGCATCCGGGGCAGTTCGGTCAGGTCGATCAAGTGGCCTATCCGCCCGCGCCGCTGTTGCCAATCACCGATCCCGTTGATGTCTCGACGATGAATTACGACGCGCTGAATGGCGTCGCCGAGGAGGTCGCCCAATGATCCGCACGCCGCTGCGCCCGCTGGCCCGTATCCTCGACGCCCGTCAAAAGGGCGAAAACCCCGATGCGATTGAGCGCGAGAACAAGCGCATTCGGCATGAGCAGATGCGCGACAAGGCGCGGGTGCGGGCCGAAGGACGGCTTTTGGTCCTCAGCTTCTTCTTTCTCTGCGCCTTTACCGTGATCGGCGGTCGCATGGGGCTTCTGGCCATGTCCGAGCCGTCAGAGCCGCGCGGCTATGCACCCGGCGCAGTGATCTCGGCCTCGCGTGCAGATATCACTGACCGCAATGGCAATCTGCTGGCGACGAACTTTCAGACCCATGCGCTCTATGCGCAGCCGCGCCATATGATTGACCCTGAAGCGGCGGCGAAGAAACTGGTCAAAGTCTTTCCCGACCTCGAGGAAGAGCGTCTGATCAAAGATTTTACGGGCAAACGTAAGTTCCTATGGATTAAGAAGAAAATCAGCCCCGAGCAGATGCAGGCCGTGCATGACATCGGCGATCCCGGTCTGCTCTTTGCACCGCGTGACATGCGGCTTTACCCCAATGGCTCGCTGGCTGCGCATGTCTTGGGCGGGGCGAGTTACGGTAAGGAAGGCGTCCATGCCGCCGAGGTGATCGGCGTGGCGGGGGCCGAGAAGTATTTTGACGATTACCTGCGCGACCCGGCCAATGGCGCGAAACCGCTGGAACTGTCTCTTGATCTGACCGTGCAAGCCGCCGCTGAGCGCGTGCTTTACGGTGGCATGAAGCTGATGAACGCCAAGGGCGCCACCAGCATTCTGATGGACGTACACACCGGGGAAGTGATCTCGGTCGCCTCGCTGCCCGATTTCGACCCCAACAACCGTCCCCGCCCACTGACCGAAGGCGATGCCTCGGACAGCCCGCTGTTTAACCGCTCGGTGCAGGGGGTCTACGAGCTGGGTTCGACCTTCAAGATTTTCGCCGCCGCACAGGCGATCGAGTTGGGGCTGTTCAACGCCGACACGGTGATCGACACTTCTGGCCCGATGAAGGTCGGCGGTTTCCGCATCGGCGAGTTCCGCAACAAGAACTACGGCAAGCTGAGCGTGGCCGACATCATCGTGCATTCCTCGAACCGGGGCACAGGCCGTATGGCGCTGGAGATCGGTGTCGAGCGGCAGCAGGAGTTCTTGAAAAGCCTCGGCTTTTTCGAGCCGACCCCCTTTGAGATCGTCGAAGCCTCGGGCGGCAAACCGCTCTTGCCAAGCCGCTGGACCGACCTGTCGAGCGTGACGATTTCCTATGGCCACGGCCTGTCCAGCACACCGATGCACCTTGCGGCGGGCTATGCGGCCATCGCCAACGGCGGGCGTGTGGTGAAGCCAACCTTGCTCAAGCAATCCGCCCCCCAGCTTGGCCCCCGCGTCATGTCTGAAGACACCGCCGCCCAAGCGCGCATGATGCTGCGCAAGGTGGTGACGGACGGCACGGCGAGCTTTGCCGAAGTCCCCGGCTACATGATCGCGGGCAAGACTGGGACAGCGGACAAACCAAAGCCCACCGGCGGCTATTACGACGACAAGGTGATCAACACCTTCGCCAGCATCTTTCCAATTGATAACCCGAAATACGTGTTGATCGTCACGCTGGACGAGCCGGTCGAGACCTCAGGCCCCAAACCGCGCCGCACGGCGGGTTGGACAGCGGTGCCCGTGGCCGCCGAGATGGTCCGCCGCATCGCGCCGCTCTTAGGTCTGCGTCCGGCTGTTGAACCGGTGAACGAGGCTGTGGTAACGCTGACCAGCAGCAACTGAAAAGACATCACTATGACCAGCCGGGCCGTTCCGCTTTCCTCCCTCGGGCTCACTGCGCGTGCGGGGGCCAACCCTACGATCACCGGCATCGCCGTCGACAGCCGCGAGGTGCGCGAGGGCACGCTTTTCGCCGCCATGCCCGGCAGCCGGGTGCATGGGGCGGAGTTTGTCGAAAAGGCTTTGCGCATGGGCGCGGCCGCGGTGCTGACCGACGCGGCAGGGGCCGAGATTGCGGCGGAGGCATTGGCAGGCTCTGACGCCGCGCTGGTCATCTCCGACTCCCCCCGCGAAGCACTGGCGCGGACGGCGGCGCTGTGGTCCGGCGGCCAGCCCGCGACGATGATCGCGGTGACCGGCACCAACGGCAAAACCTCCGTCTCGTCCTTCGTGCGCCAGATTTGGGTTGAGATGGGACTGCCTGCCGTGAACCTCGGCACCACTGGCGTCGAAGGCGCTTGGGCCGCGCCCTTGGCCCATACCACGCCCGAGCCGATCACCCTGCACCGCACGCTGGCCGAGGCTGCGCGAAACGGCATCACCCATGCGGCGATGGAGGCGTCTTCGCATGGGCTGGACCAGCGCCGCTTGGACGGGGTGACGCTCACGGCGGCGGGGTTTACGAATTTCACCCAAGACCATCTGGACTACCACGAGACCTTTGAGGCCTATTTCGACGCCAAGGCCGCGCTTTTCGCCCGTGTCTTGCCGGAGGACGGCACGGCGGTCATCAATGTCGACGACGCTAAGGGCGTGGACATGGCCGCCATCGCCCGCGCGCGGGGGTGCGACGTCATCACCGTGGGCCGCGATGGGGGCGATCTGCAGCTGCAAGGCCAGCGGTTCGACTCCACCGGCCAAGACCTGCGCTTTGCCTGGCGCGGCAAGTCCTATCAAAAGCGGCTGAACCTCATCGGCGGCTTTCAGGCCGACAATGTGCTGCTCGCGGCGGGTTTGGTCATCGCCTGTGGCGCGGACCCGCAAGAGGTCTTCGACACGCTGCCGCACCTCACGACCGTCCGGGGCCGGATGCAACTTGCCGCCACCCGCGACAATGGCGCGGCGGTCTTTGTCGATTACGCCCATACGCCCGATGCGGTGGAGACCGCGCTGGCCGCCATGCGCCCGCATGTGATGGGCCGCTTGGTCGCCATCGTCGGCGCAGGCGGCGACCGAGACCGCGCAAAACGCCCCTTGATGGGGCAGGCGGCGGCGCAAAATGCCGATCTGGTCATCGTCACCGACGACAACCCGCGCAGCGAAGACCCCGCCAGTATCCGCGCCTCCGTGCTCGAAGGCGCGCCCGAGGCGATGGAGGTCGGCGACCGCGCCGAAGCGATCCTGCGCGGTGTCGATGCGCTGGAGCCGGGCGACGCCCTGCTGATCGCGGGCAAGGGGCATGAGACCGGGCAGACCGTGGGCGACGACGTGCTGCCCTTTGATGATGTGGAACAGGCCAGCGTGGCCGTGGCGGCACTGGATGGGAGACTGGCATGAGCCTTTGGACAGCGACAGAAGCGGCGGAGGCCACGGGCGGGCAGGCGCAGGGCGATTGGGTCTGCAACGGCGTGTCGATCGACACGCGAACTTTGCAGCCGGGTGATCTTTTTGTGGCGCTGAAGGCGGCGCGCGACGGGCATGAATTCGTGGCTCAGGCGCTGGAGAAAGGTGCCTCCGCGGCGCTGGTGACCCATCTGCCCGAGGGTGTGGCGGAAGACGCGCCGCTGCTGATTGTCGAAGACGTGCAGCGCGCCCTTGAAGCCCTCGGCAAAGCCGGACGCGCGCGTCTGGGGCCGCAGGCCAAGGTCGCGGCGGTGACGGGCAGCGTCGGTAAGACCTCGACCAAGGAAATGCTGCTGGCGATTTTCACCGATCAGGGCAAGGCCCATGCCAGCGTCGACAGTTACAACAACCACTGGGGCGTGCCGCTCACGTTGGCACGGATGCCGCGCGACACCGATTATGCGGTGATCGAGATCGGCATGAACCACCCCGGCGAAATCGCGCCGCTGGCCAAACAGGCGCAGCCCCATGCCGCAATGGTGACCAATGTCGCCGCCGTGCATTTGGAAGCCTTCGAGAATGTCGCCGCGATTGCCGTTGAGAAAGCGAGCATCTTTGACGGCATGGAAGCGGGCGGCGTGGCGGTCATCAATGCGGACCACGACCTCAGTGATATTGTGCTGAACAAAGCGCTGGAGCGTGGGCTGCGCGAGACGACCTTTGGCCGTAAAGGCCACCACTACACGCTCACCGATGTGAAGGTTCAGGGCGAGACGACCGTGGCGCAAGCCGATGTCGCTGGCGCGCCGCTCCTGTATAAAATCGCCACACCGGGCCAGCATTTCGCGATGAACGCGCTCGGCGCGCTGGCGATCAGCGATGCCTTTGGCGCCGACCGGGCGCTGGCGGTGCAATCGCTGGGCCGCTGGACGCCCTATGCCGGGCGCGGGGTGCGCGAGCAGATCTTGCTTGATTCCGGTGACACGGACCATGTGCTGGAACTGATCGACGACAGCTATAATGCCAATCCGACCTCTGTGGCCGCGTCGCTTGCGGTGCTGGCCGGGGCCGAGGTGGGTCAAGCGCCCTCGGGCAGCGGACGGCGCATCGCGATTCTGGGTGACATGAAAGAATTGGGGCCAGAGGCCACCGCACTGCACGCCGGGCTTGCCGATCTCGACGCCATGGCGGCCATCAACCATGTGCATTGCATCGGCCCGCTGATGCGCGCTTTGCATGACGCTTTGCCCGACCAAAAGCGCGGCACATGGGTCGAGACCTCGGACGCGCTGCTCGAGACGTTGCGCAAAGACCTCACTCCCGGCGATGTTGTGCTGGTCAAAGGCTCCTTGTCGATGAAGCTTGGCACAATCGTTGACGCCATCCGCAAAATGGGCCATCCGGTCCCGAATGCCTGAAATCCGGGCAATTGATCCCAAAATGCCGAAGTAAGGACGCGAAACATGCTCTATTGGTTGACGCTGCTGTCGGATGGCGGCGATTTCTTTAACCTGTTTCGCTACATCACATTCCGCGCAGGCGGGGCGTTCTTTACGGCCTTGGTCTTTGGGTTTCTCTTTGGCAAGCCGCTGATCAATGTCCTGCGCAAGCGTCAGGGCAAGGGTCAGCCGATCCGCACCGACGGCCCCGAGGGGCATTTCGTCAAAGCGGGCACGCCGACCATGGGCGGTCTGTTGATCGTTGGGGCACTGCTGACCTCGACGCTCTTGTGGGCGCGGCTCGACAACCCCTTTGTCTGGCTGGTGCTTTTTGTCACCATGAGCTTCGCCGCCATCGGCTATGCCGATGATCATGCCAAAGTGAGCAAGCAAAACACCGACGGTGTGCCGGGTAAGTTGCGGCTTTTCCTAGGTTTTTTAATTGCAGGTATCGCGGGTTTTTGGGCCGCACAGTATCATCCTGAAAGCCTGCAATACCAATTGGCGCTGCCAGTGTTTAAGGACACATTGATCAACCTCGGCGTGCTTTTCGTACCCTTTGCAATGATCGTGATCGTGGGTTCTGCCAATGCGGTGAACTTGACGGACGGTCTCGATGGCTTGGCGATTATGCCAGTGATGATTGCCGCCGGGGCGCTCGGCGTCATCGCCTATGCCGTGGGCCGGGTCGACTTTACCGATTATCTGGATGTGCACTATGTGCCGGGGACGGGTGAAATCTTGATCTTTACCGCCGGTCTCTTCGGCGGCGGCTTGGGCTTTTTGTGGTACAACGCGCCACCTGCTGCCGTCTTCATGGGCGACACGGGCTCGCTGGCGCTTGGCGGGGCCTTGGGGGCAATCGCCGTGGCGACGAAACACGAGTTGGTGCTGGCGGTCGTCGGCGGGCTGTTTGTGGTCGAGGCGCTCTCGGTCATCGTTCAGGTGATCTACTTCAAACGCACCGGCAAGCGGGTTTTCCTGATGGCGCCGATCCACCACCACTATGAGAAAAAGGGCTGGGCCGAGCCGCAGATCGTGATCCGATTTTGGATCATCTCGCTGATCCTTGCCCTGTTGGGGCTGGCAACGCTCAAGGTGCGCTAGGCCCTCAAAAGATCGACCAGTCCATGTGACGCGCCAAAAGGGCCAGTGCTTCGGTGCCCTTTTGGCTGTTGCCATAGCGGTTCAGCCCCGGTGACCAGACCGCGATACTGGCCCGCCCCGGCACAATCGCCAAAATACCGCCGCCCACGCCGGATTTGCCCGGCAGGCCGACGCGGTAGGCGAAATCCCCCGACCCATCGTAATGCCCGCAGGTCAGCATCAGCGCGTTCAGCCGCCGGATGCGGCTTGGGGCCACCAAGCGCGGCACCTCGGGCGCTTCGATCAGGAAGCGGCCCGCCATGGCAAGCTGCTGCACCGTCATCTCCATCGCGCAGTGGTGGAAATAGGTGCCCAGCGTCAGTTCCGGCGCGTTGTTGAGGTTGCCGTAAGATTTCAGGAAATGCGCCAGCGCAAAGTTGCGGTGGCCAAAGTCGGTTTCCGAAGCGGCGACGGCCTCGTTGATGTGGATGTCATCGGTGCCCGCAGCCTCGCGCACAAACCGCATGATCTCGGCCAGCGCTTCACGCGGCTCGCGGTTGCCCAAGACCTCATCGGTGGTGACGATGGCCCCTGCGTTGATAAAGGGATTACGCGGGCGGCCCTGTTCTTGCTCTAGCTGCACAATGGAGTTGAACGCCCGTCCCGAAGGCTCGCGCCCGACGCGGTGCCACAGTTGGTCGCCCGAGCGGCCAAGGGCGATGGCCAGCGTAAAGACCTTGGTGATCGACTGCACCGAGAAGGGCACGGTGGTGTCGCCCGCCACATGGCATTGCCCGTCCGCTGTGACGACCGCGATGCCAAACTGCGCGGAGTCCACCGTGGCAAGCTGCGGAATATAGCCCGCCACATCGCCCCAAAGGTCATCCTCGCGCATCATGCCATTGAGGCGCGGCAACACATCGGCGAGGTCGGGTTTCGCGGGGCTGGACATCTTAGGCGGCCTCTGGCTTGTGGTGGGCGCATCATGCCCCCATTCTGGGGTCAACGGCTATCAGGGGTTTGCAGATGATTCCAGTACAGGGCTTGGAAGGCGCGCGGGTTGCGGTGCTGGGATTGGGACGCTCTGGCATCAGTGCCTCGCGGGCGCTGACGGCGGGTGGAGCAAAGGTGATCTGCTGGGACGACAACCCGGCCGCCCGGGCGCGGGCCGAGGCCGAGGGGCTGTCTTGCGGCGACCTTCTGGGCCCGGGTGCGCTGGACAAGGTCGCGCGGCTGATCGTGAGCCCCGGCATTCCGCATCTCTACCCTGCGCCAAACCCGGTGGTTGCCGCTGCGTTGGAGGCGGGCGTGCCGGTGGACAATGACATCGGGCTGTTCTTTCAAAGCTTCGCAACGTTGGCGTGGGACCACTATGATGTCGCGCCGCGCGTTGTGGCCGTGACGGGCTCGAATGGCAAATCGACCACTTCGGCGCTGATCCATCATATCTTGGAGCATGTCGGGCGGCCCTGCCAATTGGCGGGCAACATCGGGCGCGGGGTGCTGGACCTTGATCCGGCGGTTGATGGTGAGGTCGTGGTGTTGGAGTTAAGCAGCTATCAGACTGAACTCGCCCGCGCGCTGACGCCTGATGTTGCGGTCTTTACCAATCTCACGCCCGACCATCTGGACCGCCACGCGGGGATGGGCGGCTATTACGCGGCGAAACGTCGGCTCTTTGCCGAGGGTGGGCCGGACCGTGCTGTGATCGGCGTCGATGAGGCGGAGGGGCGGTTTCTGGCCGGGCAGCTGAGCGAAGGGCCGGGTGACGACCGCGTAATCCGCATCAGTGCCGAGCGGAAACTGTCAGGCCCCGGCTGGCAGGTCTTTGCCCGCAAAGGGTTTTTGAGCGAATACCGACGCGGTAAGCAGGTCGGCTCGATTGATCTGCGCGGCATCCAAGGGCTGCCCGGCGCGCATAACCATCAGAACGCCTGCGCCGCCTATGCCGCCTGCCGCGCGCTTGGGCTGGCCCCTCGGGTGATCGAAGCGGCGTTTCACAGTTTCGGCGGCTTACCGCATCGCTCGCAGACCGTGGCAGAGGTGAATGGTGTGCGCTACGTCAATGACAGTAAGGCCACCAATGTCGACAGTGCGGCCAAGGCTTTGGCGGCGTTTAAGAATATCCGTTGGATTTGCGGCGGGCTTGAGAAAGAAGGCGGGCTTGGCGGCTTGGCCGAGGCGCAGGGCGGCGTGCGCAAGGCCTATGTGATCGGGCGCGAGGCAGCGCAGTTTGCGATGCAGTTGACTGCGGAGGCCGAGGTCTGCGGCACGATGGAAAAGGCCGTAGCGCTTGCGGCGGCGGAGGCGGAAGAGGGCGATGTGGTGCTCTTGGCCCCGGCGGCGGCAAGTTTTGATCAATACGACAGTTTTGAGCGGCGCGGGGAGGATTTTGTGGCGCAGGTGCAGAAGGTTTTGGCGGAGTAGGGTGGTAAACGCGGAGGGCAGCGCCGGCCCGCGGGTGGTGCTGAAAGCGCCGCCCAGGGGGGCGGGTCGGCGCTGCCCGGCCTGCGGCCGGGCGGGACAGTAGGTTAGGTTAGCCTGCTATCGCTCGCGCTGCGGCCATGCCGGATGACCATGCCCATTGAAAATTATACCCGCCGAGCCAGCCCGTCACATCCACCGCTTCACCAATGAAATAGAGCCCCGGCACCTCTTTCGCCGCCATCGTCTTGGACGACAGCGCATCGGTATCCACGCCGCCCAAGGTCACCTCCGCCGTGCGGTAGCCCTCGGTCCCACCGGGATGCAGCTGCCAGTCTTGCAGCGCCTCGACAAAAGCCGAGAGCCGCGCATCGGACCAATCGGCCAGATTGCCCGAGAGATCAAATTCCTGCCCCAAATACTCCACCAACCGCGATGGCAGATGCTGCGCCAAAACGGTTGTGAAATTCCGTCGCCCCGACTGCTGACGCTGCTCACGCAAAGCCGAGAGCAGGGTGCCTTCGGGGGCGAGGTTCACCGAAATCGCCTCCCCCTCGCGCCAATATGATGAAGCCTGCAAGACCGCCGGACCCGACAGTCCGCGATGGGTGAAAAGCAGCGCTTCGTCGAAACCCGTCGCTCCCGCCGTCACACGGGCCGGGGTCGCGACCCCGGCGAGGGGAGCGAAGCGCCCTTCGGCAAAGGTGAAGGGGACCAATCCGGCGCGGGTCTCGGTCACGGGCAGACCAAATTGGCGCGCCACGTCATAGGCCATGCCCGTTGCGCCCATCTTGGGGATCGACTTGCCACCGGTGGCGATGACGAGGTTGCGGGCGGTGACTTTCACTTTCTTCTCAGGGGTTTGCAGATCAAAGGTAAAGCCGCTTTCGGTCTTGGCGAAATTGCTAGCGCTGCTTCTCAGCTGCAGATCGGCCCCGGCCTGCTGCATCAGCCCGCGCAGCATGGCGATGATCTCTTTGGCGCTGACATCGCAGAACAACTGCCCCAGCGTCTTTTCATGCCAAGCGATGCCGTGTCGATCCACCAACTCGATGAAATCCCACTGGGTATAGCGCGCCAGCGCAGACTTCGCGAAATGCGGGTTCTGGCTCAGAAACGCCTGCGGCTCGCAATACATATTGGTGAAATTGCAGCGCCCGCCACCCGAGATGCGGATCTTCTCGCCCGGCGCTTTGGCATGGTCCACCACCAAGACGCGCCCGCCCGCATAGGCGGCGCACATCATGCCGGCGGCCCCGGCGCCGATAATCGCTGTATCAACTTGCATCCGCGCGCTCTGCCCGAATGTGCCGCCCCGGTCAAGAAGACGTGACAGCGGTTGTTGCGCGCATAGGGCGGCATAGCTTGGGGCGAGACGCAAAATGAACAGGAGCAGAGAATGACCAAACTGACCGCAGGACAAGAATTTCCGAAGATGGATGTGGCAAAGATCGGCGGCGGCACGCTGACCTTGGGCCAACCGCAAGAGGGGCGCGACTGGCAGCTCGTCGTGGTCTACCGTGGCCTGCATTGCCCGATCTGCAAAAAGTACCTCGCGCAGCTTGAAAAGCTTCAGGGCGACTTCCACGAAATTGGTGTCGATGTGATTGCCGTCTCTGGCGATCCGGAGGAGAAAGCCCAAGGCATCGCGGATGAGGACAGCCTGACCCTGCCCATCGGCTATGACATGACGCTCGACCAGATGCGCGATCTGGGTCTCTATATCTCGGACCCGCGCAGCGCGCAGGAAACCGATCGGCCCTTCGCGGAGCCCGCGACATTCGTCATCAACGGCGAGGGTAACTTGCATATCGTCGACATTTCGAACGCACCTTTCTCGCGCCCGGATCTCGAAGGTCTGCTGGGTGGCTTGAAGTTCATCCGCAACAACGACTACCCGGTGCGCGGCACCCATAAAGCGGCATAATTGCCACGCAGGCGGGGCTGATGCTGGCCCCGCCTGACCTGCGGCATCGGGTGTCGCTAAATTCTCTGGCTTCATGGGCCAAATCGCGCTAGCTTACAGGTTGAGACCCCGAAAAGGGGCCGTTGAGGCAGTGTAAGGCAGATACCCATGACAGAGATGGTCTATGGCGCAGTCCCGGTACGGGATGGCGAACCGATTCTTCCAAAGTGGTGGCGTACGGTCGACCGTTGGGCGTTGTCCTGCGTGTTGATGCTTTTTGCCGTCGGGATGCTCTTGGGCCTCGCGGCCTCGCCGCCCTTGGCGGCCAAGAACGGCTTTGACCCCTTTCACTATGTCCAACGGCAAGCATTCTTTGGCGGTGTGGCGCTGATTGCGATGCTGCTCACCTCAATGATGTCGCCCACAGTGGTGCGGCGTCTGGCGGTGCTGGGCTTTATCATTTCCTTTGTCGCACTTGCTTTGCTGCCATTCTTCGGCACAGATTTCGGCAAGGGTGCTACGCGTTGGTACAGCTTGGGCTTTGCCTCACTCCAGCCCTCCGAATTCCTCAAACCCGGCTTTATGGTCGCCGCTGCTTGGGCGATGGCTGCGAGTCTTGAGATCAACGGCCCGCCGGGACGCGCTTGGTCCTTTGCGCTGTGTATCTCCATCGTGCTGATGCTGGCGCTACAGCCAGACTTTGGTCAGGCTTGTCTGGTGCTTTTTGGCTGGGGCGTGATGTATTTCGTCGGCGGTGCGCCGATGCTGCTGCTGGTGGGCATGGCCGGACTGGTCGTGGTTGCGGGCACTGTGGCCTATTCCAATTCCGAACACTTCGCACGGCGGATTGACGGCTTTCTGAGCCCTGATGTCGACCCGACCACCCAGCTTGGCTATGCCACCAATGCGATCCGCGAAGGCGGGCTATTTGGGGTTGGCGTGGGCGAGGGGCAGGTCAAATGGTCGCTGCCGGACGCGCATACAGACTTCATCATCGCCGTCGCGGCAGAAGAATACGGGCTTATTCTGGTCGTCTGCATCATTGCCCTATATACAGTCGTGGTTGTTCGCTCGCTGCTGCGGCTGGTGCGCGAACGTGATCCCTTCATCCGGCTGGCCGGAACCGGGCTGGCCTGCACATTCGGAGTACAGGCGATGATTAACATGGGTGTGGCAGTGCGGCTTTTGCCAGCCAAGGGCATGACCCTGCCGTTCGTAAGTTACGGTGGCTCTTCGGTGATCGCCTCTGGTATCGCTGTGGGCATGTTGTTGGCCTTTACCCGTTCCCGCCCGCAGGGCGAGATCAGCGATATTCTGGGCCGGGGCCGCCGCTGATGTCTGCGCCATTGCTGATCATCGCCGCCGGGGGGACCGGTGGGCATATGTTTCCGGCACAGGCTTTGGCCGAGGTGATGCTGAAGCGCGGTTGGCGCGTGAAGCTCAGTACTGATGCGCGCGGTGCACGCTATACGTCGGGCTTTCCCGAAGAGGTAGAGATCAACCAGATCAGCAGCGCGACCTTTGCGCGGGGCGGTATCGCGGCCAAGGCGATGGTGCCGTTTCGTATTGCGGCCGGCGTGGCAAAGGCGGCGCTCAATATGCTTCGCGACCGGCCTGCAGTGGTGGTGGGGTTTGGCGGTTACCCGTCGATCCCGGCGCTCGGTGCCGCTTGGGCGCTGCGCAAGCCGCGTATGATCCATGAACAAAACGGCGTCCTCGGTCGGGTAAATGAGATATTCGCCAAACGTGTGGATGCCGTGGCCTGTGGTGTCTGGCCCACGAAACTGCCCGAGGGCGTGCAGGGCTGGCATGTTGGCAACCCGGTACGGGCGGCTGTGCTGGACAGGGCCGGAGCAGGCTATATCGCGCCGGGCGATTATCCGATGGAGATATTGGTGATGGGCGGCAGCCAAGGCGCGCGCATCCTGAGCGATGTGGTGCCGCCTGCCTTGGCCGCGTTGCCGATGTCGATGATCCGTAATATCCGCGTCAGCCATCAGGCACGTGACGAAGACGGCCAACGGGTCGCTGACTACTATGCCGAGTCTGGGATCGACGCCGATGTTCGTCCGTTCTTTGACGATGTGCCGCGTCGCATGTCCGAAGCGCAGCTGGTGATCAGTCGCTCGGGCGCGTCGAGCATCGCCGATCTTTCGGTCATTGGCCGCCCGTCGATCCTGATCCCCTTTGCCGCGGCGGCGGGCGACCACCAAAGCGCCAATGCGCGCGGGTTGGTCGAAGCAGGGGCCGCAATCATGGTGCCCGAGCGCAAGGCCAACCCCGAAATCCTGACCGAACAAATCCTGTCGGTGCTGGAAACGCCTGACGGTGCCCTGCAGATGTCGCGGGCCGCGCTGTCGGTGGGCAAGCCCGACGCTGCCGAAACTCTGGCCGATATGGTCGAACAACTGGGATCGACCGGATCGATCTCTGCTGGGGAAGAGGACGAACCTTCATGAATAGTGCCGCTACCAAACTGCCGACCGACGTTGGCCCGATCCATTTTGTCGGCATTGGCGGCATCGGCATGTCCGGCATTGCCGAAGTGCTGCTGAACCACGGCTACCGGGTGCAGGGGTCGGATCTGAAAGCGACCAAGATCACCGTGCGGTTGGCCGAGTTGGGTGCAAAGATATTTGAGGGGCAGGCGGCTGAGAATATTGATGGCGCCGCGGTCATCGTCGTTTCGTCCGCGATCAAACCGGGCAATGCGGAGCTCGACGAAGCCCGCCGCCGTGGCTTGCCCGTGGTGCGCCGTGCGGAGATGCTGGCTGAGCTTATGCGGCTTAAGTCTAATATCGCCGTCGCGGGGACGCATGGTAAGACGACCACGACGACCATGGTGGCTGAGCTGCTGGTGGCCGGGGGCATCGACCCGACGGTGATTAACGGCGGGGTGATCCACGCCTATGGCTCCAATGCACGAATGGGGCAGGGCGAATGGATGGTGGTCGAGGCTGACGAGTCTGACGGCACCTTCAACCGTCTGCCCGCGACCATTGCGATTGTTACGAATATCGACCCTGAGCATATGGAACATTGGGGTGACTTCGATACGCTGCGACAGGGGTTCTTGAACTTCGTGTCGAACATTCCGTTCTACGGTTTGGCGGTCTGCTGCATCGACCATCCCGAGGTGCAATCCTTGGTGGGCAAGATCACCGACCGCCGTGTCCTGACCTATGGCTTCAACGTGCAGGCAGATGTCCGGGCCGTGGGGCTGCACTATAAAGACGGCGTCGCGCATTTCGATGTGCATTTGCAGACGGAGGGGCTGGTCATCGAAGGCTGCGCCCTGCCGATGCCGGGCGATCACAATGTCTCCAACGCGCTGGCGGCGGTCGCCGTGTCGAGGCACCTCGGCATGAGCGGTGAGCAGATCCGCGCAGCGCTTGGTAGCTTTGGCGGCGTTAACCGACGGTTTACCCGGGTGGGCGAGGTTGATGGGGTGACCATCATTGACGACTACGGGCATCACCCGGTGGAGATTGCTGCTGTGTTGAAAGCTGCACGTCAGGCCAGCAAAGGCCGTGTGATTGCGGTGCATCAGCCGCACCGCTATTCGCGCCTGCATCACCATTTCGATGAGTTCTGCGCCTGTTTCAACGATGCCGACGTGGTTGGCATCGCCGATGTCTATGCGGCGGGCGAAGACCCGATCCCCGGTGCCGACCGGGACGGTTTGGTCGACGGGTTGATCCAGCACGGGCACCGCCGCGCCTTTGCCGTGGAGGATGCCGAAGCGTTGACCCAACTGGTGCGGCGCGAAGCCCAGCCGGGAGATATTGTGGTCTGTTTGGGCGCGGGTACGATCAGCACTTGGGCCAATGAATTGCCCGACGCACTGCGCGCGGCCAAGGAGGCTGCGGCGTGACTTTGGCTTGGCTGTCGATCCTCTGGGTCTTCGCCGCTGTTACCGTGGCTATGCTGCCCATGCGCCACCAATACGTGCCGGGGATCGCGCTGCTGATCGCGGCCCCTGCGTTGATCGTGGCGATTGGGGTGAGCCAATCTTGGTTGCTCGCCATCGCTGCGCTTGCTGCTTTTGTCTCCATGTTCCGCAACCCGTTGCGCTATCTTGCGGCCCGGTTGCGTAGGGAAACACCGGAGTTGCCGAAATGAGCATCTCGCTGGTCCTCGCCTGTTTCTGGTTCGTGATTGCCAATATTCTGGCCATGACGCCGAGCAAGGATTTCCACTGGCGCAACGCCTATATGTTGATCGCTGCGGGCATCCCGATTGTCGGCTTTGTGACCACCCAACACGGACCTTGGGTCGGGCTGCTGGTGCTGGCAGGGGGGTGTTCGGTGCTGCGTTGGCCGGTTGTCTATCTCCTGCGCTGGCTACGGCGCGCTGTCAGGCGTGACGCAGGCCAGAACCGCGAGCCTGCGGAATGACCCTGACGCCCACTCTGGCGGCGTTGCTCACGGTATTCGCGCTGTGGATGATCGCCTGCCTCTGGACCGGGTTTCGGGCGCGGGTGGGGCTGTTTTTCCTCGTCCTGGCCGTGGGACTGGCGCTCAACGCGATATGGATGGTCTTTGGCCTTGATGCGCGGGTATTCGAGCCGCATGCACTGGTCGCACAGGTTTCGGTGGTCCTCTATGCCGTGGGCGGTTTCGGCTTCGGCTGGCTGGCAGGGCGCTTGGCGCAGCGCTGGCGCGAAAGCCGGGTCGACAAGGACGACGCTTGACGGTTTGCCCTGCCGCGCAAATAGGCTAAGTCCGCCTTCATGACCAAGCTAAACATACCCGATCTGCGCGGCAAGCTGACGCCTGAACGCGCCCTGAATGACCTCACATGGCTGCGCGTTGGCGGCCCTGCGGACTATCTGTTTCAGCCTGCCGATTTGGACGATCTCTGCCTTTTCATGCGGCGGCTGCCGCAGGGGATTGAGGTCTTTCCCATGGGTGTGGGCTCTAACCTGATCGTGCGTGATGGCGGGCTGCGGGCTGTGGTGATCCGTCTGGGGCGTGGGTTCAACAGTATTGAGGTGGAGAACGACCAAATCACCGTCGGCGCGGCGGCTTTGGACGCTCATGTGGCCCGCAAGGCCGCAGACGCCGGGCTTGATATGACGTTTTTGCGCACCATTCCCGGCAGCATCGGCGGAGCCTTGCGCATGAACGCGGGCTGTTACGGCAGCTATACGGCGGATCATTTCGTGTCGGCGCAGGCCGTGACGCGGGCCGGAGAGGTTGTAACGCTGACCGCAGATGACCTGAATTTCCGTTACCGCCAGACCGATCTGTCGCCCGGTTCTGTCCTGATTGGCGCGACCTTTGCCCCGCCCAAAGGCGTGCCGGAAGAGCTTCACGCCCGGATGGAAAGCCAGCTTGCCAAACGCGATGAAACCCAACCCACAAAGGACCGCAGCGCCGGTTCGACCTTCCGCAACCCGGCTGGATTCTCGTCCACCGGGAAGGCCGACGATGTGCACGACCTGAAGGCTTGGAAAGTGATCGACGAAGCCGGAATGCGCGGCGCCACATACGGCGGCGCGCAGATGAGCCCGAAGCACTCGAACTTCCTCATCAACACCGGAGATGCCACCGCCGATGACCTCGAATCATTGGGTGAGGAGGTGCGAAAAAAGGTTTACGCTTCAAGCGGTATAAGGCTAGAATGGGAAATTAAGCGCATCGGTGAAAAATTGGGTGATCCGGTGTCGCAAAGCTAAGCCGTTAGGCGATAGCCAATGCAGACGGCAAAGCAACGATAACAACGATAGGGGCCGCAAACGGCCCGAGGCAAAGAGGCACTTTGGTGGGTACGTCGAGCGGACACACCCCGACAGTGGCGGTATTGATGGGCGGACCTTCGGCTGAGCGCGAGGTGTCTTTGTCCAGCGGGCGCGCATGCGCTGCTGCCCTGAGGGAACATGGCGGATATGAAGTGGTCGAGGTCGAAGCCGGCCGCGACCTTTTTGCCGTTCTGAGTGATCTCAAACCCGATGCCGTTTTGAATTGCCTGCATGGTCGTTGGGGCGAGGATGGCTGCGTCCAAGGCCTGCTCGAGTGGCTGCATATTCCTTATACACATTCCGGCGTGCTGGCCTCGGCTTTGGCGATGGACAAGCAGCGCTCCAAAGACGTGTTCCGCCATGCGGGGCTGCCCGTGTTGGAAAGTGTTATCGCGCCCAAGGCGGACGTGATGGCGGATCATGTGATGACGCCGCCCTATGTGGTGAAGCCCAATAACGAAGGCTCTTCGGTTGGCGTTTATCTGGTGAATGCCGAGAACAACGGCCCGCCGCAGCTGTCTGACGACATGCCCGCCGAGGTGATGGTCGAGACCTTCGCCCCCGGACGAGAGCTCACCACCACAGTGATGGGTGACCGCGCGCTTGGCGTGACCGATATTATCACCACCGGCTGGTATGATTACGACGCCAAGTACAAGCCCGGCGGCTCGCGCCATGTAGTGCCTGCAGAGCTGCCTGAAGAGATCACCGCGCTTTGCCTCGACTATGCCCGCCGCGCCCATGACGCGCTCGGCTGCCGCGGCATCAGCCGTACCGATTTCCGTTGGGACGAGAGCCGGGGTGCCGAAGGGTTGATCCTGCTCGAGACCAACACCCAGCCCGGCATGACCGCGACCTCGCTGACGCCCGAACAGGCGGCAGCGGTTGGTATCACGTTCCCCGCGCTCTGCGCTTGGATGGTGGAGGATGCGTCATGCGATCGCTGATCCGCCGCCGCCCCGAAACCCCCAAGGTCGATCCAGCGCCGTCGCGCTGGTCTTGGCGCATGCAGCGCCTGATGCTGACGCCGGGCTTCCGCTTTGCCCTGCGCATTGGGCTGCCTTTCACGCTGAGCCTGCTCGCCGGGACGATCTACCTCTCAGACGAAGCGCGGCGCGGGACGGTGGTTCAGGCCATCGCCGATGTGCGCGCCAGCATTGAGGAACGCCCGGAGTTCATGGTCAAGCTTATGGCCATCGACGGGGCCAGCGACATGCTGGCCAGCGAGATCCGCACCGCGGTGCCGTTGGAGTTTCCGCTGTCGTCCTTTGATCTGGACCTCCCCGCCCTGCGTGAACAGGTGACGGCGATCCACGGCGTCAGACAGGCCAATGTCCGCATCCGCCCCGGCGGCGTGTTGCAGATCGACGTGACCCCCCGTGTACCGGTCGCCGTTTGGCGCAGTGCAGAGGGTTTGGCACTGGTGGATAATACCGGCGCCCATGTGACGGACATCGACGCACGGCTCGACCATCCGGACCTGCCCCTTATCGCCGGGGCAGGGGCGGCGGATCACGTGCCCGAAGCGCTCAAGCTGATTGCAGCGGCGAGCATTATGGGTGAACGCCTGCGCGGCTTGGTGCGGGTTGGTGAACGGCGTTGGGACGTGGTGCTGGACCGCGACCAGCGCATCATGCTCCCCGAAGAGAACGCCGTTCAGGCGCTGGAACGGGTTATCGCGCTGGAAGGCGCGCAAGAAGTCCTCACGCGTGACGTCGCGCGGGTGGACATGCGGTTGGCGGCAAGACCAACCCTTAGAATGAACGAAGAGGCCACCCGCGAATGGTGGCACATCAGGCAGCTTTCCGGCCAGTAAGATGGCCTTTGGGATCGGGACAGTAACAAAATGATGGATCTATACGACAGTCAGCGTTCGATGCGGCATATGCGCAAATTGGCGATTCAACGCGGGGTGGTCGCCATTCTGGACGTGGGCAGTTCCAAGATCGCTTGCTTGGTGTTGCGCTTTGACGGGGTCGGCCTCGATGGCGAGAACGGCGACATTGGCTCGCTGGCCGGGCAATCGGGTTTTCGGGTCATCGGCGCGGCGACCACCCGTTCGCGTGGGGTCCGCTTTGGCGAGATCTGCGCCATGGGCGAGACCGAGCGCGCCATTCGCACGGCGCTTCAGGCCGCGCAGAAGATGGCGGGCATCCGTGTGGATCACGTGATCGCTTGTTTCTCGGGCGGCGAGCCGCGCAGCTACGGCCTTGACGCGCAGGTCGAGCTTGAGGGGCAGTCGGTCTCTGAGCAGGACGTGGCGCGGGTGCTGGCGGGCTGTGACGTGCCGGAATACGGCGAGGGCCGCGAAGTCTTGCACGCCCAGCCGGTGAACTTTGCGCTAGACCATCGCAGTGGTCTGGCTGACCCGCGTGGGCAGTTGGGCAACAGCCTTTCCGTCGATATGCATATGCTGACGGTGGATGCCGACACAGTGCAGCATCTGGCGCATTGTATTAAGCGTTGTGATCTGGAACTCGCGGGCATCGCTTCGTCCTCCTATGCGTCGGGCATCTCGGCGTTGGTTGAGGATGAGCAGGAGTTGGGCGCGGCCTGTATCGACATGGGCGGCGGCACAACGGGCGTGTCGATCTTTATCAAGAAACATATGATCTATGCCGATACCGTGCGCATGGGCGGCGATCACGTGACTTCGGACATTTCCATGGGGCTGCAGGTGCCGACGGCCAATGCCGAGCGGATCAAGACCTTCTACGGCGGTGTTCACGCCACAGGCATGGACGACCGCGACATGATCGAGATCGGCGGCGAGACCGGCGACTATGAACATGACCGTCGCACGGCGAGCAGGGCCGAGTTGATCGGCATCATGCGTCCGCGGGTCGAAGAGATCCTCGAAGAGGTCCGCGTTCGGCTGGATGCTGCCGGTTTCGATCACTTGCCAAGCCAGCAGATTGTGCTTACCGGGGCGGGCAGCCAGATACCGGGCCTTGATGGGTTGGCGAGCAAGATACTTGGCCAGCAGGTGCGTCTGGGCCGCCCGCTGCGCGTGCATGGCTTGCCGCAGGCGGCAACCGGACCGGGTTTCGCCTCTGCCGTGGGCCTCGCGCTCTTTGCGGCGCATCCGCAGGACGAGTGGTGGGACTTCGACATCCCCGCCGATCGCTACCCTTCGCGGTCGCTGAAGCGCGCTGTGAAATGGTTCCGTGACAATTGGTGACCCCAATATCGGGTGGTTAACCCGATATGAGGCGGCGACCGGCAAGTTTTTGCCCATATTTAGCGTTAAAAAGACGTTTTTTAGGTGACGATCCGGCCCTATGCCGATAGGGTCGGGTAAATTTGGTCGAAAAACTCCCCGCAGAACGCGGACAACTGTACAGGCGGACAGCACATGACACTCAACCTTTCAATGCCAGGACAAGATGATCTGAAACCCCGTATCACCGTCTTCGGTGTTGGTGGTGCTGGCGGCAACGCGGTCAACAACATGATCGAAAAGCAGCTGGATGGCGTTGATTTCGTTGTGGCGAACACCGACGCTCAGGCCCTGCAGCAAGCGCAGGCCGAGAACCGCGTTCAGCTGGGCATCAAGGTCACCGAAGGTCTGGGCGCGGGCGCCCGTGCCTCCGTTGGCGCTGCAGCGGCTGAAGAGAGCATCGAGCAGATCGTCGACCACCTTGCCGGCGCGCATATGTGCTTCATCACCGCCGGCATGGGCGGCGGCACCGGCACCGGTGCGGCCCCGATCATCGCGCAGGCCGCGCGTGAGCTGGGCGTGCTGACCGTCGGCGTCGTGACCAAGCCCTTCCAGTTCGAAGGCGCCAAGCGCATGCGTCAGGCCGAGGACGGCGTCGAGACGCTGCAAAAGGTCGTCGACACGCTGATCATCATTCCTAACCAGAACCTCTTCCGTCTGGCCAATGAAAAGACCACCTTTACCGAAGCCTTCTCGATGGCCGACGACGTGCTGTACCAAGGTGTGAAGGGCGTGACTGACCTGATGGTCCGTCCGGGTCTCATCAACCTCGACTTTGCTGACGTTCGCGCCGTGATGGACGAGATGGGCAAAGCGATGATGGGCACAGGCGAGGCCGAGGGCGAAGATCGCGCCATCCAGGCTGCCGAGAAAGCCATCGCCAACCCGCTGCTGGACGAAATCAGCCTGCGCGGCGCCAAAGGTGTTCTCATCAACATCACCGGTGGTCACGACCTTACCCTCTTCGAACTGGACGAAGCCGCCAACCGCATCCGCGAGGAAGTGGATCCAGAGGCGAACATCATCGTCGGTTCCACGCTGGACGAAGCTCTGGGCGGCCTGATGCGCGTCAGCGTTGTCGCCACCGGCATCGACGCCACCGATGTGAACTCGGAAATCCCGGTACCCCGCCGCTCCATGAGCCAGCCGCTGCGCCAGAATGTTTCGGTTGAGGATGTCGCTCCGGTCTCCGCAGCACAGGCGCCTGCGCCCGTTGCCGCCGAGATGAAACAGGAAGTCGAGCAGGCTCCCCTGTTCCAAGACCTGCAGCAGAACGAGCGTCAGGAAGACCGCTACGAGGAAGAGAACGTTGTCGAAGATGACGACGGTCTGCCCGCACCGGCCTACCAGCCCGAAGTTGCCGCTTTCGAGCCGCGCCAGGAGCAAGCCATCGAAGCCGAGCCTGAGACATTCGTTGCACCGCGTGCGCCGACTCCCGGCACGCCGTCGCCCGAAGCTCTGGCCCGTCTGCGCGCCGCTGCACAGAAAGCCGCACCCGAGCGTCACGCTCAGCAGCAGCAGTCGCAACAGGGTGAGCAGGGCGACAAAGGTCGCTTCGGCATCAACTCCCTGATCAACCGGATGACCGGCCACGGCGAAGGCGAAGCACAGGCCCGTCCTGCGCGCCAGCAACCGCCGGTTCAGACTCGTGCCTCTGCTGCAGCGCCGCAGCCGCAAGAGAGCAACGACCCGGATCAAGAACGCATCGAAATCCCCGCGTTCCTGCGCCGTCAGGCGAATTAATTCGATCACGATAATCACGGAAAGGGCCACCTTCGGGTGGCCCTTTTTCGTTTTGAAATAATGGGTTACGAAGGGGTAGGCGTTGCTGTGCCCAAATGTTGCAGCCATGTTTCAGACGGTTACAAAGATTGAGTTGAGCAAACCGAACCTGCGCAGTACTTCAGAGTTCAAGATACATGCAGATGTACGACAAACTTGAGGATGCCCCGGTGCAGACAACAATCAAATCAGCGATCAGCTTCAGTGGCACAGGCCTGCACTCCGGTCTGCCTGCAACTGTGACCCTGCGCCCGGCCTCTGCACATCACGGCATCTGGTTCTCCCGCAGCGACGTCGCCGTTGGTGACCGTCTGATCCCCGCCCGTTGGGATGCGGTGAACCGTTCGCCGCTTTGCACCAAACTCGAAAACCGCACTGGCCTGTCGGTCTCCACCGTGGAGCACCTGATGGCGGCGCTGGCAGGGTGCGGCATTCACAACGTATTGGTTGAGATCGACGGCCCCGAAGTGCCGATCCTCGACGGTTCCTCCGTACCCTTCGTACGTGGCATTATGCAGCGTGGCATTCGCCAGTTGGCGGCCCCGGTCATGGCTTTCGAAGTGCTCAAGACCGTGACCGTTCAGGACGGCGACGCCACTGCGACGATCTCTCCCGCGGACACGCTGCGCATTGATTTCGAGATCGACTTTACAGATGCGGCCATCGGCCAGCAGCGCAAATCGCTGACCATGAATAACGGCTCCTTTGCCCGCGAACTTTGCGACAGCCGGACCTTCTGCCGTCAGGCCGATGTGGAAGCCATGCAGGCCAACGGGCTTGCCCTTGGCGGTGCGCCGGGTGAAAACGCCGTGGTCTTTGATGGTGACGAAGTGCTTAGCCCCGGCGGTCTACGCCATGCGGATGAGCCTGTGCGTCACAAGATGCTGGATGCTCTGGGTGATCTGGCGCTGGCCGGCGCACCCTTGCTGGGCCATTACAAAGGCACCCGTGCGGGTCACTCGCTGACCAACACATTGCTGCGGGCGCTTTTTGCCACGCCCGATGCCGTGCGTCTGGTCACGTGCGACGCTGCGCAGGCCGAACGTCTGCCGGGCTTCGGGTTGGTTTGGGACGAAATTCCCGCCGTGGCCTAAACGGCGTTTTGCGCAGTGCGATGTGCCATTGAACGCCCTGCCAATGCCTTGTATTCCTTAATGCGAAGTGACAAGCCTGACACTGGGCGCCGCTTTTGCGCGACTGCCGAATGGCGGGGGCGGAATGAGCGTTTTGCATGGCATATTAATGTGCTAGTCACATGCGCAAGAGGGTCTTTGACCATGGGTTCGACGATGCAAGGGGTGCAGGCATGACGGAAACGGTTTCGCGAAAGCGAGTCATCGGTGCACTGGGCCTCGTCGCTGTTCTTGCAGCCTGTGGTGGTGGCGATGGCCGCTCGGACGGCAGTTTCTTTAACCCGCAAGAAATCCCGCTCGAAACCTATACCGCCGAACAGATTTTCGAGCGCGGCGAATATGAGTTGAACGGCAACAACCCCGGCGAAGCCGCGACCTATTTTGCCGAGATCGAACGGCTCTATCCTTATTCCGAATGGGCCAAACGCGCGCTGATCATGCAGGCGTTTGCTTATCACAAGGATCAGGACTACCCCAACAGCCGCTCCGCCGCACAGCGTTTCATTGATTTCTATCCCGGCGATGACGATGCCGCCTATGCACAGTATCTGCTGGCGCTGAGCTATTACGACCAGATTGACGAAGTGGGCCGCGACCAAGGGCTGACCTTCCAAGCGCTGCAAGCGCTGCGTGGCGTGATCGAAGGCTATCCTGACAGCGAATATGCCCGCTCGGCGATCCTGAAGTTCGACCTCGCGTTCGACCATCTGGCGGGCAAAGAGATGGAGATCGGTCGCTACTACCTGCGTCGCGATCACTATACTGCCGCGATCAACCGCTTCCGCGTTGTGGTCGAGGATTTCCAGACGACGACCCACACAGCAGAGGCGCTGCACCGTTTGGTCGAAGCTTATCTCTCGCTCGGTCTGAACCACGAGGCGCAGACGGCGGGCGCAATTCTGGGCCACAACTACCGTGGCTCGGAATGGTATGAGGACAGCTACAAGCTGCTCACAGGCCGCGGCCTTGCGCCGGCGTTCTACAAGGACAATTGGCTTGGGGCAGCCTATCGCCAGACCATCAAGGGCGAGTGGCTTTAAAGGGGATGACGCAGGTCATTCGACGGTTTTGAATGCTCCGCGGACTTGATATTTCGGACATGCTTATCATCGACCGGCTGGAGCTTGGCTTCCAGCCGGGGCTGAACGTGTTGACCGGGGAAACCGGCGCGGGCAAGTCTATCCTGCTGGATGCATTGGGCTTTGTTCTGGGTTGGCGCGGGCGCGCCGATCTGGTGCGCCAAGGAGCCGCGCAGGGGGAGGTCACCGCTTGGTTTGACCTGCCCGAAGGCCACCCGGCCAATGCGGTGTTAGAAGAGGCAGGGCTGCCCAGCGGGGATGAATTGATCCTGCGCCGGATCAACACGGCTGACGGGCGCAAGACGGCTTGGGTGAATGACCGTCGCTGCTCAGGCGAAGTGCTGCGGCGCTTGTCCGAGACTTTGGTGGAACTGCATGGCCAGCATGATGACCGTGGACTGCTGAACCCACGTGGCCACCGCGCTATTCTGGACGATTACGCAGGCAATCAGAAAGCCATCGCAAGCGTCCGTGAAGCGTGGTCTGCGCTCGCGAAGGCACGCAAGGCGGCGCAGGCCGCTGCCGCTGAACGCGAAGCGATTGCCGCCGAGGAAGAATTCCTGCGCCATGCGGTCGCGGAACTGGACAAGCTCGCCCCTGAAGAGGGCGAAGAAGCCACGCTCGACACCCGCCGTCGACTGATGCAGGGAGCCGAGAAGATCCGCCGCGATGTGGTCAACGCATATGAGTTGTTGGGGCAGGGCGGAGCGGAAACAGCACTTGGCGATGCGCTGCGCTGGCTCGACGGCGTGGCCGACAAGGCCGAAGGCACGTTGGAAGAGCCGATGGCCGCACTGAACCGCGCGATGGTCGAACTGGACGAGGCAATGTCTGGCGTCGCCGATGCGATCGACGGGATGTCCTTTGATCCTTACGAGTTAGAAGCCTGCGAAGAGCGCCTCTTTGCCATCCGGGGGCTTGCGCGCAAGCATGATGTGCAGCCGGATGAACTGGCAGGTTTTGCAGATACGCTGCGTGCCAAACTGGACGCGCTGGACGCGGGCGAGGCAGCGCAGGCGGGGCTAGAGCAAGCGGTGCGCGATGCTGAAGCGCTATACGACGCGCGGGCCACGGCCCTGTCAGAGAAGCGGCGTAAGGCAGCGGCCAAGCTCGACAAGGCCGTTGCGGCAGAACTCGCCCCGCTCAAGATGGAGCGGGCGGTCTTCGTCACACAAATCACCGACGAAGTCGCAGGCCCCGAGGGGCGCGATGCGGTGTCCTTTACCGTGGCCACCAACCCCGGCGCCCCTGCTGGCCCTTTGGGCAAGATTGCCTCGGGCGGGGAATTGAGCCGTTTTCTTTTGGCGCTCAAGGTCTGTCTGACACAAAGCCAGTCCGGCCTGACGCTGATCTTTGACGAGATCGACCGCGGCGTCGGTGGTGCCACTGCCGATGCTGTCGGACGTCGGCTCAAGGCGCTGGCGGCAGACGGGCAGGTGCTGGTCGTAACCCATTCGCCGCAAGTGGCCGCCCTCGGCGCGCATCACTGGCGCGTGGCAAAGTCGGTCACCAAGGGGATGACGACCTCAACCGTCACCCCGCTGGCCCCGGAAGAACGCGTCGACGAAGTGGCGCGGATGCTGGCAGGCGATACGATCACCGACGCCGCCCGCGCTGCAGCCAAAGCGCTGCTGGAAGGGCAACAGGCAGCGACGACTTCTTAAATGACGGTTTTACCTCGGATCAGCTTGGCCTAGACAGGAAGGGTTCCCTTTGGTCAAAGCCCATGCCCCCGTCAGATAAGCCTTTCTTTTCGCAACAGTTTGATCAGGCGCTTGGCGGCTGCAAACGGGGTTGGCATATTCTGCGCACCCAAGGGCCGGGCAAGATCACGTTCTGGTTCATCGCTTTGCTCGTGGGCATTGCTGCGGGCTTCGCGGCGCTCTTTTTCCGCAAGGGCATTAACTGGCTACAGGCCACGCTCTACGGCACCGACGATGTGCAATTCCTGCACAGTTTTCTGGCCGGTCTGCCGTGGTATTGGGTTGTTCTGATCCCCACCATAGGAGGGCTGCTGGTCGGTCTGATCCTGCACCGTTTTACCAATGACGGGCGCGCGCGAACGGTGGGTGACGTGATCCTCGGCGCTGCCATGCACGATGGCCGGGTCGAAACCCGCGCCGGGGTGGCCTCGGCACTGGCCTCGTTGATTACCCTATCCACCGGCGGCTCTTCGGGCCGGGAAGGGCCGGTGGTGCACCTGGCCGCTGTGATCTCGACCAAGGTCAGCCGCTTGATGAATGCCGATGGCATCACCGGGCGCGACCTGCTTGGCTGCGCTGTGGCCGCCGCTGTCTCAGCTAGCTTTAACGCACCGATTGCCGGCGCGCTCTTTGCCCTCGAAGTGGTGCTACGCCATTTCGCCGTTCACGCCTTCGCGCCCATCGTCATCGCCTCTGCCGCAGGCACGGTTATCAATCGGCTGGAGTTCGGCGGATTGACCGAGTTCGTCCTGCCGAGCCTTGGCGATGTGCAATTCTATGTCGAACTGCCCGCCTTCCTCCTGCTTGGCCTGACCTGCGGGGTCGTCTCGGTTGTGCTGATGCGCGCGATCTTCTGGGCTGAGGATTTCGGCAACTACCTGCAAGCGCGCACAGGTCTGGCCCGCTGGTTGCGCCCTGCGGTTGCGGGGGCGGTGCTGGGCGTGATCGCGCTCTGGTTCCCGCATATCATCGGGGTCGGCTATGAGACGACGTCGATGGCGCTCACCGGCGAGTTGGTCTTGCATGAGGCCATCGTGTTTACGGCTCTCAAAGTGGCCGCAGTGGCAATCACCTTGGGCGGACGCATGGGCGGCGGGGTGTTTTCCCCTTCGCTTATGGTCGGCGCTCTCACCGGCTTGGCTTTTGGCCTGATCGCTACCGGCGTCTTCCCCGAGGTTTCCGGCTCGTCCTCGCTTTATGCGCTGGCGGGTATGGGGGCGGTGGCTGCTGCCGTGCTGGGTGCGCCGATTTCCACCACGTTGATCGTGTTCGAGATGACAGGCGACTGGCAAACCGGCCTTGCGGTTATGGTGGCCGTCAGCATGTCCACCGCACTCGCCTCACGGCTGGTGGACCGGTCCTTCTTCCTCACCCAGATGGAGCGGCGCGGTGTGCATCTCGCCGCCGGGCCGCAGGCTTATCTGCTGTCAATGTTCATGGTCGCCCGCATCATGCGGCGCCCCGATGATGCCGATGCCGCCCCCGAGGAGGCCTGCTGGGAATTGATCGACCAAGGCACCTATATCGACGGCGCCGCCACGCTAGAGGCCGCGCTGCCGATGTTTGAGCAGACAGAAAAGAACTTTATCCCCGTGGTGACGCTCAGCGCCAATGCGCCGCCCGAATTGCTCGGCGCATTGTTCCATGTCGATGCGCTCAAAGCCTATAACCGCGCATTGGCAGCGACGGCGGCCGAGGAACATTCCTAAACGGGGTTAGACCCGCTCGATGGCAATCTCTTCGCGCGGATCAAAGGCGAGGTGGCCCTTAATCTCAGCCACATCCTCTTTCGGATCCTCATAGGACCAGACCGCGTCCTGCAACGTGCGGCTCTTGGTCACGACCGAAAAATAGGTCGCATCGCCCTTATGCGGGCAATGGGTCGTTTTGTCAGAGGCGTCGAGGAAGGCCATGGCAATATCACCGCGCGGGAAATAGATGACCGGCGGGTAGTCCCCTTCGCGCAGTTCCAGCGCATTGGTCGACTCGCCCAGAACCGCGCCGCCTGCGCGCACCACCCATGTGCCCTGTGCCGCTGTGATCTTGATATGGTCGGCCATGCCGCATCTCCCCTGATTTGTTGAAATCAGACGCTCATAGCGGCGCCGTAGCTGCATCCAACCACAGTTTCGCGGCAGGGGATACCCGCGGGCCGATCTTTTCCGCAACGTCGCGGTGATAGGCATTGAGCCAGTCACGCGCTTCAGGCGCCAGGGACGCTACATCAATCAGCCGCCGGTCAATCGGCGCGAGCGTCAGCGTGCGCCAGTTAAGCATCTCGCGATGCGCATCACCGCCGGGTACCTCTGGCGCTTCTTGCACGACTAGGAGGTTCTCAATGCGGATGCCAAAAGACCCCTCGCGGTAATACCCCGGCTCATTGCTCAGGATCATGCCCGGCTGCAGCGGCACCATGCTCATCCGGCTCAGCCGCTGCGGACCCTCATGGACCGAAAGATAGGCCCCGACACCATGCCCCAACCCGTGATCAAAATCCTGTCCCGCCATCCACAGTGGCAGACGGCCCAGCATCTCGATATCTCGCCCGGCCAACCCCTTGGGCCAGCGCAGCCGGCTCATGGCGATCATGCCAGAAAGAACCCGCGTAAAGGCCGCCCGCGCTTCCGGAGAAGGGGTGCCGATTGCGACGGTGCGGGTGATATCTGTGGTGCCGTCGAGATATTGCCCGCCACTGTCGAGCACGAGCAGATGACCGTCCTGCAAAACACTGTCGGTTTCCTCGGTCACCCGGTAATGCATGATCGCCCCATTAGGGCCGGTCCCGGCAATGGTCTCAAAACTGATGTCGCGCAGGGATTCATCCCGACGCCGCAACTCTTCGAGGTGCTGCACGACCTGCGTTTCAGTCAGGCTCCCCGGCGGTTGCGCGTCGAGCCAAGCAAGCTGTTCGACTACCGCCGCCCCGTCTCGCAGATGCGCTTCCGCGGCCCCGGCGATCTCCGCATCATTCTTGCAGGCCTTTGGGAGGGCACAGGGGTCTTCGCCCCAAACGGCCCGCTCCCCGAGGATATCCGCCAGGGCCACGGGGGCGGTCTGTTGGTCCAACCGAACCAGGCCCTCTAGCTGTTCGAGGTAGTCCGGCAGGGTGTCCGGCTCCAGCTGCGTGACCTCTTCGCCCAGATGCCCTTGAACTTCAGCGAGCTTGGCGGCCGACATGAACAGATCCACCCGCCCGTCGTCGTGCAGAACCGCAAAGCCATGCGCCACCGGGTTGCGCGGGATATCCTGTCCACGGATGTTCAAAAGCCAGTTATGGCTGTCGGGCAGGGTAATCAGCGCGGCCTTCTGCCCCGCCTCTCGCAGGGTTTCCGCCAAGCGCTTACGCTTGTCGTCGTGGCTTTCCCCCGCAAATGCAATCGGATGCACCTGCGCCTCGCCCATCGGGGCAGGGGGCTGGTCGGCCCAAATCCGGTCGACTAGATTTTCCGAACGCTTCAAGGTGATGTCTGAACCCTGCAGCCCCTCTTCAATCTTCGCCAGTTGCCCCGGCGTATGCAGCCAAGGATCAAACCCCACCACACCGCCTTGGTGGAGCTGATCCTTCAACCAATCCGCCAAGGAAACCTCAGGCCAAGGCACGGGCGTGAATTCCTGCGCTACCTGCGCCTTAACCTGTGTGCGATAGCGCCCATCGATAAAAACGCCCGCCGCCTCCTGCAGCACCGCACAAAACCCCGCCGAGCCGGTAAACCCGGTCAGCCACGCCAATCGGTCATCCCGTGCTGCTACATACTCCCCCTGATGGGCATCCGCACGCGGCACCAGAAACCCGTCCAGCCCTGCGCGCCTCATCTCTGCCCGCAGCGCCGCCAGCCGCGGCGGCCCCTGTTCCGGACGCGCGGTGACCTCGAAACTCTGGAACACGCAGCCCCTCCTTCATCCTTTTTCAAATACCGTCCGACTGCTCAGCCAACGCGACGCATGCCCATGACACGCGCCCGTTTCCGCGGATCACTGTCAAACAGCGCGGCCAACTGCTCGGTCATCGCGCCAGCAAGCTGGTCCACATCCGTGATCGTCACAGCGCGGTCGTAATAGCGCGTCACGTCATGACCGATGCCAATTGCCAACAGTTCCACCGCCCGACGTTTCTCAACCATCGCGATCACATCGCGCAGGTGCTTCTCCAGATAATTCGCCGGGTTTACAGACAACGTGCTGTCATCCACCGGGGCACCGTCAGATATCACCATCAAAATCTTGCGCGCCTCATGCCGGGCCAACATCCGGCGGTGCGCCCATTCCAGCGCCTCGCCGTCGATGTTTTCCTTCAGCAGTCCTTCTTTCATCATCAGCCCCAGGTGGTCGCGGGTCCGCCGCCAAGGCGCATCGGCCGACTTGTAGATGATGTGCCGCAGATCATTCAGCCGCCCCGGCTGCGCGGGCCGTCCGTCGTTCAACCACGCCTCACGCGCCTGACCGCCCTTCCAAGCGCGGGTGGTGAAGCCAAGGATTTCGACCTTCACATTGCAACGCTCCAGCGTGCGCGCCAAGACATCGGCGCAGATCGCGGCGATGGAGATCGGGCGGCCTCGCATGGAGCCGGAGTTGTCTAGCAGCAGCGTCACCACGGTATCGCGGAACTCGGTATCTTTCTCGACCTTAAAGCTCAGCGGCGTCGTGGGGTTCGCCACCACCCGCGCCAAACGGCCCGCGTCGAGCGTGCCTTCTTCGAGGTCGAACTCCCATGAGCGGTTCTGCTGCGCCTGCAAACGGCGTTGCAGTTTGTTGGCCAAACGGCCCACCGCGCCTTTGAGTGGCTCAAGCTGTTGGTCCAGATAGGCCCGCAGTCGCTCCAGTTCGATCGGCTCGGCAAGTTCTTCGGCCCCGATGACCTCGTCATGCTCGCCTAGATAGACGCGGTAATCGGGGTCGGCATCCGACACAGGCGGCGGGGGCGGCGGGTCCATGGGCGCGTCGCCCTCAGGCATGTCGGCCTCGTCGCCCAGCTCCTGATCAGCCTCGTCATCCATAGAGACCTGCGCCTGACTGTCGTCCTGCTGTTCCTCTTGGCTGTTCTCAGGCGTGCCCTCGGCCTCTTCCTCGTCCTGATCGTCTTGTCCGGTGCTGTCAGGGTCTTGCTCTTCTTCCGCGCCTTCTTCGGCCTGATCTTCCTGATCGTCGTCTTGGTTGTCCGGGTCATCGCCCAGCTGATCGCCATAGCCAAGGTCCGAGATCATCTTGCGCGCGAGACGGGCAAAGGCTGCCTGATCGGCGAGGCTGCCGTCCAGCCCTTCGAGCGTGCCGCCCGCTTGATCCTCGATAAACCCACGCCATAACTCCATGGCGTTTTCGGCCCCGGCAGGCAGATCGCGCCCGGTGGCCAGATGCCGCACCATATAGCCAGCGGCGACCGCCAGCGGCACATCGCTGGCCTGTTTGGCCTGATCGTAGCCCTTGCGCAGGGCGTCATGTTTGATTTTGACGTCGATGTTTCCGGCAGTGCCGGGCATATCGCGCGCACCCATCGCCTCGCAGCGGGCGGTTTCCATCGCCTCGTAAAGATCGCGCGCCATGTCGCCTTGGGGCGCGTAACGCGCATGGGTGGCGTCGTCATGGTAGCGGCGGTTCAGCGCCAGCGCATCGGCGGTGCCGCGGGCCAGCAGAACTTCCTCGCGGGTCATCCGGCGGCTGACCTGCGGCAAGCGCATCGAATCGCCGGAAAGTCCCGAAGGATCAACGGAGTAGCTGACGTTCAACTCCGTATCGTCGGCCATGGTTTTCGTCGCCTCGGCGAGGGCTTTCTTGAACGCGTCAGCGGGGTTGTCGGATTTCTTCATGGGCCCATGCCTCTGTCAGCTACGCCATGAGGTTTGGCAGGTTTTCGCAGGAGGGTCAAAGGGGCAGGGGCTCTGCACGGCATGCGCCAGTTCCCGCCCATCCCTCCCTCTGAGCGGGAACCCCCACCCCCAGATCGGGATTTCCTCACCAGTCGACGCAACGGTGCCGCTCTGAACCCTGGCAGCAACGCGTCTCAGCAAGTAGGAGTGAAGAAAATGACCAATTTCATGCAACACGCGAGCCGCTTGGCTATGATCGCTGTTTTGGGTACGGCCCCTCTGGCCGTTGCTGCTCAGGACGACGCTGTGAAGCCCGTTGAGGGCGAAGCAACCGCCGAAGCACCGCAGACCGACGAGGCGACGGAAACCGAAGAGACGATGGAGGCCGAGGGTGAGGTAGAAACCGAAACCGAGACCGACACCGCTGACGCCGAGGCTGATACCGAGGTCGAAACAGACACCGCTGACGTTGAAGCAGATGCCGAGGTGGAAACGGATACCGCCGAGGTGCCTGAGACTGACGACGCAACCGACAGCGCCGAAGCCCCGGCCACGGATGCACCCGCGTCCGGTGACGCCATCGACACCGCAGAAACCCCGATGACCGACGACCCAGCGGCTGCTGACGCCGTGGCAGAAGCGCCTGCGGAAGAGCCTGCCAAACCCGTCGAAGGCCAGATCACCATGCAAAGCGAGAACACCATCCTCGCGGACGACCTGATCGGCAGCAACGTCTATTCGGACGCTGGTGAGAAGATCGGTGATGTGGACGACTTGATCGTGAACCTCGACGGCTCAGTTGAAGGCGTTGTGATCGGTGTGGGTGGCTTTCTCGGCCTTGGTGAGAAATGGGTCGCTGTGAAGATGGACAGCCTCTCCACCATGACCGACGAAAGCGGCACACTGCGTCTGGTTTCCTCGGCGACCAAAGCCGACCTTGAAGCCGCTGAAGCCTTCAAGACGGCTCAGGATATGCAAGCTGAGCAACAAGCGCTTGAAAACACCGCGCCGCAAGATCCGAACGCGGCTGAAAGCACAGAGCCTGTTCCCTCGAACTAATAGAGCTGAGGCTTGAACGACAAAGGGGCGCTGAAACAGCGCCCCTTTTTTCGTGTTCGAGAATTTGGTGGGTCAGCCCAAGCTGAGGCTCGCGGCACTTTCGGGCAGTTCCTCGTCAAACAGACGCTGGTAAAACTCGGCCACGGTCTGGCGCTCCAACTCATCACATTTGTTGAGGAACGAGAGGCGGAAGGCATAGCCGACATTGCGGAAAATCTCGGCGTTCTGCGCCCAAGCGATCACGGTTCGCGGGGACATCACAGTGGACAGTTCACCATTCATAAAGGCCGTCCGCGTGAGGTCTGCCACAGTGACCATCTGCTTGAGGGTCTTGCGGCCCTTCTCGGTGTTGTAATGCGGGTTCTTCGCCAGCACGATGGCCGTCTCGGCGTCGATACTGAGGTAGTTCAGCGTGGCGACGAGCGACCAGCGGTCCATCTGCGCTTGGTTGATCTGCTGTGTGCCGTGGTACAGGCCCGTCGTATCGCCCAGACCCACGGTGTTCGCCGTCGCAAAGAGGCGGAAATAGGGGTGTGGGGTGATGATTTCGTTCTGGTCCATCAGCGTCAGCTTGCCGTCATGCTCCAGCACGCGCTGGATCACGAACATCACATCGGCGCGGCCTGCGTCATATTCGTCGAACACAATCGCCGTCGGGTTGCGCAGCGCCCAAGGCAGGATGCCTTCGTGGAACTCGGTGACCTGCTTGCCGTCGCGCAGCTTGATCGCGTCTTTGCCGATCAGGTCGATGCGGGAGATGTGACTGTCGAGGTTCACACGCACGGTGGGCCAGTTCAACTGGGCGGCAACCTGTTCGATGTGCGTCGATTTACCCGTGCCGTGGTAGCCTTGGATCATCACACGGCGGTTGTGGGTGAAGCCCGCAAGGATCGCCAGCGTGGTGTCGGGATCGAATTTATAGGTGCTGTCCACATCGGGCACACGGGACGTGCGCTCGGGGAAACCTTTGACGACCATATCGGAATCGATGCCGAAGACGTCGCGCACCGAAAGCTCTTCGGTGGGTTTCATGTCATGTTCCAGTGCGCCGTCGGCCATCGCTCGTTATCCTTTTCCTTAGGCGCGCGGGTCGGGCCGCGCGCGTATCTGGTGCAACATATCGTGCCTATCCGCAAGGGAAAGGGGGCAACTGGCATTATCCGCACGCGCCCGCTGGTCTGGCGCGCGCGTCAGTCCTTGAAGTTGCGGCTGCCTTTGATCTGGTCCCAAGCCCAAACGACGAGCTGCAACTGCTCTTCCTGGCTGCGGTCGCCGCCGTTCATGTCGGGGTGCAGCACCTTAATCAGCGCCTTATAGGCTTTGCGCACCTCAGGCTTGGTCCACGTGTCCTTGGCTTCCAGAATTTCAATCGCACGGCGCTCGGTCGGGGGCAGGCGGCGGCCCGCTTGCTGGCCCTTACCGGGGTTCTGGGTGGCGTTCTTGCCCAGCACCTGATGCGGGTCTTCGATGCCCAGACGGGCCCATGCACGCTGCTCGGGGTCGCCCAGCGGCTTGGTGCTGCGCTCCCAGACCTTGTCCTTGGACATCTGCGCGTTCAATTCGGCCTCGGTGGTGCCGTCAAAGAAACTCCACTTGGAGTTATATTCGCGGACGTGCTGCTGGCAGAACCAGAAGTAATCGTCCAGCACGTCAGGCGCTTTCGGCGCGCGGAACTTGCCCGCTTCCTCGCAGCCCTCATGGTCACAGACGCGGGTCGAGGTTTCCGATGCCCCCGACATCCCACGGCGGCCGCGGGGGTTTTTCTTTTTGGACGACGACACGGACATGTCGAATCCGAAGGGATCAGCTTTTGGCATGTGGATAGACCTTTCCGACTCAGGCCGGTCACCATATACCCTGCGTCGCAGGATTGAAGGGGGCCGGGGGTAAAAACATGTCCACAACACAAGAGATTTCGGATCGGCTGGAAGCCGCTTTTGCGCCGCGTGAACTGGAGGTGGTGGATGACAGCGAAAGCCATCGCGGTCATGCCGGGTTTCAGGAAGGGGGCGAAAGCCACTTTAACGTGCGCATCCGCTCGGACCGTTTCAAGGGGCAGAACCGGCTGGCACGGCACCGTGCGGTGCACAGTGCCCTAGGGGCCGATCTGATGGGGCGCATCCACGCGCTCGCCCTTGATCTGGATGTTTAAGAGCGCCGCTTAAGTCTTTGGCTTATCGTCGTTTTCGTCGGCGTCTGTAGCAGAGGGCGCGTCCGCATCATCCGCAACAGAGGTGCCGAGGAAGGCGGGTGGCTTGCCATGGTCTTCGGCCTCTTCTTCGTCCGGGACGATGGAGGCCGGCGCATCGGCGCGCAGCGCAGGTTCGGTCACGGCGGCAGCGCCAGCGGGCAGGTCAGGCGTCGTCTGGGCGGTCGCGGTCAACTGACTGTCACTTGGCGTCGCGGCGTTTTCAGCAACCATTTTACGAAAAACCAAAACATTGCGCCATTCCGTCGTGGTCGAGGTCAGGCCCGCACGCTCCAACGAGGGCAGCGTTTCGGCGCGCTGATATTCCCAGCCCTCGGCGGCCATCCCGTTCAGCAGCGCCTCAATGGTAAAAGCAAAGCGGTCTTCAGAAGACTTAAGATCCTTGTTTTTCAGGCTTTTGGTGGGCGCGGGAACGATCTTATACTCAAAACGCATGGGGACCTCATTGGGAACGGCGCGGGGGCCGGGGTGTCGGGTTTATGTGCGGCGGATGCCGATTTTGCGTCCGGCTTGTTCGGGTTTGGGCAGGGTAGCATGGGCGCGGTGCATCTGCTCTAGCTTGGCCAGAATGGCCTCGGGCATCGGGGCCACGCGGGGGCCGGACTGGTCCACATGCAGCGTCAGCCCTTCGCCAGTGGCAGCAAGCCAGCCGTCGACGTGCCAAAGTTGCTGAAAGCAGTGAAAACGCTTTTCATCGTAGTCGAGCAGTTGGAACGTGGTGTAGACGCTGTCGCCCTCATGCAACTCGCGCAGGTAGCAGACGTGGAATTCGGCCACATAGGTGGTGCAACCGCCGCGCTGGTAGTCGGGGCCGAAGCCAAGCTGCGCATAGGCTTCGTCAACGCCCTGATCGAACAGGACGTTGTAATAGGCCATGTTTAAATGACCATTGAAATCAATCCACTCGGGGCGGACTTTCATCTCGCTGGAGCGGAAGAGGGCGGCCTGTTCGCTCACTGTTGAGCAAGCTTGCGCGAGACGATTTCATTGACGGCTTTGGGGTTGGCCTTGCCGCCCGTCGCCTTCATCACCTGACCCACGAACCAGCCCGCAAGCTTGGGGTTCTGCTGGGCCTTGGCGACCTGATCGGGGTTGGCGGCGATGATCTCGTCCACGGCGGTTTCAATCGCGCCGGTGTCGGTCACCTGTTTCAGACCCTCGGTCTCGACAATCTCAGCCGGGTCGCGGCCGGTTGTATAGGTGATTTCAAAGACTTCCTTGGCAATCTTGCCAGAAATGGCGTCCGAGGCGATCAGATCGACAATAGCCCCCAGTTGCGCCGGGCTGACCGGGCTGTCGGTGATACTCTTGTCGTCTTTCTTCAGACGACCAAAGAGTTCGTTGATCACCCAGTTGGCGGCCATTTTGCCATCGCGGCCCTGCGCTACGGCTTCGAAATAGCCCGCGCTGTCGAGGTCGGCGGTCAGGACGCTTGCGTCATAGTCAGACAGACCGAAGTCCCCGATAAAGCGCGCTTTTTTCTGATCGGGCAGTTCCGGTAGATTGGCGGCGATCTCATCGACCCAAGCCTGCTCGATCTCCAACGGCAGCAGATCGGGGTCGGGGAAATAGCGGTAGTCATGCGCTTCTTCCTTGGAGCGCATGGAGCGGGTCTCTTGCTTGTCGGGGTCGAAAAGCCGCGTTTCCTGCACGACTTCGCCACCCGCCTCAACAATCGCGATCTGACGTTTGGCTTCGACTTCAATGGCTTGCTGGATGAAGCGCATGGAGTTCATGTTCTTGATCTCGCAGCGGGTGCCTAAGTGCGAGAAGTCCTGCGTTTCTTCATATTTTTCATACTGGCCGACACGGCAGATCGACACGTTCACGTCGGCACGCATCGCGCCCGACTGCATGTCGCCATTACAGGTGCCCAAGTAGCGCAGGATCTGGCGCAGTTTGCTCAAGTAAGCCGCCGCCTCTTCAGGCCCGCGAATGTCCGGGCGCGAGACGATCTCCATCAGGCAGACGCCCGTGCGGTTCAGGTCCACAAAGGACATGTTCGGGTCCATGTCGTGGATCGATTTGCCCGCGTCCTGCTCCATGTGGATACGCTCGATCCGCACCAGACGGGCGGTGCCGTCGCCAAGTTCGACCAGCACTTCGCCTTCGCCTACGATGGGCTCATAAAGCTGGCTGATCTGATAGCCCTGCGGCAGATCGGGGTAAAAGTAATTCTTGCGGTCAAAGGCGGACTTCAGGTTGATCTCGGCCTTGAGGCCCAGCCCGGTGCGCACCGCTTGCTCGACGCAGTATTCGTTGATCACCGGCAGCATCCCCGGCATCGCGGCATCGACGAAGGCGACGTTGCTGTTGGGCTCCGCGCCGAACTGGGTGGATGCGCCGGAGAACAGCTTGGCGTTCGACGCGACCTGCGCGTGCACCTCCATCCCGATGACCAGTTCCCAGTCATGTTTGGCACCGGCAATCACGCGCGGTTTCGGGGTGTCGTAACTCAGATCAAGCATCGCGGCCGCCTTCGGTCAATTGGAACTTGGCCGTGCATACTGGAGCGTCTGCCGCGCTTCAAGAGGCAGGGTTAGCCGGGCAGGGTGATCTGGCGGCGTCCTTCGGTAAAGATGACCCGTTTGCCCGCTTCGATCTCGCGCTGGAACAGCCCGGTGATAATGCGCATGGCGTCGGCCCGGCCCGCGGCGGCAAAGCGGCTGGGGGAGCGGACTCGCAGGTTGTTGTCAAAGCCGCGGGCGGCATGGGCCCAGAGCATTGGGTGCAACTCGGTCATATGGTCGCGCACGATCCAGCGGGCGCAATCGGCGATCTCGGCGCGGACCTCGCTGGCAGCATCGTCGCTGGGGGCTTGGCCAATAGCGCTGGCGCAATAGGCGGCGAGCAGGTTGGCGGTATGCGGGTCAGGGCGGTGGGCGAGGATGTCGCGCAGCCCTTCGATAAAGAATGGCACGTCAAGGTTGGCACAGGCCTGTGCGTCGCAGGTGATCGCGTCGAATTGCACCCAAGTATAGCCGCCCGCGCCCCATGTCTCTTCGGTCCGCGCTGCAGTGCGACGGGCCTCAAGTTCAAGCTGGGCATAGGAGCCATGCCACCGCGGCAGCAGGTGGTGGCCCATGGCCCGCATGGGGCGCGGGTTGGCGGGGTTCAGGTCGATTAGCCGCTCGTAGCGATCCGCCACGGCGCGGGGTTCGGCCCCTGTTCCCCCGAGCAAGGCACAACGGGTCGCGGCGAGCAGAGCCGAGCCGGTTGTGTCCTGTTCATAAGGCGCGAGGATATCCCGCGCCCTGTCGAAATGCGCGGCAAAGGCGCTGCGGTTGCGGTTGGGGACCTCGCCTTCGGTGCCCGTGCCGCGCCACGCCCAACCGATGTCGATATGGGTCTGGGCAACGACGCAGGCGATCATCGCGTTGCCGGCGTGTTCTTCCAGCACATGCTCCAGCGCCTCGATCCCGTCCATCATCGGCGCGTCGCGGGCGGGCTTGCCGTCAAAGAGCGCGTGTTCGGCGGCGAGAATCACATCAGCCCGTGCGCCGAAGGCCATGAGCTCTGCCACCGGCATCGCGCCGGGGGTCATCTCACGGGATTGATCGGCGTCGTGCAGGGCTGCGGCCATTTCTTCCCAGCGTTCTTGGCGCACCAGCCATTGGGCGCGGTGCTGGTGACGGTCACGGATGAGGTCTTCGCGGGTGGGGTCAGGGCAGGCGATGCGCACCAGATCGTTGGCCCGGGGGCGGCGGCGGAGGATCGGCATTTCCAGCGGCTCATCGACCTCACCTTCCGGCTGCGGCTTGGACAAAAGCCCCTGCAAGGTGGACGGGATAAGCGTAGAGAGAAGTTTCATTCGGATCCGGTCCTACTTGCCTGTCATTCGTTGGCTTAGGTTTGCCGGTGTAATGGGGCGGAACCATGTCGCACCTGCGGAGGTTTCGGGAAATTTCTGTAGCGCGGGTGGACGCGGGGCGTTTGGTCGGAGGAAACTTGCCGACGGCTGCCGCCCGCGTGGCTTGCCAAGCCCCGCGCAGGGCGCTCTTATGCCGCCATGAAACCTGCACTTATTGCCCTTGTCCTCTCCGTCGCGCCCTCCTTTGCTATGGCAGAGCTTCCGAAGCAGCCCACCGCTGGAGAGGAGGTCGTCGCCACCGCAGTGCCCGAGGTGCGGCCAAAGACGCGGGAAAGTGTGCAGCAAGCGTCGGCGGCTCTGTCCTTCCCCGAGGGCGTAAAGACGGACGAAACCCCACCTGCGCTGGAAACTGCGCCCTTTACCACCACCCTGCGACCGCCTGCGCGCGCCGGAAACCTGCCGCGCACCCGGTGGCAGCATATGCGCGGCCATTCGCTTTGGACGCGGGCCGCGATCTCGGCGTTAAAATCCCATGGCAAACCCTTGGTCGATATGGTGCCGGGTGATGTGGAGACATGGTGCCCGGCCTATCCAGACGCGTCAGACGCGCAGCGCCGGGCGTTTTGGGTTGGCTTTTTGTCTACGCTGGCGAAACATGAGAGCACCTATCGGTCTTGGGCCGTGGGGGGCGGCGGGCGCTGGTACGGGTTGTTGCAAATCCTGCCCGGCACAGCGCGAGGCTATAAATGCAATGTAGGCAGTGGCGATGCGTTGAAAAACGGTGCCGCGAACCTGAGCTGCGCTGTGCGGATTATGGCAACGACCGTGCCGCGTGACGGGGTGATCGCCGGGAATGGCAAGCGGGGCGTGGGGGCCGATTGGGGGCCGATGCGCAGCGCTTCCAAGCGCAAGGACATGGCAAGCTGGCTGCGCCGACAGTCCTATTGCAAACCGCTGAGCGATACCCGCCCGCGGGCGCGGCCCTAAACCTTACTGGATCAGCGTGAAGTGATGCCGCTGCGTGGCGATGCCGCGTTTGGACAACGCGGCTTCGAAAGCACGGTGCGGGGGTGTTGCCTCATAGGGCAGTTTCACCTTGCGACCTGTGTTGAGGACGACCGTGACGCGGACGGACATGTCCAGCCGCGTGTCGAAGCGGATATGGTCCACCCGGTCCAGCGCTACTTCAGCATTCCGGCTTCCGGTGAACCAACTTAAAGTCGTTTTATCAAGGTCTAAGCCGCTGGCCGGATCGGTGATGAGCTCGTAAAGCGCGGGCAGGGTGAAGAGGGCCAGAAGCCCCATCAACCAGCCCGACGCCTCCAGCCAGAACCACGCCGCCACCAGTGCCGCCCAGATGATGGGCAGCAATAGCAGCGCGGCGCGGCTACGGGCTTGACGACGGTAGCGGAAGACTGGCTCTGCCACGCGCTGCGCTTAGGCCTCGCGGATGCGGCTGAGCATTTCCGTCGTGTCGCGGCTCAGCCCCGGTGTGGCGAGGATGCGGTCCAGTTCGACTTCAATCTTCTTTTGCCGATCCACATCGTAACGCCGCCATGTCTGGAAGGCGGAACAAAGCCGCGCGGTGGTTTGCGGGTTCACCGGGTCGAGTTTGATAAGCCAGTCGGCCAGAAGCTTGTAGCCTTTGCCGCTCTCATGGTGGAAGCCTGCGTGATGCATGGCAAGGCTGCCAAAGACCGCGCGGAAACGGTTGGGATTTTTCCAATTAAAGTCCGCATGTTCGGTCAAACGCTGCGCAACCGCGGCGGCCTCGTCGGGCTTGGCCTGAGAGACCTGCAGCCCGAACCATTTGTCCATCACCAAACGGTCATTGCGCCACTGGGCTTCAAAGTCTGCCAAAGCCTTGTCGCCCTGGCCCGACCGCACCAACGCAGCCAAAGCGCTAAGTTGCTGGGTCATATTGTCGGCACCGTCGAACTGCGCCTGCGCGCGGTCTGCACCTTGGACCCGTGTGAGGAGCGACATAGCCGCATTGGTCAGCGCGCGTTTGCCCGATTGCTCGGCATCAGGACGGTAGGGCGCGTCGACCGTGTGGCGGGTGTAGAGGTCGCCTAGCACTTCGGCAAAGCGGGCGGCCATAGCATCGCGGGTGCTTTCGACCGCGCGGTGTATCGCTGCGGGGTCAGGTGTCTCACCGGTATCATGCAGCGTGCTTGCCAGATCGGCATGGCCCGGCAGGCCAAGCATCAGCGCGCGGTAGGCTGGTTCCAGCGTCTCATCACTTAGCACCACCTGCAGCGCGTCGAGCCAATCGGCATCCGGTGCGCTGCCGTGGAGGATCGTGCTGAGCAGCGATTGCCGCGCCAAGGTGCGACCGGCTTCCCAGCGATTGAAAGCGTCGCTGTCATGGGCAAGCAAGTGCAGGCGTTCGTCTTTGCTAAGGTCATGCTTCAGCACCACCGGGGCTGAAAACCCGCGCAGGACTGAGGCAACGGGGCGTTCGTCCAACCCATCGAACGTGAAGCTCTGCTCGGCTTCCGTTACTTCCAACACCCGTGTGGGGGCGACCTCGCTTCCATCGGGTCCGATCAGCCCGACCGCAATTGGCAGCACCTGTGGTGCAGGCTTGGGTGTCGCGGTGCTGGGCGGGGTGTGCTGAGCGAAGGTGAGGGTTAGCATACCTTTGCCCGCGTCCCACGCCTCGGTCACATCCACCCGCGGTGTGCCAGCTTGGCTGTACCAGCGCTTGAACTGGGTCAGATCGCGGCCTGTAGTTTCCTCAAAGACCTTTAACCAATCCTCAATCGTCGCCGCATCGCCGTCATGACGCTCGAAATAGAGGTCGAGCGCTTTGCTATAGGCCTCATCGCCTACCAGCGTCTTGAGCATGCCGATGACCTCAGCACCCTTCTCATAGACGGTCGCAGTGTAGAAGTTGTTAATCTCTTGGAAACTTTCCGGGCGCACCGGGTGTGCGAGCGGGCCTTGATCCTCGGCAAACTGGCGGCTGCGCAGGTCGATCACATCGCCGATGCGTTTGACGGGGGCCGAGCGCATGTCCGAGGTGAACTGACTGTCGCGGTAGACGGTCAGCCCTTCCTTGAGACACAGTTGGAACCAGTCGCGGCAGGTGATGCGGTTGCCGGTCCAGTTGTGGAAATATTCATGGGCGATGATCGCCTCGATACGCTCGAAGTTGTCGTCGGTTGAGGTCTCGGGCGAAGCCAGCACGGCGGCGGAGTTGAAGATATTCAGCCCCTTGTTCTCCATCGCGCCCATATTGAAGTCATCGACGGCGACAATATTGAACAGGTCGAGATCATACTCCCGACCGTAGACGTCCTCATCCCATTTCATCGACGCTTTCAGCGCTTCCATGCCAAAGGCACATTTGCCTTCATCGCCGGGGCGGACATAGAGGTTCAGGTCGACCTCGCGGCCCGACATGGTGGTGAAGCGATCCGAATGGGCGATGAGATCGCCCGCCACCAGCGCAAAGAGATAGGCGGGCTTGGGCCATGGGTCGTGCCATTCGGCGTGGTTCTGGCCTTGCGCTACGGGGTTGCCGTTCGACAAGAGCACCGGATGCGGGCCGTTAATGGTGACGGTGAAGACACTCATTACGTCGGGACGGTCCGGGTAATAGGTGATCTTGCGAAAGCCTTCGGCCTCGCATTGGGTGCAATACATGCCGTTCGACATATAGAGACCCTCAAGCGCGGTGTTGCCCTTAGGGTCAATCTCGACCTCGGCTTCCCAAAAGAAGGGGGTGTCGGGCACATCGCAGGTCAGGCCAGAGGCAGTCACCTTAGGCGTCACCGGCTTGCCGTCGATCTGAGCTGAGATCAGCTTGAGCCCCTCTCCATGCAGAAAGAACTCACCATCTTCTGCCTCTGGATTGCGACGAAAAGAGATGCGGCTTTTCACGCGCGTCTTATGGGGATCAAGGTCAAAGGTGAGCGCCACCTCATCCACCAGATAGCCAAAGGGCTGATAGTCGCTGAGATAGATCGTCTGGGGCGTCGCGTCGCGCATTGGGCCTCCTGAGGGGGGAACGTTTGGGTTGGTGGGAAGTTAGGTCTCCACAGGGCGCGCTGCAAGCCGCACTGGCCCATTCTCCGCTAAACGAGGTGCCTTTATGTCTGCCCCCGATACCGACACAGAAACGCAAAAGAAGCGTCATCGCCATGCGATCCGGGGGATAAAGACAGCTATTATTGTCGGGGCTTTGATGATGATTGCCGCCATCGTCTATGCGGTATTGCAAGCGACAGATCCGACGCCAGAGAATGCAGCCGCGGCCGAAGCCTCCGCCGGGCAAGACCTCTCGCAGGCGCCGGCCTCCGCGCCGCCTGATCTTCAACAGTAAGAGAAAACACCTTCACATCCCCTCCGCTTGCACGGTTAAGGCTTTCTGCTAGACAGTTTCCTATAGGAACCAACAGATGGGAAGAGGGTGGAGTATGACGGGCAGAATTGACAAAGATGGCTTGCAGGTAGACCAGCGTTTGGCTGAGTTCATTGAGACCCAAGCGCTGCCCGGAACCGGTGTTGAAGCCGATGCTTTCTGGTCTGGTTTCTCGCAACTGGTGCATGAATTCGGCCCGCGCAACCGTGCGCTTTTGGAAAAACGTGCTGATCTACAGGGCCAGATTGACGACTGGCACCGCAGCCGCGCTGGGCAACCCCATGACGCAAAAGCCTATACGGCCTTCTTGCGCGAAATTGGTTATCTCCTCCCCGAAGGGCCCGCTTTTGAGATCGAGACGCAGAACGTGGACCCTGAGATCGCGCAAGTGCCCGGGCCGCAACTTGTGGTTCCGATCACCAATGCGCGCTTTGCCCTGAATGCTGCTAACGCGCGCTGGGGCAGCCTCTATGACGCATTCTACGGCACCGACGCGCTGGGTGATCTGCCGGGCGGAAAGGGCTATGACCCCGAACGTGGCGCAAAGGTTGTTGTGCGCGCGAAGGCATTTTTGGACGAGGTGGCCCCATTGACCGCTGGCAGCCATGCGGACCTGGCAGGCTACCGCGTCGAGGACGGGCAACTTACAGGGGTTTTGGCGGAAGACGCGGCGCCTTGCGGGTTGGCTGAGCCCGCTCAATTCGCAGGCTACCGCGGCGCGGCAGAGGCGCCCGATGCGATCCTGCTGCGCAACAACGGGCTGCATATCGAGATCAAGATCGATCCGGACCACGCGATTGGCAAAGACGATCCTGCCAAGGTTGCAGACGTGGTCATGGAATCCGCGCTCTCAACCATAATGGATTGCGAAGACAGCGTCGCTGCGGTGGATGCCGAGGACAAAGTGCTGGCCTATGGCAACTGGCTCGGCCTGATGAAGGGCGACCTGTCCGAGACCTTTGAAAAGGGTGGCAAGACGGTCACCCGGCGCATGGCGGAGGACCGGACCTATACTGCGCCCGACGGAGGCGAAGTGACGCTAAAGGGCCGCTCGCTGATGCTGGTGCGCAACGTGGGTCACTTGATGACCAACCCCGCCGTGCTTGACCGCGAAGGGCAGGAGATTGGCGAAGGGTTGATGGATGCGATGGTCACGACACTGATTGCCATGCACGACCTGCAGCGCGAAGGCGGCAATTCGGTTACCGGCAGTGTTTACGTTGTGAAACCCAAAATGCACGGGCCGGAGGAAGTGGCTTTTGCGGATGAAATTTTCAGCCATGTCGAGAAAGTACTCGGCCTGCCACAATACACCGTAAAGCTTGGCATTATGGATGAGGAACGCCGCACCAGCGCGAACCTCATGGAATGTATCCGCGCCGCGAAACACCGGGTCGCCTTTATCAACACTGGCTTCCTCGACCGCACGGGCGATGAGATCCACACCAGCATGGAAGCCGGGCCAATGGTGCCCAAGGGCGAGATGAAGAACAGCGCATGGATCGCCGCCTACGAGGACCGCAATGTCGACATTGGTCTCGCCTGCGGGCTGCAGGGCAAGGCCCAGATCGGGAAGGGCATGTGGGCCATGCCCGACCGGATGGCAGAAATGCTGGAGGCCAAAATCGGCCATCCCCAATCCGGCGCCAACTGCGCATGGGTGCCGTCGCCTACAGCGGCCACGCTTCACGCGACCCATTACCACAAGGTTGATGTCCTGGCGCGTCAGGAAAAGATCAAAGCAGGCGGCGCGCGGGGCACGCTCGATGCGCTGCTGACCATCCCGGTGATGGAAGGCCGCAACCTCAGCCATGAGGAGATCACCCGCGAGATCGAGAACAACGCACAGGGCATTCTGGGCTATGTCGTCCGCTGGGTGGATCAGGGGGTTGGCTGCTCCAAAGTGCCCGACATTAATGATGTGGGTCTCATGGAAGACCGCGCCACTTGCCGCATTTCGGCGCAGGCCTTGGCCAACTGGCTGCACCACGGGGTCATCAGCCGCGAAGAAGTCGGAGCGGCGCTTAAAAAAATGGCAGCTGTGGTGGACCGTCAGAATGCCGATGATCCGACCTACACGCCAATGGCGCCGGGCTTTGACGGGGTGGCCTTTCAGGCGGCTTGCGATCTGGTGCTCAAGGGGCGCGAACAGCCATCGGGCTATACCGAACCTGTGTTGCATCAGCGCCGGTTGGAGCTGAAAGCGCAGGCGGGGCAGGGCTAAGGTTGAGCCCGAGCCAAACAGCACCTATGTTCGGGCCATCGTGAAAGAGAGGTATCACATGGCCCGACCCGTTGTTGGCATTATCGGCAATTCCTACCTGCTGAACGATAGCTACCCCGTCCATGCGGGCGGCCAGATGAATACCGAAGCCATCGCCGAGGTCGCCGATTGCGTGCCGCTGATCGTGCCGAGCGATCCGCGTTTTGTCGCGGTTGATGAACTGCTTGAGGTCTGCGACGGCTTTCTGCTCACCGGCGGGCGGCCCAATGTTCACCCCGAAGAATACGGCGAGCCCGAAACTGAGGCGCATGGCGCTTTTGACCGGGCGCGCGATGCCGTGGCCTTGGCGCTGGTGCGTGCCTGCGTCGCGCGGGGGCAGCCGTTCCTTGGGCTTTGCCGTGGCTTTCAGGAAGTCAATGTTGCCATGGGTGGCTCCCTCTACCCAGAGATCCGCGAGTTGCCGGGCCGGATGAACCATCGCATGCCCCCCGATGGCACCATCGAAGAGAAATTCGAGCTGCGCCATGATGTGAGTTTTACCGAAGGCGGCGTCTTTCATCGAGTGATGGGCGCGTCAAAGGTGCGTACCAATACGCTGCACGGGCAGGGGATCAAAGAACCCGGTCCGCGTGTGGTGATTGACGGCCATGCGGATGACGGCACGCCCGAGGCGATCTATATCGCCGATGCGCCCGGCTTTACGTTGGCGGTGCAGTGGCATCCGGAGTGGAACGCGGCAAACGATCCGGTCTCGCGCCCGCTGTTTGAGCATTTCGGTGCCGCGGTGCGGGCTTGGGCGGCGGATGGATCGGCGCTGCCGGTGATGACGGCGGCGCAGTAACGGGGCCGCCTGAACGGCGATCACCTTCGGCTGTTATCGCCGTGGGCCCTTTCCGAGGCTGATCCGTTACGACCATTGCTTGCGGAGCCCGCACGCCAACTGCCGCGCTTAACTATGCAGCCTTTCCGGCAGAGTGTGTGTTATTCGCTGGAAGGCCGGGGGCGCCGGGTCGTTTTCTAGAACTTCGAAGTCAGGCTCAATCACCCGCGCCCGGTCACGGTGCAGCGAGCTAAAGGGCCAATCTTCCGGCCGCTCGCAAAGACCGGCATGAACCGGGCTCAGATACACCAAATCGCGATGCCGCTCAAAATCGGCCGTATCTCGTATCCTGTGTTCCCAAAACCGCGGTCGCCAGATGCCTTTCTCACCGCGTTTGATCTGCTGCAAACTGCGGTGCGGCGGGGGCGGCAGATGTTTCGAGAACCGTGCTTTCCACATTCCAATCCGGTTCGCATAGTCGCCATCGCCCTCCGGCAGTGTCCAGATCGTATGGATGACATCGGGCAGGACTGCGATCGCTTCGATGTGAAAGGGCTTTCGGGCCAAAGTCTCGCGCATCGCTTGTCGAAGCAATGAAATCCGCCGCAGCAACATATCGTCACCCCGACGCGCTAAGCGTATGGTAAAGAAGTAGGTGCCGCCGGGGCCATGATGCCGTCTAAAACGTGCCATGCCCCAGTGTCGCCGAGCTTGGTTAAGAAGCGCTTAACGCCGCTACATCTGCCCGCCCGCGATCTCGATACACTGCCCGTTCACGCTTTCCGAGCCTTCGCCCACGAGCCACGCTGCGGCCGCCGCGACTTCGGAGGGGGCGATCAGGCGTTTGTGGCGGTTGGCGTTGACCATCACGTCGCGGGCCTTGTCTTCGGAAAGACCCGCGCGTTTCGCGATGGTCTCGGTGTTGCGCGCGATGATGTCGGTGTCGACGTAGCCGGGGCAGAGCGCATTGAAGGTAAAGGGCTGGCCCATGTAATCCTCGCTCAGCGACCGGATCAGGCCGATCATCCCGTGTTTGGACGCCGAATAGCACGCCGCCCCCGGCAGCCCGCGCAGCCCGGCCATGGACGACACGGCGATCACCCGGCCCCAGTCGGTCTGACGCATGGACTTAAGGCTCTCACGGATCGTCAGAAAGGCGCCGTCCAGGTTCGTGGCCATCATGTCACGCCAGAAGTCGAGGTCGGTCTTATGCAGCGACCGGCCTTCGGCCACCCCGGCGTTCGCAATGCAAATCTGAACCGGGCCGCTGGCCTCTACCGCACGTGCGATCGTATCGACCACCTGCGCCTCGTCGCGCACGTCCATCGCCATGCCGGTTATCCCGTTGCCGGACACCGCGTCGAGCACCTCCTGCCGCCGCCCGGTGATCGTGACCTTTGCGCCTTTGCTCGCCAGATCCTGTGCCATAGCGAGCCCGATGCCAGTGCCACCGCCGGTGATAAACGCGTGTTTGTTCTCTAGTGTCATGATGCCTCCCATTTGCGGGTAGCGTGGCGGGGAAGGGGGCTTAGTACAATAGCTTTGCTGCTGTGACGGGGCGTCAAATCGAGGGCGCGGGTCGGTGGCGGGGCGCTAGGCTGTGGCGCTTGGGACACTGCACGGGGCGCCGCAGAAAACCGCCCTTGCGACCCTCCCGGCATTCCCTCACAGGTTGCAGCGGGTAACCTGATAACAGGGCCCTGTTTTTATTGGAGCAGTATCATGAATTTCTCGCAACTCCCCGCCCTGACGCTCACCGCAGCGCTCGCCTTCGGCGCGACGGCGGCTCAGGCTGTCGAAGTCACCGGCGGCTCGGTCGGCCTGTCGTATTCGGCCTTTACAGAAGACACAGACCTCACCCGGCTTGGTCTCGAAGGCTCTGTGGAGTTCGGTTTTACCCGCAATTTGGGTTTGCAAATTGACACAGGTTACAGCGATTTTGGCGTCTCCGGTGTGAATACCCACAGCCTTGGCTTGCACGGCATCTACCATCTAGATGAAGCGACGTCCTTTGGTGCCTTCTACACCGAAGAAGATATCGAAGGATTCGATCTGGATATCTATGGCCTCGAAGTTGGCCATGAGGCGAACGGCTGGAACTTCGAAGGCTATATCGCGCAGGGTGAGGTAATGGATACCGAAGGCAACATGCTTGGTTTCAAAGCGCGCCACGAACTGGCCAATGACATGGGCCTGACGGGCTCTTATGACCGCGTTGATTCCAGCGGGGTCGAAGTATCGCGCGTGGCGGTGCGTCTTGACCGTGATGTCGCTCAAAGCACTAACCTGTTTGTCGAAGTCGGGTCGGCCAAGGCAGAAGGCGCTGCCGGCAACATCTCTGATCCTTTTGTCGGGCTGGGCGGTACCATTAACTTCGGTGCAGCCCGCGGTGCGACCTTTGACGTCAGAAACCTTTCCCGTTTGGTTCCCGGCCTCTGATAGGCAAGCCAGCTGTCTGCTGGTTTAAGTTCCTCGGCATGGCCTTCGGGCCATGCCGTTCCCGATCCCGCTAGCCTGCCCGGCAAAACGCCTGTTCCATCTTCCTCTCAGAATGCGGCAAACTGCCCCATCAATGTGGCAGTGCAGCAATTTTGCACCCTTTCACGCCTCGGCTTGCTTGTACTATTGCTGCGCGCGCGCTATCGCTCTGACTAACAAAGTTGCGTCACGAGGGCGCAATGGGCCAACAGAGGGGGATTCTTGGTTTGAAGATCGGGACACCGAAAGAAATTTTCGAAGGCGAGAACCGGGTCGCAATGACGCCGGAGAGCGCGCTGCAACTGCAGAAACTCGGGCATACATGCATCATTGAGACCGGCGCCGGCGCGGCGGCTGGATTCGACGACGCTGCCTATGAAGCCGCAGGCGTCGAAGTGGCCAAGACCACTGCTGCGCTGTGGAAGGCCGCCGACGTGGTCGCCAAGGTGCGTCCGCCGTCCGAGGACGAGGTCAAGCGCCTGCGTTCCGGGCAGACGCTGATCTCCATGTTCAACCCTGCTGGCAATACCGAGTTAATGGAGGCCGCCGCCGCCAAGGGCGCGACCGTCATGGCGATGGACATGGTGCCGCGCATCAGCCGCGCCCAGAAGATGGACGCGCTGTCGTCCATGGCGAACATCGCGGGCTACCGTGCCGTGATCGAGGCGGGCAACAACTTTGGTCGTTTCTTCACCGGTCAGATCACCGCGGCGGGCAAAGTGCCGCCAGCGAAAGTGCTGGTCGTGGGGGCGGGCGTTGCGGGTCTTGCCGCGATCGGCACCTCGACCTCGCTCGGGGCGATCACGCTCGCCTTTGACGTGCGGCCCGAAGTGGCCGAACAGGTCGAATCGATGGGCGCTGAGTTTGTCTATCTCGATTTTGAAGAAGAACAGCAAGACGGCTCCGCCTCGGGCGGCTATGCCTCTGTTTCCTCGCCAGAATTCCGCGAAGCACAGCTGGCCAAGTTCCGCGAACTGGCCCCCGATGTGGACATCGTCATCACCACGGCGCTGATCCCCAACCGCGAAGCGCCAGAGCTTTGGACCGAAGACATGGTCGCGGCGATGAAGCCGGGCTCTGTCATCATTGACCTCGCGGCGGAAAAGGGCGGCAACTGCAAGCTGACCAAGATGGACGAGAAGGTCGTCACCGAGAACGGTGTCACCATCATCGGTTACACTGATTTCCCCTCGCGCATGGCGACACAGGCCTCGACGCTCTATTCCACCAACATCCGCCATCTGATGACGGATCTGACGCCGAATAAAGACGGTGTCATCGACCACGATATGGAAGATGACGTGATCCGCGGTGCAACCATCACCCATGAAAAGGCCGTGACATTCCCGCCGCCACCGCCCAAGGTTGCGGCCATTGCGGCGGCGCCAAAGAAGGAAAAGGTCAAGGAAAAGACCCCAGAAGAGAAGCGCGCCGACGAATTGGCGGCGTTCAAAGCGCAGACCAAGAACCAAGTCACGCTTTTGGCCGTGGGCGCTGCCTTGCTCTTGGGGGTTGGCCTTGTGGCACCTGCGAGCTTTATGCAGCACTTCATCGTCTTCGTTCTGGCGGTCTTTGTTGGTTTCCAAGTCATCTGGGGCGTGGCACACAGCCTGCACACGCCGTTGATGGCGGTGACCAACGCGATCTCCTCGATCATTATTCTGGGCGCGCTGATGCAGATCGGCTCAGGCTCGGCACTGGTGATTATTCTTGCTGCTCTGTCGGTCTTCATGTGCGGGATCAACATTTTCGGTGGCTTCCTCGTGACACGGCGCATGCTCGCCATGTTCCAGAAATCCTGAAGGAGCACGCATCATGGACTATGGATTTACGACAGCAGCCTATGTGGTTGCAGCGGTTCTCTTCATCCTCAGCTTGGGCGGGCTTTCCGGCCAAGAAAGCGCCAAGCGCGCCGTTTGGTACGGCATCGCAGGTATGGCGCTGGCGGTTATCGCCACGCTGATCGGGCCGGGGGCGGGGTTCTGGCTTCTCTCGCTGATCTTGATCGCCGCCGGTGGCGCGATCGGCTATCAACTGGCGACCCGCGTGCAGATGACGCAGATGCCGGAACTGGTTGCGGCGATGCACAGCCTTGTGGGTCTGGCAGCGGTCTTTGTGGGCTATAACGCCCATATCGAGCTGAACAATGTGCTGGCGATGGACGAGGTGGCGCGTGCGTCAACCGAAGGCTTTGCGGCACTTTTGGCCAAGAAAGACAGTGTCGAGATCGCGATCCTGCGGGTCGAGCTGGTGCTCGGCATCTTTATCGGTGCCGTGACCTTCACCGGCTCGGTCATCGCCTATGGCAAGCTGGCGGGCCGGGTCAGCTCTGCGGCGACGAAACTGCCGGGCGGTCACCTGCTGAACGCCGCAGCGGCAGCCATCTCGCTCCTCTGCCTCATCTGGTACTTCAACACAGGAGGCTTCCTGCCGCTCTTCGTGCTGACACTGGCCGCGCTTTTCATCGGATATCACCTGATCATGGGCATCGGTGGTGCGGACATGCCGGTGGTTGTCTCGATGCTGAACAGCTACTCCGGCTGGGCCGCGGCGGCGATTGGCTTCTCGCTGGGCAACGATCTGTTGATCGTGGTTGGCGCACTGGTCGGCTCCTCGGGTGCGATCCTGAGCTACATCATGTGTAAGGCGATGAACCGCTCGTTCATCAGCGTGATCCTCGGCGGCTTTGGCGGGACCTCTGGCCCGGCGATGGAAGTCGAGGGCGAGCAGGTGGCAATTGAGGCCGACGGCGTTGCACAGGCGCTCAATGAGGCCGACAGCGTCATCATCATCCCCGGCTACGGCATGGCGGTGGCACAGGCCCAAGGCGCGGTCAGCGAGTTGGTCAAAAAACTGCGTGCCAAGGGCAAGAACGTCCGTTTCGCCATCCACCCCGTTGCGGGCCGTCTGCCCGGCCACATGAACGTGCTGCTGGCTGAGGCCAAAGTGCCTTACGACATCGTGATGGAGATGGACGAGATCAACGATGATTTCCCCAACACCGACGTGGCGATTGTCATTGGTTCCAACGACATCGTGAACCCGGCGGCCCAAGACGATCCCAACAGCCCCATCGCCGGCATGCCGGTGCTGGAATGCTGGAAGGCGAAAACGGTCTTTGTCTCCAAACGCGGGCAGGGCACGGGCTATTCGGGCATCGAGAACCCGTTGTTCTTCAAGGACAACACGCGGATGTTCTACGGCGATGCGAAAGCCAGCCTTGATAAGCTGCTGCCGCTGATCGACTAAACTCCGTTTTCTTTTAAAGAAAACGGCCGGGAAGTTTTTAAAAAATTCCCGCGTAACGCGCTCAGAACGCCCCGCCGGAAACGGTGGGGCGTTTGCCGTTTTGCTGTGCGGTATACTTCGGTACACTTCAACACGCTGAAATATAATGATTATTTACTGTTCAAAGCGCCGCTAGACGCTATTCTTACGACGAACTGGCGTTATCAACAGCGGAACCCCCATGGCCCCGATCAAAGACCACCCCCAGCGGCTTGCCCTTACTGGCGAAATGCACGCCCGTCCGTTTCCGCAGCTTGCCGCGCCGTCGCGGGTGGCTTTCTTGGCCGTGAAGTTTGAAGCAGGCGCGGATGCCAAGGCCGAGTTGAACGCACTTCTGGCGCATTACGGTGCCCCGCGCGCGGATGCTGAGGCAAAGCACTATTATGGTGAGATGGGCCGCTTCACCCTGAAGTGGGAACAGCACACCGAGTTCGTGACCTATACCGTGATTGCGCAGGCGGGAAGTGCGGCGCCCTTTGCCGCGTCGGACTTCGATGTCTTTCCGGACGATTGGCTGTCGAGATTGCATGGGGAGCGGATCACGTCGGCTTTGGTGACGGTCGCACTCAAGCCCACCGAACAGAAAGAAATCGCGACGCATCTGCAGGACTGGTTCGTCCCCGAAAGCCTCGCCGTGGCCGAAGTCTTGGAGGGGGCAGCCGTTGTGGCCAGTGACTTCCGCATCGATCCCGCTGGGCATTTGCGGCTCGCGGTGTTCACCGACGGGCAGACTGGGGAGCGCAGGATCGGTCGGATCGTTCAGCGCCTCTGCGAAATTGAGACCTATAAGGCCATGTCGATGCTGGGCTTCATGCAGGCGCGAGGCATGGCGGGGGCGCTGAACGATCTGGACGGGCAGCTTTCGACCTTAATGGGCGCGATGCGCAGCGGGGCAGGGACAGCGGCTGAGGAGACTCTGCACGCGCTGCTGGACGTCTCGGTGGCTCTTGAGGCGCTAACCGCGGACACCGCCTACCGTTTCGCCGCAACGGGGGCCTATGAGGCGATTGTCTACCAACGGATCTCGGCCTTGCGCGAGGCGCGGTTCATGGGCCGTCAGGGGTTCGGAGAGTTCATGATGCGCCGCTATGAGCCCGCCATGCGCACGGTAAAATCCACCGAGGCGCGATTGCAGACCCTTGCGGCCCGCGCGCTGCGCGCTGCGGAACTGCTGCGGACGCGGGTGGATGTGGAGCGCTCGGCCCAGAACCAAGCGATCCTTGCGAGCATGGACCGGCGTGCGGATTTACAGTTGCGTCTGCAGCATACGGTCGAGGGGCTGTCTGTTGTGGCGATCAGCTATTATGCGGTCTCGCTTGCGGGCTATCTGCTCTACCCGCTCGCGGAGCCTTTGGAAGTCAGCAAGGGCTTGCTGACCGCCGTGGTTACTCTGCCGGTAGTCCTGGGCGTGTGGTGGATGCTGCGGCGTCTGCGGCGGAAGATCGGCTGAGCAGCGCCTGCATGGCCAGCGCGCCCAGAGCGATCATCAGGATGGCCGCAATCGCCGCGACCGACAGGGTCGGCACGCCCGAGAGGCCTGCGCCCAGCGTACAGCCACCGGCGAGCACACCGCCCACACCCATCATCGCAGCGCCGGTCATATAGCGGCCCGTCTGGCTGGGGGCTTCAAAGCTTTGCCAGCGGAACTCTTTGAACAGCAGGCTTGCGATAAGAGCGCCCACGAAGACGCCGCCCAAAAGCCCGGTGCCGAAGCCCGCGGGGATGGAGGAGCTTGCGATGGTCCAGAACAGGGTGTCGGCGGAGGGCGAGGTGAAGCTGAGGCTTTCCATTGCAATGGGGTCAAACTCATCCAGCAGGATGAAACCGGTGCCGACCCATGCAGCGGGGACCAAGAGGCCGATCAATGCCGCCATTGCGAGTTGGCCAAGCCGGTTGCCCGAGCGCAGCGCGTAGGCCAGCGCCGCAACGGCGATCAGCCCGCCCCATAGCAGCGCACCGCCGGGCAGGGCGGCGAGGCTCACGCTCTCACCCATATCGACCGTCACAGACCCGAGCGCCACCCGCAGCGGAGCCAGCACGCCTTTGAGCGTTGCGTGGGCCACCACGGCAAAGACCAGCACCACCAGCGCCGCGCGCAGGTTACCACCGCCGGTCAGCACGGTCAGACGCGAGATACAGCCGCGCGTTAGCACCATGCCCGCACCAAACAGGAGCCCACCAATCGCGATGGCGAGGAAGGGGACTTCGCTAACCATGAACCGGTGGGCGTCAAAATTGATCAGGCCCGTGTAGACGGCGGCCTGCGTGCCGATCACGGCCAGTGCGAGGGCGGTCAACCAGATGCCGAGCGCTTGACGACGGTCATCGCCCACAAGGCTGCGGCGGAAACAGAAACGTGTGCGCTGCGCCAGCACACCAAAAGCCAGACCGATCACAGCCGCGAGCAGAACAGACGCCTGTTTTGCCGTGGTCTCTTCAAAGCCGAAGGACTCAAACATCGCAATAACCCTCAAAAGCGGAATTATTTCCCATTTGGAGGGTGCGCGCCTTGCAATCAAGCGAAAGCTATCGCGTGTGATGGCTGGGGGCGCGAATGATGTTCTGGTAAGGATGCGTTTCGACAAACGCCGTTCGGGCTTCACCCTGCCGCGCAAAACGAAAACGGCCCCCGGAGCAAGCTGGGGGGCCGTTTGGTCCTAATTCACTTAACGTCCGCGAATGCGCGGATCAAGCGCGTCCCGCAGGCCATCGCCGAGATAGTTCACCGCCAGCACCGTCAGCGAGATCGCGATTCCCGGCAGCATGACCCGCTCGGGGAACTCTTGCATCCGGTCGACCGCATCGGCGAGTTGCTTGCCCCAAGTGGGGAAGTCCGACGGGAAACCGACGCCAAGGAAGCTCAGCGCGCTTTCGGTGATGATTGCCGTGGCAAGGCCCAATGTGGCCGAGACCATGATGGGCGAGATCACGTTGGGCAGCAGGTGGCGGCGGATGATCTTGCCCGGTGTGGTGCCGATGGAGCGGGCGGCGAGGATGAACTCACGCTCTTTCAGCGCCAGAATGTCACCGCGCACGATCCGTGCGGTCTGCATCCAAGACGTCAGGCTGATGACCGAGACGATCAGGATGAACATGCCACCCTCAGGCCCGAACTGCGAACGCAGGGGCTGGCCAAAGAGGGTCACGGCCAAAAGCACCAGCGGCAGGATCGGCAGGCTGAGGATCAGATCGGTAAAGCGCATGAGCCAGAAGTCCATCCGCTTGAAGAAACCCGACAGCACGCCGATGGCGGTGCCGATGATTAGTGCCAGTGCCATGGCCATCCAGCCCACAGCCATCGACACGCGGCCGCCAAAGAGCATCTGGGCGAGGATATCGCGGCCCAACTGGTCCGTACCGAGGGGGTGGATCCAACCTGCTTTGGCATCGCCATCCCAAAGCAGGGTATAAATCGGTCGCCAGTCCTTGTTGCGGATGTCCAGCTTCTTGGCGTCGATGTCCCAGATATAGGGGCCGAAGATCACCGCCAGCGTGATGAAGATCAGGAAAGAACCGCCAAAAAGCGCGCCCTTGTGTTTGCGGAACTGGTCCCAAACATCGCGCCACTGGCTGCGCGGCGGCTTTTGCGGGCCCTTGTCCTGCAGGGCTTTCATGAACTCCAGGTCGGCTTCGACGGGGCTGGCGGGAATGGGTTGCTCAGTCATAACGGATCCTCGGGTCAAGCAGGCCGTACAGGATATCTGCGATCAGGTTGAACAGAACGATCAACACCGCAAAGATGAAGGTGAGGGTCATCACCATCGGCAGGTCATTGGCGCGCAGCGCGGTCAGCAAGAGCTGCCCGATGCCGTTCACCTTGAAGACGTTCTCGGTAATGATCGCGCCCCCAAAGATTGCGGGCATGCCGAGCGCGATGACGGTGACCACCGGGATCATCGAGTTGCGCAGCACGTGGACCATGACGACGACGCTTTCTTTCAAGCCCTTGGCGCGGGCGGTGCGGACGTAGTCTTGGTTCAGGTTGTCGAGCATCGCGCCGCGCATGTAGCGGCTGATCTGGGCGGTGGTTTGCAGCGCCAGCACCATGACAGGCATGATCATCTGCATGAACTGCACCTTAAAGCTGGCCCAATCGTTCACCACATGGGTCGTATCATAGATGGACGGCAACCAGCCGAGATAGACCGAGAAGATCACGATCAGCAGCGGACCGGTAAAGAACGGCGGGATCGAAAAGCCGACCATGGTGACAAAGGTACCGGCTTGGTCAAAGACCGAATAGTGGCGGTACGCCGAGTAGATGCCGATCGGGATCGCGATGACGATGCCGACGATATAGGCCAGTCCGACGACCCACAGGGTCTGCGGCATGCGCTGGATCACAATGTCCATCACCGGCGAGCGGGTCTGCCAAGAGATCACGCGCAGCTTGCCTTCGGAGAATGCGGTGTCGGGCAACCAGCTAAAGAGGGCAGAGCGGTTGGTCAGGTAGTCGATGAAAACCTGCGGTTCGATCCAGAAGACCTGCACCAGCCATTTCCAGTATTGAATGTGGATCGGTTGGCCGAGACCAAGCGCCTCGCGCATCTTTTCTTTCACCTCTGGCGGCACCGTGAGCGGCACTTGGGCCATCGGGTCGCCGGGGGCGAGTTGTAGCAGCAGGAAAATCACCAGGCTGATAAACAAAAGCGTCGGGATCGACAAAAGAAGTCGTCGGATGGTGAAGGTCAACATTGGCGTCGCCTTTGTAAGTCAGTCTGTGGGTGGGGGTGAAAAGGGGTGCGCGACCTGCGCACACCCCGGTAGTCATCGGCAGGGCGCGTGGCAAGCCGCGCGCCCCTCATGATGTTACTCTGCCTTCTTGCGGTACCAGTCGGCAACATTCCACAGCTCGGAGTCCCAAGTGTTCAGGATCACACCGCCGAGGGTGTTGGACGCTGCCGAAACCCGACCACGATCTACCAGCGGCAGGATCGAGTAGCTGTCTTTGGTCAGCATGTCGTTCAGCTTCTTGGCGATTTCGCCACGCTTTTCCATTTCGCCAGTGCGGCCCAGTTCGGCCACGAGCGCATCATACTCTTCGTTACAGAAGCGGTTGATGTTCTCACCCTGCCACTGAGTCTCAGGGCTGGGGAATTTGGCGCAGGTCCGCTGGGCTAGGTAGCTTTGCGGGTCGGTGCCGTCGAAGTTGTTGGCGTACATTTCAACGTCTGCATAGAAACGCTGGAATGTGTCAGTCGAACCGGGGTCGCCACCAAAGAAGACCGAAGCGTCGATGTTGCGCAACTCGGTTTCAACACCGATCTGGCTCCACCAATCTTTGATCAGCGCCTGGAAATCCTGACGCACGGCGTTGGTCGAGGTCTGGTAAAGGATTTCCAGTTTCACACCGTCTTTGTCGCGGATGCCGTCGCCATCGCTGTCAACCCAGCCAGCTTCGTCCAAGAGCGCCTTGGCGCCTTCGATGTCTTGGGTCAGGCAGTCGGTGTTGTCGGAGGCATAAAGCTCCGGCGCGGGCACCATGTTGCAGGTTGCACGACCCGCTTGGCCGTAGCCCACTTCGACCAGCAGTTCACGGTCGATCGCCATGGACAGCGCCCGGCGGACCTTCTCATCGGTGAGGAAGGGGTGCGGGTGCTTGGCAGTCGCGCGCTCACCTTCTGGCAGATCCGGGGAAGGGTCTGTCATGTTTAGCTCGAGACGCTCAACCAGCGTACCGAAAGCCGAGATCGGTGTGCCCTTGCCGCCTTCAGCCATTTTCGAGATGACATCGGGTGCCAGCTGCAGGTTCCAAGCGTAATCAAACTCGCCTGTCTCCATCACGGCACGGCCCGCTGCGGTCGCGTCGCCGCCACCTTTGAACGTCAGCTTGGAGAAGGCAGGCTTGCCCTCTTCGCGGAAGTTCTCGTTTGCGGCCATGGTGATCACGTCATTCGGGCGGAATTCGGTGACGGTGAAGGGGCCGGTGCCAATTGGGTTGAAGTTGGCTTCGGTACACTCAGGTGCCTTTGCGCCGGTACAATCAGCGAACTGCGCCGCCTGAATGATCGGGGACTGGCCGCCCATGAAGGGACCATAGGGGTTCGGCATCGGCTCGTTAAAGGTGACGGTTACGGTGCGGTCATCCACAACGTCGACCGAGGAAACACCTTCGAACTTCGCCAGCTGGGCGCAGCCGCCTTCGGGGTTCATGCAGTAGTCTGCGGTGAACTTGACGTCCTCGGAGGTCACAGGTGTGCCGTCGGACCAGAGGAGGCCCTCTTTCAGCTTCCATGTGATGGTCTTGAGGTCTTCGCTCACGCCGCCGTTTTCAAGCGTCGGGATTTCTTCGGCCAGGTAGGGGACCAGCCCGCCGTTTTCGTCATAGCGGCCAAGTGGTTCCAGAACCAGCGAGGCCGATTCGACGTCCTTGGTGCCCGAGGACAGATAGGGGTTCAGGATCGAGGGGGCCTGCCAATAGATAATCTTGACTTCGCCATCCCGGCCACGCTCGCCTTCATGTCCTTCGGCAAGGGCCATGGGGGCGAATGCAGCAGATGCCACGGCCCCCATCAATAGGGTCTTCAGTTTCATACTTTACTCCATGTTGGACACGTGGGCGTGCCGCTTTTTACAAACGGGATTAGCCCCGCCTTTTTGTTGTCGCCCTGAAAAGCCCATTAAGACCGGCTGCTAAACATGTTAAAAACCTACATGTTTCAACCGGAACGAGAGATGTGCTTCCCAAACCGCATGGGCCGTATCGAAACAGGTTTCCCGGAAATTGCAAGACCGGACATGACGCATTTTTGACAAACCCCGCAGAGGGCGCGTCAGGTTTGACAGTCTTGCCATATTCGCCGTAGCGTCAGGCAAAATCCGCCCAAGAAAAACAACAGGGAAACAGATGCTGGATACCATAAACGAGACGCCGATCGCCCGGATCGAAGGGTTGCGCGTTGAATTTCAGACCAAAGACGGCCCCGTGGTGGGCGTTGAGGATGTCAGTTTCCACATTAATCCGGGCGAGACTGTCTGCGTCGTCGGAGAATCGGGTTCGGGCAAATCGGTCTCCTCGCTCTCGCTGATGCGGTTGGTCGAATACGGAGGTGGTGAAATTGCAGGCGGTCGCCTGCTTTTTGAGCGCGGCGAAAAGGGCGAAGTCGATCTCGCTGCCAGCAGCGGCAGCCTCATGCGCAAGATTCGCGGCAATGAGATCGGTATGATTTTCCAAGAGCCAATGACCGCGCTGAACCCGGTCTTTACCATCGGCAAACAGATGACCGAAGGCCTGCGTCTGCATCTGAACATGTCGCGTAAAGAGGCCGAAGAGCGGGCGTTGGAGTTGATGCGACAGGTGCGCATCCCCGAACCTGAGCGGCGCCTGCAGCAATACCCGCATGAGCTTTCGGGCGGCATGCGCCAGCGTGTCGTGATCGCCATGGCCTTGGCCTGCGAGCCGCGTCTGCTGATCGCCGATGAACCGACCACTGCGCTCGACGTGACCATTCAGGCCGAGATCCTCGCCCTGATGGACCGTCTCAAGCGCGAAACCGGCACGGCGGTGATGTTCATCACACACGATATGGCGGTGGTGGCGCAGATGGCCGACCGCGTCGTCGTTATGTTCCGCGGCAAGAAGGTCGAAGAAGGCACAGTCGAAGAAATTTTCGAGAACCCGCAGCATCCTTATACCAAGGCGCTTTTGGCAGCGGTTCCAAAGCTGGGCGAGATGACCGGAAAACCGTACCCCGAACCGATGAAGCTTCTGGGCACCGAAGACAAAGAGATCGTTCCCATCAAAGGGCGCGATGAGGTGCTGCTGTCGGTCAAGAACCTGACCACGCGCTTCCCGGTGCAGGGCGGTTTCCTGCGCCGTACGGTAGCCAACGTGCATGCTGTCGAAGACCTGTCCTTCTCGATCAACAAGGGCCAGACCCTGAGCCTCGTCGGCGAATCCGGCTGCGGCAAATCCACCGCCGGGCGTTCCATCCTACGACTGGTGGAGCCGATGTCGGGCGAGGTGAACCTTGACGGCGTCGACATCATGTCGCTTGACCAAAAAGCCCTGCGCACGGCGCGGCTTGATATGCAGATGATCTTTCAAGATCCCTTTGCGTCGCTTAACCCCCAGATGCACCTGTCGGATCAGGTGGCCGAGCCGATCCACAACTTCAACACCCTCAAGGGCGCGGAGATCACCAAACGTGTTGAGATGCTCTTTGACCGGGTCGAATTGCCGCGCAGCTTCATGCGCCGCTTCCCGCATGAGCTCTCGGGCGGCCAGCGCCAGCGTGTCGCCATCGCCCGCGCCCTTGCGCTGAACCCCAAGCTTATCATCGCGGATGAAGCCGTCTCGGCGCTAGACGTGTCGGTGCAGGCGCAGGTGTTGAACCTGATGATGGAACTTCAGGCCGAAATGGAACTGTCGTTCCTCTTCATCAGCCATGACATGGCGGTGGTTGAGCGGGTGAGCCATCAGGTCGGCGTGATGTATCTGGGCCGGATCGTTGAGCTTGGCTCGCGCCAACGTGTCTTCGAGAACCCGCAGCACCCCTATACACAAGCGCTGATGAAGGCGGTCCCAATCGCCGATCCGCGGCGCCGGAAGGCTGAGAAGGACTTGAATTTCAAGCCGATCCCATCGCCGATCCACCCCACGACCTATGAGCCCGAACCTTCGGTCTATAAGGAAGTAGAGCCGGGCCACCACGTGCTGATCACTGACAGCGGTTACTGAACGAAAGCACAATGCCCAACCCGATGTCCAAAAAGGTGGCGCTCGTGACCGGTGGCGCACGGGGGATTGGGCGGGCCATTGCGCTTGATCTGGGCCGCGATCACTATCTGGCGATCACCCATTTGCACAGCGCGCCCGATGGGCTGCCAGAAGATGCACTGTGTATCGAAGCCGACCTGAGCGATGCTGCCAGCCACGCTGAAGTCATCTCGGCCATTATCGAACGCTTCGGGCGGCTGGACGTGCTGGTGAACAACGCGGGCGTCATCGCGCCGTCGCCGGTGGAAGGCGCGGACCCTGACGCCCTGCGCAACATCTTTGACGTGAATGTGCTCGCCCCGCATGGGCTGCTGGCAGCGGCTTTGCCCCATCTGGGCGCGGGGGCGGCGGTGGTTGGGATTTCCTCGGTCAACGCTGTCCTGCCGCCAAAAGGTGCGGCGCTCTACGGGGCCAGCAAGGCCGCGTTAGACCTTTGGACCAAGGCAATGGCCAAGGAACTCGGCCCCCGTGGCATTCGCGTGAACGCCGTGGCGCCGGGGGCGATCAACCTCCCCGACGCGCCCCGCGACGCGGAACTCACCGAAGCATTCGTTGCGCTGACCGCTCTGGGGCGGCTCGCAACAGCCGATGACATCGCCGCCGCCGTGCGGTATTTGGCAAGCGACAACGCATCTTCCATCACAGGCGAGGTGCTGACTGTATCAGGAGGATACCGACTGTGACCCCACGCATGACGCCGCTCGAGTTGATGACCAAACTCATCAGCTTTCCCACCGTGTCGCGGGATACCAACATCCCGCTGATCGACTGGGTGGCGGAGTATCTCTCCAGCCACGGCATTGAAAGCCACCGCTATATTGATCCCGAGCAGCCCAAACATGCGCTTTTCGCCCATGCGGGGCCGTGGGAAGAGGGGGCGCTGGTGCTTTCGGGCCATACCGATGTGGTGCCGATCGACGGGCAACCTTGGGAGAGTGATCCCTTCACCGTGACCGAGCGCGATGGCCGCTACTACGGGCGCGGCACCTGCGACATGAAGGGCTTTGACGCGCTAGCGATCTGGGCGTTGGTCGAGGCGCATTACGCGCAAGTCAAACGCCCCCTGCAAATCGCGCTCAGCTTTGACGAAGAGGTTGGCTGCACCGGCGCGCCGCCGATGATCCAAGCGATGCAGGGCGTGGTGCCGAAAGGCTCCGCCGTTATCGTGGGTGAGCCGTCGACCATGCAGGCGGTGACCGGCCATAAGGGTGGCATCGGCTTCAACACCCATCTGGTGGGCTTCGAGGTCCATTCCTCGCTGCTGCACACCGGCGTCAATGCGATCATGGCGGGCGCCAAGCTGATCGAATGGGCCAATGACGTGAACAGCGACAATATGGCGGCCAAACCGACCGAGACGGCTGCGATGTTCGACCCGCCCTTCACCACAGCCCATGTCGGCGTGATCGAGGGCGGCACGGCGCATAACATCACCGCCAAAGACTGCAAATTCGCGATGGATTTCCGCGTGGTGCCGGGCGAGGACAAGGACAAATGGGGCACCGCCTACCTCAAGAAAGTGCGCGAGGTGGAAAAGCAGATGCAGGCGATTGTGCCCGAAACCTATATCGAGACCTCGACCCGTTTTGACGTACCCGCGCTCCAGCCCGAGAAAGAGGGCGAGGCCGAGCAGATCGTGCGCCAGATCACCGGCGACAATGCCAGCCACAAGGTGAGCTACGGCACCGAGGCCGGGCAGTTCCAAGAGGCGGGCTATTCCGCCGTGATCTGCGGGCCGGGCGACATCGCGCAGGCACATCAGCCGAATGAATATATCGAAGTGGCCCAATTCGAGGCTGGCCATGACTTTATGCGCAAGCTGGTGACCCGGCTGCAAGGCTAAGCCGGGGGCAGGGGGCGCGCCTTCTGCCACCCGGGTTCGCCAATTTGCAACCTAACTGGCCGCCGTTCTGCTGCTCGCGCGGCCTAACCTCACGGGCCGCGCCATGTCTTCTTTCCCCATCAGCCTTGCCACCCCCGTCACCTATCCGCGCACGCCGCCCCGCGAAGCGGAAATCGTGGTGATCGGTGGCGGGGTGATTGGTGTCTGCACCGCCCTGTTCCTTGCGCAGGCGGGAAAGCAGGTCACATTGCTTGAAAAGGGCCGCATCGCCGGGGAGCAGTCCAGCCGCAATTGGGGATGGATTCGCCAGCAGGGGCGCGACCCGGATGAATTGCCGATCATGGTGGAGGCGGCGCGGCTCTGGCGCGAACTGGCCCCGCAGTTGGACCGCGACATTGGTTTGCATCAGGGCGGTGTGACCTATCTCGCTGGGACCGAAGCGAAACTTCAGCGCTACGCCGATTGGCTGCCCCATGCGCAGGCGCATGGCGTGGACAGCCGCATGTTGGATGCTCAGCAAACCGCGGCTGCCTTCCCCGGATTGGCCAAAAGCTACGCAGGCGCGCTGACCACTCCATCCGATATGCGGGCCGAGCCTTGGGCCGCGGTGCCAGCCCTTGCGGCTTTGGCCACCAAAAACGGCGTGCGCATCATTGAGAACTGCGCTGTGCGCAAGCTCGACCTCGCCGCCGGGCGCATCGCGGGGGTGGTGACCGAAGCGGGGGCCATCAGGACCTCCGCCGTGGTGCTGGCGGGTGGCGCGTGGTCGGCGCTGTTTCTGCGCGCCCATGGGGTGCATCTGCCGCAACTGTCGGTGCGCGAATCCGTTCTGGCAACCAATGCGCTGCCAGAGGTCCACACGGGCGCTGCCGTCGACGCGGGGCTGGCCTTCCGCCGCCGCGCCGATGGCGGCTACACGCTGGCTCCGCAAAGCGCGCCGGACCTCTATGTCGGCCCCGACGCTTTCCGCGCGCTGCGCCACTATCTGCCACAACTGCGCGGCAACCCCTTGGGCCAACGCCTGCGCCTCTCTGCACCGCGCCATTTTCCCGATGCATGGTCGACCCGCCGCCGCTGGGCCGCCGACAGCATCAGCCCCTTTGAGGCGATGCGCATTCTTGACCCGTTGCCGGACCACCGAAAATTGCAAAAAGCGATCAAAGACTTCGCCACCCGCTACCCTGATCTGCCCCCCATCAGCGCCCGCGCCTCATGGGCCGGTATGATCGACGTGATGCCTGATATCGTGCCTGTGGTGGACCACTGCGCCCAGATTCCAGGGCTCACCATCGGCACCGGCATGTCCGGCCACGGTTTCGGCATCGGGCCGGGGATGGGGAAAGTGCTGGCGGCTCTGGTCATGGGCGATGCGCCGGGGCATGATCTGCGCAGATTCCGCGCCGACCGGTTTAGCGATGGTAGTCCCATCCGCCTCGGCCCGGCGCTCTGAGCGTATTTCATCAAAGGATTTTCCCATGCCGATCAAAAACCGCTTTGCCGAGACCCACGCCGAGATCACCGCATGGCGCCGCCATCTGCACCAGCACCCGGAGTTGATGTTCGACCTGCCCGAAACCTCGAAATTCGTCGAAGAGAAGCTGCGCAGCTTTGGCATCACAGACATCACCACCGGCATCGCGCAGACCGGCGTGGTCGCGGTGATCGAAGGGCAGAGCAACACATCAGGCCGCACCATCGGGTTGCGCGCCGATATGGACGCGCTGCCGATCCATGAGGCGACGGGGTTGCCGCATGCCTCCAAAACCCCCGGCAAAATGCACGCCTGCGGCCATGACGGGCACACCGCCATGCTCCTCGGCGCCGCGCAATATCTGGCTGAGACGCGCAACTTCGACGGCCGCGTGGTGCTGATCTTTCAACCCGCCGAAGAGGGTGGCGGTGGCGGCAATGTCATGGTCGAAGAAGGGCTGATGGACCGTTGGAACATCGACGAAGTCTACGGCATGCATAACATGCCCGGTCACCCCACAGGCCATTTCGCGATCCGCGAAGGCGCGCTTTTGGCCGCGGCGGATGAGTTCAACATCACGCTCACCGGGCAAGGCGGGCACGCTGCGGCCCCGCATGAGGCGATTGATACCAATCTCGCCGCCGCCCATGTGCTGATCGCGCTGCAATCCATCGCCAGCCGCAACACCGATCCATTGAAACAGGTCGTCGTCTCGGTCTGCACCCTGCGCAGCGACACCGACAGCCATAACGTGCTGCCGCATCAGGTACTTCTGCGCGGCACGGTGCGCACACTGGCCCCCGAGGTGCGCGATCTGGCCGAGCGCCGTTTGCATGACCTCACCCGCCTGACCGCCGAAGCGCATCAATGTACCGCAGAAATCGACTACCAGCGCGGCTATCCTATCACCAGCAACCACAGCGAACAGACCCGCTTTGCCGCCGACGCGGCAGATCAGATCACCCCCGGCACGATCCGCGACACCCCGCCGATTATGGCGGGTGAGGATTTCTCCTACATGCTCAACGCGCGGCCCGGTGCCTATATCATGATCGGCAACGGCGACGGGGCGACGGTACATCACCCCGAATATGACTTTGACGATGCTGCGATCCCGGCCGGATGCTCTTGGTTCGCGCAGGTGGTTGAGGACCGGCTGGCAAGGGCGTAAGCATGTCTCAGATAAATGCGCATGCATGAATTGCAGCGCCAGAACCTAACCCAGAGGATATCCCCCAATGCCTGTTAAGAACCGCTTTGCCGAACTGCACGACGACATCACCGCATGGCGCCGCGACCTGCATGAAAACCCCGAAATCCTGTTTGAGACGCACCGCACCTCGGGCATCGTGGCCGACAAGCTGCGCGCCTTTGGCTGTGATGAAGTTGTCGAAGGCATCGGCCGCACCGGTGTTGTCGGCGTGATCAAGGGCAAGTCCACGGACTCCGGCAAGGTTGTCGGCCTGCGCGCCGATATGGACGCGCTGCCGATCAATGAGCAAACCGGGTTGGACTATGCCTCCAAAACCCCTGACGCGATGCATGCTTGCGGCCATGACGGCCACACCGCGATGCTGCTCGGTGCCGCGCAATATCTGGCCGAGACCCGCAATTTCGACGGCACCGTCGTGGTGATCTTCCAGCCCGCCGAAGAAGGTGGCGGCGGGGGGCGTGAAATGTGCGAAGACGGGATGATGGACCGTTGGGGCATTCAGGAAGTTTACGGGATGCACAACTGGCCGGGAATGCCCACAGGGTCCTTCGGCATCCGTCCGGGCTCGTTCTTTGCGGCGACGGACCAGTTCGATATCACCTTTGAGGGCCGTGGCGGCCATGCGGCGAAACCGCATGAGACAATCGACACCACAGTGATGTCCGCGCAAGCGGTTCTGGCGCTGCAAACCATCACCGCGCGCAATGCCGACCCGGTGGAGCAGATCGTTGTGTCGGTTACTTCGTTCGAGACCTCTTCCAAAGCCTTTAACGTGATCCCGCAAAAGGTGCAGATCAAAGGCACCGTGCGCACCATGTCCTCTGACATGCGTAGCCTTGCCGAGAAACGCATCAATGAGATCTGCGCCGGCATTGCCGCGACTTTTGGCGGCACGGCGGATGTAACCTATCACCGCGGCTATCCGGTGATGGTGAACCACGAAGAGCAGACAGAGTTCGCGGCCGACGTGGCGCGCTCCATCTCGGGCGACTGTGTCGAAGCACCGCTTGTCATGGGTGGCGAGGATTTTGCCTTCATGCTCGAAGAGCGTCCGGGCGCCTATATTCTCGTCGGCAACGGCGACACGGCGGCGGTGCACCACCCGGAGTATAACTTCAACGACGAAGCGATCCCGGCTGGCTGTAGCTGGTGGGCGGGTATCGTTGAGCAGCGTATGCCTGCGGCTTAAACGCCCCGGCGAAATGATTGGCGCGCCCCCCTCGGGGGCGCGTTTTTCTTTGGATTATCCCCGGTCCCAGAGATCGCGGTACACGGCGTCGATCCCGTCAGCCTCAGCCCGCGCGCTGAAGAGACGCTCGGCCACATCACGTGCCGCTTGGGTAAGGGTGGTTTGATCTTCGCGCGTCAGCAGGGAAAGCGCGGCCTCTGCCGCCGCGTCCGGCGCTTCTTGGGGAACGACATGCCCCACACGGCCCCCGTCCGAGAAAGCCCCATAGTAGCCCGCATCGCTGCCGACGAAGGGCACGCCCGAAGCCAACGCTTCGAGCGGCACCATGCCGTAGCCTTCGTAACGCGGCAGTTGCACAACTAGGGACAAGGCGCGCATCAGTTTCGGCAGATCGGAGGCTGGGTATTCACCGATAAAGAGCAAACGATCCGCAAGTCCGGCGGCTTCGACCTGCGCTTTCAGCTTGGTGAGAAACGGCTCATGTTTGCCGCCTGCACGGCCCACCACCAGGGCAATAGCGCCGGGGCGCTGCGGTAGCAGGCGCAGCATTGCTTCCACGAAAAGGTCTGTGCCCTTCTCAGGCCGGATGCGCCCGACCGTGGCGATACCATGGGTGCCGCCGAACCCAAGCTGTTCCCAAGCCGCGGCGCGGTTCGTTGCGGGTGCAAAGAGGTCGGTATCGACCCCATGCGGCACCACGGCGCGGACATTGGGCACGAACTCCGCCGCGCGATCCGTCGTGGCAATCACCGCATCCATCTGCCGGATCAGCCAGCGTGGATAGGCCGAATGCAGCCGTTGCGCGGCGGAGGTAAAGACGATCTTGATCGGGGCCCGCCGTACGTCTCGCAACCAAATAGCACTGCGCATCTCGGGGTTGCGGCGCACATGCCAGATTGCAAAGGGCCGGTTCTCGGGCGGGTGGCTGCGGGTGATCCTTGAGGCCGCAGCGCGGGTGAGCGGGGTAGGACAGCCGGGCAGGGGCTGGCCGACCAACGCCAGATCATAACGCGCGACCTGTTGTCGGATCACATTGGCCGCCGTTGCCGAAACGCCGGTGAAATTGGGATTGTAGTTGGTGACAAAAAGCTCAGGCATCGCCTGACGTCCCCGTTAAGCGCAGCGCCGTGATCAGCCGCTCGGCGATACTATCAAGCTTATCGGTCTGCGCCTCGGCATAGGCTTTGGCTGAGGCCACCCCCTTGGCGCGGGCGATGTCATTACTCAGCAGATCGGCGACACGTTCCGCCAAATCCTGCGTACCTGCCACCAGACGCGCCGCCCCTGCGGCCTCCATCTCGGCATAGGTCTCGGCAAAATTAGCGACATGGGTGCCCGAAAGCACCATCGCACCAGCTTGGGCCACCTCATAGGGGTTGTGCCCCCCGATGGGATGCAGTGAACCGCCGAGGAAGACCACTTCGCTCAGCGCATACCATGTGCCAAGCTCGCCCAAAGTATCTGCCAGAAAGACCTGTTCGCCCGGCATGTCGCCTCGGGTCCGACGGGTGAAGTTCAGACCAGCACTGCCGATCAATTCAGCCACCTCATTGCCGCGCTCGGGGTGGCGGGGGGCGAGGATCAAGCAGAGGTCAGGGAAGCGTTCAAGCAACTGCCGGTGCGCTTCCAGAACGGATTTCTCCTCGCCCGGATGGGTGGAGGACGCGATCCAGACCGGGCGGTGCCCGAGTGCTGCGCGGGCCTCAAACAGTGCATCTTCGTCTTGCGGCAGCGGGCCAGCCATGGACTTGAGGTTGATCCCCCGCGCGACCCGGTCCGCAGGGGCGCTGATCGAGACCATCGCTTCGGCCATCGCGTCATTCTGCGTGAGGATCAGGTCGAACACCCCGAAGAGGTAGCGCGCCAGCGCAGGCTGTTTCTGCCAGCGCGCGATGGAACGCTGCGACAGCCGCGCGTTGATCAGCGCCATCGCCGTGCCGCGGGCGTGGGTCCGGCGTAGCATCTGCGGCCAAAGCTCGCTTTCCACAAAGAGCGCGGCATCGGGCTGCCAGTGGTTCAGGAAGCGTTTTAACGAGCCAGGAGCGTCCAGCGGTGCGAATTGGTGCTGCGTGCGCGGCGGCAAACGTTGGCCGACCAATCGGGCTGAGGTGGCGGTGCCTGAGGTGATGAGAAAATGCGCCTCGGGCAAGGCGCGGCCCATCCGGTCGATCAGGGCCAATACAGACAGGCTTTCGCCCACGGAGGCTGCGTGGAACCAGATCAACTTGCCCTTAGGGCGCGCAGCGCTGGCGTGGCCGAGTTTTTCATGTGCGCGATGCACTTCGACACCCGCCCGTCGCAGCTTGGCCACGGATTGCCGTGCGGCAAAGGGCAGCATGGCGGCGCTTGCCGCGACCCATGCCTGATAGAGGAACGGCGCGGCCACGGGCTCAGCCGCCCGTGTGGCTCATGTGGCGCGGCATCTGACCGTCGATGCGCTGGCGCGAATAGTCAAAGTCATGTCCCTTGGGTTTGCGGTCGATCGCCGCGCGGATGGCCTCTTGCAGCGGCAGATCGGTATCAGGGTATTCGCGTAGGGGCGCGCGCAGGTCAGCCACGTCTTCTTGACCCAGACACATGTAGATCTCGCCTGTGCAGGTCACCCGCACACGGTTGCAGCTTTCGCAAAAATTGTGGCTGAGCGGGGTGATAAAGCCGATCTTCTGGCCGGTTTCCTCCAACCGCACATAGCGGGCAGGGCCGCCGGTGCGCTCGGCCAGATCGGTGACGGTGTAATGCTCGGCATAACGCGCGCGGACGTCCTTTAGTGACCAGTATTGGCCAAAGCGGTCTTCGTTGCCCAAATCGCCCATCGGCATAACCTCGATCCAAGTCAGATCAATCCCACGCTCGGCGCACCATTCGGTAATGCGGGGCAGTTCCGGCTCGTTGAAGCCTTTGAGCGCCACGGCGTTGATCTTGATCTTCAACCCCGCCCGCTGCGCCGCGTCGATCCCGCGCAGCACCTGCGGCAGACGGCCCCAGCGGGTGATATCCGCAAATTTCTGTTCGTCCAGCGTGTCGAGCGAGACATTCACCCGCCGCACGCCAGCGGCGTAAAGATCATCGGCAAAACGCTCAAGCTGGCTGCCATTGGTGGTCAGGGTCAGTTCCTTAAGCGCGCCGCTGTCGAGATGCCGCTTCATCCCGTCGAAGAAGGTCATAATGCCGCGACGCACCAGCGGCTCACCCCCGGTGATGCGCAGCTTTTCCACGCCGAGGTTGATGAAGTTGCTGCAGAGGCGGTCCAACTCCTCCAGCGTCAGCAATTCCTTCTTGGGCAAGAAGGTCATGTTCTCCGACATGCAGTAGACGCAGCGAAAATCGCAGCGGTCTGTGACGGAGACGCGCAGATAAGTGATTGCGCGCATGAAGGGGTCAATGAGAGGTGCTGTCATGCCTCATAGGTAATGATCCGCCATGGCCGGGGCAAGCGCGATTTCGGCGATTGATTAGGGCGGGGGGCACCGCTAGGCTGAGGCAATGACACGCATTCTTTTCCCGCTTTTCGCCGCTGCCGCCCTATCGGGCTGTGGCAGTTTTGCTGACCGTCTGGGCCTCGGGGAAGACCGCCCTGATCCGGATGTATCCGCTGCAACGGAGGCCGCGGCGCCCGCGCCAAGTGTTGAGGCCTCGGCTACCCCGGTGCTGACCTCGGGCGCAAACAGCGCCGAGAGTTTGGACACGACCACGGCAGAGGAGCGTGAAGCCGCGACGAAGCCGCCGACGGCGGCTGGGGCTTCCTTGGGCGAAACAGTGGTCAGCTTGGGCAGCGCAACCGAGCCGGGGCTCTGGATCAAGACCCCGCTGGTCCAAAACGAGATGCCCGGACGGGTGACCAACCCGGCGAACGGAAAATCCGCGGCGGTGACCCTGATTCCGATCGAGGGGCCAGCGACAGCGGGCAGCCGGATGTCTTTGCCGGCACTGCGGCTTATCGGTGCCTCGCTGACGGATTTGACTACTGTTGAGGTTTCGGCGGCAGGCTGAGGGTAGAACGGGGGGCCAGCCCCCCCGACCCCCGAAGTATTTTGGGCCAAAAAGAATGGCAGTTAGGCTGCGCCGTCTGACTTCTTGAGCAGGCGCAGCGCCTCTTTGACGGAAAAGGGTTTCATCGCATCTCCGTGCGCCTCGATGAAGGTGCGGGTGCGGTCGGGGTCGTGTTTTGACAGGTCGCGCAGCCACCAGCCGATGGCCTTTTGGATGAACCAGCGCTGATCCGGCACAAGCGTCGCGGCCCAGCCGAGGATGCGGTCACGGGCGGCCAGCTCTTCGGGCTTGGGGTGGTTTTGCTTGGTCCAAGGCAGGGTTGAGACCAGCGCGGCCCGGCGGGTCCAGAGGTGGTCAGAAGCGAGCCATGTTTCGACCTCGTCGAGGCGGGTTGGGTCGGCGATCAGGCGTTTTTGCGCGGCCATGCTGGCGTGATCGGCGATGGCCCAGCTGTCAAAGTCAGGTGTCCAACTGGCGATCAGCGCCCACGCGGCTTGGTCGTCAGGGCGCAGGCGTGCTTGGGTAAGCAGTTTGGCCGCCGCGAGACGGGCCTCAAAGATGTCCGATTGCCAGAGAGCATCGGCCAGCGCCACGCGGCCGGGCACGTCCAATGCTTCGCGCCAGCTTTGGGCCAGTGCGTTGATTTGCGGGTTGGACAGGCCCAGATAGACACGCTCTGCTTTATGATAGCGGCGCATTTCCTCGCCGCGGGCAGGGTTGGCTTCGGCTTGCAGCGCGGCGAGCGCGTCTTCGGGGCTCATTCGACTGTGACCGATTTGGCGAGATTGCGGGGTTGGTCTACATCCGTGCCCTTGGCGACGGCGGTGTGATAGGCCAAAAGCTGCGCCGGGATCGCGTAGAGGATCGGGGCCAGCGCGTCGGGGACGGGGGGCATTTCGATGCTGAACCAGACGCCGTCGTTGGCTTCGGCTTGGCCTTTGGCGTCAGAGATCAATATCACTTTGCCTTTCCGAGCCATGACCTCTTGCATGTTGCTAACGGTTTTGTCGAAGAGCGCGTCGCGCGGGGCCATGACGACCACCGGCACGTTTTCGTCGATCAGCGCGATGGGGCCGTGTTTCAGTTCACCCGATGCATAAGCTTCGGCATGTATGTAGCTGATTTCTTTTAGTTTCAGCGCGCCTTCGAGGGCCAGCGGATACATCTGGCCGCGGCCTAAGAACAGCACATCGCGGGCATGGGACAGCTTTAGGGCCGCCGCGTGCATGGTGTCGTTTTTCTCAAGCGCATGGCTGATGGTGGCAGGCAGGCCGCGCAATCCGAAGATATGATCGGCCAGCGCCTCGGCGTCCAATGTGCCACGGGCGCGGGCGGCTTTGAGCACCATCATGTAGAGCACGACCAACTGGCAGGTGAAGGCTTTGGTCGAGGCCACGCCGACTTCGACACCCGCGTGGATCAGAAGGGCGATGTCGCTTTCGCGGGCGATGGAGCTTTCGGGCACGTTCACAACCGAGAGGATGCGTGCGGCCTTGCCTTCGCAATAGCGCAGGGCCGCGAGGGTGTCTGCGGTCTCGCCCGATTGGCTGACGAAGACGGCCAGCGTGCGCGGCGGGATGGGTGGTTCGCGATAGCGGAACTCCGAGGCGACGTCGACTTCGACGGGCAGGCGGGCGATCTGTTCGAACCAGTATTTCGCGGTCAGACAGGCATAGGACGCGGTGCCGCAGGCGACCATGATGATCCGGTCGAAATCGTTAAAATCGATGTCCTGATCGGACAGTTCAATGTCACCTTGTGGCGAGAGATATTTGCCGATGGCGGTGCCGATCACGGCGGGCTGTTCGGCGATTTCCTTGGCCATGAAGTGTTTGTGGCCCGCCTTGTCGATCCGGGTGCTGTCGATTTCGATGGTTTTGACGGCGCGGTTGGCGAGGGTGCCGTTTTGGTCCGTGATCTCAACCGACGTGCGGGTGATCACGGCGCAGTCGCCCTCTTCGAGGTAGGCGATCTTGTTGGTCAGCGGAGCCAGCGCAATGGCGTCACTGCCGACGAACATCTCGCCCTCGCCATAGCCGATCGCCAGTGGCGAGCCTTTACGGGCCGCGATCATCAGGTCGTCATGGCCGTCAAAGAGGAAGGCCAGTGCGAAGGCGCCTTCGAGCCGGGCGAGGGTCTGTTTGGCGGCGGTGACCGGGTCGGCGCCTTGGTTCATGTGGTGCTGGGTGAGCAGGGCGACGGTTTCGGTGTCGGTTTCGGTGACAAAGTTTGCGCCGTGTTCGGCCAGTTCGGCCCGCAATTCGCGGAAGTTTTCGATGATGCCGTTGTGCACGACGGCCACCGCGCCCGCTTGGTGGGGGTGGGCGTTGGTGACGGAGGGCGCGCCATGAGTGGCCCAGCGGGTGTGGCCGATGCCGGATTTGCCTGCCAGCGGATTGTGCACCAGCGTGTCTGACAAGTTCACCAGTTTGCCCACGGCGCGGCGGCGGTCGAGTTTGCCGTCGTTCAGTGTGGCGATACCGGCGCTGTCATAGCCGCGGTATTCGAGCCGCTTGAGGGATTCCACAAGGATCGGGGCAACTTCGTGGTTGCCCAATACGCCAACAATTCCACACATCTTAGCTGCCCCTCTGCATTTTGGCTTTTTTTGCTTTCAACATGTCGCGTAACTTGCGCGCCATGCCTGGTTTTTCCACCTGCGGTGCGCGTGACAGCGCCAGCGCGTCGGGATCGACATCCGAGGTGATGACCGAGCCGCTGCCTGTCATCGCGCCCTCGCCGATGGACACTGGCGCCACCAACATTGTGTTCGAGCCGATAAAGGTGTTTGCCCCAATATGGGTGTGGTGTTTCATCACGCCATCGTAGTTGCAGGTGATTGTGCCCGCGCCAATGTTGCTGCGCGCCCCGACGGTGGCGTCTCCGATGTAGCTTAGGTGGTTGACCTTGGCCCCTTCGGCGATCTGGGCGTTTTTCACCTCGACAAAATTGCCGATGCGCACGTCTTCGGCCAGTTCCGCGCCGGGGCGGAGGCGGGCGTAGGGGCCCACGATGCCGCCGCGTGAGACGTGGCAGCCTTCGAGATGCGAGAAAGCGCGGATGGTGGAGCCGGATTCGACAGTGACATTGGGGCCGAAGACGACGTTTGGCTCCACCACCGTGTCGCGGCCAATATAGGTGTCGCGGGACAGGAAGACGGTTTCGGGCGCGATCAAGGTCACGCCGTCTTCCATCAGCAGATCGCGGGCGCGGGATTGGAAGGCAGCCTCGGCGCGGGCCAGATCGGCGCGGGAGTTGACGCCCATGGTCTCGGCCTCGGCGCAGGTCACCACGGTGGCGCTGCGGCCCTCGGCGCGGGCGAGGCCGATGATGTCGGTGAGGTAGTATTCCTCGGAGGCGTTGCCGTTGCCGACCTTGTCGATCAGGTCGAACAGCAGGTCCGATTTGCAGGCGACCACGCCGGAGTTGCACAGGGTGATGGCGCGTTCTGCTTCGCTGGCATCCTTGAACTCGACGATGCGTTCCAGCGTGTCGCCTTGCATCACCAGTCGGCCATAGCGGGCGGGGTCTGCGGCTTCAAAGCCTAGCACGACGACGTCATGGGTGCTGAGCGCCTCTTGCATCTTTTCCAAGGTGTCGGGCTGCACGAAGGGCGTGTCGCCGTAGAGCACCAGTGCCATGCCGTCGAAACCTTCGAGCGCCGGACGCGCTTGTGCCACGGCATGGGCGGTGCCGAGTTGCTCGGTCTGCTCGACCACCTGCGCGTCTTCGTCAAAGGCTGTCGCGGCGGCGCGCACCTGATCGGCGCCGTGGCCTGCGACCACGACGGTATGGCGGGGTGCCAGCGTGGCGCCTGCGGCCATTGCGTGCTCCAGCATCGGGGCGGAAGCGACGCGGTGCAGTACCTTTGGCAGGTCCGAGTTCATCCGTGTCCCCTTGCCTGCGGCGAGGATGATCAGTGCAGTTTCCATGTAAATCTCTTTGTCCTTCAGCTTGCATTCTCTTTACGCGCTTCGCACAAAGGCGCAAGGCCACCGCCCATCAAACTAGGTTGCGGTCTGCAACACGAACGCATCATGCAGGGCGGGGTTCCGCCAAGGGAGTAATCAGTGAAAACTGTTGTTTTTGATCTCGACGGCACCCTGGCCGATACGTCTGGCGATTTGATTGCGGCCGCCAACGCCTGTTTTCGCGACATGGGCGCGGGCGATGTGCTGGTTCATGCTGAGGATGCGGGCACCGCGCTGCGCGGCGGGCGGGCGATGCTGACGCTGGGGATGCAACGTTTGGGCAGGGCCGAGGACGCCGAGACCATCGACCGCTATTACCCGATGCTGCTCGACGCCTACAAACGCGAGATTGACACCCACACCATCATGTATCCCGGCGCGATGGAGGCGGTCGCGGCGCTTAAGGCCGCAGGCTACTGCGTAGCGATCTGCACCAATAAGCCCGAGGCGCTGGCCGAGTTGCTGCTGACCAAGCTGGGCGTGCGCGAGGCGTTTGGCGCGATGTTGGGGGCGGATACTTTGGCTGTGCGGAAACCTGACCCGGAGCATCTGTTTGAAACCGCGCGCCGTGCCGGGGGCGATCCGGCGCAATGTGTGTTGATCGGCGACACCGATACCGACCGCAAGACTGCCCGTGCGGCGGGGGTGCCCTGCGTGCTGGTCACCTTTGGCCCCGGCGGTGGCGACATGGCCGCGCTGGAGCCCGAAGCGCTGTTGGATGATTTCGCCGACCTGCCGCGCGTTGTGGAGCGGCTTATCGGCAAGGTTGCCTGATGGACGAATGCTTCACCGGCAGTTTCACCCAACAAGAGCCGATCCCCGAAGAGGCGATCGAGGCTGCGGTGGCGGTGATGCGCAGCGGACGGTTGCACCGCTATAACACCGCGCCGGGTGAAGTGGCCGAAGTGGTGCTGCTGGAGCAGGAATTCGCGGCTCTGATGGGGGTGAAATACTGCCTCGCGGTGGCTTCGGGCGGCTATGCGATGTCCACGGCGCTGCGGGCGGTGGGGGTGAAGCCGGGCGATAGGGTGCTGACCAATGCCTTCACGCTGGCCCCGGTGCCGGGGGCGATTGCGTCACTCGGCGCGGTGCCGGTCTTTGTCGGGGTGACGGAGCAGCTAGTCATCGACCTTGATGATCTTGCGGCGAAGGCGGATCAGGCGGACGTGCTACTGCTTAGCCACATGCGCGGGCATCTGGCGGATATGGATGCGCTGATGGCGCTTTGTGACGCGCACGGCATCACGGTGATCGAGGATTGCGCCCATACGATGGGGGCGGCGTGGAACGGCAAAGCCTCGGGGACGCAGGGCAAGGTCGGCTGTTTCTCTTGTCAGACCTACAAGCATATCAATTCGGGCGAGGGTGGTTTGCTGATCACCGACGACGCTGACGTCGCAGCACGGGCGATTATGCTGTCGGGGTCCTATATGCTCTATGACCGCCATGAGGCAGCACCCGGACCGGAGACCTTTGAGACGATCCGCTATGAGACGCCCAATATCTCGGGCCGCATGGACAATCTGCGCGCCGCAGTGCTGCGCCCGCAGTTGCGCAGGTTGCCAGAGCAGGTGGCACGGTGGAATGAACGCTACCGGGTGATTGAAGCTGGGCTGCGCGACACGCCGGGGCTGACGGTCATTGATCGGTCAGAGGCCGAGAGCATCGTCGGCTCATCCATCCAATTCCTGCTGAAAGGATGGTCCGCAGAGGCGGTGGGAGAGGTCGTCAGCCGCTGCGCTGCACGGGGCGTGGAGCTAAAGTGGTTCGGGGGGGCGGAGCCGAAGGGTTTTACCAGCCGCTACGACACTTGGCGCTATGTGAAGGCCGAAAATATGCCCGCCAGCGATGCGGTGCTGGCGGGGCTGATGGACATGCGGGTGCCGCTGACCTTTAGCCTAGACGACTGCGCCTTGATCGCGCGGATCATCCGGGCTGAGGTCAGCGCGGTCTTTCAAGCGGGCTGGACTTAGAACCGTATCGTGCCGTGGTCGCCCACATCCGGCTTCACACCTGTCAACTGTGCTTTGCCAATCTCATAGAAGAACTTGAACCCGCCGTCGGTGGCCCAAACCTCGGCTTCGGTTAGGTCGAAGCGGATCAACTGCACATCGGGGTCTTGCTTGCCATCTTCGAACCACGCGCCCGCGATGGCGTTCCAGATTTTGTCGAGTTCGGTCGGGTTGGTCACCGCCGAGACATGCCCATCAATCCGCGCCCAGAGGGATTCGTCCTTGCTGGCGATGAGATACTGCGCCTCAGAGCGGCCCTCTGCGGATTTTGCCAGATCGGTTTGCTTGGCGGTGATAAACCACAGCACGGCAGAGCGGTCGTCTTCGTCGATATAGTGGGTCATCGGGATCGCTGGGGCGGTCTTGGTCATCAACATCCCGGCGCGGGTGTCGTCCATCCGGTCCCAGAACTCTTTCTTCAGATCATCGCTCATTTTGGTCTCGCTTTGTTGTAAGGTCAGTTGCAAAGCCAACCCCCGGCATAGCAGCGTGGTTCCGCGTGACGCCGCGTGCTGATGCTTGACGCATCGCGGACAGGACGGTAGGTAATGAACAAGCGTTCAATAAATCGGGGGAGAAGTCGTGTTTAACGCAAGTATGCAGTTCGATCTGGGTGAAGACGTTGGCGCGCTGCGCGACATGGTGCACCGCTGGGCGCAGGAGCGCGTCAAGCCAATGGCCGCCGAGATCGACACCAAAAACGATTTTCCGGCCGAGCTTTGGACCGAGATGGGCGAGCTGGGCCTTCTGGGCATGACCGTCGAGGAAGAATACGGCGGGTCCGGCATGGGCTATGTCGCGCATACCGTCGCGGTGGAAGAGATCGCCCGCGCCAGTGCCTCGGTGTCGCTGTCCTATGGCGCGCATTCCAACCTTTGCGTTAACCAGATCAAGCTGAACGGCACCCCCGAGCAAAAGGCACAGTATCTGCCGAAACTCTGCTCCGGTGAGCATGTCGGCGCGCTGGCGATGTCGGAGGCGGGTGCGGGCAGTGACGTGGTGAGCATGAAGCTGCACGCCGAAAAGCGGAACGATCATTTCCGCCTGAACGGCAACAAATATTGGATCACCAATGGTCCCGACGCCGAGACACTGGTCGTCTATGCCAAGACCGACCCCGAGGCGGGCTCCAAAGGCATCACTGCCTTTCTGATCGAAAAGTCGATGAAGGGTTTCACCACCTCAAACCACTTCGACAAGCTGGGCATGCGCGGCTCCAACACCGCCGAGCTGATCTTTGACAATTGCGAAGTGCCCTTTGAGAACATCCTCGGCGAAGAGGGCAAAGGCGTGCGGGTGCTGATGTCCGGCCTCGACTATGAGCGTGTGGTGCTGGCGGGCATTGGCCTTGGCATCATGGCCGCCTGTCTGGACGAGATCATGCCCTATATGGCCGAGCGCAAACAGTTCGGCCAGCGCATCGGGGACTTCCAGCTGATGCAGGGCAAGATGGCGGATATGTACACCGCGATGAACTCGGCGCGGGCCTATGTCTATAGCGTGGCGCAGGCTTGTGATCGGGGCGATGTGACCCGTCAGGACGCGGCGGCTTGCTGTCTTTATGCCTCCGAGCAAGCCATGGTGCAGGCGCATCAATCGGTGCAGGCCATGGGCGGCGCGGGCTATCTGAGCGACAACCCGGTGGGCCGTATCTTCCGTGACGCCAAGCTGATGGAAATCGGTGCCGGCACCTCGGAAATTCGCCGCATGCTGGTGGGCCGCGAAATGATGGGGGCCATGTGATGCGCGCGCCGCTTCTGGCTCTCGCGCTTCTGGCCGGGCCGGCGGCGGCGGAGGACATCACCTATTCCAACAATGCGACGGCGACTTGCCTCGCCGGGGCTGAAGAGTTCGCCGACAAGCGCGCGTGCATTGGCCTGTCGGCAAACCTCTGTATGGATGCGCCGGGTGGCTATTCGACCTATGGCATGGGCGGCTGTCTGGACGGTGAGTTGACCTTCTGGGACAGCTTGCTGAACGAAAACTACCGCGCACGGATGGTCCAAGCGAAGTCGGCGGATGAAGACGCCGCCATGTACCAGCCCGAACTCCCCAAACAGGCCGAGGCCTTACGTGACATGCAGCGCGCGTGGATTACGTTCCGCGATGCCGCCTGTGACTACGAGCGTAGCCAATGGGGCGGTGGCACCGGCGGCGGGCCAGCGACGCTAATGTGTCTCATGCGGATGACGGGCGAGCAGGCCTTGCTTCTTGGGTCGACTTACTAGGCGCGCCCCCTGCGGCGCAGGGACGGAACGGAGGAACCGGGATGGAGAGTCTGATCGAAATGGAAACCGAAGGCGGTGTGCTGCATGGCGCGCTGCCTTGGCTGATCGAGATTTTTGAGATCTTGGCAGCGGTGATCGATATTGCTGCCATCCTGCTGCTGCTGATCGGTGCCGCGCGTTTCCTGACCGGTGTCGTGATCGCCGAAGTCGGCAAAAGCGGCCCGGAACGGGTCAGGCGCACCAACCGCGAGCGGATCGAACTGGGGCGCTACATCCTTGCGGGGCTTGAGCTTTTCATCGTCTCTGATGTGATCCACACCGCGATCAGCCTGCGCTTTGCCGATCTGATGTTCCTGCTCCTGCTGGTCATCATCCGCTCTATCACCTCCTATTTCCTTGATCGGGAGTTGGAGCAACTGAAGAAGGAACTTGGCGATGACTGATTTTTCCGACCTCAAGGCGCTCTACGTAAATTGCTCGCTGAAAAAAAAACCCGGCGACAGCCACACGCAACTGCTGCTCAACGCCAGCGCGGGGATCATGCAGGCGCAGGGGGTGGGCGTGGAACACCTCTATCTGCTGGACCACCAAGTGCCGCCGGGCGTCTATCCGGACATGACCGAGCACGGCTGGGACCGCGACGACTGGCCCGCGATCTGGGAAAAGGTGCTGGCCGCAGACATCCTGATCATCGGCACGCCGCTGTGGCTGGGCGAGGAAAGCAGCGTTTGTCGGGTCTTGATCGAGCGGCTCTATGCCATGTCGGGCAAACTCAACGACAAGGGCCAATCGGTGTTTTACGGCAAGGTCGGCGGCTCTGTGGTGACAGGCAATGAGGACGGCATCAAGCACGTTGCCATGACCACCGGTTTTGCGATGAACCACCTTGGTTACACCATCCCGCCACAGGCCGATTGCGGCTGGATCGGCGAGGCGGGGCCGGGGCCGTCTTATGGTGATGACGTGGACGGCAAGCGCGCAGGATTCGACAATGAATTCACGCAGCGCAACACCACGATCATGACGTGGAACGCGATGCATCTGGCGCGAATGTTGAAAGCAGCGGGCGGCTATCCGCAAGAGGGCAATGACCGCAACGCATGGGATGCCGGTGCGCGGTTTGATTTTGAGAACCCGGAGTACCGAAGCTGATATGAAATCTGACGATTGGAGCATCTGGCAGGGCAATATGGCCGCGCAATGTTTGGCGCAGCCCGAGGACGCCTTGGCGATCATTGACCTGACCGGGGAGGCCCGCCGCGATGTGACATATGGCGATCTGGCCAAGCGGGCCGATGGTCTGGCGCGGGCGCTTCTGGCCGAGGTGCGCCCCGGCGACCGGGTGGGTGTCTTGCTCAGCCAGTCGCCTTGGTGTGCAGCCGCGCATCTGGCGATCTGGAAGGTCGGCGCGATCTCGGTGCCTCTGTTCAAACTGTTTAAACACGATGCGCTGGCGAGCCGGATCAATGACGCTGGCTGTGCGATTGTGCTGACCGATGCCGAGGGCGCGGATCTGCTGGGCGATCTGGCGACACCTTGGATCGCGTCCGAGGTCGGCATCGCGGGCGCTTCGGTCGAGTTTGCCGAGGTCGGCCCCGAAGACCCCGCCGTGCTGATCTACACCTCTGGCACCACCGGCACCCCCAAGGGCGCGCTCCACGGGCATCGGGTGCTCTCGGGCCATTTGCCGGGGGTTTCGGTGAGCCACGACCATCTGGGCCAGACCGGCGATTGCCTCTGGACCCCGGCGGATTGGGCTTGGATCGGCGGGCTTTTCGATGTGGCGATGCCCGCGTTGGCGCTTGGTGTGCCGGTCGTAGCGGCGCGAATGCCCAAGTTCACCGTCGAAGGCTGCGCCGATGTGATCGCGTGCGGCGATGTGCGCAATGTCTTCTTCCCGCCGACTGCGCTGCGGATGCTGAAAGCGGCGGATGTGTCGCTGCCGGGCCTGCGTTCCGTGGCCAGCGGCGGCGAGCCTCTGGGCGCCGAGATGCTGGCTTGGGGTCGCAAGGCTTTTGGCTTGGAGATCAACGAGTTCTACGGCCAGACCGAGTGCAATATGGTCGCCTCAAGCTGCGGCGTCGATTTCCCCGCGCAGCCCGGCTGCATTGGCAAGCCGGTGCCCGGGTTCGACTTGGCAGTGCTGAACGCTGACGGCCAGCCCACCGACGCCGAAGGCGACGTGGCGGTGCGCAAAGGTGCGCCGTCGATGATGCTGCGCTACTGGAACCGGCCCGAGGAGACTGCGGCGAAGTTCCATGGCGACTGGCTGCTGACCGGTGATCGGGGCATCTGGGAGGGCGACTATCTGCGCTTTGTGGGCCGGGAGGATGACGTGATCACCTCAGCGGGCTACCGCATCGGCCCGGCGGAGATTGAGGACTGCCTGCTGACGCACAGTGCCGTCGCGACCTGCGGCGTGGTGGGCAAGCCGGACGCGCTGCGCACCGAGATCGTCAAAGCCTATGTTGTGCTGAAACCCGGCGCCAAAGCCACGGCGAAAAACTTGCAAGATTGGGTCAAGGAGCGGCTCGCCAGCTATTCCTACCCCCGTGAAATCGCATTCGTGGAGGACCTGCCGATGACCGTCACCGGCAAGGTGATCCGCAAAGAGTTAAAGCGTCTGGCGGCGCAAGAGAATGAGGACGTAACATGAAACTGACATCCCAAGCCCTGCCATCCTCGGATGCCTATAAGGCGAACGAGATGGCGCATCTGAAAGCGCTCAGCGAGGTCCGCGAGGCAGCCGAGGCCGCAGCGCTCGGTGGCGGCGAGAAGTCCCGCGCCCGGCACGAGAGCCGGGGCAAAATGCTGCCGCGTGAGCGTGTGGCCAATCTGCTCGATCCCGGCAGCCCGTTTCTGGAAATCGGGGCCACGGCGGCGCATGGGCTCTACGGTGGGGCCGCACCCTGTGCGGGCGTGATCGCGGGCATTGGCCGGGTGCAGGGCCATGAGGTCATGGTGGTCTGCAACGACGCCACCGTGAAGGGCGGCACTTATTACCCGATGACGGTGAAAAAACACCTGCGCGCCCAAGAGATTGCCGAGGCGAACCATCTTTCCTGCATCTATCTTGTCGACTCGGGTGGGGCCAACCTGCCGAACCAAGACGAGGTCTTCCCCGACCGCGACCACTTTGGTGCGATTTTCTATAATCAAGCGCGGATGAGCGCCAAGGGCATCGCGCAGATTGCCGTCGTGATGGGGTCTTGCACCGCGGGCGGTGCCTATGTGCCCGCGATGTCGGATGTGACCATTATCGTCAAAGAGCAGGGCACGATCTTCCTCGCGGGGCCGCCATTGGTGAAGGCCGCGACGGGGGAGGTGGTCAGCGCCGAAGACCTCGGCGGCGGCGATGTGCATACGCGGCTCTCAGGTGTGGCGGATTATTTGGCCGAGGATGACGCCCATGCGCTGGCGTTGGCGCGCCGTGCCGTGGGGCATCTCAACAAGACCAAACCCGCCACCGTCGACTGGGCCAGCCCCGAAGAGCCCGCTTATGACCCCGACGAGATGCTGGGCGTGGTGCCTGCCGATCTGCGCACACCCTACGACATCCGCGAGGTGATCATGCGCTTGGTCGATGGCAGCCGCTTTGACGAGTTCAAGCCGCGCTTTGGCGAGACACTGGTGACCGGCTTTGCTCATGTCAAAGGCTGCCCCATCGGCATCATCGCCAACAACGGCGTGCTGTTTTCCGAAGCCGCCCAGAAGGGTGCGCATTTTGTCGAGCTTTGCAGCCAGCGCAACATCCCATTGGTTTTCCTGCAAAACATCACCGGCTTCATGGTCGGCCGCAAATACGAAAACGAGGGCATCGCGCGCCATGGGGCCAAGATGGTGACGGCGGTGGCGACCACCAATGTGCCCAAGATCACCATGCTGGTCGGCGGCTCCTTTGGCGCGGGCAACTACGGCATGTCGGGCCGGGCCTATCGTCCGCGCTTCCTGTGGTCTTGGCCGAACAGCCGGATTTCCGTCATGGGCGGCGCGCAGGCGGCAGGCGTGCTTGCCACCGTCAAACGCGACGCGATTGAGCGGGCCGGGGATACTTGGACCGAGGAAGAAGAGACCGCCTTCAAACAACCGACGATTGATATGTTCGAGGAGCAGAGCCACCCGCTTTATGCCTCGGCGCGGCTGTGGGACGACGGTATCATCGATCCGCGCAAGAGCCGCGATGTGCTCTATCTGAGCCTCACGGCCAGTTTGAATGCGCCGATTGAACCGACAAAATTTGGATTGTTCCGGATGTGATCGGGGCGCGGTTTCGGGGGGCCAGCCCCCCGGACCCCCCGAAGTATTTGGAACCAGAAAGAGATGAAAAGGGTAGAGCATGTTTGACACGATCCTGATTGCGAACCGGGGTGAGATTGCTTGCCGGGTAATGGAAACGGCGCAGGCCATGGGGGTGCGCTGTGTGGCGGTCTATTCCGATGCGGATGCGGGCGCGAAACATGTCGCCATGGCGGATGCCGCTGTGCATATCGGCGGCTCGGCTCCGGCGGAAAGTTATCTGAAAGGCGATGTGATCATTCAGGCGGCGCTCGACAGTGGCGCGCAGGCGATCCATCCGGGCTATGGGTTTTTGAGCGAGAACCCGGATTTTGTGGAGGCGGTTGAGGCGGCGGGGTTGGTCTTTGTCGGGCCTTCGGCCAAGGCCATTCGGGCGATGGGGCTGAAGGATGCGGCCAAGGCGCTGATGGTCGAGGCGGGCGTGCCGGTGGTGCCGGGCTATCACGGGGCGGATCAGGATGATGCGTTGCTGGCCCGTGAGGCGGAGAAGATTGGCTATCCGGTGCTCATTAAGGCCGTCGCGGGCGGCGGCGGTAAGGGGATGCGTTTGGTCGAGAAGGCCGGGAGCTTTCAGGAAGCGCTGGACTCGGCACGGTCGGAGGCCAAGACCGCTTTTGGCAATTCCGATGTGCTGGTCGAGAAATTCGTGACCAAGCCTCGCCATATCGAGGTGCAGGTCTTTGGCGATGGGACCCATGCGGTGCATCTGTTTGAGCGGGATTGTTCCTTGCAACGCCGCCACCAGAAGGTGATCGAAGAGGCCCCCGCGCCGGGCATGACCGAAGCGATGCGCAGCGCCATGGGCGAGGCGGCGGTGCGCGCGGCGGAGGCGATTGGCTATGCCGGGGCCGGGACGGTGGAATTCATCGTCGATAGCTCGGGCGGGCTGAGCGCTGATGGCTTCTTCTTTATGGAGATGAACACGCGTTTGCAGGTGGAGCATCCGGTGACGGAACTGGTCACCGGCGTCGATCTGGTGGAGTGGCAGTTGCGCGTGGCGGCGGGCGAAGCCTTGCCGAAGCAACAGGATGAGCTGACCATCGAGGGCCATGCCTTTGAGGCGCGGCTCTATGCCGAGGACGTGCCGAAGGGGTTTTTGCCCGCCACCGGGACGCTGACGCATCTCTCGTTCACGCCCCAAACCCGCGCCGACAGTGGCGTGCGGGCGGGCGATACGATCAGCCCCTTCTACGATCCGATGATCGCCAAGGTGATCGTGCATGGGCCGACGCGGGACGTGGCGTTGTCGCGGCTGCGGGCGGCCTTGAAGGGCTGCGAAGTGGGGGGCACGGTGACGAACCTTGCCTTCCTCGGCGCGCTGGCGGGGCATGCGGGTTTTGCCAAGGGCGATGTCGATACCGGCCTGATTGCGCGCGATATTGACGCGCTGACCGCGCAGCCCGCGGTGCCCGGGCGGCATTTTGCGCTGGCGGGGATGGCGGCGCTTGGGCTGCTGGACCCTGCGGCGGAGGCAGGGTTCAACCTTTGGCGGCCGTTGCGGCGGCAGGTGATGCTGGGCCGGGACGGCGAAGAGTATTTGCTGAAGGTGCGGGTGCTGTCGGAAGACGTGCAGCTTTGGACCGTGGGCGACAGCGAAGTGCGCGCCGAGCGGATCGGTGGGCGTTGGAAGGTCGACGGCCATGTGGCGCCGACGGTCTCGGTCGCGGGTGACGTGGTCACGGTCTTTGATGCCTATGGCATTGCCTTTGATGTGATCGACCCGCTGGCAAAGGCGGCGGCGGCGCATGGCGATGGCAATATCGTCGAGGCGCCGATGCCGGGGCTGGTGCGTGCGATTGATGCCGAAGTGGGCCAGAGGGTGACCAAGGGCGACCGCTTGGCAGTGCTTGAGGCGATGAAGATGGAGCATTCCTTGCTCGCCGCCCGCGATGGGGTGGTGGCCGAGGTGCTGGCACAGCCGGGCGATCAGGTCGAGGCTGGGGCAGCACTTGTGCGGCTGGAGGCTGAGGCAGAAGCATGATCACGCTACACCATTGCCCGCAGACCCGCTCGATGCGCACGCTTTGGCTGCTGCATGAGCTTGATGATGTCGAATTTCAGGTCAAGATGCATGCCTTTGACCGCAGCCTGCGCGACCCGGAGTATCTGGTGCTCTCGCCCGCGGGCCGGGTGCCGGCGTTGGAGATTGACGGCGAGCGGATGTTCGAAACCGGGGCGATCACGCAGTATCTCTGCGAGCGCTATAGTCCGGACCGGATGGGCCGCTCGGTGGGCAGCCCGGACCGGATGGCGTGGCTGGTTTGGGTGCATTTTGCCGAGACCATCAGCCAACATGCGGCGGCGCTGACCCAGCAGCATATCGCCCTGCGCGAGGATGCCATGCGCAGCCCGATCGTGATGAAGCTTGAGGCGGCGCGGATTGGCAAATGTTACGACGCGCTTGAGGCGCGGCTCTCGACACCGCTTGAAAACCGCGATTACCTGCTGACCTCTGGGTTTTCCGCCGCCGATATCTCGGTCGGCCAAGCGGTTTATATGGCGCGACATTTCGTGAAATTGGATGACCACCCATCGGTTGCGGCGTGGTATGAACGGATCACGGAACGCGAAAGCTTTGCGCAGGCCTTGCCCGAGGAGGGGCGGCTCTATGCGCAGGATTTCTATGCGCCTTGGCCGGTGGACTAAGCCGGGCGGCGGGACCAACATGAATGGGGAGAGCGGCCAATGAGCCTTGGACATTGTGAGATTTTCGAAGTCGGACCACGCGACGGGTTGCAGAACGAAAAGCGGGAGATTCCGGTTTCCGAGAAGGTGGCGCTGGTCGACAAGCTGAGCGAAGCCGGGTTCCGCCGCATCGAATGCGCCAGTTTCGTAAGCCCCAAATGGGTGCCGCAGATGGCGGGGTCGGGTGAGGTCTTGGCCGGGATCAACCGTGCCGAAGGGGTGCGCTATGCCGCGCTGACGCCGAATATGTACGGCTATGAGGACGCGGTGAAGGCCAAGGCCGATGAGATCGCGATCTTCGCCTCGGCCTCCGAAGGGTTCAGCAAGAAGAACATCAACGCCAGCATCGAAGAGGCTTTCGCGCGCTTTGCGCCGATCCTCGAAGAGGCGCGGCACATCGACATGCCGGTGCGGGGCTATGTCTCTTGCGTCGTGGAATGCCCCTATGATGGCAAGGTCGATCCGGGCGAGGTGGCGCGGGTGGCGGACAAGCTCTTTGCGATGGGCTGCTATGAGGTCTCGCTGGGCGACACGATTGGCGCGGGCACGCCCGACACCATCGCGCGGATGCTGCTGGCAGTGCGCGATGTGGTGCCGGTGGGGCGTCTGGCGGGGCATTACCACGACACCCATGGCCGGGCGATGGCGAATATCGATGCCTCTCTTTCGATGGGCGTGCGGGTCTTTGATGCGGCGGTTGGTGGTCTGGGCGGTTGTCCCTATGCGCCGGGAGCGGCGGGCAATGTCGCGACCGAGGCGGTGAACGCACATCTGACGGATCTGGGCTATGACACCGGGGTGGATCAAACGGTGGTCGAAGAGGCCGCCGAAATGGCACGGGCGATGCGAGGCTAACTATGTACGAGACTTTGACGATCGAGACCGACGCGCGCGGGGTGGCGACGCTTACCCTGAACCGTCCAGAGAAACACAACGCGATGTCGGCACAGATGCTGGCGGACTTGACGGATACGGCGGGCAAGTTGGCCGCAGACGATGCGGTGCGTGTCGTGGTGCTGACCGGGGCGGGCAAGTCATTCTGCGCGGGCGGTGATCTGGGCTGGATGCGCGATCAGGCGGATATGGATGCCGAAACGCGCTCGGCTGAGGCAGGCAAGCTGGCCACCATGCTGGGGGCGCTGAACGCCCTGCCGAAGCCGGTGATCGGCAAGCTGCAGGGCAATGCCTTTGGCGGCGGGGTTGGCATGGCCTCGGTCTGTGACGTGGCCGTGGGCGTGGATAGCCTCAAGATGGGCTTTACCGAGACCCGGCTGGGCATCATCCCCGCGACCATCGGGCCTTACGTCTTGGCACGGATGGGCGAGGGGCGCGCGCGGCGGGTCTTTATGTCGGCGCGGCTGTTTGATGCGGCGGAAGCGGTCGATCTGGGGCTGCTGGCCCGTGCCGTTCCGGCAGATGAGTTGGACGCGGCGGTAGAGGCCGAAGTCGTGCCCTATCTGTCCTGCGCGCCGGGTGCCGTTGCGGCCGCCAAAAAACTCGCGCAGGACTTGGGCGGAATCGCTACGCCCGCAGCCGTAAAACTATCCATCGACGCCCTCGCGGCCCGTTGGGAAACTGAAGAGGCCGCCGAGGGAATCGGCGCCTTTTTCGACAAGCGCAAGGCGGCTTGGGTGATCTAACGTCAGACCTGCGTGAATTGATCGTATTGAACGGGGCAGGGCGGCAATATGCGGCCTTGGCCCGTTGACCCTACCCACCGGCAGAGTTAAACCCGTTTCAAGTTTGTCTGCGCGGGGCTCGGACCCCTTTCGACTGCCGCGCACCGCGAAAGGAGCATCCCCTTGGACGACATGCTGCGGGAATACCTGCCCATCCTCGTTTTTCTGGCCGTTGCCATCGGCTTGGGCCTTGTGCTGATCCTCGCCGCTGTGGTGGTGGCTGTGCGCAACCCTGACCCGGAAAAGGTCTCGGCCTATGAATGCGGGTTCAACGCTTTTGACGACGCGCGAATGAAGTTCGACGTGCGTTTCTATCTGGTGTCGATCCTCTTTATCATCTTCGATTTGGAAATTGCCTTCCTCTTCCCTTGGGCCGTGGCCTTTAAGGAAATCAGCATGGTCGGTTTCTGGTCCATGATGGTGTTCTTGGGCGTGCTGACGGCGGGCTTCGCCTATGAATGGAAAAAGGGAGCGCTGGAATGGCAGTAAAGGATGACGGTCTGGTCACCCCAGTCGTGGGTGACGGCTACCAGAGCCCACGTGTCAAATCCGGGGCCTCTGCGCCGGAAGCTTACGGCCAGTACGGCGCGGGGCCTGACCCTGAGGTGGCCACCCAAACCCTGAATGCAGAGCTGCAGGACAAGGGTTTCTTGGTGACGTCGACCGAGGACATCATCAACTGGGCGCGCACCGGCTCGCTGCACTGGATGACCTTTGGTCTGGCCTGCTGCGCGGTTGAAATGATGCACAGTTCCATGCCGCGCTATGATCTTGAGCGCTTTGGCACGGCACCGCGTGCAAGCCCGCGCCAGTCTGACCTGATGATCGTGGCAGGCACGCTAACCAATAAAATGGCCCCGGCGCTGCGCAAGGTTTATGACCAGATGCCTGAGCCGCGCTATGTGATCTCCATGGGGTCCTGTGCCAATGGCGGGGGCTATTATCACTACAGCTACTCGGTGGTGCGCGGCTGTGATCGGATCGTGCCGGTGGACATCTATGTGCCCGGCTGCCCGCCCACGGCGGAAGCGCTGCTTTACGGGATCTTGCAGCTGCAACGTAAGATCCGCCGCACCGGGACGATTGTGCGTTAAGCTATAGCCTGCGCCCTTAGCGGCGCGGGCGAGACAGACAACGCGCCGGATGCGCGACAGACAGATGGCGTTGATCGGCGCGTGGAAGGAAGATTTGCGATGAGCGAACAACTGCAGGAACTTGGGGCCTATATCGAAGCCAAACGGCCCGATTGTGTGCTCGGCTGGGATGTCACCAAGGGTGAGCTGAACATGAATGTGGCGCTGGCCAATGTGGCCGGGCTGGTGGAATTCCTGCGCAGCGACCCGACCTGCCGCTTCTCGACCCTCGTGGACATTACGGCTGTTGACTATCCGGGCCGGGCCAAGCGGTTCGACGTGGTCTACCACTTCCTGTCGATGTACCAAAACCACCGCATCCGCCTGCGTGCCACGGCCCGCGAAAAGGACATGGTGCCCTCGCTGACCTCCGTGCACCCCAGTGCCGATTGGTTCGAGCGTGAGATTTTCGACATGTTCGGCATTCTGTTTTCCGGCCACCCCGACCTGCGCCGTATCCTCACGGACTACGGCTTCCGCGGCCATCCGCTGCGCAAGGATTTCCCGACCACCGGCTATACCGAAGTGCGCTATGACGAAGCCGCCAAACGTGTGGTCTATGAGCCTGTGAGCCTCGTTCAGGAGTATCGCCAGTTCGACTTCATGTCGCCCTGGGAAGGGGCGGATTACATCCTGCCCGGTGACGACAAAGCGGCCCCCGACGGCCACGTGAGCAAGGACGCGAAGTAATGGGCGGGCTTGGCTGGCTGATCCTCTCTGCGCTGACCGCCATCCCGATGGTCAAGCTCCTGCCGTTCTTCGGCATCAACAAATACTGGGCGGCGGCCTGTCTGATCCCGCTGGGCACGATTGCCCTGCTGTGGTGGATGGGTATGAAGCTGCAAGAACTGGAGAAACGGTAATGGACGGCGACATTCGCACAAAAGCCTTTGACGACGGGTCGACCGACTTTGAGTCCGGCGAGCAGAAGATCCGCAACTTCAACATCAACTTCGGCCCGCAACACCCTGCTGCACACGGTGTTTTGCGGCTGGTGCTGGAGCTTGATGGCGAAGTCGTAGAGCGGTGCGATCCGCATATCGGCCTGCTGCACCGTGGCACCGAAAAGCTGATGGAAAGCCGGACGTATCTGCAGAACCTGCCGTATTTCGACCGGCTCGATTACGTTGCTCCAATGAACCAAGAGCATGCTTGGTGTCTGGCGATTGAAAAGCTGACCGACACGGCCGTGCCCCGTCGCGCTTCGCTGATCCGGGTGCTCTTCTCTGAGATCGGGCGCATTCTGAACCACCTGCTCAACATCACCACGCAGGCGCTGGACGTCGGCGCGCTCACCCCGCCGCTGTGGGGTTTTGAAGAGCGTGAAAGCTTGATGATCTTCTACGAACGGGCCTGCGGCGCACGTCTGCACGCGGCCTACTTCCGCCCTGGTGGTGTGCACCAAGACCTTCCGCCCGCGCTGCTTGATGACATCGAAGCGTGGTGTGCGCAGTTCCTGACCAAATTCATGGTCGATATTGACGAATTGCTGACCGAGAACCGGATTTTCAAACAGCGTAACGTCGACATCGGTGTCGTGACCGAGCAGGACATTCTCGACTATGGCTTTAGCGGCGTCATGGTGCGCGGCTCGGGCTTTGCGTGGGACTTGCGCCGTGCGCAACCCTACGAATGCTATGACGAATTCGACTTCCAGATCCCCGTGGGCAAGAACGGCGACTGTTTTGACCGTTACCTCTGCCGCATGGAAGAGATGCGCCAGTCGACCTACATCATCCAGCAGGCGATTGAAAAGCTGCGCGCCCCCGAAGGGCAGGGCGATATCCTCGCCCGTGGCAAGATCACACCGCCCTCGCGCACCGCGATGAAGACCGACATGGAAAGCCTGATCCACCACTTTAAGCTTTACACCGAAGGCTTCCACGTGCCTGCGGGCGAAGTCTACTGCGCGGTCGAAGCGCCCAAGGGTGAGTTCGGCGTCTTCCTCGTCGCGGACGGGTCCAACAAACCCTACCGCGCCAAAATCCGTGCGCCGGGTTTCTTGCACCTGCAGGCGATGGACCACATTGCCACCGGTCACCAACTGGCCGACGTGGCCGCAATCATCGGGACGATGGACGTCGTCTTTGGAGAGATTGACCGGTGAGACCTGTCCTGCTCCTTCTCGCAGCGCTTGTAGCACTGCCGCTGCCCGCATCGGCAGATGCGTCCAACCCGTGGCCTGCGGTGGATCGCTTTTTGCAGATGAATGGATGCAGGATTAGCGAGGCCCAGCTTGTCGATGTGTTGCGTGCAGAAGGCGTCGATACCTGGACCATCAATATCATGGTTACCAATTACGCAAAGCGGGACACGGTAACCTTTGACAATCAGACCGGCACTTACCGTGTCACGAATACTGGGATTTGCACTTAATGCTCCGCCGTCTACACCCCGACCAGCCCGAGACTTTTGCCTTCACGCCTGAGAACCAGAAATGGGCCGAAGCGCAAATCACCAAATACCCCGAAGGCCGTCAGGCCAGCGCGATCATTCCGCTGCTGTGGCGTGCGCAGGAGCAAGAGGGCTGGCTGACCCGTCCGGCGATTGAGCATGTTTCGGAAATGCTGGGCATGGCCTATATCCGCGGGCTGGAAGTGGCGACATTCTACTTTATGTTCCAGCTGCAACCTGTTGGTTCTGTTGCACATATTCAGGTTTGCGGCACTACGTCCTGCATGATCTGCGGGGCCGAGGACTTGGTCGCCGTCTGCAAAGAACGCATCGCAGCCCGTCCGCATGAGCTGTCGGCTGATGGGCGGTTCTCTTGGGAAGAGGTCGAGTGTCTGGGTGCCTGTTCCAACGCCCCGATGGCGCAGGTCGGCAAGGACTACTACGAAGACCTGACCACCGCGCGTCTGAATGAAATTCTGGACGATCTGGCCAATGGGACCGTGCCGGTGCCGGGCCCGCAGAACGGGCGTTATGCTTCGGAGCCTTTGTCCGGGCTGACTAGCCTGACGGACCATGAGAGCGGGCGTAAACAGTATAACGCCAGCGCGCAATTGGCGGTGGATATTGGCGACACGGTCAAGCGGATCGACGGCAGCGAAGTGCCATTGCTGACGCCTTGGCAGTCCCAGCCCGATGCGCCGCAGCCCGAGCCGATTGAAGAGGTCGAAGCCGAAGAGCCGCGTCCGGCAGAGGGCGAGCCTGCGGATAAGACCGGTGTGTCCGAGCAGGAGGCCGAGGCCGTTTCCAAAAGCAAACCGCGCTCGAAACGTGATCCCAAAGGCGAGACCGCCGATGCTGCTGCCGCCGAGACGAAAACGCCGCGCACGCCGGGCAACAAGCCTGCCCAGTTGGACGGTCCGCGTGAGACGGGCGCCGATGATCTGAAAAAGATCAAAGGCGTCGGGCCAAAGCTGGAGCAGATGCTCAATGGCATGGGCTTTTATCATTTTGACCAGATCGCCAAATGGGGCCCGGATGAGGTCGCTTGGGTCGATCAGAACCTCGAAGGCTTCAAAGGCCGGGTCAGCCGCGACAATTGGGTAGAACAGGCCGGGAGGCTTGCCAAAGAATAACGGAGATTTCGCAACGGGCAGCCACAGACGGCGCCACTAACCAGCCGCATCGCCCGCAATTAGGGAGAAAACGATAGCTATGACACAGATTTCGGAACGAGAGGCCTGTACCAAGCGCAGCTGGTACATGGGCGGTGGCATCGGCTTGCTGGTGGCTTTCCTGATGCTCGCCTTTGGCGGCTCTGGGCTGATCAAAGCGATCGTTGTAGGCGCGCTGGTGGCGGTGATTGCGGGCTATCTCTTGATGACATTCCTTTGCAAGGACGCACCTGCTGACGCGCCGCAGGACAACACCCGCAGCGCAGCAGCGGCATCGACCGCCGCCGCACCCACGGCCTCGGGCAGCGTATCGTCCGCTACGGGCACTGTTCCAGCCGGGGATGCCGGGATTGGTGCTGCCGAACGTTCGAGCGGCCCGGTGACGCCGAAAGGCGACGAGCCGAGCGACGCTGGAGCGACCGCGCCGGTTGCCGACACGGCGGCTGTGGCCGAAGACGCGCCAGCACCGAAACCTGAAACCACACCCGTCGCTGAAACGGCGGAGACGCCAGTTGCGGATACAGCGACAGTTGAAGACCGGGAAGCGCCGAAGGCGTCTACGGCGTCTGTTGATGAGGCTGCGGATGATGCCTCTGCCACAGACGACTTGCCATCGACAAAGCCGACGACTTTGCCAGAACAGGACGTGCACAGCGCCGCCACGGCTTCGTTGGACGAAACTGCGGAGGAAGCGCTCGTTGACGACGGGCCAGCTGCCGCACCCACCACGCCGCCTGCGCCAACGCCTGCATCTGACAAGAGCGCGCCGGTAACGGAAGAAAAGCCGCCGCTGCTCGACGGCCCCCGCGCCGAAGGGGCGGATGACCTCAAACGGATCGGCGGCATTGGCCCGAAAATGGAACAGACGCTCAACGACTTGGGTATCTATCACTTCGACCAACTTGCCGAACTGAGCGACGACGAGATCGCATGGGTCGATTCCCGTCTTCGCTTTAAGGGCCGGATCGAGCGGGACAACTGGGTCGGGCAGGCCAAGGCTCTCGCCGACGCCAGCGAATCCCAGAGCTAACGGGGTCGCGTAGAACAAATGAGCGAAGCCGAAGACAGAGCGCTTGCCCGCAAGGGCCGCACCGCAGGACTGGTCATTGCCGTGACCATGACCCTTTGGGTACTCGTGCAAATGGCCGCCCCCGCGATCGGGTTGCCGGGCCGTTACGCGCTGCTCTTCGACTTCGCTGCCCTCGCCGCGCTAATCTGGGCGCTGGTCGTGATTTATCAAATGTGGCAGGCCCGCCGGGCCAGCCGTGAGAACCAAAGGTAGGCATCATGCTTCAGGACAAAGACCGCATTTTTACCAATATCTACGGCATGCATGACCGCACCCTGAAAGGCGCGCAATCGCGGGGCCATTGGGATGGAACTGCCGGGATCATCGAAAAGGGCCGCGACTGGATCGTGGACCAGATGAAGGCGTCGGGCCTGCGCGGCCGGGGCGGGGCGGGTTTCCCGACGGGGCTCAAGTGGTCCTTCATGCCCAAGGAAAGCGATGGCCGCCCGTCCTATCTGGTGGTCAATGCCGATGAATCCGAGCCGGGCACCTGCAAAGACCGCGAGATCATGCGCCACGATCCGCACACGCTGATCGAAGGCTGCCTGATCGCCAGTTTCGCGATGAACGCGCACGCCTGCTACATCTACCTGCGCGGCGAATACATCCGCGAGCGTGAGGCGCTGCAACTAGCGATCGATGAGGCCTATGAGGCCGGGCTGGTGGGTAAGAACGCCTCCAAATCCGGCTGGGACTTTGACATTTACTTGCACCACGGCGCGGGCGCTTATATCTGCGGCGAAGAGACCGCCCTTTTGGAAAGCCTCGAAGGCAAAAAAGGCATGCCCCGGATGAAGCCGCCATTCCCGGCGGGTGCGGGCCTTTATGGCTGCCCGACCACAGTGAACAACGTGGAATCCATCGCTGTGGTCCCGACCATCCTGCGCCGTGGGCCAGAATGGTTCGCGGGCTTTGGCCGGGCCAACAACGCGGGCACCAAGCTCTTTGCGATCTCGGGCCACGTCAACAACCCTTGTGTTGTTGAAGAGGCGATGAGCATTGGCTTTGAAGAGTTGATCGAGAAACATTGCGGCGGCATTCGCGGCGGTTGGGACAACCTCAAGGCCGTGATCCCCGGCGGCTCTTCGGTGCCGCTGATCCCGGGCAAAGACATGCGCGATGCGATTATGGATTTTGACTATCTGCGCGAGCAACGGTCGGGCCTTGGCACCGCGGCGGTGATCGTGATGGACAACTCGACCGACGTCATCAAAGCGATCTGGCGGCTGTCGAAGTTCTACAAACACGAAAGCTGTGGCCAGTGTACGCCCTGCCGCGAAGGCACCGGCTGGATGATGCGGGTGATGGACCGTCTGGTGACTGGCGATGCTGAGCCTGAAGAGATCGACATGCTGCTCGACGTGACCAAACAGGTCGAAGGCCACACGATCTGCGCGCTCGGCGATGCAGCGGCTTGGCCGATCCAAGGTCTGATCCGTCACTTCCGGGACGAGATCGAAGACCGTATCAAGCACAAGCGCACCGGGCGCGTCAGCGCGGTGGCGGCGGAGTAACCCATGACCGCAGCGCAGTCCGATCTGGTTGGCGCGGCCTTTGAGATGGCTTTGGCCGCGCATGGGCGTCAGACGGATCGGGCAGGGCAGCTCTATATCGGGCATGTGGCGCGTGTAACGGCGCGGTTGGACAACCCAAGGGATCAGGTTGTCGCGCTGTTGCACGACGTGGTCGAAGATACGGATGTGACGTTGGACGAGATCGCCGCGCGTTTTGGGGAAGGGGTCGCTCATTCGGTAGGCTGCCTGACACACCCTGAGAATGAGGCGCTCGAAGACTACATTGCCCGCGTCGCGTCGGACGACTGTGCGGTGCGGGTGAAACTGGCCGATTTGGACGACAACGATGACGATGCGCGGCTGGCGCTCTTGCCTGAGGAGACACGGGTGCGGCTGAAGGAGAAATACCGCCGTTCGCGTGTGCTTTTGGAGCAAGCGCGGGGATAGGCGGGGTCGCGGCATGGCTTGACCATCGCGGCGACAATAGCGATAGCAGACGCGCATTTGACGCGGATGATTTGGAACAGGCGTCAGGGCTAAGCCCCATGCGCAGCGGAGTGACGTTATGAAATTTGCTTTGACGATTTTGACGGTTGGGACGCTGCTGGCGGGCTGCGCGAATGACAGTAAGCGTACGGCTTTTGACGGCCATTTCTTCCGCGCCAAAGTGAGCAAGGTCGATGGCCAGCGCGATGTCTTTCAAGTCCGCGTGAAAGATGCGGCACAATCCATCGACGGCGCCCGCGCGGCGGCGCGTTATGAGGCGACCAAATACTGTGTCGGTCTTTACGGAAACTCCGATATTATCTGGACGCTCGGTCCCGACGCGCCTGCCTCTGCTTTGCGGATGGATGGCGGGGCGCTGACCTTTCAAGGCCGCTGCCCGCAGTGATCCAATCGGCGACATATCGCGGGGTTTATGCCCTCTCGGCCGGTGATATTGAATATCACGCCAGCCGCACTCCATCTGCCAGACGGGCCTTGACGGCCCGCTGCATGAAGGAGAATTGATATGCGCACCCTGATGATCGCCGTGATGGGCCTGAGCCTGACCGCCGCCACCGTGACCCCTGCCGCCGCCAAACCGCCGCTGCGCGAGGTAGCCGCTATCGATGATGCGCTGCTGGACATGGGCGTGGCCGACATCATCCGCAAAAACTGCCCCGACATCAGCGCGCGCATGTTCCGCGCGGTCAAGATGGCGTGGGATTTGAAAGGCAAGGCCGGCGATCTGGGCTACTCTGACGCCGAGATCGACGCCTATATCGACAGTGACGCTGAAAAAGCACGAATGAAAGCGCGCGGAGCTGCGTTTTTCAAGGCCAAGGGGGTCGATACTTCGGACCCGCAAAGCTATTGTGCGCTTGGACGCGACGAGATTCAAAAATCGAGCCGGATCGGTTCGTTACTGAAGGCAAAGTGAGCTTATGAGCGATATCCGCAAGATCATCATCGACGGTAAAGAAGTCGAAGTCGAAGGGGCGATGACGCTCATTCAGGCCTGCGAGCAGGTCGGCGTCGAGGTGCCGCGTTTCTGTTACCACGAGCGTCTGTCGATCGCCGGTAACTGCCGGATGTGTCTTGTGGAAGTCGTCGGCGGGCCGCCCAAGCCCGCCGCCTCCTGCGCCATGCAGGTGCGCGACCTGCGGCCCGGCCCTGAGGGGCAACCGCCGGTTGTGAAAACCAACTCGCCGATGGTCAAAAAGGCCCGCGAGGGGGTGATGGAGTTCTTGCTCATCAACCACCCGCTGGATTGCCCGATCTGCGATCAAGGCGGTGAGTGTGATCTTCAGGATCAGGCGATGGCCTACGGCGTCGACTTCTCGCGCTACCGCGAGCCTAAGCGCGCGACCGAAGACCTTGATCTCGGCCCGCTGGTCGAGACCCATATGACCCGCTGCATCTCCTGCACCCGCTGCGTGCGCTTCACGACCGAAGTCGCGGGTCAGCATGTCATGGGCCAGACGGGCCGGGGTGAGGATGCGGAGATCACGACCTATCTCGGTTCGCTGATCGACAGCAACCTGTCGGGCAATATCATCGATCTCTGCCCCGTCGGTGCGTTGGTCTCTAAGCCCTACGCCTTTACCGCGCGCCCGTGGGAACTGAGCAAGACCGAGAGCATCGATGTGATGGATGCGCTTGGCTCCAACATCCGCGTGGATACCAAGGGCCGCGAAGTCATGCGTTTTTTGCCGCGCAACCATGACGGCGTGAACGAAGAGTGGATTTCCGACAAGACGCGTTTTGTCTGGGACGGTTTGCGCCGCCAGCGTCTCGACACGCCCTATATCCGCGAAGGTGGCAAACTGCGCAAAGCCTCTTGGCCCGAAGCGTTGAACGCGGCTGCGGCGGCGATGAAGGGCAAGAAGCTGGCTGGTCTGGTCGGTGATCTGGCGTCGGTCGAGGCCGCCTTTGCGCTCAAGCAGTTGATCGAAGGGCAGGGCGGTGTCGTCGAATGCCGCACCGATGGGGCGAAGCTGCCTGCGGGCAACCGTTTTGGCTATGTTGGCAACGCGCGGATCGAAGACTTGGACGATGCCAAGATGATCCAGCTCATTGGCTGCAACCCGGCGGTTGAAGCCCCCGTTCTGAACGCGCGCATCCGCAAGGCGTGGAGCAAGGGTGCCGAGATTGGCCTGATCGGCGAAGCGGCGGATCTGACCTATCCGCATCACCATCTCGGCAATGACCGCGCCACGCTCGACAAGCTGATGGGCAGCGACTTTGACGAAGTGCTGGAACAGCCTTCGGTGGTTGTTGTAGGCCAAGGCGCGCTGCGCGAAGCCGATGGTGCGGCGGTTCTGGCCAAAGCAATGGAACTGGCCGAAAAGACTAAGAGCAAGCTGATGGTTCTGCACACCGCCGCGTCGCGTGTCGGTGCGATGGACATTGGTGCCACGGCTGAGAACGGCATGGACGATGTGAACGCGGCAGAGGTGATCTATAACCTTGGCGCGGATGAGATCGAGATCGGCGAAGGCCCCTTCGTGATCTACCAAGGCAGCCACGGCGACCGAGGCGCGCACCGCGCCGACATCATCCTGCCCGGTGCCGCCTATACCGAAGAAGGCGGGCTGTTTGTGAACACCGAAGGCCGCCCGCAACTGGCTCTGCGCGCTGGTTTCGCACCGGGTGAGGCCAAGGAAAACTGGGCGATTCTCCGGGCGCTCTCGGCTGAGATGGGGGCGCAACTGGGGTATGATTCCATCGCGCAACTGCGGAGCAAGCTGGTGGAGGCCGTACCGCATCTGGCGAATGTCGATGAGGTGCCGGACAACAAGTGGAACGCGCTGCCTGCGGGCAAGCTGGGCGATGCTTCCTTTGCCCCCGCGGTGCGTGACTTCTACCTGTCGAACCCCATCGCACGCGCCAGCCAGTTGATGGCGGAACTGTCGGCCCTGGCCGCCGCGCGCCGCGCCGAGCCGATGGCGGCGGAGTGAGAGCCATGATGCTGGCCCCCTTGATGCTGCTAGCCGCCTGCGAACCGCAGGTGCCGGTGGCCGAGGATTTCATCCCCGACTACAAGGGGGTAGAAACCCAGCTTTTGGACGGGGATCTGGTGCAGTTTAACGTGGCGATGACCAAGGCGCTGTCGAACCAAGACGTGTCGGACTATGCCGAATGCGCCGCCGCGCAATATACGCTGATCCGGGGCTACGGTTTCGCACGTCACGTGCGGACAAATGTCACCGAAGAGGGTGGCATATGGCGGGCAGATGCTGTTTACACGATCTCGCCGAGCCTGCCGAAAGGCTTGAAGACAATTGATGCCGAAGTGACCGCGTTTCAATGCGCGGAACGCGGCATTCCGACGGTGTGAGGACTTATGGCTGATTTCTTTTACAACACCTATCTGGGCATCGGTCTGCTGACGGTCGGGCAGGTGTTGCTGCTGGTGGTGCCGCTTTTGCTGGCGCTGGCCTTCCTCATGTATGCCGACCGCAAGATCTGGGCCGCCGTGATGATGCGCCGTGGCCCCAACGTTGTAGGTGTCTTTGGCCTGCTGCAAAGCTTTGCCGACTTCCTCAAGTATATCGTCAAAGAAGTGGTGGTGCCCGCGGGCGCCGACAAGGGGGTCTTCTTCCTTGCGCCGATGATTTCTTTTGTCATGGCGATGATCGCCTGGGCGGTGATCCCCTTTAACGAAGGCTGGATCCTGTCGGACATCAACGTGGCGATCCTCTATGTCTTTGCCGTCTCCTCGCTCGAGGTTTACGGCGTGATCATGGGTGGTTGGGCGTCGAACTCGAAATATCCTTTCTTGGGCTCGCTGCGCTCTGCCGCGCAGATGATCTCTTATGAGGTCTCAATCGGTCTGATCATCATTGGCGTGATCCTCTCGTCGGGCTCGATGAACTTTAATGCTATCGTGGCGGCACAGGATGGCGACTGGGGGCTGTTCAACTGGTACTTCTTGCCGCATTTCCCGATGCTGATCCTGTTCTTCATCTCGGCACTGGCGGAAACCAACCGGCCACCCTTTGACCTTCCGGAAGCGGAATCGGAACTGGTGGCGGGCTATCAGGTGGAATATTCCTCCACGCCCTTCCTGCTGTTCATGATCGGCGAATTGGTCGCCGTGGTACTGATGTGCGCGCTGGTCTCGCTGATGTTCTTTGGCGGCTGGCTGTCTCCGGTGCCGTTCCTGCCCGATGGCTTCTTCTGGATGTTCATCAAGATGCTGATGGTGTTCTTCATGTTCGCCATGGTGAAGGCCATCACGCCGCGCTACCGCTATGACCAGCTGATGCGGCTGGGTTGGAAAGTCTTCCTGCCGTTCTCGCTCTTCTGGGTGGTCTTCGTGGCCTTTGCTGCAAAATTCGATTGGTTCTGGGGCATCTATGCCCGCTGGACCGTAGGGGGCTGATATGGCGAACACCGACTACACCCGCGCTGCGAAATATTTCCTGCTGGCAGACTACGCCAAGGCGTTCATGCTGGGGATGCGCTATTTCTTTGCGCCGAAAACCACCATCAACTACCCGCATGAGAAGGGGCCGCTGTCGCCCCGTTTCCGCGGGGAGCATGCTTTGCGCCGTTACCCCAATGGCGAAGAGCGTTGCATTGCCTGCAAACTCTGCGAGGCGGTCTGCCCCGCGCAGGCGATCACGATCGACGCCGAAGCGCGCGAAGACGGTTCGCGCCGCACCACGCGTTATGACATTGACATGACCAAATGCATCTACTGTGGTTTCTGTCAGGAAGCCTGCCCGGTGGATGCGATTGTTGAAGGTCCGAACTTCGAATTCTCGACCGAGACCCGCGAAGAGCTGTATTACGACAAGGCGAAACTGCTGGACAACGGCGACCGCTGGGAAGCCGAGATTGCCCGCAACCTCGAAATGGATGCGCCCTACCGATGACTGATCCCAAAAACCCCTTTGATGCGATGATGAAACAGGCGCAGGAAATGGCGAAAGCCTTTCCGGCGATGGATGCCTTTTCGCCCAAGGGGTTTGAGGCGATGATGGGCACCATGCCCAAGGAAATGATGGATTTCTGGTTCGGCGACACGGTCAACAAGGGCGGTCTTGACGCCCGCACCCGGCTGCTGCTGACGCTGGCCGGGCTGACCATGCAGGGCGCGCAGAATGATGTGGGTGTGCGCCAAACCGTGCGCCACGCGCTCGAGGCCGGGGCCACGAAACAACATATCGTCGAGACCATCGGCCAGATGTCGGCCTTTGCCGGCATTCCGGCGATGACCCGCGCGCTGGAACTGGCGCAATCGGTGCTGGACGAGAACAAAGACACCAAGAAGGAAGACGGCGCATGACGGTCTTTTCATTTTACCTCTTCGCGATCAGCGTCATCACCGGCGGGCTGTTCACCGTGATCAGCCGCAACCCGGTGCATTCGGTGCTTTGGTTGATCCTGTCGTTCCTGTCGGCAGCGGGGCTCTTCGTGCTTTTGGGCGCGGAGTTCGTGGCGATGCTGCTGGTGATCGTCTATGTCGGCGCGGTGGCGGTGCTGTTCCTCTTCGTCGTGATGATGCTCGACGTGGATTTCGCTGAGCTGAAGGCCGAGATGGCGCGCTATATGCCGCTGGCCTTGCTGATTGCGCTGGTGATCCTGATGCAGTTCGTCATGGCCTTTGGTGCTTGGGAGCAGAGTGCGGCGGCAGAAAGCCTGCGGGCCAATGCGATTGATCCCGCACGCTTTAACACCGAAGCGCTCGGCCTGCTGCTTTATGATCGTTACTTCCTTTTGTTCCAACTCGCAGGCCTGATCCTGCTGGTCGCGATGATCGGGGCGATTGTGCTCACCCTGCGTCATCGTAAGGACGTGAAACGCCAAGACGTGGTGGCGCAGATGATGCGCGACCCGGCCAAGGCGATGGAACTGCGCGATGTGAAATCGGGGCAGGGGTTGTAAGAGCCGGAATTTTTAAAAAATTCCGGGGCCGTTTTCTTTGAAAGAAAACGGTTTGGTGAAAGTGAAAAGGAGACGGCGTGATGTCTAGAACAACAATCGTAGTGCTTGTGGTGGTGTTGATCGTCGTTTTCGGCGGCTACAGCTTCATGGGCTAAAGCCCGACCCTTCGGTGGCAGCCGGGGGCAAGTGATACTAAAAGCCTCAGATAATGGGGCGCGACCAAAGCCCATCAAGGGGCGGGAACGTAAGGGACGACATGATCGGACTTGAGCATTACCTGACGGTGGCGGCGACGCTGTTTGTCATCGGCATCTTCGGGCTTTTCCTGAACCGCAAGAACGTGATCATCCTGCTGATGAGCATCGAATTGATGCTGCTCGCGGTGAACATCAATCTCGTCGCCTTCTCCAGCTTCCTGGGCGATCTGACGGGGCAGGTGTTTACGCTTTTCGTTTTGACGGTCGCCGCCGCCGAGGCCGCCATTGGTCTCGCCATTCTGGTCTGTTTCTTCCGCAACCGTGGTTCGATCGCGGTGGAAGATGTCAACGTGATGAAGGGCTGAGGCAATGGAAACCACGATCCTATTCGCCCCGCTGGTCGGCGCTATCCTCTGCGGCTTCGGCTGGAAGCTGATCGGTGAGAAAGCCGCTCAGTGGATCGCCACGGGGCTTTTGTTCCTTGTGGCCTTCCTGTCTTGGGTGGTCTTTTTGACACTAGACGGCCCGACTGAGCAGATCCAGATCCTGCGCTTTATTGAGAGCGGCACGCTCAGCACCGATTGGGCGATCCGTATGGACCGTCTGACCGCGATCATGTTGATCGTAATCACCACCGTCTCGAGCCTCGTGCACCTCTACTCCTTCGGCTACATGGCTCATGACGAGAACTTCCGCGATAACGAGAGCTATCGCCCGAGATTCTTCGCCTATCTGTCTTTCTTTACCTTCGCGATGTTGATGCTGGTGACAGCCGACAACCTCGTGCAGATGTTCTTTGGCTGGGAAGGCGTCGGTGTCGCGTCCTACCTGCTGATCGGTTTCTACTTCCGCAAACCGAGCGCGAATGCCGCAGCAATCAAAGCCTTCGTGGTGAACCGGGTAGGGGACTTTGGTTTCCTGCTGGGCATCTTCGGCCTCTATATGCTGACGGATTCGATCCGCTTCGATGACATCTTTGCCGCGGCTCCCGATCTGGCGGAGCAGTCCGTCACATTCCTGTGGAACGACTGGAACGCCGCGAACCTGATCGCCTTCCTGCTCTTCGTCGGCGCGATGGGTAAATCGGCACAGCTCTTCCTGCACACATGGCTGCCCGACGCGATGGAAGGCCCGACCCCGGTGTCGGCGCTGATCCACGCGGCGACCATGGTGACGGCGGGTGTCTTCCTCGTTTGCCGCATGTCGCCAGTGATGGAATTTGCGCCTGAAGCCATGGCCTTTGTCACCGTGATCGGGGCCACCACCGCTTTTGTCGCCGCGACCATCGGTCTGGTGCAGACTGACATCAAACGCGTTATCGCTTATTCGACGATGTCGCAGCTTGGCTATATGTTCGTGGCCGCAGGCGTTGGCATGTATTCGGCGGCGATGTTCCACCTGTTCACGCACGCGTTCTTCAAGGCGATGCTGTTCTTGGGCGCGGGCTCGGTCATCCATGCGATGCACCACGAGCAGGACATGACCAACTACGGGGGTCTGCGCAAAAAGATCCCCTATACCTTCTGGGCGATGATGATCGGCACGCTGGCCATCACCGGTGTCGGCATTCCGCTCACGCATATCGGTTTCGCCGGTTTCCTGTCGAAGGACGCGATTATCGAAAGCGCTTGGGGCGGTGGGTCCATGTATGGCTTCTGGATGCTGGTGATCGCCGCTGCGATGACAAGCTTCTACAGCTGGCGCCTGATGTTCCTGACGTTCTTTGGCAAGCCGCGTGGCAATAAGCATACCCATGAGCACGCGCATGAAAGCCCGATGGTCATGCTGGTGCCCCTTGGCGTCTTGGCGCTTGGTTCGGTCTTTGCCGGGATGGTCTGGTATGGCAGCTTCTTTGGTCATGCGGATGAAGTGGGCGAGTTCTATGGCATTCCGATGGCCGAGATGGCCGCGGACGGTGACGCCCATGTCGAAGGCGCTGAGGACGACCACGGCGCGACAGGTCCGGTTGACGGCGACGAGGGTGCCGGCGCATTGGTCGAAGGCCATCAAGACGCAAGTGCAGCGCATGAAAGCTTTGGCGGTGCGCCAGGCGAGGGCGCGCTTTACTTTGGTCCCGACAACCATGTGCTTGACGACGCGCATGCAGCGCCCGTCTGGGTCAAGGTCTCGCCCTTTATCGCGATGCTGGCCGGTCTGCTCATGGCACTGTGGTTCTACATCTGGAGCCCAACAGTGCCGGGCCGTCTGGCGGCCAACCAGCGTCCGCTTTACCTGTTCCTGAAAAATAAATGGTACTTTGATGAGGTCTACGACGTGATTTTCGTGCGTCCCGCCAAGACAATCGGCCGGTTCCTGTGGAAGCGTGGCGATGGCAATGTGATCGACGGCACGCTGAACGGCCTCGCCATGGGGATCATCCCCTTCTTCACCCGGCTCGCCGGTAAGGCCCAGAGCGGCTACGTCTTCACCTATGCCTTTGCCATGGTGATCGGCATCGCGGTGCTGGTGACTTGGATGACGATGAGCGGAGGAGCGAACTGATGGACACGCATCTGCTCTCAATTATTACCTTCGTTCCGGCCTTTGCTGCGCTGATCCTCGCGGTCTTCCTGCGCGGGGACGATGCGGCTGCCGGGCGCAATGCCAAATGGCTGGCCTTTATCACCACCACGGTCACCTTTGTGATCTCGCTCTTTGTTCTCTTTGAGTTCGACCCGTCCAACACTGACTTCCAGTTCGTGGATGAGGCCGACTGGCTGCTGGGACTGAAGTATCGCCTCGGCGTTGACGGCATCTCAATCCTCTTTGTGATGCTCACCACCTTCATGATGCCGTTGGTCATTGCGGCAAGCTGGAATGTAGAGCACCGCGTCAAAGAATATATGATCGCCTTCCTGCTGCTGGAAACGCTGATGCTCGGCGTTTTCATGGCGCTGGATCTGGTGCTCTTTTACCTGTTCTTCGAGGCCGGTCTGATTCCGATGTTCCTGATCATCGGCATTTGGGGCGGCAAAGAGAGGATCTACGCGAGCTTCAAGTTCTTCCTCTATACCTTCCTCGGCTCGGTGCTGATGCTGGTGGCGATGGTCGCGATGTTCACCGAAGCGGGCACCACCTGTATTGGTGGCTGCGAGATCAGTTTGCTGACGCATAACTTCGCCTCTGACAACTTCGAGTTGCTGGGCATTCAGATCATCGGCGGCATGCAGACCCTGATGTTCCTCGCCTTCTTTGCCAGCTTCGCGGTCAAGATGCCGATGTGGCCCGTCCACACATGGCTGCCCGATGCCCACGTGCAGGCCCCGACTGCGGGTTCCGTGGTGCTGGCCGCGATCCTGCTCAAAATGGGCGGCTACGGCTTCCTGCGCTTCAGCTTGCCGATGTTCCCGGTTGGGTCAGAGGTGCTAACACCGCTGATCTTGTGGATGTCGGCCATTGCCATCGTCTACACATCGCTGGTCGCTTTGGTGCAGCAGGACATGAAAAAGCTGATCGCCTATTCCTCGGTCGCCCACATGGGTTTTGTGACCATGGGTATCTTTGCGGCGAACCAGCAGGGCGTAGATGGCGCGATCTTCCAGATGATCAGCCACGGCTTTATCTCTGCCGCGCTCTTCCTCTGCGTCGGAGTAATCTACGACCGTATGCACACCCGTGACATTGACGCCTATGGCGGTCTGGTGAACCGGATGCCGGCCTACGCGCTCATCTTCCTGCTGTTCACCATGGCCAATGTCGGCCTGCCGGGCACATCGGGTTTCGTAGGTGAATTCCTGACGCTGATGGGCACTTTCCAGGTGAACACTTGGGTGGCGGCTGTGGCGGCGACGGGTGTGATCCTTTCTGCCGGCTATGCCCTCTGGCTCTACCGTCGCGTGGTGATGGGCGATCTGATCAAGGAAAGCCTGAAAGCGATCACCGACATGACCCCCCGCGAAAAGTGGATTTTTGCTCCGCTGGTGGTGATGACCTTGCTGCTCGGCGTCTATCCGGCGCTGGTGCTGGACATGATCGGGCCGTCGGTTACCGCTCTCGTTGAAAATTACGACATGGCGCTGGAGGCGGCTGACACCGCTGTGCAGACCGCCGATGCCTCGCATTAAGAAGGACTTGGCGCATGATTTCCGCTGATCTGAACATCATCCTGCCCGAGATCGTCCTCGCGGTCTTTGCTCTGCTGGGCCTCTTGGCTGCGGTCTATACCAACAAGGACGGGGCCGCCGGGGTTCTGGTCTGGCTGACCGCAGCGCTGATGGTGCTGCTGGCCGGTTGGGTCGCCATGTCCGGCGACGGGTCCACCAACATCGCCTTCCACGGCATGTTCATCGACGATGGCTTTGCACGTTTTGCCAAGGTCGCGATTTTGCTGTCGGCGGCAGCGGTGCTGGTCATGTCCAAAAGCTATATGTCCCTGCGCGGCTTGCTACGGTTCGAGTATCCGATGCTGGTCGCCCTAGCCGTTGTTGGCATGATGATGATGGTCAGCGCGGGCGACCTGATGGCGCTCTACATGGGCTTGGAACTGCAATCACTGGCACTTTACGTCGTGGCCTCGCTGCGCCGCGACTCGGTGAAATCGACCGAAGCGGGCCTGAAGTATTTCGTGCTGGGCGCGCTGAGCTCTGGCCTGCTGCTCTACGGTGCCTCGCTAGTCTATGGCTACGCCGGGACAACGCTCTTTGCCGGGATTATCACCACGGCACAGACGGGCGGCGCGTCGCTCGGGTTGCTCTTTGGTCTGGTGTTCCTGATCTCTGGTCTTGCCTTTAAGGTTTCTGCCGTGCCGTTCCACATGTGGACGCCGGACGTCTATGAAGGCGCCCCGACGCCCATCGCGGCCTTCTTTGCGACCGCGCCTAAGATGGCGGCAATGGCGCTCTTTGCCCGTGTGATGCATGACGCATTTGGCCAGATTGTCAGCGACTGGAGCCAGATCGTGGCGCTGCTGTCGTTGCTGTCCATGTTCTTGGGCGGTGTGGCTGCGATTGGTCAGACCAACATCAAACGTCTGATGGCCTTCTCCTCGATCGCCCACATGGGCTACGCGCTGATGGGCCTCGCCGCAGGCACAGCCTTTGGCGTGCAGGCGATGCTGGTCTATATGGCGATCTATGTGACGATGAACCTCGGCACCTTCGCCTTTATCCTGCTGATGCAGAAAGACGGCGCGCCGATAACTGACATCACCTCGCTGCACATGTATGTCAAGGCCGCACCGGGCCGGGCGCTGGCGATGCTGGTGTTGCTGTTCAGCCTCGCGGGCGTGCCGCCGATGCTGGGGTTCTTTGGCAAGTTCTACGTCCTGCGCGCCGCGTATGATGCGGGGATGACATGGCTCGCCGTGGCCGGTGTGATCGCCAGTGTGATCGGCGCTTACTACTACCTGCGCATCGTTTTCTACATGTACTTCGGTGAAGAGCGTTCCGAGTCGTTGGACAATCAGAATGGCGGCGTCTTGACCGTAGTGCTGATGGCCTCGGCCCTGATCATGGTCGTCGGCGTGGCCAATATGTTCGGCGTTGAGAGCATGGCGGCTGCGGCTGCGGCGTCACTGGTAAACTGAGCCTTGCCGCGCAGGCGCGTAGCATGAGCGGCTGGCCCGCAGGCTATGATCGGCGCGTCTATGACACGCTCGATTCCACCCTTGCCGAGGCGGCGCGGTTACAGCACGAGCTGACTGCGCCGACCTGGATCCTCGCGCTAGAGCAAACCGCAGCGCGGGGCAGGCGGGGGCGCAATTGGTCTACGCCACGTGGCAATTTTGCGGGTACGTTGATCATGCCGCGCAGGGAAGCCCCCGGCGTTGCCGCCTTGCGGTCTTTTGTAACCTCGCTGGCGCTCTACCGCAGCTTTGTTGCGGTGACGGGGCGTGAGGATGCTTTTGCGTTGAAATGGCCGAATGATGTGTTGCTCAAGGGCGGTAAAGTGGCGGGTATTCTGCTGGAAAGCGTCGGCGATCATCTGGCGATTGGCATCGGCGTGAATCTGGCCCACGCGCCTTCCGCCGGGGCCTTGGAAGAGCGCGCTTTGCCTGCTGTGACGCTGCGTGAAGCAGGTGCGCAGGTCGCGCCCGAAGACTTCCTCGACGTGCTTGCGCAAGAATACGCTGGTCTCGAAGAGCAGTTCACGACCTACGGCTTCGCGCCCATCCGCAGCGCTTGGCTGGCCCATGCGGCGCGCTTGGGCGAGGTGATCACGGCGCGCACAATGCGCGATGAAACAGTCGGTGTTTTTGAGGATGTGGATGCCACGGGCAATCTGATCCTGCGCACGTCGGGCGGCCCGGTGCCGATCACGGCGGCGGATGTGTTTTTCTAGACCTGCAAGAGGGGGAAGCGCCATGCTTCTGGCGATTGACTGCGGCAATACCAATACGGTCTTCTCGATCTGGGACGGGACCGAGTTCATCGCGACATGGCGCACCTCCACTGAATGGCAGCGCACGGCGGATCAATACTACGTCTGGCTTAACACGCTGATGCGGCTACAGAATATTGACGCTGACATCACCGATATGATCATCAGCTCCACCGTACCGCGGGTGGTGTTTAACCTGCGCGTGCTGGCGGACCGTTATTTCCACACCCGCCCGCTGGTGGTTGGGAAACCGGGCTGCGACTTGCCGATCGACGTGCGGGTAGATGCGGGCACGCAGGTGGGGCCGGACCGGCTAGTGAACACGGTTGCGGGCTTTGATCTCTATGGCGGTGATCTGATCGTGGTGGACTTCGGCACCGCCACGACCTTTGACGTCGTGGCCGCAGACGGCGCCTATATCGGCGGGGTGATTGCCCCCGGTGTGAACCTCAGCCTAGAGGCGTTGCACAGCGCCGCCGCGGCCCTGCCGCATGTCGATATCTCCAAACCGCAGCAGGTGATCGGGACCAATACGGTGGCCTGCATGCAATCCGGCGTCTTTTGGGGTTATGTCGGGCTGGTTCGTGAGATATGTGACCGGGTAAAGGCGGAACGTGCCAGACCCATGCGCGTTATTGCCACGGGAGGTCTTGCGCCGCTGTTCCAGCAGGCGGTCGACCTGTTTGACGATTATCAAGATGAACTGACGATGCACGGGCTGACCGTGATCCACGACTACAATAAGGACAAAGCTGAATAATATGAGCAGCGAACGATTTATCTACCTTCCCCTCGGTGGGGCGGGTGAAATTGGCATGAACGCATACGTTTATGGCTACGGCAAACCCGGCAAGGAACGTCTGATCGTCGTCGACATCGGCGTGGCTTTCCCGGACATGGACAGCACGCCCGGCGTGGACCTGATCCTGCCCGACATCACTTGGCTGAAGAAACGCCGCGACCAGATCGAGGCGATCTTCATCACCCACGCGCATGAAGACCACATCGGCGCGATTGCCCATTCCTATGAGGCGCTCAAGGCACCCATCTATGCGCGGGCCTTCACCGCCAATATCGCGCGCCGCAAGATGTCCGAGCATGGCCATCCTGAGGATGCGATCACCACGGTCAGCACATGGCCTGAGCAGATCAAGGCTGGCCCGTTCACTGTGGGTTTCCTGCCAATCTCGCATTCGATCCCTGAATCCTCGGCCATGGTCATCGACACGCCCGACGGGCGCACGATCCACTCCGGTGACTTCAAGATCGACCGCACGCCGGGTGTTGGCGAAGCCTTTGACGATGCGCTTTGGGCCGACGTCTGCAAGGGCGGAGTCAAGGCGCTGATCTGCGACAGTACCAATGTCTTCTCCGCCCATCCGGGCCGCTCGGAAGCCACCGTTGGGCCCGAGATCGAAAAGCTGGTCTCCAGCGCCGAGGGCATGGTCATCGCGACGACCTTCGCCTCCAACGTGGCACGGGTGAAAACCCTGGCCGAGGCAGGCGCGCGTGCGGGCCGCTCAATCGTGCTCTTGGGCCGGGCGATGAACCGCATGGTCGAAGCCTCGATTGAGACTGGCGTGATGAAAGACTTCCCGCCGGTGATCTCGCCCGAGAACGCCCGTGCGATCCCGCGTGAAAACCTGATGTTGCTGGTTACTGGCAGCCAAGGTGAGCGCCGGGCCGCTTCTGCGCAACTGGCGCGGGGCAAGTATCAGGGGATCGAGCTGAAAGAGGGCGATCTGTTCCTCTTTTCATCCAAAACCATTCCGGGCAACGAGCGCGGTGTCATCAGCATCATCAACCAGTTCTCTGAAAAGGGTGTGGATGTGGTCGACGATTCCTCAGGCCTCTACCACGTCTCGGGCCACGCGAACCGCCCCGATCTGGAAACGCTGCATGACATCGTGAAGCCGCAGGTTCTGATCCCCATGCACGGCGAGCACCGTCACCTGCGTGAGCATGTGAAGATCGCGAACGGCAAGGGCATTACAGGTGTTCTGGCTGTCAACGGCATGATGGTCGATCTCTCGGGCAACAAGCCTAAGGTGGTTGAGCATGTCGACACGGGCCGCATGTATCTGGATGGTTCCGTGCAGGTTGGCGCGCTTGACGGGGTTGTGCGGGATCGTATCCGCATGGCGCTGAACGGTCATGCGACTGTGACGATGATCTTGGACGCTGACGATGAGCCTTTCGGCGAGCCGTGGGTTGATCTGATGGGCCTGCCCGAGAAGGGCCGCTCTGACGCGCCGCTGGTGGATGTTCTCGAAGAGGACCTAAGCCAATGGCTGAACCGTCAAAAGCCCGCCACCCTGCGCGATGATGACAAGCTGAACGACGGTCTGAAAAAGGTCGCTCGCCAGTCCGCGCAGAATGAGATCGGCAAGAAGCCGGAAGTCACCGTAGTGGTCAGTCGTCTGAACTGACCTCCGCGTCCCCGCTGCACATATAGACCGCGCCGCCAACCGCGACCACGCTTACCCCCGTGGCCGCAAGGGCGGCGGGGGTCGACAGTGCGGTGGCCAGCGTCGTGCCCGTGGTCGCCAGGTTGGCGCTCAGGGCAGACGCCCCTCCTGTCAGGATGAATGCCCCCGACTTATGCGCCACGGCGCGTAGGTTTTCGGGCTGTGTGACAGTCTCCACGGCAGAGCGTGCGATGCTTTTGCTGATGTCGACAGTCTCTTGCTTGGTGGTGTTCACGCGCTCGCAAAAGGTCTTTTTGCAATAGCCGCGATAGTTGCGCTCGCCGGGGATCAGGAAGTGACCGTCTTCTGCCGTGGCGGTCAGGCAATAGCCGTCGATCTGGTCGAGCGGGACGGTGGTAGCAAGGTAGTCGAACAACACCCCGCTGTTGCAAGCCGGCGGCGTTCCCCAAAGCTTGCTCCACTTGCGCGCAGGCCAGTTCATCAGCCGCTCGCGGGTGCCGACCTCATCAGCGAAGTTCGCGAAATTCTCTGCCTCGACAACCACTTCGGCGCCGTTGACCACGGCTTGGCAGCGCTCGGCGCTGGCCGGGGCGGCGGTAAAGGCCAAGAAGGACAGGGCGAGGGCGATGGGGGCGTACTGCCGCATGGGAAACCTCTTTCAGGGTGTTTCACCTCACATAGCACAGACGAAAAAGCCGCCAATCCCGGTGGGGATCGGCGGCGAATTCATGCCAGCAGTTGCGCCGGGTCAGATACGTTCGCGGAAGCTCAGGCCGATGAAATCAGGCGTGTGATCGCCTAGACCGACCACGCGGTTGTCATTGCCGCCGCGCTTGTCGTTCCGGCCCCGGCCACCGCGGGACTTCTTGTCGTCGCGACCACCACGGTTGGATTTCTGCTCGTCCTGCGCAGGGGCGGCTTCGGTCTTTTCGACTTCAGCAGGCTGCTCTACAGGCTCAGGCTTCGCCTCCTGCTTTGGCTCGGGCTTCGCGGCCTCAACATTTGGCTTATCTTCGGCAGCCTTCTCAGCACGCGGCGTGTCGGACTTGCGGCTGCGCGAACGGGTGCGCTTGGGCTTGTCGTCGCTCTTGGCGGGCGCTTCGGCTTTTGCTTCTTCCTGCGCGGGCGCAGCATCACCCAGCGGGTTGTCAAAGCGCGGAATCGGCTTTTGCACCAGACGCTCGACATCTTCGAGGTTCTTTTCGTCCCGCGGCACGCAGATCATGATCGCCTTGCCATCGCGCCCGGCGCGGCCAGTCCGACCGATGCGGTGAACGTAGTCCTCGGCGTGGCTCGGTACGTCGAAGTTGAACACATGGCTCACGCTCGGCACATCAAGGCCACGCGCGGCAACGTCAGAGGCTATGAGAAAGCGCAATTCGCCTGCGCGGAACCCATCGAGCGTTTTGGTCCGCTGGCTCTGATCCAGATCGCCGTGGATCGGGGCCGCGTCGTAGCCGTATTTTTTTAAGGACTTGGCAACGGTATCCACGTCCATCTTGCGGTTGCAGAAGATGATCGCGTTGGTGCATTTGTCGCCTTCAGCATCGATCAGCATCCGCAGCAGCTTGCGCTTTTCGGTCGCTTCACGGTCCTTGCGCGAGGCTTTGAACATCACCACGCCCTGGGTGATATTCTCGCTCGTGGTCGCCTGACGGGCCACTTCGATGCGCTCAGGGTTGCTGAGGAAGGTGTTGGTGATCCGCTCAATCTCGGGCGCCATGGTGGCCGAGAAGAACAGCGTCTGCCGGGTAAAGGGCGTAAGGCCAAAGATGCGCTCGATGTCAGGGATGAAGCCCATGTCGAGCATCCGGTCAGCTTCGTCCACGACCATGACTTTCACGTCCGACAGGATCAGCTTGCCGCGCTCGAAATGATCAAGCAAGCGGCCCGGTGTGGCAATCAGCACGTCGACGCCTTTGTCGATCAGCTTGTCTTGCTCCTTGAAGCTCACGCCGCCGATCAGCAGCGCTTTGGTCAGCTTGAGATGCTTGGAATAGGTGTCGAAGTTCTCAGCCACCTGTGCGGCAAGCTCACGCGTCGGGCAAAGCACAAGGCTGCGCGGCATCCGGGCGCGGGCGCGGCCACGGGCGAGCAACGAGAGCATGGGCAGCGTGAAGCTGGCGGTCTTGCCGGTGCCGGTCTGGGCAATGCCCAAAACGTCGCGGCCTTCGAGGGCAGGGGGGATGGCGCCAGCCTGAATGGGCGTGGGCGATTCGTAGCCAGCTTCTACAACAGCTTTGAGAACCTTGGCGTTCAAGTTTAGATCGGTAAATTTTGTCATGTGCGTCCGGGTTGAGCGGACACTGACTTGGCCCGCGGCAGCAATACAAGCCGGCCCGAATGGCCCTGAGGGCGGCCTGTGCCGCGGCATGTTCCAAAAGCGCATAGCAACTTGCGGCTGCGCCGTCAAACACTTGGGGATCAGGGCGTTGCGTCGGGGAAGTGGCGGGGCAGGATTGCATCTAGGTTCAGGTCAACGCGGCGCAGAAGTCCGCGGGCGTCGAGCGCGCTGCGCAGGTCAGGCGAGACGGCGCAAACTTCGTCAAAGAAGGCGCGCAAACCAGCCACGCCGCCCTCGGATTCGATCATCGCGAAAAGCTCGTGCATCGACAGCCCGCCCCGGTCGCGCGGACGGTTCGGGGCCAGTTCGGCGCGGTAGGAGCCGTTTTCGTGCCGGTAGCGGTAGGCGGCGAGCCAGTCGTCCCAGCTTTTGGCGTGGAGATGGGCTAGGTCAATGCCGGGCTGCTGTTCCGGCCCGTCGATGATTTTATCGTCGTGAAAGACGTTGTGTATCTGAACGCGGATGCCTTCTAACCCTGTGCGGACAAAGACCTTGCCCGCCAAATGGCTCAAAAACCCGCCTTTGATATAGGGGCCATAGGTCGGATAAATTGCGGCCACGGTGTTTGCACGGTCTGGCCCATTGGGAATGAAGGCTTTGAAATGCGTGTTGTCGCCTGAAAGCGCCTCCATCGGGCGGATGCGGGCGATCTGCTGCTTGGCGGGCAGCGTAGAAAGGATATCGGTCACCGGCTGCTTGGAGACGAGAAACTCGTCCACATCCATATGGATCAACCAGTCGACGTCATTTGCGCGGCGATAGGCATCTGTCGCGTTCTGCGTCTGGCGGACCTGGTGTTTGACAGGGCGCTTGCCCGAGAGCTTTTGCCAATGGGCCGCGTCGCAGGTTGTGACCCGTATTTTGGGATGCGCCTTGAGCGGCGCGTAAGCCTCAGGGTTTTCAGCGTCCAGATAGAGGTAGAGCCGGTGTGCGCCGGCCTCCAGATGGTAGGCCGCGAAGCGCAGGATGTCCTCGGCGGGGGCCAAGATCGTGGCGCTGAGCCCCCATGTCGTGTTTGCTGTCATCACTGCTCCCCGGTTGGGGCACACAATGTCATTGTCTGGTACGAAATCAAGGGCTTCCGCGCGGGCAGGGCGTAGGGGTCAGACCATCATTTCCTTGGTCGCGGTCAGCTTCACGTCCGGGTAATCGCGGTCCACGCGGTCGATGTCCCATTGCAGGCGGGTCAGGTAAACGATGTCGCCGTCGTGATCGAAAGCGATGTGCTGTTTGTTGGCTTCGGTAAACTTATCAACGGCTTGCTTGGCACCGTTCACCCAGCGGGCGGAGGTGAATTGCGAGGGCTCAAAGCGTACAGGCAGCCCGTATTCGAGCTCAATCCGGCTGGCGAGAACCTCAAACTGCAACTGCCCGACGACACCAACGACAAAGCCCGAACCGATCGAGGGCTTGAAAACTTTCGCGGCCCCTTCTTCGGCGAATTGCATTAGTGCTTTCTCAAGGTGCTTTGCTTTCAGCGGATCACCCGCACGGACCGATTGCAGCAGCTCCGGCGCAAAGGAGGGGATGCCGCTCACGCGCAGCGCTTCGCCTTGGGTCAGCGTGTCACCGATGCGGAGTTGCCCGTGGTTGGGAATGCCGATGATGTCACCGGCCCAAGCCTCTTCGGCCAATTCGCGGTCAGAGGCCAAAAACATCACCGGGTTGGAAATGGTCATCGGCTTTTTGGTGCGCACATGGGTCATTTTCATGCCGCGCTCGAAATGCCCCGAGGCGAGGCGGACGAACGCCACACGGTCGCGGTGCTTGGGGTCCATATTGGCCTGAACTTTGAAGACAAAGCCGGAAACCTTTGTTTCTTCGGGCAAAATCTGGCGCGGAGTGGCAGCTTGAATCTGCGGCTCCGGCCCGTATTTGGCGATGCCTTCCATCAGTTCGCGGACGCCAAAGGAGTTGATCGCCGAGCCGAACCAGATCGGCGTCAGCGTGCCTTCGTGCATGGCTTTCATGTCGAGCGGCGGCAGCAGTTCGCGGGCCATTTCCAGATCTTCACGCAACTTTTCAAGCAAGGCGGCGGGGACGTGTTCGGCCAGTTTGGGGTCGTCCAGCCCTTCGATCTTGATGCTGTCGGCGACGCGGTTCCGGTCGGCGCGGTCCATCAGTTCCAGACGGTCGCGCAGCATGTCATAGCAGCCGACAAAATCGCGGCCCACGCCGATGGGCCAGCTTGCGGGCGTCACGTCAATGGCGAGGTTTTCTTGGATTTCGTCAATGATCTCAAAGGTATCGCGGCTTTCGCGGTCCATCTTGTTACAGAAGGTCAAGATCGGCAGGTCGCGCATCCGGCAGACTTCAAAGAGTTTTTGCGTCTGGCTTTCCACGCCCTTTGCGCCGTCGATCACCATTACGGCGGCGTCCACGGCGGTTAGCGTGCGGTAGGTATCCTCGGAAAAATCCGAGTGGCCGGGGGTGTCGACGAGGTTAAAGCGGTAGTTGGTGTCGCCGCTGTGAAAATCGAACGACATGGCCGAGGCGGAAACAGAGATGCCCCGGTCCTTTTCCATCGCCATAAAGTCAGAGCGCGTGCGGCGGGCTTCGCCCTTGGCGCGCACTTGCCCAGCCATCTGAATCGCCCCACCAAACAGCAGGAACTTTTCAGTCAGTGTGGTCTTGCCCGCATCCGGGTGGCTGATGATCGCAAAGGTGCGACGGCGCGCGATCTCGGCGGGCAGGGCGGGGCGGTTTAGGGGCGTATCCAACATGACAGGGCGTATAGACGCGGCAGGGCCAAGCGGCAAGTAGCGGCAGTGTCGTGGAGGCGTGCTGTCAGCGGGTACTGGCCTTACGTAACAGCGCGGCGGCGTCGGGTCGATCAAGCAGCGCTTCGGCCAGATCGAGGCCCGCGTGTGGCAGGTCGGAATGGCCGGGGATAACCTCGCCCATGGCGGCGGACATCTCGGGCGGCAGAACCGAGCGGGTGCGGCTGTCGACGAGCATGGATTCGGCGGCGATGCCTTCGGCGTAGATAATCTGATGCCCGTCAAAGAGAAGTTGGAAATAGTCGACAAAGCCGCCGTCCAGCGTCGTGACACTGTCACCATTGACCAGATGCCGCGCTTTGACGAGGAGTTCTGAGCGACCCGCACCCATTTCGTCACTGCGCTGATAGATGAACAGCCGGTGGTCGGGGCTGACGATCAGGTCGTGTTCGTTGTTCAGCGTACCCGCACGAATTCGGATCGGGGCAAAGTCTCCCACGGCGCGGAGCGTGCTCTGCCCGATCCAGCGGAGCGGCTGCACGCCGTCGTCTCGGGTCAGGATCCGGTCGCCGACGCGCAGGTCTTCGATAGGGCGCATTTCGCCTGTACCAAGCGAGATATGAGTGCCGCGGGTGAAGGAGACACAGGCAACTTGGCCAAACTTCTGTCGTGTGTTCTCGGTGTCGATTCCGACAAGGCGATAGCCGATACGCGGGGTGAGCGCGCCTAGTGGGAGCAGGTAGATGCCCGCTGCGTGCCCGATGCTGTCCACTTCGACCAAGACAAGCGCTTCGTGAATTTGACCATCGGGCGACATCAGCATCAAAGCGCTGTCCAGATGCACATCCGCCCCGGGGGTGCCTCCTTCGGTATCAGCGGCGAGGCGCAGCCGGTTGCCTGTCAGCGTCAGCAAGGACAAGCGCGTAGCTGCGGCGGTCGGCGTTAGCTCATAAGTGTCATCCAGCACCAGTTCAGCCGCAAAGGACAGCGCATCGCCCATATTCGCCCCATCCGTCGCGCAGAACTGCGCGGCGCGGTAGACGGCGATGCTTTGAGCCGGTGCAGGGCGGGACGGGGACATGGCGGGCCTTTGATCTGGGGCGGTGTTCGCCAAGCAAATAAGCTAGGATTGTGACCGGGGTGGGTCAAGCTCTTGGCGTTTTGCTGGCATCGGCGGCAGGGCGTGGTAGGCATAGGCCAACGCATAGGAGGAATCGCGATATGGATCTGGGAATCAAAGGTAAAAAGGCGCTGGTCTGCGCATCGTCCAAGGGGCTTGGGCTGGGCTGTGCCGAGGCTTTGGCGGCGGCTGGCGTGAACCTCGTGATGAACGCCCGCGGCGCTGAAGCGCTTGAGGCCGCAGCCGAGCGTATACGGCAGGAGCACGGCGTCGAAGTGAACACCGTGGCCGCCGATGTCGCCACGGAAGAGGGCCAAGCGCTTGTTATCAAGGCCGCCGAGGGCTGTGACATCCTCGTCAACAACGCCGGCGGCCCGCCCCCCGGCATGTGGCACGATTGGGACCGCGAGGATTTCATTAAGGCGCTTGATGCCAATATGCTCGCTCCTATCGCACTGATCAAAGCGCTGGTGCCGGGTATGATGGAACGCGGTTGGGGCCGTGTGGTCAATATCACCAGCCAGTCGGTGCGCGCACCGATTGCTGTGTTGGGACTGAGCAACTCCGCCCGTACCGGGCTCACCGGCTATGTCGCAGGCACCGCGCGTCAGGTGGCGGGCAAGGGCGTGACGATCAACAACCTGCTGCCGGGCATTCATGCGACAGACCGCGCGGATTCGCTCGATGGCGCGGTGGTCAAAGCCAAGGGCATTACGCTGGACGAGGCCCGCGCCGAGCGTCAGGCGGGCATCCCCGCTGGCCGCTACGGCACACGGCAGGAGTTTGGTGCAACCTGTGCCTTCCTCTGTTCGCAACATGCAGGGTTCATCGTGGGGCAAAACCTGCTGCTGGATGGCGGCGGCACTAATATCACGATGTAGCGGGGGGTGGCCGAGGCTTTCTCCCTGAAGGACCATCTGTTTAACGCAGATACAGTTGGGCGGCTGGCAACTGAATTTGCCGCCGCTCTGCCAACATTCGACCCTGTCCGGTTTCAGGCCGAAGTCATGGCCGGGCTACCAGATCGTGCGCTTATGGAGCGAATGGAGTGGATCGCGGATTGTCTTGAACCACAGTTGGCATCCGATTTCCCCACGCTGGCTGCCCAGTTGGAAGCTGCGATGCCGCCACCGCTTGACCCAACCCGGCGTGACGATGATTTTGGCCATTTCATCCACGCCATGCCGGGCATTCTCGCCGTGCGGCATGGGCTAGAGCATCACCGTGAGCGCGCGCTGGACCTGATCCACGCCGCCACGCAACGCTTTTCCATGGAATTCTACATCCGCCCCTTTCTGAACCGTTGGCCGGAGGAAACACTGGCGCGGCTAACGCGATGGGCGGACGATGAGAATTACCACGTTCGACGTCTGGTGAGCGAAGGCACCAGACCGCGATTGCCCTGGGCGCGGGCAGTCTCGTTGCTCCCTGAGCAGACCCTACCGCTGCTGACCCGGATGCATGCAGACCCGACCCGCTATGTGACGCGCTCGGTAGCCAACCACTTGAACGACATCGCCCGCCGCGATCCTGATCTGGTGATCGCCACCCTGCGCAATTGGGCGGATGAGGGGCGTCAGGGCGCGAGAGAGTTACAATGGATCACACGCCATGCTCTGCGGGTGCTGGTGAAACAGGGTCATAGCGGCGCGCTTAGTTTTTTGGGCTATCGTGATGATCTGCGGATAGAGGCGGATCTGCAGTTGGCGGAGCAGGTGCATATTGGTGATCTGCTCGAAATTGCCTGCGAGTTGCGGGCCGCACAGAGTTTGCCGGTCATGGTCGACTACCGCATTCGCTTTGTGCGCCCCGGTGGGAAGCATGTCGAAAAGGTCTTTAAACTAAAGGCCACAGAGGTCGCGGCGGAGCAACCTTTGCAACTTGCAAAACGCCATCGGCTGAAAGGTGACGCGACGACCTTTCGGCTTTATCCCGGCGCGCACCGGATCAGCCTGCAGGTCAATGGACGGGACGTAGCACAGGCGGATTTCGAACTGTTGCCTGCTCGCTAACGGTCACGTTTCTGCCAGCACAGGTTTCAGCACTGGCCTGCTGCGGGTGCGGCGGCTAACGCTTGAGGACCCGCTGAGAAAGGTCCACGCCCTTGCAAACCACCGTTTTGATTATCCTCTTCGCCGCTGTCATCCTCGCCAGCCTGCTGGTCGCCCCGCGACGCGCTACCGTTGAGGGGTTCTTTGGCGGGACCAATGTCGCTGGCCGCGCGCCGGGGCTTTGGGTGCTGGTGCTGAGCCAAGTCACCACATGGATTTTCGCCCGCAGCCTAATGAACGCGGCGATCTTGGGCTATTTCTACGGCATCGCGGGCACGTTGGCCTATGCGGCCTATTACGGGTCTTTCCTGACGGGTGGTTTTATCGTCGGCCATCTGCGCCGGGGCGGGGCGCGCTCGGTGCAGGACTGGCTGCGCGGGCAGTTCGGGGGCGCGGGGACGGGGGCCTATAACCTCGTCATCGCGCTGCGGCTCTTGTCCGAGGTCTTTGCCAACTTGCTGGTTGTGGCGCTGATTTTTGAGGCGGTCTGGCCCGGGTCCGGCACGCTGGCGGTGCTGGTGGTGGCGACACTCGGCTTTGGCTATTCGGCTTGGGGCGGGCTCTCGGCGGCGCTGCGCACAGATGTGGTGCAGATGCTGGTGTTTCTGGTGGTCTTTGGTCTGGCACTTGGGGCGCTGCTGCTGAGCCCCGGCTTTGAGCTTGGCGCGGTGCTGAGCGCGCCCGGCGTTTCGGGGCCTTACAGTGGTTGGGTGCTGCTGGTCGTGGCGCTCTTGCAGGTGTTTTCCTACCCCGCGCATGACCCGGTGATGATGGACCGTGGATTTCTCGCGGACGAGGCCACGACCCGCGCCTCCTTCCTACACGCGTTTTGGATTTCGACGCTCTGCATCATCGGCTTCGGCTTTTTCGGCATTCAAGGCAGCCTCACCGGGGCCGCCTATGAAGGCGAGTTGATCGGCACATGGGCGCTGATGTTCCCGGGCTGGATTTTTGTGGCGCTGATGCTGTCGCTGCTGGTCTCGGCGCTCTCGACGCTGGACAGCGCACTGGCCTCGGCGGCGCGGCTGATGGTCGAGGAATGGCGCATCGCTCCGCGCAGCCTGCGCGGGGGGCGGCTGGTGATGGCGGGGTTCATGATCTTGGGCGCACTGCTGACGCTTTGGGGCAACGCGACGCTCTTTGACGCCGTGGCGGTCAGCGGCACGGCCTCGATGTTTTTGACCCCGGTGCTGCTGGTCGGGCTGATTGCCGGGCGGCGCGTGGCGGTCTGGAGCTATCTCGTGGCCTTTGGCGCGGCCCTGCTGGGCGCGGCGCTCTATTTCGCGCGCGGTTGGCCCAGCGTGGCGACGCTGCTGCCCGAGGGGCATAAATACGAGCAGCTTTTGGTGATCTGCCTCATGGTCCTCGCCGCCGGTTTCGCGGCGGTGCTTGCGGGGGCGCGGCGGGGCTGATAGCTGGTTTCCGAGCGATTTAATCGGATACCGGCAGCTTTCATGAGTGACCCCACCCCCCGACTGGAAATCAAGAACCTGCGCCGCAGCTATGGCGGGCGGCAGGTGGTCGATGACGTGTCTTTGCAGATCATGCCGGGGCAGGTGACCTGCCTGCTGGGCCCCTCGGGCTGCGGCAAATCCACCACCCTGCGGATGATCGCGGGAGTCGAGATGCAAGACAGCGGCACGATCCATGTCGACGGCAAGCTGATCTGCGACACGGTCTTTCGCGTACCGCCCGAGCGGCGCGAGATTGGCCTGATGTTTCAAGACTTTGCGCTCTTCCCGCATCTCAGCGTGGCTGACAATGTGGGCTTTGGCCTGAAAAAGGGCACCAAGGCCGAAAAGCGGGCGCGCATTGAGGAACTTCTCAAACGCGTGGACCTGCTGCGCTATATCGACGGCTACCCGCATCAACTTTCGGGCGGCGAGCAGCAGCGTGTGGCGCTGGCCCGCGCGCTGGCCCCGCAGCCGCGCATTATGCTGATGGACGAGCCGTTTTCCGGTCTCGACAACCGCCTGCGCGACGGCATCCGGGACGAGACGCTGAGCATCCTGAAAGAAGAAGACACCGCCGTGCTGCTGGTCACCCATGAGCCCGATGAGGCGATGCGCATGGCCGATGAAATTGCGCTGATGCGCGACGGCAAGATCGTCCAGCAAGGTGCGCCTTACAACGTCTATACCCGCCCCGTGGACCGCGCCTCGGTCGCCTTCTTCAGCGATGCCAATGTGCTGGATGCCACGGTGAACGGTGCGCTGGCCGAAACAGTTTTTGGCGAGTTTCTTGCCCCCGGTCTGCCGGATGGGACTAAGGTGAATATCGTGTTCCGCCCCCAGCACCTGCGGATCGACTTTGACCGTGCCGGCAAAGGCCCGCGCCCGACCTCGACCGATGGCACCCCGGCGCGCGCGGTGGTCGAACGGGCGCGTTTTATGGGCAATGAAAGCCTTGTGGAATTTGTGCTCGATCAAGACGGCTCGCGGCTCCGTGCGACCGTGCCCAATGTCTTTCTGCCGCAGCCCGGCGCCGTCATGTGGCTCACCGTGCGCCGCGACCGCTGTTTTGTCTTTCCGGTGAAGCCATGACCCCGTTGATGGTGGAATTTGGCATGGGCTCGTCCCTGCGCCGGGCCGATTATACTGAGGCCGCCAAACGCGCCGTGCAGGATGCGCTCTGGCATAATTCGATCAATCTGGCCGAGCTCTTTGGCTTCGATAAATCCGACATGCGGATCACGCTGGACGTCGGCGTGCAGCGCCCCGATTTGGTCGACGCCGAGGCGCTGCGTGCGGTCTTTCCCTATGGCGAGGTGACGGTCAATCTGCACCACGGCGGCCTTGACGTGCCGCGGCCCGAGGGCGCGGGCAACCCGACGGTCATGGCAAACGTAGCGCTATCGGTCGGCTTTGACATGGAGCGCGCCGATGGCTGAACAACGCATCATGATCGAGATGGGCATGGGCAATGATCTGCACGGCATGGATTATACCAAAGCCTGCGCCCGCGCGATTGAGGACGCCCTGCGCCATTCCTCGCTGCCGCTCTTTGGCGCGCTTGATGTGACGCCGGATCAGATGCGCGTGCAGGTCACCGTGGCGGTACAGGAACCCGAGAAGGTTGATGTCGATGCGCTGGTGGCCAAACTGCCACGGGGCCGGGCCGAGGTGCGTGCGGTGAAGGGCGGGCTGAACGTCCCGACCGGGCAGGATGTGATCGTGGTGGCGCAGGCCAGTGTTGAAGCGTTTTTACCGCCGCAAACGGGCTGGCAGTTGAAGCGCTGAGCCGGGCGGCGCCAGACCGCGGGATGGCGCTCTAGACCTTACAGTTTGGCAGTTTATCGTCGCTGCTCTTAGGCGAATCTCTCAAGCCGCCCGCACAGTAGCAAAAGCGCCAGCCCGTGCGGGCGGTCTGGCGCTGCGCGGCGGCCTGCGGCCTTGATTCCGCGCTAGGGGCGGTAGTCGGCAAGGGTTTTGCCGTCTTCGTCGACAAAGAGTTCTGGCAGCGCTTCGGCGCTTTCAATCTGGTCGAGCGGGTAGGTGGTAAAACCTGCGTCTTCAGACCAGCCCATCAGCAGCCAAAACCGCCCCCAGTTCTCTACTTTCAGCGGACGCACCACCTTTGCCACTTCACCCACAACCCCGATCCGCAGTTTCTGCCGCGCCTGTATCGCGGCGCGCAGCACGGGCAGATGGGCAAAAACCCGCGTCGCTTTGCCCCGCGTCTGAAGCGCCTGCTGCCACGCCGCACCCTCTGCAATCGTCTCGGCAGGCAAAACCGCGTCGAACTTCGCGGCCAAAGTCTCCGCCGCGCCCTGCAAGTCCCGATCCCCCACCTCTGCTGCAACGGCAAGGCCGAGGTTCAGCGCCTCCAACTCGGCGGGGGTCAAGCTCAACGGGGGCAGGGTGATCGCCGGTGTTACGCGATAGCCTTCGCCCCGCGTCCCGGCTACCGGCACCCCCGAGGCAATCAGCTTGTCCATATCGCGGTAGATCGTGCGCACCGACACATCAAACCGCTGGGCCAGATCCTCCGCCCGATGCAACTGCCCGTCCCGCAGAATATCGATCAGCGCGACCAAACGATCTCTATGCCTATTCTCTTTCATGCTCCTGACAAAAACACGTCAGGAGAGATTCTGCACCCGCAAAATCTGCGCATTGCGTCCCCGAGTTCCACGGTCCCAACCGCTTTGCCCCTTCATGCCACCCGGCCATGCCGCTATCACAGACAAAATCGGTGCGCCTGCACGCGCGCCAAACATGATGGGAGAACAGACATGTTGAACAATATCGGACTGCCGGGCCTGCTGCTGATCGCAGTTGTCGTGCTGGTGCTTTTTGGCCGTGGCAAGATTTCTTCGCTGATGGGCGAAGTCGGCAAGGGCATCACCAGCTTCAAAAAGGGCATCAGCGAAGGCGAGGAAGAAACCAAGCACAGCGACGACATCAAACATGTCGACGAAGTACACCACGCTGACCTGCCCGAGCACACCGACCAAGGCACGCATCCGCGCACAGACCTGAAGACCGACAAAGACCGGGTGTAACCGCATGTTCGATCTGGGTTGGACGGAGCTTTTGGTCATCGGCGTGGTGGCCCTGATCGTGGTGGGCCCCAAGGACCTGCCCGTGCTGTTTCGGCGCGTCGGGCAGTTCGTGGGCAAAGCCAAGGGCATGGCGCGCGAATTCAGCCAAGCGATGAACGATGCCGCCGATGAAAGCGGCATGCGCGAGATGTCGTCCTCCTTGAACAAATCGCTCAAGACCGCATCCAACCCGCTTGGCAGTGCCATGGACGAAGTGAAGGACGCGACCAAGTCGCTGACCAACTTCGACCCCAATAGCGAGACCGGGAAACTGGCCGCGCAAAAGGCTGAGGACGTCAAGAAGATCCAAGCCAACACGGCACGTGCGGCAGCAGAGCGCAAACAGCGCGAAGCGGCCGAAGCGATGGCGCAGGCTGACGCTGCTGAGGCTGAATTGACGCCGAAGACCCCGGCGGCCAAACCGGCTGCTGCCAAGAAACCGGCAGCGAAGAAACCGGCTGCCAAAAAGCCTGCGGCCAAGAAACCAGCCACAAAAACCGCTGCGAAGAAACCTGCCGCGAAAAAGCCCGCCACCAAGAAGCCAGCGGCCGCCAAACCCGCCGCGAACAAAGAGTAAGTTAAATGAGCGCTTCCGACGACTTTGACGAGATCGACGACAGCTCGGCCCCGCTGATCGAACATCTGGCCGAGCTGCGCACGCGGCTTATCCACTCGGTCATCGCCTTTATCATCGGCATGGTGATCTGTTTCACCGTCTGGAACCCGATTTTCAACTTTCTGACCGAACCGCTGTGTTCGGCCATGGCCGAACGGGGCCAAGAAGACTGCGGACTGATCCTGATCAAACTGCAAGAAGGCTTCTTTGTCGCGATCTCGATCTCGCTGCTGGGCGGCTTGGTGCTGGGCTTCCCCTTCATCAGCTACCAACTCTGGCGCTTCGTGGCACCGGGGCTCTACAAAAACGAAAAGGGCGCCTTTCTGCCCTTCCTGATCTCTTCGCCAGTGATGTTCTTCCTCGGCGCGGCCTTCGCCTTCTACGTCGTGACCCCGCTGGCCTTTGATTTCTTCCTTGGCTTCCAACAAGCAGGCACGCTGGTGGGCGAGGGGCCAGAGGGCGAAAACGGCATCGCCGCCATTGCTTTCCAAGGCTCCGCGCAAGAATACCTGTCGCTTACGATCAAATTCATCGTGGCCTTTGGCCTCTGCTTCCAACTGCCCGTGCTGCTGACCCTGATGGGCAAGGCTGGGCTGGTCAGTTCCGAAGGTCTCGGCAACGTGCGCAAATACGCTGTCGTCGCCATTTTGGTGCTCGCCGCACTGGTGACGCCCCCGGATGTCATCACCCAAGTCATCCTTTTCGTCGTGGTCTATGGTCTCTACGAAATTTCGATTTTCTTGGTCCGCCGCGTTGAAACCAAGCGGGATGAGAAACTGCGCGCCGAAGGCTACTTCGATGACGAGGATGAGGAAGACCTGCTGTGATCGACGACCCAATGGATCGCATTGCCGCGGCGCTGGAACGTATGTCTCCCGCGCCGCTGGCGGCTCCCGATTTCGATGCGGCCACTGCCTTTGTCTGGCATACCGATCCTGACCGACTGGTGCCGGTGCCACAGGTGGCGCGGGTTGACCTGCCGCTGCTTATCGGCGTCGACCGCGCCCGCGACACGCTCTTGGCGAATACGCGTCAATTCGCTGCCGGACTGCCAGCAAATAATGCCCTCCTCTGGGGCGCGCGCGGGATGGGGAAATCGAGCCTTGTCAAAGCGATACACGCCGATGTGCAAGCATCACATGAAGGTCTGCGGATTGTGGAATTGCAGCGCGAAGACCTGCCGTCAGTCGGGCGCCTGCTCAGCCTCCTGCGCGGCGCATCACAACGATTCATCCTGTTTTGCGACGATCTCAGCTTCGGCCATGACGACGCCCACTACAAATCACTGAAAGCCGTGCTCGATGGCGGCATCGAAGGGCGGCCCGACAATGTGGTGCTCTATGCCACGTCAAATCGCCGCCACCTGATGCCCCGCGACATGATCGAGAATGAGCGCGGCAGTGCCATCAACCCGTCAGAAGCCGTCGAAGAGAAAGTGTCTCTGTCGGACCGTTTCGGCCTCTGGCTCGGCTTCCACCCCTGCGATCAGGACCAGTATCTGGCGATGATCCGCGGCTATTGCGATGCCTTCGGGGTAGAGATTGACGACGAGACCCTGCGCAGCGAGGCGATCGAATGGCAAGCCACCCGCGGCGCACGTTCAGGCCGCGTCGCATGGCAATATTTCGTGGATCTCGCCGGCCGCAAAGGGGTCACCGTCAGCGGCGGCTAAGCCCCCATTCTTTTTGGCTAAAAATACTTCGGGGTCCGGGGCAGCGCCCCGGCGATCTGCCAAGCACTGCCCCGTTCGTTATCAGCCTACTGAATATAAGGCGTCGGATCGACGCTCTCAAACCCGTTGCGCACCTCAAAGTGGACATGCGAATCTGCGCCATCGCGCAGTACAGCGATCTGCTGGCCACGGCTGACGCTATCACCTTTGGCCACCTTCACTCCGGCGACATTAGCATAAACGGTCAGCAGGTTATTGGGATGGCGGACCACGACGATCGGGATGCCTTCCGCGCTTTTGGTAATCGCCGCCACGGTGCCGCCGTCTGCGGCTTTGACGGAAGCGCCGGGCGCGCCCTTGATGTTGATGCCCTCGTTCTTGCCTTTGGCGTATTCACGGATGATCGAGCCTTGGACGGGTGCAATCATCTTAGTGGCCTTTGCCGGTGCCGTGGGCTTGCCGACATCGGCAACAGGCTCTGCAGGTGCGGCGGCGGGGGGCGTCGGTTTCGCGGTATCGTCCTGCGGCAGGGGCTTGGCGGCCGAAGGCGGTGTCGGCGTCGGGGAGCCCGCGCCGGGGGCGGTGGTCACCGGTTCCACCGGCTGCGGCGCGGGTGCGGCGGCGGGGGTGATCTGGCGTGGCGGGGCTTGTTTCTCAACTGGGATCAAGAGGAACTGACCTTCGCGGATCGCGAAATCGGGGCCGAGACCGTTCCATTCGGCCAGCGCCTTGACCGGCACGTTATAGAGCCGCGAGACGGTATAGGCTGTCTCACCGCGCTCGACACGGTGGCGCACAGGCTCTTTAGCCTTGGGCGCTGCGGGCTGTGGTGCAGGCGTGCTGGTGTTGGCAGGGGGCAGGCCCTGCGTCTGGACGCCGGGGGTGGCGGGCACGCGGTCAATAGCGTTCCCAGCAAGCGAGGTGATGTCGACATTGCCGCCAGTGCTACCGGGCGCAGGTTCGGCCACGCGGCGGGGCAGGGCGATGATCTCACCCTGACGCAGGGGCACGCCCAAGTCGATGCCGTTGTAGCGCGCCAGCTCATTGCGGTCTGCGCCCACACGGGCGGCCACGTCTTTGAGCGTGTCACCGCGCTGTGCCACGGCCACCTGATAGTTTGGGTAGGAGATCACACCGCGCGCATCCGGCTTGGGCCGTTCGGCCAGCGGGCCGCGGGCGGCTTCGGCAGTGCTGAACCCGTCGCCGAAGGTGCTGCGCATGTCAAAGTCCAGCGGCTGACCTTCGCAGCCGGCCAGCAGTATCACACTGGTGCCCGCCAAAAGGGTCAGGCGGGTTGGTCGGCTTTTAAACGGGTGGCGCATCTGCAAGTCCTCATCTTCACCCCCATATCTTCCGGGAGTTTGGTCTTTCATATCCTATTAACCGTCCTTGCCCAAGCCTTCCAGCAGGGGGACGAAACGCACGGCGCGCAATTCATCGTATTCGAGACCTTCGGCGGTCTTTCGCACACGGATCAGGTGTTGCACCGTGTCGGACTGGCCAACGGGCAGCACCATGATGCCCCCCACCTTTAGCTGCGCGAGCAGCGGGCCGGGCGGGTCTTCGGCGGCGGCGGTCACGATGATGCGGTCAAAGGGCGCCTGTTCGGCGAGGCCAAAGCTGCCGTCAGCGGTGATCGCGGTGATGTTGGTAAGGTCCATCGCCTCAAACACGCCGCGGGCTTCCTGCACCAAGCGGCGGTGGCGGTCGATGGTATAGACCCGGCGCGCCAGTTTGCTGAGGATTGCAGCCTGATAGCCGGAGCCAGTGCCGATCTCGAGCACCTTGTCGCGAGACGAGACTTGTAGCGCTTGGCTCATTAGCCCCACAACCGAAGGCTGGCTGATCGTCTGTCCGCAGGCGATGGGCAGCGGCATATCCTCATAGGCGCGGCTGGCGAAAAGGCCGCGGATAAACGGCCCCCGGTCCACCGCTTCCATCGCTGTCAGCACCCGCGCATCGGTGACGCCCTTGGAGCGCAGCGCGTAGAGGAACTGCATCTTGCGTTCGGCTTCAGAGATCGGCTCTTCGTTCATCCGTTGATGCCCGCCAATGTGTCCAGCGCCGCATGGTCCGTCAGGTCGCAGCGCATGGGCGTGACTGAGACATAGCCGTCGAGGTTCAGGCAGGCGTCGCTGCCAGGTGCTGTTTGCACACGCTGGTCGCCGCCTTTGATCCACAGAAACCGGCGGCCCGAGGGCGACAGATGCGCTTCGGTCGAAAAGCCGGTGCCGGGGCGACGGCCTTGCGGCGCAAGACGAATGCCGCGCACATCCGCGCCTGCGACGGGCGGGAAGTTCACGTTGTAGAACAGACCGTAGGCCGCGTCTTCCTGCGGGCTGTGCGCAAGAATACGGCGGCAGGTCTCGGCCCCGTGCTGGGCCGCGGCCTCAAAGGGATCGGCCAGATCGCGGTTGGCGGGGCCGTAATATTGCGACAGGGCGATGGCGGGCAGACCCTGCAAAGCCGCTTCCATCGCGCCGCCGAGCGTGCCGGAATAGAGCGCGTTTTCAGCAGCGTTGTTGCCCCGGTTCACGCCCGAGAGCACCAGATCAGGGGGCGCGGCTGTCATCGTGTCGTGGATCGCAGCCAGCACGCAATCGGCTGGGGATCCTTCGGTCGCAAAGACCCGCTCGCCCAGTTGCGAGATCATCATCGGCTTGGTGTAGCTGATGCAATGGCCCACGCCGGACTGCTCAAACGCAGGTGCCACGGTCCAGACCTCGCCATTCGGTCCGGCAAGTTCGTCGGCAATGGCTTTGAGCACGGTCAACCCGGGTGCGTTGATGCCGTCGTCATTTGTGATCAGAATACGCATGAAGGCCCCTTTTTGCCTTGATAGGCGAGGGGCGGACCGGCGGCAAGCGCGGCGCGCCGGTGCCGCCCGGTTCAGGCGGCGGAGTTTTCCGACAGTTGCGCCAATACCGCAGCGGCCTGCGTGGCCGGATCGCTGAGCGCCGCGCGGTCTTCGCCGGGGAAGAAACGGCCTCGGGTGGCGGTGGGCATGGGCTCGGGCGTCACGATATGCACCATTGGGCCGATCTGCGCGGTCTCGGCCTGCCAGGAGGTCGCCAGCGCGATCTGCGCGGCTTTGGTGGCGCCGTAGCTGCCAAAGAATTTGGCCCCGGCGCGAGGATCGTCAAAGAACACCGCTTGACCCTCGGCCCCCAGCAAGGGCGACACGAAGGTGATCAGCCGCGCCGTGGCGGTGATATTGCCCGCGATGGATTTCTCCATATCCTTGGCGTCAATGTGATCGGTCGGGGTCAGGGGGGCGGCGTGAATGGCGCAGTGCAGCCAGAGGGTCAGCCCGCCCCAGCGGTCGTGGATGCCGCGGCAGAGCACAGCCATGGCATCGGCATTGGTCACATCCATCGGCGCCAGCGTGGCGCTGCCGCCTTTGGCTTGGATACGGTCGTCCAATTCCTCCAACGCGCCGGTCGTGCGACCGACGGCGATGATGTGATGGGTGGGGGCCAAAGCCTCGGCCAAGGCGGCCCCAAGGCCGCGCGAGGCGCCGGTGATCAATGCTGTTTTGCTCATGTCCGCGATGTGCACCGCGCGGCGCGGCAGGTCAAGAGGCCGCGGGCGTGCTTAGCCCTTGGGCAGGCGCAGCACTTTGTTGCCGCGACGGCTGGAAAGCACCAGAGCGCCTTCGCCAATGGCTGCGACAACGCCGCCCGCCACTTGGTCGCCCACTTTGACGCGGGAAATCTTGCCACCGCCTTCGCGGATCAACGCGCCGGGGGTCGCTTCGCTGCCGAAGATACCAATCAATGCCGTGCGCGACAGATCGGCCTTTTCAGTTGCCAAATCGGTCACTTTCTTGGGTGTCGGGGTCCCAGGGTTTGCCATGATTTGCCTTTCGCCTGTGATTGCAGTTTCGCGCGGCGTCCCCCGCGCTACAGGCGTCAGCTAACCTCTGCCGCACTGCGGCGAAAGGGGGTGGCATTTGGGTGGGCAGGGTTCTGCCAGAGCGTCGGCGAAGCAACGCCGACAGCGCTAACAGTGACGCTGCGGCCTTTACCAAGCGTTAAATCTGCTCAGCCGACAAAGGCCTTTTCGACCACGAAATGCTGGGGGTCGGAGTTGGCACCCTCGGTCAGGCCAAAGCCTTCGAGAATCTGCATAATATCCTTGTTGAAGCCCAAGCTGCCGCAGACCATGGCGCGGTCGTGGGTGGCATTAATCTGGGGCAGGCCCAAATCTTTGAACACGGTGCCATCCTGCAAGAGATTTGTGATCCGGCCCATCTTGGGGCTCTCTTCGCGGGTGGTCGTCGGATAATAGCGAATCTTTTCGAGGTTCTCGGTGCCAATTAGCTCTTGCATCAATTCGTCTGCCTTCAGCCCTTCGATAAGCTGACGGCCATACTCAAGTTCCGCCACATCGCGGCAGGTATGGGTGACGATGACCTCGTCGAATTTCTCATAGGTCTCCGGCTCGCGCAGCAGGCTGGCGAAGGGGGCAAAGCCGGTGCCGGTGGCGAACATCCACAGCCGGTCGCCAGGCAGCAGCGCGTCATGCACCAGCGTGCCCACGGGTTTCGGGCGCAGGATGATCTGATCGCCGGGTTGGATGTGTTGCAGCTTGGAGGTCAGCGGGCCGTCTTGCACTTTGATCGAGTAGAACTCCAACTCATCGTCCCAAGCGGGCGAGGCGATGGAATAAGCGCGCAGCAGGGGTTTTTGCTTGCCGGTTTCGGGGTGCGGGTCGCCCATCAGGCCGATCATCACGAACTCGCCCGAGCGGAAACGCAAGGATGCCGGGCGGCTCACGCGGAAGGAGAACAGCTGGTCCGTCCAATGGGTGACGCTTGTCACGGTCTGGGCGTCCGGCAATGTCGGGACGGGCTTGGCGGCGGTCTGGTTCACTTTGCTCTGCTCAGTCATCTGGGTTTCCGCAAATCGGTTTGCGGCCTCTACTTATGTCATGGGAAGGGTAAGGGCAATCAATGCGCCCTTTTAGTCAGCCGCGCAGGCGGGCCTGATAGTTATGGGCCTGCCAATCGGCACGGGCTTGCCATTGATTTTCGGGTTGGCGGGCGGCGAGGTCATCGTCGATCTCAACCTCGTCAAATCCTGCCCGCCGCGCCATGGCGTATTGATCGGCCAGCACGTGACCCTTTGCGCGCAGGCGGCCGGTGTAGCCGCGCAGGCGCAGGGTGCGGGCGATAGAAAAGCCGCGCCCGTCCGCGAAGGAGGGGAAGTCGACGCGGATCATCTCCAGCGCGGGGGGGAGGGCCACGGCTTGGGCATCTGCGTCAGAGGCCAAATCAACGGCGCGGCAGTCATTCGCGGCCCCGTCCTTGCAATAGCCGTGGGTCCAATCGTCAGCGGCGAAGCCTGCGTCGGTTACGAGGGTGCTCATGTCTTGTCTCCTGTTCGGACCACTTTGCCGTTCACAAAATGGATGCCGCATTCTTCCTTACTCTGATCGCGCCAGCGCCCGGCGCGGGGGTCTTCGCCCGGTGCCACGGGCGAGGTGCAGGGCGCGCAGCCGATTGAGGGGTAGCCCTTGGCTACCAACGGATGGCGCGGCAGGCGGTTTTCGGTGATGTAATCGGCCACATCCGAGGTTGCCCAATAGGCCAGTGGGTTAACCTTGATCCGCGGCGCGCTGCCGTCTTCGGGGGTCTCGACCTCGAAGAACTTCAGCGCGGCCCGGCTGCCGGATTGAAAGCGTTTGCGCCCGGTGATCCAGCCATCGTGGCCTGCCAGCGCATTTTGCAGCGGGCGGGTTTTGCGCAGGGCGCAGCAGGCGTCGGTGTCATATTGGTGCAGGGTACCGTCGGGGTCTTGAGCCGCGATTTCGGCGCTGCGCAGGGTGGTGACGCGGCGCAGGCCGAGGCGTTCGCTCAGCTCCTGTTGATAGACCAGTGTCTCGGCAAAGAGCATCTCGGTGTCGATGAAGAGCACCGGGATGTCGCGTGAGACCATCGCCGCGAGGTGCAAAAGCGCCACGGATTCTGCGCCGAAGCTGGAGACTAGGGTGAGGGTTTCAATCTCGTCCACGGCGCGGCGGATCACGTCAGTTGCGCCGTGGTGGCGCAACTCTTGGTTCAGGCGGGCCACCTGATCCTCGACCGCGTGCAGCGCCTCGAAGGGCGGTGCAGCGGTATTTGAGAAAGGATGAAGTTTAGGGGTATCAAGCGGCATTGGCTTGGGCTTCTGGATAGAGGACGGCTTTGAAGGGGGCGAGGCCGAGGCGGCGGTAGGTTTGCAGGAAGGTCTCGGTGGGGTCGTTGCGCAGGTCGAGATAGCCCAGAACGAGACGTTCGATGGCGGGGATGATGGCGTCGGCCGAAAAGCCGGGGCCGGTGCGGGTGCCCAGGGTGGCGTCTTCGGTGCCGTCGCCGCCGAGCGTGATTTGGTAGTTTTCCACGCCAGCGCGGTCGAGGCCCAGAATACCGATATGGCCCACATGGTGGTGGCCGCAGGCGTTGATGCAGCCGGAGATTTTGATTTTGAGCGGGCCGACGTCATGCTCCAGTTTCAACTCGTCGAAGCGGGTGGCAATCTCTTGGGCGATGGGGATCGAGCGGGCGGTGGCCAGCGCGCAATAGTCCATGCCGGGGCAGGCGATGATGTCCGAGATCAAGCCGATGTTGGCGGTGGCCAGTTTGGCGGCTTTGAGGGCGGCGTGCAGCTCGGGCAGGTCGCTGCGGTGGACGTGCGGCAGGATCACATTCTGCTCGTGACTGATGCGCAGCTCGTCATGGCCATAGCGCCGGGCGAGGTCTGCCATTACGCGCATTTGGTCGGCTGTGGCGTCGCCGGGCGTGGCGCCATGGGCTTTGAGGCTGATCGAGACGATGGCGTAGCCGGGGGCGCGGTGGTCGGCGAGGTTGGTGTCGGCCCAGGCGCGGAACACGGGGTCGTTCGTGTAGGCGGACTCGTATGCTGCGAGAGGGGCGGTTTTGAACTGGGGGGCGGCGAAATCGGCTTCGATGCGCGCGAGCATTTGCTGGTCGACGCCAGAGAACTGGCTGCGGATCAGCGCGTATTGCGCGTCGACGCGGGCGCGGATGTCTTCGATGCCGTTTTCATGCACGGTGATTTTTAGGCGTGCTTTGTATTTATTGTCGCGGCGGCCAAGGACGTTGTAGACGCTGACGATGGCTTCGAGCGTCGGCAGCAGGTCTTCGGCGGTGACGAAATCATAGAGCACTTTGCCGATCATGGGCGTTCGGCCGAGGCCACCGCCGACGATGACTTCGAAGCCTTGTTGGCCGTCACGCTCCACAATGCGCAACCCGATGTCGTGGGATTTGATCACGGCGCGGTCGGCTTCGGCCCCGGTGACCGCGACCTTGAACTTGCGCGGCAGGAACTGGAACTCGGGGTGGTCGGTGGACCATTGGCGGATCAGCTCGGCCACGGGGCGCGGGTCGGCGACCTCATCTGCGGCGGCGCCGGCGAAGTGGTCGGCGGTGACGTTGCGGATCGTGTTGCCGGAGGTTTGGATTGCGTGGAGCTTTACCTCGGCCAAGGCATCCAACATGTCGGGCACGTCGCGCAGTTCGGGCCAATTGTACTGGATGTTCTGGCGCGTGGTGAAGTGGCCGTAGCCCTTGTCCCACCGCTCGGCGATATAGGCGAGTTGGTCCATCTGAGCGCTGTTCAGCGTGCCGTAGGGGATCGCCACGCGCAGCATATAGGCGTGCAGTTGCAGGTAGAGGCCGTTCATCAGGCGCAGGGGTTTGAACTCATCCTCGGTGAGCGAGCCATCGATGCGGCGCTCGACTTGGGCGCGGAACTGGGCGTTGCGCTCGGCAAGGAATTGGTCGTCGAATTCGGTGTAGCTGTACATCACAGGCTCTCCTGTTTGCCGTGGGCGTAGTTCGACGGGCCTTTGGCGCGGAACTCTTCGCGGAAATGGGTTGGGCGGGGGCCGGTCTCGCTAGGAGTCACATCGGCGAGGTAGACGCCGACCACCAAGTCGGCCTGCGTCAGCGCGTCGATCATGCGCAGGTCGGCGTCGGCTTCATCGGTGAGGACTTCCGCCTCGGCGAGGTTGCGGGTCCAGCCGGTGGCGGTCTGGTAGATGACATCGCCTTCGAGCAAAGCATTGGCGGTGACGACCTTGGGGGTGAAGGGTTTGGGCATATCAGGCCATCTCCTCTAACGGGGTTTGGGTGGCAGCTTGGGCGGCGGCGCGGGGGGCGAGGCCGTAGAAGGTGAGCGCGGGGCCGGTCATTTGCGCGTCGGCTAGATCCTGAGGCAGGGCGCTCAACGTGGTGGAGAGCACCCGTTGATCGGGGCGTGAGGCGTTTTCGATCACGGTGACGGGCGTGTTGCGCTCGGCACCGTGCATAAGCAGGCGGCCTTGGACGAAACGGGCGGATTTCTTGCCCATGTAGATCGCGGCGACCTCATTGGGGCGGGCCAGAGCGGCCCAATCGTGATCGGCAAAGCCCTTCATGTCGTGGCCCGTCAGGAACCGCACTGAGGTGTTGCGGTCGCGTTTGGTGAGGCTTTGGCCGATGCCCGCCACGGCGGCCGAGGCGGCGGTGATGCCGGGCACGATGTGCCAAGTGATGCCATGGGCGTCGACGGCGTCGATTTCCTCGTCGAGGCGGCCAAAGACGGTGGCGTCGCCGGATTTCAGCCGCACCACCTGCGCGCCGCTTTGGGCGTGTTCGACCAGCAGGGCGTTGATGCTGTCTTGGGTCACCGAGGGGCCAAAGCCCTCTTTGCCGACATCGATCATCAGGGCTTCGCGGCGGGCCAGTTCCAAGATCTCGGGGCTGATGAGGCGGTCGTAGATCACCACATCAGCTTCATCCAGCGCGCGGCGAGCCTTGAGCGTCAGCAGTTCTGGATCACCGGGGCCGCCGCCGACAAAGGCGATATGGCCGGGGCGGGCGGAGCGGCTGAGGTGGTCGTTGAGCAGGGTGTCGAGCGCGGGGCGCACCGCTTCGGGGCCTTCTGCAATGGCACGCGGGCCGCTGGTGAAGTAATAGTCGCGCCAGAAGTCGCGACGCGGGCGGCCCATTGGCAGGGCGTCGGCGAGCTTGCGAAAGCCCTTGCCGATGCGCGCGAGGGCGCCAAGGGTGGTTGGCAAGCGTTCTTCGAGATCGGCTTTGATGGCGCGGGCCAGCACCGGGGCGGCGCCTTCGGTGCCGATGGCAATTGTGACCGGGTCGCGGTCGACGATGGCGGGGGTGATGAATTGGCTGTCGTGGAGGTTGTCGACCACATTGACCAGCGCGCCGCAGGCCTTTGCAATGGCGGCGGTGCGGGCGTCTTCTTGGGCGTCTTCGTCGGCGGCGTAAAAAAGCTTGGCGCAGAGCGCGTCGCCTGCGTCCATCGGGCGGCGGTGCAGGGTCAGACGGCCCTCGGCGGCCCAGCTTTCGATCTGAGGGTCGGGCGTGGGCGCAAAGACGATCAGCCGTGCCGAGGTTTTCAGCAGCAGGCGCAGTTTGGCCAATGCCGCTTCGCCGCCGCCCGAGAGAACGATCCGCTGGCCGCGGGTGGCAAGGAAGATGGGGAAATGGTCCATGATGCGCCCTGTTTCTGGTTTGACTTGACCTCATATATAGGAAATATTCCCACTAAATGGCTATATACTGGCGCAGATAAGAACATGCGTTCGCTTATGCCGAAGGTTAAGCATGAACGTCCTGCCGGGGCGAGAAGGAAGAGAATGACTGTCCGAATAGATGAGACCGACCGGAAAATCCTGGCGCAGCTGCAACGCGATGCGAGCCAGTCGCTGGACGATATTGCCCGTGAGGTGGGGTCTTCTAAGACGCCCGTGTGGAATCGCATCCGCAAGCTGCGCGAGGCGGGGGTTATCGGTCAGCAGACCGTGGTGCTGGATTCCGAAGCGCTTGGGTTCGAGGCCTGTTTCTTTGTCTTGATCCGCACGTCAGAGCATGAGGCGGCGTGGCAGGCGGCGTTTTTGAAGGCGCTCAAGGACCGGCCTGAGGTGCAAGAGGCGCATCGATTGGCGGGGGATATCGACTATATTCTGAAAGTGCGGGTGAAAAACGCGCGGGCCTATGATGTGTTCTATCAGGCGCTGATTTCAGAGGTGAAGGTGCATAACGTCACGGCGCTGTTGTCGATGGAAGAGATCAAGTCGACGACGATGTTGCCGATTTGATTGGGCGGGGCGGGCCAACGCGAATGGCCCGCCCCTTGACGGTGTTGCTTTTAAGTATTTTTGGCCAAAAAGAGATTAGGCCGAAGCGAGGGCGGCGACGATTGGCGCGAAATCATCGGCTTTGAGGCTGGCGCCACCGACGAGAGCACCGTCTACATTCTCTACCGCGAATATCTCAGTTGCGTTGCTGGCTTTCACGGAGCCGCCGTAGAGCAGGGGCAGGGCATTGCCGATCTCGGTGCCGAAACGGGTGGTGAGGCGGCTGCGGATGAAATCGTGCACTTCGGTGATCTGCGCGATGCTGGGGACTTTGCCAGTACCAATCGCCCAGATCGGTTCATAGGCGATGACCGTGTTGTCGGCAGTGACGTCGTCGGGCAGGGAGCCGTCGAGTTGAGCGCCGATGATGTCGAGCGTCTCGCCCGCTTCACGCTGTGCGTTGCTTTCGCCGATGCAGATGATGGCGGTGAGGCCCGAGGTCCAAGCAGTGCGGGCTTTGGCCTGTACGTCCGCATCGGTCTCGCAATGGGTGTCGCGGCGCTCGGAATGACCGAGGATGACATGGGTGGCGCCGGTGTCGGCGATCATGGTGGCGGAGATGTCGCCGGTGAATGCGCCCGCCTCTTCGGTGTGACAATCCTGTGCGCCGATCTGGATGGGGCAGCCGTGCACCGCGTCTGTGGCGCGAAAGAGCAGGGGGCTGGGCGGGCAGATCACCACCTGCGGCGGGTTTTCCGGCAGGGCGCGGCTCAATGCATCGAGTTCGCAAAGGGCGGCGGCGGTGCCGTTCATCTTCCAGTTGCCAGCGGCGATTTTGGGGCGCATCGGGTCCGTCCTGATCTGTTTAAGCTCAGGATGAGTTCGCAGCACGGGCGGCTTTCGTCAAGGCCGGGGCGCGATCACTTCGCGCCGAGGCTCTCGTCGAACTTGATGGATTCGCCACAGCCGCAGGCTTCGGTCACATTCGGATTGCGGAACTTGAAACCGGATTCCAGCAGCGTGGTCTCATAGTCGATCTCAGTGCCGAAGAGAAACATCTGCGCCATCGGCGCGATCATGACCCGCGCACCGTCTTGCTCGACCACTTCGTCGTTCGGATCAGTGTCTTCGACATAGTCCATGGTATATTCCATGCCGGCGCAGCCACCCTTCTTGACGCCGATGCGCAGGCCTGCGTGGCCCGCTGACTGCATCAGCTTCGCGATCTGGGCCGCGGCTTTTGGGGTAAGGGTGACGGCTTGCTTGCCGGGGATGCCAAACATGAGAATTCTCCTATGCGGCCAAGATAGGGGGCGTGGCCGGTGATCTCAAGCCGTCTGGAGAATTATCAGAGCAAATTGATCAGGGATTGCGTGGCAAAGGCCACGAGGAGCGCCCAGCCGAAGGAGGCCAGCGTGCCGATGATGACATATTCGCTGATCTCGCGGCTTTGGGAGACCGTGTCGAACCGCAAAATGGATTTCGCTGCGATGAGAAAGCCGATACCGGTCGGCTCGCCCAGCATTACCATCAGATAGATCAGGGCGCGTTCCAAAAGACCGATGATGCGCCCGGCATTGTCGAGCCCGTCCGGCTGTGCCTGCGCCTTATAGGGCTGCATCAAGCCGCCCACCGCCGGGCCACCTGCCAGCGTGGCGGCGATCAGGCCAGTTGTCAGCAAGGCAGACGCTATCAGGTTTTCGGCATGCTCCGCCCAGAGACCTTGGGCAAAGGCGTTCGGCATAAGGTAAGCTGCGAGTGCGATGGTGGCGAGATGGGCCAATTGGTCGGTGAGGTAGGGCCAGAGCCGGTCGCGTTGAGAGGACGGGACCGCATAGGTTTTGAGCGCGTCAATCGCGAGATGCGCGAGAGCCAGCGTTGCCGCGAGAAAGAGGCTTCCGCCCAAAGCCAATCCCGTTAGGGCAAAAACGATGAACGCGTGTAGGAGCAGAACCGCGGGTCTGTGTTTGTTGGTGACCATCCATCGGGTTTGGAGCACAAAGTCTGCAAAGACATGGGCGATGAGGCAGGCAAGGCCGGTGGCGATGAACGTATCCGTCATGGGTATGCCTAGCTTAGAGTAACGACAGGTTAATATGGCTGTAATTGGTGAAAACAGCTTTATGTGGCTGTATGTTTGCTATCGGAAGCCTCATTCAAGTTTCTCTTCGCTTTCGAGCAGCGAGCAAACCTCAAACACCTCGTCCAACCCGGCCGCTGTTACGTGACCTTGCACGCTTTGCTGGGTCAGGCCCAGACTGTCAGCCAGTGCGGCCTGCGCTGGGCGGTCGGGGGCAAGCATGTAATAGGCGACCTCGGCCTGTCGCATGGTCCAGCCGGTGGCGAGGCGGTCGGCTAGGGGGAGGGCGCATTGTAGAGCAAGCGGGGCATTCGGCGCGATCAGACGGCGGTCGCGCGGCATGGCGTCGAGCGCGTGGCCTGAGGCCACCAGCGCTTCGCCGTCGGCATCGGCAAGATCGCTGCCGGTAAGACTGGCGGGGCCGATCCCAATGGCGATGCGGGTGTCGGCGGTCTTGGCGCCGCGGCGAACCGTGGCACGCAGGACCATCGCAGCCCGAAAGGTTAGCGTTGGACGCACCGAAAGCTGCCAACCGTCGCCGCGAAAGCGGGTCAGGCGGGTGGGGGCGTCCTGCCAGGCGGCGATAATTTCGGCGGCTTCAGCCAAACGGTCAAAGGCAGCGGACAACTCACCGCGGGACATCGCGCTCGAATTGACAATGTCGCCAGTGAAAATCGCCCAAGTTTCCATGTCTTGCCCTTTGTTTTTCGTAATGTCGCAGGATGGGTAAATCCTTGCAAGACTGTCGAAACGCAAAGGGCCGCCCGGAGGGGGCGGCCCGATCTGTCGCACAATGAACAGGTAGGGTCAGAGACCCATGCAATTGGCGTAGAAGGTCGTGGTTGCTGGCCAGTCAGAGAAGACACCAACCACACCCGCGTCCTGCGCCAGAACGTCGAGTGCGACGAGGTAATCGCTGTCATCCTTGACCACATCGCCCACGGACTGGAAGTACCAGCCGCCGCCGGAGGCCAGCGGGCCGGAGCGTTCCAGCGTCCAAGCGATCAGTTCAATGCCCGCTTCCTTGGCCGCTTTCGCGTAATCAGACGCGGCCATCGCGCCATCTTTGTTGGTCAGCAGCATGTTCAGCGAAGCGCCGAGGTAGTTCACACCTTGCTCTTTAAGGCTCGCGAAATCTTCGGCCCAAGTCTCGGGGTTTTGCTCGTCAAAGCCGTCTTCCCATTGCACGAGATAGACCGCCTGTTTGCCGAACTCCGGCTCAGCCTTGATCCAATAGAGCACGTCATCCAAGTTGAACGACTGGGCCCAGACATCAGAGGCGGGGACGCCTGCGGCTTTGTACTCATCGACCAGCTTTTGCGCATAGTCTTCCTGCGAGAAACCCTCATGCGGCATCTCGACCGACGGGGATTTCAGCTCGGGCGTGAACTTAGCGCCAAGGGATTTGAACAGCTCAATCGACTCCGCGTGGGTCATCAGATCGGCCTTATCAGTGTAAAGCTGGGTGCGGAATGCTGCGACACCGCCCTGATAGTCTTCAACCGTTGTCGCGGTCTTGTCGGCGCTGTCCATCTTGGGCGTCAGGGTGCGGAACTCTTCGAGCGTCAGATCCGAGGTGCGGCATTCAGCGCTGGCGGGGGTATCACCGGAGGCGCCAGTGAAACCTGTGGTGCATTTCTCAGCAAGATCGGAGACCAGAATATTGGTGGTGGTGTGCAAATCGTTCTGCGCGTGACGGCAGACCAATTCGTGGTCAGAGGTAAACGTCACATCGCATTCCAGAATGCCTGCGCCCATCCGCGCGGCGGCGACGTTGGACTGCACGGTATGTTCGGGAAACATCAGCGGGGCGCCGCGGTGGCCGATGGAGAAGTCGCTTTTCGACGCCTCCTGACCGATGCAGGAGGCCAGCTTGTCCTTCAATTCGCCGTCGGGCAGCTTATCGACCAGATAGGCCGGGCGGGGGCCGTAATCGATGGGCGTGGCAGCGGCGTGGCTTTCAGCAAATGCCAGGCTCGGCGCGAGCGCCAAGGCGGAAAGGGATACAAGTGTGCGCATGATCTAATCCATTCGTGAATGATATTCCGGTGCCTTAATTGCGGCACTCGGTAACGGTTTCACGACAGATAGATTTCAGTCAAATGAAGACTGGGCCGTTAGCGCAATCGGCAAATTGCCGCCGACTGCATCTGGTACACAAGTTACTGATCTTATGCAGTTTTTCTGCGGCGCAGCATCGCAAAAGCAGCAGTCTGGCTTACATGAATCCCAGTTCAAGCCGGGCTTCGTCAGACATCATGTCCATGCCCCAAGGCGGCTCCCAGACCAATGCGACATTGACCTGCTTTACGCCCGGAATCGGCTCGACCGCATCTGCGACCCAGCCCGGCATTTCACCGGCCACGGGGCAGCCCGGCGCGGTGAGCGACATCTTGATGTCGACTTCGTTCTCGTCATTGATGTCGATCGTATAGATCAAGCCAAGTTCATAGATATTCACCGGAATTTCCGGATCATAGACCGAGCGACAAGCCTCGACGACCTGCTCATAAAGCGGGTGATCGGTGGAAGAGGGCGCAATCAGCGGCGTCCCTTCGAGCGGTTGGGTCTGTTCGGTCATCTCTTGCCTCGCATCATTCTCGACGTTTTATATAGGGATTGCGGGCGGGGGCGTAAAGTGGGGGTGGTACGCCCGTTTGGTGGAACGCGCGCGCCCGAAGGCACGCGCGGGTTTTAGGTGCAGCGTGTGGCTTACCGAGGTTCGCTGCGCAGCCCTTTGTAGATCGTGTAGCACATCACCAGCATCAAGATCGCGAAAGGCACGCCCGTCGCCGTGACCCCGGCCTGCAGCGCCGAAAGACCGCCGCCGATCAGGAGTACAATGGCGATGAGCCCCTCGACCACGCACCAGAAGATCCGCTGCGGCACCGGGGCGTCGATCTTGCCGCCGGCGGTGATTGTATCGACCACAAGCGAGCCGGAATCCGAGGAGGTGACGAAGAAGACCAGTGCAAGGAAAATGGCGATGGTCGACGCGGTTTTGGTGAAGGGCAGCTCATTCAACATGCCAAAGAGCGAAAGCTCGGGCGAATAGCTGTCGATCACATTGGCTTTGACCAACGAGCCTTCTGGATCGGTCAGGATTTGCTCGATCGCAATGCCGCCAAAGACGCCCATCCAGATGAAGATGATCAACGAGGGGATCAGCAGGACACAAACGATGAATTCCCTAACCGTGCGGCCCCGCGAGACCCGAGCAATGAACATGCCCACGAACGGCGCCCAAGACACCCACCACGCCCAGTAGAAAGCCGTCCAGCCTTCGCGGTAGGCGTCGTCACTGCGGCCAAAGGGGTTAGAAAGCGGGATGATCTCGGCGGTATAGGCGATCAATCCGGTCCAGAAACCGCTCAATCCCACCAGTGTTGGACCTACGAACAGGACAAAGAGGAAGAACAGCACGGCAATGCCCATGTTGATCTCCGACAGGATCTTGACCCCGCCGTCCAAGCCCCGCCAGACAGAGACCAGCGCCACGGCGGTCACCAGAATGATGATCACCACTTGCGCGGTTGTCGAAATCTCCAACCCAAAGGCAAAGTTGAACCCCGCATTGGCCTGCTGCGCGCCCAGCCCGAGGGAAGTGGCAAGGCCAAAGAGTGTCGCAAAGACCGCCAGAATGTCGATCAGATGCCCCCACCAGCCCCAGACACGCTCGCCCAAGATCGGGTAGAAACAAGAGCGGATCGAGAAGGGCAGGCCTTTGTTGTAGGTGAACAGCGACAGGGCCAGCGCCATGATCGCATAGACCGCCCAGCCGTGCAGACCCCAGTGATAGAAGGTCGCCGCCAGCCCCATGGCCCGTGCGGCTTCGACGTTTTCAGGGATGATCGAGCCATCCTCGGCAATGGGCAGGGGCACGCCCAGGGGGCCGGAGACATTCATATGGTAGACAGGTTCAAGCACGCCAAAGAACAGCAGCCCGATCCCCATGCCCGCGGCAAAGAGCATGGCGAACCAAGCCGGGTAGGAATAGTCCGGCTCAGCATCAGCGCCGCCGAGCCTGACTTTGGACATTGGCATGAAAATCAAAGCGATACAGAAGATGACGAAGATGTTCACGATGATCATGAACAGCCAGTCGAGCTTGGTGGTGGCAAAGTCACGCACCGCTAGGAAGATGGCACCTGCCTCATCTGGAAAGATCAGCGTCAGCAGCACAAAAGCGACGGCTGTGAGGCCCGAGATGACAAACACCGGGTTGTGAATGTCAAAACCGAGCGGGCCGAGATTGCCGTCGATATTGTCTTGGCCGACTTCGAAATCGGTATCGATTTCGCCGTCTTCGGTCGTGGAATCTGTCATATTATCCCCGCATTCTGTTGCACGATGCTGGCGTCGGATGCGCGGCAAGGGCCGCAAAATGCGCCAGTTCTGGGGAATAGATAGATCGCTCGGGGCGCTAGTCCCGAATATTCCGCTGCAATTTTGGGATGTGTTGCGGGCGACGGATCGCGTTCGCAGGGGCCGTTGAAGGAGAGACTTTGACGTCACGCGGCCCCCGCCCAAGAGGGCGGAGGAGAATGTTTAGAAGCTCACTTCAGAGACGGCCGGGCCTAGATTGGACCAACCAGACAGTCCAAGAGTACCGTTACCCGGCCTTGCGGCGACGGGCTGGCTGGGGTTTCACGCGGGCTTCGATCTCGTCATAGACTTTGCCGACAATATCCTTGCCCGTCGCCTTCTCAATCCCTTCGAAGCCTGGCGAAGAATTCACCTCCAGCACCTTTGGCCCCGACTCAGAGCGCAGCAGGTCCACCCCGGCGATCCCAAGACCAAAGGCCCTCGCGGCGCGAACGGCGGTGTCGCGTTCTTCTTTGGAGATGCGCACAATCTTGGCCGAGCCGCCCCGGTGGAGGTTCGACCGGAAATCGCCATCGGCCCCGGTGCGTTTCATGGATGCCACGACCTTGCCCGCCACCACGAGACAGCGAATGTCCTCGCCCGCGGCTTCCTTGACGAAGTCCTGCACGAGGAAGTTGGCCCGCAACCCGCGGAAGGCGTCGATCACACTTTCGGCGGCTTTCTTGGTCTCGGCCAATACAACGCCTTTGCCTTGGGTCGATTCCAGCAGTTTCACGATCAGCGGCGCAGTGCCCACCAGCGCCATGAGGTTGCTGGTGTCCTTAGGTGACGCGGCAAAGGCGGTGGTCGGCATGCCGATCTTCTTGGAGGCCAGCACCTGATGCGCGTGCAGCTTGTCACGGCTGGCGGTGATCCCAGCAGAGCCGTTCACGCAATAGGTGCCGATGGTCTCGAACTGGCGGATGACAGCGGTGCCATAGGGCGTGATCGACGCGCCGATGCGCGGGATCACGGCGTCATAGCGGGGCAAGCGCTTGCCGTCGTAATGCACTTCAGGCGCCAGTTGGTTGATCGCCATATAACAACGCGTGGTGTCGATGACCTCGACCGTGTGGCCGCGTTCTTCGCCGACCTCGACGATTCGGCGGGTGGAGTAATTGTCCTCCCGGCTCAGCACCGCGATCCGCAGCGCGCGCTGTGGCGCGGCGGTCCGCAGGCTGGCGGTATGGTAAACGTCGTAGTTCAGATCGGGCTGCAAGCGCCGCTCGGTGGCCGAGATGTTGATATGCTCGGTCAGCGCCTGACGGCCCAAGAGCATACGGCTGGTCATGCCCGCACGGTTGGTCAGCGTCACGTCGATGGGCCAGCTCTGGCCACCAACCTCAAGCGTGGTGGCAATCACGAAGCGCTGTTCGGACTCGCCATTCGACGAAGTCACCTCGCGCCTGTCGATGATCGGAGCGGAACAGGTGATCGAGATATCCTCGCGCCCCGAAATCGGGTGCACGTTGAACCGCACCTTGGGCTTTGACGCGGGACCAAAGACTTCAATGTCATGGGCGTGCAGCGCCGAGGTGCGCGCGCCGGTGTCGACCTTCGCCTTGATCGCAGGCAGGCCCAGATCGGGCAGGGCGACCCATTCCTCCCAGCCGAATGTCAGTTTTTCCATGGCCTGCTCCTTTTGATTGTCTACGTGCCTACCGCGCGCATGGCGGCGCTACAAGCCGCGCTTACGACGGTTTGCCCATGTCGGCGGGGGCGGGGGGCAGCATGCGCTTGCCCTCGTCCTGTTCCATCTTGGCCGCCGCCGCCAGCAACCCTTCGCGGACGCGGCATTCGATGTCCCAGAAGGTCGCCGCATTGTCGGTCGGCAGTTCAAAACGGACCCTGATGCCAAAGGCATCTTGTTCGAGCACATGCACCTTGGCCTTGTCCATCGGCTTCACATCTTCGGGGTCTTCCTTTGACAGAAGATTAAAGAATTCATGGCGCAGCGCGTTGACGTCGGCGGTTTGCGACAAGGTCAGAATGATGGGGCGCACCATGGCATGATCCTCGATCGACCAGTTTTCAAAGGCGTCGGATACGAAATAGCTGACCGGCACAATCAGCCGTGTCCCGTTCCAGTTGAGCAGTTGCACGAAGGTGAAATGGATTTTCTCAACCGTGCAGAAATGCCCCTCGAAAATGAGCTGGTCGCCGATCCGGGCCGAGCGGTTCAGGGCGATCTGTACCGAGGCGAGGATATTGCCCAGCACCTCGCGCGCAGCAAAGCCGAGGATAATCGTCAGCGCACCGGCAGAGGCCAGGATCGATAGACCCAGTGTATTATCGGCGTTAATCGACACAAGGATCACGCCCGAGGCCACCAGAACGGCGATGACAATGACCCCTTTGCGCGCCGCCGCAATGGTCGTGGCGATGGAGCGCATATGCGCGTTCATCGGGTCGGCCAACTCATAGGCGTTGTTGGGGCTGATCCGGTCAAAAATCTCGTCAAAGGTAAAGACGATGGCCAAGGCCGCCGCGACCACATAGGCGATGAGCAGTATAGGGCTCAGCACCGCGTCGATCAGACCAGAGACCACAAGCACCCGACTGGTGGCTGTGCCAATGATAGCGGCACAAAGGGCAATCGCTGCGGGCCAGCGGAAGGACCGTAGCACAAAGCGCATCCAGCGTCGGTTCGCGGCCTCGCCCAAACGGCGCATCAGGCCAAAGGCAAACCAGCCGGCGATCAGCGCCGCCACCAGCAACACGGGTAGGAAAAGCACTTCCCAAAGATACATGCCCCAGAAGGCCCGGATGCGCATCCACTCCGGGAGAACGGTTTCAATATCGGTAGGCCCGTATTTCGCATGCAGCGGGGGGATGTTGTCGACGCTCTGGCGGGAGAAGACCCAAACCGGCTCGGCATCCTCTCCCGGTTTGACCCGGTTCAGCCGCAGCGGCACATCGTGGCCGCCAAGTTCCAGCCGGTCGATCAGCACCGAACGGCGCACGCGGCCCGTATCGTTGTCCTCGGACGATCCAGAGAGCCAGCCGTCGGGACGGTCGGCCAATTTGCTCCACGGCACCACGACCTTGCGTTCCATCAGCACCGCGAGCTGAAAGGCGCGCTCCGCCCCCAAGGCCGCCTGATTGCCTTGAGGCAGGTCCGACAGGTCCATGATATGGGCGGCGTCGCTGTAGTGGCCGTTCGAGGTCAGATAGATGAAGCTCTCCAGAGCTGCCATCGGTGTGCCACGGTCGAGGGTTTCGGGGGCAGGGGGCAGGCCGGGGTTCAGCTCTGTGGTCTCAAACCATTTCTCCTGCGCTTGCCCTACAGCCGCGCCAAAAAGCAGCCCCAAGGCCAGCACGATCCCCCCCATTAAGCGAGGAAGCAAGAGCGCAGTTGAGCGCGGGAGGGTCGTCAGGCGCAACATGGTCTGCGCAATGTAGTCTGGCATTCCACAGGTCAAGGCTGAGCGGCGTGCCGTGCTTTGGTCTCGCCGCCGTGGCACCTCAGTTCTCGTTAATGTCGCGGGTCACAATGCGCGCACCGCTCGACTGGCGACGAAAGACCAGCCGTAGCCCGATCCAAGCAATCAGCGATAAGATAGCAAAAAGCGCAAGCATGAGGGCGACGTTCATCGGCGCGAAGAGCGCCACGATCACCGCCATCGCCAGCGCACCCAACGCAAAGCCCAAGAAGATCGACCCCGGCAAGAGCAGTTCCACAACGCCAAGAAGCAAAGCTGCGCAAAGCCAGACCCACCAGAGTTCCAACCAACCCGCCATCAGCTTTTGCCCTTTAGCAGTTTGAACGCATCGCCAAATGCCTCAAGCGCCTGCGCGGGCACGACGATCGTCTGAGTGCCCGACCCTTTGCCCATGGCATTGAGCGCATCGACCTGTTTCAGCGCAATCTGATACTGCGCGGCCTCCAGCCCGTTTTCGTTAATCGCCGTAGCGACCACTTGGGTGGCATAGGCTTCGGCATCCGCCAGAATACGCCGCGCCTTGGCGGTTTGCTCTGAGGCGTAAAGCTCGGCTTCAGCGGCCAGTTCCACAGCGCGTTTGCTGCCTTCGGCCTCGGTCACCTGCGCACGGCGGGTACGCTCGGCATTGAGCTGCTGCATCATCGCGGCGCGGGTGGCGGCATCTAGGTTTACGTCGAGAATTTCTGCGCGGGTGACTTCGATCCCCCAACTATCCACCGCATCTTCAACACTGGCCTTTATCGTGGTAATCAACTGGCTGCGGTTGGCCTGCACCTCATCGAGGTCCATCTTGCCAATCTCGGCACGCACGATGCCCGCCACGGTGGTAGAGATCGCGCTGTCGACGTTACGGATGCGGTAGACGGTCTTTTCCGGCTCGGTGATGCGGTAAAAGACCGAGGTGTCGACCTGCACCAGTACGTTGTCGCGGGTGATGGCGTCTTGGCTGGCGGTGGGCAGTTGTCGCTCAAGGATCGAAATTTTATGCGCCACGCTGTCGATGAACGGCACGATCATATTGATCCCCGGCCCGAGCACCGCCCGCAACCGGCCAAAGCGTTCAATCACATGCTGCTCGGACTGGGGGACGATCTTGACGGATTTCAGGATCAGGATCACGACCAGCAGGGCCAGCAAGAGCCATGCGAGGTTGTTCTCCAGCAGGCCGATCAGCATGTCTTCGATGTCCAAGACGGTAATCCTTTGAAAAGTATAAATTTGCGTAATTCTCAGTATTTTAGCTTTATTGCATGTTTCACGCCACTGGTTTATCGCCCCAGTCGCAGCCAGAGAGGGCCAGACTATGACCAGCACCGGATTTACCAAACACGCGCAGGACGGCATGGCACGCAGCGGTGTCATCACGACTCCCCGCGGCGAGATCCGCACGCCCGCCTTTATGCCCGTGGGCACGGCGGCGACGGTCAAAGCGATGATGCCTGAAAGCGTGGCCTCGACGGGCGCGGACATTCTGCTGGGCAACACCTACCACCTGATGCTGCGCCCCACGGCGGAGCGGGTGGCCAAGCTCGGCGGGCTGCACAAGTTTATGAATTGGGACAAGCCGATCCTGACGGACTCAGGCGGCTTTCAGGTGATGAGCCTTGCCGGGCTGCGCAAGCTGACCGAGCGCGGCGTGACGTTTAAAAGCCATATCGACGGCTCCAAGCATGAGATCACGCCCGAACGCTCGATGGAAATTCAGGAGTTGCTGGGCTCCGACATCGTCATGTGTTTCGACGAATGCCCGGCACTCCCCGCCGACCGCGCCCGCATTGCCGAAAGCATGCGCCTGTCGATGCGCTGGGCGAAACGCAGCCGCGAGGCTTTTGGCGACCGTCCGGGGCATATGCTTTTCGGCATCCAGCAGGGCGGGTTGGAGCAGGACTTCCGCCAAGAGAGCGCCGAGGCGCTGCGCGAGATTGGATTTGACGGCTATGCCGTCGGTGGGCTGGCCGTGGGCGAGGGGCAGGAGGCGATGTTCTCTACCCTCGATTTCGCCACCGACATGCTGCCCGAGGACAAGCCGCGCTACCTGATGGGCGTGGGCAAGCCCGACGACATCGTCGGCGCCGTGGCGCGGGGCATCGATGTGATGGACTGCGTGCTGCCCTCCCGCTCGGGCCGGACGGGGCAGGTCTTTACCCGCATGGGCGTGCTCAACATCAAGAACGCGCGCCACATGGACGATCCGCGCCCGCTGGATGAGAATTGCAGTTGCCCGGCCTGCCAGAACTATTCCCGCGCCTATTTGCACCATGTTTTCCGCAGTCAGGAGATCATCTCTTCCATGCTGCTGACATGGCACAACCTGCAATATTATCAGGACATCATGGCAGGCATGCGCGAGGCCATCGCGGCGGGACGCTTCACACAGTGGCAGGCGGATTTCCACGCCGGGCGTGCGCAAGGCGATATCGACCCGCTTTAACCCAGCCTTCTCACGCGAAATTGTGTCAGACGATCCTTGCTGCAACGCGGCAGGGTCTTAGGTGACCTTGTACAGAACAAAGCAAGGAAAGGCCCTGATATGACCGAGAAGCTATTCACCCCCTTCACCGCCGGTGAGATTGAGGCCGATAACCGTCTTGTCATGGCGCCTCTGACGCGCAACCGGGCGGACAATGACACCGGCGAAGTCGCTGATATGCATGTCGATTACTACCGCCAGCGCGCTGGTGCGGGGATCATTATCACCGAGGCCACGCAGATCAGCCCCGAGGGCAAAGGGTACTTCCAGACCCCCGGCATCCATACCGAAGGTCAGGTTGCCGCTTGGCGCAAAGTAACCGATGCGGTGCATGAGGAGGGCGGTAAGATCGTCCTGCAACTATGGCACGTGGGCCGGATCAGTCATACCTCGTTGCAACCCGGCGGCGCACAGCCTGTAGCCCCTTCGGCCATCGCGGCTGGGGTTAAGACCTTCACCACGAACGGTTTTGAGGACACCTCCGAGCCGCGTGCGCTGGAATTGGACGAGATGCCGCGACTGGTCGCTGACTTTGCCCGCGCCGCCGAGATGGCCAAGAAGGCCGGGTTCGACGGGGTAGAGGTGCATGGGGCCAATGGCTATCTGCTAGACCAATTCCTCAAGACCGGCAGCAACCACCGCGACGATGCCTATGGCGGCAGTGTGGAAAACCGCGCCCGTCTGCTGTTTGAAGTCTTGGACGCCGTGACCGAGGTCTGGGGCGGCAACCGGGTAGGGCTGCGCCTCTCGCCGTTCTCTCCCGCGAATGGAATTAACGACGACAAGCCTCAGGAAACGTTTGAGTATATCGTAAAGGGGCTGAACCGCTATAACCTCGCCTATCTGCATCTCGTCGAGGGCGCCACTGGCGGCTCGCGGGCGCTGGAAGAGGGCGAAAGCATCAGAGCGCTGCGCAAGCTCTTTGACGGGCCGTACATGGCCAACAATGGCTATGACCGCGAGATGGCGATTGATGCTGTGGCCAGGGGCGAGGCCGATCTGATTGCTGTGGGCCGTCCCTTCATCGCGAATCCCGATTTGCCGCGCCGTTGGCAGATGAACGGACCGCTTAATGAAGGTGACAGCGACACCTATTATGGCGGTGGCCGCGAGGGTTATACCGACTATCCAGCGCTGGAAAAGACGGCGGCCTAAGCCCCGGATTGACGGGACATGAACAAAGAGCGCGGGGAATGGCATAAAATGGGCCAATCCCGCGCTTGCCTCCCCCTCGCAGGCAAGCGATGATGGGGCGATAAAACCCCGCATGGGGATTGAAACAGGCGGACGGGATGCACACATGTCCTGTCCAGAAAAGGGGATGTCAAAGGCCGCCTATGACAGGGGCCGGGATGTCTTGCTAAGATAAGGAATTGAGCATGTTAGAGCCACTGAACGCATCTTATCCGGTGCTTCCGCTGCGCGACATCGTCGTGTTTCCCCACATGATCGTGCCGCTTTTTGTGGGTCGCGATAAATCCGTCCGCGCGCTGGAAGAGGTCATGGCCGACGACAAGCAGATTCTGCTGTCGAGCCAGATTGACCCCGGTGAGGACGATCCCGACACCTCCGGCATCTTCAAGGCGGGCGTGCTGGCCAATGTGCTGCAACTGCTGAAACTGCCCGATGGCACCGTCAAGGTGTTGGTCGAAGGTCAGGCGCGGGTGCGCATCACCGAATACCTCGACAACGACAACTTCTTCGAGGCCCGCGCCGAGTATCTGACCGAGATGCCGGGTGACGCGGCCACCACGCAGGCGCTCTTGCGCACGGTGGCGGATGAGTTTGAGCGCTATGCCAAGGTCAAGAAAAACGTCCCCGAAGAAGCGCTCGCCGCCGTTGGTGAAAGTGCCGAGCCTGCACGTCTGGCCGACCTCGTGGCAGGCCACCTCGGCATCGAAGTCGAGCAAAAGCAGGACCTGCTAGAGACGCTGAGCATCTCTGAGCGGCTTGAGAAGGTCTACGGGTTGATGCAGGGCGAAATGTCCGTCTTGCAGGTCGAGAAAAAGATCAAAACCCGCGTCAAAAGCCAGATGGAGCGCACGCAGCGCGAATACTACCTGAATGAGCAGATGAAGGCCATTCAGCACGAGCTGGGCGATGGCGAAGACGGCAAGAACGAAGTGGCCGAGCTTGAAGCCCGTGTGGCCGAGACCAAGCTGAGCAAGGAAGCCCGTGAAAAGGCCGATGCCGAGATCAAAAAGCTCAAGAACATGAGCCCGATGTCTGCCGAAGCCACGGTCGTGCGCAACTACCTTGATTGGATGCTGTCGATCCCATGGGGCGTGAAGAGCCGCGTGAAAAAGGATTTGGGCAAGGCGCAAAAGGTGCTCGATGACGACCACTATGGCCTCGAGAAGGTCAAAGAGCGGATTGTCGAATATCTCGCCGTGCAACAGCGCTCGACCAAAATGAAAGGCCCGATCATGTGCCTCGTCGGCCCTCCGGGCGTCGGCAAGACATCCTTGGGCAAATCGGTCGCTAAAGCCACGGGGCGCGAGTTTATCCGCATCTCTCTCGGTGGCGTGCGTGATGAGTCAGAGATCCGCGGCCACCGCCGGACCTACATCGGCTCTATGCCCGGCAAGATCATCCAGGCGCTGAAAAAGGCCAAAACCACGAACCCGCTGATCCTCTTGGACGAGATCGATAAGATGGGGCAGGATTTCCGTGGTGACCCGGCCTCTGCCATGCTCGAAGTGCTTGATCCGGAACAGAACGGCACTTTCGTGGACCACTACTTGGAGGTGGAATACGACCTGTCGAACGTGATGTTCCTGACCACCTCGAACAGCTACAACATGCCCGGGCCGCTATTGGACCGGATGGAGATCATTCCGCTCTCGGGCTACACCGAGGACGAAAAGCGCGAGATCGCCAAGCAGCATCTGGTGGCCAAGCAGGTCAAGAACCACGGCCTGAAGGAGAAGGAGTTCAAGATTGAGGACTCCGCGCTGACCGGCATGATCCGCTACTACACCCGCGAGGCGGGCGTGCGGAACCTTGAGCGTGAGATCGCCAAGGTGGCGCGCAAGTCGCTGACCAAGATCGTCAAGAAAGAGGCCGAGAATGTCACCGTCACCGGCGACAACCTCGAAGACTTCCTTGGCGTGCGGAAACACCGCTTTGGTCTGGCCGAAGAGAAGGATCAGATCGGCGTTGTGACCGGGTTGGCCTATACCTCTGTCGGCGGCGAATTGCTGCAGATCGAAGCTTTGCGCCTGCCGGGTAAGGGCCGGATGAAGACCACGGGTAAGCTCGGCGATGTGATGAAAGAAAGCATCGACGCGGCAAGCTCCTATGTCCGCTCGATCAGCCCACAGATCGGGGTCAAACCGCCGAAGTTCGACACGCTGGACATTCACGTGCACGTTCCCGACGGTGCTACGCCTAAGGACGGCCCCTCGGCCGGTCTGGCGATGGTGACGTCGATTGTGTCGGTGCTGACGCAAATCCCCGTGCGCCGCGACATCGCGATGACGGGCGAGGTGTCCTTGCGCGGCAACGCGATGCCGATTGGCGGTTTGAAAGAGAAACTGCTCGCGGCCCTGCGCGGTGGCATCACCACGGTGCTGATCCCGCAGGAAAACGAGAAGGATCTGCCTGAGATCCCGGACAACGTGAAGGAAGGGCTGACCATCATTCCGGTGAACCACGTCTCCGAAGTGTTGGAGCATGCTTTGGTTAGCACGCCGAAAGCGATTGAATGGGACGAAGCCGCCCAGGAAGCCGCCGAGGCTGCCGCGATCAAAGCCCGCGCTGCCGGTGTGGATGCGACCACCACGCATTAATCCGCTAACTCGCTAGATGAAGAAAACGCGCGCTCGGAAAGGCGCGCGTTTTTGCTTTGGGGCTGGGTGAACAGAGCATTGGCGCGTGCCACAACTTTTGCGCCAAACCCTCTTGCAAGGCCCGCCGCAATTGGCTACTTCGCCCCGCAAGGGTGATTAGCTCAGTGGTAGAGCGCTTCGTTCACATCGAAGATGTCAGGAGTTCAAATCTCTTATCACCCACCATTTTCCCCCGTTCCGTCCCGGTCTGACCTTCTGCAACATAGGGGATTGTCCATTACTGACTGCCCGCTTGACGAACATCGCCGCTGACTGGCACCAAGTCAGACGCAACACGCAGCAGAAAGCCTCCGCATGCCCCAATACCCGCCGCTTTATGTTCTGCGCCACGGTGAAACGGCGTGGAATGCCGAAGGCAGGCTGCAGGGGCATTTCGATTCTCCACTAACAGCAACGGGCCGCGTTCAGGCGAGGGCGCAGAACAGTATTCTACGGAACCGCGACCTTATTGGCTTTGCTGCCCTCAGCAGCCCGCAGAGGCGCGCTCAGGACACGGCGGAACTCGCCTTAGATGGGCTGCTGCCGTACTCCTCCAGCGAAGGGCTTGCCGAGATCGGTGTAGGCGATTGGGCCGGGCGGAGCCGGGCCGAGTTGATGCAGGTCTGCCCAGAGGCGCGCGATACCTATGATCTCTACGAGCACGCCCCGAACGGCGAGGGATTCGCGGCGCTGCATGAGCGCTGCCGCCAGTTCTTGAGTAACCTGACAGGCCCGCATGTGCTAATCACCCACGGCATCACCTCCCGCATGTTGCGGCTGATCCTCTTGGGCCGCGAGTTAGAAGATCTGCGCGGGATGCAGGGCGGGCAGGGGGTCGTGTTCTACCTAAATGAAGGTGTTCAGCACAGACTGAAATTATAGGCTTGAAGCCCGCGCCAAGCTTGGCTAAGAGAGCCGCATCGGGTCGTTAGCTCAGTTGGTAGAGCGCTTCGTTTACACCGAAGATGTCGGGAGTTCGAGCCTCTCACGACCCACCACCTTCCCCCTTGTTTCTCTTTCGTTTAATCGGCTTGCATAGTAGTGGGCCCGTCCGCCCCGCGGCCAGTCTGGAGCGGGAGTTCGAGCCTCTCACGACCCACCATTCCCCCCCCGAGCATTCTATAGTGTTAACCGGTTTCTACGGTGGCGGATCCGGCGCCCACGCGTCAGGCACGCCCGCAAGCCTCGTCCAACCCAATCTCATCCGCCGCCAATTGCGCAAGCAACTCGACATGCACGTCCAGCGCGTCGATCACCTCAAAGCCGGGATTCTGTCCATCGAAGGCAAGGTTCAGGTCTGTCCCCGCTAGAACGATGGCCTCCGCTCCCAAATCTTCGACCATCCGCCGTCCTGCGTCGATAAACATCTGTCGCTGCGCCTCGCTACACCTGCCAGCCACGGCAACTTCCTGATAAGTTTGGCCGATTGTTTCGATCTCATCATCCAACGCCACGGTTTCGGTCTGCGAAAGCTGGCCATAAAGCCGAGTTCGCATCACTACGCGGGTGCCGAGCAAGCCCACACGCTGCACGCCTCGGCTGGCGAAATAGCTGTCGAGCGGGGTGACTGCCGAGATCAGGGGCAGGGGTGAGATGGCAGCTAATTCGTCAAAGCAGTAATGCGCGCCGAGGGAGGTGAGGGCGGCGACCTCGGCTCCGGCAGCTTTTAATTCCGTGACCTGCTGGGCGAAAATCTCCGCCTGCGGGGTGCGGGCGTCGGCGAGGTTGTTTTTGATCAACGTCTGGATGTCGCCATGGGACAGGGTCATGCGCAGCGTCGCTCCGCGGGCCTCTACTGCGGCTGCGAGACGTTGGTAATAGACAAGGCTTGCCGCCACGCCGATGCCGCCAATCAATCCGATATGCATGTGTTCCCCTCCCTCTAGGTCGCGGGCGACTAAACAGGGGCAGGCGGGGCCATTCAAGCGGCATCTCTTACTGCAGAAGTTGGCAGAACGGCCCAAGTCGAAATTTTTCAAATTTCCACCAAACCGCGCTTGACGGCGCAGTGCCCCCGCCATATTACACCCCAACGCTTCGGGGTGACCCGGAACGTGCAGCGGGCGGTTGTAGCTCAGTTGGTTAGAGTACCGGCCTGTCACGCCGGGGGTCGCGGGTTCGAGCCCCGTCAACCGCGCCACTGCTGCTTGAAAAGGGACCTCTTTGAGGTCCCTTTTTGCATTCCGGGGCGCCGGTATTTTCTTTTTCCGAAAGCCGCTTTTTCTGGGTCAAATGCGCTTGACGCCCCCCGCCGCTTGGCCTATTCCGCCCACATCGCGCGGTTGTAGCTCAGCTGGTTAGAGTACCGGCCTGTCACGCCGGGGGTCGCGGGTTCGAGCCCCGTCAACCGCGCCACTTTCCTTTTCTTTTGAAGTACTTCGCACGCCGAGAGGCGCCGCGCTCATCGTGCGTTTGCGCCTGTCGTAGGTGGTGCAGGGTGGGTGACCGGGCAGGCCCGATCACCCCGCGCTTCAGGTCAGCGCATCGAGGATTCGCGCCCAGGAACGGATGCCCTTGTGAAAGCTCTCCATGTCGTATTTTTCGTTGGGGGAGTGGATTTGATCATCGTCCTTGCCGAAGCCGACCAGCATCGGTTCGGTCCCCAGCAGCGTCTGGAAATACCCGGCAATCGGGATCGACCCGCCGCAGCCGATATAGGCCGCGGGCACCTGCCATTCGTCGCTGAGCGCTTGGCGCGCGGGTTCGAACATCGGGTGGCCCGTCTCAACGCCTGACGCCGGACCAGCGCCGTGGCCGGAGAACTCGACAGTGCAATCTTCGGGCATCATCTCGCGTACCATATTGCGGAAGTTTTCGCGGATGGCGAAAGGATCCTGCGTGCCGACAAGGCGGAAGCTAATCTTGGCATGGGCTTGGCTGGGTAGAACGGTCTTGAACCCATCGCCGGTATAGCCGCCCCAGATGCCGTTGACGTCGCAGGTGGGGCGCGACCAGATCATCTCAAGCGGGGTGCGGTCTTGCTCGCCTGCAGGCTGGCTCAGACCCACATCGCCAAGGAAGCTGGCGTGGTCAAAGGCCAGACCCTGCCACTGTGCCTCTAGCTCTTCGGACAGCTCTGGCACGCCGTCGTAGAAGCCGGGCACGGTGATGCGGCCCGTATCGTCATGCAGCGCGGCCACGACTTTGCCGAGCACGCGGATCGGGTTCATCGCGATGCCGCCGAACATACCGGAATGCAGATCTTTGTCGGGTGCGGTGATGGTCAGCTCTTCGCCCAAAAGCCCGCGCAGCATGGTAACGATGGCGGGGGTCTTGGATTCGAAAAGCCCCGTGTCGCAGATCATCGCCACATCGGCTTTCAACTCATCCGCGTTCTCTTTCATGAAGGGGATCAGCGAGGGTGAGCCGCTTTCCTCTTCGCCCTCAAGAAAGAAGGTGATGCGGCAGGGCCAGTCGCCTTTCACCTCTTTCCACGCGCGCAGGGCTTCGATGATGGTCATCAACTGGCCCTTGTCGTCCGCGGCACCCCGACCCCGGATCACGCGGCCCTTGTCGGTGTCCTCGATCGCGGGATCAAAGGGGTCCCGGTCCCAAAGCTCCAGCGGGTCGACGGGCTGCACGTCATAGTGGCCGTAGAACAGCAGATGCGGTTTGCCTTCGCCCACATGGCCCACGACCATGGGGTGGCCGGGGGTGGCGCGTTTTTCGGCCTCAACGCCCATGGATTGCAGATCGGCCACGAGCCAGTCCGCCGCGCGGTCGCAGTCTTCTTTATAGGCCGGATCGGTCGAGATCGACGGGATGCGCAGCAGCTCCAGCAGACGGTCGGTTGCGGCGGGCAGATCGGTGTCGATCCGGGCGAGAACATCGTCGAGTGACATGGCTAGGACTTCCTTGCGCTGTGATTTTGGCGCGAAGGTATCAGGCGGGCAGGGGGTGTCCAGTGGCTGCCTTAGAAGGTGAGCGCGAGACGGCTGCCTTCTGGCGTCAAAGAGGTGTCGAGCTCACCGCTCAACTGCGATGCTGCGGCGGACATAAGCGTTTGGCCAAGGCTGCCGGGGCGCGACAGCCCGCCGCTCTGCGAGCCGATGCCGTCGTCCTGACAGGTCAGGCGATAGGTGCCATCGGTGAGGGAGAGGTCAATCTGGATTTGGCCCGCCGTCTTATCCGGGTAGCCATGTTTGATGGAGTTCGCGGCAAATTCGCTCACCACCAGCCCCATGGCCGAAGCCGCGCCCGCGCTTACCGTTACGGCATCGCTGCGGCAGCTGATGGTCACATGGGCGGGGGCGGTGTCTTGCAGCAGTTGCACGACCTGCGCGAGGAAGGAGGCAGCGTCGACCTCGTCGCGGCCGTCGCTGTGCTGCAATTCGCCGTGCAGGGAGGCCACAGACTGCACCCGACGCTGGATCGCTTCGATCACCTCGCTCGCGTTGTCCTCCTTTAATCCGCGGGCATGGAGGCGGATCATCGCGCCGAGTGTCTGCAGAGAGTTCTTCACACGGTGATCGGCTTCGCTCATCAGTACCGCCTGACGACGCAGGGCAAGGCGCAGGTCGAGCTGCTTCATCACCTGACGCGACAGCACTTCGACCGCGTTGCGTTGTGCCTCCGTGAGCCGGCGCGGCTCGTTGTCGAGGATACAAAGCGTCCCAAGTGGCAAGCCGTTCGGCGCGACCAAGAGGGCACCGGCATAGAAACGCAGACCGTTCTCGTCGGTGCAAAGCGGGTTGTCCGCCATGCGAGGGTCGTTGAGCGTATCCGGGATCTCAACGAAAGGCGCTTCGAGAATGGCGTGCGAGCAAAGCGAAGTTTCCAGCGGCGTTTCGCGCGCATTCAGTCCAACCTCGGCTTTGAACCACTGACGATCCTTGTCGATCAGATTAATGACCGAGATCGGCGCATCACAGATCTGCGCCGCAAGGGCGACGATCTCATCGAAATCCGCCTCGCGCGGGGTATCGAGAATATCGTAATCGTAAAGGGTGCGCAGGCGTTGGGCCTGCTGAGGGTGCGGAGTGGCGCGCAAGGCTTTGTCTTTCCTGAGTAAGCCTCCTCAAAATAGCAATCGCTGCGAACATACAAGCAATCATTGGGAAAACGGTGGGGATCGGCCTATCTGGTTCCCCGGGCCGCGCCCCCTGCGACAGTTCGCCCCTTGCGGCGCGGCGATAAGAGATTGAAGAGAGGGGTAGGAATCTGTAACCATTCCAAAAAGTGAATATGGGTGTCTGGCCCTCTCGCTTGCAGGCCGGCCCGACGGAGGAGCGCAATGGACTACTCGGAAAAACTCGACGCGGCGATTGCGCGCCTGCATGACGAAGGCCGCTACCGGACCTTTATCGACATTGAACGCCGCAACGGTCAGTTCCCTCATGCGGTCTGGACCAAGCCGGACGGCAGCACGCAGGATATCACTGTCTGGTGCGGAAACGACTACCTCGGCATGGGGCAGAACCCTGTCGTGATCGAAGCGATGGAGGAGGCTCTGCGCGCCACCGGCGCTGGCTCGGGCGGTACGCGCAACATCTCCGGCACGACGATCTACCACAAACGGCTTGAGGCTGAGCTGGCCGATCTGCATGGCAAGGAAGCAGCGCTGCTGTTCACTTCCGCCTATATCGCCAATGATGCGACGCTCTCGACGCTGCCAAAGCTGTTCCCCGGTCTGATCATCTATTCCGACGCGTTGAACCATGCGAGCATGATCGAAGGCGTGCGCCGCAACGGCGGGGCCAAGCGCATCTTCCGTCACAACGATGTGGCCCACCTGCGCGAGCTGATGGAAGCCGACGACCCGGCCGCGCCCAAACTGATCGCTTTCGAATCGATCTATTCGATGGACGGCGATTTCGGCCCGATCGAAGAGATATGCGACCTCGCCGACGAGTTCGGCGCGCTGACCTATATCGACGAAGTGCATGCCGTGGGCATGTACGGCCCGCGCGGGGCAGGGGTGGCGGAACGCGACCGTCTGATGCACCGGCTCGACATCATTAATGGCACGCTGGCCAAGGCTTACGGCGTGATGGGTGGCTATATCGCGGCTTCGGCCAAGATGTGCGACGCCATTCGCTCCTATGCGCCGGGCTTTATCTTTACCACCTCTCTGCCGCCAGCGGTGGCCGCGGGCGCGGCTGCATCAGTGGCCTATCTCAAACGTGCGCCAGAATTGCGAGAGAAACACCAGCAGCAAGCTAAGGCTCTGAAGTTGCGCCTGAAAGGTCTCGGCCTTCCGATCATCGATCACGGCAGCCACATCGTGCCAGTGATGGTCGGCAACCCAGTCCATACCAAGCTGCTGTCTGACATGCTGCTTGAAGATCACGGCATCTACGTCCAGCCGATCAACTTTCCGACGGTCCCGCGTGGCACCGAACGGTTGCGCTTTACGCCGTCGCCCGTACATGGGCCTAAGGAGATGGACGCGCTTGTGCGGGGGATGGACTCACTCTGGTCTCATTGTGCGCTGAATCGTGCCGAAGCAGCCGGTTAATACGCTGTTGTTCGTGTTTTCCGTTGTCTTATGCTAGTCTTGACGCAAGAAAAGGCTAAATCCGAATCGTTGGGGCGCATTCGGGCTAAGGCTAAAGGCATAATAGGGACAGGGCATATTGATGATCGGGCGATGGGCCTCCAAATCCGCTGAGGACGAAACCGTTGAACCTAAAGGGTTTGACGCATTCGAATTGCGGCTGGGGGACGTTATGCGTGGTGAACGCGCGACGCTCGGGAAATCCCTGCTCGACGTGCAACGCGAGTTGCGGATTAAAGCCTCCTACATCGCTGCCATTGAAAACTGCGACCCTGATGCCTTTGACACGCCGGGGTTTATCGCAGGCTATGTGCGGTCCTATGCACGTTACCTGAACATGGATCCGGATCAGGCTTTTGCCGCCTTTTGCAAGGAATCCGGCTTTGCCGTGGCGCATGGTATGTCCGCTGAGGCTTCGGTCGTTAAGAAGCCCAGTTTCGAAGACCGCCGTAAATCCCCGAAAGATGATGATCTCTTCGCCCGTCCGAACACACCCTTCGTGCCGGTGGGGGACGGGCTACTTAGCCGGATCGAACCCGGTGCCGTGGGCTCTTCGCTTGTTCTCATTGCGTTGATCTCGGCCATCGGTTTTGGTGGCTGGACCGTGCTGAAAGAAGTGCAGCGCGTGCAGGTTGCTCCGGTGGACCAGACACCGGTTGTCCTTTCCGATCTTGATCCTCTGGACGGCGCTCTTGCGAGCGCGCCGGATGCCGAGGACGATTCCGCTGCACCTCGCAGCATGGAAAGCCCGCGCGCCGACGCGCTGGACCGGCTCTATCGCCCGCAGGCATTGGATGTGCCGGTGTTGGTTGCCCGCGACGCGCCAATCGCTTCCATCGACCCACGCTCGGTAAGCAATTTCCCAACGCCTGACCGCCCCGACCCGGGATCTCAAAATACGATGGTCGCAGAAGAGGATGGCACCATCTCTGACGCCATTAACGATGCGCTGATGCTGGCCAACGCTGACGGCGAACTGCCCAAACCGCAGGTGGTCGAGCCGATAGCGGAAAGCGTGCGTATGGTCGCGGCCTATCCTTCTTGGGTCCGCGTCCGCGCCGCAGATGGGACAGTCATCTTCGAAGGTGTGATGAACAAGGGCGACACCTATGATGTCCCCGTCACAGAAGAGCCGCCAACCCTGCGGACGGGTGAATCCGGTGCGCTTTATTTCGCGATGGCGGACGGCTGCTTTGGCCCCGTCGGCCCGCGCGGTGCCGTGACCTCGAACGTGCCGCTGCACCAACAGGCGCTGGCTGAGCTTTACCAACCCGTCGATCCCGCCGCCGAGCAATCGCTCAGCCGCATGTTTGCCGACCTCGAAGGCTCTATCGAACCGTCGGCGCTGGCCGCCATGCCCTGCAAGAGCTAGCAGGCGCTTCCCGGGCGCGATCCCACTTCCTTGCCATTGCACAAGCGATCCTGCCTGACTAGGTATGGGCCAATGCCCTTGATCCGCGAAAGGTGTCTTTATGTCGCTTCATTCCATCCGCCCTTGGCGCGAGATTCCGCGTCGCAAATCGCGGCAGATCATGGTGGGCAATGTGCCGGTCGGGGGCGACGCGCCGATCACCGTTCAGACCATGACCAATACGCTGACGACTGATGTCGCCGGGACGATCGCGCAGGTCCAAGCGGCTGCCGACGCGGGTGCGGATATCGTCCGGGTATCAGTGCCCGATGAGGCGTCGTCAAAGGCGCTGCGTGAGATTGTGCCAGAGGTTTCCGTGCCGATCGTGGCGGACATCCATTTCCACTACAAACGCGGGATCGAAGCCGCCGAAGCTGGTGCCGCTTGTCTGCGGATCAACCCCGGTAACATTGGGGATGAAAAGCGCGTTCGCGAGGTCATCAAGGCCGCACGAGACCACAACTGTTCGATCCGCATCGGCGTGAACGCAGGCTCACTGGAGCGACACCTGTTAGAGAAATACGGCGAGCCGTGCCCAGATGCGATGGTCGAAAGCGGGCTCGATCATATCAAAATCCTGCAGGACAATGACTTCCACGAATTTAAAATCTCCTGCAAAGCCTCGGACGTTTTTATGGCGGCGGCCGCCTATCAACAGCTGGCCGATGCCACCGATGCGCCTATCCATCTTGGCATTACCGAAGCGGGCGGGCTGATGTCCGGCACGATCAAATCGGCCATCGGTCTGGGCAATTTGTTGTGGAGCGGAATTGGCGATACGATCCGTGTGTCCCTCTCGGCTGATCCGGTCGAAGAGGTCAAAGTCGGCTATGAAATCCTAAAATCGCTCGGGTTGCGCCACCGGGGTGTGAACATCATTTCCTGCCCCTCCTGCGCCCGGCAGGGGTTTGACGTGATCAAAACGGTAGAGGCGCTGGAGAAGCGGCTTGAGCATATCAAAACACCGATGAGTCTTTCAATCATCGGCTGCGTTGTGAACGGGCCGGGGGAAGCGCTGATGACTGACGTCGGGTTCACCGGCGGCGGCGCGGGGTCGGGGATGGTCTATCTTGCTGGTAAGCAGAGCCATAAGCTGGGCAACGAAGGCATGATCGACCACATCGTCGAGCAGGTCGAGGAACGGGCGGCAAAGATCGAAGCCGAGTCTGCAAAAGAGGCGGCAGAATAAGGACTTACAGTCCGTTGCTCATTCAGTGCTTTAGGGGTTGCTCAGGTATTTCTGCAAAACGACCTGCGGCATGTGACCGCGCAGGATCATATTCGGCAGAACATAGAAGGGCGCTTCCCTCAGCCCGAGGTCTTCAGCCCATGCCTTCGCTTCCGGCGAAGCAAGGTCATGCAAGATGAAGTCGATCTCGTAAGTCTTTGCAAGGTCGTCTAATTCTTGCGCTGCATCTGCGCAGCCAGCACAGCCTTCGGCGATGAAAAGCGCAATATCATTCCCCTCTAGCAAGGTCGGAGCAAGCCGGTCCAGTAAGCTGAGGTCATCCGCAATATACTGCTGCATTTCAGAGCGCGCCGGCTGCGGCCCGGCCAACGCCTCGGCGATCACATCGCCATTGGCGAGGATCGCCGCGCGCAACTCAGCCTCGAAAGCCGCACGCTGTGCGGGGGGCATCTCGGCCAACTCACTGGCCGCGGCGGGCGCGGCCAGCGACAGCGTTATGAGAACGCCAAGCGCCCGGATCATCAGCCGCGCTTTTCCTCCACGAGAGCCATCATCTGGTCATAGGGCAGGTAGCCGCGCAGCATTTCGTCCTGCATCACGAAGGTCGGTGTGCCGGTGATCTGCAGCTTCTGCGCCAGCGCGCGGGTCTGGGCGATCTCTTGGGTCACCTCTTCGCTGTCCATCTTGGCCTCAATCGCCTCGGCATCCAGATCAAAGCTTTCGGCCAAGCGGCGCAGGGCGGGCATTGTGATGTCGCCGTTGAAGGCCATCAGCGCGTCGTTCAACTGCTTGTATTCGTCATCGCCGGCGACCTGTTTTGTCGCCACCGCAAAACGCGAGGCCAACATGGATTGCTCGCCCAAGATCGGAAACTCTTTGACGATCATTTTGATATTGCCGTCTGTTTCCAGAAGCTTGGCCACTTCATCATGGGCGCGTTTGCAATAGCCGCAGCGGTAGTCGAGGAATTCGACCAGCGTGATGTCGCCCTCAGGATTGCCGCCCACCCAAGAATAGCCGTCGTTGAAAATTTCATCAGCATGGGCGGTGACAAGGTCAAAATCCGCCTGCATCTGAGCTTCGGCCTGACGGTTCTGCATCTGCTCGACCGCCTGCAGGATCACCTCGGGGTTCTCCATGAGATAGGCACGGACCTCGGCGCGGAACTGGGCGCGCTCGGCGTCGGTCAATTCGGTCAGGTCCATCGCCTGTGCGGGGGCGGTGAGGGCCAGTGCGCTGGCAAAGGCGGGGGCGATCAAACGGGCAAACATGGGCGGACCTTTCGGTGAAACTGCGAAATAGGGGCCGAGGGTTGACGCCCGGCATTAGGCGAGGTGAAAGCACATGGCCAGACTAGGAGCAAGCCCATGCGCAATTCAACCCGATCCTCCGTTGATCCCTTTATCGTGATGGACGTGATGCAGGCCGCCACCGCTGCCGAGGCCGCAGGCCGCCACATCATCCATATGGAGGTTGGCCAGCCCGGCACCGGCGCGCCCAAAGAAGCGGCAGAAGCGTTGACGAAGGCGATGCAGGACGGGCCTTTGGGTTACACCGTGGCACTCGGACTGCCAGCGCTGCGGGCGCGGATCGCGCAGATGTATGGCGAGTGGTATAATGTCGATCTGGACCCGGCGCGGGTGGTCATCACGCCCGGTTCCTCTGGCGGATTCCTGCTCGCCTTCACCGCGCTTTTTGATTCCGGTGACCGCGTCGGCATCGGCGCGCCGGGCTATCCGAGCTACCGCCAAATTCTGCGGGCTTTGGGGATGCAGCCGGTTGACCTGCCGGCTTCTCCGGAAAACCGCTACCAGCCTGTCGCCGCGGATTTTGCTGATGAGAACCTAAAGGGCTTGCTGGTTGCCTCTCCGGCGAACCCCTCGGGCACGATGCTCGACCGTCCGGCGCTGTCCGCTTTGACCGAAGCCTGCGCGGCGAATGACATGTCCTTTATCTCGGACGAGATTTACCACGGCATCGAATACGACAAGAAGGCCGTGACCGCGCTGGAGATCACGGACGACTGCTACGTCATCAACTCATTCTCCAAATATTTCTCGATGACCGGCTGGCGCGTCGGTTGGATGGTAGTGCCCGAAGATCAGGTGCGCGTGGTGGAACGAATTGCGCAGAACATGTTCATCTGCGCCCCCCATGCGAGCCAAATCGCAGCCTTGGCTGCAATGGATTGCGACGACGAGCTGCAAGCCAACCTCGCGGTGTATCGTCGCAACCGCGATTTGGTGGTCGAAGGGTTGAAAGAGGCCGGTTTCACCGACATCGCGCCGCCGGATGGGGCCTTTTACGTCTATGCGGATGTCTCCCGCTTTACCGATGACAGCCGCGCCTTTGCCGCTGAAATCCTTGAAAAAGCAAGCGTTGCCGTCACGCCGGGGCTCGATTTCGATCCGCTGCGCGGCCATAAGACCCTGCGCTTCTCTTACGCGCGCAGCACGGCGGATATGGAAGAAGGCATTGCTCGGCTCAAAGCCTTTATGGCGGCACGCTGAACGCTGGTTTGCCTGCGCGGCAGATGCTAAAAGGGCGAAAACAAGCAGGGCAGGGTGACGAGGAATGCGGGCAGTTCTAAAGGTTCTGGCAGTGGCGTTGGCCTGTGCAGGGCCAGCGGCGATGGCGCAGGAGTTGACCGCGCTGGCGCGGGTCGATCCAGAGGCGAGCGCCGTTAAAGACGGCTGGTTCGGCAAGACCGATCTGACTGTTGCGCTCAGCCAAGGGGTGCCCTTCCGCGTGTTCCTGCTCGACGATCCCGCGCGGTTGATCGTCGATTTCCGCGAGGCGGATTGGAGCAATGTGCATTCAGGTGATCTGCTGGCCAAACCCGGCCGGATTGCGGCTGTGCGCTTTGGCGCCTTCCAGCCCGGTTGGTCCCGGCTTGTCGCTGATCTGGCCGAGCCGATGGTGCCGGACGAGATCGGCATGCCCATCGACGCAGCCAGTGGGCAGGCGCGGTTGGAAATTACGCTGAAGACAGTAGAGGAAGCGGCCTTTGCCAAAGCCGCTGGCGCGCCGGTGGACCCTGATTGGACCGCCGCGCTGACGGCTCCGCCCAAAGCGCCCACCATCGACAAAGACACCTTCACCGTCGTGCTCGACCCCGGCCATGGCGGCATTGATCCCGGCGCCCAGCGGGAAGGACTGGACGAGAAGGACATGATGCTGAACTTCGCCCGTGACTTGCGCGATGCGCTGCGGCGCAAGGGGGTCGATGTGCTGCTCACGCGGGACGAGGATATCTTTGTGGCGCTTGAGCACCGCGTCGCCATTGCGCATCAGGCCGAAGCTGATCTGTTCCTGTCGCTGCATGCGGACAGCCTGTCTCAAGGCGGCGCGAGCGGAGCGACCGTCTACGTGCTGTCGGACGATGCCAGTGACGCAGCGACAGAGCATCTCGCTGCCCGTCATGACCGCTCGGACATTATCGCGGGTGCAGACTTGACCGGGTCGGACGATCAGGTGGCGGGCATTCTGCTTGATCTCGCCCGGCAAGAAACCGAGCCGCGGTCGGAAGCCTTGGCGAAATTCTTGGTCGAGGGCATGGATGGCGCAGGCGGCCCGATGAACAGCCGCCCCCTGCGCCGCGCCGGGTTCTCGGTGCTGAAATCCGCAGACATCCCCTCGGTATTGGTCGAGATCGGCTTTCTCAGTTCCAAGCGCGATTTGACCAACCTGCGCGATCCGGTCTGGCGTGCGGTGATGGTCGGGGCGATGGCGGATGCGATTGTCGCATGGCGCGATAGCGATGCGGCGCTCAAGCCTCTGATACGGCAGTAAAAACACGCTGAAACCGCCGCTGGTCGGTGGGCGGTAATTCGCCCCTTGATACCGCCCATGTGTTTTGACCCCACGCGGCGCATCCTGTATAGGCTTGGAGCAATCCCTAGCCAATGGTGGTCCGCGCGCGTGTTTCGATTTGTTCTGTCTTTTTTCGGCGGTATTTTTACCACCATCACCTTGGGCGTCGGCATGGTGGCTTTGACCATCGGTGCGGTGTTCTGGATGTATGGGCGCGATCTGCCCAGCCACGAGTCGCTCGCCCAATACACCCCGCCGACAATCAGCCGGATTTACTCGGGCCAGGGCCGCTTGATCGATGAATTTGCCAAGGAACGGCGGCTTTTCACCCCGGCAGAGACGATCCCCGATCTGGTGAAACAGGCGTTTATCTCGGCGGAAGATAAAAACTTCTACACCCACGAAGGCTATGACCTGCGCGGCATTGGTGCGGCGGCGGTGGACGCGGTGAAATCGCGCGGTCGCGATGTGCGCGGCGCCTCAACCATTACTCAACAGGTGATGAAGAACTTCTTGCTGTCTGGCGACCGTCGGGCAGAGCGTAAGATCAAGGAAATTATCCTCGCCTCGCGGCTGGAAGAGACGCTGAGCAAAGAGAAAATCCTTGAGCTTTACCTCAACGAGATTTTCCTCGGCCAGAACTCCTATGGTGTGGCTGCGGCGAGCCAGACTTACTTCAACAAGACTTTAAGCGAGCTCGCCCCGCATGAGGCGGCCTTCCTTGCCTCGCTGCCCAAAGCGCCCTCGGACTATCACCCGGTGCGGCGCAAGGAGCGCCTGTTATCACGTCGGAACTTCGTGCTGCAGGAGATGATGGAGAACGGCTATATCTCTGAAGAGGTCTATGAATACGAGGTCGCATTGCCGCTGCGCTCGGTTCAGAACGGCGACTTCGAGAGCTTCAAGGCCGAGCTTCCGCCGCGCGACTACTTCACCGACGAAATCCGCCGCCAGCTGAGCGAAGACTTTGGCGAGGGCGAGTTCTTTACCGGCGGTCTGACCGTGCGCGCGACGATCGACAACGAAATGCAGCCGGTGGCCGCCAATGCGCTACGCCGTCAGTTGGAACAATACGACCGCGGGCAGGGCATCTGGCGCGGGACACGTTTTGAAATCCCGGCGGAACAGTTGGAGACCGAAGAGAAATGGCGCGCTGCACTGGCCGATCTGCGGGTGCCGCGTGACATTGACCTGGAAAACCAGTGGTATCCTGCGGTGGTGCTCGAAGTCGGCAGTTCCGATGCGCGTATCGGCATTGAAGGGGTCGAGGATGACGAAGACGGTCACTGGATCCCGGCCAAGGACGTGCAATGGGCGCGCAAGCGTTTGGACGATGGCAAGCTTGGCCCCAAGGCGAAAGTCGCGGGCGACCTGCTTGACGTGGGCGAGGTGGTGCTGGTCCGCCGGATGACCGCCGATAACGACGGCTCCTTCATCCGCTGGACTCTGCGGCAGGTGCCCGAGGTACAGGGCGGCTTTGTTGCGATGGACGTAGACACGGGCCGCGTGATCGCCATGCAGGGCGGCTTTTCTTATCAGGCCAGCGTTTTTAACCGCGCCACCCAGGCCAAACGTCAGCCCGGCTCCAGCTTCAAACCCTTTGTCTATGCCTCGGCGCTCGACAGTGGCTATAGCCCCGCGACCATCGTTGTGGACGCGCCGATTGAGATCAACACCCCCCAAGGCGTCTGGCGCCCGCAGAACGCGTCGCACAAGTTCTACGGTCCCACGCCATTGCGCACCGGGATTGAGCAATCGCGGAACTTGATGACAATCCGTCTGGCCCAAGAGGTCGGTATGGATGTGGTCGGCAGCTATGCCGAGCGTTTTGGTGTCTATGACGACCTGTCGCCGGTGCTCGCCAATGCGCTCGGCAGCCAAGAGACCACGCTTTATCAAATGGTCTCGGCCTATGCCATGTTTGCCAATGGCGGTGAGCGTGTGCAGCCTACGTTGGTCGACCGGGTGCAGGACCGTTACGGGCGCACTGTCTACCAGCATGACGAGCGCAAATGCTACGATTGCGAACAGATCAGCCTCGCCCCCGGCACGGCGCCCAAGGTCATCTCGAACCGCGAGCGGGTGATGGATCCGGTCACAGCCTACCAGTTGACCTCCATGATGCGCGGCGTGGTCGAGCGGGGCACGGCCCGTAAGGCGATCAACCTGCCGATCCCGATTGCAGGCAAGACCGGCACCACCAATGACGAGAAAGACGCGTGGTTCGTCGGCTTTTCGTCGAACATCGCGGCGGGCTGCTACATCGGCTACGACACACCACGCCCGATGGGCCGGGGGGCCGGGGGCGGCGCGCTCTGCGCACCAGTATTCCAGCGCTTCATGTCTGAGGCGATCCAGAAATACGGTGGCGGTGATTTCAGCGTGCCCGAGCAGTGTCGCTTCATCAAGATTGACCGTTTCTCCGGCGCCCGTTTGAGCGACGGCGCGACAGGTGGCAATGTGGTCTCCGAGTGTTTCCGCGATGGGGAAGAGCCGCTCTTTGGCATCTCCTTTGACGGCGGTTTTGCCATGGGGGCAGACCTGCCGCTGGTCGAAGAACTTGGCGGCTCGTCCTCCTCGCGTCAGGTCACCACCTCGACAGGCAAGAAAGCCACCGTCGGCCCCAAGGCAAGCTTCGGCACGCTGAGCTCGGGCGGTCTTTACTAACCCACCTCAGCGCGGGTTGCGGCGGCGCCCCCACTTGTCGCCACAGGCGCGCTGGTCTATCTCTCGTGCGGCTCCGGTTTTCGGGGCCGCAATACTTATCAAAGGCAGGCAACGATGCGCGCAGAAGCACAGAATACCGCGGACCAGATCAGCAAGTCGCTGGAATTGCTGGCCCAGCGACTGGATGTGGAAACCGCGCCCTACCGGCTGGAAGAATTCAACGCCCGCGTCGAAGACCCGAACCTTTGGGACAACCCGGATGCCGCGCAGAAGCTCATGCGCGAGCGGCAGGCGCTGGTCGATGCCATGGGCGTCTATGACAGCATCAAGCAAGAGCTGGCGGACAACATCGAGCTGATCGAGCTGGGCGAGATGGAAGGGGATGAGGAAGTCATCTCCGACGCCGAGGCCGCGCTTAGAGCGCTGGCCGGAAAGGCCGCCCAGAAAGAGCTTGAGGCGCTGCTGAACGGCGAAGCGGACAGCAACGACACGTTCCTCGAGATCAACTCCGGCGCGGGCGGGACGGAAAGCTGCGATTGGGCCAGCATGTTGGCGCGGATGTATGTCCGTTGGGCTGAAAAGAAGGGCTATAAGGTCGAGCTTCAGGCCGAGAGCGCGGGCGAAGAGGCAGGGATCAAGTCGGCGACCTATAAGATCGCCGGGCACAATGCCTATGGCTGGTTAAAATCCGAAAGCGGCGTGCACCGTTTGGTGCGTATTTCGCCCTTTGACAGCGCGGCCAAGCGCCACACGTCGTTCACCTCGGTCAAGGTCTATCCGGTGGTCGACGACAACATTGAGATCGAAGTGAACCCATCGGATATCCGTATCGACACCTACCGGTCGTCGGGCGCGGGCGGCCAGCACGTGAACACCACCGACTCGGCGGTGCGGATCACGCACCACCCCACCGGGATCGTCGTGACCTCTTCGGAAAAGTCGCAACACCAGAACCGCGATATCGCGATGAAAGCGTTGAAGTCCAGGCTTTATCAGATGGAGTTGGACAAGCGCTCTGCACTGGTTAACGAGGCGCATGAAAACGCAGGCGACGCGGGCTGGGGCAACCAGATCCGGTCTTATGTCTTGCAGCCTTACCAAATGGTGAAAGACCTGCGCACGAATTATGAGACGTCGGACACCAAAGGCGTGCTCGATGGTGATCTTGACGGGTTGATGGGGGCCACGCTCGCGCTGGCGGTGTCGGGCAAGAGCCGGGCCGAAGCGCAGGGGGACTGAGGCGGGCCTGCCGGTCTCTGGCAATAACCGGGGGGCCAGCCCCCCGGACCCCCCGAAGTATTTTTGGCCAAAAAGAGGGGGATGGCGTGGAATTTCTTGAATGGGATGCGGTGGAACTGTCCGAGGCACTGGGGGCGGGCCGGCTCTCGGTGGTTGAAGTGATGCGGGCGACACTCGCCCGGATCGAGGCGGTCAATGGCGCGGTGAATGCCGTGGTCTCTTTGCGCGACGAGGAGGAGCTATTGGCAGAGGCACGCGCCGCGGATGCAGCGCCATGTCGGGGCTGGCTGCATGGCATACCGATGGCAGTTAAGGATTTGGCAAATGCTGAGGGGTTGCCCACCTCGCAAGGGTCGCCGCTATTTGCCGGTCAGATTGCGCAACAGGATGACATTCCGGTCGCCCGTTTGAGGGCAGCGGGTGCGTTGATCATCGGAAAGACCAACACGCCGGAGTTCGGGCTGGGCAGTCATACGTTTAACCCTGTGCATGGGCCGACCTGCAACCCCTACGACTTAACGCAGTCGTCAGGCGGTTCTTCCGGCGGGGCCGCGGCGGCGCTGGCGGCGCGAATGCTTTGTGTGGCCGACGGCTCCGACATGATGGGCTCGCTGCGCAATCCGGCCGGGTGGAACAATGTTTATGGGATGCGCCCGACTTGGGGGACGGTGCCGGGCGATCCCTCGGGCGATCTGTTCATGCATCAACTCTCCACCTTGGGGCCGATGGCGCGCAGTCCACGCGATTTGGCGGCTTTGGGCGATGTCATACGCGGTGCCGATCCGCGTTTGCCACTGAGCCGGGACGGGGCCGGACTGGCCGCTGCGCTGACCGGCGATCTGCCGCGGCAGCGGCTGGGCTGGCTTGGCGATTGGGGCGGCGCCTTTCCCTGTGAGGCCGGTATCCTTGCGCAGAGTGAAGCGGCTTTGCGGCAGATGGCAGACCTCGGCCATGAAGTGACGGAAGTTAGCGCGCCTTTTGATGCAGATGCGATGTGGGAAAGTTGGACCACTCTGCGTTCCTTTGCTGTCGCCGCATCTTTGGGGTCCATCTATGATGACCCGGCGCGGCGGGAATATCTGAAACCGGCGGCACAGTGGGAAGTGGCGCGGGGGCAGGGCTATGGGGCCTCGGACATTCAGCGCGCCAGCAGCATCCGGTCCGATTGGTTCCGCGCGGCCGTGACCGCGTTTGACAGGGTGGATGTGCTGGTTCTGCCGTCAGCGCAAGTCTGGCCCTTTGATGTTCAGCTGGAGCACCCGACAGAGATCGAAGGTCGGGTCATGGACAGCTACCACCGCTGGATGCAGGTCGTTGTGCCAGCCAGTCTGATCGGGCTGCCGGTGGTGAATGTCCCTGCCGGGTTCAGCGAGGATGGTCTGCCCCTCGGACTGCAGTTGATCGGCAAGCGCGGCAGTGACGCGCGGTTATTGCAACTGGCCGAAGACTGGCACCGTGCCACCGGTTGGCCGCAGGCCCAGCCGCCAAAGCTCTGAATTTTCAGGTGAAGGGCACGTCCGGTTGCAGCAGCCGCCGGTGAAAGGGCGAGATGTCTTCGAACTCTGTAAATCCGGCGGCTCGGGCCGCGGGAAGCACAGCACGCGGGTCACGGCCGATGTACTCATAGGTGAGCCTCGTAACCCTTGTGCCCGTACTGCTCTCGGGGGCTGTGCGGGTCACATAGCCAACCCAGAAGTTATTCTCAAACGAGGCGACGCGGGTGAGATAGTTAAACGAACCGGTGAGGGCTTTGCGGCGGGAGACCACGATGGACACCCCGTTTTCCTGCCGCGAGATAAGGCCGCGATACTCTCGTACGGCGGGGTTCGTCGGGAGGCCTTGTAGACGCAGAGATTTGGCGCTCTCGAAACCGCGTAGGAACGTATTGTTCTGGCGACGGCTTACGTGAACGAGGCCGGTTACGAACCTGTCGCCGTCCAGAAAGGAGCGGCGCGCGAAGCGGTAAAAACCACTTGGGAAATCGGTTTCGGGCACATCGCGAATTCCCGTGCCCAGAAAATCGCGTAGGTAGCCGTTGTTAAACGGATCGTGCCCGATCTTGATCTGCTCAACGGGTTCCAGCAGCACACGCGCGTCTACTTCAAAGAAACGACAAATGCGTGCCAGAACGTCAGGGCGGGGAAAGCTCTCGCCGGCAAGGTAGCGGTTGAACTGGGTGCGGTTGATGCCCAAACGGCGGGATAATTCGGAGATCGAGTCGTAGCGCGTAGACAGTTCACGGAGGTTCGCACCGAACATGCTCCGTAACTCAGCCGGGGAACGCGTGGGTGCGACCATCGATTACCTCATACAACTTTGCCGGTAGTTTGGGCCGGTTCGGGCAAATATCCAAGCATCTTCACAGACCTGATGCTTAAGAGCGTCAACTATGATGCTAAACTGTGTCTAACCTCATAGAAATTGTCACAAATTGCAAGCGGACGGTACGGCTTAGCCTGTGTCGCTGTGCGAAATTATGCGGCAAGGTCAATGTATTAAAGCGAACGCGGGGTGTACTATGATTGGTGTAGTTCTGTGGAGCGACAACGACGCAGGCAAGGCTGTATTCTGGTGCGAAGATCAGGGTGACCTAGCCTATTACGAAGAACCGACCTTGGACCATCAAAGGGCCTGCTTTTTTGACACAGGCGATATGGTTCAGTTCGACATCTCAGTTCACCGCCGATTGCGTATCGCCGGTAACCCCCGGGTGTTGCAGGAGAAAGTTGGCGACGCGCTTCCCGAAGCGCTCCGGCGCGAGATGGGGGGCAAGCTCTCTGCCGTAGAGGACGTTCAGGAAGATGCTGCGCCCGAGAGCGCGCAAATCATCCATTTTACGCCCCGTGCAACTGCTCCGCGCTTTCTTTCCTCTATGCGGAAAGCCTGAACGCGCAGGCGCCCGGGGTTTAGGCCCCGCGCGCCAGTGCTGCGACCCCGGTGCGGGCCACTTCTACTAGCCCCAAAGGCCGCATCAGGTCCGCGAAAGCATCGATTTTCTCTGGCGCGCCGGTGATCTCAAAAACGAAGCTTTCCAGCGTGCTGTCGACGACATTGGCGCGGAAAATGTCGGCCAGGCGGAGAGCTTCTACGCGCTGCTCGCCTTTGCCGACCACTTTGAACATCGCCAATTCACGCTCAACGCTCGCACCTTCGACCGTCAAGTCATGCACTTCATGCACCGGGACAATGCGGCCCACCTGTGCTTTGATCTGCTCAATTACCTGAGGCGTGCCGCTGGTCACGATGGTGATGCGCGACAGGTGGCCGGTGTGGTCGACCTCGGCCACGGTCAGACTGTCGATGTTATAGCCCCGTCCTGAGAATAGGCCGATTACCCGTGCTAGGGCGCCGGGTTCGTTCTCGACCAAGACCGCAAGCGTGTGCTTTTCAATCACATCAGAGAAATTGGGTCGTAGGTTATAGGCGGAGTGGGAGGTCGCGCCTTTTTTGATCTTCAATGCTGCCATGTCTTTGTCCTTCTCATCTCTTGCCGGAATTTTTCAAAAATTCCGTTCCGTTTTCTTTGAAAGAAAACGGATCACACCAGCACCGACCCTTTGGAATCGATCACGCCTTGGGTTTCATGATCGCCGGGCAGCAGCATCTCGTTATGCGCCTTGCCCGAGGGGATCATCGGGAAGCAGTTTTCATGCTTCTCGACCAGACAGTCAAAGATCACAGGTCCGTCGTAGTTGATCATCTCCATGATCGCGTCGTCCAGATCATCGGGGTCTGAGCAGATGATGCCTTTAGCGCCGAAGGCTTCGGCCAGTTTCACAAAATCGGGCAAGGCTTCGGACCAGCTTTGCGAATAGCGCTCGCCGTGCAAAAGCTCCTGCCACTGGCGCACCATGCCAAGACGTTCGTTGTTGAGGATGAACTGTTTGACCGGCAGGCCAAATTGCATCGCCGTGCCCATCTCCTGCATGTTCATCAGCCAGGATGCTTCGCCTGCGACGTTGATCACCAGCGCCTCAGGATGCGCCATCTGCACGCCGATAGAGGCTGGGAAGCCGTAGCCCATGGTGCCCAAGCCACCAGAGGTCATCCAACGGTTCGGCTCCTCAAAGCCGAGGTATTGCGCGGCCCACATCTGGTGCTGGCCAACCTCGGTGGTGATGTAGCGGTCATGGCCTTTGGTCAGCGCTTCGAGCCGCGACAGGGCGTATTGCGGTTTGATGATTTTGCCGGACTGGGTGAACTTCAAACAGTCCTTAGCGCGCCATTCTTCGATCTGCTTCCACCATTTGGCAACAGCCTCGCTGTTGGTCTTGCGGCCACGCGATTTCCAGACCTTCAACAGGTCTTCGAGCACATGGGCCACATCGCCGACGATCGGGATGTCGATGCGGATCACCTTGTTGATCGACGAGGGATCAATGTCGATATGCGCTTTGGTGGATTTGGGGCTGAAGCTGTCGATGACGCCAGTGATCCGGTCGTCAAAGCGCGCACCGATGTTGATCATCAGATCGCAGTCATGCATCGCCATATTGGCTTCATAGAGCCCGTGCATCCCCAACATGCCCAGCCATTTCTCGCCCGAGGCCGGGTAGGCGCCGAGGCCCATCAGCGTTGAGGTGATGGGAAAACCCGTCGCATCGACCAACTCGCGCAGCAGCTGGCTCGCCGCCGGGCCGGAGTTGATGACGCCGCCGCCGGTGTAGAAGATCGGACGTTTGGCCGTCTCCATTGCAGCCACCAGTTCGGTGATCTCGGTCATATCGCCCTTTACCTGCGGCTGGTAGCGCGAGGTGGAGGGTTTGGGAGACTCGTATTGACCGGTGGCGAATTGCACGTCCTTGGGAATGTCGATCAGCACCGGGCCGGGACGGCCATGGGTGGCGACATGGAAGGCTTCGTGGAGCACAGGGCCGAGGTTGTCGGTCTCCTTCACCAGCCAGTTGTGTTTGGTGCAGGGGCGGGTGATGCCCACGGTGTCGGCCTCTTGGAAGGCGTCAGAGCCGATCATGAAGGTTGGCACCTGACCTGTCAGCACCACCAGCGGAATCGAGTCGAGCAGCGCATCGGTCAAGCCAGTCACCGCATTTGTGGCCCCGGGGCCCGAAGTCACCAGCACAACGCCCGGCTTGCCGGTCGCGCGGGCATAGCCTTCGGCGGCATGCACGGCGCCTTGTTCGTGGCGCACCAGCACGTGTTTGATCGAGTTTTGCTGAAAGACTTCGTCATAGATCGGTAGCACCGCGCCACCGGGATATCCAAAGACGGTGTCCACACCCTGATCGATCAGGGCTTGGACGATCATTTTCGCTCCGGTCATCTGGCGTTTCATCTTAAGTGCTCCGTAAGGCAGGTTATTGGCGTCTGGCATAAAAAAACCCCCGGTCTGACGGGGGCGCATGGGAAGGATTATGGTCTACCGTTACCGGCCCATGCGCGTGTGTCCTACAATAATGACTAGATCTGTCATGTCTGGGTCCTTTCAGCGTGGCGTGAGATTATGAGCGTGGCCGGGGGGCGTCAACAGGGAAATCGCGAAAAAGATGCGTGAATGGCATCTCGCGATTGCCTTTTGTTGCGAATTATCTTGCTACGGCGATATTTTCAGAAAGATTTTTCCGCTTTGCCGCATTTTTTCAATGGCTAGTGGGGCGAATTTGGCCATGAAGCAGGGTAGATAGCCTAACTGCGCGGGCCAGGGGTCACATCCGGCAGGGTAATATTTGCGACCTGCTCGGCAATCGGGTCGGTGCTGAGGGGATGTTGATCGGGCACAAAATTCTCAGGATCCCGCATCTTCTGCCAAGCGCCGCCCATATAGACCTCAAGCCCCGAGAACTTGGCCTTGTAACCCATTTTCTGGCTGCCCGGCACCCAGTAGCCGAGATAGACGTAAGGCAGACCGGCGGCGCGGGCGATCTCGATATGGTCGAGGATCATGTAGTTGCCCAGACCATGCTGGGGGCGATCCGGGTCGTAGAAGGAATAGACCATGCTAACGCCGTCGCTCAGCACATCCGTCAGGCACACACCGATGAGCGCATTGTCGGCCTCGGGGTCGGTGTATTCGATCACCCGGCTGCGGATCGGCGTCTCTTCAATCATCGCTGCGAATTCAAAGACGTCCATATCCGCCATGCCGCCGTCTGCATGGCGGCTGTCGAGGTAGGTGCGGAACAGGTCGTATTGCTCTTCCGTGGCCCAGGGCGAGGTCGCGCGGCGCTCAATTCCGGCGTTGCGCTTCAGGATGCGCCGCTGGCTCTTTCCAGGACGAAAGGCAGAGACATCGATCCGTGCGGAAAGACACGCGGCACAATCGGTGCAGGAGGGGCGGTAAAGCACGTTCTGCGACCGGCGGAACCCTTGGTTTGACAGGCTGTCATTCAGCCGCGCGGCATTGTCGCCCTGCAGGGCGGTGAACAGCTTCCGCTCCATCCGCCCCTCCAGATAGGGGCAGGGCTGCGGCGCTGTGACATAGAATTGCGGTGTCAAAGGCAGTGTATGTCGCATGGGGTCCCGGGCAGTTGTCGCGGGATGCTATCAATCGCCCTCCATCCCGCCAAGACTAAAGTTGCGTGACTTAACGGCCCAAGCGACAGTTCACCGGCGCAGTGCCAAGCACCATGTCGGTAAGGCTTTGACGACGCGCGGTGCTGCAGATCAAAACGGCGGAAACCAGCTGAATAGGTGTCACCGTCATCGAGAGTGAATAGCCGATCGTATGCAGCAGCGCTGTGGCGAAATCAAAGGGCTGGTCGCGCCGGTCGCGCAGCTCCATTCCCATCAGCCGCATCCCCCATGTCGCCGAGCCGCTGGTCAGCGTGGCAACACGGTAGGCAAAGCCAAGCACCAGCATCATGAAGGGGAAAAAGAACAGCCCGGTGAAGGCGGTAAAGGGCAGGACCACCACGCAGATCAAGAACACAAGGACCACATCTGCGATCCAAGCCAAAAGCCGTTTGAACGGAATGCCCTCGTAGAACTGCGGGTGCAGGTCTGGGTCTGGTGTCATCGGGGCGGTGGTATAGGTCATGTCTCGTCCTGCAAAAGGCTCCCCGGCCAAAAGCCGGGGAGCGGGGAGGGGTTAGGCGCTTGCTGTGCCATCGTCGCGCTTGGCACGTTCGTCCATGAACTGGTCGAACTCGGCCTTGTCCTTGGCTTCACGGAGCCGCTCAAGGAAGGCTTCGAAATTGCTCTGCTCTTCTTCGAGGCGGCGCAGCGTGTCGGCCTTATAGGCGTCAAAGGCGCTGTTGCCGGTGTTGCGCGACATCATCGCGCGGCTCGATTTGCGGGTGCAGGATTTCGAAGAGAACATGCGTTTGCTCCAGATCATATAGAACAGAAGGGCGAGGCCAAGCGGCCAGAAAAAGATGAAGCCGAGTACCATGGCGGCGATCCATGCGCCTTTGCCACGCTCGTCCATCCAGTTCTCAGTACGGGCGAACCAGCCGCGGGCGCCATAGGTCGGGTCGGTGGTCACTGTCGTCATTGTCGTAGCCTTTCGCTCATGAAGGGCCTGTCGCCGGCCCGGGCGTCTTTGGTGATGTGAATGTCTTTCACATTAAATAGATTGGGACGCCGGGGCCGTTTCGCAAGGGGTTATGTGAATGTTTTTTACATTGAGGATGTGGCTGGCGCTCGACTGAAGTGGAGCAGGGTTCATTCAACTATCGACTACGAAACAGTTTGTTTCCTGAAACTTGGCGATTTATTTTTTTTGAGAAGCCTTTTTATGGTAAGTCCAATTGTGACGTAAAGTAGCCCTGGGGAAGGGCAGAAATAGGCGCGACATAGACGTGTTCTAATGAAAGGAACAGAGAATGGCTGCTCATTCAAAAGTCTTTAGCTACGAGGTCGACGGGCTGTCTTACACCGTGACCATATACGAGAAGGACGGCGAATTTCTTGCCGATATCGATGTTTTAGAAGGCTCGATGGACGTCAACGCCGTCTATTTCGGCGATGATGACCAGTCTGGTAAGAGCGCTAGCCTTGACGGTCCGCTTAATATGAACGGTGCCCGCCTAGGTGGCGACAAGGTGCAGTGGGACGATGCTATCGAGCTCAGCCAGCCGGGCCTTGGTCCGGATGCGGACGAGAAAGAAACCTATCTCTCTGCCGGGGATACGCTGACAATGTCGCTCGATATCAGCAGCCTTGACAAAATTGACGTCTTTGGTGTGCGCGCCACCTCGACGACGACTGAGGCTGGTTCCATCAAAGGGGTCTCAGACAACCCTGAAGAGCCCGAAGAACCAGAAGAACCCGAGGAACCGAAAGATCCTGATGAACCGACCTATGATAAGGTCTTCTTCAATGCGATGCCCTCTGGCGACGAGAATACCGCGGTAGACGCCTATATTCTCGCTGAAGAGCAAGAAGACTCAGACTGGTTCATGCCTTCGTTGCCTGAGGGGACAGAGCCAACTTTCGAAAACTTTCTCGACTATTACCTTTCTTTGGATGACCTGAATGGTGATGTAACGGAACTGGAGTCGATTGTTTTCTTCGATATCGACGAGGAGGGCGGTATTACCGAGCTCTTCCGTCTTGATGCGCCGGAAGATGGGTTTGCTGATGTCGATGCGGTAATGCAGGCTTATGACGACGCGTTGGATGAGACTGAGACGTCCGAGGACGAAGCCGCGAGCTTGGTGTCAGCGCTCACCCTCGGCGAAGCTATGGAAATGGGCGCAGAAGCCTATCTTCTGGCCGAGGCGGATGCCGCCGAAGACGACGCCGGAGAAGATATTTTCGATATGGCGTGACAGTTCCTGGTCCTGTCAGGGGCTAAACTATATTACAAGAAAATGCCTCCGCTATAGGTGGGGGCATTTTTTGTCAGCGCTGCAGGTCTTATGCAATAGCCGCAACCCCCATTGACGCCACGCAGATCCGCCCGCAAAGCTGACCCTATGACAGACCCATCCCTCGCCGCGCGGATCACCCGCTCCCCTCGTATCTACCACCAAGAACGCGCCAAGGATGCGGCGGGTTTGGTGCCGGATCTTTCTGCCGAGTTGCGGGACATGATCGCCGCCGCAGCCTCCACCGCGCCCTATCTGATGGCCTTGCTGGAGAAAGAAGCGGATTGGCTGACCGAGGTCGTGGCCAATCCCGAAGCGGCGCTTGAGGCCAACCGCGGGGCCGCAGGCGCGCTTGCGCCTGACCGGCTGGCCGACGGGTTGCGTCAGGGTAAGCGGCGCATGGCCCTGATGACGGCGCTGGCCGACCTGAGCGGCGCTTGGTCGCTGGAAGAGGTCACAGGCGCGCTTACTGATTATGCGGACGCCGCCTGCACGGCGGCACTGCGCGCGGGGCTCGCGGCTCAGATCAAGCGCGGCAAATTGCCCGGCATGACGCTTGACGATCTCGAAGACTGTGGCGGCATGGTCGTTTTCGCCATGGGCAAAATGGGCGCACGAGAACTCAACTATTCCTCGGACATCGACCTGATCTGCCTCTTCGACGAGACCCGTTTCGAACCCGATGACTTCCACGCCGCCCGCAGCGCATTCGTCAAAGCCACCCGCGCCATGAGCGGCACGCTGAGCGATATCACGGCAGAAGGCTATGTGTTCCGCACCGACCTGCGCCTGCGTCCCGATCCGGCGGTTACGCCCGTTTGCATTACGATGGAGGCTGCCGAGCGCTATTACGAAAGCCTTGGCCGCACATGGGAGCGCGCAGCCTATATCAAAGCGCGCCCCGCCGTGGGCGACATCGAGGCAGGCGAGAAATTCCTACAGTCCCTGCGCCCCTTCGTCTGGCGGCGACACCTTGATTTTGCAGCCATTCAAGATGCCCATGACATGCGTCTGGCGATCCGCGAGCACAAGGGTCTGGGCGGACCGATCACCTTGCCGGGCCACGACATGAAGCTGGCCCGGGGCGGCATCCGCGAAATTGAGTTCTTCACCCAGACCCGCCAACTCATCGCCGGGGGGCGCGATCCAGAGTTGCGCGAACGGGGGACGCTGGCCGGGCTGCAAGTGTTGACCGAAAAGAATTGGGTGCCTGCAGATGTGGCCGAAGTGCTCAGCGATCACTACCGCGCCCACCGCACCGTCGAGCACCGTTTGCAGATGGTACAAGACGCCCAGACCCATACGTTGCCTAAAACCGACGCGGATTTCGAACGTTTGGCCTGTATGATGGATATGGATGTCAGCGCGTTGAAAGACGATCTCCACAACCGCTTGCAATCGGTGCATGACCTGATCGAAAGCTTCTTTGCCGCCACCCGCGAAGAGCCCGAGGCCGCGCCTGCTGCTCACCAATTTGACACCTCCGTGCTCGACCGCTGGCCGAGCTATCTTGCGCTGCGCTCCGAGCGGGGGGCGGATATCTTTGGCCGGTTGAAACCGCTGCTGCTGGACCGTTTGGCCCATTCCGCCAAGCCTGATGAGGGGCTTTTGGCCTTTGACGGTTTCTTGGCGGGTCTGCCTGCCGGCGTGCAGCTCTTCTCACTCCTACGCGCCAACCCGCAACTCGGTGACCTGCTGGTCGACATCGTCGCCACATCGCCCGCACTTGCGTCCCACCTCTCTCAGAACGCGGGCGTTTTCGACGCGGTGATCGGTGGGGATTTCTTCTCTGACTGGCCGGGGCAGGACAAGCTGACCGAAATGCTGCATGCGCATTTGGCCCAAGAAGCCGACTATGAGCTGCGTCTTGATGGCACCCGCCGCTGGGCGCGCGAGTGGCACTTTCGCATCGGCGTGCATCTGCTGCGCGGGCTGATTGATGCGGCCACCGCCTCTGTCCAATACGCCGAGCTGGCCCGTGCCGTCCTGCAAGCACTCTGGCCCGTAGTCGTTGACCAATTCGCCAGCCGCCACGGAACGCCGCCGGGGCGCGGGGCGGTGATCCTTGGGATGGGCTCGCTCGGGGCAGGGCGGCTGACACCGACGTCTGACCTCGATATGCTGGTGATCTATGATGCCGATGGGGTCGACAGTTCCGAGGGTCGCAGACCGCTCGCCACGCGCACCTACTACGCACGTCTCACCCAAGCGATGATTACCGCGATGACCGCGCCGATGTCCCAAGGCAAGCTCTACGACATCGACATGCGCTTGCGGCCCTCGGGCAATCAAGGGCCGGTGGCCACCAGCCTCGCAAGTTTCGAGAGCTATCAAAAGGAACAGGCTTGGGTCTGGGAACATCTCGCGCTCACCCGCGCGCAGGTGATCGTCGGGCCGGACGATCTGGCGAACGACGTCGAAGCGGTGCGCCAAGAGGTGCTGGGCCAAGCCGCTCCTCGCGAGAAGGTGCTGAACGAAGTGTCCCGTATGCGTGCCCGCATTGCGGCTGCGCGCAGCCCTGCCGGACCGCTGGATGCCAAGACCGGTGCCGGGCGCTTGCAGGACATTGAACTTTTTGCCCAAGCCGGCGCGCTGATCGGCGGCACCGGCGCGCGAGAGATTGACGCAGGGCTCGCCGCCGCGCGCAATGCCGGCATCATCGACCAAAGCGCAGAGGCGACACTCTCGCACACCTACACACAGGCCTTTACCCTGATCTGCGCCGCGCGACTGCTGACAGCCAAGAAGCTCGACGCCGAGACCATGGGGCAGGCGGGAGCGCAATTCCTCTGCCGGGTTCTGGAAAGTGACAACCTCACCGCGTTGGAGGCCCAGTTGCAAGGGGCCTATGATAGCGCCGCAGAGATCATCACAAACGCCTTGCCAGACGCACCAGAAAAGGAGGCGGAATGACCCAGACCGACCCCGACGACCCGAAGGGCCTGATCCACGAATCCTACCAGATCGACGGCATCGGCCCCGCCGAATGCCGCAGTATCTTTCTGGACTGGGCGCTGAGCCTGCCACTGGAGCATGATAGCGCGCAGGCCCTGCCGCGTCTTCTGACCCGTTATGAAGACACCGACCCCAACCACCCCATGACGCAAGTGCTGCGCGACGGGCAGACCACGCTTACCACCCCGCGCCGCCGCGGCGGCTGGCGCAGCCGTCCGCGCAACTGAGGCGAGGGCGTGCGAAACCTCTTTCCCAAAGCGCCCGAACGCAGTACGAGGGCGCCATGACAACGCCCCAAACCCCCTCCGCCCCGCAGCCCGCCACAGTTCCCGTGGTGCGCCTTTTGCCCAAGGCCAATGCCCGCGCCATCCGTCACGGCTTTCCTTGGGTCTATGCCAATGAACTGGTCACCGACCGCCGCACGCGGGGCCTTGCCCCCGGCACACTGGCGCGGCTTGAGGATGAAAACCGCACGCCCATGGGGCTGGTTGCGGTCAATCCGAACTCCAAAATCATCGCCCGGATGCTTGACCAAGACCCCGAGGCCGAGATCACCCAAGCGTGGTTCGAGACCCGCATCGCCCGCGCGCTGGCCTTGCGCAGCCAGCTTTACGATCAGCCCTACTACCGCCTGATCCATGCCGAGGCCGATGGCCTGCCCGGCGTCATCATTGACCGCTTTGGCGACACCTGTGTAATCCAGCCCAATGCCGCTTGGGCCGACGCCATGCTCGAGACGCTGGTCGCTGCGCTGCAATCGGTGACGGGTGTCGTGAATGTGCAGAAGAACGCCTCTGGCCGGACCCGCAAGCTTGAAGGGCTGGACGATACCTCGGCCACCGTCGCAGGCACCACGCCCGAAGGCCCGCTGCCCGTGCCGATGAATGGAGCCACCTATATGGCCGACCTCACCGGCGGCCAGAAAACCGGCCTGTTTTACGACCAACGCCCCAACCACGCCTTTGCCGCCAATCTCGCGCGCAATGGCGCCCGGGTGCTGGATGTCTTTGCCCATGTCGGTGGCTTCTCCCTCGCGGCTCTCGCCAATGACGCATCCTCGGCGCTGGCCGTCGACGGCTCCGCGCCCGCGCTGGAACTGGCCGAAGCCGGGGCCGCCGCGATGGGCATGCAAGACCGTTTCGCCACCCGCCAAGGCGACGCCTTCGACGTGCTCACCGCCCTGCGCGATGAGGGCGAGACCTTTGACGTGGTAATCTGCGACCCGCCCGCCTTTGCCCCCTCGCGCCAAGCGGTCGAAGCTGGCCTGCGCGCCTATGAACGTGTCGCGCGTCTTTCGGCCCAACTGGTGGCCGAAAACGGCATTCTGGGCCTCTGCTCCTGCTCGCATGCTGCCGACCTGAACCAGTTCCGCACCGCTTCGGTACGCGGCATTGGCCGGGCCGGTCGCCGCGCTATGCTGCTGCACACCGGCTTTGCCGGGGCGGACCACCCGCAGCTGCCGCAGCTTGCGGAAAGCGGCTATCTCAAGTCGCTGTTCTTCCGCCTGTAATGCAGACCCGCCCCCGCGTGCTGATCGACACCTGCGTGCTTTACCCCACGGTGATGCGCGAGATGGTGCTCGGCGTGGCCGCGGGCGGCGCGTTTGAGCCGATTTGGTCGGCGCGTATACTGGAGGAATGGGCCCGCGCGGCGATCAAACTTGGCCCCGCGGGCGAAGCCCAAGCGCGGGCCGAGATCGCGCTTTTGCGCGGCAACTGGCCGGGGGCGGAACGCGATGCCGTCCCCGGCTTGCAAGCGCGGCTCTGGCTGCCGGATGCGGATGACATCCATGTGCTGGCCGTAGCCGTGGCCAGCAGCGCCGATATGATCCTGACGCTGAATGCCAAAGACTTCCCGCGCCAGATCCTCGCCGAAGAGGGGCTAAGCCGCGCCGATCCGGACAGCTATCTGCACGGCATCTGGCAAGCGACGCCGGAACTGGTCGCCCCCGTGGCTGACGCGGTCTTGCAAGAAGCGCGACGGCTGTCGGGCGAGGACTGGCAGATGCGCGCCTTGCTTAAAAAGGCCCGTCTGCCGCGTCTGGCTAAGGCTCTTGGCTAACCCTTAACCGTCCCACCGCAACTGCATCTGGCGCAGCTTGTCGATCCGCTCTTCGGTCTTGGGGTGGCTCAGCAGCCAAGCCGGCGGACGGTTGCCGCCCGATTGGCTTAGCGCGTCGAGCTTCTCGAACAGTGAAATCTGCGGACCAATGCCAATCCCAGCCTTAGTGAGCAAAGCGGCGGCATAGGCGTCGGCCTCATATTCATCATTGCGCGACAGCCGCGCGGCGAGCAGGCTGGTCAGACCGCTCGCGATCCAGACCCCAATGCCCGGAATGAGCCGCCCCAGTACCATCGCCAGCGCGGTGCGCAAAGCGTTCTGGCCCGAAAAATCAATCATGCGGCGGCGGGAATGGCCAAGGGCGACATGGCCCAACTCATGCGCGATCACACTGGCCAATTCTTCAGCCGTAACAGCGCCTTGGCGGAACTTGTTATAGAAACCCCGGGTGATGAAAATCCGCCCATCGGGGGCCGCCAGCCCGTTGACCGGCTCGATCTCATAGAGATGCACCTTGACGCGTGGCAGGTCGAGCGCTTTGGCCATGCGGTTGCTGATCTCGTTTAACTTTGGATCAACCAAGGGAGTCGACTTCGCATCCAGCTCCCGCGCCGTGCGCCACGCCGAAAAACGGTACATGGCCAGCGCGTAAAGGATGGCGAGGAGGATGGGGAGGAGTCGGAGCATGCCCTCAATATGGGGAGCGCCGGGGCCGGGGGCAAGCGGACAGTACCTGCGCCCCGGTGGTATTTTCAGCGATCAGACCAGTTTGGCGTCCATCGTGATCTCGGCTGTCAGCAGCTTGGAAATCGGGCAGTTTTCCTTGGCGGTCTTGGCGGCCTTGTCGAAGTCTTCCTGAGATGCGCCGGGGATTTTGGCCTCGACGGTCAGATGCACCTTCGGCACATGAAAACCACCGTCTTTCTGCTCCAGATGCACCTCGGCCTTGGTTTCGATGCTGTCGGGCGTCAGGTCGCTTTCGCCGAGGATCATCGACAGGGCCATGGAAAAGCAGGACGCGTGTGCCGCACCGATCAGCTCTTCGGGGTTGGTGCCGTCTTTGCCCTCAAAGCGCGTGTTGAAGCCGTAGGGCTGGTCGGACAGCACGCCGCTTTCGGTCGAGACATGGCCATTGCCTTCTTTGAGCGAGCCGGTCCATTTTGCGCTGCCGGATTTGGTGATCGGGGACATGGTACTTCCTTCCACTGTGCTTGCGTTCGCCTCCTGAGGTGGCGCGGCGCAGCAGCGTGTCAAGGAAGCAGCCTAGCGGGTCATCGCCTTGATGCCGCGGCTCAGCCCTTCGAGCGTCATCGGCACCATCGCCTCGGGGCCAAAGATGTCTTGGATCATCGCGATTGACTGGGTGTAGCCCCATTGCCGCTCGGGCACCGGGTTGATCCAGAGGTTGCTCGGCCATTGATCCCGCGCGCGGGTCAGCCAAGTGGCGCCGCTCTCGGGATTCCAATGCTCATTCGCGCCGCCGGGATAGGCGATCTCGTAAGGCGACATGGAGGCGTCACCAACGAAAATGCATTTGTAATCAGAGCCATAGCTGCGCAGCACCTCATGGGTGGGGATCTGCGCGTCCCAGCGGCGGCGGTTGTCGCGCCAGACGCCTTCGTAAAGGCAGTTGTGGAAGTAGAAATGCTCCAGATGTTTGAACTCGCCCCGCGCGGCGCTGAAGAGCTCCTCCACCACTTTAATATGCGGGTCCATCGAGCCACCGATGTCCAAAAACAGCAGCACCTTCACCGCGTTGCGCCGCTCAGGCCGCGTCTTCACGTCGAGATAGCCATGCTCCGCCGTGGCGCGGATGGTGCCGTTCAGGTCCAACTCCTCCGCCGCGCCATCACGCGCCCAGCGGCGGAGACGTTTCAGCGCCAGTTTGATGTTGCGGGTGCCGATCTCCACGTTGTCGTCGAGATTGCGAAACTCGCGCTTGTCCCAAACCTTGACCGCACGCTGGTGGCGGCTTTCCTTTTGCCCGATGCGCACGCCTTCGGGGTTGTAACCATAAGCGCCAAAAGGCGAGGTGCCCGCCGTGCCGACCCATTTGGAGCCGCCCTGATGCCGCTCCTTTTGTTCCTCAAGCCGCTTTTTCAGCGTCTCCATCAGCTTGTCGAACCCGCCTGCGGCTTCGATCTCGGCCTTTTCCTCTTCGCTCAGATGTTTTTCGGCCATCTTGCGCAGCCAGTCTTCGGGGACGTCCACGGCCTCGAGCACATCATCCAGACTGATGTTCTCTAGCCCTTTGAACGAGGCCGCAAAGGCGCGGTCGAACTTGTCGATGTTGCGTTCGTCTTTGACCATGGCGACGCGGGCGAGGTAGTAAAACGCCTCCACGTCATAGGTCGCAAGGCCCGCCTTCATGCCCTCCAGAAACGCCAGAAACTCGCGCAGCGAGACTGGCACTCCGTGGCGGCGCAATTGGTCAAAGAACGGCAGAAACATCAGACGCTCAGCATACGGTCCAGAATGACCGTCGCGATCATGCCGACGACGAGAAAGGCCATGCCGTAGCCAGTGGCATATTGCGCGATGTCCTTGCGGTTGCCGCCGCGTTTGCGGGCGGTAAACCCGCCGATCACCGCGCCGAGCAGTGCCAATCCGATTGCAATCATAGTCTCTTACCCGCCCAAATTATCGGCCGATCCACGATGGGGGTTGAGCGACGCAATCTCGCGCAGCTTGGCCCGCACGGCCCAGTCAGGGCCAAAGCCGTATCGCGCCCAGCCGATGCTGTCCAGCCTGACCCGGCGCGCCTCAGTGTCGCGGCCTTCGATCTGTAGGGCTTCGGCTTTCAGGAGCAGAAGGGTGGCGAGAAGGGCGGCGTTTTCGCTACGTTCCGCGATGGCGAGATGCGGCTCGATCACTGTTAGAGCCGCAGCACCATCACCGCGTGTCACCGCATAGCCCGCGCGCTGCGTGGCGACATAAGCGCGGTGCAGATCAGTGCCGGGGGTGCGGCGGTAATAGTCCTCGGCGGCACTATAGTGGCCCTGCGCGGCGGCGGGGTCGGTCATCTGCACCACGCGGCCCATGGCGTAATGCGAAAAGGCGCGGCGGTTGTCCTGCCAACCCTGCGCTTGAGCAATACGCAGCGCGTCCTGCGCGGCGGCCATGCGCGCCGTTCGGCTCACGTCGCGGCCCAAGGCGGCTTGGATTGCCCGGCTCCAGACCTGTGGCGTGGCGCGGGTGGGGTGTGGGGCCACCGTACCGCCAGCAGGATTAAGCCGCGCCAGAACGGCGGGCAGGGCGGCGGCGGCCTGGTCGCGGGTCATGCCTGAGCGCAGCGCCGGATCGTAATAGGCCCGCAGGATCAGCATGTCAAAACCGGTGAGTACCGTATGCACATTGTCGTCGTTGAACACCGAATCCGGCAGGCGGTAGAGATCGTTCAACGGGCCGAGCGCTTGGGCCAGTTCCTCATGCAGGCAGTCGCGGGTCTCCTGCGGGCTGACATCATTGGGCAGAAAGATCGCCAGACGGCGGCGCTCGGTCAGCCGGGTCCAATCGGTCTCGGGCGAACGGCGGGCGCGGCGGTATTCGGCAAGGGTGCTGACATTCGGCACGACAAAACAGGCGGCCTGCGGCAGCAGTTTGCGGATCTGGTTTCGGCTGATGGCCTGCACGGTGATATTGGCACTCTCTCCCGTGACCTGCCGCACCTCGATCCCCGCCTCATTGCGCAGACGCGCCAGGAGGCGGGCAAGGTCAGGGGCCAAGGTCGCAGGCGGTTTGCCCGCGACGCGCAGGGTGATCGGTCTTTCAAAGCGCGTGAGCACCGGCAGGGTGCGGCCGCTTTCCATGCGAAAGGCAAGGTCGAGGAAATCCTGCGCCAGTACCGCATTCGACAGCCGCGGCGTGGCCGGGCGGGCAGTGCTAAACTGCTTCATCGGGGGCAGGGTGCTGTCTGCGATCACAGCGCGGCTGGCCACCTCGGAATGGGAGGCCGGCACGCAGGCGTTCAGCAGCATCATCAGCGGCAGAACGAGCCGCGCCTTCACGCCGCGCCTCATGCGCTTGCCCGTGCCGTGGACACAGGTGATTTGCCGAAAAATGCGCGTGCTGCTGCCGCTTGTGGTTCTTGCATTTGCCTGCCCCATCGATCGCGTTACGGGTCTTGTTGCCCGTCATTGAGATCAGACTAGGCAGGCAAAAAGCCAAAAGCGAGGCAATTCCCCCGCATTTGACGCAAAGTCGTTTTGGTGTTGCGATGCTACCGCTGGCGACGGGCCATGAAGGCAAGCCGTTCAAACAGATGCACGTCCTGCTCGTTCTTCAGCAGCGCACCATGCAGCTTGGGCAGGGCGCTGGCGCCATCCTTGGCCAGATCCTCGGCGTCCATATCCTCGGCCAAGAGCAGCTTCAGCCAATCAAGCACTTCAGAGGTCGAGGGTTTCTTCTTCAGCCCCTGCTGGTCGCGGATCTCGTAGAACTGCGTCAGCGCCGTGGTCAGCAACTGCTGCTTGATGCCCGGATGATGGACTTCGACGATCTGCTTGAGCGTCTCCATTTCAGGGAACTGGATGTAGTGGAAGAAACAGCGGCGCAGGAAAGCGTCGGGCAGTTCTTTTTCGTTGTTTGAGGTGATGATGACGATGGGCCGCTGGCGCGCGCGGATCGTCTCGCCGGTCTCGTAGACAAAGAATTCCATCTTATCGAGTTCCTGCAGCAGGTCATTGGGGAACTCGATGTCGGCCTTGTCGATCTCGTCGATCAGCAGCACGACTTTCTCGTCGGCCTCAAAAGCCTGCCACAGCTTGCCCTTGCGGATGTAATTCTTCACATCATGCACCCGCTCGTCGCCCAACTGGCTGTCGCGCAGGCGGTTCACGGCGTCATATTCATAGAGACCCTGCTGCGCGCGGGTGGTGGATTTGATGTTCCACTCGATCATCCGCAGTCCCAAGGCGTCGCTGACCTGCCGCGCCAGTTCGGTCTTGCCGGTGCCCGGCTCACCCTTAACGAGCAGGGGCCGTTCCAGCGTAACCGCAGCGTTAACAGCGATTTTCAGGTCGTCGGTGGCCACGTAATCTTTGGTGCCTTGGAATTTCATCGTTTTTTCAACCTCGTGTGACGGGCGCTTGATCTTCGGCCTTTAACCAAAAATCAAAGGGATTGTGTAGTGACAATTGAAACCCGCTAAGATAGATGCTGCCGCAGGGGACGATGTCGGGAGACAGGCCTTTTTAATGTCTGAGTTGAAAAACGCCGGGGAAAAACAAATGAAGCAGGAAATCTTCCTGCCGGACGACTATCGTCCGGCCGAGGACGAGCCATTCATGAATGATCGTCAGCTTGAGTACTTTCGTCGCAAGCTGTTGAACTGGAAAGCGGAGCTGTTGGCAGGCAGCCGTGACACCATCGAAGCATTGCAGGATGGCACACGGAACATTCCGGATGTAACCGACCGCGCGTCGGAGGAAACGGACCGTGCGCTGGAACTGCGCACCCGGGACCGCGCCCGCAAGCTGGTTGGCAAGATCGACGCCGCGCTGCGCCGGATTGATGAAGGCGAGTTCGGCTACTGCATGAAGACTGGCGATCCGATCTCGCTCAAGCGGCTCGATGCACGGCCCATCGCCACCATGACGCTGGAGGCGCAAGAGCGTCACGAGCGGCGCGAGAAGGTCCATCGGGACGACTGAAATGTCTGACAAGATCAAACGCCGGGGCCTTTGCTCCGGCGTTCTTCTATGCGCTGTTGCTGCCCGGGGAACCGGGTGAGCCGGGCCGACGCGCCGCGCACCGGTGTATCCAACGCCATCGTCGTCGGTGGCGGCATCGGCGGTCTGGCCTGCGCCACGGCCCTCGCGCGGCAAGGCGTGGCGGTAACGCTGCTGGAACAGGCCCCCGACTTTTCTGAGATTGGTGCAGGCTTGCAGATCAGCCCCAATGGCCTCGCCGTGCTGCGCGGCTTGGGGCTTGAGGGCGGGCTGAAAGCACGCGGCGCCGTGCGCGGACAGACGGTGCGGCTTTGCGACTATGCCAAAGGCGCCCAAGTCGCCCGGCTGGACCTGACCCGGCTGCCCGAGGCGCAGCGCTATTACTTCGTCCACCGCGCCGATCTGATTGATCTGCTGCGCGGGGCCGCCCAACAAGCCAATGTCAGTTTCGAGACCAGCGCCCAAGCCGCCAGCCTGCACCCCGGTGCTTTGCCACAGGTGCAGATGGCCAGCGGCGGGCGGCGGCGGGCGGAACTGGTTGTTTCGGCGGATGGCATCCATTCGGTCGGGCGGGTGATGTTGAACGGCGCGGACAAAGCCGCCTTCTCTGGCCAAGTCGCGTGGCGCGCGCTGATCCCCAATGACATCAACCACGGCCCAGAGGCGCGGGTGACGATGGGGCCGGGGCGGCATCTCGTCAGCTATCCGCTACGCGAAGGGGGGCTGATCAATCTGGTCGCGGTCGAAGAGCGCAGCGACTGGGCCGCCGAAGGCTGGCACCACGTCGACAACCCTGCCAACCTGCGCCGGGCCTTCGCAGGCTTTGGCGGCGAGGCGGCGCAGATGATCGAAGCGGTGGAGCAGGTCACCCTCTGGGGTCTGCATCATCACCCGGTTGCCGCTAATTGGCGCGGCGAAGGCGTGGCCTTGCTTGGCGATGCCGCGCACCCGACGCTGCCGTTTCTGGCCCAAGGCGCGAATATGGCGCTGGAGGATGCTTGGGTCTTGGCGGACTGCCTGCGTCGCCACCCGCGTGACGCAGCCCTCGCGGCCTATCAAGCCAAACGGATCAACCGGGCGCGGCGGATTGTCAAAACCTCGGAAGGCAACGCCGCACGCTATCACATGGCGCCCGGCCCGCTGCGGCTGGCCGCGCATACCGGACTGCGCATCGCGTCAAAATTGGCGCCAAGCGTGATGCTCGGCGCCTATGATTGGCTTTATAGCCACGACGTGACCAAAGGCTAGGCTTAGCCTGCGCGTTGCAGCATCCCAAAAAGATCACGCGGATCATCGGGGTCGGCCAGCAGGTCGAGCGGCTGGAACAGCCCGGTCTCGGCAATCTGGTCGCGCACATAGCGCAGGGCCGAGAAATCCTCGATTGCAAAGCCTACCGAGTCGAACAGCGTGATCTGCTCCGCGCTGCGGCGGCCTTCGGCCTGACCCGTTAGGACCTGCCAAATCTCCGTCACCGCGTGATCCGCATCCAACTGCTGAATCTCGCCCTCAATCCGCGTCTGTTCGGGGAATTCGACAAAGATATCAGAGCGGTGCAGGATCGCCGGGGCCAGCTCCGTCTTGCCCGGACAGTCGCCGCCAATCGCATTGATATGCACGCCGGAGCCAACCATATTGTCGGTCAAGATCGTGGCATATTGCTTGTCCGCGGTGCAGGTGGTGATGATCTGCGCGCCCATGATCGCGTCTTCGGCGGTGTCACATTCCACCACTTTGATGCCGTGCCCCGCCAGATTGCGCGCGCATTTCGCGGTCGCCGCGCGGTCGATGTCGTAAAGCCGCACCTCATCCACGCCGCAGATCGCCTTCATCGCAAGGCTCTGGAATTCGGACTGCGCGCCATTGCCGATCATCGCCATGACATGCGCGCCTTTGGGCGCCAGAAGCCGCGCCACCACCGCCGAGGTCGCCGCCGTGCGCAAGGCGGTCAGGATCGTCATCTCTGTCAGCAGCACCGGGTAGCCGTTGTTCACATTCGCCAGCAGGCCAAAGGCGGTCACGGTCTGAAAGCCGTCCTTGGTGTTGTCGGGGTGGCCGTTGACGTATTTGAAGCCATACACATCGCCGTCCGAGGTGGGCATCAATTCGATCACGCCCTTTTCGGAATGGCTCGCCACGCGGGGCGTCTTGTCGAACAGCTCCCAGCGTTTAAAATCGGCCTCGATATACTCCGCCAGCCCGCGCAGCATGTCTTCCACACCGATATGGTGGATCAGCTTCATCATCTGGTCGACAGAGACAAAAGGCACCAGCGCCTTGTCGGAAGGGTTCAGATTGGTCATGTCAGGTCTCTCTCTCAATAGGCTCGGGTGGGGCGGTCGAACACGCGGCGGCCAAAGGCCGAGGCGGTGAGGTCCACCATCAATTGCGCGGTGCGGCCACGCTCGTCGAGGAAGGGGTTCAGCTCGACCAGATCAAGCGAGGTCATCAACCCGCTGTCGTGCAGCATCTCCATCACCAAATGGCCTTCGCGTACCGTCGCACCGCCCGGTACGGTGGTGCCCACGGCAGGGGCGACCGAGGGGTCGAGGAAATCAACGTCAAGCGAGACATGCAGCATCCCGCCAGCGGCGGCGACCTTATCAAGGAAGCGCTGCAATGGCTTGGCGATGCCGCTCTCATCAATCTCACGCATGTCGACATAGGTCACGGTGGTTTCCTGCAAGGCGGCACGCTCAAGCGCATCAACCGAGCGCAAACCGATCATGGCGATATTGTCATGGGGCAGGGGCGTGCCGACTTCCGGAAAACCGTCAAACCCTTCGCGCCCGGTAACATAGCCCAGCGGTGTGCCATGCAAGTTGCCGGTATCGCTGGTCTGAGGCGTGTGGAAATCGGTATGGGCATCAAGCCAGAGGACAAAAAGCGGGCGCTCGGCCTTATCGGCATGACGCATTGCACCTAGCACGGTGCCAAGCGCCAGCGCGTGATCACCGCCCATGAAGATCGGCAGACCGTCGTCCATGGCTGCATCAGCGGCGGCGGCGAGGCTCTCGGTCCAAGCAATCGTCTCTTCCAACGCGTGCAGCTTTTCATGCTCCTGCGCGTGATAGGGGGCGGGGGCGACATTGCCGCGGTCTACAACCGTATGCCCCAGATCGCGCAGCGCCCGCTCCAGCCCGGCGGTGCGGTAGGCATCCGGCCCCATCAAGCAGCCGCGGCGGCGCTTGCCACTGTCGAGCGGGACGCCAAGCAAGATGCAGTTCTGTTCATGTGACATCGGGAACTCCTCTGGTGTTTCAAACCAGATAGAGTACTTTTTGGCGTATCAACAAGCTGTCAAACTGCTCACTTCGGGTGAGTTTTTGCCGTTCCGAAAGCCTAGCTGTCCAATTTGTCAGTTCACCCGTCGGGCAGCCATCACCCAAAGCACAACGAGCACCGCAGAGAAGACCGCGTTCCATCCCGCCATCGACAGGCCCAGCAATTGCCAGACGACTTCATCACACATCACCAGCCCCACTGGGCCGTCCGTCGACAAGAGCGCACCGCCGTCAAGGCTGCCCATGTCCAAGCCGCCCCCGGTGCAAGAGCTTGGCCCCGGCCACCAGCCCCATTCGACGCCTGCGTGATAGGCCCCGATCCCGGCTGTCACTGCCGCCGCCGCTGCGCCAAACCACGCCAGAACGCGCGGACCGCCAACCAGCAGAACGGCCCCGATCAGCACCGCCGCCGCATGGGGCCAGCGCTGCCAGAGGCACATTTTGCAAGGCGCGTAGCCACCCAAATGCTGAAACCCAAAGGCCCCGAGCAACAACGCGGCAGAGCCGAGGGTTGCCAATGTAATCAATGTCTTGCGTGTCATAGAACCTTCACCACCATAAAGCCGCCGATCAGCAGCGCCACCGCTACGGTAAACATCAAGCCCAAGCGCCGTTCAATGAAATCCCGGATCGGTGCGCCGAACTGCCACAGCAGCCCCGCCACGATGAAAAACCGCAAACCGCGCGCAAGGATCGAGGTCATGACAAAGGTCGCCAGCGGCATCCCCGTCCACCCCGACATGATCGTGATGACCTTATAGGGGAAGGGGGTCACGCCCGCGACCAGCACAGCCCAGAAGCCCATATCGTTGAACCGGGTCGAAAATTCCGCCATCGCGTCAGCTTTGCCAAGGCTGGCAAGGATCGGCTGGCCGATGCCTTCAAAGGCCAATGCGCCAATCGCATAGCCCAACAGCCCGCCCAGAACCGAGGCCAGCAACGCCACCCCGGCAATCAACCACGCCCGCCGGGGTTGGGCGATAATCATGGGAATCATCAAAATGTCAGGGGGAATCGGGAAAAAAGAGCTTTCCACGAAAGCCACAACAGCCAGCGCCCAAAGCGCATGGCGGTGTTGGGCCAAGTCCAGGGTCCAGTCATATAGGCGGCGGATCATCGGCAAAGCTCCGGGCTGTTTTACCTGCATCACCACGTGCAGAGGGCAAGGTCAAGCCAAGCGGGGCGCTTTGCAGAAAATCCCCTTGCCCGTCTCGGCGAGGCAGGCTAAATCACCCCCAGTGCCCAAGTGGCGGAATGGTAGACGCAGGGGATTCAAAATCCCCCGCCGCGAGGCGTGCCGGTTCGAGTCCGGCCTTGGGTACCACCTTGTTTGTGCAAGGTTTTCTGCGAAAGTTTCGATAATGATATGACACGATTTCGGGCTGACTCCCACACGGGACTCCCACATCATCACATTGATCGCCGCATCTGCGCCGTGCGCGACATCTCCTTACGACGTGCTTCCTTGCGGTAATTTGCTACCATTTCAAGGCTCTGACCGGTAACAGATTGGATCTTAGCATCAGAGCATCCGGCTTCAGCCAACTCCACGCATGCGCGCTTTCGTAATCCATAAGCGCTGTAGTTCCTTGCATTATCGTCATGTAATTCAGCCAGTTTGTCGAGGGTTTCGCGCCAAGTTCTAAATTCTTTCTCGACTGCACTATACGACAACGGACTTGTGTCGGACTTCGGCAAAACGTGCCGTGAACCTGCCTCCAAGCTATCGATAAGCGATCTCAGATTTTCTGAGCATCGCAATCGCCGCCGACGGTCTCTGACCTGTACCACGAATAAGCCCACCAGCAATCCTAACGACTTCGGGAGCATCATCCAGTGCATCCAGCATCCAGCCGGGCCAGGCTCGAAATTCTTTCTGCGCACCATACTTTTCCATACGTGCTGCTGGGTTGTCACCGAACGGCCAATCCAGCTGATCCTTCGCAAAATTCCATAAAATGGATACCGACTGCAGCATCCAATCTGCTGCGCGCGGTGTTTCGGACATCGCGATATGTTTCTTTCTCATTGCTTGGCGGGTCGTCGCCGACATCGATTTGTCTGCATTCTTGTCGAGTATTTTTTCGAATTCGCGATTGTAGGACCTTTTCGTACCCGGCGAGAGCCTCTTTTGGATCTTTGCATCTGACCGCCACTCCTTGATGCAGTTAGCCCATGTGTGCTCTGGAGCCTTGAGTTCGCATCGATGCCGACCAGCCTCCGCCGCCCAATATTCATCATCAAGTTTCCTGGCGTCGCCACACCAATTGAGCTTGATTGCTCGCTCTTTCTGTCGTTGGAAGACCGATGCCGCGTCTTTTTCCAGCTTACCCAAGAGGGGCCATCCAACTCAATTTGCTGGATTTTAGCTTCGCCCCCAAACTGACGTTCCTATCAGTGTGGACGATTACGACTCGCCTGAGCAGTCTTTTGGCGCGTTGGCCAAGTCGACTGGATATAGGCCAGGATGTCCCAAATTGCATCATCCGAGATCACCTCCCCGAAGGCCGGCATCCCGCTATTGAAATCCTCTACGCCCCGGGTTGCCAGTGCTGCCTTGCCCCCAAGTTTGGTATAGTCGAACAGCAACGTGTTATCATGATGCCAGGTATGGCCAGTTGCATCGTGCGGCGGTGCAGGCAGCACACCGTTCTCATCGGGCGTTCGCCAGTCGGGCTGTCCTTCGAGGTCTGCGCCGTGACAAGCGGCGCAGTTCTCGTCGTAGAGCGAACGTCCCGCTTCGAGATCGCGACCGTCGAGTTCGTGATCTGCCTGCGCGGCAGACGTGACGGCACAGAAAAGCAAAACAAGCCGTTTCATGCAACTTCTACCCATGTGCGCATCCCTCCAATGGCGTGGCTCAACATATGACAATGGATCAACCAGCGTCCCGGATTGTCGAAGACGCAGAGAACATCGCGGCTTTCCCCCGCAGCGACCAAGGTTGTATCGCGCAGATCGCCGAGGCTGCCGTCAGGGGCCAGTTCATAGAAGTGGTGCCCATGCAAATGAATGCCATGCGGAAAGGCGGTATCATTGGCGAAGGTCAGCCGCACCGTCTCGCCCCGTTCGAATTTGCCGAAGGGATCGGTGGGCAAATCGGAGACATCATTGAAGGACCAAATATTGGCACCCCCGTGGCGCCCGCCCATCGCGCCGCCCATCATCGTCAGGGTCAGGTGCTGCGAAGGCGCCTCTGGCCTTGGCAGGTCGGGTGCCGCAAGCGGTGAAATGGTGGTAGGCGCTCGCGCCGTGTTGGTGCCGGATACCGCCAGATCGGCAAGGCGGTAGGCGCCCTGTCGGGACATCATGTCAAAGCCTACCGGGCCCGTGATGTCGACGATCAAATCGGCACGTTGCGCGGGCGCGAGAACGAGGTCACCCAGCGGGCGCGGCTGGGCCAGAGCCATGCCGTCGAGCGCTACGACCGACCCGGTCATGCCCTCCAGCGCGAGGGGAAAGATACGGTTGGTGGCTGCGTTGATAAGGCGAAAGCGGACCCGGTCGCCTGTCTTGACCGTGTCTTTCGACAGAAAAGCGCGGGCAAAGTTGCCCATATAGCCAGCATGGGCAACGCTGTGCATGTCGGTGTATTCGTCGACAAGGCTGCCGTCTTTGTTCATGCGCCAGTCCGACAGCAGCACGGTGATGTCGTGATCCACATCGGGCGGGGTGTCGTCTTCGATAATCAGCGGCCCCATTAGGCCCCGCGCCACCTGTTCCTGCGAAATGTAGTGCGAATGGTACCAATATGTGCCTGCGTCGGGTGGCACAAAGCGATAGGTCTTGCTGTCGCCGGGGTTAATAAGCTCTTGCGTCAGCACCGGCACACCGTCCATCCGGTTTTCCAGACGAATGCCGTGCCAATGAACGGCCGTGCCCTCTTGTAGAGCATTCTCGACCTCAATTGATGCCTGCGCGCCTCGCTTGAGCCTGATCTCGGGGCCGGGCATCGAGCCGTTGAACCCCAGCATCGCGGTGGCACCTTCCCCTTCGGGCAGGATTTGTTGCGTGACGTTTTGGGCCTTCAGCTTCAGGGGCGTTCGACCGGCGAAGCCCGGGCGCGGCAGGACCGTCGCGGCTGAGACGCTGGCGAGGAATTGTCTTCTGTTCATGTTAGGCCTTATCGGAAACGATTGCGGTTAATGCGGTGACGGGGGCAGGGCGCACCGGTGTTTGGGGCATGTAGGTATTGACTGAAGGGGCTGTTTCCAACTGACGAGGACGGGCCAGAAGCGGACCGCTATTGCTCACTCCTTCGGATAGGAGAATAGGTCGAACCACTTTAATCATTCCTTCTTCGACAAGGGGGCATTTCCCCCCATGACTTGCAGCACGAAACTTCCCGAGGCGGTAATCATGAGAAAACCGTGAAAAGCCTCGATGCCGGTGATGAAGCGCAGGTGTCCCACGGGGTTCAAGTCACCGCGCCCCAGGGTGGTGAAATTGACCAGCGAGAAATAGTAGTAGTCCATCAAGGTAATCGGCTTGTCTGCCGGATCTGAGGCCGTCAGCGCGCCAATTTGCAAACCTTGGACCGCCCAGAGAAAGAAAAGCGTATAAATGAACGCTTCGATGACATGCGCGATCGTAATCGCTCCCACCGCAAGGCCCAGATTCTGGCCATGCGCCTCGACACTTCGTCGGGCAATCGTATCGGAAACTCCCTTTAGGACGAAATAATGGATTGTCGTGCAGATGGCCACGACCAGAATTGAGAGAAGCATCGCTTGGATCATGAAGGCGCTACCTTTCTTGGTAGGGGAGGGGCAGGGACGTATTAGGCGACTGCAGCCAATTTCGCGCTCTCTGTGGTCGCGGTCTGCTGAGCGTCGTCAGGCAACAAGGCTTCATTCATTAAATCCTCTATGAAGGTGCTGAGCAACTGGCTGCGCCCGGTCACCCCGGCCTTGCGATAGATGGCATTTGTCTGGGCCTTGATCGTGCCATCCGAGGTACCCCGCAGCGCGGCAATATCGTGTGTGCTCAGCCCTTTAATGAGAAAAAGCGCGACATCCCGCTCTGCGGGCGTCAGACGCCATTCGGTGAAATGCTGTGACATCACCAATGAGAACTCCGAGGTGCATCTGCGCATCTTCTCTTCGGCAAGCCGCGCCCGTTGCAGGCTTGTTCGAAGGGCGATCCAGCCAAGGGCCACACCGAGGTTCAAGCCGACGGCCAAGATCGTTTGCTGATACTCATGGCTCTGCCAAATCAGAAACTCAGGTTCCATTCCCATCGCGTCCAGCAAGAAGCAGATGGTAAAGAAGATCGCCACAATGGCCTGGAGTGCCGCGATGGCCCAAAGGGCGATGGTTCCACGCGTTTTCATAGCTCGAAGTGCCTTGTAATTGTGGTGGAAAATGCGGGGCCGGTCCGTTCAACCGGCCCCGCAACCGGCGCTTACTTCATTGCGGTGACGGTCAGCTTGCCTTTGACGCGGTCGGCCACAAATTCGATGTCTTGGCCTTCCTTCATCTTAGCAATCAGCGCTTCATCAGCTTTGAACACCATGGTCATCGACGGCATGTCGAGGTTTTCCAATGGGCCGTGGATAATGGTGACTTTCTTGCCCTTGGCATCGACCTTTTTGATCTTGCCGGTAGAATAGACAACCGGCGCCTCGGGTGCGTCATCAGACTGAGCGACGGTGATCGGCCCATGCATGCCGGATTCGTAGTGGCCGGGGATCAGGCAGGCAAATTCGAATGTCCCAGCGTTTGCGAAGGTCCAGATCACCTCGCCCTTTTCGCCGGTGTCGAGGCGAACCGAATTCGGATCGTCATGACGCATGGCCATCTCGGCCATCGCTTCTTTGTGTTTGGCGTTGCCTTCCATCGTGTCGATCACGAACTCATGCTCGATTTCGCCCGCATTTGTGACATTGAACTGGATCGTCTCGCCTTGCTTGAAATCGAAGGCTTCGGGTTCAAAGATCATTTCCCCATCGTCGGTTTCGCGCATGGTGACTTCGATGGTGCGATCCACATCGGCAGGCTTGCCCGGCATGCCGACCATCATTTCCATGTCCATTTTCATGCCACTATCGCTGTCGTCGTGCCCACCATCATGGGCGCCTGCCGCAAAAGCAGGGGCGGCAAGAAGGATCGAAGCGGCGGTTGAGAGTAGAAGTTTTTTCACGGTGTTTTCCTGTATGTTTGCTTGAAGGATCGTGGTCCGAGGGCCGGTCAGCCCTTGGAGGTGGGTTTGGGCGTAATTTGGGTTTTCGGGCTGTGGTTCTGCGCAAAGTCTGGCAGTTCGCCCGTCCATTCATACGCCTCGGTGCCCGGGGGGTTTTCGTACCAGCCGGGATCTTCGTAATCGTCCGCGTCGATGCCTTGGCGCACCTTCACGACCGAAAACATGCCGCCCATTTCCAGCGGGCCATGCGGCCCCCAACCGGCCATCATCGGCACGGTGTTGTTGGGCAGCGGCATCGACATTTCGCCCATATCCGCCATGCCGGCCGTGCCCATGGGCATGAACTCCGGTTGCTCGCGGCGGATCTGTCGCGTCATGTTTGTAGAATTGGTTCCTATCAGCGTCGGCACGTCATGGCCCATCGCGTTCATCGTGTGATGCGACTTGTGGCAATGGATCGCCCAATCGCCCAGATGGTCGGCGGTGAACTCATAGGCGCGCATGGCCCCCACGGGAATGTCGATGGACACCTCTGGCCATTGCGCCGCCTCCGGCACCCAGCCGCCATCGGTGCAGGTGACCTTGAAGTCATAGCCATGCATGTGGATGGGGTGGTTCGTCATCGTGAGGTTGCCGACGCGCACGCGCACCTTGTCCCCCTGATTGACCACGAGCGGGTCGATGTCAGGGAAGATGCGGCTGTTCCATGTCCACAGGTTGAAATCCGTCATCGTCATGATGCGCGGAATGTAAGTGCCCGGATCGATGTCGAACGCATTCAGCATGATCAGGAAGTCCCGGTCGACGCGCATGAACTCCGGGTCCTTGGGATGCACCACGAACATCCCCATCATGCCCATTGCCATCTGCACCATCTCATCGCCATGCGGATGATACATGAAAGTGCCGGATTTGGTCAGATCGAACTCATAGACGAATGTCTTGCCCGGCGGGATGCCGGGGTGGCTGAGCCCGCCGACGCCGTCCATGCCCGAGGGCAGGATCAACCCGTGCCAATGCACCGTCGTGTGTTCGGGCAGGCGGTTGGTGACATAGATGCGCACGCGGTCGCCTTCGACCGCCTCGATGGTCGGACCAGTGGACTGGCCGTTATAGCCCCAGAGCCGCGCGACCATCCCATCGGCCAGTTCGCGCTCCACCGGTTCGGCAACAAGGTGGAATTCCTTCACGCCGTTGTTCATCCGGTGCGGCAGGGTCCAGCCGTTGAGTGTGACCACGGGGTTGTAATCCGGCCCAGAGGTGGGACGGGTCGGGGCTTGGGTCAACGCGCTGTCCATGACGGCGGCTTCGGGCAGGCCCATGTTCATGGTCTGGCCCCATGCTTTGGAGGACACGAGCGTTGCTCCCGCAGCACCGGCCCCCAGCAGTTGACGTCTGTTGATCATCTGGTTGCTTCCTTGTCTCAATGTCCCGCACCGCCGCCGGCGACGATTTGTGTCTCTCCACCGGCGCCACCGCCGCCGCTGCCACCGCCGTAAATCGCGGCGGTCAGACCAGCCGAGGCCAGCCAGAACTCGCGCTTGGCGTTGGCTGCCTCAAGCTGGCTGCCGATCTTCTCGCGGGCGTCGTTCAGCAGGTCGAAGGTGCTTGTGATCATGCCGTTGTTGCTAAGCAGTGCTTCCTCATCGATGGTGCGGCGCAGGGGGAGCACCACGTCCGAATAATGCCGTGCGATTTGGTGGCTTGATCGGTAGGCCGTGGCTGCCGCGCGGGCTTCGGAGCGGACGTTCACCGCGCGTTCAGCCAGCACATTGGCCGCTTGGAGATAGCTCAGCTCAGCCTTGCGCAGCCGCGCTTTGCCGCTGTCGAAGATCGGGATTGCGAACTCGAATTCGATCTGAGGTGAGATGCTGGTCTCGACTTCCCCGTCCTCTTCCTCGCGCTCGATCTCGGCGCCAGCGATGACTTCGAGGTCCGTCAGGGTGCGGGTGGCATCGGTCAGACCATAGGCTTTGGCTGTGGCTTCCAATCCGAGGCGGGCAACTTCTAGATCAACGCGATTGGCCAGTGCCAGTCGTTCAATGCCTCTGTGGCTGCTGACCGTATTGGGCACGCGGGGCAGGGCGTCAGGCACGTAATAGGCCACGTCCTGCCCCCAAAGGCCCATAAGCCGGGTCAGTTGTTCCTTGGCCAATTGCGCATCCAGCCGCGCTTGTGCCAATTGTCCGGCCATCTCGGCATTGAACGCCTGCTCTCGCGCCTGCGCGGCTTTGTTGAGCGCGCCGGTCTTGCCCAATTGCTGCGCCAATTCCGCCGCCGCATCCGTGGTGACTGAGGCGCGTTTAAGGTAGCTGACCGTTTCAAAGGCCGCGACGGCGTTGATCCATGCCTCACGGGTTTCATTGGCCAGCGCCAGCGTGTCGCTCACCGCCTGCATCTGCGCATGCTGGAACTCCGCTTCGGCAGCGGCGATGCGCTGTTTGCGGGTGCGGGCGTCCAGCAGGTTCACGGCGATCATGCTTTCCAAGGCACGGTACAGCCCGACCTCGGGCGCGCCGATGCCCAACAGACCGATCGAGACGACGGGGTTCTCTGGCGTGGACTGCTGCCATGCTTCTGCCGCCGACAGACCGATCTGCGCGTAGGAGGCCTGAAGCCCCTTGTTGTTCAACAGCGCGACCTGCACCGCGGTTTCGGCGTTAATTGTCTTGCCTTGCACCATGGCGCGGACCTGTTTGGAGGCGGCGACGGTCTCGGCCTGTGACTGCGCCCAGACAGTGCGTTTGCCGATGGCCTTGGAGGTGCGCGCCTCCACGGTGGCAAAGCCAGCATCGCGGGCCGAGAAGCTTACCGGCATCACCGGGGCCGTGCAGGCGCCCAAGATCAAAGGCGTGATGACGGAGGCGGTTTTCAATTTCCAGCGCATCAGTGGTTCATCCCCTGCATCGGAGCCTGCTCGGCGTTCAGCCGTCGCCAGTCGAGCGGCTCGACGACACCGCGGCGTCGGTAACCTGCGAAGGGCTGCTCTTCGGCGGTTGCAGCGCTGCTACGCGCTCTGTTGTCGGCGGCGGTCATTGCGGCGACCTCGGGTAGGGGTGTGGGCTGCTGCACATAGGCGGCGGTAACGTCGGGAAGGGGCGGGAGCGTCGTGGCGCAAGCCCCAAGGGTCAGGGACAACGCCCCGACAAACAGTGTTGGTTTCATAAGTATTTGACCTGAGAAAAGGTGATCTTGCCCGCGGCTCAAAGCGCGGACGGGAATGCCGTCAGAGGACGGTGATCAACTCAGGCTCGAGGGGGGCGCAGTTGCCCGCGCGGATCTGCGGATACCAGGAACTTCGAGATCGGCGAATAGCGGGTCGTTTGTGCTGAGGTTACGCTACTATCCGAATGGGCGCAAAGCGCAGCCGTAAGACAGATGCCCCCACAACATGGATCACTTTCATAATCGCTGGCATCGTCGCCTTGCATGGGAAATGCGGACGTCGCATCAGGCAGATCTTTAATGGCCATACCGGCCGAATGGTGTGCAGAATGATGCGATGCCTGCCCATCCAGATGCATCCCGCTGTCAGCATGTACCGAGGACGGTGGAAGCAATAGCAAACCACTGATCATGACCGCTCCGAGAAGGAAACGGACAAGGTTTGATATGATGGCCAAGCGACGCATGTGTCGATGAGTGTCGCAAGCCGCGCGCCCTGTCAACGCGTCCAGCGCTGGAAGCTTGGCAAATAGTTGCGAGCTGTATTGAGGCTTACGTGAAACTCCTGAACGGATGAGGGCGGTCCAACTGTGGCTTGTTCGGCGTGGGAAATTTCGACGCGAACTCCTATTTCGTGGGACTACAGGCTGGTCCACTAAGATCTACCTGCGCGGCGCTACCCCTTCTTTTAGTCTGTGCCGTCATCCTTTTTAGTCTAACTGGTCAAGCTGTACTGTCGAAAATTTCGATAGGTTCCATCCGACAATCGCGAGTTTTAATCGCCTAAGGCGACTGTAAGTTGCCTCTGGATAACAAACGACAGGAGGGCAGCCGGTTTCCTGCGTTTGGACCGAAAGCGGTGGCTGCATCACAAACACAATGGAACCGTAAATGAACAACCTTCGTTACTTTGAAGATTTTGCCGTCGGCGATACCTTCGAAACTGTGACCCAAACGATCTCACACGAAGAAGCCGTAAGCTTCGCGAAAGCCTATGATCCGCAGGACTTCCATACTGACGACATCAAAGCACTGGAACATCCCGTCTTTAAGGGGTTGAGCCTCAGCGGTCTACTGACCATGAGCATCACGCACCGCCTTATTGTGACACAGGGGCTGAATATGGCGTGGGGGTTGGTCGGCAAGGGTATTGATCAACTCCGCTGGTTCCATCCGGTTCGGCCCGGCGACACGTTACGGGTTCGCGGCCGCATTCTGGACGTAGCCGCCAACCCGTCAAAGGGTGTGGGGACACAGGAAGTCTTGATCGAAACGATTAACCAGCTTGGACAGGTCGTACTGTCTTTCGCCGTTACGATTGTCGTCCCCTCCCGGTCTCGGGCGTTGTCCGGCAGGACGGCTGCATAAAGGCTGACCGAAGTGTAATTTGCAGTTAGGCGTTCACGATTCATCGCTTTATAATTCACCTATGTAGGCTGCCTGACGGAAGTCATGACCCAGCCCCAGTGCTGGCAGACACAGACGCCCTGAAGACGTGCGATTTTCATGTCGACACGTGCCTATAGCCCATGTCAATTCGCGTGGTTGTGACAGGAAGCGGGGCAGCTATGAATATCGAGCGATTATCGTTGGACCGACTGCGTGTTTTCTCAGTAGTCGCACGAACGGGTACTTTTTCAGCTGGTGCGGTGGAGCTTGGCCGTGCTCAGTCTGCGGTGAGTTACGCGATCTCGGAACTCGAAAGCCAGCTTGGCATCGAATTATTCGACCGATCGGCAAAAAGGCCCAAATTGACGGTCGCTGGTGATACTGTCTTGAGAGATGCTATCGCAATTCTTGAAAGAGCGGACTCACTCCTCGCGCGGGCCCGCGCGATTTCGCAGGGGCTCGAAAATGTCGTTGGCCTCAGTGTAGACCCGGTTTTCCCAACACATGTGTTGGTTGAAATTTTGCATGATTTCGAGGCCGCCTTTCCCACGGTGGCGGTGTTGCTCAGCAATGATGCTCTGAGCATGCCGGTTGAGCTCGTGTTGAAAGGCGACTGTGCCATCGGCATCACGTGTACCTATCCCCATGTACCAGCGGGGCTTACAGGCTTTAGCCTGCCACCCGTCACGCTCGTTCCGGTAGTTGCAGCAACACACGAGATGGCGCAAACACTCGCGCCTGTGGATGATGCAGACCTACGAGATCATCGGCAAATAGTGGTCATTGACCGAGGACCCCTTACCACAGGGGTCGACTTTGGCGTAGTCTCGTCTCGTATCTGGCGCGTGTCCGAAATGGGAGCAAAGCTTACACTCATCCGCAATGGGTTTGGCTGGGGGTTCCTCCCGGAAGCCATCGCCCGGCAAGAAGTTGATGCAGGTAGGTTGGTAATCCTGAACTTGGTGAGCCATCCCGACACAGGAGATGCGATGCCGGTAAATTGCGTGGTGCGGGCTGATGCTCCACTCGGGCCTGCGACGCAATGGCTGCTGGATCGATTGCGCGCGGTACGTTTTTACTGAGTAAACTAACGGTTTTGGCTTGCCACGTTAGAAGGCACACTTTTAATGCGGCAGCTGCTTTGAGAGCTATCGATCGAATAATCTAATCGTTTCGATCAGAATTTCCCGGCTGTGAGAACCAAGTCCCATCTGTGAGAAGGCGTGCAATCAAACACCTATTCTCACAGGAGAGAAACATGACTTCTAAGCTTGTTGAATATACATCGCGCGCAGCTCTTGGCGCGCTTTTCGTCTGGAGTGGTATTGGGAAGATTATCGCTTACAGCGATGTCGAGGGCTACATCGCTTCATTCGGATTGCCGTTTTCTCACGTGGTTCTGGTGGGTGCCATCATCGTCGAAGTTGTGGCAGGTACGGCCCTGATGATCGGATACTGGACTGAGGTAAGTGCTAAAGTCCTTGGGACATTCACTGTCTTAGCAGCCCTTATATTCCATACCCAGTTCAGTGACCCCGATCAGGTTATTCATTTCCTGAAGAACATCGCGATTGCCGGCGGTCTACTGCATTTGGCTTATCACACGAGTGCTACGACGGGCATTAAGAAGCTTAAAAGAAGGACGGTAGCTTTCGGTGGCTGACGCAATAGTCATGACGTGCTGCGGCCCTGAGCCTTTATTGAGCTCCGCGCTGGTATAGGTATGAGCAATGCAAATCGAGGTCCGTAGATGAAGACCCTGTCTGTGCAGGCAAGCGATTATTCATTAGGGCAGCTTTGCGACATCCTGAATGCCGCATACGGGGGCTACGTGATGCCGGTGGCATTCGAGCCCGCGGCGTTGATGCAGCGCATTCAAGCTGAGCACATAGACCTTACGCAGAGCTCAGTCTTTACCACCATGCAAGGCGAACCCGCTGCGGTGTCCATAATTTCGCGACGCGGGTCCACCAGCAGAGTGTCGGCATTAGGCGTTTTGCCTCAATTTCGGGGCGCGGGTTTGGGCGCTACTGCAATCGAATGGTGTCTTGCTCAAGCCCGTGCACGGAACGACCGACATCAAGTTCTTGAGGTGATCGACGGGAATAGTGCGGCAATGGCAACCTATTTGCGCGCAGGGTTCCGAACAACTCGTCGACTTGTTGGCTATACCCACGAAGCTTCAGGCGGCGGTGAGCAACTTCAGATGTGTTCTAACCTCGAAGCCATGGCGGTGCTTGTAAGTGCCTATGCAAAAACTACGACTTGGCAAGCATCGCCGCTTTGCTTTAGTGCCGCGCGCCCACCACTGAAGGCTTATTGCAATGACAGCAGAACGGCGGTGGCAATAATTGATGCGGGGGCACCGATCGTCAAATTACTCGCTTTTGCGGTTTTGCCATCTGTCGCGAGGCGCGGTGTAGGGAGCTGTTTCATGAAGTCGTTGTTGGGTGCCTTCCCACAAAGAAACTGGAGAGTCCCGGAATATTTTGCCGCTGATGACGGCGAAGCGTTCTTGAAAAAGACGGGGTGGGTTTTGTCCAGCATCAAGCAACTTGAAATGGTGCATACGCTTAGATGAGCAGTGATATGACGCAAGCGACAGAGACCTCAGACTCATCTTTGACCTCGCGTCTTGCACCTACACGCTTCCTTCGCGCTCAATGACCAATACCCTCGCCGGTCCTATTGGGTGGGCAACATGCTCATCGCCGTCTTCCGCATGAAAAATCTCGCCAGCTCCCAGCTTGTAGATTATGACTTCACTGCCTTTGCGCGCATGCATATCTACAATACCGTCGAGCACTACAAATACTTCAGGCCCGTCGTTTACGTGCCATTTGTAAGCCCTATCGGTCCAATGCATCCGAATAGTTGTTCGCCCATCGATCCGGTCGATAGGCATGGCTTCCCAAGCTCGGGCGGCTTGAAAGTCCTTCGGTGAAATTTTTCGCATTTGCCCTCCAAATTTGCTAAAAATACAATGCATGAAACAGTAGCTTTCCGCATCTTGCGGTTCGTCGGGAATGGGCTGCCAATCGTCGGATGTTGAGATGGAACTTGATCGAACCAACAAACGCATCGCTGCGATCTTAGAGCGCGACGCCCGGATAAGCGTGACTGAGATCGGGAAGCAAATCGGTTTGTCTCGGCCGGCAGTGCAGGCTCGCATTGTCGCCATGGAAGAGGCAGGAATAATTCGGGGCTATCATGCGGTAATTCGGAAGCAGGTCGGACTCGTACGAGCATTGATGTTCGTGGAAATATCACGACGCCCTTGCGACAAAGCACTTCAGTGGCTTTTAAGCCTCGAAGGAGTAACATCTCTCGTTTCACTGGCGGGTGAGGTAGACGCGGTCCTTTCCGTCACGGTGCCGAGCGCCGAGGATTTGTCGGTGCTTAACGATCGGGTTGGGGCATCGCCTTTTATTTCAGAGGCAAGAAGCCATGTTATTTTACGGGAATACGCCAAAGCATAACGCAGCAGGTAGAGACAATTTGCACAGTTGTGGCAGCGCATACCAGTAATCTGATAATGCTTGCCATTCGAGCAATGTCATAGCCGGTGTTTCGGCTTCGCTTCGGGCGATAGACAAGGCATTCGATTCCGCAAGAGCGATGACTTGACGATTGAAGTGTGGGTCTCTGCACGCTCATGAAGAGGAAGCAGAATGTCATCTAATTCCGCAACATCAACCAAAGCCAGACGCGCTATAAAACAGTCTTCGCCGGTGACACGATCGCAAGAGGTAAACCGAGGCTCATCTCGTATCATTCGCTCAACATTGTGTAGCTGCTTTGAGCGTGGCTTGATCCGTACGATTGCTTCAAGCGTATAGCCAAGGGCCTTTGTATTCACGCGAAGGGTGAAGCCTTCAATGACCTCATCCGTCTGTAAGCGGCGCAAGCGCTCGCTGACAGCTGGCCCGGAAAGGCCAACAGTCTTTCCGATCTCCGATAGGCTCATCCTACCGTCAGTTTCGAGAACTGAGATAATTCTTCGATCTATGGCATCTATGGGTTTGCTCATTGTGGCACCTTACAGCGATTTGCTTACGTTGTTAATGCAAGAGGGTGGTTTTGCTTACGATACCGCGGGGACGAGATGGCCTGCGCAAAGTATGTTTGCGCCGTAATCAATTGGAGCGTTCACCATGGAAATTCATCGAATTGCAGCCTTCAGCGTAGGGGGGGCAGGCGGCAACCCCGCCGGGGTCGTGCTATTAGAGGCCCCCGCCCCTGAAGTGGAAATGCAGAAGGTCGCTGCAGAGGTCGGGTATTCGGAAACGGCCTTTGCCTTGCCCATTGCAGGGGAGGATAGAAGATGGCGTGTACGCTATTTTTCTCCCGAGGCTGAAGTCCCCTTTTGCGGCCACGCAACGATTGCGCTCGGCGCCGTTCTCGGTCAGCAGAAAGGTACCGGGACCTATACGCTGGACCTCAACAACGCCTCAATCACGGTCGAGGCAAAGGCTTCAGAGGAAGGCATGGCTGCGACGCTCGCCTCACCAGCCACAAAAAGCCGCGCAATCGCGGATGGTGAAGCCACAGACGCTCTTGCGTTGTTTGGCCTTTCCCAAGGTGATTTGGACCCGCGCCTTCCGCCCGCTCATATCCATGCCGGAGCCGACCACCTTGTGTTTGCCCTCCACGACCGTGCTCGCCTGGCTGAGATGTCCTACGATCTTGATAAAGGGCGGGCCATGATGCGGCAGCACGGGCTCGTAACGATCATGCTGGTTCATATCGAGACCGATCAGGTTTTCGCAGTCCGCAACGCATTCGCCTCTGGGGGCGTTCTGGAAGACCCAGCGACTGGGGCTGCAGCAGCGGCCTTTGCTGGTTATCTCCGCGATCAGGAGTGGCCACACGGTGGGAGTTTCACGATCCGGCAAGGTGAGGATATGGGCGCGCTGTCAATCATTGAGGTTCGATTGAGTGACAAGCCGGGCTCTCCGGTGCACATCTCGGGCAACGCCCGCACGATATAGAAACAATCGGTGAGGCAAGTCAGGTTGTTCCCTGGTGCACCTTCCCCTCTTCAAGGATGGCGCGCGGTGATCCCGCGCGCCAGATCGTTTCGAGGATTAAGCTGGGTTGTAGCCAGCATCCATCACAGCATCGCGTAGAGCTTGGTCGCTCACGGTCGTCTTAACTGTCACGCGTCTGGCCGCGACATCGGCAGTCACAGTCGCCTCGGGGTCGAGTTCCTTGATCGCAGCAGTGACGCTCCGGGCACAACCGCCACAGGTCATGCCGGGTAAGTTCAACGTCTTCATGGTTACTATCCTTTTTAGTTTTCTATCGCGGCAACATCGCCGTTTCTGTCAGATGGAGTTTGCCAGCAGGACAAGGTCAAGAGAGCGTCTGCAAAAATTCCACGCCGCTATTTTTAGTGTTGACCCTAACAACGTTGGAAGCCCGCAAGCTGAGTCGCATAGCAACCCTCTTAGGAGTTATCGACATGAAGGACGCGGCATTTCTGGAGCCGTTCTCCAGCACGGAAAGCATCCCCATCACAGGCATGACCTGCGCATCCTGCGTATTGCGCGTTGAACGCGCGATTGCGCAGGTGCCGGGCGTCGTCGAGGCATCAGTCAACCTCGCGACCGAGCGCGCCGAAGTGATCTACGAAACCGTTGGTCAACGCTCGGCAGTCGTCGCGGCCATTCGCCGTAGTGGCTATGAAATCGGATCAACCACACTCGAACTGGGCATCGAAGGCATGACTTGCGCGTCTTGCGTGCTTCGGGTGGAGCGCGCTATCGCCGCCGTTCCCGAAGTTCTTTCGGCAAGCGTAAATTTGGCGACAGAAAGGGCCACGATTACCGTTTCGGATACATCGCCCAGCCAGACCGCGGCGATTGAGATGGCCATCACCAAAGCCGGCTATGCGCCGAAGTCAGCCACGATCACATCCGCCTCGCGCGACGCTGATAAAGAACAAGAGTTAAGAAAGCTCAAACGGGATCTGGCCGTTTCTTCAGCACTTACGCTGCCAGTGTTCATCGCGGAAATGGGCGGCCATTTGGTTCCCCCATTCCACCATTGGCTCATGATGTCATTCGGGCAGACAACACTCTATCTGGCCTATTTCCTGCTGGCAACGGTGGTTCAATTTGGACCCGGCCTGCGCTTCTATGCCAAGGGCATCCCGGCACTGCTGCGCATGGCGCCAGACATGAATGCATTGGTGGTGCTTGGGTCCAGCGCCGCTTGGGGGTTCTCGGTCGTTGCCACCTTTGCGCCGGGGCTTCTGCCTGCAGGCACGGACAACGTCTACTTCGAAGCCTCCGCGGTCATCATTACTCTCATCTTGTTGGGTCGGTATCTTGAAGCGAAAGCAAAAGGCCGGACCAGTCAGGCCATCGCCCGTCTGACAGGACTACAGGCAAAATCTGCAAGGGTTGAGCGGGAAGGGGCCTTTGTCGACGTGGCACTGGAAGACGTGCGCCCGGGGGACATTGTTCAGGTTCGCCCAGGCGACCGCATTCCTGTTGATGGTACGGTGCAAAGCGGCAGTTCATTCGTTGACGAAGCTATGATCTCTGGCGAGCCCATTCCGGTCAGCAAAGACCTGGGCGACCCGGTGATTGGCGGCACGATTAACCAGACGGGCAGCTTCACCTACCGCGCCGAAAAGGTCGGTGGGGATACCATGCTGGCGCAGATTATTCGCATGGTTGAATCCGCGCAGGGTGCCAAGCTGCCTATTCAAGCTTTGGTAGACCGGGTGACGGCTTGGTTTGTCCCTGCCGTCATGGCTGGAGCAGCACTAACATTTGGGATCTGGTTCTTTTGGGGCCCGGAGCCTGCGGTGACCTTTGCGCTGGTGAATGCGGTTGCCGTGCTTATTATCGCTTGCCCATGTGCGATGGGTCTCGCCACGCCAACCTCGATTATGGTCGGCACCGGTCGCTCGGCTGAATTGGGTGTGCTGTTTCGCAAGGGCGAAGCACTTCAGAGCCTCGCCGGAATTGACGTCGTCGCACTCGACAAGACCGGCACATTGACTGAGGGCCGCCCGGCATTGACCGAATTCATCACAAACAAAGGCTTCGATCGAGAGGCGGTATTGCGACTGATCGCGGCGGCGGAAGGCGGGTCAGAACACCCGGTTGCGCGTGCGATTATCGAAGCTGCGGAGGCCCACGGTGTGGCATTGCCACAAGCTACCAGTTTTGACGCTCAAGCTGGCTTTGGCATCACCGCTGAGGTCGACGGCCATACCGTAAACGTGGGCGCTGATCGCTTCATGATCTCACTGGGCATTGACGTAGAGACCTTCGCACAAGCAGCGAGAGATCTGGCGAAGCAGGCCGCGTCACCACTCTACGCAGCCATTGATGGGCAACTTGCTGCTCTGCTTGCCGTTACAGACCCGGTGAAGCTTTCCACGCCCGCCGCGATTGCAGGGCTGCAGGCGCTTGGTTTGAAGGTTGCGATGATCACCGGCGACAACCGTGACACAGCCGATGCGATTGCGGCCAAGCTTGGTATCGATGACGTAGTGGCCGAGGTGCTGCCCGGCGGCAAAGTCGAAGCTGTACAAAAGCTTCGCGAGGGAAATCGCAAAGTTGCCTTTGTCGGAGACGGCATCAATGACGCTCCAGCCTTGGCAGAGGCCGACGTCGGTATCGCTATCGGTACAGGAACGGATGTGGCGATAGAAAGCGCAGACGTGGTGTTGATGGGGGGTGACCTAAACGGCGTGCAAACCGCCCTTGGGATGAGCCGAGCCACCATGCGCAACATCAAGCAAAACCTGTTCTGGGCCTTTGCCTATAACGCCGCCCTCATCCCGGTGGCGGCTGGCGCCCTCTATCCTGTCAGCGGCACCTTGCTTTCGCCGATGCTGGCCGCAGGCGCTATGGCCTTGTCGAGTGTCTTTGTCTTGACCAACGCCCTGCGGCTTAGGCGGTTCGCCCCGACGATAAAGCCCGACGACATGGCCTTTACCGTCTGGGGGACAAACCCCTTAGTTGGCCCAGCCTACCGCTCAGACTTCCGCCCAAAATCTCCATACTGAAGGATGGAAAATGCATCGCATCATGATCTACACTAGGCCGACATGCCCCGACAGCCTTCGCTTGAGAGGATGATTGAACGCAATGGCGCTACGCTTTGTCGAGCATGATCTGACGCTACCAGCCATCTCTGATGAGGCGCAGCGCCGTACCGGATCGCGGGTGGGCCCCATCACGGTTATCGAAGGCGAGGTAATTCTAGGTGCCGCAGCAGATCAAATACGGCAGATAAGACCGCTGGTCGGTCTGATGAAAGCAGCCTGATCCTGCCGATCACAAATAATCCGGGCGCGCGGGAATCGCTCCTGTAGTGCCCGGATTTGCAGTATGATTAACGACGACCGAAAGGAGCATGGTCATGAACATCGGCGAAGCAGCTAAGGTGAGCGGCATCTCAGCAAAAATGATCCGCTACTATGAAGATACCGGCCTGATCCGGCCTGCATTGCGAACCTACTCGGGGTATCGCGTATATTCGGAGAAAGAGGTTCAGACCCTCAAATTTATTCGCCGCGCTCGAGATCTGGGGTTCACGGTCAAACAAATCGTAAACCTGCTCCAGCTCTGGCAAGATCACGACAGGGCCAGCGCAAGTGTCAAGACGATCGCGTTAGACCATGTTCGAGAGTTGCAGCAAAAGCGGCAGGAGCTTGAAGAAATGATAAACACCCTCGAACATTTGGCCATGAACTGTCACGGCGACGATCGGCCCGACTGCCCGATCCTGCAAACGCTCGGAACCTCTGCTTTCCAAGAGCCTATACCAATCAAGCATACCACAGTCCTTGGACGCGGTTTTGGGGCAAATCGCTGAGCGTTTTTTTTGTTAGTCACTCGATACTTACAGCGAACCGATCGCGAAACTTGCAAGCGGCTTCTGTCATCATGGAGTTTTTTGTTCGATGAGCATCAAGGTTGAAGTCCTTGCACTATACGTTGGGTACAGCCTTAGGCGTACTCTGTTTCCAACGGTTTACCCGTGAGACGTCGAGTCGGCTGCCGGAGTTGTGCTTAGTTGCAGCGAAAGCCCTGCCTAACAGACCAACCGCGTTATCGTGCGGCTACCTTGAGGTCGGAAAAGCCGGAAGCGGTAGCGTTCAAGAAGGGCGGACTGCGGACATTCGCAGCGGTCGCAAGAAAGCCGACGGCAGCACCACAAGCAGACGATCGCCAGACGCATTTAAGCTCTCCGATCATGGCCTCCGCTTGCTGGCCGGAAGTTAGCCCTGCGCGCGCTCAGATCCGCACAGTTTGGCAGTTTTCTGAACCCTTGCGCTCTTAGAACATGGAGCCGATATCCGACGCCCCCGTGGGATAGGCTGCCGGCATCGTCTTTACCTGGTCAACCGTAAGCCCAAGTTTGATCGCCAGAGAGAAGATGTTGATGAGTTCCGCGTAGTCCGGACCAAACATATGCGCGCCTAAGATTTTACCATTCTCGTCAGAGATGATCTTTGCACCTGCATGGGTCTCTCCCAGTCGTTTCTGAGAGAACCAGTCGGATGTATCTGTAAATGATACCTCCACATCGCCAGCCTCACGCGCTTCTTCCTCCAACATGCCGACCCGCGCGAGTTCTGGAATGGTGAACGCCACGCTGGGCACGCCGGTATAGTCAGGTGCAGTTTTTTTGTTCTTCAACATGTTGGACACGGCAATCTTGCCTTCGAAAACAGCTACCGGGGTCAAAGGTTTCCCCGGGGAGGCCGCGGCATCACCAGCGGCATATACGCGAGGGTTGGATGTGGACTGTAGCCATGCTTCGACTTTGACGCCGCCATGCTCAGTCTCAATGCCCGCAGCGCTTAGATCTAAGCACTCGACGGCAGGCACCCGCCCCGCGCCATGGACAACAAGGTCGGCCTCTTCGACATGTGATTTGCCATCGACATTGTAGGTGAAGCGCTCCACGTCACCAGCAGAGTCAATTCGGTCGGGCGCGGCATTGGCGATGATCTCAATCCCGACCGCGCGGCTACGCTCCAGCAGCATACCGACAAGGTCTGGGTCGAACATCTTCAGCTGCTGCTTGCCATGATCAAGGATCGTGACCTTGGCACCTGCTCGGGCGGCAATATGGGCAAACTCGAAAGAGATGTATCCACCACCCACGAATACGATGCGTTCGGGCAGGTTCGGCAGGTTCAGAAACTCGGTGCTGTCGATGAGCCGATCGGCACCGGGAATGTCCAGAGGTCGCGGTTTGGCGCCTGTTGCGATCAAGGCTTGCTTGAAGGTGAATTCCCCATAGCCTTCGATCTCAATCCGATCCTCTGCGGTGAAACGCGCCGATCCGTGCAGCGTTTTCACGCCAGCTTTCTTCAACCCGTCTTCCATGTTCTCCGGCACCGGATCGGTGAAGCTTTCTTTGTGTTTCATGAGCGCTGGCCAGTCGATCCGCGTGTCACCTGCAACGCCCTTGCCCTTGAGCAAACGAGCTGCGTCGATCACCTCAGCCCCGGCCCTCAGCATTTTCTTCGGGTCGCAGCCCCGGAGCGCACAGGTGCCACCGTAGGGCAGTTCGTCCACAATGGCGGCGGACCATCCAGCCCCGACTGCTTTTTTCGCGGCATTGATCCCGGCCATGCCGGCGCCGATGACGATCAGATCAAGTGTTTCGGTCATGAAGTGTCCTTGTAGTCGAGAGTTCGGAAGGCGTTTGTTTCAAGTTCAACGATATCGGCCGAGTATTCGTTCACTGAGCCACCAGATCCCGGTCGCGCCGACGCCGATCGTGAGCCCAAGCCAGCGCCAACCGTCGCTGCCCAGTGGCAGCGCGCCTGCACCATAAGCCAGCACCGGCAGCGTCATGGCCAGTAAGAACGGCCCGGTGTAGCGGCAATGCACCCGGCCACAGCGCCGGGCATTGCGCAGGCAGGCGACGCCCATCCAAGCAAGGGCGATGACCCAGATTGCGGTTTTGGGGCCGTCGGCGAGCGGGACCGCCAGAAGCATCGCGCCGATGGGAAGGCCCCACGCGAGCAGGCTGCCAAGCCGGGTGTTTAGCCAATCGTGGGTGGAGGGATCTGCCATGTCTTTACCCCGCGCAACAAGACAGGGCGGCAACGTCCTTCTCGAAAGTCTGGGCCGCCAGTTTCAAACCCTCGACGGTGGTCAGATAAGGCATGATCGTGTCGCCAAGCTCTTCGTAGGTCAGCCCGGCCTTCAGTGCCATCGCTGCGGTCTGGATGCTGTCGGCACCCTCCGGTGCGAGGATCTGTGCGCCGAGCAGCCGTTTGCTTCCCGCTTCGGCCACCAGCTTGATGAGGCCACGCGTATCGCGGGCCGCCAAGGCCCGCGGGACGGCATCCAGCGGCAGAACGGAGGTCAGCACCTCATGGCCCGCGGAATGGGCCTGCGCTTCGCTGAGCCCAACGCCTGCCACTTGCGGATCGGAAAAGACGACCCAAGGCATGGTGGCATTGTCATAGCTGCGGGTCTCACCCGCTACCGCATTGCGCGCCGCGATCTTAGCGCCATAGGCAGCCATATAGACAAACTGGTCACGGCCCGTGACATCGCCCGCCGCCCAGATATTTTGATTGCCGGTGCGCATCTGAGGATCGGTCTCAATGCCGCCCCGCGCATCGACCGCAACTCCAGCAGCCGCGAGGTTCAGCCCGTCACTGTTTGGCACACGGCCGGTTGCGCACACGAGCCGTTCCGATGTCAGTGCTTGGCCATCCGAGAGATGCAGCGTGATTTGGTTGTCACCGCTCGAAATGCGATCATAGCCATTAGCGCGCACCACACGGATGCCCTCATCACCCAAGTAACCTGCCAGCGCCTCTGACACTTCCGGTTCTGCCTCGGGCAAGACACCTCGGCGGCTGACCAGCGTCACGGCAACGCCAGCCCGCGCAAAAAGCTGCGCCAGTTCCACGCCGATATAGCCTGCTCCGAGGACGATCATGGAAGCAGGCAGAGCAGTCAATTCCAGTGCTGTTGTGCTATCGAGGGCGTCGGCGTCCTCAATCCCCGGGATTGCAGGCACATGTGGGCGGGAGCCGGTGGCAATGATGACCTTTGCTGCCGGGAAGAGGCTGCCATCGACCGTCAACTTGCCATCATCATCGAATGTCGCGCGGCCTTCGACGTAATCGACATTCTCATGCCGGGGTAGAACATCCGCATATTTCGCCGCACGCAATTCTTCGACCAGCGCTTGCTTTTGCGCGACAGTCGCCGCCCAGTCGGTCACGCGTGCCTCAGCCTCTATCCCATCAAACCGAGCCGCAGCGCGCGCATGATGCAGACTCTCAACCGCGCGGATCAATGCCTTGGACGGCACGCAGCCCACGTTGACACAGGTGCCGCCAATGGTGCCCGCGCCGATGAGAGCCACCCGCGCGCCGGTTTCAGCCGCAGTGATGGCGGCAGAAAAGCCTGCGGAACCGGCGCCGATCACGGCAAGGTCATAGGATTTCCTCTGGGGAGATTTAGTGTCTTTCATGATGATCTCTCTGAATCGCGGCGCTTCCAAAGCGCGTAAATTGTGATGCCGATGAAGATGGCGAGCGCCGGCAACAGCACGTAATCAAGCCAGCCCAGCAGAGCCGACAGCCCAACAGCGCCGAACAGGATCACGAGCACTGGCGTGAAACAGCAAAGGGCGACGATGACCGTGCCAATGAGCCCGAACTTGAGCAAGCCACTCTGGGTGTCGGACCCCTCCACGCCGCTCACGATCCGCTCTCTGCATCCAAGGCAGCGCGATAGCCGACGGCCGTCACAGCGGCGACAATGGACTGCGGGTCTGTCAGCGCATCATCGTAGCGCAGAACATAGAGGCCATTTTCTGCCTCACCTGCGATAAACTCCTGCACTTCGACGCTGTCCACGCGCTTCATGGCAGTGGCGACGATATAGCTGCAAGAGGGACAAGTGAGCCCCTCAACGGCAATGCGGGTGGTCGCTTCTGCGGCCAGTGTTGCGCTGGCAGAGAGGATAAGCGCAGCGGTGGAGATGAGCAGTTTCATAGGAGACCTCATGGTCAGAATGTCAAAAGAAAGGGCGAGACTATTGGAAAGGCGAGCGCCAGAAGCACGACAATCAAAGCGCCCCGGAGCAACCCACGCATCAGCCCGCGGTCGACCGGGCGCGCACAGGTGCCATCCGCGCAAGCATCCGTCGGCACCGGGCGATAGGCTTTCCAAAACCCATAGGCGAGCGCGAGCGTTGCAAGGCTGAAGGTCACCCATTTATAGGCATAAAGCGCGGTAAGTTGACCGATAAAGACCCCGGTGACGCCAAAGCTGACCAATACCAACGGCAGAATGCAGCAAGATGTCATGGCCAATGCTCCGAACACACCGGCGCCGGTGGCCAGCCAGCCGGAACGATCCTCATGCTCGGTCGGGGTCGCAGGAGTGTGATCTGTCATCGCGGTGCTCATGGTTGCCTTCATCATGACAGGCAAGATAGGGTCTGTAGCAACTACAGGAGCAAGGAGAAACTTCATGCCAAGCGATCACGGAGTTGCGAGCGCCCTAAAGCGCTCCGATCTTGCGAAGTTGACCGGCTGCAACCTTGAGACAATCCGATATTACGAAGGTGTCGGCCTGATGCCCGACCCACCGCGCAGTCCCGCCGGGCACCGCCGTTACGGAACTGCGCATGTGGAAAGGCTGAGCTTTATCATGCGAGCGCGAGAACTGGGTTTTACCATGGAAGAAATCCGAGGACTGCTCAGCATGGTCGATCGCGGCAGTCATACCTGCGGCGAAGTCGAGAAACGTGGGCGAGACCACCTAAATGTCGTGCGGGCCAAGATAAGGGATCTGCAAAACATTGAGGCAATCTTGGCAGATACGATTGCGAAGTGCAGCGGTTCTGATGCACCGGAATGCCCGCTTCTCAATGTGCTGTCAGATGGAGCTGTGGCCAAGGCAGATTGACCCGCACTGGACGAGACCTGAAGGAAGGGTGTTTTCAGCGTTTGAAAGTGCAGCAAACTTTGGAAGATTGCCCAGAACGGTCTCCAGAGAATCAGAACGTTGGCCACCCGCGGAGGAATGTCGGCCTTCCGCATGCCGTTACGCAGCAAATCTCGAAGTCCCGGACGGCAATAATGGGCCGTTTGTGTTTCTTGATACAAGGAGTGAGAATTCAAAACCCCCGCCGCGAGGCGTGCCGGTACGAGTGCGGCCTTGGGTACCACTTGTGTAATGCTGACCGCGTAAGAAAAAACCGCCGATCTCTGATCGGCGCTTTTTCGAGTAACGAATGCCTTTTTCGTATCATGCGATTATCAATACACCGTCCTTAAAAAACCGGTGTTTGACTGCTGCAAGTCCCATGCTGACGCCTTCCACGCGCGAAGCTACGATTGCGCCTTCCGCCAAGGGTAACGCGGGAAAGCACAGCTTCCAAACCCCCTCCTTCTGCTTAATCAGATAACCACGTCAGCGAACATCCGCTGATCGCCTTCTTTGCGCTGCAAATTTGCCGCTCTGAGCTTTCGCTGCCACCGAAATGCCATGTTTAAGGGACAAGATTATATTGCCCACAATAGATACCTCTAGGTGAAGAATTCACGTTCAGATGGAGGCCGGCGCCGTTTCCCAAGGCGCTATGGAAAAAGGAAACGCAGAATGTGTCAACGGCGGAGTAAAACCCGACCAAAGGGCGGCGCAAAAGTAGGCCACTTTGGGGTTGGGCGTGAAGGGTGCATAGAGTGCTGGCGGCCAGT
>NZ_FNBP01000003.1:132753-438933 GCF_900102535.1 Sulfitobacter delicatus | reverse complement strand
GTCATCACATCGCGTTCCGGTAGGTGACCATGACGGACAAGACGTGCCCGCCCATCCTGAAGCTTTTCATTGGAAAAGGCCGCCATGAGGGTGGCCAGCTCGGCCTGGACCGCCTGTTCGATCAGCTTGCGCGCGCCATCGCGGATGACATCCGTGAACGGATCGGCGCTAAATCCCGATGGATCGGGCAGTTGGGTGATGGTAGACTCTGACATGTGGCATATCCTTTTCTCAGCAGAGAATCGACGGCGTCTGAACACCGCCATGATATGCCGCCCCTCAGGGCATCACCAACTTTCGCGCGTTTCTCGGGTCAGATGCGCTGTCATATGGAACCATTCATACCCCAAGAACGTCAGCACGCCGCCTACAGGGACAATCGCCGTAGCAATCCAGATCGCGGAAGGCAGTCCGAACAGCGTGGCAATGCCCCACACCAACAGGAAATTCCCCGCCAGCATCGGCAGCGCCACCCATAGCGGCACAAAGAACAGCCCGTGATTGGTGGGAAAGTCGTGATGCCCGTAGTGTGCGCGGTAAAGCAGGTTGAACGCCCATTGCCGCCGCGGCGGGTCGAGGTGAAAGATATGCCGGTGCAGGTTGTACTCGTTCAACATCTGCGCGCCGACGCCCAGCGGGACCAAGCCCCAACACCATAGCGGCGCGCCCCAGAGCATCGCAATGATGGCCAGCAGACAGGCCAGCGCCATCAGGCTGACACCCGCATGGCCGAACATGATCCTGATCCGTGACATAGCCCCCGCTCCCCGCCATTCCGACGTTCTTCTGCACAGAAGTGTAGCAAAGTCGCCTTGACCTTGTCCCGGATGACGTAAGGGCGCAGATGGTTGCTTGACCTCCCCCCGCGTTCCGGCTCAAACCATTGCCCATGAGCACTGCGACCCTGACCATCGACCTCACCGCCCTCGCCGACAATTGGCGCGCCCTTGACCGTCTATCTGATAGTGAGACAGGTGCTGTGGTCAAAGCGGATGGCTACGGGCTTGGGGTGGCACAGGTTGGGACGGCCCTGGCCGAAGCCGGTGCCCGTCAGTTCTTTGTCGCTCAGGCCGAAGAAGGCCTGGCCCTGCGCCGCGCCCTTGGGCATGGGCCGGTGATCAATGTCTTTTCCGGCCATATGGCGGGCGATGCCGAGCTGATCCGCAGCGCCGAGCTGACCCCGATGATCAACTCGACCGAACAGCTGCTGCGTCAGGTTGAGACCTTGCCCGGCCATCTGTTTGGCATCCAGCTCGACAGTGGGATGAACCGATTGGGGATGGAGCTTGCTGAATGGGCCGCCCTGCGCGACATCGCTTTGGCGCAACAGCCGAGCCTCGTGATGTCGCACCTCGCCTGCGCGGATGAGCCGGACCACCCGATGAATGCCGCACAGCTGAGCGCGTTTCGGGAGATGACCCAAGGCATCGAAGCCCCACGGTCGCTGGCCGCCACAGGGGGCATTCTGCTGGGGTCTGATTACCATTTCGACGTCACCCGGCCGGGTGTTGGCCTCTACGGCGGTCTGCCCTTCGCTGACGCGCGCCCTGTCGTGACTTTGGACCTGCCGGTGATCCAGACCCGCGAGGTCGCGCCCGGCGAGACTGTGGGATACGGCAACAGCTGGACCGCAGCAGCATCGACCACGGTTGCGACTGTATCGGGCGGCTATGCGGACGGGCTGCTGCGCGCGATGGGCAACGCGACAGACCGCGCAGGGTTATATCACGACGGACAGCGGTTGCCGATCTTGGGCCGTGTGTCGATGGACCTGATTACCGTTGATGTGACACAACTGTCTGAGGTGCCCGATCGTCTCCAACTGTTGGGCACGACACAGACCGTAGATGATTTGGCCGACTGGGCCGGAACAATTGGTTACGAAGTGCTAACCGGACTGGGCACAAGATACGAACGCCATTACCGCCGCTAATGTCCGCCTAGTGAGCCCAATACATTAGCAAAAAACCGCTCGTGCCTCCGGTCAGAATCATGTTTTTCCGGACTAAAGCGCTTTTTTTGGGCGATCACATCCGGGTGAACAGCGCAAAATAATTCTGCGGATGCAGCGACTTGTGCAACAATGCTTAAGCTTAAGGGTGGGAGCCTGCGCATTTTTGGATCAGAACGCGGGAACAAACTGAGTCAGACGGGGTTTAATCGGCAGAAACTCGCTTATCTTCCAGGGGGGAGAATGAATGACCCAGCTTCGTGATTTTGCCTATCTTATTCAGTACCTGTTCCAGCGTATCGCCGTTGCACTATTCCTCGTTGCGGCACTTGCGCTCAGCTTTGCCTCCGTGATGGCGGCTCTCGGCCAGTGGAATTGGATCAGCCTGCCGATTGAATATAACGGCGCACCTATTGAGAACGCTGGCATGTATGCCCAGCTCGCATTGACCGCATTGGCCATCGGCCTGTGTTTTTTCCTACCTGCAAACAAACGCATCATGCAGCTTGAGAACTCGCACCGCAAATTTGCTGTAGGAATGCAGGATGTCGCACGTGCTTATGCCGCGGTCCACGCCGCTGACCGTGCCGACACGTTTCAGCTGAGTTCCGAATTCGACTCGGTGCGCGAGAGGCTCGCCTACCTTCGTGACCACCCTGACCTGAGCACGCTGGAGCCAACGGTGCTCGAAATGGCGGCCCAGATGAGCCATGTGGCACGTGACTTGGCGGAGGTCTATTCCGATGACAAAATCGCCCGCGCCCGCAGCTTTCTGAAACAGCGTCAGGAAGAGGTTGAACTGTTCAACAGCCGTCTTGACCAGGCAAAGGCGATCTCGACCGAGATGAAGCACTGGCTGCATGAGGTGGAGCTTGAAGAAAGCGTTGCTGTGGCACAGCTAGAGCGGCTGCGCGACGAGATGCAGGAGATCATGCCAGAACTCGGCCTCGAACGTGTGGTGCCCACGGAAGAGCCGGCAGAACAGCCTAAAGCCGATTCGACCACACTCGATAACATCGTGATCGATCTGCCCCCCAAAGCCGCTGAGTGATCTGAGCGGCCTGCGTCCGGCCTGTCGGCGTTCCCCCCCTGGAACACCCGCTCCGATGGCCGGACGTTTTCCCTTTGACGCGGCCCTGCGCCTGCGCGACAAGATCAAATGGCAAAATCCTCCAAAAGCTTTTCTTGCACCGAATGCGGTGCAAAACACTCCAAATGGTCCGGGCGCTGTGACGCTTGTGGCGCTTGGAACTCGATTGTCGAAGACAAGGGCATCTCTGCCGGTCCCCCCAGTAAATCGCTCGGCGCGCGGCGTGGTTCTTCGGTCGAACTCACCGACCTCGCAACGCAAGAGACCCCGCCTCCACGGGCGCAATCCGGTATCGTTGAACTTGACCGCGTGTTGGGTGGCGGGCTGGTCCCCTCCTCCGCCATTCTGGTCGGCGGAGATCCGGGGATCGGCAAATCGACCTTGCTGCTGCAAGCCGCCGCGCATTTCGCGAAGTCTGGCTTGAAAACGATCTATGTCAGCGGCGAAGAGGCCAGTGCACAGGTGCGGATGCGCGCACAGAGGCTGGGGCTCGCGGATGCTCCGGTGAAGCTCGCGGCCGAGACCAACCTGCGCGACATCCTGACCACGCTCGAAGCCGAACGCCCGCAGCTTGCGATCATCGACTCCATCCAGACCATGTGGGCTGACAACGTCGAGAGCGCGCCGGGGTCGGTCAGTCAGGTTCGTGCAGCCGCGCATGAGCTGACCAGTTTCGCCAAACGGCGCGGCGTGGCGGTGATCCTTGTGGGTCACGTCACCAAAGAGGGTCAGATCGCCGGTCCGCGCGTGGTCGAACATATGGTCGACACGGTGCTCTATTTCGAAGGCGAGCGCGGTCACCAGTTCCGCATTCTGCGCGCGGTCAAGAACCGCTTTGGTCCGGCAGATGAAATCGGCGTTTTTGAGATGACCGGTGGCGGACTGGCTGAGGTAACAAACCCCTCCGCGCTCTTCCTCTCTGAACGTGGCCAACCTTCGCCGGGGTCGGTGGTCTTTGCCGGGATCGAGGGCACCCGCCCAGTACTGGTGGAACTGCAGGCCCTCGTCGCACCCTCGCCCCATTCGCAAGCGCGGCGCACGGTGGTCGGCTGGGATTCGGGCAGGCTCGCGATGATTCTCGCCGTTCTGGAAGCGCGCTGTGGCATCCCTTTCGCCGGGTTGGATGTGTACCTCAATGTGGCGGGCGGCATGAAGATCTCGGAACCCGCCGCCGATCTTGCGGTCGCAGCCGCCATTCTCTCGGCCCGAGAAGACGCCGCCCTGCCCGCCGAAACGGTTGTTTTCGGCGAAATCAGCCTATCCGGTGCCCTGCGCCCTGCCAGCCAGACGGAAAACAGGTTGAAAGAGGCGCAAAAACTTGGTTTTACGAGCGCTATTGCACCGCGCGGCGGGAAAGCTGTGGGTGCGACCGGAATTACGCTGAATACCATGAGCGATCTGACCGGGTTTGTTGGCGAAATTTTCGGGGCGGGCTGATCCCCCCAATCAAAAGGGCAAGACACGCATGGACGGTTTTACCATTGTTGACGGGATTGTGGCCGTGGTCATCGTGCTTTCGGCGCTGCTGGCCTATGGCCGCGGGCTGGTACGCGAATTGATGGCCATCGTGGGCTGGATCGCCGCCGCGGTTCTGGCCTTTCTCTTTGCGCCGCAGGTTGAGCCTCTGGTGCGCGAGTTGCCCTATGTTGGCGAATTTCTTGCCGATAGCTGCGAATTGTCGGTCATCGGCGCCTTTGCTCTGGTCTTTGCCGCAGCCCTGATCATCGTCTCCCTGTTTACGCCGCTGTTCTCCTCGCTGGTGCATCGCTCAATGTTGGGCGGGATCGACCAAGGTCTGGGCTTTATCTTTGGCGTCATCCGCGGCGTGGTACTCGTGGCGATTGCCTTCTTCGTCTATGACACGGTGATCACTGGCGAACGCGCCGCTGCCGTTGACGACAGCCGCTCTGCCGCTGTGTTCTCGCAGTTCACCGGCCAGATCGAAGAAAAAGACCCGCAAGAGGCGCTTGGCTGGATCACCAACCGCTATGAAGCGCTCGTCGGGAAGTGCAGCGCCTAAACGCAGCGTTAATGACGTCGGAATAACACGGGCGCCCCTTCTGCGGGCGCCTTTTGTTTATTCAGCGTCAGCGCAAACTCTTCAGGCAATGACCTCGCATAATTCGGCCCGCCGCCGTGATCACGTCACATGCGGGGTGACAGTGGCTCGCGAAGCCCCTACATAGGCAGCGATCCCACCCGGAACCGGAGTTGCCCCGTTGTCCAAGCTCATGCCGCCCGCCCATCCTTTTGACACTTCCTACCTTCGCGACAGCGATGACGGGGATAAGCTAAAGGAGGAATGCGGCGTCTTCGGCGTAATCGGCGTTGCTGATGCTGCCACCTTTGTCGCTCTGGGCCTGCACGCGCTCCAGCACCGGGGCCAAGAAGCGGGCGGTATCGTCAGCTATGATCCCGAAGCCGGCTTTCAATCCGCGCGTCGCTTTGGCTATGTGCGGGACAATTTCACATCACAAGACGTGATGCAGACCCTGCCGGGCGAGCTGGCCATTGGCCATGTGCGCTATTCCACCTCTGGCGACAAAGGCCCGACCGCGATCCGCGATGTGCAGCCGTTCTTTGGCGAATTTGCCATGGGCGGTGCTGCGATTGCGCATAACGGGAATATCACCAATGCCAACGCTCTGCGCCGCGAGTTGATTGAGCATGGCTCGATCTTTCAGTCGTCGTCGGACAGTGAGTGCATCATTCACCTGATGGCGCGCTCGTTGCAGCGCAATATCCCCGAGCGGATGGAAGACGCTCTGCGCCGGGTTGAGGGTGCCTTCTCTGTCGTGGCCATGACCCGCACCAAGTTGATCGGTGTCCGTGACCCTCTGGGGGTGCGCCCACTGGTGCTGGGCCGCGTCGGGGATGGTTGGGCCCTAAGCTCGGAAACCTGTGCGCTTGATATTATCGGGGCCGAATTTGTACGCGAGATTGAGCCCGGCGAGATGGTGGTCATTACGGAAAAGGGTGTCGAAAGCCACTTCCCCTTCCGCCGCATGGCCTCTCGCTTTTGCATCTTCGAGCATGTCTATTTTAGCCGCCCCGACAGTATCCTCGGCGGTCGGTCGGTCTATGAAACTCGCGAAAACATTGGCCGTGAACTGGCCAAGGAAAGCCCCGTTGACGCCGATCTGGTTTGCCCCGTGCCCGACAGCGGCACCCCTGCGGCGATCGGGTTCAGTCTGGAATCCGGTATTCCCTATGCGATGGGCATCATCCGCAACCAATATATGGGCCGCACCTTTATTGAGCCCACGGAGCAGATCCGCAATATGGGCGTGCGGCTCAAGCTCAACGTTAACCGGGCCCTGATCAAGGGCAAGCGCGTAATCCTTGTGGACGATTCGGTGGTGCGCGGCACGACTTCGCGCAAGATTAAGGAAATGATCCTCGACGCGGGCGCTGCCGAAGTCCACTTCCGCATCGCCTCTCCCCCGACGGCATGGCCCTGTTTCTATGGGGTCGACACGCCGCAACGCGAAAAGCTCTTGGCCGCCACTATGTCCGAAGAAGAGATGCGCGATCACCTACAAGTCGACAGCCTGAAGTTCATCTCGCTCGACGGTCTCTACCGTGCAGTTGGCGAGGCAGAAGGCCGCAAGGCCGACTGTCCGCAATACTGCGATGCCTGTTTCTCTGGCGAATATCCGGTCACGCCTGCGGATCAGATCAAAGAAGGCTTTCAGATGAAGCCTGCCGCCGAATAGGCGCGAAACGAATCTCATGATCAAGAAAGGCCGCGTCCATATCCGGACCGCGGCCTTTTGCACAGCTGGCGCTGTGGGTCCGGTTTCCCGACCCTATTCGGTCACTTCTTCTGCCGCGTCATTCGCGCTCTGCGTGGCATCGTCGACGACCTCGTTGATCGCCTCGCCCGCCTTTTCGGCAGCCTCGGTCACTTCGTCAACGACAGCAGGGGCATTGATCGCGTCCGACGCCTCTGTGGCCACTTCCTGCGGCCCCTTGCCGGTGAAAAGCATGTAGCCCCCAAGCGCAATAATCGCCGCGACCACCAACCAGACCAAATTCTTCATGTTATTCCCCTTATGACGTAGCCACGCCCGACGAGATTAGCCGCCCGCGTGTTCCCTCGTCAATTACGCCACAATCGTCTGGCGACAAGGGCAAAACCGCGCAAACCCCAGCAAGAGCGTGATTTTGCGGCTTGAAGAACCCCCCGTGCGGGTTTACCTTGCAATCTCGGAATAGGTAACAATCAAAGGACCATCACCATCGCTCGCAGACCTCATAACGCGCCGCCGCAAAGAGACACCGGCCCGCGCGTCAACGACAAGATCCGCTCTAACGAAATCCGCCTGATCGGTGCGGACGGTGAAAACGTCGGCGTTGTGACCCCGTCGCGGGCCATGGAAATGGCCGACGAAGCTGGGCTCGACTTGGTCGAGATCTCGCCCAACGCCAATCCGCCTGTCTGTAAGATCATGGATTTTGGCAAGTTCAAATATGAACAGCAAAAGCGCGAGAGCGAAGCCCGCAAGAAGCAAAAGATTATCGAGATCAAAGAGGTCAAGTTCCGTCCGAACACTGACACGAACGATTACGATGTGAAAATGCGGAACGTCTTCAAGTTCCTCGAAGGCGGCGACAAGGTGAAGATCACGCTGCGTTTCCGTGGCCGCGAGATGGCGCACCAAAACTTGGGTCGTGAACTGCTCGAGCGTGTTGCTGAAGACACCAAAGAGATGGGCCGGGTGGAGAACTTCCCCAAGATGGAAGGCCGCCAGATGGTCATGGTAATCGGGCCTCTGCCCAACAAGTGATTTGAACTGCGGCGCTCTAGAAGCGCCGCTTTTCGTTTCCACAACGTAAAACGCCCCCGGATCACTCCGGGGGCGTTTCGCATTCTATAGCACTGCAATTACCGCAGCAGACCGGTGATGTTACGTACCACAGCACGGCGGTTTGCAGGCTCAGCACTGTTCGTCGGCACTCGCAACTGGCTTTCACCGTAGCCTTGCGTGATCAGGTTCTCTGGCGGCACGTTGAAGTACTCCGTCAGGGCTAGAGCAACCGTCTCAGCACGGCGGTCAGACAACGCCAGGTTATAGGACGCATCGCCTACCGCATCGGTATGACCTTCAACAAGGATCACCGTCCGCGGGTCCTTCTGGATCAGATCGCGCAATGTGGTGCCGATATTGGCCAATGCGCGGGCTTGTTCCGGCTGGATCGCAGCGGAGCCGGTTGGGAAGCGCACAGCATCCAACTCCAACTCTGGCGCAAGCGAACGCACTTCGCGGATTTCACGCACCTGACGGAGCGAGAAGCTACGGCCTTGGTCGTTGCGCAGTTCAGCTTGGAGAGCACGGCGCAGCGCTTCTTCGTCCTGCGCACTTGCACGGCGCGGTTCGGGCGTTTCCTGAACCTGCGGCAACTCGCTCACCACAACTTCACGCTCTTCAACCAGATCGTCTACAAGTACGTATTCACGCCCCTGTGCATCGAAATGGGTCCGGCGCAGAACCGAGCCATCGCGCGAGCGGATCGTCTCGATACGGGTACCGTCGTTCTTGGTCACGATGGTACGGGTGGAGCCATCGTCAAAGGTCTGGGTCTGCACCTGATCACCGGGACGGCGGATTAGAGCGTTGTCGTCCTTCAGAACACGCAGTTCACCATCGGGGTCTTGTACGACCACACGGTCACCGGAACGGCTGACGATTTTCTCACCGTTGTTCAGCACAGAGCCCACAGCCACGGCGCCGAGCCCGAGAAGTAGCGCTTTCTCAAAGTCCGACATGCCGCTGTCGTTGTCTTCAACGGCTGCCGCGGTTTCACCGCTTGCGGTAACCTCGGTCTCAAAGTCTTCGTCCGAGCTGCGCACGTCCTCTTCGGTCACCTCTTCAGTAACCACTTCGGCCTCTGCCTCATTCTCGGCTGCGGCAGCAGCGGCGGCTGCGGCTGCTTCACGCTCGGCGCGGCGCTCTGCCCGACGCTCTTCGCGACGCTCCGCACGGCGTTCCTCTTGTGCCTGACGCTGCTCTTCGGTCATCCCCGCCTCAGCTGCTGCCTCAGCTTCTGGATTGGCCTCACCGTCTTCGGTTGCCGCGGCGGTGCTGTCCGTTTTCACATCGGTATCTGTTGTGGCAGCTGCATCGGCATCAGTCTGAACGCCGCGCTCGGCTTCTATCTCAGCGGTTTCGCTATCAGCTTCAGCAGAGGCCTGGGCATTTGCGGCTTCTTCAGGGGATGCCTCTTCTTCCAGCGGCGGAAGACCGCGCTCTTTGCGGATCTGGGCCGTTTCATCGGACACCTCTGGGGTAACTTCAGCCTCGGCATTGCTTTCCGCCTCTGCGGTCACTTCTGCCTCAGCAGTGGCTTCAGCCTCTGCCTCCACTGCTGCCTCTGCTTGTTCAGCAACCTCTTCGGCTTCCTCAGCGGCCGCCTCGGTCTGTGCTTCAGCCGCTGCGGCTGCGTCTTCAGCTACCTCTGCAGCCTGCTCTGTCGCATCCGTTACGGCTGTCGTCGCAGCATCAGCGGCGTCGCCAGCCTCTTCCAAGAGCGAACCGCTCTCTGCTTCTGTTTCGGCCTCAGCTTCAGCGCTGGCCTCGCCCTCGCCGGCTTCCGCCTCTGCTTTCGCGCTCAGATCTGCCGCAATCCGTAGCTCATCCGCATTTTCGATGGTTTGATCATCAAAAGCACAGGGAAACTCACTGGCTTCGCCGACCGGTCCACATTCAGGCACGTCCTGATCCTGCGCAAAGGCGCCATGGGGGAATGCCAGCGCCAGACTCAAAGTCAGCGAAGTCGTTGATCGGAATAGATTTTTCATGCTTACGTCCTCATTATTACGGGAACGCCGTTCGGGCAGCGCTTGTCTCCTAACGCATAATGGGGACGCAAGTTCCGCTATCCAATATCAACGGCTTAGCCCATAAAAACACCGCGCCCCCAAACGGGGACGCGGCCAATCAAATCCGTTTGTTATCAGCTATCAGCCGATCGCCTGCACCGCACGGCGGGTCATCACCCCGCAAAGATGGGCGCGGTACGCCCCGCTGCCATGTAAATCGCTGATCATATCGCCGCCATCAAGGGTCAAACCATCGAGCGCGCCCGCCGCAAATCGGTCGTTCAACGCAGCTTCTGCCTCGCTCCAGCGGAAAACCCCATCGTTCGAAGCCCCTGTGATCGCCACCCGCACACCACCTTCAAAACGCGCCACGAAAGCAGCGACCAGTGGGAAGCGCGAGGCGGGCTGGATGAACTTCTCGTAATGCGCAGCCTGCGGGATCGGAAAACGAACTCCGGTAACAATCTCACCCTCTTCCAAGGCAGTGGCGAACATCCCGTCGAAATAATCATCCGCCGCAATCTCGCGCCGGTCGGTTTGCACCGTCGCCCCGCTTGCGAGCACCGCCGCTGGGTAGCAAGCCGAGGGATCATTGTTGGCCAGCGATCCACCGATGGTGCCCCGGTTACGCACCGCCGGATCGCCAATCCGCGCCGCCAAGCTGGCCAGCCCCGGGTAGGCATCTGCCGCCTCGCGCATCACCGTAGCATGGGTCGTCCCGCCGCCAATCCACAGCGCGCCATCACGCATCTCGACGCCCTTCATCTCATCGATCCCAGCCAGCGAGACCAATACCGAAGGCATCGCCAAGCGCGCCTTCAGGGTCGGAATCAACGTCTGCCCGCCACTTAGCGCCTGCGCTTCCTCCTGCCCCAAAGCCTTAACCGCATCCGCCACACTGCCCGGGCGTTCTATCTCGAAATCATACATCTCTCATCCTTCCCAAGAGCCGCGATCCGCGCAGGCCCCTTCTCTTTTTGGCTCAAAATACTTTGCGGGGGTCCGGGGGTGCAAAACCCCCGGCCGCATCAACAGGCGCCATCCGTCACCCATTCATCGCCTCCCAAACCCGCGCCGGGCTAACCGGCATATCAATATGGCCCACATCCTTCCCGCCCGAGCGCATCGCATCAAGCACCGCGTTGACCACTGCCGGCGGCGACCCAATCGCGCCGGCCTCGCCACAGCCTTTCACCCCCAAGGGGTTGTGCGTACAGGGCGTCTGGCAGGAATGGTCAACATCATAGAACGGCAGGTCACTCGCCCGCGGCATGGCGTAATCCATATAAGACGCGCTGAGCAGTTGGCCGTCCTCATCATAGGCGCAGTTTTCCAACAGCGCCTGCCCGATCCCTTGGGCCAGACCACCGTGCACCTGTCCCGTCACGATCATCGGGTTCACCACATTGCCGAAGTCATCGGCAGCCGTGAAGCGTTCGATGCTCACATGGCCGGTCTCCGGGTCCAACTCCACCTCGCAGGCATAGGCGCCCGCCGGGTAGGTAAAGTTCGACGGGTCGTAGAATGCCGTTTCTTCCAGCCCCGGCTCAATCTCCTCCAACGGATAGTTATGCGGCACATAGGCGGCGAGGGTCACATCCCCCCAAGCCACGGATTTATCCGTGCCCGCCACGCTAAAGGCCCCGTCCTTCAACTCGATATCCCCTTCCGAGGCTTCAAGCAGATGGCTGGCGATCTTCTTGGCCTTGGCGATGACTTTCTCCGTCGCCCGGACCATCGCACTGCCACCCACGGCGAGCGAGCGCGAGCCATAGGTCCCCATGCCCATCGGCACTTTCGACGTGTCGCCGTGCACGATCTCGACCATGTTCTCGTCGATCCCGATCATGTCGGCCACCACCTGCGCGAAAGAGGTCTCATGCCCCTGCCCGTGGCTGTGGCTGCCGGTCATGACAACCAGCCCGCCAGTGGCGTTGACCCGCACGGTGGCGCTTTCATAGAGCCCCGCCCTTGCGCCGAGTTGGCCGACAAGGTTCGACGGCGCGATGCCGCAAGCCTCAATATAGCAGTTCACCCCAAAGCCGCGCAGCTTGCCCTTGGCCTCGCTCTCCTTGCGCCGCGCCTCAAAGCCCGCGTGGTCAGCGATCTCCTCAAGCTTGTCCATCGTGGCGTTGTAATCGCCGGTGTCATATTCCACCGCCACAGGCGTGGCATAGGGGAACTCAGTGACAAAGTTCTGCCGCCGCAGCTTGATCGGGTCGACCTTCAATTCATGCGCCGCTTTGTCGATCAGCCGCTCCAACTGATAGGTCGCCTCAGGCCGCCCCGCACCGCGATAGGCGTCAACCGGCACCGTGTTCGTAAACACCGCTTTGACGTTCACATAGATCAGCGGCGTCTTGTAGTTCCCGGCCATCAGGGTGCCGTGCAGCCATGTCGGCACCGAGGGCGCGAAGGTCGACAGATACGCCCCCATATTCGCATAGGTATCGGTCCGCAGCGCGGTGAAGTTGTTGTCTGCGTCCAGCGCCAGTTCGATTTTGGTCACGTGGTCTCGGCCATGGGCGTCGGACATGAAGGCTTCAGAGCGGCTCGATGTCCATTTGACCGGGCGTCCGACGGCTTTGGCCGCGAAAGTGCAAAAAGCCTCTTCCTGATAATGGAAGATCTTGGTGCCGAAACCGCCACCCACATCCGGGGCCACCACACGCAGCTTGTGCTCAGGGATGCCAAGCACGAAAGCGCCCATCAACAGGCGGATCACATGGGGGTTCTGGCTGGTGGTGTAGAGCGTATGCTCCCCGTCAGCGCGGTTATAGTCGCCGATCGCCACACGTGGCTCCATCGGGTTCGCGACGAGGCGGTTGTTTACCAGTTCCAAGGTCGTGACATGGGCGGCCTCTTCAAACGCCTTATTCACCGCGGCCTTGTTTTCCTCAACGAAGCCCCAATCGTAGCACAGGTTGCTGGTCAGATCGTCATGCACCTTGGGCGCACCCTCTTTGACCGCGTCCTTCATGTTCACCACAGCGGGCAACTCATCAATATCGACGACAATCGCCTCAGCCGCGTCACGCGCTTGGGCCAAAGTCTCGGCCACCACCGCGGCAATCGGCTCGCCCACATGGCGGACCTTTTCATGGGCCAAGACGGGGTGCTTCGGCTCCTGCATCGGCTGGCCGTGTTTGTCGGTGATTTGCCAGCCACAAGGCATGCCGCCGATCTCTGCAAAGTCCGCACCGGTGAAAATCTTGAGCACGCCGGGCATGTCTTCGGCTGCCGAGGTATCGACCCCGGTGAGCCTGCCATGCGCCACATCCGAGCGCAGGAAAAAGACATGGGTCTGGCGGCGCAGGTTTATGTCATCGGTGTAGCGCCCTGTGCCGGTCAGAAAACGCACGTCCTCGCGCCTTTTGCTGCTTGCCCCAATTCCGCGCTCTGGTTCGATATCCTTTGGCATATTGTCCTCCCGTTTGGTGACGGTGCACGAGCACCCTATCTGTCACGCGGCTGCCGGGTCTGGCGGACCTCCCTCCGCCGTGGCCGGTATGCGCAGCGCGACTGTGTTCTGGCGCGACGTTACTCTGCCGCGAGCGCGCTCACGTCCTGACCGCTGGCGGCCATGATCGCCTTGACGATATTGTGGTAGCCCGTGCAGCGGCAGATGTTGCCGTCGAGGTAATGGCGCACCTCGGCCTCGGAAGGCTTGGGGTTGTCTTTGAGCAGAGCCGCCGCCGACATCACCATGCCCGGCGTGCAAAAGCCGCATTGCAGCCCGTGGTGGTCCTGAAACGCCTGCTGGATGGTGTTGAGCGTGCCATCCTCAGCCGCTTGGCCTTCGATGGTCTCAACTTCGGCCCCATCGGCCTCAACCGCGAACATGGTGCAGGCCTTGACCGCATTGCCGTTGACGTGAACCACGCAGGCCCCGCATTGGCTGGTGTCGCAGCCCACATGGGTGCCGGTGAGTTCCAGATCGTCGCGCAGGAAATGCACCAGCAGCGTGCGGCCCTCTACCTCGCCCGACGCGGCTTTGCCGTTCACGGTCATCTTGACCTGTGTCATGTTCGTCCTCCCGTTTTTGTACGCTTGTTAAGGGCAGTTAAGCACGACACGTCTACGTTGAGAACAGGTTTTTTCGCAGGTCTTTCGATCAGCGCCCGCCCGCCCCCTTGCCCGGGTCGCGGGGCTGTGGACGTGTCGGGATTTCTTTCAGCAGCCCACCGACGCCCATCGCCGCAATGTCCTGGCTGGTGACCGGGACGCCGCAGATCACCCGCGACAGCACCCAATCCGCCCCATTCAGCGCAGGCGAGCGGGCGCAGCCCGGCAGGCCGATGACCGGTCGCGCATTAAGCTGGCCGAGAAACAGCAGGTTGCCGGGGTCGACGGGCATGCCGAAGCGTTCGACCTCTCCGCCTGCCCGGCGCAAGGCCGTGGGCGCGACGTCGTTGATGTCAGAGGTGGCAGAAGCGGTGAGGATCAGGACGAGGTCGGTCGTGGCTTTGGCGATGGCGTCGGTCAGAGGCTCGACCTGGTGCGGCACGCTAACCACGTCCGTCAGCCCTACGCCAAGCGTGTCAAGTCGGGCCTCAATCGCGGCCCGGCCCTTCTCCCCCGCGCCGCCTTCTACGTTGGTCACGATCAAGGTCGCATCGCGCAGCTGTGGCGCTCGGAGGCGCAACGCGTCGCTGCCCGCGGCGGTACAGGCGGCGTTCAAGGCTGCTTCAGGCACCCCGTAGGAAATGATCTTAATCGTCGCGACCATCCCGCCCGCCGCCATCTGTTGGAACGGCGGCACGGTGGCCAATGTAATCATCGGATGGACTGCGTTCACCGCCTCCAACGCGTTGCGGTCCAGTTCGACCACACCGGGCCCATCGGCCAGCAGATTGACCCGCCCGGTAAAGGCCTTCGACATCCGCAGCCCCGGACCACAAAGAGCCTTGGCAAGCTGGGCGGCGGCGGTGTCTTCGTCCACATCTTCGGGATCAAGCTGCGCGACGATGACTTCGGCGATCCCGGCGGCGTTCATGGTGGTGATGTCGTCGGCACTCAGCACCCTGCCCTTGCGCAGCCGACCTTCAGGCAAAGCCACCGAATGCGCCAACGTCGCGCCTTCGGCGTCGCTCAGAGGGACCGGGCCAAATTTCATGGGCGGCGCAGGGTTTGGATCATTTCGGCGAGGATCGACACCGCGATCTCTGCCGGGCTGGCGGCGCCGATGTTGAGCCCCACGGGGCCGTGGATACGTGCGGCTTGGTCCTGGTCAAGACCCGCCTCTTCCAACCGCGCCAAACGGCTGGCCTGGGTCCGGGTCGAGCCAAGCGCGCCGATGTAGAACGCCTCAGACCCAAGCGCCACATGCAGGGCCGGATCGTCGAGTTTTGGGTCATGGGTCAGCAACACCACGGCAGAGCGCGCATCCAGCCCGATCTCGCGCAGGGCCGCGTCGGGCCAGTCGTTCATCAGCTTGCAGTCGGGGAAACGCGCGGGCGAGCCAAAGGCTTCGCGGGGATCGACGACGACGGGGTCAAAGCCCGCCTCGCGCGCCATGCCGACCAGATGCTGCGCGATATGCACCGCGCCGACGATCACCAGACGCAGCGGCGGGTTGTGGATGGCGATAAAGCGTCCGGTGTCTTCGTCCACGCCTGAGCGGTCGCGGCGGAACCTGTCGGTATGGCCTTCGCTCACCAACCGTCGAGCGCTGCCATCAAGCGCCACCTCATAGGCGACGGCTTCGCGTGCCGCCCGTGCCGCTACCAGATCGCTCAGCAACTCGACGCTCAACGCATCCGGCCTCACCGGCTCGACCAGCACTTTGATCGTCCCGCCACAGGCCAGCCCCACGGCAAAGGCGTCGCCATCGCTGACGCCATATTCCAGCAGCCGCGTCTTGCCGTCTTCCAGCGCCTCCAGCGCCTCGATCACCACGGCCCCTTCAACGCAGCCGCCCGAGACCGAGCCCATCATCGTCCCGTCGCCCGCCACGACCAATTGCGCCCCGGCGCGGCGCGGCGCGGAGCCCCAAGTCTCGACCACCGTGGCCAGCGCCACGGGCTGTCCGGCCTCGGCCCATGCGAGCGCCTGTTCGGGGATGCGGTCCATCTTGTTTCCTTTCCTATCGCCGCCAGAGTGTCGCGCTTCGCGCCCAAAGGTCAATGCGCGAAACCCCGGCGCCATCGGCTTGCACGCGGCGCTGAGCGGCACTACATCTAGCACAAGATTACATGAACAGCCGGAGCCACCCGAAATGCCGATGCAAGCCAGCGAAATCGAAGACCTGATCCGCGCGTCTTTTCCAGATGCCAAGATCACCGTCGAAGGCAATGACGGTGTGCATATGGCCGCGATGGTTGTGGACGAAAGCTTTCGCGGGATGAACCGGGTGCAACAGCAACGCGCCGTCTACGCCGCGCTAAAAGGCAAGATGGACGGCTCGAACGGCGATCTGCACGCGCTGGCGCTGACAACACGGGCGCCGGACTGATCATGTGGGTCTGGGTCATAGGCGCGGTTCTGGGCGTTATCGCCGCCGTGGCCTATGCCCAGCACCGCGCGCGGGCGGGTCGCCATGTGCCCCTGTCGCAGCGCCAGCCTGCCCGTCCTGAGACCGGCAAGGTGCCGCTGGGGATGGAGGCGATGGACCTTGATGCCGTGGCCAGCGTGGCGCGGCGCAACGAGAGCCTTGAGCGCGGGCATACGAACTGGACCCGGAAACGGGGCGGGTTTTTCCTCGGCGGTGCCGAGGTGGACGTGAAGCCCTGGGCCGATGATGAAACCTATGCGCGGCGCTATCACGCTGCGTTCAAGAAATCAGATGCGAAGGACAAATGACATGAGCGATGCTGCAAGCCAGATCAAAGAGCAGATCACCAAAAACGACGTGGTGCTGTTTATGAAAGGCACCAAGGAGATGCCGCAGTGCGGGTTCTCCAGCCGTGTGGCCGGGGTGCTGAACTATATGGGCGTGGATTTTTCGGATGTGAACGTGCTGTCCAACGAAGGTCTGCGCCAAGGGATCAAGGATTTCTCTGACTGGCCCACCATCCCGCAGCTTTACGTCAAAGGCGAGTTTGTCGGCGGTTGTGACATCATCACCGAGATGACGTTGTCGGGTGAGTTGGACACACTCTTTGCCGAAAACGGTGTGGCCTTTGACAAGGACGCTGCGGATAAGATCCGCGAAGCCAACGGCTGAAGCGACGACAGGTTAGACGAAAAACACCCCGGAGCGGCTTGGCCCTCCGGGGTGTTTTTGTATCTAGTGTCGCATCCCACCGCCCGGCACCGCCGGGCCACGCCCGACCTCCTCCCGGAGGGCGTGATTGCAACGTAGCGAATTCCATAAAGCCTAGCGTTTGCGGGGCCGACCCGCCAAAAACACCGTCCCGAACGCCCCCCAGGTCGGGCGCGTCCCGGCGGTGCCTTTGTCTCAGTCTTCAATCGCCGTGATCATATCCACGCGGCGGCCATGACGCCCGCCTTCAAACGCGGTGTCGAGAAACGCATCCACAATCTCAAGCGCCAGACCGCCCCCGATCACCCGCGCGCCCATCGACAGCATATTCGCATCATTATGCGCCCGGATCATCTTGGCCGAAAACGTATCGGAGCAGACCCCGCAGCGAATGCCTTTGACCTTATTGGCTGCCATCATGATGCCCTGCCCCGTGCCGCAAATCAAAATGCCAAGGTCAAACTCCCCCGCCGCAATGCGTCGTGCTGCCGCTTCGCCGTGTTTGGGGTAATCGGTGCTGTCGGCAGTCTCGGGTCCAATGTCCTCAACCGTAAAACCACGCTCGGCCACATGGCGCGCAATGTCTTGGCGCAAGGCGATGTCGGCGTGGTCGCTGGAGATGATAATGCGGGGCTTGTCGGTCATGAAGAACATCCTGCTGCTGGTCATAAAGGTCACCGCATTGCGGTCCTGATGCCGCCCCAGAGCATATTCGCAAGCGCGGCGCAATCCTGCGAAAGGACGCGCCGCGTCTGTCGGTTAGTCGGCGCTCTTCTCATCAACCTCGGCAGCTAGCGCCTCAGCACGGGCAGCGAGTTCGGCCAGCGTGTCCTTGACGCCTTGTGGCACGACCGGCACCTCAATGCGCTCGGGTTCAACCTTCACATTGCGCAAGGCGGCCAGTTCAGCCTCACGCTCGGCCAATTCGGCCCGCACTTCGGCGATACGGTCTTCGACGCTGGCCGTCTTATCGGCCAAAAGCAGACCCGCCATGAGCAACATCCGCGCCTCGGGGATCCGTCCCGCCTGATCGCTCAGCACGCGGGCCTCGTCATCCAGCATCTTGGCGGCGGCGTGCAGATAGGTTTCTTCGCCTTCCTGACAGGCGACCTCAAACTGGCGGCCGCCGATGGTGATCCTGACTTCGGGCATCAGTTGGTGTCTCCTGTCTTCGCAGCGTCGGTCTCATCTGTTTCTTCAGGCATGTCCTGCGCCGGATCGTCCTCGGCCTCCGTCGCCTCAACCAGCGGGGCAAGTGCGCTGAGCACGGCGTCGACCTCGGCCATCTCAACCGCCCGTGTGGCGCGCAGGCTCTCCAACTCGGCTACCAGCGCGGTGTCAATCAGTTTCGGGTCGGCCAGCCCTTCGGCATTCGCCTCGCGCAGTTTCTCACAAGCCTCCGACAGTTGTTCATTGGCCTGACGCAGCCGCTGCAGGTCGAGATCAAGCTGGCCCATCTGCGCGGCACCGGCTTCGACCTGATCGCGCAGCGCGGAAAGCTCGCCTTCATAGCCGTCCTTCAAGGTGCGGATACGCTCGTTCAACTGCGCATTGGCGAGGCGTTCTTCCTCGAGCGCCTGCACGATATCCTCATCAGGCTCCGCCGGCGCGGCATTCATCCGGTCTAGCCCCTTGGCGACCCGGTCCATCGCGGCCGTGATGCGGCGTTGATACTCGTCAAGTTCGCTCATCAGCATGAAGTCTCCTCACTCGTTCTTATCCTGTCGGGCGCGCGGCGGCGTCCAGCTTTGGGAAAGCCCGCCAACTTGGCACCAAGCACCGCGCGGCGAATCGCTCCGACGGCCGGTTTCTGCGATCCTAGCCAAAGCCGCAAGCAAATGCGCCCCCCCTTTTGATTCAGCGGCTTGGCGGGCGCTGTTCATCCGACGCCGCCGCCGATCCGCGCCGACCCGCCCACGCCGGGGCCGGTTATGCTTGAACTTTGCCCGTTCGCTGGTATGCACGGGCCAAATTTGCCTCAGCCCCAAAGGATGCCCCCCCGTGGATCTTCAAGCCCTCGCCCAAGCCAACCCTGATCATTGGTCCAAGGCCACCGCCATCCGCGCGCTGACCCTTGACGCCGTCGCTGCCGCGAACTCTGGCCACTCCGGCATGCCGATGGGCATGGCCGATGTGGCCACTGTGCTCTTTGAAAAGCACCTGAAGTTCGACGCGGCCAACCCGCTTTGGCCCGACCGCGACCGTTTCATCCTCTCGGCGGGCCACGGCTCGATGCTGATCTATTCGCTGCTGCACCTGACGGGCTATGAGCAGTTCCCGATCGAGGAACTGAAGAACTTCCGCCAGATGGGCGCGCGCACCGCGGGCCACCCGGAGAACTTCCTCGCTGACGCGATTGAGACAACAACTGGCCCGCTCGGTCAGGGCATCGCCAATTCCGTCGGTTTCGCGATGGCCGAGGAAATGCTGCGCGCGCAGTACGGTCAGAAGGTCGTGGACCACCACACCTATGTCATCGCGGGCGACGGCTGCTTGATGGAAGGCGTGAGCCAAGAGGCGATCACGCTGGCGGGTCGTCACAAGCTATCAAAGCTCATTGTAATGTGGGACAATAACAGCATCACGATCGACGGCCCGGTTTCCCTGTCGGACAATACCGATCAGGTCGCCCGCTTCAAAGCAGCCCAGTGGCATGTCATCGAAATCGACGGCCACAACCCCGATGAGATCGACGCGGCCCTGACTGAGGCGAAAGCCACCGACCTGCCGACGATGATCGCCTGCAAAACGCACATCGCTCTGGGCCACGCGGCGCAGGACACTTCCAAAGGCCACGGCGCGCTGACCGATGCCGACCAAATGGCCGAGGCCAAAAAGGCCTATGGCTGGACGAGCGGCCCCTTCGAAGTGCCTGCCGATGTGAAATCCGCATGGGAAGAGATCGGCAAACGCGGTGCCGACGCGCGCCGTGAATGGGAAGAGCGTTTTGACAAGATGCCCCGCCACAAGCGTGAGACCTTCAACCGTGCACTGGCACTGGACGCGCCCAAGAAGATGAGCGCGACCGTCAAGGCGTTTAAGAAACAAATCTCCGAGTCCGCGCCGAAAATGGCGACCCGCGCTGCAAGCGAGAAAGCCCTCGAAGTTCTGAACCCGATCCTGCCCGAAACTGTCGGCGGTTCGGCGGATCTCACCGGCTCGAACAACACCAAGACCTCTGATCTGGGTGTCTTCGATGTCGACAACCGTGGCGGGCGCTATGTCTACTGGGGCATTCGTGAGCACGGTATGGCGGCGGCGATGAACGGCATGGCGCTGCACGGCGGCCTGCGCCCCTACGGCGGCACCTTCATGTGCTTCACCGACTACGCGCGCCCCTCCATGCGCCTTGCAGCCCTGATGCAAATCCCCACGGCCTTTGTCATGACCCATGACAGCATCGGTCTGGGCGAAGACGGCCCGACCCACCAGCCGGTCGAGCATCTGGCGATTTCGCGAAGCACGCCCAACACCTATGTCTTCCGCCCCGCCGACGCCGTGGAAACGGCGGAAGCATGGGAGATTGCCTTCACCTCCAAAACCACGCCGTCGGTTCTCTCGCTGACCCGTCAGGGTCTGCCGACCGTGCGTTTGGAGCACAAGAACAACAACCTTACCGAAAAAGGTGCCTATGTGCTCGCCGATGCCGAGGGCAAACGTCAGGTCATTCTGATCGCCACCGGCTCGGAAGTGCATGTGGCAATGGAAGCGCGTGATCTGTTGCAGGCCGAAGGCATCGGCACCCGCGTTGTCTCCATGCCCTGTATGGAGTTGTTCGCGGCCCAAGACGACGCCTACCGGAAGCGCGTGCTGCCCGGTGGCGCCGTGCGCGTCGGCATCGAGGCCGGTGTGCGTCAGGGCTGGGATCAGTGGCTGCTGGGCGAGCGCGGGAAGTTCGGCAAAGCTGACTTTGTCGGCATGGACCGTTTCGGCGCTTCGGCTCCGGCAGAGGAACTGTTCGAGCGCTTCGGCTTCACGGCTCAGAATGTCGCGGATAAAGCCAAAGCACTGCTTTGAACTGCGACATCTACTAGGAAACGCAAAACCCGTCCGGTCCGCCGGACGGGTTTTTGCTTTGCCATAGTCCAAACCACCTAAAGTTACGCGACGACACCCACAGCAACCTAAAGTTGCCAACTCGTGTCCGAACTGCTTCTATGATGTGTAGTGAAATCCGGACCAAAGGACATTTCATGGCCCTAGCCTATATCCTAAGCGGCGTGACGACCGGCGGTCTCGCAGCGATGCTCTGGCTAACCACCGGTGGCAGTCCGCTCGCCGCTCTGGGCATCTATGCAATTACAGGCCAAGTCACGACGCTTGGCCTGCTCGCTGTTTCTCTACCGCGCAGAAGGGCCGAGGCCTAACGCGACAGACAGGCGATCAAACTGCCGCCTTGTGAAAGACCTTCCGCCAGATCGGCGTAATAATCTTCTCGCCGACCGGGATCAACAGCAGGCCAAGCAGCAGGCCAAACACCCCATCAATCGCCGCCGTCGTGGTCCATTCCACCGCCCCCATCAGGCTTTCCGGCGCAGCGTGGCCCACGGCAACCGCGATGTGATGAATCCATTCATATGGCGCGGCAAATCCCATTTGCTCCAATCCATGAATGATGATCGATCCCCCGACCCAAAGCATGGCCGCGGTGCCAATCACCGTCAGAAGCTTCAAAAACCCCGGCATGCCCCGCACCAACGTCCGACCAACCGCACGCGTCGCGGCAAAGCGCCCGCGCTCGGCCATCAGTAGGCCCAGATCATCCATCTTTACGATCAAAGCAACAGAGCCATATACCGCCACGGTGATCATCACCGCCACCATCGCAAGGGTCGCAGCCTCCATCCAAAACGAACTTTCGGGGATCGCGGCTAATGCGATGGTCATGATCTCGGCAGACAGGATAAAGTCCGTCTTGATCGCCCCCGCGGCCTTTTGTTCTTCCAGATGCGCCGGGTCCTCGGGCACCTTATCCTTCTCCGGATAATCCGCGTGCCCCTCAGACAGCCCAATTGCATGCGCGACCTTCTCAGCGCCCTCAAAACACAGATACGCCCCGCCCAGCATCAACAGCGGCGCAATGGCCCACGGCGCGAAGTTCGACAGGGCCAGTCCTGCGGGGAGCAGGAAAACAAGCTTGTTGCGCAATGACCCTTTCGTGATCCGCCAGATTACCGGCAGTTCGCGCTCGGCACTGAACCCCTGCACATATTTCGGAGAGACCGCAGCATCGTCAATCACCGCACCAGCTGCCTTTGACCCGGCTTTCGCCGCCTGGCCAATCACATCATCCACGCTCGCCGCTGCAACCTTGGCGATCGCCGCCACGTCATCCACAAGTGCCAGTAATCCGCTCATCTTTCGCCCCTTCGTTCCGTTCCGTCCGAAGTAGCATGTGCCACGCATCTGGCAAGTCCCCGGCGTCAGACAACCTTTACCGCTAACATGCAGGTTTAACGCTAACATCCCGAAATCAAGTGGTTTTGCCCCTTTCCCCTGCCCGCTCCCCACGGATATAGAGCGCGCGACCCCAGACATACGGCCATAGGCCCGAGACAAGGATTGCACCATGACCATCAAAGTTGGCATTAACGGATTTGGCCGCATCGGCCGCTGCACGCTCAGCCACATCGCCGCCTCGGGCCGCGACGACATTGAGGTGATTAAGGTTAATGCCACCGGTCCGCTCAGCACCGCCGCTCACCTGATCAAATACGACTCTGTGCATGGCCGTTTTCCCGGCGACGTACAGATCGACGACGGCTATATGAACCTCGGCCAGAACGACATCGAGATGATGTCGACCTACAACCTTGAAGAACTTGACTGGTCCGGCTGTGACGTGGTGCTGGAATGTACGGGTAAGTTCAACGACGGCAATAAGGCCAATGTGCATCTTGAGAACGGCGCGAAACGCGTTCTGCTCTCCGCCCCCGGAAAAAACGTCGATAAAACAATCGTCTTTGGCGTGAACGACGACCAGCTTGTTGCCTCGGACCGGATGATCTCTAACGGCTCTTGCACCACAAACTGCCTCGCGCCGCTCGCCAAGGTGATGCACGAAGCGGTCGGCATTGAAAGCGGTCTGATGACCACGATCCACAGCTACACTGGAGACCAGCCCACGCTCGACCGCCGCCACAACGACCTCTACCGTGCCCGCGCCGCGGCCATGGCACTGATCCCCACCTCCACCGGCGCCGCCAAGGCTCTGGGCGAAGTGCTGCCGGCCCTCAAAGGCAAGCTCGACGGCACCGCCATGCGCGTACCGACCCCGAACGTCTCCGCCGTCGACCTCACCTTCCAAGCCAGCCGCGACGTAACTGTCGAAGAGATCAACGCCGCCGCCCGCGCCGCTGCGGATGGTCCGATGAAACGCGTGCTGGCGTATGATCCCGAGCAGAAAGTCAGCATCGACTTCAACCACACTGAAGAAAGCTGCATCTTCGCCCCCGACCAAACCATTGTCGTCGCGGGCCGCACGGTGCGGGTGCTGGGCTGGTATGACAACGAATGGGCCTTCTCGGTACGTATGGCCGATGTGGCTGTCGCCATGGGCAACCTAGGCTGAGCCTTGCACGGCACGGTTGTCCCTGTAATATCAGGGGCAACCCGCCGGGAGCCGTACCATGACCAACCGCATCGCCATCGTGCTGGCCCTCGTTCTCATCACGGGGATGCTAGTCGACGGCTACTACTACGGCAGCGATCATATGATCTATTTGGGTAAGAAGTTCTTTGCCCTGATCGAATGGATGGCCTTCTGGCGCTAAGCCAACCCAATCAATACCGAACGCAGCGCTGCCATCTTAGCAGCGCCCCCTTCATCTTCATCCTTTTAAAAATACCGTGCACCGCGCTGGCGTCACTCAAAACGCCCGCGCCTCCCGCGCCAGCCTCTACCCCTGCGCAAACCGCTTGATCAGTTCTTCATTCACCGCCGGGGTGACGAACTTGCTCACATCCCCATCCAGCCGCGCGATTTCCTTGACCAGTTTGCTCGCAATCGCCTGATGCGTGGCCTCGGCCATGAGAAAGACCGTCTCGATCGAATCGTCGAGCTGACGGTTCATGCCAACCATTTGGAATTCATACTCAAAGTCCGACACCGCCCGCAGACCGCGTACGATGATCTGCGCCCCGACGTCGCGGGCGCAATCAATCAAAAGGTTCTCAAAGGGATGCACGACGATCTCGACGCCGGTTTCCTCGGCCAATTGCACACATTCCGCCTCAATCAGCGCCACACGTTCCTCAAGGCTGAACAACGGCCCCTTGTCACGGTTGATCGCGACTCCGATCACCAGCCGGTCCACCATACGCGCCGCGCGACGGATGATGTCGATATGGCCCAGCGTGATCGGGTCAAAGGTGCCGGGGTAAAGGCCTATGCGCATTGGGATATCCTGACTAGTGCGGCGTTGCCGCATAGCCAACCATTTCACCGGGCTGAGCGCAACCCGGTTAGTGTTAGCAGAACCGCTCTTTCAGAGGCTCGCTCAGTGCCCCATGATCATGCCCTCAAGGGCTTGTTTCTCCATTGACAACTCTTGCAACTGCGCTTTGACCACATCCCCAAGCGAGATCAGCCCGACCAATTCGCCGTCTTCCAGCACCGGCATATGGCGAAAACGCCCGTCAGTCATTTTTTGCAAAATCGCGTCCGAGCGGTCATCGCGGCTGCACGTCACCAGCTTCGTTGTCATCATGCTCTCGACGCTCTGCTGCAAACAACCCGCGCCTTGACGGCCCAACTCCCGCACAATATCGCGTTCCGACAGGATCCCATCCGGTGTCTTGCCATCCGCAGAAATCACCAAGGTCCCGATCTTCTTTTCCGACAACATCTTCGCCGCCTCGGAAACGGACAGCCCCGGTTTGGTCGTGACCACCTTATCGTCGGGTTTGGTTTTGAGAATCTGCGATACAAGCACCTGAGGCCTCCTTCGTTGCACGGCAATCAGAGGTTCAGCGTCACCGCGAAATCCTTTTCTGTCAAGCTTTTGGCGCAGTCTGTCCGGCCGCCAAGGCTTCAAGTCGCGCAGTTTCCGCCCGCAGGCCCACTGCCAGCGCGTCAGCAAAGGCAGACAGCCGTGCGTTGCGTCGATCATCCGCGTGCCGGATCAGATAGAAGGCGCGCGTCAGGCTCACTTCTTCGGTCAAAATCCGCCGCACCCCCGGCGTGGCAGGCAGCGAAAAGTCATGCGCAATGCCGATGCCCCCGCCCTGTTGGATCATTCGCACCTGTACCGAGACTGAGTTCGAGGCCAGCGCCACGCGATTCACACCGAGGTCCGCGAGGTAATCAAGTTCGCGGTCAAAAATCATGTCAGGAATGTAGCCCACCATCCGATGCTGTTGTAAATCAGCGACCGAAGCGATCTGCGGATGGGCCGAGAGGTAACCTTCGGCGGCAGCAAGATGCAGCTTATAGTCCGTCACCTTTTGCACCACCAACCGCCCCGCCGTGGGCGCGCTGACGCCAATCGCCATATCCGCCTCGCGCCGCGACAGGTTAAAGACCCGCGGCAAAGCGATGATCTGCACATCGAGGTCGGGGTTCTGCGCCGCAATCGCCGCACAGACCTGTGGCAACAGATAATTCGCCGCCCCATCCGGCGCACCCACGCGGATTTGCCCCGACAGACGGTCGCTCTGCACCGGCACACCCGCCGTTGCCGCGCGCATCGCCTGTTCGGCCTTGGTGGCGCGTTGCATCAAATCGCTGCCCGCCTCGGTCAGCGCGTAACCTTGCGGGGATTTCACAAAGAGCACCGTTTGCAAGGTCTTCTCCAGCCGCGCCATACGCCGCCCCAGCGTTGCGGGATCAAGCCGCAGCAGTTTGCCCGCCGCGGAAAGGCTCTGCTCTCGCGCCACCGCCAAAAACAACCGTAAGTCGTCCCAATTTTGATCCATTCAACGGCCCCCACAGTACTTTGCAAAAATGCAAGACGGTTTTGCCATCCTTCCTCTGTTCCATTGCTTTTTGCAAGGCTATCGTGCCGCCAACCAATGAGGAGACCGATCATGCAAGAGATGACCCATTACCTGAACGGCGAACACGTCAAAGGCACCTCCGGGCGCTTTGCCGATGTGATGAACCCCGCCACCGGCGAAGTGCAGGCGAAAGTGCCGCTGGCCAACGGCGACGAGCTGAACAAAGCCGTTGAATACGCCGCCGCCGCCCAGCCCGCATGGGCCGCGACCAACCCGCAGCGCCGCGCCCGCGTGCTGATGAAATTCGTGGGCCTGTTGAACCGCGACATGGACAAACTGGCCGAGGCGCTGAGCCGCGAGCACGGCAAGACCCTGCCCGATGCGGCTGGTGACGTTCAGCGTGGCCTCGAAGTGGTGGAATACTGCATTGGCGCGCCGGAACTGCTGAAAGGTGATTTCACCGACAGCGCCGGCCCCGGCATCGACATGTATTCCATGCGCCAAGCGCTTGGTGTGACCGCGGGCATCACGCCCTTCAACTTCCCCGCCATGATCCCGATGTGGATGTTTGCCCCGGCCATCGCCTGCGGCAACGCCTTCATCCTCAAGCCGTCCGAGCGTGACCCCTCCGTGCCGCTGATGCTGGCCGAACTGCTGGAAGAAGCCGGTCTGCCCAAGGGCATCATTCAGGTCGTGAACGGCGACAAAGAAGCCGTCGACGCGATCCTGCACCATGACGTGATCCAGTCGGTGGGCTTTGTGGGCTCGACCCCGATTGCCGAATACATCTACGCAACTGGCTGTGCCAATGGCAAGCGCGTGCAGTGTTTCGGTGGCGCCAAGAACCACATGATCATCATGCCCGACGCGGACATGGACCAAGCCGCCGACGCGCTGATCGGTGCAGGCTACGGTGCGGCTGGCGAACGCTGCATGGCAATCTCCGTGGCCGTGCCGGTGGGTGACGACACCGCCGACCGTCTGATCGAAAAGCTGGTGCCGCGCATCGAGAGCCTGAAAGTTGGCCCCTATACGTCGGGCAAAGACGTGGACTACGGCCCCGTCGTGACCGCCGCCGCCAAGGCTAACATCGAGCGTCTGGTTCAATCCGGCATCGATCAAGGCGCTGAACTGGTCGTCGATGGGCGTGACTTCAAACTGCAAGGCTATGAAAACGGCTACTTCGTCGGCCCGCATCTGTTTGACCGCGCCACCAAGGACATGGACATCTACAAGCAGGAAATCTTTGGCCCCGTGCTGACCTGTGTGCGTGCCCAGACCTACGAAGAGGCGATCGGCCTTGCGATGGACCATGAGTACGGCAACGGCACCGCGATCTACACCCGCGATGGCGACGCAGCGCGTGACTTTGCCAACCGGATCAACGTCGGCATGGTCGGCATCAACGTGCCGATCCCCGTGCCGCTGGCCTATCACACCTTTGGCGGCTGGAAGAAATCCGTCTTTGGCGATTTGAACCAGCACGGCCCGGATGCGTTCAAGTTCTACACCCGCACCAAGACCGTGACGGCCCGCTGGCCGTCGGGCATCAAAGAGGGTGGCGAGTTCTCCATCCCGGTGATGGAGTAAACCATCACGCCGGCTGCCCCCGGGCAGTCGGCCCTGCACAGTGAGGCCAGCGCCATGCAAAAAGAATTCACCATCGGGATCGAAGAAGAATACCTTCTGGTCGATAAGGATTCACTGGCGCTGGCTGACACCCCCGAAGGGCTGATGGAAGAGTGCCGCAAGGACCTCGGCGATCAGGTCAGCCCCGAATTGCTGCAATGTCAGATCGAGATCGGCAGCAAACCCTGCAAGACCGTTGCCGAAGCCCGCGAGGACCTGAAGCGCTTGCGCAGCACGATCTCTAAACATGCCGCCAAGCACAATCTGTCCCCCGTGGCCGTCTCCTGCCATCCGTTCTCCGATTGGAAGAACCAAGAGACGACGCATAAGGAACGCTATGACCAGCTTGAGATCGAGCTGGGCGATGTCGCGCGCCGGATGTTGAGTTGCGGGATGCATGTGCATGTGGGGATCGATGGCGATGACCTGCGCGTCGATCTGATGCCGCAGTTCTCCTACTTCCTGCCGCATCTGCTGGCGCTTTCGGCCTCCTCGCCCTACTGGCAGGGCGAAGACACTGGGCTCGCGTCTTACCGGCTCGCTGTCATGGAGAGCATGCCCCGCACCGGCCTGCCGCCGCTGCTGCATAGCTGGGGCGAATATAAGCGCAGCACACAGACGCTGATCGACCTTGATATCATCCCCGACCCGTCAAAAATCTGGTGGGACCTGCGCCCCTCAACCCATTACCCGACGCTCGAAAGCCGCATCTGCGACGTGCAGCCGCGCCTCTCGCATGCGCTCGGGCTGGCCGGGCTGACCCAGTCCCTCGCCCGCTTCTTGCTGCGCCTGCGCGACAGCAATCTGCGCTGGCGCGAGTATGACCGGTTCCTGATCGAGGAAAACCGCTGGCGCGCGCAGCGTTACGGGGTGAATGAGACGTTGATTGACTTCGGAGACCGCACGCTAAAACCCTTCGACAAGATGTTTGAAGAGATCATCGGGATGATCGCCGAAGACGCCGAAGCACTCGGCTGTCTGGACGAAGTCTGCGCCCTGCGTGATGTCGTGCAGCACGGCACCTCTGCCGACCGCCAGCGCAGGGTCTGGGCCGACGCCCCCGAAGGCCAAGGTGGCGAGGCCGTCGTGCGCCACTTGATCGAAGAATACCACGCCGACCTGTGACGCTTGTTGCGGCGCGGCTCGGCTGTTAGAATTAAACAAGTGTTCAGTTCCACGAACACCGAGACATTCAGGGAGAGAGCCGCGATGGATTTCGCATTGAACGAAGAACAGACCGCCATATTCGACATGGCCTATGCCTTTGGGCAGGACAATATCGCCCCCCACGCCCACCAATGGGAAAAGGAAGAGACCATTCCCAAAGAGCTCTGGCCTCAGATCGCGGAGCTGGGCTTTGGCGGGCTTTATGTGTCGGAAGAGTCGGGCGGCTCCGGCCTGTCGCGGTTGGACGCAACACTGGTCTTTGAGGCGCTCTCGATGGCCTGCCCCTCGGTCGCGGCCTTCCTGTCGATCCACAACATGTGCGCCAAAATGCTCGACAATTTCGCCAGCGACGAAATGAAAGAGCGCGTCATGCCCGGCGTGCTGAGCATGAACACCGTGCTGTCCTACTGTCTGACCGAACCCGGCTCCGGCTCTGACGCGGCAGCGCTCAAGACCCGCTGCGAGCGCACCAACGAGGGCTATACGCTCAACGGTACCAAGGCGTTCATTTCGGGCGGCGGCTATTCGGATGCCTATGTCACGATGGTGCGCACCTCTGACGACGGGGCCAAGGGCGTCTCGACCGTGTTTGTCGAAGACGGCACGCCGGGGCTCACGTTCGGCGGGCTGGAAGACAAGATGGGCTGGCGCAGCCAACCGACGGCGCTGGTGCAGTTCGATGATTGCAAGATCGGGGCCGAGAACCTCGTCGGCGAAGAAGGCAAGGGCTTCAAATACGCCATGGCCGGGCTTGATGGCGGACGGCTGAACATCTCGGCCTGCTCGCTGGGTGCAGCCCAGACCGCGCTGACCAAAACGCTAGAATATATGGGTGACCGCAAGGCCTTTGGCCAAAGCATTGACCAGTTCCAAGGGCTGCAGTTCCGCCTCGCCGATATGGAGATCGAGTTGCAAGCCGCCCGCACCTTCCTGCGCCAAGCGGCATGGAAGCTCGACACCGGCGCGCCCGATGCGACCAAATTCTGCGCCATGGCGAAGAAATTTGTGACCGAGACCGGCAGCAAGGTCGTAGACCAATGTCTGCAGTTGCACGGCGGTTACGGTTACCTCGCGGACTACGGCATCGAGAAACTGGTCCGCGACCTGCGGGTCCACCAGATCCTTGAGGGCACCAATGAGATCATGCGCGTGATCGTCGCCCGCGACATGCTGAAAAACCGCTGAGCCCGTCATGAGTGATATCAACATCCGCAAAACGGGCCGTGCAGGCCGTATCACCCTGACCCGGCCCAAGGCGCTGAACGCGCTGAGCTATGACATGTGCCTCGCCATTGAGGACGCCGTCGACAAATGGCGCGATGACCCCGAGGTGGCGGTGATCGTGCTGGACGCGGAAGGCGAAAAAGCCTTCTGCGCAGGCGGCGATGTGGCGCAGCTTTACCAGACTGGCAAGGACGGCGACTACGGATTCGCCCGTCGCTTCTGGGCCGACGAATACCGACTCAACAACAAGCTGCACAGCTACCCCAAACCGGTGATCTCCTTCATGCAGGGTTTCACCATGGGCGGCGGTGTCGGCATCGGCTGCCACGGCTCGCACCGGGTCGTGGGCGAGAGCAGCAAGGTCGCCATGCCGGAATGCGGCATCGGCCTGGTGCCCGATGTCGGCGGCACGCTGCTGCTGGCGCAGGCACCGGGGCGGATGGGCGAATACCTCGGCACCACCGGTGCGCGGATGGGTCCGGCAGATGTGCTGCACGCGGGCTTTGCCGATTACTTTATCCCTGAAGCCGACTGGCCGTCGCTCATCGCACAGCTAGAGGCGAACGGCGATCCCTTCGTTCTCGACAAAGCTGCGACACCCGCGCCCTCGGGCAATCTCGCTGACTTGCAGAGCGAAGTAGACCAGCTCTTCGCAGGCGAGACCTTGAAAGAGGTCACCGATGCGCTCGCCAAAGCCGAGGGCGACTTCGCCGCCGATACCCTCAAGACCCTGCGCCACGGCTCGCCCCTGTCGATGGCCTGCACCATCGAGATGCTCCGCAACCTACGCGGCCCCGGCATCGGCATGGTCCCGGCCCTGCAACAGGAATACCGCTTTACCTATCGCGCGATGGAGAGCGGCGATTTCGTCGAAGGCGTCCGCGCCGCGATCATCGACAAAGACCGCAGCCCGCAGTGGCAACACCAAGGCGACGTGCCGCAGGCCGATGTCGAGGCCATGCTCGGCCCCTTGGGCGATAACGAATTGAAGTTGGAGGAAAATACATGAGTAATTTTACAATCGGGTTCATCGGTCTGGGCAATATGGGTGGCCCGATGGCGGCCAACCTCGCCGCTGCAGGCCATACCGTCCGCGGCAATGACGTGGCTGGCACCACAGCCGAAGGCGTGGCCGAGGCCGCCACCATCGCGCAGGCCGTTGAGGGCGCCGATGTCGTTATCACCATGCTGCCCAACGGCGCGATCCTGCGCCAAGTGGCCGAAGAAGCGATCGCCAATATGGCCCCCGGCGCGCTGCTGGTCGATTGCTCCACCGTCGACGTCGAAAGCGCACGCCATGTGGCCGAGGCTGCCGAGAAAGCTGGGCTGCTCTTCGTCGACGCGCCCGTTTCCGGCGGCATCGGCGGTGCACAGGGCGGCACGCTGACATTCATGGCGGGCGGGACTGAAGCCGCATTCAAAAAGGCCGAACCGCTTTTCGACATCATGGGCCAAAAGGCCGTGCATTGCGGCGATGCGGGTGCGGGCCAAGCGGCGAAGATCTGCAACAACATGATCCTAGGCGCCACGATGATCGCCACCTGCGAAGCCTTTGCGCTTGCCGACAAACTCGGCCTCGACCGCGAGCGGATGTTCGATGTCGTCAGCACCTCTTCGGGCTACTCCTGGTCGATGAACGCGTACTGCCCGGCCCCCGGCGTCGGCCCGAAATCCCCCGCTGACAACGACTACACCCCCGGTTTCGCGGCTGAACTGATGCTTAAAGACCTTGGCCTATCGCAGCAGGCCGCAGAAATGGCCAATGCTGACACCCCGATGGGCGCATTGGCCCGCGAACTCTACACCCGTTTCGTCGAAGAAGAAGGCGGCAAGGGCAAGGACTTCTCCGCCATGCTCCCACGCTTTGAGAAGCGCGGCTGGCAGGGATAAGGCCTCGGGAACCCAACAGTCTAGCAGGCGTTAGTTTCAGAACTTCTATTAGGAGAACTGCTATGCGACGCCTGCTTTTAACGACCCTGCTCAGCTCCGTCTGCGCGACGAGTGCAATGACTGCCACAAGCGTTGGCAGTAGCACCAGCACTTCCGGCTTTAACCTAACCCAGTCAGACCTCGGCCCTGAAACGCTTTGGCTCGCGAAAGACGACAAGGGCAATAAGCCAAGGAAAGAAAAGAAGGCGAAAAAGGATAAGCGTGAAAAGGGTAAAAAAGCGAAGGGCGAAGGCAAGTCCGAGAAAGCTGATAAGGCAGAGAAGCCTAAAAAGGGCGGCAAAGACGATAAGCCCAAGAAGGCGGATAAGGTCGATAAGCCTAAGAAGGCTGAAAAAGCTAAGAAGATTTCTAAGTCTAAACCGGCTGACTTCGAAAAAAGGGTCGAGCGTTTTGTGCAGGACCGGGATGAGACCGTCGAACGCCTGTTGAGGACCCCGGCGCCCGAGGGGCGCGACATGGTGAAAATCCTAAGCGCTACAGCGCTTGCCCTCGCCGCCCCCAGTCTGAACATCGCGGAAGCTTCCGAAGATGAGGTCATCACCTACCGCAACTGCCCTCCGGGCCTCGCCAAGAAGGATCCACCCTGTGTTCCTCCGGGCCTTGCCAAGAAAGGCGTCACCTATGAGCAATGGGCCAGCTATTCGGATGAGGAACTCGACGATCTTTTGGTCGAGCGTCGCGAGCCCTATGTCGAAGCGGAACCACTGACCGAGCGCGACCTGTTGCTACTTGGGTCGAACCAGATCGCCAACCTCTACGGCCTCAACCCCGCGCCTGATGGGCACCGCTATGCGCTCATTGACGGGCAACCGGTTCTGCTCACGACCGAGGACTACACCGCCCTCCTGCGCATTAACGAATTGGCGAATGTCCCCGTGCTCGGCCGCGAGGTCACAGTGGCGCCGACCGCAGCACTGACGCAAGCGGATCTGATCAATCTCTACCGCCTGCCGGCGCTGGAAGAGGGCTATAACTACGCCGTGCTGAACGGTCAGGTCGTATCCCTGCGCGATGACGCCTATGAAACACTGCAACTCATCCGCGTAGCCCGCGCAGTGCTGTAATTCACCAATGAAGATGCAAGAAGATGGCGGCGGTTATTCCGCCGCCATTTTTTCTTTAACCAACATAGGCTTAAGATACTTGCCGGTATAGCTCTCGGCCACTTCGGCAACCTTTTCAGGCGTGCCCGTCGCGACCACACGCCCCCCGCCGTCTCCGCCCTCGGGACCAATGTCGATGATATGATCGGCGGTCTTCACCACGTCGAGGTTGTGCTCAATCACCACGACAGAGTTACCCTGATCCACAAGTTCGTGCAGCACTTCCAATAGCTTGCGTACATCTTCAAAGTGCAAACCAGTGGTCGGCTCATCCAGAATATAAAGCGTCCGCCCAGTCGAGCGTTTGCTAAGTTCTTTACTCAGCTTCACCCGCTGCGCCTCGCCGCCAGAAAGCGTCGTCGCCTGTTGGCCAACCTTGATATAGCCCAGCCCGACACGCATCAACGCATCCATCTTTTCGCGGATCGAGGGCACCGCCGCAAAGAACGACTGCGCATCTTCCACAGTCATATCAAGCACATCGGCGATGCTCTTGCCCTTAAAGCGGACTTCGAGGGTCTCCCGGTTATAACGCGCGCCCTTACAGGTTTCGCATTCAACATAGACGTCCGGTAGGAAGTGCATCTCGATCTTGATGACCCCGTCACCTTGGCAGGCCTCGCAGCGCCCGCCTTTCACGTTAAAGCTGAAACGCCCCGGCTTATAGCCACGTGCCTTGGACTCCGGCAGACCGGCAAACCAATCGCGGATCGGGGTGAAGGCCCCGGTGTAAGTTGCTGGATTCGAACGCGGCGTTCGGCCGATGGGACGCTGGTCGATATCGATAACCTTATCCAGATGCTCCAACCCTTTGATGGTCTGACAAGGCGCTGGCGTCTGGCGAGCACCGTTAAGGTTCATCGACGCCGTCTTGAACAACGTCTCAATCGTCAGCGTGGATTTGCCGCCGCCCGATACCCCTGTCACGCAAACGAATTTACCCAGAGGAAAATCAACCGTGACATTCTGCAGGTTATTGCCGGTCGCCTTAACCACCTGAATTTTCTTCTTATTCCCCTTACGCCGTTTGGCAGGCACGGCAATTTCACGCACGCCCGTAAGATACTGGCCCGTAACCGAATTTGGGTCATTGGCGACTTGTTCAGGCGTACCGTGGCTTACCACCTGTCCGCCGTGAACCCCCGCACCCGGACCGATATCAAAGACATAATCCGCCTCGCGGATCGCCTCTTCGTCATGTTCGACAACAATCACGGTATTGCCCTGATCGCGCAGGTTCTTCAACGTGTCGAGCAGTCGGTCATTGTCACGCTGGTGTAGACCGATGGACGGTTCATCTAGCACGTAGAGCACACCGGTTAGGCCAGAGCCGATCTGACTTGCCAAACGGATGCGCTGGCTTTCACCGCCACTTAATGTACCACTTGAACGAGACATCGTAAGGTACTCAAGTCCAACGTTATTTAGGAATCCAAGGCGCTCCCGAATTTCCTTCAAAATAGCACGCGCAATCTCATTTTTCTGCTCGGTCAGATGTTCCGGAACAGATTTGCACCAGTCATAGGCTTCGCGGATCGACATTTCGACGACCTTACCAATGTGGAGCAACTCATTCTCGCCCCCATCCGACGGACCAATCCGCACAGCAAGCGCCTCGGGCCGGAGACGATAGCCGCCGCAAGTGCCGCAGGGGCGGTTGTTCTGATAGCGTTCAAACTCTTCGCGGACCCAATTGCTGTCAGTCTCGCGGTACCGGCGCTTCATATTGGGGATCACGCCCTCAAAGACGCGTTTGACCTCGTATACGCGGCCGCCTTCGTCGTAGCGGAAGGTGATTTCTTCTTTGCCGGAGCCCCGAAGGAATACTTCCTGCACATTTTCTGGCAAGTCTTTCCAACGGGTCTTCTGATCGAATTTGTAATGTTTCGCAATAGCTTCGATGGTCTGCTTGAAGTAAGGTGACTTGCCCTTACGCCACGGTGCCAGAGCGCCATCGTAGATCATCAGGTTCTGATCCGGGACAATCAGCCGCTCGTCAAAAAACAACTCGACCCCCAATCCGTCGCAGGAGGGACAAGCACCGAATGGCGCGTTGAAGGAGAACAACCGTGGCTCAATCTCTGGAATGGTGAAGCCACTTACTGGACATGCGAATTTTTCGGAGAAGGTAAAGCGTTCAGCCTCACCTTCGCTCGGCGCGGTTTCTAGGATGGCGATGCCATCGGCCAGATCAAGCGCGGTGCGCAGGGAGTCCGCCAGTCGCGTCTCCAACCCTTCCCGCACGACGATCCGGTCGACAACAACGTCGATGTCGTGGCGGAACTTCTTGTCGAGCGTGGGCGGCTCGTCGAGGTCGTAGAACTCGCCATCGACCTTCACGCGCTGGAAGCCTTGCTTGCGCAACTCGACAAACTCTTTGCGGTACTCGCCCTTGCGGTCACGGATCATCGGGGCCAGCAGATAGGCGCGCGTGCCCTCTTCCATCGTCATGATCCGGTCGACCATGTCTTGCACCTGTTGCGCCTCAATCGGCTTGCCGGTGGCGGGGCTATAGGGCGTGCCGACGCGGGCAAAGAGCAGACGCATGTAGTCGTAGATCTCGGTCACCGTGCCGACGGTGGAGCGCGGGTTCTTTGACGTGGTCTTTTGCTCAATCGAAATCGCGGGGCTGAGGCCGGAAATGTGGTCCACATCCGGTTTCTGCATCATGTCGAGGAACTGGCGCGCATAGGCGGAGAGCGATTCCACATAGCGACGCTGGCCCTCGGCATAGATCGTGTCAAAGGCAAGGCTTGACTTGCCCGACCCCGAAAGCCCCGTGATCACAACGAGTTGGTCGCGTGGAATATCCACGTCGATGTTCTTCAAGTTGTGCTCGCGCGCGCCGCGCACTTCGATATTCTTTAGCTCAGCCATCACATGCCCCTCTTAACGATTTGTACATAGGTGCTGATGTCTTATTTTCCAACGGAAAAGTGAGAACTAAACAGGAACGCGCCGACTGCGACGTCGCGCCGCAGCGAGGAGGACATGTGCACCAAGCCCCATGAGGAAAGCGCCGCCCGCTAATAGCGGCAGTGCAGAGGCGCCGAGAGTGGCGAGGCCGAAGGCCATGATCGGAGTGCCAATGCTGTTGCCGAGGTTTCCCATTTGCGCAACCGCGCCATTGGCCTGCGCCTGTGCGGCGGCACCCTGATTAAGCTGCGGAACGGCGGTGAAGCTGGCCCCTTGGATCAGCCCCATCGCGCCTGCGAGGGCGATGCAGGCCAATGGGGCGCCAGGGCTGAGCCATAGCCACGCCATGCTCAGCGCTGAGAGGCCAAAACCCATCTGCACCACCTGCACGGCGGGCAGTCGGCGCAGGAGAAGCACGCCGAGAGTCATCGAAACGGCGATGCTGGTTAGCGGCATGGCGGCCATAACCGGCGCGCGCCAAGCTTCGTCAAGATAGGGCGGTAGCACTGTGAGGATCGAGACAAAGCTGAAGGTGTAGAACAGCCAGCCTGCCGCGGGCGCGGAGAGGAAAGGAGAGCGGTAGATCGTTAGGTGATCGCGAAAGATCTGCGGTAGGGAGAACGGCGGCTGTGGTTCTTCCGAAGGCAGCCGTCGCAGGCTAGCGGCGAGTACGAGCGCGCAGGCGGCCATATAGAGCGCATGGGCAGCAAAGAGCGCGGGTAGCCCTAAGGAAAGCGCCAGTGGGCGTCCTGCGAGGGCCAGAATGGCAAAGGCCACGCCAAAGAAGGTCCCCCAGAGCGTGAGGGTGAACCCACGGTCTTTCGGCGCGCTAAGTTGTGCGATTAAAGTCGGTGCGGCAACGACGATAGCTAGGTGGGAGAGGCCTTCGACCACGCGGCTGGTCAGCATCCAGCCAAAACCGGGCGTCAGCGCTTGAAAAACCGAAACACCCGCCCCGAGCCAAAGCGCTGAAAGCAACGCGCGACGGTAGCGAATGCGGGCGACCATCAGGCCTGCGACCACGCCGAGCAAGATGCCCACGCTCCCCACAAGCGACACCAAGAAACCGAGCGACGCCCCCGCTTGTGGGTAAAGCCCCGGCAGCAGGTCAAAGATCACGCTCATCTTGCCATATTGCGCCGCAGCCCCCAGCCCGGCCGCCCAGAGCGCGAAGACGCGCAGGAAAGAAGTGGTTTCGGTCATTTGCGCCTTCAGGTCTTCTGAGCCAGCGCCCAAGCGCAGAGGGGCATCTCTGGGTCGTTGGTCAGATCATCGGTTTCTTTGTCGTATTTCGGCGGCCATTCAGGCTCCAAGTTCCGCGCGGCGGCGGCGCGATTGCCCCATTGCTGCGCGTCGATACGCTCTTCGTCAAAACCGCCTTCGATGAGCAAGTTTTTCAACCCGCGCGCCGACCAACGAGAGCAGTCGTTGGGTGCTGCGTGAAAGGGGATGAAAAACGGCACAGCGATCCAGAAATACCCACCGGGGCGCAGCATGTCTCGCACGTGGCGCAGAGCGGTATAGGGCCGGTCGAGATGCTCCCAGACCTGATTGGCGAGGATCAGATCGAATTGCAGCACGGCCCCGCTTTCCGGATCAGCGAAGGGCCCGGCACAGATGTCATAGGTCGGGTAGCCGAATTGCGTATAGCTTTGGAAGTCAAAGCGCTTGCCGTATTTCCCTGAAATCTCAGCCACATCCAAGGTTTCGGGCTTCAGCCGCTGGATCATCCGGCGGCTGCTGCGGTGCATGACGACACGGTTGAGGCTGACCACGGGCTTCTCCTGCTCAAATGAGGCCACGCTGGCAGCAACAGGGGGGCAAGGCAAGCGCGCCCTGCCCGGCTGGCGCTACATGTGGATCACGCGGTCAAAGGCGTCGAGCACGGATTCATGCATCATTTCGCTGAGGGTCGGATGCGGGAAGACGGTGTTCATCAGGTCTTCTTCCGTGGTCTCCAACTGGCGGCCCACGACATAGCCTTGAATCAGCTCCGTCACTTCCGCGCCGACCATATGCGCACCAAGCAATTCGCCCGTCTTGGCGTCGAAGATGGTTTTGATCATGCCTTCGGGCTCGCCCAGAGCCACCGCCTTGCCGTTGCCGATAAAGGGGAAGCGCCCGACCTTGATGTCATAGCCCTGCTCTTTTGCCTTGGCCTCGGTCAGCCCGACGGAGGCGACCTGCGGGTGGCAATAGGTGCAACCCGCAATGCTTTCGGGTTTAACGGGATGCGGCTTTTGGCCCGCGATCAACTCGGCAACCATAACGCCCTCGTGGCTGGCTTTATGCGCAAGCCAAGGCGCGCCTGCGATGTCACCGATGGCATAGAGCCCGTCGACCCCGGTGCGGCAGTATTCGTCTGTCACCACATGCGTGCGGTCGACTTTCACGCCCAACTCTTCCAGCCCCAGCCCTTCGGTGTTGCCGACGATGCCCACGGCAGAGATCACCGTGTCGAACTCAAGCTTTTCGACCTTGCCGTCGCGCTCGATATGGGCGGTGACCTTGTCCTTGGCGCGGTCGAGCTTCTTGACCGTGGCCTTTTGCATAATCTTCATGCCCTGCTTTTCAAACGCCTTCTTGGCAAATTTCGAGATTTCCTCGTCCTCGACCGGCAGCACGCGGTCCATCACCTCAACCACGGTCGTGTCGGCGCCGAGCGTGTTGTAGAAGCTGGCAAACTCAATGCCGATGGCACCCGAGCCGATCACCAGCAGTTTCTTGGGGTCATGCGCGGGCTGCAACGCGTGGCGGTAGGTCCAGACACGTTTGCCGTCGGCCTCAAGCCCCGGCAATTCGCGGGCGCGGGCGCCGGTGGCCAGCACAATGTTCTTGGCGGTGAGATCTTCGCTGCCTTTGTCGGTTTTTACGCTGACCTTGCCCTTGGCGGGGATGGAGGCCTCGCCCATGAAGACCTCAACCTTGTTCTTCTTCAGCAGGTGTTTGACCCCGCCCTCCATCTGTTTGGCCACGCCGCGCGAGCGCTTGACGACGGCTTCGAGATCATAGTCGATCTGATCCGCTTTCAGTCCGAAATCCTTGGCCCGATGCATCAGATGGAATACTTCGGCGGAGCGCAGCAATGCTTTCGTCGGGATGCAGCCCCAGTTCAGGCAGATGCCGCCAAGGTTTTCCCGCTCCACGACCGCGACCTTCAGTCCCAGCTGTGCGCCACGTATTGCCGCGACATAGCCGCCCGGCCCCGCGCCGATCACGATCAGATCAAAGGATTTGGCAGCCATGGCAAGGACCTCGCATTCGGATTTGCTAATATAGTTTACCGTTAAACCATATTAGCAATCGCCACAACAGCGCGGCGTGTCTGATCCGGCGAAAGGTTCAGGCCGCGGCTTTCGCCTGCAACTCCTTGACCGTATGGCCGTACCCGCCCTGTTTGAGGTAGGCCGTCTCGGGTGCGGTGAAATTGCGCGAAAGGGCTTCATTGCGGTAGGGGAAGCGTCCGAACTGGCGAATGACTTCGCGGTGCGCACGAGCGTGCAGCATATTGTTCTTGCCGCTTTCCGGCATGCGTTCGCACATCAGACGCACGCAGCGGTCCTGATCGCAGAGGTTTTCGGAATGCATCAACGGCATGTAGAAGAACTGCCGCGCCGGTTCTTCAACGCGCATGTCCCAGCCCTTGTCGATGGCAAGCTTCGCCGCAGACAGACCCTGCTTGTCGCTGGCAAAGGCTTTGCCCATGTCGCGGAACATATTGCGGGGGAACTGGTCGGTCAGGATGATAAAGGCCAGCGCGCCGGTCGGATAGGTCAGCCAATGGGCCAGCTTACCGGCCTGCGCAGCCTCCCATGCGCTCTCGAAACGCTTGCTTATCTTTGCGTCGAACTCTGGCGTACTGTTGTACCAGTCAGAGGGGCTCACCTCTTCCAACCAGAACTTCAGTACGTCATCGGGTTTGATCTCTGCGCCAGTCATCCTGCACTCTCCTTTGCCGTGCTTCGGGCCTATGCCGTGCTTCGGGCTTATCTCCAAGGTTAAGAACGTCTTAACCCAAAAACCTAGTCACGTTTTGTATCATCAGCGACATAGTTACCGCTATCGGGTGACGTTTTTGCCGCATCCTCACTCTCAGGTTCTACGGTCTCATCGTCCTCTTGTTCCGATTCAATGGCATATTCCTGCGCGATCTCAACGGCCACACGGGTGGCAGAGGGGTAGATCGGCACGTAGTTGCCGGTCTCATCCACAGGCACCGCAGCACGCTGTGTCTTACGATAGGAGGCATAGCCCGCAAGCGCGGCAAAGAGCACGGCGGTGAAGAGGTAGAAGCCGCCGGGGCCAAGCGCTGTACCCATCATCCAACCGGTGATGACCGGACCAAGAACCGCCCCTAAGCCGTTGATAAATATCATACCGCCGGAGGCCGAGGCCATGTCTTCATGTTCCAAGAAGTCGTTGGTGTGGGCCATGAGCAGGGAATAGAGCGGGTTCGACATGCCCCCCACAACAAAGGCCGTGGCGAGCAGGATGGGGAAGATATGTCCTAGCATCATGCCTACGATCGAACCTGCCCCGCCAAGCAGCGCAGTGATGACGATCAGGCTGCGTCGGTCCATCCGGTCAGAGATATAACCGATGGGGTATTGTAACACGACGGAACCCACGAAGAACATGGCGACAAAAAGTGAAATCTGCCCGACGCTTAAACCCGCTTCGGCGCCGTAGACAGCGGCCATACCGAACTGTGCAGAGAACACCCCGCCCAAAAGGAACATGCCGACGCAGCCCAGAGGCGAGAATTCCATTAGGGTGCGCAGACTCATCGGCTTGGTGGTGCCAAAGGGTGGCGTGGGGCTGATCGAAAGCAGGATCGGCGTCACCGCGATGCTCACGAGCACCGAGGGGATGACAAAGAGCACGAAGCCCGAAGGGTCGGCGGTCAGCAGCAGCGCCTGCGCGATGACGATGCCGAGCGTTTGCACAATCATATAGGCCGAGAGCGCCTGTCCGCGGTTCTCGTTCGTGGCGGCGTTGTTCAGCCAGCTTTCTGCAGTCACATATACGGCGGAGAAGCAAAAGCCGATCAGCACACGGCCCAGCGACCAGACAATGGTGTTAGGAAACGTGGGATAAATGATCATCACGGCAGAGATTAGCGAGGCCAGCGCCGCGAAGACCCGCACGTGGCCCACCCGCCGGATCATGCCGGGGGCGAGGCGCGATCCGCCGAGAAAGCCTACGAAATAGGCTGACATAACGATCGACATTTGCAGGGTCGAAAACCCTTCAATGCCGCCGCGGATACCCAGCAATGTGCCCTGCATGCCGTTGCCGACCATCAGCAGGCACATGCCCAGCAAGAGCGCCCATGCGCTTGAAACCACTTGAATCATCTGGCCGCTTCCTTGTTCGCTTCGGCCCTCCCATGAACCCCTATTGCAGGCTAGTCACCCCCAGATACGACATTCAAGCGGGTTTTTGCGCCTGCGGGAGCAGAAGGGAGGAATCGCCGTAGGAAAAGAAGCGGTATTTCTCGGCGATGGCATAGGCGTAGATGTCTTTGACCGCCTGCACGCCCATGAGCGCCGAGACAAGCATCATCAAGGTGGACTTCGGCAGGTGGAAATTCGTCATCAGACCGTCGGTCACGTTAAAGGTGAACCCCGGCGTGATGAAGATATCGGTGTCGCCTTCCCAAGCCGCGATCTCACCGCCCCGTGCCGCCGTCTCAATCAGCCGCAGCGCCGTGGTGCCCACCGGTATCACCCGGCCCCCGGCGACGCGGGTGGCGGTGATCTCTTCGGCGGCTTTGGCGCTGACTTTGCCCCATTCGGCGTGCATCTTGTGCTCGGAGATGTCGTCGACCTTGACCGGCAGGAAAGTCCCCGCGCCCACATGCAGGGTCACATGGCTGAACGCGACCCCCTTCGCGGCCAGCGCCTCAAGCAGTGGCGCGTCGAAATGGAGCGAGGCCGTGGGCGCAGCAACCGCGCCGGCATGGCGGGCGAACACGGTTTGGTAGTCCATCATGTCCTGCGCATCCGCCGCCCGTTTGGCGGCGATATAGGGTGGCAACGGCATGGCTCCGGCGGCGTTCAGCGCGGCGTCGAAATCATCGCCCGTGCAGTTGAACCGCAGATGCCCTTGCCCGTCCTCCACCGCCTCCAAGGTGGCACGCAGGTCGTCGGAGAAGATCACCTCTTCGCCGATCTTCAGCTTGCGCAACGGTTTGATCAACGCCGACCACGTCCCGTCGCCGCGTGGCTCCAGTAGGGTCACTTCGATCTTGGCCTGCACATTGCCTTGGGCCGAAGCGCGGTGGCGCAGGCCCGAAAGCCGCGCCGGGATCACGCGGGTGTCGTTGAGCACCAAACGGTCACCAGGGCGCAGCCAGTTGGTTAGATCGGTCACGCGTTGGTCGTGCAGCACCTCGCCTTCGGCCACCAATAGCCGCGCAGAAGAACGCGGGTTGGCGGGGCGTGTGGCGATCAGGTCTTCGGGCAGGTCGAAATCGAAATCAGAGAGTTTCATGGCGGCATCCCGGCTGGCTGGCGGCGTCTGTCGCCCCGGCGCTTAGCGGTCCTCCGGCACCCGGGCAACCGGATTCGCCTGGCCCTGCACATTGGGAACCGTCGGCGCGGGCCTGCGAAAGATCTCGCGGAACATGCCGGGCGTGAGGGCCGAGAGCGGATTGACCGAGACGGCAGGTTTCTTGGCCGGGCCAGTGAGACGGTAGTTGAACCCGATTAGCCCCTCGCCCTTGCGGGTCAGCAGCGAGCCTATGCCGTTGAAGAGATAGACCGGAGAGATCACCCCCTGCATGTCAATCATCCCGTCGTCCAGCGCGTAAATCCCGTCCATCGACAGGCCCATCGACGCGCCCACAGCACTCGCTTCGGTCAGCACCAGCCGGTTCGGCGTCAGCCGAAAGCTTGCTTCCACATCGTCAAAGTAGATTCCGTCGCCGTTCAACTCATTGACCAGCCCGACAACTGAGACCGCATTGAGCAAAGCCGCGATGGCCGGGGCGTCTTTGATCCGCACATCGCCCACTTTGAGTTGCCCATCAAAAGCCCCGCCCGAGCCCACAGGAAGTAGGGTCAGCGACAGGTTGCCGCCCACCACCTGTTTCACCAGCCCCGCCGAACGCAGCACCCCGCCCGCGTCTTCGGAGACCACCCGCACCGCGCTGCGCCCCCCTTGGGGCAACAACCGGCCCTGCACCGGAGTGCCGCCATTGAGCCGCGCGCGGAACGAGCCGTCCATCCCCTTGGCGGTGTCGAAGGTGCCGGCCACATCGGTCAGGAAAATCGTGTCGGTGATCTGCAACCGGTCCAGCCGCACCTGCATGGGCGGCCCCGGCTGCCCTCCGCCCGAAGCTCCAAATTCCGCCCGCCGCATGTCCAGAGAGCCGCCGCCCAGCACGACTTGCAGCGGGTTGCCCTTGCCTTGGCCTACCAGATCAACCGGAATGTCGAGCCAGTCCGCCCGCCGCAACCTATCTATGCGCACCCGTTCAAGCGAGCCATCGGCGTTCAGCGCAATCGAGCCCGCCAGCCGGAGCCCCGGCGCCGTCAGTTGCAGCGCTTCGATGTCTGGCGTCTGCCCCAAGCGCCCCGCGATACGCAACTCGCCCTTCGTAGACGCCGCCTTTGACCACGACAGTTGCGGAATAGTGACCGACATCCCGGCCAAATTGCTCTCCAGCGTAAAACGCGGGGGGGTGTTCTTTTTGAGGTCGAGTGTGATCTGCCCCGCGGTACTGCCACGAATGCTGCCCGGCGGCAGGGCAATGCCAAAGGCATCCAGCGCCGCCGGGTCGAGTGTCACCCGCCCCGTCAACTGGCTCTCATCCGACCCCGGCCCAATCGCCTGCGACCACTGCCCGTCAAACGCCACGCCATCGATCAATCCCGGCCCGCCAATACTTACCCGGTCATTGTCAGCGGTGATCGACATCTTGCTGGCCCGCAGGCTGCGGTCTTTGACCAACGTATCGCTGGCGACCGACAGCAGATCCCCCGCCACGTGATAGCGCACGTCCGAAGGTTTGCCGCCCTTCTTCAGCGGCATCGCCAGCGTACCGCTCAGCACCGCTTCGCCATCGGCCAAAGTGACCGGGAGCCCGGCTTTGTCCATCACCTGCATCGGCGGCTGATTGAGCAAGGAAAGCGCGGCAGTGAGCGTGGAGCGGGTGTTGAGGCGGACCACGGCGGGGCTGCCATCCTTCACCCGCACATCCGGAATGATAAAGGACGTGCCTTTCAAGTTCACCGCGCCGCCTTGGGGCGCGATGACCTCGCCATCGTCCACCGTCACCACAAGGCGGTTGTCGAGCAGGCTGAAATGCCCGCGCCCCCCGGTGATATGCGGCAGGGTCTTGAGAAAACGCACCTCTGCGCCGCTGTAGTCGAAGGCAACATAGGTCTGCGGTCCCTGCCCCGGTGCGGCGCGCAGAGCGACGTCGAGGTTTTGCATCTGCCCGGCGTGGAGGTTCTCAGACAGCCACTTGCGGGTCTTGGGCTTCACCCCTTCCGGCCAAAGCGCCAGCAAACGATCGGGCTTCAGCGCATTCAGCCGCCCGTCCAGCGCCAGTTTCCAGCCCTGAGGTTCCGCAGAGAGCTCGCCCCCAAAGCGCAAGGCGCGCGGGCCGTCGCGGATTTCCAATCGGCCCAATTTTAGCCGGAAGGGATCAAGGCTGAGTTGGAAATCAATATCCGCCTGATCCAGCGCCACCGGTTCGGGATAGAGGTCATCCGGATTCGCCTTTAGGTCGCGCAGGGTGAACTGGCCTGTCAATTTGCCGGGGATACCCCCTGTCACCGCCCCCAGTTGCGCGGTGCCCGTCATCTGGCCAGAGACCCATTTGCTGTCCAACGTCATCTCGTCAAAGCGCAACAACTGTCGGGCTGGGTCGTAGCTAAAGTAGCTGCGCGCGCCTTCGAAGGGGATCGGCTTGGTTTGGGCGTTGGGCTGCACCGCCCCTGCGCCGATTTGCAGGGAAGCGTTGATTGGCGCAAAACGGCCCACGCTGTCGATCCCGCTGCGCACGGCGCCCGAGATTGGCGCGGTGAGCACTTCGAGCCATGAAAACGCCGGGCCCTGTGCCGCGATGTCGCGGGCTGCGACGTCGTCAAACGTCGCACCAAAGGTGGCGGCGGTTTGGCCAATGCGGCTGCTGTAATTCGCCGAAAGCGTCGCCACGCCTGCGCCACCGCTAAGCACGGCGAGGTCGGCTGACAGGTCCAACTCATCCCCTTCGCGTGACAGACGCAGGCGTCCGCCATCGCCCGTCCAAGCCCTGCCCGCGCGGGCGTCTTCGAAGCGCAGGGTCAATGCACGCAATTCGACCGAGCGCAGGGCTGAGAGCGCAGGGGCTGCTAGCACCTCGTCGATCTGGCCGATCAACTGCGGCAGGGTCGCGGCCTCACGTTCCGGCGGGGCGATGCCCGCCCCCGCACTCAGGCTCACCCGCCCATCTGTCCCGCGTCGCAGGTTGGCGACCACGCCGGAGAGCGCAATCTCACGCGGCTGCACGACGCCGCGCAGGAGCGAGCGCATAGAGAGACTTGCCTTGAACTCATTGAAGCTGACGATTTCATCGCCGTCGGGCGTGGCCACGGAAATATCCTGCAGCCGCACGCGGGGCCGCCAGCCTTCGTCCACGACGAACTCCATGGCTCCGAAGTCGACCCGCGCCTGCGGCAGTTCTTGGGCGATACGTGTCTCGATCCGCTCCTGCACCCAAAGCGGCGCCGGGATCGTCCGCCCGGTGAAATAGATCGCCGCCCCCGTGGCAAAGGCCGCCAGCAGCACCAGGACATAAAGCGTCGCCATCCCCGCCCGCCGCAGTGGCCGCCGAGGCTGAGGCCCCTTGCCTCTCGGTTCGGGCGGGCTGGAAGGGGGCGCGTCGCTCATCGGGCTCCGGTTCGGCTGGGGCGGCTTTGACGTTGTCAAATCATGTGCAGTATGACAGCCCTGAACGATGCTCCACAAGCCAAAGGAACTGCGTCATGTCACAGATCGGCCCACAGCCCGGCCAACCGGCCCCAGATTTCACCCTGCCCGTCACCGGCGACGGTGAGATCACCCTGTCGGCCCTGCGCGGCAGCCCTGTGGTGCTGTTCTTTTATCCGCGTGACGACACGCCCGGCTGCACCAAGGAATCGATCGGGTTTTCCGAGCGGTTGGCGAAGTTTACCGAAGCCGGGGCGCAGGTCTTCGGCATTTCCCGCGACAGCATGGACAAACACGACAAGTTCGCCGCCAAACACGCGCTGACCGTACCGCTCCTGTCAGACACCGATGGCGCGGTGACGGAGGCCTATGAGGTCTGGGTCGAGAAGAACATGTACGGCAAGAAATCCATGGGCATTGAACGCGCGACCTATTTGATCGACGCGGAGGGCAAGATTGCGCAGGTCTGGCGCAAGGTGAAGGTGCCGGGCCATGTGGATGCGGTGCTCGACGCGGTGCGCGGCGCATGATGCCGCTGGCAGAGATGGCCGAGGCGGTGCTGCGCACGGCAGATGGGCGCAAGAAGACCGCCCTGTCGCGCGACTATGCGGCGCAGTGGCTTTCGGCCCGCGCCGCAGGCGAACGCCCCGAAGTGGGCCGCGCCGATCCGCCGCTGCACCCGGCCCGGCCTGAGCACCCCGAACTGCTCTCCCCCCGCGAAGTGCCCCGCCGTCGCCCCGGCACGCCCGAAGGCCGTGCGGCGTTGCTCCATGCGGTGGCGCATATCGAATTGAACGCGGTGGACCTGCACTGGGACGTGATTGCGCGGTTCTCCCATGTACCGCTGCCGCTGGGGTTCTTTGATGATTGGGTCAAAGCCGCCGATGACGAATCGAAACATTTCAACCTGATGTGCGACTGCCTCGAAGAGATGGGCAGCCACTATGGCGCGATGCCCGCCCACGCTGGCATGTGGCGCGCCGCCGAAGATACGGTGGACGATCTGATGGGCCGCCTTGCCGTTGTCCCGATGGTGCTTGAAGCGCGGGGGCTGGATGTCACGCCGGGCATGATCAAGATATTCCGCAACGCCAAAGCCGACAGCGCTGTGGCCGCACTTGAAACGATCTACGCCGAAGAAATCGCCCATGTCGCCTATGGCAGCAAGTGGTTTCACTTCCTCTGTGGCCGCCATGACGAAGACCCCAAGGACCGCTTTCACGCCCTTGTGCGCAAGTATTTCCACGGCGATCTGAAGCCGCCCTTCAATGAGGAAAAGCGCGCTGAGGCTGGCATTCCGCCGGACTTCTACTGGCCGCTCACCGCCACCGGCGGACCCGACGCAGGTTAGCGCTAAATGCCAAGTGCTTGGTATCGGCGAATTTTTGCCAATCCGGCCCCACGTCGGCGGGATCACGGCTGATGCCAACTGTTGCTGAGGGTCAACAGGGTTGCCCCTTAGTGACTCACTGGCTATTGACGTCCGGGACGCGGGCCCGGGCGTGGACGGCCCTCCGCGGCGACGGGACGGGAAAAGGACGACAACGTGCGCACACGGCTTGCCATCAAGACCCATGCTCTGCTTGAGCATTACTTTCCCGAACGCCGAGTCTTTCTGAAATCTGACAGCGACACCCGATTCATCCGGTTGCGTCCGGCGACTCAGTTGATTGGTTTCGCCGGGTCGGCTTTCCTTGTGTCCTGGGCGATCATCGCCACCGCGATCATTTTGATGGACAGCATCGGCTCCGGCAATTTCCGTGAGCAGGCCAAACGTGACCAACGCACCTACCAAGCCCGATTGAACGAACTCTCCGCCCAACGCGATCTGCGCGCCGAAGAAGCGCTTGCTGCGCAAGACCGCTTTAACGCGGCGCTGAAACAGATTTCGGTGATGCAATCTGAACTGCTGTCCTCAGAGACCCGCCGCCGTGAGCTGGAAACCGGCATCGAAGTCATCCAGTCCACCCTGCGCGACACGATGAAAGACCGCCAGAAAGCGCGGCTGCAACTGTCCGAACTGCAAGGCAGTCTTGAGAATGGCGAAGCGGGCAGCCTGCGGGCGGACGCCGATCAGGCGCCTGTAGATTTCCTCGCCCAAGCCCTCGCCCGCACGGCGGCTGAACGCGACAAGGTTGTTGTCGATGCGCAGGATGCCTTGTTGCAGGCCGATGAGATGGCTCAAGAGATTGCCCTGATGCGCGATCAGAACGATGCGATCTTCCGTCAGTTGGAAGAGGCGATGAGCGTCTCGGTCGCCCCCCTCGACAAGATGTTCCGCAGCGCGGGCATGCCGACCGATCGCATCCTCGCCACGGTGCGTCGCGGCTATTCCGGCCAGGGCGGCCCGATGACGCCATTGTCTTTCACCACCCGGGGCGAAGAGCTGAGCGCCGACACCCGCCGCGCCAACCGGCTGTTGGACCAGATGGATCGGTTGAACCTCTACCGGATCGCCGCTGAAAAAGCGCCCTTTGCCAATCCGGTCAAAAACGCCTTCCGCTTTACCAGCCAGTTCGGCTATCGCCGCGACCCCAAGACCGGCGGACGCCGTATGCATAAAGGGGTGGACTTTGCCGCTGGCATGGGCACGCCGCTTTACTCGACCGCCGATGGGGTGGTCACACATGCGGGCTGGTCCTCGGGCTATGGTCGCTTGGTCAAAATCCAACATGAGTTTGGCATCGAGACGCGCTATGCGCATATGTCCAAGCTTCGCGTGAAAGTTGGTCAAAGAGTCTCGCGCGGGCAGCATATCGGTGATATGGGTGCCTCAGGACGCGTCACCGGTGTTCATCTCCACTATGAAGTCCGCGTAGGTGGCAAGGCTGTCAATCCCATGATCTATATCAAGGCTGCAAACGATGTTTTCTAAGAGCAAAATCAACGATCCTGCCCCCAATGATGCCGATGCGAACAAGCCGGCGTCCTCCGGCACCACCGCGGCGCCTGCCGCGCCCAAGCAGAGCGAATTCAAGGCCAGCGCCCCTAAGGCAAAGCCGCCTGCCTCCGTTCTGTCCTCTGATCTGCACGTCACCGGCAACATGAAGACGACCGGCGATATTCAGGTCGAAGGCACTGTTGAGGGCGACATCCGCGCGCATCTGCTGACAATTGGCGAAACCGCAACGATCAAAGGCGAAGTGATTGCCGATGACGTGGTCATCAATGGCCGCATCGTGGGCCGCGTCCGTGGCCTCAAAGTGCGCCTGACCTCGACCGCACGGGTCGAAGGCGACATCATCCACAAGACCATCGCGATCGAATCCGGCGCGCATTTCGAAGGCTCGGTGCAGCGTCAGGACGATCCGCTGAACCCCGGCGCGAAATCGGCCCCGGCGCAAAAGCCGAACCCCGCCTCCTAAGGCGCTGGTAGAATGACCAGAACCAAGGCGTCGCAGTCCCCTGCGGCGCCTGTTTTCGTTCCAGACTTCTGTGCGCCTGCGGCCCGGCGCTTCGTGCTGATCGCGGCGATTCTCGCCTCGGCGCTTGGCTTTATCGACGGGACGGTGGTTGCCATTGCCCTGCCCGCCATGCGCAGCACGCTGGAGGCCGATCTGGTGCAGGCGCAGTGGATCCACAACGCCTATATGCTGACCCTCTCGGCGCTGATCCTTGCGGGTGGTGCTTTGGGCGACCGGTTGGGCCTGGCGCGGGTTTTCGGCGGTGGAATCGCACTGTTCGTGTTGGCCTCCCTGGCCTGCGCCGCAGCCCCTACCGCTGGCTTTATGATCGGTGCGCGTATGGTTCAGGGCATGGGGGCGGCGATCATGGTCCCCGGCTCCCTCGCGATCATTGCGCGGGCCTATCCGCGTGCTGAACGGGGTCGCGCGATTGGCATCTGGGCGGCGGCTTCAGCGCTGACCACGGCTGCGGGCCCGATCATTGGCGGTCTGGCGCTGAGCCTTGGCGGGCCAGAGATGTGGCGGGCGATCTTTGCGATCAACCTGCCGCTGGGTGGTCTGGCGCTTTGGCTGCTTTGGACCAAGGTCGGCGCGGACCCTGCCCGCTCGGACACCCCGCCGGACCTGCTGGGCGCGGCCACTGCAACGCTGGCGCTGCTCTGCATCGCGTGGGGTTTAACGCAACTGGGACATCAGGGGGGCAGCGCTGTCGCCGTCTGGCTCGTCGCGGGTGTCTTACTGCTCGGCGTATTCCTGTGGATTGAGACACGGGTCGCCGCTCCGATGATGCCGCTGAGCCTTTTTGCCAACCGCATCTTTTCAGCCGCCAACCTCATGGCCTTCGTCCTCTATTCCGCGCTCAACATCATGTTCTTCTTCATGCCGATGACCTTTATCGCAGGCTGGGGCTATAGCGAGATCGACGCCGCCGCCACCTTTGCGCCGATGTCGGTCTTCATCTCTCTGCTCTCGGCCCGCGCCGGGCGCCTTGCAGATCGAATCGGCCCTGCGCCCTTGCTGGTTACCGGGAGCCTCATCGCAGGGATGGGCTATGCCGCCATGGGCTATTTCGCGCCGGAGCAAGACCTTTGGGCGCGTGCCCTGCCCGCGATGGGGCTCGTGGGCTTGGGCATGGCCCTTGTCGTGGCGCCGCTTTCGACTGCTGTCATGGGGGCTGTGCGCGAGGATCAGTCGGGCGTGGCCTCGGGGGTGAACAACGCGGTAACGCGGATGGCCGGATTGATCTCGGTCGCGGCCGTCGGCGGACTGGTCGCCGGGCTTTACGCGCGGGCGGGCGGTGTGGCGAGCTTTGGCCTGCCGTCGGACAGCGCAGGCCATGTCGCGGCGATGAACAACGCATTTGCCGGACTGGCCTATCTCGCCGCTGGTCTGTGTTTGGCAAGCGCGGCGGTGGCCTTCTTCGGCATCCGGCAGCCCAAGCAGGATTAGCGGCCCAGCATCCATTCGCCATCTGGCCAGAAAGCATCGAAGGCAAAGGCAAACATCACGTCATGCACCACGTCACGGCCAGCCTTATCACGCACCCGGATCGACCCCACGTCGCGGCCTTCGGCGATCGCCCCCGCATCCAGCGCCGAGGCCTGCCCCGCGCGCCATGTGATGGTGACACCGGCCTCTGTGACCTCACCTTCTTCAGCCAGCCGCGTCAAACGCCACGCCCGGTCCCCCACGCGCACCACACGCTCCAGCGGCGCGATGCCATGGGGAGGTTGCGATCCGTCATAGAGGAAGGGCTTGGCCGAACTGTCATACCCGCGGTACGGGTTGCGCCCATAGGCGCGGTTGAAGGCGGGCTCCTCCATCACCAGCCCCTCGGGGTGGCGGGATTTAAAATCGCCCCAGCTTTCCAGCCAGCTTGGCAAATGGGTGAGCTCGGTCCCGCTCAACGCCCCTACGATGGCGCGGCCCTCGGCCTGTTGCCACCAGCTTTGGGTCTCGCGGTCATACATCACCATGTCGGAATGGCGCAGCTTGCCCGAGACACCAAAGCGCAGCACCTGCCCGGCGACCCGGCGGTCAAAGACCAGCGCAGAGTTGCACAGCGGGCAGAAGGTCACGGCGATGGGGCGGCCCGCGACCGTGTCGTTCACGATCTCATGCCATGTCAGATAGCGGATCGGATAGGCGCGTGGCTTAGCGCCCGCGATCTCGACCGTGATAACAGGCTCACGCGAGGCGATGCGGGATTCGGAAGCGACGGTGCGAAACTGGGGGCTGTCCAGCGCCGGGATGCCATCCTTGGGCGGGCCGCCAGAGATGATCTGCGACCAATCGCCGATACTGGTTTTGGAAAAATCCGTGTCCTGCCATTCGCCCTGCCAGCGGGCGGGGTTGGCGGCGACAATATTGGCCAACAGGCCAAGGGTCAAAACGATGGCGCTCAATCTGATCATCGAATCAGCTTGGCGCATGCGGGGGTGAGCAAGCAAGCCCACCCCACGCGATCGGGATCAGATGTTACTCGGTCACGGTGACCGTTTTCATCACGTCGGGCGTGCCGACGACAGAGCCGTTCGGGCCGGTGCCGCGTTTGATGGCGTCAACCACGTCTTGCCCTTCGGTCACCTTGCCGACGACCGTGTATTGGCCGTTAAGGAAAGGTGCTTCGTCGAACATGATGAAAAACTGGCTATTGGCGCTGTCGGGGCTCTGGCTGCGGGCCATGCCGACGACGCCGGTCTCGAACGCGATGTCCGAGAATTCAGCTGCGACGTCCGGTTTATCAGAGCCGCCCATGCCAGCGCGCGAGATATCGCCGCGGGATTTGCCGAATTGCACGTCACCGGTCTGAGCCATGAAACCGTCGATCACGCGGTGAAAGACCACCCCGTCATAGGCGCCGGCTTCGGCCAGTTCGGTGATCCGCGCCACATGCTGCGGCGCCACATCTTCCAGCAGGTCGATCTTGACGGTGCCATTGGCCTCGCCCGCGATCTCGACCTCAAGCCCGGTGGCCGCAGCCGCCGTGCCGAGGAGCGCCAGAACGGCGCTGGTGCCAAGGACCTTACGCATCTGCGGCCACCTTGACCGAGATCATGCGGTCGGGGTTCGCAGGCGGCTCGCCGCGTGTCAGCGCATCGACATGTTCCATGCCGGAGATAACCTGCCCGTAGACGGTGTACTGACCGTTGAGGAAGTCATTGTCCTTAAAGTTGATGAAGAACTGGCTGTTGGCGCTGTCGGGGTTGGCCGAACGGGCCGCGCCGATGGTGCCGCGGGCGTGGGGAACCTTAGAAAACTCGGCTGGCAGGTTCGGCATGTCCGACCCACCTGTGCCGGCGGCGCGCAGGTTGAAGTTGTCTTCCATATTGCCATTGGCGACATCGCCCGTTTGGGCCATGAAACCTTCGATCACGCGGTGGAAAGCGACGTTGTCGTATTTCCCGGCGCGGGCCAGTTCCTTCATGCGCTCGACGTGCTTGGGCGCGAGGTCAGGCATCAGCTCGATGGTGACGGTGCCGCCTTTGAGCTCCATCAGGATGGTGTTTTCGGGGTCTTTGATATCGGCCATTGGGCAATCCTTCTGCTTATCTTTGGCAGATACCTAGGCGGCTTGGCCGCGATTGCCAAGGCGCGCATTGACGTGGGGCGCGATAACAGCAAAACACAGCGCAAGAGATTGAATGGGAGAGAAGCGATGGGCTGGAAAACGCTGGACGACATGGACCTGAACGGCAAACGCGTGCTGCTGCGCGTGGACATTAATGTGCCGGTTGAGGAGGGTCGCGTGACGGACGCCACCCGGATCGAGCGGATCGTGCCCACGGTGACGGACATTCTGGCGCATGGCGGCAAGGTCACGCTGCTGGCGCATTTCGGTCGGCCCAAGGGCAAGGTTGTGGAGGACATGAGCCTCAAGCAGGTGCTGCCCGCGTTGGAGAAAGCCTTAGGCCGTAATGTGACTTTTGTTCCCTCGCTCGATGCAGCGGCAGAGGCGCAGGGCGATCTGCAACTGATGGAGAACATCCGCTTCTACCCCGGCGAAGAGGCCAATGACGAAGGCTTCGCCCGCCAACTGGCCGCCCTCGGCGACATCTATTGCAACGACGCCTTCTCTGCCGCCCACCGCGCCCATGCCTCGACCGAAGCGCTGGCGCGCCTTTTGCCTGCCTGCGCGGGCCGCTTGATGCAGGCGGAACTGTCAGCGCTGGAAGCCGCCCTCGCCAAGCCGGAACGCCCCGTGGGTGCCGTGGTCGGCGGGGCCAAAGTTTCGACCAAGATCGCGCTCTTGGAAAACCTCGTGAACAAGCTCGATGTGCTGGTCATCGGCGGCGGCATGGCGAACACCTTCCTCGCGGCGCTCGGCGCTGATTTGGGGAAATCTTTGCAAGAGCCGGACTATTACGACACCGCCAAAGACATCATGGCGCAGGCCGAGAAGGCAGGCTGCCGGGTGATCTTGCCCGTCGATGGTCTGGTCGCGCGCGACTTCGCCAAGGGGGCGGCGCATGAAGTGGCCCAGCTTTGCCCTGACGCCAGACTGGCGGAGGATCAAATGGTGCTGGACGCGGGACCCGATACGGTGGCGCTGGTCGAGAGTGCCTTTGCGGGGCTGCGCACGCTCATCTGGAACGGCCCGATGGGCGCCTTTGAAATCCCGCCCTTCGACACCGCCACCGTCGCTGCCGCCCGTGCAGCCGCCAAACAGACCCGCGATGGCACGCTGACCTCGGTCGCAGGCGGTGGCGATACCGTCGCAGCACTCAACCAAGCGGGCGTGGCCGAGGACTTCACCTATATCTCCACCGCCGGGGGCGCCTTCTTGGAGTGGATGGAGGGCAAAACCCTGCCCGGCGTCGCGGCCCTTGGCGGATAAGTCACGCCTGCCGAAAAACTGGTTAATATCCTATGGCATAGGCGTGCGAGGGGTTCCCTCAAGCGAATCGCCTGTGCCATAAAGATTGTACGCCCGGGAAGAGGCGACAGAGGCAGACACATGACGCGCACCACCCGCCCCGCATTTGGTACTTTACTATTCTTCGCGATTGCCTTCGCGCTGAGCCTCTATTTTACCTTTGCCGCCGTGCAAGGGGATTTCGGCCTGTTCCGCCGGACCGAGATCGTGGCCGAGAACCAAAAGCTGAGCGCGCGTCTGCAAGAAGTCCGCGCCGAGGTCGCCCGTATGGAAAACCTCACCAAGCGTCTGTCTGACGACTACCTCGACCTTGACCTGCTGGATGAGCGCGCCCGCAAGGTGCTGGGCATGGTCCGCACCGACGAGATCGTCATTCGCTAAACCTCCCCCTGCCCCGTCTCCGGGGTTGCAATTCTTCCGCGCTTCTGGCCCACTTTGGCTTGCCAGAACAGGTGCCCGCGCCAGTTGACAAAGCCTCTCGCAATCCGCTGCGGAATGCGCTAGGGAATAGTTTAACGCTAAACTACTTTTGGCACCTGACCAGAGCCGACGGAGGAGACGTCCATGGCCGCGAAGAAATCGAGCAAGAAACCCAATGTCTCGGCGGAGGAGCTGACCAGCTATTACCGCGACATGCTGTTGATCCGACGCTTTGAAGAGAAAGCCGGGCAGCTTTACGGCATGGGTCTGATCGGGGGCTTCTGCCACCTTTATATCGGTCAGGAAGCTGTTGTTGTGGGGCTCGAAGCCGCCGCCGAAGAAGGCGACAAACGCGTCACCTCCTACCGCGACCACGGCCATATGCTGGCCTGCGGCATGGACCCCAATGGCGTCATGGCTGAGCTTACGGGCCGTGAAGGCGGCTATTCCAAGGGCAAAGGCGGCTCGATGCATATGTTCTCGAAAGAGAAGCATTTTTACGGCGGCCACGGCATTGTCGCGGCACAGGTGCCGCTCGGTGCGGGCCTCGCCTTTGCGGATCAGTACAAGGACAACGGCCGCGTCACCTTCACCTATTTCGGCGATGGGGCGGCGAACCAAGGTCAGGTCTATGAGACCTTCAACATGGCGGCGCTGTGGAAGCTGCCAGTGATCTTTGTGATTGAAAATAACCAATACGCCATGGGCACCTCGCAACAGCGCTCGACCTCCTCGGCGGAGATTTGGGAGCGCGGTAAAGCCTTTGGCATCCCCGGCGAAGCGGTCGATGGTATGGACGTGCTGGCGGTTAAGGAAGCCGGTCAAAAGGCCGTGGCCCACGCCCGCAAGGACGGCCCCTATATTCTTGAAATCAAAACCTATCGCTACCGCGGCCACTCGATGTCGGACCCTGCCAAATATCGCACCCGCGAAGAGGTCCAGAAAATGCGCGACGAGCGTGACCCGATCGAAGCCGTGCGCACCTTGCTTCTGGAGGGCAACCACGCCACCGAAGACGATCTCAAGGCCATCGACAAGGAGATCAAGAAGGTCGTGAACGAAAGCGCCGATTTCGCCAAGGAAAGCCCGGAGCCGCATCTCGACGAGCTCTGGACCGACATCTACGCAACCGAAGTTCCGCAGGAGGCCTGAAGCAATGGCAACCGAAATTCTCATGCCCGCCCTCAGCCCCACTATGGAAGAAGGCACGCTCGCGAAATGGCTGGTCAAGGAGGGCGACGAAGTCTCCTCCGGTGACATACTGGCCGAGATCGAGACCGACAAAGCCACGATGGAGTTCGAGGCCGTGGACGAAGGCACCATCGGCAAGATCCTGATCGAGGAAGGCACCGAAGGCGTCAAGGTCAACACCGCCATCGCCGTCCTGCTGGAAGAAGGCGAAACGGCGGACGACATCGACAGCGCGAAGTCCGCCCCGGCGCAGGCCAAGAGCGATGACAGTGACGCGAAGTCTTCGGACGACAGCGACGACAGCGACCGCGCCACCCCCGCCGAGGGCAAGAAACAGCCCCAGCCCGACACCAGCCCCGACTGGCCCGAAGGCACTCCAATGAAGCAGCAAACCGTCCGCGAAGCGCTGCGCGATGCCATGGCCGAAGAAATGCGCCGCGACAATGATGTGTTCCTCATGGGCGAGGAAGTGGCCGAGTACCAAGGTGCGTATAAGATTTCCCAAGGTCTGCTTGACGAGTTCGGCGCCAAACGCGTGATCGACACCCCGATCACCGAGCATGGTTTTGCCGGCATCGGCGTCGGCGCGGCCTTTGGCGGCTTGCGCCCGATTGTCGAGTTCATGACCTTCAACTTCGCCATGCAGGCGATGGACCAGATCATCAACTCGGCAGCCAAGACGCTTTACATGTCCGGCGGCCAGATGGGCGCGCCCATGGTCTTCCGTGGCCCAAATGGAGCGGCGGCACGCGTTGGCGCACAGCACTCCCAAGACTACGCCGCTTGGTTCATGCAGATCCCCGGCCTCAAGGTCGCGATGCCCTATTCGGCGAGCGATTACAAAGGCTTGATGAAGTCCGCAATCCGCGACCCGAACCCGGTGATCTTCCTTGAGAACGAAATTCTCTATGGCCGCAGCTTTGACGTGCCAGATGTCGAGGATTACACCGTCCCCTTCGGCAAGGCCCGCATTTGGCGCGAAGGCAGCGACGTCACCATCGTCAGCTTCGGCATCGGCATGACCTATGCATTGGAAGCAGCTGAAAAGCTGGCCGAAGAGGGTATCGAGGCCGAGGTCATCGACCTGCGCACCCTGCGCCCGATGGACACCGACACGGTGCTGAAATCGGTGATGAAAACCAACCGCTGCGTCACCGTCGAAGAAGGCTGGCCGCAAGGCTCGGTCGGCGGCTACATCAGCGGCGTGATCATGCAAGAGGCCTTCGATTACCTCGATGCGCCGGTCATCACCTGCACCGGCAAAGACGTGCCGATGCCCTATGCCGCCAACCTCGAAAAACACGCGCTGGTCACCACCGACGAGGTGGTCAAGGCCGTGAAACAAGTCACCTACCGGTAAGGAGCGGATCATGCCCACAGAAATTCTCATGCCCGCCCTCAGCCCCACGATGGAAGAAGGCACGCTGGCGAAATGGCTGGTCAAGGAGGGGGACGAAGTCTCCTCTGGCGACATCTTGGCCGAGATCGAAACCGACAAGGCGACGATGGAATTCGAAGCCGTCGACGAAGGCACCATCGGCAAAATCCTGATCGACGAAGGCAGCGAGGGCGTGAAAGTGAACACCCCGATCGCCGTGCTGCTCGAAGAGGGCGAAAACGCAGACGATATCGACAGTTCTGCCCCCGCCAAGGAAGAGAAACCGCAGGCCGAGGAAGCACCAAGAGCCGCTGAGGCCGAAACCCCGGAAGCAGGCTATGGCCGTGGCGCGAGCGACGCCAACCCCTCCGACGGCAAAAGCGACAGCAAAGCCCCCGCCGCGCCAAAATCGGACAAGGGCGAGCGCATCTTCGCCTCGCCCCTCGCCCGCCGCATCGCCGCGGACAAGGGTCTGGACCTGTCGCAGATCGACGGCAGCGGCCCACGTGGCCGGATCGTCAAAGCCGACGTCGAGAGTGCCAAACCGACAGCTGCAAAGGCCGACAGCGCAGACACCGCCAAAGACGCCGCCCCGGTCACCCAGCCCGCCCCCGCAGGCCCCTCGGCGGACGCGGTCATCAAGATGTACGCAGAGCGCGACTTCGAAGAAGTCACGCTTAACGGCATGCGCAAAACCATCGCCGCGCGCCTGACCGAAGCCAAGCAAACGGTCCCGCATTTCTACCTGCGCCGCGAAATCCAACTCGACGACCTGCTGGCCTTCCGCAGCGACCTGAACAAACAACTCGAAGCACGCGGCGTGAAACTGTCGGTTAACGACTTCATCATCAAAGCCTGTGCCTTGGCGCTGCAATCCGTGCCCGACGCGAACGCCGTCTGGGCCGGCGACCGCATCCTGAAGCTGAAGCCCTCGGATGTGGCTGTCGCAGTAGCGATCGAAGGCGGCCTCTTCACCCCGGTCCTGCAAGATGCCGAAAGCAAATCGCTTTCCGCTCTCTCGGCCCAAATGAAAGACCTCGCCGCCCGCGCCCGCGACCGCAAACTCGCGCCGCATGAATACCAAGGCGGCAGCTTTGCGATCTCCAACTTGGGCATGTTCGGCATCGACAACTTTGACGCGGTCATCAACCCGCCGCATGGTGCGATCCTTGCGGTCGGCGCTGGCGTGAAAAAACCCATCATTGGCAAAGACGGCGAGATCACCGCCGCCACGGTCATGTCGGTCACCCTCTCGGTCGACCACAGGGTGATTGACGGCGCACTTGGGGCTCAGTTGCTCAATGCAATTGCCGAAAACCTCGAAAATCCAATGGTGATGCTAGCCTAAGGGCCCATTCTTTTTGGCAAAAAACACTTTCGAGATTTTGAGGGCAGAAAGCCCTCATCCCGCCCGAAGGGCGGCAAACATAAAACAAAAGCCAGGGCCTTGCCCCAGCCGTTAACTTGAAAGTGGGCGCAATGAGAACATTGCGCCCACATCATGTTTGTGCCTACCAAAGACCCACAACAAGTTGCGGCGCCACCGATGCAAAGCGCGTCAGTTTCTGAGATTTCGGGGAATTTCCCAATCTTTTTGATGGATATGCGGACTGTGACGCTAAATCATTCTAACCTGATGATCTGTTGCACAGACGTGTCATACCGATAGAGATGCAGCGTGCCCGCCTCGATGAGGCGCACCGCTTCGGCTATATGGTCAGGCAAAACATAGAACCACTCTCGTGGGAAGACCTTTTTCCCGAACCGATCAGTGATCGTAAGGCCTGATGGCCGTGCGACGTCGAAGAACCGGTGAAGTAAATCCTCTATCTTCATGCGAGAAAGGTTGCGTAGTTCATACGTGGCTACAATTTCCACATCCGCCAACAAAAAGGTCGGATCATTCTTGGCGTCAGCCACACGACGTTTCACATCTTGAGATGTCACGCCGATCTTATGCAAAATGTTCCTGACTTCCTTGATCTCGGGCCGTTCGGATTTGCTTCGCGCCACGTAGATTGTGCCAGTTAACTGCAAAGCATCTGCGTTCCAATCCGGATCCAGCGGGCCAAGGCCGGGCCTGTGTATCGCGCGTGCAGTCCTATCAGCCCAAAGAGCCTTGCGAAGCGAGGACATCAACGGGTCGCTCTCCATACCGTTCGAGAAGATGATCCTTAGCCGATGGTCCGGCTTCCCACCGCGCCTCGTATGCTCGGTTATCTCAGCGACATAGGCGAGCAGGCCCCGGTGGATCATGAAGTCCCCTTCTTTCGGCCGGAGTTCCTGGCGATCCTCCACGGGGCTTGCCTCACGCTCGCCGGCATCCAATTTTGCCTGCATGTCGACGAAGCCTTGCTCGAAAACGCCGAAATCCGCACAGGGTATCATATCGGCACGGTGGGCAGGCTTTTCTCGCTCCGCCGCAGGCGTGACATGCCGCATTCCTATCATGGCCTCAGGAATATCGTCGTCATCCTCATCAAATATGTCGTCTAAACTCAGAGGCACATCTACTTCATCCGGATCGTCCCGCCAGGAAGGCTCTCGCGATTTCGTCGCTGTCGTTCCATCAACTGCCGATGAAACAAATGGGCGGCCATAGCCAAGAAGGCGATTCCTGTCTGCGGCGACCATCGTCTCTGATGGCTCGCTCCTGATCGACCGCCATATCGTTCCAAGCTTCATCTCCTCGATCGTCGCGCCGCTTTCGTCAGGCAGGCGGCCGTGAGCTTCGTAAAAGTCGTTCACTTCTACGACGATCTCGGCATTTCTTCCTTCGGGTGAGCTGGTGTTTGATCGGCGGGGCCTTATGTCGGCCAACAAGCCGAGCTCGTCGTCTTCCTCGAAAATGTCATCAAGCGACCGATATCTTTTCATGAGCTTACCTCATTCAGCCGCGGCACGAGCGCGCTCGGCCTTCTTTGTCCTAACGTAGGCATGCGCCTCTGCCAGCCGCTTCTCCAAGGGATCTTCGGAGTGCGGATTAGGTGGGCGCCCTTCCTGCTTGCGGAAGCGTTGAATGCGCGGCCAGAGCACCAGGGCTTCCTTTTCACTCATCTGGATACGTTGAGCGACCATCGCATTCTGGATGTTCTTCAAGAGGGGCGTATCGAAGGCACGCGAAGCGACATCAAATCCTTCCCGGAACGGGTTAATGGAGTCGATGAGGTCAATGTCCAGCTCCCTCACGTTGATGAATTTCTTCACCATGCTCATCAGGGAGAGATTGGGAGTATCGTCTTCGTCCTCGCCATCTTTGCCGGCACCCTGAGTGCCTTCACTCTCTCCACCAAGCTTATCGCCGTGGGCATTCCGCTTGGCCAGTCCAATAATATTCATGCGCGCCGCAAGATCCTGCCTAATTGCTTCCGCCTCATCGGGAGTGAGATCCTCGTAACTGTTCTCCACGATTTCTGTCAGCACCATCTGCGTCGCTACTTCAGGTGCTACATCATCGGCTACCACACGGCGATCCATGGCCTGGCATACTTTGGCCACAAGGTCCTGCATATCATCTTCGACGATGGCTCGAGCTCGGGGTGTCGGTGGTTCCATCAGCCCTCCGATGCCGATATTCACACGACCCTCCTTGTCGATATGAACTGGTTCGCGAATATCGCCATCTTCCCGACGGTAAAACTTGAAGTTCGGCGCCAGCACCTGCTCCATCAGGAGTGCTCCGGAAATGGCTTTGAGCATGTCATTCACGGCGTCAGCGACTACGGTTGTCTCCACTCAGGGCTCTGCGACCAAATTCGTGAACTGCGCATGTCGCTTGTCGGGAGCGTCTCGTGTGGCGCGTCCGACGATCTGCACGATCTCAGTGAGGCTGTTGCGATAGCCGATTGTCAGGGCATGCTCGCACCAGACCCAGTCGAACCCTTCCTTTGCCATGCCAAGTGCCACGATCATATCGACTTTCGCTCGATCGGCTGCGTTGTCACGCTTCCCATCTGGGCCGCAGATCTCGGCCTGCAGCGCAGCTTTGACTCCGTCTCGCCCCGGTCCATCATCCACTAAATCCGCGATCCTCAGAACGCGCCCGTCAGGTCGCTTAACCAGATCAAATCCAGTTTCAGGATCTTGGCCGACATGTTCACCAATGGCGTCGTATATCTGCCCCACCTCGTCATGTTTTTCACCGAATGCCTCGGCAGAACCACGGTGCGGGATATGAACGATGGTCTTTAGATCGGTGTCCAGCACGTCCTTGATCGCCGATATGTAACGGCCGCGATAAAATGCATAGGAAATGCCAAGGGACTTGAGATGCTCATATCCTTCGAGCTGCTCGTAGTAGGAGTAGGTGATCGAACGAAACTTGGCCTCATCCTCCGGGCGCAGCACAGGGATACTGTCGCCCCGAAAGTAGGAACCGGTCATCGCCATAACGTGCGCTTGTTCGCGGGTCAGCAAACGACGCAGGATCTCCCCGAGCCGATTTTCATCGCTGGCGGCCACATGGTGGAATTCATCAATGGCAATAAGACAGTCGTCGAACGCTTCGACACCCCGCTTTTTGGCAATCTCCTCGAAGGCGAAACGGAAGGTCGCATGTGTGCACACGATCACCTCGTCGTCGGAATCCATGAAGGCTTCGAACGCCTTCACTTTCCGGGAGTTGGGCTTGCCTTCCTCACCAGAGAGGCAGAGGTTCCATTGCTCTTGGACCTTCCAGTCGCGGTGGAAGCCGTAGCTGGTAAGATCCGTGGTCTTAAACGAACCGCCAATCGAGGTCTCTGGCACCGCAACGATAGCTTTCCTAACTCCCTGGTTCTCGAGCTTGTCGAGAGCCACAAACATCAGTGCACGCGATTTACCAGCCGCTGGTGGTGCTTTAAGCAGAATGAATTATGCTGCTCGAGCCTCATATACCCGAGCCTGCAAAGGGCGCATTCCGAGGGCATTGGAATTGGCTCCCCCAGTGGAGCCATAGGTCATGCGGATGAGGTCGACCATCAAGCGGCTCCCTTTTTAGCTGTTTCAGATTTCATTTTGTCGATACGAGCGGCGTAGAGCTTGAAGAGCTTCTCCAGCCGCTCCGTGTCGTTGCGGAAGGCGCGCCCAATATACATTTTTTCAAGAAGCTCGTCGTTCTGACGATGCACTTCACGCAAATCATCTGGCATCTTGTCGGGGTCGTATAGCTCGGCAATCGTCTTGGGGTGGTGCATGTAGCGGGTTTTCAAGATGGCCCGTGCTGACGCGTTAAGCTGGTCGCGCTGTCCTTGGGTGAAGCGCGGCACCGGAAAAGTATTCCAACCCAAGCTGTTGGAGTAGCGAAAGTCAGACTTCAGCTTACCGCATACGGTGCCTATCCAGACCAGGTGAAGGCGAGAAGCGATAAGGGCAAGGCACCATTCAGGTGCGTCGTAGAGCGCAAAGTTCAGATTAGAAGAAATGACGTCTGCATTGACAAGCTCTACCGGTAAGTAGGGACGGCGCTCAGAAGTGACACTTGGGACCAGAATTGCGGAATTCTCAGGTGCATAGTGCTCACGAAATTGATGCGGTCTCTCTGCGAGTATCTTGCCTGCCTTATCTTTCATTTTAGTTCGGGCGATCCGCGTTGTCTCGATCTTCTCTGCAATTCCAGGAATAAGCATTGCGGCATCCAATTGACTGTCATCTATCCAGAGACAGTAGCGCTCGATGCCCTTCACGACCTCTTGTGAGCCCATGAAACGCCGCACAAAAGATCCCGCTTCCGGATATTTATCAATCAACTCATCTCTCGAGAACCGATCCATAAGTAAATTACCGGCGTCATACGGCATGTTGCCAAACTGCATATCAGGCAGCCCGAACAACGAATAACTGGATCGCCGGACTTCAATATTCGCCATATTTAGGAGATAGCCGTTAATATTTGACGCAGTCACCTCATGCTCACCGTCGAACAAACGCTTGGCTGCCGAACTTCTATTGCGGAGCCCCACAACCACGCACATGACCGCAGCATTTGCAGACGCATTATTGCGCCACTTGAAGGTTCGGTGGGCAAAATCGATTTCAAGGTTTTTACCAAGACACATGGGCCATACAGTCGATATAGCATCGCCCTGTGCAACCGAGTTCGTGGAAACCAAAGCTGCTTTAGCGTTTCGATTCTCTATGAAGCGTGCAGCCTTGTAATACCATCCGACTACATAATCGAAGGCCTTAAAATTCTTTCCGAGAGACTCGAAGAGTGCCTCTTTGTCAGCCTTATGGTGGGCCTCCTGTTGCGCCTTCCCCAGAAAAGGCGGATTACCGGCGATGTATATTTCCTCATCACCCGCCTGGGGAGGACAAACCTTTTCCCAGTCTATGCGCAGCGCGTTGGCACAAACAATATGTCCGCCGTCTTCAAGCGGTATTGTCCGCGTGGCCTGACCGAACAACTCCGACATTTCTGCATTTGCCTGGTATTCAGCGATGAAAAGAGCCAGCTTGGCTGTTTCGGCTCCGAAATCAGTGATTTCAATGCCATGGAAATTTGCCAAAGTAAGAGTTGAGCTCAGCTTCATGAATGATTGACCAGTCAGTTCGACAAGGCGTTTCATCACGCGCATTTCTCGTTCTCGGAGCTGTCTATAGGCAACCACGAGAAAGTTCCCCGATCCACAAGCAGGGTCAAACACTCGGATCCGACCAAGGCGGCCCAACAGCCGTTCTAATGCCTTAGGCTGACTCCATGCCTTCTCGATGGCAACGTCCAGCTCATCCAGAAACAACGGGCCCAAAACTTTTAGAATATTGGGCACGGAGGTGTAATGCATGCCGAGTTCGCTGCGCCGTTTGGCGTCGGCTATTGACTGGATCATAGACCCGAAAATATCGGGATTGATTTTCCGCCAGTCTTCACCTGCCGCATCTTGCAATTAGCCCCAGGCAATTGGGGTGAAGGTCGGACAGTCTGGCCTGTCAGCGAAAAGACCGCCGTTGACGTATTCCAGTTCCTGCGTCCATGCGGGTAGGTGACCACGCGCGCCTTTCGGCAGGTTCATCGCAGCAAAGGCATCGCGAAGCATCAAATGTGCTTCGATGCCTTTTTCACCTGAATGGTCGACGATCAGTCTAATAAACTGGTTCTTCGGGAAAATCCCGACATCTTCGGCGAAGAGGCAAAAGATCAGTCTGGTCATGAACTGGTTTAGATCGTGTTGGCGCTCTTCGGTCGCCCAATCCGGGTTCTTTTTCAACAGCGCGTCGTAGAGCTTAGCGAGCTTACCAGTGACCTTGACGTCGATTTCGTTCTCTTCAGCCGCTTTGTAGCGGCTCACCCCGGCCGCTGGCAGGAAGAAACCAAAATGATGATGAAGGTCCTGGAATGCGCAACGGATCGTGTCACCCGAGGAAAGGTGATGCCCGACCACTTCTTCACCGTCGGTCGAGATCAGGATTTCCGGCTTGTGTTGGGTGGTCTTCTTGTCGGAGAGGATCAGCTTCAAAGCCGCATCAGCTCCACCCACTTCCGCAGGTATGTAGTAGAAGCGGCGGTTCATCAGAACAGCACCGGGAATTTTCGACTTGTTCAGCGATCGCTTGCCCGCACGCAACTTGGATACTGTCGCCTTAGCATTGCCCGTTGCCGCTGCGAAAGCGTAGCCAAACTCGGCGGGGTCGAACGGCGCGGTGGAAATGGATTCGAGTGCGTCGGAAATCTCAGTCGGGTTCATAATAAATCTCTGCGGGCTGTCCCCTTGTTAGTTAGGGTGAGTCACCGGCTATTCAGAAAGTGCATTTCGGCGAGCGTAGCTTCACCTCTAACGGGAAAACAAGGTTCTTAAGCACCTTGGTCGGTTCCCATGGATCAGAAAGGCCAGTAGTAAAGAATGTCCTCCATCCGGACCGGCCCCTTCGCCAACCCAAATTTCATGGCTGGGGTCATCCCATTGCTGTCGGTCCATACATAGTTCGAGAAGACTCTAAATATTTCCAGGTGCTGCACAACTCTGAGCGGGTCGTAGGCCGAATAGCCGTAGTAGAGCTTCTCCGCGTTAGTCTGGGTCGGGATAGGTCTTTCGAGATAATATAGCTGGCGCCGGATCTGCATGAAGTAGGTATCAACTGGCGCAAGTGAGGCGCCAGAGAGGGTCCATCCGATGTTTAGGAGACTTTTGCGTCCCGTATCGGTGAGATACTGAATCCTCCTTCGAGGTTCATTTACTGTGTCTTTCGGATGAGGCACCCATCGATTGCGCCAGTCCTGGTGACGTGCGCACAGTTCGGCGTATTCCCAAGCCATATGCCGCGCTATGGCTTTTTCAGGATGGCAGGCCCATTCCTTTCCCATCCTGGCAATCCTGCCGCGACTGATGTTGGAAAGAGCCAATTTCTCGTCGATGTTCATTCGTTTCTGGAATTGAACATAGGCCATCTCCGCCTTGCCCTGGGATATCTGCCAAGAAAAAGCTGCCGTAAAAGCCCCTCTCAGGACTTCGTCCTGGTCGGAGTAGATTGTTAGATACCCAGGGTTGCCAATCAACCGACGGACGAGAAGCGCATGTGCATAGGAAGTGTAGTCCAAGTGGGTCATCGCCCCGTCGGGTGGCAATTGGTTTTCCTTGGCGGGATAGTCAGCCATCTCCTGCTTGGGGTAGTTGCGCTCCATGCGTGATTTTGATGCAATCCTTTCCTCAACAGTTAGTTCGCCCTCTTCCAAGCTCGGCCGAATATCTGTCTCTTGCATTCGAGCCACTGCGTAGAACTCATCGCTCTTCCAATACTGAGGCTGCGCGGAGAAGTAAGACCTTGCGCCCTGAAGGCCATCTCCGTTCATCCGAGCCGTATCGTCGATCTCGATCTGGTTTACAAAGGGGTCGTAATTTAGGTGGTGGCCGAGAACATAGCCGGACATACCCTCTACTGTGCAAGTCGAGGTGAATTGCACATTCTTCCTACGACGCTTTGTCTTCCAGTTGATTAAATAGTCCTGCCTATCTGTGCATAGCCTTACGTATTTGCGGTTTATCCTGTGGGCCTTTGCCTCCCGTGCGCCGACAAACCTCCTGCATTGCTCATATATGAAATCGGTTTTGTCATAGACTGCCTTCGGGGTAAGGCCAGTGACTTTACAAATCCCGCGGATTGGCTTCTTCGAAACTATCTCTGCAAATACAGTCTTGTTTTCATGCGGCTTTCGCTGACCATGGGTCGCTTTTGTCGCAATGGAGAACGCGATGCCGCAGGATCGGCACTTCAACCTCTGTGAAGATTTCAGTTTGGCATGGCAGGAGTAAGACACCGGATGCGAAAAGACCCCTTTAGTCGCGTGCTGGCAATCGGCGTTGGGACAAGACGGTTCTGGGACTGGCTCCAAGTATCCGGATATCCTCGTGCGCTCTTCTTGGATCGCACGGTTGCTTTTGATCGGGCTGGTCTTGCCGCACAATTTGCAGAAGAGCTTCTGGTCTGCGGTATTTCCATCGGTCCCGTTTGCGCGATAGTGGTCGAGCTTCGATGACCCGTCAGACTTAGGCCGCCCCCGATCGACTTGGGTGAGTGCTTCCACCCCAAACCCGGAGCACGCTGGATTCCTGCATGAATTGACCTGAAGCCCTTCGTGAGCCGGCGGAAGTCGTAGGTTTCCACCCGAGTCTCTATATCTTGATTTATCTGATTTTAGGGACATGGAGGCTCCCGAAGATATCTTCGTGCCCACAACGGAAAATGGGCAACGGCTTAACCATTGCCCAGTAACACTTTTCTTGCCTTCGTTCCAGATATGTTCTGGATATACCCACTATTTAGTTAACGGCTGGGGGCCTTGCCCCGGCTTTTTCATTTTACCCTATACGCGCGAACTCTATTCGCAATCCGGCCCGAACAGATGGTTCATCGACATTGAAGGCTGATCGCAGCCCGCCTCGCCCACTATCCGCGCAGGAATACCGGCCACGGTCTTGCAGGGCGGCACCTCTTCCAGAACAACCGAACCTGCAGCGATCCGGCTGCAATGGCCAACCTTAATGTTGCCCAACACTTTCGCGCCAGCTCCGATCAGAACACCATCACCGATCTTCGGATGCCGGTCTTCCTCCTCCTTGCCTGTCCCGCCAAGCGTCACCGAATGCAGCATAGAAACATTGTCGCCCACAACCGCCGTCTCACCAATGACGATGGAATGCGCGTGGTCGATCATGATGCCCTTGCCGATCTTCGCCGCGGGATGAATATCGACACCGAAAATCTCGCTCACTCGCATCTGAATGAAATAGGCCAGATCGCGCTTGCCCTTCGTATAAAGGTGATGCCCGACCCGGTAGGCCTGCACCGCCTGATATCCCTTGAAGTAAAGGATCGGCTGCAGCAACCGGTGGCAGGCCGGATCACGGTCGTAAATCGCCATTAGATCAGCCCGCGCGGCAGCGACAAGCCCCGCATCCTCGGCATAGGCTTCTTCAACCATTTCGCGCACGACCATCATCGACATTTCGTTCGACGACAGCTTTGCCGCAATGCGGTAGGATAGCGCGTTCTCAATGGATTTGTGGTGCAGGATACAGGCATGCACAAAGCCGCCGATCAGCGGCTCATCCTGCACGGCGGCTTCTGCCTCATGCTGAATGCGGTCCCAAACCGGGTCCATCTTCGAGATACTTCTGCGTGTCTGTGCCATGTCACATGTCCTTCGCTTTAAGGCCAAGGTAGCTCATGCAACGGCGCGGGACCAATTGTAAATCCATCCCGCGCAAAATCGTGAAAGCGTATCGCTGCTCAGCCGCCCCTCTGCCAGTCAGGGCGTGACCTCTAAACGCGCGGCCATACCTGGCCCGTAGACCGCAGAAACCTGCGCAATCTCCACCGCGAAGGGGCCTGCGACGCCATCTGCCGCCCGCGCACTGCTGCTATAGGCCCAACTGGGGCTGCTTAGCATGACCTCACGCCGTACTTCACCCCCAACCAACACCCGCAGCAGGTAGCTCTCGCTCTCTTCTCCCAACGGCACCTCCGGGCTGTCCCATGGATCACCATCGACCCGTGTGCGGCGAATCCAGTTCAGCAATATGTCGCCATTCTGGTCGGTCACGCTGCGCAGGTGACAAGGGCTGTACGGCCGCAAGCCGTTTCCGTCAAAAGCATGCAGCTCATGCACATATGACGGATCATCCACAGGCCGCTGGGCCGGACCGATACGGTAGTGCTGAGCGACACGCCGCAGATGGCGGCCAAGCTCAGGCTGCTGTGGGACGCCGTTCATTAACACAAAGACCGACCCCACTGGCCAAGCTTCCGGCATCAGCGCATCCGTGCCCGCCTGCCCGCGCAGACGCCCGCGCAGCCAATAGGTCTGCGGAGCTACAAGCTCGGCTTCCTCGAATTGGAATAATTCCCAATTCCCCGCCGTGCCATCGCCAATTGCAGCGAGGTTGGCGCCGTTCAGCAATGTCTCCCTCTCCACCGAAGCAAGCGTCCCACTCGTCAATTTCACCTCCAAAACCGGGCCGTTGTCCATCAATCCCGGCCGCGCGGCGAGCAGTGGCGTCTGCGTGACCCCTACGGTCGACCGTGCCGGTAGGACAGCGTTCAACGTATAGTCGCTGTCGGTTCCCGACCGGTAAACCGCGACCGAACCCGGCCAAGGCTCTGCGGTGACCGCCAGATGTGGAGCATGGGGAACCTCATCCCCCCGCAGCAGCGGCAGGTCCAAGAAATGCGGCAAGACCGGCACCGGCGGCACAAAGGGGCGCGGGCTGGGCAGTTCCTCGTCAAAGGGCACCGTGTCATAAACCTCAGGTTCGATCCGCACCGCTTCGACGAGCAACGGTCCTGCTTGCTCGACCCGGTCAATCCGGTAGCGCCCGGGCCCCTCTGCGCCCTCACCAGGCAGCTCAATGATATCCCCCGCGCCAAGCGCCATGCGTGAAGGTGGCAAGGCCAGCCGCACTGTCTCGCGCGCCACCCGCGCTTCGGTCAGCCAGCGTTCAGCCAGTTGCCGCCCCTCGCCGCGCGTAAGCGCCATGTTCAACTCTGACCCCGCGACAGCATGGGTCGCCTCATCGGCCAGAACCGCTTCTTCAGCCACCACGTTGAAATCACCATCGGCCTCGACAAAACGCAGGCGGACGCGCCCGGACACTTCGGCCTCAGCGTCGCGCAACTGCTCGGTGATGCCGTCGAGATCGGGGCTGACAGCAAGCCGTTCCGCGTCGAGCGCGACCGCATCAACCCCGTCGCGCATGCGGAAGGTCAACACCCCCTCCCGCTCAATCGCATCAAATCCATAGCGCAGCATCAAGGGCTGCAAAGCCGCACGCCCCTGGCCGACCTGCGTGACGGCATAGCCGCGCACATGCCCGAAAAGCTGCGACGTGTCATAATGCTGCACGCCTGCGCGGCGGCAAATCTCTCCCACGACAGAGGCCAGCGACCGTCCCGAAGCGCGCCCGTTCAGCCAGTGCCCGCGGGGATAATTCTCACCATCGCTCCAGAGATCGACATTGTTCGGAAAGAAGGGAAAGGGCCGCATGTCCCAAGCCCAGACAAAGGCCCGCGACATGTCGAGCATGCGGCCACCGTATTCCTCCGACAGTGGATTGATCGCCGGATCGCTCCAATACTCCGACATCGCACGCAGATATTGCATCTGCATCAGATCGTCACGCGCCCCGTTGGAATACCGCGGCAAGGCGCTTTCAGAACTCTTCAAATCAAGGAATTTATTCGGCTGGTTCGCCCCCTTATCAATCGCCGCGCAGCCATACTCCGTGAACCAGATCGGTTTCGACATCGGCTCCCAGGCTGTCGGCGTCGCCGAGCGTGTGCCCCCCACCCGATCGTGGTGCGCATTGGCCCACCAGTTGCGCAGGTCCTTGTAGCGATAGACCCAAGGCTCATCATGCGCGCCATCGGTGATCGGCGTCCGGATTTGCGCCGCGCGGGCCTCGGGTGAATGATAATACCAATCATAACCTTCGCCGCCCTCGATGTTGGATTTAAGGTAGTCGACATCATGTATCGCAGACCAATCTTGCCCGTCGAGATGCCCTTCCTCATCGCGCCAATCCGCCAACGGCATGTAATTGTCGATTCCAATGAAATCGATGTTGTCGTCTGCCCACAAAGGGTCAAGGTTGAAGTAGAGGTCCCCGCTGCCATCCTGCGGCTGGTAGCCAAAATACTCTGACCAATCTGCCGCATAGCTGATCTTGACCTCAGGCCCGAGCAGAGCGCGCACCTCAGCCGCCAGATCCCGCAGGGCTACCACGGCCACAAAGCTGTTCCCCGCGCCGCGGATCCGTGTCAGGCCGCGCATCTCAGACGAGATGCAGAACGCCTCCACGCCGCCCGCAGCCGCACAAAGCGCTGCGTAATGCAGGATGAACCGCGAAAGCGTCCATTCCGCTGGCCCGTTGTAGCTTACCGATCCGTCAACGACCGTGAAATCCGCGGCCTTCACCGTACCGAAGAACGTCGCAACCTCCGTCTCTGCCGCCCCTGTCCCATCCGGACTGCCCGGACGCCCCGGGGCGTCGGACAGTGTAATCCGGCCTCGCCAAGGCAAAGCAGGCTGGGAGGTTGTATCGCTGTAGGGGTCAGGCAGTTCATTGCCCTCGGTCTGGTCCATAAGGATAAACGGGTAGAACATCACCGCCTTACCCGCAGTGTTTAGCGCCTGAATGGCCTCAATCACCGCTGCATCCGCAGGAGTGCCGCCATAGATGGGGCGGTCGTCAAGCTGGGCAATCACCTCTGCTTCGGCCCGCGTCAGGCCGGAAACACCCCAAGGCATGTTCTCCCCCTCGATCACCGGGTCCTCGACCTTGGGCCGTAAGCGGCATTCGCCACAACGCAGGTCGCTCCCGAACCACGACACGACAAGCGACGCCGCCTCCAGTCGCGGCAGTTCCTCGGTCAGGCTTTCCAGCGCCACTGAAAAATCAGTCTTCCCGGCGGGCGTATTGATGTTGGCTGACCAATTTGCCCCCGGCCCGTTGCTGTAATGCACCGGCGTTGTCGCCAGACTGTACTCCCCCGTGCCCGGGATCAGAGCCACCCCCTGCACGCCAAAGGCAGGTGCGTGTTCCCAACCGGGCGCGCCAGGCTGCTCGGGCCGCATCACCTCGAAAGAGAATTGCGGCACTCGATTGCCAAAGGCTGCGAGCGACAGGTTTTCAAACACGACATAGGCCGTGCCCCGGTAGGCCGGCACCTGATCCGCGCCTTCGATTGCCGCAATGGTCGGGTCTGGCTGCTGATCACGACTGCCGGTGTAGACGCGCATGTTCAGGTCATCCGGCGCGACTTCCTCGCCATCCGCCCAAATGCGCCCGACGCTAGTGATCTCGCCCTCACAAAGCGCGATGGCGAGGCTGACCGAATAGCTATAGCTGGTGGTTTGCGGCTTGGGCGGCCCGCCCTTGCCGCCTCCGCTGACGTTCACCTCTTCCTGAAACTGAGAAGCCCAGATCACATGCCCGCCCAGCCGCATACGGCCATAAAGCTGCGTGATCGCTTCGCCCTCACCCGAACCGGTCAGCCGAAAACGATCGACTTTACCCGTCTCGACTGCCTGCCCGCCCTGGCCGAGCAATCGCTGATCCACGATACGCCCCAGGGTCGCACCAACCGCGCGGCCAACGGCCACCGAAGAGAGCCCTGCCAATGTGCCACCGATAGAGCCGCCCACCGCCGCCCCCGCTGCCGAAAGAACAATCGTCGCCATTAGGTGACCTCCTCAGGAAATTCAAATCGCGCCACAATGCGCCGTTGCCAAGGCACACTCAGCGGGCTTTCAACCACCCCATGCCCGGAATAGGCATGGATAAATGTCGGGGCAGCACCGGCTTCGGCCTGCACCCCTAGATGCTTCGCTACCGCTCCCTGCCGCATCCGAAACAAAAGCACGTCTCCTGCCGCTGCGGCCGCTATCGCCTTGGGTCGCATGTGTCGCTGCGCGGCCGTCCACAGCCGCTCTTCGCCCTGCGCCTCTGACCAATCCATTGAGTAAGGCGGGACTGCCTCTGGTTCTGCGCCGTGCAACTCACGCCACAGACCCCGCAGCAGCCCCAGACAATCGCACCCCGCGCCCCGCGTCGCGGCTTGGTGCACATAAGGCGTCCCAATCCAGCCGCGCGCTGCCGAAACCAATCTCTCAGCGCCGTTCATCGGCGCGACCCGCCTGTGTTGGCGCCATCGGATTTCGGTACCGCCATGACCCAATCCTCACCTGGCAGGTCAGGAAAACCCTGAAAGTTCAAAAGGTTGTTGAACTTTAGCCGGCAGGTCTCCATCCGTTTGTCGCAGCCAGCAGTTAGCCGCACCACCGTCCCGGCAGTCACCGCGCCGCGGATGGGCTCCCAAAGGTCAATAACACGCCGTTCACCGTCAAAACGGTCTTGCTTGACCATCCCCCACAGCCCCGCGGCGGACCCGTCGAGCACATCGAGCCGCCCGCGGGTGAACCAGCCCTCATCGAAGCCATTGAAGCCCTGCCATTGAAAGGACTGCGCATCGTCGACGCGCTCGACCGCACGCGTGTCGGTATAGCCCGGCGCAGTCAGGTCAAACCCACAGTTTCCATCCCCCAACACCGCCGAACATGGTTTCTGATAAACCCTCCCCATTGGCTGGTTCAAAGGCTCAGTTAACCCCCGCAGCTCGGCGCGAAAGCTCCCGCCGGCGCGGTGCAACTCGCCAATGCTGCCGCGAAACTGCAAGAGCCGCTGTGTCGGATCGGCCCAGTTCACCAGCCACGCCAGCACCTCGGCCCCGTCAAAGCGACCTTGCTCAATCTCATCCTCGCGGATCGCATGGTCGCTCAGAGCACCAAGGGCTTCCGTGTTATCAACAGACAAACCTGTCGTCTGTGCGAGCGCCCGTGCGCTCAATCCCGTGTCAGCGCGAAAGGTCACCCCGTCAAAACTCAGCGGCATGTCATGATCGGTAAACGCAAACACCACTCCATCTTGCCGCGTCAGTTGCCAGCAATGGCAGAGAGTCGTCAAACCACTCGCTAGATGCGCCGCGAAATCAGCCTCCAGCCCCGCCATCAGACCCGGACCTCGATCACCGGCACATCGGGCACCTGCCCCGCCTGAAAGCTCTCGACCGAGACCAGAATGCGGTCCGTGTCAAACCGCACCGGCACGTCGAACTCGTAACCCGCAAAGATCTCGACATCAGGATCGGGCGGATGCGCGAAGGTGATGACGCCAGTGGCCGCATCGACCTCATATTCGACGCCCTCCTGCAGTTCATCCTGCTCAAGCCCCACACGCACCGTGCCAGCGACCGGCTTCGTGATCGGGCGCTTGTAGCTCTGTTCCCCAGACCGATAGGTTTTATAGATCTGAAAGGCGGCTGTTTCCCCGTCGCCAAAGCCGATGCTCTGGTCATCAAAAGCCACAGGCACATCTGCCTTGCCAGACTTGTAGTCGGCCCAATCCTTCCAGCGGAACGCATACATCTGACCCATCCGAGCCTCGAAAAACGCGATCAGCGCCTGCAGATCGTCAATCGACCGCATCCCAAGCCCCGCATCATAGCTGCGTCGGGAGTGCGCCCAGGGCGTGTTGCGTTCCTCAAATCCGTTGGCGAGCGTGACCACGTCGGTCTGCCGCTGCGGGCCCCCGAGGGAGCCAAAGCTTAGCGATGGTGGAAATCTTACGTCGTGAAATTGCATGTCCTGCACCTCTCTTTGTCGCCTTCAGCGGTTGCGATTGCCACTGCTAAGCGCACGGCTCACCTGCGCTGCGATCTGACTTTGGCTACGTTGGAACCCCTGCACATCCGGCGTCGTGATATTCATCACAATGGTCGTGCCACCGCTCCCCGCGCCGCGCACGCCAAGCTTGCCGTCCGCCCCGCGTGCAAGCGGCATGATTGCCTCCGGCCCTGCCTCGCCCATGACGCCGATACCGCCCCGCATCGGAAAGGCCGTGGCCGAACTGACCACGCCACCCTGTGCAAAGGGCATGACCTTACCCTGCGAAAAGGGCGCCCCATCGGCGAAGGGCAGCACTCCCTTCACCAGACTGCCGATGCCCTCACTGATCAGCCCACCGAAATGGTCAGTCACCGGACGCATCGCCGCGTTATAAGTTGTGCGGATCATGGAACTGGCGAGATCGCTCAGAGCGTCCGACAGTTTCGCCCCATCAAACACCACCCCGTCAAAGGCCCGCCGAAGCCCCCGGCTCAACCCCTTCTCCAACGCTGCCACATCCTTACCCGTCGCCGACAACGACGCCCGCATGCGGCGCAATTCGCTGTCAAAACCCGAAACAAGCGCGCTGGTCTCCCCCAGTGTCTCATTCAGGCCCGACGCATTGCCCTCAAGGTTCTCGAAATCATCAAATTCAGCCATCTCCGGCCCCTTTCTTTGTGTCCGGGTAGGCCGCCATCAAGGCGGCCAGACCCTCACTCAACAGCGGCGCGCCTTCGCCGAGCGGGCCAAGCATCAGCTGCAACTCCGCCGGGGTCAGCGCCCAGAATTCCGCAGGCCGCAGCCCCATGCGCGTCAGCCCAAGCCGCAACAGCCCCGGCCAATCAAAGGGCCGCCGACCGCTCATTCCGGCACCGCAAAGGCCCGCGCCAGCAATTCAGCCGCCGCCCGTGCGGCTGCCATTGGCCCACCTTCGATCTGCGCATGCTCCAACGTCTTGGCGTCGATCCCGCTGCCGCCCCCGCGCAACCCTGCCGCCAAGAGCGCCAGCACATCGCGGCTGCTAAACCGGTTCCCCTCGAACCGCTCCACCAGCGCCAGCAGACTGTCGGCCTGCATCTGCGCCTCCAGTTCCGCCAGCGCACCGAGGGTCAGCCGCGCCTCATGCCGCTGCCCGTCGATGACAATCGAGACCTCGCCGCGCCAAGGGTTGGCCATGCTCACACCACCACGTCAGGGGTAAAGACCAACTCCCCCGCTGACTGCAGGCTGAGTTCGAACGTAGCCTCGCCATTCAGCGACCCGGCGTATTCGATTGCGGCGACCTGAAACGGCCCCTCAACCACGCCGAAATCGGGAATGATGATCTGGAAATCCGGCGTCAGCCCGTCAAAGAACAACTGCCGCGCCCGCTCATCCGTGCCCGCATCGCGAAACACCCCCGAGCCACTGATCGCCGCCGAGCGCACACCAGCGCCCACTAGCAACTCACGCCAGCCCCCTTGGGAATCGAGTGTGGTGACATCCACCGTCTCGGCGTTAAAACTCACCCGCGTGGCACGCAGCCCCGCGATGGTCTCAAACTGACCATCGCTGGTCATATCTACCTTGATCAAAAGATCTTTACCTGCTTGAACAGCCATTCGTTTTCTCCTGCAACTAACTGAAAAGGTTGTAAGGTTTACTCGTCCGCCAAAAGCGCGCGGAACTGGAGGTCAATCTGCCGCGTCGCCCCGCCGTCGATCCGCTCGGCACTGGCACTGTGAAAATAGAGATCGACCACACGCCCCCGGCTCAACACCGGCGCGGCATCGCGCAGCGCATCACAGACCGCTGCCGCGACACTTTTGGCAAAGGCAAACCCCGGCGCTGTCGTGATCACTGTGACGGTAAAGCGATGCTCCGCCCCCATACCGGAACGGTCCGATGCCCCCACGGCCTTTTCACTGCCAAGGCGCACATAGGTCTCAGGCAACGTACCACTCGGCACTGCGTCATAGACGGCGTCGCCCACCAATGCGGTCAGCCCCGGATCATTCTGCAACAGGTCATAAACCGCCCCCTGCAAGGCTCCTGAAAGCGCATAGGTCATACGGCAATCTCCTCCTCGGCAAAGCAGGTCAGGTAGCGACCTGCGCCATCCGCCTCAGCGACGGCTTGAATGGTGAAAATGCGTGCGCCCTCGCGGAACCGCTGATGCGCTGTCGGGCGCTCAGGCGTTCCGGGCGGTGCGGCGCGTACGGTGATCTTCAGCGGCGTACGGCTCACCGCCACCCCGCTCCGCGCCGTCTCGCGCCCGGTCCGAGCGGTAACTTCCGCCCACAGCGTCCCCAATGGCGTCCAGCTCTCGACAAAGCCCCCGGCGCCATCGCTCACCCGTTGCGGCGCTTCCAACGTCAACGCCCGGTTCAGATGGGGCCGCTTCATGCCCCACCCCCAAAGCCCACACGGACCTTGCGGTGCCGCTCAATGAGACTGCTCACGCCAAACGGCATGCACCCTTCACCAAGCGCGGTGTCATCACGGTATTCATAGTAATGCGCCGCCAGCAACATGACCGCCTGTGCCAGATCATCGGGAAGCCCGTCCCAACTGCTGGCAAACCCCGCGTCAAAACCGATCAACGCCGCTCCCGCACTCGGAATCCGCGGCAAGGTGGCCGTTGTACTGCGCAACCGTGGCGCCTGCGCATCGCGCTCCAGCCAATAGCGTTCAGGATCCACCAGCGTCTCAACCCCATCCCGCGCCACCAGCGCCAGCCGTTCGATCGTCTGCACCGGTGCAACCGGCAAGACCTGCGCCCCCGCATCCCGCCAGAACGTCAGCGAAAGCGCGAACCGCCGCACCAACAGCGCCTTGCCCGTCCGCGCCTCTACCGCTGCCATCGCCGCCCGCAGAAAACCCCGCAGCACCGCATCCTGAAGGCTGTCCTGTGCAAACCCGCTGCCGAGACGCAGATGCGCCCTGAACGCCTCCACCGGCAGCGCCGCATCCGGGACATTTGTTTCCTCGATCAACATCATCGAACGTCTCCAAATTTACGCCCCTCGGCCCGGCGTCGGACCTCTTGCGAAAAACCGGACGTGCACCGGTTGCGTTGCTCGGTTGGAGGGGAGCAGCTAGACAACACAACCTTCGCGGCGCACGCCCGGACCGAGGCCAAGTCGCCCCGGCCCCGGCTTCGGCACCGGCTTACGCCAGGCCGAATTTCATTAGCTTGATCGCCGCGAAGTCGCTGACGTCGCCGCCCACGCGCTTGGTGGCATAGAAAAGCACATGCGGCTTGGCGCTGAAGGGATCGCGCAGGATGCGCAGGTCGGGCCGTTCGGCCACGGTGTAGCCCGTCGAGAAATCACCAAAGGCGATCGACATCGAATCCGTCGCAGGATCAGGCATGTCCTCGGCCACCAGCACCGGATAGCCCATCAGCCGCGCCGGCTCGCCTGCAGCCAACCCGTCGGACCACAGGAACCGCCCGTCGGTGTCCTTCAGCTTGCGCACCTTCGCCGTGGTCTTGGAGTTCATCACGAAAACCGCATTCTTGCGGTAGGCTGCCCCCAAGGCATAGACCAGCTCCACAATCGCATCGGCCTCGGGGTTGGCATTGGTGCCGCTGGCCACATAGCCCAGATTGCCCCAGCTCCAGGTGTCATTTTCGACCACCGGGTGGCTCAGGAACCCCGTCGGCTTGTCGATCCCGTCACCGCTGACAAAGGCCGCCGCCTCGGCACGGGCGAACTTGTCCGCGATCCGCCCCGCAAGCCAGCCTTCGATGTCAAAGGCGCTGTCGTCCAGCAGCCGTTGGCTGGCTTTAGGCAGCGCGCTCAACTCATGCAGCGGCACGGTGATCCGGTCGATCTGCGGCGTGTCCGTCTCGGCCTGCGCGCCGCTCTCCGTGGCCCAGCCCGCGCCGACATCCGTGTGGTCCACCAGCACGTCATAAGACGTCGCCTCAACTTGCACGACCGCCGCAATCGCCCGGATCGACGCACCGGAATTCAGCACCGATTGCACCCGCTCCGAGGTCTGCGGATCGACCAGATAGCCGCCGTCCGAATTCACCGCCGTCGACATCGACTTGCCGTCCAGTTCCAGCCCACGCAGCGCGTCGTCATCGCCATTGCGCAGATAGGCGTCAAAGGCCTTCTTATGCGGCGCATCGTGGTCAATCGCGCCCCCAAGAGGGCTACGGGCAGGCAGGGTCATCTTGCGATCCATCATGGCAATTCGCTCTTCTGATTGTTGAAGTTTACTGTTCATTTCGGTCCGAAAGCCGTTGAAGTCGCTGACAAAACCGCTCACGGCCTGCCGCACTTCCTCCGCCGGGGACAGGTCTGCGCCTGACTTCGTGCTGACGTTTGCATCGCTTTTGCTCATCACATTTCCTCTGTAGTTGTGCAGATCACTGGGCGCGGTCCACGCTGCGCGTCATCTCGGCCCGCGCCTCTTCAAAGACCGACGCCATCTCGCGCAGGACCTCTCCGACAGCCCTGAACTCGCCCTTGGCCGCGACCCGTGCGGTGGGCAGCATCGGGAATGTCACCAGCGACACCTCCCATAGCTCCAATTCCGAGAGCAGCCGCTGACCCTTGGTGTTCTTGCCCGCCTTCACGGTGCGGTAACCGATGCTCAGCCCGTCAATCGCGCCCGCCTCAATCAGCGCCGCCGCCTCCCGGCCCCGCGCTACGCTCGATAGAATGCGCCCCTTGACCCAAAGCCCACGCTTGTCCTCGCGCACCTCGTCCCAAACGCCGATGGGCTGGGCCGGGTCATGCTGCCAAAGCATCTTGATGCTGCGCCCGGCCGCCTCGGCGCGTGTCAAACAGGCCGCATAGGCCCCCGCCTCAACCACATCGCCACCCTGATCCGCCGCGCCAAAGAGGCTGGCATAGCCGCTGATCTCGACCCCGCCATCAACCTCGGCCACGTAGCCAAACTTGGCGAACTTATGCTCCAGCCCCGCCGCCCCGGCAGACAAAGCTTCCCCGTTCCCCGGCCAAGCACCGGGGTCAATCACCTGATAACCCATCGTATTTCCTCTTGTTCAGCCCGCTACGGCGCCACCACCAGAAAGGATTGGACCGCCTGCGCCAAAATCACCGCCACCACGCCGTAAACCGTTAGCCACAACCGCCGCTCCAGCCGCTCCATCATCTGCTCGATCCGATCAAACCGCATTTGCATGTTCTCGCGGTGCACCGCGCTGATGTTCTCATGCGCCTGCAACCGCAGCCCCGGCGCACATTCAAACCGTTCAATTTCCCGAGGCTCATGCATCATCCGCCACCACCGGCAGCCCCAACAGGCTGCGCTTTTCCGCATCGGTCAGAAATTCCGCCGCCGACACCCGCGCCCATTGCGCATCGCGCTCCGCCGAGAGCGCAGGCACCTGATCAAGGTCAGGCTTCACCGTCACCGCCTCGCCCAGATAACCGCTCAACCAATCCGCCAGCGCCGCCGTCACCCGCGTCGCCAGCGGCAGCACCGTCAGGCGGTAAAACGCCCGATGCGCCTCTTGATAGTTCGCGTAAGTCGCATCCCCCTGAACCCCGATCAGCATCGGCGGCACCCCAAAGGCCAGCGTAATCTCACGCGCCGCACTTTCCTTGGTCTTCTGAAACTCCATGTCCGAGGGCGAGAACCCCATCGGCTTCCAGTCCAGCCCGCCTTCCAGCAGCATCGGCCGCCCTGCGTTCCGCGCGCCCTGATGATGGCTCTCCATCTCGCTCACCAGCCGGTCATACTGGTCCTCGCTCAGCTTGCCCTGCCCCTCAGCCCCGCGATACACAATCGCCCCCGAAGGCCGCGCTGCGTTATCAAGCAGCGCCTTCGACCAGCGGCTCGCCGCGTTATGCACATCCATCGCCATCGCCGCCGCCTGCAGGGGGCTGAACCCATAGTGATCGTCTTGTGGGTGAAAGTTGCGGATATGACAAACCGGCGTCACCGGCCCGCTGGCGTCAAAGCGATGCTTGCGCCCGCCCACCGCATATTCATAGGCCACCGGCCAACCATCTGCCCCCGGCACCACGCTCATCCGGTCCGAGCGCAGCACATGCAGCTCAATCGGCAAACCGCCCTCGCCGCCCACGGCCTCGACATAGCCGTCGCCGCTCAGCAGCATCTGCCCGTAAAGCGCCTCAAACAACTCGGCCCGGCCCTGACCCGCATTCGGGCGGCGCATCAGCGACATCAGCGGATGATCGTCATAGCGCCGCGCCGCGTCCTGCACGACCAGCGGCAAGGCCGCCGCCGCCTCGGCAATCAGCTTGACCGAGCGAAACCCAACCGGATTGCCACAAAACCCCGAGCGCGTCAGGCTCACACTGTCCCGCGGGCTCCAGGCAACGCGACCCGAGGTCTGATAGGCCACAACCGGCCCGGTCGCCGAAGCTTTCTGCTCAACCGTCTCAGCCGCGCCGCGCCGTAGAAAATCGAATACCATCTGTCGCTCCTCATTCTGCTCGGCCCCGGCAGCGGCGGCTTGCACCCCATGCTGCCCGGCGTTGTCAGACTTTCTCAATAAAACCTTAAAACCCGCGAAACCCACCGTGCGCTGCTGTCTGCAACACCCCGTTAAAGGCTCCGCACCCCCGGGCTGCGCCACTGCGACGCTGGCTCGATCATCAACTCATGCAGCGCCCAGACGAGCGCATCGACACGGTCCGGGCTGCCCTTGCCCTCATAGCCGCGCGCCGTCATCAGACACATCTGGTCCTCAAGCGCATCCAGCTCCGGCAAATGGCTCACCCGCCCCTGTTCATAAAGCGCCGCCACAGGCTCCGCCCGCGCCACCTTGCCCCGCGCTGCATGCACGGTCTTGAGCGAGACTAGCGGATCGACCTGCCGCAAGACCTCACTCACCAATTGCCCGCCTTGGTTCACCTCGGCCACCAGCCGATCCGCCCCATAGCGCGTCATCGCCGCAATCGCTGCCTGCGCCCAGCCGTTGGGCGTGGCCCCCTGCACCGTGCAATCAGCCAAGACCACCGCCCGCCAGTCCTGCGGCGGCCCCTTGGTCTGCGCCCCCACCACGACGATCCCACATTCATCCGAGCCCGCCCCGCTGGTCGTCGCCGGGTCCAAGCCCACCACGATCCGATCCAGTTCCGGCGCCTCGCGCAGCCGCCCCGCCTCCAGAAGCGCCGAGGTCCACAGCGCCCCTTCTGCATCCGCCAGCAAAACCCCATCCAACTCCTGCCGCCCCAGTCGTGTCCCGCGATACCGCGCCCGCACCTCTTCCAGAAACGACCCCGCCAAGTTCGCCGCATTGGCCTCCGTCGGCGCATGGGTCGTCACCGTCGAGGGCGATTTCAGCAGCGCCTTCAGCACATCCACATTGCGCGGCGTTGTCGTCACACAGACCTGAGGCCGCTCCCCTAGGCGCAGCGCAAACTGCAACTGGTCCCACGCCTCCTGCCCGCGCTTCCATTTCGCCAATTCGTCCACCCACGCCGCATCAAACTGCGGCCCGCGCAGCCCTTCGGGATCATGCGCCGTATGCACCGTGGCAATCGCGCCATTGGGCCAAACCAAGCGCTTGCGCGTCGCCTCCCAATCGGGGCGCCGATCCGGCGGGCTACAGGCCAGAATCCCGCTGTCGCCAAAGATCATTACCTCGCGCACCTGCTCGATGGTCTCGCCCACCAGCGCCACGCGACTGCATTCGCCCGCATCCAACGGACGGCTCCCCTCCACCTTGCGGCGCACCCATTCGGCCCCGGCCCGCGTCTTACCCGCACCGCGCCCGCCCATGATCACCCATGTGCGCCAATCGCCCTCGGGCGGCAGTTGATGGTCCAGCGCCCAGAACTCGAACAAAAAAGGGAGAGCCAGAAGCTCTCCCTCATCCAGGTCATTCAGAAACTGCGCCTGGGTCTGAGCATCGGCGCAGGCGATCCAGCTTGCACCGGATGTCAGACCGCGCTTTGTCCAGGTCGAGGGCATAGCCCCCGCGCGCGATTCCAGCTTGTCGGTTTCGACAGTCATTCAGCGTGTTCTCCGCTTTCAGGCAATGCGTCAGCAGGCTCGATATCTTCGAGGTCCTGCCGGACACCGCAGTTTCCTTGATTTCCCCCCCGGACTGGGCCTGTTCCGTCAGGCCTTCGATTTCACGACGCAACGCGCCGAGTGCGTCTTGGAGACCGCGCAGGATGTCTGCGCTGTCTTGCACGCTCTGCTCCGGGGTAATTATTGTCATTGCTCTCTACCTCTCGATTGGAAACTCCAACCGACGGGACACAAAAAAACGACCATCGGGGATACCCCGAGGCCGTTCGCCCACATCTTCTAGCGTGCCACTAGTTCTACGTTAGACCGTGCGCAAAGTCAAGAAAAACAGTATTAACAAGACCTTACAGCACCGCCCGCCCTGCCTTAGATGGCAAAAGGCCCCACCATTTCTGGCAGGGCCTAGGGGTCTTTAATTGCCGCCGGTAGAGGCATTTCCCGCAGCTTCCGCGCCGCGCTCTGCCTCGATCTTACGCCACTTCGCGACGTTGGCGTTGTGCTCATCCAGCGTCTCGGCAAAGGCGTGTCCGCCCGTCCCGTCTGCCACGAAGAACACAAAGTCCGTCTCCGCAGGCTGGGCCGCTGCCATCAGGCTTGCACGGCCCGGATTGGCAATCGGGGTCGGTGGCAGACCATCGATCACATAGGTGTTCCAAGGTGTCTCCGCCCGCAGTTCTGAGCGCCGCAGCCCCCGACCCAAGACGCCCTTGCCCTCGGTTACGCCGTAAATCACCGTCGGGTCCGTCTGCAAACGCATGCCTTGGTTCAGGCGGTTCACAAAGACGCTTGCCACCTGCTCACGCTCCGCCGCAACCCCGGTTTCCTTCTCGATGATCGACGCGAGGATCAGCAGTTCCTCCGGCGTCGAGATCGGCAAATCGGGATCACGCGCTTCAAACGCCGCAGCCAAAAGCACTTCCTGCGCCGCCTCCATCCGCGCGATCAACGCATCACGGTCATCGCCCGGACGCACTTCATAGCTGTCAGGCGCAAGGCTCCCTTCGGCGGGAATTTCATCCACGGAGCCGGTCAACTGATCAACCTGCTTCAGCGCTTCAACGACCTGCCAGCTGGTAACCCCTTCGGCCAGCGCCACGCGGAACCGAGTATCGGCCTTCGTGGACAGTTCCTCATAGGCCTCAGGCGCCTCTTCCGCACCGGGTGTGAACTCTGCGCGCTCGACAAAGCGGTTGGTCACCGGATCAAGCTCACGCACCTGTACCGACACACGGTTCACACCGACGCGGTACACCACTTCGGTCCCACAAGTGCTGGCCCCGCCCTGTGTCACTACATCCACGATACCCTGCATCGAGGTGCCCGGCTGCACAAGAAAACTCCCGGCCTTCAAACGGCTCGACTTGTCCTCATAATCCGCGCCCATGCGAAAGATCGCAGGCGAGGTCACAGCGCCCTGCGCCTCCAACTCCTGACTAACCTGCCGCATGTTCGAGCCGCGCTGAACCTGCACACAGATTGCCTGCTCCAGCGGCCCCTCAGAGACATACTCCGACTTGCCCCAGAGCACGACGCCCCCAAGCAGAAACAGGCCGACCACCAGAAACGTGACAGCGTTGGACGCAATATGACGCCACATTTAGCGGACTTTCCCGAACAGAACCGATGCGTTGGTGCCGCCAAACCCGAACGAGTTGCTCAGCGCCACATCAATCTTGCGCTCAACCTTCTTGTTCGCCGCCAGATCAATCGGTGTCTCAACCGCCGGGTTATCAAGGTTAATCGTCGGCGGTGCGACCTGATCGCGGATCGCCAACATGCAGAAGATCGCCTCAATCGCCCCCGCAGCACCCAAAAGGTGCCCCGTGGCGGATTTGGTCGAGGACATGGTCACCTTGCTGGCCGCATCGCCCATCATGCGCTCTACCGCGCCCAACTCAATGGTGTCGGCCATGGTCGAGGTGCCATGCGCGTTGATGTAATCGACATCCGCAGGCTCCATTCCCGCGTTCTTGAGCGCCGCCCGCATCGAGCGTTCGCCGCCCGCGCCATCTTCAGCAGGGGCTGTGATGTGATGCGCGTCGCCCGAAAGGCCATAGCCCAGCACTTCGGCATAGATCTTGGCCCCACGCGCCTTGGCGTGCTCATATTCTTCCAACACGACAATGCCCGCACCCTCGCCCATGACAAAACCATCGCGGTCTTTGTCGTAGGGGCGGCTGGCCGTTGTCGGATCATCGCCACGTTTGGTGCTGAGCGCTTTACAGGCGTTGAACCCGGCAATCCCGATCTCGCAAATCGCCGCCTCGGCACCGCCCGCGACCATCACATCGGCGTCGCCATACTTAATCAACCGCGCCGCATCGCCAATGGCATGCGCGCCTGTCGAACAGGCCGTTACGACCGAGTGGTTCGGCCCCTTAAATCCATAGCGGATCGACACCTGACCCGAGATCAGGTTGATCAGCGCGCCGGGCACAAAGAAGGGGCTCACGCGACGCGGGCCTTTCTCGGCCATCATCACGGCGGTATTGGCGATGGAGTTCAGCCCGCCGATACCCGAGCCGATCAAAACGCCGGTGCGCTCCAAATCTTCTTCGTCAGTTGGGGTCCAGCCAGAATCTTCCACCGCCTGCTGTGCGGCCGCCATGCCGAACAGAATAAAGGTATCGACCTTCCGCTGCTCTTTCGGCTCCATGTATTTATTGGCATCAAAGGTGCCGTCGCTGCCATCACCGAGGGGCACCTCGCAGGCATATTGCGTCACCAATTTACTGGGGTCGAACCCGGTGATCGGACCTGCGCCGGACTGACCGTCCAGAATCCGTTTCCAGCTTTCTTCCACACCGTCGGCGAGCGGAGTGACCAACCCCAAACCCGTTACTACAACTCTGCGCATCTTAGTGCCCCTTGCCGATAATCTCTCGGCGAACCTCATACCCTGCAAAAGCCTGTAGACACAAGCATCTGTGGGCTTGATCGCAGGCAAGGCACAAAAACGCCGATGTGTTTTTCACTCTCTCAGACCGGCGGCCCGCGGCGCGTCAGCAGGCGCACAGGGCTGCCAGAAATCTCAGCTTCCCGCAGCAGTTCATAGCCAAGCGCTCCAGCAATCTTCAGCGCCGCGATATTGCCCGGCGCGATCATGCAAACGGTGCGCCCGGTGATCACCCGGTCGAACCATTCATGCGCTGCCCGCGCGGCCTCAAACCCCAAACGCTGATCCTGCGCTTCGGGCGCGAGCACGAGCCGGGCTTCGGGGTAAGTGTCGAATTCTTCGTCGAAATTCCGCGAACCAAAGAAGAACCCGGTCTGTCCCAACACCTCGCGCTGGCGGTGCAACTGTACCGCCCATTGCCCGAAACCGGTGATCTGCCAATGCCCCGCATTGCGCAGAAACGCATCCCAAGACTGCGCCTTGCTCCGTGGCCCGTCCAAGATACGCGACGCCACCTCGGGCAGTGCCCAAATTTCAGCAAAGCGCGGAAAATCCTCGGCCCGCATGGCACGCAGAGTCAGTCGGGCTGTGTTGATGGTCGGGATCGTGCGGGACATGGGGGTGAATTGCTTTCACGCTTGAGATTGGCTCACCGCAGACATGCCGCTTGGCGCCCAAATGGACAAGCCCGACCCTGCCCCAAAAACGAAAACGGCGTCATTCCGCTAGGAACAACGCCGCCTTCAAATCTGTCGTTCGCCGGTTGCCCGGCAGAGGCCTTAGGAGGCTTCTTTGATGAACTTGACCGCATCGCCAACGGTCTGGATGTTCTCAGCGGCGTCATCGGGGATCTCGATGCCGAACTCTTCTTCGAACGCCATCACCAGTTCCACGGTGTCGAGGCTGTCTGCGCCAAGATCGTCGATGAACGACGCATTCTCAGTCACTTTGTCCTCTTCCACGCTCAGGTGTTCCACAACGATCTTTTTCACGCGGTCTGCGACGTCGCTCATAATAAGTCCTCATGTCTTCGGGCCATTCAAGGCCCCTTTTGGTTTCCGCCCGCCGATGATCGACGTTTGGAGGATGCCCCAAAAGGGGCGGCTATTTTCCTTGTTCGCACAAGGCAGTGGGGGCAATCAAGCTCCCATCGTTCAGATTCTGCGCCCCCTTTAGCACATGCCGTAGGGTTGGCAAACGCTATTGCGACGCAGGGTCACAACATGGCCATACCGCCGTTCACATGCAAGGTGGTTCCGGTCACATAAGCGGCCTCGGCGCTGGAAAGATACACCACGGCGGCAGCGATCTCATCCGGGTCGCCCATACGACCGGCGGGAATTTGCCCCATGATTCCAGACTTTTGCTCGTCGGTCAGCTTGTCTGTCATGGCGGTGGTGATGAACCCCGGCGCCACGGCGTTGACCGTGATCCCCCGGCTCGCCACCTCATAAGCCAGCGACTTGGACATGCCCACAACACCCGCTTTGGAGGCCGCGTAATTCGCCTGACCGGGGTTGCCCGTGGCCCCCACCACGCTGGAGATATTCACGATCCGGCCCCAACGCGCCTTCATCATCCCGCGCATCACGCCTTTGCACAGCTTGAAGGTCGCGGTGAGGTTCACGTTCAGCACCGAGTTCCACTCATCATCCGACATCCGCATGAACAGGTTGTCGCGGGTGATCCCGGCGTTGTTGACCAGAATATCGACCGAGCCCATCGCCGCAGCGGCCTCTTTCGGCAGCGCGTCGACAGCTTCCATATCGCTCAGGTTGCAGGGCAGCACATGCGCGCGCTCGCCCAGTTCGGCCTTCAGCGCCTCCAGCGGTTCGGTCCGCGTGCCCGACAGGCCCACGGTGGCGCCCTGGGCGTGCAGCTTGCGGGCGATATCTGCACCAATGCCGCCCGAAGCGCCGGTGATGAGAGCATTCTTTCCTGTGAGATCGAACATAAGTCTTCCTTTATCTTATCTGTCAGGGCCGCGTCAGCAGCCCATAGCGGCGAATTTCGGCCGCCGTCATTTCGTGTATCTCGTCCGAAGGCGCTGCCTGCAAGGTAAACCAGTAAAAGGCGTCACTGCCTAGCATCTCGGCGACATAGCGGCGGGTCATCTCGTGTTCCAAGGATTGCGGCGGGTAGCTGCTCCCCTCGCGCCATCCGTTGCGCCAAGAATGCACCCCCAGCACCGCGCCCAGCGCCATGCGCCGCTTGGCCCCGGCAATGAAAAGCTCCACCCCGCCAGAATCGACAACGCTGCCCGACCTCAATTCGGTCGCCAGCCCCATCGCGCGAATGCTGCGCCCCATGCGATGAGTGGCCGCAGCGTCGATCGAGCCGTCGATTTGGCCCAAAACCACGGTATCAATCCGCGGGTTCTCCCGCAGCCTGCGCTCAAAACCTGCCGGAGTCCGGCTGGTGATCGTGCCAGACATCAACAGATAAGGCCCCTGCACCTGCATCCGTGTGCCATCGCTTGCGTTCTCAATCGTCCCGCAGGCAGCGATGAAGAGCAGCACTGCGAGAGCGGCAAAGGCGCGGATCATGCGCCCAACGGCGTCCGCTCGCCCAGAACATAGCGCGCCACATCCACCACGTCGAAGGCCAGTGAGATCAGCAAGGTCACCAGCACCACGCGAATGATCCACCGCGCCGCAATCGGCATCGCATCCTTGGCCTGCTTGCGAAACAGATAGACCGCCAGCGGCCCCCAGATTAGCAGATGCGGTAGGCCCAGCAGTTTGACGTACCCCATCTGGCGAAACATCCCGTAGACCGCAGCGCCGGTGAGAATGCTCGCCAGAACGGTGATCACCCCAACCTTACGGCTCTGCGGCCAGATCAGCAGCGCCAATGGCAGCACGGCCACAGCAAAGACCAGCCAGTTGAACCACCAGATCAGCCAGTCCGGCAAAAGCGTCAGCGTTTCTTGGATCGTCATGCTTGCCCTCCCGAGGTTCAGCCGTCGCGCGCGGCGGCAACCTCATCCGGCGTGCCGATGTTGCGGCTGGCCAGCGTCTTGTCGATCCGGCGGATCATGCCCGAAAGCGCCTTGCCCGCGCCAATCTCCCAGACTTCACTCACGCCCTGCGCGGCCATCCATTCGACAGAACTGCGCCAGCGCACCCGGCCTGTGACCTGCTCGACCAACAAATCGCGAATCTTCGCTGCATCGCTCACCGCCTCGGCGGTGACATTGGCGACCAGCGGCACGGTGGGGTCGTTAAAGGTGACCTCACCCAAAGCCCGCGCCATCTCGTCAGCGGCTGGCCCCATCAGCGGGCAGTGAAAAGGTGCCGAAACCGGCAGAAGCAGCGCCCGCTTGGCGCCCGCGTCTTTCGCCATCGCCACGGCGCGCTCCACAGCGGCCTTATGCCCCGAGAGCACGTTCTGGCTCGGGTCGTTCTCATTGGCGACCTGACAGACCTCGCCCTCAGCCGCCGCTTCGGCCAGCTTTTCGGTCTCTTCAATACCCAGCCCAAGGATCGCCGCCATGGCACCCTCGCCCACTGGCACCGCAGCCTGCATCGCCTTACCGCGTATCCGCAGCAAACGCGCGGTATCCGCCAGCGACAGCGACCCGGCGGCACAGAGCGCCGAATATTCACCAAGCGAATGGCCCGCGACATAGGCGGCCTTATCCACCGTGATCCCTTCCGCCTTCAACGCCGCCATCGCCGCCATAGACGTCGCCATCAGCGCTGGTTGGGCGTTCTGCGTCAGGGTCAGCGTCTCTATGTCGCCCTCCCAGATCAGTTCCGACAGCTTTTCGCCCAAAGCGTCATCGACCTCTTGAAAGACGGCGCGAGCCTCAGGATAGGCGTCAGCCAGATCGCGGCCCATGCCGATGGTCTGGGCACCCTGGCCCGGGAAAACGAATGCAATGCTCATGGTTACGGCCTCTCTTGCGCGGTTTTGTCCGATGTAGCGCGCTCCCGTGCGCCGAACAAGCCTACAGCCATTCCCCACCACCCGCACGGCACGCGCCTATGAAGGGTTGCCGCAGGGCTGAAACCGTGTATACGGGCGCTTCCTTGCAAAGCATATGAACCGCGCAGACTCTCGTGGTGGGGTCGCAAGGATTTTGCCCCGCCTATGAAATGCGCCTTGATATAAATATAGGAGTGCACATGCCGCTATATGAGCATGTTATGATTGCGCGTCAGGACCTGTCCAACACGCAAGCAGAAGGCCTCATCGAACACTTTGGCACCGTCCTCGCGGACAACGACGGCAAGCTCGTCGACAGCGAGTACTGGGGCGTCAAAACGATGGCCTACAAGATCAACAAAAACCGCAAGGGCCACTATGCCTTCCTGCGTTCGGACGCACCCGCGACCGCCGTGCAGGAAATGGAACGCCTGATGCGCCTGCATGACGACGTAATGCGTGTTCTGACCATCAAGGTCGACGAGCACAAAGAACTGCCGTCCGTGCAAATGCAAAAGCGTGACGAGCGGCCCGACCGCCGCGAACGCCGTTGATCAACGCTTGAAGAAAAGGACTTAAATCATGGCTGCAAAACCATTTTTCCGTCGTCGTAAAGTGTGCCCTTTCTCGGGCGACAACGCACCTGCGATTGACTACAAGGACACACGTCTGCTGCAACGCTACATCTCTGAGCGTGGCAAGATCGTTCCTTCCCGTATCACCGCCGTATCGGCCAAGAAACAACGTGAGCTGGCCCGTGCCATCAAACGCGCTCGTTTCCTCGCCCTGCTGCCCTACGCCGTTAAGTAAGGAGAGAGCACATGCAAGTTATCCTTCTGGAACGTGTGGCCAAACTGGGCCAGATGGGCGAAGTCGTCGACGTAAAGTCGGGCTACGCTCGCAACTACCTGCTGCCGCAGGGCAAGGCGCTGTCGGCCTCCAAGGCTAACGTCGAAGCCTTTGAAGGTCAGAAAGCTCAGCTTGAGGCGCAAAACCTCGAGACCAAGAAAGAAGCCGAAAAACTCGCCGAGAAGCTGAACGGTCAGCAGTTCGTCGTGATTCGCTCCGCTTCCGACGCTGGTGCGCTTTACGGCTCCGTCACCACCCGTGACGCCGCTGAAGCTGCCACCGAAGAAGGTTTCTCGGTCGACCGTAAGCAGGTTGTTCTGATGAACCCGATCAAAGAACTGGGCGTGCACGAAGTGCAGGTCGTTCTGCACCCCGAAGTGAACGCCGTCATCGAGCTGAACGTCGCACGTTCGCCCGAAGAGGCCGAGCTCCAGGCATCCGGCAAATCGATCCAGGAACTGGCCGCCGAAGAAGAAGCCGCTGCTGAGTTCGAAATCTCCGAACTCTTCGACGACATCGGCTCTGCCGCTGGCGACGACGATGACCTCGCCGAAGTGGTTCAGACCCCTGAGGACGACGCCAAAGACGACAGCAACAGCTAAGCCGTCTTTCGGAACCAGATTAAGCGCCGCGCGGGAAACCGTGCGGCGTTTTTCGTTGGCAAATGCGGGCACCCCGCACCGCCCCGGAAAACCCTGCAATATCAGCCCATTTTGTGCTAAGCTGTCCTCATTCAGCATGGAGGACGACACATGCGCTACATCACCATTACCACTTGGGAAATTGCCGACGGGGCAGATTATGACGTGGCCCTGCGCGCGATCGAGGAAAAGCGCCTGCCCGCGCTAAAGGGCTTTGGTGCCAGCCGCATCACCGTGGTGCGCACCAGCGAGCGGACCAGTGCCGCGATCACCGAATGGCCGGACAAAGCCACCCGCGATGCGGCCGAGCTCAAGATCGACGAGGTCCGCCGCTCGGTCAAACGCGACGATCAGACACGTATGACGGGCGAAATGCGCGGCGAGATTGTCGCCGACGTCTAGCATCGGCCTCGTGCCGCCTATGTGACCCTTGCCGATGGCGAACCGTCGCGCATGTAAACCACGATGCTTGCTTGGGGCGCCGGTCTGAGGGACTTTGCGGACGTTCAATTATCCTTGGGTGTTCCATGTTTCAGTTCCCGCGCCGCCTCGCGCTCATCTGTATCGCTGCCACGACCTTGGCTGCCTGCAATACTGTTCCAATCGCGCAACCCGCTCAGGCCCATACGGCCCAAGCGCCTGCCCTGCCACTGCATCCCAATGAAACCTTGGAACTGCGGCGCAAGATCAACTACTGGGCCGATCACTACGAACTGCCACGCCCGCTTGTGCACCGCTTGGCAATCCGCGAAAGCACCCATAATCCCAAAGCCCGCAACGGCCCCTACTACGGGCTGCTGCAAATCCTCCCCGCCACTGCCCGCTCAATGGGGTTTCAGGGCAAACCCACCGACCTGCTCGATGCCGACACCAACCTGCAATACGCCCTAAAATACCTGCGTGGCGCTTGGTTGCTGTCAAATGGCGACCACGGCACCGCTATTAAATGGTATGCCCGCGGCTATTACTATGAGGCCAAGCGGCGCGGCATGTTGGTGGAAACCGGCCTGCGGGGCGGATGAGCAAAATTGGCGCTTGCAAGGGCGCGGGGCGATAGATCAAGCTGCGGTTGTACCGATACAGAAGGAACGCCGCCCATGACCCTGCGCCTGAACCGCCGCCATTTCCTCGCCGGCTCCGCTGGCTTGCTCGCCCTGCACCCGTTCTCGCTCCGCGCTGCCGCCAATCAAGCGCATTTGCGGCTGTTAGAGACGACGGACCTGCATGTGCATGTCTTCCCCTATGACTATTACGCGGACAAAGAGCGCGACACGGTAGGCCTCGCCCGTACCGCGAGCATCATCAACGAAATACGCGCCGAAGCGACCAATACGCTAACGCTCGACAATGGTGACTTCCTGCAGGGCAACCCGATGGGCGACTACATCGCCTATGAGCGCGGGATGAAGGAAGGCGACATGCATCCGGTCATCCAAGCGATGAATACTGTGGGCTTTGACGCCTCCACTCTGGGCAACCACGAGTTTAACTACGGTCTCGATTTTCTGATGAAATCCCTCGCCGGGGCGGATTTCCCCGTGGTCAGCGCCAATGTTGTCAAAGAGGTCGGGGCTGAGCCCACGCAGGACACGACCCTGCTGAAACCCTATGTGATCCTCGACCGCGAGTTGACCGACGGCGCGGGTGAGACGCACCCCATCAAGATCGGCATCATCGGCTTTGTCCCGCCCCAAATCATGAACTGGGACCGCCGCCACCTCGAAGGCAAGGTGCAGGCCCGCGACATCCTCGAGACCGCCCGCGCTTGGGTGCCGCAGATGAAAGAGGCCGGTGCCGATATCATCATCGCCCTGTCCCACTCGGGTATTGGTGCGGCTAAGCCCGAAGACATGATGGAAAACGCCTCCGTCCCGCTGGCGGCCGTAGACGGGATCGACGCGATCATGACCGGGCATAGCCACCTCGTCTTCCCCTCGGGCACCTATGCCGATTACGAGGCGGTCGACGTGAACAAGGGCACGATTAACGGCAAACCCGCCACTATGGGCGGCTTCTGGGGCAGCCACCTTGGATTGATCGACCTGATGCTGGAGCGCGACGGCAGCGGCTGGCGCATCGCCACCCACAGCGCCGAAGCCCGCGCCATCTCACAGCGCAACGAAGACCGCTCGGTCATGCCGCTGGTCGAAAGCGATCCGGAAGTGCTCGCCTCGGTGCAACAAGAGCACGAAGAGACCCTCGCCTATGTCCGCCGCGCGGTGGGCAAGACCGACGCCAACCTGCACAGCTATTTCGCGCTGGTGGCCGATGATCCCTCGGTGCAAATCGTCTCCAACGCGCAGCGCTGGTACATTGAACAGATGATGCAGGGCACCGAGCACGAGGGTCTGCCGATCCTCTCTGCCGCCGCTCCCTTCAAGGCCGGAGGCCGGGGTGGGCCGGAGTATTACACCGATGTGCCGAAGGGCGATGTCGCGATTAAGAATGTCGCTGACCTCTATCTCTATCCCAATACAGTCCGCGCCGTTCGGGTGACCGGTGAGCAGGTAAAAGACTGGCTTGAACGTTCGGCGGGCATGTTCAACCAGATCACACCCGGCGAGGCTGACCAGCCGCTGCTGAACCCGGATTTCCCCAGCTACAACTTCGATGTGATCGACGGGGTGACCTATCAGATCGACCTCAGCCAACCGTCGAAATTCGGCCCCAAGGGTGAGGTAGAGAACCCGGACGCGAGCCGCATTGTCGACCTCAAGTTCGAGGGTGAATCGATTGACCCAAAAGCAGAGTTCATCATCGCCACAAACAACTACCGCGCCTCCGGCGGCGGTGCCTTCCCCGGTGCCATGGGCGATACGATCGTCTTCGAAGGCCCCGACACCAACCGCGACGTGATCGTGCGCTATATCGTCGAGCAGGGCACGGTAAGCCCCCGCGCTGACGCCAATTGGCAGTTCGCGCCGATGGAAGAGACCAGCGTGCTCTTTACCACAGGACCGAAGGCATCGGATTACGTTAATGAGGTCGAAAGCGTCGAGATGGAACAGGTCGGCGATACCGAGGAGGGCTTTGCCCAATTCCGCATCACGCTTTGATCAGGTGCTAAGAGTATCGCCCTCTTTCGGGGGGCGGTAACAGGTCCCAGGATTAACGCTAAGGGTATCGCCCTCCCTGGTGGGCGATGCTGACGCTCAGTCGAACCCGAACCCGTGTCAAATGCGCAAATGACTCGGAATGCCGAAACGTCGCAAAATCGCCCTCCTGGGGGAGGGAGGGCGATGCCCGGTGTGCCACCGGGCGGGGCATACTGAACGCTCGTGAGTCCAAAACGAAACAGGGGCGACGGTTGCCCGTCGCCCCTGCCCCGTAATCCGGTCTGGTACGACTTATTCGTCTTCCAGTTCCTCAACGGCCTTCTGCAGCTCGTCCTTGGAGATCTCTTTCTCGGTCACTTTGGCCTGCTCAACCACGTGATCGACAACCTTGTCTTCAAAGATCGGCGCACGCATCTGCTGCTGCATCTGCTGGTTCTGTTGCACGAATTCAAAGAACTGGCGCTCCTGACCCGGGTACTGACGCGCCTGGTTCATGATCGCTTGTGTCATCTCGGCGTCGGTCACCTGAACGTCGGCCTTCTGACCCAGCTCGGCCAGCAACAGGCCCAAACGCACGCGACGCTCGGCCAGTGTCTTGTGCTCTTCTGTGGGCTCGACCTCGGGGTGGTCGTGGCCCTGAACGTCAGGGTTTTCCTCGTGCCACAGCTGATGCGCGATCTGTTTGGCTTCGGCATCAACCAGCGACGGCGGCAGGTCAAAGCTGACCTGCTTGTCCAGCGCGTCGAGCAGGTTACGCTTCATGACAGCGCGCGAAGCACCGGCATATTCGGCTTCCAGACGCTCAGCGATCTGGCCTTTCAGCGCTTCGAGATCCTCGGCACCGAATTTCTTGGCCATCTCGTCGTTGACCTCAGCCGCGACGGGCTCTTTCACTTCTTTGACGGTGCAAGCGAAGGTCGCTTCTTTACCGGCAAGATGCTCGGCCTGATACTCTTCGGGGAAGTTCACGACGACGGATTTCTCCTCGCCTTCCTTCACGCCAACCAGCTGCTCTTCGAAACCGGGGATGAAGGAGTTGGAACCCAGCACCAGCGGGTAGTCTTCGGCAGCGCCACCTTCGAACTCTTCGCCGTCGACGGAGCCTTTGAAGTCAATCACGACCTGATCGCCGTCCTTGGCTTTGGAGCCTTTCTTGCGCGCTTTGAAGTCCTGCGCGGTCTCGGCGAGGTTCGCCAGCGCTTCTTCAACGGCGGCGTCATCGGCCTTCACAACCATCTTTTCCAGCTCGATCTTGCTCAGATCAACTTCCGGAATTTCGGGCAGCTTTTCATAGGACATGGAAACTTCGACGTCGTCGCCTTCTTTCCAGTCCTCATTGGTCATTTTGACCTCGGGCTGCATCGCGGGACGGTCGCCGGACTTTTCAAAATGCTCGTTCATGGCGCCATCGATGCTTTCCTGCATCGCTTCGCCCATGACCTTCTGACCGAACTGCTTTTTCAACAGGGCCATCGGCACCTTGCCCTTGCGGAAGCCTTTCATTTCGACTTCGGGCTGCGCTTCGGCCAGCTTCTCGTTGACCTTGGCTTCGAGTTCGGCGGCGGTAACGGTGATGTTGTAACCGCGTTTCAGACCTTCGTTCAGCGTCTCGTTGACCTGCATGTGTGCTCCATAGGCTAGGGCCGCGCAGACTGACGGCGCGGGCGAAAATTTCCGCCCTTCTATGTGCCTTGAACCCCACGCGCAAGGGGATTTGCCCGGCTGCGCGCCACATCGCGGGGAAAAGCCGGGAGCAACTCGTCCAAGGGCGTTATCTCACAGCTTGGCATAGCTGCGCGCGGCCTGTTTGGTCTTGAACAGGAGCTTGTTGCTAAGCACGATCATGTCCTTCAATGCAGCTTCTTCCAACGCCCCGCCCGTGGCGACACGTTCGGCAATTTCGGCCAGGGGGGTCCAGAGTTCCCGCACCGCCTTCAGCTTGCCAGCCATAGCTGGGGTTGGTTTGAGGATCCCCTGCGCCGCATTGCCCCGCTCCAACGCGCTCTGCGCCGTCTCAAAGGCGCGCAGCGTTTCTGTTAAACGCGGCAGCATCCGGTCCCGATCAATATTCAGCGCGACGAAGCAGATTTCTTTCGTGAGCTTTTGCGACAGCATGGTCTGGCGGCGGGCCAGTTCTACCGTGTCGGCAAGTTGCCGGTTTGCTTTGCCCCCATGCGCGGCGCGGACCCGTTCGACCAGCGCATTCGACAGATCCAGCAGCGGATCGCTGAGCATCATGACCTGAGAGACCGGAACGCTGTGCATATCCCCGGCGCCAACCTGCAGGGTCGCCGCGCGGTAGGTCGCAAACATCGGCCCCACTGCTTCAAGAGCGGTCAGCACGCCGGGGTCCTCCTCAGGCAGAATCGCCATATTCTCGTCGCCTGTGCGCAGGGCCAGCATGGTGGCATGGAACAGATCAGCCGACCCCCGCGCCTTATCCGATTCTGCACCCGGGTCGATGCCCCCCATCACGAGACAGACAGAGCGGCCCATCTGCTCGGTCAATAGACGCTGACGGTCGGCCAGTTTGATCTTGTTGGCCGCGCTGCCCGCAACGGTTGTCGGCTGCACCTGTGCAAAGGCGGGTAACGCCAGCACCGCCGCAAGGGTCAGCGCCCATATCGCAGCGCCTGCGACCCATTTCCCAAACTGTGATTTTCTCATCCCACGCTCCGCGCCAACTGACTGTCGCGGCGACCTTAGGCAAAGGGGTCTTAAGATGCGGTTATCCGCCCCCTGCCCCTATAAGGATCAACGCCGCGACGTAGCCTGCGTAGGCCAAAACAAATACCGCGCCCTGCCCCCGCGTGACGCGCCCGCCGCGCAAAGCGTAGCCCACCAGCGCCACTGTCGCCGCGAGCATTACCCAGATGTCCAGCGTCGCGATCTGCTGCGCGACCGCCACCGGCTGGATGGCCGCCGTGACACCCAAGACCCCTAGGATGTTAAAAATATTCGAGCCAACGACGTTACCCAAAGCGATGTCGCTCTGCCCCCGCCGTGCGGCAATAACCGAGGTCACCAATTCAGGCATGGACGTGCCGACCGCGACAATGGTTAACCCGATCACCGCCTCGGACAGCCCGGCGAGTTCCGCCAGTTGCACAGCCCCAATCACCAAAAACCGGGCCGACAGCAGCGTGACAGCCAACCCGCCCACCAGCCAAAGCAATGCCATTATGGAACTGGGGTGGACTACCGGCAAAGGCAGCGCGCCTGTCGGAGCCTCACCCGAGGACCGCTCGGCCCGAAACGTATAGGTTAGATAGCCGCCAAGCCCGACCAAACAGACAAGCCCCGCCATACGGCTGACCTCACCGGCCAATACGACCGCAAGGCAAAGCAGGCTCGCGCCCAGTAGCACTGACCCGTCACGCAAAAAGCTGCCACGGTCTATGACGACCGGCGCAATCACGGCGGCAAGGCCGAGGATCAGAAAGATGTTGGCGATGTTGGAGCCGACGACGTTGCCAAGCGCAATATCCGGCGCGCCGATCCACGCCGCCTGCACAGAGGTCACAAGCTCGGGGGTCGAGGTGCCGAAGCCTACAATGGTCAAGCCGATGACCAGAGGCGAAATGCCCCGACGCTGGGCCAGCGCCACCGCGCCGCGCACCAGAAGCTCACCGCCCAAGACCAGCCCAATAAGGCCACCGAGCACAAACAGAATGTCCATGAAAAACGTCTCACCGGCCTCATACCATCAGGCGTTGCGGAGGCCGCGCAGCGCCCCATGCAGATGGGCGCTGCTACGCAATTTACAAGGGCAGCCGGGCAAAGTTGCACCGGCGGCCTCTTGGCAGGCTTACATGCCCAAGGCTTCTTTATACATGTCGAGCACCGCTTCTTCCTCGGCGATGTCGTCCTTGTCGCGTTTGCGCAGTGCGATCACCTTGCGCAGCACTTTGGTGTCGTAACCCCGCGCCTTGGCTTCGGACATGACTTCTTTCTGCTGCTCTGCGAGGTCTTTCTTCTCGGCATCCAGCCGCTCGATCCGCTCCACGAACTGGCGCAGCTCATTGGCGGTCACACGGTAGGTGGCATCGCCCTCGGATTCGACAACGTCGGGATTGGTGCTGGTATCGCTCATGGGAAGTCCTCACGGATTGGCTGGCTCTGGCGGGTTTGACTACAGGCTGCACGGCGCGCCCGCAAGCGGGACTTGCCCCCCACCCGCGATTGGCGTAATCCGGCCGCCATGGAAAGCGCAGATACAACAATTTTCGACCTTCTGGTCTGGCTCGGAGCCGCCCTGTCCCTGCTTGGGCTTTTGGGGCTTGGCTGGTGCATCATCAAGGTGAGCCGCGCCAAACGCGCAGGGCTGGACGATGAAGCAATGCGTGCGGTGCTGCGCAAGGTCGTGCCGCTGAACATGGGCGCGTTGTTTTTGTCGGTCATCGGTCTGATGATGGTGATCATGGGCATTTCGCTGGCCTGATCGCGCCGCGCCACCCGGGGGCGCTGGACAGAGCGGCTGCATCTGCTTAAATCGCTGCATGGATATTCGCCAAATCACCCCCCGCTATTTCGTTGCTCCGCAGATTGATCCGGGCGACATGGAAGACCTGCGTGTGCAGGGCATCACCCGCATTCTGTGCAACCGCCCCGATGCCGAAGTGCCGCCGAGCCATCAGGCTGCCGCCGTTCGTGCTGCGGCCGAGGCCGCCGGGATCGCCTTTGCCGAACAGCCGCTCACGCATCAGACTATGACCCCGGAGGTTATCGCCAACAACCGCGCGCTTGGGGCCGAGACTGATGACGTGGTGCTGGCCTATTGCGCCTCCGGCACCCGCTCGACCATCGCTTGGGCCTTGGGCCAGGCAGGTGAGATGGACAGCGACAAGATCGTCGAAGCGGCCGCCAAGGCTGGCTACGACCTCGAAAACATGCGTCCCATGCTAGGTCAGAGCTACGCTTAACGGCGTCGCCGGCGGGCGGTCAGCCCGCCTCCCGCTCGGACAGTTCAGGCAGATCACCATCGCCAAAGCCCGGCAGGTCCGACATATCCGGCAATTCGGGCAACTCTGGTAGATCGGGCAAGTCTGGCAAGTCTGGCGGCAGAGCGGGCGCCGTTGCTTCGTGCGCGGGAGCAGCCTGCGCCGCATTGGCCTGTGCGGCCTCGCGCCGGTCAAATTGAACCTCTGGCAAATCCAACTCTGCGCGGTCGCTGGCGCGACGGCGTGGCTGGGTCAGCGGGGCGGCACTGCGGGTCAACCGGACAGCGCGTTGGCCGGACACTTGCCCCAAAGCCCCCTGCGCCACGCCGCGTCCTTTCATCGTCAGCACCGTCACAACATCGAAACTACTGCCCGGCAGCGGCAGCAGATCGCCCGCTTTCAACGCCCCAAGGTCGCGCAGGGGCATTTTCAGCCGGGCCAGTGCGATGTTGAGGTCAGCGTTCAGTTTCAGCACGTTGTCCATCAGCAGCGCCGGCGCCGGGGTGTCTGCGCCCTCTCCCTCGGCCACCGCGCTCGGGGCCACCCCGACCGCATCCGCGAGCGGCAGGCAGAGCGTCAACTGCCCCTGCCGTACCCCGCCGGCGATGTCGATGGTAACATGCATTACACGGTATTCTGCAGCCTCCAGTGCCATCAGCACCAAGCGGGGATCCTCTGCTCGCGTGCCAAAACTGTAGCCTTCAAGCCATTGCCGGTCTTCCGGCGCTTCGGGCAAGGCGCTGGTGCGCCTGAGCAGATCGTCCAAGAAGGGCACGCAGATTGCAGCGTCTGTCGCCGTCAGCACCCGGTCCCCGCCCCCATGATCGGCCAGCACGCGGCCCATCGTCTGCTGCTGGATCAGCGCGCCAACCAAAAGCGGATCAAAAGTCATCGCGCCGCGCTGTCCGTTCGGGCCGTCCAAAAGCATCATCAATGGCGCGCCGTCAAACAGCCCGTCCAACGCATCGCCCGCGCGTGTTTCAACGCGCACCGCCAATGTCGCCATTGCCATGCCAAACAGGTCATCCGCCACTTTGGCCAATGTCAGCCGCATCGCCTTTTGCAAGGACATCGCGCGCGCCTGCTGCTCCTCGCGCCCCGCCTGTGCCTTGCGGCGCAGCAAAGCCGGCGCGGCGCCAGCGGAGACTGCCGTTTCGTCCGTCTGTGTATCGAGTTGGTCTTCTGCCATCGCCTCCACCCGGCCTTGCGCGGCCCTTTCGGGGAGGTTTAGCCGTTAATTGGTTACCATCGGCTTTATGCCGTCACTCTTTCGCGCACCACTGCAGATAAGGGCAATTCCACACGGAAGGCGGTGCCGGGCACATCACCCAAAAAGCTGATCTCTCCCCCAAGGCGGAGCATGATCTCGCGGCAGATCGCAAGCCCCAGCCCCGCGCCGTCCCCCTCGCCCGTGATGCGCGAGAATTTCTCGAAGATAAGCGCTTCTGAACCTGCGTCGATGCCAAGGCCATTATCGACGAAGTCGATCACCAGCCCCTCCGACCCGAGCCGTGGCGTGATCACAAGCTGCGGCTCCGCGGCGGCGCAATACTTCCGCGCATTGGTCACAAGGTTGATAAAGACCTGTGCGAGCCGGTCGAGATCGCTGTGAAGGGGGATATCTTCGGCCTCAGGGTCGCGGATCACCTCCAGCGGACGCACGGCCCCGGCCTGTGCGGTGGTAACGGCCAAGTCCAGCAAATCGCGCAAATTTCCCTCGCGCTGGTTCAACGTCACTTGGCCATTTTCGAGCACCGATAGGTCAAGGAGATCGTCCAGCAGCCGGGTCAGACGAATGGTCTCGCTGTGGATGATCGAGGCGTAGCGGTTCTTATCCGCATCCGACACCCCCGGCGCGTCCCGCAGGATTTCCGAGAACGAGCGGATTGAGGTCATTGGCGTGCGCAGCTCATGGCTAATCTGGCTGAGGAAACTGTCCTTTTGCAACGACAATTGCGTGAGCTTTTCATTGGCCGTACGCAATTGGGCGGCGGTTTCGGTCAGTTCCCGCGACTTGGCCTCCAACTGGCTAGAGTATTCCAGCATCTGCGCCGATTCGTCGGCCACGGCGAGCAGGTCTTGCACCGAAACGGAGGCGCCGCCCACGATCTGCGCCACCATAGCATGGGCCGTCGCCGCCCCCACTGAGGCGGCCAATTCCCGCTCCAGCGCCTGTACGAATCGCGGGGTCGGTTCAGGCAGGCGCGCGCCATGGCCCTGCCGCGCCGCCTCGCGCGCAAAGAAAGCCTGCGCCTCTGCTGCCCCGAGGATACGCTGCGCCATGATCATCAAGTCTTCGCTGCCTGCTGCTGAGGCTGTCCACCCCCGCGCAGGCCCGGAATGGTCAAAGACATTAACGAATTGCGCGCCCTGTAAACGCTCCAGCGGCGCGGGGAAGCTAAAGAGGGACACGACGACAAACACCAGCGTGTTGAGCGACAGGCTCCAAACCACCGCATGAACCGTCGGGTCGATCCCATTGATCCCGAAAAGCGCCTCCGGCCGCAGCCACGCCAGCCCCCAAAGCCCCTGCTCCAGCGTGGCGCTGGACAAGGCCACATCCGCCCCAAAACTCGGCAGCAGCATGGTAAAGACCCACAGCGCAAAGCCCGTGCCAAGCCCGCACAGCGCCCCGGCCCGCGTGGCCCCGCGCCAGAGCACACCGCCCAACATCGCCGGCAGAAACTGCGCCACCCCGCCGAACGAGATCGTCCCAATCGCTGCCAGCGCACCGCTGCCCCCCGAGGCGCGGTAATAGAGGTAGCCCAACCCCACAACGCAGAAGATCGACAGCCGCCGCGCAAGGATCACGATATTGCGCACATCGCCCGACTGCGTCGCCCCCTCGCGCCGGAACGCCAGCCAGATCGGCATGACGATATGGTTGCTCACCATCGTCGACAGCGCCAGCGTGGCGACGATGACCATCGACGTCGCCGAAGAAAAACCGCCCAAGAAAGACAGCATCGCCAGCCCGTTCTGCCCTTGGCTGAGCGGCAGGCTGAGCACAAAGAGATCGGGGTTGGAGCCTTCGGGCATCAGGTCCAACCCCACTACGGCGATGGGCACGACGAAAAGACTCATCAACATCAGGTAAAGCGGGAAGGCCCAGCTGGCGATCTGCAACTGCCGCTCGTCGTCATTCTCGACCACCATCACTTGAAACATGCGCGGCAGACACAGCAACGCCGCGCCCGAAAGCATGGTCAGCGCGGCCCAACGGCTGCCCTGCACCTCCCACTGGCCAATGTCCGACGCATCAATCCGCGCCAGCGTTTCGCTCAAGCCCCCGGCGAGGCCCCAGATCACATAGACACCGACGGCGATGAGGGCCAAGAGCTTCACCACAGCCTCCACCGCGATGGCGATGACAACACCGTGGTGGCGCTCGTTCACGTTCAGATTGCGCGTGCCAAACAGCACCGTAAAAATCGTCAGCCCCGCCGCGACCCAAAGCGCGGCTTGGCCCCGGTTGATCACATCGCCCCCCGCCTCGGCCAGCGGCATATCAGGCGCGGCGAAGATCGACAGAGACAGGATAACCGACTGTAACTGCAACGCGATATAGGGCGTCACGCCAATCACGGCCATCAGCGTCACCACGATCGCCAGCGTGTTGGACTTGCCATAGCGCGACGAGATCAGGTCCGCGATCGACGTCACCCGGTGGCTCCGCCCGATCCGCACGAGCCGTCTCAGCCCCCACCACCAGCCGATCATCACCAGCGAGGGCCCAAGGTAGATCGTGACATACTCCAACCCTGACCGCGCGGCATAGCCAACAGCGCCGTAGAACGTCCAAGCCGTGCAATAGATCGACAGTGACAGGGTATAGACCAGCGGCGAGCGCAGCAGCCAGCCGCCCCGCCCCCGCAACGCGGCGCGTTCGGCGGCAAAGGCCACGATGAACAGCCCCGCCACATACATCAGGCAGACCACGATAAGCTGGTTCAGCGAGACCATCAGCGCGCCTCTTCCGCCGGGTCTCGGGCCTCACCCGACACAATGTCCCGCGTGCGCCGCCACAGCGCCCAACTGGCGAAGATCAGCAGCAACCAAACGCCAAAGAGATAGCGCAGCGCCACGCTCATCGGCATGGCGGGGGCGGCTTCGGCAACCACGCCCGCCACCGGCACCGGCCAAAGCAGCGGCACCATCCAGAGCATCAGGCCCAAGAACGGCAGCAGCCGCACCGCATCCATCATGCGCCGCTGTCGGTAGCTGCGCTTTTCGAGAAAGATCGGTGTCCGGGGCATGGCGGGTTAACTGGCGATCAGGTCGCGCACCGCGTCCAGCATCTCGGCATTGGAGAAAGGTTTGGTCATGAAACGGCTGACCCCGGCCTTTTCGGCCATCGCCCGGTCGCGGCTTTGCCCGCGTGCGGTGAGCATGAGCACCGGCAGATCACCCGTTGCCGGATCGCTGCGCAACTCATCGAGTATCTCAAAGCCGCTCTTGCCCGGCAGCATCACGTCAAGCATCACCAGATCCGGCGCGGCCTTTCGGATCACATCCGCCGCCCCCGCCCCATTGGCCAAAGTCTCAACCCGCCACCCCTCTTGCGACAGCAAGAAGCGGATGGCCTCGGCGATGTTCACCTCGTCCTCCACCAACACTACGAGTTTGCTCATTGGCAAATTGTCTCCCCCTCGGCGCAGCCGTCCCGTCTTGTTGCGGGATCCTGCGCACGAGAGGGAGCATGCAACGGTTTGCCAGCCCTGTCAAAAACTGCCTGCCGGCCCCGTTAAATACCGTCGCGCAGGATCGAAGGCTCGCGTCGTGCCCGACACGCCGAGATCGGACAGATGCGGCAGGTCGCTCCCACAGGCTGCGCAGGTGTGGTGCCTGAGGGCACTGGCAGCAGCAGCATGACCGATTGGCTTAGCGGGGGTATGTTATAGGCGGGTGCGGCTTGCACTTCGCAGGTGGCAATCGCGTCAAACTGCGCCTGCCCCCGCCCCATCTGGGCCACGCGGGACTTCATCACCAACCCCGGTTGTCCCAAAACGGCAAACAGCGGCCAGAGCGGACAGCAGGCGCCAAAACGCGGGACGGTGAAGCCTTCGATGGATTTCGCAAAGGTCACGCTGCCGGATCGGTCACAGACCACCAGCCCCGCGCCGAGGTCCGGCAGGGACGCTAGACGGCGCAGCACCCGTCCGACCGGCTGGTTCAGGGCCTGTGCAAGCGTCGCCGGGTCATGCCCCTGCGCCCCCACAGCCTGCTCTAGCTGCACGAGCGGCAAGGCCGTCGCATCGCGCGCGATCTGTTGGAGCACGCCGGTCGCAATATGTTGCGCAGCCTTGGTCTTCAGCGCTTCCGCCCCCGCCACCAACTGGGCGATAGCTTCCTCCGGAGCGCGGGCCTGTTCGAGCGGCTCGAAGCGGTAGTCATGCGCCGCGAGGAAGGCTTCGACCTCTGCCTGCGGGGAATGCGTGACCTCCCGCGTCTCTGCCGCATTGTCGAAATAGGTCACCAAGGCCTGCGCACTGTCGGACAGACGGCGGCTGTCTTGGTGAATATTTGCCTGAAAGCGGTCCCGCCACTCGGGTTGCAGACTGTCTGTCTCGGCCAGAATGGCAGCAGTCGAACGGATCGCTGCGGCGGTGCTGAGCAGTTCGTGCATCGATGTCGCCAATTGCGGGTCATGGGCCAAACGGTCTGACAGCGCCTCCACCGTCTGCTCAAGCGCTGCGATCCGGCGCTGGCTAGAGGCCAAGACCTTGGCCCAGCCCGGAAAACGCCCGGCAAATTCATCGGCGCGCTCTGCCTCCGGCCCGGCCAATCCGCTATCCCCCGCAGCCTCTCGCAGCGCCGCAATCAGCGCGGCCTCGGCTCCCTCGGTCAGCGCTTGCGGCTCGACCTGCAGCGCCTGTGCGATGTTCAGTAGGAGCTTACCGCCGATTCTGCGGCGATTGTGTTCGATCAAGTTCAGGTAGCTGGCGGAGATGCCGATCTGCTGCGCCAGTTCGGCCTGTTTCAGCCCCGCCATCACCCGCCGCTCGCGGATCCGGCTGCCGGTCAGTGTCTCACGCATGCAGCGGACCTGCCCTGTTTTTCATACGTGGTTTCAACGTCTTTCTGCGTCGCAACATCATGTTATTTACAAACTCCACGCAATTGTTGCGAATATCTTTACAGAAATATCGTTCTGATCAAGCAGCTTATTGATCGGTTTTCAGTTTCCGCGCCATAGTTTCTTTGCATTCTTGCGCGCCGTGGCATCGGGGGGAGGTTCCGTTGCCATGGCTCATAAAAATTTGGGAGGACTTCATGTCGTTTACGAAACTGACACGCCGCGGGCTGATTCAGACCGGCGCTGTTGCCGGTGCCGGGCTGGCGCTGCCGACGTATCTGCGCGCCGAAAATCACGCGGGCTTTACCAATGCCCCCACGGGCAGCACCGTCACGCTGGGCTTCAACGTGCCCCAGACCGGCCCCTATGCCGAAGAAGGTCTGGATGAGCTGCGCGCTCAGGAACTGGCAGTCGAGCACCTCAACGGTGAGGGCGACGGCGGCATGATGAACACCTTCAGCTCCAAGGCGCTGAAAGGGAACGGCATTCTGGGCAAGAAGGTCGAGTATGTCACCGGCGACACCCAAACCAAATCCGACGCGGCCCGCGCCTCGGCCAAGGCGATGATCGAAAAAGATGGCGCTGTGATGATCAACGGCGGCTCGTCCTCGGGCGTGGCTGTGGCTGTGCAGGGTCTGTGTCAGGAAGCGGGCGTGATCTTCATGGCCGGTCTGACGCACTCGAACGACACGACCGGGAAAGACAAGAAAGCCAATGGTTTCCGCCACTTCTTTAATGGTTACATGTCCGCCGCCGCCCTCGCCCCGGTGTTGAAGAACGCCTACGGCGAAGACCGCCGCGCCTACCACCTGACGGCGGATTACACATGGGGCTGGACCCAGCAGGAATCCATCGCCGCCGCGACCGAGGCGATGGGTTGGGAGACCGTCAACAACGTGCTGACACCGCTGGCGAGCACGGACTTCTCGTCCTACATCGCGCCGGTGCTGAACTCCGGTGCCGATGTGCTGGTCCTAAACCACTACGGCGGGAACATGGTGAACTCGCTGACCAACGCGGTTCAGTTCGGCTTACTGGACAAGGAGGTGAACGGCAAGAAGTTCGAGATCGTCGTGCCGCTCTATTCCGAGCTCATGGCCGCCGGTGCCGGTGCCAACGTGCAAGGCGTGATCGGTTCAATGAATTGGAACTGGCAGCTGCAGGATGAGGGTTCCAAAGCCTTTGTGAAATCCTTTGGTGAGAAGTACGGCCGTCCGCCCTCCAACTCCGCGCACACCTGCTATGTGCAGACGCTGCTCTATGCGGATGCGGTGGAACGTGCGGGCACCTTCAACCCCTGCGGTGTGGTCGAAGCGCTGGAGGACTTTGAGTTCGACGGTCTCGGCAACGGTCCGGTGCTCTATCGCGGCGACGACCACCAGTGTTTTAAAGACGTGCTGGTCATGAAGGGCAAGGAAAACCCGACCAACGAATATGACACGCTGGAAATCGTCGAAGTCACTCCGCGTGCGCAGGTCGAATATGCCCCCGACCACCCAATGTTCGCCGGTGGCGAGCTGGGCAAGTGCAACCCGGGCGCTTGATCTACTGAACCTTGCGGGCGCGCTCCCCAGCGCGCCCCTTTTCACCACATGAGGCCCGCCCTCATGTGAACGCATCCCTTACAGGTGGGGTCCATGGACGCTGTTCTTCTGCAAATACTCAACGGGCTCGACAAGGGCTCGGCCTATGCGCTGATTGCGCTTGGCCTCACTTTGATCTTTGGCACGCTTGGCGTCGTCAACTTCGCCCACGGCGCGCTGTTCATGATCGGGGCCTTCTGCTCGGTCACGCTGCAACGGCTGCTAACGCTGAGCGTCGAGACGATTGACGAGACCCAGAAGGATTTTCTGGGCAACCCGCTGAAAGTAAAAACCCCCTATGTCGAGAACTGGTTCGGGCCGGAGGTCGGGGCGTCTATCATCGACTGGTCAGTGCCACTGGCGATCCTCTTTGCGATCCCGGTGATGCTGTTCATCGGTTTCGTCATGGAACGCGGGCTGATCAAGCATTTCTACAAGCGCCCCCATGCGGATCAGATCCTCGTGACCTTCGGCCTCGCCATCGTGCTGCAGGAAGTGGTCAAGTATTTCTACGGTGCCAACCCGATCCCCACGCCCGCGCCCGAAGTCTTCAAAGGCAGCTTCGACTTCGCGCCGCTCTTGGGCTTGGACACCTCGCTGGCCTACCCCTACTGGCGTTTGGTCTATTTCGGCTTCTCTACCGTCATCATCGCCGCGGTCTTTGCCTTCTTGCAGTTCACCACCTTCGGCATGGTTGTCCGCGCCGGTATGGCGGATCGTGAGACAGTGGGCCTTTTGGGCATCGACATTGACCGCCGCTTTACCATCATGTTCGGCATCGCCGCCGCCGTGGCAGGTCTGGCAGGCGTCATGTACGCGCCGATTAACTCACCCAATTATCACATGGGCATGGACTTTTTGGTGCTGAGCTTCGTTGTCGTGGTGGTCGGCGGCATGGGCTCGCTACCCGGCGCTGTGCTGGCGGGGTTCCTCTTGGGCATCCTCGAAAGCCTCGCCTCCATGAATGAAATCAAAAGCATCATCTACGGTATCGACCAGATCATCATCTACGTCGTGGCCATCGTGATCTTGCTGGTCCGTCCCCGCGGTCTGATGGGCCGCCGCGGCGTGATGGAGGAATAAGACATGTTCGGACTGGAAAAACGCGATACGCTTCTCTTGGGGGTCGTGATCTTACTGACGCTCTTTGCCCCCTTCATCCTCAATCCCTTCCCGGCGGATTCGGGCCTTGCACAGTTTAACGCGGGCTATCCGGACCTGATGCAACGCTTTGTGATCTTTGGCATCTTCGCCATCGGGTTCAACATCCTCTTTGGGCTAACCGGCTATCTCTCCTTTGGTCACGCAGCCTTTCTCGGTGTCGGTTCCTACTCTGCTGTCTGGATGTTCAAACTGCTGAGCTACAACGTCGTGCCTGCCCTCGTGCTGGCGGTGATCATGGCGGGGCTGTTTTCAGCGCTGATTGGCTTTATTAGCCTCCGGCGGTCGGGCATCTACTTCTCGATCCTGACACTGGCCTTTGCGCAGATGTCGTTCAACCTCGCCTATTCGGTGCTGACCCCCATCACCAATGGGGAGACCGGCTTGCAGATCTACACCTCCGATCCGCAGTATCTCCAGTCCGTGGATGCGCCTTCATTCCCCAATCTCTTTGGCGCGGCGATGAACTCGTCGACCACGCTGTTTTTCGGCAGTTGGACCTTCACCTTCTCGGTTGGCTACTACTTCTGCGCGGTCTTTCTGATCCTCGCCTTCTATCTGGCGATCCGCATCTTCCGTTCGCCCTTTGGCATGATGCTGCGGGCGGTGAAGTCGAACCAGCAGCGGATGAACTACACCGGTCTGAATACGCGGCCCTATACGCTGGCGGCCTTTGTCATCTCTGGCATGTATGCCGGGCTGGCCGGTGGTCTGCTGGCTGCGATGGACCCGCTTGCCGGGGCCGAGCGGATGCAGTGGACCGCCTCTGGCGAAGTCGTGCTGATGACGATCCTTGGCGGCGCGGGCACTTTGATTGGCCCAGTGCTGGGTGCGGGCTTCATCAAGTACTTTGAAAACATCTTTGCCAAGATCAACGACAACGTCTTGCATGGCTGGTTCGCCTTCATGCCCGACGGGATCGAAGATGCGATGGTCGCGATCATCCACCCCTTCGTCGGCAAGGGCTGGCATCTGACCCTCGGCCTTCTGTTCATGCTGGTCGTGATCTTCCTCCCCGGTGGGTTGGTTGAAGGCGGCCAACGTCTGGGGCGTGTCTTCCGCCGCAAAGACAGCAACGCAGGCTCGGTCGAAGCCGACGCCGCCAAACAGCGCAACGAAGCCGCAGAATAGGAGCGCCCTGATGGCCATTCTCGAAGTCAAAAATGTCGGCAAGCGCTTTGGCGGGTTGCAGGCGCTCAGCGATGTGAATCTCAGCGTGGCGGAGAACTCTGTCCATGCGATCATCGGTCCCAACGGGGCGGGCAAATCCACGCTGCTAAACTGTCTGGTGGGCAAGCTTATTCCCGACACCGGCTCTGTCATGTTCGACGGGCAATCGGTGCTGGGGCGCAAACCCTATGAGATCAACCAGATGGGCATCTCCCGCGTGTTCCAGACGCCGGAAATCTTTGGCGATCTGACGGTGATGGAGAACATGCTGATTCCTTGCCTCGCCAAGCGCGATGGGGCGTTTCAGCTCAATGGCTGGTCGCGGGTCGTGGGCCAGCAGGACATGATCGACAAGGCCGAGGAAATGCTGCGCGACATGCATATGATCGACAAACGCCACATGCACGCGGCGGCCATGTCACGCGGCGACAAGCGGCGGTTGGAGATTGCCATGTGCCTCGCGCAAGACCCGCGCTTGCTGCTCTTGGACGAACCCACCGCCGGGATGGCGCGGGCCGATACCAACAACACCATCGACCTGCTGAAACAGATCAAAGATGAGCGCGACATCACCATCGCCATCATTGAGCATGACATGCATGTGGTCTTTTCGCTCGCCGAACGCATCACCGTGCTGGCCCAAGGCACCCCGCTGGTCGAAGACACGCCGGACCGGATCAAGGGCCACCCGAAAGTCCGCGAAGCCTATCTGGGCGAGAGCCAAGACGCCGCCTGATACCAACTCCCCTCTTGGCCCCAGTCGCCGAACCGCAAGGACACCCTGATGAGCACCGACACGCTTCACAAAAACGCCAACCACGCCCAAACCGCCCCGGCCTTCCTCTCGGTCTGGGACATTCACGCCTATTACGGCGAAAGCTATATCGTGCAGGGGGTGAGCTTTAACGTCCATGAGGGCGAGATTCTTGCGCTTTTGGGCCGCAACGGCGCGGGCAAGACCTCGACCCTGCGTGCCATTGCGCGGGTGAGCGACCCGGAACTGAAGCGCGGCGAGATTTGGCTCGACCACCAGCCGCTGCACAATATGGCCAGCCATCAGGCGTCGGCGGCGGGCTTGGCGCTGGTGCCAGAGGATCGGCGCATCATTGCGGGGCTGACGGTGGAGGAAAACCTCAAGCTTGCCCAGATCGCCCCGCCCATCGGCTGGTCACTGGACCGGCTTTATGACCTCTTCCCCCGTCTGGGCGAGCGCAAGAACCAAGAGGGCACCACCCTCTCGGGCGGCGAACAACAGATGCTGGCGATTGCGCGGGCCTTAGCGCGGGACATCAAGGTGCTGCTTCTAGATGAACCCTACGAAGGGCTTGCCCCAGTAATCGTGGACGAGATCGAAAAGACGCTGGCGCTGATCAAAGCACAGGGCATCACCACGATCTTGGTCGAGCAAAACGCCGTGCGCGCGTTGAAACTGGCGGACCGGGCCGTGATCCTCGACACCGGGGGCATCGTCTTTGACGGCACGGCGGCAGAGGTGCTCGACAATGCCGAGTTGCGGGCGGAGTATCTGGCGATCTGACCGCCGTCAGAGCCTCTCACGCAGGGCCGTCTTCAGCACCTTGCCGTAGTTGTTCTTGGGCAGCTCCGCCAGCCGCAGATAGGTCTTGGGCCGTTTGAACCGCGCAATCTGCGCGAGACAGAGCGCGTCCAGTTCCGCCTCGGGCGCGTCGCCGACGACAAAGGCCACGACCTCCTCGCCCCAATCGGAATGCACGCGTCCCACCACGGAGACCTCGCGCACCTGCGGGTGCTACAACAGCACCTCCTCCACCTCACGCGGATAGACGTTCGAGCCGCCAGTGATGATGACATCCTTGCTGCGGTCTTGCAGCGTCAGATAGCCCTGCGCGTCCAGCGACCCCATGTCGCCGGTCATCAGCCAGCCATCCCGCAACGTCTTCTCGGTCGCCTCGGGGTTGTTCCAATAGCCGGGCATCACCGTCGCCCCGCGCACCATGATCTCGTCCACCTCGCCGGGGGGCAGCGGCTGGCCCTCGGCATCGCCGATCCGCAGTTCCACAGCCGATTGCGCGTAGCCAACCGAGGCAAGCCGGTCCCGCCACCCGGAGGCGCTGCGCTCCGACACATCCGCACGCGGCAGCACGGTGATTCCCATCGGGCATTCACCCTGCCCGTAGATCTGCACAAAGACCGCCCCGAAATGCGCCTCTGCCGCGATGATGTCGGCGTTGTACATCGGCCCGCCGGCATAGACGATTGTGCGCAACCCGCTGCCGTCGCGCCCTGCCGTTTGGGCATATTCCGTCAGTCGTTTGACCATGGTGGGCGCGGCGAACATATGAACGCGGTCCAACGCCTCGGCCAGATCGAGGATCTCGACTGGGTCAAACCCACCCGAGGGCGGAAAGACATGCCGCGCGCCGACGCGCACATGCATCAGGGCATAAAGTCCGGCACCGTGGCTCATTGGGGCGGCATAGAGTGCTGCGTCCTCTGCATGGGTCTGGTCCACATCCGCCTCATAGCAGAGCGCCATCGACATCAGCATGCCATGGGTGATCTGCACCCCCTTGGGCCGCCCGGTGGTGCCTGAGGTGTAGAAGAGCCACGCCATATCGTCAGGCGCGCGGGGGGCGATCTGAGATACCTGCGGCGCCGAAAGAACCCTGTCATAGTCTGCGCCCGGCACGTGAAGCACGCGGGCCTCCACTTCCGCCGCGGCCAAAGCCTCCGCCTGCGCCGCGCTGGCGAACACAAAACCCGAGCCGGAATCGCTGAGGATAAAGGCGGCCTCCTTGCCGTGCAGCTTGGCATTGATCGGCACCGCCACGGCCCCGGCATACCAAATGCCATAAAGCACAATCAGATAGTCCGGCGCGTTGCGCATGAAAATCGCCACCCGGTCGCCGGGCCGCAGGCCCTGCGCTTGCAACCACCCTGCCACGGCACGGGCGCGCGCGGCAAAGCCTGCATAGTTAGTAAAAACAGCCCCACCGTTAAACAGCGCTGCCCGGTCCGGCGCTAAGACCGCCCGGCGCTCCAGCCAATGTGCCAGGTTCATCGCTCCGCCCTCCCTCGCGTTTCGGCGAAGATGCCAAGCCTTAAGCCCCTAGACAACAGTTGGCTTTTCATGGCTTTGCCCATGCCCTATAAGCGAGCACAATCAATCGCGCAGCGACGGGCTGCTGGCCTGTCGAAATCTTCGAGGATCCAATGACAAAAAACACCCATGACAGTGACGTGGCCTTCATCAAGGCCCTCGCCGAGCTGCTGAATGAAAATGACCTGACTGAGCTTCAGGTCAAACGCGATTACGCCGAGGACGACAGCCTGAACGTGCGCGTCAGCCGCAAGCCGCCGCAGCAGATCATGGCCGCCCCGCAGCAGCAGTATCAAGCCGCCCCTGCCGCAGCCGCACCTGCCGCTGCACCGGCCAGCGCCCCTGCAAGCGCGCCTGCTTCTGCGGATGCCGATCCTGCGGATCACCCCGGCGCGGTGACCTCGCCCATGGTTGGCACGGTCTACCTGCAGGGTGAGCCCGGTGCGCCGCCCTTCATCACTGTCGGTGCGTCCGTCTCCGAAGGTGACACACTTCTGATCGTCGAAGCCATGAAGACGATGAACCACATTCCCGCCCCCCGCGCTGGCACCGTTAAGCGCATCCTCGTCGGTGACGGCGATGCGGTTGAGTTCGGCGCACCGCTGGTGATCATGGAATAAGGGCAGATCATGTTCAGCAAAATCCTAGTCGCCAACCGTGGAGAGATCGCCCTGCGCGTCATCCGCGCGGCCCGCGAAATGGGCATCCAGACGGTCGCGGTGCATTCCACCGCCGACAGTGACGCGATGCATGTGCGCATGGCCGACGAATCCGTCTGCATCGGTCCGCCCTCCTCGACGCAAAGCTACCTGTCGATCCCGGCGATCATCGCGGCCTGCGAAATCACCGGGGCCGAAGCGATCCACCCCGGCTATGGTTTCTTGTCGGAAAACGCCAACTTCGTGCAGATCATCGAAGACCACGGCTTGACCTTCATCGGCCCGACCGCCGAGCACATCCGCGTCATGGGCGACAAGATCACCGCCAAGGACACGATGAAAAAGCTCGGCGTGCCTTGCGTGCCCGGCTCCGAAGGCGGCGTCGCGTCGCTGGAAGAAGCCAAGCGCTTGGGCGAAGAGATCGGCTATCCGGTCATCATCAAAGCCACGGCAGGCGGCGGCGGCAAGGGCATGAAAGTCGCCCAGACCGCCAAGGACATGGAAAAAGCCTTCCAGACTGCGCGGGCCGAGGGCAAATCGAACTTCGGCAATGACGAAGTCTATATCGAGAAATACCTCACCACCCCGCGCCACATCGAAATTCAGGTCTTTGGCGACGGTAAGGGCAATGCAGTCCACTTGGGCGAGCGCGACTGCTCGCTGCAGCGCCGCCACCAGAAAGTCTTTGAGGAAGCCCCCGGCCCCTCCATCACCGAAGAAGAGCGCGCCCGGATCGGTAAGGTCTGTGCGGACGCCGTGGCGAACATCAACTACATCGGCGCGGGCACAATCGAGTTCCTCTATGAAAACGGCGAGTTCTATTTCATCGAGATGAACACCCGTCTTCAGGTGGAACACCCAGTGACCGAAGCGATCTTTGGCGTCGATCTAGTGCGCGAACAGATTCGCGTGGCCGAAGGCCTGCCGATGTTCTTTACCCAAGACGATCTGACCATCAACGGCCACGCTATTGAGGTCCGCATCAACGCCGAGAAACTGCCGAACTTCGCGCCCTGCCCGGGCCGGATCACGCAGTATCACGCGCCGGGCGGTCTTGGTGTACGGATGGATAGCGCGCTCTACGACGGCTATTCGATCCCGCCCTACTATGACAGCCTGATCGGCAAGCTCATCGTCCATGGCCGCGACCGGCCCGAGGCGCTGGCGCGTCTGGGACGGGCCTTGGGTGAGTTGATCGTCGACGGTGTCGACACCACGGTGCCGCTCTTTCACGCGCTTTTGGCTGAGGAAGATGTGCAATCGGGTGGCTATAACATCCACTGGCTGGAGCACTGGCTGGAAACCAACCTCGGCAACGCCTGACGCCGCGCCGATGTCGGAGCTGACGCCCGAAATCTTGCTACACGGTTATGCCATGGGGATTTTCCCCATGGCCGAACATCGGGACGACCCGGAGATTTTCTGGGTCGATCCGCGCAGGCGTGGGGTGATGCCGCTGGACGGGTTTCACCTCTCGCGCTCGCTCGCCCGCGCAATGCGGCGCACCCCCTTCACCACCACCATCAACCGCGACTTCGCCGGGGTCGTCGCGGGCTGCGCCGACCGCGCCGACACCTGGATCAACAGTGAGATCACCGCCCTCTACAGCGCCCTGCACCGCGCAGGCCATGCCCATTCGGTGGAGGTCTGGGAGGTCGACGCGCTGGTCGGTGGGGTCTACGGCGTCACACTAGGCCGGGCGTTCTTTGGCGAGAGCATGTTCTCGCGCCGGACCAACGCATCCAAGATGGCGCTGGCGGCTGTGGTGGATCGGCTCAACCGTGCGGGCTTTACCCTGTTCGACACGCAGTTCCTGACGGACCATCTGGCGTCCTTGGGCGCGATAGAGATCAGCCGCGCCGCTTATCACGCGCAGCTAGAAGACGCGAAACTCGGACATGCCGATTTCACAGCCCCGCCCCAGCGAAGCCTTCATGACGTCGTGCAGCGAATGACCCAGACATCGTAGCGGAAATGCTCTAGCGCGTTCAGTGCGGGGGATGAGGCGATCATCCAGCCGGAGAACAACGCGCCGGGCTTGCCCGTCTCCGTGATCTCAAGCGCCGCATAGGCATTGGCCGCCGGGTCGCCCACGGGATAGCGGCAATCAACCAGTGCAATCTGCAGGTTGCCCAAAGTCGTCGACGCCCCGGTCGCGACCTCAAGATCGACGGTATCGCCGGAAATCTTATCCAATGCGCGCAACACGCCGCCCGAAGCGCTCGCCACCTCTGCGGCATCCTGCGCCTGCACCGGCCCAAAGGCCGATGCGGCCAAGAGGGCTGTCGCCAGAAATAGCTGTCTCATCACCCTACCTGCTGTTCTGAAATCTACAGTGCTGGCCGTGCCTTACTCAGGCTGCCACGCTTCGTAGTCCTTGCGCTCAACCGGCTCGGCCCGGCGCAAAGACCCCGCAGGCGCATAGGCCATGGCCGTACCGGTGCGATTCTCGACATGGGCCTTTTCCCAAGGCTTATGCACCATCGGCTTGTCGGTCGGCGGTTCATCCCAAGTGCGGTGCAGCCAGCCGTGCCAATCGGGGCTCACCCGGCTTGCCTCGGCCTCACCATTGAAGATCACCCAGCGTTTGCTGTCATCCGCGTTGCGGTAATAGATGTTACCCTGCGCGTCTTCGCCGACTTTGCTGCCCTTGCGCCAGGTGAAAAACTGGGTGTTCAACGTCTGGCCGTTCCACCATGTCACGCTGCGCAAAAGTGAATTGAGAATGCCCATCGAGGTCTCCGTTCCTGTTGTCCGTTATATGCACCATGGGGGCCGTGGCGTCCAGCCTCGGCGCGAAGGTGCTTGGCGCAGAGAGCGCAGGCGGCTAGGGTTTGCCAAAACGAGAGGGCAGCAATGACACAGGCAGAACAGATCCCGCAGGCGGCCGCAGAATGCCACGGTGTGCAGGTGCCGCATTCGCCTTTTCTTAATGACAAGCGCATCGAGCGGATCAACGCAGGCCGCTACGAGGGGCAAGAGATCGACGGCGCGCTGGCTGTCATCCGCCCCGGGGACCGGGTGATGGAAATGGGCGCCGGTCTGGGCCTTGTCGGCGCCATCGCCGCGCACAACGGCGCGCCCGAGGCTGTGCTGTCGTTTGAGGCCAACCCTGCCCTCATCCCCCATATCCGCGCCCTCTACGAACTGAACGGGCTGCAAGACACCATTGCCGTGCACAATCAGGTCGTCATCAGTGCGCCAGAGCGTCCTGAGACCATGCCTTTCCACGTGCGCAATTCCTTCCTCGGCTCCTCCCTTATCGACAGCGACAGCCGCGCCACAACCGAAGTGCAAGTTCCCACCATCGCCTACAGCGAAATCACCCGCGCCTTTGCGCCGGATGTGCTGTTGATGGACATTGAGGGCGGCGAGTTGGAGTTTCTGCGTCATGCCTCCCTGGACGGGCTGCGCGCGGTGGTGATTGAGTTCCACCCCGAGGCCTATGGCCGCGAAGGGATGCGCGAGTGCAAACGTATTCTCGAAAGCGCGGGCTTCCGCAAGGAACCGGGTCTCTGCACGCGCCGTGTTTGGGCCTGCAGCTTCGACCCCGCAGAACGCCCGCCTGTGCCCGAAGGCGGTTGGACGACCGAGATCAAGACATTCGACAACGCCCTGGTTATGCCACCACAAACCGGCGGGCTGGTGCAGCCTGCGGGGGTTTTGCAAAGCGACGGACGCCCCTGCCCTCAGGCAGCGCTCTGGCGCAATGGCCGGGCGCTGACCACGCCGCCGGAGATGCCGCAGGGTGATGTGGCCGAACGTGCTGGCACGTGGCTTTGGGGCGGCGTGCTGTGGATGCATTTTGGGCATTTTCTGGTGGAGAGCAGCTCGCGGCTTTGGGCTCTGGATCATCTCGATGAAGAGATCGACGGCATTCTCTTTATCCCCAAACGCGCCCGAAACGGTGGCGAAGTTGCGGGCTATCAACGCGACTTCGTTGAACTGCTTGGGTGCGACAAGCCTGTGGTCAGCCTCGACGCCCCCGCCCGTGTGGAGCGGCTGATCGTGCCCGGCCAAGGTTTCGGCCTCGGCAGCCTGATCCCCGGCACCCAGCCCTTCCGCGACACCATCGCGCGGCGCTTTGCGAAAGACATTGCGCCTGAGGGACCGGAGAAACTCTATATCAGCCGCAGCAAACTCCCTGCGGGGCGCGGCAATCTGATTGGGGAAGAGGCGCTGGAAGCCGCTTTGGCGGAACAGGGCTATACGATCTTCCACCCCGAGAAACATGGGCTGCGCGAGCAGATCGCAGTCTACAAAGCCGCGCGCCAGATCATCGCGGCAGAGGGCTCGGCCCTGCATCTGCTTGCAATGGTCGCCCGCCCCGAACAGCAAGTCGCTATTGTCGTGCGCCGCCCGTCCTCGGCCACGCGGGGGTTGGAACAGCATTTGCAAAGTTTCGCCGGGATCACCCCCGCGACGCTCTGCCATCTTACCCGGTCATGGAAGCCGCTGGGCAAGGCCAAGTCGCGGTTGTGGATGGGCGAGTTGGACATGCCCGCGTTGCAGGAGGATCTTGCGCAGTCGGGCTTTATCGATAGCGGTGGGAAGCCTTGGGCGGAATTGGACCAGAAGGATGTCCTTGCTCGTTTGGGCGCCAAGTTCGAGGTTGTGCCGGAGAAGGCGTGAGGCAGCAGTACGAGGCACCCGATATTCAACTGTAACTAGAAGACAACAACGTTAATTAAACTGTCGCGTGGGGCCGCCAATCCCTGCGCGTCAAACAGAACAAGCGTACAACAATAGCCAAAGTCCACCGAAGAAAGGACTGAGCGCTATGAGCAGCTTGGCAGGCAAAGCAACCCAATTAGAGCACGCTAAATGCTAGTGCTGGGTGCCATTCTGCGCGAGCCGCTTGAGACCACTATGCGCTTTGTGAACTGGCATCTTGCTCAGGGCGTCGACCGTCTCGCTCTCTGCTTTGATGACCCTTTCGATCCGGCGATCGACATCCTCAAATCGCATGAGAAAGTCCTGACGATCCCCTGCACCCAAGCATTTTGGGCCGAAGCCAATGTCGCGCCAGACGCCCGTTTCACCCTGCGGCAGAACGCGGCGATGCAATATGTCTATGACCGGCTTCCGCCCGGCTGGTTTTTGAACCTCGACGCGGATGAGTTGCTTTATCTCGAAGGGCGCAGCCTGAAAGACGAAGTCTCGGCCCAGCCCGCGCACGTCAGGGCACTGCTGATCCGCCCTGCTGAACGCATCCAGTGTCTTCAGGTCCAAGGTCAAATGCATTTCCGCACCGAGATGCCGCCTTGGTGCCGCCGCGCCGTCTATGGCGAGCTTGCGGACGCGATGCAGAAGCGGCGTGGGCTGAGCGGTCATTGGAATGGCAAGTCTGTCACCCGCACTGGCCTAATCGGCCACACGGTCCGCCAGCACTTCTTGCAGACCCCGGATAATGAGGCTGTCATTGATGTGATCTTGGGACGGGAGCAAGGTGCCTATCTTCTGCACTTCATCGACCAAGGCTATGGGAACTGGCGTGCAAAGCTGGAGTGGCGCCTGTCGTCCCGCGGCTATCGCGGCAAGTTGAGGACCATTTTGCAAGAGGTGCTTCAGTCCGACAATCCGGAACCAGCCCTGCGCAGCATCTACGAGATAACGTTCCGTTTCGACCGAGCGGAGATGGCAAAACTGCAGCGGGCCGGGGTGTGCCTGTCCCTTGGGCTAGGGCCGCAGGACATGATGGCAGGATACTTCCCTGCGGAAGTTCACGAAACGCCCCGCTACGCCAACCCGTAGGGCATCCGCCAAACTCAACGAAAAAGGGCGAGCCTTTCGGCCCGCCCTACTCTCTTTCACCCGTCGCAGGTCTTAGCCTGCGGTTGCGGGCTCTTTGCTTTCGCTGTCCGCGTGGATCATCAGCGGCTTGGCCTCAGAGGTCACGGCCTCCTCGTTCACAACCACTTCGGTCACAGTCTCCAGACCCGGCAGTTCGAACATCGTGTCGAGCAGGATGTCTTCGAGGATCGACCGCAGACCACGCGCACCGGTCTTGCGCTCAATGGCGCGTTTCGCAATCGCCTGCAGCGCGTCATCGGTAAAGGTCAGCTGCGTGTCCTCCAGCTCAAACAGACGCTGGTACTGTTTGACCAACGCGTTCTTCGGCTCGGTTAGGATCGTCACCAGCGCGTCTTCGTCAAGATCTTCGAGCGTCGCCAGAACCGGCAGACGGCCCACGAATTCCGGGATCAGACCGAACTTGAGCAGATCTTCCGGCTCCAGATCGGTAAAGATCTCGCCAATGCCGCGTGCGTCTTGGTCGCGCACATCGGCGCCAAAGCCCATGGCCGACCCCTTGCCGCGGGTCGCGATGATCTTGTCGAGACCGGCAAAAGCACCGCCGCAGATAAAGAGGATGTTCGTGGTGTCCACCTGCAGGAATTCCTGCTGCGGATGCTTGCGCCCGCCCTGTGGCGGCACGGAAGCCACGGTGCCTTCCATCAACTTCAAGAGCGCCTGCTGCACGCCTTCGCCCGACACATCACGGGTGATGCTGGGGTTTTCCGACTTGCGGGTGATCTTGTCGACTTCGTCAATATAGACAATGCCGCGCTGCGCCCGCTCGACGTTGTACTCAGACGATTGCAGCAGCTTGAGGATGATGTTCTCAACATCCTCACCCACATAACCGGCCTCGGTCAGCGTGGTGGCATCGGCCATGGTAAAGGGCACATCCAAGATCCGCGCCAGCGTTTGCGCCAACAGCGTCTTGCCGCAGCCGGTGGGGCCAATGAGCAAGATGTTGGATTTCGCCAGTTCGATATCGCCGCCCTTCTGGGCGTGGTTCAGACGCTTGTAGTGGTTATGCACAGCCACCGAGAGCACCCGCTTGGCCATGGCCTGACCGATCACATAGTCGTCCAGCACGCCGCAGATATCGCGGGGTGTCGGCACGCCGTCAGTCGCCTTGAGGCCCGAAGCCTTTGTTTCCTCACGGATAATATCCATGCACAGCTCGACGCATTCGTCGCAGATGAACACGGTCGGCCCCGCAATCAGCTTGCGCACCTCGTGCTGGCTCTTGCCGCAGAAGCTGCAGTAGAGCGTGTTCTTGCTGTCGTTGCCGGAAGTATTCGCCATCTCAAACCTTTCAGGTCTGTCGTGTATGTCCGCCCTAAACTTAGGGCCGCGATGTTTGGCCTCAAGCTTAGGCCAGTGATCCCGGCGCTACAATCGCAAAATATGCAGCGCCGGGTCCGTCAATTACTTGTCTTTCTTGCCCTTGCCCGCAGCATCGGCATCATCCGCCTTGCCCCGGCTCTCAACGATCTCGTCAAGATGACCCCACTCTTTGGCCTCTTCGGGCGTCATCCACAGATCACGGTCCAATGCCTTTTGCACCGTCTTGAGCGGCTGGCCGGAGTGTTTGACGTAAAGCTGATACATCCGCTCACGGGTGCGCTCGATATGGCGCGCCGAGATCAGGATATCTTCGGCCATGCCCTGCGAGCCGCCGGAAGGCTGGTGAATCATCACCTCGGCATTGGGCAGCGCAAACCGCATCCCCTTCTCGCCACCAATCGCGATGACCGACCCCATGGAGGCCGCCATGCCGCAGATCAGGGTGGAAACCTTGGGCTTGATGTATTGCATCGTGTCATAGATCGACAGACCCGCCGTCACCTCGCCACCGGGCGAGTTGATATACATGCTGATTTCTTTGGAAGGGTTTTCCGCCTCAAGGTGCAGAAGCTGGGCGACGACCAGATGGCTCATCCCGCTGTGGATCGGCCCGTTGACGAAGATGATCCGTTCTTTCAGCAGCCGCGAGAAAATGTCGTAAGAACGCTCGCCCCGGCTGGTCTGTTCAACCACCATTGGGACGAGCGTATTCATGTAAGTATTGATCGGGTCGTTCATGCGTGCCTGCCTCAGTTCCTGTTCGCGGGACCATACCCGCAAAACTGTTACCCAGAGATTAGTCCCCCCGGTATGGGGGTTCAAGGGGGGCAGGCACGTCAGTTTTCCCTAATCTGTCAGATCACTCCGACGCGTCACGCAGGTAGGCGATCAGCGCTTCGATATCTTCCTCTTTGCGCACACCACGGAAGGACATTTTGGTGCCTTTCATGTAGCCTTTGGGATCGGCCAAGAAGGCGCTCAATTCGTCGTGAGACCAAACGAGACCTTCCTCAGCCGCCGCTTCCATCGCTTTGGAATAGCGGAACCCATCGACCGCGCCTGCCGGGCCATCAACGATGCCGTTCAGCACGGGGCCGACACGGTTTTTCGCTTTGGCACCAATCTGGTGGCAGGATTTGCACTTGCGGAAGACTTTGGAGCCCGCCTTGATCATCGCAGGATCGGCAGCGGGGGCTTCGGCGACTTCGACAGGAGCTTCAGCGGGGGCTTCCTCAGGGGCGGCTGCCTCTTCGGTTGCGGGCGCTTCTTCGGTTGCGGGCGCTTCTTCGGTGGTCGCTTCAGACGCCGCTTCTTCCGCCGCGGGCTCAGGGGTTTCGGCCTCGGCCTTCTCCGCCGCTTCCTTGGCCGCTGTCTCCTCAGGTGTCACATCCAATACGGCAGCGCGCATGGTGATCTCAACCTCAGGCTTACAGTCCGTCATGCAAGGCTCTTCGCTGAACGCGGGGAATTCGACTTCCATCCGGTCATCCGGCTTGAAGCCGTCCTCATTGGGCAAACGCGCCTCGGCAAAGTTCTCGGACGACAGCACGAAATCATCATCAACTTCATCGTTGAGATAGAGCAGATAGGCCGTGATCGCATAGACCTCATCATCGGTCAAAGACTGCGCGTCACCAAAGGGCATAGCCCGGTGGACGTAGTCAAAGACGGTCGACAGATAGGGCCAGTAGCTGCCCACGGTCTTGACGGGGCGCGCGTCGGTCAGGCTGCCCTGCCCGCCCGCAAGCACCGGCCAGCGGCCCGCGCCTTCGCCGAATACGCCGTGACAGGCCGAGCATTTCTCGGTGTAGATGCCGTCGCCTGTGGCCACGTCACCGCTGCCTTCGGGTAGGCCCAGACCATCGGGGCGAATGTCGATGTCCCAGACGGCAACCTCTTCGGGGGTCGCGGGGCGGCCAAGGCCCAAGGGCTCCGCCGCGAGCGGTGAGGCCAGCGTGCTGGCCAGCAGTGCAAGTTTAAGAAATCTCGACATTTTCGGCCTTTCCGTCAGCATCAACAGCCCAGGTCTGGATGCCGTTGTTGTGGTAGATTGAGTTGAGCCCGCGCATTTCGCGCAGCTGGTCTTTGGTGGGCTGGACATAGCCGGTGCTGTCATGCGCACGGCTTTGCACCAGCAGCGGGCTGCCGTCCCATTCAAAGTCGTAATAGAAACGGTGCAGCGCCTTGGGCGTGCTTGGTCCGCTCATCCGCGCCTCATGCCAGGTGATGCCGCCGTCGATGGTCACATCGACCCGCGGAATCGTGCCGCGGCCAGACCATGCCAAACCGGTCAGCACAGTCGGCCCCGGGCCATGGGTGATCGGTGCCTGCGGGCTTGGGCTGGTGACGACCGACTTCGCGTCCATCTCCCAAGTGAAGCGACGCGCTGTGCCATCGTCCAGCAAGTCGGTGTATTTGCTGGTTTCTTCGCGGTGATGCCAAGGCTGATCGCCGACTTCGAGACGGCGAAGCCATTTGACCCACATGTTGCCTTCCCAGCCGGGCACGACCAAGCGCACCGGATAGCCCTGCTCAGGCCGCAGCGCTTCGCCGTTCATCTTGAAGGCGACCAGACAATCGTCCAGCGCCTTTTCCATTGGGATCGAGCGGCTCATACCGGCAGCGTCAGCGCCTTCGGCCAGCAGCCACTTGCCCTCGGCCTGAACGCCCGCCTCTTCGAGCAGCAGCCGCAGCGGGATGCCGGTGTATTGGACGTTGTGGATCATGCCGTGGGTGAACTGCACGCCGTTGAGCTGCGAACCGCGCCATTCCATGCCGGAGTTCGCCGCGCACTCAAGGAAGTAGACGTGGTTCTCGCGCGGGAAGCGCATCAGGTCTTCCATGGTGAAGACCAACTCGCGGTCCACCAAGCCATTGATCATCAAGCGATGTTCCGCCGGATCGACCTTGGCCACGCCCGAGTGATGGCGCTCAAAGCAGATGCCGTTGGGCGTGATCGTGCCATCCAGCGCATGGATCGGGGTGAAGTTGATCGAGCTTACCGGGTCGGCGGTCAGCCATTCCACGGTGCGGCGTTTTACATCTTCCTCATAGGGAGATGGCATGCCGTAGGGCGAGACATCGACGCCGTCGCCCAGTTCCTGCATCCAAGGTTTAATCGCAATCGCGGGATCATCCTGTGCGCTGGCCTTGCCAGCCAGTGTGCCCGCGGCCACCGCGCCTGCGCCTGTCAGAAAGGCACGGCGCGATGGCCCATTTTGGTTCTCGTCAGTCATGTCGTGGCCCTCAAAAGTTCAAATTCAGTTTATTGAATTTGTTCCCTCATGAGAACCCCCATTCTGCTTTTTCTTACTTCGGCAGAACGTATTTCACCGGGGTGCGGGCACCATCGGAAACCGTTCCCAGTTTGGAGATATGGCTTTCCACCACATCCCAGATCGGCGGCCCTTCGGTGCCCTCGTTGACCGAGGCCCAACCTGCGACCACATAGCTGCGCTGCGGATCAATCGGCTCACCGGAACTCAGCAAGGTCATCTCGCTGATGCGCTCACCCTGCGGCTTGGCGATGTCCATCTTGAAGCCCATGCCGCCGACGCGCACCATGTCGCCGCCCTGCTGGTAATAGGGATCCGGGTTGAACAGGTTGTCGCCCACGTCTTCCAGCACGACTTTCAGGAATTCCCCTGTCATTTCCGTGCGGTAGGCGTTTGGATAGGTCATCGAGGTGACGTTGAAAATGTCCTCGCGGGTGATGTCTTGGCCCGGCAGAATCGACGGCCCCCAACGCACACCGGGGCTCAGCGCGATCTCGGCGTCCCGCTCGCTCAGCAGCGCGTCACAGATCAGGTCGTCCCACGTGCCGTTGAAGTTACCACGGCGGTAGAGCAACGCGTCAGACTTGCCGACCACATGGGTCAACTCGTCCAGATAAGGCGCGCGCTGTGCGTCGATCAGCTTGGTGATCTCGGCGTCGGGCGTGATGAGATCAGAGAAGATCGGGATCAATTTGTGTCGAATGCCCATCATCTTGCCATCGCGCACGTCCAGATCGACGCGGGAAACGAATTTCCCGTTCGAGCCGGAGGCGATAATATGGGTCTCGCCGATCAGCACAGGCTCCGGCAGCGCGTCATGGGTGTGGCCCGACAGGATCACGTCAATCCCTTTGACGATCCCGGCCATCTTCTTGTCGACGTCAAAGCCGTTGTGGCTCAGGCAGACGACGAGTTCTGCACCCTGCGCGCGGACTTCGTCGACCATCTGCTGCATGTGCTCATCGCGAATACCGAAGGAGTATTCCGGGAACATCCAGCCGGGGTTGGCGATCGGCATATAGGGGAACGCCTGACCGATGACGGCGATCTTGACACCGCCGCGCTCGAAGAATTCGTAAGGCTTGAACAATTCGGCAGGCTCGTCCCATTCCGCGTCAAAGATGTTCTGGCCAAGGGCGGCAAAGGGCAGCCCTTCGACGATCTCCTGCACCCGCTCGGAGCCCAGTGTGAATTCCCAGTGGAAGGTCATCGCGTCGGGCTTCAGCGCGTTCATTACGTTGACCATGTCCTGACCTTCGGTCTTGAGACAGGTCATCGAGCCGTGCCACGTGTCGCCACCATCCAGCAGCAGCGCATCGGGGCGGTCGGCGCGGATCGCGTTCAGCACGGTGGCGACGCGGTCCAGCCCGCCAACCTTGCCATAAGCCTGTGCCTGCGAGACGAAATCATCATAGGTCAGCGCATAGTCCAGCGGGGTGCCGCCGCCGATGCCGTAAGCACGGCGGAAATCTTCGCCGGTGATATGAGGCACCTTGCCGCGGTTCTCGCCCACACCGATGTTGACCGACGGCTCGCGGAAATAGATCGGCTTCAACTGCGCGTGGATGTCGGTGATGTGCATCAAGGTGACATTGCCGAACTTCTCGAACTCCAGCAGCGCGTCTTGGTCAAACTTGTCCTGCGCGGCCAGCCGCGCCCAGTTACCGAAGCCCGAACCGCCATAGATGGAGGCCGCGGCCATGGACATTTGCAGAAAATCACGGCGAGACAGCATGTCAGGCTCCGTCTGTTAGAAACAAGGAAAGGCCCCGCCCCTTTTGAGGGGCGGGATCATGTCAGGCAGTAAGCCCGGCTTTGAATTTAGTTGCGCACCGAAGGTGCTTCGACCGAAAGGCCGTTGCCGCGGCTGGCGACGTAAAGCTCAAGCGCCACGAACTCGGGGCTCCCGGGCTTGAAAGTCTCGGCGCGGGTGTCGCGCACACAGCCTTTGAAACGGGCATGGCTGCCGTTCAGCTTGGCGTTTTTCAAACGATACACCGGAAAGCCGTTGATCTGGCCTTGGCTCAGGTGGTCGGCGCGGATCATGTTCCCGTAATTGTCTTCGTGACAATTGGCGCAGCTCAGCTCCAGCTGACCGTAACGGGTGTAGTACATCTCCTTGCCCTCTTCCCAAACGCTCTGGGCAGGGCCGTCGATGGCCACATTCACCGGCATGCCACGCGATTCAATAGAGATCAGAGCCTCCATCGCGGTCATCTCGTTGCCGGTGTATTTCCAAGGCTCGGCACCCATCTGGTTTTCGCGGCAGTCGTTGATCTGCATCGCCAGCGTGCGCACTTCGCCTGCTTCTTCATTCCACTTCGGATAGACGGCGCGGACGCCCTCCATCGAAGAAGCGGGCTCATTATGGCAGGACGCGCAGGACTTGCCTTCGCTGCCCTCGGCCGTGTCCCAAGCCGCTTGGGCTTGGTCCACAAAGATCATGCCGGGGTTGTCGAAGTCATCCATCTGGGTTTGCTGCGTCTCATCCGAGCGGAAACGCCAGCCAGACATGATTTCCGGCAACGCCCCCTCAAGATGCGCAGGCGGCTCGGTCTTGGTCACCATCTCAATCTCGCCATTGACGACAAGCTCGGCTTCCTCGTCCGCCATCCCCATAATGGGGGCGGCCACCAAAAGCGCCGCCACAGCGGTCATTGCCTTAAATTTCATGTCTTTCCTCCCTGTACCACTCGCGAAGTGACTGACCTGTCGGTCAGCCCACCGCGACGGATTTGACCTCTTCGTAGATCGAACCGTCGTCATCATACCATGTGAACTTGAAGTCGCCGGCCTCTGGCACTTTGGCGTCAAATTCGAAATAGGGGTTGGTCGACATTGCCGGTTCCATCTTGATGTCGATCACATTCTCACCGTTAAACTCGCAGGTGAAACGGTTGATGATCGACTGCGGAATGACATTGCCGTCGCTGTCCTTACGCTGACCCGATTCCATCGGGTGGCTGATCAGGGTTTTGATCGTAATGACCTCACCTGCATCAGCTTTTTTCGGGACCTTGACGCGAGGGGTTACACCTTCTGCCATTTTTTAAACTCCTGTATATGGGGCGCGCGGAATTAACCGCCGCAGCCGCCGATTGTGACTTTGATCTCTGCGCTGGTGCGGGCGAATGTACCGTCTTCCAGCTTGGCGATGGCGACGACTTCTTGAGTCGTGGCCAAGCGAATGCGGGTCGAGGCGCTGCGCGAACCGGCCAGCGGGCCGAATTTGAACGTGCCAACGGGCGGTGTTGGGTTGCCAGTGGCCAAAACCATGATCTCGGATGCGCCTTCTGCTTCGACAGAGATTGGCACCGTGTTGCCGTTCTCAGCGATTTCAGGGGCGGTCAGGGTCACGCCGGTGTCGGCCATATCGGCCCCGCCGGTGAATTCCGCGATCAGCTCGTCCACAGTTGCCGCCGAAGCGCCCATTGGCAGAATGGTCAGCGCCATGGCGCCAAGGCCGAGGCCCAGTGTTTCACGTCTTGAGAAGTTCATTTCTCACTCTCCTTGTTCGTCTGCGGCGCAGCGCGCCGTCATTCCATTCCACGGCACACAAGCACCGCGATTTCTTGCACCGGTCATCCCGTAGCACCCCCATCAGAGCGCCGGGCTGTCCGCGTTACTCTTCTTTAAGCGTCACCAAAAAGGCGACGATATCTTCGATCTGCTGGGCTTCGAGCAGCGGCGGCAGCGGCTCTTCGGCTGCCTTGCCAGTGAAGCCATCGCCCGGCCGGATATAGCCGGTGGTCTTGTAGTAAGACGGCATCATCGATCCTTCGAAAGTCATCTTGCTGTTGGCGACGATGCCGCGCAGTTCAGCTTCGCTCCAGCGGTCCCCGGCACCGTCGAGCATCGGCCCAACCTCACCTTGGAAAGGCACATCGCTCAGCGCGCTGATTTGGTGGCAGGCCACACAGTTGCCCGCTTTTTTATTGCCGACGATGGCCGCGCCATTGGCCGGATCGCCCGGTGTCCCGGTCAGCGATTGCTCCACCGCGCCATAATCGTCAAAGGTGACATCGGCGGGTGCCACGGTTTCAGCGGCGGCCAGAACCGGCGCGCCCGACACGATTGCAGCGACAATCCATTTCATCATCGAAAACTTCCTCCCAGTGCCGATCACGTTGATGTGTGATCCGGTTACAAAGACCCTAAGGCAGGCGGGCGGCAGGGCGCAACAACAAATTCAAACTTTTGAATAGCTATCTGATTTCGCCGCCCGGCCAAGGGGGTCAATCCGTGCTGCCGTTGTCACGCTCTTGGATCATCCGCGCGTGGTAGCGCTGGAAATCTTCTGTTCCCTCAAGGGTATAGCGCTCTTCCTTCACCCAAGTGAGCATGTCCAGCGTGGTGCCCACACCAAAGGCCCCCGGCATCACCGCCACTGCGGACTGCGGTGCGGTGGCCCCCTCTGGCACCTCCTGCGGCAGGAACATCATAGTGGGTGTGAACAGAATCCCCCACTTCCGGGCCATCTGCTTTTCCGACAGTGTCTCCCCGTCGAAATCCGTCACCTCAATGTCGCCATGGAGGTTCAACTGCACGACAAAGTAATTCTCGTTAATGTAGTCGGCGATCACCGGCGTCGGGAAAACCTCTTCGTGCATTTTGGTGCAATAGACGCAGCCGCGCTGTTCAAACATCAGCATCAAGCGTTTGTCTTCGGCATTGGCCTCATCAAGGTCTTCGCGCAGGTCTTTGAAGGTCTCGCGCATCCAAGGGGTCTTGTGCAGCCCGTCGTCGCCCAGCTCTGCCGCAGCCAATGGCAGCGCCAGCGTCGCGGCCAGTGCCGCGGTTACCAGTCTCGTGAAAGTCATATCAGCGTCCTCCCTTATGTGGTTAGCCCAAGCTGGTGAAGCTGGGGAACCAACGGATCATCGCATCTGCGATCAATTGTACCCCTCCGGTCACGATCAGCACAGCAAAAAGTATCAACATCGCGCCCATCACTTTCTCAACCTTCTGCACCAGCGCCATATGGCGTGAGGCCCAGTTCAGGAACGGTTTGGCAAAGAATGCGGCCAGGACGAAGGGCGCAGTCATCCCCGCCCCATAAAAGGCGAGCAACAGCCCACCATGCCAGACCTCACCCATGCCAGACGCGATCATCAGAATGGCCGCCAGCGCCGGACCCACACAGGGCGTCCAGCCAAAGCCGAAAGCCAGCCCCATGATGTAGGCTCCCCAGATCGACGTGGGCTTGCCGCCGCCCTCAAGCCGCGCCTCCCGGTAGAGCAGCGGGACTTTGATCACCCCGAGGAAATGCAGACCGAACACCAGAAGGATCGCCGCCGCCACCCAGCTGAGCGGCTCAAGATACTGGGTAAAGAGCTGCCCCAAAGCCGTAGCCCCCATGCCCAAGAGCACAAAGATCGTCGTCACACCGAGTGCAAACAGAAGCGACGACAACACCAGCCGCCGCTGCGCGCCGGGCGCGATGGCCCCCGCGCCGCGCAATTCGGTCACGCTCAGCCCCGCCATATAGCTGAGGTAGAAGGGCACCATCGGCAGGATGCAGGGCGTAAAGAAGCTGAGCAAACCAGCAAGCACGGCGCCTGCATAGGTGATATCGAACATGGTTTCCCCCGTGGCGCGGCGTCATGTCGCGTAGCGCTTGATCAAATTTCATATTCAAATTACGTTGAGCGTTCTCCAAACGTCAATCAGGCAAGCCGATGATCCGCACACTATCCGCCCTGAGCCTCGCGGCTCTGACTGCCCTGCCCGCTTGGGCGGTGGAACTGGTGATGGTCGAACAGCCCGGCTGTGTCTATTGTCAGCGCTGGAACGAAGAGATCGCGCCTGCCTACCCCAAGACCGCCGAAGGCGCATTCGCGCCGCTGCGCCGGGTCGACATCTCTGACGTGAGCGACGCGGTCGACACCGCCCGTGCCGTTGTCTTTACTCCGACGTTTCTGGTGGTCGAAGAGGGTGCCGAACTGGGCCGCCTCGAAGGCTACCCGGGGCCGGAGTTCTTTTGGCCCCTGCTCGACCGTCTGCTAACGGACAAGACCGACTATAAGGACAAGACCGAATGACCGCCCTGCCCGTCATCACCGCCGATATGTCTGATGAGGACATGGACCGGATGCTCACCAATGCCGTGACGGCATCCAACTTCCTGAAGGCGATCAGCCATGAGGGACGTTTGATGATCCTGTGCCATCTGGTGTCGGGCGAAAAATCCGTGAGCGAGTTGGAAGCGCTGCTTTCCAGCCGCCAAGCAGCGGTGTCACAGCAGTTGTCGCGGCTGCGGCTCGAAGGATTGGTCGAGCCCCGGCGCGAAGGCAAGACGATCTTCTACCGTCTGGCCGACGACCGTCCGCGCAAGATGCTCGAACTGGTTTACGAGTTGTTCTGCAAAGATGATTGAGCTTTTTGGCCAACCGCTCACCGCCGCTCTGCTGGGCGGATTTGGGGGCATGTTGCTTGGCCTTGCTGCCCGTCTGGGGCGGTTTTGCACCTTGGGCGCGATCGAAGATATGCTCTACGGCGGCTCAGGCCACCGCATGCGGATGTGGGGGCTGGCCATTGGGGTGGCGATCTTGGGCAGCTTTGCCTTGGCGGCTCTGGGCTTCATCAACATCGACCGCGCTTTCTACCTTGGTGTCAGCTTTGCCTGGGCCCCGGCCATCGGGGGCGGGCTGCTCTTTGGCTATGGCATGGCATTGGCAGGCACCTGCGGATTTGGCGCGCTGGCGCGTCTTGGCGGCGGCGACTTGCGGGCCTTTGTCATCGTGCTGGTCATGGGGCTCACCGCCTATGCGGTGCTGAGCGGCCCGCTGGCCCCGGCGCGGCTGTTGCTGTTTCCGCGCAGCCTGAACAACGGTCCGCCTGACGGCATCGCCCATGTGCTCGCCGCTCTGACAGGCGGCTCGGTCCCGCTGATCGGGATGGGGCTGGGGGTGATCCTCATTGCGCTAATGTTAGCCGTACGAGATTTTCGGCGCGACCTGCGGGCGGTACTTTGGGGCAGCGTCGCCGGGCTTGCCGTGGTTTCGGGCTGGGCTGGCACCGCATGGCTTGCGCGCAACGGCTTTGGCACGCAGACGCTGATGTCGCACAGCTACGCCGCGCCGGTTGGGGAATCGCTGCTCTATGCAATGCAGGGATCGGTGCGCCCGCTGAGCTTTGGCATTGGCTCGGTTGCGGGTGTCTGGGTCGGCGCTTTTGTCGGATCGCTCTGGCAAGGGCATTTCCGCTGGGAAGCCTGCGAAGACCCGCGCGAGTTGCGCCGCCAGATTTTTGGCGCGGGGCTGATGGGGACCGGCGCGGTGATCGCAATGGGCTGCACCATCGGCCAAGGCATTTCCGCGATTTCAGTGCTGGCCTTTAGCGGGCCGGTCACGCTGGCCTCAATCGTTGCTGGCGCCGCCTTTGGACTGCGCCAGCTGATTGTCGGGTTTCGCAGCAACCCCGTCTAGCGTCGGCGCTTAGTCCGACAGGCATTCCGCCATGCTGTCGGCCATCCCGCGCAGCAGCTCGGCATAGAGCGTGGCCCCCGGCGCCAGTTCCGCGCCAATCGGGTCCAGCGTGCCGGTCTTGACCCCCTGCCCCTCGCTCACCGCGGCGATCAGACCGGGGTTGAACTGCGGCTCGGCAAAGACGCATTTGGCACCGCTTTCCTGCACCGACGCCCGGAGCTCCGCCACACGCGCCGCACCCGGTGCACGGGCGTCGTTTTCGCTGATGGCCCCGATGGCTTCGATGTCAAAACGCGCCTCGAAATAGTGGTAGGCGTCATGGAAAACGATGAAGGGGCGGCCTTGGACCGGGGCAAGTTTCTCAGCGATCTCAGCTTCCAGATCGGCCAATTCCGCCTGCGCCGCTGCAGCATTTTCGCGGTACTTTGCGGCATTTTCGGGGTCTAGCTCGGCCAGGGCGACAGCGATCTGGCCCAGCCAAAGCTGCCCGTTGCGCGGGTCGAGCCAGACATGGGGATCGTCGCCGCCATGGGCGTGGGCATGGCCGTCCGCCTCTTCATGGGCGTCTTCTTCATGTGCTTCGTCTTCGTGAGCATCATCGTCGTGGTCGGCATGGTCTTCATGATCATCGTCCTCTGCATGATCGTCATGGCCCTCATGATCATGCGCATCATGGTCGTGCGCATCATGGTCGTGCGCGTCGTGATCATGGCCATCGTGCCCTTCCGCGCCGTGTTCTTCTTCATCCCCATGATCATGCGGCTCGAATGTTGCGCCTTCACGGAATTCCAAAACCCGCGTTCCGGCCTGCGCCATCAACGCCAGATGGCTTGCCTCCCCGGCCAACGTCTCCAAGGGCTCGGCCAGCCAAGGCGTCAGCGCCGGGCCGACCCAAACCACCAGATCCGCACCGCTCAACGCCCGCGCTTCGGAGGGGCGCATGGCATAGCCGTGGGGCGACGCGCGTGGCGGCACGATAAGCGCGGGCTCACCCACGCCTTCCATTACCTGCGACACCAAAGCATGCACCGGGGCGATGTCGGTGGCGACGGCAGGCACATCCGCCCAAAGCGGAGCGGCGACAGCGGAAAGAGCGGCGGCAGAGAGGGAGAAACGATACATGGCGGGCCTTCATAATGTTATAATATCACCTTGCTAACACCCCTGTTATAATATATCAATACCGAAACGAATTGAGGTCCCCCATGAGCGCCATCGAGTTTAGCGACCACGACCACGCCGCCTGTATGCGCAGCACCATGCAGGCTGCCGAAGCGCAATGCGCCGCGCGCGGGTTGCGTCTGACCCCGGTACGCCGCCGCACGCTGGAGATTTTGCTGGCCGAGCATCGCGCGCTTGGTGCCTATGACCTGCTCGCCCGCCTCTCAGAAGAGGGTCTTGGCACCCAACCCCCTGTCGCCTACCGCGCGCTGGATTTTCTGGTGAAAGCGGGCCTTGCCCATAAGATCGAAGCGCTGAACGCCTATGTCGGCTGCGTACAACCGGGCGAAGACCACGCCCCGGCCTTCCTCATCTGCCGCGGCTGCCGCTCGGTGGCTGAGGCCGAAACCAAACCCGCGCAAAGCCGCCTTGGCGAAGCCGCCCGCGCCGCCGGTTTCCGGATCGAGCGCAGCGTGGTCGAGGCCGAAGGCCTCTGCCCCGCCTGTCAGGAGAGCGATGCATGAGCCTGATTGAGACCCGCGGCCTGACACTGCGGCACGACGGGCAGGTCGCTCTGCGTGACGTGAATTTCAGAATTGATCCGGGCGAGATCGTGACGATCGTCGGACCGAATGGCTCCGGCAAATCCAGCCTGCTGCGCGCATTGATCGGCGCGCTGAAACCAGCGGCGGGCAAAGTTACGCGCAAACCCGGTCTGCGCATCGGCTATGTACCGCAAAAACTGCAGATCGACGGCACGCTGCCCCTGACCGTGCGCCGTTTCGTCAACCTGCCGCGCCGCCAGACGCCCGACGCGATCCGCGCGGCGCTCGCCACTGCCGGAGTACCGGATCTGGCCGAGCGCCAGATGGTCGACCTCTCCGGCGGCCAGTTCCAGCGCGTGCTGCTCGCCCGTGCCTTGCTCGAAAGACCCGATCTGCTGATCCTCGACGAGGCGACCCAAGGTCTCGACCAGCCCGGCTCTGCAGCCTTTTATCGCCAGATCGAAGAGGTGCGCCAAGACTTGGGCTGCGCCGTATTGATGGTCAGCCATGATCTGCATGTGGTCATGGCCGCTAGCGACCGGGTGCTCTGTCTTAACGGTCACGTCTGTTGCGAGGGCACGCCGGAAACCGTGGCTGATGCGCCGGAATATCGCGCGCTGTTCGGGACCGGCACGCAGGGCGCACTGGCGCTTTACCGGCACGATCACGACCACCACCATCACGGCGATGCCTGCGATGGAGATCACGACAAAACCACTACGCGCGAGACCGAGAATGCTTGACGATTTTATTGTGCGCGCCGCCCTTGCCGGGCTTGGCGTCGCATTGGCCGCAGCACCCTTGGGCTGTTTCGTGATCTGGCGCCGTATGGCCTATTTTGGTGACGCCACCAGCCACGCGGCCCTTCTGGGCGTCGCACTGGCGCTGGCGACGGACCTGCCGATCACTGCGGGCGTGCTCTTGGTGGCCTTGGTAATGGCGCTGGTCATTAGCACGCTCTCGGGCCGCAATGTCAGCGCCGATGCGCTTTTGGGCGTCATGGCGCATTCGGCCTTGGCGCTTGGGCTTGTCGCGGTCTCGCTCCTGCCCGGCCAACGGGTCGACCTGTCGTCCTATCTCTTTGGCGAGATCCTTGCCGTCACCCGCTTTGACCTTGCGGTAATATGGGGCGGTGCCGTCGCCGTGGCGCTGCTGCTGGCATGGCGCTGGTCGGCGCTGCTGGCAGCGACACTGAACCCGGACCTTGCCCAAGCCTCGGGCGGCAACCCCAAACGCGAGCAATTGATCCTCACGCTGGCGCTGGCGATCATGGTGGCCGTGGCGATCAAGGTCGTGGGCGCGCTGCTGATTGCCGCCATGCTGATCATCCCAGCCGCCACCGCCCGTCCCTTTGCCCGGACGCCAGAAACCATGGCGATCTGGGCCATGGGTCTGGGCGCTGTGGCAGCACTTGGGGGGCTTATGGCCTCGCTGGAATTTGACACGCCCACGGGGCCGAGCATCGTGAGCATCGCGGCGGCCCTCTTTGCGGTGTCCTCGGCCTTTGCATCGGCCCTTCCGGCCCTGCGCCGCAGGGGTTGATCCCGGCGCGGAGGCTGACGCATGATCCGGGACCAGAGCAAGGACGCACAGATGCAAGATGACGATCAAAACGCGGGGCCCTATCTGCCGCGCAACGCTGCAAGCCATCCCGCGGCCCTGCATCCGCCCTATCGCAGTTCCCGCCTGCGCAGCCCACAGGCCGAACCGATTACTTTTCCCTCAACCCCAAGCGAGGAAAGCGGCCCGGTTTTCACCGGTGACCTGCTTGGCCCGCTGGACAATGATCTGCTGCACAACTTCGGCCCAGACGGCCAATCCGCGATCGGCCCGCGCATCATTGTGCATGGCCGGGTGCAAGACCAGTTTGGCCGCCCCGTCGCAGGCGCGCTGCTGGAGGTCTGGCAGGCCAACGCGGGCGGCCGCTACCGTCACGCCAAGGAAGGCTATATCGCCCCGCTCGACCCCAATTTCGGCGGCTGTGGCCGGGTGATGACCGATACCGAGGGGCGCTACAGCTTTCGCACCGTGATGCCCGGCGCCTACCCTTGGCCCAACGGCCCGAACGACTGGCGGCCTGCGCATATCCATTTCTCGGTCTTCGGCGCGGGCTTTGCGCAGCGGCTGATTACCCAGATGTATTTTGAGGGCGATCCGCTGATTTGGCGCTGTCCGATTGTCGGGGCGATTGACGACAAACGGGCCGTCGAGCGGCTGATCGCACCGCTGGACATGGACAACACTGCCCCGATGGACGCGCTGGCCTACCGCTTTGATATCACCCTGCGTGGGCGCGAACAGACACTCTTTGAAAACCGTATGGAGGGGCTGTGATGTCAAAGCATCCCGAAACCGCCAGCCAGACCGCAGGGCCTTACGTCCATATCGGCTGCACACCGAATTTCGCGGGTTTAACAGGGCTTTATGAGAATGACCTTGGCGCTGATATGGCCACCGACAAGGCCCAAGGGGCGCGCATCACCCTGTCGGGGCGCATCTTTGACGGTGCCGGTGATCTGATCCACGATGCCTTGGTCGAGGCCTGGCAGGCAGATGCAGCAGGCCGCCACGCGGGGCAGCCGGGCGCCGACCCGCATTTCAGCGGATTTGGCCGCTGCCCCTGTGATGCCGAGACAGGTGAGTTCCGCTTTAAAACAGTGAAACCCGGCCCCGTTGCATGGCCCCAAGGGGGACAACAAGCGCCGCATATCACGCTTTGGATCGTGGCGCGGGGGATCAATATCGGGCTGCACACCCGCGTCTATTTCGCAGATGAAGATGTCGCCAATGCCCAAGACCCGGTTCTGGCCGAGATCGCAGACAACCGCGCCGCTACCCTGCTCGCCCGGCCCCAATCTGCGGGTGATTATCGCTTGGACATTCACCTACAGGGGCCGAACGAGACCGTCTTTTTTGCTGTGTGACCCGCGTTAGCGCGTGATCACCGCATCGGCTTCGATCTCAAGCTTGGCTTCATCTTCGACCAACCCGGCGACCACAACCATGGCCATCGCCGGGAAATGCTTGCCCATCACCTCGCGGTAGGCCCGGCCCACGTCCTTTTGCGCGGCAAGATATTCTTTCTTATCCGTGACATACCACGTCAGACGGGTGATATCTTCGGGCGTGCCACCCGCGGCTTCGACGACCTCGCGGATGTTCTGCAACGCCTGTTTCATCTGTCCGATGAAGTCATGACATTCGAACTTCTGTTCGGCGGTCCAGCCGATCTGGCCGCCGACAAAGAGATGGCCATCGGCGCTGAGCATACCGTTGGCATAGCCTTTCGCGGGGGCCCAACCTTCGGGCTGGATGACTTGATGAGACATGTGATCTTCCTTTTAACAATCGGGTTAGACACCCAGAAATTTATCGGCAACCGGCGCATTGAGCGCGGGCATCGGCCCGGACCAGACCGAGCGGCCGCGTTCGAGAATGACGGCGTGATCCGCGATGCGGCGCAGCTCGGCGAGGGATTTGTCCACCACCAGCAGCGCCAGCCCGCTGTCACGTTTGAGCTGGGCCACAGCGGCCCAGATTTCTTGCCGGACGACCGGGGCCAAGCCTTCGGTCGCCTCGTCCAGAAGCAAGAGTTTCGGGTTGGTCATCAGCGCCCGGCCAATCGCCAGCATTTGTTGCTCACCCCCTGAGAGCGAGCCTGCGGCCTGATCGCGGCGTTCGCCTAGACGGGGGAACAGATCGACCACGCGCGCCTCGTCCCAGTCACCGGGACGCGCGGCGGCGATGAGGTTTTCATGCACCGTCAGCGGCGCGAAACAACGCCGGCCTTCGGGCACCAGTCCAAGCCCCGCTTGGGCCGCGCGGAACGAGGGCAGCGCCGCGATGTCGCGCCCGTCGAAATGCAGACTGCCGCCATCATGTTTCAGCATCCGGCAAATCACCTTGATGGTCGAGGATTTGCCCATCCCGTTGCGCCCCATCAACGCGCAGACCTCGCCTTGCTCGAGCGCCAGATCGACGCCAAAAAGCGCCTGCGTCGGCCCGTAAGAGGCGGTGATGCCTTTCAGTTCCAGCAAGCTCATGCCGCGTCCTCCTCGCCCAGATAGGCCACGCGGACCTGTGGGTCGGCCTTGATCTCCGCCGCCGTGCCGCTGGCGATGATCTGGCCGTAGACCAGCACCGAAATCCGATCGGCAAGGGCAAAGACCGCATCCATGTCATGCTCCACCAGCAGGATCGGCGCCTCGGCCCGCAGCGTGTCGAGAAAGCCGGTCATTTCCTTGGAGCCACTGGCGCCGAGCCCCGCCATTGGCTCATCCATCAAGAACACCTTTGGCCGGAGCGTCAGCACAACGGCGACCTCCAACTGGCGACGTTGGCCATGCGACAGATCGGCGGTGCGCTTGCTGGCGTGCTCCGCCAAACCGACAAGTTCCAACGCCCGCATCGCCTCGTCCCGCAGTTCCGCTTGCCGCATCACCGGGGCGAAAAACCGCATCACCCGCCCCGACTGCCCAAGCGCGCCCAGCACCGCGTTTTGCAGCACGGTATATTCCATCGCCAGCGAGGAAATCTGGAACGTCCGCCCCAGCCCCGCCCGCGCCCGCTGTACGGTGCTGAGCGGCGTCACGTCCTGCCCGGCAAAATGCACCGTGCCACTGTCCGAGCGCAGCCCGCCCGCGATCTGTTTGATCAGCGTCGATTTGCCTGCGCCATTGGGCCCGATCAGAGCGTGGATCTCGCCCTTGCGCAGCGTGATCGACACGTCATCGGTCGCCTTCAACGCGCCGAAGCTTTTGTGCAGATTGCGCACATCCAAAAGCGCTTCAGTCATGAGCCACCTCCCGTCCCGCGATCAGGCCGATCATGCCGCCGCGGGCAAAGAGCACAACTAGCAAGAGCAGCAGCCCCAGATAGATGTGCCAGAACTCCGACAGCCCGCCCAAGACGTGCTCCAGCAAGATAAACAGCGCAGCCCCGGCCACCGGGCCAAAGAGCCGCCCCACCCCGCCGAGGATCACGAAGACCATTATCTCCCCAGAGGTCTGCCAGCTGAACATCGTCGGGCTGACAAAGCGGTTCAGGTCGGCAAAAAGCGCGCCTGCCAGCCCGGTCACAGCGCCCGAAATGACAAAGGCCACCAGCCGCAAGCGGAAGGGTGCAAGGCCGACGCTTTCAACCCGCTCTGCATTCTGCCGCGCCGCCGAAAGCGCCAGCCCGAAGGGCGCGCGGGCGAGACGGCCCGCAAAGAACAGGACCGCCGCGAGAATGACAAAAGCGATGCCAAAGAAGGTCAGCGGGTCGAGCGTATTCAACCCCGGAAAGCCGTTGCGCACATAGATCGACAGTCCATCCTCGCCGCCATAGGCGGGCCAGGAGATCGCGAAGTAAAAGAGCATCTGGCCGAAGGCGAGCGTGACCATGATGAAATAGACGCCCGAGGTGCGCAGCGACAGCGCGCCGATCAGCAGCGCCGCGAGGGCCGAGACCACAAGCGCCACCAGCCAGATCACCGGCATCGACTTGGTGCCTTCGATCAGGAAGGGGCTTTCCATCAGCGGCGTGTAGCTTTGCGCATGGGCGGCGAGGATGCCCATGGCATAGCCGCCGAGGCCGAAAAAGGCCGCATGGCCAAAGCTGACCAGCCCGCCGAGGCCGAGGGCGATGTTCAGCCCCACGCCCGCCAGCGCAAGGATCGCGGCCTTGGTCGCCAGCGTGATGATAAAGGGTTCATCCAGCGCAAAGGCGGCCAGTGCCGTGGCGGGCAGCAGCAGAAAGAGGAAGGTGTTGAGGATCGTTTCGCGGGTCATCTTACGCCTCCCCGAACAGGCCGGTGGGTTTGAACAACAAGACCCCCGCCATGAGAATGTAGATCGACATGGAGGCCAGCGATGAGCCGACCGAGGTGGCCGCAGAGGCTTCCATGAAGTTGGCGAAAAGCAGCGGCAGCAGCACCGAGCCGAGCGTGTCGGTCAGCCCCACCAACAGCGCGCCGATGAGCGCACCTTTGATCGAGCCGATGCCACCGATGACGATGACCACGAAGGCGAGGATCAGCACCGGCTCGCCCATGCCCACCTGCACCGACTGGATTGCGCCGACCAACGCGCCCGCCAGTCCGGCCAGTGCGGCGCCGAGCGCGAAAATCAGCGTGTAGAGCTTGGCAATGTCAACGCCGAGGGCGGCGATCATTTCGCGGTCGGCCTCGCCTGCTCGGATCTGGATCCCGATGCGGGTGCGGGCGATCAGCAGGAAAAGACCCGCCGCAATCGCCAGACCGACGCCGATGATCACCAGACGGTACAGCGGATATTGAATGCCACCCGGCAGCATCACGGGGCCCGACAGCGCCGAGGGAATGTCGAGAAACAGCGGGAAGGAGCCAAAGAGGAACCGCGTGCCCTCAGAAAAGATCAGGATCAGCGCGAAGGTTGCGAGGACTTGGTCAAGGTGGTCGCGGTCATAAAGCCTGCGGATCACCGTCATTTCGATCAGACAACCCGCGAGCGCCGCCGCTGCCAAGGCCGCGACCAGCGCCAGCAAAAACGAGCCGGTCGCCGCCGCCACCGCCGCCGCCGCAAAGGCACCGACCATATAGAGCGACCCATGGGCGAGATTGATTAGCCCCATCACCCCGAAAATCAGTGTGAGGCCCGCCGCCATCAGGAACAGCATGATCCCGGATTGGACCCCGTTAAGCACCTGTTCTATGAGCAGGATGAGTGACATTTGGCAAAGCCTCCCGGCGCGCCGGACGATGCCCGGCGTCAATGCGTGGAAATGTCGGCCCCGACGCTCCGCCGGGGCCGCAAAGGATTACATCTTGCAGTCAGCCGCGTAGGCGTCAGCGTGATCGGTCAGCGAGGGGCCGACGAGCTTGTTGGTGTAAACATCGCCCTCCTTCACCACTTCGCGGACGTAGTAATCCTGAATCGGATGCTGGTTGTTGCCAAAGCTGAACTTGCCCCGGACAGAGGCGAAATCCGCTTCCTTCAGCGCCGCTTGGAAGGCGTCCTCGTCAGAGACATCAGCCTTGTCCATCGCGCTCAGCAGCAGGTTCGCGGTGTCGTAGCCCTGGCTGGCATAGAGTGACGGCAGACGGTCGTATTCCTCTTGGAAAGCCGCCACGAACTCTTTGTTCGCCTCATTATCGAGGTCCTTGTTCCACTGGCTGGCGTTCTTGATGCCAAGCGCGGCTTCGCCCACAGCCTGCAAGATGCCTTGGTCAAAGCTGAAGGCCGGGCCGACGACAGGCAGATCGACGCCCGAGTTGGCGTATTGCTTGAGGAAGGAGATCCCCATGCCGCCCGGCAGGAAGAAGAAGACACTGTCGGCACCCGAAGCGCGTATCTGCGCGATCTGGGCGGCATAGTCGGTCTGGCCCAGATCGGTATAGACCTCACCCGCGGCTTCGCCCTTATAGGTGCGCTTATAGCCCGTCAACGCGTCCTTGCCCGCTGGGTAGTTCGGGGCCAGCATGAAGGTGTTCTTGTAACCTGCGTCATTGGCGTAAGCGCCTGCCGCTTCGTGCAGGTTGTCGTTCTGCCATGCGACGTTGAAGTAAAGCTTGTTGCAGCCCTTGCCCGCCAGCGCAGAGGGGCCAGCGTTGGGGCTGAGGTAGAACTTGCCCTGCGCCGTCGCCGCCGGCACCACGGCCATTGCGAGGTTCGACCAAATGATGCCGGTCATCACGTCGACCTTCTCGGACTGGATCATTTTGTCGGCCAGTTGCACGGCGATCTCGGGCTTGCGCTGGTCGTCTTCGATGACCACCTCAAGGTTCTCATTGCCCGCCATCTTGGCCGCCAGCATAAAGCCGTCGCGCACGTCGATGCCAAGGCCCGCGCCGCCGCCCGAAAGGGTGGTGATCATGCCGACCTTGACCTTGCCCTCTTCGGCCCATGCGCCGCCTGCCGCCAGTGCCGCGACCGAGGCCGCCATCACGAGTGTTTTCATCTTCATTTCGTTCTCCCTTGATTGGTTTGGGCCTCTTTGACGGGCCCGCTTTGTTGGGTCGTTTAGCCAGCTTAGCGAGGGGAATTGACCCTGTCAGGTCACCCTTGCGCGGGTCTTGTATTTTTCGTTGTCCCAGAGCCGGTTTTCCATCACATCGCGAATAATCGCGGCGGCCTTGGAGACATCCTCAGCGTCGAGATAAAGCGGCGTGAAACCAAAGCGCATGATGTCCGGCGCGCGGAAGTCGCCGATCACGCCGCGGTCAATCACCGCCTGCATCGCGGCATAGCCTTCTTCAAAGCGGAACGACACCTGACTGCCCCGCTCGGCGCTGTTGCGCGGGCTGGCGAGGGTCAATTGCGGCACGTCGCGCTCGATCTCTTCGATGAACTGCTCTTGCAGCGCGATGGAGGCCGCGCGCAGCTCTTGCATGTCAACGTCAGCCCAAAGCTCCATCGCGACCTCAAGCGCGGTCAGCTGGATCACCGGCGGCGTGCCGACGCGCATCCGCTCGATCCCCTTACCAGGCTGGTAATTCTCTTCAAAGGCAAAGGGCTGCCGGTGCCCCAGCCACCCGGCAAGCGCCGGTTGCACCTCATCCGCCAGATCGGGGCGCACATAGATGAAGCCCGGCGCGCCCGGGCCGCCGTTGAGATATTTATAGGTGCAACCGACCGCAAATTCGCAGTTACTGCCCTCAAGATCGACCGGCAGAGCGCCCGCCGAATGCGCAAGATCCCAGACCATCACCGCGCCATTGGCGTGGGTCAGCTCGGTCATCGCCTTCATGTCATGCTTGCGCCCGGTGCGGTAATCGACCTCGGTCAGCATCACGGCGGCGATGTCTTCGTTGATCGCGTCTTTGACCTCTTCGGGCGCCACGGTGCGAAGCTCATAGCCCTGCTCAAGCAGCCCGACCAAGCCTTCGGCCATATAGAGGTCCGAAGGGAAGTTGCCGCTGTCCGACAGGATCACCTTGCGACAGGGCCGCAGTTTTACCGCCGAAGCTAACGCCTGAAAGACCTTAATCGACAGCGTGTCGCCCATAACGACCGAGCCTTCCGGCGCGCCGACAATGCCCGCGACCATATTGCCCACGCGCGTGGGCTGCTCCATCCAACCGGCTTGGTTCCAGCCGCGGATCAGCATCTGGCCCCATTCGTCGGCGATCATCTCCTGAACCCGCGCAGCGGCCGCCTTGGGCAGCGGGCCGAGCGAGTTTCCGTCGAGGTAGATGACGCCCTCAGGCAGGACGAAGGCTTCTTTTTTCAATACGTTAGACACCTACAATGCTCCTCTGACATGCCAAAGCTCGGGGAAGAGTTCCACTTCGAGCATTTTGCGCAGATAGGTCACACCAGAGGTGCCCCCGGTGCCGCGCTTGAAACCAATGATACGTTCCACGGTGGTGACGTGGTTGAACCGCCACCGCCGGAAGTAGTCTTCGAGATCGACCAGCTTTTCGGCCAATTCGTAAAGTTCCCAATGGGTTGTCGGGTCTTCATAAACCTTCTGCCAAAGGTCTTGCACCTCTTGCTTGGGCGTCCAGCCCTTCGCCTCCGGCGCGCCGCCCAAGGGGGCCTCGCCCATGCGCTCGCACATCAGGTCAATCGCCACCTGATAAAGGCTCGGCTTCTCCATCTCGGCCACCAGTGCGGCATGGGGCTCCGGCGTATGCTCATGCAATTTCGTTAGCGCCGCGATGCGGTTGCCCAGTAGGTATTCGATCAGCCGGTATTGGTAAGACTGAAACCCCGAAGACGCGCCCAGATAGGGGCGAAAGGCGGTATATTCGCTTGGTGTCATTGTGCGCAGCACGTCCCATGCGGAATTGAGCTGTTCGAAAATTCGCGCCACGCGGGTCAACATCTTGAAACTCTGCCGCAATTCCCCGGCTTGCAGCGCTTCCCGGCAGGCGGTCAACTCATGGATCGCCAGCTTCATCCACAACTCGGAGGTCTGGTGCTGGATGATGAACAAGAGCCCATCATGCGCCATGTCGAGCGGGTTTTCAGTGGTAAGGATCTGGTCCAGCCCAAGGTAATCGCCATAGGACTTGTCCTTGGCGAAACTCATTTTGGCGCCTTTTGAGGCTTCGTCGAAGGTGCTCATTTGCCCTCTCTCAGTGCGAACCGCTGGATTTTTCCGGTGGCGGTTTTCGGTAGTTCCTTGAGGAAGCGGATGTCGCGCGGATATTTATAGGGCGCGATCGTTGCCTTAACATGATCCTGCAAGGTCTTGATCGTCAAGGCATCTTCGGCAGTGCCCTCGACGAGAACCACATGCGCCTGAACGATAGAGCCCCGCGCCTCATCCGGGGCGGCAACCACCCCGCATTCGCTGACGAAAGGATGGCTTAGCAAGGCCGCCTCAACCTCCGGACCCGCGATGTTGTAGCCGGAACTGATGATCATGTCGTCATTGCGGGCCGCGAAATGCAGATAGCCGTCTTCGTCCATGGTGAAACTGTCGCCGGTGATGTTCCAGCCGTCTTTCACATAATCCGCCTGCCGCTTATCGCCGAGATAGCGGCACCCTGTCGGCCCCCGCACGGCCAGACGGCCCACTTCACCGCGCGGGACCTCATTGCCCACGGCATCGATCACCCGCGCCTCATACCCGGTCACCGGCTTGCCCGTACAGGCGGCGCGGTGGTCGTCGAAACGGTTGGAAATAAAGATATGCAGCATCTCCGTCGCGCCGATGCCATCGAGCATGGGCTTTCCGGTCTTTTCTTGCCATTCGTGATAGACTGGCGCAGGCAGCGTTTCTCCGGCAGAGACAGCGGCGCGAAGGCTGCTGAGGTCCGCACCTTCTTCCATCGCTTGCAACATGGCACGGTAGGCCGTAGGCGCGGTGAAACAGACGGTCGCCTTATACTTCTCGATGATCTCGATCATATTGGGCGGGCTGGCGGTTTCCAGCAGCGTTGCCGCCGCGCCAAAGCGCAGGGGGAAGACCGCGAGGCCGCCAAGGCCAAAGGTAAAGGCCAAGGGCGGCGAGCCGACAAAAATGTCTTCCGGTGTGACGCCGAGCACCTCACGCGCATAGCCATCCGCGATGATCAGGAGATCGCGATGAAAATGCATTGTTGCCTTGGGGTTACCCGTCGTTCCTGAGGTGAACCCAAGCAGCGCCACATCGTCTTGTGATGTTTGCACGGCCTCGAACTGCACCGGTTTTTCCAGCGCCAAACGGTCCAACTCGGCGTCATGGTTGCTGGTCCCGTCAAAGCCGACAACGGTCTTGAGATACTTAGACGACTTCGCGCAAGTCGTCATCTCGTCCATCAGCCGCGTATCGCAGAAGGCATGGCTGATCTCAGCCTTATCGACAATCGCCGAAAGCTCGCCGGCACGCAACATAGGCATGGTGTTGACCACCACCGCCCCGGCCTTGCTCGCCGCCAGCCAGCAGGCCACCATTGCCGGGTTGTTGGCCGAGCGGATCAGGACGCGGTTGCCGGGCTTCAACCCGAGGTCTTCCACCATGGCGCGGGCCAATCGGTTTGTCCAATCCGCCAGTTCCTTGTAGGTGCGACGGCGACCGTTGCCAATCAGGGCAGTTCGATCTCCGAATCCCCTTCCCACCATAGAATCAGTGAGTTCGACGCCGACATTCAAGCGCTCAGGGTAGTTAAATATAGAGAGGTTGAACTCTGGCCATTGGTCCATCGGCGGCAGGTTGTCGCGGGCGAAAGTGTCTTCATGTGCACTTTGGTACAGCTTCATCCCATGGCTCCCAATGTCTGGCGCGCGATGACAACACGTTGCACGTCCGACGCGCCTTCGTAAATGCGCAAGGCCCTGATTTCGCGGTAAAGTCGCTCGACTGCCTCCCCATTACGCACACCGTCGCCGCCGTGCAGTTGGACGGCTTTGTCGATGACCTTCTGCGCCTGATCGGTGGCAAAGAGCTTCGCCATCGCCGCCTCGCGCGTGACGCGCGGCGCGCCGCTGTCCTTGGTCCAGGCGGCGCGGTAGACGAGCAAGGCAGCGGCATCAACGTCGAGCGCCATATCGGCGATATGGCCTTGGACCATCTGCAACTCGCTCAGGGGCGCGCCTTGCACCTGCCGGGAGGTCACGCGGGCCAGTGCTTCGTCCAGCGCGCGGCGGGCAAAGCCCAGAGCGGCGGCGGCGACGGTGGAGCGGAAGACGTCGAGGACCGACATGGCGATGGCAAAGCCGCGCCCCGCCTCGCCCAAAAGCGCCGAGCCGGGCAGTTTTACGCCGTCGAAATGCAGTGTGGCCAGCGGGTGTGGGGCCATGACTTCGAGGCGTTCCTCTACCTTCAGCCCGGGCGTGTCGGCGGGCACGATGAAGGCTGAGAGCCCCTTGGCGCCCGGTGCTTCGCCGGTGCGGGCGAAGACGGTGTAAACGTCGGCGATGCCGCCATTAGAGATCCACGTCTTGCGGCCGTCGAGCACATAGCCGTTACCGTCCGCCTTGGCTGTCATGGTGGAGTTGGCCACGTCGGAGCCGGATTGCGGCTCAGTGAGCGCAAAGGCCGAGATCGCCTGCCCCGAGCGCGTCTTGGGCAGCCATTCGGCCTTTTGCTCATCGGTCCCGAACAGAGAGATCGCCCCGGTGCCAAGCCCTTGCATGGCAAAGGCAAAATCCGCCAACCCGTCGTGGCGCGCCAGTGTTTCGCGGATCAGGCAGAGCGTGCGGACGTCGAGCACCTCGTCGCCCTCGGCGCCGCTGTGGCGCAGCCAGCCGTCTTGGCCCATCATCGTCACCAGATCGCGGCAGGCGCTGTCGGTGTCACCGTGATCGACATTCACCAGTTCTTTGCCGGCCCAGTCGTCCAGCGCCAGTGCCAGTTCCTTGTGGCGCGGCTCAAAGAACGGCCAGTCGAGAAAACTCTTGTCAGCCATGGTTTACGCCTCCCCGCGTAGTTTTATCATTTGGCTTTGGATCACTTCAGTCGCCCTCAAAAACCGGACGCTCTTTGGCGACAAAGGCATTGTAAGCGCGCTCGAAATCGCCGGTCTGCATGCAGATCGCCTGTGCCTGCGCTTCGGCTTCGATCGCTTGTTCGATGGACATCGCCCATTCCTGCGCCAGCATCGTCTTGGTCATCATATGCGCAAAATTCGGGCCTGCCTGAATTTTCTGCGCCAGTTTCAGCGCTTCATCTTCCAGCGTTTCGCCGGTGACCAGCCGGTTGTAGAAGCCCCAGCGTTCGCCTTCCTCCGCCGTCATTGCGCGCCCGGTGTAGAGCAGTTCCGCCGCCCGGGTCTGGCCGATGATGCGCGGCAGGATTGCGCAGGCGCCCATGTCGCAGCCCGCGAGGCCGACACGGGTGAAGAGGAAGGCCGTCTTGGCCTCTGCCGTGGCCAGACGCAGGTCGGAGGCCATGGCAATGATAGCGCCAGCGCCGACGCAAACGCCATCCACAGCGGCGATGACAGGCTTGCCGCAGTTCACAATCGCTTTGACCAGATCGCCGGTCATACGGGTGAAACGCAGCAGTTCCTTCATGTTCATTCGGGTCAAAGGTCCAATGATATCATGCACATCGCCGCCGGAGCTAAAGTTGCCACCATTGGAGCCGAAGATCACCACATCGACGTCATCGGCATAGACCAGATCGCGGAACCAATCGCGCAGTTCGGCGTAGCTGTCAAAAGTCAGCGGGTTTTTACGGTCGGGGCGGTCCAGCCGTACGGTGGCGATACGGTCTTTAATTTCGCATTGGAAGTGTTTGACATCACTGCGCATTTACTTGTTCCTTTTGTTCTGACTTGGCGGCGAAGGCCTGTAGCCGTGCTGCCATGGCGCGGGCGTCTTCGGGCGAGACGTCGCGCAGTTTTTCGTTGATCCAGTCCTGATGTGCCTCGGCCTGACGGGCGAACTCTGTCGCGCCCTCTGAGGTCAGCCGCAGCATCATGGCGCGACGGTCGCCGGGCACGGGGATGCGCTCGACCAAGCCTTCTTCGCTCAGCCGGTCGGCGATGCCGGTGACATTGCCGTTGGACACCCGCAGCACCCCGGACAGTTGGCTCATCTTCAGCCCCTCGGGGTGGCGCGACAGGGCCGACATTACATCAAAGCGCGGCAGGGTCGTGTTATGCGCGCGGCGGAGCTCGTCGCGCAGGTCCTGCTCGATGCCGCGCACGACCTTCAGAAGGCGTAGCCAGAGGCGCAGGCGATCTTTGGCCGCGTCGCTCACACCTCGCCCCCCGATAGGGACAGCGTGTGCCCGTTGACTGCCGCTGCCGCGTCGGACAGCAAGTAGAGGGCGGCGGCGGCGACCTCGGAGGTCTCCACAAAGCGGTTCTGGGGGCTGGCGCGTTTCAGCAGGGCGCGAGCTTCATCGGCGCATTTGCCGGTGCTGGTAGTGATGTTCTCCACCGAGCGTTCCAGAAGCGGCGTGTCGATGAAGCCGGGGCAGATCGCGTTGACGGTGATGCCCGTGCGCGCCAGTTCCAGCCCAAGCGCGCGGGTCAGGCCAACGACTCCGTGTTTCGCCGCGACATAGCCCGCTACATAGGGGTAGCCCTTGAGCCCGGCGGTGGAGGCCACGGCGATGAGGCGGCCTTGCTTGGCCTCTTTCATCTCGGCGAGTGCGGCTTGCCAGACATTGAACACGCCAGTGACGTTCACGGCGAGCATGTCGCTCATGTCCTGCGCGGTGATCTTGTCGAATGGGGCGGAGTGGGCGGCGCCTGCATTGGCGATGACGCCGGTGATCGGGCCGTTCGCGGCGCGCGCGGCGGCGAAGGCCGTTTGCACAGCATCCGCGTCGGTCACGTCGCAGGTCTGAAACGGCAGCCCTTGCTCGCGCAGAGGTGCTTCGCGGCGGCCCATGATGGTAACTTTGGCGCCGCTTTTAGCCACGGCATGGGCGATCTCGGCGCCCACGCCAGAGCCTCCGCCGGTGATGACGATATGGCTCATACTTTCTCCATTTCGGCGGCACGGTCCGCCAGACGCCACGCCTGATCGCGACCGGGGCCGTAAGGCAGCGGCCAGTCGGCATGACGGTCGCCGATGGAGGCCGCAGCATGAAGCGTCCAGTAAGGATCGGCCAGATGCGGACGGGCGAGGCAGACCAGATCGGCGCGGCCCGCCATCAGGATCGAGTTGACGTGGTCGGCCTCATAGATATTGCCCACGGCCATGGTCTTGATGCCGCCGTCGTTGCGGATGCGGTCGCTGAACGGGGTCTGGAACATGCGGCCATAGACCGGTTGCGCTTGTTTGGAGGTCTGGCCTGCGGAGACGTCGATGATGTCCGCCCCCGCCTCGCTGAACATGCGGGCGATTTTAACGGCTTCTTCGGGGGTGACGCCGTCCTCTTCGACCCAGTCATTGGCCGAGATGCGGACCGCCATGGGCTTTTCCTCGGGCCATGCGTCGCGCATCGCTTTGAAGACTTCCAGCGGGTAGCGCATGCGGTTTTCCAAGCTGCCGCCATACTCATCCTCGCGTTGGTTCGACAGCGGCGAGATGAAGGAGGAGATCAGGTAGCCGTGGGCCGCGTGGAGTTCGACCATGTCGAAGTTGGCGCGTTCGGCCATGCGGGTGGCTTCGACAAATTCGTCGCGGATCTTGTCCATGTCCTCGCGGGTCGCCGCCTTGGGCACGGCGTTGTTCTCGGACCATGGGATCGCGGAGGCGGAAATGGTGTCCCAGTTGCCAGCCTTCAGCGGCGCGTCCATCTCTTCCCAACCCAGTTGGGTCGAGCCTTTGCGCCCCGAATGGCCGATCTGGCAGCAGATTTTAGCCTCAGTCTCGGCATGGACGAAATCGGTCAGACGCTGCCACGCGGCCTCATGCTCGGGCGCATAGAGACCGGGACAGCCCGGCGTGATGCGGCCTTCGGGCGAGACGCAGGTCATCTCGGTATAGACCAGCCCTGCCCCGCCTTTGGCGCGTTCGGCGTAGTGCACGAGGTGCCAGTCGGTCGGGCAGCCGTCGACGGCTTTGTATTGCGCCATGGGCGAGACGACGATGCGGTTGTTGAGCTTCATCTCGCGCAGTTGGAACGGCGCGAACATCGGGGCGCGGACCGGGCCGTTGGTGTCGGCACCCGCCTGTTCGAGGAACCATTTCTCGGCACCTTCCAACCACTTCGCGTCTCGTTCGCGCAAGTTTTCATGGCTGATCCGCTGGCTGCGGGTCAGCATGGAATAGTTCAGTTGCACCGGGTCGAGGTCGAGATAGCGCTCGACATCCTCGAACCACTCGACCGAGTTGCGCGCCGCTGATTGCAGGCGCAGCACTTCCAGCCGCCGCGCCTCTTCGTATTTCTCAAAGGCTGTGGGCAGATCGGCGTCATCACTGACGTGTTTCGCCAGCGAGATCGCCGATTCCAGCGCCAGTTTCGTGCCCGAGCCGATCGAGAAATGCGCGGTGGCCGAGGCGTCGCCCAAGAGCACGACATTCTCATGGCTCCAGTTTTCGCAGAGCACGCGGGGGAATTTGATCCAAGCCGAGCCGCGGATATGCGTGGCGTTGGTCATCAGCTTGTGGCCGCCCAAGTGGTCTTTGAAGATCTCCTCACAGATCGCGATGGTCTCTTCTTGGGTCTTTTCGCCAAAGCCGTAGGCGTCAAAGGTGTCTTGGCTGCATTCGACGATGAAAGTCGCCGTGTCCTTGTCGAACTGATAGGCGTGGACCCAGATCCAGCCCTTGTCGGTCTTCTCAAAGATGAAGGTGAAGGCGTTGTCGAATTTTTGGTGCGTGCCGAGCCAGACAAAGGGGCAGCGGCGCACGTCGATGTCGGGCTTAAAGGTGTCTTCGAACTCCATGCGAGTTTTGGAATTCAGCCCGTCCGCCGCAACCACCAGATCGTAGTCGTTCATATATTCGGAGGCGGCTTTGACTTCGGTCTCAAACTGCAGGTTCACGCCCAACTCGCGCGCCCGTTCCTGCAGGATCAGCAAGAGCCGCTTGCGCCCGATGCCGCAGAAACCGTGGCCGGAGCTCAGGATCGTATTGCCCTTATGATGTAGGGCAATGTCGTCCCAATAGGCGAAATGGCTGCGGATTTCCTTGGCCGAGACAGGATCGTTGGCTTCCAGATTGTCGAGCGTTTCGTCCGAGAGCACCACGCCCCAACCGAATGTATCATCGGCGCGGTTGCGCTCGAGCACGGTCACATCAGCATCGGGCTGACGCAGTTTCAGCGAGATCGCGAAGTACAGCCCCGCAGGGCCGCCGCCAAGACAGATTGCACGCATCGAAAATCCCTTCTGGTTCGGTTTGGAGGGAGCGTATGGTGAGTCGGCTTTTCGTTCAAGGATAAATATTTTAGGCTTAAAGCAATGCCGCGCAGCAGCGAGATCCGGCTAGCGGCGGATTGAAGTTCTGAGCCTCAAAGCCTATGCCTCCTTGGAGTTCAACGCAGAAAGGCAACGCAATGGCGGAGGCGGCACAAGCGGATTGGTTGGCTGTGGAATGGCTCGACGGTCATTTGTCAGTCTGGGCGATGCAGGGCAGCGCAGTCTTGGACAGTTGTGAAGGTGCAGCCTCGGTCGACAGTCTTGAGAGTTTCATCGACGCCCTGTCCAGCCTCACTGCCGACTTGCAAGTACCCCGCCGCCTGCCAGTCTTTGTTGCCGGCCTGCCCGTCACATGGTCCGAAGCGACCCCGCGCCCCGTGCCCTGCGACGCGATTGCGCCTGACACGGTGGCGGTGAAGACCGAGAGTTTTGATCTTCAGATCATCCCCGGACTGCGCCAACGCGAGCCGAGCGGCTTACTGCAAGGTGCCGAGACCCGGATCGCCGGGTTCCTTAGTCTGAATAAGGACTGGGACGGCGTGATCTGCCTGCCCGGTGCAACATCAGTTTGGGCGCAGATCAGCGCGGGCGAAGTGGTCAGCTTTCAGAGCTTCCTGACGGGTGAGTTGATCGCAATACTCGGCGCCGAGGGCCCTGCCCCCAAAGACACAGCACTTGATGACACAGCCTTTGACGAAGCCTTAAGCGACGGGCTCTCGCGCCCCGAGCGCTTGGCCGGACGACTGGCCTCCTTGCGCGCGGACCGCGCCCTTGGGGAGATGCCCGGCCCCACCGCGCAGGCGCGGTTGGCAGGGACGCTGATTGGCGCTGAACTGGCAGCAGCACGGGCCTATTGGCTGGGGCAGACTTTGGCGGTGATTGGGCCAGAGGCGGAAGCGTCTTTGTATATGCGGGCTTTAGCGCAGCAGGGCGCCCCCGCAACGCAGGCTGACGCCAAGCGTATGGCGCTGGCTGGCATTTGCGCGGTACGCCGGGGTAAGGCGGACTAGCGCTCGCCCTTTTCGCGCATATCCAGGGCCACGAGGTCTTCGAGCATATCTAGAAGCTTTTCCATCCGCTCTTTGCCAAAGCGTTCGTCAAGATCGGCAAAGAGGGCGGCAGCGTCATCCGCATGATCCTGCAGAATCTGCTGCCCTGCGTCGGTCACCGTTACGATGGACTTACGCCCGTCATTGGGATCACTTGCACGGGTGAGCAGCCCTTCTTCCTCCATCGCACGCAACATGCGCGTAAGGCTGGGCAGAAGGAGGCAGGAGGCATTGGCCAGCGCCGTCTGCTCCATCGGTCCGGCCTCGTCCAAGACCCGGATCACCCGGTACTTCTGCTCGGAAATCCCGCTTTCGTTGAGGATTTCGCGGATCGGACCCATCACCCGTTCGCGTGCGCGCAAAAGGGCAATCGGCAGGGTACGGGCCGTGCGGCGCAGAGGGGGTTGGGTGGCCATTCTTGACGGGCTCCTGATCGCTACTTACCAAGTCGAACACCGTTCCGATTGTGGAGCGGTCACAACAGCATAGCCGCTGCGCGCCGTTTCTTGAAGAGCAGATGCAGGCACCGGGATCAGGGAGAGGGAATAAGATGCGTTACACGCCGAGGATGAACTGTGCCGGGGACCTGCGATGAATTGGGAAGACTTCCGCCACTGGGGCCGCCGCGCCGCTGATTGGGCTGCCGATTACCACGCAGGTCTGCGCAACCGTCCCGTACGCGCGCAGGTATCGCCGGGGGCCGTCCTGTCCGCCCTGCCCTCCACGCCACCGGAAAGCGCCGAGGCGATGCAGGCAATCTTTGACGATTTTGAGCAGACCATCATGCCGGGCATGACCCATTGGCAGCACCCCCGCTTCTTTGCCTATTTCCCGGCCAATGCCGCCCCCGTGTCAGTGCTGGCGGAATACTTCGTCTCGGCCATCGCGGCGCAATGTATGCTGTGGCAGACCTCGCCCGCCGCGACCGAGTTGGAAACGCGGGTTTGCGACTGGATGCGTCAGGCGGTGGGCCTGCCGGATGGCTTTACCGGTGTGATCCAAGACAGCGCCAGTTCCGCCACGCTCTGCGCCGTGCTGACCATGCGCGAGCGGGCTTTGGCGTGGCAGGGCAACAAAGCGGGCTTGGCGGGCCAACCGCAAATGCGGGTCTATTGCTCAGCCGAGGTGCATACCTCCATCGACCGGGCGATCTGGATCGCGGGGATCGGCGAAGACAATCTGATCCGCATCCCCACCCAAGGCCCAAACCGTGCGATGGATGCAACGGCCCTGCGCGCCGCAATTGCCGCTGACCGCGCCGCGGGCCACCTGCCCGCCGGGATCATTGCCTGCACCGGTGGCACCAGCGCCGGGGCCAGCGATGACATCGCCGCCGTGATGGATGTGGCCGAGGCCGAGGGGCTTTATATCCATGTGGACGCCGCTTGGGCCGGTTCTGCGATGATCTGCCCCGAGTTTCGCACCCTCTGGGCCGGGGTGGAGCGTGCCGATTCCGTTGTGCTGAACCCGCATAAATGGCTGGGCGCGCAGTTTGATTGCACCACGCATTTCCTGCGCGACCCCGAAGATTTGGTGCGCACGCTGGCGATCCAGCCGGAATACCTCAAGACCCACGGTGCGGATGGGATCGTGAACTACTCCGAATGGTCGGTCCCGCTAGGCCGTCGCTTCCGGGCGCTGAAACTATGGTTCCTGATCCGGGCGCACGGACTGGAGGGTCTGCGCGAGATGATCCGCAACCATGTGACATGGGCGCAGGACCTCGCCGCGCGGTTGGATGATACGGCAAATTTCGAGATCGTGACCGCGCCGATGCTGTCGCTCTTCACCTTTCGCCACGCGCCTGCCGGGGTGCATGACCTCGATGCGCATAACCAAGACCTCGTGAACCGGATCAACACCGACGGGCGCATCTACCTCACGCAAACCCGCATTGACGGGAACTTGGTGATCCGCTTTCAAGCAGGCGCTTTCACCGCCACCGCCGAAGATGTGGCGATGGCATATGACGTCATCACCGAACTCGCTGCGCCCTAAGGCGTGATCAGCGTGACCCCGGGAATGGCGCGGATGACTTCGACATCCGCGTCATAGATCGCGGTCATCTCCTCGACCAGTTCCTCGGTCCAACCGGGCATGTCGATTTCTTCTTCGATCTCTTCTTCCAGCGCGAATTTATCAAGAAAGGCCGTGATCACCCGGCGCTTTTGCGCCTCGGACATATCGGGGTGCGTGTCAAGATAGCCGCGGAAGCGCTGCATGCCCTCCGCCGACATGATCGAATGTAGCAGATCAAAGCCGCCTTTGATTTTGGTATCCTGCGTAAGACCCGCCATATCGCGGATCACCTGCGCCCAGATGAGCGGTGCATCTTCATTGCACCAGACCGTGACCGGAATCTCCGGCGCGGTCTCGCGCAGCAGGCGGATGGTCTCGGACCAACGCAAATCCTCCGGATCCCGATCGCCCCAAAAAGCATCGGGAGACTGATCGGCGGCCTTTTCAAACAGCACCGGCACCAACGAAGCCGGGTTGCGGATCGCCATGAAGATGCTGATGTCATCGTCTGGAAACAGCTGCGCCATGCGCATCATCCGAACGGGCGCCGCTGAATAGAGCATCCCCTGCTGCAAGGCCGTGGCGGGCGAGCGGAAGAAATTCGCGTCCGACAAAATCACCCGCTCGGCGGAGCCATCATCGAGAATCGCATCCAGCAGCACATCGCGCGCAACCTCCGAGGGGGCCGTCTTGTGCATCGCGTTCAGCGTGTCCCGGAACAGGTTGCGATAGGTGCTCGGCCCCGGCACTTTGATTCCCCGGCTGGCGAAATCATCCTGATTGCGCAGCAGACATTTCAGCAGCCGCTCGTCTTCGGTAAAATGAACGCCAGTATGCAAAACGAGCTGCATGATATTCCGATCAACTATCAAATCCTTAAGGGTAAATAGCCGCTCTGGATGCCAGTGTAAAATCCCAAAGAAAGACGCATTTCTCCTCTTGCACCCCCCGCGCGCTTTCTCTAAATGAGCCCTCAGTGCCCCTATAGCTCAGCTGGTAGAGCAACTGATTTGTAATCAGTAGGTCCGCGGTTCGAGTCCGTGTGGGGGCACCACTTTCATCTCATCATGTAATACGACCGTGCCGGGCCTTTGAGCGCATTCACGTGGCAATGTGCGTGACAAGTTTTCCGCCGATACCCCTTGACCCTCCAGTGACTGGAAGCCCCATATGAGGAGCAACTTGAACCAGAGGGCCGGAAATGGACGATCAGATTTCGCTGACATTCGGTGTCGAAAACATGAGTTGCGCGTCCTGTGTTGGACGGGTGGAAAAGGTGCTGGGCGGCGTTGAGGGCGTGCGCAAAGCCCAGGTCAATCTCGCCACGGAAAGCGTGAAAGTCACCACAGACGCTGACGTGGATACACTGCAGATGGTCGAGGCCATGGCCCAGGCGGGCTACCCCGCGCGGTTGGTCACGCATCGCTTGCGCATCGCCAATATGAGTTGCGCTTCCTGTGTGGGCCGTGTGGAGCGGGCCTTGGCCAATGTGCCGGGCGTGGTCTCGGCGTCAGTGAACCTCGCCACGGAAGAGGCGCAGGTGCAGGCTTTGGACCACCCCGACGTGCTGAGCGCGCTGCAGGCCGCCGCGGCTCAGGCAGGCTATCCCGCAACGCTTGATGCCGGGGATGCAGCCGCAGAGGACGCAACGGCGCGTAAGGAGGCCGAAGCGACACATCTGAAACGCAAAACCCTTATCGCTGCCGCGCTCACCCTGCCCGTTTTTATCTTGGAGATGGGCGGCCATCTGATCCCCGCCTTTCACCACTGGGTGACGGCGACCATCGGGACAGAGACGTCTTGGCTCTTGCAGTTTGTCCTTACCACGCTGGTCCTGATCGGGCCGGGACGACAGTTCTACCTTAAGGGCCTCCCTGCCCTGCTCAAAGGCGCGCCAGATATGAACTCGCTGGTGGCGCTTGGCTCTGGCGCGGCGTGGCTCTTCTCGGTCACTGCGCTATTTGCACCCTCTGTGCTGCCCGAAGGCAGCCGGGTGGTCTATTTCGAAGCCGCCGCGGTGATCGTGACGCTGATCCTCTTGGGCCGTTTCCTTGAGGCCCGCGCCAAGGGCCGGACGGGGGCGGCGATTGCCAAGCTGATCGGCCTGCGCGCCCGCAGCGCTCGGGTGGAACGTGAGGGGGCGGTGGTCGAACTACCGGTAGAGGAGATCGTCGCGGGCGACATCATCCACCTGCGCCCGGGCGAAAAAATCGCCACCGATGGGGTCGTGGCTTCGGGCCGGTCCTATGTCGATGAAAGCATGATAACCGGCGAGCCGGTGCCGGTTGAGAAGGTCGAAGGCACCGAAGTTGTCGGCGGCACGGTCAATGGCACCGGCAGCCTCACCTTCCGCGCCACCAAAGTCGGCGGCGACACGATGCTCGCGCAGATCATCCGCATGGTCGAAGAGGCACAAGGCGCGAAGCTGCCCATTCAGGACTTGGTGAACCGTATCACCCTGTGGTTCGTCCCCGCGGTGATCGCCGTGGCATTGGTGACCTTTGGCGTCTGGCTGGCCTTTGGCCCGTCGCTGAGCCACGCGCTCGTCGCCGGGGTCGCGGTGCTGATTATTGCCTGCCCCTGTGCCATGGGGCTGGCCACGCCGACCTCCATTATGGTGGGCACGGGCCGCGCGGCGCAGCTTGGGGTGCTGTTCCGGCAAGGCGACGCGCTTCAGACCTTGCATGACGTAAAGACCGTGGCGTTGGACAAGACCGGCACGCTGACCAAAGGCCAGCCGGAGTTGACTGACCTCACGCTGCTGAACGGCTTTACCGAAGACGAGGTGCTGCCGCTTATCGGCGCGGTTGAGGCGCGCTCGGAACACCCCATTGCGCAGGCGATTTTGCGACGGGCCGAACGGGCGGGCAATGTCCCGACAGAGATCACCGATTTTCAGTCCCACACCGGCTATGGCGTCAGCGCGATGGTGGCGGGGCATCGGGTGAGCGTGGGGGCCGACCGACTGATGACCCGCGATGGCCTCGCCCTTGGTGATGCAGCGCAAATTGGCGCGGACTACGGCACGGCGGGCAAGACGCCGCTCTATGCCGCCATAGATGGCAAGCTTGCCGCCGTGATCGCCGTGGCCGACCCGGTCAAACCCGGCACGCCAGAGGCCATTGCCGCCCTGCATGATCTTGGCCTCAAGGTCGCGATGATTACGGGCGACAATCAAGGCACGGCAGACGCCATCGCCGCACGGCTTGGGATCGACCGGGTGGTGGCCGAGGTGCTGCCAGACGGCAAAGTCGCTGCCATCGACACGCTGAAGGCGGAAGCTGGCCCAGTGGCCTTTGTCGGCGACGGCATTAACGACGCCCCGGCGCTGGCGCAGGCGGATGTCGGCCTCGCCATCGGCACCGGCACGGATGTCGCGATTGAGGCGGCAGATGTGGTGCTGATGTCCGGCGACCTGCGCGGCGTGGTGAATGCCATCGACGTGAGTCAACGCAGCATGCGCAATATCCAGCAGAACCTGTTTTGGGCCTTTGGCTACAACGTGCTGCTGATCCCGGTGGCGGCGGGCGCCTTTTATCCGCTTACCGGCTGGTTGCTGTCGCCCGCGCTGGCGGCGGGGGCCATGGCCTTGTCGAGCGTCTTTGTCCTCAGCAACGCGCTGCGCCTGCGCTGGATCACCCCGCCGCTGGCGGAGACGGCTGAGACCCAATCTGCCCGGGCCGCAGTGCCCGTGGCAGCAGAATAGGAGCGTCGCATGAACATCGGAGAAGTTGCAGAACGCACTGGCCTGCCGCCGAAAACCATCCGTTACTATGAGGATATCGGGCTGGTCAAACCGCTGCGCGATACCAATGGCTACCGCGCCTTTCGAGAGAGCGAGATGCACAAGCTCGCCTTTCTTGGGCGGGCGAGGACGCTGGGGTTCAGCATCGAGGATTGCCGCAACCTGCTGGCGCTTTGGGAGGATAGCAACCGGGCCAGTGCCGATGTTCGGGCGATTGCGAAGGATCATCTGGCGCAGATCGAGGCTAAGATTCGCGACCTGCAAGAGATGCGCGATACGCTGAGCACTTTGGTGCGGGATTGTGCGGGGGATGATCGGCCAGATTGCCCGATTCTGAAGACGCTGGGGACGGAGACCGCTGCGGAGCAACGCTAGCTGTCAACCACGAAGGGCAGCGCAGACCCGCGGGGTGGCGCAGAAAGCGCCGCCCCTGGGGGGCGGGTCGGCGCTGCCCGGCGTGCCGCCGGGCGGGACACTTTCGGAGTGTCGATTTAAGCCTTCAACCGATCCACAATACTATGCGCCGTGACCGTGCCGATCTGTGCACCGTCTTCCATCACAGCAATCGCCGCATCCGGCCCGCGCAGCCGGTCCATCAGATCACGCACCGGGCTTTCCGCTGCGGTCTCGCCCTGCGTACCAACGCCATCAACCGGCCCCATCACGTCCCGGGCGGTCAACACCTCAAGCGGGTTCATATTGGCCACGAACTCCGCCACATAGTCCGACGCCGGGTTCGAGAAAATCTCACGCGGGGTGCCGATTTGCACGATGCGCCCGCCCTCCATAATCGCGATCCGCCCGCCGAGTTTGAACGCTTCGTCAAGGTCATGGCTCACAAAGATGATCGTGCGGTTCAACTCGCGCTGAAGGTCGAGCAATTCATCCTGCAACCGCGTCCGGATCAGCGGATCAAGCGCGGAGAACGGCTCGTCCATCAGCAAGATCGGCGCTTCGGTGGCAAAGGCGCGCGCCAGACCAACGCGCTGCTGCATCCCGCCCGACAACTCACCCACCTTGCGGTCAGCCCAATCGCTCAGCCCCACCAGCGCCAACTGTCGATCCGCACGTTCCAACCGCTCGGCTTTCGGTACATTGGAAAGCTCCAACCCAAGCGCCACATTGTCGCGCACCGTCCGCCACGGCAGCAGACCGAACTGCTGGAACACCATCGACACACATTCCCGCCGCACCTGCCGCAACTCGGCGGCGCTGCTTGCATGCACGTCACAGGTCCAGTCCGCAGCGTGGACATGCACGGTGCCGCGCACCATCGGGTTGAGCCCGTTCACCGCGCGCAGCAGCGTGGACTTGCCCGAGCCCGACAGCCCCATCAACACTAGGATCTCGCCGCTCTCAACGCTCAGCGAGCAATCATGCACACCCAGCACCTGCCCCGTCGCCGATTCAATCTCGGCGCGGCTCTGGCCTTCGTCCATCAACGGCAGGGCCTTCTCTGGCTTGTCGCCAAAGACGATGGACACATTGTCGAATTCTACTGCTTTAGTCATTTCCGCCCCACCCGCAGGATACGGTCGAGCATGATCGCCACGACGACGATCACCAACCCGGATTCAAATCCCAAGCCCGTATTGACTTGGTTCAAGGCGCGCACCACCGGCACGCCCAAGCCGTCTGCGCCCACAAGTGCGGCGATCACCACCATTGACAGCGACAGCATGATGGTCTGGTTCAAACCGGTCATGATCTGCGGCAGCGCATAGGGCAGTTCGATCTTCCAAAGCGTCTGGCGCGGCTTGGCGCCAAAGGCCTGCGCGGCTTCAAGCAGCGCCTTGGGGGTCGAGGAAATGCCCAGCTGCGTCAGCCGGATCGGCGCGGGCAGCACGAAGATCACCGTGGCGATCAGGCCCGGCACCATGCCGATGCCGAAAAACACAATGGCGGGGATCAGATACACAAAGGTCGGCAGCGTCTGCATCAGGTCCAAAACCGGCGCGACCAACGCATAGAGCTTAGGCCGATGCGCCACCGCGATGCCAATCGGCACGCCCAGCCCCATGCAGACCACACAGGCCGAAAGCACCAGCGTCAGGCTTTCAGTGGTCTCTTCCCAATAATCTTGGTTGAGGATGAACAGGAAGCCCAGCACCACGAAGGCCACGGTCTTCCAGTTGCGCTGAATGGCGAATGTGATCGCAGCAAAGACCGCAATGATGATCAGCGGATGCGGGGTTTGCAGCACCCAGAGGATCGCGTCGATCAGCCATTCCATGGCCTCGGACAGCCCGTCAAAGAACCACGCCCCGTTGATTTGCAGCCAATCCAGCGCGCGTTCGGCCACATCAGCCACGGGGATCTTGTTTTCGGTCAGCCAGTCCATGTCAGTCCTTCAACTCTGGAGAATTGCGCATGAGAATGCCCGCCCCAAACGCTGGGACGGGCCGTTTTCATCATGTCGTGCGGATCACTTCAGCGAAGCGACGGCTTCCATCGCGTCGCCGCCGTCCACGGTGGTCACACCGGCGAGCCATGTGTCGAGAACTTCGGGGTTTTCCTTGATCCAAGCAGCGGCGGCCTCTTCGGCCTCTTCACCGTCATCAAGGATCGCGCCCATGATCTCGTTTTCCATCTCCAGCGTGAACTCGAGGTTGTTCAGGAATTTGCCGAGGTTCGGGCATTCCTCAACAAAACCGGCGCGGGTGTTGGTATAGACCGTCGCACCGCCCAGATCGGGGCCAAAGTAATCGTCCCCGCCTTCCAGATAGGTTAGCTCAAAGTTGGCGTTCATCGGGTGCGGCTCCCAACCAAGGAAGACAACCGGCTCTTCTTTGCGCGTGGCGCGCTGGACTTGGGCCAGCATGCCCTGCTCGGAGGATTCGACGACTTCGAAGTCTTTCAACTCAAAGGCGTTTTCGTCGATCATCGACTGGATCAGGCGGTTGCCGTCATTGCCGGGCTCGATGCCGTAGATCTTGCCTTCCAGCGCGTCAGCATTGGCGGCGATGTCGGCGAAGGTCTTGATGCCCATGTCAGCGGCGGCCTTGTTGACAGCCAGCGTGTATTTCGCGCCTTCAAGGTTGGCGCGCACGGTGTCGACGCTGCCCTCTTCGCGGTATTTGGCGATATCGCCTTCCATGGTGGGCATCCAGTTGCCCAAGAAGACGTCAATGTCGCCCGCCGCCATCGAGGTATAGGTCACCGGCACGGCAAGGATCTTGGTCTCGGTGTCATAGCCAAGCGCGTCCAGCACGACCGAAGCGGCGGCGGTGGTGGCGGTGATGTCGGTCCAACCAACGTCGGAGAAGGTGACTTCGTTACATTCGGCGGCGGCCAGCGAAGTCGCGGCGGTCATTGCCAGAACGGATGTCGTAAGCAGTTTTTTCATTGGTGTCTCTCCCCAGAGAAGTTTTTATTGACTGATGCGCCAATCAAAAGCCATCAGCGGTGATATTGCAACCGGATTTAATTTTGCCAATCTAAAGCAGGCCCAGAACCAATACCAATGGTTTTGCGGGATCAGTCCCGCGCGGCCTGTTGCGGGCGCAGCACCGGGGTCACGTCTTCGTCTGCACCGGGTTCGGGGGTGGCGTCAGGCGTGAAAGTCTCCGCGCCCGTCTGTGGCGTTTCTTCCGTCTCCTGTGATGCTTCCTCCGACACTGCCTCCGCCGTGCTGGCAGAAGCGACCTCTGCGACCTCCCCCTCTTCCTCCTTGGCTACAGTCTCACCGTTATCGACTGTAAGTTCAGACACTTCAGCGCCGTCAGCTTCGGGTTCGGCAGGCTCCCCTCCGGTGTAGGCCGCCCGGATACCGGCTTGCGTGCCGGGCCCGTAATCCCCGTCAATCGGCCCGTCATAGAACCCTTCGCTCGCCAGCTTGCGCTGAAGCGCCTTGCGGGTCTCGCTGTTGAAAAGCTCTGACTCGTCGGTCATCAGGTCCAGCAATGTCGCATCCCCTCCGCGCAAGGCGCGGTAGAGGTAGAGCGCCGCATCCGGCGCGCCGCGTCCCTCGACTTTCCCGTCGTCGATCAACGCTGCGTAGTTGAACATGGCGGCCGGGTGACGCCGGTCTGCCGCGCGGCGGAAATAGTCTCGGGCGCGCTCCTCGTCCGCTTCCTGCCCCAATTCGCCTTGCAAATGGATGAAACCGAGGTCGTTCAGCGCCGGCGCATATCCCTCCTCCGCGGCCTCTGCGTAAAGCGCCAGCGCACGGTCCTTATCCTCCGGCACACCTTGCCCTTTTTCATAGAGCTGCGCCAATTGGTACCGCGCTTCTGCTGAGCCGCTACGCGCGGCGCGCTCCAGGCTTTCAGCGGCTGCGGCGGGGTCGTGACGGGGATCGTCCGGGTTAAGCTGGAGATAGGCCGAGGCAAGCAAAGCGCGGCTGTCTCCTTGGCTGGCCAGCGCTGCGAGTTCAGTGGCCTGAGCATCATTCAAGCGCGACCATGTCCGACGACGGTCGTTTCCGGGGCCCTGATCTTCATCCTCTGGCCCGCCCGCAAGGAAATAGGGTGTGGCCTTTAACTGGCCAAAGCGCCGAGGCGCAAGTTCGCCGCCCGTGCGGCTGCGCAGGTCGGCCCTTAGCCTGTCTAAGGCGACGCTGATCTCCACATCCGGCTGCGACAAGGCGTCGATCAAGGTCTTGGCAAAAATGCCCGGCCCTTCTGCGCCACTGTCACAAGCTCCTGCCCGGCCAGACGTCAGCACCAAAGTGCCTTCGCGTGGCTCCGGCGGCGTCAGGGGTGCCACGCTCTGCAGGGGTGCGGCTTGGCAGCTATCAAGCACCACGATCCGCATGTGGCGCGCCTTTCCGGCAGCCCGCATCAGTGAGGGCAAGGCGACCGCCTGTTCGCGTAGCGCGGTCACGGGGGCCAGTGGACCATCTGCCGGGATAATAAAATTCTGCCCCCCTGCCGCAAGGCGGTGGCCAGCATAGTAAACCAGCGCGATCTCAGCTGTTTCGGCGCGAAATGCGAAGTCCGATATGGCCTGCTTTAGGTCCGCCCCCGGCATGTCGATCAAGGTGGTCACGTCAAAGTCCAACTCTTCCAGCGCGGCGCCGACCGCTTTCGCATCTGCACGCGGGCCGTCCAGATCCTCGGCATTTTCATAGTCGCCCATGCCGATCACCAAAGCCGCGCGCTCTTGGGCCAGCGCGGCGAGTGGCATGAGGGTAAACAGCAAGATCGAGGCGAGACGCATAGAGCGGGCTCCTTTCTGGCATTGGTTCGGCGGGCCGACGCTTAACCTATGCTGCTGCCTTCAGGTTTCCACCATTTGCACATGGCAAAGCGGCCAAGATTGCTCTTGGCCGCTTGATCGTGAGTTGGATGGGGTCGGTCAAACCGCTCAGGTATGGGGGCCTTCGACCTCGCGGTCTTCCTCCGGCACATTCAGCGTGGCCCAAGTGTCCCCATCCGGCAGCTCCGGCGTTTGCAGCGCGCAATCTCGGCGGTGGATATTGGCCTTGGCCATGAAATTCGCAGAAACCGGTGCAGTGACAAAGATAAAGGCCATGATCAGCAACTCGTGCAGCGATCCTTCGCCAACGCTAAAGGAATGGACCACCGCGGCCAGCAGATAGGCACCGATCCCAAGCGTGCCGGCTTTGGTTGGCGCGTGTAGCCGGGTCATCGGGTCGCTCAGTTTGAGCAAGCCGATGCTCGCGACAATGATGAAGAAGCTGCCGATCAGCAGCAGGAGAATAACGGCATAGGTGGCGATGATCTCGGGGTTCATTCGATAATATCTCCGCGCAGCACAAAACGGGCATAAGCCACGGTCGAGACGAAGCCCAACATGGCGATAATCAATGCCGCTTCGAAATAGATTTGCGTGCCCTGCAAGAGGCCCAGCAAGACGATCAAGCCGATGGCGTTGATAAACATCGTATCAAGCGCCAGGATCCGGTCCCCGGTGCCCGGACCGATCCACAGCCGGATCATCGCCATGATCTGCGCAATCGCGACCATTGTCAGCGCGCCATAAAGCGCCATCGTGAGCAGTTCATTCGCTTGGGTCACAGGAAAATCTCCTTCAGCCGGCGTTCATAGCGGTCTTTGATGTCATCACGTACCGCATCGGGGTCTTCGGCGTCGAGCGCGTGCACCAGCAGGTAGCGACCACAGTCGGACAGGTCTGCCGAGACAGTGCCGGGGGTGAGCGTAATGGTGCCCGCCAGAATGCTGATCGCCTCAGGCTCTCGCAGGTCGAGCGGGATGACCACCCAAGCCGGTTTCATGCTTGCGTTGGATTTCGTCAGAATGATCCACGCCACCTGCACATTGGCGACGATGATGTCCCAAATCACCAGCAACACATAGGCAATCATGCGCAGCGGGCGGATGCCTTGGGGCCGGTCTGTCCACCAGCGGGCGGTAAGGATCGGGATCACAATGCCAAGGATCAGGCCAAAGACCAACATCCCGGCGCTGAGTTCGTTTTGCAGCAGGATCCAGACCGCAGAGAGTAGGATCGTCAGGAACGGGTGTGGAAAGAGCCAGCGGAATGGTCGCATCATCTTAGTGATCCTCCTCTTTGCCGTCTGACAGCTTGCCGGGGGTTTCCAGCACGGTGGTCAGATAGCGCTCCGGGCCAAACAACTGTTTCGAGATCGCTGTGGCATAGGCCGTCGCCGGACCGGCCAACAGCGTATGGGCCACCAGCAGCGCCAGCAGGCCGCCGACCCCCACATAGCATAGCACACCGGGGGCCGCCGTCGGCTCCGCGTCTTCGTCAACCGGCACGGCACGGGCCTTCCAGAACAGCGTGCTACCGGCGCGGCCAAAGCCCACGAGGCTCAGCAGGCTGGCGCCCAAGATCACGGCCCAGATCCAGACCATGTATGGGTTCTGCACCGCTGCATCCATGATGAGGAGCTTGCCGACAAAACCCGATAAGGGCGGTACACCAACCATCGCAATCGCCGCGACAAAGAACATCGCCGAGGTCAGTCGCGCCCCCGCCACCTGCGGCTGCGCCGTCAGATCAAGGTTCGCCCGCCCGGCCCGCGCCAGATCGCAGATCAGGAACAACGCCCCGGCCGCCAGCGTCGAATGCACGATGTAGTAGAGCGCGGCGGCAATCCCTTCGGGCGTAAACAGCGCAATCGCCACCATCACCATGCCCATCGACCCGATGACCGAGAAGGCCACCAACCGGTCCAACTGCTTGGCCGCCAAGACCCCGACCATGCCGAGCGCCAACGACAGCAGCGCCGCAGGCAGCAGCCATGTGGTGTGCAGATCGGCGGTCGCCGCCAGTTCCGGCGGGAAGATCAGCGTATAGACGCGGATGATCGCATAGGCGCCGACCTTGGTCATGATCGCGAAGAGTGCCGCCACCGGACCGGGCGCTTCGGCATAGCTCGACGGCAGCCAGAAGTGCAGCGGCACCAAGGCGGCTTTGATCGCGAAGACCATCAACAGCAGCACGGCGGCGATGCGGATGCCCACAGTCTCGCCCAGATCAATCAGCGCCACGCGCTGCGCCAGATCGGCCATGTTGAGCGTTCCCGTCTCGGCATAGATCGCGCCGAGGGCAAAGAGGAACAGCGTCGAACCCAAGAGGTTATAGAGCACATATTGCACCCCCGCCCGCAGCCGCACCGTGCCACCCGCATGGATCATCAGCCCGTAGGAGGCGATCAGCAGCACTTCGAAAAACACAAAGAGGTTAAACAGGTCGCCCGTCAGGAAAGCGCCCATAATGCCCATCAACTGGAACTGAAACAGTGCGTGGAAATGCCGCCCGCGTTCGTCCCATTTGGACCCTATGACGTAGAGCAACACAAAGAGCGCCAGAACGGCGGTCAGCGTGACCATCAGGGTCGACAGACGGTCACCCACCAGCACAATGCCAAAGGGCGCGGCCCAATCGCTGAGACGGTAGAGCATGACCTCACCAGAGGCCGCCTCAACCGAGAGGCCCAGCCCCACGGCGATCAGCGCCACGGCGCCAAAGAGCGAAAACACCCGTTGGATGGTGATGTGATAGCGCGCCGCCAGCACGATGAAAGGTGCAAGAAAGGCAGGCAGCACGATGGGCAGGATTAGCCAATGGATCATGTGCGGTCCTCCGCGTCGGATGCGGGGATCAGATCATCGACGTGATCGTCATTGCCACCCAGATAAGCGCCAAGCGCGATCATCACCACCACGGCGGTCATGCCAAATGAGATCACGATGGCCGTCAGCACAAGCGCCTGCGGCAGCGGATCGGTGTAGCGCGCAGCATCCGTCAGGATTGGCGGTGCGCCGACGGTCAAACGGCCCGAGGCGAACAGAAACACATTCACCGCATAGGTCAGCAGCGAGGTGCCCATGATCACCGGAAAGGTCCGCAAACGCAGCACGAGGTAAAGGCCAGAGGCCGTCAGAATGCCGATGGCAGAAGCGACGAGAAGTTCCATTTTATGCCTCCGCCTTTGTGTCTTCGCGGGATGGGTCGATGTCCATCGGGTGATCGGCTTCCGGCACATGGGCGCGGCGTGCAAGACGCGAGAAGCTTTCCAGCGTCAGCATCACCGCACCAACCACCGCAAGGAACACCCCAAGGTCAAAGAGCGCCGCCGTGGCCAGTTCGAATTTGTAGAAGGGCGGGATGCGCACATAGGTGAAATCCGAAGTCAGGAAAGGTTTGTTAAAGAACCATGAGCCAATGCCCGTCAGCCCCGCGATCAGCACGCCGGTGCCGATGATCCCGTGATACGGATACCGCAGCCGCGCCGAGGCCCAGGCAAAGCCGCTGGCCATATATTGCATCACCACAGCGATCGACACGATCAGCCCGGCGATAAACCCACCGCCCGGCTCATTATGGCCGCGCAGGAAGATGTAGAAGCCCACCAGCAGCACCACTGGCATGATCACGCGGGTCATGACGACCATCATCATCGGATGCCGGCCCCCTGCCCGCGGCTGGTCCGGCTTGCGGTTGAGCAAACGCGCCCGGACCGGGCCCGACAGCAGCGTCTCGGTCAGCGCGTAGATCAGCAGGGCCGCGATGCCCAAAACGATGATCTCGCCATAGGTGTCAAAGCCACGGAAATCGACGAGGATCACGTTCACCACATTGGTACCGCCGCCGCCCTTGTAGGAGTTGGCGAGGTGGAATTCCGAAATGCTCGGCGCCACCGTGTCGCGCAGCAGATAGTGATAGGACAGCGCCATGGTTGCCAGCCCGGCCACGACCGAGATCACCACATCACGGCTGCGGCGCAGGACGGTGCTTTCAATCGGCGTGTGGTTGGGCAAGAAGTTCAGCGCCAGCAGCAGCAGGATGATCGTGACCACTTCGACGGTTAGTTGGGTCATCGCCAAGTCCGGCGCGCTGAAGAAGACAAAACCGGCCGAGACGATCAGCCCGACAATGCCGATGAGGATCAGCGAAAGCAGACGGTTGCGGTGCAAGAAGACCAAGCCGCAGGCGGCGGCGACCAGCATCAGCCAACCGGCGATCTGCACAGCATTCGTCGGTTGCATCGCACGGGTCGCGGCCCCGACCGTGCCCGTGGCCCAAGCGTAATAGCCCACCGCGACCACCGTCACCGCCATGATCGCGGCATAGCGCGAAAAGGCGCCGTTGTGCAGCCGGAGGGATACCGCTTGCGAAAGGCCAACCGCGCCAGCGATCACCCGGTCAAAGATGCGCTTGGCCTCAGGCCGTGGGCTGGCGTCCCAAACACGCAGCAGCGGGGTGAAGAGCGCCAGCAGGACAAGCCCGCCAACCACGGCGATGATCGACATATAAAGCGCCGGACCGAACCCATGCCAGATTTTGAAATGCGCCGAGGGCATCTCTGCCGCGCCGCCCAAGACAGAGGCGGTCACCAGCTTGACAAAAGGCTCGGCGAGGAAGGGCGCGAGGCCAATGACCACCACCGGAATGATCAAAAGCGCGGGCGGCAGCCAAAGGCCGGGCTTGGGATCATGCGGGTGGTCGGGATAGTCGTCGCGCTCTTTGCCAAGGAAAGTATGACCAATCAGCCGGAAGCTATAGGCCGCCGAGAACAGCGCGCCAAAGGTCGCAAGCCCTGGCACCAGCCATGGCATATCAAACAGCGTAGTGTGCAGGGTCTCTTCCAGCATCATCTCTTTGGACAAGAACCCGTTCAGCAGCGGGATCCCCGCCATCGACAGCGCCGCCAGCGTTGCGATCACAAAGGTCACCGGCATTAGATGCCGCAACCCACCCAAGCGCCGGATGTCCCGGGTGTGCACCGCGTGATCCACAATCCCCGCCGACATAAACAGCGCCGCCTTAAAGGTCGCATGGTTGAGGATGTGAAACACCGCCGCCAGCGCGCCAAAGGCCGTGCCCGTGCCCAAGAGCATGGTGATCAGGCCAAGATGGCTCACGGTCGAGAACGCCAGCAACGCCTTCAGGTCATGTTTGAACAGCGCAATCACCGCGCCGAGCACCATGGTGATCAGCCCAGCCGTGGTGACGATGACAAACCACTCCGGCGTGCCCGACAGCACCGGCCACATGCGCGCCATGAGGAAGATGCCGGCCTTCACCATCGTGGCAGAGTGCAGATAGGCCGAGACCGGCGTTGGTGCGGCCATGGCATGCGGCAGCCAGAAGTGAAACGGGAACTGAGCGGACTTGGTGAAACAGCCCAGCAAGATCAGGATCAGCGCAGGCAGATAAAGCGGCGAGGCTTGGATCAGATCGCGGTTTTCCAAGATCACGCTCAGGTCATAGCTGCCGACGATCTGGCCTAAGAGCAGCATGCCACCGATCATCGCCAGCCCGCCCATGCCGGTTACCGTCAGCGCCATACGCGCTCCTTGGCGGCCTTCGGGCAGGTGCTTCCAATAACCGATCAGCAAGAAAGACGAGAGCGAGGTCAGCTCCCAGAAAATGAGCAAGATTAAAACGTTATCGCTCAGAACGATCCCCACCATCGCGCCTTGGAAGAGCAGAAGGTAGGTGAAAAACTCGCCCATATGATCGTCGCGCGACAGGTAAGACCGCGCATAGGCGATGATCAGCAGACCGATACCGAGGATCAAACAGGCAAAGAAAAAGCCCAACCCGTCAAGCATCAGCGTGAGGTTCAGCCCCAAAGCCGGGATCCAGTCGACCCGCGCCGTCACCAACTCGCCCGCCAGTACCGCTGGTAGATGTGTGAGCAGCCCCACCAGCGCCACCAAACTGACCATAAAGGTCACGCCTGCACAGGCCTGACGGCCTGCGGAATTCATCAATCCGGGCAACAACGCCCCGAGAAAGGGCAAGGCAACGATTAGGAAGAGGGACACGCGAACTCCTGATCTATCGGACTGAAAGGTCATCACCTTCTGTCGAAAAAATGTCAGAACCTCAAGCGAAACCGGGCATTTGCGGCCAGTTTGTCGCAGAGCGGGCTGCTATGCTCAGCGGTTCTGTTGCCGTTTGTCTGAATGTCAGCGATAGTTGCGCGGGCATAGGGGCAGTGCCATTCTTTGAGATCTGAATACTAGGACGAGAGATGCTGATCAAAGTCGGTGATGCCCGCACCACGAATATCGATCTGGTTCTTGCAGGGCTGCTTTCCTCGGTCGCGGGTGCGCTGAACGCCGTCGGGTTCCTTATCGCCGGTTCGTTCACAGCAAATATGACAGGCAACATCTCGGCATTTGCGGATCTGCTCGCGGGTGGCGCGTTTCTGATCGCGTTTTCCTTTTTGGGGCTGGTCATTGCCTTTATAGGCGGCGCCGGAATGGTGGCGCTTGCGATCCAAGCTGGTGAACGCCGGAAGCTCCGCTCAATCTACGCTTTGGCAATCACCGCCGAGGCCATTATTCTTCTGCTGGTTAGCGCTGCATTCGTCATGTCATCGCCCGCCGAACACGAGACCTTTCTGGTCATCGTTCTTAGCTTTGTCATGGGGCTGCAAAACGCTGTCACGACGATGATCTCGCGGGCGCGGGTCCGCACGACCCATGTGTCCGGAATGGCGACCGATATCGGCATCGAACTGGCCGCGTTAGCGGGAGATGAGATGGCCCGGCGAGACGCGACGCCGAAGCTTTGGCTGCACAGTCTGACCCTCGCCTGTTTTACCGTCGGAGGTCTTTGTGGAGCGCTCTTGTTTCAGTTTGTCGGGAGCTGGATTTTTATTATCGCTGCGACCCTTTTGCTGCTGATCGCGGTGCCGGAAGCTCTTAGGGCTCACCGTTCCTGAGCAGCCCTATTTATTCGCGTAGACAGCGCAGGGGCAGCCCGAAGCCCGGACCGAGGCGCAGAGCTTGTCAGCTGCCGCGCGACTGTTGCGTCCGACCCGCGCCATAACAAAACCCTTCTGCCCGCTGGCACGGTGTTTGACCTTGATGTAGTCCGGCTTTTCACCTGACAGCGGCGAGCGGCACTGGGCGACCCGCCGCGCGTAAGCGGCCTGCGCCTTGGCCTTTGATTTGCCAAAGGCAATCTGCACACCCCATGGTTTGAGTGGTGGTTCTGGCAGTTTAAGTGGGGTCAGCCGTCGCGCCTTGCCCATGGCGTAGCAGGCAGACAGAAAGTCCTCCGTTTTTGACAGGCGGAAATCGGGGTTCTCGGGCGGCGTGTCGCGCCAAGCCTCCGCGTCCAGACCTGTGATAATCGGGACGTAAGCAATCGTTTCATCCGCCAGCCCTCCGCCTTCCAGGAAACCTTCGACCCGGCGTTCGCCGCCGTTGTAGCCAATCGCCGCCAGCCCTTCATTGCCGTAACGGCGCGCCATTTCGGCCAAGTACTGCGCGGAATGCTCCAGCGCGTCGGCGGGGTTGTAGGGATCGACCAACCCGCGCAGGGCGGCGGTCGAGGGGATGAATTGCGCAATGCCGCGCGCATTGGCATGGCTCAGCGCGTTGGGATCAAAGCGGCTCTCTTGCCAGATCAGGCGCGCGAAGAAGTCGCGGTTCAGGCCGTGGCGTTCGGAGAACACAGCGATAGCATTGCAGGTGTCATAGACGAAATGGGCACTGCGGATGCAGTGGGATTGGCCCCACTTCGTGCTGGAACACTGACGGTCTGGAGGCTCTGCCCAAGCGGCCTGCGCCCAGAGTAGCGCTAAAATGGTGAACCAGACTTTCATAGTCATGTGGTGCGGTTTGCATCTGGCGGTGTCAATCACCTGCGGCTTTCGATCCACCCCGAACTGAGGGGCAGGCAATCGCACTGCCCCCCCCTTTTGGCGCCCTACTGAAACAAATCCCTGTAGCTCTCGCGCAGCACATTCTTCTGCACCTTGCCCATCGTGTTGCGAGGCAGTTCCGGCAGAACGATCAGCTTGCGCGGCTGTTTGAACTTCGCCAGCGACCCGCCCAGATCCGAAGCGATTTGGGCGAGGTCCAATTCCGCCCCCTTCTTAGCCACCAGCACCGCGACGACACTTTCGCCAAAATCAGGGTGCGGGACGCCGATCACCGCGCTTTCCAGCACGCCGGGCTGGTCGTCGAGCAGCAGTTCGACCTCTTTGGGATAGATGTTATAGCCTCCCGAAATGATCAAATCCTTGTCGCGCCCGACGATGGTGACATAGCCATCCGCATCGCGCCGCCCCAGATCGCCGGTGATAAAGAACCCGTCCTCACGCAGCTCTTGGGCGGTCTTTTCGGGCATCTGCCAGTAGCCTTTGAACACATTCGGCCCGCGCACTTCGATGCTGCCGATCTCGCCGTCAGGCAGGGTTTCCCCGGTCTTCGGGTCAGTGATCTTCAGCTCCACATCCGGCAACGGGAAGCCCACGGTCCCTGCCCGGCGCTCGCCCTCATAGGGGTTGGAGGTGTTCATATTGGTCTCGGTCATCCCGTAACGCTCAAGGATGCGGTGGCCGGTGCGCTCTTCGAATGCGACATGGGTCTCGGCCAGCAGCGGCGCGGAGCCGGAAATGAAAAGCCGCATATTGTCCGCCACGTCGCGGGTGAAGCGGGCGTCGTCCAGGAGCCGTGTGTAGAAGGTCGGCACGCCCATCATTGCGGTGGCATGGGGCATGTGTTCGATCATCTGGTCAATGTCGAGCTTGGGCATAAAGACCATCGCCCCGCCCGCGACCAGCGTCACATTCGTTGCCACGAAGAGCCCGTGGGTGTGGAAGATCGGCAAGGCATGCAGAAGCACGTCTTGGGCGGTGAACTGCCACAGATCGGCCAGCGTTTCTGCGTTGGACAGCAGGTTCGCTTGCGTCAGCATTGCCCCCTTGGAACGCCCGGTTGTGCCCGAAGTATAGAGGAAGGCCGCGAGGTCATCGCCGCTGCGCTCGACCGTGTCAAAGCTATCCTCGGCGGCATCGGCGCGGGCGGCCAGACTGCCGTCACCATCGGCGCCAAGAGTTTCCAACTGCGTGCCCGCGGCTTTGGCCACCGGGGCCATCTCATCGCGCCGCGCAGGCTGGCAGACAAAGGCCGCGGCCCCGCTGTCGGTCACGAAATAGCTGACCTCATCGGCGGTATAGGCGGTGTTGAGCGGCAGGAAAATCACCCCTGCCTGCGCACAGGCGGCATAGACGGCGAGCGCATCGGGGGATTTGTCGATCTGGACCGCCAGCCGGTCCCCTGCCCGCAGCCCTAGATCGCTAAGCACATTGGCAAAACGCGCCGCACGCGACAGGAAGCCAGCGTGGGTCAGCGTCACCCCACCCGCCAGATGCAGGAACGGCGTGGTCTTTCCGGCGTGACGGCCGAACAATGTATCGTAAAGGGGGTTTGCCATCACTTTGCTCCTTTGGTGTCGGTCTTATCGCCAGCCTTTTCGGCGGCTTTCTCGGCAGCGCGTGCCAGCGCCACGACACTCGGCGCGGCGGCGACCTCGTGGCTGTCGGCAAAGCGTTCGTGGTTTTGCGCCACGGCGGAGAGGTCATAGAGGTAATTGACCATCGCGCCAAACGACTGTTTCTGGCCGTTGGTCGACGGGTCAGCCTCTGCATGGACTGCGTGGACCATTGCGCCATTGCCCAGATGGAACCGCGCCACCGGATCACGCGGCGCGCCGCCGGGGCGTTTGGCCTGCAACAGATAGCGTGCGGTCAGGGGCGCGAGATTGGCGCGGGCGGTCTCTTCGCTCACGCCCTCTTCTTCCAGCCACGCGGTCAGACCTGGGATCGGCGAGAGGGTCACAAAGGTCTTTAACCCCGGCAATTCACGGGAAAGGTCATCGACCACTTGTTTGATCAGCGAGTTGCCAAAGGAAATCCCCGCCAGCCCCGCCTGACAGTTGGAGATGGAGTAGAACACCGCCGTGTCGGCCTCTTCGGCCTTCAGCACATCGCGGTCTTCAGTCAGCACCTGACTGATCGCCCCCGGCACGCCTTTGGTCAGCGCCACTTCGACAAAGATCAGCGGCTCGTCGGGCATCGCGGGGTGGAAAAAGGCAAAGCAGCGCCGGTCTGTGGGCTGCATCCGGCGGCGCAGGTCGTCCCAACTGTCGATGGCGTGGACGGCCTCATAGGCGATGATCTTTTCCAGCACATGCGCCGGGCTTTCCCAGTTGATTGGACGCAGGACCAGAAATCCGCGATTGAACCACGAGGAAAACAGGTGGCGAAAGTCGAGGTCGACAGCTGCCAGCGTCGGCTCCTCGCGTGTCATGGCGAGCAGATCGTTGCGCATCGCCACCAGACTGCCCGTCGCCCCCGGCACTTGGTTCAACCGACGCACCAACTCCTGCCGTGGCGGCTCGGAGGCGGCCATGAAAGCGCGGTAGCTTGCCTTGGAGGAGGCGGTTTCATAGTCCTGCAAAGTGCTGCGCACACGGTCCGGATTGATGTCCAACCCAGTGGCGAGATGCAGGAAGAATCCGCGCTTTTCCTCCTGCGTCATCGCGGCGTAGCGGTCGAGGATTTGCCGCGCGAGGATCATGCCGCGCACCTCGCCCCGGTTGCCGATTAGATCGGCCACCAGTTCCTCCATTGCGCGGTTGTCCCACTGCCCCGCCGGAACGGCCCGGCGCGAGCGGTCAAAGACGGTTGAGAGCAGATCGGCCAACAGGCTCATATCGCGGCCCCCATCACGAGGTCAGGCAACCATGTGGCGATGCCCGGGAACAGGCAAAGCAGGATGATCGCCAGCACCATACAGGCCACGAAAGGCAGCGAGCCGAGCAGGATCGTCTTGAGCGGAATGTCTGGCGCGATGCCGTTGATGACATAGAGGTTCAGGCCAACGGGCGGGGAAATCAGACCGATCTCCATATTGATCGTCAGCACCACGGCAAACCAGATCGGATCAAAGCCCGCCGTCACGATCACCGGCAGCAAGATCGGTGCAGCCATCAAGATCACCGCGACGGGGGGCAAGAAGAACCCGGCGATCAGCAGGAAGATGTTGATCGCGCCCATCAGGAACCAGCGGTTGATGTCGAGCGTGCCGATCCATTCGGCGATGGACTGGGTGATAAACAGGCTCGACAGCATGTAAGAGAACACCCCGGCGGCGGCGATGATGAACAGGATCATCACGCTTTCCCGTGTGCTGTCGCGCAGCACGACCCAGAGGTCTTTGGGGTTCCACAAACGGTAGATCACCATCGCGATCACAAGGCAAAGGAGCGCGCCCACGGCAGCGGTCTCGGACGGGGTCGCGATGCCGCCATACATGGCATAAAGCACGCCGAGGATGATCAGCAGGAAGGGCAGCACCCGCGGCAGAATCTCGAACTTCTCGCGCCATGTGTAAGGTGTCACATTCAGCAGATCACGGTTGCCGGACTTAGCGGTGGAATAAAGCGACCACGCCATGAACAGACCAACCAGCAGCAGCCCCGGCAGAACGCCCGCCAAGAACAGCCGCCCGATCGAGCTTTCAGTCGCGATGCCGTAGACGATCATCGTGACCGACGGCGGGATCAGAATGCCCAGCGTGCCGCCCGCCGCGATGGAGCCTGCGGCCACGCCGTCCGGATAGCCGCGCTTGCGCATCTCGGGGATGCCCATCTTGCCAATCGCCGCACAGGTCGCGGGGCTGGAGCCCGACATCGCCGCAAAGAGCGCGCAGGCACCGAGGTTTGAGATCACCAACCCGCCCGGCACGCGGGTCAACCAGCGCTCCAGCGCTTCATAAAGGTCGGCACCCGCGCGTGTTGAGGCGATTGACGAGCCCATGATGATGAACATCGGGATCGCAAGCAGCGCGAAATTGTCGAGCTTGCCGAAGAGGATTTCAGGCATCAGCTCAAGCGAGCGGGCACCGTCGAAAACGATCAGGAAACCAGCAGAGACGATCAGCAGGCCAATGGCCACCGAGACGCCGGAAAACAGGACCAGAATGGTGAAGACTGCGACAAGGCCGCCAAGTACGAGGGGATCCATGCTCAGGTCTCCAATCCAAAGGGGGTGTCGATGCGCAGAATGACGGCGACAAGGTCAGCGGTCAGTTGCAGCGCCAGCAGACCAAGACCGACGGGCAGCGACAGATAGGGAATCCACAGACGCACGCCCCAGACGGTGTCGGACTTCCAATTCCGGTCCCACGCGAAATGCCAGAACTCATAGCCATACCAGAGCATGACCGTGATGATCAGGATCGACATGGACAGGGTCACGACACAAAGGCCAAAACGCAGACGCGGTGGCAGCATCAGCGGCACCAGATCGACGTTCACATGCCCCCGCAGCTTTTGCACATAGGGCAGCCCGATCAGCGTCGCGGCGATCACGAGGTAGATCACCATCTCCGTCTGCCAGATCGTTGAGTGGTTCAACACAAAGCGGACAAAGATCATCTGACAGGTGATCCCCACAGCGACGACGATCATCGCGGCGGCGCACCAGCCCGCCAGCGTCGAAATCGCGTCCACGGTGTTCACGAACAAGTTTTTGCGCGCGCGGGACTGCACGGCCTTCGGCTGCGTTGCCATTGAAACGCCTCTCTTTTCAGGGTCTTAGATTGGGGCGGCACAGGGCACCGCCCCCCACTCCGATCACTCGACCGCGAGCGCCATGTCGAGCAGCTTTTGCCCGTCAGGGGTGTCTTCGACGAACTGCTTGTAGGACGTCTCTTTCGCCAGTTCGCGCCATGCGTCGAAATCTTCCTGGCTCATCTGCGCGATCTCAACCCCGGCCTCGCGGAACACTTCTTCGGAGGCCGCGTCTTCCTTCTTAGCCTCTTCCAGATAATGCGCCTGCGCCTTTTCGGCACCGGCAAGCAAAGCGGCCTGCTGCTCTTCGTTCAGCCCTTCAAAGGTCGATTTGTTCATCAACAGTGGCTGATACATGAACCACAGCGCAATATCGCCCGCCGGGGTGTAGCATTTCGCCTGCTCATAGATCCGGTAAGAGACAAATGACGAGGACGACGTGTTCGCCGCGTCCAGAACGCCGGTCTGCATGGCGTTGTAAATCTCGGACGACGACATCGACGCAATCGAAGCCCCTGCCCCGGCCAGCATCTGCTCAAACGCCTTGCCCGCCGCACGGGTTTGCAGGCCCTTGATGTCCTCAGGCTTAGTGATGCAGCCATCGGCGCCGACAAAGCCGCCCGCGAGGTAGCCGTGCACCAGGACCATCACGTCATCTTCGGCCATCTTCTCTTCGAGCGCTTCCATAAAGGGCGACTCATTCAGCCGCGCCGCGTGGTCGTGGTTTTTCACCAGACCGGGCATCAGCGTCAGGTTATAGGCCGGCTGCTGGCCACCCGCGTAGGACAAGGGCAGCACCGTCATGTCCAACTGGCCCCGGCTCAGCGGCGTATATTGCTCGCGCGCTTTGAACAGCGATTGCGAGCCGAAAATCTTGATATCAAGGTCCACGTCCGCGGCGGCGACTTCGTCGGCGACGATCTTGGCCACCTCATGGCGGATATCTGTGTTGGACCATTGATGCGACAGGCGCAGCTCCTCAGCACCGGCGCTCCCCCCGGCGATCATCAATGCGGCAGCAGCGACGGTCGATGCGAAATTCAGTTTCATTATTTTATTCCTCCCAGAAAAGCCGGTCGACGAATCGAACCCGACGGCAACACGTTCCCGCGATCTGCATAATGAGTCAACAATCTTGTATACAAGAATATCTATCTTGCACTTTCTGGGTGGAAGGATACTCTGCCCCCATGACCGAACGCAGCGCAGATAAGATCGCCACGGAGTTGGAACAGCTTGTTTTTACAGGCGAACTTTCTGACGGCGACCGGTTGGACGAGATCAAACTGGCGAAACGCTTTGGCGTGTCCCGCACCCCCGTCCGCGAGGCGATTCAAAAGCTCGCGACCACCGGATTGGTCACTCAAGAACCCCGGCGCGGTGCCTTCGTGCATCAACCCGGCCCGGTGGAATTGATGGAGATGTTCGAGGTCATGGCCGAGTTCGAGGCCACCTGCGGACGGCTCGCGGCGCTGCGGATCAGCGATGCCGCGCTGGCCGAGTTGGACGCCGTGAACGACCGCTGTCAGGCCGCGCTGGATGCCGAAAACCCGGATGAATACTACCTCGAAAACGAGCGTTTTCATCATCTTATCTATGAAAGCTCAGGCAATGGTTTTCTGGAGCAAGAGGCCCGGCGCTTGCACCGCCGGCTGAAACCTTACCGCCGCGTGCAGTTGCATCTGCGGGGCCGAATGAAGCAGTCCATGGCCGAACACCGCGACATCGTGGCGGCGCTCACCGAAGGCGATGCTGACCGCGCAGCGGCGGCGCTGCGCGGTCATGTGGCCATTCAGGGCGAGAAGTTCCACCACCTCATGGCGAACCTCAAAGCGGTGGCGAAATAGCCCTTCCCTACCGGCCCATCAGGCTGGGCAGCCAAGTCCCAATCTCTGGCACCCAGACGATTAGCGCCAGCACGAAGAGTTTGATCAGCAGGAAAGGCATCACCGCCGCATAGATCTGCGGCATCCGGATCTCCGGCGGTGCCACGCCGCGCATGACGAACAAGAGCAGTCCGAAAGGCGGGGTCAGCAGGCCGATCTCCATGGTCAGCAGATAGACCACGCCTAGCACCAACTCATTGATCCCCATGGCATTCGCCAGCGGCACAAAGACGGGCACGGTGACCATCAGCATCGACACCTGGTCAATGAAACAGCCCAGAAACAGCAGGATCGCGATCATGCCCAAGAGCACCATCAGCGGTGTCGGGTCAAAGCTGTTGATGGCGTTGATCAGCCCGTTGGTGGCCCCCGAAAAGCTGAGCACCTGAGCAAAGGTCTGGCTGGCAGCGATGATGAAGAGGATCATCACCGACAGCTTCAGCGTCTCCATCAGCGCCTTGCCCAGTTTGGCCCAGCTCAGCGAGCGGTAGGCCGCGCCGATGATCACGGCGGTGATGCTGCCCAAGGCCGCGCTTTCCGTCGGCGTGGCGATGCCCGCCAGCAGCGAGCCGATCACCACGGCAAAGAGCACCGACAGCGGAAGCACATAGATTGCAAAGGGCGTCCAACGCTCGCGCAGGGACATCTCTTCATAGACATCCGGCGGCGCGACTTTGGGGTCGAGCAAGCTGCGCCCGACCACATAGGCCACGAAGAGCACCGCCAGCAGCAGCGCGGGCAGCACACCCGCGATCAGCAGCCCGGCGATGGAGATGCCCGCAAGCGAGCCCACCAGAACCGCCAGGGCCGAGGGCGGGATCAGCATGGCAATCGCGCCCGAGGCCATGATCGGCCCCATGGCCATCGACGGGTGATAGCCGCGCTTCAGCATCCCCGGCAGCAGCGTGCCGCCCAGCATCGCGGTATTGGCAATGGTCGAGCCCGAGAGGGCGGCAAAGATCGTGCCGCCAAAGATTGTCACCACCGACATGCGCCCCGGGATGCGCGTCACCACACGCTCAATCGCGTCGATGGCCCGGTGCGCCACCCCGGTCTGAAACAGGATCTCTCCCATCAGGATAAACAGCGGTATCGGTGCGAGTTGAAAATTCGCCACCGACTGCGCCGAATTGCGCGCCAGTTGCAGGATGCCGCGGTCTCCGCCCAGCACGAAATACGCGCCCACGGTGGTCACGGCGATAAAGGCAAATGCGACCGGCAGGCCGATCAGCAGCAATACCGCCAAACCGCCCAGCATAAGGGTCAGGATCAGGCCCCATTCCATGTCAAAGACCACTCAGGCTACGCTCGGCCGTTTCCGGAAAGAGCAAACGTCGGATAAAGATGATGGTGCAGAGCCCCAGCGACAGCGGCACAAAGGCCAGCATCCACCACTCGGGGATCACAAAAGAGGTGCGGATCATCGAGCCACGCGCCGCCGAAGCCAGCACCGCTTGCAGCCCGTACCAGCCCAGCACCCCTGCCGTCACCGCGCCGATGGCGCTGGTAAGGCGGGTCAACGCACGGGAGGTGCCCTCGGTCAGATTGCTGGTGATCAGGTCAACCTTCACATGTCCGCCAATCGACAGCACCCAAGGTGCGCCGAGGAAGGTGGCGATCATCAGCGCATATTGGATCGCATCCAACGCGCCATAGACCACCGGCAACCCGAGATTGCGCAGCACCACATTGAGGGCGATGAACACCGCGATCACCCCGAGGATACCGGCCGATAAAACGGCCAGCCCCCGGAGTGCCCGGTCAAAGAGGATCGAGATCATCTTTGCTTACTTGGTCATGCAGGCGCGCATCTGCTGCGCGAGATCGGCATCCACCTCTTCCACCGCAGCCCAGCCCGCGTCGCGCGCGGCATTGGTCCAAGCCTCGGCATCCGCTTCGCTCAGCGTGATGGTCTCGATCCCCGCCTCGGCCTGCGCGGCATATTCCGACGCGTTGCGGTCGGCGTTGTCGTTGTTAAGCTCTTCCATCCAAGCCGCACCCTCTTCGAGCTTGGCGCGCTGTTCGTCGGTGAGTGAGTTCCATGTGTCGAGGTTCACCAGAGTGTTCACATCGACGTTGTAAAAGCTTGGATCGACACGGTATTTCGTCTGCTCATCCCAGCCGAGATCGAGCACACCCTGCGAGGGCCAGCCGTAGCCGTCAATCGCCCCACGCTCCAACGCGCTATAGACTTCGCCCGGCGCGGTGCGCACCAGATTGGCGCCCAGCTGCGTGAACATAGCCTGATAGACCGGCGTGGTGCGGATGGTCAGGCCGCTGAGGTCCGGCCCGTCGATCGGTTTCGTCAGATAGAGATGATAGCCGATGCCGTCGCCGCCATGGCCGAGGTATTTGACATTCATCTGCTCTTGGTGAATGCGGTCGACCAGCTCATAGCAGCCATTCTCGCGCTGCTCTTGGATGGTGTTTTCCGCCAGATGCAGCGCGTCGCCCGTGGGCAGCAGGTTCGGGTAATAGGCCGTGGTGTTGTTGGCGATGTCGACGACGCCGGATTGCACGGCATTGCCAAGCTCGAACGGTGGCACGGCCTCGGGCCCACCGACCATATTGATCTGCACGACCCCTTTGCCGTTCTCGTTGACCCAATCGACAAAGGATTCAAATTCACGGCTGAAAGCAGTACCGAGGGTAAAGGCCGACACGGCGCGCAGGGTAACTTCCTCGGCGCTGGCAGTGCTGGTGGTGGCGATGGTGCTAACGGCAAAAAGCGCCGCGCTGAGCGTGGTTGTTGTTTTCATTGTCTGTCTCCCAGTTGTTATCAAAGACCCGCGATCTGTGCCCCGGTGCCCTCGTATGCATTTGCATAATATGTATCTGCATGTAATTCGTAGCGGCAAGTTTCGCATCCGTCAAACGAAACCGCGCCCGCTCATTCCCGCCCTTATACACAGCACGAACTGGCGGTATCACGCCCAGTTTATCGGCGTCGTTAACTTCTCCTAATGACACCCCCGCCATGAGAACATATATAGAACACATGGCAAAACAGACACTCGATCAAAAACTGGCGATTCTCAGCGATGCGGCGAAATACGACGCCTCCTGCGCCTCCTCGGGCTCAACCAAACGCGACTCGCGCGATGGTAAGGGGCTGGGCTCCAACGAAGGCAGCGGCATCTGCCACGCATACGCCCCCGATGGGCGCTGCATCAGTCTGCTGAAAATCCTGATGACCAATTTCTGCATCTATGATTGCAGCTATTGCATCAACCGCGTGTCCTCAAATGTCGACCGAGCGCGGTTTAGCGTGGATGAGGTGGTGAAGCTCACCATCGAGTTCTACCGCCGCAACTATATCGAAGGGCTGTTTCTGTCGTCTGGCGTGATCCGATCGCCGGATGCCACCATGTCCGACATGGTGCAGATCGCCCGCAAGCTGCGGCACGAAGAGAACTTTCGTGGCTATATCCATCTCAAGACGATCCCCGATGCTTCGCCCGAGTTGATCGAAGAAGCCGGGCGTCTGGCCGACCGCCTGTCGATCAATGTCGAACTGCCCACCGACAGCGCGGTGCAGCAATATGCGCCCGAGAAAAAGCCCGAACAGATCCGCCGGGCCATGGCCAATGTGCGGATGGTGAAGGACGCAGGCAAAGAGAAATCCTATACAGGCAAACGCCCGCCGCGCTTTGCCCCCGCAGGCCAGTCGACCCAGATGATCATCGGCGCGGATGGCTCCAACGATGCCACGGTGCTCGGCCAATCGACGCGGCTTTACTCCAGCTACAAGCTCAAACGCGTTTATTACTCCGCCTTCTCCCCGATCCCCGACAGTTCCGCCAAACTGCCGCTGATCCGCCCGCCGCTGCAACGCGAGCACCGGCTCTATCAGGCCGACTGGCTGCTGCGGTTTTACGATTTTCAATTGGACGAGATCACCTCTGTCACCCGCGACGGCAACCTCGACCTCGAAATCGACCCCAAGCTCGCTTGGGCGCTGGTGCACCGCGAACACTTCCCCCTCGACGTGAACCGCGCCAGCCGCGAAATGTTGCTGCGGGTGCCCGGCTTTGGCGTGAAAACGGTGACCCGCATCCTCGCCACACGGCGGCACCGCAGTCTGCGGTACGAAGACCTCACCCGCATGGGCGCCTCGATGAAAAAGGCCCGTGCCTTCACCACCGCCGGGGGCTGGACGCCCGGGGGCCTCACTGACAGCGCCAACCTGCGCGCCCGCTTCGCCCCCCCGCCTGAACAGATGACGCTCTTCTGATGCACCACGTCACCCTGTCCCCCATCGGCACGGCCAAGGTATGGCGCGAAGCCGCACGCGGATTTCTGGCGGCGGGTGTGCCGCCGGAGCAAATCCTCTGGGGCGACCACGCGGCGGCACCCGATCTTTTTGGCGGGGAAAGTGCCACGCCGTCGGGGGGCAAGGTCTCGGTCCCGCGCAGCTTTATCTCCATGGCCGAAACCGCCGTCTGGCACAGCGATCCCGAGCGTTTCGCCCGGCTCTATGCCTTTTTGTGGCGGGTGAAGGACGCGCCGCATCTGATGGCGGATCGGGGCGATGCGGACCTCGCCGTGCTGCGGGGGATGGAGAAGAACGTCCGTCGCTGCCAGCACAAGATGAAAGCCTTCGTCCGCTTCCGCGAGATCGGCGCTCCCGATGCGCCGCGCCGCAGTTTCGCGGCTTGGTTCGAGCCCACGCATCACACGGTGGAGCCGACGGCGGATTTCTTCGTCCGGCGGTTTTCGGATATGGACTGGCGCATTCTCACGCCAGATGTCTCGGCGATTTTCGAGAATGGCAAACTCACCTTCCAAGAGGGCCATGCCAAGCCCGACCTCCCCGAGGACGCAGGCGAGCAGTTGTGGATCACCTATTTCCAAAACATCTTTAACCCCGCCCGCTTGATGGTGAAGGCGATGCAATCCGAGATGCCCAAGAAATACTGGAAAAACATGCCCGAGGCCGCCTTCATCCCGCAGATGATCGCCGAAGCCCCTGCCCGCGCCCGCGCCATGGCCGAAGCCGCGCCCACCCTGCCCCCCGTCCGCATGGACCGCGTGCAGGCGCAGCTTTCGGCCTTCGATTCCGCTTGGGATGGCCCGATGGAGGAACTCCCCTCGGCCATCCGCGCTTGCACCCGCTGCCCGCTACACTGCCACGCCACCCAAGCCGTGCCGGGCGAAGGGCCGCGGAATGCCGATCTGATGGTGGTGGGCGAACAGCCCGGCGATCAGGAGGATCTCGCGGGACGCCCCTTCGTGGGCCCCGCCGGGCAGATGTTCGACCGGGTGGCGGCAGAGGCTGGCCTCGACCGCGAGGCCGCCTTTGTCACCAATGCCGTCAAACACTTCAATTTCACCGCCCGCGGCAAACGCCGCATCCACCAGCGCCCCGAGACACCCGAGATCGATCAGTGTCGCTGGTGGGTCAACGCCGAGGTGGCGCAGGTACAGCCCAAGTTGATCCTCGCCATGGGTGCCACGGCGGCGCAGAGCCTGACCGGCAAGGGCACGGGCATTCTCAAGCGGCGCGGCAGCATTGAGGCGGGGCCCGAGGGCATCCCGGTGCTGATCACCCTGCACCCGTCCTACCTCTTGCGCGTGCCGGACCCGGCGCGGCGCGAGGAAGCCGAGGCGCAGTTCCGCTCCGATCTCGCCATGGCCGCGCGGATGATGGCGGAGGCGGCTTAATCCTCGGGGTCGATGACCTGCAATGTCCCATCCGGGAGGGGTTGTTGTAAGGCGGGCAGATCGGCGGTCTCGGCGCTCAGCCACGCCTGCACGGCCTCGGGCGAGGTCAGGATTACCGGCATCGCCTTGGGGTGCACCGCGCCGACCTCGGCATTCGCCTCGGTGGTCAGAAAACCATAGAGGTTGTCGGTCGTCTCACCGTCCTTGAGTTTGCGCACGGAGGTCCACTGCGTCCAAATCCCGGCGAAAAACGCCAGCGGGCGGTCTTCGTCGAGCGCGAACCAGACCGGGCGCGAGGGCTGGCCGGGGCGGTTGTGCGGCTCTGAAAAACTGGTGAAGGGCACGACGCAGCGATGCTCCGGCCCCAACCAGCGCCGCCAATGGGGCGAGCCGATGTTGCGCACGTTGGTGACACCGCGGTCGGTCTTTTTGCCCTTGAGCGCGAAGGCCGGCGAGGGCATCCCCCACCGCATCATGGTGAGCACCGGGCCCTCCGCGCCGCCGCGTACCACGGGAGCGCTGTAATCGGGGTAGATGCCGGGCATCGGCGGCAGATTGCCCGCTTGGTCATCGATGCCGTCGAACCAGCCGCGGATCGCGTCTTGGCCCTTGGTCAGGGAATAGAGATTGCACATGGATCAGGCCCCCTTGCCGCCGTGGTTGCGCCCAGTAGATGCGGTTTTATTAGCCCCCGGCAAGGGTGCAGCGATCTTTGACAGGACCGCAGTTCGTGATTTATATGTAGAACAAAATGTGAACATATGGATTCGTGCATGACAACCGATTCTTCATATGGGCAGGTCCTTACCCTGCCACGGCGCAAGCCGTCGACGCCCCCCGAGCCGGGGGTGCTGGCCACACATGCGCCGCTGACGGATGTGTTTCCGACCGGGTTTGCAGCCCCCTCGGCCACCGGTTTTGTGCTCTCGCTGCTGCCGCAAAGCGCCGGCCCGGTGCTTTGGGTGCAAGACTTTCTGTCGCGGCGCGAGAATGGGGCGCCCTATACCCCCAGCCTGCGCGGTTTCGGGCTGGAGCAGCCGGTGCTGCTGGTCACCGTCAGCCACCCGCGCGACGTGCTTTGGACGATGGAGGAAGGGGCGGCCTGCGCGGGGCTTTCTGCGGTGATCGGCGAGGTCCATGGCGGGCCGGAGGTGCTGGATTTCACCGCCACCAAACGGCTGTCGCTCCGGGCCGAGGCCTCGGGCGTGCCGCTCTATCTCATTCGCAGCGGCGATCCGGGGGGCCTGAGTGCGGCACGGATGCGCTGGCGCATCTCTGCCCTGCCCTCGCAAGCCCATCCGCAGGACGCGCAGGCGCCGGGCGCGGCGCGGTGGGATCTCGACCTGTTTCGCGCCCGCGGGCATCCACCGGGCCGTTGGGTGGCCAGCCATGACCCCGAAAAACGCCAAAGCCCCCGCGCCGCAGATCGTCTCCGTCTGGTTCCCTATGCTGACGATGGAGCGGTGGCGCCGGGTGATCGCCCAATACCGCAGCGTACCGGGGGATGACGTGGCCGTCGTCCTGTCACGCGACGGCAGCCATGGGCCGGTGGTCCATGGGCTAAGTGCTGCGGCACAGGCGCGCGGGATCGAGGCAGGCGCGCGGGTGGTCGATGTGCAGGCCATCCACCCCGATCTGCATGTCGAGCCTGCCGATCTGGAAGGTGATGAGGCGCTGATCCAGCGGCTGGTGCATTGGGCGCGGCGCTGGTGCCCTTGGACGGCGCGGGACGTGGACCACGGTCTGCTGCTGGACGTCACCGGCTGCACGCATCTGTTCGGCGGCGAAGCCGCGATGCTGCGCGACATCCGGGCGCGTTTCGCGTTGCAAGGGCTGACGGCACGGGTCGCCATGGCCCCCACCCCCGGTGCCGCACAGGCGCTGGCGCGCTTCGGCTCCGGCGCGCAGATTTGCGGGCGCGAAGATGTAGCCACCGCCCTCGCCCCCCTGCCCGTCGCCGCCCTGCGGCTCGACGCCCAGACCACGCGGCTACTGGACCGGCTCGGCCTCAAGACCATCGGCGCGCTTTCCGATCTGCCTCGCGCCGCGTTAATGCGCCGCTTCGCCAGCCTCAAGCCTGACCGCAACCCGCTGATCCTGCTCGACAAAGCGCTCGGCACCGCGCCCGATCCGCTCAACGCCCCGCCCGACCATCGCCACTTCATGACCCGCAGCCGCCTGGCTGAACCGGTGATCGACCCCGCCCCGCATCTGCCCACGCTGGTCGAGGACCTCTGCACCCTTCTGGCCCGCGCCGAACTGGGCGCACGGCGGCTCAGGCTCACGATCTACCGCATCGACGGCGATTGGCGCGCCCTCGGCGTCGCCACGGCGCGGGCCAGCCGAGACCCCACGCATCTGCGCAGGCTGTTCGACGGCAAGCTGGAGAACATCGACAGCGGCTTTGGTTTTGACCTGCTGACGCTGGAGGCCACCGACAGCGAGCCGCTGCCGCTGATCCAAGACCACCTCGACGGCAAACGCGACCCCTCGGCGGATGTAGCAGGCCTACTCGACCGTCTCGCGGCCAAGCTGGGGGCGGACAAGGTCAGCTGGCCCGATTGGCAAGAGAGCCACAGGCCCGAACGGGTGGAGCGCCGCGTCGATGCGCTGCAAGGCACGCCCACCGCGGCACCCACCCTGCTGCGCGACCGCCCCCTGCGCCTGCTGACCCCGCCCGAGGAAGTGCGCGTGATCTATGCCGTGCCCGAAGGCCCGCCCTCGCAGTTCAACTGGCGCCGCGTAACCTATAAAACCATGCGCCACGCGGGGCCGGAGCGCATTGCGCCCGAATGGTGGCGCGACCGCCCCGGCACCCGTCTGCGCGATTATTACAAGGTGGAGGTCGAAGGCGGCCAGCGCTTCTGGCTCTACCGCGAGGGGGTGATCCACGACGGGCGCGGGGCCGAGCCACGCTGGTTTCTGCATGGGCTTTTCGCCTGATGCCCGAGCAGGAGGGACATAAGCGCCGCACGCTGGGCGAAGACGGGTTCAGCACCCCGCCCCGTGCGGAATATGTCGAGTTTGGGCTGGCCAGTTGCTTCTCCTTCCTGCGCGCCGCCTCGGACGCCGTCGATCTGGTCGAGACGGCGCATCACCACGGCTATGACAGCATCGGCATCGCGGACCACAACACGCTGGCGGGTGTGGTGCGGATACATGTGGAGGCCGAGAAAGCCCATATCCGCCCCCTGATCGGCGCGCGGCTGGTTTTGCTCTGCGGCACCGAACTGCTGGCCTACCCGCAGGACCGCGCCGCCTATGCGCGGCTCTCGACGCTTTTGTCGGCGGGCAAGATGCAATCGGTGGACGGGGAATGGCAGCAAAAGGGCGAGACCCATCTGACGCTGGAAATGCTGGCGCAACACGCCGAAGGGCTGCACCTGATTGTCATGCCACCCGAGAACCTCGACGTCTTTGCCGCCGGCCTGCCGCGGCTGGTCAAGGCGCTGCCGGACATGCGGCATCTGGGCGCGAGCCACCTCTACCGCGGCGATGACCGGGCGCGGATCAACCGGCTGGATGCGCTCGCCCGCGCCCATGGGCTGAGGCTCCTCGCCACCAACGACGTGCTCTACCACGCCCGCCACCGCCGCCCCCTGCAGGACGTGATGGTGGCGATCCGCGAAGGGGTCATCGTGCCGAAAGCGGGCTATCTGCTGGAGGCCAATGCCGAGCGGCACCTGAAATCCCCCGAAGCCATGCTGCGCCTCTTTGCCGATTGGCCCCATGCCATCGCCGAGACGCGCAGGCTGGCGGATAAGATCACCTTCCAACTCACTGATCTAGCTTACGAATACCCGCATGAGATCGTGCCCGAAGGCCGCACGCCGATGGAGGAACTGTCGCGCCTGACATGGGAGGGCGCGGCGCGGCGTTATCCTGACGGCCTGCCCGAGGCGGTGGAAAAGACCATCCACAAGGAATTCGCCCTGATCGAGAGCAAAAAGATCGCCCGCTATTTCCTGACCATCTACGACATCGTGCGCTTTGCCCGGCAGGACGCGCAGCCGCCGATCCTCTGCCAAGGACGCGGCTCGGCGGCCAACTCCGCCGTCTGTTTCTGCCTCGGCATCACCTCGGTTGACCCGGCGGTGCATAACCTGCTGTTCGAGCGTTTCCTGTCGGAGGAACGCGATGAGCCGCCCGACATCGATGTGGATTTCGAGCATGAGCGCCGCGAGGAAGTCATCCAATATATGTACGGCAAATACGGCCGCCACCGTGCCGGGCTTTGCGCCACGGTGATCCACTACCGCCCGCGCTCGGCCATTCGCGAGGTCGGCAAAGCGATGGGGCTCAGCGAGGACGTCACCTCGAAACTCGCGGGCACGATCTGGGGCAGTTTCGAGGGCCAGATGGACGATGATCGCACCCGCGAAGCGGGGCTGGACCTGTCGGACCCCTATCTGCGTATGGTTCTGACGCTGGCGAAACAGATGATCGGCATGCCGCGGCACCTGAGCCAGCACGTCGGCGGCTTTATCCTGACCGAACGCCCCCTGACCGAGATCGTCCCCATCGGCAATGGCGCCATGCCCGAGCGCAGTTTCATCGAATGGGACAAAGACGACATCGACGCGCTGCAGATCTTCAAGGTCGATATCCTCGCCCTTGGCATGCTCACCTGTATAGCCAAATGCTTTGATCTGATCGAAGCGCATTACGACCGCCCGCTGGAACTGGCGACCGTCCCGGTGGAGGATCACGAGGACGACGCCACCGGGCGACCGACCTATGACATGCTCTGCCGGGGCGACAGTCTGGGGGTCTTTCAGGTCGAAAGCCGCGCGCAGATGGCGATGCTGCCAAAACTGCGGCCGCGCGTCTTCTATGATTTGGTGATCGAGGTCGCCATTGTCCGCCCCGGCCCGATCCAAGGCGATATGGTCCACCCCTATCTGCGCCGCCGTCAGGGGCTCGAGAGCGTCGTCTACCCCGCCCCCGGCCCGGCCTATCCGCAGGACGAATTGTTCAGCATCCTCAGCCGCACCTTAGGCGTGCCGATATTTCAAGAACAGGCGATGAAAATCTCCATCGACGCGGCGCGGTTCTCGCCCGCCGAGGCCAATGAGTTGCGCAAGGCCATGGCCACCTTCCGCTCGCGCGGGACGATCGAGAAGCTGCAGGACAAGATGGTCGGCCGGATGACCAAACGCGGCTATGACCCGGTCTTTGCGCAGCGCTGTTTTGACCAGATCAAGGGGTTCGGGGAGTACGGCTTTCCTGAGAGCCATGCCGCGAGTTTCGCCAAGCTGGTCTATGTCTCCTCATGGATGAAATGCCATTATCCGGCGGCCTTTGCCTGCGCGCTGCTGAACTCACAACCCATGGGGTTTTACGCGCCCGCCCAGATCGTGCGCGATGCGCGCGAGCATCAGGTCGAGGTGCGGCCCGTCGACGTGAACCTCTCGGATTGGAACTGCACGCTGGAGCCTTGTGGCGAGGGCTTTGCCCTGCGCTTGGGGCTGCGCATGGTGGATGGGTTGCAGGAGAAAGCCGCCGTGCGGATCATGGACCGGCGCGAGACGCCTTTTGTCGATGTCGAAGACCTCAAGACCCGCGCCGGGCTGGATGCCAAGGCGATCCGCCAGTTGGCCGCCGCCGACACGATGCGCAGCATGGGGATCGACCGGCGCCAAGCGCTGTGGCAGAGCCAAGGGCTGCGCGACGCGCCCGCGCTGCCGATCTTTGACCATGCCGAGGCGGCGTCTCAGGGGCCGGAGCCGGAAGTCGCCCTGCCGGTGATGCCAAAAGCCGAACAGGTGGTGGCCGATTACCAGACGCTGCGACTGTCGCTCAAGGCGCATCCGATGTCGTTCTACCGCTCGAGTCTCGCCGCGCAGGGGTTTTCCTCGGCCCGCGATCTGGCGCGGATGGGGCATGGCCGGCGGGTCAAGCTCGCTGGACTGGTGCTGGTGCGCCAGAAGCCGGGCAGCGCCAAGGGCGTCTGTTTCATCACGCTAGAGGATGAAGGCGGCGTCGCCAACCTCGTGATCTGGCCCAATATGTTCAAGCTCTACCGCCCCACGATCATGGCTGCACGCTTGCTGGTCGTGGAAGGCCGCGTGCAGACCGACGGGCGGGTGATCCATGTGGTGGCCGACCGGCTGGAGGACCGCTCTGACCGGCTCGCCGCGCTGTCGGATGCGCCGATGCCCGGCATCACCACGCGGGGCGATCACCCGACCCATCCGCTGCCCGGCCAAATGGCGATGCACGCACACCCGCGTGAAGTAAGGGTAATTCCGAAGTCGCGGGATTTTCACTGAGGGGTTTTGGCGTTCTTGGAAGAGATGGCCGTAACGCTACCTATAATCAAGCATTGTATGAAAGCGCTAGCGGGGCTGCCAGACGAATTCGAACCAGTCTCTGAATGAGCGATGACGCTGCCCCCTATTTCGCGCAGAGACAGCACTACTCAGTGCGTGCGCCATCACGGTTCAGCTTGAAATTGGGTCGAATTGAAAGGCTGCGTTCCTGATTAAAGTGATTGTAGACGGAAGCGTGACTGGCTGCAAATTACTGTAAGCTTCGCATGCGCCGGGCGGAGCGAGCGTTTCGCTGATGGAAGTCAACCTTGGCCGAAAATGATAGTCGTCTAAAAATAGCTCCGCGGGTAGGCTTTCTTTGCAAGCATTACGGAGGATTCATGAAGATAGGTCAGATTGTCCAAAGCTGCGTTCCGGCAATCTTCAAATACTGCGAAGACACTGAGCCCGAAGAATTTGCGCGCCTGCAAGACCCGAGATATTCAAAAGAAACCTTCGATATCAATTATCCGTTTTGCCGTCAGGTGGCCCAGATAAGTGCCGCTGATCGGGTCAGGTACTGGACGCGCGTATATGAGGTTAATGGCGTCCCCGTGCGCGTGACGAGCCAATGGTTCAATCCTCCGACCAGCAAGAGCCTTCCCCTTTTGCAGCGTTACTTGACCAGCAAAGGACTCCCCGCAGATTTTCACCCTGTGCCAGCGACTTCCGATGCCCTGCCATCCGACGCTGCCACCCGTGCTGCGCGAGGTCGTTACAAGGGAAGCGCCATCGGAAACGCACAGAATTATCTGGTACGAAACATTCTAAGCCGTCTCGGCGATGAGCAGTTCAACGCGCCCCAGTGGCAAGAAGTGGTTGATGCGTTCGACAGAGCTTGCGCCTATTGCGGTGCAGAAGGGGAACTGGTTATGGACCACATCGTCCCCATCAACAAACAGGCTCTCGGCGAGCATCGGCTTGGCAATCTCGTCCCTAGCTGTCGCGCCTGCAATGCGCGAAAAGCAGATAGGAATTTTCGGGAGTTTTTGGCCGACGATCCGATCAGGATCTCGGCCATTGAGGCGCACATGATGTCGCAAGGCTACGAACCAATTGGGGACCACACTCAGTTGCGGCAAATCATCGAACTTGCGCACCAGGACGTTCGCAACCTCGCCGACCGCTACGTCGCAATCATCAACACAGTACTGACCGACAAACCCGACAGCACGGAGTAGGCTTTCGGGAATGCATGGAGGCGACCATCGGTTGGCAGGGCCGGTTCCGATGCGAACGACATGGTGTGCAGCAATCCGGAGACCTCCAGCAAAGCCCGCGAGACATACTAGACACTCCTTCGCCTGTGTTGTGTTTCCGTCTGTTTTGAGACGAAGTCAGAACCAGCGAAACAGGGCGGTAGCGTGTTTTCCCGACTACCACAGGACGGGCATCATCGAAGCCTGTTTCCATGAGCCTAGGATCGGCAAGAATAGGACGATCTCGTGGCACGATGGGCGTCGGGGTGGAATTCAGGCCAATCATGCGCCAGCATTCAATCCACTCAGGTGGGGCTTCTCAAATTCATCCTTGAGCTAAGGCAGAAACTCTATATCTGTTTAGCTGACTTGCAATTGGAGGCCTGACAAAACTTATGATAGAACCCGTTATTATTCTCGGCATGCACCGGAGTGGAACCAGTTGCTTGACCGGTTGTCTAGAGGCCGCTGGGCTGGAAATGGGAGATATTGACCGAGCGCCTCACACGAACCCCAAAGGCAACCGGGAAAACCGCAGAATCATGGCTCTCAACGATGCGGTTTTAGCGGACAACCAGGCTACTTGGAGTGACCCTCCGTCCCTCGCTGTAAAATGGGCTGCCAAGCGCATTGCCGAGCGCGATCGGCTTATTGGCGAATATCCGTCGGATCGGAAATGGGGCTTCAAGGAACCACGAACTCTTCTGGTGCTACAGGGGTGGCTTGACGCCATACCTGATGCCCAGATCGTCGGATCGTTCCGCCATCCTGTAGCGGCGGCGCGGTCCCTTCAAGAGCGAAACCAGTTTCCCCTCGAGAAAGGTATGGAGCTCTGGCTCCACTATAACCGTCTGCTTCTCGATGTCTGCGAAAAACAATATGTCCCGCTTATTTCATTCGATAGCTCAGCTGATGATTACCAAGAGCAATTGAACGGTATTCTGGATTTTATCGGTATCTCGCAATCGGAAGACACCAATTCCTTTTTTGAGCCTGATCTTAGGCGGAACTCGATTTCCGAATCGGTCGCGCTTTCTCCCGAATTTCAATCAACCTACGATGCGCTCCGAGCTCGGGTGGTCTGATCAAATGGCGATTGTGTCCAGTCCCGACCGGGACCTCAATGCGGCATCTGAAGAGACGGGTTTTTTCATTCCGCTGTCAATGCGTTTATTTCCAAAGAACTTGGGTTCCGCCGCCTACAAGATTTAAGGCATCGCGAGCCGTTGCGACTGGGTTGTGTTGAGTGACACCAACAGCGATACGACGCATCTGCACAAGAACCTGCGTACGGATCCCCCCCGTCATATATTCTTGTCTCTCCGCAACCCTTTTGCTGCTGTCCGCGCCTTCGCAAATCAGATTTTGCCATGCTTGAGTACGCCGTTCGTTCTCGTATCCGGGTCAGAAGATACGACGATACCTCGGCAATTGGATAAACGCTGGCGGTCGTTCGACGATTCAGAAGACGCGTGTATCCAGGCTATATTGAACCATCCCATGTTGATCCGGTGGTTTGCGGAAAACCTTTCGGATGCCGATAATGACTGTTTTGTAGCCTTGCCTACTGGAATGGTGTTTCCCGAGGGGCTGCCTGAGGGCAGGTATAAGTATACCCCACACCTCTGCAACGGCAACCAGGCCACTCCGCGCATTCTGCGCCCACCGCGTGCGCGAAGGCGAACAATGGAAAATTCGCCGCGAAGTTACGACCCGCGCCGAGGGTGAATGGTCTGACTGGTGCACCGTTGCTCGGGAAGAGCTTTCAGAACCAGAGTTTCTCGCGGAAGTCGAGAACCACGCCTTTGTGTTTTGCGTTGAGGGTGGTGGACTCGATCCGTCGCCAAAAGCCTGGCAAGCCATTCTCCACGGGGCGATCCCAATCATTAGAAAAACCGGCACCTACAGGGCATATGCAGAGCTTCCAGTGGCTTTCGTCCCAGATTGGCGAGCGAATTGCTTCAACCCGGAATGCCTCAAGGTATGGCGCAACCATCTCGCGCCCTACTACGACGAGCCCGCGCTTCGCGCCAGTACGCTGACCCGCCTCGGTCTCGACTACTGGTGGCGCAAGATTTCAACGGCGAAGCGGATTTTGCCAAGTAATACTTCCAGTTCGCGGTTTGATTTCGAGGTGGGCAGATTGATCCTATCCATGATAGTTCATTCCCCAGTCTTGACGCGTTGAAATCTAAATCTATTCCCAAAACAGATGACTCAGATATGTAATGCACAATTGCCTTACCTGCATAAATCAAGACTAATGCACGCCTTTCTCGTTCCAATGATATTAACCACTTGGCGCGTTCATAAATCGCGTACATATTGGTGGCATGAATTTGATCGGATATGCCCGCGTTTCCACTTCCGGCCAGACCCTCGATACACAGCTTGGCGGTGCGGGGTGCGCATCAGCATTCAGGGAGAAGATAAGCGACGCGTGATCGGATCGTCCCGAGCTGAATAGAGGCCTCGACGCGCTATCCGAAGGTGACGTGCTGATTGTAACGCGGCTCGACCGACTGGCGCGATCGACGCGCGATCTTTTGGATATCGTCCACACAATTGAAACCAGGGGCGCGAAGCTCAAGGCGCTCACGGATTCATGGACAGATACAATTACGCCAACAGATAAGGCCGATTGTCGGCTGGTCTATTTGCTGGAACGAGGCAGATGTTCCACAAACTCACCATGAGCATTACGAAACTTTGGGCTTTGGCGAAATCGACTGGGTAGCGCGCGAAGAGAGTAGAGCCAAGCGCCAATCCAGAAAAAAACCTGAGAACCACATTCTTGAGTGTATTTTGGCAGCCTTCCCTGATGGAAAGGGCGGCGCGACGTGGCCAGACGTAGAAGCGAGAGTCGGCTATTCTCGGCGGAGTATAGTGCGTTCGCTAAAGCAAAACGGGCTGCATTCAAAGTGGGCAATCACAGGGCAACGTCAATAGGCAAAGGACGCCCAGCCATTGCCCACTTGCCCACTTGCCCACTTGCCCACTTGCCCACTTGCCCACTTGCCCACTTGCCCACTTGCCCACTTGCCCAGATTTACGTTGAGCCAAAAACCGTCAAGTATTCCAGCACGAACCGCATTTAGCCGAAAGGAACCGCGACGTGCCAGAACAACACCTACGCCGCCCCGCAGTCGAAGCTGCTACAGGACTTAGCCGATCAAGCCTTTACTCCATGGTGGACGCGGGCGATTTCCCGCGCCCCATCCGCATCGGCAAACGCGCAGTGGCATGGCCTGAAAGTGCTGTAGCCGCTTGGCTGGCTTCTCACCCCAATGCGCACTATGGCGGATAATACAAAGCCCACGCAGTAACAAAACTGGCGCAGGCGCTGGGTCGTCTTAACACCTTCCCATTACCGCGCTGCAATCCTTACGTAAAGGATTCAGTCTATGAAGATTGAAGTAGCGCTTTCGAGCGAAGAACCCCGCACACTCAAACTAAAGGGCCGCTTGGGTTGGGCCATGGCACATTTAGCCGAGACAGGTCCAAAAGGCGTCACACCTATCACACGTCCAGCGCCAAGATGGTCTGGATACGTGTTCGACCTCCGTGAACGAGGCGTCCCAATAGATACCATCATGGAGCCGCATGAAGGCAGCTATCTCGGCCAGCATGCCCGCTACGTCCTTACCTGTGATGCAAGCATCCAGCTATTGGATGGAAAACCGTGAACATGAAATTACATCACAACGCACCGTTCAGCATCCCGCTCACTCCCTTCGAGCGCCATTTGGCTCGCAAGCAGCGCCTGCCCAGTCACTGGGTCCGAACGCTAAACGAATTGCGCGAAGGGCATCGCTAATGGCGAAAGGCAAGCGCCGTGACAGCGAAGGGCAGTACATCATCCTGCCCTATGCTCAATTGAAGTCTGAAGCATGGCGGTCCCTTTCGGGGGCCGCCGTCAAAGTTTGGCTCGAACTGCATACCCGCTTCAACGGCGGCAACAACGGCAACGTACGACTTTCCATGAATGAAGCCGTTAGCGCGCTGGGCATATCAAAAGGAACCGCCCAGCGCGCGTTTGTCGAATTGGAGGAAAAGGGCTTCATCGCCCTGCACAACCCCGGCAACTGGTATCATCGGAAAGCCCACGAATGGCTCCCAACCACGAAGCGAATGCAGACTCGCAGTGGCACTCAGCTTGCCACGAACGATTGGCGACACTGGCGAAAGAAACAGAAGAAGGTCCGCCTGAGTACCCGTCGTCTATGCCGATGGGACCACCACGAAACCCAAAGCCCGCCACTGGGTCCACCAGAGAACCCGTCAGACCCGTTTCGTCGCGGCGCATGGGTACTCAGATGGGACACTAATACTAACCACTCTCAGGGGAGCAACTTAACAGGAACGATTCAACCTAAGTCGCTCCGAGCGGCTCTTCTTAAATGAAGAGAAGGATCGAAGACGGGCGGCAGTCTCCTACTGCCCGTTAATACAACTTAGCCTGGCTCCACTCGCAATGCCGCCAAATTTAGTTCATCCTTCAGACTTAGAGATGTCCAGACCTTTGACCAGCAACTCCAAACCGCACGAACCGAAATTAGCGGTGTCGCTGAACAAGATAAAACCACCTTCTGTGTTTGGCTCGGAAATGATGGTGCAAAGATTCGAACCGCCCCGCCAGTTCTTAACCTGAGGAATGCCCATGCGAAGCGTATTCTCTTCATGGCTCAGATTGAATTTCACATCTGTTGTATAGGTTTTACCCATCCCTAGTTCAAAGGTCGCCTTCATCTCGACCATGCTCTCATCCGCCCGAACCATTTCCACAGTAGCAGGTGCGCGAATGCCGCCGTACGTCAGTTCCAACTCTGGAGCTTTGTCCATGCTAAACAGGCTCATGAGCATCGCGTCGGCCTTGTCGCGCTCAGCGATACGAGTAGCTTCAACCTTTTTCTCATAAAGGCGACGCTCCTCTTCTGCCTTAGCGGCAGCCTTGGCTTTAGCTTCTTTCTGTTTGCGCTCTAAATCACGCGCCAAAGCATCCTGTTCGGCCTTCCGTTCCATTTCTGCCAGCTTTAGCTCTTGTGCTGTTTCAAGCGCCTCATCACGCTGCTTCAAAAAAGCTTCAAGCTTGTCAGTTCCGGCTTGCATGACAATGGTATTGCCGCTGCGGAAGCTATTCATGGGGCGGCCACCGGGCATTTGTACATCCTCGATATTCACCCGAACCTCCCAACCGTTTTCTTCATAAGCGCCCAGAACATTACCTATCACTGGAATTCTGTCGCCCGTATCGAGAACCTTTTGAACCACAACGTAACCGTCGCCGCCGTCGACTTTGGCAAACATTTCGCGCATTGAAGAGACCTCAGCTTCAAAAGCCGTAAAGTAATGCGCCGTCAAACCTTCGCGCGTGAGGTCCTCACCCATTTTCTCTACTTTATTCACTGCAGAAGTGGGCATGCCTAGCTGCCGCGCAAGTTCGACAGTGAAGTCAGGTGCCTCATTGGGGTTTGCCAGCACCGGGGCAGCCAAAGTCATCGCAAGGAAACTGGAAACAAGAGCTTTTGTAATGCGCATATGTATCGTCTTTCTTAGGTTCATAATATTGTTTTTGGGATATTTGCCGTCTGATGAACTTCGAGAATAAGAGCTACACTTTGACCATTTCAAGTGATGAATCATGACCTTATTAAGGCAACCGCAGTAGAACGTCGGCCTCAAACCGCTTGACATATGGGCCTTCGCACTGGCACTCCTAGCCCCTTCGCCAGCGTTAGCGGAAATAACATAAAGCAGTTCCAGTCAAGTGAACGTCATCCATGCGCAACGGCCCATCAAGGAACTCGTCAAAGCGGTTCGGTCACGGCACATGGATACTCAGGTGGGACATTAATACTCACCACTTTCAGGGAAGGAATGCCCTGGCTGACCACACCGAATTGAAAGCAGCAGGCCAAGCATATTTTATCGCTCGCCCCACTTTCAGCACTGCCGACGACGGCACCGTTCAAATACATGCGGACGATCCAAACACGCTTGGGAGGATGAAGAAGGTCGTGAGGAAATGCTCAAGCTCATCCCCTATGGCCGGATCGGCGAGACCGAAGACATCGCCCGCGCTGCCGTCTGGCTCGCCTCTGATACGTCGGACTATGTGATTGGCACAACGCTCTTCGTGGATGGCGGTATGATGCTCTACCCCTCCTTCCGTGAGGGGGGCTGATGGCCGCGCGTGGACCGTTTGGGGTGTCCACATGGCTCACCATGTCAGCGACCGTCCCGTAGAAAATGGCTACGTCGCAATCGGCTGGCCAAAGATGGGTGATATAACCAAACTCGCCCCCACTCGTGACGCGTTCAAAGAAGCGCTGGCTCTGGCCTATCCTGACAAGAAGAAAGGCGCGATACCCATCGATGCCGGTTCTATGTTCAAATTCCTACATGAGATCAAGGCTGGTGATATTTTTGTGTATCCGCCCAAAGCGGACCGCATGGTAAACATTGGACGTTTCAAAGGAAATACCCAGCATCACGCAGGTGATCCAGACGACTATCCTACGCGCCAGCTTGTCGAATGGCTGGGCCACTTCCCCCGCGATGGATTTAGTCAAAGCGCGCTGAATGAGATTGGCTCATTTCTCACCATGTTCCGCGTCAAACGGCACGCACTCGAATTTATAGGCAAAGTTGACCCAACCGTCGAAGCCCCCTCGCCTAGCACTTTAGCGGACCAAGATACCGCAGAGGACGCCACAGACGACGACACAGCTACCGTTGCTGTCTCAGTGCAAGCTGAGGCCAATTCTACTGATTTCGTCATTAAGCGCCTTATGACGCAGCTCACGGGCCATCAATTCGAGGACTTCATGGCGCACTTGTTGGAGTGCATGGGCTACACCGCCCGCGTTACACCAAAGAGCGGCGATGGTGGCGTGGACGTTATCGCCCATATGGACCCACTCGGCTTCCAACCCCCTATCGTCAAGTACAATGCAAACGAACTACAGGGCAAACGCCGCGCTCAGATGTCGACCAACTCTTGGGGACGCTTGGGGACGGTGAATACGGCTTGTTCGTCAATTTAGGTTCATTCGCACGCGGCGCTGTAGAGTTGGAGCGCAACCGAGCCAAACTGAGGCTTATCAATGGTGAGCAATTTGTAGAGCTAATTTTCGAACACTACGCCCAGCTAGCACCGCGTTACCGCTCTATGATACCGCTCAAACAGATATTTGTCCCAGACCTACCCCAAGAGTAGCGCGCCCATGCAACCGCTTGTTTTACGCGCCTACATCCGCCCACTGCCAGAGTATCTTCCCCGCACCCGTGCGATGGAGGAAACGATAGGTGTGGGGGCTGGGTTCGATGGTGCTTGGTATCGTTCGCAAAAAGAGCATTGGTTGGGATGGCTGTCCGAATACAGTGGACCGTGCGCGTATGGCAGGTCTGAAAAGGCAAAGCGTTCGGCAGAATATGCCTACAACCATATCCAATGCGCCCCATGCTTTTTGGCTAGCTGAGGCGCTGGATGCAAAAGAGCGTTGCTTAGCGGCTGGCATTGAAGCTGTCTTGGACGTCCCCCAAAAAGGCGCGCGCCAATGTGTAGCTCAGCGGCGCTGCATCCCCTGGACTGTGATAGAGAACGCTTTGGGTAACTGGCAGTACAATCGAATTGACCGATGCAACATCAAACTTGCCCGCCTTATTAGATAGGGGGGAACTGAACACTTAGAGCATCTAGCGTTGAGACCGCAGAGTTTCGCCAAAGTGATGAGCTGTCAGAACAAACAACAAAAGTCAGATATGCCAATTCAGACTGGGGGACGAATTGTGGGACGCCCAGCCTCAACGCCCCTATAAGAGCCTGATAAATATAAATTATAGCGAATAAGCTGGCGGAGGAGGTGGGATTCGAACCCACGGTACGCTCTCACGCACGCCGGTTTTCAAGACCGGTGCATTCGACCACTCTGCCACTCCTCCGCAGCCCGCCCCTCCTAGAACGCTCCGTTTGATTCGGCAAATGCACATTTGGCCTACGCGCCGCGCAACCCGGGTTTGGGGAAATTTGCCGATCCTCTCTGCGCGCTCTTTGCAAAGACAGCAGGAGCGGGTTACTGTGCGCCAAAGCCCCTTGCAGAGGGGCGAATGAGGCGTGCCGAACCAACGGCGCGCCATTCTCGCGGGAACGGGTCGCGGCTGCGCGACGACAGCAGGCAAGGACAGCATGGGCATGAGCAGGGACAATCAACCGTTGCGCTTCAACAAGAGCCGCGCAGCGCTAATGGGTGTGAGTATTCTGGCAATGGGCGCTTTGGCGGGCTGCGAGAACGGCGATTTCAGCCTTCCTTTCGGTGCGAAAGACAGCGCCGCCGCACCGCGCAGCACTTCGACCAAACTGGTAGAACGCGATGTGGAAGCGCCAGAGATTTTCTCGGCCACCGACCAAGGGCTTTGGGACGGGCGTCCGTCGCTCGGCGGGGTCTGGGTCGCGCATCCGGATGTGACCGAGCCTGAGCGCGTCATCGTGCGCAATGAGGCCAATGGCAAATTCGTAATCGGCGCATTGTTCCGGCGCGAGCGGGAACTGCCCGGACCGAAGCTGCAGATCTCATCCGATGCAGCCGCTGCGTTGGGGATCCTGGCCGGTGCGCCGACGCCTTTGAACGTGACGGCCTTGCGTCGCGAGGAAGCCGCAGCACCTGAAACCGCGGAGGCAGAGATGCCAACAGGTGAGGTAGATACGCTCGACGCCCCTGCCCCGATCACAGCCACAGCGCTTGAGCCTGTTGCCCCGGCAAGCACGGCCCCGGTTGCGAAACCAACCGCCCCCACAGCACCGAAACCTGCGCGGCCGGCGGCGAACCTTGCCAAACCCTATGTGCAGCTTGGCATCTTCAGCGTGGAGGCCAACGCCAACCGCACCGCCAAACAGATGCGCAGCGCAGGCATGGTGCCGACGGTCAAGCGCAGCGAGATTAACAACAAACCCTTCTGGCGCGTGGTTATCGGCCCCGCCACCAGCAAATCCGAGCTCGACGCCCTGCTGAAATCGGTCAAAGCCGAGGGCTTTACTGACGCCTACGCCGTGTCGAACTGATCAAACCGGAGGAAATACTTCCCATGATCCGCCTCTTTGCCGCCGCTCTGGCCTTGGTGCTGACCCTTCAGCCTGCCGCCGCTTTCGACACCCGCGCCACTGCGGCCTATGTGCTCGACCAAACCACTGGCACCGTGCTGCTGGCCAAGAACGCGGACGAGCCGTTGCCGCCAGCGTCGATGTCCAAGCTGATGACGCTCTACATGGCGTTTGAGGCTGTGGAGCGCGGCAAACAGAATGGCGGGCTCGATCTGGTCGAAGAACTGCCGGTCTCGCAACATGCGATGTCCTATGGCGGCTCGACGATGTTCCTCGACACCACGGATCGGGTTTCGGTCGAAGACCTCATCCGCGGCATTATCGTGCTGTCGGGCAATGACGCCTCTGCCGTGATTGCCGAGGCGCTGAGCCCAGATGGCACGGAATACGGTTTCGCTCGGCTGATGACGCAGCGCGCGCAGCAGATGGGGATGACCAATTCCACCTTCGCCAATTCTAACGGTTGGCCCGCCGCCGGGCATCTGATGTCGGTGCGTGATTTGGGCCTTCTGGCCAACCGCATCATCACCGACTTTCCGCAGTTCTACCCGCTTTTTGCCGAACGCGAGTTCGCCTTTGACGGGCGCGCGCCGCAGAACAAGACCAACCGCAATCCGCTTTTGGGCCTTGGCATCGGCGCGGATGGTCTGAAAACAGGGCATACCGCCGAAGCAGGCTATGGTCTTGTGGGTTCTGCCAAACAAGGCGACCGCCGGGTGATCTTCGTACTTTCCGGCCTCGACAGTGCGGCCACCCGCGCGCAGGAAGCTGAATCCGTGGTGAACTGGGCCTTCCGCCAGTTCACGCAGCGCGAGCTGGGCAAGGCTGGGACGCAGATCGCTGAAGCGCCAGTCGCCCTTGGCACGACACAGAGCGTGGGGCTTGAGCTGAAAGACAATCTGGAGATGCTGGTGCCTGTCACGGGTGGCAACGAAGTTCAGGCCGAAGTGATCTACACCGGGCCCTTCCAAGCGCCGATCAACAAGGGCGATGAATTGGCCGAGCTTGTGGTCGACCGTGGCGACCTCCCTGCCCTCCGGGTGCCGCTGGTGGCGTCTGCCTCCGTCGCACCGGGCGGTTTTATGGTTAAAATGACAGCAGCGGCGATGCACCTGATGAACCGGCTGAACGCCGGCCCTCAGGCCGAGGCACCGGCGCCTGAGGCAGAAGCTTCGTGAACACTGACGGGAAGCCGGGCCAACAAGGCCTGTTTATTACTTTCGAAGGCATCGACGGATCGGGCAAATCCACACAGGCGCGGTTGCTGGCAGACCATCTGACAGCGCAGGGCCACGACGTAGTATTGACCCGCGAACCCGGTGGCAGCCCCGGCGCCGAGGAAATCCGCGCATTGGTATTGCAGGGCGACCCGGACCGCTGGTCGGCACAAACCGAAATCCTGCTTTTCACCGCCGCGCGTCGGGATCATCTGGAGCGCACCATTCGCCCGGCGCTAGAGGCAGGCAAAGTGGTGATCTGCGACCGGTTTGCCGACAGCACGCGGATGTATCAGGGCCTCTCGCGTGGGGACCTGCGGCAGATGGTAGACGACCTGCACAGCCTGATGATCGGGGTGGAGCCGGATCTGACGATCCTGATCGACATGGACCCGGTCAATGGTCTTGAACGCGCCCTGTCACGTCAGACGGTGGAAGAACGGTTCGAGGATTTCGGGGTCGAATTGCAAGCCAAGATGCGCGCAGGTTTTCTGAGCCTTGCCGAAGAATTCAGCGATCGGTTTCGCGTGCTTGACGGAGGCCGCGCCATTGACGCTGTGGCCCATGATGTGGCCGAGACCGTCGCCGCCCATCTAGGCTGATCTTCCCCGCCCAACCGCCTTCCCTCTGCGGTGAAACATGCTAGACCGATGCCATGACAGATGACGCCCCCCAACCCGACCGCGTAGACGGCGCGTGCCACCCCCGCGACACGCCAAAGCTGATCGGCCAAGGTGCGGCGGAGGCGGCCTTTCTTGACGCGTTTAACAGTGGCAAACTGCACCATGCGTGGATGTTGACCGGGCCGCGCGGCGTGGGCAAAGCGACGCTGGCATGGCGCATTGCGCGGTTTCTGCTGGCCACACCGGATCCAGACGGTGGCGGGATGTTTGACATGCCCAAGGCCGAGACGCTCGACATCGATCCCGAGCATCCCGTGGCCCGCCGCGTGGCAGCAGGGGCCGAGGCGGGGCTGAAATCCGTGACCCGGACGATCAACCCCGACACCAAGCGGATGCGCAAACAGATCGTGGTGGACGACATCCGCGCCCTGAATGGCTTTTTCCAAATGTCAGCGGCAGATGGCGGGCGGCGTGTGGTCATAATCGACGACGCGGATGAGATGAACCCCAATGCCGCCAACGCGCTGCTCAAAATGCTCGAAGAACCGCCCGAGCGGGCCATTCTGCTGCTGCTCAGCCACCAGCCTTCGAGCCTTTTGCCCACCATCCGCTCGCGCTGTCGCACCCTGCGGCTTGGCACGCTGGACGCGGAGCAAATGGCCGAGGCACTGGCAGGCTCCGGGGTTGAGGTCGAAGGCGATCCGGCGGCGCTTGCAGAGCTTTCCGGCGGCTCAGTTGGCGGGGCTCTGCGGCTGTCGCTGATGGGCGGGGTCCGCACCTATGCCGATCTGGTGAGCCTGCTGTCCTCGCTGCCGCAGATGGACCGGGGCCGCGCCATCAAACTGGCCGAAGCCGCCGCCCAGCGTGGCGGCGAGGCCAAGCTTGATCTGCTCTTTACCCTTCTCGACCTGCTGCTGGTCCGTCTGGCGCGCACCGGGGCCACCGGCGCGCCGCCCGCGCAAGCCGCCTGCCCTGATGAGATCGCCGTGCTGCAACGCCTCTCCCCCAGCCCCGCGCAGGGCCGCGCTTGGGCCGACGCGGCACAGCAGATTTCCGAGCGCGCCCGCCACGGGCTGGCGGTGAACCTTGACCCTGCCGCATTGGTCCTAGATACCCTGCGGCAAATAGGCCAGACGGCGCCAAGATAGCCGAAAGGACAGCATGACCGACACGCCCCACATCACCGACAGCCATTGCCACCTCGATTTCGAGAGCCTTGCCGCTGACCTGCCCGGCGTCATCGCCCGCGCCGCTGAGGCGGGCGTCACGCGCATGGTCACGATCTGCACCCGGTTAAAGAACGAGCCGAGCGTCCGTGGCATTGCCGAGGCGCATGACCCGGTGTTCTACGCCGCTGGCACCCACCCGATGTCCGCCGCTGAAGAGCCGCTCACTTCGGTCGATGAACTCCTTGCCTTGACCCAGCATCCCAAGATGGTCGGGATCGGCGAGACGGGGCTGGATTACCACTACACCGCCGAGAGCGCCGAGGTGCAAAAGACCTCCCTGCGCATTCATATCGCGGCGGCGCGTGAAAGCGGCTTGCCCCTCATTATCCACGCTCGCGACGCGGATGATGACATGGCCCGCATCCTGCGCGAGGAACATGCGCAAGGGGCCTATAGCTGCGTCATGCATTGCTTTTCCTCCTCCGCCGAACTGGCCCGTGCCGCGCTCGATCTGGGGTTTTACCTGTCGATGTCCGGCATCACCGCCTTCCCCAAGTCGCAAGCGCTGCGCGACATTTTCGCCGCCGCGCCGCTGGACCGCATCCTTGTGGAAACCGACGCCCCCTACCTCGCCCCGCCGCCCCATCGCGGCAAGCCGAATGAGCCTGCCTTCACCGCCCATACCGCCCGCCGCGCGGCTGAGACCTTTGGCCTCGACTACGCGGACTTTGCGGCGCAAACACAGGCAAATTTCGAGCGGCTGTTCAGCAAGGCCGCGAACTGGCAGGGCAACAGCTAATGGCCGAAATGCGCGTCACCATATTGGGGAGCGGCTCCTCGGGCGGCGTGCCACGGATCGGCGGCCACTGGGGCGCTTGCGATCCCAATGAGCCGAAAAACCACCGCCGCCGCTGCTCGATCCTCGTCGAGCGGGTGAGTGAGGCAGGCACCACCACTGTGCTGATCGACACCTCCCCCGACATGCGCAGCCAGCTGCTAGACGCGGGCGTGGGGCGGCTCGACGCCGTGATCTATACCCATTCCCACGCCGACCACGTTCATGGGCTGGACGATCTGCGCATGGTTGTTATCAACATGCGCGCGCGCCTGCCCGTATGGGCCGACGCCGCCACCCGAGACGCGTTGTTCGAGCGCTTTGGCTACGCCTTTATCCAGCCGTCTTGGTCCAGCTATCCGCCAATCCTCGACATGCATGAGATCACTGGCGATGTGACGATTGACGGCCCCGGCGGCGCGATCAGCTTCGCGCCTTTCACCGTCGCTCATGGCAATATCGACGCGCTTGGCTTTCGGTTCAACGACGTGGTCTATCTGCCGGACGTTTCCGAAATTCCGCAGGAAAGCTGGCCGATGATGGAGGGGTTGCGCTGCTGGATCGTCGACGCCCTACGCCGCGATCCGCATCCGACCCACAGCCACCTCGCGCAGACCTTGGAATGGATCGACCGCGTCACCCCCGAGACCGCTGTGCTGACCAATATGCACAACGACCTTGATTACCACACCGTCGCCGCGGAGACGCCGGCGCATATTCAACCGGCCTATGACGGCCTGATACTGCATTTTCCGCTTCCGCATTCTGATTAGGCGATCGGGCCTTGGGCCTGACGCATCCTTTTAAGGCCATATCCCCGTGCAAACCTTGCTAGACGTCATCCTGCCCGTTTTCCTTGTCATCGGTTTTGGATATGTCGCCGTTTGGCGCGGGCTGTTTCCGATGTCGGGCATCGACGGGGTGATGAAGTTCACCCAGAACTTCGCGATCCCCTGTCTGTTGTTCCAAGCCATCGCCCGGATCGACCTGTCCAGCAGCTATGACCCGCGTCTGCTGTTCAGCTTCTATGCTGGCGCTGGCCTGTGTTTCGTGCTGGGCATCCTTGGCGCACGACTGCTGTTTCGCCGCGATTGGGAGGACAGCGTGACTATCGGATTCTGCTGCCTGTTCTCCAATTCGATCTTGCTTGGCCTGCCGATCACCGAACGCGCTTATGGCACAGAAGCGCTGGCGGGTAACTTTGCCATCGTGTCCTTCCATGCGCCATTTTGCTACGGCTTGGGCATCACGGTCATGGAGTTCGTGCGCAATCGCGGCCAATCCGGCCTGTCGCTGCTGCGCAATGTGAGCCGGGCGATGTTCCGCAACGCGCTGGTGCTGGCAATCCTCGGGGGATTTGCGGTGAACCTGAGCGGCCTGCCGATCCCCGGTGTGGTGGATGACGCCCTGTCCCTCATCGTCCGCGCCGCCCTGCCTGCCGCGCTTTTCGCGCTTGGCGGGGTGTTGATCCAATATAAGCCCGAAGGCGATATGAAGGCGATCCTGATGGTCTGCGCCATCGCGCTCCTAGTGCATCCCGCGCTGGTCTGGACCTTCGGCGCTGCCCTCAGCCTGCCGCAGGCCGGGTTGCGCTCTGGCGTGCTGACAGCGGCCATGGCACCGGGGTTCAACGCCTATATCTTTGCCAATATGTACGGCCGCGCCCGTCGGGTGGCCGCCAGTTCGGTGCTGATTGCCACGGGGGCGTCTATCTTGACGGTCTGGCTGTGGTTGACGGTTCTGGGGTGATAGGACTTTCCCCAGAAAGCCCCAACAACACGTTTAATTTCCAAGTAAAATCAAAGTGGTGCGGGTGAAGGGACTCGAACCCCCACGCCTCGCGGCGCCAGAACCTAAATCTGGTGCGTCTACCAATTCCGCCACACCCGCACTGTGCCCCTCAGGACACTGGCGCTGATTAGCAAACCCCGCGGGGAGATGCGAGAGCAAAAAACGCAGGACATTAACTCAATCTTCGCATAAGCTTCTTCATACCTGAGGCAGGTACAACAGAAAGAGACGCCCATGAAACCGAATACGGTCGGGCGCGTAGGCGGCAAAGATCGCCATGCGGGCCAGTTTTCCCATTACGCCGCGCTGGACACCGGTTTGGTTCAGGGTGCGCTTATCCTGACGCTTGACGGTGAAATGCCGGTCGAATTCCTATCGGTTGGTGACAAGCTCATCACCCGTGACAGTGGCATTGCCAAAATCAAACATCTGCAACGCAGCACCCGCAAGGTGCGGCGCATCGCGCTGGCGGCGGGCTCACTGGGCCACACGCGGCCCGAACGTGACGCCACACTGGCGGGCGACCAGATGGTGCTGATCCGTGATTGGCGGGCACGGGCCTTGTTCCACACCGAGCGTGCCCTCGTTGCCGCCCGGACGCTGGTAGATGGCGAATTCATCACCGATCTAGGCGAGGTCGAGACGACGCTCGTACAAATCTTCTGCGACGGGCCGCATATCCTTTATGCGGATGGCTTGGAGCTTGGCACTGCCGACGCAGCCCGCGCCCGTGGCACGGTGCTACACGCCGCTTAAACGCCCAGCTCTCGCAGCACCTGCGGCAGCATCTCGGGTAGGTCTTCGGCGATCAGGCCGGGGCCATGCTGACGTGCGGCCTCGGCATGAAGAAAGGTTGCAAGCGCCGCAGCCTGCATCGGCGCGATACCCCGGGCGAGCAGACCGGTGATAAAACCTGACAAGACATCCCCTGCCCCCGCTGTCGCCAACCATGGTGTCGCGCGGTCTTCGGTGGCTCGGTGACGTCTAACCTCACCGTCCGGCGCCGCGATGACCGTCTCTGGCCCCTTGAGCAGCACCACAGCCCCCAGACGCGCAGCCGCCGCTTTGGCCGCTTCCGCCTTTGCGTCAGGTCGATCCTCCTTAGCTATCTCTGCGAGATCTGGCGCGAGACGGGCAAATTCGCCGCCGTGGGGCGTGAGCACGCAACCTGTGTGCAGCTTGGCTCGCAGGCTGTCATCGTTTGCGATCAGCGTAAGTGCATCGGCATCGAGCAGCACCCGGTCTGCGGCAAGAGCGGCGCCGACCAATTCCGCTCCGCGATCTGTTACACCAAGGCCCGGCCCCAAGCAGACGGCAGAAAGGCGATCATCTTCCAGCAATTTAGAAAGCGCCGCGCCGTCTTCGACCCGTCGCAACATCACGGCCGTTACCTGCATGGCCACTTCAAGCTGCGCGGAAGGCGGCACCCCCAAGGTCACCGCCCCGGTCCCGATCCGCAGCGCGCCACGGGCAGCCATTCTTGCCGCCCCAGTGCGCCCTGCGCCGCCTGTTAGAACCAGCGCATGACCGTGATCGTATTTATGCCCCTGACCCTTGCGCAGAAGGGTTAGATCAAGGCTGTCTTGGGTGATCTCAAATATATCCATATGCCTGAATTAATAATGTTCTGACAAAGGTACAGCCTTACCGCGATTCACAATTGCTCATTTTTTACGCAGCCTGCTCAAAATCGCATCACCCCTTGGCAAATACTGCGGGCGCCCCATCTTTCCCCCTGCCCGGCGCTGGACGTAAGCCGGGGCGGATGAGATGACCTCATCAAAGCTCAATTGCGCGCGTAACGTCAGGGGAAGACCATGAAAAAGATCGAAGCCATCATCAAGCCTTTCAAATTGGACGAGGTGAAAGAGGCGCTGCAGGACGTAGGGGTTCAAGGCCTTAGCGTTATCGAAGTTAAAGGTTTCGGTCGCCAGAAGGGCCACACCGAACTTTATCGCGGTGCTGAATATGTCGTTGATTTCCTGCCCAAGGTGAAAGTCGAAGTGGTGCTGGATGATGACCAGGTCGATGCCGCTATCGAGGCGATTGTCGACGCGGCCAAGACCGAGAAAATTGGCGACGGTAAAATTTTCGTCTCCCCCGTAGAGCAAACAATCCGCATCCGTACTGGTGAATCCGGCTCAGATGCGCTGTAATATCGGTGCTAACGGCCCGATCAAAGACACTACCCAAAAAGGACCAAGAGATGGATAATCAGGAATTCCTGAGCAAAATCAAGGATGAAGGCATCGAATATGTCGACATCCGCTTTACCGATACACGCGGCGCTTTGCAGCACGTGACGATTGTGGCCGATCTGGTCGACGAAGATTTCCTCGAAGAAGGCTTCATGTTCGACGGTTCTTCCATCGCCGGCTGGAAGAGCATCGAAGCCTCCGACATGAAGCTGATGCCCGACGTCAGCACCGCCTATGTTGACCCCTTTTATGCCGAAACCACGATCTGCGTGCACTGCTCCATTGTTGAGCCCGACACCGGTGAGAAGTACGAGCGCGACCCGCGCGGCACGGCTGAAAAGGCCGAGGCTTACCTGAAGTCCAGCGGCATCGGCGATCAGGCGTTCTTTGGCCCCGAGGCCGAGTTCTTCCTCTTTGACGATGTAAAATTCACGAACAAAGTTAACAAGGTATCCTACGAAGTTGATGCGTCGGACGGTTCCTGGAACACCGACACTGAATACGAGATGGGCAACATGGGCCACCGACCCGGCATGAAGGGCGGCTACTTCCCGGTGAACCCCGTGGACGAAGCGCAGGACCTGCGGGCCGAGATGCTCTCCACCATGAAGCGGCTCGATATGAAGGTCGACAAGCACCACCACGAGGTTGCTTCCTGCCAGCACGAGCTGGGTCTGATCTTCTCGAGCCTGACCAAACAGGCCGACGAGCAGCAGAAGTACAAATACGTCGTGCATAACGTCGCGCATGCCTATGGCAAAACCGCGACCTTCATGCCCAAGCCGATCTACGGCGACAACGGGTCCGGCATGCACGTCAACATGTCGATCTGGAAAGATGGCAAGCCGCTCTTCGCGGGCGACAAATACGCCGATCTGAGCCAAGAAGCTCTGTATTTCATCGGTGGTATCCTGAAGCACGCCAAGTCGCTGAACGCTTTCACCAACCCGACGACTAACAGCTACAAGCGTCTGGTGCCCGGCTTTGAAGCCCCCGTTCTGCGCGCCTATTCCGCGCGCAACCGCTCGGGCTGTGTGCGTATCCCGTGGACAGAGAGCCCCAAGGCCAAGCGCGTCGAGGCCCGTTTCCCCGATCCGGCGGCCAACCCCTATCTGGCGTTCTCTGCCCTGTTGATGGCCGGCCTTGACGGCATCAAGAACAAGATCGATCCCGGCGAGGCGATGGACAAGAACCTCTATGACCTTCCGGCGGAAGAGCTTGAGAACATCCCAACCGTTGCTGGCTCCCTGCGCGAAGCGCTGGACGAACTGGCGGGCGACATGGACTATCTGCTGGCAGGTGACGTCTTTACCCGTGACCAAATCGAAGGCTACATCGCGCTGAAGATGGAAGAGGTGATCAAGTTCGAAACCACGCCTCACCCTGTCGAATTCGGCATGTACTACAGCTGCTGATCCCCAGCCCCTGCGGGCAAGAGATTACAACTGATTGGAAGGGCGTAGCATTGGCTGCGCCCTTCTTCGTTTTAGTTGGCCATCGACCTTGGAATATGCGGAACGGAGCGGTCGCAACGGCGTTAGCTCTGCGGGAGTATACCGCATGAGTGAAGAACAAGGCGCGCTGACGGAGGTCATCGAGGAATTGGAAGAGGCCTCGGAGGGCGGCGACCGGGTGAAGGTCGGCCAGTTGATCGACGCTTTGGACGAGCGCGGCTATGGCCCGGCGCTTGCGGTGCTGCCCCTTACAGAACTAACGCCCATTGGCGGGGTACCGGGTTACCCGACCCTGCTCGCCCTCACGGTTGCGACGATCGTACTGCGGCTTTTGCTGGGCTATGAACATTTCTGGCTTCCAGAATGGTTGCGGCGGCGCAAATTGAAGTCCGATCACGTGATCAAAGCCGTGGAATGGCTCAAACCGGTCACCCACTGGATCGACGGCAAACTGCACAAACGTCTTTCAGCGGTGGCCGGAAAGACAGGTCAACGCATTGCCTGTTTTGTGATTCTTGGCATCCTCCTGCTGGTCCCGCCCTTGGAGTTCGTGCCCTTTGCCACCTCTGGTCCGATGATTGCGGTTTCAATCTTTGGCCTTGCCCTGCTCTATCGCGACGGGTTGCTGATGCTGCTGGGTTTTGCTGGCGCGGCCTTTGCCGTTTGGTTTGGCATCTCAATGTATTTCGGCGGCATTGCCTGACAGTTTGCCCGCTTCGGTCTTAAAATTCACGCTTACGCCCCGGCAACGCCACAGAGCGGCCACAAATTCCCGCCACGGATAGTGGTGAGGCATTCTCAGTAGCAGAACCGGACCGCAGCACATGGCAATATCCACGACGACATTCGAAGAACGGTTGAACCGGATTGAAACGCGTGCGGCAAAAGCTGACAAGGCGCACCGGCGTCGCCGTCGCGCCCAGCCCCGGCCCGGCAGACTGATCGGCTTTGTTGCCGCGGGCATGTTGATCGGCGGCACTGCCTTTGCCTGGGACGGGACGACGCCCCCCTATGAGTGGGCCCTGCCCAGCTTGGAATGGGCGATGGCCCTACTGCGCTGATCCGGGCAATGCTCCTGCATAATTTTTTTGCACTCCGGCCTTAACACCATTTGAACCTTTGCCCCCGCGGGCTAACCTCTTCGCGGTACAGCAACGCAGAGGGTCATATTATGCTCAAGACATTCTTCACCACCACTGCGGCCATCTGCGCTTTTGCAGCAGGGCCAGCACTCGCCGCGCAATGCGGCAACAATGCCAATGGTTTCGACCAGTGGAAAAACGCCTTTGCGCAAGAGGCGCGTGCCGCGGGCGTAGGCCAGCGCGGATTGGATGCCCTCGCGAACGCGCGCTATGCCAATGGCACGATTGCGGCGGACCGCAATCAGAAGTCGTTCAAATATTCCCTGTCGAAGTTCATGCAGGTCCGTGGTGCCGATACGATTGTCGCCCAAGGCCGCAAGCGCAAGGCGCGCAACGCGGGCTTCTACCAGTCGCTGGAACAGCGCTACGGCGTGCCTGCGGGTATCCTCTTGGCGATCCACGGGATGGAGACGGGTTTTGGCGGCTTTATGGGCAACAGCGCTGTCGTCTCGGCAATTACGACACTCGCTTATGACTGCCGCCGCTCGGATTTCTTTGTGCCCCACGCCATCGGTGCACTGAAGCTGGTTGATCGCGGGGCGATCACACCCAACACCAAAGGCGCGAAACATGGCGAGCTGGGCCACACCCAATTCCTGCCGGGCAACGCGTTGCGCTACGGTGTGGATGGCAACGGCGACGGCCGTGTCGACTTCTATAGCGAAGCTGATGCGATGGCCTCGACCGCCAACTTCCTGCGCCAAAAGGGCTGGCAGCCCGGTGCCGGATATCAAGAAGGTCAGCCGAACTTCCGCGTGATCCAGCAGTGGAACGCGGCAGGCGTGTATCAAAAAGCCATCGCGATCATGGCGTCGCGCATCGACGGCTAATTCCTCAAAAGCACCTGCGCGCGCCGGGCAACTGGCGCGCGCTTTCCGACCAAGGGACAGGAATGTCACAGTTTTGCAGTCGCCCTGCCCTTGGTCTTGTCGCCCTGACCCACGCATCCTATTTGCTTGAACAAGGGTCAGGCCCCTGCCGTCCGCATTTGGTGAAGTCCTGAATTTTATCCAACACCCCCCTTATTCTCGTGGTGTGTCGGGCAACGCGGACCCCCATCGCCGGAACGAGAGCAGGAGTGTTGATATGACTACCCCCCTCCCATCCCGTGACGCGCTGAAAGCGCAGGCCAAACGTTTGCGCGCCGATATGGCCGCACGCGGTCAAACCCTGAGCCATTCCGAAGCGCTGGAAACAATCGCCCATCAATGGGGTGCGCGTGACTGGAATACGCTGGTGGCGCGCAGCGGCAATGCGCATCCCGGCTTCACCCCCGGACAGGCTGTGACCGGACGCTATCTCGGCCATGCCTTTAGCGGTGTGGTCAAAGCGGCGCGGCTGGCCTCGAACGGCTATTGGTCGCTGACCCTGCGGTTCGATGATCCGATCGATGTCGTGACCTCGGACATGTTCAGCAGCTTCCGCAGGCAGGTTAATACCACCCTGTCACCTGCCGGTATCTCGCCGCAGAAGACCTCGGACGGGCAGCCGCATATGGTCCTTGATCCGAACTGAACCAAGACGTCACCAGCAGCCACGCCGCTGCTGGTGACCCGCTCCATTCTTCCCACATTTTGACAGCGCGCCCGGTCTGACGCTCCGTGATCGTCACCGTACGCCTGTGTCACAGGCCATAAAGCGCGTAAAACGCGCTCTGCTTTGAGTTCCATCCATTCTTTTACCCTCCCTCCGGAACCGCCTGCACGGTCAGTCGTTGGGCCGTAGACAAAGTCATTGTTGAATTTGAACGGAGGGACCCATGCACGGAATTTTTTACCTCATCGGCCTGATCGTGGTCGTTCTCGCGATCCTCAATCTCGTCTTTTGAAAAAGGAGGTTATCATGCCTGACAACACCACCACCCCCAACACGCAGAGCGGCTCAGTGAAACAGCAAGCCGGTGCTGCCAAGGACAAGGCAACAGCCGCAGCAAGCAGCGCCGCCGAGACCGCCAAGACGCAGGCCCGCGATATCGCGGATACCGTGTCGAACGAAGCCACCAACTATGCCTATCAGGCGCGCGACACCGCCGCTGACGAAGTAAAAGGCGTGGCATCCGCCCTGCGCACTGCAGCAGACGAGCTGCGCAGCGGCTCGCCACAAGAGCGCAGCTTCAGCCAGCTTGCCGATGGCCTTGCCGATGTATCGGATTCGATGCGCGACAAGGACTTGGGCGAAATGGTTGATGACCTGAACGGCTTTGCCAAGCGCAATCCGATGGTCTTCCTCGGCGGCGCCGCGCTGCTGGGCTTTGTGGCCACCCGCTTTGCCAAAGCCTCTACTGACAGCCCCCGCGGCGGCTATGCTGGCAGCGGTTCGGGCGTCGAATATGACGACGACGACCGTATGGACCGCCCGATGACCGGCACGAGCCCACGCCCTGCGTCGAACGCGCCGAGCACCGTACCCAGCCGCGCTACAGCCACCCCTGCTTCCCCTAGCGTTGTAACGGGAGAAAAATGATGAGCACTGAGCATAACGAAACCAACAAATCCGCCGGGAGCCTGCTGACCGAAGCACTCTCCCACGTGAGTTCGCTGATGCGCAAAGAGGTCGATCTGGCCCGCGCCGAAGTGAACGAAAACCTGAAACACGCTGGTGTCGCCGTGGGCATGATCGTCGGGGCCGTTGTGGTTGCCCTGACCGCCCTGAACGTGCTTAGCGCCGCGCTGGTCGCTGCACTGACCGAAGCTGGCATCGCTGCCGGTTGGTCCGCTGTGATCGTCGGCGTTCTGCTCGCGATCGTGGCCTACGTCATGGCCAACAAAGGCACCAACGATTTGAAACTCAGCAGCCTTGCGCCTAGCCGCACTGCGAAAAACGTCAAGCGCGACGCGCAGACCATGAAGGAGGTTTACGATGACAAATGACTCCAGAAACCCTGAAGAGATCGAACGCGAAATCGAACGCGAACGCGCGGGCCTCGCCAATACGCTCGATGACCTTCAGGACCGTTTTTCGGTCGAAGGCATTGCGCGCCAGTTCTCGGACCAGTTCCGCGAGCATGGTGGCGACTGGGGCCGGTCGATCTCGGATGCGGCCAAGCGCAACCCGGTTGCTCTGGCCCTGACAGGCGCCGGTCTGGCGTGGATGATGTTTGGCAGCGGCAACAGCCGTACCAGCACCCGCCACTACGAAGGGCTGGACCGTGAGCGCGCTCACCCTGCCCCGGTGCCGGTAACCAATGCAGATGACCGCCCGGCTATGCGTAACGCCCGTCGTTCCAATGCCCCGGCAAGCGCCTATGCTTCCAGCTACGGCACCGAGCGCACAGCACAGGACCGTCTGCCCGCATGGGCACGTGATGTGCATCATGACGAAGATGACGATGGTCGCAGCATGGGTGACCGTGCACGCTCTGCCGCGAGCGGTGTCAAAGGCGCCGCAGGGTCGGCTGCCGGTGGTGTAAAAGGCGCTGCGGGTTCTGCTGCCAGCGGTGTCAAAGGGGCCGCTGGCTCTGCTGCAGATCGCGCCCGTTCTGCCGGTTCTTCCGTTGCAGGCGGTGCACGCTACACCCGTGACCGTGTCTCCGCTGGCGGTCGCTCCGCTGTGGACAGCATCCGTCACACCGCAAGCCGCGCTGCAGGCAGTGTGCGCGATGGTGCAAACGCTGCAACTGAACGTGCACATGCGCTGCGCCAGCGTCTGTCGGAAGGCACTGAAAGCATGAGCGCCGAAGCCCGCGAGCGGATCGTTATGGCCCGCGCCAAGGCAATGGACGCATGGAACGCCTCTGGCCGCTACGCCAGCCAAGGTCGTGACCGTGCGGCGGATATGTTCGAAGAGCATCCGCTGGTCGCCGGTGCACTGGCTCTGGCCGTTGGTGCCGCCATTGGCGCTGCCCTGCCGCGCAGCCGGACCGAAGATGCCTACCTCGGCGAGCACAGCGATGCGCTCTTTGACGAAGCCGAACGCATCTACGCCGAAGAGCGCGACAAGCTCGGTAAGGTGGCGCAGGCTGCGAAAGACGAAGCCGGCAAAGTTCTGAAGGAAACCAAAGAACAAGCCGATGCTGCGTCTGACGAAGAAACCGCTGCGGATGCTGCCATGAAGAAGGCGAAAGAGAGCGGTCAACGCGTGGCCGATGCGGCCAAGAGCGAAGCCGACAAGCAAAAAGTGGGCGACGTCAAAAGCTGACGCCCCTCAGGCCCGCCCTTTACCGGGGCGGGCCATTCATTTTGAATATCTAAGAATTCAGAGGTTACATATGGCGCGCGGACGTGGAGCGGAAACGCCGATGGAGATCCCCAGCAAGGGCTGGAAGGATATTCTATTCCGGGTAAAGGACGAGATCGCCGCCGATCACGTCTCTCTGGTCGCCGCTGGGGTGGCCTTTTATGCGCTTCTGGCGATCTTCCCCGCCGTTACGGCGCTGATGGCTCTGGCCGGTCTGGTCATGGAGCCCGCGCAGGTAACCGAACAACTCGACGCCCTCACCGACCTTATCCCCGAGGAAGCCGCGACGATTATTCTCGACCAAGCGGTCGCTGTGACCGGTTCCGAAGAGACGGGCCTTGGGTGGGCATTCCTGATTGGTCTGGGCCTTGCGCTCTACTCCGCCTCAAAGGGTGTCGGCAGCCTGATGGAAGGTCTGAACGTCGCCTATGACGAAGACGAAACCCGCGGCTTTGTGAAAAAGCTGGCTTGGACGCTTGGCCTCACCCTTATGCTGATCGGCGTTCTGCTGCTCGGCATGGCCGCCACCCTCGCCGTCCCCGCCATTGTCAGCTTCTTTTCACTGCCCGGTTGGATCGAAACGCTGCTCAGCTACGGAAGCTGGGCCCTACTCGCGGTTCTGACCGTTCTCGCGCTCGCTGTGCTTTACCGCTACGGCCCCGCCCGCGACAACGCCGAATGGAAATGGCTCACCCCCGGCTCTGTCATCGCCTGTATCCTGTGGATCGCAGCCTCGATCGGCTTTTCAATCTATGTCAGCAACTTCGGCAGCTACAATGAAAGCTTTGGCAGCATGGCAGGGGCAATCATACTGCTCATGTGGCTGTGGATTTCGGCCTTCATCGTGCTGTTGGGCGCCGAGTTCAATTCCGAGATGGAAGCCCAGACCCGCGACGACACAACCGTCGGCCCGGACGAGCCCATGGGCCAGCGGGACGCCGTGAAGGCGGATAAGCTAGGTCGGGCAAAAGATTGATTTAAAGGAGATTTCTCATGGCAGCGCGTGCTCTTTGGAAAGGTCAGCTTCGCCTGTCGCTGGTCTCGATCCCGGTCGAGATATTCTCGGCCACCAAGACAAGTTCCAAGGTCTCTTTCCGGCAAATCCACAAACCGTCTGGCAAGCGCATCCGATATGAAAAATCTGTTCCGGGCATCGGCCCGGTAAAGACCGAAGACATCGTGAAAGGCTATGAGGTCAGCAGTGACGAATATATCCTGCTGGACCCCGAAGAGATTGATGAGATCAAACTGGAGACGAAAAAGACCTTCGAACTGGTCCAGTTCGTCGACGCTTGCGAGATTTCGCCCCTCTATTTCGACAAACCATATTACATCACCGCCTCGGACGATTTGGCCCAAGACGCCTACCGCGTGGTGCGCGATGCTCTGCGTTCGGCGGGCAAAGTCGGGCTGGGTCAAGTGACCATGCGCGGCAAAGAATACCTCGCCTGCGTCAAACCCTGCGGTGACGGGCTGTTGATGGAGACCCTACATTACGCCGATGAGCTGCGCGAAGCGGATGAGATCTTTACGGATATCGAGGATGACGAGACCGACAAGGAATTGCTGGACGTCGCAACCTCTCTGATTGATCGCAAAACCGCTCCCTTCGACGCCAGCGCCTATAGCGACAAATACGCCGAAGCGATGCAAAAACTGCTTGATGCTAAGGTGAAGAACAAAAAGACCCCGCGTGTGCAGACCGGCGATGACGGTCCCGCCGAAGGGGAGAATGTCATCGACCTGATGAGCGCGCTGAAGGAAAGCCTAAAAGAAGCAAAGGGCAGCAAGCCCGCGAAAAAGAAAGCGCCGCGTAAGAAGGCGTCGTAATGGCAAAGAACCCCGACAGGCTAGCCAGCTACAACGCCAAACGCGACTTTGACCAGACAGAGGAGCCGCGGGGGGCGCGCGGCTCAGGCGCGGGGTATAGTTTTGTCGTCCAGAAACACGCGGCCTCGCGGTTACACTATGATTTCCGGCTAGAATGGGACGGCGTGCTGCTGAGTTGGGCCGTCACGAAAGGCCCCTCTCCTGCGCCTTCGGAAAAACGCCTTGCCGTGCGGACGGAGGATCACCCGCTGGACTACGGCGGCTTTGAAGGCACGATCCCCAAAGGCCAATATGGCGGCGGCACCGTGATGCTTTGGGACCGCGGCACTTGGATGCCGCAAGGGGACGTCGAAAAGGGGCTGAAGGACGGCAAGCTCAAGTTCACCTTGCAGGGCCACCAGATGCAGGGCGGTTGGACGCTGGTGCGCATGCGCGGTCAGGGCAAGCGCGAAAACTGGCTCTTGATCAAAGAGCGCGACGACTATGCGAGGGACAAAGCCGACGGGCTGACCAAAGGCACCGCGCGTTCCATCGACAGCGGTCGCACGATGGAGGAGATCGCCGAGGGCGCCCCTGCGCAGGCGGTGCCGGATACAAGCCCGAAACGCAGCCGCAAAGCGCCCGCTTTCGTCAAACCGCAGTTGGCAAAGCTGGTCAGCGACGCGCCCGAGGGTGACGGTTGGATGCACGAGACCAAGTTCGACGGCTATCGATGTTTGGTCTCCCTCGGCAAAGGCGGGGTCCGGCTCTTTACGAGGTCGGGCAAGGACTGGACGGAGAAGTTCGCCGGGCTGGCCGGGGCCTTCGATGCCCTGCCCTGTGACGCGGCGCTGCTGGATGGCGAGGTCATGGCCGCACGGGTCGACGGCTCGTCTTTCTCCTCACTGCAGAAAGCACTGAAGGAAGGGCATCCGCTGGTTTTCTTCGCATTCGACCTACTGTCGCTCGACGGTGAGGACTTTCGTGACACCCCGCAGGAGGAACGCCGCGAACGGCTGGCATCTTTGCTGTCAGGTGTACCCAAAGGCGGCGCATTGCGGTTGAGCGAGCATGTGGTGGGCCACGGGCCTGAAGTGTTCAAACGCGCCTGCGAAGCCGGGGCCGAAGGCATAATCAGCAAACGCATCGACGCGCCCTACCGCGGGCGGCGCAGCAAAAACTGGCTCAAAGCCAAATGCACGCGGCGGCAAGAGTTCGTCATCATTGGCTATTCGCCCTCGGACAAGAAAGGCCGACCGTTCGCTTCTCTGCTTCTGGGCAGCCATGTCGGCGGTGAGTTGCGCTACAAAGGCCGTGTCGGCACCGGGTTTTCTGCAGATACCATGACCGAACTGGCTGCCGCGATGACGGCCCGCAAGACCCCGCCCGTGAAGGACGTGCCATCCGATGTGGCGCGCGATGCCAAATGGGTCCGCGCCGATCTGGTGGCAGAGGTCGATTTCACCGAATTCACCGCAGATGGCATTATCCGCCACGGCAGTTTTCTAGGGCTGCGGCAGGACAAGGATGCGGCGAGCGTGACGCTGGAAGAGCCGCAGGACGATCCGCAGGAGGAAACCGATATGGGCAGTGACGCTAAAATCGGCGGGGTCAAGATCAGCAACGCCGACCGCAAAGTCTTTCCCGATGCCGGCTGTACCAAGGGCGACGTGGCACGGCATTACGAGCGGGTCGGAGACCGGATGATTGCATTGATGGGCCAGCGCCCCATGTCGCTTTTCCGCTGTCCGTCGGGGATCGACGGGCAATGTTTTTTCCAGAAACATGACAGCGGCGGGATGCCGGATGCCTTGTCGCGTGTAGCAATTGAGGAAAGCGACGGTGATGAAGCCGACTACCTCTATGCCACGCGGCCCGAGAGCCTGATTGCGGCAGCGCAGATGGGCAGTCTTGAGTATCATATCTGGGGCGCACGGGTGGATCGACTGGACCGGCCCGACCGGCTGGTCTTTGACCTCGACCCCGATGACGGGCTGGCGTGGAAGGATGTGCGCGCGGCCGCCTTTGAGGTGCGCGACGCTTTGGATGCGCTCGGTTTGCGCTCCGGTGCGATCGTGACCGGGGGCAAGGGCGTGCATGTCTGGCTCGCGTTGCGGCGCACGCGGGGTTGGGACACGCTCAAGCTGTTCTCCAAAACCTTTGCTCATGTGATGTCCACCCAACAGCCTGAGCGCTATACGGCGACCATGTCCAAGGCCAAACGAAAGGGCCGTGTCTTTATCGACTACCTGCGCAATGAGCGGGGGGCGACGGCGATTGCGCCCTACTCCTTGCGCGCGCGCGCCGGAGCGCCGGTGGCTGTGCCAGTGACTTGGGACGAGTTGGAAAAGCTTGATAGCGCCAATGGGTTTCACATGGCAGATATGGAAGCGCGCCTGAAAAAACCCTGCCCCGCATTGGCCGTACAGGAGGATCTGCAGTCGCTGACAGATGGGGTGATCGAGAAGTTGCAGGCGTGGTCCGAAGGATAAGACTACCGGGCACCTAGGCCCGAAAACCAATCAGCCAGCATATCGATATCTGCATCCGAAAGGTCCTGCGCGGCCTTAGTCATCAGCTTGGCCCGTTCCCCACCGCCGCGATAGCCTTCTCGCCAGAGTTTCAACTGCCCAGCCAGATAGTCCCGGCCTTGCCCAGCAAGCAGTGGTGCGATGGGCGCATCGGCCTGCCGCCCCGGTCCGTGGCAAGACGTACAGGCGGGCACATCGCCAGTGCCGCTCTGTGCCAATTCGGCGCCTGGGCTGTTGTCCTCGGCCAGTGCAGCGCCTTGAAGTTGCGGAGCCTTAGGAGACCCAAATTTCTGCGCCAATGAGGCGATCTGGCTGTCGTTCAATGGCGCCGCCGCTTCTTTCATAATGCCGCTAGGGCGCGTTCCGCCGCGATACTGGCGCAGGGCCTCAGCGATCTGGCCGGGGGTCAGTAAATCCAAGCGGGGAATATAGCTGTTGCCGCTCTTGCCCTCGTCACCGTGACACTGCGCACAAGTTGCGCGCCCGCTACCCTCTCCGGCCAAGGCGAGCTGTGCCTGCGCATCCGGCAGCGCGTTGAGATAGGCCACCACGGACCAAACCTCATCATCGCGTTCCTTCGCTGGCCAATGCGGCATGCCGGTCATCTTTACGCCCTCGTCAATAATCCAGAACATCTCGCCCGGCGTCCAATCGGTGATCGTGCTGACATGCGGCGGCGTGGGCTCCATCGCCTGCGCTGTCGGGCTTTGCGATTGGCCTGGCAGAGCATGGCAGAAGGCGCAAGCGGTTTTGAAATGCAGCGCGCCTAGCTTGACCCGGTCCGGTGCGTCCAAGTCATCAGGCACCGCTTCCGGCCCCGGCGCCCGCAGTTTGACGGATTGTTTGAACGTCGTGTGCATGAGCCATGTCACACCCCACATATGCCCCTCGCGGGCCGAGACGTTGTAAAGCCCGAAGGCAACGACAGAGACCGCGACAAATGCGCCTCCACCAGCCAATGCGGCGAGCGTCTGGATCACCCGTTTCATGCCATTTCCCTCCGGTCACTCAACGCACGCCCAACAAGGGCCAGTCCGGCGATCAAATAGATCGGCGTGCCGATCCCCAGCATCAACAGCCCGCCCAATTGCTGTGCGCTAAGGTCTGCCGCGCGGCCGCAAATCTCGGCATAGAGATCGCGCGGGGCGAGGATGATGAGCGCGCCGAGCAAGGTCATATGCATCGAGGTCAGCAGCAGCCCACCCGCGCCCGCCAGAGGCTCTCCGCGCAGGCATCCCGCCCAAACCAGCAGACCGGCAAGCGCGAAGCTGCCTTGCTCTAAAACCAGCCCCAGCCAGCCACCATCGGCCCAGCCATGCAACGCAGGAAGATGCCAGCCCCAGACCACGGCGAATTCTGCCACCGCGCCCAAAAGGGGTGATAGGGCAAAGGGTGCCGTGGCTTTGGGAAAGCCCAGCACCAACAAGGGTGCCACCACGGCGACCAACCCCATGTGTCGCAGCATATGATGTGGAAAATCGGCCCCCAACCAGCGGCCCAGTGGCAACAGCCATAGCCCTGCGAGCAGCGTTAGGCCGAGATATCCCAGCCCCCGTGTCATGCGCAGCTGCCGATCAGCAGTGCTGGCAGTGCTACATACACGACGCCGATAAAGGAAATTACCGAGAGCAAGAAGGCTGCATGGCCGAGAAACTGGTGCCGGTCCTCGCTCGTGCCCTTATCGTTCTCCCATTCCGGGTCGCGCCGCAGATCCCACTGCCGCCATGCTCGGACGGCCAGCCAAAGGATCAGCGCCAGCGCCAGCAATGTCCCGACGCCGATACCAATGCGCAGCGCCTCAACTGCACCGGCGCTGGCCTTGGCACAGACCAGCGCCGCCGCGCCATAGGACGCGACGAAGTGCAGCGCCCAAATCAGTGGGCCAAAGGTGATCCGCCAAAGGCTCAGCGCCTCAACGCGAAACTCATGGGCGTCTTCTTGGTCTCGAATATCGCTCATGTCAGCCACCCCGGCGCGAGGCCCAGCACCGCTGCCGTGACCAGTGCTTTGACCGCCATGAAGTGCCAGTAGAGCGTCACGTTGCGCAGGTCTGCATCATAGCGCGGGGTCAGTTTGCCAAAGACGCTTCCGGCAAGGCAGTAGCCCTGCATCAGCACGCCCGCTGCCAGATGCACCACCAGCCAAACCATCAGCGCCCAGAGGATCGCGGGATAAACATGGCTCGTCGGGTCCAGATCGCGCACAGCGGCCCAAGCCGCCACACCTGCCGCCCCTGCTGCCAGCGGCGCCAGCACCAAGGACAACCGCGCTAGTGCCACTTGCCCCCGTGCATTGGTCTCCCGCGCAGCCACGGTCAGCGCCCAAGCCGCAACACCCGCCAGCGCTGCGACAGCGACCCAAAGGCCTACAGGATGCGCCGCGCCTTCGGGGGGGAAGTCAGCCCGAGCGGTCCAGTAAAAGAAGAACCCAAAAACCACGCTTGCAAAGGCCGTCACATCGCCCAGCATCGTGATCCACATGCCCCACCACCCCACTGACTGCGGTCCCGACGCATAGGTCGGCAAGCGCAGGCCCAGCCCGGCCTCGCGCATCTCCTCTTTCGGAGGCCGCGCGGTGCTGGTCCAGAGCCAGTACATCACGCAGACGATGGCAAAGGCACCGCAGATGATCGCTGGCGTGTAGATGTGGAAGGTCGGAAAGATGAACGCGCCGCCGGTAAAGATCGCCGCCAGAATGGTGATCCACGCAGGCCCGGTGACGCGCTGCACATGCACCGGCTTGGCGTCGATCACACTGGTCACGATGGTCTCGCGCTGGTGGTCGGGCGCGTCGGGCAGATAGTAGCGCCCGGCATCCATACGTTCCACCAGCTTTGGTTGGTCCCAGAGCGGGTAGCGCGAGATGATATGCGGCACCGAACGCGCGCCCCAAGCCTCTTCTGGGATATCATGCGAGAACTCCAACGTGCCCGCGCCCCAAGGGTTGCGCGCGATCTGTCCTTGCGCCTTTTTTGGCCGCAGCAGGTCGTAGAGGAACACTGCAAAACCCGCCGCGATGATGAAGGCGCCCAGCGTGGAGATCAGGTTCAGCCAGCCCCAGCCGGAACTCTCCGGATAGGTAAATACCCGCCGCGGCATCCCCATCAGCCCTGTCAGGTGCATCGGCAGGAAGGTGATGTTGAAGCCCGAGAAGATGAGCCAGAAGGCCCAAAGACCCAGTTTTTCGCTCATCAGTTTCTTAGTGAAGAACGGGTAGAAGTAATAGACCCCTGCGATTACCGGAAAGACCATGCCGCCAAAGAGCGTGTAGTGCAGATGTGCGACGATGAAATAGGTGTCATGCACCTGCCAGTTGAACGGCACAATCGCCAGCATCACGCCCGTCAGCCCGCCCGCCACAAAGATCGCCAACGCGCCCGCGATCCAGAGCATCGGCAGGGTCAGCTTGACCCGCCCGACCATCAGCGTGGCGACGAAAGCGAAGATTTGGATTCCGGTGGGGATCACGACGGCCTCAGAGGCCGCCGAAAAGAACCCCAACGACATCTGCGGCAACCCGGTGGTGAACATGTGGTGCACCCAGAGGCCAAAGCTCAGGAACCCGGTGCCGACAGCACTCAGCACGATCCAGGAATATCCTACGATGGGCCGCTGCGCGACCGTGGGCACGATCATGGCGGCGATGGCAATGGAGGGCAGGAAAACGATGTAGACTTCCGGATGGCCGAAAATCCAGAACAGATGCTGCCAAAGGATCGGATCACCGCCCCGCGTTGGGTCAAAGAAGGGCCAGTCGAAGGAGCGTTCCAACTCGAACAGGAAATCGCCCGCGATCAGCGGGGGAAAGGCGAATAGGATCATGCCGCCGACAACCAGAACGTACCACGCATAAAGCGGCATGATGTTCACGCGCATCCCCGGCGGGCGGCATTTCAGCGCGCCGACGATCAGTTCCACCGCAGCGGCGATGGAGGCGACTTCGATAAAGCTGAGGCCCAAGAGCCAGATATCGGGGCCGATGCCTTCGTCCTTGGTGGCCAATGGCGGGTACATGAACCAGCCTGCCTTGGGCCCAGCGTCGAACAAGAGCGAGCCCAACACGAATATGCCGCCAATCAGAAAACACCAATAGCCATAGGCAGATAGCCGTGGGAACGGCATGTCGCGCGCGCCGAGGAAGGCGGGAAGGATTAGGATCGAAATCGCCTCGAACATCGGCACGGCGAAGAGAAACATCATCGCCGAGCCGTGCATGGTGAAGAATTGGTTGAACCGATCCGCGTCCAAAAAGGTCATGCCCGGAAAGGCCAGTTGCACCCGCATCGCCAGCGCCAGCAGCCCCGCGATCAGCATGAAGGCCAGCGCGGTCAGGGAATACCACTTGCCCACTTCGGAGTTGTTCACGGCGGTGACATAGCGCCAGCCCTCCGGCGTTTTCCACGCAGCGCGCAACTCCTTGGCCCCGCGCTCCTGCTCGGCCTCGGGTACCGGCGCGTTCAGCATCTCCTCGGTCGGCGGATACGGGCCTTCGGCGGTGGGCAGCGGATGCACTCGGGTCATGTCAGCCCTTTCAGATAGGCCGCAAGGGCGCGCAGGTCTTCGGGGGTCAGGTGGTCATAGCCGGGCATGGCGACCTCGGGTTTGATATCTTCGGTATGGGCGATGAAGCGGCTGAGGTCGTCCTCGGTCATCTCTAAAATGCCCGCGCCGAGGCTTTTGCGACTGCCCACGTGGGTCAGGTCCGGCCCCACCTGCCCCTGTGCCTGCGTGCCGCGCACGGTATGGCAGCCGCCGCAGCCTTCGCGGGCGAACACTTCCGCGCCGCGGTAGGCTTCTGCGCTGGCGGGTTTGGCAGCATCAGAGGCTTCGGCCTCAATCCATTCGGCATAGTCCTCGGGCGTCATCACGACAGTCTCAAACGCCATTAGCGCATGGGACGCGCCGCAAAACTCGGCGCATTGGCCCCGGTAGACGCCCGGCTCTTCGGGCAAGAACGACAGATAAGTCTCTCGCCCCGGGATCATATCGACCTTGCCGCCCAGCGCTGGGACCCAAAAGGCGTGGATCACCTTATGCGCGTTCAGCACCAGCCCCGTCCGCCGCCCCGTTGGCAGACGTAGCTCATTGGCCGAGGTGACGCGGCGGCCGTCGGGCAATTCATACGCGACCCGCCACCACCATTGCTCGGCGGTGATATGCACCTTTAGCCCCTCATCCGCTTCGCGCTGGGGTTTCATCATGGGCAGGCTATAGGTCAGCAGCGCACCCAGCAGGATCACCGGAAAGATCACCCCGCCGCCGATGATCAACGCCTCACCCCAGCGCCGCGGCATCTCGCGCGGCTCTACCTTGGTGACATAGACAAAGATCACCCCCAGCAGGAACCACAGCAGCACCGCCCCGCCAAACATCACCCAGATCAGGCTAAGCACATCCTGTGCATCGCGGCCTGCGGGGTTCAGCACGGACTGACGGCCCTCGCAGGCTGAAAGCAGGCTCAGGCCCATCAGCAAAGCTGACGTTCGCATGACGAAAACGGCTGATCTTAGGCGCAAGGCTTCCTCACATGGTTCGACCGGTTCGACGTCAGCCTGCCATAGTGCGTGGAAGCTGAATAGCCGTCATCTTTCCGCAAATAGCGCGCTGCAAACCATTGGCGAGCCTAAGCCTATTGCCCCAGTGCCTGCCCCAGATCAGCGCCCAGATCTTCGATATCCTCGATCCCCACCGACAGACGTAGCAGCCCTTCCGGGATGCCTGTATGCGGCTCAATCGTATGGCGATGCTCGACAAGGCTCTCCACCCCGCCAAGCGAGGTCGCACGGTGAAACAGTTTCAGCCGCCCTGCCGCTTTCAACGCTGCCTCAGCGCCGCCTTTCACGACAAAGGACAACAGTCCGCCGTAGCCGCGGTGCATCTGTTGGGCTGCGAGCTCATGGCCGGGGTGGTCCGGCAGACCGGGGTACATGACGCGCTCCACCTGCGGGTGGTCCGAGAGGAACTCGGCCAGCGCCATCGCATTGCACGATATCTCCCGCATTCGTAGCGGCAGCGTGCGCATGCCGCGGGCCAGCAGCCAGGCCTCCATCGGGCCGATCACGGCCCCGGCCTCGTTCCGGTCATCGCGGATCATCTGCCAGCGCGGTGCGTCGGGCGCATTGGTTGCAAGCGATCCGGCGAGCACGTCGGAGTGGCCATTGATCCCCTTGGTCGCGGAATGCATGACGATATCTGCGCCATGCGCCAGCGGCTGGCTCAATACGGGGGTGGCAGCGGTGCTATCCACAACGAGAATTGCGCCGACCTTATGTGCGACCTTGGCCGTGGCGGCGATGTCGGTGATGCGCAGCCATGGGTTTGACGGGGTCTCGATCAGGCAGAGGTCCGGCTTTTCCTTGCGGCAGACCTCGGTAAAGGCGTCAAGGTCAGACGCGTCGACTTCGTGCAGCGTGATCTGGCGCCGGGTGCAGAAGTCGCGAATCCATTTGGTCGTGCCCCAGTAGATCTGGCTTTGCACCAGCACGCTGGCCCCATTGGGCACGGTGCGAAAGACCGCTGCGATGGCGGCCATTCCTGACGGGAAGATCAGCGTTTCTTCAGCGCCTTCCAACGCGTTTAGCATCCGCTCAGCGACCCGCGTGTTTTCATTATGCGAGCGTAGGTACACATTCTCGGGGTTCACCAGCTGGTAATTCTCATCCCGCAGATAGGTGGTGGCAAATTGTACCGGGGGCACGACGCCGCCCGAAGCAGGGTCGACGGCCCCGGCGGCTTGAGCGGCGATGGTGGCTGGGTGCAGGTTGGATTTGGGGGGCGTGGACAAGGGGGCTCTCCGACTGATGTTTGCGCAAGTGGTATACAAAGCAATTTGCGCGCGCAAATGGGATCACGCCCGATACGATCGCGTCACGCTTGGGTGAGCGGTGGCGGGCGGGCCTTGATCCCACGCCAGAACATGCCACCATCATTGCACCCAAACCGGAGCACCCCATGGCCACCGAACGCATCACCTTTCCCGGCCCAAAGGGCACAGACCTTTCCGCCCGGCTGGACCTGCCCGAAGGGCCGCATCTGACCACCGCCATTTTCGCGCATTGTTTCACTTGCGGCAAAGATGGCCACGCCGCACGGCGCATCGCGGGGCGTCTGGCGGCAATGGGCATTGCGGTGCTGCGGTTTGATTTTACCGGACTGGGCCAGTCCGAGGGGGCGTTTGAAGAGACATCCTTTTCGTCCAACGTCGACGACTTGATCGCTGCTTGCAGCTATCTGTCGGGCCGCAACATGGCCCCCGCGCTTTTGATCGGCCATTCGCTAGGCGGCACCGCCGTATTGAAAGCCGCTGCACGTTTGCCGGAGGTGCGGGCCGTGGCGACCCTCGGTGCGCCCTTCGACCCGGCGCATGTCACACATAGTTTTGCCGAAGCGCTGCCGGAAATCAGTGCCAAGGGTCAGGCCGAAGTTAATCTCGGAGGGCGGCCTTTCACGGTGAGCCAAGAGTTTGTCGAAGATGTGCAGGGGGCGACGCTGGCCCCTGATATTGCCGAGCTTAAGGCCGCGCTCATGGTGATGCACGCCCCCCGCGATGAGATTGTGAGCATTGACAATGCGGGCCAGATTTTCCTCGCTGCCAAACACCCCAAGAGCTTTGTCACACTGGACGATGCCGATCACCTGATCACCCGTGCTGGGGATGCTGAGTATGCGGCCGAGATCATTGCCACATGGGCCGACCGCTATTTGGCACTAAAATCCCCCGCCCCGCCCCCCGGCGCGCCAGAAGGCATCGTGCGCGTACGTGAGGCCGATCCCGAAGGCTTCTTGCAAGATGTGAACGCTGGCCCGCACCATCACGCGCTGGCGGATGAGCCGCTGGCCTATGGCGGGACCAATCGCGGCATGTCGCCCTATGGGTTCTTGTCCGCGGGTTTGGGGGCCTGCACGTCGATGACGATCCGCATGTATGCGCGGCGCAGGGGGTGGCCTTTGGAGGGGGTGAGCGTGGACGTTTGCCATGACAAGGTTCATGCGCAGGATGCAGGGACTGGGGCTGCGGAGAAGATTGATACGTGGCGGCGGCGTATTCGGTTGGAGGGGGATCTGAGTGAGGAACAGCGGCAGCGGTTGCTGGAGATTGCGGACAAATGCCCGGTCCATCGGACGCTAGAGCGGAGTTCGAAGGTGGTGACGGAGTTGCTATAACGACGGCGAGACTGCCACCTCAGCCCGGAATCAAGCCGCAGGCGCCGGGCCATCGCCTGCCCGCCCGGACGGGTAGGCGATTTGGTGAGGCTGGGCGTAACCTCGCGAGCGCACATCATGGCTGAGAAATAAAGTGGCACCGACTTCCGTAGCATCGCCAACCCACGGGCAGGCGCTGACCCTCATCACCCTCATCCCTCAGACTTGTCCTTAACCCCAAGTCAGTCTATGCCGCCCCTGACCCTTCCCCTGTCCCGAAAAGGTGCGCGCATGATCCCCCGCTATTCCCGTCCCGATATGGTTGCCGTTTGGTCGCCGGAAACGAAATTCCGCATCTGGTACGAGATCGAGGCCCATGCCTGCGACGCCATGGCCGATTTGGGCGTGATCCCCCGTGAAAACGCCGAAGCCGTGTGGAAAGCCAAAGACGTGGAATTCGACGTCGCCCGTATCGACGAGATCGAAGCCGTCACCAAGCACGACGTCATCGCCTTCCTCACGCATCTCGCCGAACATGTCGGCAGCGACGAGGCCCGCTTTGTGCACCAAGGCATGACCTCCTCCGACGTGCTCGACACCTGCTTTAACATGCAACTCGTGCGCGCCTCTGATCTGCTGCTGGTCGGTCTGGACAAGCTGCTGGAAGCGTTGAAAAAACGCGCGCTGGAGCATAAGGACACCGTCCGCGTGGGCCGCAGCCACGGCATCCATGCCGAACCCACCACCATGGGCCTGACCTTCGCCCGTTTCTATGCCGAGATGGACCGCAACCGCGCCCGCCTTGTCGCTGCCCGCGAAGAGATCGCCACCGGCGCCATCTCGGGCGCTGTCGGCACCTTCGCCAATATCGACCCCCGCGTCGAAGAACATGTCTGCGAGAAATTGGGCCTCAACCCCGAGCCGATCTCGACCCAAGTCATCCCGCGTGACCGTCATGCCATGTTTTTTGCCACGCTGGGCATCATCGCCAGCAGTATCGAAAACGTCGCGATTGAAATCCGCCACATGCAGCGCACCGAGGTGTTAGAAGGGGCCGAGTTCTTCTCAATGGGCCAAAAAGGCTCCTCCGCCATGCCGCATAAAAAGAACCCGGTGCTGACCGAAAACCTCACCGGCCTTGCGCGTCTGGTGCGCATGTCGGTGATCCCGGCGATGGAGAACGTGGCGCTCTGGCATGAGCGTGACATCTCGCATTCCTCCGTCGAGCGCGGCATTGGCCCTGACGCCACCGTCACCCTAGACTTCGCCCTGCACCGTCTGGCGGGCGTGATCGACAAGATGCTCGTCTTCCCGCAGAACATGCTGGACAACATGAACAAATTCCCCGGCCTGGTGATGAGCCAGCGGGTGCTGCTGGCCCTGACCCAAGCCGGCGTGAGCCGCGAGGATGCCTATTCCATGGTGCAACGCAATGCGCTCAAAGTCTGGGAAGAACGCCTTGATTTCCGCGAGTTGCTGCTGGCCGATAAAGAGGTCGTCGCGGCCTTGGGCGAAGATGGCGTGAACGAGAAATTTGACATGGGCTATCACACGAAACATGTCGACACGATCTTCAAACGCGTCTTCGGCGAATGACCCGCGCATCGTAGCGCTTTGAGATTGGCGCGGGTGGGTGTATCCTGCGCGTGCCTGTCAAAGGAGCAATACGATGAAACTTGCACTGACACTCGGCGCCCTCATGGCGCTCACGGCCCCCACCCTCGCCCTTGCCAATGGCTGTAGCCATGACAAACGCGTCATGACCTGCGCGGATGGGATGAAACTCGACACCAGCAGCAGCACCTGCGTGCCCGACGCCTCGGCCTGATCCGCCAGCGTTGAACTGAGGTCTGCGCTTCGTGCTAGATCGGCCCTCTCAAGGGGACCGGTACAGCGTATTTGATGTTTTTCCTCCGGTTTGATTTCAACCTTTGTTCATCTTTGACTGTCACATCTCCCCCACGCGCAGAGACCTAAGGGGGCACGGATGAACGACATGGTACCGATGGGCGGCTTCGCGCCGCTCGATGCGCTTGGCGCGCCGCCACGTGCGCCTGTATCGCTCAGCCGTCGGGCCAAAGCGGCCATCGTCGTCCGGCTCTTGCTGAACGAAGGCGCGGACCTCCCGATCGAAGAGCTGCCCGAAGACCTCCAGATCAGCCTGACCCAGCAAATGGGCTCCATGCGCAGCGTGGACCGGGATACGCTGGGTGCCGTCGTCTCTGAATTTGCAGAGGAATTGGACAGTGTTGGCCTGTCTTTCCCCAGCGGCATCGGAGCGGCGCTTGATGTGCTGGACGGCAAAATCAGCCGCCAAACCGCGGCGCGACTGCGCAAGGAAGCAGGCGTGCGCATGGCCGGCGATCCCTGGGCGCGGTTGGGGGAATTGGAGCCGGAGAAACTGTTGCCGGTGCTTGAGAATGAAAGCGTCGAAGTCGCCGCCGTGATGCTCTCCAAACTAAAGGTCTCCACTGCCGCTGACCTTTTGGGCCGCCTGCCCGGCCCCCATGCCCGTCGCATCACCTATGCGGTCTCGCTCACCAGCGCCGTGACCCCAGACGCCGTGGACCGCATCGGCCTGTCGCTCGCCATGCAGCTCGACGACCAGCCGCAACGCGCCTTTGACAGTGATCCGGTCGAACGTGTCGGAGCGATCCTAAATTCCTCGACGACGCTCACCCGCGATGACGTGCTGGAAGGTTTAGACGAAACCGATCAGGGCTTTGCCAATGCCGTGCGCAAAGCGATCTTTACCTTTGCCAATATCCCCACCCGCATCGCCCCACGCGATCTGCCCCGCGTCCTGCGCGAGATCAATCAGGCGCGTCTGGTGCTGGCCCTCGCGGGGGCGGAAGCCGCTGGCTACGCCAATTCGCGCGATTTTGTGTTGGAAAACATGTCTGCCCGTATGGCCGACCAGTTGCGCGAGGAGATCAGCGAAGCAGGCAAGGTCAAACCTGCGGATGCCGAAGAGGCAATGTCTGAGATCGTTGGCGCGATCCGAGAAATGGAGGCTCGTGGCGACCTGATGTTGCTGAGCGATGAAGAGAACGAAGACACATAAGCCGGTCTCGGACGACCCCGCGGCTTGTTGCGCCGACGGTGGCAGGGTATGTCAGGCGAAATAATTGCCTGTCAGAGCCCCATGTCAGATCAGAAAACCGACAAAAAAAGCAATACACCCTTTGCCCGGCGTGCCCGGCACTATTTGGGCAACCTGCTAATCGTGGGCATCATTCGTCTGGCCTTGGCCCTGCCCTACCGCATGCGGCTGAGCTTCCATGGGTGGTTGGTGCAGCACATCTTGGCCCCTTTGGCGGGTTACCGCCGCCGCGCAATGGCGCATCTCGAGCATGTCTGGCCCGACATGCCCAAAGCCCGCCGGTCGGAAATTGCGACCCGGTGTCTGAATAATCTCGGGCGGTCTTTTATCGAGAATTACTCATCGGAAGAATTCCCGGCCCGCATGGCTAAGGTCGAGCCGCGCGGCGAAGGCATGGCAGCGCTAGAAGAAGCCCGGCGCACGGGACGCCCTGCGATCCTCGTGACCGGCCACTTCGGCAATTACGAAGCAGCGCGCGCATCTTTGGTGGCGCGCGGCTATGGCATCGGTGGTCTCTACCGCGAGATGAAGAATCCCTACTTCAACGCGCATTATGTCAAAACGCTGGAAGCCTTCGGCGGGCCGGTTTTCCCCCAAGGCCGACGCGGCACAGCAGGCTTTGTGCGTCATCTTAAGCAGGGTGGTCGCTTGGTCCTGCTCTTTGACCAGCATGTGCAACGGGCACCAATCCTCGACTTCATCGGTCAACCCGCCCGGACAGCGGTCTCGGCCGCCGAACTGGCGCTGCGCTATGACGCGCTGCTGATCCCCTTTTACGGTATTCGACAAGACGATGGTGTCAGCTTTGACGTGGTGGTCGAAGCCCCCGTGCCCCATAGCGATCCGCTTACCATGACGCAGGCGCTGAACGACAGCCTCACCGCGCGGATCGAGGAAAACCCGGAGCAATGGTTCTGGGTCCACCGCCGCTGGCGCCCGCACGAAAAGTAGGCGCTTATCTAAGCCGGGCGGCTGCCAAGATCGCCCCCGGCCCACCGGCCTCTTGTCGCTGGATCAACACCACAACTGGCGCATCGCCCGGCGCGTCGGCCTGTAGCGTCAGCGGGCTCGTCCCGTCCCAGTGCCCCAGCACCGTCCAACCGTGCACAACATTGGCATGGGCCATCATATGGCCTGCATTCTCGCCCCGGGTCACTTTGGTATGCTCGGAGGGCGAATAGCGCAAGAAATGCACATGAGTCGGGCCGATCTCAGTTGCCAAGGCTTCGGCGTCGATCTGCACCCCGTCCCCCTCGCGCGTGAGTGTCAGGGCGACGCTCGGCGCGGTCTCAGCGTGGTGCTCAACTGCGTCCATCAGCTTCATCGGCTTGGCGCCGACAATGTCGGTCTGGCCCTGCACGATCATCTCCGGCGTATAGATGCTGCGGCGTCCGGCTACGGCGGCATAGCCGCGCTGGCGTTCGGCATGGGACGGATCGCCAAACGGGTCTTCCCAACCGATGTAATCCCAATAGTCCACATGCAGCGCCAGAGCGATAATGTCATCGCGCGGAGCAAGCTCGGCCAACAACGCGTCAGCTTCGGGACAGGAGGAACAGCCCTGCGAGGTGAAAAGCTCGACCACCACCGGCCGGTCTTGTTCGGCGCGCAGAGGCGCAGCAAGGACCGTCAGGGCAGTGACGACGGGGAGCAACAGGGTCTTCATGTACTTACAAACACATCCGCTTTTAGACTATGGCAACGGTTTAACCGGGCAGCCATGGGAATGCCAATCAACCTTTGTTGAAAGGGCCGCGAGCGCGGTAGGCTGAATGAAATGAAACGGCCCGTCGAAAGGGTTTCATTTTCGGTACACAATGGTATACATGCCACCCAGAACCCGCGTGATAACAGTTGATCCGCCGCGCCCATAGTGGCATTGAGGCGCCAACTTCGCCACCCCAGCAACCCAGAAGGGAGCCCGCCATGACGATCCAAGTCGGTCACGACAGTGCCAAGACCCGCAAGACGCTTTCCGTCGGCAGCCAGAACGTCGCCTATTACTCGATTCCCGCCGCCGAGGCCGCGGGCTTGGGCGATTTCTCCAAACTGCCCGCCGCACTGAAAGTGGTGCTGGAGAACATGCTGCGTTTCGAGGACGGCAAGACCGTCACTCAGGACGACATCAAGGCATTTGCCGAATGGGCGACCAAGGGCGGCAAGAACCCCCGCGAGATCGCTTACCGCCCGGCCCGCGTGCTGATGCAGGATTTCACCGGTGTGCCGGCTGTGGTCGACCTTGCCGCAATGCGCGACGGACTGGTGGCGCTTGGCGGCGACGCCGACAAGATCAACCCGCTGAACCCTGTCGACCTCGTAATCGACCACTCGGTGATGATTGACGAGTTTGGCAACCCGCGCGCCTTCCAGATGAACGTGGACCGCGAGTATGAGCGCAACATCGAGCGCTATACCTTCCTTAAGTGGGGGCAAAAGGCGTTTAACAACTTCCGCGTGGTACCCCCCGGCACCGGCATCTGCCACCAGGTGAACCTTGAGTATCTCAGCCAGACCGTCTGGACCGACAAAGACCAGAACGGCGAGGAAGTCGCCTATCCTGACACGCTCGTCGGCACCGATAGCCACACCACCATGGTCAACGGCGCCGCCGTTCTTGGCTGGGGCGTCGGCGGCATTGAGGCCGAAGCCGCAATGCTGGGCCAGCCGATCTCCATGCTGATCCCCGAGGTTGTGGGCTTTGAGCTGACGGGCCGCATGGTGGAAGGCACCACCGGTACTGACCTCGTGCTGAAAGTCGTGGAAATGCTGCGCGAAAAAGGCGTGGTCGGCAAATTCGTCGAATTCTACGGCGAAGGTCTGGATCACCTGCCGCTGGCGGACCGGGCGACCATTGCCAACATGGCGCCTGAATATGGTGCGACCTGTGGCTTCTTCCCGATCGACGATGAGACCCTGCGCTATCTGACCAACACAGGCCGCGACAAGGATCGCGTGGCGCTGGTCAAAGCCTATGCGCAGGAAAACGGCATGTGGCGGGATGCGGATTACGCCCCGGTCTACACCGACACGCTGAGCCTCGACATGGGAACCATCGTGCCTGCGATCTCGGGCCCCAAGCGTCCGCAGGACTATATCGCTCTGGACAAAGCGCACACCGCGTTTGCCGAATACGTCAAGGGCATCCGCGAAGGCAAAGACACCTCCGCGAACTCCGAAATCCGTTGGGAAGGCGAAGGCGGCCAGCCCGAGCCGCAGCACATTCCCGGTGACGAAGGCCATCACAACCGTGGCTTCGTGCAGACTGAAGATGGCCACTACCAGCTGCACGACGGCTCGATCGTGATCGCCTCGATCACATCCTGCACCAACACGTCTAACCCCTACGTCATGATCGGCGCGGGCCTCGTGGCACGCAAAGCGCGTGAGTTGGGTCTGACCCGCAAGCCTTGGGTCAAAACATCGCTGGCCCCCGGCTCGCAGGTTGTGTCGCACTACCTTGAGGCCGCTGGCCTGCAAGAAGACCTCGACGCAATTGGCTTCAACCTCGTCGGCTACGGCTGCACCACCTGCATCGGCAACTCCGGTCCGCTGGAAGCCCCGATCAGCAAGGCGATCAACGACTATGACCTGATCGGCACCTCCGTTCTGTCCGGCAACCGTAACTTCGAAGGCCGCATCAGCCCCGACGTGCGCGCCAACTACCTCGCCTCCCCGCCCCTCGTGGTGGCCTATGCGCTGGTCGGTGACATGAACCATGACTTGACCAACAGCCCGCTGGGTCAGGATAAGAACGGCAATGACGTCTACCTCAAGGACATCTGGCCTTCGACGCAGGAAGTCGCGGAACTGGTGGAACAGACCGTGACCCGCGAAGCCTTCCAGGACAAATACGCCGATGTCTTCAAAGGCGACGAAAAGTGGCAGGCGGTCGAGACCACCGACAGCAAAACCTACGATTGGCCGCCGCAGTCGACCTACGTCCAGAACCCGCCCTACTTCCAAGGCATGTCGCCTGAGCCGGGTGTGATCTCCAACATCGAAGGCGCGAAAGTGCTGGCGGTGCTGGGTGACATGATCACCACCGACCACATCTCGCCTGCGGGGTCCTTCAAGGAAACCACACCTGCGGGTCAGTATCTGGTGGAGCGTCAGGTGCCGGTGCGGGAGTTCAACTCCTATGGCTCGCGTCGTGGCAACCACGAAGTCATGATGCGCGGCACGTTCGCCAATATCCGCATCAAGAACGAGATGCTCGACGGCGTTGAGGGCGGCTATACCAAGGGCCCCGATGGCAACGAGACCTCGATCTTTGATGCCGCCATGGCGCATCAGGAAAACGGCACCCCGCTGGTCATCTTTGGTGGTGAGCAGTATGGCGCGGGCTCCTCGCGTGACTGGGCGGCCAAGGGTACAGCGCTGCTGGGCGTGAAAGCCGTGATCGCCGAGAGCTTTGAGCGTATCCACCGCTCGAACCTCGTTGGCATGGGCGTGATCCCCTTTGAATTCACCGGTGGCGACACGCGCAAATCACTGGGTCTGACCGGTGAGGAAAGCGTTTCGATCAACGGTCTCGACACCATCAAGCCGCTGCAAGAAGTGCCCTGCACGATCACCATGGCGGACGGCAGCACCAAAGAAATCACGCTGAAGTGCCGCATCGATACCGCGATCGAGATCGAATACATCGAACACGGTGGCGTGCTGCACTATGTGCTGCGCAACCTCGCAAAATCGGCCTAAGCGTCGAGGCGTAATGCCAAATGAATGATCGAAGGAGCGGCCCCCTCGCGGGTCGCTCTTTTGCGTTTAAGGCGCGGCAAATTGCGATCAGTGGGAACCCGCCTATGGAGAGAGGGGTTGCTCCTGCGAAGACCGTGCCAGAGGGCACAAGGCTGCCGAAAGACGACAAACCATGCTGATCCAAATCCTCCTCGGCGCGGTCGGCGTCACAATCCTCGTCTTTGTTCTGCTCGATTTCCTCTATACCGCGATCGGTGCGGCACCAGTGGCGCCGCTGTCTCAAACCGTCGCGCGGGGCATCTGGCGCGTTTTCGTCCGCTTCATGCCGGACAGCCGCGCCAAACATCGCCTCGCCGGGCCGGTGGTGATGACGGGCATTGCTTTCACATGGATCGGGCTCGTCTCGCTCGGCTGGACCTTGGTGTTCCAGATGGCGGATAAGGCGGTCATTATCAGCGAAAGCGAAGCACCCGCCGGTTTTGCGCGCGACTTTGCTTTTGTTGGTCATTTGCTGTCGACACTGGGCGGCGGGCCGCTTGAAACGGAAAGCCCGTTTTGGTTGATCCTCTCCGTGCTAGCTGGGGTAAACGGGATGGTGATACTCACGCTGTCCGTCAGCTTCGTCCTCTCAACCACGACAACCGTGTCACAGGGGCGCGGCTTGCTCACCAAAGCTCCGATGTTCGACGCGGACAGTGACGAGATGAACAACGTCATGCTGCCCGCGCTCGCGGACCTGGTTGCCAATCTCAATGCCATGCAATTCGCGCTCTACTACAGTGCCGAAGACCCCTCGCGTCGCTTGCCTGCGGGGTTGGTGGAACTGGCGCGGTGGGTCGCACCCTACCCCGAGAAGATTCGCCGCTTGCGCATCGCGCTCGCCCCCTTGCCCGGCTTCAAAGCACCCGAAGGCAGAACCTTGGATCAACTCAGCGACCAAGAGTTTATCGCGAGGCTCGACGCTTGGGCGCAGCGCTACACGGTGTGACGATCCTGTGAGGTCCGGAACCTCCCGCGGCTCCGGGGCATTGGCTCTGAAACCCTCCGCAGAAAGGTCGCGTCATGCCCACAAAAATCACCGTCGTTTTCTACTCCACCTATGGCACCAACCACGGCATCGCGTTGCATGCTGCAGAGGTCGCCCGTGAGGCCGGAGCCGAGGTTCGCCTGCGCCGCTGCGCCGAGACGGCACCGCGCGAGGTGGTCGACGGGCAAGACGCGTGGCGCGAGCAGTTGGAGGATATGCAGGACATCCCCGAAGCGACGCCTGAGGATATGGAATGGGCTGACGGCTACTTTATCTCCGTCCCGACACGCTTCGGCGTCCCAGCCAGCCAGTTCCGCGCCTTTGTCGATACGTTGGGGCCAAAGTGGCAGTCGGGCGCACTGGCGAACAAGGCGATCACCGCAACGACCTCGGCCCAAAACACCCACGGCGGGCAGGAAACGACGCTGCAGTCGATCTATATCACGGCTATGCACTGGGGCGCGATTATCGTGCCACCGGGCTATGTGGATGACATTAAGTTCGAAGACGGCGGCAACCCATATGGCTATTCCTGCCAGCCCGGCCCGTTGGATGAGACGGGCAAGAAGTCAGTGGCCTATCAGACAAAACGGCTGGTCGACTTCGCCGGAAAGATCAGCGGCTAAGCGCCTCTTCCAGCGCTGGCATGAACCGCTGCTCATAATCGCTGCCCACCAATGGGCCCGCAAAGCGGAAGAGCACCGTACCGTCCCCGCCCACGATGAAAGTCTCTGGCGGGGCGGTTACCCCCCAATCAATTGCCACGCGGCCCTGTGGGTCGAAACCGACGCCCGAGAACGGGCTTCTCTCGTCCTCAAGGTAGCTGGCGGCATTGCCCTTCGTATCCTTGAAGTTCACGCCGATGATGTTCATCCCTTCGGCCTGCATTTCCAGCAGTTTGGGATGCTCCGCGCGGCAAGGGGGGCACCAGCTGGCCCAGAAGTTGACCAAGGTTACTTCTCCCCCGCGCAGCATGTCGTCCGTCGCTTTCGGATAGCCCTCTAGCGCCGCTTCAGGCATCGACGGCGCCTGTTTGCCGACCAAGGTCGAAGGCAGCCCCTCGGGGTCGTCCCGGTACATGCCGACGGCGGCCAGAATGACAAAGGCGGCAAAGATCACCGGCGGGGCGATCATCATGGGGGAAAGCTTAGCCACGGCGTCCGGCCTCCGCTTCGGTTTCTTCCAATGCGCGGCGCGCGGCGCGGCCCCGCCATAGGGTCACAACAAGCAAAGCGGCCAAGAGCAGCAGAGAGACCGCATAGGCCGACATGACCTCGCTCGCATATTTTCCAAGTTCCGGCATCATGCCCCCCGGTTCATCCGTGCCCGCAGTGCCGAGGTCCGGCGCAGGCGAATTTCAGTTCCGGTGCGGTAGACCACCAGCGCCAGAAACAGCAGTCCGAACCCCAGCATCGCCATGACCAGCGGATAGAAGAACACATCGGCCACACTGCGGTTGCCGGTGGCCACGGGGATGCTGGTGCCCTGATGCAGACCTTGGTTCCAAAACTGCACCGCATAGCGCGACAGCACCGCAAAGACCGACCCCACGAGGCAAAGCACCGAGGTCAGGTCGGCTGCCGTGTCCGGGTCTTCGACCGCCTGCCACAGCGCGATATAGCCAAGGTAGAACAAGAACAGGATCAAAAAGGACGTGAGCCGCGGATCCCACGCCCACCATGTGCCCCACATCGGCTGGCCCCAGATGGCGCCCGTTACCAATGCGATCAACGTCATCACCAGTCCCACGGGTGCCGCGGCCTTGGCCGCAAGCGCGCTGACGTGGTGGCGCCGGATCAGCCAGATCAGCGAGGCGACCAGCATCATGAACCATGCGTTAATCGCCATCAGCGCGGCCGGCACATGCAGATAGATAATTTTCACCGTGCTGCCTTGGCGCGCATCGTCAGGCGTACCAAAAAAGCCCCAGAGCAATCCCACACCGGTAAAGACCGCCGCCAGCGCCCAAAGCGCAGGCTGCACCCGCGCAGAAAGCGCGAGGAATTTGACCGGGTTTGCGTACTGCCAAAGGGACATGAAGACTACCTATCGCGCGGTTGGGTGGTGCTCAATGCACGATTTCGCGGGGTCATCGCAACCCCATACGCAGCACCGCCGCTGCGGCAAATGGCATCAGTGCAACCACCGCAAGGGTCAGCCCCGCGAGCATGAGCAAGGGTGTCGAAGCGTCCAACCCCGCAGCCCCGCGCCGCGCGACCTCGGCCCCGAAAATCAGTGTGGGAATATAAAGCGGCAGCACCAGAAGCGACAACAGCAGCCCGCCGCGTTTGATCCCCACCGTCAGCGCCGCGCCAAAGGTGCCGATCACCGAAAGCGCCGGGGTGCCAAGGGCGAGTGAGATTAAGAGCCAAAGATGACCGGGCGCTGCGAGTTGCAGCATCACCCCAAGAAAGGGGGCCGCCAGCACCAACGGCAATCCTGTCGTCAGCCAATGCGCCAGCGCCTTCACCGCCAGCGCCCCTTCCAGCGGCAACGGCGCGGTGAGCAGCAGTTCCAGCGAGCCATCCTCTAGGTCCAGCGCCAGCAGGCGGTCCAGCGACAGCAGGCAGGCGAGCAATGCGCCGAGCCAGAGCACGCCCGGAGCGATGGCTTGCAACAGTTGCGCTTCAGGGCCGACGCTGAATGGCACCAGCATCACCACAATCAAGAAGAACGCGAGCCCTAGGCCAAAGCCCCCGCCTGCCCGCAGCGCCAGCCGCAAGTCTCTGAGCAACAGCGCTCTCATAGGAACGCCGCATCGCTGGCGCCGAGATCGGCATCGGGGGCGGCGCGGTAGGCACTGACGTCGAGCACCTGTGCCTCGACACCTAAATCGATATGCGTGGCCATTAGCGCCGAGCCGCCCGCCGCCAGATGCCCGCGCAGCACGCTGCCGAAAAGTGCGACAGCATCGGCGTCTAGCGAGACTGTCGGCTCGTCCAACACCCAGATGGGCCGCCCGGTTACCAAGAGCCGCGCCAGGCCCAGGCGGCGCTTCTGCCCGGCGGAGAGCGTTCCTGCGAGGCGGTCCGCGAGAGGCCGCAGCGCATAGCCATCAAGGGCGGGTGAAAGGTCTGACATGCCAAAGACTTGCGCCCAGAAGCTCAGGTTTTCGCGGACGGTCAACATCGCTTTCAACCCGTCCGCATGGGCGGCGTAGGCGACACGGTCTTCGGCACCCTCTATCCGTCCCGACAATGGCTCCTGCAGCCCCGCGATACAGCGCAGCAGCGTGGTCTTGCCCGCACCATTCGGCCCGCGCAGCACCAGCGCTTCGCCGGGCGCTAGCGCAAAGGAGACGCCCGAGAGCACCGGCACGCCGCCCCGCGCTACGCTAAGATCGCTGACCTGCATATGTGCCGTGGCCCCGCGCTCAGACCGGCAGAAGGGCCAGCGCGATACGCCGCCCCTCGCTCAGCAGAATGTTATAGGTGCGGCAGGCCGCGGGGGAGGACATGACCTCAACCCCCAGACCGGCCCCTTCGAGCGTCTCGCGCAGGTCATCGGGGATATGCGCCACTTCCGCTCCGGTGCCCATAAAGACAACATCGACCTTCCCCGCCAGCGCCAAGACGGGCGCCGCGTCCGCCAGCCCGCCCCAGCCGGTGATCCCTTCAGGCCCGATGACCTGCGGACCTTCAACAACCTCGCCACCGATGCGAAAGAAACCGGGGCCGTAGCCGTCAATCGGTTTGGCGTCGGTATAGGTGATCTCGTTCAAACGCATCTCTGGTCCCTCTCCGGCTCAACTGTTCCACAGCGGCAGGCCAAGGATAGCCGATGCAGCGATGACGATATAGGCCACTGCGCGAAAAAGCCGCTCTTTGGCCGGGTCAAATAGCCGCGCCCCGATGATATTGCCCAGTACATTCGGCACCCCGGCGAGCAGCCCAAGCCACAGCACGGGCCAGACCACCTGCCCCGTCGCAGCAAGCATCGCAAAGAGCAAAAGGTCGATGCCCAGCAGATAGAGCAGAAAATTCGCCCGGATCACCGCCGCAGGCCGACGGCTGGCCATATAGAGCAGGATCACGGGCGGTCCGGCGATCCCGGCAAAGCCGGTCATGAAGCCACCCAAAGCGCCCGTCCCCACGACCAGCCGCGCCCCCAACGGCCCGTGATACCGCCAGCCCGCGAGCAGCAGCACCAGCAGTGTCAGAACGACGCCAGAGACGACCCAGCCAAAGCCCGCAGGTGACATCATCGACAGCCCCCAAAGCCCTAGGGGAAGACCGACAAGCACGCCAAGCATCAGTCGGCCCACCTCGCGCGGGGCGCCATTGCGCAGAGCATCCGGCAAGTTTGGGAGTGGGCCGAGCAATTCGGCGGCGGTCATAAAGAGGATCGCTTCGACCGGGGAGAGCACAGAGGCCGCCACCGGCATGATGATCATGGCAGAGCCAAAGCCCGCAAAGCCGCGGACCAGCCCGGCCACGATCACGGCCAGCGCAAGCCATGCCACCCCGGGGGTGGCGATGGCCTGCGCCAGCGTGTCAGGCATCAATATTGGCGAATTGCGTGCCCGCGCCCGCGTCGGGCTTTGACCAGTCGCGTTTCACGCCAAGGTAGAGCACCACATTCTTGGCAACATAGACCGAGGAATAGGTACCGACCACAACGCCCCAAGTGATCGCGAAGACAAAGGCGCGGATCACGTCACCGCCCAGGATCAGCAGCGCGATGAGCGCCAGCAGCGTGGTGCCCGAAGTCATCAAGGTGCGGCTCAGGGTCTCATTGACCGAGAGGTTCATCACCTCCCGCAGGGGGCGTTTTTTGTATTTGCGCAGGTTCTCTCGCAGCCGGTCAAAGATCACCACAGTGTCGTTGATCGAATAGCCAATGATGGTCAGGATCGCGGCCACCACCGGCAGGTCAAAGCGGATCTGCAGAATGGAAAACAGCCCGATTGTCAGCACCACATCGTGGAACAGCGCCACCACAGCGCCGACCGAGAACTGCCATTCAAACCGCAGCCAGATGTAGATCAGGATCGCCGCAAGCGCTCCGCCTACCGCCAGAAACGCCGTCTGGATCAACTCACCGGAAACCTTAGGACCAACGGATTCGACGGACGTGAACTTGATGTCCGGTGACACTTCCTGCAGCGCTTTCTGGATCGCCTGCACCGTGTCGGTCGTCGCGGCCTCTTGCCCCTCCTGCGCCTGCACACGGATCATCGCCACATGCTGATCGTCGCGGAAGCCCGGATCAAAGACTTCGGAGATGGTCACATCACCCAGTTCCAGCGGGCTCAGCGCATCCCGGTAGGCACCAACGTCAACCGCCTGCGCGGCCTCGGTCCGCAGCGTGGTACCGCCGCGGAAGTCGATGCCAAAGTTCAGCCCCATCACGCCCCAAGCGATCAGCGACAGGATCATCGCCACCACGGAGGCACCGAAGGTGATCTTGGCATAGCCGAAGAAATCGAAGTTCGTATTGTCGGGTACCAGCTTTAGTCGCATGTCAAACCTCGATTGTCTTGGGACGGCGGCGTTCAAACCAGATCACCACCAGCAAGCGGGTGACGAAGAAGGCGGTAAACACCGATGTCATGATGCCCAGCCCCAGTGTCACGGCGAAACCGCGGACCGGGCCAGAGCCTAGGGTAAAGAGGATCACCGCCACGATGAAGGTGGTGATGTTGGCATCCAGAATAGCACTAAGTGCACGTTCGTAGCCCAGAGAGATCGCCCGAGCGGCCCCCTTGGCATTGCGCTGTTCCTCACGGATACGCTCAAAGATCAGCACGTTGGCGTCCACCGCCATCCCGACGGTCAACACGATGCCCGCGATACCCGGCAGGGTCAGCGTAGCGCCAATGAGGCTCAGCAGGCCAAAGATCAGCCCGACGTTGATGATCAGCGCGATATTGGCGAAGAAGCCAAACAGACCGTAAGACGCCCACATGAAGAAGAGCACGGCGACAAAGGCCACCATCGTGGCGATCTTACCTGCGTCGATGCTGTCTTGGCCAAGCTCTGGCCCGATGGTCCGTTCTTCGACAAAGCTCAGCCCCGCAGGCAGCGCACCGGCGCGCAGCAGCACGGCGAGATTGGTGCTTTCCTCAACCGAGAACCGCCCAGTGATGATGCCCGAGCCGCCGGGGATGTGGCTTTGAATGGTCGGCGCGCTGATGACTTCGTCATCCAGCACAATGGCAAAAGGCGCGCCGATGTTCTCGGCGGTGTAGTCGCCAAACTTGCGGGCGCCATTGGTGTCAAAACGGAAGGAGACGGCAGGTGCGCCGTTCTGGTCAAAGCTCGGCTGCGCGTCGACCAGTTGTTCACCCGTGACAACAGGAGCGGTCTCGATAGTGTAGAACACGCCCTGCTCGTCCGCAGAGGGCAGGATCGCATTGCCGATTCCGGGGTTGGCATTCTCATCGCTGCCGCGGTTGACGACCGGGTTAAATGTCAGCTGCGCCGTGGTGCCGATAATGGCTTTCAACTCAGCTGCAGAGCCGATGCCCGGCACCTGAATGAGGATCCGGTCCGCACCCTGACGCTGGATCGTGGGCTCACGGGTGCCTACCTCGTCGATCCGGCGGCGCACGATTTCGAGGCTCTGTTGCATGGTGCGCTCGTCGGTCGCCTGTTTCTCGGCATCCGACAGAGTAATGGAAATCACGCCATTTGCACCGCTCACGTCAATGTCGCTGCCGCCTGCCCCGGTTACGGTGGTGACGGGACGCGCCAAATCGCGGGTGATCTGCAACGCTTCGGCCATTTTGTCGGGATCGTTCAAACGCACCCGCAACTCACCTGCAGGAGCCTCTTCGCGCCGCACGGGCGTCAGGCTGCGCAACGCATCGCGCACCTCGGGCCATTGAGCCTCCATCCGGCTCTCATAGACATCAGCCAGCTGAACTTCGGCCAGCAAATGCGCACCACCGCGCAAATCGAGGCCGAGGTTTACCAGCCCCGAGGGCATCCATTCCGGCCAGAGCGCACGCTGCGCTTCCAGCTCGGGCGTGCTGCCCTGCACTTCGATGGCCGCAACGGCGTCATTGTGCTGCTCGACAGGGGTGTAAAAGGCATTGGGAAGCGCCAGCCAAAGTCCCGCCAAACAGGTCAGGACGATGACAATCCGCTTCCACAGATCAATCTGTAGCATGGTTCCGCCTTTGGGTTGCGGCCTCGGGGTAGGGTTTATTTCGCGGGTTCGGTCTTGGACACGACGGTCGCGATGGTGGCCTGCACCACGCGGATTTTCACACCATCCGCGATTTCGACCTCAAGCTCGCCGTCGTCCTTGACCTTGGAGACCTTACCGATAATGCCCCCTTGGGTGACGACCTGATCGCCCCGGCGCAGACCTGCGACCATGGCTTGATGTTCCTTGGCTTTCTTCTGCTGCGGGCGGATGAGCAGAAAATACATGATCGCGAAGATCAGGATCAGCGGCACAAATTGCTGGATGCCTTCCATGGGGGTCGTCCTTTTCGATGGGTATTGGGCCGCCTGAGGGGCCTTAGGAATTTGGGCAGAACCTATGCGCGGCAGCAGCGGGGTGCAAGGTGCAAAGGCGTAGGTTTATAGGGGCGCGGGATGACATGGATCGCCGCATGGTTGCGGCCCCTACCACCACGCTGCGCTTTAAGGCATAACGCCTTCTAACCGACTCACCTGATCCCGAGGACAGACCCATGCACGACATCCGCGCCATCCGCGACAATCCCGAAGGTTTCGACGCCGCTCTTGCCCGCCGTGGCGAGGCTGCAATGTCCGAGGCCGTGCTGTCGCTCGATGCCGCGCGCCGGGCCAAGATTGCCGCCGCCGAGACCGCGAAGGCAGAGCAGAACAAGGCCAGCAAAGAGGTCGGCGCGGCCAAAGCCAAGGGCGATGAGGCCGAGTTTGAGCGCCTGCGGGCGCTGGTGAGCGACAAGAAGGCTGAAGTCGCGGCGATGCAGGCCGAGGCGCAGGAACTGGATGAGCAACTTACCGACATGTTGGCCCGCATTCCGAACAATCCGGCGGATGATGTGCCCGAGGGCGCCAATGAAGATGATAACGTCGCAGTGAAGACTTGGGGCGACAAGCCAGCCTTTGATTTCACCCCTGTCGAGCATTACGAGATCGCGGGCGTCAAACCCAATATGGACTTTGAGACCGCCGCCAAGACCTCCGGCGCGCGTTTCGTGATGCTGAAGGGCGCCGTGGCGCGGGTGCATCGCGCGCTGGCGCAGTTCATGATCGATACCCATGTGGACGAGAACGGGCTCACCGAGGTCAATTCGCCCGTGCTGGTGCGCGATGAGGCGATGTATGGCACGGATAAGCTGCCGAAATTCGGCGAGGAGAGCTATCAAACCACCAATGGCTGGTGGCTGGTGCCGACCTCCGAAGTGCCGCTGACCTATTCGGTCGCGGGCGACACGCTGGAGCAGAGCGCCCTGCCGATCCGGTTGACCGCGCATACGCTCTGTTTCCGCTCTGAGGCGGGCAGCGCGGGTCGGGATACGGCGGGCATGCTGCGCCAGCACCAGTTTGAAAAGGTCGAGATGGTCTCCGTGGTTCATCCCGATGAGAGCGATGCCGAGCAGCAACGCATGGTGGGCTGCGCCGAGGGTATTTTGGAGAAGCTGGGCGTGGCTTACCGCACTGTGATCCTTTGCACCGGAGACATGGGCTTTGGCGCGCGGCGCACCTATGACATCGAGGCTTGGGTGCCGGGGCAGGATTGCTACCGCGAGATTTCGTCGGTCTCGACCACCGGAGATTTTCAGGCGCGGCGCATGAATGCGCGGTTCAAGCCCGAAGGTGGTGGCAAGCCGCAGTTTGTGCATACGCTGAATGGCTCGGGTCTGGCGGTTGGGCGGTGCTTGATCGCTGTGTTGGAAAATGGCCAGCAGGCGGATGGATCGGTGAAGCTGCCTGAGGTGCTCGCAGGGTATCTGGGGGGCAAGACGACGCTGACAGCGGAAGGCGTGCTCGCCTAAGGCTATCACCCAGCCCGGAATCAAGCCGCAGGCGCCGGGCTATCGCCTGCCCGCCCCCCCGGGTAGGCGATTTGGTAAGGCTGGGTGCGACATTGAGAACGCACATCACGGCTGAACCATAAAGTGGCATGAACTAACGGTCAGATCGCCCACCCACGGGCAGGCGCTGGCCCTTGGTTGCCGAAGGCAACTGGCGCTCTAGGATTAAATGTACCGCAACATCCAATCCCGCGAGGCCCCCGCTTGCCCAAATCATCCCGCACCCTGATCGCAGCCCTTGCGCTGCTGCTCAGCATCGCCTTCGCCGTCTCCCCCTTCTTTGTCCCCAGCTTTTCAGGCTTCGACCCCAACCAATTCCCGATCCCGCAAGACAACCCACCCGCGCAGCCCGCAGGCTATGCCTTCTCGATCTGGGGCGTCATCTACCTCTGGCTGATCGTCGGCCTCGCCTACGGCCTGCTGCGCGCCCCACGCGACGCACAATGGCATGACATGCGGGTGCCGCTCTGCCTGTCCCTTGCGGTGGGCGCCACATGGCTCGCAGTAGCCACCATGAGCCCGATCTGGGCGGCGGTGCTGATCTGGATCATGCTCATCACCGCGCTTATCGCCCTCTTCCTCGCCCCTGTCGATGACCCGCTCTGGGCCGCGGCTCCGGTGGGCCTCTACGCGGGCTGGCTCTCAGCCGCCTCTTGCGTGTCACTGGCGCTGCTGGCGGCGGGCTATGGCTATCTGGAAGGGCAAACCGCGGCGGTGGTCTTTGTCGGCCTCGCGATTGCCATCGGCGCCGGGGTGCAGACCGCCTTAGGACGCACGCCGACCTATGGGCTGGCCGTCATCTGGGGGTTGATCGGGGTCATCGTGACCAACTGGGGCGAAACGCCCGTGGTGGCCTATCTGGCGCTTGGGGGCAGCGTCGTGATCGCGCTGCCCACCCTGCGTGCCTTCCGGCGGGGCTGAGGCTCCGTCGCTTAGTCTTTGCGCCGCCCGGCGGTGTGTTTGCGCAGCTTGGATGGCGCGGCTTTCTTGCGGTTCTTGTAAGGGTTCGCATCCGACTGGCCGCGCATCCACAGGCGGATCGGCGTGCCGGGCATGTCAAAGTCGACGCGCAAGCCATTGACAAGATAGCGCGAATAGCTCTCCGGCACCTTGTCGGGATGGCTGCACATCACCACGAAGCCCGGCGGGCGGGTCTTGGCTTGGGTCATGTAACGCAGTTTGATCCGCTTGCCCTGCGGCGCGGGGGGCGGATGCGCCTCCATCATGCCCGAGAGCCAGCGGTTCAGTTGCGCGGTGGTCACACGGCGGTTCCATGTCTCATAGGCGCGCATAATCGCGGCCTGCAGACGGTCGAGGCCCCGGCCCGTCTTGGCGCTGACGGTAATCAGCGGTGCGCCACGGAGCTGCGGCAGAAGGCGCTCGAAGCTCTCTTTAAGGTCGCGCAGCTTTTCTTGGCGGTTTTCTTCGATGTCCCATTTATTTACGGCGACAACGACGGCCCGGCCCTCGCGCTCAGCCAGATCGGCGATGCGCAAATCCTGCTGCTCAAAGGGGATTTCAGCATCGAGCAGAACAACCACAACTTCAGCAAATTTCACCGCGCGCAAACCGTCGCTGACGCTGAGCTTCTCGAGCTTCTCCTGCACCTTTGCCTTTTTGCGCATGCCAGCGGTGTCGAAAATCCGCATCGGCACCGCCTCGCCATCCGGCCCGGCCCAGTCGGTCATCAGCGAGATCGCGTCGCGGGTGATCCCGGCCTCGGGGCCGGTGAGCAAGCGGTCCTCGCCCAGAATCTGGTTGATCAGCGTCGACTTACCCGCATTGGGGCGGCCCACCACGGCGACCTGCAACGGCTTGGCGCGTGTGGGCATCGGGACGGTTTCGGCTTCGAGATCGGCATCATCCTCGGGCAGGTCCACATCCGTCTCGGGCGCGTCCTGCACGGCGCGGTCTTCGTATTCGTCGGCCAGCGGCATCAGCATCGAATAAAGGTCGTTCAGCCCTTCGCCATGTTCGGCAGAGAGGCGGATCGGCTCGCCCAGACCCAGCGAATAGGCTTCGATCATCCCCGCATCGGCGGCTTTGCCCTCGGCCTTGTTGCCCGCCAGAATCACATGCGCGGATTTCTTGCGCAGGATTTCGGCAAAGACCATGTCAGACGGCGTCACGCCGACGCGGGCGTCGATCATGAACAGACAAATGTCGGCCATATCAACCGCACGTTCCGTCAGGCGGCGCATGCGGCCCTGCAGACTGTCGTCGGTGACTTCTTCGAGACCGGCCGTGTCGATCACGGTGAAACGCAGGTCGGCCAGTTTGGCCGCGCCTTCGCGCAGGTCACGGGTCACGCCGGGTTGGTCATCGACCAAAGCAAGGCGTTTGCCGACAAGACGGTTGAACAGCGTGGATTTGCCGACATTGGGACGGCCCACGATGGCGAGGGTAAAGGACATAATTCAGGCTCCGGGCCCCGGTTGGGCCACTTCAGACACGCGCCTTAGCCTATTTGCGGCCTAACGGAAAGCGTGCAATTGCCCCTTGGTGGACACGACGTAGAGCGTCCCGCCTGCCACAACGGGCGCAGTGGTCGCGCCGCCGGGGATTTGAGTGGTGCCCGTGAGGCCGCCGCTCACAGGGTCAAAGCTGCGCAAGACACCGTCATTAGAGGCCACGATGACGCGCCCCCCGGCGATGATCGGGCCGTAATGGGCGACGACTTCGGACTGCTTTTTCGGCTTGTCTTTGATAAAGTTCGGCAGCGGCGTGCCCCAAATGCGCTGGCCAGTGCTGGCATCGAGCCGCACCAGTTCATTCAGGTCGGTCACCGCAAAGACGGAATCACCTGCGGGCCAGACCGGACCGATTGCGCCATCACGGGCGACCCATTTGCGGTCCCCGCTGTTCACATCCAGCGCGGCGAGGCGGCCAGAGTAGTTGCCGACATAGACGGTATTGCCCGACACAACCGGCGCGCTTGTGACATCGCTGACAAAGCTCATCGCGCGGCCCGGACGACGGCCCAGAACAGACGTCGACCAGCGTGCCAAACCGCCTTGGCGGAAGGTGCCCTGCACCTCACCCGACCCGAAGGCAAAGATCGCCAGATCGCTGGTCACGGCAGGCGCTGGTGCGCCGAGCACGTTGCTCAGGCTGGTGGTGGCACCGGTCTGCCACTGGATGCGGCCATCGGATTTCCGCAGCGCCCAACCGGTGTCGTCACCAGCTGTGAAATAGACCAAATCGCCCGAAACCGTCGGTGTGCCCGAGCCGGTCGCGTCGAGGTCTTGAGTCCAGCGCACACCGCCCGTGGTGACATCAAGGGCAGCCAGCACGCCGAAACCGACGGAAACATAAAGCGTGTCGCCATCAATGGCGAGCCCGCCGCCCGTGGCTTGCCCCTGACGGTCGGTGGAGGGGGTGAGATCACGTGTCCAAAGGGTCTGCCCTGAGGTCGAAGTCGCCGTGACCTGTGCGCCTGCGTCCAGTGTAAACACGCGGCCGCCCGCCACAACCGGATCGGCGGTGATGCGCAGCTTGCGGCTGTCGCCCGCGCCGATCTTCGCGCTCCAGACCGGTTGGAGGGCCGAGCGCAGGGCGGGATGGCTCACACGGGTCGCCGGCGAGCCAATGCTATGGGTCCAGCTTGCGTTATTGACGGTGCCGCCCAGAGAAATGGCGCGGCTGGTATTTTCAGGAACGGGGTCGGTCGTCGCCACGTCAAAGGCCGCGTCTTCAGGTCCGGGGTTCTGCAGAACCGAGCGGATATCTTCGCGTTTGCCGGGCAGATAGGTCTGCTTGTCCTCACAGGCGCTCAGGAGCAGTGCGGCGCCGATTGCGCCCACCACGCCAAGACCACGCAGACCCGGCGTACCGGTACCAGTGTTGCGATGCTTCGTCATGGACCTGCTCACTTTCTGTCTTCCTACAACCTGTACAGCCCCCCGCGAGGGAGGCCTTCGCCTGTCACTCGTCCGCTGGCGCAGACACGTCCAGAGCAGCTTCGGCATCGGCGCCATTTAGCGCCGGTTCCTCACCCAAGGCCACAATCACCTGAAGGGCGCGTTGTTGCAAGTCCGGGCTGGTTTCTGCATCAGAAAGAATGGATTGGTAGCGCGCAACGGCCTTATCAGTCTCGCCTTCGCTAATGTCGATCAGGGCCAGTTGCTCCTCGGCCAAGAGCCGCAGTGGCGCGCCGGGCTGGGCGAGTGCCTCAAGCGATTGGCGGCGCTCGGCGACGGGGGTGCTCTTGCCCTGAAGGGTCACGGCTTTGAATTGCGCCATCTGCCGGTAAATCGCATCGACTTCCCCGTCCACGGCAATGGCATCAAGCTGTGCCACGGCGGCGTCGATATCCCCTGCTTCGGCCAGCGCATCGGCGTGCATGAAGTTCAACACGGCGCGCGCGCCCGGAGCCTCTGCATTCACATCGCTCAGCGCGTCAGCCCGCGCAGCGCTGCTGTCGGCCTCAAGTGCTGCAAGCATTGCATCGCCCAAGGCTTCGGCCTCAGCGCGTTCCTGCGACTTGGTGTATTCATTCCACGCGGCAGCACCGACGATCAACACCACGGCCAGTATCGCGATCCAGCCATAGCGGCGCAGATAGCCATAAAGCCGGTCGCGGCGGACCTCTTCGTTCACTTCATCGATAAAACTGTCGGTATCGCTCATCGCGCCCTGCCCCCGGCTTGGTTTTGCCCCTCTTATCGCGGGTGGGCTGCCAAGCCAAGACCCCGCGAACCATGCGGGGAACGCGGGGGCAGAATCCGCGTCGCATAGAACGGGTTAGCGGCGATACGCGCAGAGATCAGGTCGGCGCTTGGCAGAGCCACGCGCGGCGCTAGGTCAGGGGCAGGTTTGATTGCAAGGAGAGAGATTATGAAAGCGATGTTAATGGCAGCCGGCGTGGTCATGGCGGCAGTTCCCGCGATGGCGCAGGATTTGGTGGCCAAAGTCTCGCCGCATGATGTGGCAACAACGATGGACCGGCTTGAAAGTGCTGTCGAAGCCGCTGGGGCGAATGTCTTTGCCCGGGTTGACCATGCCGCTGGTGCTGAAAAGGTCGAGATGGAGTTGCGCCCCACGCAACTGCTGATCTTTGGCAACCCCAAGCTTGGCACGCCTGCCATGCAAGACGCCCAGACCGTTGGACTGGACCTGCCGATGCGCGTGTTGGTCTATGCGGACGGCGAAGGCGCCGTGCATGTGACCTATGAAGCGCCGGAAAAACTGGTGGCCGCACATGGCCTGCCTGAAGATGCCCAGTACATCGAAAAGATGACCGAAGCGCTGGACAACCTCACCGCCAAGGCGATCGGCGAAGAGTAAACGCGCCGCCCCGCCCGGCCTTCAAGGTTTGGGCGGGGTGTTATGGCTCTTGATAAGACTTTCGAGATCGTTCAGCCGCGCCAGCACTTCATCGCGGTAGTCGTCTGTCTTGGCGTTGGTTTCCTCATGATGCGCGTCTTGCATCGAGTTGACGATCAAACCAACCAGCAGGTTCACCACCGCGAATGTCGTGACCACGATGAAGGGCACGAAGAACATCCACGCATAGGGATAAACCTCCATCACCGGGCGCACGATGCCCATGGACCAGGACTCCAAGGTCATGATCTGGAACAGCGAATAGCCCGACCGGCCCAGCGTGCCGAACCAGTCCGGAAAGGTTGCGCCAAAGAGTTTGGTCGCCATGACCGACCCGATGTAAAAGATCACCCCCATCAGCAGGAACACCGAGCCCATGCCGGGCAGCGCGTTGACCAGCCCTTCGACCACGCGGCGAAGCGAGGGCGCGACCGAGACCACGCGCAGCAGACGCAAGATACGCAGGGCGCGCAGCACGCTAAGGCTTTGGGTTGCGGGGATCAGCGAGATACCGACGATGACAAAGTCAAAGAGGTTCCAGCCCCGGCGGAAGAAGTCCGTGCCATGGGCGTAGAGTTTCAAAGCGATCTCGACGACAAAGATGGTCAGGCAGATGCGGTCGAGCACTAGGATCAGCGGCCCGACTTCGGCCATGACCGCGTCAGAGGTTTCCAGCCCCAGAATCACCGCGTTGAACAGGATCACGGCGAGGATGAAGTTCTGCACGGCGTTTCGCTCGACAAAACGGGCGATACGGCGGCGGGGAGATGTGGGGGCGGTCTGGCTGAGATCGGTCATGCGCGTAGATATCGGGTGCCGGGTGCGGCTGCGCAAGAGCGGATCGACAGCGCAGCAGCAATCGGCGGCAAAGCCCCGCGCCCGCGCGCAAAAATGCAGCGTAGGCGCGGGTTTGAGCTTAGTCTTCTTCGGCCTGCTGGCGCTGCCAAAGCTGCGCATAACGCCCGCCATTGGCCAAGAGCACCTCATGGCTGCCCTGTTCGACAATCTCGCCCTTTTCCAGCACGACGATGCGGTCGGCTTCGGCGATGGTCGAGAGCCGGTGCGCGATGGTAATCACCGTCCGCCCCTGCCCCGCGCGGCGCAGCGCGTCTTGGATCTCATGCTCGGTTTCACTATCGAGCGCGCTTGTCGCCTCATCCAGCAGCAGGATCGGCGGGTCTTTCAGCAAGGTCCGGGCAATGCCCACACGCTGCTTTTCACCGCCAGAAAGCTTCAGCCCGCGTTCGCCCACGGTGGTGTCATACCCCTGCGGCAGCGACATGATGAAGTCGTGGATCTGCGCTGCGCGCGCGGCGTCCTGAACCTCCTCCTGCGTCGCCCCGTCGCGGCCATAGGCGATGTTATATCCGATGGTATCGTTGAACAGCACCGTGTCCTGCGGCACCACGCCAATGGCCAGATGCAGCGATTGCTGGGTGACCTCGCGAATGTCCTGCCCGTCGATTTTAAGCGCCCCGCCTGCCACGTCGTAAAAGCGGAACAACAGCCGCCCGATGGTGGATTTGCCCGATCCGGTAGAGCCCACGATGGCCACGGTCTCGCCCGGTTGGGCTTCCAGCGAAATGCCCTTCAGGATTTCGCGATCCGTATCATAGGCAAAGCGCACATTCTCCAACGCGACATGACCGCCGGAGACCTTCAGGTCAGGCGCATTCGGCTTGTCGGCGATCTCGGCCGGTTGTTCGAGCAGACCAAACATCTGGCCCATGTCCACCAGCGCTTGCCGGATCTCGCGGTACACGGTGCCGAGGAAGTTCAGCGGCACGGTCAGCTGGATCATATAGGAGTTCACCATGACAAAATCGCCGACGCTAAGCTCGCCACTTTGCACACCCATCGCGGCCATGACCATAACACCAACGAGCCCCGCTGTGATGATCAGCGCCTGACCGAAGTTCAGGAACGCGAGCGAATGGTTCGTCTTGATCGCGGCGTCTTCATAGTCCGCCATCGCAGCATCATAGCGTGCGGCCTCACGGCCTTCGGCGCCGAAGTATTTCACTGTCTCATAGTTGAGCAGGCTGTCGATGGCCTTTTGGTTGGCGTCGGTGTCGCTGTCGTTCATCTGCCGCCGCAGACGCACGCGCCATTCGGTAACGGCAAAGGTAAACCAGACATAGACCGCGATCGTCACCGCAACGACCGCCAGATACCAGATGTCGAAAAGCACGGCGAGGATGATGCCGACGAGGATCAGCTCAAGGATCAGCGGGCCGATGGAGAACAGCAGGAAACGCAGCAGGAAGTCGACACCTTTGACCCCGCGCTCGATAATCCGGCTCAGCCCGCCGGTCTTGCGCGTGATGTGATAGCGCATCGACAGTTTGTGGATATGCTGAAATGTCTCCAGCGCCAGCATCCGCAGCGCACGCTGGCCGACGCGGGCAAAGACCGCGTCGCGCAGCTGTTGGAAGCCCACGCCCATGAGCCGCGCCATGCCGTAGGCCACCGTCAGCCCCACTGCACCAAGCGCCAACATCGGCGTGCCCTCGCCTGCCAGCGCATCCACCGCGTCGCGGTAGAAGAACGGCGTGGCCACGATCACCAGTTTCGACACCAAGAGCGCTAGTAGCGCCCAAACCACGCGGCGCTTGACCCAAGGCATGTCTGACGGCCAAAGGTACGGCGCGACCTTGCGCAGCACCAGAAAGCCCGACTGCCGCTCGGCGGCGTCGATCATCTCGGCCTCGGTCGGGATGCGCTCAGGCTTGGTGGGTTTGGCGCGCGGGTCGTGCTTTTGGGCGGCGGGCTGGTCTGTATCGGCTGGCATGTAATTTCCTGAAATGGTTACAGGCTACATAGGCCGCTTGCGCTGAGGTTGCCAGAGCGGGGGCGCGCACAGCCGGTCTGCGCCATGCACAGACCGGCTTTCAATAACGCGTTCAGGTCACTCCGAGATGGCTTCTTCAGGCAGGTCAAACACCTGACCGGGATAGATCAGATCGGGGTCGCGGATGTTGTCGCTATTGGCCTCAAAGACCTTCACATAGAGGAACGGATCACCGTAGCGTTCGCGCGAAATCGCCCAGAGCGTATCGCCTTTCTGCACCGTCACAGCACTCAGAGGGCCGCTCACCCCCGCCGAGGCCGCAGCCAGCGTTTCGGGGGATTCGCGTTTGAAGGGGGTCTCGACCCGGCTGGTCACGTCGCCACCTGCAGAAAGCTCGTCCACTCGCAGGGTATAGACGCCCTCATCCACATTCGGCAGGTCGCCACGCCAGCGGCCCTCCTTATCGACCGGCAGGCTGATGACCGCATCGTTGTCGAGATAGACCCGCACCTCGCTTGTGTCCGGCTGGGCCCGGCCCGAAAGCTGCACATCGCCCTGGTCGGAGTAGCCGATGGTATCCAGCGCCACATTGGTCATCACCTGCGGCGGCGCGGTGTCGATCCGCTCGACCCCTTCGGCAGTAGATTTCAGCACCGCAACGGGCGCATCGGCTGGCGCAGGCGCCGGGGGTTTGGCCGGTGCTTCCTCGGCAGGGGTGGGTGCCGTGACTGTCGGGCTGGCGTCTGCCAGTGCAGGAGGCTCGGCGGTTTGCTGGCCGGAAGTCGGCGCTGTCGCGGTCGGTTTGCTGGGCGTGGTTTCGGCCACTACAGGGGCGTCACTTGTGTCGGCTCCAGCGATCATCGCTGACGTATTCTGCTCGCTGCCCGTGCCTGCCAAAGGCGTCGCCGAGGGAGCAGGTTCGCTGCTGGCTACTCCGTTTTCCTCAGATGGTTCAGTGGCGCTCGCGCTAGTCTCCGTTGAAGCTGTCTCTTGAGATGGCGCTTCTTCTTCGTCGCCTGCGGCATCAGCTGTTGCCGTGCCCGCCAGCGGCGTGGCTTGGGCAGGATCAGTCGGTGTTTCCTCTTCCATCTCAGCGGTGGCAGAGCTCGCCAGAGAAGTCTCATCGCTGCTTGCGGGCGCGGCTTCATCCTCGGTTGATGTGAGGTCGGCGTCCGTAGACATGTCGGCAGCTTCATCCGATCCGGTGGCATTGTCTGCGGTTGCAGTACCCGCCAATGGGGTCGCGCCATCGCTTGCTGTTGGGCCGTTGTCGCCGCTCTGGCTCGCTTCGGTGTTCGCAGTACTGTCTGCAGCCCCCTGCGACCCGCTTGACGTATCGGCCGTCGGTTCAGCGCTCTGAGCGACTTCTGCGCCAGCTTCGGCTTCACCCGTGCCCACCAGCGGTGTCGTCGCGGCGGGGTCTGTCGGGCTTGGCACTTCCTCCGGCGCGGCGTCCGCTTCGGCGACAACTATTTCTTCAACGGGCGTTTCTGCTGCCTGATCATCCACTTGGGCGACATCTTCGGCCTCCGTCACGGCACTGCTGGCAACGTCCGCCTCAGCGCCTGCGGCGGCGTCATCACTCGCTACGTCTTGATCAGCCGCTGTTTCCTCTTCCGCCGAAGCCTCTGCCGTCACAGTCGGCGCGGCAATCGGCGCCAAAAGGATCTCCTCTGCCGAGGCCACCTGCTCGTCCCCGTCCTGCGCCAGCAGCGTCAAGACATGCCCCGCGCCGTCAGGCGGGATCATCGCGAGGGTGGCGAACTTCCCGGCCCCGTCTGCGGTCGCGCTGGCAATCTCCTCCCCGTCCTTCAACACGGCCACGGTGCTGCCTGGCGCCGCGCGGCCTGCGATGACGGTCATGCCGTCCGGATCGCGGCGCACTTCGTCAAAGGCAGGCGCCTCCGCAGCGCGCGCACTTTCTGCGGTCTCGGCATCCGGCTCGGTCGCCGCCGTGCCCTCCGGGCCGACAGACGCGCCTTGCACAGCATCTTGGGAAAGCGTGGCATTCTCAGGTGTCGGATCACGCTCGGGCAATACGGCGATTGCCCCCTCGCCCGCCTCGTCAGACAGCTCACGCTGACCGCCGATCCAGACCCCGAGCGCCAATACCGCGGCCGCGACCGCACCGGCCACCGTGGCCCCTATGCCGCCCGACCGGCCTAATCCCTTGAACATCACGTACTTCCCCTGTGGTTGAGCCTTTTTAGCAAGCAGGGTAACAGGGGTCAAAAGCGCAAATGATCTGCGCCCGATTTTTCCAGAACCAACAGGAGCTTACCATGGTACAACATTCGGTCTGTGTCTATTGCGGCTCGCGCCCCGGCGATGATCCGGCCTATACCAAAGACGCCGAAGCTCTGGGCCGCGGTCTGGCCGAAACCGGCTTGCGGCTGGTTTACGGCGCAGGTGATGTCGGGCTGATGGGCTCTGTCGCCCGCGCGGCGCAGGAGGCAGGTGGCGACACTTTCGGCGTGATCCCCGCGCATCTCGTGGCGTGGGAAGTTGGCAAGACGGACCTGACCAGCTACATCGTCACCGAGACGATGCATGAGCGCAAAAAGGTGATGTTCATGAACTGCGATGCGGTGACTGTTCTGCCGGGCGGCGCAGGGTCTTTGGACGAGCTTTTCGAGGTGCTGACATGGCGCCAGCTCGGCTTGCACGAAAAGCCGGTTATTCTAGTAAATACAAAAGGCTACTGGGATCCGTTCATGTCGCTCCTGCGCCATGTGGTTGACCGGGGCTTTGCCGACGCAACCCTGCTGGATTACGTGACCGTGGTGGCGGATGCGGACGCGGCCCTAAGCGCTTTGCGCCGGGCTTTGTCCTGACGAAACGTGCTGACGGAATAGAGTGCAAGCGCGCACCAGATCAGGGCAAAAGCCTGCACATGCCAGCCGGTGAACGGCTCTTGAAACAGCACCACGGCGCAGAAGAATTGTAGTGTCGGGTTGAGGTAACTCAGCAAGCCGGTCGTCGCCATCGAGAGGCGACGGGCGGCATAGCTGAACAGGATCAAGGGCGTCGCAGTGATCGGACCCGCGAGGATCAGCAGCGCACTGTCCTGCAGCGAGGCGCCAAAGGCCCCCGCTCCGTTGTTACCCGTTTGCCACAGGACAATGACTGCCAGCGGCGACAGCAGTAGGACTTCGGCAGTGACCGAGACCACCGGCCCCACCGCCAACCGTTTCTTCGCCAAGCCGTAGAGCCCGAAAGAGGTCGCCAGAGCAAGGGCCAGCCAAGGGGCTGTGCCAAGGCCATAGGTCAGCAAAGACACCGCAACGGTAACCAAGGCCACGGCAAACTGCTGCACTCGGCTTAGCCGCTCGCCAAAGACCAATCGACCCAGCAGCACGGACACCAGTGGGAAGATGTAATAACCAAGCGCCGCCTCGGTCGCCTGCCCCGTCTGCACCGCCCAGATGAACAAAAACCAGTTGGTTGCGATGACAATGGCGGCAAAGAGCAGCAAGCCAAAAGCACGCGGCCCTGCCATGGCGCTCCGAATGGCGCCAAGGCGCCCTTGCACAGTCAGCACGATGGCAAAGAACGCTAGTGACCACAGGGTGCGATGCGCCAACACCTCAGCGGCGGGCACGTGTGACAGTAATTTGTAGAAAATTGGCGACAGCCCCCAGACGCAGCAAGCCGCGATCATCGCGGCGAAACCCTTGGTGGTGTCGGTCATCAGAAATCCTTGGCGCGGCTGGTTGCTCTCCTTGTGAAGGCAATCATTTCCCGCGCCAAGGGGAAAATCAGGCGTCTGCGAGTTCGCCTGCGACGATCTTTTCGATCTCGTCAATCGGATGGTTGGTCAGGGTCTTGGGAATCTCTCCCACGACCTTGTCTTGCACCTCTTTATGCAGATTGTCGCGCAGATCACCCAGAATGGAGGGCGGCGCGACCAGAACGATCCGGTCATAGCGGCCTTTGTGCGCCAACTTATACAGGATATCCGACAAGTCCTTGGCGAACCGCTCCTTACCCAACTCGTGCCAGTCGGTGTCGTCAAAGGCTGAGCGGTGCCCGCTTGGACCATCGCTCATGCGTCCGGGCCGGTTTGCGGCCTGTTCGCCGGTGGATGGGTTTTCCTGCTCTTCCTTGCGGACAACCTGAAGGTAGGGGTCATCGCCATCCGTGTGGTTTTGCAGGAAAAGGGCCTTTTCGCCATCCGCGATCAGTACCCATGTGTCTTGACTTAGTTTTGTCATGAAGGCTCTCCGTGGTTGCGTTTGTCCTCGCCGGTGACGCGGGTCACGCCGTCTTCGCCTTTTTCAGCGCGGCGCATGGCGTCTTGGGTGCCGACATCCTTTTGTAGGTCGCCCCCGGCGCGGCCGCCGTGATCTGGTGTTTCGGTGTCAGTGACGAATTTCTCAGTCTCCTGCGTACCGTCGTTGGATCTCTTCCGCTCGGCCATGATGTTCTCCTTATGACGTGAAGTGTCACTGGAAAAACAGTTGCCGGGGGTTTTGGGTTCCAACGAAAAAACCCCGCAGGCGGGCTGCGGGGTTTTGGTTAGCGGTGCGCTATTAACTGCGCGCAGTCAGATCACATGCGCGAGGCGACGTTTTCCCAGTTCACAAGGTTGTCGAGGAAGTTCGACAGGTAGTCAGGGCGCGCGTTGCGGTAGTCGATGTAGTAGGAGTGCTCCCACACATCACAGCCAAGCAGCGCGGTCTGGCCAAAGCAAACGGGGTTCACGCCGTTTTCGGTCTTGGTGACCTTCAGGCCGCCGTCGGTATCTTTCACCAGCCACGCCCAGCCAGAGCCGAACTGGCCAGCGCCTGCGGCTTTGAACTCGTCCTTGAATTTATCGACGGAGCCAAAGCTCTCGGTGATCGCTTTTTCGAGCTCACCGGGCATTTGGCTGTCGTTCGGGGTCATCATTTCCCAGAACTGGTTGTGGTTCCACAGCTGGCTGATGTTGTTGAAGATGCCGGACTGAGCGACCGCTTTAGGATCGTAGGTGCCCTTGATAATCTCTTCGAGGGTCTTGCCCTCCCACTCGGTGCCTTCAATCGCCTTGTTGCCGTTGGTGACATAGGCGTTGTGGTGCTTGTCGTGGTGGTATTCCAGCGTTTCCTTGGACATGCCTTTGGATGCAAGCGCGTCGTGGGCATAGGGGAGATCGGGAAGTTCAAAAGCCATTTCTGGGCCTCCTCATTTGGGAATTTCGCTGCGGCCACTTGATGGGGATCAAGCGGCAACGTCAAGGTCAACGTCTGCAAATGATAAGTGTTCCGAGCGAAATAGTCAGACTTTCTCCCGGTTTACCCCACTCTCCGGCGGGAAATACCCCACTTCGCTGCCGGGCTGGGCGGCGGCTTTAAGCAGGTCGAACATATACTGCGCGACTGAGCGGAAACAGAAAATCTGAAAGCTACCGTCCGCGCGCAGCCAGATCGCAGCGGGCACCTGCCCCACGCGGGTGCGGCGGAACATGCCGGGGGTGAATTTTTCGGGCGCAAGGTCCACGGGGGCGAGTTTGGCCAGCACCTCGCGGGCATGGGGGCCATCGACCCGAAACACCGCCCGCGCGCCAGAGACATTCGCCGCAAGCGTATGGGTGTCTTCAAAAGCGGCGTGCAGACGGGCGAGCACATCAGGCACCTGCGCATGGGGGCACATCAACAGCAGTTCGTCCGGCGACATCCAAGCGATGCCCGCCCCGCCTTCGCTATTGCACATGCCGCGCTCAGGGCGTTCGACCCCGGTGACTTTCTTAGCCACCTTGCGCACAAAAGGCGCGTCCAGATCGCCGCGAATGGTGATCATGCCCAGAGGGCCGATCTCAGAAACCTCAGCGATTCCGGCATCATAGTGGGCGTTCTTCAAGGCGGTGACAGTCTCAGACATTCTGCTTCTCCCCTTTGGGATCATAAAACACCGGGTCGACGATCTTGGCCTCATAGGTCTTGCCGTCGGTGCCGGGGAAAGTCAGCACCTCGCCCATCCGGTCCGGCCCATGCAGCACCAGCCCCATGGCGATGCCACGGTCGAGCGTCGGTGAATGATAGGCCGAGGTCACGCGGCCCTGCACGACCTTCTGCCCGTTCTCATTCTTCCCCTCGCCCAGAGCATAAGCCCCGTCCGGCAGTGTGCTGCCGTCCGTGGTCTCCAGCCCCACCAATTTCCAGCGGGTCGGGTCCTGCATATGGCTGCGCTGTTGCGCGCGTTTGCCGAGGTAGTCGTCTTTCTTTTTCGAGATCGCCCAGTTCAGCCCAAGGTCTTGCGGGATCACCGTGCCGTCGGTCTCATCCCCGATCATAATGAAGCCCTTTTCGGCCCGCAGGATGTGCAGACATTCCGTGCCATAGGGCATCACGCCCAAGGAATGCCCCGCCACCAGCAGCGCGTCCCAGAAGGCTTGACCCTGCCCCGCCTCAACGGCGATCTCATAGCTTAGCTCCCCGGAAAAGGAGATGCGGAAGACGCGGACCTTAAAGCCACCCAACTCGCCCTCGGTCCATTCCATAAACCCAAGCGCCTCGCGGCTCAGGTCCATGCCGCCGAGTTTTTCGAGGCATTTTCGGGCGTTCGGCCCGACCACGGCGATCTGCGCGTAATGTTCGGTCGCATTGACCACATGAACCTTGAAATCCCACCACTCGGTCTGAAGCCATTCCTCCATATGCGCATGGATGCTCTCGGCCCCGCCTGTCGTCGTGTGGCAAAGGAAGGTCTGCTCATCGAGCCGCGCCACCACGCCGTCGTCGATCAGGAAGCCGTTCTCGTTGCACATCAGACCGTAGCGGCATTTGCCCGGTTTTAGCGTCGACATCATGTTGGTGTAGAGCATGTCGAGGAACCGCCCTGCATCCGGCCCGCGCACGATGAGCTTGCCCAGCGTCGAGGCATCCAGCAGGCCGAGGTTCTGGCGCGTGTTCGTCACCTCGCGCATCACCGCGTCATGGGTGCTTTCCCCGCTTTGCACATAGGCATAGGGCCGCCGCCATTGGCCGACCGGCTCCCAGATTGCGCCATTGCTCTCGTGCCAGTCATGCAGCGGCGTGCGCCGGATCGGCTGAAACGTATCGCCGCGTGCGTCGCCCGTGATCGCGCCCATTGAGATCGGGTGATAGGGCGGGCGAAAGGTGGTGGTGCCGACGCTGGGAATTTCAGCGTCCAAAGCCCCCGCGAGGGTCGCCAGACCATTGATGTTGCTCAGCTTCCCCTGATCCGTCGCCATGCCCAGCGTGGTGTAGCGTTTGGCGTGTTCAACCGAGACAAAGCCCTCCTGCGCTGCTAGCCGCACATCTGAGACCTTCACGTCGTTCTGATAGTCCAAAAAGGTCTTTTCGCGCAGTTTGACACTGGCGCCCTGCGGCATTTGCCAGACCGGCGACATTGGCGCTTCTTCGCGGCGGTCGGCGACCGGGGAACGCGCATCGCGGGGCAGTTTGAGACCCAAGGTCGTGGCCACGCCCTCGGCAGCGGCATGGGCGTCGTGCAAGACGTCGTCCAGCGCAAAGACCCCGGCTGCGGCCCCGGCGGGGGTGACAAAACCCAGCCCATCGGCCCCGGTCGGCGGGTTGTCCTGATCCGGGCGGAAGCACGCGCGGGCCTTGTCCCACGTCAGCTTGCCACCGCAATGGGACCACAGATGCACCACAGGCGACCACCCGCCCGACATCGCCACGGCATCGCAGGCGATTTCCTCAAGCACCGCGCCCTCGCCCGCCTGCGAGCAGACCGCGACCCCGGTCACCCGTTTGCTACCCAACACCGAAGACACGCCCTGCCCCATGAGCACCCGAATGCCGAGCGCCTTGGCCTGTGCGACAAGCTGCGAGTCCTGCGGCAACACGCGAGCGTCGAGGATGGCGGGCACGTCAAGCCCCGCATGTTTCAGCGCAATCGCCGTGAGATAGGCGTTGTCGTTGTTGGTCACCAGCACCGTGCGGTCGCCGGGCGACACCGCAAAATTCGCGACATAGTCCCGCACCGCCGAGGCCAGCATCACGCCGGGCACATCGTTCCCGGCAAAGCTCAGCGGGCGTTCAATCGCCCCGGTTGCGGTGATCACATGGCCTGCCCTGATGCGCCACAGACGGTGGCGCGGGCCAGCGGCCTCGGGTGCGTGATCCCGCAACTGTTCATAGCCCAGCACATAGCCATGGTCATAAACGCCCGCGCCCATCGTGCGCTCGCGCAGGGTCACATTCTCCATGCCGCGCAGTTTGATCAGCGTCTGCGCGATCCAATCGTCGACCGAAGCACCGTCGATGCGCCCACCGTCCACCGGCGCACGGCCGCCCCAATGGGGAGTCTGCTCCAGTAAGATCACCCGCGCGCCGCTTTGACCTGCTGCCAAAGCCGCCTGCAACCCGGCTACACCGCCGCCGACGATCAGCACATCGCAGAAGGCGTAGAAGTGTTCATAGGTGTCCGCATCCGTGGCCTTCGGCGCTTTGCCCAAGCCCGCAGAATGGCGGATGATCGGCTCATAGACATGCTTCCACAGCGGGCGCGGATGCATGAACATCTTGTAGTAGAACCCGGCGGGCAGAAAGCGGCTGAGGTGCTTGTTGATCGCGCCCACATCGAACTCAAGGCTTGGCCAGTGGTTCTGGCTCGCGGCCTCCAGCCCGTCGAACAACTCGGTGGTGGTGGCGCGAGCGTTGGGCTCAAACCGGCCCTCTTGGCCCAAATTCATCAGCGCGTTGGGCTCTTCCGGCCCCGAGGTGACGATGCCGCGGGGGCGGTGATATTTGAACGAGCGCCCCACCAGCATCTGATCATTCGCCAACAGGGCCGAGGCCAGCGTGTCGCCCGCATAACCGCGCATCTGTTTGCCGTTAAAGGAAAATGTCAGCGGGGCCGTCTTGTTCAGCAGGCGGCCGCCAGTGGCCAATCTTGTGCTCATCTTGTCGAACCTTGCGGGCTGGTGGAGGGTTTGCGGACCTCTCGCGGGGAATTAGGCAACGAAGTTGGCATGGCTCAGGATGCCCCTTGCCATTGCCACTCCGGGTGTTTTTCTTGGATCGCGCTGCGGATGTGGTCGGGCGGAGACGTCGTCTGCGCGCTATAGGCGCCAAAGACCTCGAGCGTCGCGGTGTCACGGGCCAGATGGAACCACTTGCCGCAGCCATAGACATGGCGCCAGCGTTCGAGATGCACGCCTTTGGGGTTCTGCCGCATGAAGAGATAGCTTTCAAACTCCCCCTCAGCGCCGTCAGGGCCGATACGCTTCAAATGGGCCTCCCCGCCTGCGTGAAACTCCGTTTCCTCTGCGGTGACATGGCAGCAGGGACAGGTAAGGATCAGCATGGGCAGGCTCCTATCGGGGTGGTGAACGTAAAAACGCCGCCCCGGCGCAAAGGCGCGGAACGGCGTTCATCTGCTGTGGTCGGCATCCCAAAGGATGCAGCCATAACAATATTATTCAGTCGCGGTTGCGCCTTCTTCGACGGCATCGGCTGTGCCTTCGGCAGCACCTTCAATGGCGTTACCTGTATCTTCAATGGCTTCGCCAGCGCTTTCGCCTGCGCCTTCGACATTGACGTTAACGTCGCTCGTGCCGTCCACATCTGCGCCAGCAAAGAGGAAATAGGCCAGCAGCGCGACAACCACGACAACGGCGCCCACGATGAACGCCAAACCGCTGTTCCCGCGGTCGGTTGCTGTTGTGGTGGTCGTGGTGGTGTTGGTGTGGTCGGTACGGTCGGTTGTGTTGTGTTCAGGGGTTGCCATTGTTCAGCTCCACTTATTGCATTGTCTGAACAGGAAACTTCGGTCGGAACGATAGCGTTCCCCCCCTCATCGCACAGCGGCGGATTGTGGCGCAGGTGCAACATCAGTGTGCTACCCCGGCGGCAACGGATTCATCGATAAAGCGGCCTTCTGCGAAGCGCTCCAGCCCGAAGGCCTGCGTCAGCGGCGACTGCCCCTTGGCCATCAGTTCAGCAAAGCCCCAACCCGAACCGGGAATTGCCTTGAACCCGCCCGTGCCCCAGCCCGCGTTGATAAAGATGCCCTCAACCGGGGTTTTGCTCAGGATCGGAGAGCGGTCGCCCGTCACATCCACGATGCCACCCCATTGCCGCAACATTTTCAGGCGCGAGATCATTGGGAAGGTTTCCACCAAGGCCCGCACGGTTTCCTCAACATGGTGGAAACTGCCGCGTTGGGTGTAGTTGTTGTATCCGTCTGTGCCGCCGCCGATCACCATCTCGCCCTTGTCGGACTGGCTCATATAGCCATGCACCGTGTTGGCCATGACGACGACATCCATGCAGGGTTTGATGGGCTCGCTCACTAGCGCTTGCAGGGCGACGCTCTCGATCGGGAGACGGAAGCCCGCCATATCAGCCAGTTGCCCCGAATGCCCGGCCACGACCAGCCCCAGCTTGTCGCAGTCAATATCACCCCGCGTGGTGCTGACACCCGTCACCTTCCCGCCCGTCTGGCGCACGCCGGTCACTTCGCATTTCTGGATAATGTCCATGCCCATGTCCGAGCAGGCCCGCGCATAGCCCCACGCCACCGCATCATGCCGGGCCGTGCCGCCGCGTGCTTGCCACAGCCCGCCCAACACCGGATAGCGTGGCCCGTCGAGGTTGATGATCGGCACCAATTGCTTGACGCGGTCCGGCCCGATGAACTCGGTCTGAACGCCCTGAAGCGCGTTGGCATGGGCGGTGCGTTTGTAGCCGCGGACCTCATGTTCGGTCTGCGCCAGCATGATGACGCCGCGCGGGGAGAACATCACGTTGTAGTTCAAGTCCTGACTCATTGTTTCATAGAGGCTGCGGGACTTCTCATAGATCGCCGCCGAGGGGTCTTGCAGGTAGTTCGAGCGGATGATCGTCGTGTTCCGCCCAGTGTTGCCCCCGCCGAGCCAGCCCTTCTCCAGCACCGCGACATTGGTGATCCCAAAGTTCTTGCCCAGATAGTATGCCGTCGCCAACCCGTGCCCGCCCGCGCCGACGATGATGACATCATAGCGCTTTTTCGGCTGGGCATCGCGCCACGCGCGGGTCCAGCCTGTGTGGTGGCGCATCGCCTCGCGGGCCACGGCGAAAACGGAGTATTTCTTCATCACGTATCTTCCCGGCAAGGATTCGGACCGCGTCGGCGGCTGTGTGTTCTTGTGAGCCTAGGAGCGAAAAATCGAAATGACCACCACGGCATTTTTGAGCGGTTTTGCGACATGCGGCGCGATTGGTAAAAAATGCCGCAGGGGCTGGCGCAATTGCGGCCTTTTGTCGACGCGGGACAGAGGTTAGGTATTGGCCATGACATTCTGGATCATCTCTGGCGCGATGGCGCTTCTCGTAGGCGGGCTGCTGGCGCGGGCCGCATGGCGCGGCGCGGACACGCCCCTGCCCGCTCAGGCGGATTACGACCTCAAGGTCTACCGCGACCAATTGGCCGAGGTGGAGCGCGACGTCGCCCGCGGCGTGGTGCCCGAGGCCGACGCGGCCCGCATCCGCACCGAAATCTCGCGCCGTATCCTCGCCGCCGACGCCGCGTGCGATAAGGTGGCAAGCGGTGGCGGCCGTCCTGCGCCTTGGGTTCTGGCCCTCGGTGTGCTGGTGCTGGGCGGCAGCGCACTCGGGCTTTACTGGAAGCTCGGCCAGCCCGGCTATGGCGATCTGGCCCTCGCGGACCGCATTGCCTTTGCCGAAGACATGCGCCGCAACCGCCCCGATCAGGCCAGCGCCGTGGCAAGCCTGCCCGCCAGCCCAACGACCGAAGGGCTGAGCGCCGATTACCTTAAGCTGATCCAACAGCTGCGCGCCACGGTTAAGGAACGGCCCGATGATGTGCAGGGGCAAGTCTTGCTTGCCCAGAACGAAGCGCGGATCGGAAATTTCGCTGCCGCAGCCGACGCACAGGCCAATGTGCTGCGTCTGAAGGGTGCCGAGCGGAGCGCCAAGGACATTGCCGACTATGCCGAACTGCTGGTGCTGGCCGCAGGTGGCTATGTTTCGCCCGAGGCGGAAACCGCCCTGCGCGAAGTGCTGAACCGCGACGAAGACAACGGCCGAGCGCGCTACTACCTCGGCTTGATGATGGTGCAGACCGGACGGCCCGACGTGGGCTTCCGCCTTTGGGACGCGCTGCTGCGCCGGGGGCCAGAGGATGCGGCATGGATCGAACCCATTCGCGCACAGATCCCGCAGGTCGCAGCGCTCGCTGGCGTAGACTATGAGCTACCGCAGGTCGGCACCGGTGCCCCTGCGCGGGGACCAAGTGCGGAGGACATCGAAGCGGCCACTGAGATGACCGCAGATGACCGGATGGAGATGATCGGCGGCATGGTCGCTGGCCTCTCTGACCGGCTCGCCAACGAAGGCGGCCCGCCGCAGGATTGGGCACGGCTGATCACCTCGCTCGGGGTCTTGGGCGATACCGATCAGGCCCGTGCGGTCTATGAAAACGCGCTTGAGGTCTTTACCGGCAACAACGCGGCACTCGATATGATCCGGGCAGCAGGCGAACGCGCAGGGGTGGCCGGATGATCTTTGACGACACCGCAGATTTTGTCGCCGCCCTGCCCCCCATGCAGGCCCTGATTGGGCTGGACCTTGGCGAAAAGACCATCGGCGTTGCGGTGAGCGACAGCTTTCAATCCGTCGCCACGCCTTTGGAAACCGTGCGTCGCAAAAAATTTGGCGTTGATGCCGCACGGCTGGCCGAGATCATCGCAACGCGCCGCATCGGTGGGCTGGTGCTCGGGCTGCCCCGCAATATGGATGGCTCTGAGGGCGCGCGCTGCCAATCCACACGGGCCTTCGCGCGCAACTTTGACCGTCTGACTCCCCTGCCCATCACCTTTTGGGACGAGCGCCTGTCTACCGTGGCCGCTGAACGCGCGCTGTTGGAGGCCGACACCACCCGCAAGCGCCGGGCTGAGGTGATCGACCATGTGGCGGCGGGATATATTTTGCAGGGATTGCTCGACCGTTTGCAGGTCATGCGGCGTACGCAGAGCCCGTTATGAGTGACGAGGTTTGGAAACGCGACGAGGTCCAAAGCCCCTGCATCAACATCTGTGTGGTGCATCCCGAAGCACGGATTTGCACCGGCTGCTTGCGCTCCATCGACGAGATCAGCCAATGGTCCCGCATGAGCGACGACGCGCGGCGTGAGGTACTGGCAGACCTCCCCGAGCGTGCAGATCTGTCGAAGAAACGTCGCGGCGGACGTGCTGCGAAATTAGCAACCCGCCGCAGCTAGCTCGATCAGGCGCCCCGGCGCTGAAGCAACTCGTGCAAGAAGACCAAAGCGGCATCCCCGACGGGCACGGCGGCGATATCGGCTGGTGCATGGTTGCTGTTGGCCGAAGGAACGGCGACACGGACAAAGGACAGGCTTGTCTCTCGGGTGAACATCCCATCAAAGCGAAAGGCACGACGGCCGGATCGCGTGGGCTTCCAATAGGCAAGGCTGTCGCCCCGACCTTTGAGAATGATCGCCTTGGTCCGTTTCTGACCCATGTCTTCTGTCCCTTGATTCTACTATCCACCCCCCACTATCCGGGGCCATGTGGCAGAAATGCGGCGAATTGATGAATATTGTCCGAAGATTGGCGTGATCGGGCCTTAAAACGACAGATTTGCGTTTATGGCTATGTCTTAGGACATAGATGCCCTGCCTAGCCGCCGAAGGCCTTGCGCAGCATGTTAAGCGCAACCACCACGAGAAACACGGCAAATACCCGCCTCAACGGTTTCGGGTCCATCGCATGGGCCAGCCTTACGCCCAATGGCGCCGTGAGCAACGTCATCGCCACGACAATCCCAAAGGCCACCACATTAACCGCTCCCACGGTCAGCGGCGGGCGGGCGGTGTCAATCTCGACGAACAGGAAGGCAATGACCGAAGGCACCGCGATCAGCAGGCCGAACCCGGCCGCCGTGGCCACGGCCTTGTGAATGGAACGACCGTGGAGGGTCATCAACGGCACCCCAAAGCTGCCGCCGCCAATGCCCATGAGCACTGACAAGAAGCCCACCAACGGCGACAGAACCGCCCGCCGCCATCCACGTGGCATGGAGGTGCCCAACCGCCAATCGCTGCGACCAAAGCCGAGGTAAAGCCCCACGATCAGTGCCAGCCCGCCAAAGATCGCCTGCAAAGTCACTGTGCGCAGCTGCGCCACCAAGAGCACGCCTAACACCGCGCCAATCATGATGCCCGGTGCCCAGGTTCGCAAAATCTGCCAGTCCACCGCGCCCTTCTTGTTATGCGCGTGCACAGATCGGGCTGAAGTGACGATAATCGTGGCCAATGATGTCGCAAGACAGATCTGCATCAGTTCTGGCCCGCCAAAGCCCAGCGACTGGAACGCATAGAAGAACGCCGGCACAAGAACGATCCCGCCGCCGACGCCCAACAACCCGGCGAGCACGCCAGCAAAGCCACCGATCCCCGCGATAAGCGCCAGCATCGGCAACAGTTGAGACATCTCAGGCATGGCGCTTCCTCGGGGTGAATATGCCCCTATCAAGCGGGTTATGCGTTAGACTGCAAGGGGATAAGGGCGGAGGGTAGCCCTCACGATGCATCGCGGCATGGGTCGGGACGCCCTAGCCCGCCGCCGCCAGTTCCTGCGCCGCAGTGACTTCCGCCAAAGCATGCTCGACCAGTTCGGGCCCTGCCCCGGGCTTATGCGCCCCTTCTGACAGGATGCGCCGCCATTGCCGCGCACCGGGACGTCCGGCAAAGAGCCCGAGCATATGGCGCGTGATTTGCCCCAGCCGTCCACCCTGCGTCAGATGCGCTTCGATATAGGGGAGCATGCCTTCTACAGCCTCTTCTGCGCTGCTGTCACGGTCCCCACCGAAAATGCGGCGATCTGCTGTGGCGAGAATATCGGTCGGCGCATGATAGGCGCTGCGGCCCACCATCACGCCGTCCAGCCCGCCTTCGAGGAACCCAAGCGCCTGATCAACGGAGGTGATGCCGCCGTTGACCGAGATATGCAGATTGGGAAACAACCCCTTCATCTCGTGCACTAGCCCGTAATCCAAAGGCGGAATGTCGCGGTTTTCCTTAGGGCTAAGACCCTGCAGCCACGCCTTACGCGCATGGACGGTCACCCGCGTGCAGCCTGCCCCCACGATCCGGGCCAGAAACTCTGGCAAGACCTCTTCGGGGATCTGGTCGTCCACACCGATGCGGCACTTCACAGTCACCTCGACGTCACAAGCTGCACGCATCGCGTCAACGCAATCCGCCACCAGCCCCGGCTGTTGCATCAACACCGCGCCAAAGGCCCCCGACTGCACCCGGTCCGACGGGCAGCCGACATTCAGGTTGATCTCGTCATAGCCCGCATCCGCCCCGAGCCGCGCCGCCTGCGCCAGTTCCTTAGGGTCAGAGCCGCCAAGTTGCAGCGCGACAGGATGCTCCGAAGGGTCGTGATCCAAAAGATGCAGCGCACCGCCGCGCACAAGCGCAGGTGCAGTAACCATTTCGGTATAGAGCAACGTATCGCGGCTCAGCAGCCGGTGGAGATAGCGGCAGTGACGGTCGGTCCAATCCATCATGGGGGCCACGGAGAGCCGGGCGGCGCGATAGGCTGTCGAATTTGCGTCTTTGATCATCGTTTCCTACCGGGCGGATGGCGAAGTGAATTTGAAGTCCGAGTTGTCGCCGTTCGGTTATACCTTCGACGGTGCGGAAGGTCGAAAGACGACCACGTCCGATAACATCATTCCCTTCCGGCGTTCAACTGTCGTTGCTGGTCGACCCCGCAGCCACCGCCACGACCGTGGTCGCCTCGATTGACAGTACACCTATTCAGGGTAGGCTATGCCCCATGGTTACGCATGAGAATCATTTTCGGTTTCTGCTTCTGAACCGCCCCCGTCCCCGGGTGGCGCACGCTTAGGCGTATATACAACCCCCGGGGCCCTCTCAATTTCATCCTTGAGACTGCGATCCTTTCCGGGGGACCATCATGTACATCTCCAATCCGACGCATTTGCCCATGGGCAATGCCTATCAACCAACCTTCAAATGCCCGCCGCTGAGAGGCAGGTTCCAACTGATCCGCGCCGATCGGATCGGGGTTGAACGTCTGTTGAGCCTTGAGCTCACGGCGGAATGCCCGAACCCGACGCTGATCGGAGGTTTCCTGCGCCATAAACTGCGGCTTGCCGGGCCAGCACCTGAGCCTGCACCAGCGACCCTAGTTATCGCAGGGCGGACGGTCTTTTTCATGACCAGTGGCGGCAAAGCCCGCAGTGGCATGCTGACTTTAGTTCCGGGCCACGATGCTGGCTGCATCCCTGTGACCTCATTCCTCGGCGCGACACTGCTGGGCATGAGGAAGCAGCAAAGAGCCCCCCTGCTCCGCGAAGACGGCTGGATCGATACGCTTGTCGTCCTGGACGTGCGCGGCGCGTAGCGTGGGGGAGTCTGCCTCAGCAACCATACCATTCAATTGAAGGAGTTACCCCATGTCCACACCACCTAAACCTCGCCGCCCTCGGCGCCCCAAAATCGTGCTCAGCAGTACCCGCCTGGCGGAGCTTGAAGCCCTGTCCGAAGGGATGATGCGCCGCAATCCGGGACTGGCCGAGCAACTGGTCGAAGAGCTTGGCCGCGCGCGCATTGTTACCCCGTCGCGGCTGCGCGCGGATGTCGTCGATCTGGGGCGCGAGGTAACTTACCATGACGAAACAACGGGTAAGGATCATACGGTGACACTGGTCTTGCCGCAGGAGGCTGATATCTCGAGCGGTCGCGTCTCGGTCATGACACCCATCGGCGTCGCGCTGATCGGTTTGGCCGAAGACGCTGTGTTCCATTGGGAAACACGAGACGGACAGCGGCGCGCGTTGAAGATCTTGAAGGTATCTTCCCTCGCGCAAGAAACTTTGCAGGAGACATGAGATGAGGGCGCCAAACTTGAGGGCGCGCAAAAACCATGCGCGTCCCGGGGGGTGCCTGCGCATGTGGTAACGCATGGCGCACCGTCCGGGAGTGAGCCCGCCGTTATAGCGGCAGACCCTATTCAGGCCGGAGATATGCCATGACCTTTCACCTTCCCTCCCAATGCCCGTCCTGTGCCGCGCCTATCCCCCGCGCCGCAGCCGGACGCTGTCCAAGCTGCCGTTTCTTATTCGCTGAGACGTTGGCAAGGAGATCCATCAAATGCCGTCGATGCAACACGCCCATACCGCTGCAAGGCGCCACAGCCCTGATCTGCGGCACCTGCCGAGGCAGCCGCCCCTCTCGGCTTGCGGCGAAGCGTCGGGCGGCCTAGCGCGACTTAGGATTTCACGAAAGGAACAACAGATGCGCCTTTTTCTGACCGCTCTTACTTGCGCAATGATGGCTCTGCCGGCTGTCGCGCAAACCAGCCTGAACCTCACGCTCGGACCTGCCGATAGCGTCGAGACCATAAACTATAGTTGCGACACTGGCGCCGCGCTGCGCGTGCAATATGTGAACGCAGGTCCAAACGCGCTCGCTCTAATGAAGATCAATGGCGCAATGCGCATTTTTGTCGGGGTCGTTGCAGGTTCGGGCGCGCGCTATGTCTCGGGCGCTGAGGTTTGGGTAACCAAGGGCGGGACAGCGCTGCTGGAGAACCAGCTGAAAGACACCAAGGTGCGATGTTCGCAGAGTGATGACGCGCAAAGAGAATGACCGGCCTTTATCATCCTTTAAAAACACGATGCCCAATTGGCCAACGTCAGGGGTAATACACGCCCCCCTGCGCACGCATGATCTTGGGCTTTCCCTCAGGAGCGGGGATGAACTCCTCCTCATCGCCGGGCACGGTCTCAAACCGACCCCGGCGCCATTCCTCACGCGCCTGTTCGATCCGGTCGCGGCGCGAGGAAACGAAATTCCACCAAATATAGCGCAGCCCTTCCATTGGCGCGCCGCCGAACAACATAAAGCGCGCATGACTGCCGGTGCCATCGTCGATCCCCTTAACCGTGATCTCGTCCCCCGGGCGCAGTACCAATAGCTGGCCGGGGTCAAAGGTATCACCGGAAACCTCTAATTTGCCGCGAATGGTATAGAGCGCGCGTTCCTCAGTATTGGCCGCGATGGGCGCTCTGGCCCCGGACGCGAGGGTGATGTCAGCATAGAGCGTATCAGACGCGGTCTTGAGCGGTGACGAAACACCAAAGGCCGCTCCTGCGATGAGCCGCGCAGTCATCCCCTCGGCCTCCACCACGGGCAGGTCGGTCTTGTCGTGATGCATGAATGCCGGATCGGTTTCTTCTTCATTCTCCGGCAGCGCCATCCAAGTTTGCAGACCAAAAAGCCGCTGGCCGGTCTTCTTGCGCTCGGGCGCAGTGCGCTCCGAATGCACGATCCCCCTGCCCGCCTTCATCCAGTTCACCGCGCCCGGCTCAATCGCCTGATCCGTGCCGAGGCTGTCGCGATGATGTATCTGCCCCTCGAAGAGATAGGTCAGTGTCGCCAGATTGATATGCGGATGCGGGCGCACGTCGATGCCCTGATCGGTCAGAAACTCTGCCGGGCCCATCTGGTCGAAAAAGATAAACGGCCCGACCATTTGGCGCTTGTCGGACGGGAGCGCACGGCGAACTTCCATTTCTCCGATATCCACCGCCCGCGGAACGATAAGCGTCTCGATCGCATCGACACTCTTGGCGTTACCGGGAACGGGATCGGGGCATGGGCTCCAGCTCATCGAATTGCTCCTCAATCGGACTTATTGTGTAAACGGTCTGGCAAACAGTATCACATTCTCGGCCCAGACGCGGCGCTTCAGCCACCCATCCGCTTTGCCAGTCGCCGTTCGATCTGCACCATCGCATCATAGATCAGCACCGCGAACAGCCCCACGGCCAGCCCGCCTTGCAGCACAAATGCTGTGTTATTGGTCAGCAGCCCTGCGATGATCACTTCGCCCAAGGTGCGCGCCGCGACGGTTGAGCCGATTGTGGCCGTCCCAAGCGCAATCACCACCGACAGCCGGATACCTGTCAGCGTCACCGGCAATGCCAGCGGCAGTTCAACGCGCCAGAGGCGCTGCCAGCGGTTAAGCCCAATGCCCCGCGCCGCCTCCATCGTGGCGGGCGGCAGGGTTGTGAGGCCGGTGACGGCGTTCTCGAAAATCGGCAGCAACCCGTAGAGGAACAATGCCACCAGCGTCGGCCCTGCACCAAAGCCAAGAGCAGGCACGGCCAGTGCCAGCACTGCGACGGGCGGAAAGGTCTGACCCATGTTGGTGATCGTACGGGATAACGGTCGAAAGGCCGCCCCTGCCGGACGGGTCACGAGGATCGCCAGCGTGACAGCCACCACAGTCGCCGCCGCAGAGGCCGCTGCGACCAAGGCGAGATGGCTGAGCGACAGCGACAGCAATGAGGCGCGTTCATAGATCACCGGCCCGCCACTCGGGGCCAGCGGCGCAAACAGCGGCGCGAACCACTGTGGGCGAAGGACCAGCGCCAGCAGCAGCAGGACCAGCACTGGGCGCAGCACCGTCCCGATCTTCATGCCTGCATCTCCGCCCGTGCGCGGATCGCTTCAAAGGTCACCCGACCCAAGGGCGTCCCGTCACGCTCTATCGGCACCGCACTGCGCCCGCTCCACAAGCAGGCGGAGAGTGCCTCGCGCAGGCTTGCATCAGCGGACAGTGGCGCGCCTTCCGCTGGGCCTTCCTCAACGATATCGGAAAGCGGGATCAGCGACAGCAGGCGCAGGGGGCGCTCAACATCACCGACCATATCGGCGACGAAATCCGTCGCAGGCCGCGCAATAATCTCAGCGGGCGAGGCATATTGCACCAGTTTACCCCCATCCATCACCGCCACGCGGTCACCCAACCGGATCGCCTCTTCCATGTCGTGCGTGACCAGCATGATGGTCGAGCCCAGCCGCTGTTGGATATGGCGCAGGTCTTCCTGCGCGCGGGTGCGGATGATGGGATCAAGCGCGCCAAAGGGCTCGTCCATCAGCAGTAGATCAGGCCGCGAAGCGAGCGCACGCGCGACCCCGACACGTTGCTGTTGGCCGCCGGAGAGTTCTGCAGGATAGCGGTCCCGGAACTCTGCCGGGTCCATGGAAAACAGTTCAAGCAACTGATCCACCCGTGCGCTAATCTTGTCCTTGGGCCAGTTCAGCAATTGCGGCACTGCGCCGATGTTGCGGGCGACGGTATGGTGCGGGAAAAGGCCGTGGCCTTGGATCGCATAGCCGATGCGCCGCCGCAGGATATGCGGTTTGACCGAGAGGGTAGATTCCCCGTTGATCCGCACCTCGCCCGAGGTCGGTTCCTCCAGCCGGTTGATCATGCGCAAAAGCGTCGTTTTGCCCGAGCCCGAGGTGCCGACGATCACCGTAATCGTTCCGGTTTCGACCGTCATTGAGACTGCGTCGACGGCTTTGGTCGGCCCGTAGGTCTTGGTAATGCTGTCGATCTCGATCATGTCGCGTCCTCGGGTAAGCGGCGGGTCAGGTCGACCAGAATGTCCATTACGATTGCCGCTGTGAGGGCCAGTACAACGGTTGGCAAAGCGCCTAGCAGGATCAGGTCGGTGGCGGTTTGGTTCAAGCCTTGGAAGACAAAGGTGCCAAACCCCCCGCCGCCGATTAGGCCCGCGATGACGGCAAGGCCGATGTTCTGCACCAGCACGATGCGCAAGCCAGTGAGGATGATCGGCAGGCCCAGGGGCAGTTCCACACGCAGAAGGCGCTGGCCGGGTGTCATCCCCATGCCCCGCGCAGCCTCAAGCGCGGCTGGCGGCGCGGCGGCTAGGCCTGCGACTGTGTTGCCCACGACTGGCAGCAGCGAATAGAGCACCAATGCGGTGAAAGCTGGGGCGAACCCAATGCCCGCAATACCCAGAGCCCGCGCCCCCGGAACGGTCGCGCCGACCCAGCCGAGGATCGGGATCATCAGCCCGAACATTGCAAGTGAGGGGATCGTTTGCAGGAAGCTCAGCACCGGGAGCGTCGCGCTGCGCAGGGCCGCGCGGCAGTGGGCGACTACGCCGAGCGGAAAGCCGATGACGACAGCGGCGGCAAGCGACCCGAAAGCGAGCCCGAGATGTCGCACCGCTTCGCGCGCAAATGCATCGCTGCGGCCCGCGTATTCCTGCATCACCGACAGGTCAGACAGCGCGCCCGAACCGAGAATGATCGCCAAAGCGCCGAGCACTGCGACCAGGATCGCGCCCCGCATGAGCGGTTTGGGGGCCATCGCGGTCAGGGCATCTGCCATCAGCAGCATCAGCACGACCAGTAAGACCCAGAACCCTACTGCGGGGGAAACACGGGCATATTCCCCGGTCTCGGCAAGCAGACACGAGGCGCCTTGGGTTAGCAGCCAAAGCAGCCCGCCAAGGCCGAGAACCGCCCCGCCAAGCCGAAGAGAAGCAGGACGTTGTAGCAACCCGAGGCCTAGGCCGCCCAGCACAGCGATCAAACCGGGGGTCACGGCTGCGGGCCCAGCGATATTCCACGCCAAGACCCCCTCACCCGCGACGATCCGGTTGGCTGCGAGGGTCATAAAGGGGGTCAGCAGCGCCGCCACCCCGGCCACGGCAAAAAGCAGCCCCGGCGCGGAGATTGCCGCGCCGGTTGATTTCATCTCGGCGGCGGAGATCAGTCCAGAACCCCGGTTTCGGTCAGGTAATCCCGCGCGACCTTTTCGGCAGGTTCACCGCCGACCTGAATGCGACCATTGAGCTTTTGCAGCGTCGCCATGTCGAGCCCGCCGAAGATCGGGTTCAGCACCTCGGCGATCTGGGGGTATTCCTCCAGAACCTCGGCGCGCACGATAGGCGCAGGCTCATAGACAGGCTGCACGCCCTTGTCGTCTTCCATCACAACAAGACCCGTGGCCCCGACCCCGCCATCGGTGCCGTAAACCATGGCCGCGTTTACACCCGAGGTGCCCCGCGCTGCGGCCTGAATGGTCGCTGCGGTGTCGCCGCCCGAGAGGATCACGGTCTGATCTTGCGAAAGGGTAAAGCCGTAGGTTTCCTGCATTGCGGGCAGCACGGCGGGCGAAGAGACAAATTCGGTCGAAGCCGCGAGCTTGACCTCGCCCCCATCCGCGATCCACGCGCCGAAGTCGGACATGGTGGTCAGCTTGTGCTCCTCAGCCAGCGGCCCGGTTATAGCGATGGCCCAGGTGTTGTTGGCAGGCGCAGAGTCGAGCCATGTCACGTTGTTTTCGGCACTGTCCAACTCCGCCGCGCGGGCATGAGCCTTTTCTGCGTCCTTCCAAACGTCGCTCTCGGCTTCGTTAAAGAAAAAGGCCGCATTGCCAGTGTATTCGGGGTAAATGTCGATCTGATCAGCCAGCAGCGCTTCGCGCACGACCTGCGTGCCGCCCAGTTGCAAACGGCGTTCTACCGGCAATCCCGCATCTTCGAGCGCCAAGGCGATGACGTTGCCCAAAAGGCCACCTTCGGTGTCGATCTTGGAGGAAACGGTGATGTCAGCAGCGGCAGCAGAGGCAAAGCCGGTGCTGAGGATGGTGGCGGCAATCAATGAGCGGGAAGTCATGTTGGGGCAAACTCCTTAAAATACGAGGCTTAGCGGGCAAAATACCCTGTCAGCGAAGTAAGGTAGCGGTGCGAGAGGCAAAGCCAAGTCGCACCGCTGTTTCACGCCCGAATTTTTGCAAAAGGCAGCCCGATTTGCCCCGGCGCTGTCAGATCCTAGACCGAGGCGAGCGTTTTCACTTCGGGCAGCACGCCAACTTTGGCCAGCGCGCGGGCAAGGTCACGGTCCCCGAAGGGTTTGTGAACAATCGCGCATTTGCCGAGCTTCTGCGCCGCTGGCACGTCAGACTGACCGGTGGCAAAGATGATCGGAATGTCGGGCAGGCTGTCCCGCACCTGCGCGGCGACGTCCTCACCCGACATATCAGGCAGACCTACGTCGATCAGCAGGGCATCGAATTCACCGGTTTTCAGCATCTGCAAAGCCTCATGCCCGGTGCCGGTCTCAGTGACATTGGTCCCGAGGCTCTCAAGAATATCCGCAATATCCAACCGGATCAGCGCATCGTCTTCGCAGAGCAGAATGCGGCGTGTTCGGTTGTCTGGTTTCGTGCTGGCAGCCGTGCCTCCTGCGTCCAAGGCTTCACGAACCCGCAGTGCCAACGCGTCGTGGCTGAAGGGTTTGCTCAGCAGGTTGACCCCTGCGTCGACACGCCCGTCGCGCACGATGGCGTCTTGAGAGTAGCCCGAGATAAACAGGAATGGCAGGTCCGGACGCTCGGCATGGAGCGCATCCGCCAGTTCGCGGCTGCTCATCTTACCCGGCATGACAACGTCCGAGATCACCAGATCAAAGTCCGGCTCTGCCTGCGCAAGGCTCAGCGCTGCCGCTGGGTCTTGGGCGCTGCGTACCCGGTAGCCGAGATCGTTCAGCATCGCAGAGGTGGCATCGCGGACTTCGGCGTCGTCTTCGACGAGAAGCACAGTTTCCGTGCCTCCTTTGACACTGTCAGGATCATGCCAGCGCAGCGGCTCAGCCGCATCCTGCGCGCGGGGCAAAAGCAGGCTCACCGTCGTGCCCGCGCCGAGCACGCTATCGATGGTCACGCGCCCGCCAGACTGCCTTGCAAAGCCGTAAACGGTTGACAGGCCCAGCCCGGTGCCCTTGCCCACAGGTTTGGTGGTGAAAAACGGATCAAAGACCTTTTCCAGCGTCTCGGGCGGAATGCCGGGGCCGTTATCCATGACCTTGATTTCAACGTATTTGCCCGGTGACATCTCGGGTTCGCCGGCGAGGTCTTGGGCGCTGAATTCCCTGTTGGCCATGGTGATCCGCAAGGCGCCGCGCTCCTCCAGCGCGTCACGTGCGTTCAGGGCAAGGTTGAGCAATGCGTTTTGCGTGCTCGCCGCATCGACAAAGGCAGGCCAGAGGGTCTCTGGCGCTCTTATGTCAAAGCTCACACCTTCACCGAGCGCGCTGCGCAGCATGTCGTCAATGTCGCTAAGCAATTCGCGCAGGTCAAGCGGACGGGGCTGCAAGGGCTGGCGGCGGCTAAAGGCCAGAAGCTGCGAAGACAGCGAAGCGCCGCGCTCCACCGCCCGCATGGCGGCGTCAATCCGGCTGCGGGCGGGGCTCTCGGCAGGCATTTCCCGCGCGGCCATCGTCAGGCTGCCGGTCATTACCTGCAAAAGGTTGTTGAAGTCATGCGCGATGCCGCCCGCGAGGTTGCCGATGGCTTCCACCCGCTGGCTTTGGGCAAGCCGCGTATGCAGTTCTTCCAGCTCCCGATTGCGTTTTTCGACACGCTCTTCGAGCGTGGTGTTCAGGTCGGCCAACTGCTGGGACATGGCCTTTTGGTCGTGGATATCAGAGTTGGTGCCAACCCACCGCAGCAAGGTTCCATCCGCGCTACGGATCGGGGCTGCGCGCACAAGGTGCCAGCGATAAACGCCGTCTGCCCGACGAATACGGAACTCGGTGTCATAGCGGCTTTCATTCTGCAAAGCCCGGCTCCAAACCTCTGCGGCAGCGGCGCGGTCGTCGGGATGCACGACATTCGCCCATGCATCGCCTTCCAGCGATCCCGGCGTCGCGCCGGTGTAGCTGTAGACTTGGTCGCTCATCCAGTCCAACCCGCCATCCGGCAAGGCCGTCCAGACATGAACCGGCATGACATGCGCCATTGTGCGGAAGCGCTCTTCGGCCTCGCGCAGGCTTACCTCGGCAAGCTTTTGCGCTGTAACATCATGGCCTTGTACGACGATCCCCACCGTCTCGCCATGGCTATTTGAAAGGGGTTGGAAGATGAAGTCGACAAATATCCGTTCTTGTGGGCCATCGGGCGTGCGCTGAACAAAGGCCTCTGCCCCCGTCTGGCGCACTGGCTTGCCGGTCCGGTACACGTCGTCCAATAGTTGAATAAAGCCTTGGCCTTCGATCTCAGGGATCGCTTCGCGCAGGGGTTTGCCAATAAGATCGCGGTGACCGACCATCTGGTAATAAGCTTCGTTTACAGTGCGGAACACATGATCCGGCCCAATCAGGGTGACCATGAAATTCGGCGCCTGTTCAAAGATCAGCCGGAAGAAATTGATCGCAGCGTCTTGCTCCAGGTTCTGATTTGCAACTTCGCGGGCCCGGCGCACCATATCGGCCTGCAAGCCCACCGGACTGGCGACGCTGGCTGAGTGATCGTAGAACTCTGTTATGTCTTGCGTGTGCTGGAGGATAAATTCGATCTCGCCGTCGCTGCTGAGGATCGGGGTATGCGTGGCGCTCCAGTAGCGTTCCTTGACCTCACCGTCAGCGCCCGCGATCGGATAGGGGATGACCGGCAGATGATCCGTCACCGCGTCGCGCAGCACCCGCTCGAAAGACCCTCTGAGCATCTTGCCGGCTTCGCTGTCGGGGTCCGATGGAAATTCTTCCATCAGCTTGCGCCCGAACAGTTTCTCCGCCTCGCGTCCAGTGGTTTGCAGATAGGCTTCATTTGCCCAGACAACCCGCAATTCGCGGTCCAGCAATAGAAATGGCGAAGGCGCGGCTTGGAGGATTTTTTGAAAGTTCTGGGTCATGTCTTTGATATCTGCTGGTCTTGATGAAGGGGGGACTGCGGCTGGAGGCAGCGCATCCGCGGAACAACGACTCGGCCAGCCTGCATCACCTGCCCTATCTGGAAGGTTAAACACAGGTCAAATTTCATCGGCGACATGGGGCGTTGAGCTCTTCGTTTGGGGCATACGACCGTACAATTGGCGCATTCCGACATGATCTAGCGCTCCGCGCAAGTTCTACCACCGTTTGTGGTGTTTTTTTTCGTCTTATGACCTTGTGCGCCTCTACCACACGGTGACGGACGAGGTCGCCCGCAGGCTAAGACCGCGCTTGTGATGTCGCCCGTTCGACCCGATCTGCATGGGTACCGCGCAGCGCTTCGGGGCCGTAACTCTTGTAAAGGTCAAGATTGATGGCCGAGTTGATGAGCGCCAGATGGGTGAATGCCTGCGGGAAATTTCCCAGAAAGGCCTCGGTCTTCGGATCAATCTCCTCGGCATAGAGGCCCACGTCATTGGCATGCTCCAAAAGCCGCTCAAAAAGCATTCGCGCGTCTTTTTCGCGATCCATACAGAGCAGCGCATCCACCAGCCAGAAGGAGCAGATCAAAAAAGCCCCCTCTCCGCCCTTCAGCCCGTCGTCGGTATTCTCCAGCCGGTAGCGCAGAACAAAATCACCCTCGCGCAACTCCCGCTCAACCCCGCGCACGGTTTGGTCAAAGACGGTATCTGGCAGCGGCAGGTCGACCATCGGTAGAAGCAGCAATGCGGCATCCATGCCACCATCTGACAGTGTCTGGCGAAAGCCCCCCTCGGTGCCGTCGTGGGCATGGTCGCGAAGCTCTTGCAGTATCTCCTCCCGCGCCTTGCACCAAGTGTCTCGCGCACCCAAAAGCTGGATCGCCCGGTCAAGCGCCACCCATGCCATCGCCTTGCCGTGCACATAATGACGCGGGTCGCCACGCATCTCCCAGATGCCTTGATCCGGCTCCTTCCAAAGCTCCGCTGCTTGGTCGGCGACCTCCTCGAGCATCGCCCGTAGATTGTCGTCAATCGGCCCGCCAAGTGCGCGGTAAGCCAGCGCCCAGTCGGCGACCTCGCCATAGATGTCGAGCTGCAACTGGTCCGAGGCCGCATTGCCCACGCGAACGGGCTGCGAGCCGGCATAGCCGTGCAGGTGATCAAGCTCGCGTTCAGCGATGACGCTCTCTGACGAAATCCCGTAAAGGATGCTTAGCTCTTTGACGCAGGTGCTGCCGAGATACTCGCAATACCGCCCGGCTTCGTCGTCGTAACCCAAGCCGCCAAGCGCCTGTAAGACAAAGGAAGAATCCCGCAGCCAGCTATAGCGGTAGTCCCAATTGCGCTCCCCACCGATATTCTCGGGCAGCGACGTGGTGGGCGCGGCGACAATGGCGCCGGTGGGTGCATAGGTCAGCGCCTTGAGTGCCAGCGCACTGCGCTCAACCGCTTGACGGTATGGTCCGGTATAGCGCGAGGCCTGAGACCAATTTTTCCAAAATGCTTCGGTCGTTTCGAGCAGGGTTTCCGCCTGCGCCGCTGGGTCTTGCTCGGCGTCCTGCGTCGGCGCGAGGACAAAGACCTGACGCTCTCCGGCCTTCAATCTAACCGTGCTATCCAGTTCCGCCGCGGGCGCGGTATTGGGGCGGTAGAGGCGCATGTCCGGGGTGCGGTCGATACTGGGGTCGAACTCGCAGGTGCCGGGGTGATAGTGCACCTTGAGGTCGCAATCGCCCTCGGTGGCGTCCACCACACGGATGAGCCAACCGGGTGCTTCCAAATCAACGCTGGGTTCATCTGCGTCTTTGGCTGAACGCACTGGCAAGAAGTCAGTAATTGTCAGAGTGCCCTTTGCATGGGCGAAAGTCGTGCAGAGGATGTTGGTGCCCGGCAGGTAAGCGCGTGTGCTACTCTTGGCCTCAGTCGGCGCGATGCAAAAACGCGCGCCCTGTTCGGCATCCAACAAGGCCCAGCAAGCAGGCTGCGCATCAAATCGGGCCGGGCAGAACCAATCGACAGCGCCATCCAACCCAACGAGCGCGGCCCCGTGGCAGTCGCCTAGCAAAGCATAATCGCGCAAAGGCAGATAGCCATCCTGACGCGCGGCCATCAGCCCCCCTCACGGAAAGAGGGGTAGAGCATCATACCGCCATCCACGAAGAGCGTCGTGCCAATCACATAGTCCGACGCGTCAGAGGCGAGCCAGACGGCAGCACGGGCGATGTCTTCGGTCTCGCCGATCCGGCCATAGGGGATCAGCTTGAGCATTTCCTCACGACCTTCTTTATCCTCCCAAGCCTCGCGGTTGATGTCAGTTTTGATTGCACCCGGCGCGATAGCATTCACCCGGATCTTCTCGCAGGCGACCTCTTGGGCAAGGGATTCCATCAGCGCTTTCACGCCGCCCTTGGCACTGGCGTAGTTCACATGGCCGGCCCAAGGGATCGCCTGATGTACTGAGCTCATCAGGATGATTTTGCCCAGCGCGGGAGAGCGGTCCGGGTCATGCCCTTGTGCACGGAAACGGCGCACTGCCTCCTGCGCACAAAGGAACTGGCCTGTGAGGTTCAGATCGATAACCTGCTGCCAGTCCTTCAGGCTCAATTCTGTAAAAGCCGCATCTTGCTGGATGCCAGCATTGGAAATGAGGATATCTACCCCGCCAAAGTGTTTCTCTGCGGCCTCAAAAAGCTTCGCGCAATCATCGGGTTGCGAAACATCTGCCTGAACTGCCACAGCCTCTGCACCCGCAGACCGAATGTCTTTGACGACCTCCTCTGCCCCATCTTGGTCCGAGTGATAGTTGACGACAACAGATGCCCCTGCTTCGCCAAAGGCCCGTGCGATACCTGCGCCGATACCGGAGCTTGCACCGGTCACCACAGCCCGCGCGTTCTCGAGATCTTTCACCATGTGATCCTCCCCCCTTTTCCTAGGGTTAACACCGGTTCACCCGAGCGGTTCCGGATTTGGATGCAGGGGAGTACCGGCTGTGCTTGAACTTCCCGCATAGGCTGCCATGAATATGCAATAGGCAGCGGCCGCTGGCCTAAGCACCATTTATTTCGACCCCAAGCCCTTTGTCAGGACATCCGCATGAGTTTTCGCTTCATCCACGCCTCTGACCTGCATATCGGCCGGAAGTTCGCCAATATTCCACAGCCGCCGGACGGCAATATTCGGGGGCGTCTGATGGAAGCGCGCCATGCGGTGATTGGCAAGCTCGGTCAGGCTGCGGTGGACGCAGGTGCCGCACATGTACTCTTGGCGGGCGATACCTTTGACACGGCGACCCCCTCACCTTCGGTCCTGCGCCAAGCGCTGATGGCGATGGGCGAGACGCCGCTCGTGACGTGGTGGATCCTGCCCGGCAACCACGACAACTTGCGCGATGCCGAACCGCTATGGGAAACGATCCGGCAAGACGCGCCTGATAATGTCCGGGCCTTGACCGAGGCCGCGCCGGTTGAGCTGGCCCCCGGCGCGACCCTTCTTCCCTGCCCCGTAGCCTTTCGCGCCGGCGCCAGCGATCCTTCTGAGCCGCTGGACCGTATGGAGAGCCCGGAAGGCAGCCTGCGCATCGGTTTGGCGCATGGCGGCGTGACCGATTTCACCGAAAGCGGCGATGCGATTGCGCCGGACCGGGACCGGTCCGCGCGTCTGGACTATCTGGCGCTTGGCGACTGGCATGGGCGCATGGCGGTGTCGGAGCGCGTGCACTACTGCGGCACCCCCGAACAGGACCGGTTCAAACATGGTCGGCGCGGGGTTTGCCTGCTGGTCAGTTTGGACAGTCCGGGCGCGCCGCCGCACGTCGAAGAGATTGAGATCGGCAGCTTTCTGTGGTCCGAAACCGAACTCACCCTGCACCCGAGACAAGACGCCGCTGCAGCACTGGCGGCGATCCTTCCCGAGCAGGGACGGCGAGACCACCTGCTGCGGGTCACCGTGGGCGGCTGGGCCAGCCTGCCCGACCGTGCCGACCTCACCCGCGCCACTGAGGCCTGCTCGCCTGACTTCGCGCATTTCGCGCTGGTAACCGATGCGCTTGGCACCCAGTACGACAGCGCCGATCTGGACGAGATCGACCGTGGCGGCGCATTGCGCTTGGCCGCGGAAACGCTGGTCGAGGAAGCGGAATCGGAAACCCTGTCGCAATCTGAGCGCGACGTGTCGGCAGATGCGCTGGCCCGGTTGCACGCCTATGTGCGGGAGGCCGAGGCATGAAGATCCGCGCCATCACCCTTAACAACGTCCGCCGCTTTACCGACCCCGCCCAATTAACCGACATCGGCGACGGCATTAACGTGCTTTGCGAGCCCAATGAGCATGGCAAATCCACCCTATTCGACGCAATACAGGCGTTGTTCTTCAAACCCTACGGTTCGCGCGACAAAGACGTCTCTGCCCTACGCCCCCATGCCGGTGGCGCGCCAGAGGTGACCGTGGAGGTTGAGACCGACGATGGCCGCTTTACGCTGTTCAAACGCTGGTTTCAGAAACCACTCGCCACCGTGCACCGCGGAGGCACGCTCGTCGCGCAAGCGGATGAGGCCGAAGCCTGGATCGCCCAATTGCTCGGCGGCGACGCGGGCGGGCCTTCGGGGCTGATTTGGGTCCGGCAGGGGATGACCTCGCTCGCGGGCGGATCAAGCAAAGAAGAAAAGCAGGCGCTGGAGGCGCGGCGCGATTTGATGACCTCGGTCGGGGCCGAGGTTGAGGCAATGACCGGCGGGCGGCGCATGGATAAGGCGCTGGCCCGCTGTCGCGAGGAACTCGGGCAATATGCCACCAGCACCAAGCGCCCACGCACTGGCGGGCCGTGGAAGGACGCGCAGGAACAGGTCGCAAGCTTGGCCGAGCGGCGGGACACACTCACCGCCACGGTGCAGGAGTTGCAGGAAGCTCTCGCCGAGCGCGCCCGCAGCCGCCGCGCACTGCGCGAGTTGGAAGCGCCCGATGCCGCCGAGGAACGGCGTACAAAGCTTGAGACCGCCCGCGCGGCCCATGCCGCAGCGCTTCGACACGCCGAGGAAGTTGAGACACTTGCGCGGGCCGCTGAACTTGCGCGTTTGAATGCCGACAGCGCTGCCGCGCAGTTGGAGAGCCTGCGCACGACACTGGCCGAGATTGCAACCGCCCAAAGGGAAGTCCGTCAGGCCGAAGCGACTGCTGAAACAGCTACCAAAACGCTTGCCGAGCAGCGCGCGGCGGTGGAGGAGGCAGAGGCAGCTTTGAAAAAGGCCGAAGCGAACCTCGAAGCTGCACAAGCCACGCAGCGTCTTGCCCAACGCGCCCGAGCAGCCCGCGACGGGGCCGAGCGTCGCACAGCTCTGGAGGCCCGCATCGCGCAGGCCGAGGCCACCCGCGCGCAGATGGAATCTGCCGAAGCCGCCGCAAAACACGGCCCTGATGCTGCCGCCCTCCAGCGCATCGAAACACTTGCGGCCGAACTCTCCGCCACCCGCGCGGCCCGAGACGCCACCGCTACGCAGGTGGTGGCACGTTACACCCCTGGCGGCGCGGCGATCCTTGGCCCCGATGGTCCCCTACCCGACGGCCAAGCCCTCCCCCTGCGCCACGCCACGGAGTTGAAGATTGAAGGTCTCGGAACGCTTGAAGTCCGCCCCGGCGCGGGCGGGCAAGATGACCATGCCCTTGAAACGGCCACCGAAAAGCTCCGCACGGCCCTCGCACAGGTGGGCGCTGATGATCTCGACGCCGCCCGCACAGCCGCCGCCACGCGCGCTGACGCGCAGCGCCGCTTTGGTGAGGCGAAAGCCGTGCTCGCCAGTCTGGCCCCCGAGGGCATCGCCCCACTTCGTGCAGCGCTGGCAGAAATCCCGGATATGGACGCTGAGGAAGATGCCCCCGACCTTGAAGAGGCCGAAAAGGCCTTGCTGGCCGCGCAGACCGCCTATTCTGAGCGCCGCAGCGCCCGCGAAGCCGCCGCCGAACAGCTCGCCGAAGCCCGCACAGAAGCCGCACGGGCGGACGCTCTGCTCACGTCCCTGCGTGATCGGTTGCGCCGCGCAGAGGCGCAGCAGGCCAAGCTGGGTGACCTCTCGGAAGATGCCCTCACCGCGCAGGTTACCCAAACCGCCGCTGCCTTCGCACAGGCCCGCGCCGCCCATGCTGAAAAGGCCGAAGGCGCTCCGGACTTGGCAAGCCTCAAAGCCGCGCTGGACCGCGCCACTTCGGTCGAGACACAGGCCCAAGACGAAATCGCCCGCCTGCGCCCGCTCCTTGCGCGGCTCAACGAGCGGATCAGCCGTGCCTCAGGCGATGCGGTCGAAGAACGCCTCGCGGAAACCACACAGGAATTGCAGGCCGCAGAAGCCACGCTGGCGCGGATCGATCACGAAGTCGCGGTGCTGACCCGGCTCGAAGATGCGTTACAAACCGCCCGGAACGAGGCCCGCGACCGCTATTTCGCGCCTATTGTGGCCGAGCTTAAACCGCTGCTGCAATTGCTCTGGCCCGATGCGGAACTCACCTGGGGCGAGGAGTCGCTGCTGCCACATGCGCTGATCCGCAATGGGCGGGAAGAGCCGATCGATATCCTCTCGGGCGGTACGCAGGAACAGGTGGCCCTGATGGTACGCCTCGCCTTTGCCAAAATGCTGGCCCGCGCCGGGCGCATCGCCCCGGTGATCCTCGACGACGCTCTGGTCTTTACCGACGACGACCGGATCGAGCGGATGTTTGACGCTCTGCACCGGCAGGCGAGTGACATGCAGATCATTGTGCTGACCTGCCGCCAGCGTGCCTTTCGTGCGCTTGGGGGCAAAGCTCTGTGCTTGGAGACGTCTGCGCCCACCTCGTAGAGAATTGTATTTCGCACTTTAGTGCAGCGCGGAGGTGAACCTTTACCCCCCTCGTGCGTTGCCTTTGCAGAGCCCGCGCCGGACCACACCAGCGCGGGGCAAGGGGGACGGACATTGAGTGACATTGCAGCGATCAGACGGCTATTGGAAGTTCTGGTGCTCATCGCCCTCTTCGTCACCGCCTATTTTGCCAAAGACCTGCTGCTGCCGATCCTTCTAGGATTCCTGCTGGCACTAACTCTCAGCCCGGTAAACCGCGCGCTTGAAAAGCTCGGTGTGCCGCCTCCCCTTGGTGCCGTGCTGCTGATCGGCGCGGCGGGGCTGGTGATTTTTGTTCTGGTTGGCCTATCTGCTGGCACTGTTGCCTCTTGGGCGGACGAAATACCCAGCATGGGCAATGAGATACGACGCAAACTTCAGGGTTGGGCGCAGACGGTCGAGAATGTGCGGTCGGCGACGGAGGAAGTCGAAAAGATTACCACGGAAAACGGCGCGGGCGGCAATGCAGAAGAGGTTGTGATGAAACAGCCCGGCCTGCTCGACAACGCGATGAACACCGGTGCCAAGATCGGCGGGACCATTGCGGTCGCACTCGTGCTCGCCCTGTTCCTGCTGGCCTCGGGCGATCTGTTTTATCTTAAGCTTGTTCAGTCCTTCCAAACCTTCACCGGCAAAAAACGTGCGCTGAAAGCCGTTTACGATGTGGAGCGCCGCGTCTCGCGCTACCTGCTGACCATCACGATGATCAACGCGGGCCTCGGCGTCTCGGTCGGGCTTTACCTTTTCGCGCTTGGGCTGCCGGTTCCTTACGTTTGGGGGCTCGCCGCCTTCCTGCTGAACTTCCTGCCCTATATCGGCGGCGTGATCGGCGCGGTACTGGTCGGTGCCTATGCCATCGCAACCTTCGACAGTGTGGGCTACGCGATCCTTGCGCCGCTGGGTTACCAGATTTTGACCGGGCTGGAGGGGCAGTTCATCACCCCCTACCTCGTCGGACGGCGGTTGGAGTTGAACACGGTTGCGGTGTTCCTGACGGTCGTTTTTTGGGGCTGGCTCTGGGGCATTGCGGGCGCCCTGGTCGCGGTGCCCTTCCTCGTGGTATTCAAGGTGATCTGTGAGAACGTCACCGCCCTCAATATGATCGGGCATTTCCTCGACAAGTCCGAGCCGGATGTGAGCCTCCCCGCGACGGAAGACGCCGCCGCGGAGAAGCCGAGCATTGGGTGATCAACCCGCCAGTGACGGCAGCCAGAGCACGATCTGCGGGAAGGCCACCAAAAGGGCGATGGTCACACCGTCTGCCACGAAAAAGGGCATCACGCCGCGGAACACGTCCTGCACGCTGAGGTCAGGGCGCACGCCCGCAACGACGAAACAGTTCAAACCGATGGGCGGGGTGATGAGACAGAACTCAGCCATTTTCACCACCAGAATGCCGAACCAAATCGCGCACATCGGGCCGGACATGCCAAAGGCACTGTCCGCGGCCGAGACCATCTCGCCCCCGTTCAGCGCCATGACCGCCGGATACACCACCGGCAGGGTCAGCAGCAGCATCCCAATGGCATCCATGAACATCCCCAGCACCGCATAGGCCAGCAGGATGCAGATCAGGATCAGCATGGGCGAGGTTTCGAGTGAGGAGATCCAGTCAGCGAAGGCGCCGGGCAGATCGGCAAAGCCCAGAAAGCGCACGTAGATCAGCACGCCCCAGATGATGGTAAAGATCATCACGGTGAGCTTTGCGGTCTCCAGAAGCGCGTCTTTCAACTCGGCCAGTCGCATGCCTCGGAAGACCGCCATGCAGAAGACGATAAACGCCCCCACGGCCCCGCCCTCTGTCGGCGTGCCCCAAGCGTCGCCGAAGGGGTTGTAGACGAAGAAGATGATGATCACGACCACGGCCACGATCGGCAAGGCCGCCGGCAGCGAGGCAAAGCGTTCGCGCCATGTGAAGCCGCCGACGGGCGGGCCAACGTTCTTCCAGATCATCGCGATACCAACGATCAGGATTGCATAGACCACGGCAGAGAATGCGCCGGGGATGAAGCCTGCCAGCAGCAGCTTGCCCACGTCTTGCTCCACGATGATCGCGTAGATCACGAGGATCGCCGAGGGCGGGATCAGTGAGGCCAGCGTGCCGCCTGCCGCCACAACACCCGCCGCGAACTGTTTGTTATAGCCAATCTTCAGCATCTCAGGGATGGCGATACGCGCAAAGACCGCCGCAGTGGCCACGGACGCGCCGGAGACGGCGGCAAATCCCGCCGTCGCAAAAACGGTCGACACGGCCAAGCCGCCCGGCACCCAAGCGATCCAACGTTTGGCGGCCTCGAAAAGCGCTTTGGTCAGACCCGCGTAATAGGCAAGAAAACCAATGAGAATGAAGGTCGGGATCAGCGACAGCGTCTGGCTCGACACTTTCGAGTGCGGCACCTGCCCGGCGGTCTTGATCGCCACGGTCAGTGCCCAGCCCAGTTGGTCCCACTCCATGCCCTTCTTGGCCCAGAAAATCCAGATGAGGCCCACGAGCCCCGCCATGGCGGCGGCAAAGGCCACCCGCATGCCCAAGATCACCATCACCATCATGCCAGCCGAGACCCAAAGGCCGATTTCAATAGGATCCATCAGTCACGTCCATCCAGATGTTCGGCCTCGGCCATTGCTTGTTCCGCCGCGGATTGCACCAGCGGCACGGCGACAGGGCGCTCGAGCCCCAGGACTAAGGCGCGTCCATAGCCCCAGATTTGCAGCACCAGCCGCAGGCAGATCACGCCAAAGGCCAGCGGCACCACCAGTTTGCTCGGCCAAATCGGCAGCCCGATGTCGATTGAACTGTCGCGGCTCCACAGGGGCTTGGTCATGTCAAAGCTGCGGTCGAAATGCGCCCATGCGCCCCAAGTGAGGGCCAGCATGAGCAAAAGGATCAGCACCACCGAGAGCAGTTCCGCCGCCCAGAGTGCGCGACCCTTAAGCTGGCCAATGACGATGTCCATCCGAACATGCCCGCCCATCCGCTGGGTATAGGCAATGCCCATGATGGCGATGAAAGGCATCGCGGCTTCGATCCAGTCGACGTAACCCGCCAGCGGCGTCGAGAAAAACTTGCGCCCCCCCACGGACCAGACGGCCAAGACCATCAGCATGAAAACAGCAATGCCCGAGACCAGGGCAAAGATGGTTTCTAGCTTCAAGAGCCCCCTATCGAGGCGGCTAAGAAGACTGCTGTCCTCCAGCACGGCAGATGAACCAGCCATGGGCGATCCCTTTCAATGAATATCTGCGCAGAGACCAAGGGCCGCGCGGTGTTCCGCACGGCCCCAAATCACAAAGAGCACGCGCCGCTTAGTTGGAAGCGCGTTCTTTTTCAAGGGTTTCCATCACGAGGTCATAGAGCTCCTGACCCGGGATGCCTTGGGCTTCCATCTCTTTGATCCAAGCTTCACGCGCCGGATCAGCGGCTTTTTCCTTGAACTCGGCGATCACGTCGTCGCTGAATTCAACCTTCTCGACGCCCTTTTCCTCAAGGATGGAATCCCATTTCTTGAGCAGCTCGCCGTAGTTGGCCAGATAGTGATCCAGCGCCTCGTCGACTGAGCTGTCGAGCGCTTCGCGCTCTTCGTCGCTCAGCGCATCATAGGCGTCGATGTTGACGACAACCGGGCAGTTCACAGTGCCGGGGTTGAGGTTCGCGGTCCACCAATCGGCCTTGTTGATCGTGCCAAAGGACAGATGCGCGTGCTGGGCGAAGGCCACGGTGTCGACGACACCCGATTCCATCGCGTTATAAGCTTCGGAGGACGTCACCGAGGTAGGCACAGCGCCCACGGCTTCAAACGCTTTGCCCAAACCGCCGGTCGCACGCACCCGCATGCCGTCGAAATCTTCCAGCGTGGTCCGCGGATCGCCGGTGCCCACAAGGTTGTACTGCGGCATGGGCGAGGTCATCAGCATCTTGGCGTTCCACTGCGCCATCTCTTCGGCCACGGCGGGGTGGTCATAGACAGCTTTGGACACCGCAACTTCTTCTTCGAGGTTGCTTACGCCGAGGAAAGGCAGTTCCAGCACGGTGATCGCGCGGTTCTTGTCAGGGTGGTAGCCCGCGCAAAACTGGGCCATTTCAAATGCGCCGATGGAGATACCGTCAAGGTTCTCACGGTTCTTGGACAGACCGCCGTAGCTGACGTTGATGGTGAATTCGCCGTCGGTCTTCTCGCTGACCAGTTCAGCAATCTTCTCAACATGCTCGGTAAAGGCGCGGCGTTTGCCCCAGACAGAGGCGTTCCAGTCGGTCGCCGCAGCTTCGCCTACAAAGGCGACACTCAGGGCACAGGCGGCAGCGCCGCTCAGCAATTTGTTCATGATCTCTCTCCCATTTTTGCCGCCCCTTGTCGGGCGGATTGGCAGACAGGCTAGCGCGGGCTGCGCGACCTGCCAACCCTGTGATGCCGCGCAAATTTCCCGCCCGCAAGCCGTATTGCCAAGGTTTGACCGTCAACGGATTGAAAAGACGCCTGAATCTGCCGCCACGATCTCAAAATTTACAATAACTGTGACAATCCGGAAAAACCTTTACAGACAAGCCCTTGTATTCCAGTTGCTTATTCACTTCTTTTCACGGACCGTTATGATCCCGCCGAGGAGGACGCCAGGGGGAGGCAGGCCTGGCCTGCACACCGTGGCATGACGCGCACATTCAGGGAGGAACCACCATGTCCGACGCCACCGACAAGACCTATCCGCCATCTGCCGACATGGTCGCCCGCGCCCATGTGAATGCCGAACGCTATGCGGCGATGTATGACGCCTCGGTCACCGATACTGACGGTTTCTGGCGCGAACAGGCGCAGCGGATCGACTGGATCAAACCCTTTACCCAAGTGCGCGACGTGAATTTCGACCTCGGCGCGGTCAAGATCAACTGGTTTGCCGATGGCGAGCTGAACGTCAGCGCCAATTGCATCGACCGCCACTTAGAAACCCGCGGCGACCAGACCGCGATCATTTGGGAGCCGGACGACCCCAAGGACGACGCTTTGCACATCAGCTACCGCGACTTGCACGCCAATACCTGTCGCATGGCCAATGTTCTGCGCGATCTTGGCGTCGACAAGGGCGACCGCGTCATCATCTACATGCCAATGATCCCCGAAGCCGCCTATGCCATGCTGGCCTGCGCAAGGATCGGCGCGATCCATTCCATCGTTTTTGCCGGATTCTCGCCCGATGCGCTGGCCGCCCGCGTCAACGGCTCCGAGGCCAAGGTGGTCATCACCGCCGACGAAGCCCCGCGCGGCGGCAAGGCGACCCCGCTTAAGGCCAATGCCGACAAGGCGCTGGCGCAATGCGATGCCTCCGTGCAATGCCTCGTCGTGCGCCGCACCGGCGGCGATGTGGCATGGGACGACGCCCGCGACCGCGACTACAACGCGCTGGCGAAAGAAGCCTCCGAGACCTGCGAGCCCGTCGCCATGGGCGCCGAAGACCCGCTGTTCATCCTCTACACCTCCGGCTCCACCGGCCAGCCCAAGGGCGTGGTCCACACCACCGGCGGCTATATCACCTATGCGGCCCTGACCCATGAGGTGACGTTTGATTACCACGATGGCGACATCTACTGGTGCACCGCGGACGTGGGCTGGGTCACCGGCCACAGCTATATCGTCTATGGCCCACTGGCCAATGGCGCTACCACGCTGATGTTCGAAGGCGTGCCGACCTACCCCGACGCGAGCCGCTTTTGGCAGGTCTGCGAGAAGCACAAGGTGACACAGTTCTACACTGCCCCGACCGCCATCCGCGCGCTCATGGGGCAAGGCAAGGACTTCGTCACCAAGAGCGACCTGTCGTCGCTGCGCATCCTCGGCACCGTGGGCGAGCCGATCAACCCCGAAGCCTGGACATGGTATCACGAGGTCGTCGGCCACAGCCGCTGCCCCATCGTCGACACATGGTGGCAGACCGAAACCGGCGGCCACCTGATGACCCCCCTGCCCGGCGCCCATGACATGAAACCAGGTGCTGCGATGAAACCCTTCTTCGGCATCAAACCCGTCGTGCTGGACCCGACCTCCGGACAGGAAATCGACGGCAACCCCGCCGAAGGCGTGCTCTGCATCGCCGACAGTTGGCCCGGCCAGATGCGCACCATCTGGGGCGACCATGAGCGCTTCGAGAAAACCTATTTCGCGGATTACCCGGGCTATTACTTCACAGGCGACGGCTGCAAACGCGACGCGGACGGCGACTATTGGATCACTGGCCGCGTAGATGACGTTATCAACGTCTCGGGCCACCGCATGGGCACGGCAGAAGTGGAAAGCGCGCTGGTTGCGCATCATAAGGTCGCCGAAGCTGCCGTTGTCGGATACCCGCATGAGGTCAAGGGCCAAGGTATCTATTGCTATGTCACCCTGATGAGCGGCGAGGAACCGTCCGAAGAGCTGCGCACCGAGTTGCGGAACTGGGTCCGGCAGGAAATCGGCCCGATTGCTTCCCCCGACCTGATCCAATGGGCGCCCGGTCTGCCCAAGACCCGCTCCGGCAAGATCATGCGGCGTATCTTGCGTAAGATCGCTGAGAATGACTACGGCGCTTTGGGCGACACCTCGACACTGGCCGATCCTTCGGTGGTGGATGATCTGATCGACAACAGGATGAACCGCTAAGGCGGCGGACGAAATTAGACCGGCGGTGGGGTTTCCCGTCGCCGGTTGCACCTAACCGCCTGAAAGCAGCCCATGGCGCATGAGAACAAAGTGATCCGCTCGGTCAATCTTGATGGGGAGACCATTTGCGTCGACATTTTCCAGCGGCCTGACGGCGCCTATGGGTTCGACGAGTTTCGCAGAGACCCGGAGGATGGCCGCGGGTAGTATAGCATTGGCCATCACGGCGCGGCAGTATTTCACACCTTTGAAGAGGCCTATACGGGCGCGCGAGGAAAGGTACATTGGCTGGCGGATGTAGTCGCTGACTGACCTTAGAAACCCATAAGAAAATGGCCGCTCCCGAAAGGAACGGCCACCCAATTCTCAAATTGCAGCAGAATTAACCTTCTACGCGCTGCAGGTTGATTTCGCCCACACCTACGGCAAAGTTCACGCCGGTCTGGGAGTTGACGCTCAGCGGCTGCAGCATCAGCGTGTTTTCGGAGCCGCCCGTCATCAGGTTCGCCCCTGCGCCCACGCCCACGGTCGCCTCAGCGGAGACGCCTTTGTAACTGCCGTTCAGGCCACCTTCGTAATATTCCTGCTCGGTCGGAGCCAATACCAGCCAAGACATCTGACCGTTCTGGGTCTTGCCGATGTCGACACCCCAGCGGTTGATCTCACCGACATAGGTCTCGTCGGCCAGACCCTCTTCGACGGGGTTAAATGTGCAAGTCAACTCGCGGGTGGAGCCGAAGACAAAACCGGTGCCATCGCCCACATCACAGGACAGGGAGCCGACCTCGGCGTGGTCGACGGTCTCATTGTCATCGGCCAGCGCGGCGCTGCCAAAACCAGCGGTCAGAAGTGCGGTTGCGAGGGTGAATTTACGTGCATTCATCATGATCTGTCTCTTTCCGGCGCGACGTTGCGCGCCTTTTCTCAGTGAACGGCATTCGGGTGCCTTATTGAGCGGAACGCGCTATGCGCCCCGCCCCGCGACAGCCAGCATCCGCCCCCGCGCGGGGGCCAATGTTGCCTCTCATCGCGGGGACAACCCGCTACATGGGCGGGGGTTCCCGCTGGCCGAGAGATCAGCATCTGCTGACGCAGAAGTGCCCCACAATCGCCCGCCACCGCTGGACAAATCAGCGGTCACATGGCACCGCTTGTCGTCATGAGCGATGACCTGATCCCCTTTTCCGCCGACGGCGGCGACACCACGGCGCTGCGCCGCGCCTTCGGGCGTTTTGGCACCGGTGTTACCGTGGTCACCACGCAAAGCGCTCAAGGGCCGCTGGGGATGACGGCCAATTCATTTGCCTCCGTGTCACTGGACCCGCCGCTGGTGCTCTGGTCCCCTGCGATTTCGTCCAAGCGACATGACAGTTTCACCGCCGCATCCTCTTTCTGCATCCATGTATTGGGCGCAGACCAAGAGGCGCTGGCCCAGCATTTCGCGACGCAGGGCCATGACTTTACAGGTTTCGATTGGACCAAGGGCCCCGGCGGCGCGCCGAGCTTTCCGGGATCGCTCGCCCAGTTCCATTGTGACACCTACGCAGTGCACCCGGCTGGGGACCATTCGCTGATTCTAGGCCATGTACGACACATCGCCCTGCGCGAAGACGGCGCGTCGGGGCTGATGTTCGACCAAGGCCGCTACGGGCAATTCACCCCGCGCGATCAAGACTGAGCCGTTGCGTCCAAGGGCACCGTCGCGGCGCCCTTAGCACGCTTAGTAGTCTTTCTCGAAAAAGATACCGATGCTGCTCTCGCCATCTGATCCGAGGGTGCCTTTGGCTTTCAGGCTCTCGGTGATGTCGAGGTTTAATGAGACTTCCCCAGTGCCATCCGATGCCGCTGTCACGTCAGTATAGATGTTGTCCGTGAGGTATTTCCCCAAACGCAGCGCGGTCGCACCGTCGTCCGTCGTGGTCACGTCCAGATCATCCAGCCCGAAGCCTTCGCGCAGATTGCCGATGATCCCATCGCCACCGCGCCCGGCGAGCGTTGCCACCGCACTGGCCAGTTGCAACGCCTGAAAGGCCGAGATTTCCGAGATGTTCCGGCCAAAGAGCAGTTGCGACAGCACCTCGTCCTGCGGCGCGGCTGGGGTCGACTCAAAGGTTACCTCCGGCTCGTTCGCCGGACCGCTGACAATCACCCGCACCTCGCCGGCATTGGTATCTGTCGAGGTGACAAAGCGGATATAGGGGATCAACTCGCCCTGAAACTGCACCGAGCCTTCGTCGAGCAGGAAGCGTTTGCCCAAAATATCGAGCCGACCGCGGATCAACTCAAACCGCCCGACAGAGAGGATCTGATTGGTGGTTCCGGTCAGACGCAGGTTGCCGCCGAGTTCGGCATCCAGCCCCCGACCCCGCACAAAGATACGATTTGGCGCGTTGATCTGAATGTCGAGCCCAAAGCCCGGACCCGAGGCGCTATCGGTCGGATCGCTTCCGGCCTCAGCACCTTCCAGTCCCGCTTTGCGCCGGGTAGTGATGACGTCGGCTGGCGCGTTCACATGGGTGATCGGGGGGATGTCGCCAATGGATGTCAGACCCGTTGAGGGCACCTGCACATTGGTTTCCCCGACATCAATACGCCCGCTGATCTGCGCCCCCCCTGACAAGGGGCCTGCCACGCGCAGATCGCCGTTCAGCGTCGTCGTATAGAGGCTCGGGTCCGCAAAAACGAGGCCACGCACGGTGACATTCAGATCCGCAGGCAAGGCGGGGGTCAGTGTCACCGCCCCCGCGACTTGCAACTGCCCGCCGTCTACAGCCTGTGCGCTGACGTTCACTTGGGCGCGGTTGTTGCCAAGTTGGAGATCCGCATCAATACCGCGCAGCGCCACACGCAGGTTCGGCGCGGTAAAGGTGGCACCGCTGGTCGAGATGCGTCCGCTCACCGAAGTCAGTGCCGGAGGGCCGTTGATCGTAAGGTCAAATTCCGCACGTCCCTGCAGATCGCGCGGGGCGAGGAAGGGGCGGCTCAGCCCCAGAGGGGCGTTGCCCGAGATATCGAGGTTCAACGTGCCGTCCGGATTAACCAGACCGGCGATGCTTGCATTGGTGCCTGCGGGGCCGTTCGCCTGCGTATCGATCCGCCATGCCTCGCCTTCACGCCGGGCGGAGCCTGCAACGCTGAGGGGACCGTTCACCTGATCTACCAGCGCGCCGATGTCGGGCATGTTCAGCTGAAAGTCCACTGCGGCATTGGGGCCGGTTACCAAACCTTCGATGGTGGCCTGTGCACCGTAAGGGCCGCTGGCGCTGGTGTCGATGACCACACCGGCCTCGGTCTGTTGCAACACGCCGTTCGCTGCAAAACGTCCCGACACGCCGGGCACCAGCGGGTTCACATTGGGCACTGCAACGTCAAAGCGCAGTGACACCTCGCCAGTCACCAACCCTTCGGCCATCGCGCGGCTGCCGTAAGGGCCATTGGCATTCACATCCAAGGCAATGCCGTCCGGGGTTTGGCGGACGTTGCCCGTGGCATTCAGCGGTCCGTTCACTCCCGGCGCCAAAGGGCTGACGTCTGGCAGCGAGAGGTCGAAGCTCAGCGCCATGTCAGGCCCGGTGGCTAGCCCTTCGACCGAGATGCGACTGCCATAGGGGCCGCTGGCGATGGTATCGACGACGAAGCCCTGCTCGGTCTGCTCCAACGTCCCGCTCGCCTCGACCGCGCCGCTGACCTGCGGCACCAGAGGTTGAATGTCTGGCAGGGACAGATCGAAGGACACATCGACGCGCGGTGAGACCAAGCCCTTTACGGACGCCTGCGCGTCGAAAGGACCGCCGGCTTCGGTGTCGATCTGCCAGCCCTGCGGGGTCTGGCGCAACTCGCCTTTTGCCGTGACGGGGCCGGTGATGTCCGCCTCGGGAACGAAATCTTCGATCCGCGGGATGTCGGCAGTAAAGTCGATCCGCGCGTCCGGACCAGTGACGAGGCCCGACGCGGTCAGCGCGGCATCATAGGGCCCATCGGTCACCGCATCGACCGTCCAGCCGCGGCTGTCCTGCTCTGCTGTCGCCTTAACCGCAATCGGCCCCTCATATTGCGGCAGCACCAGCGAGACGTCTGCCAGCGTGAAATCCAATTCCGCCCGGCTGTCCTCGCTGCGCAGCTCTGCGTTGCCGGTCAGATTAAGCGCGTCGTTCTTCAGGTCAAGTTGGCGCAGGAAGGTCCCGTTCTCATTGCGCAGGGCGATCATGCTCAGATTGGTTCGTCCGGCCAGCAAGGCATCCGCCTGTTCGACGCCGATCTTGAGGTCATCGGTGATCCCCGCTAGCGCTAGATCGAACATGCCCCCAAGCGGGGTCACCGTCCCGTTCAGCGCCACAGCCGTACTCCCCGCAAGATCGCGGCCTGCGAGCGCGGAAAAGCGACTGATATCATCAGCTTCCAACGTCACCTTCAGGTTCGTCAGCAGCCCGGTGTCGACACCGTCGATCGCGGCCTGACCTTCCAAACCATAGTCAGCGCCGGTGAGCGTCAATCCGTTGATCTCAACCGGTTCGCCCTCGACAAAGCGCACTTCGGCGTTGCCGGTGATCTTGTCGCCAATGGCCGCGGCGCTGGCCGGGTCGGTCAGCTTCAGCCCTTCGGCGGCAAAGGTCACATCGCCCAGAAACTGTCCGAGACTGCCGAGGTTGCCCTCTAGAATGCCGTCCAGCGCCAGCGTGGTCTGCGCAATCTGCAAGGCGCCGGTGTCCAGTCCGGTGATGTCAAAATCGCCATCAAACCGGTCGCCATCTGCGGCGTCATAGTCCACCCGCAGCGTGACCCCGTCGACCCGCGTGCCCTCGCCCGATACGGGCAGTAGGATCGAGGTGCCATCGGGGTTCGCAATGCGCCCCTCAATGTCGATCAGACTTGGCCATTTTTCCTGATTGAGACGGACCTTGCCTTGCAGATCAACTGCATTGGCGGAGATCGTAAAGCTGCTGACATCGACAGCCCCGTTGCTTTCCAACAGCGCGTCGAGCGCCAGCCGGACGTCCTCGCCAAAAAAGTCGCGATAGCGTGGGGCCAAGAGCGCTGTGATATCACCGCCGATGTCGGCCTGAATGCGGCGGTCCGGTGTTCCATTAGCGCGCTGCGGTGTTTCGCTGCCCAGCGTCACCTGCCCGGCCAGACGCTCTTGTCCGTCCGTTGCAATGGTCACATCGGTCGCAAAGTCATCCAGAGGGCCATTGCCCGCGACGGTCATTTCGACCGAAGGCTGCCCCGGCAGGTTCAGCAGCTTCGAGGCGATGCCCTCAGGATCCTCTTCCAGCTTCAGCAGCAGGTCGAGCACGGCCTCCGTGCGGTCAAAATCCGCCTGAATGTCAAAGACACCCTTTTTGCCATCGGTGCGGCGGGCCTGAAAATCGACGATGCCTACTGTGTCGGTCAACCGCGCATTCGCCTCCACCGACAGTTGCGCCGCTTCGCCCAAAATCGGTTTGCCGAGATTGATTTCGGCCACGGAAAACTCTGCAATTTCAATGGATACCGGAAGGTCAGGCAGCGCAAACGGTTTGGCCTCGGCGTCCGGCAGCGCGTCCTCTTCGCTCACTGGCAGCCGGTCAAGGTTCAAACGGCCCGCGGTGAGTTGCTCCACTTCTAACCGCCCCCGCAGCAGAGCGGAGCGGTTCCAGTTCAGCACAACATCTTCCAACGTCAGCCAGATGCCATCGTCATCCGCGATGGTCATGCTGTCGAAGGACGCCGCTGAACTGAGCGCGCCGGAGAAACCGTCAATGCTCACCGCCCGCCCCGCGCCGCTCAGCGCGTCTTGCAGGGTACGGGTCAGAAACCCTTTGTCGTCATCTTGAGCATAGGCGGGGGCGAGACTCGCAAGCCAGACAAAAGCGAAGGTGAGGAACTGAAGAAGCTGTCGCATTAAAAAGACTGTCCGATCCCGATATAGACTTGGAAATCATCATCGACCTCTGGCCCCGAGGTCGGCACGGCCACATCGACGCGGATCGGCCCGATGCCCGTGGCATAGCGCAGCCCCAGCCCCGCGCCTGAGTGCCAAGTGCCTGACCCGTCGTAGAATTCTTCTGCACCGATATAGCCTGCATCAGCAAACCCGACGACGCCGATCTTCTCGGTCACCGTCACACGGGCCTCTGCCGAGACCCCGAGAAAGCTGCGCCCGCCCACGGTATCGCCACTGGGAAGCTCAACACCGAGCGATTGGTAAGGCTGCCCGCGCACGGTCCCGCCACCGCCGGAATAGAACAGGTAATCCGCAGGGGCCTCGGAGAGTTCCGGACCACTCAGCGACCCTAACTGACCGCGAAAGGCCAAGGTGACGGGCCGTTCGGTGCCGAATGTGCGGTAGAAGCGCGCGTCGAGATAGGTGCGCAGCCCGTTGTCAGAGCCGGAAATCGCCGCGAATGGCGTGATGCTTGCCTTGGCGTAATAGCCGTCTTTCGCGTCGAGATCTTTGTCGCGGTAGTCGAATTCAGCGCTCAGCGGCAGGGTCAAGAGCGTGTAACGGTTGGTGCCAAAGGCATCGCGTGTCTCCGCGGTGCGCAGGCCGACACCGGCGGTATAGCGGCGCTGCTGGTTGGCAATCCGCTCGATCCCGGTTTCCAGATCAAGCTGGCGGGAGAAGTAATTGACCTCGTCAAGCTGCTCCAACTCGGCCAGCGCGTAGTAATCCGTGTCTGGATTGAAGGTCGCAGGCCGTTCGAACCGCGCCGCGAGTTTGTAGTCCTCGCCGCCGGAATTGCCGCCAATCCCCTCGACCTCAGCCGACAGGCGCAGGCGTTCAGCCCCGCCCAGCAAATTGCGGTGCAGCCAAAAGGTGCTCAGCGTTAGCCCTTCGAGCGAGGATAGCTCCGCCCCGAAGCCGAAGCGTCGCTTGGGCGCTTCGACCACCCGCGCGGTGATCGGCAGCGTGGCATTCGGTCCGATGTTGTCGGCTTCGGTCAATGCCACTGCGTCAAAGGCACCGGTGCGGCGCAGACGTTCTGTGGCAAGTTCGACCTCTTCAGGATCAAAGACCTCCCCCACCGGCAGGCCTGCGATCTCACGAACCCGCTCGGTGCGCACATCTTCGTTGCCGGTGATCGCCAGCGCGCCAAAACGCAGGCGCGGTCCTGGCGCGAGCCGCAGGTCGGCGTTGATCTGGCGTTCTTGGTGACGGGCGGTCAATTCCTGCTCCGCCAGTTCCGCCTTTGCATGGCCAACGGCGCGCCAGCCCGAGATGCCGCTGGAGACGGTTTCTTTAAGCACGCCGAGGCTCGCTGTCGCACCGGTCGCAAAACCCTCGGGCAGTTCAGTTTCCGGGGTCAAGGGGGCGATACGGGCAGTCCCGAATTTAAACTTTGGGCCCGGATCAACGGAGATGACCGCGCGGTCCACGCGGCGCGGCGGGCGCACGGGCGGGATCGCCGCAGCGTCGACACCGTCGAGTGTGATTTTCAGCGTCGGGCCAAAATAGCCATTGTCATAGAGCACGGCGAGCAGCCGTGCATAGTCTGCCTGCGCCGCCGCCACGATCTCTTGCGGGGTGGCGGGCTCCGCATCTTCGTCGGTCTGCTCTGCCAGCAGCGACCCGCCCAACAGCGTATCATAGAGCTCAGAATCCTCAGAGACGCCGGTGAGCGTGAGCTCAGCAGCCAAGGTCGCCCCGGCCCCGCCAAACAACAGCCCAATCGCAAGAGTTATCGCTGTTCCATGATTGCCTGCTCGCGTCACCCGCTGCCCTCCTGTTCGCTACCGCTCCCCGCAAATGCGGCCCGCGCGATATTTCTTCCGTTAAACGGCATCGCCGCCTGAGCTGCAAACACTCTGAGGGTCAGAAGATCAGATGTGAACTGCAGAACGATGCTGGGCATGTAGCAGCGCAACGCGAATCGGCAAATTCTTGCGCATCGCATTGAGCATATAAGAAGGGATCTACCGGGGTTGCTCTGCTTTGCAGGAACAACCTTGGTGCGCTCGGAGAGACTCGAACTCTCCTCGTTTTCTGCCAAACATTAGGCAATGCACTGATTTGAATTGATAAATCCATTTATTTCCCAACTGAAATCAGGAATATAATTGGGACACCCACCCCCCCAACGTCCTGCTGTTGCGTTTTACCAGCTCCGCATCAGCCTGTTACAAAGGACGGGCGGAAGGCTGGCGGTGATTCGTACATTTCGTCCCGGCGATCCGTTCGAGCGATGCAGAATTGCTTTTTAACATGACATCGAGGCAGTATTTCAGTTGTTCAGAAATAATTTGCCATAACCCGTTTTACCCTGTATCGTTATAACGATACAGGGTAATCACTTAATTACCAAAACGCTAACTAGTTGATTTATATTTATATTTTCTGGTGATACCGGCTTAGCTCTCCGCTCAGGTGCTTGACTGCAGGGCCTTTTATGCCTCCTTGTTGCGGGTATGAAAAACGCAACAACCTTATTCACGGATCGCATAGGCAAGCTCGAACGCGAGATTGATCGCCTTCGACAAGAACGGGCGATGCTCTATAAGTTCCAGCGTTTGTTAGGCGAATTCCCTCAGGCCTTGCGTGATGACGATCGGTTCACCCCCCGCACGGCAACGAAGTTCGAATTACTCGCGCGGGTTCTCGATTACCTAAACCTACCTGATACCTTCATATATGGCGGGGCCAGTACGAAGGAGATCTACAGGGCGGTCCTGGACGGCATCCGCAGAGATCGAAACGCCACCATTGCCTTCAATTCCCACCCACAACGCCTTGAGCGCGAAGAGGAGCGAAAAGTTCTGACTCCTCTTGAGGCAAATGAAGACACACTGAACTACAACACCTTCCGAAGCTACCTCGCCCGTTATCGTGACGAAGGTCGGATTTTCTTCAATGAAGAAACACGACGCTGGAGGGCCACCGAACTGGAAGTCATTGCTCATACGCCGGAAGAGGAAGACGAACGTGACAGATCATAACACTTCCGAACAGGGTCCGGCGCGCCGGCGTAAGGCGTATTTCGCTAAAGCTGCCCCGAGAAAGTTCCAAATGAGGATCGCCGGGGATGCAGGAGAAGCCGGGGATGCCTTCGGAACGGTCGCCCTTGCACTGATCCTCACCGCACGAAGTGCCCTATCATGGAAAACCCTATTCGGACTTGCTGCGGTAATTGGCAGCGTCTCTAGCTGCAACGATCCCACGACGCCCACCGCACCGCCTTATATTGAAGCAAAGAAAAGTAGGTATTAGGGCGGCTAGCGCCCCGCCTTCTCAGAATGTACCGCGCTGATTGAGATACCCGCCGTACTACATGTGATCGACCAACTTCTCTCCGATCAGGGCTCCATCTGCGTGTGAATGGCGACCGCGATCTTAGTGGCGCCCTCCTCTCAGTTGCTTCCTCCTTCGACAGTTCATGGTTGTCGAGATTGAAGGTAAGAGCGCCTCCTGTTGCTCCGCACATCTCTACAGGCACCTTTTGCCCGCGTGAGAGAGGGATAACGGCTTCATACGGGTGTAAATTGGCAGGGATGCCTGAGGTATTGGCAGTGCCTTCCGCAAAACGCAATGTATCAATCTGCTTTCCCAGCTACCTTTGTCATGACCATTTGTCCCAAGTTGCAGTGGGGACAAATATTGGGACAAAACAAGCCAAAAGTGCCAATTCTAATCGAAGGTCAACAATAAAAGGTGATAAAGTGGTGCGGTCGGAGAGACTCGAACTCTCACGGGTGTTACCCCACAGCGACCTCAACGCTGCGCGTCTACCATTCCGCCACGACCGCACGCCATGGTTGGTGCGTGGGGTTTAGCCAAAGGTCTGCAGATTGTGAAGAGGCAATCGGCAGATATTTTCACTCTTTTGCGAAAGCGGTTTTGCGGGTCCCTTTTCGAGCTTTCAGCGGGCGAAAACCAAACAGGGCCGGAGGATACCCCCGGCCCTGCGCGTTTCTGTTTTGACCTGTTACTCGCTGATGGAGAACGTGGGCAGGGCATTGCCCGAAGCGGGTTGAACCAACGGCTGGGCGGGAACAGGTGCCCCATTCATCCGCGCTGCAGCCTGGCGGATCAGTTCCGTGCGCTCCGGCTGACCAGGTACGAAGACAGCCGCCGCCCCGGAATCAACGGCAGTAACACCGGCTTCATACCAAGCAAGCGCCAGATCGTTGCGCTTAGCCGGGCCAAAGCCCTGCGCCAGATGGTGGCCCATCAACTCGCCATAGACCCCTTCGCCCAAAGTATAGAGCAGCAGAGCCGACCCCACGGCAACATCCATGTTATCAGTCCGGTAACCCACGCCCAGACAGATCCGCGCGGTACCGACGAGTTGGGCGGGCGCCATGCCTGTGGTCGGGATAAAGGCCGCCACGTCCGCAGTTACCGCATCCCGCGGCTTCAGCGACAGCGCCGCGACGTGATCTTTCATCGCCGGACCAAACGCCGTGCATTGCGCCGCAACCTGATCGGGGGTGAACCCTTGGATTTTACCAACCAGCTCTTCCGATTTGGCGATAGCGTAGGTCCGCGCAAGGCAGAACTGTTCGTTCAACGCCACGTCAGGATCGCTCATGCCTGCAAGGGTGACAAAGCCGCCGTTGGTGTTGGTCACGAGCGACACTGTATTACAATGCGAGGCCAACGAGGCTTGCGAGCCCGCACCCATGAAGTTTGGCAAAGCCGGTACGGCAGGTGCGACCGCCGCCGCCAGCGTCGAAGCGCCTGCCAATGCGGACGCAGGCGCCGCGGGCGCTGCAGCTGCGGGGGCCTGAGGGGCCACGACAATCGTTGTATTGCCTGCCGTGGTGGGCGCGCTCTGCCCAGCCATCTCGGCCCGGTAGGCTTTGAGTAAACCGCGCGTGCCATCGGGATTGGCCGCGACTTGCTGCTGCACCGCATAGCCCCCCGCCTGCGCACGGTTGTAGCTGGAAATCAGCAAGTTCTGCTCAAATGTCGAGAGTTTGCCTGTCACGGGATAGCCAAGATAGGCTTGGTATTGCGACACCGCATCCCGCGTCTTGCGACCCAACTGGCCGTCAACGCTGCCCGCATCGAACCCAAAATAGTTCAACGATGACTGGATATTCTTACCTTCTTGAGTGGAAGGCAGCGTGCTGCGTTTTTTAGTTGTCGTGCGGCGTTTTGTTGAACGGGTGGTAGCGCGTTGTTTCTTGGCGTTTGCGCCTACGATCCCACCGATGATTGCCCCGGCGATAAAGTCTCCAGCGTCAGCCTCTACACGCTCTGCGGGAATCGCGACCATTGATGTGGCCACCAAAGCCACGGCCAAATGCTTAAAATACATGATGTTACTCCAAATGAATCACAATATCGCGAGCAGCCTAGCACAACCACAAGCTTCGCCAAACGATTGCAGGGAAAAAACGACCGTCGGGAATGGAAACAATCTGGAGCGCGAGAACTGTCTGAAGGACAGGGAAAGCCTGAATGCCCGTTCACCTGAGCCCCGCCGCATTTTCACCGTTGAAACGCGGCCCGTTCGGGACCATCTGAAACCCAAGCCATAAGGAACAGAACATGCCTGCAGACACCGCCGCCCCCGCTCAAACCCATCCGACAGACGCACCTACTGTGCAGATCGACATCGTCTCTGATGTCATGTGCCCTTGGTGTATCGTCGGCTACAAACAGTTGGAGCAAGCGCTCGGTGCAATCGGTGTGGGCGCCTATCTGCGCTGGCACCCATTTGAGTTGAACCCGCAAATGCCAGCCGAGGGCCAGAACATGGCCGAGCATCTGGCGGAGAAATACGGCTCCACCCCCGCGCAGTCGGTCAAGAACCGCAAGCGTCTGACCGATATGGGCCGCGAGTTGGGCTTTACCTTTAACTTCTCCGACGAAACGCGCATGCAGAACACCTTCCTCGCACATCAGCTATTGACCTGGGCGCAGGGCAAAGGGCTGCAGCACCCGCTGAAAATGGCGCTGTTCGATGCGCATTTCACCCAAGGTAAGAATGTCGGCGATAAAGACGTGTTGGCCGATGTCGCCACATCGGTGGGACTAGACCGTGCCGAAGCGCTAGAAGTTCTCACGAGTGGCAGCCATGCCGAACAAACCCGAGAAGCACAGCAGATCTGGACGTCGCGTGGGATTTCTGGCGTGCCATCAATGATCTTTGAAGGGAAATACCTGATCACCGGAGCGCAGGGCGCGCAGAACTACGCACAACTGCTGCGCAAAGTGCTGGAAGAGCGCGAAGCGGCGGCCTGAGCGCTGGCGGTGCAGCGCAGGGCTTGCTAAGGCTGACCCATGGTTGAATGGATCATCACGGACGGGTTAACCGACTACCGCGCCGCTGAAGCGTGGATGGAAGCGCGTGCCGCCGCCATCGCGGCGGGCGAGGCCGAAGAATGCATTTGGCTGGTCGAGCATCCCCCGCTCTACACTGCAGGCACCTCGGCCAAGCCTGCCGACCTGACCGATCCGGACCGCTTCCCCGTCTACCCCACACGGCGCGGTGGACAGTACACCTACCACGGACCGGGCCAGCGGGTGGCCTATGTCATGCTCAACGTCGCCGCCCGGGGCCGCGACGTCCGCTGTTTTGTGCGCCAACTCGAAGACTGGGTGATCGCCACGCTCGACCAGTTCAACCTGCGCGGAGAGATTCGCCCCGGCCGCGTCGGCGTCTGGGTCCAGCGGCCCGAAAAGCCGAACCAAGCAGGTGGCAGCCCCGCCGAAGACAAGATCGCAGCGATTGGAATCAGGCTGCGCAAATGGGTGAGCTTCCACGGTATCAGCATTAACGTCGAGCCGGACCTAAGCCATTTTGGCGGCATCGTGCCCTGCGGCATCACCGACCACGGGGTGACCTCGCTCGTCGATCTGGGCCTGCCGGTCACCATGGACGATGTCGATCTCGCCTTGCAGGCAACATTTGACGGCGTTTTTGGTAACGAGGCCCCCGGCCCTGCCTGCCCGACGGAAGAGCCTGCCCTGCCCGGTTGATACCGCGATAAGCGGGACAAATAGCCGCGCAAAAAATACCCCACCTGCGACCATCGCGCCCATTGCCCCCAAGCGATGTGCGCTCTAAAACGGGCGCGACGACGCAGCGCGCCGCTTATGGTGCCTTGTGACCAATTCATTTGCAGGAGGCACCGCATGGCAGACGCAGCCATTCACGGCCAAGATCACCACGACGACCGGGGGTTCTTCACCCGGTGGTTCATGTCCACCAACCACAAAGACATCGGTATCCTTTACCTGATCGTCTCGGCCTTTGTTGGGCTTATCTCAGTGGCCTTCACCGTTTACATGCGCCTTGAGCTCATGAACCCCGGCGTTCAATACATGTGTATGGAAGGCGCGCGTTTCATCGCGGATAGCTCTGCCGCCTGTACGCCCAACGGTCATCTGTGGAACGTGCTGATCACCGGCCACGGCATCCTGATGATGTTCTTTGTCGTGATTCCCGCTCTGTTTGGCGGTTTCGGCAACTACTTCATGCCGCTGCAAATCGGTGCGCCGGATATGGCGTTCCCGCGGATGAACAACCTCAGCTTCTGGCTCTATGTCGCGGGCACCACCCTGGCGGTCTGTTCGCTGCTGACACCGGGCGGCAATGGCCAACTGGGCTCCGGCGTGGGTTGGGTGCTCTACCCGCCGCTCTCCGTGCGCGAAGCAGGCATGTCGATGGACTTCGCGATCTTCGCGGTCCACGTCTCGGGTGCTTCCTCGATCCTCGGCGCGATCAACATGATCACCACCTTCCTGAACATGCGTGCCCCCGGCATGACCCTGTTCAAGGTGCCGCTCTTTGCATGGTCGATCTTCGTCACAAGCTGGCTGATCCTTCTGTCCCTGCCGGTTCTGGCCGGCGCGATCACCATGCTGCTGATGGACCGGAACTTCGGCTTCGCCTTCTTTGACCCCGCCGGTGGCGGTGACCCGGTGCTCTATCAGCACATCCTGTGGTTCTTTGGTCACCCCGAAGTTTACATCATCATCCTGCCCGGCTTCGGCATCATCTCCCACGTCATCGCGACCTTCTCGCGCAAACCGGTCTTCGGCTACCTGCCGATGGTCTGGGCGATCATCGCGATTGGCGCTCTGGGCTTTGTCGTCTGGGCACACCACATGTACACCGTGGGCATGACCCTGAACCAGCAGGCCTACTTCATGCTGGCCACGATGGTCATCGCGGTGCCGACGGGTGTGAAGGTGTTCTCGTGGATCGCCACCATGTGGGGCGGCTCCATCGAGTTCAAAACACCAATGCTCTGGGCCTTTGGCTTCCTGTTCCTCTTCACCGTCGGTGGCGTCACCGGCATCGTGCTGAGCCAGGCCGCCGTGGACCGCGCCTATCATGACACCTACTACGTCGTGGCGCACTTCCACTATGTGATGTCGCTCGGCGCGGTCTTCGCCATCTTCGCAGGTATCTACTTCTACCTGCCCAAGATGACTGGCCGTATGTACCCCGAATGGGCTGGCAAGCTGCACTTCTGGATGATGTTCATCGGTGCAAACCTGACCTTCTTCCCACAGCACTTCCTGGGCCGTCAGGGCATGCCACGCCGCTACATCGACTACCCAGAGGCTTTTGCCTACTGGAACCAGTGGTCGAGCTGGGGTGCTTTCCTGAGCTTCGCCTCCTTCCTGTTCTTCTTCGGGATCATGGCCTACACGCTGACCCGCGGCGCCCGCTCCACGGCCAATAACCCTTGGAACGAGTTCGCGGACACGCTGGAATGGACCCTACCCAGCCCGCCGCCCGAGCACACGTTCGAGCAGCTTCCAAAGCAGGAAGACTGGGACAAACAGCATAGCCACTAAGATCGGCTGAAAGATCACAAAAGGCCCCGCCAGCGCGGGGCCTTTTCTTTTGCGGCAACACAGGTTTACATCGCAGCGCTCACCCCGCGCAAAAGGACACCCCATGCCGCTGACCATCACCGCCACCTACGCTGCCCTCAACGCGCTGGTCTTTCTTGGCCTCAGCTGGCACGTGATCGCCTACCGCCGGGCCAAGCTCATCTCTCTCGGCGACACCGGCGACAAAGCCCTCCTCAAACGCATGCGCGCCCAAGCCAATGCGGCTGAATATATGCCAATCGCGCTCATCCTGTTGGCCCTGACCGAAGCCAATGGCGCTCCGCCACTCGCAGTGCACGGACTTGGCCTGATGCTCATCGCAGGCCGCATTCTGCACCCGCTAGGCTTTGCCGTGACCCCGCAAAAGATCATCCTACGCCAGATCGGGATGCTCCTGACCCTCGCCATGATCGCCCTGTCGGCTCTTGGCCTATTGGCTCACGCAATCACCTAACCCCCACCCTACTTCATCCTTTTTCAAATACCCGCGGGGGTCCGGGGGCAGCGCCCCCGGCTGCGCAAATTTTTCCGCGAGAAACGACATTTCCCTCTTGAAGCCCCCCGCGCCAATAGGTATTTCGCCCTCACCAAACGGTAAGCGGGCGTAGCTCAGGGGTAGAGCATAACCTTGCCAAGGTTAGGGTCGGGCGTTCGAATCGCCTCGCCCGCTCCATTTGGTCAACACAGGGTCGCATCTTCGGATGCGGCCCTTTGTGTTTTCAGCCCCCTAAATTGCGCCGCCAAATAAATCACCAGCTTTACCCCGCTGGCCCCATTTTCCCTCTTGCAGCCACCTACCCAAATGGGTATTCCCGCCTCACCAACCGGATGCGGGCGTAGCTCAGGGGTAGAGCATAACCTTGCCAAGGTTAGGGTCGGGCGTTCGAATCGCCTCGCCCGCTCCAGGTTGATCCTACCACCCCGTAGGAAACGCAAAGCCGCCCTCCGGGGCGGCTTTTGTGTTTTCGGGATCTGTGCACGACGCACAAAAAAACGCCCCATGGAAAACCACGAGGCGTAGAGGTACGGAACGAGGGACAGTAGTAGGCCAGCAGGCGTTCCGGGCCTGCGGTCACTCTTAAATTTAGGGAGTGATCCGCGTTTTCAAAGGGGCGGAGCCATTACGCCCCGCCTTTGACCCGGTTTTGAGCCAGTTCTTGCCGATCTTCAGCCCCCGACCCGGCTGGCATAGAGCGCAATCGCTGCCGCATTCGATACATTCAGCGAGCCAAAGCCCCCTGCTGCATCAATCCGCACAAGCGCGTCCACGGTCTCCCGCGTTTTCTCGCGCAGCCCCGGCCCTTCAGCACCAAGAACCAGAGCCACCGGACGATCCCTGCGGCCCTCAACGGCCTCTTCAATCGTCTGTGTGGCCTCGCCGTCCAGCCCAAGCACCAGATAGCCCATGTCTTGCAGCGCGCGTATCGCGTCCGACAGATTGCGCAGCCGCAGATAGGGCTGGCGCTCCAACGCGCCGCTCGCCGTTTTGGCCAGTGCGCCGGTTTCGGGCGCTGAGTGGTGCCGCGTCCCGATCACCGCCGAAGCCCCCAGCACCTCAGCCGAACGGAGAATCGCGCCCACGTTATGCGGATCCGTAACCCGGTCGAGCAACAGCACCCGCGGGGCGGCATCGCCGATGGCAACATCTTCCAGCTTGCCCCAGTTCAACGGCTTCACTTCCAACACAGCTCCTTGGTGCACCGAGTTGGGATCAAGCGGCGGGCGGAACTTGCGCGGGTCGACCACCTCGGGTGTGATTCCCGCCTCAGCAATGGCGTCTTCCAGCTTGGCTTGCGCGTTTGGCGTTACCATCAACTGCAGTTTTTCGCGCCGCGGGTTCATCAACGCATCGCGCACCGCATGCAGGCCAAACAGCCAGACTGTCTGCGCCGCTTCGGCCTTCTTGTCCTGCTCTTTCTGCACGACCCATTTGGGTTTTTTCATCTCTTTATCCTTTCGCGCGATTTCCCTGACATTTCTCGGGAATTCGCCTTGACGGTCCTTTGGGTCGCTTGTAATCACGCCCCCACGTCAGGTGCAATGCACAGGGCAAAGTGGGCGACAGGCCGCAAGGTGTGGCAGGGGACTGTAACTCCCTCGCGGAGACGCACGCCTGGTTCGATTCCAGGGTCGCCCACCACTTTACCCCCC